>CBDBFA010000003.1:0-1407500 GCA_965204545.1 Opitutales bacterium | reverse complement strand
CCCCTTCCGCTTCGTTTGCGCCAAATGAAGCTTCGAAACGAATCCTGAAGCCCGATTTCGATCTTCCGCAACATGGAACTCATTTTGCATGACACCATCGCCTGCTTGAAACAAGGCATCCAACTGCTGGGTTCCTTGACGCCGGAACAGTATGTGAAGCCCCATTCCAATTGCTACCATTCCACCATCGGTGGACATCTTCGGCACAACCTCGATCACTTTCTCTGTTTTCAGGCCGGGGTAAAGTCCGGCAAAATCGATTACGATGCCCGGTCGAGGGAGGAATTTCTGGAAACAAATCCGGAATACGCCGCCCGGAAGATGCTGGAACTGACGGTTTTTCTCGGGACCCTGCAGAGAGAAGACTTCGACCGGGCCTTGAAAATTAAAATGGACAGCGGAGCCACCCATCCGGAGACCGGACCTTGGAGCAGGTCCAGCCTGCGCCGCGAATTGCAATTCCTCATAAGCCATACCATTCACCATTATGCCTTTATCGCCACTTTGTGCTCCGAGGATGGATCGAACCTGCCGAAAAATTTTGGAGTGGCCCCTTCCACGCTTCGCTTTCGAAACGCTCGCCATCCCCAATGTGCACTGTAAGCTGGTGCCAACAATCGGAAGGTTACACACTTTTATTCAACCGGGACGAAAGCAAAAGGCGCAGCGAAGGGCTCCCTCCCCAGCCCCATGTCGAGGACTCCTTGGCCTATATTTGTCCGCGGGACCCCGATGGGGGAGGGACTTGGCTTCTGGCCAATTCCCACGGCCTGACCCTGGGTCTGTTGAATTTTTATGAATCCCGGGATTGGCATCGCCCCAAGACCCCGCTCTCGCGGGGGCGTCTCCCATTGGACTGCCGCACTTTCGACGACCTGGATAAAGTGGAAAATTTCTTTGCCTCGGCCGATCTTTCCCGCTTCCCCTCCTTTCTTTTCTTGGGTATCGATCCGGCATGCCGCACCGTGCTCATCACCTGGACGGGAAAAAGGGCCCGTATTTCCCAACCCGGTTTTGACGAGCTTCCCCTCACCACTTCCGCTTTCCAAACCGAGGCGGTCGTGGCCAAGCGCAGAGCTGGTTTTCGAAGGCAAATTCCAAGTCTCAAATGTGCGCCGGAACGGCTGGTCCGATTCCACCAAAGTCACGACCCCGACCGGAGCGCATATTCACCGTTTATGACGCGGCCGGACGCCCGCACCGTCAGCCTCAGCCAAATAACCGTATCGAGAAGAGAAATACGTTTCACCTACCGGGAAAGAAGTAGTGATTTTCCCGAATTGAGTGATCCGGTGTCCGTCTCCATTCCCAGGAAACCTCCGTGATGGGCGCATCCCTCAAGCATTGGCTCATTTCCGGCAAGGGGTTGCTGCTGATTTACCTGTTGGTCTTGTTGGCCAGTCACATGGTCCGGTGGGGACAACCCGGAAAGGCACCCTATATCAAGGGACAAGCCTTCCTCGAGGTTGAGGAAATGCGTGGAACCATGCCTACCGGTCGCTACGTTTCCATGGCTTACCTGGATTGGACTCCTCCCGAGAACCACGATGCGCCCGTTCTCGTTCTCCTGCATGGCAGTCCGGTGGCTTCGGCCTCTCTTTTGTCCACGGCCCGCGCCTTGCAGGGGAACTTCCGGCTCATTATTCCGGACCTTCCCGGCTTTGGAGGTTCTACTTTGCAGGTCGAGGATTACTCCATCCTGGCCCACGCTCATTATCTCGACCAATTGCTGAGCCAACTCGGCGTCGAAAAATTTCATCTCGCCGGTTACAGCATGGGAGGAGGGGTGGCCGTGGAATACGCCCATGCCTTCCCGGATAAACTGCAGTCAATTCTTCTCATTTCCTCCATCGGGGTTCAGGAACTGGAGTTGCTGGGAGACTATACCATCAATCGCGCCATCCATGCCTTGCAACTGGCCGCCTTGTGGTTCCTACAGGAGTGCATTCCTCACTTCGGCTGGATGGATAACGCCTTCCTCAACGTTCCCTACGCCCGCAATTTCTTCGATACCGACCAACGGCCCTTGCGGGAGTACCTCAATGCCATCGAGGTTCCCGCTCTCATTCTGCACGCCGAAGACGACAACCTCGTTCCCGTGGAAACGGCGCGGGAACACCACCGCATTTTGCCGCATAGCGAGTTGAAGCTCCTGCAGGAGGGGCATTTGTTCATCATAACCCGGCCCGATATAACGGCTCCTCCCATCATTGACTTTGTCACCCGGGCCGAAAGAGGCGCCGCTCCCAGGAAAAGCCAAGCCACTCCCGAACGCATAGCCGCCTCCCAAGAGCCATTCAGCTTCGAAACGATCCGAGCCCGTGGCATCAGTTTTGCCACGCTGATGTTGTTGCTGGCCCTGGCCACCCTGGTTTCAGAGGACCTCACCTGTATCGGGGCGGGGTTGCTGGCGGCCAAGGGAGTTATCGGTTATATTCCGGCCACCTTGGCCTGCCTCATCGGTATATTCTTTGGAGATATACTGCTCTACCTTGCCGGAAGGATTCTGGGACGGAAAGCGGCCCAAAGAGCGCCCCTGCGCTGGTTCATTTCCGAGACGGACTTGATCCGCAGCGCCCAGTGGTTCGAACGGCGAGGCGTGCTGCTCATATTCCTGACGCGGTTTTTTCCCGGCACCCGCTTGCCCACCTACTTCACGGCCGGAGCATTGGGTGTGGGCCTGTGGCGGTTTTCCTTTTTCTTCCTCCTTGCCGCCTCGGTGTGGACACCGCTCTTGGTGGGACTGAGCGCCTGGCTGGGTGGACGAATGCTGGCCTGGTTTGAAGTCTACCAGGATTACGCCTTGCTGGGGTTCATCGCGGTCGTCCTCACCCTCTTTCTGTTTGTAAAGGTCGTGATTCCCCTTTTCAGCCGCAGGGGACGACGCCTGCTCCTGGGCAGGTGGATCCGAACTATCCGCTGGGAATTCTGGCCGTTGTGGAAATTTTACCCCCCGGTGGTTCTCTACGTCCTTTGGCTGGGCTTGAAACAACGCCATCCGGCTTGGTTTACAGCCACCAATCCGGCCATGCCTCTGAGCGGACTGGCACTCGAATCCAAGCACCGTATTCTCCAATCCCTCCAAGCCTCCGGCGCCGGTGTCGCCCCCTTTGCCCTGCTGCCCAAAGAACTCGATCCCGAGGAAAAATTCCGGCGGTTTAAAAAACTCCAACTGGGCGGGGAATTCGATTATCCCGTCATCCTGAAACCGGACGTGGGTGAGCGCGGGGTGGGGGTAGCCATCCTGAAATCGGATCAGGACACCAAAGCTTATTTTCAAAAGTGCCGGGACGACATCATCGTCCAGCAATTCATTCACGGGTTGGAGTACGGAATTTTCTACTACCGCTTTCCGGAAGACGAGACGGGGAATATCTATTCCATTACGGACAAAAGGTTCATCGCAGTGAGAGGAGATGGAGAAAAAACAGTGGAAGAACTCATCCTGGACGATCCGCGCGCGGTTGCCATGGCCCCGTTCTTCATGAGAAAGCACGCCGACAAATTATTCGAGGTGCTGCCCCCTCAAACCTCCCTGACGCTGGCGGAAATCGGCACCCACTCCCGGGGCTGCCTCTTCCTCGATGGAACGCACCTGGCAACTCCGGAACTCTCCGCCGCCATCGACCGGATCTCCCAAGCCTACCCAGGCTTCTACTTCGGGCGATACGACGTAAGGGTTCCCTCGGTTCAACACCTTCAGCGCGGAGAAGGCATCCGCATCATCGAGCTCAACGGTATAACTTCCGAAGCCACCAGTATCTACGATCCCAAGAACCGTTTGTTCGCCGCTTACCGCATCTTATTCAGACAATGGGACATCGCATCCGAAATCGCCCGGCAAAACCGGATAAGCGGCGTCGAGCCCGCCACCCTTCGGCGGGTTATTCGTCAGTGCATTGATTTCAAGAAGCACAAAAAGGTCGAGATTTAGGGAATTTTCAGGTTTTCTCGCGTCGTGCAAATCGCAGTTTATAGAACGTTCTCCGTTCGAAGCGCAGAAATGACACTCAATACCTCCCAATGAAACAAACGCGCCGACAGTTCATGAAAACCACAGGCGCAGCGGCCGGGGCCCTGACCTTTCCGGCCATTCTGCCCAATTCCGCGGCCGCCCTTGAGGCTGCGGGAAAACACAATATTCTCCACCTCTGTTCCGATCAACAGCACTGGCAAGCCCAAGGCCGAACCGATTCATTTTTCCATACTCCACATCAGGATGCACTGGCCGCGGAATCTACCGTGTTTGAAAATGCTTTCTGCACCACCCCGCAATGTTCTCCCAGCCGCTCCTCGATGTTGACCGGATTTTACCCGCACAAAACGGAGATGATGAACAACTCCAATGCCCTGGGCGGGACCAACCTCAAACTGCCCACCATCGGCAGTTTCCTTCAGCAAGCCGGCTATACCACCGGATACTTTGGGAAGTGGCATCTGGGCGACCACCCCGATGCAAAGGCGGGTTGGAGCGAAGAAAATAAACAGACGGACGATCAGAAAACGACTGAGCGGGGCATCGAATTCCTGCAACGGCATGCGCGGGATGAAACGCCTTTTGCCCTCTTCCTCATGTACTTGGATCCCCATGACATTTACCATTACAAACCCGGCCAAAGCGCGGTTTCCATCGGGGATGTACGGTTGCCTGAATCCTGGGAAAAGCAAAATTTCAAGTCCGTCCCCAAAGTGCACGAGGAATTCATGCGGCACAATCAGGGAGCCTTCATAGTGGATGCCGAGGAGGAAACCTGGGAGGGCTACCGCGATTTCTACCGCCAGAAGGTCAAGCTTTACGACTACCACGTGGGCCGGGTGCTCGGCCAGCTGAAAGATCTAGGTCTGTGGGAAAATACCATCGTGGTAAATACCTCGGACCATGGGGACATGGACACCTTTCACCGCCTCGTATTCAAGGGGCCTTTCATGTATGAGAACATGATGCGCATACCGCTCTCCATTCGCGTTCCGGGAGCGAACGGGCCCCGGAAAACGGATTACAACTGGGTCAACGTCGACACGGTTCCTACTTTGCTGGAATTGGCTGGAGCCCAGGCTCCCGAATGCCATGGCCAGTCCGTTGCCAGACTGGTTAGTGGAACGGACACCGGGCCTGACCGCGATTACGTAATCGGCCAGTATTACGGCAAACAAACTTGGGTTAATCCCATTCGCACCATCCGCACTCGGAACTGGAAATACAATATCTACACCGATTGGGGAGAGGAGCTTTACCACCTTGAAACCGACCCCGAGGAAATTCAAAATCTGGCCTCCCGCCGAATCTACCGGGCTCCTAAACAAAAACTACGGTCCATCCTGGATCAATGGATGAAGGAGCATGAGGATCCGTTCTACACCCTTACCACCACCAAACTGGACAGAAAATAGGAGTATGTCAGGTGGAGGTCCGGGTCAGGCGTCCTTGCTGAATGCGTTCAGGACGATTCGGGGGGTGAGGACTTCCGGCAATAATCGTGTCGTTCCATCCGGCCAGTAGATGATGTTGGTCGGCACTCCGTTGCGGCCGAATTTTTGCAACTCCCGCGTTATGACCGGATCTCTCTTTGTCCAATCCCCCTTGAGAGGAAGTATGGCATTCTCCTCAAAGAATTGAATGACGTCGTCGCTGGTGAACGCGACTTTCTTGTTTACCTGGCAAGTCAGGCACCAAGTGGCAGTGAAATCCACAAATACCGTCCTGCCCTCCTTCAGAGCGCCATCCACCGCCGCCGGGGAATAATTGTTCCAGGCAATCCCGGACGCATCCTTCGATGCTACTTCTACTTCATCGACAGTGAATTGAGCGGACAGGTACTGCAGGTAACCGCCGGCCACCAGAAAGAGCAAAGCGATGGATGAGGCCCATCGGCGGGAAGTTTTCGACCGGTAGAAAGCTCCCCAACTGCCCCGGATCCAGGCGGCGGCGCCCATGATTAAAATGCCGAGCAGCAAACCGGCCATTCCCGTCACCCCAACCTGTTTTCCAAAGACCCAGGCCAGCCAGACAACCGATGCGTAGAGTAAAAAGGCCAATCCCTTCTTGAACGATTCCATCCAGGCGCCAGGCCGGGGAAGGTACTTCAAAAGGGCCGGGAAAAAGGAAAGGAGGAGGTAGGGGAAGGCCATACCCAGGGCCAGTGACGTGAATACGAGCATCGATTGGTAAACCGGCATAAATATCACTGCCCCCAAGGCAGTTCCCATTAGAGGAGCCGTGCAGGGAGTGGCCACGAGGGTGGCCAGCACACCGGAAAAGAAAGAGCCGGAATAGCCCGACTTGGCCTGTAATTGGGATCCGGCGCCAGTGAGCGATTCTCCCAACTCGAAAACACCGGACAAATTGAGGCCAAACAAGAAGAGCACACTGGCCAATACAGCTACGAAACCCGGGGATTGCAGTTGAAACCCCCAACCAATTTCCTCTCCTGCGGCTCTTAAAATCAAAAGCAACCCGGCCAGCAACCAAAACGAAAGGAGCACCCCAAGTGTGAATACAAGGCCGTGACGTTTGACTTTTGAGGCCTCCTCTCCCGCTTGCTGGACAAACCCCAACACCTTGATGGACAACACTGGAAACACGCAGGGCATGAGGTTGAGGAGCATTCCCCCCACAAAAGCGAACCATAGGGTGGTGGAAAATCCAATGGCCGGACTAACGGCTGCAACGGCGCTGCCTGTCGGATCTACCGCCGCGCTCCCATTCACTTCGGCAACCCAACCCGATACGGTGAGGCTATCGGTAAAAGGCTGGTCAACCGCCAGGGAAGGGTAACGGTTTTGGTCATCCCAGGGAACATCGGATACCAGGACTCCCCTGAACCTGTTCTGGTCCGACTCGGGTTCCAATGCGCTCTTGGGCAAGACCTGGGTGAGAACCCGGCCCTCGGCCAGGGAGGTCCGCGGTTCGGAAGCAGCGACCCAGCCGTCCTGGGAAAATAAGGTAACTTCGCGATCTTCCAAGCGAATGCCCTCCGGCGCAATCACTGTCAGAGCAAAGGATTGCCCGTTGTCCACAACCCCCAACCGGTAGTTGGGCAGCGTTTGGGGAAGCCGGCTCCGGGTCGCGTCAAAGGCGCTCTTCCAGCTCGAAGGCTGCGGGTCAGCGCCCACCGGTAAAGTCAATTCCAGGTTGGCGGATCCAGGTATGCAGGCCTCCTCGCAGACGAGAAAGTTGACCTCGGCGGCCAGATCGACCGATTGCCCCGTGGCCAAAGCATCGTCCACTTCGAGGTCTACCAGCAACAACACCTCTCCTTCGTAGGCATACGATACCAAATCGAAATATTCGATCCACAGCGGAGCCGGCCATTGAATCTCTCCCGCTTCGATCCCCGGGGGTAATTTCCAGGTAATTTCAGTGGCAAGTCCCACCTCTCCCGGATTGACCCAATAAGTGTGCCATCCCTCCTCCAGCTCGAATCGAACCGCCACCGTATTGGTCTTCCCCGGAACCAGACCGGTCCACTCCGAAATCAACTCCAGTTTGGCGTGTTCCGTCTCCACCGCCTTCGATTGCAGTCCGGATGGGACAACCGTCAGGAAGGAAACACAGGATATAAAACAAGACAGAATCAATTTCATGGGGTAGGAGTGGGACAAACGCCCCATACCATTTATTTCCCACAATTTTTCTGTTTTCATCAAATGTAATTTTCCGTGCTTCCGCCCCCCAAACCTCCATACAGGGAAGACTTTATCCCCGCGCTCAGCCGAAAATACAAAAAAAGAGCCGGAGGCCATTTCCCCCGGCTCTTCCCTGACGGGTAATAATGTCTATTTGATTTTTATTTTTCGCGGCTTTACTTCCTCGGCCCTGGGCAAGGTCAATGCGAGCACCCCGTTTTGCATATCGGCTGTGATGGCCTCGCAATCGAGGTAATTCCCCAAATGCAGGCGCAGTCGGTAGGTCCGGTCCGCAGACTCGCGGTGCAAGACCTTCCAGGATGCGGGCCGATGGTTGGGCGCTTCCGCGACCAATATCAAGTCCCGCTTTTCCAGGGTCAGGTTGAGGTTGTCCTTGGTTACTCCGGGAAGCTCTACCCACACGACTGTCTCGCCTGCCCGCTCTTCAATATGATAATGGGGACGGAAATAGCCTTGGGTTGGATCTTCCTTTGTTTTGGGCGGTTGGTTAGCTATTGCATTCATTGTCAATTCCTCCAATCAGGTGTTAGTTTTTGACTTCGATCCGGCGCGCCTTCTCTTCCTCCGTCTTGGGAACCGTTACGGTCAGAATGCCGTTCTTATAACGAGCGCCGATAGCTTCGGCATTTGCATTTTCCGGCAAGGTCACCGAACGGTGGAAGGTGATTTCCGATTCCACATCGTCTTTCGTCGACTTTCGGGATCCCTTCAAAACGAGTCGATCCCGGTCCAGCTCCACCTCGATTTCCTTCCGGTCGTATCCGGGAACCTCGGCCTGGACATAATAGTTGCCTTCGTCAGCGTACAAATCCAGGGCCGGCTGCCCGGAGGGGATTCCCCGGTCAAAAATTGAACCGAACCGGGATAAGGATTGGGGGGAAAGATCGAAGAGGCGATCGAAGTCACTCCAGAGATCGAATTTCCTCAACGGATTGCGGTATCTTACTAATTTCATGTTTACCTCCTTGGTTGTGGTTATGGTTGATGTATTGGTTTGTCCTTCTATATGCCAATTTCATGCCAAGGACCTAAAGTAACTTTAAACATTGTCTATCAATGGTTTAAAGAAAATACCCCTCCCTGAAATGAGACACTATGGCTCAATTTATGGGAAACGGTCGACAAACCGCTTCATTGAGTCACACTGACTCAAAAATAGACAAATCAGGGGATTTGCTTTACCTGGGGCAGCCAGCTTTTTACCGCGTGCATGGTGCCGTCGAAATTGACCATGGGCAGTTCATAATATTGCACCACGTCGACCGGGGCTTTGACCAGTCGGGTGTCCAGGAAGCCTTTGATATTCAACCGCACCCGTGTTTCGGCCGATTCGGCATTGGGTGGCAGGATGTCGATATCCACGGAAGAGTCCTTCAGGTTGGCCAGGGCGGAATCGACCACAAATCCATTTTGGTCCCTTGGCGCCTTCTTTTCTTTCTCCTCGTCGCGGAAAACCTTCAGGCTCATGTAACCCGTTTCTCCGATGGGGGTGCTCAAATTGCCCCGTCCCAGACTGAAATCGTTGTTTTTCAAATCCCATTGAAAGGGAAGGACCCCCGATATGGTTCCTTCGGCCAAGCCCACGACGTTGGGGATGTATGGTAGTACTTCCTCAGCCTTTATGTCGGACACTCCGATTTCGGATTCGATAAACATTTCCTCACGCCCCACGGAGATGTCGGCGAGTTGAACGGACCCGCCCAGGGTTTCGATCCTGGTTCTGAAAACGTTGATCCGCTTGGCGATTTCCAGATCCGTCTCAAAATTGATTCCCTGCCACTTCATTGCACCGATGTGGGCTATGGTTATGGGCTCACTGGTTTTAAAGGAAAATGGATCCAGCGATTGCACCGTTCCGGAACCGTTAATGGTATCGAGGATCAAACCACCTCTTTCGTAATACCCGCCCCGCAGGGTAACGGTGAATTCCGGCCGGAAAGATTCGGCACTCAGGGCCAGCTCGGCTTGCCCGGACGCGTTCCCTGACAAGTGGAACGGGTTGGCCAACCAACGATCCCAGACGTTGAAATCTTCCAGTTGGTAATCGGGCAGGAACAAGCGGCAAAGCAAGCCGTTCGCTTCATCTGCCCGCAGGGAATAATTGAAGTGAATGTCCCCTGGGTTTACCGTAAGAACTCCCGTCAACCTTTGCCAGGTCGATTGATGGCCTGGGGCTGCGGTCAGATTGAGCGATCCCAAGGCTTGAAAGTCGCCCATCAAATTCAAGAGCCCGTCTTCCCCCGGAAACCAAGTCATGGACACATTGCGGGCCACCTCCTGGTCGAACCGGTAAAGGGCGCCTTCTTCCAACGACATGCGGGAAAGGTATTTCCTGGGCGCATTCAGGATATACCGCCCCAGGTTACCCAGCGGCATGGCTTGGTCGAGTGCGGCGTGGATTTCCCCCGAAGTAAAATCTGCTTGTAGAATCGGCGACAGGAACAAGCCATCCTGGAGCCATATGTCGGCGGATGCCTGTTTCAGGGTATCGCCCGCTACCCGGGCGTTGATCATGAGGTCCGCTTCCGAGGACCCCAGTTGTTGCGACATCTCGGCGCTCAGGTGCAGATCCAAACCCATTAATTGAAAGTCCACTCCCTCCGAGTCGGCCAGAACGGCCACTTCGACGGGAACGCCTTCGCCTTCCAAACGCTCCAGATGCAGGTCGGCGATGGGGAATGAGGAGGAAAAGGAAAACGCGTCCAACTGCATCTGGATGGCCGGACCGGCCTCGACGAAAGCCCTTCCCTGGCAGTTGAATGCGGCATTGAGGAAATCCTCGAACCGGCCCTCGCCGGAGAAATCCACCGTGGCCAGTCCCGGGGTCCAATCCAACTTGGCCCGGTTGTTGAATTGGGAGAGTTGCATGCCTTTATAGTGGATGCTCACATCGGAAAATCGGCCGCGCATATGTCCCGATTTTATGGCTTGAAGGTCCCCTTCGAAATAGTAATCGGTCCGCACCGACCCTGCGTGCCAATTGAACCAGGGCTCCACGTCGAAAATATCCCAAATGGATTGGCTGAACCGGTGATCCAGCTCCACATCGCCGGCAAAATGATGCCAACCCGTCTCCCAGTCCAAAACCCCGGCCCCGGTCAAGGGATTTCCCTCGGCCTCGATTTCGAGCCTCCAGTCCAGTTTGGTTCCCTCCAGGAAGAGCTCGCCATGGACCGTGCCGGCTATTTGCCGCCCTCGGTTCTGGTAATGTAAATCACCCTTTTCCAGGACCACCCGGACCGGGATGGGCATGGCGAACGACTCGGCTTGGGGGAGTTCGGAAATGGCTTTGTTTACCGCCCCGACCCCCTGGGGCATTTGCGCGTTTATGCCGGCCCAGAACCCTTTGATCGTCATTCTCAGGGGTTGGTCATCCCCATAACCCTCAAAAAGAGAGCCGAATTCGATCACTTCGGTGGCCAGATCGAGCCCCGCAATGTGCAAGCGCAAATCCCGGACTACCGGACGGGACAACCCTTCGATGCGAAACTCGATTGAATCGGTTTCAATGCCAATTTGCTTCAGTTTCTCAATAAACCGGGTCTCGGCATAATGCGGGATTACCCACCAGGACGCCACCGAAACCACCACCAGAAAAAGGCCCGGGATTATCCATAGCAGTTTCTTCAACGTCACCCATTTAAGCTACATGAGTTTTCGGCCCGGACCAATCCTTTTCCACACAATTTCCCAAGGTTTTTAATCAACGGTTGACCCAGGCGTCCCGGCTCAATGTTGTCCTGACAGAAATTTGCCTTCCAGGTCATGCGGGAAGCCCAGGAAATTATCCGAAACGGGGTGGTGGCGGCCGGCCACCGGGAAACTGCTCGCGCCGCTATCCGGGTGTTGGAGTCTGGCGGTAATGCTTTCGATGCCGCCGCCGCCGCATTTTTTGCGGCCTGCGTAGCCGAGCCCATCTTCTGTTCCCCGGCTGGCGGCGGTTTTCTGCTGGCCCGGACCCCAAGTAGTGAAGTGGTCTACGACTTTTTCAACCAGACCCCTTTGCGAAAGAACCCGCAGTGCGAGTTCTATCCGATCCTGGCCGACTTTGGCGATTCAGTGCAGGAATTCCACCTCGGCGCTGGTTCCTGGGCCACACCGGGCGCCATTCCCGGCGTGGTAAGGTTCCAGCATGACCTGGGAAGGTTGCCCCTCCAAACGGTTGTTGAACCCGCCGTAAAGCTGGCCCGGAAGGGCGTGGTGGTATCCCCCTTCTGCCAGCACCTCCTGGAAGTCGTATCGGCCATTTACCTGAGTTCGGAAGCGGGCAGAGAGTTATATGGCAATCCCCATCGACCCCATCAGCCCCTCCGGTCGGGTCAGCGCTTTTTGCCTGATAAAATGGCCGAGTTTTTTCTCGGTGTGGCCGA
Organism: Opitutales bacterium; assembly: GCA_965204545.1. Taxonomy (GTDB): domain Bacteria; phylum Verrucomicrobiota; class Verrucomicrobiia; order Opitutales; family UBA2995; genus JAABVD01. Next base: position 1,395,483 of record CBDBFA010000003.1, on the reverse strand, counting down.
GGACCCTCGGTTGGTCACGGAAGGGGAAGTCGCACGGGACATGGCGCGTTCCTGCCGGGAACAAGGCGGACACCTGACCTTGGAGGATTTTGCCAGTTACCGGGTCCGGCTACGCAAACCCCTCAAACTCAAGTACCGCAGCGGCGCCATTTGGACAAATCCGCCACCCTCCATCGGAGGAACCTTAATCGGTCTGGCTCTCGATTTGCTTAAGGATTACCCTCTGGCCGAATACGGGTTCGGCAGTCTCCTTCACCTGGAAATTCTGTTGCGCGTACAGAACATTTTGAACCGGAGAAAACGGGGTTTGCATTACCCTTCCCCAACCGGGGAGGAGATGGCGCCGGAAAACTCCGTGCGCGCAAAACTCCAGGCTGCCCTGCGGGATACGCTGAAAAAGCATCCCCTTCGGGCCCGGGGCACTACCCATGTCAGCATTCTCGACACCCGGGGAAATGCAGCGGCAATGACCGTCAGTAACGGATCGGGCTCCGGGTTCGTGCTGGGAGACTATGGATTTACCATGAACAATATGCTGGGCGAAGAAGACCTGAACCCCAACGGTTTTCACCTGTGGAACCCCAACCGGCGCATCGCTTCCATGATGGCTCCCACCTTTGTGGAGGACAGGGGCTCCCTCTATGTCACCGGTTCCGGCGGGTCCAACCGCATACGCACCGCCGTCCTGCAGGTGATTTCGAACCTGATCGATTTCGACATGGGCTTGGCCGATGCCGTTAAAGCGCCCCGCGCGCACTTCGAACACGGCACCGTGAACGTGGAGCCAGGGTTCCCGGCCCCTTCCATGGCCCATCTCGAATCCCGTTTTGAAAAGCTTCTGCGGTGGCGGCATAACGGACTGTTCTTTGGAGGCACGCATTCCGTTCAGCGCGAAAGGAATAAAGCGGTCCTTCGATACCAGGGGGATGCCCGCAGAGCCGGCGCGGGGATAAAAAGTTAACCACAGAGGGAGGGGAAGAAGGAAGAAGGCTGAAGGAAGAAAAACCAAAGAAGACATAGAGAGCACAGAGGGAGGAGGAGAGGAGTGGGGGAGTGATGGAGGGGAGAGAGAGGCGCGCCAATGAGGAAGGGGTCCAACGCCAGCACTCGATCTCCGTTCGAACGCTACGAATTTCGTGAGACGCGCGGCTTATCTCCTTCTTCTTCTTCCTTCTTCCTTTTTTCCCGTCCCCTCCTAGAGTCGTGGCATGAATCATCCCTTCTTGGAAGAGAACTTCCGGGTACACTGGAGCCGGTTGACCCCGGAGCAGGTTGAGCCGGACATAACCCATGCTCTGGAACTGGCCCAGGCCGACATCGATGCTCTGGCCGTGGAGGTTCCGGGGAAACCGACTTTCCAAAACACCATGCTCGCACTGGAAAGAGCCGTTGAGAAGCTCAACCTGGCATGGGGGAAAGTGGATCACCTCAACAGCGTGCGTGATAGCAAAGAACTGCGTCGGGCTTACAACAAGATGCTGCCCCGGGTGTCCGGCTTCCATGCCCGGGTCCCGCTCAATCAGGGGTTGTGGAAACGGATCAAGGCCTATGCCGGGACGGAGGAGGCCCAGGCCCTGACCGGAACCCGAAAACGTTATCTCGAGGAAACCGTGGCCGCCTTTAAAAACAAGGGAGCCGATCTGCCACCCGACCGGAAAAAGCGGATGGAGGCAATCGAGGCCAAACTGGCCGAACTGACCCAGAAGTATGCGGAGAACTGCCTCGACGCCCTCAACGCGTGGGAAATGGTAATCGAAAATGAAGAGGACCTCTCCGGCCTCCCTCAACTGGCGCGTGAGCAAGCCCGGCAAAGCGCGCTGGGCAAAGGCCTGGGCACTGAGGCCGAGCCGAGGTGGAGGTTCACCCTGCAGGCCCCCTCCATGATCCCTGTTTTGCGTTACGCAGATAAGGAAGCGTTGCGGAGAAAAACCTGGACCGCCTTCAGCGCCGTTGCCACCCGGGAACCCCACGATAATCGCGACTTGGTCGGGCGGATTCTCGCCTTGCGTCAGGAGAAGGCTGATTTACTTGGCTTCAGGCATTTTGCCGATCTCGCTTTGCAAAGACGCATGGCCGGGAAGGGGGCGCGGGCGCTCGCCTTTGTGGAAGAGCTGCATGCCAGAATCAAGAACCTATTTGACCGGGAGACCGGCGAGTTGGAGGCTTTTCGGGCCGGTAAGCTGGGCATCGAGCCCGAATTGCTGGAGCCTTGGGACGCGGCTTACTGGGAGGAAAAATTCCGGAAGGAAACCTTCGATTTCGATGCGGAAAAACTGCGTCCTTACTTTCCGGTGGATCGGGTGTTGGATGGATTGTTTTCCCTTACCCAAACCTTGTTCGGCGTAACATTCAGGGAAGCCGAGGCGGTGTTTTTCGAGAATCCCACTGTAGGGGAGACGGAAAGCGCATACGAGGTGTGGCACCCGGAGGTGAAGGTGTTTGAACTGCTGGATGAAGCGGGGGAGCATCTGGGGAGTTTTTACACCGATTGGTTTCCACGTGAGTCCAAGCGCAGCGGCGCCTGGATGAATTATACCCTGACCGGAGACCGTTCCAACGGGAAACGGGAACCTCACCTGGGTCAGATACACGGCAATTTGAGCCCGCCTACCGCGGATAAACCCGCCTTGCTGTCCCACAACGATGTGCTGACCCTCTTTCACGAATTCGGCCACCTTATCCACCACCTGTTCGGAGAGGTGGAAATCAAGTCCATGAACGGGGTCAATGTGGCATGGGACTTTGTTGAACTGCCTTCCCAAATCATGGAGAACTGGTGTTGGGATAAGAACGGGCTCGATTTATTTGCCCGCCATTACGAAACAGGGGAACGCCTGCCGGATGAACTTTACCGCAAGATGAAGGCGGCCCGGAATTTCAATGCCGCATCCCTGGCCATGCGCCAATTGGCCTTCGGCAGGATGGATCTGGAAATGCACCTGAACTACAGCGAAATACACGGAAAAGACCTGGAAGCGGAACTGAAAAAAGTCCTTTTCCCCTACCTTGCTTCCCGGAAACGTAAAGTGCCGTTGCACCTTTACAATTTCAGCCACCTCTTTTCCAATCCAACCGGGTATGCCGCAGGATACTATTCCTATAAATGGGCTGAAGTGCTCGATGCCGATGCCTTCACCCGATTCGAAATGGAAGGTCTGCTCAATCCGGAGACCGGGCGCGCCTTCAAGGACAAGGTGCTGAGCCGCGGCAATGCGGAAGATCCCCTGCGGCTATTTCTCGATTTCATGGGCCGCGAACCGGACCCGGATGCCTATCTGCGGCGGGAGGGGCTGCTCCAGCAGTCGCGGTAGATCCGCCCCTTGTGTCATTTCCCTTAAATAAATTAACATTCTATCTGGCTGTTGGTATCGGTTTGCCCGCGACGAACTTCCGCCTTCATGGATTACAGCGCGACGAACTTGGTGGGTTACGGTGTGGAACCCCGTTGGGGTTCGTTATTTTTTACCCATTCCAACCCAGTGTGCGCTTTGCGACACTGGGCTTTGGAGTGGAACTGCGTTGCAGTTCATTCCAGACCGGTCTGCATCGATAACGGAGGGCGGGTTTTCCAACCCGCCTATTCGTAGGGGCGAGGCATGCCTCGCCAACATTCCTGCATGCCATGCCGGGAGGCGGGTCCCCGATCAAGCAATTCAATCATCCGGCTTTTACGCCAACGGCGTTAAACTCCAGAGCCCAGCGTCGCGCCGTGCGAAGCATGGTAGCGCACGCTGGGTTGCCGATCACCAATATGACCGAACCCCAACGGGGTTCCACAATGAATCAACATTCCATCCGGCAGTTACAGCGGAAAATATCCGCCGTTTTGTGAATAAACTAACGGGCCAGGCCATGGTGGAGAAAGGGGAAAATTCTCCATAGGAAAAAACCTTTGGTTTAATTGGGAAATGGCATGCAGGTAGCTTTTACCGGCATGGTGCGGTACATGAAATGGATGTTTTTGGCCCTGATCCTGGGCACTATCTCCTCCTCGGTCTCTGCCCAAACCATTTTTAGGGAGGATTTCGACAGGTTTCGCGGAGGAGGATTTCAGTCCGACCCGGTTGCCGGGCAATTGGATTCCGATTTCTGGTCCATCAGCGGGCTGAGCGATGGCGACCTCGATTTTGGCGGAACCGAAACCTCGGGAGACTTCAGCAGAGGAGCGTCTTTCGGCGCGGTGAGAACCGGGGGCATTTACGGTTTCGAATTGGGGGAAAACAGTGGGGATTACATCCTGGGTGTTCAGGCCGCGGGTTCGGATTTTACCCCGGGATCATTTCAGCTCAGGTTTACCAATACCACCGACGGCACCATCCAGGGAATAGTTGTCCGCTACGAAATTGCCGTTTTCAATGATCAAGGGCGGTCGAATTCCTTCAATTTTGCCCATAAGGATGACAGCGGGGACACCTTTACCGCCATTCCCGCCTTGGATTTTACCACCACCGAAACGGCGGACAGCGCCCCGGCTTGGGAGACCATCACGAGAACAACCACCATTACCGGGATAACGCTGGCGGCTGGGGACGATTATTTTCTGCAATGGTCCTCAGATGGTGTAAGCGGCACGGGAAGTATGGATCAATTCGGCCTCAACAATGTCGTAATCAGCGCCATTCCCGAACCGTCGACCTACGCCTTGTTCTTCGGCAGCATCGCCCTGGGGATAGCCATCTGGAGAAAGAGACGAAGGATGGCTTAATATTCCGATAAGGTTTAACGGAAAATGGGGTATTGCTTTCTGTAACATTCCGTATTACCTTTCGTTATATGAAAACAATCACCATCAAGGTTCCCGAGGAACTGGACGTGCGATTGGCCAAGCGGGCCAAAAGATTGGGGGTATCGAAATCGGAAATAGCCCGTGAGGCGCTGAAACAGAACCTGGAAGAAAATGATTCCAACACACTTGAAGAAGAACCTTCGGCCTACGATCTGTTAAAAGATGATCTTGGATGTTTCGAAAGTGGTGTTGGCGATCTTTCCACCAATCCAACGCACATGAGTGGATTCGGTAAGTGAAAAGGATTGAATTTTCTTTCGGAACATCGCCTGCTTGTTCATTTCCCAATCATTTAGTTTAAACCATAAGATTTATGAGCATCGCACCTGTATTTTCCTTTTTCATTTTGCCGGGGGCTTCGGGCCTGTTGTTGTTCGCGGCCGCTTTCATCTTTGCCATGTGGGCCCAGATGAAGGTCAAATCGGCCTATGCCAAGTATTCGCGCGTCCCATCCCGTGGAGGGATTACGGGTTATGAGGCGGCCGATGCCATCATGCGCAAGGCGGGTATACGCGACGTAAAAATCGTGCGCGTGCCCGGCCAACTGACGGATCACTACGACCCCATCCATAAAAAATTGGCCCTGAGCGACCACAACTACCGCAGTTCGAGTCTGGCTGCGGTGGGGGTTGCCGCCCACGAAGCCGGCCATGCCATCCAACACAAGGTGGGTTACGTCATGATGAACATCAGGCAGACCATGGCCCCGGCGGTCAACGTCGCGGCAAGTTTTCTGCCCTTTATCATGATCGGGGGCATCTTTCTCGGGTTGCTTCCCTGGGGGTTGGCCATCGATCTGGGGATCATCATTTACGCCATGTTGACGTTGTTTCATCTGGTCACCCTGCCGGTGGAGTTCGACGCCACCAGGCGGGCCAAACGCGAATTGGAGGGACTGGGGATCATTGCCCGGGAAGAAGCGGGCGGAGTAGCCGCCACCCTCAATGCGGCCGGATGGACCTACGTTGCCGCTTTCGCCGGTTCCTTGATGAATCTGGTTTATTTGATCCTGTTGCGCGGAAGGAATTGAGGTTCTGGATGCTCGATCCTTGATGCTGGATGCTGGATGCTGGATTCTGGATACTGGATACTGGAGGCTGGATGCTTGGCTCTGGGGGCGAAGCATTGAGTCACGAAGGAGCATTGTGGATTTAGTGGAATTTGACCGCGGATCCTGTTTCGCCCAAACCGTGCTTCGTGGATCCAATTACTAATTCCTCATTCCTAACTGGCGCTTCCGGCGCTTTTTCCTGTTGCCGAAGGCATAAGTCGAAGCGTTGTTTTGGATGAACACACAAAACGCGAAAATATTTTTTTGTGGTTTTTGTGCCTTCTGTGGTTCCCTCTTAGTGAGCTTTGCGAGATCATCTTCTTCAAGAGTTTCGACCCAGTTTGATTTCTTCGATAAGGGCGTAGAGGGCTGGAACGACAAAAATTGTCAGGAGAGCCAGCAGCATTCCCCCGAAGGTGGGGATGGCCATCGGGACCATGATGTCGGCGCCGCGTCCGGTTGAAGTCAGGACGGGAAGCAGGGCCAGGATGGTGGTGGCGCTGGTCATCAGGGCGGGGCGGACGCGCTTATTGCCCGCGTAAACCACCGCTTCCCGAATAGCCTGAACCGTGATGGGCTTTCTCTCGGCAAAGGTCTGCCGCAAGTAAGTGCACACGATTACCCCGTTATCGGTAGCGATCCCGAAAAGCGCCAGGAACCCGACCCAGACCGCCACGCTGAGGTTTATCGTTTTCATTTGAAACAGTTGCCGCAAATTGGTGCCGAAGAGGTCAAAATCGAAAAACCAGGGTTGCCCGTAAAGCCAGATGAGGATGAATCCTCCCGACCAGGCGAAGGCGATGCCGGAGAACACCAGCAGGGAGGTGGAGACCCTTCGGAATTGAAAATAGAGAATGATGAAGATAGCGAACAAGGCCACCGGCAAAACGATCCGGAGCTTTTTTTCGGCTCTGACTTGGTTTTCATAACTCCCGGTGAACCGGAAACTTACTCCTGTGGGCAGCAGGAGTTCGCCGGTTGCCAATTGCTGCTTAAGAAATGCATCCGCACTCTCGACCACCTCAACTTCCGAATAACCCGGTCTTTTGTCGAAGATGACGTAACCGACCAGAAAGGTGTCTTCGCTCTTGATCACTTGGGGCCCGCGCACGTACCTGATTTCGGCCAATTGTTTGAGGGGTATTTGCACGCCGTCGGAACCGGCAACGAGGATATTCCCGATTTCCTCGATGTTGTCTCTCAATTCGCGCAGGTAGCGGAGACGAACCGGGTAGCGTTCCCTGCCTTCGACGGTCTGGGTGACGGGAATTCCCCCTATGGCCACCTCGATAACGTCCTGTACGGCCCGAATGCTGATGCCATAGCGCGCGATAGCCTGGCGGTTGATGTCGATCTCCAGATAGGGCTTGCCCACTACCCGATCGGCAAAAACCGTCGCCGCATTTATGGATGGTATTTGCTTCAGTTGGGCCTCGATCTGCAAAGCGGCAGATTCCAGGGTCGGCAGATCAGGACCGAATACCTTGATGCCCATGGGTGCCCGCATGCCGCTTTGCAGCATGACCAGGCGGGCTGCAATGGGTTGCAATTTAGGGGCCGAAGTCGTTCCCGTCACCTGGGCGACCCTTACGATTTCATCCCAGATATCGTCCGAACTCGTAATCGAGTCGCGCCAGTTTCTGAAGGGCCGACCTCCTGAATCGGGGATGAGGGCGCCATCTGCATCCCTGAGGTAGGTCCGGGTCTTTCCATCGAAAGCAAACGTGAGGATGTTTCCCTTTTCATCCGTAATGTATTCCGGCTTATAATTGATAACGGTCTCTATCATTGATAACGGAGCGGGGTCGAGCGGGCTCTCCACTCGCCCCAATTTTCCCACTACGGTTTCCACCTCGGGAATGGTCCGAATGGCCCTGTCCTGTTTTTGGATGACGTCCATGACCTCGCCGATGGAGGCGTGGGGCATGGTGGTGGGCATCCACAGGAAAGAACCCTCATCCAGGTTGGGCATGAACTCTTCTTTGAGATCTCTCCATATCAGGAATCCGGCGGCAATGATTAGAATGCCGGCGCCGAGAAAAACCACTTTGAATCTGAGAACCCATTCCAGCAACCGGGGGTAGAGGCGAATGAAGAGGTGGAAGATGCCCAGCAGCCCGCCGATGGCCAGGAGAACAAATGCCAGGTTGGCGTTGGAATGTTGCGGGCCCAGGGGCTCCCAGTCACGTGCGAGCAGAACGGCCACCATCAGGGCTACCATGATGTGCAAAGATACGGAGCACCAACGGGTATAGCCCGTGGACAGCCGGTCCCTGAAAATTTGGAAACAGGCAGCGGCTGAAATCACCGCACACAACCACCAGGGAAACCAGCTTACCCCGATTGCCGCAGCAAGGCTGAGAAGGCCCAGCGCCGCCCAGAAGCTCTTGCGAAGGTGTTCGGTTTTGAACTGGCCGGAAATCAACCCGTGGGCCAAGGGAGGGATGATGGCCAGCGCCACCACAATGGATCCGATCAAGGCAAAGGTTTTGGTGTAGGCCAACGGCTTGAACAACTTCCCTTCCGCCGCTTCCATGGTAAACACCGGCAGGAAACTGATTACGGTGGTCAACACCGCCGTGACCACGGCGCCGCCCACTTCCGAACAGGCGTTGTAGACGATTTCCAGGGTGGAAAGCCGTCGGTCCGCCGAGACCTTGGCCGAATCCGAATGTTTGATGATGTTTTCGGTCAGAACGACACCCATGTCGACAATGGTTCCGATGGCGATGGCGATTCCGGAAAGCGCCACCAGATTGGCGTCTATCCCGAAGATGCTCATACAAATAAAAGAAAACAGGACCGCCAGGGGTAAAACCCCGGATATCAAAGCGGCGCTACGCAGGTGAAACAACATGAGCAATACGACCATGATGGTGACGAGGATCTGTTGCCGGACGGCGTTTTCCAAGGTGCCCAAGGTTTCATGGATCAGACCCGTCCGGTCGTAAAAGGGCACGATGGTCAACTGGCTCACCCTGCCGTTCTCCAACGTCTTTTTGGGTAGGCCCGGCGAAATCTCGCGGATCGTTTCTTTGACGGCCTGGATAGTGGAAAGTGGGTTTTCCCCGTAGCGGGTGACCACCACCCCGCCCACGGCTTCAGCACCCTCCTTGTCCAACACTCCGCGCCGAACAGCCGGGCCAAATTCGATTTGGGCCACTTGATCAAGGGTGATCGGGACGTGCTCGCGTTGGGCGATAACCGTTTGGCGGAGGTCATCCAGGCTCCTGATGTATCCGAGACCGCGGATGACGTATTCGACCTGGTTTATTTCGATGGTGCGGGCGCCGACATCGATATTGCTGTTGCGGACCGCGTCAAATACCTGGTGTAGATTGATGCCGTAGGTGCGTAGAGCATCGGGATCGACATCGACCTGGTACTCCCTCACGTACCCCCCTATCGAGGCGACTTCCGAGACTCCGTTCACTCCTTGCAGGGCAAAGCGGACGTACCAGTCCTGAATACTGCGCAATTCGTGCAGATCCCAGCCGCCAGCCGGGTTTCCCTCCTCGTCCCGGCCTTCCAGGGTATACCAGAACACCTGCCCCAAAGCCGTGGCATCGGGACCCAGTTTGGGGACAACCCCGGTCGGCAGCGTTCCTTGGGGAAGGCTGTTCAACTTTTCCAAAATGCGGCTGCGGGTCCAATAGAACTCGGCCTGCTCCTCGAAAATGATGTATATCGAAGCAAAACCGAACATGCTGTAACTGCGAATGGCCTTGACCTTGGGTAAACCGAGAAGGGCCGTGGTCAGGGGATAAGTGATTTGGTCCTCGACGTCCTGGGGGGAACGGCCCGACCAATCGGTAAATACGATTTGTTGGTTTTCCCCTATGTCGGGTATGGCATCCACAGGTATGGGATTCCGCTCGAGCCAGGGGATGTTCCAGTCGAAGGGAGCGACCCTTACGCCCCAAAAGATCAGACCGGCGGCAAAAATGAAGACGACAAGTTTGTTCTCCAGACAGAACCGGATCAGCTTGTCGACGGGATTGGGTGGATGATCAGGGCGCATGATCGCGGTGTGAAGTCAGGTTTTCCTTCACCTCCCCACAGATCAGCATGGCGGCGCCGAAGTAGGGGTTGCGCAAGGATTCGGCAGTTTGCAGCCAATCGGCTCCTCCGTCTTCGTATACCATGGGGCAATGCATGAGCCAGAGGTCCCCTTCATGGCGGAGCAGACCAGATTTTGCAGCCTTAATCATGGCGGCCGAAAGTTGATCGAAGAACGGCTTGCGTATACCTTCCAGTGAGTCGGCCGCCCGCATGTCTTGGAGGAGGGCGGGCAAGGGACCGGTTTGCCCAGCCAACTCCATCATGGCTTCGATCTGGTCTTGGGCCGCCGGCAAATCATCCGCCGAGAGAGCGGCTTGCAGTTTCAGATAAGGGCCCAGTATTTGCGGCCCGAGCTCCCCGGGGATCTCCGGGACGGGAGGGATAGGAACCCGGTCCTCGGGGTTCATCATGCTCGGTTTTGCCTGGATCTGCATTGCGCTGTCGATTTTGAAGGCGCCTTGGCTGACAACCTTTTCTCCAGCTTCAAGCCCACTCAGGACGACAAATTGATCTCCGGCCCGCGGCCCGAGCTCGATTTCGCGTCCCTCATAATGAAGGGCGCCGCTCAGCTCTTGTTCGATGTAAACGACGGCGCGTTTGCCGGTTCGCAGCACGGACGAACTGGGGATCAAAAGGGGTAAGGCCACAGAGGAGATGGGCTCGAGTCCCATTTCCCGGGCCGGCACCAGATCCATGCCGCACACGTCGCATTGGCCCGGGCCATCCTTGACCACTTCCGGGTGCATGGGACTGATCCACTTGCCGGTGAGGTCGGCTACCATGACTTCCCCCTCCGCGTTCAGATAAGCCGATAATACCCCTCGAACAAACTGCCCCGGTTTGAGAAACCGCTCGGGGTTGGGAATGGAAACGCGCACTTTGGCGGTACGGGTTACGGGGTCGATTTCAGGGTATATCAAGGACACTTTTCCAGTGAATTTTCGACCCGGACTTCCCTCGGGACTGATGGAAATTTCCTGGCCGTAGTGAACCCATGGAAGGTCGGATTCGTACACGTCCAGAGTGATCCATACGTGGGTCAAATCGGCGATGGTGAAAAAGTTCATTCCCATCTCCACGTGGTCCCCTTCATGAATGGACTTGCTCACTATGGTGCCGCCGATGGGGGCGTCGATTTCCAAAAACTCCTGCACGGTCAAACTGGATTCGATGGAGCTGATATCCGCCTCCGAAAAACCCCATTGCCTCAACTGTTCCCTGGGACCTTGAGTGGCATCGGATCCGGCGCTGAACTTCAAGGAACTCACCAGATCGGACTGTGCAGCCAACAAGTCCTGGCTGTAAACCAAGGCCAGGTGATCACCTTGTTTTACCTGGATACCGGTGGCGTTGACGTAGAGTTTTTCAATACGCGCCGGAAACCGCGCGCTGATGGTTTTCAGGCGGGTTTCATCGTAGGACACCTTGCCGAACAATCTCAGATCCCGGTGTGCCTCGCCCTCTCGGACCGCTGTCGTTTGGATGGAGGCCAAGGCTTTTGAGGTATGGGAAAGGTGAAACGTTGCCCCGTCCTCCGCCAGATGACCCTCTCCGAGGGGAATCAGATCCATGGCGCAAATGGGGCATTTGCCCGGGCCGGGCAGTTGGACCTGCGGGTGCATGGAACAGGTCCAGGTTTGCGCCTCCTTCCCGGGGGCCGGAATGGCCGGATCGGATTCGGCCCCCGGACGGAATAGAATATAGCCGAGGAGAACCCCGGCCATGCCCCCGGAAATTATCGGTAATAATTTAAGTAGTTTTTTGGATTGTGAATTCATCGAATACGAAAGGTTGCGTTACAATGGTTAAACGGGATGAGCCGAACTTTCCGGCTCCCTTCGGATTTGGGAGACCTTAGGGTCTCAGCGATGAAAACTCACAATCTCCGTACGCAGTCCGTCTGAACGCTAACCCACTTTTTCATGAGGGGTTCAGGCGCGCCCGTCTTCTCCAAGACCTTGGGGGGGCGGTGGAAATGCTTCGGATGGGTAGATGGATTAAAGAGGCCGCTAACCGGATTTGCCGGGACCTCCGGCATTGAAGCAGCGGAGTTGGGTTTGAGGAACGAATCTTTAAGGGCCTTGTGCTCACAATTAGCCGCATCATGCCCCGGTTCAGGTAAGGTTTTGGACTCCGGGTCCCCGGCGCAACAGGAAGCAAGGGCTCCATCTCCCGGATCCGCTCCGGCCAAATCAGCAAAGGTCAAGCAGCAGCAAAGTGGATTCAGAACCACCAGGGTGACCAGCGCTGCCAATAATGTTTTCATCCTTCCCGCCAATTGTGGGTTAAGAACAAGAGGAATCAACCCTTCATATTATTTCCTGGCAGCACGACAAAATCCTCTGCGAGCCCCCGGAAATTCAAGTTGACGGACCAACGCGGACAGATTGTTATCCGCCACTTCCTGGAAGGCCAGATAGCTCAGTCGGTAGAGCAGAGGACTGAAAATCCTTGTGTCCCCAGTTCGATTCTGGGTCTGGCCACCAAAAAAAATCCCTGGAGTTGAGGAAAATGATATCCAATTGAATGTCGACAGCGCCTGGATCGGGGGATAAACCCCTCCTACAGTTTCGTAATTTGCTATCGATAGCTAAGCAATCGGTAGACCGGAGGGTGTGATATCGAAACGAATATCATGCGAGCTTGACATAAGAATGAATATCATAACACTGCGATATACAAATTAATATCAGCATGTTATGAAAATACCTATCCGAAGTATTCAGGATCTAGGGGGGCTTATCGCATCAGCGCGGAGGAAGCGCGGTATGTCGCAGAGGGATGTAGCCAAAGAATTGGGGGTGACGCAGGCATGGATCTCGCGGGTGGAACGGGGGAATCAGAAATGCTGGATCGGAAAGGTATTTCGATTAGCTGCTTTTCTGGATGTGGACTTGGTGGGGGAGGTATCGCCGGGCAAAAGGAGTGAGGCACACACCACGGGCGATTATCCGGATTTGGATACGCTATTAGGAAAGTCTTAGAGGATGCCTGAAAACGATTCCGTGCTTTTAGTGTATCTAGGTGACCGGCGAATGGGGACCCTTCATCGAATTAAAGCAGGAAAGTTGGTATTTCGTTATGATGACGAATACCGCAGGCTGGGTGCTGCCGTTCCGCTCTCCCTTTCAATGCCTTTGATTGAGAAAGAGTATGAACATGATAAAGTATCCCCGTTTCTGTGGGGCCTGCTGCCAGACAATGAACTGATACTTCAACGTTGGGCGCTACGCTTTAGCGTCAGTGCCTCCGATTGCATCGGAATTTTGGGCGGGATCGGAAACGACTGTGCCGGGGCGATTCGATTCTTGAAGCCGGATGAAGCGGATGGCGTAGCTGAAGGAGGAAAGTCACTACTCACGCCAGAACAAATTGAGGAGCGCTTGGCCGATCTGAGACGCGATCCGGCGTTGGGACGAATTTCCGGGGACAGAGGACAGTTCTCCCTGGCCGGCGCACAGGCGAAAACCGCATTCCAACGAAGAGGCAATCAATGGTTTCTTCCCTGGGGCAGTGAGCCAACCACCCATATTCTGAAACCCCCCCGTCCGGACTTGAATGGACACTTTGAGAACGAACATTTTTGTCAGAGCCTGGCCAAGGCACTGGGATTGAGGGCCGCAAACAGTGAAGTAATTCGGTTTGGAAATGAAACGGCCATCTGCGTGGAACGCTATGACAGGATGGTGTCGGGCAGAAAAATGATCCGCGTTCATCAGGAGGATGTTTGTCAGGCTCTATCCATTCATCCTATTGGAAAATATGAGAGTGAAGGCGGTCCGGGTGTCTCCGACATCATGAATCTGCTAAACAGGTCGAGCCATTCGATCGAAGATCGCCGGCGATTCATGGAAGCGGTCGTATTTAATTTTTTGATACTTGGCTCCGATGCACATGCCAAGAATTACAGCCTGTTGCTTGGGGTGGGGGGACAGGTACGCCTCGCTCCTCTCTACGACTTGGCAAGTCTCCTCCCTTATCTGAAGCAACGGAAGGATCGGCGCTTGGCCATGAAGATCGGCCCCTACTACCGGGATACCCAAATTCGTCCCAGGCATTTTGAAAGAATGGCCCGGCAATGTGAGTTCCCGTTTGTTGAACTTCGAAAAATGATCGCCGAAATGGCGGCTAAAATCCCGGAACAAGTGAGAAGTGTTCTCGAGGAAATAAATTCAGGAGGAATGGATCATCCCATTCTGAAAGAGCTCAAAACAAAGCTGATCGCTCGTTCGACAATGGTATTCAAAGAATTCTGACTGAAGTTACTACAGAAAGGAATTTGCTTTTTAGCGGTGCAGCCGCCGAGGTGGTGTGGGTTTGTGAGAAATGGGGATCAGGCAATTGAGTGGCGTGACATCACTCGGAAGGGTCTTCCTCCAGCAAGGCGGCGAATCGCCTCTCCACGCGACCGGTCACCAGCATGATACCGATGACGATGAGCCACAACACGAATGCGGGTCCGGTGAGGTAGTGGACCCCGATGGTGGCGTCGACCCAGATGAGTTGCATGGCTCCGCCGATGATCGCCGATACCGGCGCCATAGGGCGTAAAAAGCCTCCCACGCGCCACTGCCGGTGTGCTGCTGCCATCAGCCCCAAACCAGCCAGACTGAACCCGATCTTGCCGGTGATCCAGAAAAGGTTCAGGACTACGGTCGTGGTCGGCGCCACCGAGGCGAGGTCATCCACCCTGGACGATTCGGGCACGACAATGGCCAGGACGACCCCAAATGCGCCAGACAGGGCGGTGGCCACCCCGGAGATCCCCAGCAACACCGGCACCGGTCGGGACCCCAGGCGCTGTCGCATGATCCAGGTGCGCAACAGGAAACATGCTCCCGCTAGCAGGGTGAGCCCGGAAATGAATCGCGCCGCGCCGCCAATCCCGAATAGCTCCCGGTTGGCCTCGATGGAAGCGAGTGACTGGGTCAATGCAGTGATATCAGTGGCGGAAATCCGGCCGATGACTGCAGCGACGGTGGCAATTGCGGTAACGATTAGCAGCAAACCTGCAGTTCGGGCCGCTGGGTCGTGCGGTGGAATCATGAAACTCTCCTCTTCAGGCATCAGATGTGCGCAACGCAATATCCGGCCCCGCAGCCAATGCTACTGCGGGCGGCCGCGGACTTTCCAGGTGGGGTCCGGAACATGTGCCTCCTCCATGTACTTCACCGCCTGGGCCGCGATGTCCGGATGGTGAGAGGCGAGGTTGTTCCTTTCTCCCAAATCGCTGCCAAGATGGAAGAGCTCGACTTTTCCATGCAACATTGGTTGGCGGACGGCCTTCCAGTCGCCAAAGCGAACGGCTTGCCGGCTGCCTTGTTCGTAAAATTCCCAGTAGAGGTAGGTGTGCTTTTTTTGATCTTCTTTTTCTAACAAGGCAGGAAGAAAGCTGATCGACTGAAGCCCGTCCGGCACCTTTTGACCCGTGAGTTCGCACACTGTGGCATAGAAGTCGCCGAAGTAAGCCTGGTGGTTGGATGTTGAACCCGCTTTGATTTTCCCCGGCCAGCGGGCAATGGTGGCGACCCGAATGCCGCCTTCGTATAGGTCGCGCTTCATGCCCCGTAGCGGCCCGTTGGCATCGAAAAATTCAGGCCGGTTGCCACCTTCCCGGTGGTGACCATTGTCGGAGGTAAAGATCACCAAGGTGTCTTCATCGATGCCCCATTCCTTGAGCTTTGCCAACAGGGCGCCTATATCCCGGTCCATGCGGGTGATCATTGCCGCTTGGCCTTTGTCCGGTTCCGGCCAGTTTTCCGCCTCGTAGATGCCGTAGTCCGGAACCTCCTGCCCATTGCCCGTGCCACGGGCACCCTCGTTGTTTGCGTGCGGAATGGTGAAGGGCAGGTAGAGGAAAAAGGGCTGTTTGTAATTCAATTCCAGCCACTTCATGCCCTCGGCAAAGATGAGATCGTGCGAGTAGTCGATCCGTTCCTTGGCCCAACCGCCGCCCCTTCGGCCACCCTTATCCATTTCCTGCTCGGGAACATTGCGCAGTTTCACCTCTTCCTTATTTCGAATGAGAAAAGTCGGGTAGTAATTATGGGCATGGAATTGGCTGAGGTAGCCATAAAATTGATCGAAGCCGTGCAGGTTGGGATGTCCGGTGGATTCGATGAGGTCGCCCAATCCCCATTTGCCGAACATTCCGGTGACATATCCCACGTCCTTGAAGGCGGAAGCCACCGTCTTGTCCTCCGGGTGCAAGCGCTGGATGTCGCTGGTGGAATTGCCGCGCACTCGGCAGCGGCCCGTATGTTTGCCCGTCATCAAAACACAGCGGGATGGGGCGCACACCGTGGCTCCCGCATAGAAGTCCGTCAGCTTCATGCCCTCCGCGGCCATGCGGTCCAGGTGGGGCGTCTTGATTTTTTTCTGTCCGAAACTGCCGAGATCTCCGTAACCGAGGTCGTCAGCCATGATGAAGATCACATTCGGTTTCGCCGCGTCCTGGCCGACCAGGGTGGCGGGCGGGAAGGCGGCCACAAGGCCGAGCGCAAGAAGGAGGGAAATTGTTTTCATGGAGGAACTACGCGGGTTAGCTCTGCTTGAACTGTGCCGCTTCCTCAGAGCCGCCCGTGGCGTTCCCCTCGGTGTAGGAGTGGATGCCCGTCCCGGCGAGGCCGCCGCCCTGCACAATGAGGTACTCGTCCCGGATGGGTCGGCCTTCCAGCCAGCATTCCAGAATCTCACGGACCCCCGCCGCGTAACGGGCCTGGGCTGAAAGAGTCGTGCCGGATGTATGGGGAGTCATGGCGTGGTTGGGCATCGTTCTCCAGGGGTGATCGTTGGGAGGCGGCTGGGGAAACCAGACGTCGCCCGCGTAGCCGGCCAACTGGCCGCTCTCCAGGGCCCTTACAATGGCGTCCCGGTCGCAGATCTTGCCCCTGGCGGTGTTCACAATGTAGGACCCCCGCTTCATCTTACCGATAAGGTCATCGTCGAACATGTGCTCCGTCTCCGGATGCAACGGACAGTGGATGCTGACCGCGTCGCAGACGCTGACGAGCGATTCGACATTCTCATGGAAGGTCAGGCCCAACTCCCGTTCCACATCAGGGGAGAGCCGATGCCTTTCGGTGTAGTGCAGGTTGACATCGAAGGGCTTCATCCGCTTTAGAAAAGCCAAGCCTATTCTGCCGGCTGCCACAACGCCCACGTCCATCCCCTCGATATCGTAGGATCTGGAGACGGCGTCGGCGATGTTCCAGCCGCTCCTGACTACCCAGCCGTACTGGGGGATGAAGTCCCTGACCAGCGCCAGCAACTGCATAACCGAATGTTCCGCCACGCTTATGCTGTTGCACCAGGTCACCTCGCACACGGTGATGTTTCTGTCGATAGCTGACTGCAGATCAACGTGGTCCGAACCTATGCCGGCCGTTATGGCCAGTTTCAGGTTAGGGGCCTTGGCAATGCGTTCCGCTGTCAGGTAGCCGGGCCAGAAGGGTTGAGAGATAACTACGTCGGCATCGGTCAACTCTTTCTCGAAGACCGAGTCCGGACCATCCTTGTCCGAGGTTACTACGAACCGGTGTCCCCTTTCTGTCAGGAAGCTCTCCAGTCCGAGGCCGCCGGAGACGGACCCCAGGAGGTGTCCTTTGGTAAAGTCTATGGAGGACGGCGTGGGCATTGTCTGGCCGTCCGGGTAGTGGGTAAGCACTGGTATCTCTCCTCGGGAGTAGTTGGGGGGAAAGCCATCCAACGGGTCCGGGTAGAGGACACACAGCACCTTTTGTGTGGAAGAGGATTTCATATCAAAATTCCTAGCAAAAATTGGCTTGGAGTGTACATCAAACCATAATTGACGGAATTTGCCTTTTTACAGCGCATCCTCCGAGATGGAGGAGGAGGGCGGTTAACCCGCATTTCTCAGGATGCCGTGGAAAGTCGAGGGACTCCAGCGGGAGAGTCAACAAAACTCGCCCGGTGCCACTTGGAGGGACGCTCAAAGGTAATGATGAAAGTTCCAGTTCTTCAGGAAAAGGCCCCGAGAGGAGGTCAGGGAGCGCTTGGCCCGCAAACCTTCTTGAAGAGCAGAATCCCTGGGCGGACTATTCCGGTTCCAACCAAAGTTCTTCAAGCCCTCGCAAGGTTATTTGATCGCGATACCGCGGCTCTTCCACTAACCGGAACGACTCGAATCGGGAAAGCAGCCCGGCAAACGCGATACGCGCCTCCAACTTGGCCAACGGCGCTCCAAGACAGTAATGGATTCCACGGCCGAACGAAAGATGGTTGCGAGGCGAACGTCCGACATCGAACCGCTCCGGATCAGGAAAGACTTCAGGATCATGGTTCGCCGCCCCCAGTGCGCACAGAACACGTTGGCCAGGCTCGATCCGTTTGCCGCCGATCTCAACAGACTCGCGGGCGATGCGGCTGTCCAACTGAACCGGACTGTCGTAGCGCAGCATTTCATCGATCGCGGAATCAAGCAAACTGGAATCGTCCCGCAATCTCTCCAGTTGGTCAGGGTTTCTCAGTAGCGCCAGGGTACCGTTACCGATGAGGTTGCGCGTGGTCTCGTTGCCCGCGACCAGGACCAGGACAATATTGATCAACAAGTCTTCCCGACTCAAGCGTTCACCGTCCTCTTCCGCGTTCACCAAGGCAGTGACCAAATCGTTCCGGGGACGCCGTCGACGATCCTCAGCAATCTCCTCAAGGTAATCGAACAATTCCTCAACCGTACGTTGAACGTCTCGGATCTGCTGGCTGTCGAGCAACGGGTCCACGTCGAGAGCAACGACTTCAGACCACTCTCTGAACTGGTCACGGTCCTCTGGCGGAACACCCAGGAGCTCCGCGATTACGGTGATGGGCAAAGGGAACGCGATGTCTTGAATCAGGTCGAAGCGCGGTTTCCCGGCAACCTCGTCCAGGAGTTCATCAACCATTTTCGCTATTCTGGGCTCCAACGAATTCACCGCCCGCAGCGTGAAACCATGCGCAACGAGCCCCCTGACCTTGGTATGTTCCGGGGGGTCCAGGTCCAGCATACTGATGTAGGGCAGGTAGCCGAAATCGCGGCCCAAGTTTCCGAATCGACGGTGGTCGCGCAACACCATATCGATATCTTCGTATCTGGTCAGAATCCACCCGTCGGAGGTCCGCATGCGATGCACCGGGTCTTTGCGTCGCAACTTATCATACTGCGGTAACGGATTGGCCCTAAGCTCCGACGAAAGAGGATTGAAGTCCACCCCGGATTCGAGACGCTCACGGGCCAGCAAAACACGCATGGCAAGCGGTTTGACCACAACGTCAAATACTCGAGAAAAAAAGCTCAAAGGGATAGGAATTTACTTTTTGACGCCGCCGCCGAACAAGGGGTTCATAGGCAAGAATGATCAAATTCGCATTCGTACATCGTAGATGATATTCTCATCAGTCGAAATCAGGGCATTGATCCATACGGAAATGACGAATGATGCAAATTGATGCGCAGCTTGCCATGGTCGTCCTTGAAGTAGCCAAATGTGTACTCCACTTTGGCTACTTTTTCGGTATTCGCGTCTGTGAAGAAGTAATTACCCATTACCATGGCCGAGCCTCCATCGATGATAATGCCAACGTTCTCAAATCGGATTTTGCGCCATGGACGGATAGCAAAACCGCGATCTTCAGGCACACTACCCGTCACAAAATAAGATATGGCCTGTTCTCTTGTTGAACGAAACTGTCTTTCTGACGCCATCGAGGGCTTAAATAGAACCAGGCCTTTACCATAACCATACAACGTATCGACGACCTCTTCGGCCAGCGCCCTATAGTCCTCTTTTTGTGTATATGTTTGACCGATAGCGACAATTGCGTCGGCCCAAATTCTTTGGGCCTCCAAGACTTCCCTCTCAACTATGCCCTTACTCTTTGTCGATACCCTCTGCATATGGCCCGATCTCCACATAGGCCCCGTCAACCTTCTTCCGATGCCGCGTAACTTCCCCGGATGGCCACCGCACTTCGATCCCGATCTCCTCGCCGAGGTGGGTTTCGCCCAGGCCGAAGAACAAGGTCGAGGTCGACTGGGTCAAGTATCCGCCACCGGCGTAGACCTCAGCCGTCTGCCGCCGACCGCTCGCGTCCGTAACCGAAACCCGCGAACCCACTGCTGCAAGGTTACCTGGCTCACCCCTCAGGGTCACGGCCAGCGGCCGGGAACCTGCTTGGCCGGTGTTTTCGAATGCGTGGAAGGGACCGTCGTTGACTCCGACGACAAAGTCGACCCAGGCGTCCCGGTTGAGGTCAACCGAGGCCAGACTCATGGCATCGCCCGGGACGATAAGCCCGCTCCGATGGGGCCAGACGGCGGAGAATGTTCCGTCTCCCTGACCCTCCAGGAGGAGACTGACTCCCCCGTCCATACGCGTCGTCTCTCTCTGTGGACTGTGGAAGTTCTGCACCATGTAGAGATCGGTGAAGCCGTCCCCATTCACCTCGGTCAGGGCTATTCCGAAACCCGGGGAGATTTGCGCTATGCGGGGAAGCGGCTGGAATGAGAAGCTCCCGTCACCCTCGTTGATGAGTATTCCGGAGGCCAACTCGTTAGCCTCCAGTCGCAAGGACGTATCGAGGCATTCGGTTGTAAAGATTTCCGCCAGCGACGACTTGGCGAAATTGTGAAACGACGTGAACTGTTCCGAGAGAAAAGGCATCGCGGCAGTCGCACAACTGCGCCCGCGGACCGGGTATAAGGTATCTGCTTCGTATTTCGCCTCCACCAACCGCATCTCGTCCAGGCTACCAAACTCGCCATAATAGAGGTGGACCGGCTTGTTCGGACTCGGGTGGTACTTGGTATTGAGACCGAAATTGCTCACCGCGTAGTCGATGTCGCCGTCATTGTCGATGTCGCGTCCGGTGATACCGTTCCACCATCCCTTCAAATCCGCCAGCCCCGCCGGGCCCGTCATATCGGTTAGCTTTCCCCGATCATTAAGGTAATACTTTACCGGGCCCCACTCGTGGGTGACCAACAGGTCCAGCCATCCATCGCCGTCAGCATCGGACCACAGCGCCGAAGTGACGAGGCCGGTCTTGATTAATCCCGGCGCCAGCTTTTCCGTGGCGTCCATGAACCTGCCACCCGAATTGACCAACAGGCGGCTGGAGGGCGTTTCTGGATAACGACGGGGTATCAGCCTGCCACCGACAAAAAGGTCGAGGTCCCCATCCCGGTCGAAGTCCGCCGCGGCCGCCACGCTCCCGCTGACACTGTCCGCTGGCAATACATCACTGCCAGTTCGGTCATATCCTCCGGAACCGTCGTTTACATAAAGGCGGTCACCCAACAGGAAATCACCCGGCCACCGCCCCAAGCCCCCGCTCACGACATAGAGGTCGTCGTCGCCATCGCCGTCGAAATCAAAGAAGAGTCCACCCATGTCTTCTCTCGCCGCATCGGCCAGAAAAGTCGCCGTGCCTCCCGGCGCAATCCCGGCTTCCCCTACGGGAATCACCCTTCCCGACTGACCGGATGCTCCTGCCACGAATGCGGCAAGGGCTCCCGTCTCGCCGTTTCGCGTCCAAGCCATACCCGGCCCCAGACGCGACATCCGGTTCGGCAGCAGGGGTTGGTCCGCAAAGTCGTTGTAGGCATCCTCCTGATGTTCGATGCCCGCAAGACCATCCCAGCGACGGAAATGGGTTTCCATTGAATCCTCCTCTTCGGGCCCGGAGGTTCGGCCATCCTCGGTGATGGTGTAAGCGCGGCCCGCCTCGAGACCATGGTGTTCGCTCGTCCCCCCGTTGGGCCAGCGCACGGAGAGCTTGTGAACCAGGTTGGAATCTCCGAGCCCGAAGTGCAGAGCCAGATCGTCAGATGAAACGTAGCCGGCCACGGGGGAAAGGTAGCGCACTTGGTCGCCCAGGTCGGTTTCGATCCGAACGAAGGCGCCCAAGGCATCCCGGTTGCTGGTGGTCCCTCTAAGATGCACAATGAGCCGGTTTCCCGTTGTTCCTTGATTTCGGTAGATGGAAACCGGTTCATCGTAGTTGTTCACCACGAGATCCAAGTCACCGTCTCCATCGAGGTCGGCGGTGGCGGCGCCGAAACTCACACCTTCATGATCGAGGCCCCAGTTTTGGGAGACTCGGTCAAAACGCAGGTCGCCGGTATTGCGAAAGGCCAGATTCCGCTCTCGTAAGATCGGGGAATCGAGAAAGACCCGCCCTCCTTTGGCGCTACCAAAGCCGCCCTTCCGCCCCTGCTCAGCGAGCAGATCGCTGTTGAACCAATTCCGCGTCATGCCATTGCTGAAAAAGAGATCCTGCCATCCGTCGTTGTCGAAGTCGTCGAGCTTGGGCGACCAGGTCCAATCCGTGTTGCTCAATCCCAGCAACTGAGCCGCTTCCAGGAAGCGTCCGGCGCCGGAGTGGAGGTAAACCGCGTTGGCCATATACTGACGCGGTTCGGCCGTTTCCAGGAACCAGCCGTCGGCGTCCATTTCCCCCATGTTCAGTTTCTGCTTATAATGGGAGGTGGCCGCCATGTCCGAGGCAACGAAGTCCAGCAAACCGTCGTTGTTGATATCTCCGGCATCCGCCCCCATGGAAAACCACGGAGTATGCGGAATGGCCTCCAGAATGACATCCGTGAAAGTTCCGTCCCGATTATTCCGATAGAGTTTATCCGGGCCTTTGAAGTCGTTGGCGACATAGAGGTCGGGCCATCCGTCCCCGTTGTAATCCCACCAGACCACGCCTAAACCCATGTCGTTGCCTGCGATTCCTGAAGCTTCCGATACCTCGGAAAAGCGGCCCTTCCCATCATTCCGGTAGAGTAGGTCCTTCTGCCCTACCTTGATGGTAACTCTGGTTCCGTCCGGCTTGGTCATGAATCCCACCGCGTCGGCATAGGCCTCGGGGACCTCACGCCGACCGTCCACTATATCAAATTTGACGAATTGCCCATAGGTATCGGGATGGATATACCTCCAGGTCAGGAGATAGGCATCGAGATCGCCATCGCGGTCGTAGTCGGCGAAGGCCATTTGCGTACTCGATCCGGTAAATGCAAGGCCTGCTTCCTCAGCCCGTTCTACGAAAGTGCCGTCTCCTTGGTTGACAAAGAGTTGGTTGGGTGCGTCGTAGGCACAGACGAAGAGGTCGAGATCACCGTCGTTCTCGATATCCGCGAAGGTGGCTCCCATCCCCCACACACCGTCATCCTCGATCCCGGCCTGCTTCGTCACGTCGGCGAAGCGAAAGTCTCCCAGGTTTCGGTAGAGGCGGCTCCCTCCGAATGCCCGCGTCAGGAAAACGTCGACTTTTCCGTCGCCATCATAGTCCCCCAGCGCCACACCACCCCCGAGGGATCCGTCAAGAAGCCACTCGTTCTCGTACTTCTCCGGCGGGTCCCAGAGGTAGGTGAAATCTATGCCGGTACGCTCGACTTCGAGCTTCTCGAAGAGCCTTTCCCCAGGCCCGCCGGAAGCCTTTGCCAAGGGCTTCCAGGAGATATCGGCCGGAGGCGCGGGATCTTCCCCGGCCGCCCCGAGTAACGAAGCTATCAAGGCAAGTGAAGCGACTGGCAATCCGAGCCTTGTCCCGGTTAGGAAATTGCGGCTTACCGGTCCAGCCGTTAAAGCGGGGGTTTTACTGTGTCGCATCTTTCTTATCCAGATTCTTCTTGAAAGAATCAAAGTACTGGTTCGCCTGGGCCCTCATCTGCCGCATGGCCTCCTCCGGCACCTGTTGAGTCGATCCGGGAGGTTGCCCCGGCTGCGCGCCATCGAGAACTTCAAGGAGTTCAACTTCGAGGGTAAGTGTTTCTCCCGGTTCGATGGGCCCGTACCCGTTGTCTTGGTATGCGAGATCGGGCGGCACAAAAAGTGTTGCTTTTCCGCCTTCACCGATAAGTTGGAGCCCATCCTGAAGCCCTTGCACCAGTCTTTGCAGAGGCAAGACGGCCGGCTTCTTGCCCTCGTAGGTGTTGACATAAGTCTCACCATTCAGGCGCGATCCACGGAGATGGAAGCGAACTGTTTTGGATGTGTCGGGCGATTTCCCAGTTCCTTTCCGGATTATCATGTAGCGGAGGCCCCTTTCCGTCTTGATCGTTGTCCCCCCGGCATCGAGTTGGGCAAAAAATGCGTCCCCCTCGGCTCGGTTCTTTCGGTTCGTTTCCGCCCGGAGGGCGCTCAACTTCGATTCCGAACGTTTTCGATGCTCCGTCATGAGGGCCGTGAGTTCGGATATTCCACTTCTGGAATCGTAGCCGGCCGGCGGTTCCATATCGCTCCATTTGCGCCTGAGACCACGGGTTAGGGCCTCGAATTCTTCCACGCTCAATTCGGCGTCGACACTGAAAATCTCCCCGATCCGGTAGCCGAAGGCTTCGTATGTCGGGAGAGCGAATTCCCTGGTCTCAGAAGCGGGATTTTCGTCGGTTTTGACCGATTCAGGGGTTCCGTCCTTGGAGCTTTCTTCCTGGGCTGCTCCGACACTGGCGAGGCAGAGGAAGAGGAAGGCGAAGAAGATTCGCTGATTGAGGAAAGAACCTTTCCGACCGTCCATCGGTCGCATTGAAAGGGAATTGCCATTTAGAGGCGCAGCCGCCGGGGTGGGGGTTTTATTTGGAAGAGTAAAAGTGGGAAACATGGAGAAGGAGATTGGAAGATATTTGCGGTTTTACCGATCCGCATATCCAATTAAATACCTATTCATTGCTAGACATGAGTGAAAAGTCAAATTATCGGGGCATCCTCAAGATCGATTCTTCGCAGGTGGATCGATGGTCGTCAACGGAGAGTTGGAAAGTGGGAAGTAGAGGATTTGTTGGTTATTCGCACCTTAGGCGAAGGAAGATGGCCTTTTCTCCGGGGGCAATCGGAACCGTGGCCTCGATCCTTACTTGATCGCCCGGATTGTTCCCTTGCCGATAGGTGATATTTTCCGAAGACCAGATCACCGGGGAAGAGGAAAGGTCTTTGGTCCACTCTGGTCGGCACAAGGTGGCATCCACGACAACCGACCGACGGTAGGAAAATATGACGGTGTTGGAAACGCCGGGGTCCACGGTTATATGCCAAGCGCTCCCATTGTCGCCAACGTTCGGATCGAGACCCATGTAATACTCGATGAGATTCGGCAAGCCATCCCGGTCGGGATCTGCCAAGTCGCCCCAAATTGAGGCGTTTTTTGCCGGATCGACCAAGTCAGTCCTATCGAAGTGCATAATCCTCCAGGAACCGAGTTTCTCTTCTCCGTCCCCCTGGGCGGGCGCTCCCGGGATCGGGGCATCGATGAGGACACCCCACTCGTCCCCCTTCCGGAACCTGGCGCCAACACGAGTCGCAAGATGGGGTAGGGCGAAAGGTTTTGTGTAGGTTAATGCAAATGGGTTGACGGCGCCGCCTATCTCCCGGGGATCGGATCCGTCGAGGGTGAAAAAGATTTCGCCTCCGGGGTTGGGATTCTCGATCGAGACAACGGCAGGGTCTCCCTCCGCACCGCTCCCGGTCACGGATATTTCGGGCGGGTCGCTCATGGGGTAGAGCCCGACCTCGCGGAATTGTTCGACCACGATCGGTCCCCGGTTGCGCAGAAAATCCTCCAGCTTCGCCACTGCCGCCTCCCAATGCGCCTTGGTAAAAGGGGTCCTTTTCAGAGTGTCTCCCCAGCGGGCAGATTCGGCAATGATGGCAAGTTCAATCTGAGCTTTACGTTCGCGCATGCGGGCCAGGCAAGCTTCTGCCGTCAGAACGCCATTGTTGAAAAGTGCCTGATGGGCGGCATCGGCGAAGCGGATGCGGTATTCCGCGTTGGTCGCCATCTGATTGTGCAACCAGTGCGGATTGGAGGTCTCGAAAGTTTCTCCGGCGAGCCACGGGCCGTTGCGGTTGTCGTATTCCGGTACACCGGTAACATGGAAGGCAAATTCGTTGTCGTGGGTAAGGAAGAAGTACCCGTCCTCCGCATTGCGATTGTAAAGAGCGTAGACATTGTTCGGCATGATGAATCCTTGCCAGAAAGAAAGGGGGCCGTCGTGATCCGCACTGAAAAGCTTGAGAAGCATGTAACCGATCAGGTTGGCCTCGTCCACGAGGACACGCCGATCGGGATCGCGGTTTCCATGCTCATCTTGGCCGAGGAGATAGAAATAGTCATCGTTGTCTGCGAGATACTGCCTCCTGCGCGACATCCTGGCCCATTCCCAGATTTCCCGCCAGGTGTCCATTTCACCCTCCGCAGCGTAAATTTCGAACGGCACTGCCTTGCCCCTCCATCCGTTGGGTGTTTGAATGAATCCGCGATCGACTTTGATGAAGTCGTAATCCCCCGGAACTCCACCCTGGTAGGAAGCCGCGAAATCGGGGTCTATGCGTTCTTCGCTCTGGAACAACCCCCAGTATTGGCCGTTAAGGTAGAGATGGTAATAGCGGCTGCGAGAATAGGTATGGCCCATGTCCCGCTCGGTGTCCCGGGATAGAACGTCGCGGAGGTAAGTGTTCTCGGGCGCCCGACTTAGATCCCGGTGCCAAACGAAATTCTGGTTGCTTCGCAGGTCGATTTTGTCGAACTCCTCCACGCCTTCACTCCCGAACAGAGGGTATCTCAGCATACCAGGGCCGTACTCCCGCCGAAATATGAAGCGAAAGGAGTGTTTCGGATTATTCGGACCTCGCGAAGCGCCACCACGGATACGCAGGCCGGCATTGACCTGGAATCCCTCGGTTCCGTCGGGATGCAGCAACTCAAAGGAGGCGGGCCGCTCCCATGCTCGTCCCTCCCCACGCGAATTTACGTAGATACCGGTTTCGGGATCAAACAGATTGGCGGGGTCGGTGACGATTGACACGGAAGGGAGGTCGAGAAGCGCATCCCACAGTTGGGGTCCATAGAGCGGATCGTTTACGATGTCCGGATCCATCCCGTAATTCATCTGCTTGTTGTTGATGCGCCGGCTGGGAAATCCGGGCGGGGCGCTGCCGTCGGGTGATTGACCAATGACGTCGTCGATGAAGAGGTAGGTGTGGGTGATTACGGCCGAAGGTTTGTGTCCAAGGCGATGGGCCACGGCCCGTAGCACACTGGTTGCGGAGATCTGGATGGGACCGTCCGCAATCCCGCCGTTTTCCGGACCCGGGGTCGACATGTCGAGAGTATAGTAGATGATATCCGTAGGTTCGTCGGGCAGAAGCGATACCGAAATCGGCGCTTCGAAAAAACCGGCCTCGTGGGTCACTCCGGGTTCGGGGGTAAAGCCGCGAAACCCGGCCGAGTTGGGCAAGCCGGGTGTCGGCTCGGCCATGAAACCCAATTGAACCGTTTCGCTCTCAATTTCGCGGATGCGGCCGTAAGAGACATCGGCGAACTGGGGTGGGAAGGTGGGGGCGTAAGCGTCTGCTACGGTGACGCCGTCAGAGTGGACGAGGCCAAGGTATTCACCGTCCGCGCCGATCTTAAAGTTGGTGTGCAATTCCCTGTCCGGATCCCGGCGGTCTTTTCCGGAGGCAAAGACGAGGAGGTAACTATCCGGATTAATGACAACAGGCGGGAAGCTCCACTTTGTGAGATTGTCTGCACGGTCGGTCAGGTACCAACCGCCCAGGTTAACCGGATCGGCGCCCCCGTTGTAAATCTCCAGCCAGTCGGAGCTGTCACCGTCCTCGTCAAATCCGGCCGACTGGTTGCTGGCGAGAAACTCCGATATGATCAGATTCGCTTCTGATGAGACTACCGCTGACAGCCATGCCAGAATCAGAACGGCGGTGAGTGTGGCCCGGGCCCTCGCAGACGCTCGGTATGCCGCACGATTTGGATGGCATCGGGACATTTTCGAATTAGCGCCTATTCATCTTAAAAACGCGCTAAAAGTCAATTTATCGGGATATTTTCCGTTTCCTTGCCATACCTTTACTAGAAACAAGGAACCTGTCCCGACCTGGGCTCGATCCTTGTTGCCGATTAACCGTTCAATTTATTCCATCGGAATGGACAGGATGACCAAATCCTTTACCATTCCCCGGGAAATTCAAGTTGACGGGCCAGCGGGGACCGCTTTTTATCCGCCTCTTATCCTGGGGGGCCAGATAGCTCAGTCGGTAGAGCAGAGGACTGAAAATCCTTGTGTCCCCAGTTCGATTCTGGGTCTGGCCACCACCAGGATGAAAACGGGAGGGGTCACCTTGGCGGATGGTTGGATAATTAATTTAACCTTCATGCCCAATCGGGTTTTTCACTAGGGTTCCCTTGAAAGAGCTCTCCCCGGGAGCCACGATCACAATGGCAGACTTCATATACGATTCCATGCGTGGGTTGATTGGACTGGGATGCATCCTGGCCATCGCCTACGCCTTAGGTTCAAATCGCAAGGCAATCAATGGGTCCCTCGTTGTGACGGGACTCTTGCTCCAGGCCCTGTTTGCCGTCATCGTCCTGAAGGTATCCTTTGTCTACCGGGGACTCGAAGCCGTAGCGGTTTTCGTAATCCGGTTGATGGATTTTGCCAAGGAGGGAACGGAATTTCTTTTGGGACCCTTTCTCATGAATCCGCCGGACCATTGGGGTTACATCTTCGCTTTCCAGGTCTTGCCCTCTATTATCTTTTTTTCTGCCCTCACCTCAGTCTTGTATAGCCTAGGCATTCTCCAAGTCTGCGTATTTGCCGTTGCCTGGGTAATGAAAAAAACCATGCGGCTTTCCGGGGCGGAAAGTTTGGCTGCGGCGGCTAACGTCTTTGTAGGACAGACCGAGGCGCCGCTGATGGTCAAGCCCTACATCTCCCGCATGACCCGGTCGGAAATCCTGGCCCTGATGTCGGGGGGGATGGCCACCATTGCCGGGTCCGTGCTGGTTGCCTATACAGGAATGTTGGGGGGGGAAAGCGAGGAGATGCGCATATTGTTCGGGACCCACCTTATCACCGCCTCCATCCTGTCCGCTCCGGCTGCGTTGGTTATTGCCAAAATCCTGATCCCGGAAACCGAATCGGTGAACCAGGACATGCAAATTGATAAGGCCATGATCGGGGATAATGTTTTCGATGCCCTTTCAAGAGGGACCACCGACGGTATTCGTTTGGCCGTTAACATCGGGGGTGTGTTGCTGGTTTTTACCGCCGTGATCGCACTGGTCAACTACATGCTCTCCTCCTGGATTGGGGACTGGACCGGGCTCAACCATCTGATAGCCCAATCTACCGGGGGAAGGTTTGAAGGACTCTCCCTTCAGTTCCTGCTCGCCCTTTTGTTCTCCCCCTTGGCTTTTCTCATCGGAGTGCCCGCCCAGGACCTGTTGTTTGTGGGGCAACTATTGGGCGAAAAGACTGTCATCAATGAATTCGTCGCCTACGC
This sequence comes from Opitutales bacterium, assembly GCA_965204545.1. Lineage (GTDB taxonomy): Bacteria > Verrucomicrobiota > Verrucomicrobiia > Opitutales > UBA2995 > JAABVD01. Next base: position 1,366,280 of record CBDBFA010000003.1, on the reverse strand, counting down.
CACCCTGGGGGGAATGAAAGAGGCCGCCGTCTTTTCCCATCCCAAATCCGTTATAATCGCCGCTTACGCTTTGTGCGGGTTTGCCAATTTTGCCTCCATCGGGATCCAGATCTCCAATATCAGCATTCTCGCCCCAAATCAGCGCGGCAACCTGGCCGCCCTGGGATTCAAGGCCTTGGTAGCAGGAACCCTGGCCTGCCTCATGACGGCTTGCTTCGCCGGAATTTTGGCCTGAGTCGCTGGATACTGGATACTGGGTGCTGGATGCTGGGTGCTGGATGCTGGGGGGATAGGCGCCCATCCTCCTTCGCCCGTTGGGGCTACGACGTGACAGGGAGGGCGCCAAATAGGAATTGTATGTTTTCGTGCCTTTTTCGCTATGGGTTAATCTCGCACCGGCCTGGACGATACCAGGAATGACCCGAATGGGCGAGGAAGGGACCGACGGTACAAGAAGAGGCCCTCGGATTTCTCCGAGGGCCCAAAAAATCGGAAGGAGCTCGCCACACTCTCGTCCGTCACTGACATTTGGCACTCAACTCTCGCTGGTTGTCAGTTCCCCGACGCTATTCTTCCCGGCGCGGAAGCTATCGATCTCGTAGCAGGACCGCTCAATTGATCTCTCAATTGAGGTATTGAGTGAGGCCTCTCAGCCTGAATTTTGAAATCTGCCGATTTCTCATCCCAGACACGGCTGGAAAATTATCCGCGAAGGTTTCATCTCCAACCTGTTTCCTTCAGGTCGGCCTCCGCTTTTGGCGGAGCGTTTGCCTGAAGTTACGGGTCTGACCTCTTACCTCTCAGATTACCTTTTTATTCGCAGCCAGCCGCATTGCGACTGCGGCCGCTCGGGATTTAGCGACTTGCCATGTCATTCAATCCCCATGACGTCCCGGGGCTTTCGCTCATTTACTCGGCCTCGATCCGCCTCCTGGCTAATGGTAGCAATCGCGTCCTTTCTCAGGACACCACTTTTGGTTCCAGGTCGAAACTCCCTGTTACCGCTGACTCGGTTCGCCCTTTGTTTCTTGTCCGAGGGCTCCCGCTCAACCCCGCTTCGTAACTACATCCGAGTACGACCTCGAATGCCGGGGCTGGTGAAATATGCCTCAGGTCCACGCGAGGTTTTCCCAAGGGGCGAGGCTCGCCAGGCCTTCCTCACCTTTTTCGAAGTAATCTTCGTTTTTATCCCAGAGGTTCGTCTCCTCACCTCCGTTCTTTCAAAGAACCGACATGAAATTTACCGGAAAAAGGGCATTTGTCAACGATTAGGAGCGTTATCTCATTGCCTCGCAATAACATGTGAATATAATGTAAATAAGTTTCTTACAGGGCGGGCAAAGGCCGTTAGGCCCAGTATCGACAGGGCCTTTACGCTTCTTTCCCTGTGAATAAACCTTCAGGTGAGGGCCTAAATGGCTTGTGAATAACTGTAGCTGGGAATTATTTTTTGAAAAAACTTCATTTTCTGCCAAAATTCTTCCATTGAATAACCGTTCCTTTTCCCGTTGAAGCGTCTCGGTCCTGGCCCTTCTTGCCCGATCGGAAATAGGGTTGGGGTTTTCGGGCCCCGTGGTTTATGATGCCTGCCAAAACTTCCATCTTCCTACTGGTAGCGACCTTGATTTTCGGAACTTCCATTAACGCGGATCCCCTTGCTCCCGGGGCCACCCTTCCCCAGGTAAAGGCCACGCTGGAAACGGGAGACACCATCGACTTGGGCCGGGAAGGATCCAGGGGGTGGGTCCTGGTATTTTTCTACCCCAAGGCCAATACTCCCGGTTGTATCAAGCAGGCCTGCAGCTTGCGGGATGCCTACGAGGCTTTATCGGAAAGAGGGGTGCGGATATTTGGTGTGAGCAAGGACAGCGTTGAATCTCAGAAAAAATTCAAGGAAAAATTTGCCCTGCCTTTTCACCTGATTGCCGATACGGACAAAGTGGTCATCGAAGCGTTTGGCGTTCCCACGCCGTTTGGTTTTTCCAGTCGACAAGCCTATCTTTTCAAGGATGGGAAGCTGGTCTGGAGAGACCTGTCCGCTTCCACCTACAAACAAGCCGCCGACATTTTGGCGTTTCTGACCGATGCCCGTTAGTGTGACGTCCTTTAAATAAACCACCACAGAGAACACAGAGGACACAGAGGGGGAGAGAGGGCTGGCGCCCGGTGGAGGGTGAAGGGTGATTAGTGGAGAGAAGTGGAACTACGATAGTGACGAAGGATGCTGCCGATGAGAGGGAAAAATAGCCACAAAAGGCACAAAAGACTCAAAAAGAAGAAGGCGCCCGCCGACGGGAAGGCCTACAGAGGTAAATCGTGATCGAAAATCATTGAGGAATGAGACCACGGATTACACGAATGAGCACGGATTTTAAAAAGGAGGGGGGACATTCCTGCTTGCCACGCCGGGAGGCGGGTCCCCCAAATTTCGGCAAACGGATGGTGAAGCGCTGAAAGCCTTCAGAGTATTAAGAATTGTAACTACTCAGGACCTCATTGAGGATTCGTATCCGGCGTCTACCTGCGCCGAGCTGGTTGCGAAGATGCAGTCCCCCTACCAATTAATTCAAGCGTGGTAGGGCAAGAGCATCCCTGCTCTGCCGTTCGTCGTTGTCAGCCAAAAAACCATCTGAGTAGTTACTAAGAATTAAGTATTAAAAGGGGGACCCACCCTACGGTGTGGCGGACAGGAATGTCCGCCCTCCTTTCCCAACTAGCTACTCGTCACTAACCACTGACAACTGACCACGTCTTAGGCATTTACCCCCGGCTCGATCGGTGTTAGGGGCTAAGGGTTGTTTTTAAAGGTTTTTCCAATGCCAACCAGCACGGTAGAGAATTATATCAAGGCCATCTACCAGGAATGTAGAACCATTCCCGGTCCCCTGCTGCCGATAGGGAGACTGGCCCGTTTTCTCCAGGTTGCCCCCGGAACGGCCACCAGCATGGTGAAATCCTTAAGGGATGCCGGCTTGGTTCATTACGAGCCGCGGGTTGGTGTCCGTCTTACGGACAAGGGCGAGGTGTTGGCCCTGCGCGTTCTGCGAAGGCACCGCCTGGTCGAGTTGTTTTTGGCCCGGATTCTCAAAATGGATTGGTCGGAAATTCACGAAGAGGCCGAGGACCTCGAACACGTCATTTCGGACCGCGTTCTGGAAAAAATCGACCGTTTATTGGGATTCCCTCGCTACGATCCGCATGGAGATCCCATCCCCTCCGACTCGGGCCACGTCATCGAAAGAGATTTGCGCAGTCTCCGGACTTGCCGTTTGGGGGAAAGCGCAACCATCGCCCGCATCATGGACCAGGAGCCTTCCTTCCTGCAGTTTGCTGAAAAGCGAGGTCTGGTTCCCGGCAAAACCCTGACCGTAGTGGGCAAGAACGCAGTTGCCAAGGCCATGGAAGTGGAGAACGAAGATTTAATTGTGACCACACTGGGCGACCAAGCGGCGGAAAAAATTGAAGTGGAGTAATGCCCGATTACGGAAACATCCGTTTCCTTCCCCAGCCTCGACGGGTCACATATGAGTCAGCCGCTTCGAAATTGAGAGGGGTGGATTTTTCCCGCCTGGAAGTAACCCGGAGTCTTTTGGAGCGTGTCCCGGATCCGATAACGCTGGTGGAGGTGGATGGGTTGCCTACCCTTGAAGCTTACCGGCTCCGGATTTCTCCGGAGACTGTCAAATTAGGGGCGGGCTCCCAAAGGGGTTGGTTTTACGGACTGCATACCCTCAAACAATTGGCCGCCCAATGTCCGGGATATTTGCCCTTGTGCCGGATAGAGGATGGACCGGATTTTCCCAACCGCGGATTCATGCTGGATGTTTCACGCGATAAAGTTCCAAAACCGGACACCCTCATTCAACTCATCGACCTCATGGCGGCATGCAAGTATAATCAACTCCAGCTCTACATGGAACACACCTATGCCTACGCAGGGCATGAGATAGTCTGGCGTTCCGCATCTCCTTTCCATTCAGCTGATATCCGGAAACTGGATTTCTATTGCCGAGAACGCTTTATAGAACTCGTTCCCAATCAGAACACCTTTGGCCACATGCACCGTTGGTTGATCCATGAACCCTACCGGAATTTGGCCGAGTGCCCCGAGGGAGGCGAGACAGACCTGGGATACCGGCCCGAACCGCAAGGGCTATGCGCAACCGATCCCGCGTCCATCAGACTTGTGGGCGATCTCCTCGGCCAGCTGCTGCCGCAGTTCCGCAGCAAACAAGTGAATATAGGTTGCGACGAAACCATAGACCTCGGATATGGCCGCAGCAAGACGGCCGTGCGAAACCTCGGCCGTGGGCGGGTCTACCTGAACTATGTCAGCCAAGTGATCGAGTTGTGCCGAAAAAAGGGATACACGGTACAACTTTGGGGGGACATAATTCTAAAATATCCCGAATTGGCCAAGGACCTGCCCGAAAATTGCATAGCCCTCAACTGGGGCTACGAGGCCTCCCATCCCTTTCAAAGGGAAACGACTTTGCTCGAGCGAGCGGGTATTCCGTTTTACGTCTGTCCGGGGACATCTTCTTGGAACAGCATCGCCGGCCGGACCGACAACATGCTGAAGAACGTGCGCCACGCCGCCAAACAGGGAAGGAACCATAATGCCTCCGGAATATTGCTGACCGATTGGGGCGACAATGGGCACTGGCAACCCTTGAGCGTGGTTTTTCCCGCCTTGCTCTACGGAGCCGCGGTATCTTGGAACGGAAGAATCAACTGTGAGGAAGACTTGGCCGGGCAGATCGACCGAAATTGTGCCGGGAGCAATGGCTGGGGAAAATTGCTAATGGATGGGGGCAATTTGTACAAGATCCCCCGATGCCACATCCACAATAGATCCGTCCTCTTCGATCTACTCCAAGGTCATGACGATGAGATGGATGCATTGAGCCATCTGTCTTCATGGGCGCTCGAAGAAACCCTCCACCGAACCCGTCACCTGCTGGAAAGACTCGGCCAACTTCCCCCCTTGGCGGAGGACTCGGTATTGCATAACGAAGAAATCAATTGGAGCTTATCCATGCTGGAATTGGCTTGCCTGCGCGGTCTTCAAGCGAAGAACGGCGCCGACCCGCAAACCTGGAAGAGGAAGGCCTTGGAGCTGAAAGAACAGTTCATAGAAATTTGGAACCTTCGCAATCGTCCGGGAGGCTTGCGGGACAGCTTGAAGCGGTTCGAGCCGTTAAAGCAGGAGTAATTCCCCCCCTGAAACAAAAGTGGTCATGGGCGCCCTCACAAAAGTAAAAATCCTGTAACTACTCAGGACCTCATTGAGGATTCGTATCCGGCGTCTACCTGCGCCGAGTTGGTTGCGATGACTTTTGAATACCCACGCTCGGCGGGTATTTTTTCGGAACGCTGTTCTTAAGTCCTCAAAAAATGGGAGTTCTTACCTATTGAATGATAAAGATTCAAAAGCGGCGCTGCCAAGACGCAGTCCTCCTACCAATAAATTCAAGCGTGGTAGGGCAAGAGCATCCCTGCTCTGCCGTTCGTCGTTGTCAGCCAAAAAACCAACTGAGTAGTTACAAAATCCCATAATATGTTGCAACCCCACTTGTCAGATGCGTGTAACAAGGTATTAAAAGCAGAGACGAACCGGTCGTGGGAATATGCGAATTCCCTTTGACCAAGCCATCGTCCCAGAAGAATCGAGAATACACATGAGAAGCTTCATCCTGATCCCGGCTTTTTTGCTTTTTCTCCCCGGTATGAAAGCTTTGGCTCAGGAACCCGATTTTTTATCGGTTGACGAAGCGGTCATCCACTCCCTGCAGCAAAACCTGGACCTGCGAATTGAAGGCATGTCGGTTCTCGATGCACAGGAGCAAATCGAGGTTCGGGAATCTCAATTCGATACCATACTGTTTGCCTCCGCCATCCAACGCGGAAGCCGCAATCCGGCCTGGGGCGGCGCTGGAAATGGAATTTCAAATCGCCGCAGCGCCATGCGCGCCGGGGTGTCCCGATTACTGAACTCTGGCGCAGAGGTTGAATTATCAACCAACTATCAACGCAACAGTCGGATCGACTCAATCAGCGTATTGGACCCCGCTCATTCTTCGGATTTGTCCATGTCCCTGCGTCAACCGTTGCTGCAGGGCTTCGGGTCGACCATAAACCTGATCCCCGTTCAACAAGCGGAAATTGCTTATAGCCAAGCGGAGTTGTTTTTAAAAACGGCCGCTCTCGATACCATGTCCGCGACCGAGAATGCTTATTGGGACCTCGCCTATGCCCACGAAGTAAAAAAAGTCCGTACTGCCAGTTTGGAGGTGGCTGAGCAGTTGCTGGAAGAAAACCGCGAAAGGGAGAGAGTCGGTTTGGCAACCAATATAGAAGTGTTGCAGGCGGAAGCCTCACTGGCCACCCGGCGGGAAGCCATCATTACCGCCGACGCAATGATCGAAAACAGCCAGGACACCTTGTTTCGCAGGATGGGAAGCACTGAATACCCCGAGGACCTGTTAGTGGTAAATCCTCTTCCGGATTTCTCCGGTGAGCCCATGGGGACCCGGCCTTCGCTGACAACCATCCTTGCCAACAATCCCGGTTATCTCAATCAGCAACTCAACGTCCGGATCGCGGAACTCGCCGCAAAATCAAGCCGCAATTCCACCTACCCTCAGGTTGATCTTATCGCCGGGGTGGGTTATTCCGGATTGGACGACGACCCGATCGATTCCTACGGAAATACGCTCGAAAGGGATGGATATGACTGGACGGCTGGGGTGGAATTCAGAGTTCCCTGGGGACAGCGGGGTGATAAGGCGCGCCACCAACTAGCCCTCAACCTCGTTCGAAGAGAAGGAATTCGACTGGAAGAGCTGAAACAGGACTTCGAAATTGCCAATAGAAACCGTTGGCGTTCCTGGGAAAGCGGTATAGCACGGGTAGAGGCTGCCAAACTGTCCCTTGAGCTGTCCTCCGAGCAGTTTGAGCGCGAACAGACCAAATACCAAAGCGGCCTCTCCACATTCCGGGAATTATTGGAATCCCAGGAAGATTTCGATGAGGCAAACCTGCGGTTTCTCAACGCTATTCTGGATGCAATCAAAGCCAAGATTGGAATCATGGCGCTGGATGTTTCCCTGCCCTTCCGCTACAACCTCACGTGGGAGACCACCGAATCGTTGATCGCTCCGGAAGCAGTAAATCCGTGATTCGAAAGGGTGTGGGAAGAAGGGGTCAAGCCTTGACGGGTTGTTGCCCAAATCGTTCTTTTTTTGGAAAAACAGATTGAAGAATCGCGGCGTAAAGCCGCTCCTACAATTTTACCAGTTGGAGGTTTGTAGGAGCGGGTTTATCCCGAGATTGCTCGGGAATGCCGTATCTGGGAAAAGAGCACGCAGCATTTCGAAAAGGGTGGTTTTCGGTAACAGCCCCTTGAATCGGTTGACTCCGCAAGCTTCGTCAAGATTGCAAGGCATGACCCCGACGACCGACCCCTTCCTCCGTATCACTCGAATCTGAAGGCCTCTACCGGCTCCAATCTGGCCGCCTTTTGGGCGGGATACATTCCGAAAATAATCCCGATGGCCGAACAGGTAATTATGGCTGCTGCCGTCCAGAACCAGGGAAAAATCATGGTGACATCCATTTTCCAAGCGATGAAATTTCCACAAATAATTCCCAGGACGATCCCGAACACTCCACCGACTTCGGATAGGAATACAGCCTCCAACAAGAACTGCTTGAGCACGTCCATTTTGCGAGCCCCGATGGATTTGCGGATCCCGATTTCCCGTGTTCGTTCCGTGACGCTTACCAGCATGATGTTCATAACGCCTACTCCGGCGGTTATCAGGGCAATAGCGCTGATTATCAAACCGCCCGTTCCAACCATCAGGGCTATGTTATCGAACATATCCTGAATGGCGTCGTTGGAAGTAACCTCGAAATTGTTGGGGTCTTCGGGTTTCAGACCGCGCACCACTCGCAATAAACCAATGGCCTGGTCCTGATACTCCGGCATAACTTCGAGGGAAGGAGCCTTGATGGCCAGATTCAGCGATGAATAATGACGGGCGTTTGTGGAAAGAAACCGGGTAATGGGAATCATCACCATGCGGTCGGGATTTTTGCCGAAACTGGGCCCTTTTTCCTTCAGCACGCCCACCACCCGGTAGCGCGCTCCCCGCTGCGCGATGACTTTACCCAGCGGGTCTTCGTTTGGAAACAAACTTCTCGCTACCTCGTGACCAATGACCGTTACGGTTCGGCTGAATTCAACATCCTCCGTGGTCAGGTTTCTGCCGTAATCCAGTTCAAACGGAAAACAGAGCATGAATTGTTCGTTGGTCCCTATCACATTGAGATTGCGGGCGGTCTTGCGATCCTTGTAACGGGCAATTTCACGGCTATCGGCCAGGTGCATGCAAACCTCTGCGTCGGACTCCGATTCCAAAAGTAGTTTAAATCGCCGGGCTTGCCGGTAGTCGATCTTGGGCCGGTGCCGGTAACTCCACCACCCGTCGTTAACCAGTACCGCCGGGGTTTTGCGGACTTCGAAAACGCCATCGCCAAAGACTTCCAACCCCCTGGCAATAGAAGATCGCACGGCGGACAACGCCGTCATCACGCTCACCACGGAGAATACGCCTATGGCGATACCCAGCATGGTCAGGGAAGAACGCAACTTGTTTGAACTCAGGGATGCCAGCCCCAATTGGACGATTTCCCAAGGGTGAATGCGTTTGCTGCGATTGAACCGCTCTCGCTTATTCATGACGCAATGCGGCGACCGGATCCAGGCGGGAAGCCATAAAGGCGGGGACGATACCGGAAAGTATGCCAACGGTCACCGAGGCAATGACTCCGATAAAAACCAACCCGATTGAAAAAACGAAGGGGAAATTCGAAAAAGCCTTGTCCAGCCCGATTTTAAAGCCATAGGCAATTCCCAGCCCGATTAATCCGCCAACAAAGCAGACCGATACGGCCTCGATCAAAAACTGCAGCAAAATGGAAGATTTGCGGGCCCCCATGGCACGGCGCGTCCCGATTTCCCGGGTACGTTCCTTTACGCTTACGAATGTGATATTCATAATCCCGATAGCGCCCACGAATAATGCCAGCCCGGTAATCCCAAAACCCGCAACGGCCAAACCCGTTTTGACCGGGTCCAGGTTGTCCTCTATCGAATCGGTACTGTTCACGGAAAAATTGTCCCTCTCCTCGGCAACCAGACCATGCAATCGACGCATGGCCCCTATCAACTCATAGCGGGCCTCTTCCTTATCGGCGCCGTCCCTCATTTTAACCCGAATCTCGGTGTGCCAGTTCCAGGTGTAATGTTTCCTCAGCCATTTCAAGGGTACAATGGCGTAAGTATCGGAACTCATTAATCCGAAAAAAGACCCCATGCGGGAGAACACCCCGATAACTTCCAACTGTCTCCCCTTGGCGCGAACCGTCTTCCCCAAAGCGGACTCATATGGAAACAGGGTATGGGCCACGTCATATCCCAAAACCACCACTCCGCGACCGGCGTCCGCTTCCACCTTGGTAAAGAACCGCCCCTCTTCCACCGCCGCTCTATTTACGAACTCGAAATTTTCGTCCGTGCCCAGGGTATTGGTATTGGTAACGGCCCGTTCGGTCGTTTTGATCTCACCCGGAGGATACCAAAATACCGTGGCGGCTCCCCGAAACAGGGTTGAATCTTTGGTTTCAGCGATAATTTCATTCAATCCCTCGGCTTCCTCGTCTCTGATGTAGGGACGGTTGCGCATTTGCTTCCACTCATCTTCTCCCGCATCCCAAGGGTATCTCGTCACGTAAAAAACATCCGTGCCAATTATATCCAGACTGTCGTTAACCCCTTTGTCGATGCCGTTCATGGCCGTCCCCATCAAGGTGACGGCGAGCACCCCGATGATCACTCCCAGCATGGTGAGCATAGACCGCGTCTTGTGCGCATTCAATTGCTCGGCCGCAATGAAAATGCTTTCAACAATCTCTGTTCGAATGCGTTTCAATTGCCGCGTCCATTCAACCGATCGGATTCGACTCGCCCATCCATGAGCCGAACAAAACGATGTGCGTGTTTGGCGACGTGCTCCTCATGCGTAACCAGGATGATCGTATTTCCCTGTTGGTGCAACTCGTCTAACAATTTCATGATGGCTATTCCGTTATGGGAGTCCAGGTTCCCGGTTGGCTCATCGGCCAGAATTATCGATGGGTCGTTGACCAATGCGCGGGCAATCGCGGCGCGCTGCATTTGCCCCCCGGACAGTTCGTTCGGTTTATGGGTCATGCGATCGCCCAGGCCAACCCGTTCGCAGGCCAGCCGGGCTTTCTCTTCCCGTTCCCATTTGGGAAGCCCCGCGTAAATCAGGGGCATCTCCACGTTGCGCAGCGTTGTCGCCCGGGCCAATAGGTTAAAACTCTGAAATACAAAACCGATTTTCTGATTCCGGATATACGCCAGTTCGTTGTCGTTCATCCGGGCAACATCCTTCCCCCCGAAATAATATTGTCCGGAGGTCGGGGTATCCAGACAACCCAGCATGTTCATCAAGGTCGACTTGCCGCTTCCCGATGGCCCCATTATGGCCACGTATTCATTCCTGTATATCTTGAGGTCGACCCCATCCAATGCCCGTACGACGTTTTCCTTGCCCAGGTGATAAATTTTTTCTACCCGGCCGATATCGATGATGGGCGGCTCGTTACCCCGAATTGGTTGCATCATTTTCCAGACTCCCTTTCAGCCAATCGTCACCGTTGACGGGCTAACTCTTTTCTTCCTCCAAATCCCCGTCCTTATCCGAACCTTTGATTTTAACCTCCATGTCGTGATTCAACTGCCTGGTAATGGCTCGATAACTCCCTGAAACCACTTTCTCGCCAACCATTATGCCATCCTCGATTACGATGAAGGTATTATCGGCAATGCCCGTCTTTACCTCCCGCATGAGGGATTTTCCGTCTTTCAACACAAATACTATGCGCTGCAAGTCTTCATTGGCCTCCCGTTTCTCCTCACGGGTTCGGTCATCAGCCATACGTTTATTCTTCGAAAGGGTGCTCTTCCCTTCGGCATCCCGATTTTTATCGTCGTCCCGGTCCACATCCGATTCGAGGGCCTTTCTCACATCCTCAGTTTTGCGCACGGTGACCGATTGAATGGGCACCGAGATCGCATCGTCCACCGTTTCCGTTTCAATGTCGGCCGTCGCCGTCATGCCCGGGCGCAATTGCGGGCTCGGTTTGTCCAGGCGAATGCGCACCTCGAAGGTGGTTAATTGATCGTTGTCTTGCCGCACATTGGCGGCCGAACTGGAAATTTCCGTCACTTGGCCGACAAATTCCTCATCCGGCATGGCGTCCACCTCAACGGTGGCTGTGTCGTTAACCTTTACATGGACGATATCGGTTTCGCTCACCTCGATGCGAACCTCCATGTTGCTGAGGTCCGCCACGCGCAAGATTTCCGTTCCGGCAAACTGCCCGGTGCCGACAACCCGCTCACCAAGCTCGGCCCCTAGTTTGGTGATGGTCCCATTCATCGGCGCGAAAGTGACCGTTTTCGACAACACTTCCACCGCTTCTTCCCAGGAGGACTTTGCTCGTTCGATTTCCAACAATGCGGAATCCTCCTGAACCTTGCGGATTTCCAGTAAGGTTCGCGCATCCTCCAGCTCCTTTTCACTGGCAAATCCTTTGGTGAACAGCTCCTCAACCCGCCCCAGATCCTGTTGGGCCTGCAAGCGTTGCGCTTTTGCTTCCAGTGATCGCGCCTCCGCCGTGTTGATCGACACCTTGCGCTGACGCAGTTGCGTCTCGTAGCGGTCCGGATCCACTTTTACCAGGAGGTCACCCTTCTTCACCCGTTGACCCTCAACCACGGGCAGCTCGATGATTTCACCCGCCACCTCGGAGGAAATCTTGACTTCAATCTCGGGAAAAATCCGACCCGTGGCAGAAACTATGCTGGTAATGGATCTACGTTGCGCCTCTTCCACCGTCACCTCGATCAGATCTTCCTTTTTCCAATTGATCGCCACTACGATGGAGCCGGCAATCACCGCGATTAGCACGGAAAATGCCGCAATTTTTGTCTTCGATTTTCTTCTGCGATTCACCTGGCGAATGTTTTCAAAAGTTATCTTGGAAAGGAAAGTTGAGAATTCAAATGGGAAATCCAATCCCCCTCCAATGGGTTATGGTTGGCCGAAAGAAGCTTAAATAGACGGTCTTAGGCAAATTTGAGATAAATTCGCATAAGTTATAAACTCATTGACCCTCGATCCATCCAATCAGTTGCACTTTTTTGGCGGAATCAGTTGCATGAAATAAGGCTTTCCTTAGCCTGCTCATCCTTTCCGAGCCAGGAACAGGCGGAATCAATGAACTTGCGCCTCTTCGTGTCCTTGGAGGATTTTTTCCTTCTTCCTTCTTCCTTTATTTCCTCATGTCTGAATTGCCCAAAGCCTACGATGCGAAGTCGGTCGAATCCAAATGGTACCGCCGTTGGGAAGAAGAGGGCGCCTTTGCCGCGCAACCCGACGACTCCCGCGACCCCTTTGTGATCATGATCCCCCCCCCCAATGTGACGGGGATGCTGCACATGGGTCACATCCTGAACAACACCCTGCAGGACATGCTGGTGCGTCGCGCGCGACTGGAAGGCAAAGTTGCGCTTTGGCAGCCGGGAACCGACCACGCCGGAATCGCCACCCAAACCAAAGTCGAACGCGAATTGCGCAAGGAGGGCTTGCACCGCCGGGACCTCGGCCGGGAAAAGTTCGTCGAAAAAGTCTGGGAGTGGAAAGAAAAGCACGGCGGCATAATTTTCCGGCAGTTGCGCAAACTGGGAGCCTCCTGCGATTGGAAGCGCGCCGCCTTCACCCTCGATGAAGGATACGAGCGGGCTGTCCTTACCGCCTTCGTCAAACTCTACCATCGGGGTTACATTTACCGGGGATTGCGCATGTGCAACTGGTGCCCGGTCAGCCAGACCGCGCTCAGTAATGAGGAAGTCATTATGAAACCCCAGAAGGGCAGGCTGTGGGTAATCCGCTACCAACTGGTCGAACCGGATAGGCGACCGGATGGCTCCGTGCGCACCCATCTGGAGATTTCCACCACCCGGCCCGAAACCCTGATGGGCGATACCGCCGTAGCCGTCCACCCGGAGGACGGGCGCTACAAGCACCTCATTGGCCGGGGCATTTACCGGCCCTTCCCCAAAGCTGAAATTCCCATAATCGGGGACCAGGCAGTGGACCGGGAATTCGGGACCGGTTGTCTGAAAGTCACCCCTGCTCACGATGCCCTCGACTTCGAAATCGGCCAGCGCCACGGCCTGCCCATCGTCGACGTCTTCAATCCCGACGCCACCCTGAACGCATCGGCCGGAGAACCGTTCCTCGGATTGGACCGATACGAAGCCCGTACCGTGGCGGTCGACCTCCTGAACGAGCAGGGCCTGATGGTGAGGGAGGAGGACTACGAAAACAACGTGGGATTTTCCGAACGCGCCGACGTGGCCATAGAACCCCGGCTCACCGAACAATGGTGGCTGCGCTATCCCAAGGTGAACGAGGCCATGGAGGCCGTAGAAAAGGGGTTGGTCAGGTTCCACCCCAAACGGTGGGAAAACGTCTACCTCCACTGGCTCAAACACGGGAGGAAAAATCAGATCGACTGGTGCTTGAGCCGGCAACTTTGGTGGGGACACCGCATCCCGGTCTGGTATCGCAAAGGCATCGAGCGGAGCGACCTCGACTTGAAAAACCCGGACCACGTCCACGTGTCCGTCGATGGCCCGCCCGATCCGCAGAACTGGGTGAGGGAGGAAGACGTTCTCGATACCTGGGCCTCCTCCTGGTTGTGGCCCTTCGCCACTTTGGGCTGGCCCGATGAAGATCCGGGGAAGCGGGCCGATCTGAAATATTTCTATCCCACCAACGTTCTGGTCACGGGATTCGATATCATTTTCCTGTGGGTCGCGCGCATGATCATGGCCGGCCTCGAATTCATGGGCCCGGAAAAAAAGGGGCTCACGGGCGAGGATATGACGGAGCGCATTCCCTTTCGGGACGTCTACATCACCGGACTCATTCGGGACTCCTCCCGCCGCAAGATGTCCAAGTCCTTGGGCAATTCCCCCGATCCCCTCCGGTTGATCGAGAAATACGGCGCCGATGGTCTGCGTTTCGGCATCGTCAACATTGCTCCCAGCGGGCAAGACATACTCTTTTCCGAGCAACGCGTCGAGATTGGTCGCAACTTCTGCACCAAGCTGTGGAATGCCTGCCGCTTTCGTCGGCTGAGCGGTCCCTCCATGGACAACAGCTCCTTGGTGACCATCGTCTCGCGCATCCGTGGCGAATTACTGGACGATTACGACCACTGGATCCTGACCCGCCTTCTGCAGACCAACCAGGACTTGGGCGAGGCCTACAATAATTTCCAGTGCCACTCCATTACCAAGCTCCTCTACGACTTCTTCTGGCGGGATTTTTGCGACACCTATCTGGAGGTGAGCAAATCCAAATTGGTCCGGGAGGACGTGAAGGAGAGTGTTTTGGCCATTCAGGACCTTGTCATCCGCCAACTTCTCCTCATGGCCCAGCCCCTGACCCCCTTCATTACCGAGGAACTCTGGAGCCTGCTCGGGTATGGGGACGGAACTTCCTTGATTCAAGACAACACCATCGAATCTTCGCCCGAACTCGAGACCGCCCTGCGCGACCAGGGGATCATTCTGGACCGAACGACAGCACGCCAGATCGATCGCCTGGAGGAGATGGTCACAAAAACACGGGCTCTCAAAGCCGATTACCAAATGGGCAATAATAAGAAGGTTACCCTGTACTATAAAACGGGCCCTTCCGAAAGCGAACGGATAGAATCCCATCGCGATTCCCTCATCCGGTTAATGGGGGTGGCTGAGTTCATCCCGTCCCCGAAGGACATGGATTTACCCGCCGCCGTATGCGACCTCGCCACCGTTTACCTGGATTTGTCCAGTTCCCGCGACGTAGCGGCGGAGAAACGTCGCCTTGAGAAGGAACTGGCCAAACTTCAAAATGCCATCCTGGCCGGAGAAGCAAAGCTCAGGAACCAAGCCTTTTTGAACAAGGCGCCTCCTCGGATCGTGGAGGGGGCCAGGTCCAAATTGGCCGAGGCAGAAGCCAAGAAAACCGAGTTGGAAAAAATTCTTGCCCGTTGGGGTCAGGTCTGAAAATCGTGTATGCCAATATGGGATTTCACGGGCTGTTGCCCAAATCGTTCTTTTTTTTGAAAAATAGATTGAAGAATCGCGGCGTAAAGCCGCTACAATTTTACCAGTTGGAGGTTTGTAGGAGCGGGTTTATCCCGCGATTGCTCGGGAATGCCGTATCTGGGAAAAGAGCACGCAGCATTTCGAAAAAGGTGGTTTTCGGCAACAGCCCATTCGGCCCTGACCCATTTCAGCCGCGGGCGCAAAGGGGTCCCGACCGTCTCCTGATGCCTTCTTGACTCGCCTCGCCTCATGGGTTCCAATGCACCCTCTTTTTTCGGGCCCTTAGCTCAGTTGGTTAGAGCAAACGACTCATAATCGTTTGGTCCTCGGTTCAAGTCCGAGAGGGCCCACCAAGGGCGCCTGCGGCGCCAATGAGGAATGAGGAATTTGAAAACCACAGGGGGCACAGAGGAAGAAGGCTCTCGCCAAGCTCGCAAAGAAACGCAAGGAAAGGCTGAAGGATGAATACGGAAACCACCAACTGCCCTCTGAACTCTGTCCTCTGATAACTGACCATGACCCATCGGCAACGGGAGATCCTGGAAATTTTCGAATCCTCCAAGGCCCTGCTACGCGGCCATTTCGTTCTGCGATCGGGCTTGAGAAGCGGACACTATTTCCAATGCGCGCGATTGGGGGAGCGCCTGGAATACGTGGAGCGGTTGGCCGAATTACTGCTGGAAGATCTCGGGGATCTGGAATTCGAAACCGTCCTGGCTCCCGCCATGGGAGGCTTGGTCATTGGGCAGGAAGTCGCCCGACAGGCCGGGGCCCGCTATCTCTTCGCAGAAAAGCAAAATGACGTCCTGGTCATGCGCAGGGGCTTTAAACTGGCCCGGGGAGAAAAAGTGCTTGTCGTCGAAGACGTAATCACGCGAGGGGGCAGAGCCCGGGAAGCCATTGACATTGCCAGAACACAACAAGCCGAAGTGGTCGGCCTGGCCCTGCTGGTGGACCGAAGCGCCGGTCAGGCCGCCATTGACGTCCCGGTAATATCCCTGGCCCAATTCAACTTTCCAACCTACCATCCGGAACAGGTTCCTCCCGAATTGGCCGCCATCCCCCCGGAAAAACCGGGCAGTTGACCCGGACTGGCAACCTTCTGCGACGACCGTCGGGGTCATGCCTTGTAATCTTGACGCAGCTTGCGGAGTCAACCGATTCAAGGCTTGACCCCTTTCTCCACCCCGACCCGTTACTCCAACCCGATTACCAGGAAGTTGGTTTTTCCCTGATAGTAAACGGAGAGAAGGTTTTTCCCCGGACTGAGCAAAGGGGCCGCCTCGCTCATGGTCTGAACTCTGGTTCGGTTGATTCCCAGAATTACCATGCCCGGCAAGAGGTCCTCCTTGTGGGGGGAATGGTCGCTGACCTCGGTAACGACCAATCCCAAAATGGACTGGCCTATTCGATACTCCTCCCGCAAGGCTTCCGTTATCTCCACCAGCACCACGCCTTCGAACAATTCCATCGGTTCATCCAGGGAATCGGCAGGCTGGGTATCCGTCCTGAGGGTAAGCAAGGCGGGAACTTCGATCGTTTCCCCTTCGCGAATGACCTCCAGCACAACAGAAGTATCCGGCGGAATCTGAGAAATCTGTAAGCGAAGATCCGATCCCCCGTTTATCGCTTTTCCGCCGATTCGGGTAATTACGTCGCCCGGTCGCAAACCGGCGACCTCCGCCGGTGATTGGGGAATCACCTGGGTGATCAACGCCCCTCGGCTGTGTTTCGAAGCAAACTGCCCGGCCAACTCCGCCGTCAGGTCATCGATAATCACTCCCAGGAATCCGCGCCGGACCTCGCCCATTTCCACCAGGCTCATCATGATACCCCGAGCCAGGTTGGCGGGTATGGCAAATCCGATCCCAATGCTTCCCCCCGATTGAGATAGAATCGCGGTATTGATTCCGAGAACGCGGCCTTCCGCATCGACCAGCGCCCCTCCCGAGTTCCCCAGGTTGATGGCAGCATCGGTCTGGAGAAAGTTTTCGTAGCCCCCTTCTTCGATCAGGCTCAAGGAAGTCCGGTTGGTGGCCGATACGATCCCCTGGGTGACGGTTAATCCGACCCGCAACGGATTTCCCACGGCAAAAACGATGTCGCCGACACGGGCCTGATCGCTGTCGGCCAAAACCAGGGTGGGCAACTCCTCCCCCTCGATTTTTAAAACCGCCACGTCCGTCTTGGAATCCGCCCCCACCAATTCAGCCTCGAATTCCCTGCCGTCGTCCAACCGCACCATGATAGAATCCATCCCCTTTACAACGTGGTCGTTGGTAATGATATAGCCGTCCTTGCTGACGATTACTCCCGAACCCAATCCTTCCGAATGCGGTCGAGCTTCGCCCTCTTCCGGCTCCCCGAAGAACCGCCTCAAAAACGGATCGTCCTGAAATGCGGGGGGCAATTGGTAACGCTCCCCTTCCAAAATTTTTCTGGTCGAAACGCTGACCACGGCTGGTGTCACATCCGCCAACATGTCGGCAAAACTCGTGATCCGGTTGGGGTTGGACCGATCCAAGGGAGACGGGTCCCATTCAATCACTGGCAACGGCCTTCCCGTCCCATCCGCAGCGGATTGGGCCTCACCAAGGGCGAAGATCAGAAGAACCCCCAGAAAGAGGGAAAAACGTCCATTTTTAACATACCTCACTTTTCCTGCTTTGGTCACTTGGACGAGATTTCCCCTTTTGAGCCGCTTGGTCAAACAGAGGTTACCCGCTGTGGATTGGCTATGCTAGAACGAACCCCGGAAACGACAATATGATTTTTCATATCCTCTTGCTCATCGCAACCCTCGACTTTCACCTCGGTTTCGGGATAAACGCGCTCCTGCAATACCTTTGCGGTTTCTTTCCTTCCAGCATCAACGAAGAGACTCTCGCCAAGCACGCCGAGAACGCAAAGGGATCCGGCTTCGCCGAACAGGAGTTAACGGAGGGGGGACATTCCTGTCCCCCAACAACCACGGTAATCGGATGGGAAGGCGCTCAACCCTGGCCAATACTTCAAAACTAGGGCTGACCCCATAGCTCCCACCAAATTGCTCAGGTCAACCGAAATGCTTACCGACCTCTAAGCGTGAAAGACATCGGAAAGTGAATCCGCGTTTTAACTGGTCGGCCATCCTTAATTCCCGGTTCGAATGTCTATTGTTCAACCGCTTTAACTAAGGATTCGGCAAAGGCTGGATTGCTCATACTCTTAATGCGAAGATCGTCAACCGAACCATCTTCCAGCACGACAAAGACTAGCTCCACCTCACCTTCAACCCTGTTCCGTTTAAGCTCCGGAGGATATATAGGAGCCACTTGCTTTATTGGTTTGGGCGGAGAGTTTAAGGCGCTGATTTCGTAGACCTCCTCCTTCTTAACCTCTTTTTCCAGTTTGAAAGGGAACTTTACCAGTAAATTGGCCGGTTGGCCGCCCGACATTGGTGGGCCAATACGCCATTGCTTGAAAATCTCCCGTATGTGTTTGGTTAGATCCGGGGGCAGGGCCGGTTCGAATTTAGGTAGAATCAGTTTACCCTCTTTATTGAAGATGGCCCATACTTTCGTTTCCACCGGTCCATACTTCTCGGCTATCTCTTGCGGGTAATTTGGGTTCGGTCGTTTGAGGAATTTTAGTGGGGAATCCAAATCTCTCGCCGAAATTAAATTGGGCTTGGCGTCTTCATCCAGGCTTTGGCCATGGGCTTCCAGCAGTTGCCTGACTCCATCGCTACCAAAATAATCGGCCACGTAAATGCCGGAGAATTCCTCGTACAGCTGGTAATCCGGAGCCAGGCACTGATCCAGGGCAATCTGCACGACCTCCGTTACGTCGTAAAGGGTGGCATATTCCACCATGGTATTGGCGAAGTCCGGATTCAACTCACAGGACGCCCCGGATTCGATAAGGGCCTGGATTTCATCCCTGTTGCCCAGGTAAGTGGCGGCCCAAATCGCCGATACGGCATCCACTGGCGCCAAGTCCGGATTCGCTCCATGTTCAATCAGTTTCAGGGTCGCTTCCAGGCCTCCCGAAGTAACGGCAAGATACAGTGGGCTCACTCCTCCTTTAGTAACTGAATCGATGGAAATCCCCTTCGCAATCAAGTGCGGGATCATTTCCGCCTCGTTGTGGCTGGCTGCCACATGAAGATAGGTCGTTTCCAAATCGGTCTTGTGAAAACCAAGTTTTCCAACCTTTTCCAGAACCAGTTTCAGGACTTCCGGATTGCCCGAACGAATAGCTGATTCAATCGCATCGAACTTCCCCGAGTCATCCAAGAGTTCGGGTTCGTAGGGTAGAATATACTTTACCATCGAAGTTCTGCCAAATCGGCAAAGACCACTAAATAAATCGGTCAGGGAGGTTTTTTCGAAGGATGCACGTTGAGGTTCTAAACCTAGCAGAAAATCGAAAATTTCGTGCCGCCGGAAATTCAAGGCCATCCCGATCGGCGCGTCCTTTCTGTCCCTTCTCTTTTCATTCTCGAGGTTAAAGGTATCGACCAGCCACCGAGTCAGTTCCAAATGGCCGTACCGAATGGCCAGGTGTACCGGGTAGTAACCTTCCTTATTGGATGATGATACGGCCAGTTCGGGTTGCTGCAGAAACTTAAAAAATGAAAGGTTCCCCACCGATGCTGCATAATGCCCGGGGTAGTTTCCGACTCCAAACCATTCAATGTCCCTAAGTTCGGAAAGCTTTTCCAAACCTGGCATGGAGGGAAGCAGGTTTTCTCGACCGTATAAGGCCATGAGGTGCAATGGATTCACCTCTCCATTCGTATATTCAATCGCAGAAGACCTGGAATTCCATGCCTCGATCACGTCCCGGTCCGAGCCTGCCTTCATCAACCAGTTCAGACGGGCTTTTACGTTGTGAGTATCCGTTTGGGGAACCTCTACTTGCAAAGTGACGGGATCCAATAACCAGAATGCTGGATGGCCCCTTTTATTTGATTCTCTGACCAATTGCCCTCCAACCGCACCAATTGCAAAATCTTGAAGGGATTCCTTCCCAATGTAGGCGATTCGAGCAGGACTGTATTCCGAACCGATCCATGCACCTACCAAGATAAAATTATCCAGCTTTGAATTATCCCAGTAATGGTAAGTATTTTTATTGGGCGTTAGGGGAATCTCATCTCCAACCAAAGCAAGCGAATAGCTCCTTGGATTATTGCGTTGCTTGTAGCTTCGGGTCTTTAGATCGAGAGCAAATTGATCGGGCAGATAAGCGTATCGTATCAGATTCTCGAAATCCCCCTCCACATACCAATTGCCTCCCGATTCGGGAAAAACCTTTTCCTCTTCCCTGAAGAAATAGGGGTTATTATTTTCGAATCCGGAAATCTCAAAATTTTCTTTGTCGACCCGGTAAATCAGGGTTAGCTTGCCGGGCTCTTCGGCAAATAGATTTACCCCTGAATAGAGGAGCCAGGAAAAAAACAGAAGGATTTTAGGTAATGAATGCATGGCGGATGATTGGGAGACCCTTTCCGATTGATACCAGGGAGGAATAGCATTTCTCAAGCACGGATTGGGTAAATAGCCACAAAAAGCACAGAAGACTCAAAAAGGGAAAAGGAGATTAACCACGGATTTCACGGATGAACACAGATATAAAAACGGAGGAGGATAGGCGCCCAGGGGCACCTCCCCCCTCCGTTAACTCCTGTTCCGGCGAAACCGGACCGTGTCCTGCCGTAGTCATAAGACGAAGCAGGATCCCTCAGCGTTCTTGGCGTGCTTTGTGAGAGTCAATATGGACGTATTCTTTGTTACTTGCTTGATTTCGTTGGTCGGTTGAGCGATATTTTTCATGTCAAACCTACTCCATGTAGGAGGTGCATTAGGGTGCGATTCACAGTCGCGCCCCGTTTTTTCCAGGAAGCGAGTTCGCGGTGAAGCTACAGACGACGATGCTTTCGATCCTCTGTCGATAGGCTTCACAATGGCTCGACCGTCCCATTTTCCCGGTCCGCGAAATGGTACACTTTGCACCAGTCGGCCCAACCGATTTCGCTTTTTGCCGGTACGCTTTAACCGCTGGCTGACACTGAAGGAACAGGCATTTGAGACCCAAATCATTCAATGACCTACTCGCCTCACCGGACTTGGCCGGCCCCATCAAGAGTCAATTCCTGACGTCGTTTTCTTTGCCCGAGGTCTCCCTCTTCTCTCCATTCATACCAAACATCAAGGGCCGACCCTTTTTGCCTTTCTCGAGCGTTGCCAGTAAGGCAATACAGCCGAAGATGACAGTAACTGGCCGAATCAATGAACCAACCGTCATTTTGGAACGCGAGCCGATTCGGGCGATGGTTGCAAGTGGAATGCCCAGAATCAACCCGACCCACCAAGTGGCGACGATGCCGTAAGCGATACAGGCGGAAATTGAGAAAAAAATAATTGCTAACCATTGCATGACAGTAGAATCTTAAACAAGATAGTTGCGGCTTGTATTGTTCATGAAGAAATTAATTTTAATTTTATTTCTGGTCAATTTTTTGACTGCATGTTCAAACTTTAGGGAAGAGCGCCATTTGTTTTCTGCTGAGATATCCAAATTTTTTAATGGTTACATTCGTTTAACAATAGCAGGGACGACTACTGAAAGCTCTACAAAAATAATTTACGGGAATCCACATTTTATGAGTTTGCTCTTTGTCGCAGATGAAATGAGCAACCTCAAGTCGTTTACAATAGTAGGTTCCTTCAAGATCGTTGGCAAAGATGGCCTAGTTCTTTTTTCAAAGGAGATAGAGAGTGAGGTTACGGGAGGGGAAAAGCATGGGCAGAAGTCTCTAATCAGGGAAAAGATAAACTTGGAATACACGAAACACACAGGTTACTTTGTGTATTCAATTTTTTCCAAGGACAAGGTCTTGCTCGACCAGGGAGAAGTCATTATCCCTGTAAGTTATAAGAAAGAAATATATCGAGGACATCCTCTACCGTAGATCAGGTAGGATATTTTCGCAGTTTTTGAATGGAGGGATTGTTTGGAATGCCTTTCCATTACACGTCAAAGTATTTCGTTCACAGCCCCGTATGGACTTCTTCTAACTCCGGTTGTCTATTGTGTTTCCACTTCGGGACATCCTGCCCTTCAATTCCATTAAACATAATTTTCAAGTTTTCTTCGACAATTTTGTCCTTCTTGTAAACATAAAGCTGACTATAATATTTTTTCGCTTCATCCAGATAATATTTTGCCTTGGCGCTCTCCCCCTTGAATTCATTCAAAATAAACAATCGATAGTTAGCAATCATTAACTGAGGAATAGAGTTTAAGCCGCATTCCTTGTACTCTAATGCTAAATCAACGACATTAAGCAGGGCTTCTTCCGCCTCTTCGATATTTGTTGAATAGTATATTTCGTACAGCGGTTCGATTTGTATGTACAACTGGTCGATAAAATCCGGACACTTCGAACATCCGAAAAAGGAAATTAACATTAATATACTTAAAATAATAAACCTCGGCATCTAATGATTTTACCCCTATTTTGTAAAATCAACATCATAAGTGTCAAGTAGCACCTTTACTACATCCTGGGTTCCGTAGCCCAACGAACCTCTGCATAATCGCCATTTATTTGGTAGCTGAGAATTTTTCCTCGATTCGGCCGAGATGATCACTCGTGGGATGGAAAAGAGGCAAATTCGCGCCACTGAAGGGACCATGCGGATTTTGGCTTCGGCTGACTTTGGGTGTCTGCATCTCATCTGCTCAGGCAAAACTTGTCGATGAGTTTCATGGTTTTTCCATGAAACCGTAAAGCGGGCACTCTGGGAGCATGGGGACCCCTTTGCCCCCCCTTGCAGCCGGCCTGCAGGGGACAGGGAGGAGGGTTACTGTCAAAAATTGAGGCCAATCCCTTTTGTGAGTTTTCTGTCTCGGAATCAAAAAATAGGGTAGAAAACCAACCCGAAAAATCAATAATTCAGAATGGATATTCTAGCCCCTTACAAATTATCTAAGCCAAATAATGATGAAAAGACCTCCAAAAATTTTGTTCCTGCTACTAACCCCATTTTTAATATCTTGTGGAGGAGTCGGTGGTCCCTTTGACATCTTCCAAGCGGCTTTGGGCAATATGCCTTTAAAACTGATGCGGGCAAGAAGCTACTATAATGATGCTAACCAGATAAAGTTTATACAGGCTGTCGGACAAGGGAATGAAACAAACATGCAGAAGTATCTAGAACTCGGTGCAGATGTGAACGCTATTGGGAAAGATCAAATGCATCCGCTCTATTGGGCCATGAGCAAGCGCAGCTTGAAAGGCTTCGAGTTTCTTCTGGTCAACGGATCGGACCCTGAAATGGCCGAGGTAACGTCAAAGGACGAAAAATTGAGATACACCCTATATGAAATCGTCCTAGGAATAGAAGACCCCTCTTACCTTGCCTTGTTGCTCAAGTATGGGATGAATCCAGATCGGCCCATTGCATTTGCTGGCAACACAGTTATGTATCACGCTATCTTGCACGGTCGGATCAATCAAGTGCGCCTACTTGTTGAAGCCGGTGCGAACTTGAATCATCAGGATGATTCAGGGAGAACTCCAATGATGATGGCGGCAAATATCAATAACTATGATATGGTATATCTCTTCCTGGAAAAAGGCGCAGACCCGGCGATTAAAAATGTAATGGGTTCTGATCTTTCACGGCGACTCAAATTATTTGCGGATCGCGGAGTAGACCCAAGAGGTGAACAATACAAGTATTACCTATTGGTGGTTGATGAGTTGAAGTCTCGGGGCTTGATTGAATCGAGTTGGAATCCCACCCTACCTGTTAATCAGAAAGTAGTTGATAAGCTTAGGCGTAGTGGCCATTTTGATTAAGCCATGAATTGTGTTTGTTAGGCAGCTCCAGCCGGGGCTAGAGTAAGGGCGGCAATCGCTTTGTTGGACAGGGCCTGGGGGCAGCCACCGAAATACAAACCGCTCTACCGAAAATTTGAGAAGAGGAAGGAGACGCCCGGCAAAACCGCCCCAAGGGGAGGAAATATATTGGAGGAGCTATTTCTGGGGTAATAGAACCGGCGTTTGAGGATCTCCTCCAGAGAGCGACCATAAGCGCGCCGAAGATCGTAGCCGCATTTCAGAGGGCAAGAAGGTCGTCTACTACAGCTCGTTCCCTTAGATACTACTTGACCCCTTCCCTTCCGCCATCGAATTTAAGTTTCCTCCTCAAATTCCTTCAGGGCTTCCTGGAAGGCCTCTATACCGTAATCGTACCATTCAAAAAGATCAGACCAAGTCGTTTTGTCCCATAATTTCCAATCCTTTCGGATGTATATTTTTCGACTCCCCATTCCTCCTTTTCCTTTATCCCAAACCAGTGATTCTTCTCCCATATATTCACGGATTTTATCCTCGAACTTGTATCTGCCCGCCACAAGTTTTTGGAATCGCTCCTTGACGGCTTGGTTATACATGCGAAGTCCGACAAACACTTCCGGATCTTCCCGGCTTCCGGATTTTCTGTTCCAGAAAAAGGCTTGGCAATAGATGTCCATATTTTTTCCATTTTGGTGCCTTACCTGCCTGTTTCTGTCCTCTGGACCTGAAAGGAGTATGCCTGATTCCTTTCCGGTTAGGTAATCTTTGAAATCGTCCCATAATTCCCGTTGGAGCTTTTTTCCAGACACAGTATGGTTAAGATTGCCTCCCGGCAATTTTCTCACATCTAAGGCCCAGGATTTTGGTTCTGCGACGATTTTGAAATAAGGTGCTGCTGGGGAATCGCCTATCCTCCATAACAGGATTTCGATCGCAAAGAATTGAATATTATTGATGGAAATTTTGTTCAGCCAATTAACGGCCGCTCGGTGTTTCTCTTGAAATTCCTTGGCTATCCACACAATTGTGGTGGGACCGAGCTCAGCCGCATAGGTGAAAATTTGGTTAAGGTGGGAACGATCTGTCTTTTCCAGCTGATTTTCGATCAATACTATTCCATCGTTTTGGATATTCTTGCAAACGATGTCTGCTTTGTAGTTGCTGTCCAACCGTACCTTTACTTCTTTGTCTTGTAACTCCAGCTGTAGGCCCAAGATATCTCCCAATAGATTAAGATTCTCTTCCTTGGCTAACCATGGGGTGAAGTGTTTCTCCTCGTGGGGCCAGATGCTCCGGAGTTCAACAATTTCCAAATTACTTAAGTTTGTCATGGCCCACTGATCGGACCACAAACTTCGTACCAAGTCAAATGAGACTCTTGCAGGACTGTGTTCAAGGACTGTGTAAGCGCAGAAATCCATATAAATGTGCCTTGGTTGCAACTATGCGTAAGTTGATCATCCACTCTTGCAAAATGAAATGCCTTGTAACCTAACCTAGTTGCTGACGTCTTTTACTTCCTTAATTGGTGTAAAACTTCTCTGCTATTCTAGCAACTAGCTCATCATCTTTGGTGATCACCGAACGAGCGCCACTTCTCAAAATTCGCGCAACAAACTTACGCAAAAGCTTCCTGAAGCGCATCTGGGAAGACCTTGTCGGAGCCTTTCTTTCGATCTTAATTGAGTCGAATACAGTGACTGTCAGCTTCAATATTTGGCCGTTGGACACAATCACCTCTGGGGGCTCCTCCTCTACGTCAATCGCTTCTATGTATTCGAGCATCGCTTTTTCTGATGAGAAGAGCGTTAGTTCCGATCCAGATTTATAGATAATCATTCTCTTTCATACTACCTGAACTATTTGCCTCCGCTCTTTTTCTGGCAACCGTCGAGGGGGGAGTTTTGCTGAACTGATGGGGGCGGTTTAAGTATCTTCCTGGTTGGCCTCTTCCTCCATAAATGCGTCTACCATTGGCGTGACCGTCTCTATAAATTGCCGGAAAGTTCCGGCGATGGCTTTGGCGAAGTCGTCATCCAATTCGTCTGATGTGTGTAAAACCCTAATGGCGTCCCCACTTTTTTCTTGGTCCTTGTGAATGTGCAACGCTTCAATCTTGGCTTTCAACTCTGGATCGACAGACCAATACTCGACTCCCACCTTCGCCTTTCTCTGTGTGACACCTTCCTCCACTGGATCTAAATAAGCGGCATAGGCAAAGCCCCAATTCTTCCATGGAGGATGCTTATACCAAAACTTGTAGTACCGATCCCTAGTACCGGCGGCCCATCTACTGTGCTTATTTGGCATAATTGCATCTGGCAAGTCGCTCAATACGATGTCCCGAACCTGTCTGAAGAAACGTGATACTTCATCGCCTCTATTCCGGGCAAAGGTCCGGCTCAGCTTTTCTCCTAAGCTTCTGCCGCTGCTCACCTGTATGTTTTTTGACCCAACCTGGACAATGTATTCCTCCTCCCCAGGCAAGGGGATGATGGTGTTGGCTTGTAGATACAGAGCATTTGCCGCCTCGTCTCTATAAGGGGTCAGTTGAACGCACCTAATCAGGCTTTCGCCAACAAACCTTTCGTTGAGCCAGAGAACGGCGGAGGTGGCCTCCGGTGCGAATCGGTGGCTTGCCAATATGATTCGCTGTTCCCGATTTAGGGTCTCTAAGTCGTCAGCGTCCAGATGCTTCAGCAGACGATCCTCAGCATCTTCTTGAGATATGTCCGCGTAGTCAGCCAGCATGCTGATAATAGCTTCTGCGCTAGCGTGACGTAGGTAGCTTGTGTATTTGATAGCCTGCCAGTAGGCGTCCGCTCCACTGTCATCCCGCTTCAATTCGATGACAACGAGGACGCCCTGAGAGTCGACAGCGAGCAGGTCGGGCCTCTCACTTGTTCTGTCGAAGCCACTGAACTCCTTGGCCACGATGAGCAGGTCATCATCGAGGATGTCCGGGTGCGCCGCAACCCACTCCTGGATGTCGCTACGTTCTTTCAATCCCAATTGGGTGAAATCCACTTCCCGCACCGATGTGGACTTGCGAGTATCAGGATCGATTCTAAATAGCTTAGGGCCGTTGCTCATTGTGATTTTCCCCCGAAATACGGACACGATAGATTAGCGTTTTATTAGATTAGGTGATGGTTTTGATTTTGGAAGCGATTTTTAGAAGCTAGTTCTGGGGGGATAAATCCGCCTGCAACCGCATTGCAGCAAGGCGACCAAGAATCCTCAGGGGATGGGAAAGAGGCAAAAACGATGCCAATTGTGGGCCATTTTCGCAAATCAGCACCCTTGAAGGAACAGGCAGCTTGAGACCCAAATCATTCAACGCCGTCCTCGCCCCACCGAGCCTTTGTGGCCCCATCGAGAGTCAAGGCCTCTGACGTCGTTTTCGTTGCCCAAGGACTCCCGCTTCCCTTCAATTTTACCAAACATCAAGGGCCGACACTTTTTGCCTTCCCCTGGGTGTCTTGGCTTTGCTCTTGTGTGTCTTTGTTCCTTCGCCCAGAACGATCAGCAAACCAGTATGTGATAATTCCTGTTGCAACCGGCAAGACAGTGAGGAAGAGGTCTTTTGCAGCAGTGAAATCATCCTTCAAAAGAGCGATCGCGACTAATACTGAGGTAATTACAAAAACGAACCAAGCAGCTAATATAGTTACGTGAATCCTTACTCCACTTCTCTTGAGTTGAAGTTTCTCTTCGAGTTCAATTTTAGGTTTTGTCTTATCTTTTTCTTTCATTTCAGTTATAACAGAATTATTGCATAATAAAGTAATATAATTCCCTGTAAAAGTGTATCGAAGCGGAAATTTTCACGACATATTTAATCAATCGTGCTCATTGTGAATATCGGTTTGGGCTTTACTGTCAGTAGCACGATTCTTCTTGTTCTCTAATTCTTCCAATGACATTTCATCAATTTTCTTAGACTTCAATACACTTGTCCTGAATTTCTTTTTATATTTTAGGAACTTGTTATTTGGTATTTGTTCTGTATCGCTCATACAAGCTCTATATTTTTCTTGGATGTTGTGCATCTTTTCATTTGATAAATCACTTGAATGCTGTTGCATACTCTTCTCAAGAAAGTCTGCCTCTCTAATCCAATCCCCCCAAATTGCTACTGCAGACTCGTGCCCCGTGAGTTTATTTGTCCACTTAAACACGGTGTGATCTAGAGCCTGTACTATTGTGGTGACAAAAGGTAAGAGATAAATAACAGTCAATATGGATTCACCTGCCAAAATTTTTCTATAATAAAGACCAATTAGAGCGGCCATACCTACCGATAATAAAACGATCGAGAATTCCTTCAGGTTCAAACACATACAATATCTTGCCTTTAATTCTGAGTGAGCAAATCGACTAAGTTCCGCTTTTCTTCTCAGTTTTTTAATTATTTCCTGATTTGATTTCACGCTTTCCTTTTCCATTTTAGACAATCGGTGGGCTTGGTTTTACAGCTAACACAGTATCTCTTAAAATGTCGAATGTTAACGGTCGGTTTGGAAAGGCCCTAGCAAGTGCTTCTGGAAGAAATCGTAGCCGAAAATCTGAAAAGGAATATCCAATTTTTCCATGATGTCCCCCGGACGAGATCGAGGCCGCTAATTCTCCTAACTCTTTTGATGAAAGTCCTATGCCCTGAAGATCTTGCGTGAGTAATTTTAGACATTCCTCTTTATTCGGTCGGTGGAATTCAATGTGTAACGCAGCCCGCCTGACGACTGCCTGATCAATGACATGTGCTCTATTAGTGCAAAGAAACACAACAGCTCGACCGCCTACTTGGCGAATCTCATCAATTTTCTGTATTAGTGTATTGACAGCCGCCTTTTCTTCTTGATGCATTTGTTCGGTGGACCGAAGTGATGCAATGGAATCTGCCTCGTCTATAAGTAAAAAAGAAAGTCGTTGTTTACCTGCTTGAGTTGTCAGATTCTCAAAAGCATCCTGGATAAGCTGACTCATTTCTCCATGCAGGCCATTACCTCTCACTCGGGTGCTCAGCTTAAGGAGAAAGCCTTCTTTGCCCATTTCCTTTGTCAATCGGTTTGCGGAACACTCAGCTGTTACCGTCTTTCCCGTCCCGACATCCCCGCTAAAGAGAAAAAGAGGGTACCTTTGCTGGATTACCTTGCACAATGGAATAATTTGCTTGTGGTATTTCTTGCTCCACTTCTCTACATGGTCAGGCATTAACAATACCATCAGATGATTTTTCAATGCTTCAAAATACCTGTCGAAGCCGACAAGAGTATCTGCAATACTGTCTAGCTCTCGCGAGGGGAGTTCTCGTTGATAATCAAAGGTATCGTGTGCCATCTCTTGTTCGATTTAATTCACGAATGAATCACGCCATAACCCATAGTTATTGCTAGAATAGAATCTGTCGCCATCGCTTCGCATCCCAGAGTAATCAGTCGATAAGGATGAAGGGCCCCACTTCACCTTTAACTTCCCTGATTTTTTTAGCTTTTCCGCCTTTTGACGATCAGAGTATTCAACTATCACACATAGGCTACCGTCAGGCTTGCATGGCCATCTATTCCCTCCTGGCCTTTGACCATCAGATAATATGTCTTTTTTCACGGAATACCGATGAACTTTAATAAGATTTCCCTTAGAGTCATACAATTGTATATGGACACGTCTTAAACACCCTTCTTGAGCCATTAGAGAGACATCATAGGCACACTTTTTTGCATGTTCGAAATCCATTGCTTGGGTCCTTTCAGCAAGCATTAGCAAGTCTGCCTGATAGTTTTCAAAAACCTTTCTCGTATCTGTTTTGGTATATGTTTGCGTAATGGTCATCATTGGTATTGTTCCTCACTTAATATTGAAACTTGGTCCAAAAACTTCCTTCCATAAGTCCAATGTTTTTCCAGTCTCCCGCACGGTTTGTGCATAAGAAATGGTCTCAAAGCCGTTTTCGGCCACCTCTACAACTTCGTCCCATTCACTATCAGACAACTTGATGGTATTGTTCTTATTGTTTGTTGGATCCGCTATCCACGGCGCATTACCATTTTGTGGTCCAATAGCACCTGCGAAATAAACCTTTTTTGGATCTCCATTGCCGAAAAACTCGAAGAAACTGATAATTGCCTGATTTATCGAAGTCCCAGATAATCTCCCTGCCTCAATCAAACTAGCTACCGCCAATTCAATGGAAAAAGAGGAAAGCTCTAGCTCCTTGTAGTTTCTCCAACTTTTAAGGATGCGAACAATGGAAGTGAAATTATAACACTTGCCCTTTATTTTGCGTATAAAAGCCAATTGTTTGTCAACGCTAGTTTTAAACTCACCTGAATGAAGTTTTTTTCGAGGTTGCCTTCCATAGGTCGTATTACCTTTTTCCGGGATAAAGGGCACGATATCAACTTCAAGACCAGAGCCTCTGAATACAACTCCGATAGTTTTTTGGCCTTCAGTAAAATCTGATTTTTTCTTGTTAGGATAGGCTTCACATAATACGTCAATGATCTCATCCCGTAGATCCTCGGCATCAAATGAAATATCTTCTTCAAGGTCCAAGAAAAACACCATGTCTATATCGAGCGGATAGTCTCCCTTTGGGGCTAAGGCAGTGCCCTTCTTCCACGAACCTGCTCTTATTACCCTCGTAACTTTAGTGTTCTCCATGTCTTTTATAGCTTCGAGAACATTGTTTATCAAATTATCAATTTGATTTGCATAGGACGATTTTTTCTCCTGAGTGAGCTTAATCCTGTTGACGTAGTTGTTTAGTTGTTGATTTGTATATTCCATAAGATATTTTCTGTGATATTTTAATGAGCATTAAAAATTGAGGAATGAAATGGTTGGACCTTTATATTCTCGTGATTTCGAGGTTTCTCGGGGGACTACAGGCTCATCATATGCCATTTCCTCCCTTACCCCGACCTTTAACGTTGATCGTGATTTTTTTGTCGAGACCATGGTCTTGGTCCTTGTTACCCGGTCTAGTACTCTCGAAACATCCGGGAGTTTTTTCGTGTTTAGGCTAAATCTCATTCATTCCTTTCTAGTTCAGCCCTTGGACAGATATGAGTTTCGGCCATGGCTGTTGCGGCTAGCGATTTGGCCGTTTTCTTTGTGTGGGGATCTCGAAACCGAGTTCGGGTTGAAAACATTCCCAAGAAATCTAACAGTGGCTCACCTATGTCAATACCAAAAACTGGGAAAAGTTAATTAGCTTTTCATTAAAAACGGATCATTCAGGAGACGGCTGAGCTTCTCTTTCCTTGCTTTTTAATACTTGACATTCCAAAATCGAATCCCTATTTTCCGTCTAATGCGACGAATTCCTGACTCAGAAACGCTCTACGTACTCGTAGGACAACATTTGGCACGAAAGCGAAGGGAAGCCAACCTTACCCAGACCCAACTCGCGAATCTCTGTGGGCTCACACGAGGTTCCATTGCCAACATTGAGAGGGGAAACCAGCGTCCGACGCTTCATACAATCTGGTCTCTCGCCGATGCACTTGATGTCGAGGTAAACTCGTTATTACCTTCACCCGACGAAATTCGTAAGTGCGAGGAGACCGCCGCAAGATACGTAGTCACGGGAAGGTTGAAGAAGGCGGCGGGAATTAGCCAACGCCAAGTCCTTTCTTTTATCAATAACAGCCGAGAGAAAATAAATGCAAACGTCCATAGAGATTGAGAAAAAAGCTGGATGGCTACTTGCAAGGGCAGTAGTACATATCCCTCCAGTTCCTGTGAAGCGAGTCGCTGAGCACATAGGCATCAAGATTGAGTTGGCAGATCTCGGCGAGGACTGCTCGGCTGTACTAGTCCGAAATGGACCCCGTGCTGTCATTGGCATTAACAAGACGGAACCCATCACCCGGAGGCGCTTTAGCATTGCACACGAAATTGGCCATTTCCTTCTCCACAAAGGCGAGACTTATATTGACAAAGGGTATCGTGTGAATTTCCGGGATCTTGAATCTGGTTCCGGCACCAAAAAAGAAGAGATGGATGCCAATGCGTTCGCTGCGGCCCTTCTCATGCCCGCTCCCTGGGTCAGGGCCGCCTTTAAGAAACAGCCCTTTGATCTAACCGATGACGAAAGTCTGGGGAAGCTCGCTCACAAGTTCAAAGTGAGCACCCTAGCGATGACTTACCGTCTCATGAAGTTGCGCATAATATAGATCTTCTTTGAGTCAACGGTTGCTTCCCCAAAAATCCTTCTTGATTTCGTTGGTCAGTTGAAGGATGTTTCCTATGTCAAACCTACCCCATGTAGGAGGTGCATTAAGGCGCGATTCACAGTCGCGCCCCGTTTTTTTCCAGGAAGCGTATTCGTGGTGAAGTTGCAGACGGCGGTGCAATCCGCGCTTGGCTTACATCACATCCGTAAATCATCCAAGAACTCGGAGGAAGGAGTAACGCCTGTTACCATTAGGTGGTCCCGGGCGCGGGTACAGGCGACGTAGAGGAGGTGCCTTTCGGTATTATACACGTCTTCGAGGTCGGAAGCATCAGCTACGGATTCGATCCGTTCTTGGGAGGGAATAACTTCGTCGTCACAGGCCATGACGGCGACGGCGCGGAACTCCAGTCCTTTGGCCAAGTGCATGGTACTGATGGATACGCAATCGTCGTCAGGCTTTTTTCCTTCATCCAGGATCTGTAGATTGATTCCCGCAGCACGAACTGCGGCTTGGGCCCGGCCCAGTTCCTTTTCTGAGCGCACGAATACTCCAATTTCACTGGCGGCAACGCCTTGATCTTGAATTTCCAGCAACCAGATTCCGACAGCATCAATTTCTTCCTTCTCGGTTTTGAAGAGTTGGATTGCCGGAGGTTCGCCATTGAAGGCCGAGACAGTTCCGCGCCGATCTTGGACGTTGCCGTCGACATCGGCGATTTTGGTACCCAGCAATCGGTCTGCACGTTTCCGAATCTGATGCGAAGTTCGATAGTTGAGTTTGAGGGTCTGAGACCTTCCCCGAATATCGACTCCAAGGGCTTTCCATGAGAAGGGCGTCTGAAAAATGCGTTGGCCGAGATCACCCGCGAAAAAGAGGCTATTGGACTGATCGGCACCTAATGCCGCAAGAAAGCGGAGTTGGGCTACATCGATGTCCTGCGCCTCATCTACGATGGCGAAGTCAAAGGGAGGATTTCGACGATTTTTGAGCTGTTCAGCGAGCACACTCAACATACCGGCTCGGGTCACCAGACCTCGATTCCGAAGTTCCATTCTGACCCGTTCAAAGATAGCCCACAGCGCCAAACGCTGCTCTTCCGGTAGCCGTGTCTTTCTGCCGAGTCTCCTTACATCGCGATAGGCTTCCCAGGTATCCAACTGCCAGGCATCGACTACATCCTCCCACTCGCTGAGCAAGAATCGGAGGCTGAATTTATATTTCTCCACTTGGCTGGAGACATTCTCCAGAATCTTCTGAACTTGCTCTGGAGTTGCGATCTTCGGGTGACCGAACTGTGCCCGATATAGGCGTTCCCCAACTGAATCGATTGAGGCGACTTCAAGGCGTTCAGCCAGCTTGGGCTCATTGTAGGTCAGTCGCCTGACCTTTGCCCGTAGCGCATCGGCCAAGGTGTCCGAAAACGTGGTGAGGAGGACCCTGGTCTCCAGGTTGGAGCGCGCGAGAAACACGGCGCGGTGGATGGCAACAACAGTTTTTCCCGTACCAGCGGTACCGGAAACCCGGAACGGCCCGCCGTAGTCCTTCTCTACAATTGCACATTGGGAAGGATGGAGGAATAGCGCCCACTTTTCCCAGGGATATTCCAGCGCGCGCTCCAATTCCTCCTTGTTGGTTACTTCAAAGAATCGTCTCTGAGCATCCGGATGTTCGAACGGATCTGGGAGGGAAACGGCTTCCGCGGGAGGCGGAGTTTCCTCTTTTTCTCCGTAATCAGTAAGGTCTTCGGCAACGGCTTTCGCTAGTTGCGGTGTTCCACCTTCGGCCAACTCAAGTAGCGCCTCCGAAGCTTCTTCCGGGAGATGATCTACCAACTCGATCAGCTTGTCCTCATCAGCGTTGTGTACGTCGGTTACCCATTCAGGTGGCACGCCGTAGCTCAGCAATTCCTCTTTTGAAATGTCAGCGAAAAGAAGCGGTTTGGGCGGCGCCTCTTGCTCCTCTTCCACATATACTGGCACAACGATTTCCTTAATCCTCTCACGCACTTCAACAAGCTGGGCGGCGCCGGTCTTGGGATGAGTTTCAATTTTGCGTCGTTCTGCCCAATGATAGGCATTATCGTGGTGATCCACGTAACAGAGCAGCAGGCTGCTCCGAGTCCGATGTAAGATCATCCGAATGTCGCGACTGACGCGGATAGACCAGAAATTCGGATCTTTAGCGCCATCCAACCTGTGCATTCTCAACCCCGGCCGAGCAGGGTTCAACTGAAGGTCGAAAGCCGTGGTCTTGACGGCCTTCTGTTCGTTGCCTGTGAGCTTCGTAAGGCTGTGGGTGAAAGTGTCGGCGATGCGGAAGTTCACCTCACGTCTCAAATTGAACTGCCGAGGCGATCAAATTCGCAACTTCAGTGTAGAGATTCACATCGATCTCTGGCGCTTTGATGCTGACGACAAGGGCATACCGTGCCGTTTGATCGTACCTTTCGAGTGCGGGACGAGTCTTCCACCAACCTGCTGTAGGATAGACAGCGATAGCATCTCGGCTGGCGAGGTCCACTGCGGTTCCCCGCCAGATGTCGCTGTGCAACGAACCCCTATGGCGACCTTGTTTTCCAATCAACCAATTTGGATCATTTCCGCTATGGGAGGCACCATCCTCCTCATCTTTTGCTAAAAGATTGATCCGTTTCCGAAAGTCACTTGTCGATTCTATCGGTCGCTTTACGTCGAAACGGAGACCGTGCGATTCGTACCGGTAACGTGAACGGACACCCCTTAGAGACGGGTTGGGTTCAATGAAGTAGGACAACGTGACCCGCATCTCGACCTCCGTTGCTCCCAAGCTCTCCAGCACATCGCTCGGCCAAGGCAAGTTGTGGAGATGCATATCGCGGAGGGTCGGTTGCCTCGGCGTTTCTCGCTTGAATGGCTGAAGGCTTTGCTCAACCATCATAGTCAGAGAGTTGGTCACACTCCAAAGTGCGCGGTCTAAATCCGGCACTCCGAAGCCACACCGACGAAGCAATTTCAAATAGTCCTTCTTCGTCAGGTCTTTATTTCGAGGAAGAAACATTCGCTTCATGGATTCGGTCCATTCCGCCGAGTGGACGATTATGGCACGGATGGTCTCAGGCCACAGTCGAGGATAGGACGCCATTACTTGGGCGGCGAAGCGCGAAGTGAGAGCGGTGGCGGCGCTGGTTGCATTAGTCGTCGTAAATATCCGGTCTACAGGGATGTGATTAGTCGTCAGAAGACTTAAACTGGGCATTGATACCGTTCCGAATTGGTCTTTTGCAACGTTGCCCCCTTCAAGAACAATGTCCGGCTTTAGGGGCCAATGAGCCTGCCACTTTAGCGAGGTTGTACTAAATGGACTCAGACCTCCCTTTGGAGCGACAGGCGAGTAACCGTCGGCATCCGACTCGGTTATTCGTACAAGGTTGGTATATGCCCCAACTGTAAGGGCATTCCATGCTTGGGCGGGGTCGTGCACTCCGTCAGTATCATTTGAGTAAGGGTATTGAGACCAAGCATTTGGGTTGGTGTTACCCCCTGACACTACCAGTAAACGCGGATTGTCTCCATATCCGTCGACATCCGCAGCCAGCGCATCTATCGCTGCCGACCAGGCAGATGGACGTCCTCGATCGCGATTATCCCGAGCTGTGACCGATAGGCCGAAGACCCTGAGTCGAAAGGGAGCGGTAACCTCTGGCCGAGCCACTGCTTCTTGCGTTAGATAACCATGATGGTGGGGGTCTTTCCCGGTTGCACCATCCGATGGTAGCAGTTTCACCGATTCGAGACGGTGAGTGATCTCCACTGATCCGCTTCCTGCGAGGAGATCGGTTAAGTCGCCTGCTAGAGCCACTCCTGCCATCTCTGTTCCGTGTCCAACCTCATCATTGGGTCCCCAAGCAGGCTCCACTACATGAAGATCATTTTGATCAAGGACAGGAGAAAGCAGAGGATGGCCACGATTGACCCCTGTATCAAGTAAGCAGATATGGGGTACACCGGCTCCGTCAGGTGGAAAATTGGTTCGAGCCAACAGGTCCTCGAGCCACTCATATTGCTCATTTGGACGCAAAGAATCGAAGAATTCGGCCGTCTCTTTGGCACGTCGTAATTCGGCAATGTTGTTGAGGATGACAATGGATCTCCGCATCTGTTCGGGCGTTGCGCGGACCAACAGCACTATACGCTCAGGAAACATCAGCTCTCCTTCGACGACCTCCATGCCCTGCGCTTCGGCTCTCTCCCGAAAAGCCGTGGTGCCGGATTGATCGTGCAGGGCCGCCTCGGTATCGGACATAGATCGGCTACGAGGAAGCCACACCTCCCACCAGAGGGGCACCTCTTCAGCGGCAGGAAATGCCTCGGTGTCGGTCCATAGTGCCCGAAGACTCGCAGCCCGGATCTGCTT
Organism: Opitutales bacterium; assembly: GCA_965204545.1. Lineage (GTDB taxonomy): Bacteria > Verrucomicrobiota > Verrucomicrobiia > Opitutales > UBA2995 > JAABVD01. The sequence continues at coordinate 1,329,592 of CBDBFA010000003.1, read as the reverse complement.
GATTGCGTCAATCAGTTTTCTGTTATCGCGGGCACGACCAATACTGTCTTTCTTCTCCACTATGTAGTCACGAATGAGACGCTCGAAGTGATCGAGCTTTCCGTCAGGGACGAAGACGGTGGCCAATGTCAGATTCTTTTTTTGACGGACGTTCTGCAGTTCGATCCCTGAACGCTCTCTCGATAGGCTTTCAAAAGCTAACTCTACATCCGGGAAACTCTCGAACTCGATTTGAATTCCCAGACCCTCTTTCAGACCCGCGGCTTGCTGGGTTTGCCGGGTCTCATCCGCTGCTATTCGCAGCCTGCTGATTTGCTTCTGCAAAGCACCTCCGTGTTTGATTCGGTCTCGCTCTGGGATTTCCGGTTTGGGGATAGGAGGGATTTGCGGACGATACGGTTCCGTTTCAGTTACCCCTTTGAGGAGAAAATGCCGGTATTTTTCGGATCTCTTCGCCATCTTATAATGGTATCCAGTTCACTAGGCTTTCCTATTGGCTGACCTGTCGGCAATGTTCCTGCGTTCAATCAACATCTTACGAATATCCTCTTCTTGGACCTCCTTGCGTCGATGGATTATAGCATCTTTCAAGACCTCGTCTGCAGCGCGCGTGATCTCAGCGTAACTCAATCCTTCGGCCAAGCTAGCAAGGGGCTCCCAACAAGTTTTCTTAGGAGAGTTTCCGGCAAGCCGTTCCTTCAGTAACTGAGCAATCCGCGACCGATCAGGAAGGTCGTAGTAAAGAATGTCGTCGAAACGGCGGAAAAGCGCTGGGTCAAGGATATCAGGATGGTTGGTTGCCGCAACTATGAGACTGTGCGAACTGTCCTGCTCGATCATCAGCAAGAAGCTGTTCAGCACTCGGCGAATCTCGCCCACATCGTTGGTGAGTCCGCGCTGTGAACCAATAGCGTCAAACTCGTCGAAGAAGTAAATGCCGCGGGTCTGGTTTGTAGCGTCAAATATTTGTCGCAGCTTGGCTGCGGTTTCTCCCATGTATTTTGTGATGAGTCCGTCAAGTCGGACTTGAAGAAGGGGGAGCCCGAGTTCTCCGGCCAGGACAGTAGCCGTCAGGGTCTTTCCCGTGCCGGGAGGGCCAGTTAGAAGCAGCTTGCGTCTGGGAGAGAGGCCATGCTCCACAATCCTCCCGGCATGACGTTGCTCACGAATGATGCGCTCTATCTGACGGGCTAGAGTATTGCCCATAATCATCGACCCTAACCGAGCCTTTGGGTAGGAGGCTTCCAGAAGGTTCGCCAACTCACCACGCGGACGACTAATCGGGACAACCGGTGCAAGTCCACGTCTGCTCTTGGCTGCATCGATCATGGCACGTAATTCCTCGGCGACCTTTCCGTGGCCCAACTTTGCTTCGTGAGCGGCGACTTGCATGGCCACTGAATAGAAGCGGTCATCGTCTCTTTCAAAGTGCGACCGAAGCAATGCCTTGAGTTGCTCAGATCTAGCCATGCGATATCTCCCGGGTTTGTAAGGTTGGAGTCATACCCGAAACACCTTCATCACCTCGTCCCCGAGGTGATTGATGACTTTTACGGCGATTCGGCCTGAGGTTGGTTTTTCGAAAGGCCGGGAGGTGTCGCTGTTTAGGGTTTCCCAGGCTTCGCGGTTAATTTCGGCTTTGAGGGTGGTCTTGAGGGCCTTGTAAGGGTCTCTGGCGCCGAGGAAATAGGCGTGGCGGACGAAGAAGCTTTCCTCATTGTAGTCTGTGTCGATGAACCAGCAGGCGATGCCGTCAGCGCTGTCGCTGCGGATTTCGCCGGTGTTGGGATGGAAGACGTCTACACCGTGTACAGTGACTTGGGAAAAGTGTTCGGTGGTCAGTGTTAGTGGGAACTCAGTCTGAGTCAGCTTCTGGTTCGCAGCGATCGTTTGAGTCCGTTGAGCATCCGTCCAACGGTTTTCGCTTCCAATAGAAGAGGCTTGGTTTGGTTGGGCGTTACCATCCCCAACTCCTGCGCCAGAATCAGGAAAGTTTCGGTTTCCGCCAGTGAGCCGCTTGCCACCCCCAGAAACTGAAGATACTCCCCGGTCCCGTGACGTTCTGCTCCCTCCGCTATATTCGCCGCCACCGAGGCCGAGGCCCGGCGGACTTGGCTGGTTATCCCGAACTTTTCCTCCGGTGGAAACCGAGCAGAGAGTTGATAGACCCTCTTTGCCAATTCGATTGATTTCTTCCAAACTTCCAAGTCCTGATAACTCTTTAATTTGCTCATAATTCGCTAACATTCTGCCTTTACTAGTCACCAGCCACTGTCCACTAACCACTGCAACATCCGGTTCTCCGAAGATGACAAAGAGGTTGCCTTTGCCGGTGTTCTTGAGGTCGTCGGCCATGTGGAGGTCGGCGTTCATGCGGGCCTTGAGGACTGGGACGCGGCCGAGTTTGTTGAACTCCGAGGCGTGGGCGTCGTAGTTGAAGGCGCAGGCTACCAGCACGTCGAAGTCAGCGTCGGCGGCTTCGCGTACTGCTGATACGAGATCGGGGCGGGAGACAGTGCCGAATTCAGGGCCAATGAAAATGCCAGCGCGCTTCTCGGTTCCGGAGTCCATGTCGCCCTCGACGTAGGTTCCTTCGGCACAGACAAGGTCGCCGGGCCAGGGTCTGATACTTGAGAAGGAGATCTTGTCCTCCTTGTGGGCCTGCTGGACGCCGGAGGTCTTGAGGTGTTCCAGAATCATTTCAGCAAAGTCCGCCTTTTCGCCGTAGCCGAGCTTGGCTTCGGCGATGTTGTCGATGAGTTCGTCGTTTTCATCGACCCCCAACAGGCGGTGGGGTGACAGGCTATCCACGGTGAACGGACCCGCAACGCGCACCTTCTTGTTGTCCTGATAGGGTTTGTCGTAGAGATACTCGTAATTGGCCTTGGCTGCGATGGAGGCGTCGACTTCCTTTTGCCGAGTGATGCGCTGTTTCCACCATTCTGCGTGAATTCGTTTGACCTCCTTCGGCCAATCGTCACCGGCATCTCGGGGGATTTCCCATTCCTCCCAGGATGTGCCGAGAGCCTCGTTCAATTTCTTACGCAACGGTTCCAACCTTTCCTGAAAATCATCCCAGATCACCTCGATTTCGGCATTGTGGGCGATGGATTTGAGAGTGATATGGGGTACCCTCTGGTACACGAAACCCAGGCGGATGTTGTTGTAGGTGGGCTCTTCAGAAGGGGCCTTGCGTTCGATTTCTGCCTCTTTCAACCGTCCTTCGCGGCTGTCGGCGAGTAGGTAGTAGGGATAGCGAGCACCCATAATGCGGGCGCGAGCGAGCGCGAGCGCTACCCGGGAAGTGTCGATGGTGATCCAGCGGCGACCCCACTGCTCGGCGACGTAGGCAGTGGTTCCTGAGCCGCAGGTGGGATCAAGGACGAGGTCTCCGGGGTCGGTAGTCATGAGGATGCATCGTTTGACGACCGACTCTGATGTTTGTACTACGTAAGTTTTCTGGGATGCTGCGAAAGTATCGAACCAGATGTCGGTAATCACCTTGCTAGGAGCATCATCAAAGAAATACTTCCAACGGAGACTAGTCTTCAGTGGATGCAGGCGGCCTGCACGACGAAGGCGTCGCATGCCTTCCTGGTTTGTCTTCCAACTTTTCCCTTTTGGATGCTTGAAGATCTGACCATCAATTTTCACATCGTACATGCAGGATGGTGTATATCCGGATGAAGCTAAGTTTTGTGCAGTAAAGAATCGTACATCTTTAGGAATCTTCTTATCATGGATGGTTTTTTTTGAGGTAACCGTTCCATCGGAAAAGAGGGCGAGAGAAAATTCGGGATGGTCATCAAGTTCTTTTTCTGACCTAGCTTGGCGAAACTTCATCAGCGCTGGGTCTTTACTGTACCAGATAATGAAATCTGTGGTGCGGGCCAAGTCCGACACTGCCAATGGACTTTTTACCCGAAAAGTGATCTGGGCAATGAATTTCTCCTCCCCAAAAACCTCATCCATAACCGCCCGTACTCGATGGACATTCTCATCCCCGATCTGCACGAAAACCGACCCGCTTTCCGTCAACAAATCCCGGGCCACTGTCAGCCGATCCCGCAAATAGGTCAGATAGGAATGAATCCCATCCCGCCACGTATCCCGAAATGCCTTAACTTGCTCGGGCTCGCGGGTGATGTGTTTCCGGTTGCCGTCTTTAACATCATGACTGGTCGTTGACCACTGGAAGTTCGAATTGAACTTGATGCCATAAGGCGGGTCGATGTAAATGCACTGCACTTTGCCGCGCAACCCCTCGCGCTCTGCCAGGGACGCCATGACTTGCAGGCTGTCTCCGAGAATCATCCGGTTCGACCAGTTGGCGTCGTGCTGGTAGAATTCCGTCTGAGCTTGGGGGCTTGGCAAGCCGTTGAAATCGGCGAAGAGGTCTGTTTGGAACCCCGTTTGCGCGGCAGCTTTTTCCGCCTCCGTTTCCTTGCTCCGACGCAGTAGATCGTCAATCAACACCTTGGGATGTACCTTCTCCTGGATATACAGTGGTGGGGCCTGAACGACCAGATCGGACCAATCCTGTTGGTCCTTACCGCGCCAAACGAGTTGGGGATCAAGGTCGCGGTTGCGGCGTTCGTAGGCAATCCGGATTGGACTCCGATCCTCCTCCTCCATCACGGCCTGATACTCAGCGGTGGGGATGTTCTTACGCGAAGCGTCCTTGTGTTGAAGGGTAGCGACCGTCTTTTGCCTTCGTTTCCTCGTTCTCCTTTTTGCCATATCAATCTTTTTGTCTCTACCGAAAACCAATAGATCTGTCGAGATTGTGGCGTTTTACCGGACAGATAGCCTATCCACAATAGGATTTGTGGCTCATCCGTGAGCAACTAATGGGTTTTGTCGCTCATATTTTCCGTTTCGTGAGCCACTATCGAGTGTTTTTATGGAGATGACTCTCGCAAAGAGCCGCATCCGCCTTTGCCAAAGGACTACGGCGTGACAGTGAAGGGGGAGAGGCGCTGAAGCGCCAATGAGGAATTAGGAATGAAGAATGAGGAATTAAATTAACAACGCTTCTTTCAGTCGCTTGATCCGGCTGCGCCGGAACAGGATCGCTTCGCGAACAGGAATTGATGGGAGAGAATAACCATAGAGGACTCAGAGGGCACAGAGGAGAAAAAAAGGATGAAGGAGGGAGGGGGAAAAGCGCGTTTGTGGATTCTCAGGCTGGGATACGCTGAAGAATCTTGCGACTGAAGTCTTCGTGAGAGTCGAGCGAGGAGATCATGTCTCCACCGACATCCGAGAGTCTGGCAAGGTCCATTCTGGGGATCTCAGGTTGGTTTTTGAATACGAGGATTGACTCGAACCTGAGTTCGATCCGGTGGAAGTGAGAAAGCATAATCGTCGTCAACCTTGCCTTGTCCCGATTGGGTATCCCATACAAGAACAAGGGGATATTGTTTTTACCCTCGATTCTATAATCTACCCAGTAAGCTTGAGGATTTGCCTGGAATTCCTCAGCCATTTCTAACCCTGGTTGAAAATCCCGCTGTATCTTGGTATCGTCAACAACATGGGAGAGAAGATCATCAAGATCGTCGTAGAAGGTCGAACCGACATTGGATCGGGAAAGAAACGTCAGGTCATAGACATTGTTCATTGGTATCAGACATTTAGGAGTTCATCTCTATTCATCGGGCGTCAGGCAGTTTTGTCATTCTTCGGTGGACAGGCAACCTTCGATAGCCTCGTAGAGGTTGGTCAACAACTCTTCGAAGGACTCCCCTTGAGTAGCGCATCCGGGGATGGAGGGCACTTCGGCCCAATACCCGCCTTCATCCGCTTGATGAATCACAACTGTAACTACTCAGATGGTTTATTGGCTGACAACGACGAACGGCAGAGCAGGGATGCTCTTGCCCTACCACGCTTTTGAATCTTTATCATTCAATAGGTAAGAACTCCCATATTTTGAGGACTTAAGAACAGCGTTCCGAAAAAATACCCGCCGACCGTGGGTATTCAAAAGTCATCGCAACCAGCTCGGCGCAGGTAGACGCCGGATACGAATCCTCAATGAGGGCCTGAGTAGTTACTCACAACTTTTAATTTCATCGGTTCTTCTCGTTAGTTAGCCCGGATATCTCCCAAAATTCGTAGCGAGCGAACGGAGGACGAGTGCTGGTGGGGGTTTCGTGCAGATTCGGGGGTGAAGCCGGGTCGAGACCCTGCAAAGACCCGAATCCAGGGAAATCCGCTCCAGCGCCGTCATACCGGAGCGCAGCAGAAGATTTGTGAGATATTCGGGTTAGGCATATCTTATCCTGATTCGGGGACAGGAATGTCCCCGCTCCGTTAACTCTACACGGTTGTCTTAGCCGCTACGGAGTCGATCATTTGATTGAATTTGGACTCCACTTTGGCCTCGAAGTCCGACTGGATTTCGTAGACGTCGGTGAACTCGGCAAAAGCCCAGCGGCCGTAACTGCGGTGATTGTTCACACCTGGCACCCAATAGGTATCCATGGTGGCCTTCTTCTCTTTTGCATCCTCTCTTCGGTAACCCTTGATCTCGACGATGAGATGCAACAGGTCGTCGGTTCCCTGACCGTCCTCGACGCAGACGATGAAATCCGGGATGTAGGTTCGCGTCTCGGAACCGTAGCGATAGGGGACCTCCAATCCAAGGTTGTGGTTCTTGACGTAGGCTTTGACCCGCGGGTGGGATTCGGCCACGCGGCAAAACTCCGCCTCCCAGTCACTGTCGAGGACAACCCAATTGATGTGGCAGCGCCGGGCATCCGTTTCGTAGCGACTGGTTTTGGAGGTGTTGAAATTGACGTGGCTGGTAGAGCCAAGCGGATTATACGGATCGAGCACAGCTTTGACCGGACGGCTCCCGAGTTCCGCTCGCGTGATGGCGGCCTGGATGCGTTCGCAAGCTATGTCGGCCAACTCTTGGTACATCAGCTGAGCAGGGTAGGTGCCTCCCTTGCAGATGAGATAGCGGTCGAGCCATTGTCTGGTGATACGTTTGAGCTGTCCGAAGAAGTGAAGTTCCGGGGCGTGGCCTGGGTCGCGGTACTTTGTATAGAGTAGACGCTGGGTCAGGTGAAAGAGAAGGGTCGAGCGGCGGAGGTCGCCGGTATGAACGAGGTTAAGGTCGATTCCTTCGCCAATGATCCCCTGAACCAATGTCTTCGAGGGGCCAATCAGATCAGGCGTCAACTCCAACACCGAGTCCTCGTTGAAATCCGCTCGCAATCTCTCTTCAGGCAGTTCCACCCGGTACCCCGCCACCCGAGGAAAACGAATCTCCAGCAGGTCTCTTTCGGGTCGCACGGCCCGCACCTGAACGGTCTCTCGCGGCGGCCTTGGTGGGGCCACAACGGGTTTGGCCGTAAAGTCAAATGGGATGCCCAAGACGTCTGCGTACTCGACGTCGAACAGGCCGTCTTCATTGAGATCGTAGGACTGGCGTCGCAAGGCGCGGCCAACGACCTGCTCGCAGAGTAGCTGCGTCCCAAAAGCTCGCACTCCCAGCACATGAGTCACCGTATTGGCATCCCATCCTTCGGTGAGCATGGATACCGAAACCACGCAGCGAATCGAGCCTCCCAATCGACCCGGTTTGCCTACGGTGTTCATAACCTCACGGAGCAAATCCTGGTCGCTGATTTTCTCGGCCTGGCGGCGGTCCCCGGTTCGCTGGATGATTTCCCGGCGAAAGCGATTGATTTCTTCGGCGGCCATCTTGCGGAAGTTCTTGTCCAGAGCGTCGCCGGACTCCAACTCTTCGCTGTTGATTAACAAAGTACGGGGTTGTGGATATGGATTCCCATGTTCGTTATAGTTTCGAAACAGCACCAGGCGACCGTTCTGGAACGTCGTTGAGCCATCTTTATTCTCCCAATGGAAGCCTGAGATGTAATCGTAAACCAATTTGGAAGTTTGGATGTTATTGCAGACTACGATGAAGCACGGGGGCACCGAAATTCCCGCCTTTTCCATGAGTTCGAAGGTTTTCTCGTAGTGTCCGTAAAGGGCTTCCATCGCCGTCTGCAATTCCACGGGTAGGCTGAGGGGATCAAGGGGAGTCTTGGCCTTGCCCCGTCCTTTCTTTGGCATTTTGGGACGAATGTGTTCCCAGAGATTGCGGAATTTAGGCATTTCCCCACCAGGAATATTGTCTGCCACGGGCACCCGAGGCAGTTTCACGATGCCGCATTCGATGGCGTCCATGAGGGAAAAGTCGCACATGGTCCAGGGAAACAACGTGCCTTCGGCATAGCCCGACCCGCGTAGAAAGAAAGGTGTAGCGGAGAGGTCCAAAACCCGACTGATGCCGAGTTTTCGCTCGACGATTTCCAACCCGGAAATCCATAGGCGAGCGGCTTCGGTGTTCTTTTTGGCTTCTTTCCTGTCGTCTCCCTTGAGTGTTCCTTCGTCCCCCTCTCCCGGTTTTTCGCGATAGCAGTGGTGTGCTTCATCGTTGAGAACCAGTACTCTCTTAGCTCCCATCAGTTCCGGCATCACTCGCTGAAGCATTTGTCCTTCGGTTTCCTCAGTCATCAGCGGCTCTCCTCTTCCCTGAAGCAGGGAGCGGCCACCCTTGGACAGCTTCATACGTTCCCTCAGCTTGAAGGCGTGGTAGTTGGTGATGACGATCTTGGCTTTTTCCAATTCGGGAAGCATGTCGCTCGGAACCAGTTCCCGGCTTTGATAATAGCTGTCCGGATCGTTCGGCTGCAGCACCCGCAGGCGGTCCTTGATGGTGATACCAGGGGCGACCACGAGGAACGCACGGGTGAATCGACGGCTTTGCGGATGGCGGACCGCGTTGATGGTCTGCCAGGCGATCAGCATGGCCATGACCATGGTCTTTCCGGCGCCTGTGGCCACCTTGAGGGCCAATCGCGACAGGTCGGGATTGGCATCGTTGTTGGCCTTGGCCAAGTGATCGAGGAATTCCTTTCCGACTTTTCCAAATCGTGGTGCCACCTCGGTGAGCCAAATGGCGGTTTCCACCGCTTCGACCTGACAGAAAAAGGGGCGGATACTGCTGAATGGGTGGTGTCTCCAGCGTTGGAGCAGCCGCCCGGTTTCCGGGGTCACCCGCCATTGGCTTTGATCAGGAAGGTTTCGCCAGCGCTCGACCTGCTGGCGGACGCTGTTGATTATCTGCGTCAGGTCGTATTGCTGGGCGCCGGCCTTGAGCTTTTCCGCCGACTCATCGAACACCATTTCCGCTTGGGCCTTGGCTGATCGCTTTCGCTTCTTTGGCTTTGGGATCGGGGTAATGAATTCGGCCTGCCGCCTTTTTTCGATTATCTTCTGGGTAGGTTGCCCAAACTCGTCCAGTTCCCAATGCCGGGTCGGACGATGGTAGGGAGAGTTGAGGACAGGGTGATCGAAAAATGGATTACTCAAGTTGTTAAATGCCCTGGAAAGTAATGATTTTTTCTGGTTGCGGCCGGATTTGGCGGGTCACAGATCCGAGCCGGAATAAACTCAGGCAGAGGGGTCAAAGTGTCAACTTTTTGTCCCCGGAGAAAAAAACCACAGAGGACACAGAGAACACAGAGGGGGAGGAGGGAGATTTCTCTCGCAAAGAGCGCAAAGGGGCGCAGAGGAGGAGAGGCGCCGGGGGCGCCAAAAACGACTTAGGAATTGGGAATGCGTTTGACCCCTTTTGCCTCGGGGGTAGGTTTGGCCTCGTGGTAAAAATTGGGGTTATCAACGTATCCGACCGGGCCAGCAGGGGAGTCTATGAAGACATTCCGGGCCGGGAGGCGGTTCGTTTGCTGAGGGAGTATCTGGTTACGGAGTTTGAGCCGGTTTACCGGGTCATACCCGATGAACAAGACCAGATCGAGGATGCCTTGAAGGAGATGGTCGACGAGGACGGGTGTTGCCTCATCGTAACCACGGGCGGCACGGGTCCGGCCCCTCGGGATGTCACGCCGGAAGCGACGGAGGCGGTTTGCGAAAAAATGTTGCCGGGATTTGGTGAAGCCATGCGGAACGAATCGCTCAAGATAGTACCCACGGCTATTCTTTCCCGCCAGACTGCCGGCACCCGGGGCAGTTGTCTCATCGTGAATTTGCCGGGGAAACCCAAAGCCATTGGGGAATGTCTGGAAGTCATATTTCCGGCCGTTCCCTATTGCATCGACCTGGTGGGGGGGCCGCGTCTGGAAGGAAACCCGGAGGTAATTTCGGTCTTCCGGCCCAAAACGGGATGACATTCCGGAACAATTGGTCCAAAATTAGACTCGAAGTTTCAATGGCCATGAGGAAACGTTTGTCTAATGTTCCAGTCTTTTGAAATTTCCATGCGACCTCGGCAGAGGTCAATCTCCCCCTGCCGCGAGGTCCGTCCCCATGATGAGTAAGTCGAACGAATCCGAGATTCTGAGCCAAATACAGAACGCCCGCGACCGCATAAAGGGCGAGCTTGAAAAAGTCGTTATTGGCCAGGAAGCCATCATTGAACAGTTGATCGTCGGGCTCATGGCCCGGGGTCATGCCCTGCTTACCGGAGTTCCCGGGTTGGGGAAGACCTTGTTGGTAAAATCCATCGCCCGAACCTTCAGCCTCTCCTTCAAGCGGATTCAATTCACCCCCGACCTCATGCCGGCCGACATTCTCGGAACCGAGGTGGTGGAGGAGGATAAAGCGACGGGCAAACGCCTCTTTCGTTTCGTCCAGGGGCCGGTGTTCGCCAATATCGTTTTGGCCGACGAGATCAACCGGACCCCACCAAAGACCCAGGCTGCTCTGCTCGAAGCCATGGAGGAAAGGCAGGTAACCGCGGCCGGGCAAACCTTTGCCCTGGAGCCGCCGTTCTTTGTTTTGGCCACCCAGAATCCCATCGAGTTGGAGGGCACTTATCCTTTGCCCGAAGCTCAACTGGACCGGTTTCTCCTGAATCTGGTCATGGACTATCTTCCCGAGGGGGATGAAATTCGCATGGTGACGGAGACCACCGCGGTGCAGGAGCAGCAACCCGAGAAGGTCTTCAGCCCGGAGGAAATTCTGGAAATTCAAAACTGGGTGCGCCAAGTCCCCGCCTCCCGGCACGTGGTCCGTTACGCGGTGCGCCTGGTCGCGGCCACACGGCCATCCAACCAGGTCGCCCCGGCGTTTATCAAAGATCAGGTCAAATGGGGCGCGGGTTCGCGGGCTTCCCAGGCCTTGATTCTCGCCGGCAAGGCCCGGGCCTTGCTGCATGGCCGCTACACCGTAGCGATGGAAGACGTCCGCGCCCTGGCCGAAGCCGTTTTGCGTCACCGCATCATTCCCAATTTCCACGCCGAGGCCGAAGGTATCACACCGGACTTTGTCATAAACCAGCTTCTCAACACCATTCAGGATTAGCTCCATGCGGGCTACAGCCTATCAGGAGTTGCTCGATCCGGTTCACCTCAGCCGGATCGAAAACTATCTCCTCATGGCCAAGGCGGCCGTGGAAGGATTTTTGTCCGGCATGCATCGAAGCGTGTTTCATGGTTTCGGAACCGAGTTCCTCCAATACCGCAATTACGTCCCTGGAGAGGACCTGAAATACCTCGATTGGAAAGTTTATGCCAAGCGCGACCAACTCGTCACCAAGGTCTATCAGGAGGAGACTTCCATGAACGTTTACTTTGTGGTCGATGCCAGCGCCTCGCACGATTACCAGGGCGAGCGGGCCGCCTGCACCAAGCTTCGCTACGCCTCCATGATTGCGGCCAGCCTGGCCTACCTGGCCAGCCGGCAGGGTGACAACATCGCCCTGTTTGCCTATCAGGACTCCATTGTGGAGGCCGTTGAGCCCGGCCATCGCAGCGGGCAACTGCTGCGTTTTCTTCAGGCTCTGTCCCGACTACGACCGGCTGGCGGGGCCGACCACGATGGTTTGCTGCAATCCATAACCCACCACATGCGCAACCGCGGACTGGTCATCTACCTTTCCGACATGCTGGAAGCGGAGGAGAGTTTGCCCAGGCAATTGCGTTCTTTGCGGTTTCGACATTGCGATTGTCTGGCCATCCAGGTACTCGATCCGGATGAGCGGGATCTGCCCCACGCCTATCCGGTCCGTTACGTGGACAGTGAAACCAAAGCCGACGTTACGACCTTCGCCGACACCATACGCGCTCAATACCGAGCGTCCATGGACTCCTTTCAAGATGGCCTCAAAAGTGCCTTTCGCCAGGCTCAGGTCGAATATTTGTCCCTGCTGACGACCGATCATTTGGGTCACGCCTTGGGCAAATACCTGAACAAGCGGGAAGCCATCGCTTGAAGTGCTGACTTTTGCCAACAGTCTATTCCTCTTTGCCTTGGCCGGGTTGGCCGTCCCGGTGATTCTGCACCTGATCAACCGGGAGTTGGCGGTCGATCTCAAGTTCCCCTCAGTTCGGTTCATCCACAAAGCGAGACTTCCCCGTCGCGAAAAACGGAGGTTGCGCGACCTCCTGTTACTGCTATTGCGGCTGGCGCTGTTCGCGGCGGTGGTTTTGGCCTTCGCCCAACCGATCTGGATAACCCCCGAGCCGGCCACGGCGGAAGAAAGGCAATTGCGCCAAACCGTCTATGTGCTCGATGCCTCCTCCAGCATGGCAGGTGATAACGCCTGGCCCGAGGCGGTTTCCGCGGTTGAAGCAGAGGTAGCGGACCGGCCGGATGAACAGGCCGGCTTGGTCGTTTTTGCCGAAAAGGTCCTGGTTCAGGTGGAACCGTCCAACCTTGTCTCGACCATAGGGGAGGTTCTGAGTCGTGTTGAACCGACCTACGCAGCGGGTTCTCCCGCCCTCGCCCTGGAGCATGCCGTTCGGCTCTTTCATCCCGAGGCCAAAAGCCGGCTGGTGGTAGTTTCCGACTTTCAGGAAACGGATTGGCAAACGGATTTACCGGGTGTTCCCAGAGGGGTTGAACTGGTCCTGTTGCCGGTCTCGGAAAGCCCCGGTCCCAATACGGGTATCGTAAGTGTGAATGTGCATCCCATCGGGAAAAACCTGGCCCGGGTAATGGTTTCGCTTCGAAACTACGGGGACCGGAAGGTGGAAACACGCCTTTCCCTCTCCGGTCCGGGAATAGCGGAGGAGAAAACGCCCACCTTGGAGGGGGGGCAGCTCTCCACGGTTTCTTTCGAGGTGGATGCGAGCGAAAGCCAGCCCATGCGGGTGTTTTTGCCCGAAGACGGTTATGAGCGGGACAATTCCTGGCATTTTTGGGTATCTCCTCCGCCAGAGATTCGCGTAACGGCTTTCCTGCCCCACCTGGATGAACCGGAAGTGATTCAGGGCTTTTATTTTTTGCAAACCGCGTTGGAGGTGGAATCTGAAACCGATTGGATACGCTTTGACGTCACGGCAGTGGATCGCGGATTCTTCCATGAATCGATGCTCGAGGGGGCCGAAGTAATGGTATTCCCCGCCACGGGAGCGTATTTCAAAGACGAACAGTGGGATTACCTGCGATCTTTTTTGGAGCCGGGTGGCACCGCCCTCATGTTGCCGGGGGCATCTTTTCCCAAGTTCTATCGCAATTTGCAAACCCGCGGGTTCATGCAATCGAGATTTCTCGGGTTGGCCGGCAGCACCAGTGAACGCCTGGAGCCGTTCCATTTCGGCCAAATAAGCCCCAATAGCGCCCTGGCCGACGTGTTTGCCCGGGAAGCGGCCAAAGATCTGTATCTGGTCAATGTCTACCGCTACGTTCGTTTGCACCTCCACGGGGAGGATACCAGCCTCCTTTCCTTCGAAAATGGTGACGCCGCCCTCATCGCCCTGCCAGTGGGGAAGGGAAAGTTGTTTGTTTCGACGTTTGCCTTTGATCCGAGCTGGACCGATCTGCCGTTGCGCAATTCCTTTCTTCCCCTGGTTCGAGTGTTGCTGGAGGAAGGGTTCGACGTGGAACGGCAGCGCAATCACCTTTTTGTGGAAGAAGCCGCCCCCCACTTGGCCGAGGGAATGGATCGGCCGGGAACGCTGGATCTGGAGGGACAGCTCTGGGAGATCAATGTCAACCCATCCGAATCAACCCTTGCCCGGGTCGATACCCGGCAATGGCTGCCTTCGGTCCTGACCGGGGGACCGATTCAGGTGGCCCAAGCCTCCCTTGAGGCTCCCTTGAGCTTAACCGGGGGGCAGGACAAACATCTCTGGCCCTGGTTTTTGATGATTGCCCTCACCGCCTTGTTTTTGGAATCATTATGGGTGGGGTTGGCGGATCCCATTAAATCTTCCGGGAGAGAGAAAGTCGTTTAAAATGGCCCACTTCATAACGCGTTTTCGACCACTGGCCTATCGGCTGCTGCTCTCCAAGCTGGCTTTTTGGGTGGGGTTGTGCCTGGTTGGCGCCGGGGTGGCCTTCGCTCTGATCGAAGCCTTCGATAAACTCTTTATCCTTCGGGAAACCACCGCCTTTTTCCTCCATGCCACGGTCCTCGCCGCTGCCGGAACAACGGTCTTGGCGGGGTTTGCCCGGCTGGTGAAACGTAAAGCGACACTGGCGGATTTGGCCAACCAAGTGGAGGAAGAGCACCCCGAACTCATGGACAGCCTCAATGCCGCCGTCGAGGTCACTCGCATCCCCCAGTCCAAGCGCTCCCTCATCGAAAGTTTGCTCATGGAGGAGGTGTCCAAGTCGACCGAGGGGATCGATTTCGAGAAGGTCGTCATTCCGCGTTACCTCGGTTTTTACGGGACCGCCCTGTTGTGGCTGGGCGCCTTCGCTTTGCTGACCTGGGCGCATTTTTTCGACGCGTCCAAAAAATTCCGCTATGCCTTGGGTGATTGGATGCGAGGCGAATTTACCGGTTTTTACCTTATGCCGGAAACGCTCGAAGTGGCCCGAAACGAGGATTTTACCGTGGGGGTGATTCCCCGGCGCTGGGACAATCTGTTGACTATCGAATTTTTGGAAAACGGCGATTTGGTTCGTTATCCCATGAATCCGGTCGGGGAAAACCGGGCGGATTTCCAATTTTACGATGTGGAGGATGATTTCCGGTTTCGGGTGAAGTCCCATGCGCTTACTTCCCCCTGGTATGGGGTTCTGGTCTATGATCCGCCCGAAATAGACCGGTTTGACTTGCAGATTTTCCCACCCGGATACTCGGGTTACCAACCCGAAGCCCGGTCACAATTGGAGGATCTGGAGATTTTGCAAGGAACCCGACTCGCATTTGAAATTCACGGCCAAAACCTGGCCGAGTTGACGGTGGAATTCGACGATGAACCGCTGGCCCTGCAAAGGGATGACGCGGGGGTATTTGCTTTCGAGATGCGACCGGAGGAATCGAGTGCCTTGCGATTTGTCATGCACAATTTTACCGGGCACCGGGCCCATACTCCAGCGGTGCAACTGAAGGTATGGCCCGACGAAAAACCGGTGGTGGAATGGATTGATCCGGGAAAGGACATCACGGTGAGCCCAGAGGATGTCATTCCTCTGGAACTGTTTGTGGCGGATGATTTCGGGTTGAAAGCAGTCATCCTGAACCTTTCCATTTCCGGGACCCGCCAGAAATCGATCGCCTTGCATCGGGGCGATGAGGAACGCCTGCCGGGGGCTATCGAAATGAACCTCTACGAATCCCTCGATTTGTATGGGCTCGAGGTGATGGATGGGGACGTCATTTCCTACTCCGC
The DNA here is from genome assembly GCA_965204545.1 of Opitutales bacterium. GTDB lineage: Bacteria > Verrucomicrobiota > Verrucomicrobiia > Opitutales > UBA2995 > JAABVD01. The sequence continues at coordinate 1,313,987 of CBDBFA010000003.1, read as the reverse complement.
CACGGCTATGGACAACAAGGAACCCGAACCCAATATCGTTCGTTCGGAAGTGTTTTTTATCGAGGCTCGGGTCAACAAGGAGCCCATTGAGCTAGAAGGCATGGACCTCGAAGGTGAAACCGAGAGGGTGGATGTGCGGGCGCTGGTTATCGAGTTGAAACGAATTATTCGCGACACCTATGCGGCCATGAGCCTGTCATTGGAGGACAAGATTTTCGCCAACCAGGAAATCGGCGTCGGTCTGGCCTCTCTGAGAAACGTTATCGAAACGGTTATGGTGCGAGCCGCCCCCTTGCTTACCCAACAAAACCAGGACCATTTGATGGAATTCCTCATCCGCGCCCGGGATGCCATGGAGAGCGCCGAAACCATGATCAATAACAATGCGACCGCTTTGGCTATTGCTCCCGAGGAGCAGGCATTGGCGGAACTGGTTTCTTTCGAGGCGGAGTTGAGCCGCAATCGGACCACCAATTCCCAGCCCCAGGATGCATCGGAGGAGGAATCCGAGGACCGGAATCCCCAACCGCCTTCTTCCGACGAGCAAAATCAGCCCCAGGGGGCACCATCCAATTTTGCCGAACTGCCGGAATTGCTCGAAGAAATCAATGGCCTGGTGGACCGCCAAAGCGATTTGAACGAGGCCGTCGATCGCGCCGATCGTCGTCAGGCTCCCGCAGGCGACCTGGATGCGTTGGCCGATGAGCAATCCCGCTTGGCCGCGGATGCCATCGAAATGCGCGATAAAATGGAATCGATGATGCCGGGGGATCCATCGGCCCGCGCCGTTGACGAGGCTTCCGAAGAAATGGGATTGGGCGCGAGTCAATTGAAAGACGAGCGACCCGGATTGGCCCGTGGAAGCGGGGAGCGGGCCAAGGAACTGCTTATGGGGGCGGCCACTTTGCTGGAGCAGACCATAAATCAGGTGGCCGCGCAGATGATGGAGAACTTGGCCAACCGGGGACACCAATTGGCCGCCCGTCAACAACAGGCCGCCGGCCAGAGCGGCAGGGCCGCCCAAAACGAACTCAATGAAGCGGAGGAAGACGCCCTGAAAGGAGAGCAGCAGGACATTAACCGGGACTACGAAGCCTGGCAGGAAACGTTGGATCAGGTTGCCAACCAACTTCGCGAGCAATTTCCCGAGGCCTCCTCCGAGCTGGAGTCCCTGTCCGAGAGGGCTGAGGATGAGAATATCGAAGGCCAGATGTCGCGGGCCGAAAACGCCCTCCACTACGAGCGCTTTGCTCGGGCCGAACCCATCCAAGAGGATTTGGCCGAGGCTTTGGAGGATTTGGCACAGGGAATCGAAGGACTGGCAGGTGAAATGCCCCAGTTGGCCGATGCGGCTTTACGGAAAGCCCTGGAGGATATTCAACGGGCCCGGGAGAACCTCCAGGCCATGCGAGAGGAGGCCGAAAACCCGGAAAACAGGGTCAATTTGCGCGCTTTGAGGGGCGAGATCAGCGGCCTGTTGTCGGACTTGGCCTCTCGCATGGAGGATCGCGCCCTGGAGGAGTTGTCAGGGGAGCTCTACGATTTGGAGGGCGACCCGTCCTGGTCCGGAACGGTTCGCGCAACGGACGGCATATTGGGCAAGGCCGGGCAGATTGTACTCGAACATTTGCGGTCATCGATCCGGGAGTTGCAACTGGAAATGCTCCGGCAGTCCAGCGACCCTCCCGAGCAATACCGGGCCCAAGTCGAAAAATACTTCGAGCGATTGGCAGAGGAGGGCGGCGGCAATTCCTGACCGGGAAAACAGGGGATGCAATTCGATCTTACATTTTCCTGGGTTTGGATTGGGCTGGCTTCATTGGTGGCCTCGATTGGACTGGGTTGGAGCCTGCTGCGGTTGCGGAATTGGATTCCCAGGAAGCATTTCATCCCGTTGGGATTGTTGCGGGGGTCGGCCCTGCTTTTCCTGGTTTTGGCTTTGCTGAACCCTTACACCGTGCGAAAGGAACCCGACCCCAACGCCTTCGAAATGGTCGTTTTGGCCGATGCGTCCGGGAGTATGGAAACCCTGGACACCCGGGGTTACAAAACCAGGGCCGACGCAGTGGAGGAAATGATTCGATTTGGGAAAGAAACGAATTTGTTTACCGGCCCATTGGCGGCTTACCCGATCAATCCCCTGCTATTTAACGAAGAGGCGGTTCCCTGGCGTCCCGGTGGGGTCTATCGGCCGGCGGGTCTGAGCGCCCCGGGGGAAACCCTGGTAACCCTGTTGAAGCGGGACAGGTTGAACGGAAATTCGCTCGGGGGGGTAGTGCTTATTTCGGATGGCAACGAGAACAGCGGAATCCCGCTCATCCAAACCGCCAAACAATTCCGCAATTCCGGAATTCCCATTTCAGTCATAGGGGTGGGGGAAAACACACCTCCCGGGGACGTGGAGGTCCATTTTTCCAATTCGCAACTCGAGGCTGAAGTGGGGGATGCAGTAACCCTCTCCGGCCGGGTGACAAACCGGTTTAACGCCGCCAAGTCCGTCACGGTGCAACTTTACCGGGGTGGCCAGTGGTTGCGGGAAAAGGACGTCAACCTGGAGGCAGGGGAGACAAGGGAGTTGGAGTTTCGAGATGAAGCGGAATTCGCTGGCGTGCGGACCTATCGGATGCGGGTTATCTCTCTGCCCGAAGACACCAATCCCGCCTCAGACGTAGATTTTTCCACCCTGGTAATTCGGAATCCCGAGGAGTATGAAGTCCTTTTTCTCGGATCCCAGTTGCACTGGGAATTTCGATTCCTCAGACGGGCATTGCGGGATGACCCCCGTTTCAAGCTGGACAGTCTCATCAGAACGGGTCCGCAGTCCTACCTCCAGGGCCTCACGGGGGAGGAGGGAATTTCCCCTTTGTCGGAACTCCCCCAGGAAGCTTCCTTTTATTACCGGTACGAGGCCGTCATTTTGGATACGCGCCTCACCCCCCTCCTGTCCGGGCAGGTAGTGGAGGCCTTGCGCAACATGGTTACGAGGCGCGGGGCAGGAATGCTGGGAGTGGGTCCCCTCGAGGATTTGCCGGAGAACCTGTCTTCCATGCTGCCGGTCAAGGCGGTGGAAGCGATCATTTACAGGGACAAGCGGTTTCTGGAACTGGAGGCCGACCCCGTATTCGCCAGTGGCAGGGGAGGAGTTCTATTTCAGAATCCCGGGCCCTTTTTGCCGGAAAACACCCCGGTGTACCTAGGTACGGATAAAAGTCGTGGCGGCCGCACTTCGGCCCGAACGCATGGAAAGGGACATCCCATATTGGCGGTCCAGGCCTATGGGGCCGGCAGCACGGCCTATTTGGGTACCGAAAATACCTGGCGTTGGCGGATGGAGTCGGAAAGGGGCCAGGAGCAACACGCCCGGTTCTGGCAACACCTGCTTTTCTGGTTGGCCAGCGGTGGCAAGGAACGCATGGATATGCCTTTGCAGGGTTCGGTGCAACCGCTGGAATCCGAGGTGGAATTGGACCTGAAGGTGCGCGCCCAGGATTTCGGCCCCGAATCCGAGGCCCGCGTTACCGCTCAGGTGGGAAAGCCCTCAGGGGAATCCGCCGAGATCCTGCTCAATCCCTCTCCGACCCTGCCGGGGATCTACCAGGGAGGGTTTACTCCCGGCCATTCCGGTGAATATCAGGTGCGTTATGCCGTAGAATACGAGGACGGGGAGTTGCTCGAAAACGATGCTTATTTCGTCGTTTCACCGACCGGACCCGAGTTGGCCGATACCCGATTCCGGGAATCCTTGCTGCGCGATGTGGCCAGGTTGACAGGGGGATCCTATACGAGTTACCGCGACTGGAAGAAACTCGGGGATCTACCCGTAGCGGATCACATTCCCGTGGTGGTCCACCGGATTTATTGGGCCCGGGGGTGGCCCTATTTCCTGGTGTTGGCCCTGTTGATTTTGAGTGAATGGTACAGGAGGCGCATGTTGGGGCTGAAATGAGAAGATTGAAACCCATACCGGGCCAGTTACTTCGAATGGGGAGCTTTGTCATCTTTTTGGCCTTTGCTTCCGTGGCCCAGGAACCGGAGCAGTCCCGGGAAGGCGGTCCATTGACTCATGAGGAGACGATCCGGAGGGCCTTGCAGGATCTCCAATCGGACAATATCGATACCCGGGTGGGATCCATCATGTTGCTGGGTAAGTACCGGGTGGCAGACGCGTTGTCGGCGGTGGTTGCCGGTTTGTTCGATGACCACGTCAGGGTGCGGCGAGCCGCATTGGTTTCACTGATTGAAATGCAATCCTCCATGCCCCCTTATGCGGTGGAGCCAATTCTACTGTTGATGAAGGACGACGACCCGGAGATCCGGCGCATGGTATCTTCCAGCCTGAGCATGCTGGTCAGTTTGTGGAACACCTACTTCCAGGGCAATGAACAGGCTCCGATCCGGCAAGGGCTCCCCCTGGCCATTCGGCAAGGATTTATCGAGGCATTCCTCGATGAGGAAGTGGTGGTTCGCCGCAACATGTTGAGCGATTATTTCTTCCTCGGCATCCAACTCCCCGAATCGATCCTGCTGAGGCTGTTAGCCGATGAGGACGATCTGGTCAGGCTGGAAGCCTTGCGATTAGCCGGGCGAATTTCGCATTTTGGCTCCGTCCTCCAACTGGCTTACCTGCTGGTGGAAGATCCGGTTCAAAGTATTCGTTTGCTCTTTGCCAACATGCTGGGAAATCACCGTATATCCAGCGGCATCGACTGGCTTGAGATAATGCTTGAAGACCGGGACGACGAGGTGGTCAAGGAAGCGGAATTGTCCCTATTCCGGATTCTTCCCCATGCCCGGGAGGCCCTGCGCCTGACCGAGCACCTGAAGACCGGGTCCTTCAACCAACAACAGGGTATTTCTTTTATCCGGTCATTGTCCTTGCTCAAGGAGCAGGGCCGGCCCTTTGTCGAATCTATCCTCGAGTCGGAAAACCCCACATACCGCTTGGAAGCCCTCAGGATTTTCTTGGCCCACTCCGATTTGCAGGCCGACGCCGGAAAGTTGGCCGGATTGGCCAATGACAAATCCGAAAGGTTGCGGTTGCACTTGGCAGCTTATTTAATGGCCAACCGCGAGAAAGCGCCGGTATCCTTAATTGAAGTCCTCGCCCTCGCCCGGTATGAGAAGATGCGCGAAACCGCCCTCAACCTGACCCGTGAACTCCCAAGAGATCGTGCTGAAACGCTGTTGCTGGATTTTCTCATCGATGAGACGCCCCGGTTGCGCGTGCAGGCCCTGGATGAATTGAAACGAAGGCAGTACAGCGGTATTCGGAATATTTTGCACCTTTCCCTGGAGGACCCGGATGGATTGGTGCAGCGCCGGTCCGTAGTACTCCTGATGGGCCTGAACGATCCGGAAGAACTGAATTATTTGAGGTCCGTCATGGAAAAGGATCCGAAAAGCCCGCTTGCCCATTATATTAAAGACCAAATGCTGAAGCGTTTGGGAGTACAACTCTAAGAATGAATCGTTTTGCGATAATGGCCTTTCTCCATATGGTGGCGATGCCTCTACTGCCATTGTGGGGGGTAGTGGAAGTGGGTGAGGAAACGGCCCCGCCCAGGCTTCCCCCCAAGGAGGTTCCCTACCTCAAGGTCGTACAACTGGTCCAGGGGGACGTCATGCGGCGCCAATACCCCGATGCTCTGCCCAGCCTGTTGGAAGAGATCCGCAACCGGACCACGCTGAATCCGGACCCGTTTCCATTGTATATCGATTCCTTCGAGGATGAGGTCATATTCAAGCACCCGGTGATCTATGTGAACTTTGCCGATCGGATGGACTGGACCCTTACCCCAGGGGAAATCAAGAACTTGCGTCGCTTTATCGAGCGTGGCGGCTTTCTGTTTTTGGATGCCGGCATCAATGCTTCCTTTCTCAGGGGGAACCTGCGATTTGGCCAGATGCACAGCTTTGCCGATTGGGAGGTTTCCCCCCTCATCGAAGACGCCTTCAGGGATGTGTATCCGGAAAAACGATTTGAACCGCTGCCCCGCAGTAATCCGTTTTTCAAGTCCTTCTATGCCGGGTTGCCGGACGCCACCCCGTTGCCCGAGGCCATCCGCACCTTTATCGTAAACGAAAAATGGCCGCAAGGCACCTATTCCGCCATGGTCCTCAAACACGAGGACCGGGTAGCCGTCATGGCCATGCCGATTATGGCCATGGGATGGGGGAAAAGTGAATTCGGCCAGTGGAGCACCCGCATAGGTTTCCGCGTCAGGGAGGGGGCTGATGGGTTGTCGGATCGCTTGAGCGAGGCGGCATACGGAGGGGAAAACTACGAAACCACCCGGGAGGACGGCCGTAGCGACACGATTTATTGTGAGATCCCCGGCACTCCCGCCTGGGTGGAGGAACCCTCGGGGGATTGGCGGGTTTTTCGCTATTATCACAGCCGGGAAATCAGCGAATATGCCCACACTTTCTATACGCGCCTCGGGGTGAATCTGTTCGTCTATATTTTCAGCCAATAGCCGGGTCAGAACCTTCGCCAGAAGGCAGTGGTGAATAGGGCCAGTATGGCGAATAGTTCCAGACGGCCCATGATCATCAGCACGGAGAGGAAATATTTGGAGATATCCCGCAGGAAGGCGTAATTCTCCGTCGGTCCGAATTCCCCGAAAGCCGGGCCGATATTGAAGATGCAGGCCAACACGGCGGAAAAACACCCCTCAAAGCTGATGGCCGGTTCCAATATGGCCAGAATGGGCATGCAAAGGAACAATAACCCACCGTTGAGCAGGATGTAGGTGACCACCCTTTCCCGGGATTCATTGTCGAGGACCCGCCCGTTCATGTGAATGGGTCGAATTACGTGGTCGCTGTAGGAACGGCCCACCATGCGCAGGGCCGATTTTACCCCGACCAGAATGCGTCCCACTTTGAGCCCGCATGCGGTGGACCCGGAGCATCCGCCCATCGCCATGAGGCCGAGAAGAAGAACGTGGGCCATGAGGTTCCAGCTCCCGAAGTCCCGGGTCGAGTAACCAGTCGTGGTCATGAGGGAAGTGACTTGGAACAGACTGGAGCGAATGGCGTCATGCCAATTGGAGTATCCCTCGTGGATGATCAGAACATAGGTGACCAGACATGCCGCCAGGAGCAGAATTGCGTAGTAGGCTTTTACCTCGGAGTTCAGCCTTACGCTATGCCAGTTTTTGTTGAATACCAGCAACATCCACAGAAAACTGGTTCCACCCAGGGCCATGAATACGATGGCCGACCATTCCAGGAGGGGGCTCCCAAAGCCGGCAATACTGGAAGACCTGGTACTGAATCCACCTGTGGCTATAGTGGTAAAGGTGTGGTTCAGGGCCTCGAAAAAATTCATTCCTCCCAGAAAGTAGACCGCGGTGCAAAGGGAGCTCAAACCCAGGTAGAGGAGCAACAACCGCTTCACCCCGGTCTGAATCCGCGCAAAATCCAATTCCGCAGCCGTTCCGGAGTATTCCCGGGTGAAGAGGATTTTTCCTCCGGCGCCGAGGAAACCCAGTATGGCCACGAAAAATACCACCACCCCCATGCCGCCAATCCACTGACTCAGTGACCTCCAGAACAACAAGCTGTGCGGGTAGGATTCGAGGTCATCCAGAACGGTGGCTCCGGTTGTGGTCAGCCCGGAGGTAGACTCGAATATGGCATCGGCCAATTGACACGAATCCAGAATTATCCAATAGGGCAATGCTCCCACCAGAATCGCCGCAATCCAACCCAGGCCGATAACCGCGGTGGCTTCTTTTTTGAAAAAAGTGCTATCCTTGCCCCTTCCCAGGAAGAGGAACAAGCCGCCCAGCAGCAAGGTTGCCCCCATACAATAGGCGAAACTGGCCACGGCGTTGGTTTCGTTGCCGGCATCCCGGTAAATGTAAGCCACCCCCATGCAAAGGGCAAAGGCAAGGCATAGGATGAATTGGATCGCGCTGAGCAATCGAAAGATAATGGAGTAATTCACCGGCCTTTGGAAAAAATGACTTTCTCAAAATTCCCCGCCCGTCAACAGGGAGATGACTTCCTTGCGGTGTTCGTCGGACAGGACGGCCACGATGCGGTCATCCGCTATGATGACGTCACGCGCTCCGGGCACCTTGGCATCGAATTTGTGCAGCAACGCAACGATTATGGTATTGCCCGGAAGTTGCAGATCCCGGATCGGTTTTCCCACGCAGGGGCTGGCCGGATTGACCCGGATTTCAAAGATTTTTCCCTTCCCTCCCGGAGCGGGGGCCAGTTCGACCCAAGGAGTTTCGTTTACCGTCCGCAACACCTCATTGGCCGTGGCCAGGCGAGGGGACACGGCGAGTTCTATGCCCAGCACCAGACGAAACTTGTTGATGATTTCCGAATAGTCTGAACGGTTGATGTTCAACAGCAGGCGCTTGGTTCCCATCTGGGCAGTTTGCAGGCAGGCCATGACGTTGTCCTCATCCTGTTTGGTGGCCGCCACAAAATAATCGGCCCTTCCAACCCGCTCCTCCTCCAATACCCGCAATGAAGTGGCGTCGCCATGAACGACCGTTACATGAGGGAATTGCTCAGCCAGCTCCAGACAGGTTTCCCGGTCCGGTTCAATCAGGCGAATGTGGAACCGCGGATTGGAAAGCATACGCATGAGAGCAATATTGGTCTCACTGCCGCCGTAGAGCGCCACGAATACCGTCTTGGCCTTGAGCTTGGGAGAGAACTTTCCCTTGATTCGGGATATGGATTGCGGATCCCCGAACACGGTTAACAGGTCGCCTTTCTCGATAACCGTTTCGGCCCCTGGCACAAGGGAGGATAATCCCCGCCGAATCAATCCGATCCGCACCCCGGTTTTCTCCCCCAGCCTCAACTGCTTCAGGTTGCGGCCGATGGCCTTTGCCTTTGCCGTTACCTCGATCTGTTGCACCTCAATCTTTCCCCTGGCAAAATGTTCTACCGCCACCCGTCCGGGGTTGCGTATGACCTTGGCCAGTTCCACCGCGGCCAACGCCTCGGGGTTTACCAATACGTCGATTCCGAAATTAAGCTGGTAATTGAACAGCTTGTTATCGATGTAAGTCTCCTCGTGTATGCGGGCAATGGTGGTTTCGGCCCCCATTTTTTTGGCGATGGAGCCGGAGACCAAGTTCACCTGGTCGTCACTGGTCATGGCCAGAAGGTATTTACACGCGCCTACCTGGGCCCGTTTCAAGATAGTCGCCGAACTTCCGTCACCCCGCAATACGCGCACGTTTTGTTCCTCGTGGATTTTGGCCGCCTTCTCGCTGTCGTGATCGATGATGGTGACGTCGTGCCCGGATTTGCTCAAGACTTCCGACAGATGGGCCCCCACCTCCCCGGCGCCTATAATCACTATTTTCACAGGTCTTAAGGGTAATTTGCAGCGGAGCGGTTGCAGTAAAATACCGCTCCACAACGATCTGAGAGGGAAGAATAAACAGCGTTTTGCCTGGGATGGAAAGCCCGATTTTACGCCTTGACCCCTTTCCGTTACCCTTCATTGAATCCTTTCCCATGACAGAAGCAGTAGCTCCCAAAGTTGGTATCGTAATGGGCAGTATTTCGGACTGGCCCGTATTCCGGCGTTCCGCTCAGGTTTTGGATGGCCTGGGCGTTCCTTACGAAAAACGGGTATTGAGCGCGCACCGCACCCCCAAACAGTTGGAGAGTTGGATCGGCCAATGCGAAAAAAAAGGGGTGCAGGTTTTCATAGCCGCGGCAGGCGGGGCCGCTCACCTGGCGGGGGTGGTTGCCTCCATGACCCTGAGGCCGGTTCTGGCCGTTCCCATGGAATCCAATCTAAGCGGCCTGGATTCATTACTTGCCATGGTGCAGATGCCGGGGGGCATTCCCGTGCCCACCATGGGCATCGGTAAAGCCGGGTCCACCAATGCGGGATTGGCCGCGGCGGCAATTCTGGCCCTGCAGGATCCAGCCGTAAATGAAGCCTTGATTCAGTTCCGCAAAAATCAGGCCGAGAAGGTTTTGGCCTCGGAATTTCCGGAAGATTAACTCCGGAGGCACTGCGTGCCAATGAGGCATTAGGAATTTAAAAACCACAGAGATCGCAGAGAACACAGAGAAATTTTTTTGTGCTTTTTGTGGTTCCCTCTTCTCGGCGCGGCAAGGATGCCGTCGCCCTACCCACGTTAGCAAGGACCCAGGTAGGGCAAGAGCATCCTTGCTCTGCCGCTTCGTTCGGCGGAAGTCCTACCATCTATTCAAGCCTGGGTAGGTTTCCGCCCCGGGCACCATATCATACTTCTATGGACGATAAATAGTGACTATAAACGTCTAATTATCAAATACTTACGATGCTATCGCTCTATATCCTTTAGATCTTAAATTCCTGTTTAAGAATCTTACATGATTTCTTACATAGCACCATGAATCTGTAGGAAATCTTACCTATAGAGCTAATGATTTTAGATAGGTGTGCAGTCGGAAATTGGGTGTTGAATTACCGCAGTGAGTTAAAATCGAAGGTCATTCAATCGCCAATAGGCATCGGTTCTTTTGAGGGCTTCGTTCTCCTTGGCGAAATTCCAGGGAGTCTTGCCGTCCTTATCTCGTGCCTTGGGGTCCGCTCTGGCATCCAAGAGGGTGGTGATGACGGCGGGGTTTTTGGTTGTCTTGGCGGCCATGTGTAAGGGAGTTAAGCCGGCCTCGTTTCGCGCTTCATCAATGTTGGCTCCAGCCTCCAACAGGGTGGTGATGATGGCGGGGTGTTCGTTCGCGCCGGCGGCTATGTGCAAGGGAGTTAAGCCGTTCTCGGCTCGTGCTTTAATGTTGGCTCCGGCATTCAACAGGGTGGAGATAACGGTGGGGTTCTGGTTGTTCATGGCGGCAGTGAGAAAGGGGGTTAAGCCTCCCCCGGCTTGCGCTTCAATGTCGGCTCCGGCATCCAATAGGGTGGAGATAACGGTGGGGTTCTGGTTAAAACCGGCGGCCATGTGTAAGGGAGTTAAGCCGGCCTCGGCTCGTGCTCCAATGTTGGCTCCGGCATTCAACAGGGTGGTGATGACGGCGGGGTTTTGGTTAGAGTCGCCGGCCATGTGCAAGGGGGTTTGGCCGTGCTCGTCTCGTGCCTCAATTTCCGCTCCGGCCTTCAACAGGGTGATGAAGACGGCGGGATTCTCGTTGTTCATGGCGGCTATGTGCAAGGGGGTTAAGCCGTGCTTGTTTCGCGCCTCAATGTTGGCTCCGGCATCCAACAGGACGGTGACGGCGGCGGCGGTACCGCTTGCGGCGGCCTCATGCAATGGGGAGAGGTGGTTTGCTTTCATTCACATTTGGATTGATGGTGACTTCCGGGTTAAAATCGAAGGTCATTCAATCGCCAATAGGCATTGGTTTCCTGGAGGGCTTTGTTCTCCTTGGCGTAATCCCAGGGGGTCTTGCCGTCAACGTCTAGTGCTCTGTGGTCCGCTCCGGCGTCCAATAGGACGGTGATGACGGCGGGGTTCTTGGTGTCCATAGCCGCCATGTGCAAGGGGGTATAGCGGTTGTGATTGGTTTGCGCGTTGATGTCCGCTCCGGCTTCCAGCAGGGCGGTAACTTCGGGTTTTGGGTTCCATCCGGCAGCCAAGTGCAAGGGGATGACGCCTTCTTCGGTTCGTGCGTTGATGTTCGCTCCGGCCTTGAGAAGGGTATTGATGATGGCGGGATTGGTGTTTGACTGGGCAGCGATATGCAAGGGGGTGAATCCTTCTTCGGTTTGAGCGTTGATGTTCGCTCCGGCCTTGAGTAAGGCGGTGATGACAGCGGGGTTCTTGGTATTTCTGGCGGCGGAGTGCAAGGGGGTCATGCCGTCAACATCCAGTGCATTGAGGTCCGATCCGGCATCCAATAGGGTGGTGATGACAGCGGGGTTCGGATTACCAAGGGCGGCCACGTGCAAGGGGGTCTGGCTGTCATCGGTACGGATTTCGATGTTCCTTCCGCTCTCCAACAGGGTTGTGATGACAGCGGGGTTCTTGGTTTCCATGGCGGCAAGGTGCAAGGGGGTGAAGCCTTCTTCGGTTCGCGCGTTGATGTTCGCTCCGGCCTTGAGAAGGGAATAAATGACGGAGGGATTGGTGTTGAAAAAGGCGGCAAGGTGGAAGGGGGTGAAGCCGGTTTTGGTTCGCGCATTAGTGTCGGCTCCAGCCTTCAAAAGGGCATCGGTGACAGCGGGAACGGCGTTTAACTGGGCAGCGACGTGCAAGGGGGTTAAGCCGGCCTCGGTTCGGGCTTCGATGTCCGCTCCAGCCTTCAAAAGGGCATTGGTGACAGCGGGAACGGCGTTTAACTGGGCAGCGATGTGCAAGGGGGTTAAGCCGGCCTCGATACGGGCTTCGATGTCCGCTCCGGCCTTTACCAAGGCGGTGATGACGGCGGGGTTATCGTTTCCGGCGGCGGCCAGGTGCAAGGGGGTTAAGCCGGCCTCGATACGGGCGTTGGGGTCCGCTCCGGCGTCCAACAGGGCGGTGATGACGGCGGGGTTTTTGTTCAATGAGATGGCATGGAGCAAGGGGGTAAAACCGCTCTCGTGTCGGGCGTTGGGGTTTGCTCCGGCCTTTACCGGGGCAGTGATGACGGCGGGGTTCCTGGTGAGCAGAACGGTTGAGTGCAGGGGGGTTGAACCATTCTCTTCTCGGGCGTTGGGATCCGCTCCGGCGTCCAACAGGGCGGTGATGATTGTGGGGTCGTCATTCGAAAGGGCATAACGCAAAGGAGTATCACCGTCCTCGGTCTGTGCGTTGGGGTCCGCTCCGGCCTTTACCAGGGCGGTGATGATGGCGGGGTTCTTGGCCCGTAAGGCGGCTAAGTGCAAAGGGGTTTTCCCGTCCACGTTCCGTGCGTTGGGGTCCACTCCAATTTTTACCAGGGCGGAGATGACCAGGCCGGCGATGACAGCGAGGTTCTTGTTTCTAACTGTGGCGCAGGCGAGGATCATGGCCAAAGTTAGAGTTATTTTTTTCATCGTGGGTTAGGGAACTCGATCAGAGCGCTACAGGCAAGGAGGGAGTTAAGCTTGGTTTCGTCTAGGCGATTGTGGCCGCGAATGCTCTGGTGAGATTGAAAGGGATCAAGTTCTGTTCTGGGTGGCTTCCTGTTTGTGGACAGCATCGATGTAGACGGTCATGAGGTGATCGACTAGTTGAGGGAGGTTTTCACTGTAGAGCCATTGGATGGGGTCCCTCATATCGGGATGGGATATGACTGCGGATATGATTCTCGAAGAACAGTTGCCGGACATGCCGATGGTGAGGCTGGGGTTTTCGGGGTGTTTTGGATCGCGGTATTTGGCGGCCTGGGTTTGGACTGCCTTGTTTACTTGCTGCGCAACGTCTTCGGTGTCCGGATTGAGGGTGATGATTTCCGCGGTGTTGAAGACGGTCATTTCCGTGGTTTTTCGGTAGATGTCCTTGCGGATGCCCTTTCCTTGGTGGTTGAGCGTAATCTGGAGGAGGCGGCCCTGCAGGTCTTCCATGTCGTCTCGGAAGAAGGTGACGCGGATACGGCCGGTGTGGTCGGTCATGAATCCGATGTAGAAGTGCTTGCGGCTGGTCTTGCCTTTGCGGGCTTCGAGTTCTCGGAGAACCCCTTTGAATCCCGGGATGGAGGTTTTTTCTTCCAGCCCTTCGATTTGTTGGACGGTGAGGAGTTGGTTGGCCGGTAATACCTGGTATGTTTGGGGTGCTGTCTGGTTCATTTTTTATAGGGTTTGTGCGTTGGATTGGTGGCCTGAATAAGACGTTCCCTGATCGCGGTGACGGCTTCGTTGTGGGTGCTACCATCCGCGGCCTGGATGATTTGGTTGGCGAGGTCTTTTTCCATACCCAGGGTTCTCGCGGCGCGTTGGCCGGATATGCCGTATTTTTCCTGGTGCAGGATGTAATTGGCTACCGCGCAAAGTGGGCAGATGGATTTGTGCTTTTCTCCGGATGTCCGCAGTATCCTGGCCTCGCCAATGGTTTGCCACTTTAGGTTGTCACTTTCGAGCCAGAAGAAGAATTCGTCGAGTGTCATGCTTTTGTTGGGTTGGTGGCTTTTAGGAGGGTTTTTTTAATCTTGGTGACCTTTTTTCCGTAGATGTGACCGTCTGCGGCATACATGATGGTGCGTTTGAGTCTGGGGGAGAGTTTCAGAGTCATGTTGGCGGCGGCTACGCTGTGGGAGAGGGCGTTATCGGGGTCGCGTTTTTCCAAGTGGTTGAACACGGCGCAGATGGGACAGGCGTAGGGTTTTTCCCTGGTTCTGAGGACTCCGAATTTCGAGATCTTCCAGGTGTAGGGGGTGGCTTTGAGAGCTTCGATGAATGCTTCTTCGTTCACGGGATGTAGGTGGGCTCTGGGGTTACGTCGGTTGGTTTGAGCAGTTTCATGAGGGTTCTGCGCATTCGCTCTTCTCCGGGGGTGTAGGTGCAGCCGTCTGCGGCCGAGGTGATCTTTCGGAAAAGGTCTCTGGGGAGTTTGAGGTGGGAGTTGGCGTTGGCGTTGTCGACGGTGAAGCGGGGCTCCCCGAGGATGTGGTTGGCTACGGCGCAGATGGGGCAGATGTAGTCATCGCCGTGTTTCATGCGAATGATACCTTCGCGGCCGACTACGAGCCATTCGGCTTTGATGGAATTGAGGTGTTTGAGGAATTGTTGAGTGGTCATTTTATGAGGGCCTTTTCCATAGCCTGGCGGAGATTTGTGATTGCTTTTGTTTCGACGCGGCCTCCTTGGTAAATGCCGTCGGCGGCCCACATGATAAGCGTGATCGATCCTTGTTTAAGGCCTAGCTTCCTGCCGGCGTCTCCACCGTTGAGGTGGTAGGTTTCCTTGCCTGAGCGGTGGTTGGCCAGGGCGCAGATAGGGCAGATGGCTTTGTGACGGGTTCCTATCGTGCGGAGGGCTCCTTTGGAGAGGGGGATTTCCTTCCAGGCGGTTTTGCTGTCGGAAGGGGTGAGGGGCGACGTGTTGAACCGTTTGAAGGTGTAGGGGAGCTTTTTTAGCTCTTCTATGAATTCACGGATGCTCATGAGTATATTCCGATTTTGGGGTTGAGGGTTTCGATGAGGGTTTCGCGGGCTTGTAAGATGTCCTTTCTGGTGTGGGTATGATGGACGTAGTCTCCATCTGCGGCTAAGAGGATGAGGGAGATGTCTTTGGTGGATAGGCCGAGAATTTTACCGGCCTTGAAGCCTTCGAGGGCGTATTCGGGGTTATCGTCACTGAGGTGATTGGCTAAGGCGCATAGAGGGCAGGCGTAGCTGTCGCCATGGGTGCCGCGGATGATGGAATTGGGACTTTGGCCGATGCCCCATTTGTAGGGGACGTCCTTGAGGAGTTTAAAGAATTCGTTGAGGGTCATGTGGATTGGGGTTTGGTGATTTCGAGGAGTTTTTTCCGGATCCTTTTGAGGTGGGTCGTGGAAGCTGTTGGGTCGGCCGAATCTCTGTTGATTGATCCGTCAGCGGCACAGGCGATGGCTTCGGCCAGGGTTTCATTGAGGCCGATTTCTCTGGCTGCGTTCAGGTGTTGGAGGCCGTATTTATCCTCGCCGATGATGTGGTTGGCTACGGCCCAAACGGGGCATGAGTGGGGGTCGCGGCTACGGAGAACTTTTTTGTGTCCGGGGACTCCTCCGGTGTGGAGACGCCATTGGTAGGGGACTTTGGCTAAGGTGGTGTAGAATTTTTCAAGGGTCATAGGTCTATGCTTTGTGGATGGTTGATGTAGGGATTTCTCATGCTTTGATGTATTGCAGGCGGCGGGCTTCCTCGGCGTATTTGCGGAGGGTCTTGTCGGGTTCGAAGTAGAGGTCGCGTTCGACGCCCAGGCCGAAGACCTTGACGGACTGAAGCTCTCGCAGGCTGACGTAGCCAAGCTCGGGGAATCCATGACCGAGGTCACAAAGGCCGAAAAGGCGGTCGGGGTCTTCCTGGTCCTGTTCGGTGATGAGCCAACGAGAGGCGCTGAAGGGGTGGAAGAATTTGACGACGGGTTCGGGGTCGTAGTCTTCGTCGTGGCGGTTTTCCCAGTTCTTTTTGAGCTGGGCTTTGATTTTTTTGGTTAGGAGTTTCATGGTAGGGGGGGTGGAGGATTGGTCATGAAGGTTCCTTCATCGATGCGCTCGGCAATGCGGGTGAAGGTGAAATAGGTGTTTTCAAAGTAGATCCACTCTTCTTCTTTGTCATCGATGCCGGCCCACAGCTTGACTCTCTTGGGGATGGTGGAAATGGAGCGCAATCCGTATATGAGGGAGCGTAGAGGGCTTTGGTAGAAGGGATCGGGTTGCGGGACGGGGGGATCGATGACGCCGGCTTCGACGGCCATGTCGCTGATGATACCGCCCAAGCAGCGGCAACCGTTGGTGAGGCCCAGGTCGATGGAACATTTCTTTGCGTCGTCGAATTTGCGTAGGCGCTCGGCGAGTTGTTGTAGGAACTGGTCTGTCATGCTATTTTGTGGTCGGCGATTTGTTCGATTTCGTTCACGTGTCTCGGAGATTGAGGGCCTTGAGGATGTCGTTGCGGAATTTTCTGAGCTGGGATCCGGAGGAGTATTTGGCGTCGGATGCCAGGGCGAGATTCTTGGTCAGTTCCGGATGTAATTTGAGGACCTGTTCGTTGGCGCTGTGGTAGTCGCGGGTGTATTTGTTTTTTCCGATGATTTTGTTGGCGGCGGCACAAACGGGGCAGATCTTGGCGTTGTCGATTCCAATGTAGCGGTACCATACGCGCCAGTTTTCATCATTGGTGGAGCGGAGGACTTTGAGGAATTTTTCGTAGGTCATTAGTGGACGGGGATTTTGCAGGCCTTCATGAGGTCCTTGCGGATTTGGATTTGTTGTTTGGCGTCGGAAACAAGGTGGCTTTCGAGGAAATCCGAATAGTAATCTATGTAGTCGTTGTCTGCTATTTCAGCGATGGTGTGGGCCAGGTCTATATCCAGGCCGATTTCGTTGTTGGCTGAGCTGAAATCCACGTCGTAGTGGAAAAATCCAATCAGGTGATTGGCCACGGCGCAGATGGGGCAGATCCAATTGTCGATTTTCTTGTTATAGCTGCGGATCATTTCGTCCTCCTCGGACCAGGTTAAATCGAGGGAGGAGAGGGTTTTGATGAATGCTTCGTAGGTCATAGGATGGAAGTGGCTTTGAGCAGATCGGTGCGCATTTGGAGCATTTCATTGAGCTCGTTTTCGTCTTTGTAATCTTGAGGGAAAAAAACTTCCTCGTCGGCGGCACAGGCTATTTTTCTGGCGAGGCTTTCGGGTATGCCGAGGGTGTCGGCGGCATCGTTGAAGTTGACGTGGAAGTCGTTGGTTTCGAAAAGCATGTTGGCTACGGCGCAAAGGGGACAGTCGAGGCTGTTGTCATCGAGGCGGATTTCTCCGTACAGTTTTGCCCAGTGGCGGGGGGTTTCTTTGAGTTTTTCGATGAATTCTTGGTAGGTCATTGTCCGAGGGCGTTTTGGAAGATTTTGAAGGCTGCGAAGTCTCCGAAATGCTTCTCGATGCAGTAGATCGCCCGTTCGCACTGGTCGGCTACTTTGCGGGCTCTTTCAGGTGATATGGGCCTGCCGTTGTGGATGAGTTCGACGTCTTTTGCATCGATGGTGTAATCGATGGCGTCGTGGCCGTGGACGGTGAGGGGTTTTTTCATAATCAGTATCCTTGGGTTTGGAGTTTGAGGGACCGGTCCTCCAGACTGGCCAAGTGCCTGTCCAAATCTTCCCAGCAGTAGAAGCTGGCCGCTTCGGCTTGGGGCGGTGGCTCCTTGTGTAGCGCGCCAAGATTGATTTGTTCGGCTTTGGGGATGGCGAGGTGAGTTTGGGCCTTGAGCCATTGGCCGGTCCTGATGCTCTCGATGGCCAGGATGGTTTCGATTTCAGCGTTGCTGAGGTAGCGTTCCCGGTCGCCTCCTCCGAATAGGATTTCGTGGGGTTGGATCCAGGCCTTGGCGGCGGCGTAGAGGCCGGCGAGACAGGCAATGCACAGGGAATCGTCCTGTTGGTGAGGGGCGTGCCAGACGATGGATTTGGGGATGTATTTGTCGCGGGGGACCTGGCGGACGGTTTCTACGACTTCGCGGATGAATTCACTTAGCTTCATGGGGGTCATTGGCCGAGGGTTTGGAGTTCGAGGGCGCGCTCTTCGAGGCTGTCGAGGTGTGCGTCGAGTTCTTCCCAACTGTAGAAGGAGGGGTGTTTGGGGGATTGGGGGACGGGGCTTTGTCGGGCAGCCTTGTCGATTCGCTCTTTGAGGGGGATATCGAGTCTGGCTTGGGCGGGCAACCATTGCCCGTGTCTGAGCTGGTCTGCGGCCAGGACTCTTTGGGTTTGCTTGGCCGTCAGGTTCAGATTCTCCGGCGTATCGAACATTCTTTGGTGGTGTTGGATCCAACCTTTGGCGGCGGCGTAGAGGCCTCCCAGACAGGCGAGGCAAAGATCTTCGTCGTCTATGGATGGCTTGTGCCAGATAGCGGAATTGGGCAGGTACTTGTCGCGGGGGACCTGGCGGACGGTCTTGACGACATCGAGGATGAATTTACTGAGTTTCATGGTGGTTACTGGCCGAGGGTTTGAAGTTGGTGGGCGCGCTCTTCGAGGCTGCTGAGGTGTTTGTCGAAGTATTTCCAGTCGTAGTAGTTGACGGGGTCTGGTGGGCCTGGGAAGGCGTCCGTTTGCATGGCAAGGTCGATTTGTTCTTCTCGGGGGATTCCGAGTCTTTCTTGAGCGGTTAGCCAGTAGGCCATTCTGAGGTCGTTTGCGGCGAGGACCTGGTTGGTTTGTTCGACAGTCATGTGGTCTGTTTCGCCGGGGAGGTATTGCCACAATCTTTTGTCGAAGGGGATCCAGCCTTTGGCCGCGGCATACATGCCTCCGAGGCAGGCTTCACAGATTCCTTTTTCGGGGATGGGCATGTGCCAGGTGATGGAGTGGGGAATGTATTTGTCGCGGGGGAGCTGGCGCACGGTCTTGACGACATCGAGGATGAATTCGCTGAGCTTCACGGGAGTGGTGGTTAGAGGTTGGCGGCTTCGAAGACCTGGGCTTTGTTGAAAAGGGCTTCGGTGTGGATATCGAATTCCTCCCAGGTGTGGAATTGGGGGAAGCCTGCGAATATGGGAAAGAGGTTAGAGGTTTCGGATGGTTTGGTTAGGGTGACGTTTCTGATGCGGCCGAGTTGTTCGGTGGAGAGCTCCCAATTTTGCCTGCGAATGTTTTCGACCAGGATGATGGTTTCGATTTTTTCCAGGGAGATATCGGCTCTTGGTTTTCTGGAGGGGTCTCCGGGCATGAGGTGTTCCCAGGGCAGGACCCAGCTCTTGGCTGCGGCGTAGAGGCCTCCGAGACAGGCGCGGCATGGGAAGGGGTTCTTTGATTTGTAAGCTGGCGCGTGCCACATGGTTGCGATCGGGATGTAGAGTTCCCGATCGGTGTCCTTTACGGTCTCGAGGACGTGGTAGATGAAGTGACTGAGTTTCATTAGTATCCGGCTTTTTGGAGTTCTTTTGCGCGAGCGCTGAGACTTTCGATGTGCCTATCGAATTGGTCCCAGTTGTAGAATCCGGCCTGTTCTGGTTGTCCGGGATCGAAATCCCAGGAAAGGGGTGGTAGGATGTTGGTTTCGTAGATGTCGTTTAGTTTGTCGATGGCATCGGCCCAATTCCCAACGCGGATGTAATTTAAGAGGTGCATGGTGTTTTTTTGTTTTTCGGACAGCCTTCTGAAATTTCTTCTGTGGCTGTTGACCAGGAGGGCTTCGGTGGGTTTGGCCCATTGCATGGCTGCGGCGTACATACCGCCGAGGCAGGCCCAACATTTGGGATCTTCGTCTACGACGGAGGTTGGGGTGTGCCAGACTCCGGCATCGGGTTGGTATATTTTTCGATCGATGGTTTTGATTTTATCGATCATTTTGAAAATGAATTTACTGAGCTTCATTAGTATCCGGCCTTTCTAAGTTCTTTTGCCCGTTGGGTGAGGCTTTCGATGTGGGCTTCGAGTTGGTCCCATCCTTTAAAGTCTTCCATGAGGGGTTTTTCGGGATAGCAGGAGGTGATGGGGACTTTCATTTTCCTGTAGTCGTGGAGTTGTTGGAGGCATTCGACGGCTCCCTGCCATTGTCCGCATCGGATGCTGTCGATGGCATCCAGGATTCTTCTTCTTTCGTAGGTGAGCGGGGGGTTGGGTCCGCCGTGTTCGGGTTGGGCGAAGATGTATTGGTTTTTTCGGACCCAGGCCTGGGCCGCGGCGTAGAGTCCTGCCAGACAGGCTTTGCATTTGTGCATTGGAGGACTGTCGTTTGGGCCATGCCATGTGCCGGCGTTGGGGTAGTAATCGTCGTAGGTGACGCCTTTGATGGCGGCGATGACGTGGAAGATGAATTCGCTAAGTGTCATGGGTGTGCTGGGGTTATTCGATGGGGAGCAGGAGGTTCTCCTTTTTGTCGATTGTAGGGGTTTCAAGAAAGGTATCTATCCAGAGCTGGTTCTTGTCTTCCTCGGGGACGTAGCCTTCCAGGACGTAGGCTTGCGCCCATTGTTCCTGGGTCATGAAGAGGACCTGGACCTGGGCGTAGCGAGGCAGGCGGGCTTCAAGATCATTGGCCAGGTCGCCGGTGTCTTCCTGGTCGAGCTCGGGTTGGATGTAGGTGCTGGGTTGAACTCTCTCGAAGCCTTTGTGTTCCAGTTTTTTCAGGAATTTGGCGATCTGCGATCGGGGAGTTTTTCCAGTGAAGCGTGTGAGGACGATGGTCATAGGTCGTGCCAGTATTTCCAGGCGTAGCGGGCCAGGGTTTTGGTGACTTTGGTTCCGTAGAGGGTTTGGCCGGTGAGTTCCCTTACGAATTGGCGCATGGATTGGGTTTGGGTGGCTTCGTAGAGGCCTGTGTGGTCTCCGACCGCTGTGACGACGTTCCAGTGCTTCCAGGAGGGGTGGCCGTAGTATCCTTTTTTCATGGGAAAGGGTTGGGGGAGTGCGGGTAGCGGAGGTTAGTTCCTCGTGCCCGCTTTAGCTCCCCCATTGTTAGTGATTAGCGAAGATTCATAGGTCTTTAGGGCTTGGATTTTGGCTTGGTGCAGGGTGGTAATAGTTCCGATGTATCTGCCCATGACGTAGACGGTGTAGCCGAAGGATTGGGCGCCGAAGAGCTGGGCGACTACGTAGCGGGTATCTTTGCGCTTCAGGTCGAAATTGTTGTAGCCGGTGAGGGGATCCCTGCGGGCCGTCCATACCAGTGGGATCCTGCAGTCCTTGCAGAGTCTTTTTTTCAGGGCCTCGATGAGGGCGGGTACCTCTTTACCGGCGCCTATGAACTGATACTTAACGGTGTGTCCGCAGGTGTGGGTGACCTTTGCCGTTTTGGTTATCATTGCAAAAAGGTGGCGCCCACCGGAGAGTCCGATGAGCGCCTGGGGTTTATGGTTTATGCGTTGCCTTGGATTGATCCAAATTAGTCGGT
Source organism: Opitutales bacterium (assembly GCA_965204545.1). Classification (GTDB taxonomy): domain Bacteria; phylum Verrucomicrobiota; class Verrucomicrobiia; order Opitutales; family UBA2995; genus JAABVD01. Next base: position 1,292,563 of record CBDBFA010000003.1, on the reverse strand, counting down.
CGTGACGGACTTGATCGTGTCTCCGTTGTGAATGAGTGGAAGGTCGGCATTCACGTGGAGAAGATAGTCCTCATGGATGTTCCGGACGAATGTTTGGCGGTTGCCGGTTTCACTGAGGACCTGTTCGAATCTCCATTTGGATTCGATTTTTGTCAGTATTTGATTGATGAGGTCCATCGTTTCCGGTTTCCAGGTCCTTGGCTTTTCGATGGCGAGGGTGAAGTTGGTAACTGGCTTTTGGGTGGCGAGTTGATCAGAAGGGCTCGGCATCGCTGGTTACCTTTTCTTTGGCAGGCTCTTCAGCCTTGGGTTCGGGTTGCTTGGCTCCGTTGCCATTGCCGTTGCCGTTCGGGTTGGGATCGACGAATTGGAAGTTTTCACCGACAACTCCGAGCTTGCTGCGGCGTTGGCCATTCTGTTGCCAGGAATCGAACTTCAAGCGGCCCTCGATGAGCACGGGGCGGCCCTTGGTCAGGTACTTGGCGATGGAGTCGGCGATGCGGCCGAAGCAATCGACGTCGACGAAGGTGACTTCTTCGTGGCGATCGCCATTAGCCGTGACGAACGTGCGGTTCATGGCCAGGCCGAATTTGCAGATCGACATTCCATTTTGGGTTACGAGGAGTTCGGGATCCCGCGTGAGATGTCCGAGGAGGATGACTTTATTATAACTAGGCATAATTAGATGTGTGTTACGGTTCCGGGTTTGAAGACGCCTAGTTCTTTGCAGGTCTCGCGAACTGCATCGATGCGTCTGGAGGTTAAATATTGAGCTGTTCTGTGGTCGCCCTGTTCGGTGTAGAGCTTGATTTTTTTCTCGTGCTCTTCCTCCCAGTGCTTGACGTAGGGATGATCCCGGCCGAGGAGCCAGGTTACGCACTGGATGAAGTGCCAGTGTTCGAATACGGCTTTGCCGGTGTCGAATACGACCCAGATAGCTGAATAGGTATTTCTACGTTCGATTTTCTTGAAAGGGCTGCCCTTCAGCAGATAGGTGGGATTGGGAAACTTCAGGTCTTCGCCCGTTGTTTGCGCACCGTTGTTTCGGCAATAGCGGTATGTAAAGAAGTCGTCGAGTTTCATCGTGTTCTGACTGGATGTGATTCCCATCGTCTGCATTCACCTGTGAAATGCTGACGATGGGAATCGGGGATTTTTTTCTTCAGCCCTGGGGCCGGGGCTCCTTGACATGAGTGAGGAAATTCCCCTTCGGACGCCGCGAAATGTAAGCGTAACCGTAGCCCGTCCTGAATTTGTTGGCCTTGACCTGGAGGAGCTTTCTGTCGGCGTCCTCGTTGATGAGATCGCGGGCTGTGACCTTGGTGATTTTGAGACTGTAGTGAGGGCCGGACTTGTCGAAGTGGTTGTCCATGCGGGTAGGATGCTTTGCCGGCAGCATGAGGAGGACGGCTTCGCATTTGTTGATGAGGTCTATTCGTGGATCCATGGTGTTATCGGTTGAGGTAGGATTGACGTGATGGGTAAGTGGTGTGTGCCGCGGTCCGGATGTAACGTATGGCCGGGTGGGGATTTTTTTTCAGGTGGGCCAGGGACCGGATCTCGAACAAGTCCAGTACCTTGCTGACTTCCTCGAGAGCCTGGGGGTTCAAACGGCCGAGACGCAACCAGGTGGATATTTCGCCAATGAGGTGTGCGTCTTTCATTTCGGGCCTTTCCGCGGATAACGGACATACCCGTCGGCTTGGAGTTTGCGGCGGATCCGATTCATACCGGCCTTGTGGAGATCGACGTGGACGGCTTCAGGAGCGTAGACGTAATCGTGATCGTAAGGATCGGCCCGGTAGCGTGACTCGCGGCATTGCACGTAGGGAGGATGGTAGTCCAGGATCCGGAGGGCGGACTTGGGATAGACAAAGAATTCCTCGGTGAGGTGACGGTAAGCCTGGCGGTGTCCTTCAGCGTCCTCCGGAGAAATTTCAATCCTCTCCGGGGTGGGCAGCTTGCGGCCGAAGCTCGCAGGCCGTTTGGGCGTCATGTGGGCTGACCACCAGACGGCAACACCGTAGTATTCCTTCCAGGTTTCCTGCCACTTGGGCGTGACGAACTGGTCTTTGCCTGGCTCATCATCACAGATGACGCACAAATCCGCTTCGTAGATCTGCGAATCAGAAATGTCATCTCCACAGAGGCGACAGCATCCATCGAAGCGTGGTGCCGGCGAGAAGGGCTCCTCGATGCGGATCTCCGGATCAAGGGGCCTCGAATGATTGCGGACCATACGACGTCCCGGACTACATGCCTGGAAATGGGCCGTTCGGAGGTCCGACCAAATGCGCTCAAATTTGTTCATAAGATAAATCCTTTCAGTTATAGGGTTCGACGTGGCGCTCACCCCGTGTGCGCCACGTCGCAACCCGGTGGTTAAAACGGCAGGTCGTCAGCAACGTCGTCATCGGTCATGGGATAGCGGCGGCCTTCCCAGACCCAGGTGCCTTGCTTCTCGTCAACGGGTTCATCGTCCTCATACAGGTGACGTTATTTGTCGGGGATGTCGCGGGGGAGGTAAGCATCGTCGAGACGCTCTTGAACCTCCTCATCGCTCAGGCAAAGAGTGCAATTCTTGTGGAGAGGATGGCATCCGCAGGGAAGGAGCGGCTTCTCACAGCAACCATCGCCTTCACAGTAGATATCAGCGCTGCAGGCCGGTTCCTCATCGGGATCAAGATCATCGTCGATTCCGAATTCTTTGAGCGTATCCCGACGGAAGTCTTCGGCGTAGTCCTCATAGGAGACGTCCATTTCCATGGATGCGCCCGATTCGTAGTAGGAGCAGCTGGCTTCCTCTTCGATAAAGGCTTCCAGTTCGGAGCGGTTGTTAAAGGTGTGGCCGAAGCCAAGTTCTATAGGGTATAGAGGCATGATAAATAGGGGTTTAGGGTTAAGATTTCTTACGAGACCAAAGGACGGTTTCACGTAAATAGGGACGTTCTTCCACCTCCTTCACGGCCCACTCGATCGCTTTCGCAATCACGTCGCCATGACAAGGCTTCGGGTGACACCAACAAGCCAGCTTCTTACCGCGTAACTCAATCAGGTCATACATAACCTGGGGATTGTGCTGGATGGTCCACCACAGATATATGCGGTAACGTGCGATCTTGTGTTCACGTGATCCATACCTGAACGGGTTGCCCCATACAGTCATGCGGTCAATGCGCTCAACGTCTTCACGTGCACAGAACTCTTCTCGCTCTGCTGCTGGAACGCCTCTTAGATTTACTACCTGGGTCCGGAGAGATTTGGTTTTCATGGTTGCGGGCAATCAGTGTCGGCCTTCGCGGTTAGAGAGGAACTGGTATTGGGCGCCGGTGATATCGTACAAACTCGTACCACGTACCTCGCCCAACACCAGGGCCGTGTCCGGAGGCGATGCTTGGTTGTGTTCGGTGAGGTTGCACGTGCAGTCAGGTGTCTGGCCGTCCTGATATAATGCCCGCGTTCTGAAAACAAATCATGTAGGAGCCCAGCCCAGACGACGCCGAGGCGTTCCAGTAGTAGAGAGAGATCAACCGGCCGAGGCCTCGATTGTGGCCATGCCTCAAGAACACATCCTCTACCACTCTTCATGGCCACAATCGACTTGTCGGCCTCGTGTCCGGACGGACAGGGCAAATCAATTGCTTCAGCAATCATTTGCCATGCCTCCATGATTCTCATCTACCAACACCTGGTCCAAGCGAACTTGTTCGCCCAGGTTGTTGGTGAGGAGGATCATGGGCAGGCATACAGGCATCATATCCCCCTCCTGGGGGATTATAGGGGGCAACTTGCTAAATAATTGTGCAGGTTGGGCGATGAAGTGGACGATCAGGGACACTCAATAGCTGAGGGGATCTGGCCACAAAGACAGGTTCCTGGGCGCATCGCGCTGCGATGTGACCCTGTCGACTGGCCAGACACCAGCCGTCCTCCGTCTTGGATCTCTCATCGCCTTCCTGCTCAATTCATAAGTCCCCCACCGGGGGATTTAGGGGGGCAACACTATGACAATGGCCGAGATCCGACGTAGGAGGATCGCAGGTCATTGAGCGCCCCTTGAGGGGAGTTTGTGGGGAGAAGTCCCCCAAAGGTGGGGGATTTAGGGGGATTGGAATAAGCCCTTCCAAAGGTGGAAGGGTTTGGGATGGTTTGAAGTCTCCCAAAGGTGGGAGATTTAGAGGGTTTGTGACAGGTGCTGCGCAGGCTTGAATTTTGCGTCCGCGGATGCTGCCAGGCTTCAACTATCAAGGCGCGCGATGGCGGCGAAAATTCAATGCGAGTAGGCACCTGACCTGCGAAGATATTACTGAGGATGAGCAGGTAGGAGGGCTTCCACTTTCAACACGGAAATGGTTGTGCCAGGCGCCCGGACATGCCCGCTCCAACCAGCTCAAATATGTGCTACCCTGAGAATCCTGACCCCCACCCCTCCCTCTCCCAAGTGGATGTAAGCGGGTCAGTGTCCGCACTCGGGGCAGGAGCGCCTGGCCGATGGCCGCTTGCGGCCTCGGACAATGCGCGACCCCCGACGTCGGACCTGACATAGCGTCAGCCAAGATCCCAACAAATCAATTACCACCAAGCTAAAACCCGTTGGCAGGCCTCCAGCAGAGCGAAGTCAAGGACTGCCAACCACGACGCGAACCCACGTTTTCGGAAAATATCCTTTGCAATTGACCTGTGAGGTTGTTATAAATGCGCGGTGCTTCAGCGACCAAGCGACTCGAGTACGCGTACGAGTCGTACCACGAAACCCGCCCTGGTCGACTCGACACGACTCCTACCGCCTTCGTCTTGATTCGTCCCGTACGCGTTACGACTCGAAGGGCTGCCCTCGCTTACGACTCGTCTCGACCTCGGGTCGTCTCGTACTCGTCTCGAGAGGGGTTGGAAGTACCAAGCGAGCTGGCCTTACGCGCGCGCGCACAACGCGAGGCCTCACTCCTACTCGAACTCAGCGGTCCTCGTACTGACTTGGGAGGTTTGGAAGTACCTGGCTGGCTGGCCTTTACCTCGCGCTGCAAGGCGTACACGTTAGCCCGCTTAGACCCCTCGAAAGCGCCACTCGGGGGGTGAAAACAGGGCAAAAAAGGCGTTATTTTGGGCGATTTTGGGTGGTTTTCAGCGATTTTCAGCGATTTTCGGCCTGTTTTCACACTCGGGGGGGTGCCCGGGGGGGCCTTTTCTCAGGTCGTCCGCCTCGAAGGGGGTGGGGGCCTTTTCTGAGACGTGCCCCGTCCCGCCTGGCGGTAGTATCTGAACTCGCGAGTTTCTTCGAGTCGTGTCGAAACGCGTACGAAAATTCGAGGGGGTGTCGAGACGAGTCGCGCCGGGTCGACTCGTGGGGGCAGGCGTCGTGTTGTGTGCAGGTTCGTTGTCCTATTCGCTACGCGCCACTCGTACTCGTGAGGCGAGACGTGATTGGCGAGCCCCCTATTCCCAATTCCCATGACCCAGGCGGAGGCTTGTGGATCAGAACCAATGAATGGTAGTTCGCATTGCGCAAAAACTTGACATTTTGTCGGCAAAGGGCTCTTTCTTTTTGAGTTTGGTTTATCTGGGATGTTTTTTGCTCTGCAAAAGCCCCTCATAGGCCCCAGAATCGCTTTGAAAGTTTCATCGGGAACCCTTTTAACCTAACCCCGGCATTGATTCGGCAGGGATACTGAAAATATCTGATATGGACCAGATCACACTAGAAAACTACCGGTGCTTCCACGATAAGCAGATTGCCCGTCTAGCGCCTCTCACCCTTCTAGTGGGTGACAACAGTACTGGTAAGACTTCCTTTCTGGCTATGATTCGGACACTCAAAGATGTTGCTGATTTTAGGCATCCAGATTTCAAGGAGGAGCCATTCGACCTGGGAAGTTTTGACGAAATCGTAAATCACCGAGGCGGAAAGAATGGCGAGGCCAAGACTTTCAGAGCAGGATTCAGTGCTATGGTAAGTAAAAAAAAACGGGGAAGTAAGCTCGCATTGAAAAAATCTCTCGATTTCAAGTTCACTTTTGGAAAAAGAGGTACCACACCGATTTTACTAAAGAGACACATGGCTATCGGGAAAAATTGGGTCGATGAAGCCTATAATGAAGATGGGTTATACACCCTTCGGATTGGGTCTCCAAGGGGGAGTTGGTGGAAAAAGATTTCGGGTAGATTCTTTGCCGGATTGGGCAATGGATACGACCAGAGGTTTCCTCTCCTTTTTGCCCTTGATACAAAGCCTAAAAAATTTGAACCTATTGGCAATTCACCACCCATTAGCTCGGAAGATCGAAATCCGATTAATGACCTTCTTTTCCTCAACATTAGGACTGTAAGGCGGCCATTCGCGAGCGCGCCAGTCCGTTCGAAACCGCGTCGCACTTATGATCCTTCTCGTCTCACACCCGATCCAGAAGGCGACTACGTTCCCATGTATCTGGCTAACATGTTTTTTCAGCACAAACAAAAGTGGAAGAACCTCAAAAACCAATTAGAGAAATTTGGTAGGGCCGCTGGTCTTTTCGATGAAATTTTCATAAGGCAACTAACCAGAAAAGACAGTGGACCCTTCCAGGTGCAGATCAGAAAATTTGGAAATCGTCTGAAGGGTCCAAGACGCAACATGATTGATGTTGGATATGGAGTGAGCCAAATTCTTCCTCTGATAACGGAGTTGCTTCGCCCGGACGCTCCGCCCCAGTTCCTTTTGCAGCAACCGGAAGTACACTTGCATCCGAGCGCACAGGCCGCTCTTGGCAGCCTATTTTGTCATGTGGCTAGTTGGGATCGCCAATTGATCGTAGAAACCCATAGCGACCACCTGATCGACCGGGTACGCATGGAAGTCCGCGATGGTGATTTGCCGATTATGGCCGAACAGGTTTCTATCCTCTACTTTGAACGTGAGGAGTTGGATGTCCGCATTCACTCGCTCAGTCTTGACAAGGAGGGTAACGTCTTGAATGCGCCTAGAAGCTACCGCAAGTTCTTTATGGAAGAAACACGGAGATCTCTGAGGCTCTGAGGAATGTGTGTGATTTTGGACGCAAGTGTAGTGGGTGAGGTGTTCGGCTCCAAACGTACTGAGGCTGCCCAGAAGTTTTTTGATTGGATCCACACAGGAAAGGGACACTTGGTAATTGGTGGCAAGGTGCTGGAGGAACTCGATAAAAACTCAAAATTTAGGAATTGGCGACAGCAGGCGACGCTTTCTGGAAGAATCACCGAAGCAAATGAAAATGAAGTCAATGCAAGAACGGAGAAACTGAAAAAGGAGAATTCATGCAAATCGAATGATCAACATGTCATTGCTTTGGCTCAAGTTAGTGGGGCTCGTCTTTTGTATTCCAATGACGGTCGCTTAATGGATGATTTCAAGGACAAGAGACTGATCGATCAACCACGAGGAAAGATCTATCCGACTGGTGAGGATGGCAGGTTCCAGAACAGTCACAAAAAGCTCCTAGGAATGAAAAAATTGTGTCGTACTCAACAGTAAGATGATAGAGATCACATCGAAATGGCTGGGTGCTGGGCCTAGTCGCTGATTAACGTAATTGAAGCGCTGAAAGCACCGCAATCGGCTGTTCATCTACGACCAATATCTTTAATTCCAAACAAAAGAATAGAGGTGCCATGAGGCGTTGGGTCGGGCGGTGTGTCATCAGGTCCTACCCGCACTTCGGATCGGAGGGTCCGGGACTCGTTCTAGATAATCGGTGAACTAAGGTGGAGGCTTTTGAACTAGAAACCTTCAATGGTAAGCCGTCTTGTGCACATCACTCCCCATTCTTCCGGGAATGGGATTTTTTTGAGAGGGTTTCTTATGAACGTAGGGTTATCTTGCCCACTTTTTCATTAAGGTTGGCTCTGTGAAGCTCTCAGTGGCTCTGGCATCGCTTTGAAAGATCCGTTGGGATTCTCTCCTCCCCTTTCTCTGGCCTCGATTGGCACTGCTAGGGATCATAGCTGAAGGATTTTGATCGCGGGCGGTTTGAGAGCTAAATACACACTTAAAGGGCACGAAAATGGTTTAGATTGCCATGGTGTAGGTATTGGTGTATAGGAATTGAGCTAGAATTCCTAAAAAGGAGCCTTTAAGGGGGTATGACAGGAATTCTAGGGGCTATTTTGTTGGATTGGGGAAGTAGAAATCCATATCCAATGAACGAATCCGACAGAATTTCTGCCGCTAAGCGTGACCAAAATGAATTCCTTGAGGGACTCAAAAAGGAGAACTCTGTGTATTTTGGTGCATTCAAACGGGCTTTCGCAAATCTGGAAAAACATATTAAGGGAGGACGGATGTCCCCTACTGCGGCAATCAAGGCCAAGTGCCTGGAATGCACTTGCCTCCAACGCGAGGAGATTCGAAATTGCCAAGCCTATGGGAGTCCTCTGTGGCCGGTAAGACCATACAGGAAAAAGGAAGGGGATAAGGAGGGAGTAAGTTCCGATGGAGATCCGGTAATTCAAACAAGCCAAGTGTTGTAAATTCTAATTAGTACGAACACGTAGCCCAAGCCTTCGATCAGTGCCCGGCAATTACCTTTGATGTTATCGAAATACACCGCCAAGATTTTAGGGGGCCTTGTTTATGGTCTGGCATTCAACCTTTAGCACCAGAATCCCCACACCCACCATATTGATCTGGAGAAGGAAGGGTTAGAGAAAGGCCCACGGTATGAAGTAATTGAGTCCGTTCTTGGGTGCTTCAGATCATCCGGGTGCGACCCAGCCATGTCCCTCAAAAAAGTTGAGTGGGTGTTTTGATATTCCATTAGGCCAGGGCTTGCGGTCCGAATTCTTCCGCGAGTTCTGGAACACGGTGTCTTCCGCGACCTGGGACGGAATTGTCTCAGTAATCCTCTGGTGCATCCGCTCTAAACACTCCTAGGGAATCCCTCGGGGACTGAACGTTGAACTCCGCGAGGTGAACGGCGCAAGCGGTCCTACTCGACCTCCCCCTTTACTTCGGCCATTACTGCTCTCGCGGCCTCGTCTAGTCCCGGTAAGAGCGTTTCACGAGTGATGTTGAGCAGACGCAATTCATTAAGTATGTCTTGCTTCTTCTCACTTGGCACCAGATAGCAATGGTGATCGTAAATCGGTATATCTGCATTCCAGTTTAGGATCCTACTTCGTTCGAAACGCTCGTGAAAGGCAGAAACCAAAAAGGCACCTGCCTGTGCTCGGATACGCTCGAACGACTGCTTCGGTTCAACGACAAACACACGGAATAGATCTCTGGGATCAATTCTCTTGTCGAAATATGGCTTTTCAAGACAGATTAGCTGGTAGAGCCGTTGCATAGAATGGTTGTAATTGTAATTCAGACGCGATTTCGGGGCGAGCGCCTCAGCCTCCTTCAAATTCCACCCTAGAAGAAGGTTCTTGTCGGAACTAGGAAGCTTGGCGAAGTTAGCTATTATACTGATGGTGTCGCTGTTGAATGGCTTAACCAAGTCTTTCGGTACTGAGAAGAGGTGTACCTTTCCCTGTTCACCTGGTTTTTCGTTGTCAGATTGACATGCCCAAAACAACGCTACTAGCGGATTCCTAGTGATATCTAGAAGACGAGTCGGAAGACCATGGTGCTGGGCCAATACCCATTGAGAGAGGGCAGGCATGGTATCCCCGAAATTTACTGGTCTTCGAGTCATCAGGTCAATGAGCATATCGCTTTCTTTGGCGCGAAAAAGAAAGCCACCATTTTTCGAGGATCTCATAACCTTAGGCCTCAACTTCTCATAGTTTGCGCCTTCACCACGGAGATAAACAACGCTTTCAGCACTACGGTCTCCGATCTCTTTTACCAGTTCCAAGAGGTCTGCGACACTTAAAATGGATTTGTGAGACTTAGCTTGCATTGGTGTGCAGGTCCTAGAACAACCCTTGGGAAAGAGCTTCGCTTTCCACGGATGTGAGAAGGACAAGTCGGCATTGACGAGGTTAACCTGCCTAAGATCTGTGCCTACTAGAGTCGCATAGCTTAGAATGGCATTGGCAAGACTCAATTTAGGCACTTTCACGCCCGTCAAGTTGGCTTCAGAAAGATCGGCGCCAGCAAGGACTGTACCTGCCATCTCAATCTCCAGGAGACTAACATTACGTAGGTGTGCGTTGCGGAAGCAAGTGCCATGCAATTTAGCACGATCAAGTATTGAATTGGAGAGTTGGGCGTCTTCGAAGTCTGCCCAAGACAGGTTTGCACCTGTGAAATCGGTACCAATGCCGTCAAAACGACAGGATAAGCGGGACTTCCTTAGGTCAGCCCTTCTTAGGTTGATCCCCGCCAGATTGATCCTTCCGCTATCGCTGACCATTCCTGCTTGGCGAAATGCCTCGTATAGATCCTCGTCCTTGAGGTCGGGCCTGAAAGGCTGTCGCTCACGCCTTGCATTCCAAGCCTCGACACCTTCCAGTAGCCACTTGATGTGTTCGATGCTCGCCATTGATCATTTCTCCTCTTGCCTCATTGAGGTACCTCCAAATACGCCAAGTCAAACATTCTATCCTTCAAGCCATTTTTGAAGCCCTAGTTTTCCACAAACTACCGGAACAACTACCTGTCGTCTTTCATGATCCTTGTCATGATCCACCGAAGCCCATTGTCGTACTTGATCGATAATTGGCTCAAATCACATCCGCCGATCATCTAAAAAAATCTGAAAATAGATAGACCTCTGTTACCATCACCTAGTTTGGGCCTGTGTAAAAGCAACTTAGAGCAAGTGTCATTCAGTGTTACCTGCCTGCCGACAAAGTCCGATAGACTGCTAGGTCAAACATTCTAATCTTCTGGATTCCATCCTCTTCGAAGGAGTTCTTCCTTATATTTTTCAAGCCAGTTATTATCAGGAATTAGTTGTTCAAATTTATCCAGTAATTCCATTAGCTGTCCATGCAAATATGGATAGTCCTCGGCTTTTAGGACCAGAACGCAGAACTTACAGGCATCTTCAGGAAACTGTTCGAGGAGTTCACTATCGGAAATATCTGTGATGTGACTGTATGCGAAAACATTTTTTAAAGGTAATTTTTCTAAAAAAGAAACCATTTCTGGGAAAAGATCGTTCAAATTGAGGCTCCATTCAGGAAGGTGTCTCAGTTCGCTTTCAGTAAAATTTCGTGGAATCCCTTTAAATCTATTCTCCAAGAACTCGGAAATCCAGGAATTCCATTTCATTGTCTGCTCTTCGGGATTTAACACTTTAAGAAAGTCACCTATACCAATAACGAAAGAACCAGTTGCAGCTTCCGGCAATTTGGGAATCAGCTTGGCGACCAATCCTGAATGTATTGGATTTTCAACAACACGGACAAAAAGTCTAGCGATCTGAAAACCAAATTCATGCAAAGCACCTTTTTTATTTAAGAATTTCTCCCACTCGGAATCCAGAACCAATTGATTAACTGTTTGAACATAGTGCGGAATTAATACCTTCTCCATGTCTATAATCTCCAACCGTTGGTACCTCATGTAAACAGCCCATGTTTGCTTAGCCCGATCTGAACCAAAATCCCAATTAAATAGAGGAATTACGTGCTCCATCGAATATTCCCTATCCCAATAATACAAATGCGCTGCCCAAGGCACGATTGCGATCCTTGCGTAGATCTCTGTTTTACTATTTCCATCAATGGCTTGATTTAGTTGTCCCTTTATACTGTCAGGAAGTCCATTCCAGTTTGATCCCATTTTATGTTTGAGAAAAAATGCATAGTGTATCCAAAATTCACTTATCATACCACCAAGGTGATTTGTGGCTGTATCTAGGCTATCACTCCTTAAAACTTCAGACTCGGTTTCTTGAGCTCGACATAAGTTCCAGGCCCTCGATATGATAGAATAACATCGTTCAACAATTTCTTTATTTTTTTCCGAATTCTTGTTCCACAAATTTCTGACTAAAAATTTAACGGAAATTGAGAAGTTTTCACGGCTCTCAGGCAAAGATTCTATCACTCCTAGAATCCATCGCCAATCGTCTTCACTTTTTATCATGTCATTCAGCGCAAAGAATGTGCTGCTCCATATCGTGTCGACTCCATTAGGAACTGCTTGCAGTTCATCTACGAAATCCTCAGCCCACCCTCTGTCTATTCCAAATAGCTCCATTAAAACGCCGGACAAATCCCAATAGTCTCTGAAGGATGTACCTTCTTTATTTAGCAAAAGTCGCAGGAATTTAGAAGGAGGCTCCAAAAGAATCTTTGAATAGTCCACCTCTTCTCTTGGATTAAGAGAATCCTGTCCACTCGTCCAAGTTTCAAATTCTGGATGATCTTCTTTTATCTCTTCAATGGCAGTTTTTATAATTTCGCAATTTTCGTCTAATTGTCCCAGCCTCGTCAGGATTTTAAACTCTATATTCGCTTGGGTCCTGTGATCTAAGTCATTGTTTTGGCGGCTTTTTTTAATCGCATCGATAAAGGCTATTCTAACATCTTTTTTCACATTGGGATAAGTTCTTTTTAGAACAAAAAACACCTCTTCCCTGTACTCAAGTTCATGCAAGAATTGCCTTTCAACCAACCATTCAATTTTTTGATCATCTGAAACAGATTTACTTAACCCAAATGCATAAATAGAAAATCGAATCAGCAATGGTACATCTGAAGCACTCCATTCATCGATATAGAATTGCAATTCGTCATTGGGATTCTTTGACTTTTGTATAAGAATTTCTCTTAAAGCATCGACCAAGAAATGCAAACACGGGTTTAAGTCATCACCATTTTGTTCGTGCGGTTCAATTGACTCTCTTTGCTGACTTGTAATATCGCTTCTTTTATTGGCTGTTCCACTCCCACGTAAAAGTAAATGAGCATAGGTTAATTGCTGAACAAGGATTTGAAGTATTGCGGTTCCCCACTGAGGAACCGCCGGTCTAAACACTGATTCCCAGATCTGTTTTAACCAGTGGCCTGCCTTCCGCGGCCACTGGATATCATAAACAATTTCAACATTAGCTTCGTCTTCATCCAAAAAAAAGATTGGCTTTTCAAAAAACAATTTAGGGGATGTAATGCGGTCTAAAATTTTTAGAGCAACTCCTGCATTATTAGGGAAAGTACACTTCTTTAAAATATATGCCCAAATTATTGGTTGAATAGCATATGCATGATTAAAAACAAGCAAACCCACCCATGTGTTGAATTTCGGATCATCTGTGGCGTTATTGTCACGCCACAAACAAAAAGCAAAAATAGAAGCAAACTCATTATTTAGCTCACAATTGTGCCTTTCAAATAGTGCAAGTAGCTCCTCCCCAAACTTTGTCCGTGCCGTTGAACATAGCCAATCTCCCAAAACCCGTTCATTCTTAACTAGAGTTTTATTCCAATCTTGCAGATCTTTTTTGTCATTAAACAAAGACTGAAAATAACAATTCGAATCCATCCATTCGATCCAGCCAGGTTCTTCGATTGAATTGCAGAATACCTGCGCTAGGCTAGGTTCTTTTAGAAAGAAATCCACCAACTCAATAGACACTGAGTCATCAGGTATGCCACTTTTTATCGTAAGCTTCAGTGAATTAATTTGTTCAAATTTGGTCTGTTTTAGATATTTTGACCAAGCCTTGAAAAAATCTGATAGAATGTGATGAGGATTTGATTCATTTTGTTCGTCTAACGGGTATGTTTCGGTATTAATTCCTAATCTCTCCCACCTTTCATTTTCATCCTCGCTGCTGTCCGAACTTATTAAGGCCCATCGCTCTTTTTGAATGGCATGTTTTATCCCGTAAGCCAGATAACTAACCATGACATCGCTATGGCTGTACCCAACAAATAAGACCGTGTACTTGGAGAAAAGTGAAAGAAGAAATTCTCTTGCCCACCCCCTTGAAAAATAAGCTTTCCCAAAGTCTGAAGCCGTCAGAACCATTCTGTCCTCCCGCTTGAAAGACGAACCGTGCAAATATACGATTCCCGAAAAATCATCTCCTAACGGCAATGCGGGAGCGAAATACTCCTTCACTTCGTTGGACCCAAATACTACTTTTGCCGCAGTTGATAGATGATTATCGAAATTTGTTGTTACAATTCTTAAAGATTTGATATCCGGGAAGACCTTAATTAGGTTGAAATGTAGTTGAGTGGGCTTAGAATTTTGATCCCTCAGAATTTTAGCCACTGCTGCATGAACCTTATGTCCTGCTTGCTTCCATTCTTCTAATTTCTGAGGTTCATTATCTTTAAACTCTTCGAGATTAGCCTCCAATCCAAACTCCTTTCCGACCTGTTTAACCAATCCATAAAAAAGAGGAAAAGAAGAAGGTGGAGGATAAGAAATGCCGGCACCAACAAATATCACCAATTCGCGTGTTTGCATAGCTATGCTAACCGAATTAGGCAATTTGACGTCATGAAAAATCATTATGGAGGATACTGAATTTGAATAATTATTAAGTGAAAGGAAATTTCATCATTCATAGAGGATTGGTTTCAGCAAATTAATTCTCAAGAGTTTCCGATAGGTTCTGCATTTCAACCAACTGGCCTCCATTTACCGACTTTGGAGTCCAAAACTGCAACCCGCTTCAACAATTGGTCATTTCGGTTTTTCCTGTAAAAACGGATCGGCACAGGCTGGGAACCGATGAATTGGCCCATGTCTAAAGAGATAATTTCCTGACTTGAAAACAAAATCATTCCTGAAGAAAAATCGCTATAATGTTGAACAGATCTTCCGTATTCTGCGTGAAGCCTATAGTGATCTTCGCAAACTTGAAGTCTGCATAACTCACAATCAACTTGAGGGAAAACGCTCATTTGATTCAGGTTTAATTGCCTTGCCCAAGCAGGGAGTTTAAAATTTTAATTGGAGGAATTTCCGGGTTGAATTCAGAGCCCATGATCGGCTCAATATTGCCTCCGTTTTCCTAATGGACTGTGGAAGTGCAACAAAAAATACCGAACAATGGCGATTGCCTGCCGGAGTAAGACCTAGGGACCAAAACCGGTCACAAGATGAGTAGGAAGAAACAGAGTTCACTCTACGATACACCATTGGGTGTTCGGGATGATTGGGCTGAACGGGTGGGATATCCCCACCAAATGGGAGTAGCGTTGGATATTGGCATATCTGATGAGAAAGGTGAAGGAATTGAGTACCAGATGCGCGGCGGCGTCGATGTCCCTTCAGCTCCCTTCGGCGATGACGAACGAAAATTATTGGTAAACGTGCTATTCCATGCTGCTGATATACCTCAAAAGGAGAAGCGCAAAGTACGGTTGCTCAATTGGATTATAATGGAAGGGGGAGAAGGTCTTCGTATCGACAAATGTAGCACTATTCCGCGTCTCACCGACGCAGACATTATCGGTGCCCTCAAGGTCTTTACGGCTCCCGATGTTGAGGAGATTGACGAGGGTGAACGAATCGGCCTCGAAAAACACAACGAGTGGTTTGATGAATATGAAGCAAATAGTTACTGTCGGTACGAATCGAGGAAGGAACTGAATCAAAGGTTCCAAGACATTTTGGTGAATACTCAAGTCCTTAAACTATCCGGTAAATTGGGATGGACTACTGACCAAATATGGTACCGACTGAGTCACCATGTCATAATCGAAATGCTTGCTCGTGGAGAACCACCGACCGAATCAAATCTTGATCCAAGCGTGCAAAAGGCTCGCCCGTTCTTCGATGGAGGGCTATGCCGGAAAGCGGCTAATGTAGTTTCAGCAAGAGGGACGAGGAATGATGTTGTGGTGAAGTATGGCAAGCGTCAATACATGGAAGACCTGTACCGGAAAGGACTGATTTACATGAACGTAGCGAGCGAATACGACATGTCCAAGCACAATCAAGCCATTCGAGACAATGAGAGATCAATCGTCCTGAAGGGCGGATACTCTCCTACTGAACATCCAAAGGACTTCTATAACATTGAAACCATACCGGGCAACATCAAGGAGCTTGTGGATAGAGGCAGAGCAAAATTTTCGACTATCTACAAATGCCCTGACCTAAAAAGGGATCAATGTGTAAGTTCATGCATAACCATGCTTACAGACTATTGGATGTTCTGCTTATCGGATGTTCTCGACCCAAGGCTATTCGCTGATTTCGAAGCTGATAGTTGCGTTATAATAAGAAGGGAGCCGTTTATCAGGCGACTTTCTAGGATAGTTAGGGTGCTTTTTCCGAATACGAACATCGGCTTCGGGAATGTAAATTATGTAGACCCCTTGGGGGCAATTCCGAGTAACGGAGAAATGCGAGTGGATAGTGCAGCAATTCCCATCCACATGACTAAAGTATTTCGATATGCGTATCAGAGGGAAATGCGGTTTGTGAGTGTACCTCGGAAGTTCCAAGAACATCTCATGCCCCAAATTCTACAGATAGGCCTCATTTCGGACATTGCAGATTTCGTCGTCCTATAGATTTTTGTCCTTTAATCGTTCACTAAATTTAATCTTGTTCTTGGTTCGATTAGCCCTACAAGGGCTCTCCACAAGTACCAATCAATCTCACCAACCACTGGGAAATCTCTCATTTAGTTCGGGCTAAAACGCGAGGTCTAAACATTGTCGGCTTGCTTTTTGCTCCTTGTGGTTCCAATGGACCGAGCAGACCAAAATTTCTACTGTTTGGGGTCCAAGGCCTTTCAAGATTGTGTGTGCTGACGAGTTCTTTATTACTCCTCAGACACAGACATCTATAGCTTGCTGCCACGTATAGACTGTTCCCGAGACAGCTTCATCCGTAGGATGTCCAATGGTCCACCAAGTGAAACCACAGCGTCTGGGAAGCCAAGACACTCAGTTAAAAACCGTCTGTCAAGATTTCGCCGATTAGTATCCTCACTAAGTTTGTGGAGAGGACTCAGAGTAGATGCACAATAATCATCAAAAACCTTCACTCCCGCTGCTACTTGCGCATCCGAAAGGGAAGTTACGTCCAGAATAGGCAGACTGAATAGCTTGTTTTTTCCGATCGATCCGCGTCCCACTTGTTGTTTGTTTGAATAATACCAATGTATCAGTAGCCCCAATGTGCAATTACCCCATACGCAAATTACCTTTTCACGGTCTTCCTGACCGACTTTTACCGACAACCACGCACGACCTCCAAGTGAAAGGCGTGGGGTAAATTGGAAGGCCGTCGACTGACTGTTGAACTGAAAATCCCTGTTAAAGTGGAGATGCGACGCAGTCGACCAGACTTCCACGACCTTGCGGTCAATTAGATTTTTTTCTTCCTCATCCTTCGGTACCAGAGGCACAGCTTCCATATCTGACTCAAAGCATAATGTTCTTTCCCGGACGGCCGTATGCCGCCAAAGGCAGGGATACGTTGGTACTGTACCAGTCGGGATATCACGTTTTTTGAATGGGCCGCGCACGCCACCTTTTGATGTCCTGCCCACAATGTCGGAATGATAAGGCCCGATTTCCGCGATTTTGCCTACTGTCGACATGGGAACCCCAATCGCCGCCTCCTCGGCCATTGTTGGAAGCCACGCGCGACTATGCTGGCTTATCTGATGTGCCGTCTGAGCAAGTGACATATCGGCAATGCGTGCTAGACTCCATCCTCCCTCCTCGGGAAGCTGAGATTCTATCATCGACCCAATGATTTCATCGCCCAGTTTGATGTCGGTTCCTCCATTAGGTCCGTCTTCCAATTTGGCAATTTTTCCGGCAGCAACGCCTCTTGTAACTTGCTCTGCGGCGTTCGAGCCAATCATTGGAAACACCGGTGAATCATTAAACGTGACAAATATGGCCCGTCCCGTTGGACATTTTGTTTTGGTTGCCACAAGCATGCACTCCCCCATTCCGGTATCTGCAGAGAAGGACATAACCCTTCCACTCCTACCCGTGATTGATAGTACAAAGATATCGCTATATCCCTTCCGAATGAGCTGTCTAGTGGCCTCCCACGCGCTCCCAGCCACCATGGTGAGTGGAAGGATTAGTCCAAGCTTCCCGCCTTGCTTGAGCTTTCGATCTCCCAAGGCAACAAAGAGAGAAGCTTCACCTGCATTTCCGTGATAACAAGTTCCAATACTAAGAGCCTTCGTGGCCTTCGCCATTTGCCGCTGCTCTTCTTCTGAAGAACTGAAGGCGGCGAACATCGGATTCGGGACACCAATCTTTTTACCTTCGTGTCCCGTCGCACGAGTGAATGGGGGATTCATCACTACAACGTCAAAACTATCATGAGGAATTTCGATCCACGTTTCGCTTTCAGATTCGCCCTTGCCTTTGATCTTCTTTGCCGTGATTGACAGGAATTCCAAATTGCGCTGACCATCGATCAAATCCAGTGAACCAAGGGCAATGCTGCCGTCACCTTGCCTGCCATAGGCAACCGTCATTATTCTACTATCCTCGTATACCTCCGCTGGATGAGCACTTGACAACATCGAAGCGGTTAAGTGCGTCGCGGCAGGCAGAACGTCGCAACCTACAAGCGATCTTTCTATTAGATCCGCGTGAATAGCTCGGCTGTCACCACCATTTAGCTCGTGCAATTGTCCCAGACGCTGATAGATAGTAGACAAGAGTGTTCCTGTTCCGCACGCAAAGTCGCCAATGCGAAGTTGCTTTAGATAGTCCGGATCGTTCCATTTCCCATTTGGGGACTGTTCGGTTTGTCCAAAAATTAACGCCGCCACAAGTGCTGCAGATGCTGGGGTCGTATAATAGGCTGCAAGAAATTTACGGTCGGAGATTAGCTTCTGGAATACTGCTCCAGTTAAATCGTGCGATCGCATTAATTGCTTCTCAACCAATTGATCTGCAGTATGAGCTAATCTCTCAATAAGATACTTGCTGTGGACAGTTGGAACACATTCAAGAATTCGCCTAGAGATATCGAAGATTGGCCAATAGTTGACCCTTAAAATTTTGCGCCACTCGGCCAGCAAATGCTTTTTCGATAACTCTTTTGCGCCCCGTAATTCGTCAAGATTCCGAACGCACTTTAATTGTTCGCTAGCGCCTGCTAACGATTCATGAAAAACAAGGGCATCCGTAAGTATCGTTGCTGCCATACTTCGTGTTTGGGTGCAGTCTTCCTGGTGAAGTGATTCCGCAATTTTTTCAAGCGCGGATCCGTGTGAAACTGCGATTTGATCTAGGATACCTGCAGCTTCAGATACCCCAAAGACTAGCTTGTTTACAGCTTCCTCAATAACAGCAGGCGGAACAGAGGCGGTTTGCACAAGAATCGAGATGTCTTTTGCAGAACCCTTTAACCAACCGGACGATGGCCAGCGCTCTGCTTCGACCTTGTTTGCCCCGGTGAAAAGAGCGTATTCGAAATCAGTAGCCTCACGAAGATCGTCCGACAGCGCTTGTCCTGACAAATTTCTCAACCGAGCAGGAAACCGAATAGCTATACTTGCAAGAATTGGTTGTCCCGTTGTAGCAACAGCACAGCCGAGCCGGGACCGTGTTTCGTCCTCAACCATGATAGCGGGAAGAACCTCAGTCTCAATTGTCACAGGTGACACATTGGGTTCCTGAATAATTATGTCCGGCCGCCCAGCAGAGCCCTTAAGCATCTTTGTATTTTCCGAACTCACAATCTGCATAGTAGACCAACAACGCTTCGTCCCACGTAGAACCGAAGCAAGTGCATCGTTTATGGTGTGTTCAGTCGTGCCCATCATAACTGGGTTTTTAATTCCCATAACCGACTATGTAGTACAACCATCATTCCAATTCCTACGCATCTAAGGCACAGGTCACAATTTGGCTTAAAGATACTTTGCTGCTTCAATTGTAATACTCCCATATCTATCTGGGCAAATGGTTGCCACCACAAATGCAAAACTAGTGATGGTTATTATTGCGAAATTCGAGGCAATCATTCCAAAGAGAAGACCTACCCCGCATTTCTCACAAAATTCGTAGCGAGCGATCGAAGACCGAGTGCTGGTGCGGGTTTCGTGCAGATTCGCGGGTGAAGCTGGGTCGACACCCTGCAAAGTCGCGATTCCAGCGATTCCCGCTCCAGTGCCGGGATTCGGACGCGCAGTAGAAAATTTGTGAGACATGCGGGCTAATGTCCTGGCGAACTAAGCAAACCGCAAGCGTTTGTTTCAAATTCCAACGCGTTCAAATCAGCACTTCTCCAAATTCTATCCCTTGTACGCCCGTCTCGCCGCTATGGGCAATCGCCCCTATCACCCTGACGATCCACACGACTCTATGTGGCCATCTTCACTGTTTGCCCCTACACTATCCTGTAGACTCCCTTCCCTCCACTTGGATAGGTGGAGAACGAACCCTAAACTTCGTACCAAACCAAATGAGACTCCAAAAAAATTAGGGAAAAATTAGTTTAGTGATCGCCGTTTCAACGCAAATTCAGCATTTGAAATAATGAGGTCAGCTCGGTCTGCCGTCTCAATCTTATGATTGTGCAAGATAATTAAGTGGCAACGTTTACCAGCTTGAATTACAATTTCTGCCGCCATCCTAAGGGCCCTAATATCTGTATGACGTTTAAGCCACCTCTGTACGGTTTCCATCATGTGATCAACAGAGACACCGGTTTCGCGAAACCTTGAAGTCCAAAGGTCAGCCCAAAACCTTCCCCCTTCGTTAAAGAAGCGGTCAAGGTCTTTCAAAGCCATGTTGTCATCTACATAAACGTTCGCATTGCTCGACTTCACCCGAGCGTCAAAGTGCTTGCGGCGGAATTGGAACCAGCTTTGGCTGTTACATACTTCCCAAAGGCTCAAAATGTCCGAAACGTCAAGATAATCGAAGTAGGGCAACAAGACTTCAATCTGTTCAATTCGTGTAATCCCCGTTCGGCCCGTTGTCCGAGTTCCAAAATTCATAGTCACAAATTTGAATAAAGATTTAGGTTCCGGGCATTCGGCAACTGCCTTTTCAGCAAGTTCAGTGAGGCGTGGGGTAGTGGTATAAAAAGCCGCTTGCACGAAATAGGGAACGTAACACAAATGATCCCAGTGTTTAATTAGCAATTGTTCCGCTGTCCGGGCTGGAAGCTCCATCAAGCGCTCAGAAAGAATCCTGTCTTCCCAGCTTAAGTCATTAAATTCCCATTTTCTTTCCACCCGTTCGCCACGACGAACTAGTGCATCGTCAAGGCTTTCAGTCAGATCATCCGACCAGATATACCGTCCCGCTTGCCACCAATAGCCAGGGTTGTCATTCTTCAATTTCTCAACCAGACCAGCTATAGCTTCACGGTCACCTCGCCGAAGCCGTTGAAATAGGGCTTCATCCCCGAGACCTTTATCGGTGGAGAGGGTTTGAAGGATGGGAATGTCTTCGTTTTCAATAGTGGAACACCAAATTTTGAAGGCCTGTTTTCTTAAATATTTTCCGGTGCCTTTATTGGTCCATAATTCATAGAGTCGATTTCGGGAAGCGTTCGACATCGCGCAGCCCGTTTTTTCTTGGAACCGGTGCCATGCATCACTGACGGTCGTTGCGAAATGCGAGTAACTCTCTGTACCTTCAAGCTGTTCGTCTTTTGCAGCAAGTTCCCGGGCGACAAACTCAACTGCATCGGGGTGATCAATATCATGCAACATGTAAGTGATTGGCCATTGCAAATCAGATGATTGTGCGCGCTCTATGAAGTAACGACATGCTGGTTCAGGGAGTTTGTCCCGAAATGCCCAACGAATTGTATATGCAGCGAGGTTGTCACGGGGTGAAGCTGAATGCCCTTCTTCTGTTTCATCAGGTAGTTTAGCCCAAGTATCGCAGACAGGTGCCAGCAGTCTTGAAGGATGATCCCCACAGCATTGGGCACCAGCCCACAAATAATCCGCGAGCCTTTCATCCCGACCGCTATCCGCCAACCAGGATGTCTTAATTGCGCCAGCTAGTCTCGGATCACCTAGGTAGCCAGCTAGCCTCAAAGTGCCAGACCTGTCGCAGGGCGTAAGTTGGTCGTTGCGTAGGAGATCATCAATTTGGCAAACCAGCGCCTTATTCCAGCACCTCTGAACATGATCGATCAATTCGAGATGCCCGACTACTCTTCTCCCAGGCCGGTGTTCAGAGCAAAGTTTAATACCTGCCACAAAATCGCCATTCCGGAATCTGGCACGCAACCCCCACCAATTGTCCTTTTCTTGCAAAAAGCTCTCAACGAGCGAAGTGACGTATTGCCCATCAGTTTCAGATAGGATACGAAGAGCGGTCCAGCGTAGATTATTGTTTTGGGGGCCATGGGTTCCTTCATCATCTAACCACGCTATGGCAGCCTTTATGATGGCATGGTGGAGATCATTTGTTGGCTCGCCGAAGACGCGCATCGCGCAGAACAAGGCAAGGGGATTGGCAATTCGAACCTTTTCAACCATTACAATTGGAATGTTGTTTCGTACAAGCGAAGTGCCGAAGATTTCCGCAAAAAAAGGATCCTTTACCATGGCGTCGGGTATGGCTTCACGGCTCATAAGGTCAGCCACAGCGTCAGCAAGGAGCCAGTCGCGGACACGGTCATGACGAAATGAAAGACGCTCGTCGGTGGAAGGTCCACTAATACGAATAATTTCTCCGAAATGAGCGATATGCCGGAGGATTTTTACAACCTCTTGCGTGTCGCTAAACCAAGACACAACAGCAGTCATAGAAAGGTCAAAGCAAGGTAGTTCAAGCATCCTAGTTGAGAGGTGTCTTAAACCTCGCCGATACTCCCCTGCTGTAAACTCCCCGCGAACACCAGCAAGCCGGTCAAGGCTTCCATCAATAAACGATTGAACAGCATTGTTGGGATTCGGCATTTTCGTAGGGTCTTGCAGGGCAATGAGGAGAGGGTCCTGACCGAGGACAGATGTTACTGCCTCAGCGTCGAGTTTTGAGATTGAGACCCCCGCATGCTCCCAACGATGTTGCACAGCAATCGTGGCTTCCTCTGCCGTAAAGGAAGATGCTGGGAGTACTAGCTCATTGATCATCTTGCGGAGTTGATCCCCAAGTGATAGGAGTATCCTGGGCCAAACCGGGCAGAAAAGCTGCCAGTTTGCCGTCTGATTAAGTTCCTTCTTTTGAGTGCTCCAACTTACTAATTTTTCAACGATCGAAGTTGGCTGCCCAGATTTGTTGATATCCTCCACCACCATCAGCAATGGAGTGTGTTCTGATACCAGAGCACGCGCCCCACTTCCTTCCCCGGAAACAAGAGAAGGATGTAGTTGTTGGAGCGTCATCTCAATCGCTTGATCTAAGGACAAGGCTCCATCAATTATTCTATGCGGGATTACAAATCCAAAACCTCCCGCTTTGACATGTGCTTTGAGGCGTTTGTGACACGCTACGCTTTTCCCGAAACCTGACTCGCCAACGATAAAAACTACGTCACGGCCGGTAGCCTTTTCCAATTTTTGGTCAAATTGACGGTCAATCCACAAATTGCTGTCGTCGGGCAGATCACTGCATTCAAGGCTGCGTCGCGAAATTTCATGCAGTAGCTCTTCAGACAAGCGCTCTTGGTCAATTCCCAAAAAATAATTGCGAATCCACTGGCCCTTTGGCTCGAAGTCGAGAAAATCTGCAATAAGCGACCTTGGCCAAATGATAACGTCAAGTCCTGCTATGTGCCCGGCCTTATGGACGTCACAGATTAGTTTGTCCGGTGGTTCCTTGTTCGTCGTCAGGAAAAGCGTCGCCTCCAGATTAGGTATCTGGCACTTTTGCTCTGCGAATAGTGTGGCCGTCTTTATGAGGTCCCCAGCGGGAGCGGTTGGCTTTCCGCCTCCTCGCGGCTGGACCTCAGCCGGATCAAGCAACCATTTGCCTTTGAGGTCCTTCCTTTTACAAGTCGTATGATGAACCGCAATCATGTGCGACGGGTTTGCCCCTTGTGCAAACGTGATGCCATCCACCGTGCTTTTAACCGTCTTGCCTGCCAAGTTGACACCAGGATGAGCGAGATGGCGACATAGAGGCTCCGCCTGACGCAATACGGCGGTTGCAAGACGTTCAAACAAGCCTTGGTCTGTGATTGCAGCCAACCTTTGTTGTGTTTCTCCGCTCCCCATCAAATGATAGTTTTAGATGGAATATGGAATTTTCGTTCTCACTGTCTAATTGAAAATTCGTCATTCGAGGAATAGTCGCAATTTTACACACATTCGGCACCTTTTTCCGATAGCACGAACTGAGAACAGCAGCACACCCTTACACTTTGCTTTGGTGTTATTGGGGACTTAGTTGTCTCAAGTTCGAGAAATCTTGGGGTTGGAAATTTTCTTGTCGCAGGTCTTAGGTTATCTTCCGCTTGAATGAATCGTAATCCTTGCGGTAATCGCAATTAGGGCAAAACACCTCGTGTCTTTGTATGCCTTCATTAAACCCCACCTCTAACCGGGAGGTTTTGCCTTTCGTTAAACATGCAGGACAGGGGGCTATTTTTTCCGTGTAGCGGCAACCTCTTCTAGCGAAATTCGTGCATCCTAAAAATATGGAATATGGAGGATTATTTCTCACCACCTTCCTTTCAAGAGCACCTTTCCACATTCCTTGGACCATTCCTTTGCTTAGACACTTAGGGCATGGCTTGACGACATCTCTTTTTAAAACGACATTATTTATCTTTATGTCCAGGTGCCTGCATATTTCCTTTACCTCCTCCGTAAACGATGATGGCTGAACGGACTGGTTGACGAGAAATACCTTCTCCTTGGCACGGGTCATGGCCACGTACATAACCCGCCTCTCTTCCGAATTCGGGTAGTCATCCACGGGAGGAAGAAAGATGGAAATCAAGGGATCTTCCCCTCCATTATTAGGAAAACCCCTCATTCCTGAATCCATTCCCACTACTATGACAATATCATTTCCAAGTCCTTTTGATCTGTGGATCGTTTTTTCCTTTGTTATCTTAAGGTCGCGCCTGTAAGCCAGGAGGTCCTTAGTGAAGCGTATGGCCTTGATATCTTTGTTTTTTCGCCCCAATATGGACACTCCCTTGTCCATATTCGATCTCGGGATAAGGTCTAAAACCTTTTTCAAGTTTTCGTTGTCGTAACCATCAACGGAACAGATGTAGACGGCAGGGGAATTGTCCTCCGGCTGGCGCGCCCGGACGGATTTTCTGATCTGGGCCGGGTTTTTCTGAATAAACTCAGAAGCAACATCAGAGATCGGTTTGCAGTTTCGAAACGTTTCTTGAATCCTGTACACTCGGGGCTTATACAAATGGCCCTCCCGACTGGATACCCAGTTCTCGAAAGCCAGCGGACTCTCGGATTCCATGAACTCCTTCATCACCATGCTGTTTGATCCTGTAAACCTGTAAATAGACTGCCAGTCGTCTCCCACCACGAAAAGACGGGTTTCAGGATCAATTATCTCGGCTAGAAAATTCTTTCTGGATCTGGATATGTCCTGGAATTCATCCACAAGAACATACTTGTACCGGCAAGGAAGCAGCCTCTTCCTCCCTGCCGACCTCAGATGGCGGGTCGGCCGAAGGATCATGTCTTCAAAATCTATGGTACCGTTTTCGCGAAGAATCTTTTCGTAGGTTTTGAGAAGCGGAAGGAAAAACATATTAAAATGACTGCTTCTAGTCCTGTCGGGCAGGGAATCCAGGCGAACGGAAAGGTCTTTCCTAGAAAAATCGTTCGCCTTGGAAAGCTTTATGCATTTTGCGATCAGGTTGTAGGTATCGTCCTTGTAAAGCTTCTTGAGGCGTTTTTCGATTATTTCTCCAGGGGGAGGATCAAAGGAGATGCCCTTTTTCTTAAGTTTTCGGAAAATCCTCTTGAGTACGGTGCCCTCGTCGTATTCCCAACTGAAAGTGAAAAGGAAGTCCCCGCCCTGTTGCTCGTAGAACTTCCTTTTCTGGCGGTACTTTTCCTCATACCCAGGAATGGAAGAGGTTCCGTCCTTTCGGATGGCAAAGTGCTCATGCCAGAGATTTATTTCCGGGTAATAAAAATCTGGAATTACACTTCCTCCGGGATAGGGCCTTTCATACTCCACGTTGACTCCCTTAATTATCAGGTCGTTTATGATCGCAAGCTCCTGCTGAGACCTAACCCAATACCTTTCATCAAGACTCGGAATTCGCTGTTCTTGAAAATCTCTATCTCTACTGGAACGGAACGATTTCCTATTGTAGGGGTAGGTCCCGAAGGCTTCCTCATACTCCCTTCGATTCTTAGCGAAATGCTCTATCTGGTGGTGCGGACACAACGCTCTGAACAATGAAATCCACTCCTCTATTCTGGGATCTATGCATTTTGCCTTCTCGATAATCTTGCGCATTTTATCCGTGTCCAATAAGCCGTTTGAGGAGGATTCCGCGAGGAAATCCACTTTTTTTTTCCCCTCAGCTCTCTCATTCAATTTGAGACCAAATCCGTGAAAAGTATGGACCACGGGGTGATACCCCAACGGGACAAGACTTTTTATTTTTTTCTCGATTTCCTGCTTTATTTTTTTGTTAAAAGCTAGAACCAAAATTTCCCGCGGGGTGGCTAGCCCTTCCTTTAACAGATAAACGTATTTTCCCAACAGCGTGGTGGTCTTTCCCGAACCTGCCGAGGCAATTACCAAAGTTCTGTAGGAATCATCGACTATGCAAAGTCTCTGCTCTTCGGTAAGGGGTTTCGGCTCTTGGGTAAGGGGATCCTTGATCAGACCGTCGAAAAGTTCCTTATGCTTAAGAAGCAAGGATTGGGTTTTCGTAGGTCCCGGCTTCGGATAGGATTTGGGCAGGGGCTTCGGAATAGACTTAGCCTCCAGTTTTGGAAAGGATTTAGGTTCCGGCTTCGGAAAGAATCTTCTCCAAAACCTAACGAGGAATTTCATAATGATTCTAGGGTTGGGAGGTTAAAATCGGAGATTAAGCAAACGCCAAAAGGCGTCTGTGTTTTTTAAAGCTCCGTTTTCTTTCGCGTAATCCCATGGGGTCTTGTCGTACATGTCCTTCGCCCTTGGGTCGGCTCCGGCATCCAACAGAGCGATAATGATCTCGGGGTTCTCGTTGAACTGAGCCGCCAAATGTAAAGGGGTACGGCTGTACTTACCTTTTTGAGCATTTGGATCGGCTCCTTCCTTCACCAAAGCAGTGATGACGGCTGGGTTCTTGTTGTTCATTGCCGCTTTATGCAAAGGGGTGAAGCTGTTTTTAATGACGACGGGGTTTTTGTTAAATTTGGCCGCATCCATCTTCTCCAGTCTCTCCTGAAGCCTATTCATTATGGTCTTGTAAGCTCTCGACCCTTCCTCGGTTCGGCTTTGCGGGTCGCAGTTCTTGCAGTAGATCAGGGTTAACCAGTGCGTTCCAGGGAGCGGTTTGGGGTTGGGTGTCGCGAAGAACGCTCCTCCACAGACAGGGCAGGTTCCCTCCCACTCGCATCGATGTTTTTCCATGTCTGCTTTCCCCTGGCAGGATATGCAGGGTCCCTTGCCCTTAATCTTGACTCGCTTGAGTTCCGGTAGAGCTTCCAAAAAGTCCGCTATGGTCCATTTTGACCAATTCTTCACAGGTCCACTCTTTCCAGAGGCATGGCCGAAATCATGCGATTCAGTGTGCGATACCTAGCGATGGGTTTCATGAAGTTTCCATAGCTGGGGTGGTTAAAACCGCAGGTCGTTCAACCTCCAGTAGGCGTTAGAGCCCGCCAAATGAAGACAGGAGGTCATCGAAGGCACCCGCGGTCCGAATCCAGAGTTTTTCGAGGGGACTTTACTAAAGAGGATCTACTTTAAAGGCAGTGCCTCTAAACCCTGATTCCCTGCACTAAAACCACGTACCGATATTTCGCCTCTTCCACGTA
Organism: Opitutales bacterium; assembly: GCA_965204545.1. Taxonomy (GTDB): domain Bacteria; phylum Verrucomicrobiota; class Verrucomicrobiia; order Opitutales; family UBA2995; genus JAABVD01. Next base: position 1,264,823 of record CBDBFA010000003.1, on the reverse strand, counting down.
AACCACCGCGCAGAAGCTAATTTTAAGTGTTTTCATTTCTATTCCCTTGTTTCTGATTTCAGCCACAGCCGGAGCCGGGCTGGTTTAAGCAGAAACAAGGGAAATTCCCACCTATTCGCCGGCGAAGTTAATTACTCCTCGCCATGAATGGCTGTTATATTCAGTGGGCAGCCCGACACATGGGGCTTTCCCTTGAAATCTGCTTTAACACCTCCAAAGACACTGAAAAACCAACCACTGTCAAGCCGTTTAAGGAAGCGAACGGGTTCACGATGTCCTCCATGGAGTTCAACTGTAGAATACACCGCTTGGTCGAGTGCGGTCGTAGTGTGGTGATCCTAGTTGGAGAGCGCCTGTGTAACTTGGCCGGCAGCATGTGCGAAATCCGTCGCTAACTGAATATTAGCCTATTCAAGGAACTGTATCTTCAGGAGGTATGCAATGTCTAGTGATCCTTTACCGGCAGTTGTTAATAGCTTGCTCCTGTGGCGTACCTTTTGAGATTCCTCGAAGCACGTCTAAACAACGGCCTCATCATCGAACAACCTAACCTCTAACCTGCCTCAAAATAAAATGTACGAAACATCCTGTACACTACCAAATGCCCCGATTGTTTAGAAATAATATCTATGGTAGACAATCGGATAGTCTTCCTTCTCGATTTCATCCAAAAATCTTTTAAAGTCATTTCCTGGACCTTCATCTGGCTCGAAATCTAAGTCGAAATTATAGACCAAAAAGAAATACATCAGCGCACCTTCACTGGACCTCTCAGCCTCTAGCTGTTCTATACTTTTTAAATATACATCATTAATCTTTTTGCAAAGCTCGGGAGCCATAAGATGCTTTACTGTAATGAGTGCATTTGAGCCCCATAGGGTAAGCCCGTCTTCTGATTCATTAATATTCTTTACCTCGACCAAAATTCGACGTCCATCTATCGTTGCCTTCAGATCAGGAGTTTTCCTATTTTGTGTTTCTGGAACAAACTCTATGTTTTGGGCATTCTTCTCGCAAAGAAGCCACTCATGGGCGTGAACTTCGTAGAGAGTATCGTGAAACTGACTCCAGTGACGACTGTGATGCCGCTTTACCGTATATGGAGCTAGTTTCTCACGAAAAAAAATCCATTGAGATTCACTAATTCTTTGAAGTCGTTTTTCAATTCTTAGATAAAATTTCCAGGTCACCCCATCGGGATAGTCTGATCCTAGCCGCTGCCCAAACTTATCGAAAAAACTTTCCTTTTCCTTTTCCAAGTCGGTTGGAGGAGAATTAGAAGCAAGATCCGCAAATCGAGGCAATTTACTTTCCCATGATTCTGTCAAAACGTCACAAAGCCTATTCTTGCAGTAGAAATAACCAGCAAGACCGATAATGAGAAAGGCGAAGGCAAAGATCAAAAAAGCTCCAATAGCTCCATGCTCGGCGTATCCCGCGAGCAAATTGCCAAGCTTTTGCCAGACAATTTCATGCATGGCCGCCGCGATTGAGCCTGAGAAAAATATCCCCGATAGGAAAAAGCAAATAACCACCCACCACGGCATGCCCTTAAGCCAAATTTTCACTTTCATCCTGTGTTAGATGTCTCCGAGGTCGAAATTCTGTTGGGCAGTCTATATTTTGATCGGACTCCTAACTTCGTACCAAGCCAAATGAGACTTTTTCCGGACTGTGTTCATGGGGTTTGTATGGGATAGTTCTGGAAAGAGCCCTTAGTTTTTTTCAAGCTTAGTTTTCCATTCCCTTTCGCGGCCAATTTGATCAGTTGCAATCCGGCTTTGTCATTTCGAATGACTCGCATGATTCATACACCTTTTGGACAGCGGCAGCTTCAGCCGAATCCATAGTCAAGTCGTATTTCTTCTTGATCTCGATATATTTGGCGACGTACCAACAGCGGTTTTTATCAGGTAGCCACTCGGCCGGATCCTTGGCGCGTTTCTGGTAACGGTTCAGAGGTGGCGCGGCAAGCGTTAGATTGTCGAGATCGTTCCCAAATGCCTTTCGCTCTGCATCGGTACGGCTACTCATTCCGCTTTCGTGGGCCTCCGAAACCGCTACGATATGCTCTATATCGGTTTCGCCCCTGTTATCGAAGCAACGGAGTGTGTATGGCGAGAAGATACCGCCCTGACGTGCGATGATGGACATTTCGATACTCTGAGGATATGCGTAATCGTCACGGTCGTAGGGAGTAATCCTAATTTCTGGAGCAATACGGATTCCGTGTATAGTTTGTCCGTCGAGCCTCGTGTTGGCCTGTGATTCTAACCGCGTCGAAGGGGCAGGTTCAGATTCCTTGTTGTTTACTCGGTTCAGTGCCGCTATTGCCTCTGTCTTCGAATCGTAAGTTTGCCCGGCTAGCGGCCCTTTATGAAAATGGTAATTGCCTGCTTTGCGGTTGTTGTGGCCCCCGTACCCATCCATTCCACCGCTATGTGCTCTGGCCGTCGATGCCCAGATGGTCGAACACAACAAAACTGTTAGCAGACTGTGAACCGTTTTCATAGTCAAACGTCCTTCCTACATGTTAACTGGGATACACAGGTAACCTTCGAAACAATCAGGAGGTGTATTGCAAAACAAAAACCAGAAAAATTTGAGATTCCAAACTCTCCCAAGGTCTGAATCCTTCTGCTTGGATCCCGTGTATTAGCCCGAATCTACTGAGAAACTTCTTTTGGGTTAATTGTGCTACGGGGCAAACACATCGCTTTTTCGGATGGGATCAGACGCCAGTCGATTGCCCGAATGAAGGGGTCCGCGCGGGTGGGCTTAGCCAGATGACGGAGCCTATCCATTAAAACCGCAGGTGATTCAAGCGCCAATAGGCATTGGTACCCTTGGGTCCTCGTTATCCTTAGCGTAATCCCAAGGGGACTTACCGTCCTCGTCTTTTGATTTAGGGACGGCTCTGGCTTCAACCAGGGCAGTGATGACCGAGGGATTGTCGTTAGATCTAGCGGAAGTATGCAGGGGTGTGTAGTTGTTCTCGGCTAGCGTGTTAGGGTCGAATCCTGCTTCAACCAAGGCGGAGATGACCGCTCGATTGTCGTTAAATCTAGCGGCAGTGTGCAGGGGGGTGTCTCCATCCTCGTTTTGCGTGTTAGGGTCGGCTCCGGCCTTGAGACAATCGACAACCGATTCGAGGATTGCGGTTTGCCAGAATGCAATTGTACCCCACTTTTCGCAATCCACGGCTAGGCCCTGGCCGGGCAAGGTCGAGGTGGCGGCCGAGAGAAGGAGATACAGGGTGCAAAGCTTAGTGATGAGTTTCATAATTTTCAGTCTTCCCCCATGATCGTCACTCCGAAGCTCCACCTCTCAGTGCCATTTCGTTTTGGTCTTGAAGGAGGGCATCGAAACCACACTCCACCACCATTTTCTGTAAGTCGAAGGAAATATCCAAAAGTATCTGTCAGAGAATCCTTGACGCTTCAAATGTTGATTAGGTACGGCAAGAAATTCTTCATCTTCCATACATGGCACCTGTCCCTCCCGTTCTTTTACTTTGCCCGGAGTCGTTCCTTTTTTTCCCAAGCTAGGTGCTTTTTGAGGTCCATCCATTCCGAGATTCAAAGGGTAAGTAAAGAAGCACCAACAGTTGCCAAGACAACTAAATCGGAGATTGGAAGGTTCTGGTAATGGAGTGGATCCAACTTTTTTCCTCAATAGCAAAAAAGGGGGGTGTGGGGGGTATCCCCACCACATCCAGCGATTGCCACGGTCGGAAAGGGTCAGGGCTCGCGGAGCGAGCTGAACCTGTGACAGCCAACGGGTAGCTGAGTAAATCCGGCTTTTGAAAATGCCCGCCGTTCACCGTCTTTTCTTATTCTTTTGTACTTCATAGGTACCTCATAGGTCGCACGCGTATAGGGCCAAAATTGCGGCACTGATAATCAAAGACTTACAAAAGCGATCTTACCTCCGGTTTTGGGCCAATCTTACCCCTCGTTTTGAAAAATCTTACCCCCGTTTTAGAAATGGTAAAAAGGCGGTTAGCGCCGCCTATTGGATGGCAGGGAAGGCCAATACAACCGCAGGTTGCGGCCGGGTAGTATGCGGCCCCTAATCCTGCTTATGGCCCGATCCTGCTCCATTTCGTCGAGCCATTTCTTTGCCCGCCTGCGGGCTTTGCTACGGCGCTGGTATACCCTGTTTCTTTCTTTTTTGGTCTGACCTGGAAGGATGGTCAGGTTCTGAATGATTTCCTCCGGCGTATAGAAATAGGTGTAGGGGTCGCAGATTGGTGGCAAGTGTAACACATCGGGGTTTATTTCTGGCATCGGAATAAGAATCGTGCCAGTGGATTGGATTTTTCGAAGCTCGCCAGCATCAGGCCGCAATATCCTTCCGGACTTAGGGTGCATGTATTTCTTTGTCATTATCGGAATCGGCCTGCCGTTCTTTGTCAGACATTGGTTCCATTCTACCGCAAATATGCAATATGCCCGGAATTGTCGTGCTTTCCTGGCTAGGTACCGCCGGGCGGTCAGAAGGTGAATGAGTGGGCCGCGGTGATTTCCTGGAGGAAGTTGCCGCCTCAATTCAACCAAAGGTTCGTTTTCGTTATCGGCGGAGAAATTCCAACGGTTAGCCACTACCGCGTTAATGGCCAAGCCATCGGGACAAAGAACCCATCGGGAAGCAAGGTCATTTACGGCCTTTAAGATGGCGGCCTTGTGATAACTGGGATTGAATGGTGTATCGAAGAAAAGGACTTCCTTGAAGTCGTTCATCGTCCGGACAACGGGCGGCAATTCGATTGCCACGGGGGACGATGGGATTTTGGCTAGTGGCATTGAAAGCAATTCATTGAACAAAATCTTGTCGGAGTTATTCAGAGAGAAGCGATTTATCGGCTTGAGCGTATCCCCTGACAAGTCGTATATTTCGAGAAACCCATGTCCTGGCGTATCGAAGGGAAGAAAACCGAGATCCAAATTCGTCTGACCATTTTTCGCTTCAAGATCCTCGGTGCTGCGAACCGTAGAGGTTCTTGCTATCGAATTAGGTATAATTGCGGTTTCCCGCTTGCGCTCGCATCGCCAAACCTTTGAGGGAATGGGTTTTTCCACCTTTTCTGGCCACGTGCGGATTTCCCATGCCCTTGGAATTTTTTGAAACTTTCTGGAGGGATATTCGACGGGCTCTTGGGATTCTACCTTGCACTCAAGAGGTGTTTCGTCGTCGGCTTCTGTGGCATTAAGCAAATTGTCTATGATGGTCGCCGGATCTAGCTTCAAGCCACCGGCTTTCCTTTTTTTCAAGTCACTTACCAATAGCGCCGCCACGGGTAGAGATTTACTGGGAGTTCAAGTTTCTCGACCAGAGGAGTGGGGTGAGTCCGCCGTGCCGGGAGGTTCCAATTGCCCATGATAAAAGCAACCTTGACGGCGATGTATGCCGCCTCAGTCGCGGCACATCCAATAAGCCTGTACTTTGGCATAACGCCTCCGGTTGCTCCGAGTCCTTAACCATCGCGGTTGTAGCAACCAGGTAGTGCTTTCGCCTGATTAAGGTTCTCAAGGGCAATAATTTCCATTGGTGTGCAAGCTCATGTTTTGGGCGGCGGAGTGTAGGGCTCGCGCATAAGAGCTGCTTCCTCCTCATCAGAAATGCCGAAATGCTTCCGGAAACTGTGGCTGAACCCCTGAAATTTGTAACCCATGTGCTCGGCCAAGGGTCTTACCTGCCACAATGGGCAATCATGTACAGGGCATGCTCTGATTTGGCTTAATGCGCTGCCCGGCGCAAGGTCGTCATAGATGCAATCGATGCATTTGGCTTTTACTGGTTTGCTTAGATTTCGTCTTTTGCCCATGGGGTGTACGTCAATCGATATATTTCCCAAAGCATTCCATCAATTTAGCGGAACCCGCCGTTCCTTTTGGTCCATGACCCAATCGTGGACCTCCTTCTCGACGAACATGATTTTCCGCCCGTTTAGGCGAACAGGCCTAAACCCCATTTTTTTCCTGGCTCGGTGGAAGCTCGAGACGTTGGTGTAACCCAGCCGCCTCATGACTTCTGCGGAGCCTATCAGGTTAAAATAGTAGGGGCTCTGGTGGTTTTGTTGCACAACCACCAGTAATGCACATCAAGGCTAACTTTAATAGTTAAATGTCCTTCCCAAAAATTAGGGCATTTTTTGGGAGGAAATTTACCGACTGGTTGAGCCCCATGGCGGCAAATTTCTTATGGTATAATTTAATCCCCTGGCCCATTCTACGGCCTTTTCTATGTCCTTCTCATTTAGGTCAGGCAGAAGCTCGGCAAGATCTTCTCTGCTTGGATATGAAATAGAGGAAATAATTTCCAAGGTCTCTCCATCCAAGACCTCTAGCGCAGAGGGTAACTCAGTTGATTTCAGAAGTTTTTCGGGCAAGATAAAATACGGCTTTGTGGGTTTGGAACCAGCTCTAGCAATTATTTCACCCACTTTTTTGTGATAATATTTTTCTATGGCCAGATGCACCTTTATCCGGTTATTTTTCCGGTTAGGGGGTTCATAGGGAATGTACTTTTCCTCGGTTATAGCCATTTGAAAAATCTTCATCAATCCCTGGCACCCTTTCCAATCCAAGTTCTCTAGTGCTTCTCGAAGATATTCCAACAACTCATTCAGGTACTTTTCCTTTTCCTTCCGGCAGCCTTTTCTAACCCTAGAATCTTTCTGCACCTCTAAGTCCCGTATATTTTCAACGAACTCGTGCATGGCCCTCATTTTAGGGTGATTGTCTACAAACTTCGCCCAACCGTACCTTTTCCTAAGGAAGTCGTCCCATTCTTTCTTGCTTAGGCTTTCCTTAATAAGAATTTTTTTGAGGTGAGAAAACAGTGTTAATCCGTCCTTATCTTCCTCTTTTGGAGGATCATAAAAAATTATGACAATGTCCATAATTGTCTGTTGATCTTCCGGAACTGGGGCTGTTGGGGCTGGTCGCTCTGATTCAGGTATTCGTTCCAATGGGGGCAGTCGGGGTCTTTCGATGCTTTTTCCCGAAACAGAATTTCCCTTATCCTCCGCTTTCAAAATTTACCACCTTCCCATTTTCGTCACCAGGCCGGACCGAGAACCATTCTTCAGCATCGGCTTTAGTCACTAATTCCTTGTAGTTTTTATGGGCCACCCGTTCGGTATGCCCAGCTTCCAAAGTAGCCACCTCAATACTTTCAGACTTGGCGATCAGGTAAGAAACAAACGAGTGTCTGAAACAATTCGCAGGCAGCTCAAAACCCCTTCTTCTTGCGATCGTGCGAATACGGGTAATGGCCTCGTTACGACAAACCCTTCCCTCCCGCTTTTGGTTGCTCACCAGAATCCATTCCACTGCCGCCGGGCATATTTGAACATGCCTGTAGCTAGCTGTGCCGCTCTTGGCCCTGGTTACTCGCAGTCTGCTTTCCTCCAGTCGAATGTCCTTCCATTCCTGCTTGTGGACCTCATCGCAACGCAAACCGCAAAACCCGGCCAGAACCAAAGCAGGAAGGTAATGAGGGTATCGATCCTTCATCAGGTTCAGCAAATCCCGAAATGTTTGCGGGGAAATAATCCCTCGCTCCGGAGTTGGCTCCTTGGCCCGTTCAGTTAGTTCAGCCTCTGTCTTAACATTTCGTGGAAGAAACCCTTGTTTCTGCGCCCATCGCCAAAGAACGACAATCCTCTTTCGATGGGTGTTGCGGGTCGTATGGTGCAGGTAAGTCGTATCCAACCAGTCCTGCAACTCAGTCGTTGAAATCCTAGAAATGAATTTTTCCCCAAACTGCCTCTGAAACTTGGGAAAGGTTTTCTGATAGTTTGACTTCCAGATGATCCCCGCGCGTTCCTTGGCCACCTTGAAGCGTTTGATGATCTCATTGACTTCGAAGAGCTTGATTTTGGTCGTTCGCTGGTCTCGCCAGGCTTCAGCCGCAGCGATTAAATTTCCCTCTGAAATTTCTTTCGCTTTTTTCCATTCGCGAATGGCGGTCACGACGGGAGTATCCCCCGTGAGGTCCTGAGCCAATACGTAAGCCTCCTTCTGGTCCCGGCGCAAGCGATCGGCATCGTACTTGGCGGAGTTGAGGTATGCCGCCTGCCTTTCGGCAAAGTCCATGGCATTTTCCAACTGGATCGATCGCTTATCCTTCGGTTGGTTGCGGCCCTCGAACCAGCGGACAATAAACGTGTAACCCGTGGAAGATTTCTTGTTGGGTATTCGGTAGACCTTGACCCTGACACTGCCGTTTTTCAGAGTGTGGGGGAATTTCTTGGGGAGCCGCGTTTGTTTCTTGGTAAATGGCATTTTACACAGATATTACATAGAAAAACTGCAAATAACAGTCAATAACTATCTCGATAAAGAAATCGGTTTTTACATAAATTACTTATTTTAAGGGACTTATGGAATTTACACAGTTCCCGCCCCGGGCACCATGCTAATTTTGTGAGAAATGCGGGTTAAAATCGTCTTACCACGGTAAATTCTCCGTGGCGTGGCATCCGGGCAACGAGGGAGCCGTTTCCATAGCCCGCATTGTTAACATCCCAGTTCTTCTCATCCCCTATGTTGAAGAGGGTCAGCTTGACCATCCATTCCTCGTTTTCCCAGAACACGCTCAAATCCACCTCCGTTTGGAAAGGGAGGATGGCTGTATTGGAAATGAGTTCGTAGTCGTCTCCACCGGAAAAATTGGGAACGCTAATGGGGAAACCCTCGTAGCCGGAGGGCATTTTACCATAGCCTAGGTAATTGGCCATAAGGCCAAATCCGTTGTCGAACTTGTATTGAAACAGGGCGTTTACCAGGTGTCTGGGGACACCGGGTGACCGCACCAGTTTCCCAACAGGCGCGCCTTGAAAGAGCGGACTTATGTACAAACCGCCCGTTTCAGCCAAAGCCCTGTCGATGGTATAGGGACTGGAGTAGAAACCGCCGGTTCGAACTTGGTCGATATAGCTGTAGCCGAAGGTTGCGAACAGGCGGCGGTTGGGTTGGTAATTGAACTCAATCTCAAAGGCATCGACCAATACGTCATCTATCGAACCGTCCTGGTTGATTTCAGTGTAGGAGCGATCCACGTAGGCCGCACCGATGAAGAACTCGTCATCCAGCAAGGAGAATTTGGCGCCAAATTCCAGTAGTGAACTGCTCCGGTCCTCCCCCCAGGAAGGGATGTCGGGGCGACCGCCGGTTTCCGCGACGTAGGTTTCGCTGTAATTCCAGGTGACGTACAGTGAAGTGTTTTCGTTCATCTTGAGGATCGGGCTGATATTGTAATTGAACAGATCCAGCGTGTCACTGACCTGGAATCCCCGTTCCTGCTGATCGTCGTCGATTTCACCATCCCCGTCGTAATCGTACCCTCCATTCGTCCCCAAGGTAGGATGCTTCAAGCTCCCTTCCACAAAGTCCACGGTCAACCCATACAACAAACTGAACTTTTCGTGTAACCTTAAATCGGTTTGGAAAAAGGGTCCGATGGTCAGCATGGCGCTGTCCCCTCCGGTCAGGGTAGGGATGGGAGCAAATTCATCGTTGCCGATGTACCAGTGATTGAGGATTCCGCGAGGAGCTTTCCCGAAAACGTAGGGGGCTCCAAAGTCTGAGAAGGCCTGATCGGGTACCCGGTGCAGATTCGGGTCGCGCGCCATGTCCCAAAAGTTGACCGGTTCGTTAAAAAAGTGGTTGACCGACCAGATGGCGTCGTAGCGCAAGCGCAATCCAACGTTGATTTCATACGGGACCTGGCCCATGAGGTTACCCTTGCCGTGAATTTCCGTCCGGTTTTCCAGCAGGTAGTTATCCTTCAGGTATTCCGAATAATGATAGGAACTGAAGGTTTCACGGTCCTTATAACCGAATTGGGTTTTGTTGACGATGGAGAGGTTCCCTGACAGTTCCCAGAATTGGTCGACCCCTCCATAGATGGCTTTCCCGCTCGAATCGTCCCCCGGCGCGGCCAGTTTCCAACGCCGGTTGACCGGAATCGTATTGGAAGCTACCGGAATAATGCTGGCAAATCCGCCTCCGCCGAACTGGCTGGCGAAATCGGTCACCGGGTCCCCGCACCAGAACCCGCATCCGTTTCCCAGGGTGGCCACATAGGCGGCGTATTCGGAATCGGTCTGTCGGTTGGGGATGTAGCGTCCGTGATCGACCAGGTCTTGAGTCACCCGGTTAATACCCCAGTTTTCCGTGTAATCGGCCTGGAAGAACTCGATGTTTGCTTCGATTCGGTAGGTGTCGCTGGGCCGGTGGGTATAGGCCAAATAGAGGGCGTGCGACCTTTGAAACCAGAATTGCCAGTAGCCATCCCAGTCTTTTCCCTCATAGGAAAGACGCCAGGCCGAGGTTTCACTGACGGGGGCTCCGTAATCGAGGTTCCAGGTGTATTGGTTGTAATCGCCGATACTAATGCTCGCTTCTCCATGGGGGCGATCGAAAAACGGTTTTTTGGTGATGAGGTCGGCATAGCCTCCCAGGTAGTTGGTGGTTCCGTAAACCACTCCGGCAGGGCCCTTTACGATATTTACCGATTCCACCGCGTTGAAATTGATGGGCAAATCGTTACCATTGGAAGACCCGCCCCGGCGCATGCCGTTGATGAACAGGTCGGCTTCCTGACCCCGCAAATTGGGGGTGGCGGGGGCTCCGAAATTGGTCTTGGTGTAGGAACTGGAGGTCAGCTTCGAAAAATCGCGGATGTCCTTAATGGCAATCGCATCCAACTGTTCACGGGAGATGATGGTAACGTTACGGGGAGTATCCAAAATGCTGCGTTCGGCTCCGTAAACCGAATTGAACGGTCGAGAGGTCGGCATGATGTTTTCCTCGATGGGGATTTCCTCAATGGCCAGCTCGGGCAGATCGTAGATTTCCAGGTTTTCATCGTCCTGTTGCCCTACCAGTTGGAGCGGGGATAGGAGGGTCATTCCCAGAATAAGAACCAGGCCCGGTTTCCAATACCTCCAGATCTTCATCTCCTATCGGATTGAACCTCCATTTGGAAGGGGGAATGCGTAACCGGCAGCAAAACGGTGGCCATTGAAGAAGGAGATCATTTTTTCCCAGCCAGGATAATATCGGTTAATTTTTCCGCTACTTCCTGCAACGTCAAGTGGGTCGTATCGACTTCAATGGCCCCTTCCGAAAGGAAAAGAGGGGCGTTTTTACGCCCTTTGTCCAGGAAGTCGCGCTTACCAATGCTGTCGATCTGTCCCTCCCCCTGGCGGCGCCTGGTTCTTTCCGCCTCCTCGGCGACCAGAAAAAACCGGAAATCGGCCTCGGGAAAGATGACCGTTCCCACGTCCCGTCCTTCCATAATCAATCCTTCAAACGGGTGTTGACGGGCCAATTCCGCATAGGATCTCTGATGAGGCAGGAGAAACTTGCGAACTCCTGGGATGGCGGCGATATGGGAAACCGCCTCGTTGACCGTTTGGAATCGGATCTCCTCCCCCGGAATGCGGTCCCCCAGGGTGATGTGGGCTTCGTTCCCTACAATTTTCACGCCAACCTTCAGGCTCTTCAGGAATCCTTCTATTTGTTCCAACTGATCGAGAGGAATCCCTTCTTGAACAATGGCCCAAGTGAGCGCCCGGTAGTGGGCCCCGGAATTTACATAAAGCAATCCGAGCCGGTCGCTCAGGATTTTCGAGGTGGACGATTTGCCCGTGGCGGCCCCGCCATCCATCGCCACCACCATAAAGTCCTCTCCCCTCATTGGGATCGGTTGTTGCGGAGGTCTTCCAGAACCTTGAAGAACTTGGGGAAGGTTTTGGCGCAGCAGGCGGGATTCCGGATTTTCATCCAAGGCGATCCGTCGGCATATAAATTGAAGCACCCCAGAATTGCCAGGCTCATGGCCATGCGATGGTCTCCGTGAGGGTCGACTTCGGAGGGAACAATCACACCAGGTTGAATGTGGAGGGAATCCTCGTCGGATTCAACCCGCTGTCCCAGTTTGGTCAGCTCCTTTTGCATGGCGGCGACGCGATCCGTTTCCTGGTGGCGGGTGTGGGAAATCCCATTGATGCGGGTGATTCCTTTCAAAAGGGGCGTGATAGCGGCTAAGGTGGGAAACGTATCCGATATGGCCCAGAAATTTTTCCTGACCCCCATACCCGGCAATTTTCCGACGGGCAGGGAGGCCGTGGTGCCGCTTGGTGAACTCGTGACTTTCAGGCCGGCCTCGCGCATCACCTCCGTGTAGGCGAAGTCCCCTTGCAGGACCTCCGGATGAAGCCCTTTTACGGTGATCCTTCCGCCCACCACGAGGGGGAGGGTCAAATAATAGGAAGCGGCCGATGCATCGGGCTCCACCGCCACTGCATCCGGGAGCAAATACTTGTTCCCGGCCTTTACTTTTATGAGCACGCGGTCCTTTCCCAGCGGCTCCACTACCTGGGGGGGTTGCCCAAATCGGTACATCAATCGCTGGGTCATCGCTACAAAAGGTTTCTTCTCCGCTCCTCCGGAAACTTCGATTTCCAGGTCTGCCTCGGCCAGGGGAGATACCATGAGCAAGGCCGAGAGCAATTGGGAACTGGCCGAGGCTTCCAGAAAAATGCGTCCCCCTTTCAAGCCCGAAGGGCGAAGAGTGACGGGTAGAAATCCTTGGTCCGATTCCACTTCGCAGCCTTGTTGAAGCAAAGCATCCAATAAGCCCTTCATGGGCCTTTTTCGCATTTGCCGGGTTCCGTCGACTTTGAATTCACCGCCTTTGCGCGTCCCGCAAAGAGCCGTGATAAAGCGAGCTGTCGTTCCGGAAAGTCCCACGGAAAGGGCTGCCCGTCCGGATTCCAGGAAGCCTCCTGTGCCCCGGACCCGCATGGTTCTTTCGCTTTCGTTGGTTTCCACCGCAATTCCCAACTGGCGCAGGCATTGAACCATGAGGCGGGAATCGTCGCTGAATAACGCCCCGGTCAAAGTTACAGACCGGTCCGACAAAGCGGCCAGGATTAGCAACCGGTTGGTGATGCTCTTGGAACCGGGAACCGCTACACTGCCGCTGACCGGGGTAGTAAACGGATGAATGGGGAGGGGGTCCGGGTAATCGAGGTGGTGACGCATCGATTCAACGGGAAAGGTCGTCCCGGAACACTTTGCCTTTGTCAAGGAATTGGACCACTTCCTCCATTCGACCCTCAGTTAAAATCTCCTGATAACGCTGCAGTTCAACCTGATACCGGGAAAGCGCCCTTCTTATCTCTTCCAAGTTGGTCTCAACTATCGATTTCCATATGGCGGAATCCCCCGCCGCGATACGGGTGGTGTCCTTCAGCCCCGAACTGGAGAGACTGGCCCAATGGGGATCCTTTTCACTGAGGAAAGTACAGAGGCTGGTTGCCAGGAGATGGGGCAGGTGGCTGATGTGAGCAACAATTTCATCATGTTTTTCAGGGGAGGTTACCGTGGGAACTGCTCCCAAAGCTTCCCAGAAATGCAATACTTTTTCCACCGCTCCATGGTCCGCCTTTTCCGTGGGGGTAATGAAGCAGGGCTGATTCCGGAATAAATCGGCTCGGGCGTGTTTCATGCCCGTTTTTTCCGAACCCGCCATGGGATGTGATCCAACAAAGATGCCTGGGGAATTTCCTGCGGCCTCGGCGCCACGGCATATCCTGCTTTTGGTGCTGCCGGCATCGGTGACGATGGCCCCGGGTTTGAGAGAGGGCAGAATGGCGCGGTAAAGCGGGACTATATTTTCAACCGGGGAACAGATGACGATCAGGTCGCAGTTCTCAACCGCTTCTTCCGGTGTGGCATAAACAGCGTCGCACCAATCTTGTCGGCCCGCCTCGGCCCGGGTTGATGAGCGGCGCGACCAGACGGAAACCTTTTTGGCTGCCCCGCGTGCCTGGCAGGCCATACCCACGGAAGCGCCGATCAATCCCGCAGCCAGAACACACACGCGGGGAAGGGGCGAGAAGCTGCTTGAATCTGAAGAATAGTCTTTCCTCACTGGATGGGGCGCAAAGTTTGGTAAAGGTTTAAATTAGCTGGCAGGTGATCAAATAAAAAAGGTTCTGGCTGCACGGTTGGAGGAAGGATAAGTGGTCTAATTCCTGCTCCCGAAGCGATCCTGTTCCGGCGAAGCCGGATCAAGCGACTGAAAGGAACCTTGTTAACAATAAAAACATCGCCGCTACGCGGCTGGATGCCTACGGCAACAGGATGGCGCTACGCGCCAACAGGAAACGATTGAGGGATCTTCCTTAACGGTTTTCTACCCAGTGGATGAAAAATAATCTCACCTCGAAAATCATTAAAGCCCTATATGGGGTACATAACGAACTCGGTCCTGGGTTTTTGGAACAAGTCTATCAAAATGCTCTGAGGATTGTTTTTGAACAAATTGAATTGCAGTGTGAATTCGAAAAGAAAGTTGAGGTTGCGTTTCGAGGACAGCAGATAGGAATTTATTTTGCCGACTTGATTGTAGAGGACGAGCTAGTAATGGAGTTAAAGGCAGTAAGGGAATTATGCCCGGAACACTCGGCCCAACTCATAAACTACTTGAAGGCGGGCAGATACAAAACTGGTCTCCTTGTCAATTTTGGAGCTCCGAAGCTCGAATTCAAAAGACTCTACTCTTGAAATCTCCTGTTCGCCAAGCGATCCTGTTCCGGCGAAGCCGGATCAAGCGACTGAAAGAAGCGTTGTTAAGATTCCATTCCTGATTTGAGCCTCCCCCCCAGGGGTGTCTCAAAAATGGCTTTTTCAGAACCGTTCGGGTAGATCCATGTTCAGGAGCAGCACCTTTTCCAGGGAAGAATTCCCGCTCAATACGGTCGGGTTGTTCGGGCTGGCGCTCCTGATGGGCGGGCTGTTGCCCGGGAGCATGATATATTTTTGGGTTGCGGGTCCGGGGTCGCGTCATGGCGGCCGGACCGGGGAGGTGGATGAGCTCGAGGTCATCAAATGGATGGAGTCGGGGGCGCGAGCCGAACAGACCTTTGAACGGGCTTGGCTGAAAGACCCGGAAGACCCCGAGGCCTTTCAGGAACTTGAAAGGGCCATTTCCATCCAGGCCGAATTGAGGGCCTTGGACCCGGACGACTCCTTTGGATCGGTCAGCCGCTACGAAATGTTGGTCCGTCGACTCGAAACAACCAAGGGCAAATACCTGTGGGGGCGGGTTCAGGCCTTGGCTGGTGAGGCATCCCGGCTGAAACAGGAAGGCTTTTCAGTTCGCGCCATGACGTTATTGGAAGAGGCTCTAGCCGCGCAGGAGTGGATCAACCAGCGCTCTCCAGGCAGTGAATGGGCGGATGTCGGTGAGGTTTCACACCTCAGGCAGAGGTTGGGCGACCTGGAATCCGAGAATTCGGCCGCCGCGATCGACTTATTGGTGGCGGAAGGGAAGGCAGCTTTTGCAAGGGCCCAATGGGATAAGGCTGAGGAACATTGGACTCAGGCCCTGGCTCTCCAGGAATCCTTCAACTTTCATTCCCCTCAAAGCAGGCACGCCCGATGGCGGTTGGTGCAGGAATTGAAAGACAATCTCCAACGCGTCGAAGCGGCCCGATTGAACGACCGGATTGAAAGCTTGTTGAAAACGGCCGAAGAAGGCGGGGCGATCGACGTCCTTGAACGAGCGCTCAACCTGCAGGAGGTGGTCAATGAGCAATTTCCCTCGAGCGGATTCAACCGGCCCGACCGCCTGGGAGAATTGCGCAACCGTTTGGCAATCGGTCAAAGCTCTGCCTTGGCCGCTTCTATTTCCCGGCAGATCGGGACTCTGAATGAGAGCCTTCGGGACGGGGAATGGGAGACGGTCGGCAGTTTGCTTGGACGTCTCGACCAATCGGTCCGGTCATTTCTGGGGAGTTTTCCCTCTTCTATGCTGCCGGATGCGGCCCTGCCCCAGCGCATTGAGTGGCTTTCCCAACGAGAGGAGGAAATTCCCGCTCTGGTGGAAGAAGTGGAGAAAAGATTGGTCCGTCATCCTCACATCCCGGGGCTGAGATTGCTGGTCAGCGAGGTAGATCAGGCACTGTATTCCCGAATCATGGGTAATAATCCGAGCCGTTGGATGGGAGATGAATTGCCAGTTGATTCGGTTTCTTTCAAACAGGCCAAAGACTTTTGCCGCCAACTCGGTTGGATGATGGGCCGAACCGTGCAACTTCCCCATCTGCAATGGCTGACCATTCCGGAACTGCAACCCGGCCGCAAAGAGGAGTTATGGTTGTCCCATTCCGCCCAATTTCGAAGCCATCCCGTAGGAAGCTCGAGGCTTGTCGGAGGCTTTTTCGATTTATACGGAAGCCTTGAAGAATGGGTCTTGCAACCCGATCAAAAGGAAAGAGCAGGATTGTTTGGCGGCAACGGGTCGGATTCCTTCGATGCCGTCATCCGGCAACCCGCTCGCTGGGTCGCTCCCCATTTCAGGTCGCGATGGACTGGTTTTCGCTTTTGCGTTTTGTCTCCCGACTCCTATAGAAATGAACCCTGATGTTTCAAAATCCTGAAAAAGTCCCGGAAGAGGTCCGCAAAAAGGCGGAGCGGACGATTTGGCTGATCTATATCCTCATGTTCATAATGATCGCTCTGCCGGGCATTCTGTATTTCATCCTCAATTCCTAATTCTTGATACGCGCCTCCCCCTGGATTGCCTCTCGCCAAGATCGCCAAGATCGCCGAGATTCTGAGGAAAAAACATGGATTCACAGGATGTACAGGATTTAGATAAACTGTTCCCAATCCCTCCGACCACCAACTTCTCTAATCGGAATATTCCCCATTCCACCATTCCCTTCTCCCCCAATTCTTAATTGGCGCGCTTTAGCGCGCCTCTCTGTGCCCTCTGCGTTCTTTGCGAGAGTCATTTCTGAATCCGTTCCCATCAGTGAAATCCGTGGTTTTTCTTCCTTCTTCCTTCAGCCTTTAGCCTTTTTGACCTCTCCTCGCTCGTCTTTTTGCCCGGAAAGCAAAACTTGGTCTTGTCGCCCGCCCACGGTTGCTCCATTCAGGTTCCCAATGTGCAAATTCCATGGAATGGCTGAAACTACATAAAGGGAAAGCCCTCCTTTTTGTCTCTCTGTTGGGGGTTCTCGGTGTTCTCGCCTGGGTCTGGTGGGGCGGGTGGAGTATCGACGAAATCAAAACCTGGATTTCCGGTTGGGTGAATGAAATCAAAACCTGGCCGGCTTATCTCTTCTTTCTTGCCACAGCGGTTCTGCCCCTGACCGGATTTCCCATATCCCCTTTGTTCATAATAGCCAGTATCCGGTTTGGAGTGGCTTGGGGAATTCCGTTTTCCCTGGCTGCCGTTGCCATCAATATGGTGTTGGCCTATTGGTTGTCCAACAAGGTGCTGCACGGATGGATAGAAAGACTGCTCCGCTGGTGGGATTATTCCATACCAAGGATCAAAACGGAAAATGCGTCGAAATGGATCCTGGCGGTTCGCTTTTCCGGCGCCCCGTTGGTGGTCCAGAATTACCTTCTGGGACTGGCCCATGCCCCTTTCTGGCCCTACCTCGTTTATTCGGTCATCTCGCAATCCTTTTTTGTCGTCGGATTCGTTGTGTTTGGTGAGTCTTTCGTCACGGGAAAGATGGGAACAGCCCTGATTGGACTGGCCGTTTTAATCTTCGCCTTTATCGTGGTCGCTCTCCTGCGCGCGCGCTATGCACAATCCAAGACAAAGTTTCCGGATACCCCCGTCGGATGAGATCAAATCCGTCTCCGAATTTACCAGCCAGGTAAAGTATCTGTTGGAGACCATGATCGGAGGGGTTTGGATCCGGGGTGAAATATCCAATTTCCGCCGGCAACAAAGCGGGCACGTTTATTTTTCCCTTAGTGATGCCGGCAGCCAGGTATCGGCGGTGTTGTTCCGAAATGATGCGCTGAAGCAAACCATCCCCCTGAAAGACGGACTGCAGGTAGTCGCATTTGGTCAGGTAAGTGTTTACGAACCGCGAGGCAATTACCAACTCATCATACGTATGGTGGCGCCCGATGGCCTCGGCATGCTCCAACAGGAATTCGAAAGATTGAAGGCCAAATTACAGAAACAAGGCCTGTTCGATTCCGAAAGAAAACGACCGATTCCCCTGTTTCCCCGAGCCATCGGAATAGTGACCTCCCCGACTGGGGCGGCGGTGCAGGATTTTATCCGGATCTTGAAACGACGCCAATGGGTTGGCCGCATTCTCGTTCTTCCGGCCAAGGTTCAGGGAACCGGATCGGCCGAAGACATTGTCCGGATGATTGAACTCGCCCAAACCTTGCCTGGACTCGATCTGCTGGTCGTTGGCCGCGGTGGGGGCAGCATGGAAGACCTTTGGTGTTTTAACGACGAAAGAGTCGTCCTCGCCATCGCAAATTCCGGGATTCCGGTCATTTCCGCGGTGGGCCACGAGGTTGATTTTACCCTTTCCGATTTTGTGGCCGACTTGCGGGCCGAGACGCCTTCCGCCGCCGCCGAAATTGTTTCCACTCACTACCGCGAGGTCAGGGATCGCTTCCAGCGGGCCGGCCAAAACCTGGCCCGCTGGGTGTGGCAAGGGCTTCAATCCAGGAAGGAACACCTGGATGGATTGCGACGCAGGCTGCATGTCGCGGAGCCCCTCGACAAAATCGAACAGGGTCATCTGCGCTTGGATGACCTGGAAATCCGGCTGAACGGCGCGGTGAATTCCGGAATTTTGCAGGGACGGCATCGGTTATCCGAAGTCTCCCGGAAACTTCAAAAAACGGATCCCCTGCCCCTCATCCATCGGTCCCGATTAACCGCCCAAACCATGGCTCATCGGTTGCGCACCGCCTTGGCCGCGGAGTTGTTGCGGAAAAAATCAAACCTTCAACGAGCTCGGTCCCTCTTGGGTTCCCTCAGCCCCAGGTCGGTTCTCAACCGGGGTTTTGCCATTATCAGGGACGGAATGCGCCGTCCGATTGTCTCAAGACAATCCATCCTGCCCGGGGATGAGGTATGGGCCGAGTTCAAGGATGGCGAGGTGCGCCTGACCCGAGAGAAGAAATAAAAGGGCGCTCTTTGCGAGAGTCC
The DNA here is from genome assembly GCA_965204545.1 of Opitutales bacterium. Taxonomy (GTDB): domain Bacteria; phylum Verrucomicrobiota; class Verrucomicrobiia; order Opitutales; family UBA2995; genus JAABVD01. The sequence continues at coordinate 1,245,815 of CBDBFA010000003.1, read as the reverse complement.
TTCTCCCTCTCTGTGCCCTCTGAGTTCTCTGTGGTTATTTTTCTTATCCAAGAACTCAGAGATCGGGAAATCTGGTCCACTTGTCTTCACCCTTGGAGGACTTTACCACGGTTTCAATGAAGGCCATTCCATAGACGCCGTCATCCACGGTGGGGAAGTCGTATTCCCGTTCGGGCTGATTCCCGTTCACCTCATCCCAAATGGCTTCCGCCGCCGCCAGATACACGTTGGCAAAAGCCTCGATAAAACCCTCGGGGTGGGCAAATGGAGTCCGGGTATTGTCCTGGGCCGCCTTACCGAGATACTCATTGCCTCGCCGGTAAATTTGGCGTGGTTGATCCGAATACTTTACCAAGAGGTCGTTGGGCTCCTCCTGATGCCATTCCAGGGAGGCCTCGGTGCCATAGATGCGTATATTCAGGTTGTTCTCGTCCCCGTTGGAAATCTGGGAGGCGTAAAGAATGCCCTTGGCGCCTCCCTTGTAACGAATCAGCACGTTGCCGTCATCGTCCAATTCCCGCCCAGGGATGAAGGTGGTCAGATCGGCGCAGAGTTCCTCGATCTCCATACCGGTAATGTAGCGCCCCAGGTTTTCCGCATGGGTGCCAATATCTCCCATGCAATTGGAAGCGCCGGATATGGCGGGATCGGCCCTCCAGGAATTGATCTGGGTGGGACCCACCCGGTCGACGTCTCCAACCGCATAACCCTGGGGGTATTCCGCCACGATTTTCAGGATCCGGCCCAGCTTTCCCTTCCTGACCATTTCGCGGGCTTCCTTTACCATGGGATAACCGGTGTAATTGTGCGTGAGGGCAAGAACCTTCCCCGTTTTTCGCACCAATTCTCTGAGAGCCAGGGCCTCCTCAAGGCTGTAGGCGAGCGGTTTGTCGCAAATGACGTTTATTCCGTGCTCGAGAAAACATTTGGCCACCGCATAATGCATGTTGTTGCGAACCACGACGCTGACAAAATCGATCCCTTCCTCCTCCGATAGGGCGGCTTCCGCTCGGGCCATCTCTTCGTAAGAAGCATAAACGCGATCGGGATTTAAAAACAAGTCTTCCCCGGAGAGCCTGGAATTCTCGGCATCGGATGAAAAACAACCGGCCACCAGTTCGATTTTGCCATCCAGATTGGCCGCCATGCGGTGGACTCCTCCGATAAAGGCTCCACGGCCTCCTCCCACCATGCCCATTCTCAGTTTTCTTTTCATGATATCACTTTCCCTTGATTGGTGCGCAAACTACCGGTTTTCCGGCTGATGCGGACGCATAAATGGCATCGATGATCAGCATCAGTGAAATCGCTTGATGTGGAGTGTTCAGCGGTTCCTCCTTTCCTTCGATACTGAAGATGAAATTTTCCGCCGACCGCGAACGACCCATATCCTCGCAAGCGTCCACGATGACCTCCCGGTTGACCGAATTGCCCCCTTCCTGGACGTAGAGTTCGCACTTGTCGATGCTGGTTTCATCCAGACCGTCGATGCCGAACAGGCGCTCGATCTTCCCGCCCGAACGCGTGCCTTGAAAGACCACCGAGACTTCTTCGCGCTTTACCATTTCGGCCCAGGAAACCTGGAGGGTGAGGGCCTGCCCGCTCCTGAAGGTGACGAATCCGTGAGCGGCGCTTTCCACGTCGGTGGTGCCCCCTTCTATGTCCGGCAATCCCCAAGGACCCTTGAAATTCTTATCGGTGATAAAGTCCTGGAAGGTCTGGCCCAGGACGTAGGCGGGATCCGGGTATCCCATGAAATACAGGGCCAGATCAACCATGTGCAGGAGATCGATCAAAGGACCCCCTCCGGCCAAATCCTTGGTGGTGAACCAGCCGCCAAAACCGGGAATGCCCGTCCTGCGAATCCACTTGGCCTGGGCTGAATTGATGTGACCCACGGTGCCGTTGGCGATGTACTCCATCATGGCGTAGGATTCCGGGCGGGCCCGGTTGTTGAAGTTGAACATCAAAATCTTGCCGGCCCGATCCGCCGCGTCCTTCATTTGCTGGACTTCCCCGGCGTTGAGGGCGGGCGGTTTCTCGCAAAAAACATGCTTTCCCGCCTTCAGGGCCTCAATGGCCAAGGGGGCGTGAAACTTGTTGGGTACGATCACCGAAACAGCTTCGATCTCCTCCATTTCCAACATGGCGCCCACGCTGCCCAGGGCCGTCGGAATACCATATTTTTCCGCCGCGGCTCGCGCGGCGGGTTCGTAAACATCCGCGATGGCCAAAATATCAGCTCCCGCTTGTTGAAATCCTGCCACATGGTAACGCACCATCCCTCCGGCGCCGATTATTCCTGCTTTAATACTCATGGTCTTTCAGTGGCTGGGTTTTGGGTTTTGGGTTTTGGGTTTTGGGTTTTGGGTTTTGGGTTTTGGGTTTTGGGTTTTGGATATGACAACGAATAACACGGATGGCCACGGATTAGAAACCGGAAATGAACCGCAGATTGCGCGGATGAGCGCAGATTCTCTTATTGGTATTTTGCATTTACGGTAATTTTCATTCCGAATCTCAACACCTCCAACCTTTGTGCCTTTGTGCCTTTGTGCCTCTGTGCCTTTGGCGTCAGCCAATTCCTAATTCCTAATTGGCGCGCCTTAGCGCGCCTCCCCCCCTCTATGCTCTTCCATCCCAGCATCCATTACCTCATCCTTCATTCCATCATTCCAATACTCCCTTACTCCCCTCTGTGCCCTTTGTGTTCTCTGTGGTTATTCTTTTCTCCTATTGATTGGACTTGTCAAAGGCGGCGTCAAAGGCTGCTGCGTTGGGCGTGAAATCGACCGAACGGACGAATTGGGCTGCTTCCCTAGCTCCATGCAAGCGGTCCATGCGCCCGTCTTCCCATTCCACCGACAGGGGCCCGGTGTAGCCGGTATCGTTTAAAGCCACTATGATCTCTTCAAAGTTGATATCCCCGTGCCCCAGGGAGCGGAAATCCCAATAGCGCCTGGGGTCGGTGAAGTCGGTGTGACCGCCAAATACACCCACCGTGCCGTCACCGTGGCCCCACCACACATCCTTCATGTGAACGTGGTAAATGCGGTCGGCGAAATCACGGATGAATTTCACGTAATCGACCCCCTGGTAGCCCAGGTGGGAGGGGTCGTAATTGAACCCAAAGCGTTTGTGCCCCTTTACCGCCTCGATGGCGCGGGCGGCCGAGGCAATGTCGAAGGCGATTTCGGTGGGATGAACTTCCAGGGCGAAATTTACGTTTGCGGTATCGAAGGCGTCCAGGATGGGCGTGAATCGCCGGGAGAAATCGGCGTAGCCTTGTTCAAGCATTTCCTGGCTGGTTGGCGGGAAGGAATAGAGCAGGTGCCAAATACTCGAACCGGTGAACCCGTTTACCACTGCGGGAAAATCATCCCCGTCACCTCGGCCCGGTTTGAGATTCATGAATTTCCGGCAGGCCGTACCGGCGTCAATCACATCTCGGGCGGCGCGCTGGCGCACACCTTCCGGATCGCCGTCACCCCAGACGTAATCCGGCAGGATCGCCTGGTGACGCTCATCGATCCGGTCGCATACGGCCTGCCCCGACAGGTGGGTGGATATGGCAAAACAGGTCAGCCCGTTGTCCATGAGCAATTCCCATTTTTCCTTGAGGTACTGATCGCTTTGGTTGGCTTGGCGAACCTCGAAGTGGTCGCCCCAACAGGCGAGCTCCAGGCCGTCGTAGCCCATTTCCTTTGCTTTGGGCGCCAGTTCCGCCAGAGACAAATCGGCCCATTGGCCGGTGAATAAGGTTACACTTCTCGACATGTTTATTTTGCTGATTTCGGATTCTTTCCTGCGCGTTGAAACACCATAAGCTAGCTGATTCCGGTCGCCGTAAGGCAAGGCAAAAAACTAGAAAAGGCACAGAGGAGGCACCGTCGGCGCAAGTGATCAGTGATCAGCTTTCAGAGTTCAGTGGTTTTTTTCGATCATGATCAAGATTTACTTTGTGGCCCTTCGTGTCCTTCGTGGACTCAATTCCTCATTCCTGATTTCTAATTGGCGCTAACGGCGCCTTTTGTGGTTCCCTCTGCTTCTTGGCGCGCTTCTTGACCTGCGTAGCATTGCGAAGCACGGTTGCGGGAGGAAACCAGCATCCAGCATCAAGGAATTGCCTCCACCTAATCAACCTGCACAATAAGTATAGAACATGCCCGAGTTGGCCGAAGTCGAATATTTCCGCAAACAGTGGAATCCGGGATTGGGTGAAACCATCAAAGCGGTACGGGCCAACTCCCATGTGAGAGATTTTCGCGACTGTCCCGTCAAAGAGTTGGCGCAACACCTTCCCGGGCGGCGGCTGGAGGCTTCCCAATCCCACGGGAAGCAGATGTTGTTTCACTTCGAGCCCGGCGTTTGGATGGGAATCCACTTGGGCATGACCGGTAAATTGCGTTTTTCTTCCACCGATCCGGTGCAGGACCGCCATGCCCATCTCGTACTGGCCGTGCCGTCGGGCTGGCTGGTTTTTTCCGATCCGCGGCAGTTTGGCAGGATCCTGTTTGAAATCTCGGAACATCCGCCCGACTGGTGGACCCGCCTCCCCCCTGAGATACTGTCCCGGGACTTTAACGTGCGCCGGTTGAAGGCGGCCGTGAAACGCCATCGCAACACCTCCCTGAAATCCTTTCTCCTGATGCAGCATTATTTTCCGGGTGTGGGCAACTGGATGGCCGATGAAATTCTCTGGCGGGCCAGGCTGAATCCAACGCGAACTCCAGGGTCCCTCGATGACGGTGAAATCAGGGCTTTGTATCGACGCCTTCGCTGGGTGTGTCGTCAGGCCCTGCGAATTGTGGGGGATCACTGGGGAGAATTCCCCGAATCCTGGCTTTTCCAACACCGCTGGAAGGAAGGAGGCGTCTGTCCCAAAACCAGAGGCTCTTTGGTGCGGGAGCGCATCGGCGGCCGAACCACCTGCTGGTCACCCCAATGGCAAAGATAATGACCCAATGCTGGATGCTGGATGCTGGATGCTGGATGCTGGATGCTGGATGCTGGATGCTGGATGCTGGATGCTGGATGCTGGATGCTGGATGCTGGATGCTGGATCATCCACATCTCCGCGCTCCCTGCGTCTTCCCGAGAGTCAATTCTTAATCGTTCCTTTCTCCACAATTCCTAATTCCTAATTCCTAATTGGCGCGCCTTAGCGCGCCTCTCCCCGGAACTACTCGTAGAGCCAGAAGGGTCGGGAAGCTGCGCGAAACTTCCGGGCCTCCCCTTGCCACTTGTCGATAAACCTTTCCACGTCGACCTGCGCTCCCTGGCCTTGCACAGCCTTCCACCACTCGGTAGACCCGACATGCTTGTTGAAAAGGCTTTCCTGGGAGTAGGGCACCCTTTGGAATGGATTGAATCCCTGAAATTCCGCGGATAGTTTCATCATGTAGAAACTGAGTTCCGTGGGTCTGAAGATGGAGAAATCGGTAACGCTTGTATAAACCCCCGTGGCCCGGCGTCCATCGGATTGTATGAAAGGCACTTCCTTAAACTGAAGACCCGGTATATTCAATTCAGCGAGTCGTTGCTGCAGGCGATTGGCGGGCACCCCGGGAAAGGTGAGCAACCGGAAGGGGTAGGGGGTGCCGATACCGTGCCTGAAGCCTCCGATTTGAGCGCCCAAACCGGTCATCGAATACCCCATAACGGCCGACAAATCGGGAATATTGGGCGAAGTGGCCACCCATTTCAACCCGGTGGCCGGCCAAAGCATGTCCCGACTCCATCCCTGCATGGCAATGACATACAATCTTCCCCGCTGCCGGACCCTGTCCTCTGTATCGAGCCATCCGGGAGTGCCTTTGGCCTTCCGGGCAATTTCGCCGATGGTCATACCGTGGACGTAGGGAGTGGGAAAAGGCCCGACGTAACTTTTCCAGTTATCTTCCAGAACCGGTCCATCCACCTTGATCCCTCCCAGGGGATTGGGACGATCGAGCACGATCACGGGTTTGCCGTTCTCAAAACAGGCTTCCATGGTCAACTTCATGCAAGCGACATAGGTGTAGGAGCGAACCCCGACATCCTGCAGGTCAACTACCATTACGTCGATGGGGGCCAACATCCGGGGACTCGGCTTGCGGTATTCACCATAGAGGGAATAGACCGGAAGCCGCGTCTTGGGGTGGAAGCTGTGACCGTACCTTACATCCGCGCTTATGACACTGTCGATCCCATGCTCGGGAGCATAAAGCGCCCTCAGGTCGATCAAGGGGGATTCGTACAGCACATCTATCGAGGAGATCCCTTGTCCGTTAACCCCGGCCTTGTGAGTGAGAAGACCGACCCGCTTTCCCTCAAGCGCCTTGAAGCCCTGCTCTTGCAACACATCAATGCCCAGGAGCGTTTTCGGTTGCTCCGCAGCCGTCAAATCCAGCTTGGGACAAAGGAGACATGCGACAATGCCGGCCAGCACAGTTCGCATTGCATGTTTCACCATTGGGAACCCTTTGAACATCATTCCTTCTTTGGGCATGCCAGTAAGCTGGAAGTTTCCTCCAAAGGCAACCTTTTACTGGTTTAGTAGCCCTCAGAAGTTTTTTAAAACCGCGCGTCGGAGATTCTCCGGCTCCCGTTCAAGGGCGTGGTGCAGAGGGATGTCCCGGGGAGAAATTTCAATGAGATCAAGGTTTTGGCCCCCGCCCGGGAATTCGTCCGCCGTCACCTCGATTTTTCCAGCCAGAATGGAGACTTTCTTGCCCAGGGCCAATGCTTGAAGGGCCAGAGTTCCGGGACCCTTTCCCTGCAGCGAACTGGGATCGAACCTGCCTTCCCCGGTTATAAGCCAATCGCATCGGTCCAATTTGCCCGGCAGGTCCAGCCATCTGGAAACGAGGTCGAAGCCCGGCATCAGTTCCACGTCGCAGGCCGCGCTCAGGCCAAAAGTAATTCCTCCGGCGGCGCCGCTACCCGGAACCTCGGTCAAATCCCACGGCTTGCCCAGGTAGTCGCAGAGCAATCGGGCCATCTTTTTCCCCAGTAATTCCATGCGGTCGAAGTCTTCCTCCTTCAACCCTTTCTGGGGACCGAAAATCGCAGCTGCTCCCTGGGGACCGAACAATGGATTTTGCACGTCGCAGGCTATTTTGATGGGAGGAAGGTTATGGGGCAGGTCTCCCTCAATGTGGTCGACTGATAGCCACAGTTCAGGTCGAATGGGTCGTAGCGGGTGGCCGTCCCGGTCCCAAAAGCTCAGACCCAAGGCTTCGAGCGCCCCTAGACCCAGATCGTTGGTCGAGCTCCCGCCCACACCCAACAGAATCGCGTCGGCCCCACTTTCCCCCGCCATCCGAATGAATTCTCCCGTGCCCAAGGAGGTCGTTTTCCAGCAATCGCGCTGGTCCGGGGGCAACGACTGCAGCCCCGTGGCCTGGGCCATTTCGATGATGGCGACCTGGCTGCTTGCCTCGAGTTTCAGACGGGAAAGCGTTGGCCCTCCCAGCCCGGATCCATCGACCCAACCGAGTTGGGCTTCCATCGGTTCGCCCAGAGATCCGGAAACGGAATGGGTCTCCGGAACGCCCTTTTGAGCCCGGGTCATTATCTCGCAGAAGCCATCGCCTCCGTCGGCCAGAGCCACGGTTTCGGTTGTCATACCGGCATGGGCTTCCAAAAGGGCGGCTTGGACGATCGCACCCGCCTGGTCAGCCGGCATGGAATCCTTGAACTTATCGAAACAGATCAGAACCCGCATGACGTCACCTTGTTCTGGGTTCTGGATGCTGGATGCTGGATGCTGGATGCTGGATATGACCACGAATAGCACGGATGGCCACGGATTAGAATCCAGAATTGAACCGCAGATTACGCGGATGAGCGCAGATTCTCTTATTGGTTTTTTGCATTTGTGGTAATTCTCTCTCCAAATCTCACCACCTTCAACCTTCAGCCTTCAGCCTTTCCCTGCTCCAGGATTTTCCGGTAAATTTCATCGATGGAATGGGCTTGGAGTTCGGGGGCCGGGATCCGGTTCACCGGCATGGCGGGCAGGCGGGAAAGTGGCTCGTGCAATTGCAATTGGCGGTTCGCCGCCACTTCATCGACCCGGTCGACCGGGGTAAACAAGGGAACCTTGTGCAGGATTTCAGGGTGTTTCCGAATAATTTGCAGTATTTTTATCACGGCCTCGGCAAAGCGGTCCAATTCGGTTTTGGAGTAGCTTTCCGTGGGTTCGAACATCAATCCGTAAACCTCCGGGAAGGCTACCGTGGGGGCGTGAAATCCAAAATCGAGGAAGAGCTTGCCAATGCGGGGAATGACGGCGTTTTTTGGGATCCCGGCCCGTTCCAGGTGCTCGAAATCTGATTCCTCCAGGGTCAGAATAAATTCATGCATTCGAGGGGTCGAAGCGGAATTCGGCGGCAGGCTGGGAAAGTGCTCCCCCAGTTTATGGTGCAGGTAGCGAGCCGCCAATACGGCTACCCCCGACATGCGACGAACCCCCGGCTGGCCCAGGCGAAGGAGATAGGTGAGGCAACGGATCTTGTGGGCAAAGTTGCCCCAATGACGGTGAAAAGACCCGATGGATAAGGTTGGCTTCACCGGGACGTACTTGCCGTCGATTTCCTCGATCAGATAACCGGGCAGGAAATCGACCAGTTTTTCCCCCACTGCCACGATGGCATCGCCGGGACCTCCTCCGCCGTGCGGAATGGTCCAGGTCTTATGTAAATTGCTGTGAACGGCGTCGACTCCGAGAGCCGCCAAGTCGACCCATCCCGCTATGGCGTTCATGTTGGCGCCGTCCATGAAGACCAGTCCGCCGGCCCGGTGAATCAATTCGGCCATGGCCTTGAAATTGTTTTCGAAGATGCCCCCCGTATTGGGGTTGGTCACCATGATCCCGGCCACGTGCCGCCCGTGGCGGTTCAGGTAGTTCCGCAATCTGACCATATCGATTTGACCCGTCTCATCGGCTTCTAGATAGGCGATCCCCGACTCGCGGCCGTCCATCTTCTTGCTGACGTATCCCGCCATGGTGGCGGTGGCAAAATTGGTGCCGTGAGCGCTTCGGGGAATCAGAACCACGTCGCGTTGGGTATCGCCCCGACTCCTGTGGTAAGCCTGAAAGAGCTTGATCCCCACCAGTTCCCCCTGGGCTCCGGCCACCGGTTGGGTAGTAACCCCGGCCAATCCGGTAATTCCCTTGAACCATTCCTGGATTTCGTAAAGCGCCCGAAGATTACCCTGGACGTCCTCGATGGGGGCCTGCGGATGGGTATGAGCAAATCCCGGCAAAGAGGCGGCCCAGTCGTTGATGTGAGGATTGTACTTCATGGTGCACGATCCCAGTGGGTAGCAGGTGTCGTCCGGACTGATGTTCAGTTGGCCCAGCCCATCGTAATAGGCCTTCAATTCGTCCAGCGTCACCTCCGGCAACTCCAGGCCAGTCTGGCGAATCTGGTCCGGCGGCAGCGGGGCGGGTTCAATTTCTCCCCGGGTTGCACGGCCCAGCGGTCCGCTGAGAAAACCGACCAAACGATCCACGTCCTCGATGGATTGGAGGTCGCTGAAGGAGAGCTTGAGGTAATTTCCTCCTCGGCCCTTGAGGCGCGGGGTGACGTCGACTCCGATATGGAATCCGGCCTCACTGGCCTCGGCGATCAGTTGGTGGACAGGTCGGGAAATTTCAATGACGAATTCGTTGAAGAACGGGGAATCCCGGAAGGGAATGGATACGCCCTCAAGTCGGGAGAGTCGGCTGAAGGCATAGTGAGCATTTTGCCTTGCCGATTGGCATGCCTTGGCCATTCCCTCGTCCCCGCGTTGGAGAATGGCGGCTCCCACGATTGTGGCGATGAAGGCCTGATTGGAACAGATGTTGGAGGTGGCTTTTTCCTTACGTATGTGTTGCTCCCTGGTCGAGAGGACCATGACCCGGCATTCCCGTCCGTTGATATCCATTGCCTTTCCCACGTAGCGGCCTGGAGACTTGCGGATATCCCTTCTGGCCTTCCGGTTCAGGCGGACACCGAAGAGCCCCAGGCCGGGGCCTCCGAAATTCGGGGCCAAGCCGAGGTGTTGTCCCTCTCCAACGATCATGTCCGCGCCATTTCTTCCATAGGCGGTTGGAGGTTTCAATCCCCCCCTGGCCAGCAACATGGGATCGATCACGGCGATGCTTTTTGCCCCGAGATCATGGGCGGTGTCCGAAAGCAGATCGACGTTTTCGAGGATACCCAGATGGTTGATCTGATTGTAGACAACCCCGGCCAGACGCTTCCCCAGCGCTTCGGCAATTCTTTCAATTTCACCGCAATCCGTTTGGCCGGATTGTAGATCCAGGGGAGCCCAGACTACCTGGAGTTGCGTGTCCTGCAACAGTGTTTCGATCACTTCCCGATCGCCCGGGAAAATGCCTTCCGATACGACCACGGTGTCGGAGTTACGGGCCATCCTCATAGCGGCGCAGATAGCTTCGAAAATAGCGGTCGAGCGATCGTAGAGCGACGAATTGACCGCTTCGAATTGCGTCAGCTCGGACATGCAGCATTGGTAGATCCAATGGGTCAGCAGGGTGCCCTGACTGCGTTCCGGCTGATAGGGGGTATAGGAAGTGGTCAGATTCCTTATGCCGCAAACGTAGGGAACGATTTCCGGAACTTTGAATTGGGGCAAACCATCACCCAGAAAAGAGGTTTTCAGGCGGTTTTCTTCGGACCGCCGTTGCAGGGTCTCGGCCAACTCGCCGTATTCCAGTTCACTCGGCAGGGAAGGAGGGCGGGAAAATTTTACCTCCGGGGAAATGTGTTCGAACAGATCGGCCAGGGTCCGGAGGCCGAGATCCTCCAACATGGATTGGATCTCCTCCTCGGAGGCAGAAATGTAGTGGCGTTTCAGTTCCCTGGGCAGGCGCCCGGGATGAAAGTTCACGGCGGGGATGGGTTCAGCGGTCGTGGCCATTGCGGCAGGGATGGGATCGAATCGGAAAACCATTTAATTAATCTTGTTTCCATGGACTCAATGAGAATGTTCTTTCCTGTCTCAAGAAATGAAAAAAACTGAGCGCGCAGCATTCATTTCCGGTTTTTTGGACCGCCTCTACCCGGAAACCCCCATTCCTCTTCATCACCATGACCCTTACACCTTGCTGATTGCCGTTTTGCTCTCCGCGCAATGCACAGACGTGAGGGTAAATCAGGTGACACCGCAACTGTTCGAGTTGGCCGATAATGCCCATGCCATGGCCGCTGTGCCGGTCGAAGAGATCGAAGCCATAATCAGGTCATGTGGACTCGCTCCCCGCAAGTCCAAGGCCATTTCCGCCTTGTCGCGCATTCTGGTGGAAGAACATTCCGGCCGGGTTCCGCCGTCCATGGAGGCTTTGGAAGCTCTGCCGGGAGTGGGACACAAAACCGCCTCGGTGGTCATGTCCCAGGCTTTCGGAGTGCCCGCGTTTCCCGTGGATACCCACATCCACCGTTTGGCCCAGCGCTGGAAACTGACTTCCGGAAAAAACGTGGTCCAAACCGAGCGCGATCTGAAGCGCCTCTTTCCCGAGTCGGCTTGGAACCGCCTGCACCTTCAAATAATTTTTTATGGCAGGGAGCATTGTACCGCCCGAGGTTGCGATGGCCGAAAGTGCGAACTCTGCAGTTCCCTTTTCCCCAACCGCAAGTCCCCCGTCATCACCCGAAAGTGAATCCTGGATGCTGGATGCTGGATGCTGGATATGACCACGAATAACACGGATGGGCACGGAATAGGAATGGCCTCTCGCAAAGCACGCCAAGATCGCAAAGGGGAGAAGAATAAAAACCACAGAGGACACAGAGAGCACAGAGGTTAGAAAGGCTGAAGGCTGAAGGCTGAAGGCTGAAGGTGCTGAGATTAATCGTGATCGTGATCGTGATCGTGATCGAAATAACGGAGGGGGGAAAGGCGTGCTGAAGCGCGCCAATTAGGAATGAGGAATGAGGAATTGGGAATTTTGTGCGTTTTGCGGCTATTTTCTTCTTTCCTGTTGGCACGGAGTGCCATCCTGTTGCCGCAGGCATCAAGCGAAGCGTTGTTTTAAATCAAATCCTGTTCATCCATGTTTTTTCCTCAGAATCTCCGAGCTCTTTCCAAGATTCACTCCACCTCCCCCGCCAACTTCCAAATCGAAACATTCCTCATTCCTCATTCCTAATTCCTAATTCGCGCGCCTTGGCGCGCCTCTCCCACGGCGGCGTCGCCTCTCCATCGGCCCACAAACCTATCCTTTCCGTTTGGGCTGTCCGGTTGAGTTCCTCATAGTAGGGATTGTTCTCGGAGTGTGGCTTGTAATACCAGGCCCAACCCGCTTTCATTAGCGCTTCGTTCAGGCTCACGTTTTCGTGGTTGTAGACTTCCCCGCGAAGACCCGACTCCCCCTCTCGGAAGAATTCCAGAACGCGCACCGGCTTGCCCTCGACCAGATTTCGCACGAAGGCAAGGGCTTCATCCCCACCGGGGTCTTCCGGCGGGGGGGTATCCACCGCATTCAGGCGGACTTGCACCGTTTCCTCCGGCAAGCGGACCAGAAGGGTGTCCCCTTCCAGGAGTTCCAACACCTCACCCATTCTCCCGGCCGAATTCACCCATCGGCGCATCAGGCTGCCCTCGCCCGACTGCACACTCCTGAAGTGCAGGAAAAACATGATGGCCAGGCAGGAAAACAAAAAGCCGATGCCGAATATCACCAAACGCTCCTTCATGGTTCGTTATTCCGGTATGAAAGACTCAGAATCCATTTCAAGGATTGATCTTCCAAAAAGGAACCTTTTTTCCTTTGACCGAGTCGGATTTCGTATGGGTGAACCCTTTATTCCTTCGCTGAAACAGGTGGCAGAGGCGGCCGAAAAGTTGCCCATCCCCGATCTGTGGCCGGAAGATTCCTACCTCATCCCCATCGCCAACAGTCACACCAAACAAGACCTCAACTTTAAAAAACTCGCCTTCCGCAACCTGGAAAATGAAGTGTGTTACCATTGGGTCTACGACGGGAAAGTGACCGTCGAAACAACCACTCCCTGAACGGACTCGAAGACCCCGATGAGAATTTTTCAGTTGTCCCTCGTCACCTCGTCCCTGCTCATCGCCGGTTGTGCGACCAGCGAGGAAACCGTGCATACCGAGCCGAAAAGGGAACCGGCTCCCCTACCGGTCAGTCCACAACCCGTCCCATCGGCGCCCCAACCCAGCCAACCCCAACCGCCGGCCCCACCCGAACAGAGGCCCGTCAGCCCTCCCGTGGCCGCAACTGAGGTTGTTCATGCCGGGGAAGCAATAGCCCCTTCCTTGCCCGTGTCCGAGGCTCCCGCCCAGGCTGCCGTCGACCAGAGCATTTCCATCCTCGGCACCATTCAATACGTGGAGTTGGAAGGCGGATTTTTCGGGATCGTTACCGAGGAGGGAGCCAGGTATTTTCCCCAATACCTGCCCTTCGATTTCAAGGTGGACGGGTTGCCCGTGAGAGTAGACGCCATGCTCGAAGATCAGGTCATAGGCATACAGATGTGGGGCGTCCCCATAAGGATTCTCAGTATCAGGCCCGGCTGATCATGTGCGCCATTAAGTCTCTGATTTTCGACAACAAATATCGAGGTTAAAAATGAGTCAAAAAGTCCCTTATTTTAGGGTTTTGGCGCGATCCTTCCTGAGATGACCGTTCTACGGACGGCAGGAAATATTTCATAACAACTTGTTTTTCAATGACTAAATGGATTTGATTCCCATGCGTGGGATTCAGCTGCTGCGGCATGGTTCGTGCAATATAACCATGCATGAATACACAGAAATTTACTGAAAAAGCCATGACGGCCCTCGGGGAAGCCCAGCATTTTGCCCAAACGTCCGGGCATCCCGAGGTCGATACCCTGCACCTGCTCAAGGCGTTGGTTGAGCAGGAGAACGGGATCGTGTCGGATTTGTTGAACCACCTTTCCCTGTCTCCCAATGCTCTCTCCCTGGCCCTGGACCGCGAGCTGGAAAAACTTCCCAAGACATCCGGAAGGATCGATGCATCCAGGACGTACCTGACCCGGGTTCTCCATCAGGCCGTGGCCGAAGCCGAGCGGGAGGCCGATCGCCTCAAGGACGAGTTCATCAGCGTTGAACACCTCCTGCTGGGATTGCTGGAGGTGGCCCAACCGGCCGCCCTGAGACGGCTCTTCAGTAGTTTTTCCCTGGACAAATCGCGTCTGATGAAGGCTCTCGCTGAAATCCGTGGAAACCAGCGGGTGACCTCTCCCCATCCCGAAGCTACCTACAATGTGCTGAAGAAGTACGGCGTCGACCTCGTCGAGTTGGCTCGGGCCAATAAGATGGATCCGGTAATCGGCCGGGATGAGGAAATCCGCCGCGTCATTCGGATCCTCTCCCGCAAGACCAAGAACAATCCGGTCCTCATTGGGGAGCCCGGGGTGGGGAAGACCGCCATTGTGGAAGGGTTGGCCCAGCGCATCGTGCGGGGGGATGTCCCGGAGGGATTGAAGGACCGAATCGTATTTGCCCTCGACATGGGGGCCTTGATCGCCGGGGCCAAGTTTCGGGGCGAATTCGAGGAACGCCTCAAGGCGGTGCTCAAGGAGATCAAGGAAAGCGAAGGGCGCGTATTGCTCTTCGTCGACGAGCTGCACACCATCGTCGGGGCCGGTAAGGCGGAAGGCGCCATGGACGCGGGAAATCTGCTCAAACCCATGCTGGCCCGAGGCGAGTTGCACTGTATCGGCGCCACGACCTTGGACGAATACCGCAAGCACGTGGAAAAGGATGCCGCGCTGGAACGCCGCTTCCAAACCATACTGGTCGATCAACCCTCCGTGGAAGAGGCCATTTCCATACTGCGGGGATTGAAGGAGCGGTTTGAATTGCATCACGGCGTTCGCATTCAGGACAACGCCCTGGTGCAGGCCGCCGTGTTGTCCAACCGCTATATCTCCGACCGGTTCCTTCCCGATAAGGCTATCGACCTCATGGACGAAGCCTGTGCCACCATCCGTACCGAAATCGACAGCGTTCCGGCCGAATTGGACGCCCTGCAACGAAAAGTCCTGCAATTGGAAATCGAGGAGACCGCCCTGAACCAGGAAAAGGACGAGGCCAGCAGGCGCCGGCTATCCGACTTGAAACGCGAGCTGGCCAACGCTCGGGAAGCGGCCGGAGATTTGAGACGGCAATGGGAATCCGAGAAGGAGGGCTTGGGTCGGGTCCAGCGCTTGCGGGAGGAATTGGAAAAGACCCGCCACGAAATGAAAAATGCCGAACAGGCCTACGACCTGAACCGGGTGGCCGAATTGCGCCATGGGAAAATTCCCCAATTGGAAGCCGAACTCGCCCAACTGGAGTCCGCTTCCACCAAGAAGTCCCAATTGTTCAAGGAGGAAGTATCGGCCGAGGAAATCGCCGAAATCGTGGCCCGTTGGACCGGCGTCCCCGTGACCCGACTCCTGCAGGGTGAAAAGGAAAAGCTGCTCCATTTGGACGATGCCTTGCATAAGCGGGTAATCGGGCAGGATGAAGCCGTCACCGCCGTTTCCGAATCCATACTGCGGGCCCGTTCCGGCATAAAGGATCCTCGGCGGCCCATAGGTTCATTCCTGTTTCTTGGTCCAACCGGGGTCGGCAAAACCGAACTGGCCAAAGCCCTCTCCGAGGAGTTGTTCGATTCGGAAGACAATATCGTCCGCATCGACATGTCCGAATACATGGAAAAACATTCCGTGGCCCGGTTGATCGGGGCCCCTCCCGGTTACATCGGCTACGATGAGGGCGGACAGTTGACCGAAGCCGTTCGCAGAAAGCCCTATTCCGTCATCCTCTTCGACGAAATCGAAAAGGCCCATAACGATGTCTTCAACGTTCTGCTGCAAATCCTGGACGACGGCCGGATAACCGATGCCCAGGGACGCACCGTAGACTTTAAGAACACTGTCGTCATCATGACCTCCAACCTGGGAAGCCATCGGCTCATGGACGGCGTCCTCGGCGGAGCCATATCCGAAACTGTCCGGGAATCCATCTTCACTGAGTTGCGCGGCTTTTTCCGCCCCGAGTTTCTCAATCGGATCGATGACACCCTCCTTTTCAAGCCCCTCACTCTAGAGGAAATCGAGCAGATCGTGGGACTTCTCCTGGCCGACCTGCAAAAGCGTCTGGACGACCGTGACATCAAACTCATTGTCTCGGACCGGGCCATCGAGTGGATTGCCGAAAAGGGATTCGACCCGGTCTACGGGGCCCGGCCCTTGCGGCGCTTCCTGCAAAAGCGCCTGGAAACCCTATTGGCCAAGAATCTCATCGCCGGCGAATTCACCGATGGGGACGAGATTGAAGTCGACCTCTACGGCCGCGACGACCTCGCCCTCCGCAAAATCACCCAACACGCCGCATAGACTGGATGCTGGATGCTGGATGCTGGATGCTGGATGCTGGATCATCCACATCTCCGCCCTCTGGACACTCCTAGCGAGAGTCAATTCCTAATTGGCGCGTCCTTGACCCCTTCCTCCGTACTCCACCAAAAAAACCACGGATTACACGGATTTCCACGGATAGGACAAATAGCCACAAAAGAGCACATCCGCCTCCGCCGAAGGTCTACGGCGTGACAGGGAAAACACAAAAACCCCATTGGAGGTTTGTAGGAGCGGGTTTATCCCGCGATTGCTCAGGACTGTCCAACCCTTCCCCTAGCGCCCAGAAACCATCTCCCAACCTTCAGCCTTCTTCCTTCCTCTCTCTGCTTCTCAGCATCTCAGAACCTCAAAATCCATTCCCCCTTCCATCCCAGCATCCAGAACCCCATTCCCCATTCGCGCCCCCGGCGCCTCTCCCCCCTTTTTGAGTCTTCTGTGCCTTTTGTGGCTATTTGTCCGTGCTAATCCGTGGTTCATCTTCTTCCTTTGCGTCCCTTCGCGATCTTTGCGAGAGTCATCTCCCCCCCCTCCATGAAAGCATCCGATCTATTTGTCCGCTGCCTCGAAGATGAAGGCGTGAAGTACGTCTTCGGTATCCCCGGCGAGGAAAACCTCGATTTACTCGAATCCCTGCGGGAGTCCAGGATCGAGTTCGTCCTCACCCGCCACGAACAGGCCGCCGGATTCATGGCCGCGACCTACGGGCGCCTTACCGGAAAAACCGGCGTCTGCATGTCCACCCTCGGACCCGGCGCAACCAATTTCGTCACTGCCGCCGCATACGCCCAACTCGGCGCCATGCCCATGATGATGATCACCGGACAGAAACCGATCAAACGGAGCAAGCAAGGCCAATTCCAGATCGTGGACATCGTCGACATGATGCGGCCCCTTACCAAGTATACCCGTCAAATTGTTAGCGGCGACATCATCCCCTCGCGGGTTCGTGAGGCCATCCGGCTCGCCGAAGAAGAGCGCCCCGGAGCGGTGCATCTGGAGCTTCCGGAGGACATCGCGGCCGAGGAAACGAGTCAGGAGCCCTTTAGCGCGAGCACGGTGCGCCGCCCTCTCGTCGAGGAAAAAGCGCTCCTAAAGGCAATCGAACTGTTACAGTCGGCCAAGCACCCGCTGCTCTTGATCGGGGCCGCCGCCAACCGCAAACTCACCTCGAAAATGCTGCGGGCTTTCGTCGACAAACAGGGCATCCCCTTTATCAGCACCCAGATGGGAAAGGGCGTAGTCACCGAATCCCATCCCCTGTGCATCGGAAACGCCGCCCTTTCCGCCGGAGATTTTCTGCACCGGGCCATCGAAGAAGCCGACCTGATTCTGAACGTCGGCCACGACGTGGTGGAGAAGCCGCCCTTTTTCATGAAACGCGGGGGCCGTCAGGTCATCCACATCAACTTCAGCTCGGCCGCCGTCGATCCCGTCTATTTTCCGCAGACCGAACTGGTGGGGGATATTGCCAACAGCATCTGGCAGTTGAACCAGAGGCTCGAGCCGACGCCGGGATGGGACTTTTCCTGGTTCGAGAAAGTGCGTCAGGCCATGGTGAAGCACATCGCGGAAAGCGCCGAGGATCCCCGCTTTCCCGTCCATCCCCAACGGCTCGTCGCCGACGTGCGCAAAGTCATGCCGGATAATGGTATTATCGCTCTGGACAACGGCATTTATAAAATCTGGTTCGCGCGCAACTACCCGGCGCGCCGCCCCAATACCGTCCTCCTCGACAATGCCCTCGCCACCATGGGCGCCGGATTGCCCTCCGCCATGATGGCCAAACTGGTTTACCCGGAGCGAAAAGTGATGGCCATTTGTGGGGACGGGGGGTTCATGATGAATTCCCAGGAGATGGAAACCGCAGTCCGGCTCGGCTTGGACCTCGTCGTTCTTATTCTCAAGGATTCCGCTTATGGAATGATCAAATGGAAGCAGGCCGACATGCGCTTTGCCGACTGGGGCCTCGATTTCAAAAATCCCTGCTTCATAAAATATGCGGATGCTTACGGAGCCACCGGCCACCAACTGGAAAAGACCGAAGATCTCGTCCCCCTCTTGCAAGACTGCTTCGCCACCGGCGGCCTCCACTTGGTCGACCTACCCGTGGACTATTCCGAAAACGACCGCATCCTCAACCACGAGATCAAAGAAAAAAGCGCCCAGTTGAAGTAACCTTCCCGCCCCTCATTACCTCTCGCCAAGATTCTGAGGAAAAAACATGGATGAACAGAATGTACAGGATTTGAATTATCCGTGCCTATCCGTGAAAGCCCGTTATTTCTCCCCTCTTCTCGTTTCTGCATACGATATGGCAGCATCGATCAGGCCCATGTGCCTTTGCAGCCCTTCTTCCGATTCGAAATCAAATTGAATCCATTCCCGCATTTTGGGTCTTCCGTTTGGCTGAAAATCCGATATTCCTTCTTTAGCCCTCGCCTCGTTCGCCGTATTCTCAGGCACCTTCAACCCAATCTTCCCTTCGTATAAACAGGCAACCATGGATCGACCCACATAATACGCCGGATAGCCAAACATCTGACCCATGTGCACCATCTCATACTGAGACAGAAAGTCGTCAAGTATGGGCTTTTTCGGGTCGCTCTTCATTTCTATCCCATGTGACGGTTCACACTATAACTTACGTTAAGAGATTTGGGACTTTATTTAGGTTACAGCTCATCGTCAACGCCGTGTCTTGCCACAAGTTCGCTGAAACAAAAACGAGGCGCGACTCGACTGTGAATCCTTGATGGCGCCAGCCAACAGATTAGTTAGGAATTTTATTCTCCAGCCTCGAGCATCGAGGAATTACCTCTCGCAAAGCACGCGAAGGGCCGCAAAGGGGAGAAGAAGAATAACCACAGAGGGGGAGAGGCGCCGGGGGCGCAGAGGACTCAGAGAAAGAGGCGGGTTCCTGAAAATGGTTGACCTCTCGGAATGAAACGACCCCCTACTAAGCGATCGAAGATTTTATGAAAAACAGGTCCCTGGTACGGAAACTTGCAGAGGAAGCTGAGGCCACTTCAGATCCCCTGCAATGGTTTGAAAAGTTGTACGACAAGGCCAACAAGGACGGGATCTCAATTCCATGGGATGATGGAGTAGCGAATCCGAACCTTGTAGAATTTTGCGAAAGGAATCACATCAATGGAGAAGGTGGCAAAGCTTTAATAATTGGCTGCGGATATGGCCACGATGCCGAATACCTTGCCGGAATCGAATTCCAGGTAACGGCCTTTGATCTTTCTCCGTCAGCAATCGCCGAAGCAAAATTACGCTTTCCGAATAGCTCAGTTAATTACCAAGTCGAAGATTTGTTCAATCTTCCGAATTCAAAGATAGGCGCGCATCCATTTGTAGTTGAATCCTATACCTTACAGGCCCTGTCGAGAGAACTGGTTTCAAAAGCAATAAGGGCAATTGCATCCCTGGTCGAACCAGACGGGCTACTACTGGTTATTACCCGGTCCAGGAATGAGTCTGAGGAGGTCGGAGACCTTCCCTGGCCACTTACAAGGGCAGAAGTCCTTCAAATTGAAAATGAAGGGCTACAGATTGTTCAATTCGAAGACTATACCGACAACGAGGATCCACCCATCCGGCGCTTTCGCATCGTCTTTCAAAGACCGAATTAAGGAGAGCACAGAGGAAGAAAGACGCCAGAGGCGCCAATTAGGAATGAAGAATTAGGAATTGGGGGAAAAGGGAATGATGGAGTGTTGGGCGCTGGGGACAGAGTTGGGCATTCCTGAGCAATCGCGTGATAAACCCGCTCCTACAAACCTCCAATGGGGTTTTTGTGTGTTTTGTGCCTATTGTGGCTATTTCCCCAATCCGTGCTCATCCGTGTAATTTGTGGTTAATCTCTCCCAATCCCGGTGTCCTTCGCGCTCTCTGCGATCTTGGCGAGAGTCAATTTCTTTTGGTTTTTTGAAAGGGAGAACAAATGTAGAAGCAGTTTGCGCATGGCCGCAGCCAAGGCGATTTCATGAGGTTTTCCGCGCTTACGGAGTCCTTCAACGTGAGCTCGGATCACCGGATTGTGGGTGGCGGCGCTTTTAGCGGCCATGTAAAGAGATCTGCGAACTTTGGCCTTTCTTCCATGTATTGTACTCTTGCCGATTATCTTTCCGGTGTCTTTGTCAGAGGGCGCCACGCCGGCCAAGGCCACCAACTGGTTGCGTTTGTACTGCGAGAGGTCGCCAAGATAGGCGAGGATGGTCCAGGAGGTTACCGGTCCTACCCCCTGGACCGATTGGAAAAGACGGTCTCGGTCGCTCATCTCCTGGTTATTGGCCAGAACCCCTTTTATGGCCCTGTCGATGTCGTCGATTTCCTTTTGGAGGATCGCGATCACGCGTTGGATGGAAGCTTCTGTTGATGGATGCCTCTCGGCCAAGCGATTCTTCTCCTGAATTAGAATATGGTTCAGTTGAATTCGCCGGTCCATTAACACGGCTAAAGCCTGCCTATCTGCAGAAGGGACAATGGTATTTGGATGGGATTTAATCTTAAAAAAGGGGAGTAAATGACGACCTCAGCAACTGTGTCAGCCTGCATAACATCATTTTTGTTTTTTGGAAAGGGAATGATGTGCTGGATGCTGGATGCTGGATGCTGGATGCTGGATGCTGGATGCTGGATGCTGGATGCTGGATGCTGGATGCTGGATGCTGGATGCTGGATGCTGGATCGTGACCTCGGCGCTCTTCGCCAATGTCAATTCCTAATCCGTGTAACCACGATCACGATTAATATCTGCACCTTCAGCCATTAGCCTTTCTAACCTCTTCCCCTCCTCTGTGCCTTTGTGCCATCTCGCCTTGGCGAGATCAAATTCCCAATTTGAAACTTGCCAGGAATGGTTTGCTATGATCTCCCCATTCCTTTGAAGTCTCATAACAGGAGAGGTGGCAGAGCGGTTGAATGCGCCGGTCTCGAAAACCGGTATACCCGCAAGGGTATCGTGGGTTCGAATCCCACCCTCTCCGCCACGGCATGACCCGAAAGTGATATAGCCTCCCGCCAAGACCCAAAAAACCACGGATGGGCACTGATTGCCACGGATTTGGAATTGCCTCTCGCAGAGCACGCAAAGGGATACGGCTTTGCCGCAACAGGAGTTAACGGAGGGGGGACATTCCTGTCCCCCGCCACGCCGTAGACCTCTTGCGATGACGGGTCCCCCGCCATGTCTTTCGATAGGGGGACAGGAATGTCCCCCCTCCGTTAACTCCTGTTGCGCCTTCCCTGTCACCCCGTAGACCTGTAAGGCGAAGGCGGATGCGCACTTGGCGAGATCCCATTGCCCGGGATTTCATCTGCTGATTCGATGAACGGCATCCTAGAGCAGAGGAGCCTCCAGCCTGGCGGAGGAATTATGAATTTTCAGGGTCGACAAAATCGTTGACGCTAAACTTTTTTACCGTAAAACCATAAAACCATAAAACCATGAAAACTACCCTGGATCTACCTGAGGATGTTGCCGACCTGCTGCGCAAGGAATCAGCACGTCGAGGAGGCAGGAAAAAGGCATCCATGAGCCGGTTGGTGAGCCGGGCGGTTCGCGAAGTCTATGCTGGGGAACCGGACAAACCGGCAATAATCGATCTGCGGGAGGGTCGGGTAGTGGTCAAGCGGGGGAATAAGATGCCGATTGTGGATTCGGAAGACTTGGCCAACGCATTGGAGGATTGATGGCATTTCTGTTGGATAACGACGTGTTCTTTGCGGCGTTGTACGAAGGACACGTTGCCCATGGTGAGGCCCGAAAATGGCTGGATAGGATTAAACCTGATGGCTGGGCCATAGCAATAGAGACACAACTCGCAGCCATGCGGCTTTTGATGAATCCGACCATATTGGGAAAAGCGGTTCTGAAAGGGAAAACAGCATTATTGGTCGTGAATACAGAACTTGCAGGTCCTGATCCGGGCGAGGTGTTATTTGCTCAAAACCGTCTGGACCCCGCTTTGTTCGAACTGGCAACCGGGCACAGACAAATCATGGATTTCTGGTTGGTTCAAATTGCCAGGGATCACGGCTATACGTTGATGACCAGGGACCATGCGCTTAACCGGACATGGCCTGATTACACCGGTCTTCTGGACTGAATTCGTTCGGCGGAGCAAGGAAAAGGGGCAGACCCGAATGGCGCTTCCAGCTTGCGCTTCCGCACTTTGCCCCTACGGTCGACGCGACACCCATCGACTCAAGGCGATCGATGAGGGAAAATGAAGACGCGTGGCAACGACGAGCGGTCGTCGATCAGTATTCGGCTGAATTTAAACGTTTGCTGAGTGATTTCAGGGAACGTGACGATAAAAAGGCTAATATCCTTGATCCCTTTTGGCTGTAGGAGTCGGCGAAATTGGAGTAAAGGACGGAGGCATGAGTTTATTCATGTTGACACTAAAATAATAATGAGTAAATTAAGATGGTATCGAAAATAGAGACATTTTGATCGAAAGCATTTTGGAAAGATGAAGGCTCGTTACCTCATTGACAGCATTGAAGCGGATCTCGCGGACAGGATGGTATTCATCGGCGGTCCACGCCAGGTTGGGAAAACCACCCTCGCACTGTCTCTGCTGGGGGGAGGCCGGGACGAGTCGTCACCGGCCTACTTGAATTGGGATGCGCTGGCCGACCGCGAGGAAATTCTGGCGGAAAGACTCCCATCCGGGCAAGGTCGCGTCATTTTCGATGAGATTCACAAGTACGTGCGGTGGCGAAATCTGATGAAAGGATTATACGACAAGAACAGGAGTTCCATTTCTTTCATCGTAACCGGTTCGGCGCGGCTCGACTACTACCGCAAAGGTGGAGACTCCCTGCAGGGACGGTATCACTATTATCGGCTCCACCCGTTTTCGGTGATGGAATGGGGCCGGGCAGCCGATGACGCGCTCGTGGAGCAGTTGCTCAGATTCGGAGGATTCCCTGAACCGTTTCTGCGGAGCGAGACGCGCTTTCATCGAAGGTGGCTGCGGGAACAGTCAGCCAGAGTCATCTATGAGGATCTACGCGATCTGGAGAATGTTCGTGAGGCGTCCATGCTGGACTTGTTGCTGTCACATCTGCCGGCATGCGTGGGATCCCCTCTTTCAATCAACCGCCTGAGCCGGCTCCTGCAAGTAGCGCATGAAAGCATCCAACGCTGGATTGCGATCTTTGAAAGGCTTTACCTTTGCTACCGTATTGCACCGTTTGGAGCAAAGAAGATCCGGGCCGTGCGCAAGGAGAAGAAACTGTATTTTTGGGACTGGACGCGCGTGCAAGTGGATGGGGCACGGTTCGAGAACATGGTGGCCGGCCATTTGTTGAAGTACTGTCACTTCGTTGAAGACACCCAAGGGCATGAGATGGAGTTGCGCTTCATTCGCGATACCGACAAACGCGAAGTGGACTTTGTCGTGCTTCGCGATGGACGCGCAGAGTTCGCCGTTGAGTGCAAGAGTGGCGAGCGAAGGGTTTCCCCCGCCTGCCGCTACTTCAGGGAGCGGACGGATATTCCAAAGTTTTATCAAGTGCACTTGGGCAGGAAGGACTTTGGAGACGCCTCAACCGACACACGTGTTCTGCCGTTTTCTACTTTCTGTCGAGACGTGGGGTTGCCGTAGTGAGGTGTCCCCTGATCCAACGAAATCAGCACTAGCCCGCATTTCTCACTTACCGAGCGAATGCGACATCTCCCAATTTTCTACTACGCTCCGGTATGTCGGTAAAAGGGGAATCAATAGCCCGTCCGTGAGAAAACCAGATCGTGGCATGAGAAATTTTCAGGCGCGGCAAGGATGCCGCCGCCCTACCGCTTACGTTTTGAAATGGTAGGGCAATCGCGTCCCCGCGATGCCGTAACCTCTTCTATATCCGGGTTTTTTGTGATGGATTATTTAAGAGACACCACACCAGCACTCGACCTCCGCTCGCTCGCGACGAATTTTTTGAGATATTCGGGTTAGGCATTGATGGTGCAGGCTGTGTAGGTTTTTCCATTCCATTTTCCGGTTGGAGAGACGGTTATAACGGCTTGGATTGAAGTTTTGCGATTTACTCCTCGGGCATCCCACAAAGACTTGGGGGCATGACTCGGTATCCGATCGAATTTCTAAGCCCGGAAGGCGCGGTGGATTATCTGGAGGTGGATGGGTCCGGGTTGGTGCGCATTCATACCTGGTATCATGATTTCTGCCAGGAGCGGTCCACTCAACCGGAGTTGAGTCTCGATAGCGAAACCGTCCCAGAGCCGTTAAGCGTGTTTAGACTCCAGCGATTGGACGTGCAACAGTCGCTTCGAACCGAGGATGATTTCCATGGAGTCGTTTTCGAGTACTTGTGTCCGAAGTCATCGATGAATCTGGCTAAACGCAGCTTCCAGGTGTATTGGACAGGTAAATGCATAGCCTGGCTGGAGGATGCGACCAGCATGGAGCCGCCCCATTACCTTCACCTCCTCGAAGGTACCAGCGTGTTCTCCCGGGACTTGATTTACTGTTCGGGATTTCCGGTCGATTACCTGAACCCCGAGGTGCTGGCGCTGGCCCGCAGTCTGCCCCAGCCCATTCTGGATTTTGGTTGCGGCACGGGTGTGTTGGTTGCGGCCCTGCGCGAGGGTGGCAAGGAATGCGTGGGCCTGGAACTCGATCGTCCGGAAATCCGGGACCACCTGCCAACGGACCGCGTCGATTTTGTGGAACTGTATGCCGGCTCCCTGCCCTTGCCCTACGACGATGGCGCTTTCGCCTCGGTCGTCATGTCCGAGGTACTGGAACACCTCGATGAGCCGGAAAGTGCTATGGCGGAGATTGCCCGCATCTGCCGGGGCACATTGCTGGTCACCGTGCCCGATCTCAGCGCCGTTCCTTTGAATCACAAAAACGAGGTCGTCCCCTGGCATTTATTATCGAGCGACCATGTAAATTTCTTTAATTCCCGGAGTCTCAAGGAATTTCTGAAGAAATGGTTCCCCAAAGTGGAGCTTTACAAGATAGGACGCCAGATAACCAATGACACGCAATGGTGGGGCAACCTCATGGCCCTGGCGCGGAAAGATGACTGACCCTCATTCGGCCTAAAGCAAGGGGGGAGGGAAAAGGAAGAAGGAAGAAGGAAGAAGGAAGAAGGAAGAAGGAAGAAGGAAGAAGGCTAAAAGTTATAGGTGCTGAAATTAATCGTGATCATGACCGTGATCGATTGAGGGTAAAGAAAGAAGGACTCTCGCAAAGCTCGCCAAGAACGCCAAGAGGCGCCTTCGGCGCCAATTAGGAATGAGGAATTTTGTGTTTTTGTGCCTATTTCGTATCCTCTTCTTCGATCACGATCACGATGGTGGGGGACAGGAATGTCCCCCCTCCGTTAACTCCTGTTCCGGCGAAGCCGGATCAAGCGACTGAAAGGAGCGTTGTTAAAAATACCTTAAACATGGTCTCCTCATTCCCGATCCGTGCCTATCCGTGTAATCCGTGGTTTATTCCCGTGCCTCCAGGGCGTTAAAGCAAGTATCCACGATGGCCTGGCTGGCGGTGGCTTCGACCGTGACGACCTCGGAGGCGCCGGCGCTTTTCAGCAAGTCCCTGTCCATCTCGAAATTGATCAGGGCGATGATGGGAACGTCGGGAGCAGCGGCACGGATGGCACGGACTACGGATGCGGCGGCGCTGGTGACGTTGATATCCACGACCACCAATCGCGCCCGCTTGCAGCCGAGTTCCTCAAGCACCTCCCGTTGGGAAAGGTCTCCGAGAACAGCCCTGACGCCGGCGTCGTGGGCTTCGTGCACCTTGTCGGTGTTCCAGTCCACCGCGATATAGGCCGCACCCTCCCGCTGAAGGGCACGGCAGACTTGCCGGCCGGCCAAGCCATAACCGGCAACGATCACATGCTTGCTGTGCGGTTCCTGGGCATCGATGCCGGGCGGCTCGGCATCAAGGAGACGGTTCAGCCATGGCACGCGGGCCGCCCTTCCGGCCAAGTGCGGCCCGAAGGCAATGGCCATCGGAGTCAGAAGCATGGAAAGGACGATGGCCATGAGCAGGTTGTGGGAAAGTGGGCTTTCCAGGAGGTTTGTTCCTTGGGCGGCCTTCAGGAGGATAAAGGAAAATTCCCCGATCTGGCACAAGGTGGTGGCCGATAGAATACCCACTCGCAGGGGAAGCCGCAGGATCAGGGCCGTTCCCAGAATAATGGTGAACTTTCCAATGAGAATGAGGCAAAGCAGTCCAATGGTTGAGATGGCCTGTTGGAGGACGTCCGAAACATTCAGCAGCATGCCGACGGAAACGAAGAATAGGCTGGCAAAGACCTCTCGGGGGGGGATCAGATCGGACATGGCTTGGTGCCTGAACTCGCTTCCGGCGACGACCAGTCCGGCTAGAAAAGCCCCCAGCGCCAGCGAAATCCCCGCCAGGGATAAGGCCCAAGCCGTGCCGAAACACACCAGGAAGACGGCCAGGATGAAGAGTTCTCTCTCTCTCGCCCGAGCCACGAAAGCAAGCAGGCGCGGCGCCAGATGACTTGCTGCAAACAACACCCCCGCGAGAACCAGAAGAACCGTGCCGATGGTCACGAAAATATCCTGGGCTGAGCCTCCCTTCCCAGCCAAATAGGGAACCGCCAACATCATCGGCACCACGCACAGATCCTGGAAGACCAGAATGCCCAAGGCCAGGCGCCCGTGCGGCGCTTCCAGTTCCCCTCTGGCGGAAAGGCCCCGCAGGACGACAGCGGTGCTGGATACCGCGACTACGCAGCCCAGGAAAATGGCTGAGCCGGTGGATAGCCCAAACCATGCGGCAATGGCCACGGTGCAGACAATGGTTAGCCCGACTTGCAGACCTCCGCCGAGCACAATGGCTTTCCACAATTGCCGAAGGCGGCTGAGGGAGATCTCCAGACCGATTCCGAAAAGCAGGAGGACGACCCCGACCTCGGCCAGGACCTCGACCTGCTTGGTTTCGCTTACCAACCCCAGAGCATTCGGCCCGACGATTGCACCTGTCAGGATGAATCCGGCAATGGAGGGAAAGCCTGCTCGTCGGAGGAGCGTGACAACGACGACAGCCGCCCCAAGCACGATAACCAGATCTTTCAGAATTTGAATTTCAGGCACGATTTCAGGGAATTTGCTTGGGCGGTTTCGTCTGCGAAACGGCAGTTATGCCTGTGTCACTTCCTTCGGGACTGTCCCGCCAGATGGGATCATGGATGAGGCGTAGCGGCCAAGGTGGAAGGTTTCCTGAATAAATGCATACAGTAACTACTCAGATGGTTTTTTGGCTGACCACGACGAACGGCAGAGCAGGGATTCTCTTGCCCTGACCACGACGAACGGCAGAGCAGGGATGCTCTTGCCCTACCACGCTTGAATTTATTGGTAGGGGGACTGCGTCTTGGCAACGCCGCTTTTGAATCTTTATCATTCAATAGTTAAGAACTCCCATTTTTTGAGGACTTAAGAACAGCGTTCCGAAAAATACCCGCCGACCGTGGTTATTCAAAAGTCATCGCAACCAGCTCGGCGTAGGTAGACGCCGGATACGAATCCTCAATGAGGTCCTGAGTAGTTACTGCATACAAACATTCCAAAAGTCAATCCATCGGGAAAAATCCTGGCCTTTTGCCCACTTGATTCGGCCAACAAAGATCTCGATTTTCCGAACTCGGGTCCTAAGGTGTTCGGGCATGATCTCAAAATTCTCTTTAGTGTTTAAGAATAGTGTCCTTTTGTTCGCCGGCGGCTGGGCCTTCCAGGTCGGGTTCGGGTTGTGCCATGGCCAAAGCGCCAGTGCGGATTGGACGGATATCGCCGCGGCCGACCGGGACCTCATGGGGGATTATACCGGCATTTGGTACGATCCGCCGGACAAGTCCTACCAGAAAATCAATCCGACCCTGTCCGCCCAGGTCATCAACGTTGACGTGGGTCATTACCGGGTGAGGTTTGTCCAGAACCTGGACCGCCGGGCGGAAGTATACTTTGAGGGAGATGCCGACCTGAAAGGGCAAAGGATTGCCCACAAGGGGGACGAGTGGAACTTCACCGTGGGTAAGGATGGTCTCAATGGCACGGGAACCATCTACGGCAAGACGGGTCCCTTCAAGCTCGAGCGGGTGGTCTTGCGTTCGCCGACCTTGGGCAAGAAAGCCCCGGAAGGTGCCATCGTTTTATTCGATGGGTC
Source organism: Opitutales bacterium (assembly GCA_965204545.1). Classification (GTDB taxonomy): domain Bacteria; phylum Verrucomicrobiota; class Verrucomicrobiia; order Opitutales; family UBA2995; genus JAABVD01. The sequence continues at coordinate 1,217,239 of CBDBFA010000003.1, read as the reverse complement.
AAATTTCGATGCCTGGGAACACCAGGATGGAAGAGCGGTAACCTGGACCATTCCGGGAGATGGATCTATGGAGGTGCCTCCAAGGACGACCAACGACAACGGCGAGCCTCGCGTGGGGGGAACGATTGTTTCCAAGCAGAGTTTCAAGGATGTGCGGTTCCACATGGAATTTCGTTACCCGGTCGAACCGGGCAAAAAGGGCCAGGGTCGTGGCAACAGCGGGCTCTTCTTTCAGGGGAGCACTTACGAGGTGCAAATCCTGAACAGCTACGGACTGGAAGGTTACTGGAACGAATGCGGCGCCCTCTACCGGCTCATTGCCCCCAAGGTAAACGCGGCCCGACCTCCCCTGCAGTGGCAAACTTACGACGTGGAATACCGGGCGGCCCGGTTCGACGACACGGGCAAAGTGAAGAAAAATGCCCGCATTACCGTTCGCCAAAACGGTGTGCTGATCCATAACGACCAGGAATTGTTTCACCGGACCCAACACCGCGAAGATGCTCGCTTTATCGAACCGCCCCGAGATCCTGGGCCCATCATGCTGCAGGATCACAGCAATCGCCTGCAGTTCCGCAATATCTGGGTGGAAGAACTGGATTAAAGGCGCCAGGGGCGCCAATTAAGAATTAGGAATTAGGAATTAGGAATTAGGAATTAGGAATTAGGAATTAGGAATGGGGTAAATCGTGATCTTGATCGTGATCGATGAAAGGGGAGGGAAATAAACATGGATAAACAGAAGGGGGAAATGCGCCGACCACCAAGCACTGAAATTCGGTCCACCGAAATCCTGTAAATCCTGTGTATCCATGTTGTATAAAGGGGAAAATGGGTAAGGGTTATTGGCATGAAGATTGATTATGCTCTGACCCCTGAGGACTTGGCCCCGAGACTGGACCGGTTATGGCGGTTGTCGGGAGAGAAGATCGAGTTGATTGAAAACGAGTACGATTTCGGGAAGGGTTCTCCGGTGTTTACCGTCGACGGCAAGTACACCGCGATGGGTTGGACGGAATGGACGGAGGGCTTTGTCTACGGTTCTTCCTTTTTGCAGTTCGACGCCACCGGCGCGGACCGGTATCTGGATCTGGCCCGGAAGAAAACAGTGGAGCGCATGGCCAGTCACGTCAGTCACGTGGGGGTCCACGACCACGGCTTCAACAATCTCAGTTGTTACGGAAACTGGTTGCGGTTGATTCGGGAGGGAAAAATCGAAGGTTCCCAGGCGGAAATCGATTATTGTGAATTGGCCTTGAAAGTGAGTGGCGCAACCCAGGCGGCCCGATGGGCCACCACCCATGAGGGAGGGGGATACATCTACTCCTTCAACGGACCGCAAAGTTTGTTCGTGGACACTATTCGCAGTTGCCGGATACTCATGGTGGCCCACGCCTTGGGACACGTCCTGATGGGGGAGAATGACACTCCCATAAGTTTGCTCCAACGTTCGGTCCGGCACATGCAGTCCACGGCCCGGTACAATATATTTTACGGTGAAGGCCGGGATCGTTACGATGAATGGGGCCGCACTGCTCACGAAGCCATTTTCAACACCAATGACGGGCGATTCCGTTGTCCGAACGCGCAACAGGGGTTTAGCGGATACACCACCTGGACGCGCGGGTTGAGCTGGGCCATGCTGGGTTTTGCGGAAGAATTGGAGTTCATCGCCACCTTGGAGGAAGCCGCCTTGGACGATTGGGGGGGCAGGGAGGCCTTCCGCGAAATCTGCCTGAGGGCGGCCAAGGCCACTTGCGATTGGTTCATTGCCAACACTGCGGCGGATGGAATTCCGTATTGGGATGGAGGCGCCCCCAACCTGCACCGCCTGGGTGATTGGCGGGAAAGGCTGGCCGATCCCTTCAACCATTGGGAGCCCGTAGACAGCTCCGCCGGGGCAATCGGCGCGCAAGGATTATTGAGACTTGGAAGAATTTTGGGATTGGAAACAGAGGAGGGCCGCCGTTACTGGCAAGCCGGTTTGTCTACGGTTAAGTCGCTCCTATCGGATCGCTATTTGAGTGAAGATCCCCAGCATCAGGGGTTGCTTTTCCATTCCATTTATCACCAGCCAAATGGTTGGGATCATGTGCCGGAAGGCCAGAAGATAGCCTCGGGAGAGTCGAGCCAGTGGGGCGATTACCACATGCGCGAAGTTGCGCTATACCTTCACCGCATGGTAGCCAACGAACCGTATTACACCTTTTTTGGATGCCTCCAGGTTTAGACAGTTTGTGTATCCATACTATCACGACCAAGCCCTGGGATCTGGAAACAGCCGCGCGCAAGTATGGAGCGGCAGGGGTGAAGGGCATGTCCATATGGCTGGATGCGGCCCGCGGATTCCAAGGCACAATGCCCAATGCGGGTCGAATGGTGCGGGATGAGGGACTGGACATCGTTTCCTATGTTCGCGGAGGGTTCTTTACAGCCTTGGAAGGAGCCGATCGCCAGAAAGCGATAGGGGAAAACAAGAAAATCATCGACGAAGCGTCTGAATTGGGCGCGCCCTTGATCGTGCTGGTAGTAGGGGCGACTCCCGGGCAGTCGTTATTCGAATCGCGCAAACAGGTGGCGGAGGGATTGGAAGCGGTTCTTCCCCATGCCCAGGCGGCGGGAGTGAAATTGGGTATTGAACCGTTGCATCCCATGTACGCGGATAGCCGCAGCGCCGTTTCCACCCTGGGGCAGGCCAACGCGATTTGCGATGTCCTGGACCATCCGTGCCTCGGCATAACCTTGGACGTTTTCCACGTCTGGTGGGATGATCAGCTTGAGTCCGGAATAAAGACTGCCGGCGAGAAGGGGCGGCTCTTCTCGTTTCACATCTGCGATTGGAAGGATCGGCCCGATGACATGTTGAACGACCGCGGTTTGATGGGAGAAGGCGTAATCGACATCCCCCAAATCAGTTGGTGGGTAAGGGCGGCGGGATTTTCCGGTTATGAGGAAGTGGAAATCTTTTCCAACCGCTATTGGGCCATGGATCAGGATGAATTTTTGGAAAAAATAAAGGAAGCGTACCTCAACCTCCCCTAGTACGGCGTCCTTTAAACAAACCACCACAGAGAGGGGAGAAAAGGAAGAAGGATGAAGGAAGAAGGCAAAAAGTTAAAGGTGCTGAAATTAATCGTGATCGTGATCGATTGAGGGTAAAGAAAGAAGGACTCTCGCAAAGCTCGCCAAGAACGCTAAGATGCGCCTTCGGCGCCAATTAGGAATTGGGAGGCAGAAACCGAAAGCCAGAAGACAAATCTCACTGACCACTAGCCACTGGTCACTGATCACTAATAAAACATGAAGACACATATTGTTGGAATAATAATGAACGGGGTAACCGGGCGCATGGGCACCAATCAGCATTTGATGCGTTCAATCGTCGAGATCATAAAGCAGGGCGGCGTTCCGGTGAGCCCGACGGAAACGATCGTGCCGGATCCCATCCTGGTGGGCCGAAATCCGGTAAAGTTGAAGCGGCTGGTCGAGCTATCGGGGGTCGAAAAATGGTCCACAGCGCCGGATGACGTTATGTCGGATCCGGCCTACCCGGTCTATTTCGACGCCCAGAGCACTTTGCGCAGGGCCGATGCCGTGAAAGCGGCAGCCACGGCCGGCAAGCACGTATACTGTGAAAAACCGACTGCGGTCGATACCGCAAGCGCGCTGGCGCTCCATCGGTTTTGTGAGGACAAGGGGGTGAAGAGCGGGGTTGTTCAGGACAAACTCTGGCTGCCTGGTCTGGTAAAGCTGCGGCGGGTCATAGACTCTGGATACCTGGGCCGTATTTTTGCCGCCACGGGAGAATTCGGTTACTGGGTATTTGAAGGCACGAGCGTGCCGGGCCAGAGACCATCCTGGAACTACCGCAAAGAGGATGGCGGAGGTATCATCATCGATATGCTTTGCCACTGGCGCTACGTCTTGGACAATTTGCTGGGTCCGGTAAGGGCGGTGAATTGCCGAGGGGCCACTCACATCAAGGAGCGCGTGGACGAGTACGGGGCGGCCTATGCCTGTACGGCCGATGACGCGGCCTACTCCATGTTTGAAATCGAGGGACCGGAAGGTGAAATCGTGGTGAATTTCAATTCGTCCTGGGCCACGCGCGTCCGCCGCGACGACTTGTTTACCTTGCAGGTGGATGGAGAAAAGGGATCGGCCCTGGCCACCCTGCGCGATTGCCACGTCCAGCACGCCAACAACACGCCCAGACCGATTTGGAATCCGGATATCGAGCAGCCGATTGATTTTTACGAGGACTGGGCCAAGGTCCCGGAGCAGGAAGTCTATGACAACGCCTTCAAGGCGCAGTGGGAGTTGTTCCTGAGGCACGTCGTATTGGACGAACCGTTCCGTTGGACCCTGCTGGAAGGGGCCAAAGGCGTCCAGTTGGCCGAACTCGGCCTGCAAAGCTGGAAGGAGCGCCGGTGGCTCGAAGTGAAAGACTTAACCTGAGGGGAAAAGAATATGAAAACGGCTTTGGTTACGGGAGGAACTCGCGGCATCGGTTTTGGAATCGCTTTAAAATTAGCGGATGAGGGATGGAATTTGGTCATCAACGGGGTGCGTCCTGAGCCTTCCATCCAGGAAACCTTGAATGCCCTGCGTTCGAGTGGGGTAGAGGTGGCTTATGCGCGCGGAGATATTGGAAGCGCCGAAGGGCGATCGAGCATTTTGCACGTGGCGCGCAGCTTTGCCGGAGGGGCCATTCAACTGTTGGTCAACAATGCTGGTATTGGCTCTCCCGGCCGCCTCGACGTCTTCGAGACCACCGAGGAAAACTATGATCTGGTAATGGGGACGAATTTGAAAGGGGCGTTTTTTCTCAGTCAGGCTATTGCTCGGGATATGGCCGAAGCCAAGCGGGCGGATAAATCCTTTTGGGGATGCATCGTAACCATTTCCTCCATTTCTTCCACGGTGGCTTCCACCAATCGTGCCGAATACTGTATCGCCAAAGCGGGGCTCAGCATGATGAGTCAGGTCTTTGCCGCCCGCATGGGGCAATACGACATCCCTGTTTATGAAGTGCGTCCCGGGGTGATCAAAACGGATATGACGGCAGGGGTGGCGGAAAAATATGACCGGCTCATAGAGGAGGGAATGAACATCACCGAGCGCTGGGGTTACCCCGAGGACGTGGGGAAAGCGGTGGCGGCTCTGGCCCGGGGAGATTTTCCCTATTCCACCGGCCAGGTCATCCTGGTGGACGGAGGGATGACCGTGCCTCGTTTATAGGGCGGAGGAAGGGGTCAAGCCCAAGGCATGACCCCGATGACGGCGCTCGCTACGAATTTGAAATGCGGGCAATTATTTTGGATAGGGGATTTTTGAACCTGTTTCCCTTTGCAATTCAACGAGCTTGTCGAGCAACTCCCGGGTCTTTTCGGGGTATTGCTTGGAGAGGTCCTTCGACTCGCCGATGTCGTCTTTCAGGTTGTAGAGTTCCACTGTTTCCCACTCGTAGGATTGCACCAGTTTCCAGTCCCCTACCCGGATGGCCGCTCCCGGTTTCCAGGTGGAGCCATGGTAATGAGGATAGTGCCAGAAGAGGGGGCGGTCTTCGAGAGGTTTACCTTCGAGTAACGGCTTCAAGCTCAGGCCGTCCAGATGGAGTTCAGGTCTGAGTGGCAACCCGGCCAAATCGAGAATGGTGGGGAAGAAATCCATGCTGATGACCGGGGTGTCGATTTTTTTGGCGGTCGCTTCAATGCCGGGCGCTCGTATGAGTGTTGGAATGCGAATGCCGCCCTCGTAGCACCAGCCTTTGCCGGCGCGCAAGGGGAGTTCGGAGGTGGGGCCTATCCCTGACCGGGTGGTTAGTCCGCCGTTGTCGGAAGTGAAAATAATGATGGTTTGGTCGTCCAGGGCCATGGTTTCGAGGGCGTCGAGGATGCGGCCGACGCTGTTATCGAGGGCTTTTACCATGGCGGCATATTTATGGTCGGACTGGTTGAGCCGGGTGAGGCCGTCGTGTTCCCTGCGGGTTTGGGGTTCTCCACCATTGGGAAGAGCTTTCTTCTTTTCGGCGAAGTAAGCGTCCTGAACGTCCCAGCCCTGGATGGGAGTATGGACGGTGTAATAGGCCATGTAGAGGAGAAAGGGTTTTTCTTGGTCCCGCGATTCCAGGAAATGGATGCATTCCTCGGTCAGCCGGTCGGTCAGGTAATGGTCGTCCGGTTTGTCTTCGAGCGTGGGATTATTGAAAGGAGCGTAATAACCACCGGGTGGGCTGCCTCTGTGATGGCCCCCCTTGTTGATGTCGAATCCCTGGTCTTCGGGGAAGTGTCCCGCATCGCCCAAGTGCCATTTCCCGGCGTAAAATGTCTGGTAGCCGTGTTCTCGGAGAACCTCCGCAATGGTTACCTCTTCCAGGGCGAGATTGTCGCGGTCTTGCGGAGTGACCAACCGCGGATTTTTGGGCTTCATCCCCTGAATCCAGTCGGTGATGTCGACGCGGGAGGGGTAGCGGCCCGTCATGATGGCGGCCCGGGTGGGGGAGCAGACCGGGTTGGGGGTGTAGGCGTTGGTGAATTGAGCCCCTTCCCTGGCCAGGGCATCGATTCGCGGAGACTCGTAAAATGAACTCCCATAGCAACCCAGGTCCTTCCAGCCGAGATCGTCCACCAGAAAGACGATGACGTTTTTACCAGGACGTTCGCTATCGGCGCCAACACCGGAGAGACCGAAGGTGAGAAGAAGAATAACCACAGAGATCACAGAGGACACAGAGGGGGGAAGGCGCCCGGGGGCGCCAATTAGGAATGAGGAACTAGGAATGAAACGCATGATGAATTGTTTATCGTGATCGTGATCGAAAAATCAACGGCTTGGAGAAGAAGGCTGAAGGTTGAAGTGGACTCTCGCAAAGCTCGCAAAGGAGGCGCGAAGATGGTAACCACAAAAGGCTCAAAAATCACAAAAAAGCGAAGGCAATTCAAGTTTCCAATAACCAGCATCGAGCATCCAGATCAGGACTCAGGGTCTGGGGGTTCCTTGGCCGATGGTATAGGTGGCATCCAGAACGGCGCGACTATCCAGGATATGAAGTTTGGCCCTGCCGGAACCGGTGGCAGTCTCGGTGAGAAATACCCGCATGTCGAGGAGTTGGCCGTCAAAGGTCAGATTTACCCAGGTTTCATCATTGGATTCGAGCCACTCGTAGAAGCGGACGGCTCCCGTTGTCGTTCCCTCCTGATCGGTTCGGCTCGACTCGTATATGCCCTGGGAATTATCCCAGAAATCGACAACGATTTTTCCAGATGCTTCACCTTCGAGGTCGATATTCAGGGTCAACTTGGTAAGGTTTTTGTCGAAGGTTACCGGTCGGGCATCCCCGGTCCCGGAAGTATAGCTAACGGTCTCGAAACTGGCTCCGGACCTGAAATAGGCATCGGCTGTGCCGGAAGCGGTCAAAGGGCTGTCCAACTGCAAATGGATTCCGGCAATGATATCGAAACCCAGAAGCAGTTGAATTTTTCCATCCTCTTCAAACCAGTGGTAGAGCAATCGGCCGAGGTCGACGAAATCGCTGTTGGAGGAGGTCGCTTTCCAACCTCCTTCATAGCGTATATCGTCCTCGGGGTTCTGGTTTTCCAGTTGATCCCAGAAGTCGATTTCAAACGTCGTTGTGAAGGGATCGCCTTGCAGGGTGGTGTCGTCGATATTGAAAGTCAATTTGAGGCCTTCTTTGTCGAGTCGGGTTCTCCCTTCATTTTCACTGCTGAGGGTATAGGTTCCCGTGATATTGACCCCTTCCGGTCTGGGGCTCAAGTAATGCACATAAGCATTTCCGGAATTGGGGGAGGTTGGGGTAAGGTGGGCTTGCAGGCCCGTGAATCCATCCAGATACAAAGTTACCTGGTGCTTGTCGGCTAAATTCCACCATTGGTAGGAATCAATCGCGCCGATGGGCCTCATGACGTCGTTATCGGACCGTTTGAGTTCCCAGTATCCTTGGTGATTATTGAGCAGCGTAAATCTAAGGGATTCGGGTTGAAAGGGGACTCTGTTCGGGTCCACTTCGACCTGATTCAACTGCAGGGTCAGGTTTGTTCCGGAAGTTCCTTGCAGGGGAGTTTCGGGAAGGGGGGGGTAGACCAGTTCCAGCATGCGGTAAAAGTGCCGGTCATCAAATTCGACGTCGTTCCTGATATTGTTGCGTATGGGCAGGTCCTCCCGCACCACTGCCCTTTGAAAATCATGGATTATTCTCCAATCCTGCAAATCGTTCGAATCTTCGATATAGTAATGGTTGTCGCGGTCTCTGAGGAAGGTCCATTCCAGAACCGGGACCGAGGCGGTATCCGGATTGTCGTCGTGGTCCTCCACGGTGTGTCTGGTTTCCAATTTGCCCCTGTGGAAAGTGGGAGGCTGCCAGTAATCGGTGGGGTTGAAAGCCTGTGCGTTTGCCCCCTGCCGGATTATTTGGACCGATTCGATGGTTACGGGCCAATCCGGATGAGGTCGTGAACCGCTAAGCGGATTCCGTCCGATTTCCTGGGCCACCCTCAACCCCTCCACGTCCACAATTTCCCCGAAGATGGCATGGGTGCCATCCAGGACAGACAATCGCCCTTCCTGTCCCAGTCCCGGAACTGGAGCCATGGTTATGAAGAACTGGCTGCCACCCGAATTGAGATTTCCCTGGGCTGAGGAGTTGGCCATGGAAAGCACACCTCCTCCCAGCACACCTCCTTCCGCATGTTTCAACTCCGGCACAATTTCATCGGGTATGGTCCAACCCGGGCCGCCGCCCGAAGTGCCATCGGGAGATCCGGCCTGAATGATAAAATTTTCAATTATCCGGTGAAATTCCGTGCCGTCGAAGAAAGGCGTATTGCTGCGCAATTCATGTTCCTGAAAGTCGAACCAATGGTAAGTCCCTTCGGCCAGACCGACAAAATTGGCTACCGTGAGGGGGACCTCCTGGTAATGTAAGCGGGCGGCGAATTCCTTGGTGGCGGTTTGCCCGTTGGATTGCCGTAGGGATACGTTGAAAACGGCATAAAGCCCATCCTCTGTGGGGGTAAAGGTTTGGGCGCCGATGGAGGGCCCAAACAGGAGAATGAGAAAGCAAAATGTAGGGCGCATATGAGGCGCTTCGCGCCAGAGGAAAGAGTGAAGAGTGAAGAGTGGAGAGGAAAGCGGGCGCCTGCGGCGCCAATCAGGAATTAGTAAATTTAACATGGATGAACAGGATAAGGCGCTTCGCGTCAATTAGGAATTGGCTGCCGTCAAAGGTACAGATGGAGAGGCGCCGTTGCCGCTCTCCCCGTTCTCAGCGATCTTGGCGAGAGGGTCCCGAAGGCTGATTTCCTGGAAACTCTTCACTTTCCTCTTTCCACTGCCAGGGTTGCTGTAAAAGAAATGCATAACGGGCATAATCGCTTCTTATAATTTTCGGTGAGGGGGCCATTCTTTAACCCTCGGGTTGGAAATGCGTTGAAAAAATAAATAACCCAAAAATGATTGGCCACTTATCCGGCAACAAATGTTTCCCGACCCAACATCCTTCTCAAAGGTTCCAACGCTCCGGTTTTTCCTGGTTCTTGGCCTCATTCTGGTTTGGGCGGGCCCTGGTCTGGTCGGTCAGGATATCGAGAAGGGGAAAATCGCCTATATTACCTGCATAGCCTGCCATGGGCCGGAAGGCCATGGCAACAAGTTGTTCAATGCTCCCCAGATCGCGGGGCTTCCGGCCTATTACATCGAGGCGCAATTGCACAATTTCAAGCATGGTATTCGCGGGGCGGATCCCCGCGATACGACGGGGCTGCAAATGCGTCCCATGTCGATGACGCTGGTGGACGAGCAGGCTATAAAGGACGTGGCCGCCTACGTTGCCACGTTCACTCCCAGAGTGCCGGAGGACTCCCTGGAGGGCGGCGACCCGGTCAAGGGTCAGGCTGCCTACGCCCTCTGCCTGGCCTGCCATGGCCCGGATGCCCAGGGTGTGGAAGCGCTCAGGACTCCCTCTCTGAAATACCAGAGCGACTGGTACATGTTGACCTCCCTGAAAAAATTCAAGGAAGGCATACGTGGAACCAATCCCAAGGACATTGGAGGAATGCAAATGCGCCCCATGACCTTGACGCTGGCGGACGAACAGGCCATGAAAGACGTTATCGCCTATATCCGTTCCATTTCCATCGAGAATTAACCATTCAACCCTTCTCGCCTCGATGAGCAAAGATCTCCCCCATAAAATCGCCACCCGAACATTTCTCGTTTTGACATTTTTTGCGGTGGCTTTCGCGGCAGTCGTCTTCATTTTCGTTTTGTAAACCGGTTTACGTCCGCAGCAGAGAATAGCCCCATGATCGAAGCCTATTTAGTCCGCGCCTCATCGTTTGCCGGGGATATCGATTTTCTCAACGATTTGATATTCTGGATTGTGGGGATCTGGTTCCTGGCTGCGGAGATCGTTTTTTTCTATTTCATGTTCCGCTACCGGAAAAAGGCGGGCCAGAAAGCTCAGTATGTTTCCGGGGAGAAAAAGCAGCACAAGAAGTGGATTTCCATCCCCCATTACCTCGTTCTGGTTTTTGACGTCGCCATCGTATGGGGCGCCATTGCGGTGTGGTACAATATCAAGCAGCGGTTGCCCGAACCGGATCTGACCATTGGGATCGTGGCCCAGCAATGGGCCTGGACTTTCGTCCATCCGGGGGCCGATGGCATATTGCGCACCGAGGACGACATTGCCGTGGTGGACGAACTCCACGTCATGGAGGGCGCCACCTACCATTTCGAACTGGAAGCCACAGACGTGCTCCACTCCTTTTCCGTGCCGGTTTTCCGCCTGAAACAGGACGCCGTACCGGGCCGAACCATTGTGGGATGGTTCAGGCCGACAAGAACCGGGGAATTCGATATCCAGTGCACGGAAATTTGCGGGTTGGGTCATGGGTTGATGGCGGCTCGCATCTTCATCGAGTCGGCCTATGACCACGAACAGTGGCTCAACCAGCGCTATTCCACCATGCCCGGTCAGGCTCTGGCCTCGGCCTCTCCCCTCTGAACCATCCATCGTTAGTAACTGAAGTCATGTCCGAAGCCCATTCTCATCATGAATTGAGTTTTTGGCAAAAGTACGTCTTTTCCACGGACCACAAGATCATTGGCTTCCAGTACATGTTTACCGGGCTGTTCATGGCCTTGATAGGTGGATTTTTCGTCTACGTGTTCCGCATGCAGTTGGCCTTTCCGGGAATCGACGTCCCGGGGTTTGGGCACGTATCGGAACTGGCTTACAATTCGCTGGTTACCAACCACGGGACCATCATGATATTCTGGTTTGCCATGCCGGTATTGATCGCGGCATTCGGCAATTTTCTCATCCCCCTGATGATTGGCGCGGATGACATGGTGTTTCCGCGCATCAACCGCTTGTCCTACCAGATTTTTCTGCTCAGTGCCCTGGTCCTCATCGCCTCCTTCTTTGTGCCGAACGGCGGTTTCGGGGGTTCCTGGACGGCATATCCGCCGTTGTCGGCAGAAGCGCAATACAATGCCACACCCTTGGGCGCTCCCATGTGGGTCATCGCGGTGGGGTTGGAGTTTGTGGCCTTTCTGCTGGGCGGGATCAATTTTATCACGACCCTGATGAACGCCCGGGCCCCGGGGATGAAGATGTACGATATCCCCATCGTGTTGTGGATGATCGTCATCGCCAGCATCCTCTTCATGCTCTCGGTCGGTCCCCTTCTGGCAGGAGCCGTCATGTTGTTGTTCGACCAATTGGTCGGGACCGGGTTCTACAATCCGGATATGGGGGGGAGTCCCATACTTTGGCAGCACTTGTTCTGGTTCTTCGGCCACCCGGAAGTTTACGTGGTTCTGTTGCCCGCCATGGGCATCGTGGCCGAGATAATGGCGGTATTTTCCCGCAAGAAGCTATTTGGCTACAAGACGATTCTCTACTCCGTGTTTGCCACCGGGATTTTGAGTTTCGTGGTTTGGGCTCACCACCAGTTCATCGCGGGAATCGACCCGCGCATGGCCAATTTGTTTACGGTTACCACTCTAATTATTTCGGTTCCCATCGCCGAGCTGTGCTTTGTCTATATTGCCACCTTGTACGGGGGGTCCATAACCTTCAGCACACCCATGCTGTGGGCCCTGGCCTTCATGGCGGAATTCCTCATTGGAGGGGTGACGGGCATCTTCCTTGGAGCCAGCGGTTTGGATGTATATTACCACGACACCTATTTCGTGGTGGCTCACTTCCACTACACCTTCGTTCCCATTGCCATTATTGGATTTTACGCCGGCATTACCTTCTGGTTTCCCAAGATGTTCGGCCGTATGCTGAACGAATATTGGGGCAAGGTCCACTTTTGGGGAACGATCATTCCCTTCAACTTCATTTTCATCCCGTTGTTCATCCTGGGCGCCGCCGGCCAGCACAGGCGGATTTCCGGCTACGTCCACTTCCCGGATCTCTATACCCAGGACCTTCAAAACCTGCGCATCATCGCCACGGTCTCCCTCATCTTCATGTTGGCGTTTCAGGGCGTTTTCATCGTCAACATGGTCTACAGTTGGATGAAAGGGAAAAAGGCTCCGATCAATCCCTGGAAGGCCAACACCCTGGAATGGACCGTTCCGTCCCCTCCTCCACATGGCAATTTCGCCGAGTTCCCCACCGTTTATCGCGGCCCGTATGAATACAGTCACCCCGACCGGGAAAAGGATTACTGGCCGCAAGACGAGCCCGGACCCGACCCGGCCAAATCCTGAATCCGAAGCTATCGACCATAGACATGGCGTTTCAAGTTCCCATAGCGACTTCCCGCAGCTCGACCGGCATTCCGACCTCGAGGTTGGCGGTTTGGTGGGTGCTCGCCTCGGAAATCGTAATTTTTGGCGGGTTGCTCATGAGCTACCTGATGTTTCGGTTGTTGCATACCAGTTGGGGGTATGAAGCCGCGCACACCAACCCCTACGCCGGTGGCTTCAACACCTTCGTCCTGCTGACCTCCAGTTTGTTCGTGGTACTGGCCCACCAAGCCGCCGAGGTCGGCGATACCAAGCGCTCCTTCCGCTACATCTGGTACACCATAGGAGGGGGAGGGGTGTTCATGCTGGTGAAAGCCTACGAGTACACTTCCGAAATCATGCATGGCTACACCATGCTCAAAAGCGTGTTCTGGTCTTTTTACTACACCGCTACCGGCCTGCACGGTTTCCACGTATTGTGCGGCATGGTCATCATGGGCATCATCGCCCAGGATGTGAAAAAGGGCAAGAACCTCCACCGCGTCGAAGCCATTGGCATCTACTGGCACTTTGTGGACGTGGTCTGGATCTTCCTTTTCCCGCTTCTCTACATCGCCAAGTGATGGCAAGCCCAGCAAAGAGATATGTCTGAAACAGCAGAACATCACGACGATCACTCCTCGGGAAGGTACGTCAAAATCTGGGTCATCCTGCTCGTTCTTTTGGCCATCAGCATCATCGGTCCCACCCTCGGCATCCAATGGCTTACCCTCATCACCGCATTTGGCATCGCCCTGGTCAAGGCCGGCATGGTTTGCGCCTACTTCATGCACCTCAATATCGAACTCAAGTATATATGGTACCTCCTCTTTGCCACCTTGCTATTACTGCTGGTTCTTTTCACCGGGTTTGCCCCGGATGTCATGAAGCCGGACGGCCAACGCTGGTTCAGTAACTACGTCGAGCCAACCGAGGAAGAAATTGCCGTTCATCACCCGGAAGAGGGTAATTCCGGGGACGGGACCGAAGCGGCGCCCCATTGATTTTTCGCCATGCCCACCTCCGCCATGCCCAGAGCTGAATCGGTTGGATCCGCCAGAACCGTGACGCGGAAGGGTCCGGTTATTCCAAGCAGCCTCTTGGCCATGGTGGCCTTTATTTTGACGGAGGTCATGCTCTTTGCCGCCCTCATCAGCTCCTTTCTCATCATCAAGGCGGACGCCGACATATGGCCGCCTTTGGGGCAGCCCCGCTTGCCCGTAAACGTAACCGCGATGACCACCGTCATATTGCTGGCCAGTGGCTTCATATTTTACAGGGCCAACGTAAGATTTCGGGCTGGAGACTTTATCGGCTCCAGGAAATTGCTGGGATTGGCCGTCGTTCTGGGTGGCATTTTTGTCACCGTTCAGGGGTACGAATGGACCAAATTACTCGGCTTCGGCCTCACGGTGACCTCAAGTCTCTACGGTAGTTTCTTCTACATCATCATCGGCTTTCACGCCTTGCATGCGGTGGCCGCCCTGGTGGCAATGCTCCACTTGTTTCTAACATTCGGACCCCGTAGACAATCCGAGTCCCGCTTTCTGGGAACCCAGGTGTTCTGGTATTTTGTGGTTGGCATTTGGCCCGTTCTCTACTATCTCGTATACCTGTCCTGATCGGTTTGATGAAGCGCAATTCAATAATTTTCCGGGTGGGTTGGATGCTGTTGGCGGCGCTGGCGCAGGCAGAGGCTTGCCCGGTATGTTTCAGCGCCAATGAGGAGACCCGCGTAGCCTTCTACCTTTCCACCGCAGCGCTTTCCCTTCTCCCCCTGTCCATGGTCGGCGGAGTCATCTTCTGGATACGCGCCCGGTTCAAACGTGTTGGCGGTGAATCCGGAGCTTGACCGGAATGGCGCCATTAAAGTTGTTGGATACGGTGCAACTCCTAACCCGCAAATCTCACAAATTTTCTACTGCGCTCCGGTATGTCGGCACTGGTGGGGATTTCCCTGGATTCGGGACTTTGCAGGGTGTCGACCCGGCTTCACCCCCGAATCTGCACGAAACCCCCGCCAGCACTCGACCTCCGTTCGCTCGTCACGAATTTTGTGAGATATGCGGGTCCTAAAATAATGGCTCCAAAAATTTGCTGGTTGTCTCTGATTTCTCTTATCTTCTCCTTCGTGTCGGAAGCGCAGGAGAGTTCCGAGGAAGCCTTTCCGGAAATCTACGATTTGGAAGAATTCGTGGTTACCGGTTCCCTGCTCTATTCCAGTGAAGAAGTTCAATCAGCCCCTATTCAGGTCATTGAGCGCGAGGAATTTGAATCAATAGGCTATGTCACAGCGGAAGAGTTTTTGCAAAATTTACCCTTCAGCAACGCCGGGTCGATTCCGATGCAGCATAACCAGACAGGATTCACCCCGGGCGCTTCCGGTGTTTCCCTCAGAGGTATAGGGGCCGATTCGACTCTGATCCTCATCAACGGCAAACGCCTTGCTCCCTGGCCCACGGGAGCGGGAGGGACCTCCTCCTTTATCGATCTGAACACCATACCGGCCGCCGCCATTAAACGGATTGAAGTGTTGAAAGAGGGCGCTTCCGCCACTTACGGCGCAGACGCGGTAGCCGGGGTAATCAATATCATCACCAACGCGGATTACCAGGGAGCTGAAGTCGTCACCCGCTACGGCGAAGATATTTCCAGCACGGATTCATCCGAATTTTACAGTAGCGTCTTCTTTGGTATTGGAGGGGAAGAGGCAAATATTACCGGTAATGTTTTTTACCTGAAGAAGAACCCCATCATGAACAGGGACCGCCCCTTTTCGGCTGTCCCGCCTTTTCTCAGCTCCAATTCGATTCCGATAAACATCCAAATATCCGCCGAGGCCGCTCGCGAAGCCCTCGGCCTGGGTCCGGACGGACTTATCCCCGGTTTGGATACCGAGGGCATGCCCTCCAACCCGAACCGGGCCGTACTGGTTACTTCCGGTCCTTCCAACCCGGACGGAACCCGCACCGCAAATGCCAATATTGAAAACAACGACGGCAATCTGAGGGCGGATCAGTACACCTATCTGGGCGCTTTTGGCGAACATTCCCGCTATAATTACAACCGTTTATCGCCAGCCACTCCGGCAATTGAAAGGTCGGGGACTTTCATGACCTATAGGGGAAAGCTGAACGATTCCTTCTTTGCCGTTGGGGACATCAGCTACACCAAGGCAAATGCAAATGATGGTCTCGCCCCCCCCGCCACCGGCAGTTTTCGCAATTATGATGGCGTCAGCCTCGTCATTCCTTCGCGCACTCCCATTCCCATTAACAGCCCCGGCGCTCATAGGAATGGAGAGCCCCTGCCCGGTTACGTGAAGTATAGCCAAGACGGCTATGACTTCTATCGCCTGAGCGAATTGCCTCCCGGGGCATTCAACCCTTTCAACCCCTTCAATCAGGACCTGGAAGGGGTCACTAGAGCCCGCTTGGAAGAATTTGGCCAGCGGTTGGTTAACACCGACGCCACCGCCTTCATCACCACCCTGGGACTGCATGGAAAAGATTTGGAATTCCGCTCTTCCAACTGGAATTTGGACACCGGCTTCCGCATCAGCAGGGTTGATGAAATTCAGGGGTACAGGAGTGTTTCGACCAGCCGCCTTAACCGCTTGATGAACGCGGCCGACCCTTGGTTCGACCAGTCCAGCAGCAAATACCTCGGCCTCGGCCCTGAACCTTACAACCCCTTCGGCGCTTCTCAGTTTGACGGTTACTGGAACGATCACAACCGCGCTTTGGCCGAGAATGCCTTGGTTTACTCCCAGAGCAAGTCCGATTCCGAAGTGTGGTTTGGCCATGCCCATATGTCCTCCGGCAATGTGTTCCCCCTCCCGGGAGGAGACCTCGGGATGGCCTTCGGTTATGATTGGCGGCGGGAAACGATCAACCAGAATCCCGACCCGACTGTGGAAAGCGGTGACCTCGTGGGCTCTTCCACACGAACCTATACCAATGCCAGTCGCGACATCCAGGCCCTCTTCTTCGAAACCTCCGTCCCCATAATCGGGCCGAAAATGCAGACCCCGGTTTATTCCTGGGACATCAATCTAGCTGGCCGCTACGAGGACTTCATCACCAGCAAACGGTCCACTTTCGTGCCAAAAATAAGCTCCCGCCTCACCCCCATCGAGGGCTTGATCCTGCGGGCAAGTTGGAGCAATGGTTTCCGTGAGCCCTCCCTTTTTGAATTATTCGCCGGCAAGACCTCCGGCTTGACCTCTGTTTCCAATCCCTGGAACCCGGATGACATCAACCCGGAGATCGATATGACAGTGGCGGGCAACCCCGCTCTCGAACCCGAATCTTCTGAAAGCTGGAACCTGGGTTTCATCCTCACTCCTCAATTTCTCTCAGACTTTACCTTCAATTTGGATTTTTGGCAAATCCGTCGTTCCGGGTCGGTGTCCAATAATCCGCAGGACACGGTGGACCGCATATTCTCCGGCGGCGCTACTCTCCCCGGGGAAAGGGTCCTGCTGGACAGTCAAAATAACATCCTCCTCGTCGATACGCTCTTTCAGAACGCGGGCCGATCTACCTTTCATGGGATTGATCTGGGGAGCCGGTATATTCTCCGGACGGACCGCTTTGGAACGTTTCAGTGGGGTATTAACTTTACTTGGCTAAAAGGGGCCCGCACCCAAAGCAACCCCGACAGTCCCGCCTTTGACCTCGTCGGTCTCGGCTCGGGGGTCTCCCTGGCCATTCGCGAACCGCAAGGCACAGACGTTCAAATCGGCGTGCTGGACGATCGACCGCTGGTCATCGCCAATGCCGGATCGGGTCAAAATGGCTATCTCGAATACAAATTTACCACCACTTTCAATTGGGGCTATGGGGATTTCGACCTCTTTCTGGTTGGCCATTACACCTCTGGTTTTCTCGATGTCGATGAGAACTTTGAATTATCCAAAGTAGACGATCGGCTGCTCTGGGACATGCAATTGACCTACAACTTCGGGCAGGAAAAGGGCGGTTGGCTGGGCGATTTCTCCGCCACCTTGGGCGTGGAAAATCTCTTTGACACCGACCCTCCCGCAGCCTTTGCGGCGTATAATAACTCGGTTGGTTTTCCCGGTCATCTCTACGAGCCGGACGGCCTCCGTTACTACCTGAGCATCAAGAAGAGCTTTGGACCGAGTAATTGAGAAGGTTTAGGAGAGAGTAACCACAGAGAACAAAAAGGCGCCAGGGGGCGGCAATTGGCCCGCATATCTCACTTGCCGAGCGAATGCGACATCTCCCAATCTTCTACTGCGCTCCGGAATCCCGGTAAAAGGGGAATCAATAGCCCGGCCGTGAGAAAACCAGATCGTGGCATGAGAAATTTTCAGGCGCGGCAAGGATGCCGCCGCCCTACCGCTTACGTTTTGAAATGGTAGGGCAATCGCGTCCCCGCGATGCCGTAACCTCTTCCATATCCGGGTTAGAACAGAATTCTCAGACCGGTTGAAATTCCAAAACCGGGCCTGGGAACCTGGTCTTTTGTGAAGGAGGTATGGGGACGAATTTCCTCGTCGGTCAGGTTTCGGCCATAGAGGAACAGGTCGTGAGCGACATTGCCGCTTTCAATCCGACGTGTGATGTCCGCATTTACCACCGTATAACCCTGTGTCGGGGTTTCATCGGGGGCGAGATGTTTGGCCGAGGCGGTATGCCTGGCGCCCAATCCCAACAACCAAGGACCCGATTCATAGACTAAACGCCCTCCAATGCGCCGCGTGGGTATGCGGGGGAGGTTGGAGTTTTCCGTTTGGTTGGTGGCACGGGTCTGATCGAAAGTCAGATCGAAATGCAGGTTGTCATCCACATTATCGATCAAGTGGAAGCGGATGTCCACTTCCAAGCCGTAGAATTGAGCATCCACGGCCTCCACCCTAAAGATATCCAGACCTCCCGCATCATCCTCCGGATACAGTTCCTCGAACTCTTCATGATCCAGATGTTCCAGAAATGCAAAGTCTTTGAAATCGGAGAAAAAGAGGGAGACTTCTCCGGTGACCGCCCCGGCCGATTTTCGCCAGGAGGCGTTGAGGCTGTTGGATTGTTCAATATCCAGATCGGGATTGCCGATTTCGAAGGTTTGAGTGCCCACGTGAGGCCCGAATGCATAGAACTCGGACACGTTTGGGGCGCGCTCGTTGTAAGCCAGGTTCACAGCCAAAGTGCTGTTTTCCTGCAGATCGACAACCCATCCGCCAGACAGGTTGAAGGTTGTGTTATCCTTCTCACTCAAATCAGGGTCGTCGGGAGAGAGGGATTGGTTTTCAATCCGTCCCCCAAATTCGAACGCTCCCCATTTGGCGTGGTAACGTTCCACCGCAAACAAGGCGTAATTGCTCAGGTCATTTTTGGGAACAAATGCCTCTTCCCCTTCGGCCAGGAAGGATTCGTCTTTGAGATGCAGGCCCAATGCTCCGGTGAGGTCGCCTATTGGGTGGTGCACCCCCGTAAAACGCAGGTCGACTCCCGTTCGTTCATATAATGTTCCGACATGCTCCCCTTCCCTCTCCACGTGCCGGTAATCGCCATAGCCAATGTTCAGCTCGGACGATTCAAACAAGGCGTTGGATTCCAACCATTCGGCACGGAAACTGGTACGCGAATTTTCCAGGTCGACGACAACGGACTCCTCGTGACCTTCTTCTTCGTGGTGATCTTCGTCCTCATGTTCTTCTCCTTCATGTCCTTCCATCTCATCATGTCCCTCTTCTTCTTCGTGTCCATGACCTTCTTCTTCATGTCCATGTGCATGGCTATGACCGGGCACTCCGTAGAATGAATCGTATTGGTTGAAGGCAAATCCGTAACTGGCTGTTTCGGTAAACCAACCAAATCCCACAGCTGCACTCTCAGTTTCAACAATGCTATTGGGCAATATGCCGGAAACCTCCTCATGTTCTTCTTCCTCCTCATGGTGATCGTGATCTTCGTCCTCTCCATGTTCTTCACCCTCTTCTTCTTCATGGTGATCTTCATCCTCCCCGTGTTCCTCCTCGTGCTCGTGCAGGTGTTCGGCTTCCGCAAAACCGGGAATTTCGTAATCCCCGGCATCGCGTTTCATGTAGTTCAAGCTCCAGGCAAAGTTGTCCTTGCCCGATTGCAGGGATAGACCCCCGGCTTTCTCCCCCGCTACCGCGGATGACGGGTCGCCCCGCGCCCGGAGCATAGGAGGTATTGTGTAGGCCGGGTAGCCCATCCAAGGTGGCTCCGAGGGAAGATTCCCCGGTGCGCCGGAGGTATTCTCCGGACAGAATGTCGGCTGGCATTACCAAGTCCACTTGTTTAACAGCAAGGGGGCTGGCAGAAAAATTGACGCGGTCGAGATCTATGATCTCTCCCTCTTCGTACCATTCGTCCTCGGCGGAAAGCGCCGGGAAAATCGTTATAATAAAGAATAATAAGGCTAAAGTTTTTCCGTTTTGCATTGTATTTAGGCAGGAGGCTGACCTGCACAGGTTCAGTTTAAGCTATCGTGGCCCGTCGGACCGGGCGCTACCGCTATCAATCGCGGAGCAACCGGGTCTCAGGACCGGTGAATAATGACTTATCTGAACCGATGCGGCGGCCCTCTTGCCAAATACCGGGCCATGGCAGGTGCCCCTGCCAAATGGGGTGCGGAAGGGAGGAGCGGTTCGTTGAACGCTTTGGAAGGATGAATTTCAAAGGCTCCTTCCTCGTTCAGGATACCCGCAGCCATCAGGACGATGACGCAGAGGTGTTCCGGCTCTTGAGCATCTTCGGATTCCCCGTGACATCCACAACGGTCCTCCGAGGAATGTTCCTCCGAGGGGACTCCATGCAGCCAATGGTGTAACTGTGGGCTGGAAATGGCCAACTGGGACAGAAAAAGTTCCGTCAGCAGGACAAGTAACACCCCTGTCCGGATCATGGAATGACGCCGTCCCATTCTGAGTGGAGAAAAGTTGCGGATTACCTTCACGAAGTGTGCCCTTCCCAACCTCGCTTTGACCGTAAGTAATCTAAAAAATATTTGTCGCTTAAAAGCTCGGGGTCAAAATAGAAGGAAGAAGGTGTTGAGATTAATCGTGATCGAGGGAAGGAGGAGATTCCATTCCCAGCATCTATTAATAATCAATTACGAAACTGTAGGACGGGGTTAATCCCCCGATTGCGGTGAGGCATTTGGATGATCGGGGGATAAACCCCCTCCTACAATTTATAATGCCTCTTCTCCCCAATTCCTCATTGGCGCGCCTCAGCGCGCCTTCCCTCTCTGTGTTCTCTGAGTTCTCTGTGGTTTTTTATTATCCATGTCTCGGCGTTCTTTGCGGCCTTGGCGAGAGATAATGGGGAAGCGCCGGGAGCGCGAAACAGCATCAAGCATCAAGCATCCAGTATCCAGCATCGAGAGTTGGCTAGTTGCTCCAGTCGAGCATGCGTTTTATGGGCCGGAAAGCATTTTGACGGATCGATTCCTCCAGCTCGATTTCCGGGGACAGGTTGGCCAGGGCATCCCGCATTTTTTCCACGGTGTTCATTTTCATGAACCGGCAATCGTTGCAGGCGCAGGTGTCGGTGGGACCGGCGATAAAGCGTTTCCCGGGGATTTCCCGGCGGAGACGATTGAGCATGCCGGTTTCGGTAACCACGATGATGTCCCGGGAGGGATGGCTGCGGCAAAAGCCCAGCATTCCCTCTGTGCTGCAGACTTCATCGGCCATGTCTCGCACGGTTTCCACGCACTCGGGATGAGCCACTATGGGGGCTCCGGGAAAATGGGCCCGCAGTCTTTCCAGAGACTGAACGGTGAACAAGACGTGGGCGTAACAACTCCCTGGCCACAGCTTCAGCCGCCGTCCGGTCAGTTTTGCTACCCATTGACCGAGGTTCTGGTCCGGGACAAACAGGATTTCCTTATCCTCCGGAACCCTTTGCACGATTTGGACGGCGTTTCCACTGGTACAGATGACGTCGCTGATGGCTTTTACGGCAGCGGAGCAATTGATATAGGCTACCACGTAGGTATCGGGATGGGCATCCTTATAAGCCTGGAGTTTCGGCGCGGGACAGGAATCTGCCAAGGAGCAACCGGCTTGGAGGTCGGGAAGGACAACGGTTTTGTGCGGATTGATGATTTTGGCGGTTTCCGCCATAAAGTGAACCCCGCAAAACAGGATGACATCCGCATCTGCTTTCGCCGCCTGGTAGGATAAGCCAAGGGAATCTCCAATATAGTCGGCGATCCGCTGAATGGGATCTATCTGGTAATTGTGGGCCAGGATAATGGCGTTGCGCTCTTTTTTCAGTTGCAGGATTTCCTCTTGAATATGGGTTAGAGGTTCCTCCTGAAAATCGATGGAGGAAACTACCAGCGGGTCGTATGCAAGCGCTTCGGGCACGGGATGACTCAAATCAATACTTCAGGGGTAACCCTTAAGAAAAGGCAAAACGTTATTGAACGCCGATGGGGTCTTTTGAGGTTTGAAGTTTTTGAGAGGTTGCTAACTTTCCTGCAATTTCGCGTTCAGGTCATCCAGCAACCTCTGATAGGAAGGGTGACCGCGCAGGTTTTCCAGGTCCGGATCCTCCTGTACCCATTTGATGTCCCGGTAACCGAGTTCCACGGCCTTGGTCAGAACCGTCAAGGCGTCCTTCAAGCGGCGCTTCAGGGCCAGGCTACAGGCCAAATTGTAATGAACCACCGGGTTGCCCGGCCTCAACCGGACCAGTTTCCGGTCCATTTTCAGGCCGTCGTCGATGCGCCCGGCGCGGGTGTAGAGCCCGCCCAGAAGTTCGATAACTTCGACAAATTTCGGGTCCTTTTTCAGGACGCTTTCGTAAAAGGAGATTTCAAACTTATGCTGATCGCTCATCATTCGCGCAATTCTCGCAGCAACCATTGGTTTTCAAGCGCTCGCAGGAGGCACTGACCTGAAGCCGCTGATCTTCCACGGAAAGGCCCAGTTTTGTGGCCACGGATTGTCCGTACCACTCGAGAAAAGGAGCGTCCATTTCGAAGATTTTATCGCAATCCGTGCAAATCACCTGGGCCTGCGATGGTTCCTCTTCACGGGAGGGGCAGTAGAATTTGTAGTTTTTCCCGATATCGACTTCCCGCACCACCCGGCTTTCCGTGAGAATGGGCAGGGTGCGGTAGACGGTGGCACGGCTGACCGTGTGGTCGAACCTGCGGGAATACTCCAGCAGTTCCTCCGCCGTAAAGTGTTCATCGGATTGACGGGCGGCGTGGAAAATGGCCATCCTTTGGCTGGTTACGCGCAGTCCCAGATCAGCCAAGCGGGATTTGAAGCTTTCTCTTCCGGATACGACGTCCACAGTAGCCACGGGGGGATGAATGAATTTGCCTAGACTCTGAGATTAGAAGCGACAAACTGGCTCGCGTCAATGTTTGATGTTTGGGGAATTGCCATAAATTATGCCAAGGACTCCCGAAATCGCCCTCGTTCTACCCATCAGGGGGTTTGATAAACTGCTCGAATACCGCGTTCCGGCGGTTTTGCGTGATAAATTGAAGCGAGGGTGTCTGGTGCGCATACCCCTTCGCAACCGGCAGGAGTTGGGGGTCGTCATGGAGCTTCCGGATAAGGGACGGATGGCCCCGGAGAAACTGAAGAACATACACGATCTGGTCATGGACCACCCGGCTTTGACCCGGGAATCGTCCGCGTTGATGTATTGGATGCATGATTACTACGGGGCGGGCTTTGAACGGTTGCTCGAAACCTTCATCCCCGCCGTGGTGAGGAAGGGGATGGGCCGGAAGCTGGAAAAGCGGTTGGTTTTGGACGGGAAGTTCTCATCCGAGGCATGGGAAGCATTGAAGAAGAGAGCGCCCAAACAGGCCCTGGCCTACCGGTTTTTGGGCGATCAGGTTAAACCGCTCAAAAAAAGCCTGGTGGCAAAACGGCTCAAGGTGAGTCTGTCCGTTTTGAACGGCTTGGTCGAAAAAGGACTGATCAGGGTAGTGTTGGAGGCGATTGAGAGGGTCGCATACGCTGATGATTTCGGCGAAGTTGAGCAGGCGCAGAACCAGGAGTTTCAGTTGACCAATGAGCAGAGGCGGTGCGTCGATTCCATCGGCGCCAGCCTGAGGGATGGGAAGTTCAAGGTCCACCTCCTCCACGGGGTGACGGGATCGGGAAAGACCGAGGTGTACTTGCGGGCCATACAACCGGTTATCAGGTCGGGCAAAACGGTTATATTTCTGGTGCCGGAGGTGGCTCTTACCCCGCAAACGGTCGGTCGGCTCAGGGCGCGGCTCAACCGGTTCAACTTCAAAACGGTGGTCTGGCACAGCCATTTGAGCGATGGGGAGCGGTTGGACGCCTGGACCAGTTTGGCCTCGGGCGAGACCCGGGTGGTAGTAGGGGCGCGGTCGGCTTTGTTCGCCCCTTTGCGCAACCTGGGGCTCATCATCGTGGATGAGGAGCATGAACCGGCCTACAAGCAGGAGGAGACACCGCGCTATCACGCCCGCGACGTGGCTGTATACCGGGCCAAACTGAATGATGCGGTTTGCGTTCTCGGTTCCGCCACTCCTTCCCTGGAATCGCTTTATAACGTTTCCACGAAAAAATATGTGTGCGATCGCCTTTTCAACCGCGTGGACAATCGTCGCATGCCGACGGTTCACGTCGTCGATATGCGACAGGAGTATATCAGCCATCGCCGCGCCGTAACCTTGTCGCGGTCTCTGGTTTCCATGTTGCACGATCGAGTGGAAAAGGGGGAACAGGCCATCTTGTTCCTGAATCGTCGCGGCTATTCGCGCAGCATGATTTGCCCGCAGTGCGGATGGGTTGCCCAGTGCCGTCATTGCAGCATACCACTCACTTTTCACCGCAAGGTGAACAGGCTGATCTGCCATTTGTGCGGTCAGGAGGACTCCGCCCCGTTTCGTTGTCCGGAATGCAGCTCGGCGAAAATCAAATGGAAGGGTTCGGGAACGCAAAAGGTCGAGGAGATCGTAAAGCAGATCCTGCCGCGGGCCACCGTCGTCCGGATCGACGCCGATACCATGAACAAGAAAAACCTGTTCCGAAAAATTCTCAGCGATTTCCGACGCGGCAGGATAGATATTCTGGTTGGCACCCAGATGATCGCCAAGGGGTTGGACTTCCCCAACGTCACCCTGGTCGGCCTCATCGATGCGGATATTTCGTTACACCTGCCCGATTTCAGGGCGCACGAGCGAACCTTCCAACTGCTGGTGCAGGTGGCTGGTCGGGCCGGGCGGGGAGATCTTTCGGGGGAAGTTCTGGTCCAGTCCTTTACCCCCTGGGTGGGGCCCATCCAGTTTGCCCGCCGGGAGGATTTCGATGGATTCCTGGAGGAGGAACTCGCACTCCGCAAGGAGCACAATTATCCTCCCTACCGAAACCTTATCCACCACCTGTTTCGCGGCCTGAATCCCGAAAAAGTGGAGTTTTACGCGGAGCGGTGGGTGAGGCATCTCGAAGAATCCGACCTGGGATGGGTTGAAATTCGCGGACCGGTTCCGGCCCCTATCGAAAAAATCAAGGACTACTATCGTTACCAGGTCTGGTATTTCACCAAAAACGTTTCCAAGACCATGCCGGTGTTGCTGTCGCTTCGCCAGGACTTTCCCATGAGTGAAGATGTTTTGGACGTGTTCGATGTCAACCCGGTGAACCTGGCGTGAAGGCGCGCTGAGGCGCGCCAATTAGGAATTAGGAATTGGGAAAAGGCTGAAAAGGGGAGAAGGGAAAAAACCACAGAGGACACAGAGAACACAGAGAGGGAGAGAGGGAAAGGCTGAAGGCTGAAGGCTGAATAATCGTGATCACGATTTAAGAATGAGGCATGACCTCGCCGGTCGCGGTCAAATAACCGGATCCGGCAAGTGATGATCCATGCTCAAGGCGGGTTGGTCGACTCTGCACTTCCCGACGATCCGGGCGGGAACCCCGGCCGCGGAACGGTGGTTGGGCACGTCGATGAGCACCACGCTGCCGGCGCCGATTTTTGCGCCGATTCCGATTCTGACGTTGCCCAGGATCTTGGCCCCGGCCCCGATGAGCACACCGTGTCCGACTTTGGGATGGCGGTCGCCCTTTTCCTTGCCGGTTCCTCCCAGGGTCACGTCGTGGAGTATGGATACGTTATTGCCCACAACGGCGGTCTCGCCGATGACCAAACAGGTGGCGTGGTCGATCAGGATACCGTGGCCCAATCTGGCGGCGGGATGAATGTCCACTCCCCACTGTTCTGAAATCAGGCTTTGCAGGTAAAGGGCCAGGCTCCTGCGGCTGGATTTCCAGATGGAGTGGCCAAAGCGGTAGGCCGTAAGCGAATGGAATCCCTTGAAAAAGAGAAAGGGAGCCAGGATGCCGTCGGAAGCGGGATCTCGGTCGAAAATCGCATTCAAATCGGCGCGGATGGCAGTCTGAAAAACTTTCTCCGATCGAGCGATTTGCCAAAACAGGTCAAACAGCGTGATGGACGGTATATTCTGACAACCCAGTTTTTGAGCAAGGTGGAAACTGATGGCCCTTTCCAGGGACATTTGGCTCAAAATGACCTCCTCCAGGAAGCTGGAGAGCAGCTTTTCCCTGGCTGCGGTTACTTCCGCCTCTTTGCGGAGTTGGGTCCAAACTGGATCATCGGTTGCCATGGTGCCGTTGATAAAAGGATGCCAGGTTTCAAAAAGCAAGAGGGGAAAGGCGCCCAGGGGCGCCAATTAGGAATGAGGAATTAGGAATGAGGAATGAGAAGAGATGCTGACATGCTGAGATTTCTCAAAATCGTGATCTTGATCGAGCTCCCACCACCGTCAATAGCCTGGCCGTGAGAAAACCAGATCGTTGCATGAGAAATTTTCAGGTGCGGCAAGGATGCCGCCGCCCTACCGCTTACGTTTTGAAATGGTAGGGCAATCGCGTCCCCGCGATGCCGTAACCTCTTCTAGATCCGGGTTTTTTGTGATGGATTATTTAAGAGACACCACACTAGTCACTGACTATTGAACTCTTTCTTCTTTCCTCCGACCTCTATGGGTTTTTGGGGCTTAAAACCCTGAGCAGGAGGCTGATGCCCAACACTGCGCCGATAATTGGTCCCAACCAGTAAAGCCAGATGTTATCGAAATACCCGGAAGCCAGGGCGGTGCCGAAATGGCGGGCCGGATTCATGGCCCCGCCGGTCAATGGCCCGGTGGCGAGTATGATCAGGCCTGCGGTGAGGCCGACCCCGAAGCCACCCAGGCCGCTGGGGGCTTTTCCTCCGGACAATGTTCCAATAAATGCCAACATGAGGAAAAAGGTCGTTACGATTTCGATACCCAGCCCTTTGGTAAATGAAACTCCTTCTCCCAGAGCGGGCGTTCCCAGGTGAACGGCCGACCCCGCCTCAGCCGGGAAGAAGGCCAAAAGGAGTAATCCGGCCACGGCCGCGCCGACCAATTGTGCCAGGATGTAGGCGCTGGCTTTGACCATTTCTATTTTTCCGGCCACGAGAAAACCAATGGTTACGGCGGGATTGAGGTGTCCGCCCGAAATGTTCATAGTGGCGGTAATCCCAATGGATAGGGCCAATCCGGTGGCCATGGCTATGCTGACTATCCCGGAGTCGGTCATTTGGTCCACAATTATGGAACCGCCCGCGATAAAGACGAAAAAGAAGGTTCCAATACCTTCGGCTACAGCGGAGCGGGTCGTTACTTTCATGCTGGAAGCAAGTGGTCGGCGATGTACGGTTTTTCGCGAGGCGCGGGCAAGAGGTTCTTCCATTGCCGAATATTAGGCAATTCTTTTTTAGGCGCTTGGCGAAGATGAATTAACCACAGGGGTTACGAACGAGCATCCAGCACCCAGGATTGGGAGGTTAGCGGGTTAGAGGAATTCCTGGTAATCCTCCACCGTGGCCGGATGAAGTTCCACCCAATGGCCGGGGCGGACTTCTTTGAAGACCCCGGGCTGTCGGGCTTCTGCTTCAGTGCAGGGCAACCAACTGCGGCGGGCAAAGGCGCAGCCTTCCGGTGGATCGATAGGGGAGGGCACGTCGCCTTTGAGAATGATCCGATTACTCTTTTTTCGGGGATCGGGAATGGGAATAGCGGAAATCAGGGCTTTGGTGTAGGCGTGATAGGGATGGTGGTAAATGGCGTCGGCCGGACCCAACTCGACGATTTTACCGAGGTACATGATAGCGATGCGATCGGAGATGTGTTTTACCACGGCCAAGTCGTGGGCAATGAACAGGTAGGAAAGTTCCATGGCCTTTTGCAAGTCCAGCAACAAGTTCAAGACCTGACTTTGCACCGATACATCCAAAGCCGAAACCGGTTCATCGCAGATAATCAGTTTGGGATTGAGGGCAATGGCCCGGGCGATCCCGATGCGCTGGCGTTGGCCGCCGGAAAACTCGAAGGGAAATTTATCCGCCGCGCTGGCCGGCAAACCGACTTTTTCCAACAGTTCATTCACCTTACTCCTGCGGGAATCGGCCTCCCCCATTCCGTGCAGGATGAAGGGCTCCTCCAATATCTCTCTTACGGAATGCCGGGCATTGAGGGACTCGGCCGGATCCTGAAAGATCATCTGAATATCTTTTCGATAAGGCTTCAGGGCCTTGCGGGAAAGTTGGGTCAGCTCGGTTCCATTGAATTGAACGGATCCGGAGGTGGGTTTGTTCAATCTGACCACGCAATTGCCCAAGGTGGATTTGCCGCATCCGGATTCGCCAACCAACCCGAGGGTTTCACCCGGGAGGATGGAGAGGGAGACATCGTCCACCGCCTTGCAAACTTTTTTTGCACGCATGAGGACACCCCCCTTGACCGGGAAATGCATTTTCAGGTTTCTGATTTCCAGGAGAGGGGGTCGAGCGGCACTTTGATGGGAGGCGCTTGCCACAGCGGAATTTGCTATCGGGTCGGGCATGGGGGATATGCCCTCAAAAAACCCGCACGCAGGGTTCGTCTTCCACCCAGTGGCCGTCTTCCACTTTAACCAGATCGGGGCGGACGGTCCGGTAACGGTCGGAATCCATGTAGGATTTGGCTTCGGGGTGCGGGGACCTCGGGGCGAACCGGGCTCCAGCCGGCAGTTCGCGCAAACCGGGAACAAAGCCCTCGATGGTTCGCAGCCGGCTCTTGCGAGGATTCTCCAATCGGGGGATGGAATCGAGCAGGCCACGAGTGTAGAGGTGTTGGGGATTTTCAAAAATTTGATAAACCGAGCCCATTTCCACGATGCGGCCGGCATACATCACCACCACGTCGTCACAGGTTTCCGCGATTACCCCCAGGTTGTGGGTGATCATGATGATGGACATGCGCATCTCGCGTTGGAGTGAATGCATCAGCTCGAGGATCTGGGCCTGAATGGTGACATCGAGGGCCGTGGTGGGTTCGTCGGCGATGACCAGTTTGGGCTTGAGGGCCAGGGCCATGGCGATAACCACCCGCTGCCGCATACCACCCGAGAGTTGGTGGGGATATTCCCCAACTCGAATTTCCGGGGAAGGAATGCCAACCTTGGCCAGTATGTCGACGGATCGATCCCAGGCCTCCTTCCTGGAGATGGAATTGAAGTGAAGCTGGTAGACTTCGCTCAGTTGTTCGCCAATGCGGTGCACCGGATTTAGCGCGGTCATGGGTTCCTGAAAGATCATGCTGATCCCTGCCCCGCGTATCCGGTATAGCGCATCGGGTGGCTCGGTGATCAGATCCCGGCCCTCGAACAAGACTTCTCCGCTCAGGATCTTTCCCATCGGGTAAGGCAATAAGCGCATGATGGATAGGGCCGTAACACTCTTCCCACACCCCGATTCTCCCACAATCCCCAGGGTTTTGCCTCTTTTTACCTCGAAGGAAACGCCATCTACCGCAGTCAACTGCCCTTCATCCGTGTCGAAGGCGGTGACCAGGTCTTTCACCTGGAGGATGTCTCTTTCGTCCTGGGCTGTCACGGCGCCATTGAGAAAATTAGAAATTGGTTCCACGAAGGGACACCAAGTAAATCATCGTGATCCTGATCTTGATCGTGATCTTGATCTTGATCGTGATCCTGATCTTGATCGAGGCCCACGCCGCCGTCGCTAGTCACTGAACTCTTTCCTCTGAACACTGACCTTCAGCGTGTTTCCTTATAAATGTTGTACTGGTCGAAGACTTGGATGACCGGAGGAAAGGTTTCACCGGAACGCCTGGCCGCTCGGGTAGCCTCTTTTTCATCCTCATCCATCCAATGGAGGTAGTAGGTTAGATACTGATCGGCTATCCGGGCATTGAAATCTTCGGGCCATTTGATCCATCTCCATGATCCGACCCTGAGGAAGGGGCGCACGTAAGCGGGCATGAAACTTCCTTTTTCGTGGACTGTTTTCTGAATGCGGAAAGCAATCTCCCTCATTTCATCGACACCTTCCGATCCGCGGTATTTTTCGATGAGGCGGTCCACTTCCGGATCGGCGAAACTTTGGATATTATTGGTGTCCGATTTCGTCTTGCGCTCGGGATTGACCGAGCCATCCGAGAGGAAGGCTCGGTCGAAGGCTTGGGTGGAGTGGTAGTATTCGAAATAACGGGGATACATTTCCGGGGAGGTGCCGAAGCCGGCAAATGCCATTTGATGCTTCTTTTCATCGACCTTCTTGAAGCCGGCAGTCAGGTCGAGAATATCCAGTTTGATTTCGACTCCGGCCCGGCGCGCTTCTTCCTGGAGAATGGTCAGGATATCCATGGCAGTATGGTAGGGAGAGGTCAGGGTAATGGATAATTCCTGGCCCTGATCATCGACCAGAATCCCCTTGTCGTTGCGGTGCTTGAAGCCCGCCTCAGCGAAGTATGCCAAGGCTTTTTCCACGTCGAATGTACGGGCTTTGATATCGGGGTTTACGAAGGAACCAAATCCTTCGCTGTTTGAATTCATGCGCACATAATCTCCCCGGCTGTATTCATCTATCACCTTCTTCCAGTTGAAGGCGTGGTGGAGGCCGATTCTCAAATTGGGATCCTCCATCACGGGCTGGGCCAAGTTCATCCAGATGCCGAAGGACGGTCTCGGTATATCATTGTAGAACGTGTATTTGTGGATGTAACCACCGGCCACGGCGTCGTGATGGTCGGGCACTTTATCGTGCCAGTGGGGCGTGAGGTTGAGGCTGAATACATCGATTTCGCCTTTTAAAAAGGCTTCGAGGGCTTTGTCGATTTCGCGGATGACACCGATATGAATGACGTCGAAATTAAACCGGTTTCTCAGAAATTTCCTGTCCTTGGCCCACCAGTTCTTGTTGCGGGTCAACCGGATGAACCGACCCTTGTTGATGTCTTTCTCGTGTATGACGTAGGGACCGGTAGTGGGAGCGAACTTCCATTGGTAGGTGTCGACAAAATTTTCATCAAGGACACCAAAATAATGCATGGGAAGGGGGGTAAAGTCGAGGAGACGGGTGGTCAGATCCGGTTTTGCCTCGGGGATGGTGATGGAAAGGGTGTGGTCGTCGTATTTGGTGATATTGGCGAAGTTTCGATTGAAGTAATTGATGTACCAGGGAGCCTGAAGGTGCTCGGATTGAAAGAAATACAGGGCATACAGAAAATCGTTCGCCGTGATGGGCATTTCATCCGACCAGGTCGCATCGGGATGCAGCCGAAAATACCCGGTCCTGGTTTCCTTGTCTATGGCCCACTCCTTGGCCAGTTCGGGATAATAACGAAATCCGTTTTCGGTAATCTCGGTATCATTGGGATGACGGGAACCCAGAGAAAGCGCCATGTGGTCCAGCAGGTAGGCCCGGAAGTAGGTGCTGGCGTCGGGACCGACGGTGCGAAGGGTACGGGGAAAATCGCGAATGTAATCGTAAATCGTTCCGCCCTTTTTGGCATTCGGGCTGCCCAGGTCGGGCAGGTCCATGCCATTCTCCCAGGTGAGGTCCGGTGGAATGTCTTCGGGAGTGGCAAAGCGAAACAACGGGGGGAATTCTCCGGCTTCGGCGCGCTTATCGACTTCTTCCTGGCTGATTCTGCCAGCCTCCAAATCCTGGAAGACTTCCGGGCCAAAATACACCTTGGTTTGCATGTATCGGAGGACTTCCGTCGGTATATCGACCGGTTGTCTTGGGCTGGTGGATGGAGACGACGCGGTGGCGTCGTCTTCGCTTTTGGGTCCTCCGCATCCTGCCGCAAATGCAAGGGTTCCCAGTATACTTATAAGACGTGTCATTGGGGTCATTTTAAAAACCTAGAGGTATCGGGTGAATTTTTTTGGATCGAAAGCCTCACGGATACCTTCCCCGACAAAGGTGACGAGAACGAGCAAAAATGTGAGAGCGCAAAATGCCGAGCTCACGATCCAGGGCGCATTGGTGACATTGTCCCGTCCCTGTTTCAATAGTTCCCCCAAACTGGGGGTGGGAGGAGGCAATCCGTATCCCAGGAAGTCCAGGGCGGTAATGGCGGCAATGGCTCCGCTGATGGTAAAGGGAATAAATGTCACCAGGGTTGAAATGGTGTTGGGCAATATATGACGGTAGATGACGCGGGGCGAACCGGCTCCCATGACAATGGCGGCCGAGGTGTAATCCCGGGCTTTCTCCTTGAAGGTGGCGGTACGCATGTAGTAGGTCATCCCGGTCCAGGAGAACAGAACCATGATGATCAAGAGAATGGCTATGCGAATGCCCAAATCAAATTCCGTGGGAACAACGGAAAATATGATGATCACGGTGTAGATAAAGGGAATGTTGGCCCAGATTTCGATCATGCGCTGGAAAATCAGGTCGAAGGCGCCTCCCCAATAGCCCATGAGGCAACCCAGACCGATGCCGATGAGGTAAGTCAAGACCATGAAGGCCAGGGCAAAAAAGATGGCGATGCGAAAACCGTAGACCAGCCGGGCCATAATATCGCGTCCGGTTTGGTCGGTGCCCAGGTAGTGCTGGCTGGTCCAACCGGGCGGTTGGGGTTTGAGAACACCCTGGTAGGTATGGTTCTCATTCGGATTGAACGGCACTAAAGGCATGAGGGCCCAGTTCCCGGACTTTTCCCGCTCGAATCGTTCGTCGAGGTCGCGGTACCTCACCGGCTCAAATCCCTCGGGTCCTGTGACGCCGAATTCACTTCCCAGGGCCACCCGTCCATAGGTGGGAAAGGAAAGTTGCCCCTGATAGTAGATGGCCAGGGGCCGGTCGTTGATAAACAGTTCCGCGAAAAGGGAGGCGAACCACAATACCCCGATTACCATAAAGGACGCATAGCCCCTGCGAAGGCGTCGGAAGCGCTTGAATTTTTTCAGGGTGGAGGGATCCCAGCGGATGTTCAAGAAACGCCGCCACACCCAGGCCAGTATGAGGAATATGCCCAATCCCGCGTAATAATTGCTTTTCCATCCCAGAAAACCGCTCAGAAGAACCATGATCGACAGGGCCAATTTCCGGTTGCGCAGAAATCCCTTTCTGCTTGGAATCGGTTCGGCTGCCGGGTTCTGGGAGTTGGACCTCATTGAAATTTAACGCGGGGATCGACCAGGGCGACCAGGATGTCGGATATGATGTTGCCGAGCAGCAGCAGGGCGCTGGATAGGAGCACCACGCCCATGACCACCGGGTAGTCGCGCTGAAAGACGGAGTCCAACCCCAGCCAGCCGAATCCATTTATGTCGAACAGGGCCTCGATGAGAAAGGACCCCGAAACGAAGAGGGTGATGTTCTGGCCGAAGGTAGTGGCGATGGGAATGAGCGAATTGCGCATGGCATGGCGGATTACCGCCCTGTTGAAACTCGAGCCTTTGGCCACGGCTGTCCGCATGTAATCGGCCGCCAGGTTGTCGAGCAGATGGTTTTTCATGAGCAGGGTGGTTACGGCGAAACTCCCCACCAGGTAGCAGATGAGGGGGAGTACGGCATGCAGCACAATGCTGAGGAAGGCCTCGCCGTTGGCGAAAACCTGCCAAGGCATGAGGTGTTGAAACTCGTAACCGACGAATCCACCCATGGGGAACCAGTCCAGACGAACGGCGAAAAAAAGTAAAAGAAGCGCACCCAGCACGTACCCGGGTATGGCGTACCCGGCAAATATCAGCACCGAGGTGACCCCATCGATAGTGGTCCTGTGTTTGAGCGCCTTGAGGATGCCCAGGGGAATGGAAATGCCATAGGTAAAGAAAAAGGTGATCAGCCCGTAGAATGTGGATATGGGGAGCGCTTCCTTTATGCGTTGCAGGACGGGTTCGTTCCATCGGTAGGATTCCCCCAGATCTCCCGTGAGAACCTTTCCCAGCCAACTGAAGTAGCTGACCAGAATGGGCTTATCGAAACCGTAATATTCCTTGAGTTTTTGCAGTTGGTCCTCCGATAGCGCTTGCTGGCCGCCGACGGTGTAATTGGAACCCTGGTCGGCCCCGGCCAAACGCATTTGCACCAACCTTTGTTCCACCGGACCGCCGGGCACCACACGGGTAATGGCAAAGACGATGAGGGTGATGCCCAAGAGGGTAGGCGGCAGAAGAAGGAATCGCCTTATGAAATAGTCTCGCATTCAAACAATACCCAGGTTCAGGCAAAGCTATGCGGCAGGGCGAATGGGTCAAACCTTGTCGGGGTCATTCCTTGCATTCTTGACGAAGCTTGCGGAGTCAACCGATTCAAGGCTTGACCCCTTTTTCCGTAAGCTGACCCCTTTCTCCGGAACCCTCTGTCCGGAATCGGGGTCTTGTTTTCAAGTCCGTTCTGAAGCAGGGTTAAACCAACCATGTCCATGTCCACCAAACTGTTCTGGGGAAGTCTCGGTTTGGCCATTCTCGCCCTCGGCGGTTTGTTGGGGGTGGCCTTTCTCAAGACGGGGCTGACTATTCAGGAGTTGCTCACGGAAAACCGGCAATTGAAAGAGGCCATTGCCCTCCTCACGGCGGAGGAACAAATCGGTTACGCCAAGGTGACCCACCAGGAAAAGCGCGATGGAACCCTCCATACGACGTTGAAATTTGTTGAGACGGCGCGGGACGACCCGCTCGAAACGGTATTTGAAGGGTTGTTTACCCTGGAGGGGGACGTGGCGCATTTCGATGCTTTGATCGTCAAATTCGACAATCAATTTGTGCGGGAGGGCCGGGGACGATCCCTCTATTTGTGGAGGCGGGTATACGGGGAGAAAACAGCCCCCAGCGAAGGCTTCCCCATCGAGGCTTTCGGTCGCGAGCCGGAGCGTTACCGGGGACTATTAGACGGGCTATCCGTGAGGGAAAGGGATTTATTCTGGTCGGAAATCTGGGATTTGGCCCACGACCTCCAGGCCCTGAGGGAGTACGGAATCGTGGCCGTTTACGGTAGTGCGGTGTATACCCAACTCAAACCCGGCCTGGTTTACATTTTCAAGATCAGCCCTACCGGCCAGGTGTTTCCCGAAACCATTCCCGATTTATAGCCTTACAGGAGTAGCTTAAGGAATAAGGGGGAGAAGGAAAAAAACCACAGAGGACAAGAAGGCGCGCTGACGCGCGCCAATGAGGAATTAGGAATTAGGAATTAGGAATGAAAAGACACAAGGGGGCAGAGGGGAAGAAAAAGGAGAAAGGATGAAGGATGAAGGTGCTGGAGATTAATCGTGATCTTGATCGAAGGGAAAGGAGTGGTGGAGTGATGGAATGTTGGAGTGTTGGAATGGGGGGGAGAGAGAAGGCTGAAGGTGGAAGGCTGAATAATCGTGATCGTGATCGTGATCGAAAAAAGCCTCTCGCCAAGCGGACAAGTCACGCAATTGGCAAAGCTCGCGAAGGGACGCAAAGGAAGAAGATGAACCACGGATGAGGACGGATAATTCAAATCCTGTAAATCCTGTAAATCCTGTTCATCCATGTTTTTACCTCAGAATCTTGGCGAGAGATATTGGGGAATGAGGCACGACCCCGACGGTTGTCGCGGGGTGCGGGAAAAAGGGGTGGGGGGCTGGTGGTGGGAGGCGGATTCGAACCACCGAAGGGTTGCCCCAGCAGATTTACAGTCTGCCCCCGTTGGCCACTTGGGTATCCCACCGCCAAAGATAAAGAGGGGTAAGATGTTGGGTCCAACAGCCTTTGCCAAGACCTTTTTACTCATTAACGCCCGGTAAAATTACAAAAATCCGGCGTCCTTGAAACTATAGAATCCCACCTCGCGGGGATCCCCCCCCGGATTCCCGATTATGAGGTGATCGATAAAGTCGATATCCACTATCCGGGCCGCTTCCCTGAGCTTCCTCGTCACCTGAATATCGGCTTGGCTGGGAGTGGGATCTCCGCTGGGGTGGTTATGGAATACGATGATGGCGGATGCTCCCGACCGAATGGCTTCCTTGAATACCTCGCGGGGATGGACGAGACTGCTGCTGGCCGTGCCCGAGGTGACCTCGATTTCCCGTATCAACCGGTTCTTTCGGTTCAGGCATAACGTCCAGAATTTTTCCACTTCCAGGCCGGCCGTGATAGGCAAGGCAAAGTCGAACACGGATTTCGGGTTGCTGAGCAGGGGCGCTCTTCCCTGTTTTCCTCGGATGACCCGGCGAGCCATTTCCATGACGGCTACGAGTTGCAATGCCTTTACTTTCCCTATGCCATTGATGGCGGTGAAATCCTCCTTGCCCCAATTTATGAGTCGGTGCAGCGAGCCGGATTTTTTCAGGAGGTGAGCCGACAAGCTCAGCACATCCCTTTGGGCCGTGCCCGAACGCAACAGCATGGCCAGCAATTCCGTGTCGCTGAGTTTGCCTGGCCCCAACTGATCCAAACGTTCCTGGGGCCGTTCGTTGACGGCGAGGTCCTTTAATCGTGATGAGCCGGGAGTTGCCATTAAGAAGAAGGAAGAAGGAAGAAGGAAGAAGGAAGAATCATCGTGATCGTGATCGTGATCGAAAAATCTACGACTTGGAGAAGGAAGAAGGGGGTGGTGGAATGATGGAGTAGTGGAGTGAGGGAGTGAAGGGGGAATTGGGAATGGGATCTCGCCAAGGCGAGATGGCACAGAGGCACAAAAAGGGAGGCGCCATGGGCGCAATTTAGGAATTTGGAATTAGACCGCATGTCTCATAAACTTCTTCGTCTCTGCTCTGAGACGAATGATCAGCGGGTTTCGGACCAATTCGGCGATTTCCAGCTTAAATTTTCTCTCAGATTGGCAAACGCGACGCACGGTACGCCGCGGTCACTGAGTAGGAATACCTTGGCGAACTTGGCGAGTGGAAATCCTCAGGAGCCATTCCTTACCAGCAAGGGAAGCCCCTGGCCTATTCTTGCAGCTTACAGATAGAACTTGATGAAGGCTTTTTCGCGCAAGCCCTGGAGCCATTTGTCCTGCTCCTCGCGGGCCATTTGGCCGACGAGAATCCCCTCGATCTGGTCGCGGACATCGGCCAGCGGTTGCACCCCTTCTTCCTTTTTGTCTTCGACTTTGAGGATGAAAACCCTATCCCTCACTTGAATGGGCTGGCTGTGTTCGCCCTTTTCCAGGTTGAAGGCAATCTCGCTCAGCTCGTCGCGAATATCGGAACGGTTGATCCATCCCCAATCCCCTCCGCGGTCCTTGCGGGTATCCTGGCTGTATTTTTTGGCCAATTCCTCAAAATCGCCTCCCCCATCGAGTTCTTCGATGATCGTGTTGGCGGTTTGCATGAGAAGGTCGATATTTTCGGAAGCATAGGGCGCCAGCATTATGAGGTTCAGGTGAACCCGTTCCTCTTCGAAAAAGCGGTCTCGTTGCGTGTTGTAATACGCTTCGATTTTGGCGGGACTGACGATGGAACGGGAGCGGCGTTGCTGGCTGAGCATGATTTGCACGATAATTTCTTCCCGCAGTTTGGTGCGGTATTCCCGCATGTTGAGCCCTTGTCCTTTCAGATAGTCCAGGAACTTTTCCCGGTCGTTGTTGAATTCGTTGACCAACACGTCGTCAAAACGGTTTTCCACGAATGAACGGGGCATTTTGTAACCTTTCTCGACGAATTTTTCCTGAAACTCCTTCATGATGAGAACCCGGTCGATGAGGTTCATCAGAACATCCTGCTGAAGCTCGGCCAGCATGGTTTGGAATTCCTGGTTGTTCCTGGCCTTGCGTTGAAGTTGGGGCACCAGGGGGGCGAGGTCTTTACGCAATTCTTCGTGGGTGATTATTTTTCCTTCCACAATGGCGGCGATGCCGTTTTCCGTGGGCAAATTATCGTATTGGGAGGGCTGGGCTCCCAAGAGCAGGGGGAGAAGTCCAGCGCTCCAGGCGGCAAATTTCACTACTTTTTTCATCGGGGATTAACCATGACCCGGGTCACTCAATATAAACAGGGCGGGAATGGTAAGGGTTCCCTTCAGATTCGTCAAGACCGCTGCAAAAATTAACCACAGAGGGGGGGCGCCATCCTCCTTCGCCCGTTGGGACTACGGCGTGACAGGGAGGGCGCCAATGAGGAATGAGGAATTGGATCCACGAAGGACACGAAGTAAATCATCGTGATCTTGGTAAATATTGAACATGGATGGACAGGATGAAATGGTTAACGGAGGGCGGGTTTTCCAACCCGCCAATTCGTAGGGGCGAGGCATGCCTCGCCCAAATTCCCATCCTACAGTTTTCCTTCCCACATCCGTGCCTATCCATGAAATCCGTGGTCAATTCCTGATTTGCGTCCCCGGTGCTCCAACCTCCCCCTTTGCGCATCTTTGCGAGATGAATCGAAGAATTTCCCTCAGTTTCTTAAAGGGATCCTTGTGGGAGAGTCGGGGAAACCGGCGGCCAGGCATGATGAAGTTTCCCTTGCCCGCCCCGGCAATGCGGCACTTCAGCCGGTTACCTTCGCTTTCGATCCGGTCGATCCCCTTTTCCTCCGCCAGGGTTCGAATTCTGCATACCTCGAGGAGCGCCTTGACGGTGTCCGGATAGGGGCCGTAGCGGTCCACCAGAGACCGGTCGATTTCCTCGATGGATGCGAGATCTTCGGCCATAGCCAGTTGCCGGTAGACCTCGATTCTGAGCCGGGTTTCCTTCAAGTAACGGGGGGGAATGCGGGCCTCCAGCAGGCGTCCCCGGGTCGCTTCTATTTCAGCCTGTTTGAGGGCTTGGTAACTGTCCCTGGCGATCGACCGTTTCGGGGCCTTGCCCTCGCCCATATGAACGAAATCGAGCTGAACGGTGGCGCGGATTCGGAAAGCCGCCTGATCACCCTTCAGCCGGGCGATGCTTTGCTTGAGCAGTTGGCAGTAGAGATCGAACCCCACCCCGGCTATGTGGCCGCTTTGTTCGGCGCCCAACAGGTTGCCCGCGCCGCGCAGTTCGAGGTCGCGCAGGGCGATTCGGAATCCTGCGCCCAGTTGATTGTATTGTTTGATTGCGGCCAGTCTCCGCCGCGCCGTGTCGAGGACCCGGGCGTGGCGGTGGAGCAGCAAGTAGGCGTAAGCCTGCCGGTTGAATCTTCCGACCCGGCCCCGAATCTGGTACAGTTGGGAAAGGCCGAAACGGTCGGCTGCCTCAATGATTATGGTGTTGGCATTGGGGATATCGAGGCCCGATTCGATGATGGTGGTGGAAACCAGCACGTCGTATTCGCCATCCACGAACCGGCTCATGATTCGTTCCAAGGTTCTCTCGTGCATTTGGCCATGGGCCACGGCGAATCTCACCTCGGGCAGCATTTCCTCGAGCCGGGCGGCAACAGCGTGGATGGACTGGACACGATTGTGCAGGTAGAATACCTGTCCCCCCCGGGTGATTTCCCTGCTTATGGCCCGACGAACGGTGTCGGGGTCGTAATTCTTTATGATGGTTTCGATGGGCCGACGGTTGATGGGAGGCGATTCGATAACGCTCAGGTCGCGGGCCCCCATGAGGGCTAGGTGGAGCGTGCGCGGGATGGGAGTGGCGCTTAGTGAAAGGACATCGGCGTTTAGACGGAATTCCTTGAGGCGTTCCTTGTGCTTGACTCCGAACCGGTGCTCTTCATCGATGACTAGGAGCCCGAGGTCCTTGAACCCGACGTCCCGGGAGAGCAGCCGATGGGTTCCCACGATGATGTCGATTCTGCCGCTGGCCAGGTCCTTGAGGATGTTTGATTGTTCGGCCCGGGACCTGAATCGATTCAGCATTTCCACCACGATGGGAAAGGGGGAAACGCGTTGGCTGAAGGTGTTGTAATGTTGTTGGGTCAGAACCGTAGTGGGCCCCAGGATGGCCACCTGTTTGCCGTCCAGGACAGCCTTGAAGGCGGCGCGAAGGGCCACCTCGGTCTTGCCGAAACCCACGTCGCCGCAGATCAGGCGCTCCATGGGTTGCGGCTTTTCCTGGTCCTTTTTGGTGGCGATGATGGCTTCGAGTTGATCGGGAGTTTCCCGGTAAGGGAAGGCGGCTTCAAATTCCCGTTGCCAGTTGCCATCGGGGGAGAAGGCAAAACCTTTCCGGGAATCCCGGCTGGCCTGGTTTTGCAATAGCCGGGCCGCAAAATCCAAGGTCGCCTCCTCGGCTTTGCGCCGGGTTTTCTCCCATCGACTTGAGCCGACTTTTCCCAGAGTGGGCCGGTGTTT
The DNA here is from genome assembly GCA_965204545.1 of Opitutales bacterium. GTDB lineage: Bacteria > Verrucomicrobiota > Verrucomicrobiia > Opitutales > UBA2995 > JAABVD01. The sequence goes on along the minus strand of CBDBFA010000003.1, from coordinate 1,176,987 downwards.
CTTCAATCCTACGTAACGGGTTAGCAAATGCGTCTGATGCAGGGGAAGGTGGAGGATGATCCCTTCGTCAAATTCGAGGGATATGACTTCGCGAGCGCCTTGCCCGCCGCCGAGTCGGCTCAACCCTCGGTAGAGGCAAATGCCGTTTTGAAGGTGTACGAGGTAATCGCCTTCAGCCAATTCCGAAAAATCGAGGAGTCGGTCGACTTGTTGGGGTTGAGCGATTTTGCGGCGTTTGCCCGTTGCAAATCGCTTGCGGGGGCGGGCGAAAATTTCGGAATCGGTGACAAATACGATTCCTTTGGCTGGATGCTGGTCGGAGGGAGAGAGATCACGATCAAGATTAGAAGGGTAGAGGCAACGGAACCCGGCGCTCAGGTTACTGATTACCAGAGTGGGACGGAGGACCCGTTTCTCGGCGTGGCAGGTCCGCCTTCGCCGAACGTCTACGGCGTGACAGGCAGGAATGTCCCCCCTCCTGCGGGTGGAGGAAAGGGACCTCAGCCCGGGTTCGCTGTCGATCAACTCATTCAACCGGTCCATTTCGCCCGGGGATTGAATGGAGAGGATCAACTCATACCCTTCCCGCTGCCAGTCGTGCAGGCGGCGGAAGAATTTCAGGCGGGAACCAGGCTGGATGCTGGGATCTGGGTCCTCGATACTGGCTTCTGGTTTCTGGTTTCTGGTATCAAGGGTCGAGAAACGAGAATAATGCTCGAGGGGTTCCGTTTCCAGGGAAACCCGCTGGGTGGAGGCGCCAAAGAGTATGCTTTCCTGATCGAGAGCGGAATAGGCCAGCCAGACGTCTCCCTTGTCCGCGCGGGCATGGAGGAGTTCGGCCAAGCGGCCTGACGTCACGCTATTGGCCAGGGCGGGATCACGGGGTAAACCCGCTCCTACAGTTTTGCGATCTGAGGGCAACAGATCAGGATCAGGATGACGATTATGATGGGGGTGGAAAAACTCAGGACAGTTCTCTTCGCTCAGCCGGGGTTCCCAAAATTGCCACAGGACTTTCTCCGGGAGGTACTGGAGAATGCCTCCGGGGACGGCGGGAAGGGAATGCCCAGGCGGCGGGGCCACGGTGAGCGATTTGACCTGGAAGGCCGACCGCTGCGTATCCGGTTCAAAAGCTCGAATCTCCTCGATCTCGTCGCCGAAGAAGTCCAGGCGGAAGGGCATGCGCTCGTTGACCGGATACAGGTCGATGATACCTCCGCGGACGGCAAATTGTCCGGGTCCTGCCACTTCCGATTCGTGGTCGTAACCGAGGGCGTTCAGTCGCTCGATCAGCCCGGAGAAGGAGCAGGTAGTTCCCGTCTGAAGCGGGATTTCCGCTTCCAGGATGGCCGTTTTCCCGGGCAGGGGTTGGACCAGGGCGGGCAAGGTGGTCACGACGATGAAGCAAGGAGGGCTGAGTGGAGATTGGAGAGTGGCTAAGCGGCTCAGAGTGCTTATCTGATCGAGTTGGCGGTCCGAGGCCGCGCTGCCATGGTCGGTTCCCACAGGAAGTTCGGGAAGGGGCAGTACTCGTATGCTTGGCGCTGGATGCTTGGCGCTGGATGCTGCATGCTTGATACCAGATGCCAGAATCGAGGAACGAGTATCGAGATTTCTGAGATCGAGAAAAAATTCCAGGTCTTCCCGGATCCTATGCAGCATCTTTTCTACGGGTAGGACGACGAGGGAAAGGGGAAACCGGGAGTCCTGCAAAGCCCGTGCCGCCAGACAGCCGAAAGCCGGGAAGGTGACTCCGTGCAGGGCGCAAGCCTTTTTGCAGGGTGGGTGACTAACCACGGATTTCATGGATAGAACGGATAGGGGATTTGGAATAGGGAGAGATCAACCACAGAGGACACAGAGAGCACAGAGAGGGGGAGGCGCCCAGGGGCGCCAATTAGGAATTGGCTGACGCAAAGGCACAGAGGATGGAGAAGGAAGAAGGTAACCACAAAGGGCACAAAATACACAAAAGGGCAAGATCTTGGCGCGCTTCTTGACCTGCGTAGCATTGCGAAGAACGGTTGCGAGAGGAAAAGGAGGGCGGACAATCCTGCCGGTCACGCCGTAGATTTTCGGCGAAGGCGGACCTGCCACGCCGGGAGGCGGGTCCGCCTTTGCCATTAAGAGGCGGGTTGGAAAACCCGCCCTCCGTTAACCCTATCATCCTGCCCATCCTGTTCATCCATGTTTAAATTGGAAGATGTCGTTTCGCTCGATCACGATCACGATCAAGATTGGGAGGGGAATATCAGGGATTCGAATTTATCCAGGATTTGGCGGGCCGCCCGCTCCTCGGCTTCTTTCTTTCTCTTACCCGTTGCCTTGGCCATGGACTTTCCCTGGATGGACAATTCGACTTCGAAGGTCCTGTCGTGGGGAGGACCGCGCTCGCTCGTCACCTGGTAGTGGATGCCATCGCCCACCTTCCGGGCATGCAGGCGTTCCTGCAATTGCCCCTTGGGGTTGTATTCGAGGGTGAGTTGAGCCAGTTTGCTCAGGCTATCGCCATACCAGCCCAGCACCACCTCCCGCGTGGTTGGGAAATCACTATCCAGAAATATGGCGCCGATGAGAGCCTCAAAGGCGTCTTCCCGGGAGGAGGGCAGGTCTTTGGCTGATTCTCCCGTTTCGTTTGGGCTCACTCGCATGTATTTGGAGAGTTTGAGTTTTCCGGCCATTTTGGCCAGCAGACTGCCTTTGACCAGGGCGGCGCGATACTGGGTGAGCTGGCCTTCCCGAATTTCGGGAAATGTCTGGTAGAGGTACTCGGTAATGATGAGAGCCAGGGCGGAATCCCCGAGAAATTCCAGGCGTTGGTTGTTGGTTTCATGGGAGTGTGCTTCCGCCATGTAGGAGGGATGGGTGAGGCTTTGAACCAGCAGATCCTCGTTCTCAAACTGGTAACCGATACCGGTCTGGAATTCCTCGAGATCCATTTGCCGTGGTGGAATTAGCGATTCAAGGCGAACCGGTCCATTACTTCCCGGGCCAACGCGGCGTAGGCGACGGCCCCTGGGCTCAAACGGTCGTATTGAAAGATGGTCTGCCCGTGGCTGGGAGCTTCACCGAGCCGAACCGAGCGGGGGATGATAGAGGAAAATACGACTTGGCCGAAGTGGCCCCGGACTTCGGAAACCACTTGGCGCGATAAATTGGTTCGCACGTCGTACATCGTCATTATAATGCCGCCCAGACCGAGACCGGGGTTGACCCCGGATTCTTTGAATTGGTTGATGATGTCGAGGATTTGGCCGAGACCTTCCATGGCCAGATACTCGCATTGCAGGGCGATGAGAAGGCGGTCCGCCGCAGCCAGCGCGTTCATGGACAACATGCCCAAGGATGGAGGGCAGTCGAAGAAAACCACCTTGAACCGATTGCTTTCCTTGAGCGGGAGGAGGGTATTTTTCAAGCGGAGAAGGTAGTTGTCCGTGTGAGCCAGTTCCATTTCCATGGCTGCGATATCGACCTCGGAAGGGATGAGACTCAGGTTTTCCACGGCGGTAGGAAGGATCTTCGACTCCGCATCTTCCCGGCCCAAAAGGGCCTGGTAGAGGCTTTGACCCGCTTCCTTTTCAAAACCCAACCCGCTGGTGGCGTTGGCCTGGGGATCCAAATCGATAATCAGGGTGGGTATGTTGCGGGCGGAGACGGCCGCGGCCAGGTTGATAGCGGTGGTCGTTTTGCCGACTCCTCCCTTCTGGTTTGCGATGGAAAAGAATTTGGCGGGCATGGGCTGCTGGTGAATCCATTAAGACTCCCCTCCGAATTAAAGGGAGGAAGGGTAAAAAGACCACTGCCTTTTTCCAGTAAAAACAACTTGCTACGTCAAGGGAACTGGTATGTTTTACCGTTTCCCCGAATTGGGCGCGGTAGCCAAGTGGTAAGGCCGAGCTCTGCAAAAGCTCTATACGTCGGTTCGATTCCGACCCGCGCCTCCACAAAGAAGGCTGAAGGTTAAAGGCTGAATGGAATTTGGATCCACAAAGGACACGAAATAAATCATCATGATCGAAAATTCAACGACCTGAAGAAGGAAGAAGTGGGAAACCACAGATTGCGCAGATTAGCGCAGATATGTTGAATTTACATGGATGAAGAGGTTTTCTGCAGGAATTCCTCCAACCCCTGGAGTGTTCTGGCATTGGCTCCCCGATGGGCCGCAATCCAACCCAAAGCGTTGTTTGATTTTTCCCGAAGCAGGTCGGGAGCGGCCATCCAATCCCGCAGTTTCTCTTCCAGACCGGCCGGATGCTCCACTTGTTCGGCCACTCCATGGTCGATCAAGCTTTGCGCAATCCCCTTGAAATTCGACATCCCGGGGCCGAAGAGGATGGGTTTTTGCAGCAGTCCGGCTTCAATGGGGGTTTGACCTTGGGTATGGGGAGGCAGGCTTCGGCCCACAAAGACGATGTGGGAAATTTGCAGGAAATTTACCAATTCTCCCGTGGTATCCCCGATATGAACTTCCACGGGTTCCTCGGGAAATCCCCCGGTGCGGAAATGGAAACGAAGCGGAAGGTCCTTCATTTGCCTTCGGATTTCCTCCCGCCTCTCCATGTGCCTGGGAACGATCAACAGGCGCAGATCCCTCCGCCATTTCCTGAGTGACAGGAAGATTTTCAGGAGCGCTTCCTCCTCGCCGGGCCAGGTAGATGCGCCGCAAATGACGAAGGGCTTTCCCTGGGAAGGATCATTCTGGAAAAATCCGAGTTCCCTCAGCATTTGGTCGGCCTCTCCGTCGCTCAAGGCTCGGGGAAGGGCAGAATCGCATTTCACGTTGCCGGTAATGGTGACAGCGACCGGATCGACTCCCAAGTCGACGTATCTCTCTTTGCTCTGCTCGCTCGAGGCCAGGACCTTGGTCAGGCTTTCAAATACCGGTTGGGCCAAGAATTTAAGGCGTGAATAGTATTGAAAGGCCCGATCCGACATGCGGGCATTGATCAGTAGGACGGGCACGTCCCGTTTGGTGGCCTGGTGCAGGTGTTCCGGCCAAAGCTCTCCCTCCATCAGTATGCACCGGTCGGGTTGAATCCGCTTCCAGGCCCGGTGGCTGAAGCTTACGAAATCGATGGGAAAATACGAGATTTGTTCGGTCAATCGGGTGTATCTCTCCTGGGCCAATTGGAAGCCCGTAACTGTGGTAGTGGTGAGAATGACCTCAATTTGTCGGCTGTGCAAAGATTCCAGCAGGGGACGTATGGCCTGCAATTCCCCCACGCTCACCGCCTGAATCCATACCCTCACCTTTCCGGGAGATTTTTCATTTGGCCGGGGAACCCAACCCAATCGCTGCCCCAACCGATCCCTGAACTTGCCCCGTCCCCGCGTCTGCCACCAATACCTGGGAAGCGCTACCAATAATCCTGGTAGAAATAAAAGACGGTAAATCCAGATCATCAGGGGTCGGGGTTTTAGGATTTAGGAAGGGGTGAGAGACTAACCATAAAAAGCACAAAATACACAAGATAAGGAATAAACATGGATTCACAGGATGGACAGGATTTGGAAAGGAGGGGGGGACATTCCTGCCTGCCACGCCGGGAGGCGGGTCCCCCATTACCTTAAAAATAGGGGGTTGGAAAACCCCCTCTCCGTTAAATCCTGTTCCGGCGAAGCCGGATACCTTTGCGTCCTTTGCGATCTTTGCGAGAGGCATCCCCTTTTTCCCTCTCAGCACCTCTGTGCTCTCTGTGTCCTCTGTGGTTTTTTCCTTCTCACCTTTGCGATCTTGGGGAGAGGTAATGGGGTCATCCGAATGGGGCCGAAATACCGTATAAATTGTGGAAAGGGAAATATGGCGTTGATGGTTGGCAGAGACTCGTGATGTAATTTGAAACGACAAGAAGCATGAAGACCTTTTGCGTTCTCCTTCTCGGTTGGCTTTTTGCCTGGGCCAACCTGGCGGGCGAGGTGGTGGTAATTTTCCAAAACCCGGATGATTACCGGGATATCGATTACTATTACGCCGGAAACAAGAAGGGTCAGCAGATATACCTGCCTGAATTGAAGGAGTATATTGAGAAGTTCGGGACGAAACAGTTGCGGGAAGGCCACGTTCTGACCTTGACCTTCACCGATATCGATCTGGCCGGGGAGCACGAACCGTGGAGGGGTGTGCTAACCCATGATATCCGAATAGTGAAAAGCATTTACCCCCCTCGCATGACCTTCAGTTACGAGTTGGTCGATGGGGAGGGGAACGTTTTGCAGGCAGGGGAGGAGAAATTGGTGGATCTGGCTTTCGATTTCCGGATACGCACCAACTATTACGACAACTTGTATTACGACAAGGCCATGATCGGGCGATGGTTGCGCGAATTAGCCCGCGAGAAAGAAGATTAACCACAGAGAACTCAGAGAGCACAGAGGAAGAAGGGGGGGAATCTCGCAAAGGGCGCCAAGAGCGCAGGGCAACAGGAAAAACTAATTTTTTGAATAGCCACAAAAGGCACAAAAGACTCAAAAAGGTAGGCAGATTTTTTTGTCTGCTTTAAGTTGTAGGAGCGGCTTTACGCCGCGACCCCACGATACAGCCTCCAAGCAATCTCGGCATAAAGCCGCTCCTACAATTCGAATTAGGCCGGATTGAAAACTTGTCATTTGGAGGAAATGGGGGACCCGCCTCCCGGCGTGGCATCAGGAATGTCCCCCCTCCTTTCTCTCTCTGGGTTCTTGGCGTGCTCTGCGAGAGTCTTCTGTGGTTAATCTCCTCTTCGCGAAGCGATCCCGTTCCGGCGAAGCCGGATCAAGTGACTGAAAGAAACGTTGTTAAATTATTTTCATTCCTCATTGCCCCATCGGTGCTCCCCCTCTCCAAGTCATTGATTTTTCGATCACGATGCTTTACTTCGTGCCCCTTCGTGTCCTTCGTGGATCCAATTTCCTTTGTGCTTTTCTTTCTCTGTGCTCTCGGTGTCCTCTGTGGTTAACCAAGAGGCATTGCGGGATGGTTACCGGGAGGCCAGGGCGGCGGCCATGCGTTCCAGGGCTCGTTGGAGGCGGCGTCGCGGGCAACCGAAGTTCAGGCGAAGGTGGCCGGAGGAGCCGAAGGGAGCGCCGTCGGACAATCCGACCCCGTGGTTTTCGAAAAAGGCGGAGGGATTTTGCAAGCCGAGTGAACGCACGTCCATCCAGGCCAGGTAGGTAGCCTCCATGGGGCGCATTTTGATTCCCGGCAGGTTGTCCGCGGCGAAGGAATAGAGATAGTCCCGGTTTGCCCGCAGGTATTCGAGGAGGGCTTGGCGCCAGGGTTCTCCCCGGTCGTAAGCCGCTTGGCAGCCCACGTAACCAAAGGCGTTGATTTCGGTGATGATTCCGCGGGCCGTTCTTTTGAAGGTCGAGCGAAGTTCCGGATTTTCGATAACGGCATAGGCGCAGCACAATCCGGGCAGGTTGTAGGTTTTGCTGGGGGACATGAGCATGACGGTCCGGCGGCTGACATCGGGACCGAGCAAATTGGTGGGCAGGTGGGCGAGGTGCCTTTCCAGTATCAGATCGGAATGGATTTCATCGGAACACAGGATGAGATCGTGCCGGATGCAGAATTCCCCCAAGGCCCTCAATTCTGATTTGGAAAATACCCGCCCCACCGGATTGTGCGGATTGCACAGAATGAACGACTTGGTGTGGGGCCGGATCGCTTTCTCCATGGCTTCAAAATCGAAGGTCCAACGCGAGCCGTCCCAGCAGAGGTCCACCGTAATCAGCTTTTTCCCGGAATAGACCGGGGAGGTAAGGAAGGGGGCGTAGACGGGGGTGGCGGTCATGACGCTGCCGCCAAGTGGGCCGAAGGCCCGGCAGAAGAGGTTGAGGGCGGGAACCACGCTGGGTGTCCAGATGATCCACCTGGGGTCGACTACGTAATTGTGTTGTCGCTCGAGATAGTTGACTACGCTCGTTCTCACCTCTTCGCTAGGCACCGTATAGCCGAACACACCGTGGCTGGCCCGCCCCTGCAGCGCCTCCACTATCTCGGGGGCGGAAACGAAATCCATATCGGCCACCCAGAGGGGTATCACGTCCCGTTTGCGGTATTTTTCCCATTTCAGGCTGGCCGTGCCATGGCGCTCGGGGGGATTGTCGAAATTGTAAGTCATAGATAAGCAGGTGGATAAAGCAAGACTTGCCCTGGGGGATCAAGTTTTTACCTGTGGTCCGGTTGAAAACCCTATGAAAAAGGATTTCACCGGAACCCTGGAGGCAATTTCTGTTGGAATGGCTAGGGAAAGGGAAGGCAATTTTTTCTTGTAAAGCGGAACTTGACGTCAATCCTCCCCCCCTTGCCGAATTGAATTAACTATGAAAGTGCCCATTGAAGATTATTTTGAAGACATCCTGGCCAAAGCGGCCCGTGGATTGGGGTTAACCACTTCTCAATTGGCTGACCAGACCGGATTGTCGCGGGATGCCATTGGGAAGGCTTTGCGAGGCGAGTTCAATGAGGGTCACGTCCGCCGCTTGGCCGGTCCCCTCCGTTTGGATGCTGAAGCATTGGTAGTGGCAGGCCGCAAGACATGGTATCCTGAAGCGGTGGAGTTGGACGGCCTGGCCCTCTTCAACACCGTTTATGGAGACATGACCGTAAACGCATTTGTGGTTTGGGATCCGGCTACCGGCGAGGCAGGCATTTTCGATACGGGAGCCGAGGCCGAGGCAATGCTTGCCTTCATCGAGGGGAAAAACCTGACCGTGAAATCGCTGTTCATCACCCATACCCATGGAGACCACATTGCTGCCGTGGATCAGGTGGTGGCCACGCATTCCTGCCCCGTTATTGTAGGGGAAGGGGAAAAATCATCCATAGGGCAATCCTTCTCTGCCGGGAAAATCTTTCGCCTGGGATCGCTGAATATTGAAACCCGATCGACTTGGGGGCATGCTCGCGGGGGAATTTCTTATTACATCCAAGGCCTGAAGCGGCCCGTGGTAATAGTGGGAGACGCTTTGTTTGCCCAGTCAATGGGCGGAGGGATGGTGTCCTATCAAGCCGCCCTGAAAACCAACAGGAAGGCCCTGTTTACCCTGCCGGACGATGCGGTGGTCTGCCCCGGGCACGGCCCCATGACTTCCATCGGGGAAGAAAAGCGGGTCAACCCCTTCTTCCCGGAATTCAAAGGCTGACCACGAAGGGGTTTGCCACAAAAAGCACATCCTCCTTCGCCCGTTGGGACTACCCCGCATATCTCACAAACTTTCTACTGCGCTCCGGTATGTCGGCGCTGGCGGGGATTTCCCTGGATTCGGGACTTTGCAGGGTGTCGACCCGGCTTCACCCCCGAATCTGCACGAAACCCCCGCCAGCACTCGACCTCCGTTCGCTCGCCACGAATTTTGTGAGATATGCGGGCTACGGCGTGACAGGGAAGGCTCAAAAAGGCAGGCCAAAGTAATTGACTCTCGCAGAGAACGCGAAGGACGCCAAGAAGAGGGAGGAGAGGCGCTCGGGGGCACTCCCCCCTCCGATTCGGGAGCAAATCATACAATCAGGAAAGGTCTTTCCTGGAGCCGCTTGACGCTTTGATGTCAAAGAGTCATCATATTTTTTATGAGTAAGGCAACCCTATACCTGGACGATTCGGTCCATAAAGCATTGCGGCTCAAGTCTGCTGAAACCAGGCAATCCATGTCAGAGTTGGCTAATGATGCGCTTAAGGCAGCGCTCCTCGAAGACCTTGAAGACATTGAGGACTGGAAAAAAAGAAGAAAAGAAAAGGTCATCAGCTATGACGAATTATTGTCTCAACTAAAGGAAGATGGGACGATATAGCATCGAGTTGGTCAGATCGATTAGAAAAGATCTCAGGAGAATTGCCAGGAAAGAGGTCCCTAAAATCCTGAAAGCGATTCAGAGCCTGGCCGACGATCCTCGTCCAGCTTCCAGCAAAAAGTTAACGAACGAAGAACTATATCGCATCAGAATTGGCAACTATCGCCTACTCTACGAAATCAATGATGAAAGGCTGATCGTTCTGGTTGTGAAAGTAGGTCACCGAAAAGATGTTTATAAACAATAATTTGAACCAGCGGCGACCATTCGGAGCGTAGCAGATGATTGCATCCGACTACCACCTCATCTCCTCCGAGTTCTCCGTGGTTTTTTCTTATCCAAGTCTCAGGTTTCTTCCGACATCTGGGGTGGAGCCTGCTCTTCCCTTTCTGAGCTGGATCAGGAGGCCGCGGCGGGGGCTGAAGATCCAGACCAGGCAAAATATCAGGAACCCGGCTACCACCATGGCGCCGGCTGGCGAACAGTTCAACCAGGTTGCCAGGTGAAGTCCGGCCAGGGCGTAAAGGGCGGAAAATGCCACTGACATCAACAGGATATGGACCAGGCGGTCGGACAGCAACGACCCGGTGACGCAGGGCAAAATGAGCATGGCGATAACCAATATGGCGCCGACCGATTCAAAGGAGAACACGATCACCACCGACAAGGTCAGCATGAGACCGTAATGAACCCAGTGCGCCGGTATTCCCAGTGAAGTGGCCAGGACCGGATCGAAGGAGGACACCAAGGCTTCCTTGAAAAAAAGCAGAAGCAAAACCAGCAGGCCGAACAAGGTGACAGCCATACGGAGAACCGGGACCGGGACTTCAATTCCCCAAAGAGCAAAACTATCGGCAAAATAGACGAAGCCGATTTCCCCGTAGAGGACGCATTCGAGGTCCAGATCGACCTGATCGGCGTAGAGGGCGACAAGTATGACTCCAATGGAGAACAAGGTGGTAAATGTGACGCCCAGGGCTGCGTCCGGCTTCACCCGGGTGTTGCGGTGGATGAACTCGATCAGCCAGACAGCCAACAATCCAGCCCCGACAGCCCCCGCCATCATCAGACCGCTGGAGCGGGAGGTCGACAAAAGAAAAGCCACCGCTATACCGGGAAGCAGGCTGTGGCTGATGGCGTCTCCAACCAGAGCCATGCGCCGGAGAACGAGAAAACTTCCCACCAGGCCGCAGGCGGCATTGACCAGAAATCCCATGACTACAATCCAAAGGGAACTTTCCCCGGCCTCCCCCCAAGGGGCCTTGATAAACGACACGACATCGAATGGAGGAATCAATTCCATCAGGAAGGACCGGCAAAAGATGTCTGGTTGAGATCCCGCAGGCTGGGGATGAGTTTTCCATGTGGATCGCGGGTCGGATAATTGAGACTGCGTTCCAGTTGCCGCACGGTGTCTTCACCCAACAGGTGCTCGATTTCCTCCGCATCGTCGTGAACGTGGTCGGCCCGATACCGGACCGACTCGGTGAGGTAGAGCTCCCACAAACGGTGGTTGCGCACAATGCGGCATGCCGTCTCCCACCCGGAGAAGGTGAGAAAGATCTTTCTGTTTGGAGACCGGGCCTCCGCGGGTTCAGTCTTCTCCAGGGTGGCCAAGCCCCGCCGCACCAATTGGCGGATTTCCCTTTCAGCTTCAGCGGGGGAGAGATTTCTCCGATCTCCCAATGCTTTTACGGTGATGCCATCTTGGGAAAAATGGTTCTGTTCGCGTACCTGGTAGACGGCTTTGAGGGTATTTTCTACTTGGATGCGCCGGTTGCGGGACAGGTTTCGGATCCATCGGGGAAGGATGCCGTAACGATTGCCGAAGAGGAGAGCCAGGCCGAAAAGCGTACTTGCCGCAACTATTATGAAGGGGCCGGTGGGCAAGCTGTTTCCCAGGTAGGAGAGAAATGCCCCGGCAATCCCGGCGCCCATGCCAAACAGGCTGGCGTAGATGAGCATGCGGTGCATCCGGTCGGTCAGGAGGAATGCGGTGGCAGCCGGGGTAATGAGCAGGGCCGATACCAGGACGATGCCCACCGCCTGCAAGGCTATGACAACGGATAGCGCCAGCAAGAGCATGATCAGATAATGAAAGAATCGGGCGGAAAGCCCCAGCGCCTGGGCAAAACCGAAATCAAAGCTGGTTACGAGAAATTCCTTGTAGAACAGGATAATTGCGATCAGGGAAAGGCTGGTTATGATGCCGATCATCCACAGATCGTCAGCGCCCAGAGCGGCGGCCTGACCGAACATGAACTTGTCCAGCCCGGCTTTGTTGCCGGTAGGCAGTTGCTGGATCATGGTGAACAGGCAAATCCCCACAGCGTAAAACCCCGAAAGCACCAGGCCCATTGCGCTGTCCTCTTTGATGTGCGTAGTGGTGTGAATCCAATGAACCACCACCGTGCCCAGCAAACCGGCAAGGGTGGCTCCCAGAAAAATGGCCCAGGGGTTTTTTGTCATGGTCCACAGAAAACCCAATGCCACCCCGGGCAGCACCGCGTGGCTCAGGGTGTCCCCCATCAGAGAGAGTTTACGCACCACGATAAAACTACCCAGCAGCCCGCAACAGGTTCCCAAAAAAAGGGAGGCCGCCAAAGTGTAGCGCACGGAGGGATCCCGCAGGGAAAAAAAGCGGGCCAGTTGTTCCCATAGACGGATGTCGGTAAGGTCGCCGATTTTGGCGGCGGAAAGATCTCCGACGGGCAGGAGTAGCAGTCCGGCCACCAGGGACAAGCCCAAACCCCGGTATGGATGGCTTGGAATCATCATCTTCCAATGAGCAGGTTTTCCTTCTTCCGGCTGCGGTTTTTTGCTACTTCGGAAAGGATGGTCAGTTTCCCCCCATAGGTGGCCTGAAGTTTTTCGTGGGTGAAAACCTCACGTGTGGGCCCGAAATCCACCATTCGCATGTTGAGCAGCAAAAGCATATCAAAATAATTTTGGGCAGTGGTCAGATCGTGGTGCACAACCATAAGTGTTTTTCCTCGGGACCGCAGTTGGCCCAGGATGGTCACAATGGCGCTTTCCGTCGCCGCATCCACACCGGCGAAAGGTTCGTCCAGAAAGTAGAGATCACTTTCCTGGGCCAACGCCCTGGCCAAAAACACCCGTTGCTGCTGGCCCCCGGAGAGGTTGGAAATCTGGCGCTTGGCATAGGGCAGCATCTGGACCTTTTCCAGGCAGGCCTCAGCGACCTCCCGGTCCACTTTTCCAGGACGCTTCAACCACCCCAGGTGACCGTAGCGTCCCATGAGAACGACGTCCATGACATTGACGGGGAAGTCCCAATCCACCGATTCCCGCTGGGGGACGTAGCCCACACGCTTGGCGTTGTTCCGATAAGGTTTGCCAAAAATCTTTACCCACCCGCTACTGGGTGCGGCCAGACCCAGGATGGCTTTGATCAAGGTCGATTTTCCAGCGCCGTTCGGCCCGACAATGCCGACCAACTGACCGGACGGAACCACCAGATCGATACCGTAGAGTACGGGTTTCTTATCGTAAGCTACCGTGAGGTCGTGAATCTCCAGCGGTGGAGGCGCATGCGGCGACATAGCGGTTTTTAGTGGCAAAAATTGAAATTTTGATTAGTCAAAATCGGTTTGATGAAAAGACCTGAATGGTCGAGAGGCAATTCTATTTGGGAGAAAAGGGTCAGCCCTTGAATTTTGGTATCGATGCGAGACGCAGTTTCCTAATCAAAGGATCAAGATACCAAAATTCAAGGGGTTGTTGCCCAAATCCCTCACTTAATTCTGGATAAATCCGGACCGGATTGTTAAACTTTTTCCGCTATGATGGGAAAACACCAACCCCAAAAGAATTTGTTCAGTTTCAACGTGGACCTGGACAAGCGCGTACGAGCAAACCATCCCTTGCGCAAAGTAGCCCAGATGGTGGATTTTTCCTTTGTGCGCCAAGAAGTCAAAGATTGTTACGGATACAATGGTCATGTGGGTTTGGACCCCGAGGTCATCCTCAAGCTGATGTTTTTGTTGTTCTGGGATAACATTCGCAGCGAACGCGAGTTGATGCGGATGTTGCCGGAGCGTTTGGATTACCTTTGGTTTTTGGGCTACACTCTGGACGATGATGTGCCAAACCACAGTGTGCTTTCGAAGGCGCGGGCGCGCTGGGGAGAGGAAATATTTGAAACACTCTTTGTGCGCAGTGTAACGGACTGTGTGGAGGCCGGGCTGGTGGATGGAACGAAACTTCACTTGGATGGCAGCCTGGTGGATGCCAATGCCTCGAAGGATTCGATAGTGAAATCCTCGCCGGAACTGATTGATCAGTTGCGCGAAGCCTACGGGGCGGTGGAGGCGAAGCTGGACGGCCACTTGGGCAACCCCAATTATAAGCAGGTCAACCGCTCATTGCTCAGCACGACCGATCCGGACAGTGCCTGCGTATCGCGCAAGAGGCATTCTGGTGGAGGGGAATCTCGTCCGCGTTACAAGAACCACCGCGCGGCAGACAATAAAATGGGAGTGATTACGGCGAGTTCGAGCACGCCCGGAGACGTGGATGAAGCCACCCAAGTTGAAACGCTCGTTGAGCAGCATGAAGCAAACTGTGGTGAGAGGGCGCGGGCGGTCATTGCCGACAGCCAGTATGGGACGGTGGAAGTGATGCGCCAATTGCAGAGTCGCGGGATTCGCAGCCACATGGCCCTGCATGGAGGCAACAAGAGCAAGGACACGGAGATGTTTGACAAAACCGAATTCAGGTATGATCCCGAGCAAAACGTCTACATCTGCCCGGCTGGAGAAAACCTATATCCGCGACGTTATGACGAGGACCGCAAAGCGACCGAATACAAAGCTTATAAAAAGACATGCGCGAGTTGCCATCTGAGGGCGCAATGCACGACCGCCAAGAATGGACGCACCATCATGAGGCACTTGGGAGAGGATCTCATCAATGAAGCCAAGCAACAATCCAGAAGCGCGGAAGCCAAGCGGGACCGTATTCGCAGACGTTATCTGATAGAAGGCAGTTTTGCCCAAGGGGCAAACCTGCATCACTTCAAACGATCTCGTTGGAGGCGTCTGCACAGGCAGCGCATACAAGACTGGCTCATCTGCAGCGTCCAAAACATCAAGATCCTGATAACCCACGGGCTACCGTCCAATAGGCCAGCAGATGGGCTTGCACAGGTAAAAGTGGACCTGAAAAACCTATATGTGGGCCTAAGAACTTCGATATTAGCCCTTTTTAAAAGACAGGACCGGCTGAAGCCCAAAATTGCTTGCAGCTTGGATTGCCAACCGATCGGTTGAGAGTCAACAGAACCCCAAGTTTTAAAAGTCTTTCGGCAACAACCCCTCAAGGGCTGACCCCTTTCTCGCCAAGGACTGGTTTTCCCGTGTTGGGAATGACTTGAATGGCCCGGTCATCCCACAACTCGATCATGTTGAAATCCTTTTTGTTGGTTACGTCGAGATCGGGCAGGCCTTGTTTCTCGAGCCAGGCCTTTACCGGGGGAATTCCGTTGGGAACTCCGGCCCTGGCGGTGACGATTTTTACGGTAATTCCTTGGGCGATCCATTCCTTTACCCGGTTCATCATGGGCTCCACGGGCGGGCCGATGTGATATGCATCCACCCAGGGGCCGTCTTCAGCCAGTGTTCCGTCCAGATCTACACCGATCCAGGGGCGGTTGGGAGGAGATGAGGCGGTGGGGTTCCCATCTGATTCCTGTCTATGAGCGCATTTTTCGACACGGGGACGCCTGAAAAGGATTTGAATCAATCGCGAAAACATATCCCCAAGCTCTATTTCAGCGCATCCACGATGCGGTAGACATTGTGTTTGATCATTCCTTCATAAGTGCCCAGGTCATAGGTATCTCCATAACGGGTTTCCGTTTCACCGGGAATGCCCATGGCGTCGGAAAACAATTCCCCTCCGATTTTTACCCCGGCGTCGCGGCTGATGCTTTCAATGGCGGCCGGAGCCACGGTGGATTCGACGAAAATGGCCCGGACCCCTTTTTGTTTGATGAAATCGACCATTTTGACCATATCGGCCAAACCGGCCTCGGTAGCCGTCGAAATGCCCTGCACCCCCACCACCTGAAACCCGTAAGCCAGGCCAAAATAATTGAAAGCGTCGTGGCTGGTTACCAGAATGCGGGCCGATGGGGGGATTTGGCAGACCGCGTCGATGGCCCAGGTATGGAGGCCCAGGTAATCCTTTCGGACCCGGGCCCCGTTGCCGGCAAAAAATTTTGCCTGCGACGGGTCGGCCCGGCTCAAGCCGTCCACCACTACTCCGATGGCATATTGCCACAAAGTGGGGTCAAACCAAACGTGAGGATCATAATTCCCGGCAAATTCGGGCGGTTCCAGCAAGCGGGCCTCGGGTATGGTCGCGGTGACGGCGTATACCGCCTTTCCCTTTCCAGCCAATTTTGCCAGGACGTCTCCAATTTTTCCCTCCAGAAACAATCCGTTGTAAAATATCACTTGGGCGCGCTGCAGGTTTTGGATGTCGCTGGGCTTGGCCTTGTAGAGATGGGGATCCACCCCAGGGTTCATCATCCCGGTGAGGTGGATCCTATCGCCTCCTATGTCCTGGACCAGGTCCGTGATCATGGTGGTGGTGGTCACAACCCGTATTTTCCCGTTCAGGGGGAGCCCGGCAAAAAGAAGAGTTAGACTAATAAAAATTCTCATTTTGATTAGTCAAAATTGGACTCGCCCGGCCTGGAAGTCAACCCGCAACGGCAAAGGGAGTGAAGAGTGAAGAGTGAAGAGTGAAGAGTGAAGAGAGAGGAGGATGAATTAGGAATGAGGAATTAGAAATTGGATCCACGAAGGACACGAAGGGGCACGAAGTGAATCATCTTGATCGTGATCGTGGTCGTGATCTTGATCGAAGGGAATGGGATGAAGAATTGACTCTCGCAAGATCGCGAAGGACGCAAAGATAGGCGCCCAAAGGCGCCAATTAGGAATTAGGAATGGGATCTCGCCTTGGCGAGAGATAATGGGGAAGGAGGCATGACCCCGACGATAGTCGCGGAGTTTGCGGGAGCTAAAGGCTGTCCCCTTTTTCCAGTTTAACCTGTTGATCCGGTGTGACGATCATATCGGCGACGGTCCGCCCGGCCGGAATCATGGGCAAAACGTGTTCGCTATAGGGAACGATCACGTCGAGGACGTAAGGTCCGTCATGGTCCAGCATTTCACCAATGGCGTCATGCAACTCTTCTTTTTTATGGATGCGGCGAGCCTTGATGCCGAATCCCTCGGAAATTTTTACGTAATCGGGATAGAGGCCTGGGAGGTTATCCGGGCTTCCGATATTGTTGGGGTCGCCCAGGATAGTCTGGGCTCTTACTCCCTCGTAGAAGCGATCCTCCCATTGAACGACCATGCCCAGGTGTTGATTATTCAGGATCATGGCTTTGGCATGGATCTTTTCGACTTCTGCTGTAGCCAGTTCCTGGATGTTCATGAGAAAGGAGCCATCTCCATCGATGTCGATCACCTGGCGGTCCGGGCGGGCGATTTTGGCGCCCAAGGCGGCTGGATAGCCGAAGCCCATGGTGCCCAGTCCGAGGGAACTGAGGAAGCTGCGCGGATGACGGAAATCATAATATTGAGGCGCCCACATCTGGTGTTGTCCGACCCCGGTGGTTATGATGGCTTCACCATTGGTCAATTGGTAGAGCACTTCGACCGCTTCCTGGGGAAGGATGTGGGGGCTCTCCTCGTAGGTGAAGGGGAATTCTTCCTTCCAATTGTTGATCTTTTTGTGCCACGCGCTCAGGTCAGGGGCTTTGAACCTTCTTTCGGCCATGAGTTCCAGCATGCGGTTCAGGGCGTATTTCAGGTCCGATTGGATGGGGTATTGAACGATTTTGTTTTTGTGGTGTTCGGAGCTGTCGATATCGATGTGAACGATCTGGGCATGTTCGGCGAATTTGCTCACCAATCCGGTCACGCGGTCGTCAAACCTGGCGCCGAATGCGAAAAGCGCGTCGGATTCGGCCACGGCATAGTTGGCCGTAACCGTTCCATGCATGCCCAACCATTTCATGGAAAGGTCGTCTGTTTCCGGATAGGCTCCGACCCCCATCAAGGTTGTGGTAATGGGGATGCCGGTTCGTTGAACGAACCGGTAGAGTTCCTCCGAAGCATTGGAAGATATGACCCCGCCCCCGACGTAGAGAACCGGTTTGCTGGATTCTTCGATCAGTTCGATTACCTCGATGAGTTCTCCATCCGGGGCCTTCTCATGGGGCTGGTAACCGATGAGGTCCATGGTTTCGGGAAATTCGGGGGTGGTCCGTTTCTGCTGAACGTCCTTGGGAATATCGATGAGGACCGGTCCGGGCCGGCCGGTTGAAGCTATGTAAAAGGCTTCTTTTACGACTTTTGGGATTTCCGCCGCATCCAGTACCAGGTAGCTGTGCTTTACTGCGGAAAGGGTCATCCCGAAGACATCCGTTTCCTGGAATGCGCTCTTGCCGATGAGGTGTTGGGGAACCTGGCCGGTGATGGCGATGAGCGGAATACTATCCATGAAGCAATCGGCGATGGCAGTGAGCAGGTTGGTTGCCCCGGGACCGCTGGTTGCCATGCATACGCCCGGTTTCCCCGTGGCGCGGGCATAACCCGCTGCCATAAATCCACCTCCTTGTTCAAAGCGCGGCAGGATAGTGCGAATTTCGTCTTGCCGCCGAACCAGGGACTGATGCATTTCCATGGATGCGCCGCCCGGATAGGCAAACACCGTATCCACTCCCTGGCGCAGAAGGGCTTCTATCACGATGTCGGCGCCGATCATGGCTGTTGGTTTTTGCGGTGTAACCGTCGGCTTATGGGAGGGGCTACTCATAGTATTGGTCCTCTGTGTATCCGGATTTTGGAAAAAATCCAGCCGAAACTAGGGCTTGAGCGCTGAGGTGCAACTCAAATAGGGAAGGATGAAGGAAGAAGGATGAAGGAAGAAGGAAGAATAATCGTGATCGTGATCGTGATCTTGATCTTGATCGAAAGGAACGGAATGATGGAGTGATGGAATGATGGGAGAAGGAATAGACCACTGACCACTAGCCACCAGGCACTTAATTATGACAAAGATCCTCGTCCTAGGAGACATCGTCGGCCGTCCCGGTCGGAGATTGGTTATGGAGAAAGTGTCGGAATGGGTGGGAGAGGGCCGATACGACTTTGTTATCGCCAATTGTGAAAATGCCGCGGCGGGGGCGGGGGTCACGGGAAAAATCGCGCGCGGTTTGCTCGATGCCGGTATCGATGGATTGACCTTGGGGGATCATTGCTGGGACCGGAGGGTATTTCTGAAGGAAGTAGACGAGCTGGAGGGGATTTGCCGCCCGGCCAATCTACCTGCCGCGGCGCCGGGTAAGGATCGGCTCATCCTGGAAAAAAACCAGACCAGGCTGGGAGTTTTTACAGTTTTGGGCCGCAACTACATGCGTCCCCATGCCAGGTGCCCGTTTTTGACGGCGGATCGTTTGATAGGTGAACTCACCACGGAAGTGGATTTTATTTTAGTGGAGGTGCATGCAGAGGCTACCTCGGAAAAGATTGCCTTAGGCTGGTACCTCGATGGCCGATCGACCGCTGTTTACGGCACCCATACCCACGTGGCGACGGCGGATGCCAGGGTATTGCCCCAGGGTACTGCCTACATAACCGATCTCGGTATGTCAGGGCCACATGCGGGTGTGCTGGGCAGGGAAACCCAACCGGTGATCGAACGTTTTCTGGACGGGATACCGAGACGCTTTCCCGTAGCGGAAGGTGACGTGAAGTTGTGTGGGATCGAGTTGGAGATAGCCGAACCCGGGCAAGCCGCCACCTCTGTTCTGAGCTTTGTTTGGCCCGGGGACGACCGGGTTTGACCGCCGGGAGGTTACCCCTGAGGGTTACCCGCTGAGAAAGGCGGATTCAAATCTTTCCGCTTCCAGGTAGACTCCTATCGTTCGGTATTTCTCATACCGTTTCTCCAGCAGGTTGGAGATGGGAATTCCTTTCAGGTCCTCGAGGTGTTTGAGCAACCCGACGCGGAGGTTGGAGATACTTTGCTCGGGGTCGCAGTGGGTTCCCCCCATGGGCTCTTCGAGGATTTCATCGGCCACGCCAAATTTCACTAGTTGTTTGGCATCCAGTTTCATGGCTTCAGCCGCCTTGGGGGCATGGATTCGATCTTTCCAGAGAATGGCTGCGCAACCTTCCGGGGAAATAGTGGCATAGTAAGCATTTTCGAACACCAGAACCCGGTCGGCTACCCCGATTCCCAAGGCCCCTCCGGAACCTCCTTCCCCGAGGACTGCGGCGATTATGGGCACTTCCAATTGGCTCATATCCCGGATATTTACCGCGATGGCCTCGGCCACATGACGTTCCTCCGACCCGATTCCCGGCGCTGCCCCGGCCGTGTCGATGAGACAGATGACGGGTAATCTGAACTTGTGGGCAATTGCCATGCATCGCCCAGCCTTGCGGTATCCCTCGGGGTGGGGCATTCCGAAATTGCGCATCAATTTGTGTTTTGTTTTCCGCCCTTTCTGCTGAGCAATGAGCATGACGGGGTGACCTTCGAAAAAGCCGGTGCCGCATATGATAGCCGGGTCGTCCCCGAAGCGGCGGTCTCCGTGCAGTTCCTGAAAGTCTTCGATAAGGGGACGAATGTAATCCAGGGCGTACAATCGTTTGGGGTGCCGGGCGATTTGGACCTTCTGCCACGGGGTCAGGTTTTGGTAGACCCGTTTTTTGGTCTGTTCGATTTTCCCGAGAATGGAGGCAATTTCCACTTTTACGTCTACTTTGTTCTTGCGCGATACGGATTCCAGGGCACGCAGTTGCTTGTCGAGGTCGCGGAGGGGCTTTTCGAAGTCGAGTATGAATTCAAATTTCTCCATATACGGCGAGAGTCTGGTCGGCGTTAAAGATGGGTCAATCTCGGGTTTTTAGCCCGAAGTTGCGACAAATTTCAGGTTAGTGTAGGTCTTTTGACGCTGTATTCAGCCAATCAGTTCAAAATTTACCCATTTTTTAATGAAAAACCACAGAGGAGGCACAAGAGGCGCCGGGGGCGCCAATGAGGAATGAGGAATTAACTCTGGCAAAGAAGCATGGTTGGGCGGATTTTGATTCAAGCCAAATTCGGGATGAGCGGCTTTATGCCGCGATTGCTTGGAGAACTTCTGGCGGGATTTCGGCGTAATGCTTCTCCTACAATTCGATCAAGATCATGATCACGATTTAGGTTGAGGTAGAGCCAGAGGTCAGGGCGAATCGCCTTTCAGCTCTTTTTTCCAACTGATGAGGCGAACTTGGGCGGCGAAATGTTCCGCTTTTTCCACGTTCCCGTGTTCTACCCAGATCCTGGACAAGCTGGTATTGATGTGCAGATCGTCCGGATTGATCTGATGGGCCATTTCCGCCGCTTCCAGAGCTTCATCCAGGGATTTCCTGCTGAGGTGGACCTCGGCCAGGGCCAGCCAGGCGTCAAAGTAACGCCCATCCAGTTCGAGTGCCCGTTTGAGCTTGGAGATAGCGGTATCGGAGTCACCCAAGGTAAATTCCAATATCCCCTCTTCGACGAGATTTTGTGGTGTTTCGCCCGACATAACGCAGAAGGCTAATCCTTCCGGACCGAAGATCAAGCAGGCATTGCCGTGGTTGGAGGAAGGGGATTGACGCCGACGGCGTTCAAGGAGACGCCACATTAGCCCGCATGTCTCACTTACCGAGCGAATGCGACATCTCCCAATTTTCTACTGCGCTCCCGAATCCCGGCACTGGAGCGGGAATCGCTGGATTTCCTGCCCGTGCTCCGCACAGATGCAGGCCGTCTTTGCGGAGTGTCGACCCAGCTTTACCCGCGAATCTGCACGAAACCTGCACCAGCACACGGTCTTCGATCGCTCGCTACGAATTTTGTGAGAAATGCGGGTTAGAAGGACACGAATTGGCCCAATTCCTCGGGGTCGTGGGAGACCAGAAGGTAGTGCCGGCCCTCCTCTGTCCAATAAGCGGTCGTGGCGAAGGGGCTTTGCTCCAGAACGGGTTTGTCCCGGTCGGGAAGTTCGGGGAAATCCCCGGTATTGACCACGAAAATGTGCGACTTGCCGTTTTTTCCGAAACAGATGACCCCCACCGGTTTATCCTGGTATTCAAGGGTCATGCACCCCTTGGCGGGCATTTCCTTCATCCGGCCGGGAAGGTTGACCGGCGTGGGCATCTCCCGTTCCCCGAGGTAGGATACCAATTCAGCCCAGTCGCTCGATTTTGAGGCGAATCTGGATGGTCCCTTCAGGGTTTGGTTGGCGAATTCCTGCAGGACCGGGATGGTTACCGGACCGGGTTCAATCCAGAATCGGCTGGGAATGAGCGCCAGCCCCAGCACCAAAACCATGGAAGCCACCGCTCCCCAGACGGAGAACTGTTTCCACCAGGGAAATTCCACCACGTTGTTTTCTCTGACAATGAACTGGGATAAAATAGTGTCGGCCAGACCATGGGGCGGTTCTATTTGGGCCAGCTTGGTGGAAAAGGCCTCATCAAAGGCCTGTTCCTGCCGAAACCAGTTCTTCAGCCCGGCATCTTGACCGAGCAGTTCGAGCGCTTCTTCGAGGTCGGGATGCGCGGTGGCGTCCTCACCTTGCCGGAAGGCTTGCAAAATATACTTAGCCTGATCCTTGGTCATCATGGGTTGAGGGTTGGTCAGGTATCAAGGAAGCGGGACGGGGGGTTTGGTCAGGATTTTTTTCAATTGCGCTTTCCCCCGGGATAAGCGCGACATGACCGTGCCTATGGGGATTTCGAGGGTCTTGGCGATTTCCTTGTAGGACAGGTCTTTCATGTAAAACAAGGCCAGGGGAGCACGGAAGGCCTCGTCGATTTGGCCGAGAGCCTCCACCGCGCTTTTCGCATCGAGCCGGTTGACGATCCCCGGTTCGATGGGGGGCAATTCGTGCTCGATAACCTCGGCGCTGATATGGGGGAAACGGGATGATCTCCGGCGCGTGCCCAGAAATTCCCGGTAGAGGATGGTGAATAGCCAGGATTTCACCTTGGTCTTATCCTTGAGGGAGGAACCCTTTTTTGCCCATATCAGGAAAACCTGCTGGGTGAGGTCGGATGCCTCCTCGACATTGTGGGCAAGGGAAAAGGCAAATCGATAAAGGGGCTGGTAGTAGGTGTTCACCAGTTCTTGAAAGTCCAACTCTAAGTTACTCGGGATGTCAGTTGGAGAGTTCACCATGTAACTTATTCCGGATTACTTCCATGTCCCCGTACCCAAATGCCTCCACCACAGGAAACCGGCCAAACCCAGCAGCAACAAATCGCGAGCCACGTAAAACACGTACCTTCCTGTGCTTTCAGCCGTGGCATTGGAAAAACAGCCGCAGATGATATTGAGACCCCGCACCCAAGCCTGAGTCAGGGCAATGAGGAAGATGGCCAGCAAAGCTGTGATCAGGAACAGGCTCCCCGGGTAGGCTTTTTTCAACAGGATTCCCAATCCCGCCAGAACTTCCACCCAGGGGAGGTATAGCGCCAGCCAATAGCTCCAGCGGTAGGGAATGATCTGGTAGGTTTCGGTCGCGGCAAGGAGAGAACCCGGATCCAGGATTTTCAGGATCCCCGCCACCAGAAAGACCCCTCCGAGCGCCATTCGGGCCAGGAGTTCGATCCAATTCATCGTTCCCGATGATCCAGCCACGCTTGCCAGCCTCCCTTCAGTACATAGACGGAATCGATTCCGAGCGATTCTCTCAAACGACCGGCCACGCTTTTGCTGGCCGAGCAATTGCGGTTGTCGCAATAGACCACCAGGGTCGTATCTCCCGTCCATTGCAAGATGAACGCTTCGA
The DNA here is from genome assembly GCA_965204545.1 of Opitutales bacterium. GTDB lineage: Bacteria > Verrucomicrobiota > Verrucomicrobiia > Opitutales > UBA2995 > JAABVD01. The sequence continues at coordinate 1,153,342 of CBDBFA010000003.1, read as the reverse complement.
AAAGCCGGTCCCAATGATCTTCATTCAGTAAGATGGCGTCTCCAATGCGGTCCGCGGCATGGGCTTCTTCAGTTCTGGCATCGATCCAGGTGACCTCCGCCAGGGCCAAGGCATCTTCCAGGAGAATTTCCCCTTCTTCCAATTCCATGGGGTCCCATGGGGGCAACTGGGGTTGGAGCAACCAGGATGCGCCCATGCCAGCCAGGCTTAGAGCCAGAATTCCAAACGCCTGCACACTGGCTTGCCGAACAACTTTCAATGGACCGGGAGCTACCGAATGATGGCGTAGATTTTCTTGGTGGACTTCATCGGATTGGGAAGGCTGGTCTTCACCAGAAAGGCGCCCCGCATAGTCCCCTCGATCTCCGCAATGTCCGGTGGCCGGATGGTGAGGGAAAACTTTCTTCCTTTTTCCAAAACCTTTATTTCGTGATCGAAGCGTTCATTAGTGGAGACGACTTCGAGCACATCCACCTCGTCTTCCACATGGGATTGAATGATAACGGTCTTGGCTTGAACCGATGGTTCTTTGGCGATGTTCCACATGATCACCCCGGGCGTCGCCACCAGCGTTTTGGGAATCGTCACTTCCAGGGTCAAGAGAATGCCGGGGTTGTCCGCCGATGTGGTTACGACTTGGATGGATTTCACCTGTTTCCCTTCCCGCGAACCAAAATCGAACGTGGCGGAGATTTCACCCGATTCCCCTGGCTCGAATACCCGCTGGCTGGGCATAGCCGTGGTGCATCCGCAACCGGAGATGACCTCGCTTATTTCAACGGCCTCTCTTCCCGCATTGGTAAAGGGAAACACAGCCGTGTATGCTGTTTCCTCCACGGCGGCCCGGTGGGTGATTTTGTCCACTTCAAAGGATAGAGCGGCGCTCGCCCCCATGGGAAGCAGGAGGCTGCCGAGGAAAAGGGTGAGGAGGACCTTCATAATTCTTGTCGATTTTCAGACCGGAAAAAAATTTGTCGACCCTTCTTTGCTTTGGGTCAGGATTTGCCGTATTTTCCCTTAAGGCTTTCCACCACACTGGGGTCCGCCAGGGTGGTCACATTACCTAGGGCGCGTCCCTCGGCAATGTCGCGAAGGAGGCGCCGCATGATTTTGCCACTGCGGGTCTTGGGCAAATCCGCTGAAAAGATGATTTTTTCGGGCAGGGCGAATTTTCCTATCTTCTTAGCCACCAGGTCGTTCAACTCCTTTTCCAGGGCATCATTCGACTCGATTCCCTCTTTGAGGGTGACAAAGGAAACCAGGCATTGCCCTTTGATTTCGTGTTTTACCCCGACCACAGCCGATTCCGCGGTGGCCGGATGCTCCACGTATATGCTTTCCAACTCGGCCGTTCCTATCCTGTGCCCCGATACATTTACTACATCGTCCACGCGTCCCAGCACCCAGAAATAACCGTCTACGTCCACCTTTGCCCCGTCTCCCGGGAAGTAATACTCTCCACCCCATTTGCACCAATAGGTATCGACGAATCTTTGGGCATCCCCGTGAATGCCCCGGGTTATGGCAGGCCAGGGCTTGCGAATGGTCAGCAGGCCGGCCTCGGCCGGTTCCCCCGCTTCCGTTACCACGGCCGCGTCGATCCCGAAAAAAGGCAGAGTGGCGCTTCCCGGCTTGGTGGAGGTGACCCCGGGCAATGGGGTCAGCATGATGCCTCCGGTTTCGGTCTGCCACCAGGTATCTACGATGGGACATTTCCCGGACCCAATGGTGTTGTGGTACCACATCCAGGCTTCCGGATTAATGGGTTCCCCCACCGTTCCCAATAGACGCAGGGAACTGAGGTCGTGAGCCATCGGCCACTGGTCTCCCCATTTCATAAAGGCCCGTATGGCGGTGGGGGCGGTATAGAAGATAGTGGCGCCATACTTTTCCACAATCTGCCAGAATCTCCCGTTATCGGGGTAGTTGGGGGCGCCTTCATACATAATACAGGTAGCGGCGTTGGCCAGTGGCCCGTAGACCAGATAGCTGTGCCCGGTAATCCACCCGATGTCCGCCGTGCAGAAGTAGACGTCCTCCGGCTTGAGATCAAAGACGTATTTGGCGGTCAAATAAGTGTAAACCATATATCCGCCCTGGGTATGGATGATGCCTTTCGGCTTGCCCGTCGTCCCGCTGGTGTAGAGCAGGAACAACCTGTCTTCACTGTCGAGTTCCTCGGGTGGGCAGTTCATGGATTGATGCTCTACCACGGCGTGGTACCAAAGATCGCGCCCTTTGCGCATGGTTGCGGGCATGGGCTGATCCGCCGGTCGTTTGACCACCACCACGTTTTCCACGCAATCGACTCCCTCAATGGCTTCGTCGACCACATCCTTCAAACGAAGGATCTTCCCCCGCCGCCAACTGCCGTCTCCCGTGATGACCATCCGGGCCTGGGAATCCAATATCCGGTCACGAATGGATTCAGCTGAAAACCCGGCAAAAATTACGGAGTGAACGGCGCCGATTCGGGCGCAGGCCAGGAGGCTGATGGCCAGTTCGGGGATCATGGGAAGGTAAATTGCGATGCAATCCCCTTTCCTGATTCCCAGTTCCCTGAGCGCGTTGGCAAATTTGCTCACCTCCCGGTGGAGGTCCCAATAGGTGAGCACGCGGCCATCCCCAGGTTCACCTTCCCAGATCAAAGCCGCCTTGTTGCGGTTGGGGCCATTCAAGTGGCGGTCCAGGCAGTTGTAGGACAGATTGGTCGTGGCGCCGGTGAACCATTTGAAGAAGGGCTTTTCGGAGTCGTCCAACACTTTGTCCCAGGGCTTGAACCAATGCAGTTCCCCGGCCGCCTCTTCCCAGAATCCTTCCGGATCGTCCATGCTTTTGCGGTACATCTCCCGGTAGGCCGGCATGCCGGAAATATGGGCCTTATCCCGAAATTTCCGGCCCGGAGGAAAGGTGCGGTTTTCGTGCAATACTACGTTGATTTTCTGTGTATCCATTTTCCGGCAGCCCGATGTTGAACCCTGGAAGAACTTTGGCAGGGCATAAGATGGGTTAATACCCGAATCCTGGTCAATATGAGAATTGAGGGGACGGTCTCCTGCGAAGGGCCCGGGGGGAATGGAGCCGGGAATCGGATTCGAACCGACGACCCACGCATTACGAATGCGTTGCTCTACCAACTGAGCTATCCCGGCCTGGTTTTGAAGGATCAAAGTGTAGCATAAATTTGCATTGTAAAGCCATTTGCCGGCGGAGTCCCTGAAGGATGAAGGAAGAATTAATCGTGATCATGATCGTGATCTTGATCGTGATCGAATTAAGAAAAGCCTCTCGCAACGGTGCTTCGCAATGCTACGCAGGTCAGGAAGATTGCAAAGAGACGCAAATGGGAGAAGGGAAACCACGGATAGCACGGATGGGCACAGATAGAAATTTCTACGCCAACGGCGTTGAACTCCAAAGCCCAGTGTCGCGTAGCGCACGCGGAGCTCGCCAAGGCGAGATGGCACATCCGCCTTCGCCGAAGGTCTACGGCGTGACAGGGAAGGCACAAGGGCACAAAGGTAGGCGCCTGCGGAGCCAATTAGGAATTGGGAATTGGGAGGCAGAAACCAAAAACCAGAAGACAAATCTCACTAACCACTAGCCACTGGTCACTGATTATTAATAAAGCAGTAAAACCGACCGCTGGCGCGGGTCGCTTTCCCACTTCAGCGGGCTCCGCTTTTTCTCGTTGATTCCCCACCGGGCTTACCCAAGGTTTCAGCCATTATGAGTAAGGCGTTGGAAGAGGGATGCGAGTTGATGCTCGACTTCGGAAAACTGACAAAAGTGGCTTCCACCGCTGCCGCTGTGGTGCCGGCCGTCGCTCAGAACGTCGATTCAGGGGAGGTGTTATTTATCGGTTACGCCAACGAATTGGCTCTGCAAACGGCAATGCGGGAGGGGTTGGCCACCTTTTGGAGCACTTCACGCAACGAATTGTGGATCAAGGGCAAGACTTCGGGGGATTATCTGGAGTTGGTGGATGTGCGGGTAAACTGCGAGCAGAATTCCCTCCTCTACCGCGTGCGCTTGAAAGGAGGAGGAGCCTGCCATACGAAGGGACCGGATAGGAAGGCGCGATCGGGTTGTTATTACCGTCGCCTCAAGTCGGATGGAACCCTGGAGTTCTCCTGATCCGCATCCTGGAGGCTGGCTTCATCCTACTTCCTTCAGCCTTTCTTGGCGCCCCCTGAACACTGAACACTGAACTGCGACCACTGGAGCCAGCGGCGCCAAGGTGTGTCACAGGTGTGACAGTTTGAGCCATTTATCAACCTGCCATCGGGATGCCGGGCGCGTCAAAAATTTGGTAAGCCATTAAAAAAGAGTTTGTTATGTGATTTTTATGTGATTGATGGTCACAGTGGCACTGGCATTGCTTCACCGGTGTTCGTCAAAGTATTAAATTTACTTCAACTATAATAATCCAACCAAAATCAGAACGGAAATGAGTCAGATCAAACCTCTTGGAAATCGGGTTCTCCTCAAAAGAATGGAGGAGGATGAACAAGTAAAAGGCGGGATCATAATCCCCGACACCGCCAAGGAAAAACCACAGGAAGCCGAAGTGGTAGCGCTCGGCACAGGGAAAAAGGGTGAAGACGGAAGCGACCACGAATTTTCCGTAGCTGTTGGCGACCGGGTTCTCACCAGCAAATATGGCGGAACTGAAGTAAAGCTCGGTGACGTCGACTACATCCTGGTAGATGAGGACGACATCCTCGCCATCGTCTCTTAAACAACCTATAATTTAAACCCTTCAACGTTATGCCTAAACAATTGATATTCAGCGAAAGCGCTCGCAAAAAGATACTAATGGGTGTGGATGTCCTCACCCAGTCGGTAAAAGTGACTCTTGGGCCCAAGGGCCGGAACGTCGTTATCGACAAGAAATTCGGATCCCCCACCGTGACCAAGGACGGCGTCACTGTGGCTAAGGAAATCGAACTGCAGGATCCCTACGAAAACATGGGGGCCCAGATGGTCCGCGAAGTTGCCTCCAAAACATCGGACGCGGCCGGAGACGGAACCACCACTGCCACCCTGTTGGCGGAGGCCATTTACAAGGAAGGTCTCAAGAACGTGGCAGCAGGGTCCAATCCCATCTACCTGAAGCGCGGGATTGACAAAGCCGTAGGCGCCGCCGTGAACGAGTTGGGAAATATCAGCAAGTCGGTGGAAGACCGGGAAGAAGTTCGCCAGGTGGCCACCGTTTCGGCAAATTGGGACACCCAGATTGGCGATATCATCGCCGATGCCATGGATAAGGTTGGCAAGGATGGAACCATTACGGTTGAAGAAGCCAAATCTATTGAAACGACCTTGGAAGTGGTGGAAGGGATGCAATTCGACAAGGGTTATCTGAGCCCTTACTTCGCCACTGACACCGAAGCCATGGAGGCCGTTCTGGAAGACGCCCAAATCCTGCTGCACGAGAAGAAGATTACAAACCTTCAGGATCTCCTGCCCCTGCTGCAAAAAGTTGCCCAAGCCGGTAAGCCATTCATGATTATTTCCGAAGATGTGGAAGGTGAAGCCCTGGCCGCTCTGGTGGTCAACAAGATCCGCGGTACCCTGAATGTGTGTGCCGTGAAAGCGCCTGGATTTGGTGAACGGCGCAAAGCCATTCTCGAGGATATAGCCATTCTCACCGGTGGTAAGCTCATAACCGAAGACCTGGGCATCAAACTGGAGAACGTCCAGTTGAGTGACCTTGGATCGGCCAAGCGGATCACCGTGGACAAGGAGAACACCGTCATGGTGGAGGGTGGCGGATCGGCCGTTGACATCCAGGGCCGGGTCAAGCAAATCCGCCGTCAAATCGATGAAACCACTTCCGATTACGATCGGGAAAAACTGCAGGAGCGTCTGGCCAAGTTGGCCGGAGGAGTAGCCGTCATCAATGTAGGCGCTGCCACCGAACCCGAAATGAAGGAGAAGAAGGCCCGGGTGGAGGACGCCTTGCACGCCACACGCGCTGCCGTGGAGGAAGGAATCATCGCCGGTGGAGGGGTTGCCCTGCTCCGCATCGTCAAGGCTATCGATTCCGTCGATTTGGAAGGGGACGAAGCCATTGGCGCCGCCATCGTTCGCAGAGCGGTCGAGGCTCCCATCAAACAACTTTGTGCCAACGCCGGCGTGGAAGGCGCAGTGGTGGCTCAAAAAGTCAGTGAGGGAGATGGAGCCTATGGTTTCAACGTGGCCACCAACGAATACGAGGACCTGATCAAGGCTGGAGTAGTGGATCCAACCAAGGTGACCCGCACTGCCTTGCAGAATGCGGCTTCCGTGGCCGGTCTGTTGCTGACCACCGAGTGCCTGATTACGGATCTACCCGAAGAAAAGCCCGAACCGGCCCACGATCCTCACCACGGTGGCATGGGTGGAATGGGCGGCATGATGTAACCCACTCAACCCCGAATGCTTTAAAAAGGCCCTTTCTTCCGGAAGGGCCTTTTTGTTGGCGAACTTTGCAGGTTTAACTCCTGCAAAACGCGCCAATAAAGGAAGGAGGATTTGGATCCACGAAGGACACGAATGGCATCCGCCTTTGCCAAGGCTTACCATGCTTCGCAACGCTACGGACGGCACAGCCGCGTGACATGCGGAAATAAATCATCACGATCATATGATTTGCGCCTTTAACGCGGGACGGTCAAGGATTGGCCGTTGTGGCGAGAGGCGAGCGATAACAGGTAGGGAACGGCCTGTTTTGCCCACCCCGCGGCATCTGGGTAATGGGATGCTTGGGAACCAAAGCAACTTCGCAGCATGTCCGTATCAATAATGCCCGGATTCAAGGGAACGCAGGCCATTCCGGTCGGCAGTTCCTGAGCCATGGACTTGCTCAGCCCCTCCATGGCCCACTTGGAAGCGCAATAGGGCGCCACGTGGGGAGAAGTTCCCCGCCCCCAGCCCGAGCTGAGGTTGACAATTATTCCCGACTGGCATTGAACCATGGCCGGGACAAAGGCCCTGATACAGTGAAAGACCCCTTGGATATTGGTATTGAAAAGCTTTTTTACCGCATCCACCTCCAGTTCCCAAAGCGGGCGAGTTGAATTGATCACGGCCGCGTTGTTGATCAAGAGATCGGGTGGGCCGAATTGGCTTATGATGGACTCAGCCCAATCCTCGACCTCGCGGAAATAGGTCACGTCCACCCGGTTGAAGATATGCTCGGGGAATTGTCGAGCCAGACTTGTCAGATCCCGCTCTGAGCGACCGCAGCCGAACACCTGATTTCCGCCAATTACAAAACCCTCCACCAAGGCCCGGCCGAGCCCCCGTGTCGCACCTGTCACCACGATTTTCTTACTCATGAGCGAAAGTTTAGAGGAAGTGGCGTCGCATGGGTAGTTTAAACCGGTTTGAAGTGGAAATTGGGCAGTTGGGCCTTGTGCAGGATGCAGTTTTCCCATGCCCTTTAGGGCAATGGAAATCATATTTTTGGGTACGGGAACTTCCCAAGGTGTTCCCATGATCGGCTGTGATTGTGAAGTTTGCCGCAGCCCGAATCCCAAAAACAAACGGAGCCGCACCTCCATTCACGTCAAGGTCGGCGGCTATGGGGTACAAGTGGACGCGGCTCCTGAATTTCGCCTGCAATGCATTGAAAACCGTATCGACCGCATCGACTGGGTCGTCCTCACCCATGGGCATGCCGACCACATTGCCGGGATGGACGACCTGCGGAGATTTGTCGATTTTCGCCACGGTGACGGATTACCCGTGTACGGTTCCCAGCCCACCTTGGACCGATTGAGGCAAATGTACCCCTACGCGGTGCGGGATCGTGCCGAATTTCCCGGTTATCCCGCTTTTGTGCCCCATGCAGTGCGTCCTCCCCAATCCTTGGGCTTTCCTTGGGGGACCCTACACACCACTGTGTTACCCCATGGAAAGTTCGAAGTTATGGGACTTGTTTTCGAGGAAAGGGACAGCGGCAAGAAATTCACCTACTATACGGATTGCAAATGGGTTGGGTCCTCGCAACGCGCGTTGGCTGCGGGGTCCGAGGTCGTCGTGTTGGATGGGTTGCGAGACCAGCCGCACCCCACCCACATGACCATTGGCGAGGCAATTGAAGTGGCGGCCTCCATAGGCGCACCCCAAACTTATCTCATTCACATGGCCCATCTCGTGGAACACGATCGGGTCGATGGAGGGCTCCCCTCCGGGGTCAATCTGGCCTATGACGGGCTGCGTGTAGTCCTTTGAGAAATGCTGGTTAATTAAACGGCCAGATCATCGGTATCAGGATAATGCTGCCGCTGAAATAAGTCAGGTTCAGAGGAAGGCCGAATTTCAGGAAATCGCTGAAGCGGTAGCCGCCCACCCCGTAGACGAACGTGTTGGTCTGGTAACCGATGGGAGTGGAGAAGCTGGCCGAAGAAGCGATGGCAGTGACCATGAGGAAGGGCCGGGGGTCGACCCCCATGGTGGCGGCAATGCTGATGCCCACCGGGGCCAGGAGAGCGGCGGTGGCGTTGTTGGACAAAACCTCGGTCATGAACGAACACATCAGGTACATGACTGCCAACATTACGTAGGGCTGCCACTCCGGGGAAACCAGGCGGCTTACCGCCGCCACGGCATTGTCAGCCAGGAGGGTCGAGGCTCCGGTTTCCTGCATGGCCAATCCCAGAGCCAGCATTCCGTAGATCAGAAAAATTATGTTCCATCCCACGGAAGAAAATGCCTCCCCGGAATTGATGCAACGGGTGACCAGAAGTACCGCCACCCCCATGATAGCCGATGCCACAATGGGGAAGTTGGTGAAGGTGGTCGTACCCACGATTCCCAGGATAACGGCGACCACAATGGGTATTTTCTTTCGGCGACTTCTGGAGGCCACATGAGGCTGGTCCAATAAGATGATATCTTCGGATTTGCGCAATTCCCCTATGGCTTGATCGGTGCCCATCATCAGCAGGGTATCCCCGAATTCGAGCGGTAGCGTAGCCAATCGATCCCGCACGTTTTTGCCTCGTCGGTGCATGGCCAGGATGATCATGCGGAATCTTTGGCGAAAATCGATTTCCGCCACGGTTTTTCCGGCGATGGATGAACCAGGGCCGATGAAACCTTCCACGATCGAACCCTCCGAGGCGGCGATTTGTTCGAGACCCTCACCGATTTCGCCGAGAAAATTCACCCCTTCGAGGGAGCGGGCTTCGGCAATGCCGTGGGGCTTGCAAGCCAAGACGAGCCGGTCGCCCGCTTCGAGGACGATCTCGTTGAGTTTTTCGGCCAAGGCCCTGCCCCCGCGCAAGATTTCCAGGACGCGCACCCCGGGATCTCTCAGGATTCCGGAATCCAACATCCCCTTCCCCACCAGGGGTGAGTGCTGATGAATGAAAGCTTCGGTGATAAATTCCCTGCGCTCTTCCGGAGAGAGGATTTGGGTGAGGGTCTCCCGCACCGGAAGCCGCCTCCTGGAAAAAACCAGCAGGTAAATGGTTCCCACGAACAACATTGGCAGGCCCACCATGCCCAACTCGAACATGCCCAGCGGCGGTTGTTCATAGGTTTCGGCGATTCCGCTGATGATTATGTTGGTACTGGTGCCGATCAAGGTGCAGGTTCCCCCGAAAATAGAGGCGTAGGAAAGCGGAATGAGAAGTTTGGAAGCCGGAATATCCATCTTGCGGGCCAAGCTGAGAAGCACGGGCATGAAGATGACCACCACAGGTGTGTTATTCACGAAGGCGGAAAGAAAGGCCACGAACAGAATGATGAACAGCAGCAATGGGATATAGCCCGCTTTGGCCAGACGGTCGAAATAGCTGCTCATCATTTCGATCGCTCCGCATTTTTCCAGACCGGCGCTGACGATAAACATGGCTCCCACAGTAACCGGGGCGGGATTGGACAAAACGGACAGGGCTCCTTCCACCTGAAGCAGACCCAGAATCGGAAGCAGGGCAAATACGCAAATGGCGGTGACCTCAACCGGCACCTTTTCCCAAACGAAACTGGCCAGGGCCAGTCCCAAAATGCCGAAAACCATTGCTATTTCCAGGGTCATGGTGGGCTAGATTGCAGAGTATTGGCTAAAAAATCCAGCGATCAATTACCAGAATAACGAAGAGTAGAGGCAGGTGAACGATGGAGGCATTGAATAGATTTCGCGCCGTTACATCCTTGTCCCTGGCTCGGAAGAATTGCCAGGCCTTCCATCCCATGAATGCCGACACCAGGGTGGATCCGATGGCGTATATCCAACCGGTTAAGGCGAGAAAGATGGGTAAGGCGGTAATGATGATCAGCAACAGGGTGTAGAGGAGAGCGCTCCAACTGATTTTTTTCGCCCCACTTTTGCCCAGGGCCAGCACGCGGAATCCGCCTCGCCGGTAGTCCTCCCGGTAAATCCAGGAGATCGCCATGAAGTGAGGCATTTGCCAGGCGAATAACACCCCGAATATAATCCACCCCAGGGCCGAGACCGAACCCTCTGCCGCCATCCAGCCCATCAAGGGTGGAATGGCTCCCGGCAGCGCTCCAATTTCCGTGGCCAACGGGGTGACTTTCTTTAGCGGAGTGTAAAGGGTTATGTAGATGAGCATGGTGGCCAGAGCCAACAGGCCGACGACGAGTTGTGTCCCCAAACAAAGAACTGCCACACCCCCGGCTGATAGAATCAGGCCCATCCACAATGCCTCAGGCATGCCGATCGTTCCCCGGGGCAGGGGCCGGTTCCGGGTTCGCATCATCAGGGCGTCTTCATCGCGTTCCCACCACTGATTCAGGATGGCCGAACCGGCGGCAGTCAAAGTTGTGCCCACTACCAGACTCAGGAAAACGGCAATGTCTCTGGGAGGACGTGCCGCAAAGTAACCCAACAAGGCAGTGATGATCGACATCATGCTCAGCTTGGGCTTGGTCAGTTCGACAAAATCCATCCAGCGCGACTTTGCAGTCACTGATTCGGTTACCAGAGGTGAGGATGGTTTGATGCGCACGGAATTGGTCTCTGCCCGGCTCATGGGGTTGGATTCTCAGAAGAAGCTCCTCCGACATCCGGTTCGGCCGGAACCTGAGGAACCGCTTCGATTTGAGCAGGTTGAAACTGAAAGAATGTGATGATCCAGGAGGTAGCCAGCAAAAATGCCCCGATCAGGACATGGGCCGTGGTGATGAATGGATTTCGAAAGGTCCATATGATGTAGGCTCCAAGGACAACCTGTGAAGCCAGAAGAGCCAGGCCGACCCCACCCAGAAGGCGGATTCGTCCGTCGAATTCCCGGCGCAAGGCCAGAGGAATGGCCCAAATCAAATAAACGGCAAAAATGATCAGCGCCAGCAACCTGTGAGCAAAGTTGAGGGCGATCCCGAAATTCCAATTTTGGGGAAGAACTCCGCCCTCCGGGGCGAGGGGGAAGGTGGGAATGGCCAAACCGGCTCCGGTATGTCGCATGATGGCCCCGATAATGAGTTGAATGAAAATCAACCCGCAAACAATGAGCCCCCCCGTTCTGATCCTATGGTTTGGCCGGGCGGGAAATCCTTGTCCCTCCCTGAACCACCAGGAGGATTGAGCGGCGGCGATGGAAGCGACCAGGCATAAGAAGGTCTGTGCCAGACAGCCGTGCACTATGGCGAATTGCAGGCTGTTCAACAAAATGCGCATGCCCCCCACCACACCCTGCAGTACGACCAGGGCCAGAGCCGCGAGGGCCAAGTTACGCACCCATGCCCTTTTCTCCTCGATCCAGATCCACCCCGTTAGAACAATGATCAACAGTCCCACCAGAGCCCCGAGCAGCCTGTGGCCGTGTTCGGCCAGCATGGCCCGGTTTTGCAACCAACCTTCAGGGTTGAGAGATCCATCCGACAACGGCCAATCGGGAAACACCATCCCGGCCCCGATCGAGGTAGTGAACCCTCCGGCATAGAGCAAAAAGGTCATGACAAAAAGCACCGCCAGGCTGAACCATGCCAGCTTGGGCTTGTATTGGGCTGTTTTCCTCCTCTTCAAAGCGGGAATTGAGATCCGGTAAATTTTGGCTAAACAGATAGGTGTTGCCCAAATGGGGTCAAATGTTGATTTTTTGCGCGGGTGCGAAAACCCACATTTAATCCCTTCCCGGCGGATTTGCCCATGAATTCCTCACCACGGTCCAATATTTACCTGGTCGGTTTCATGGGAACCGGGAAATCCACTATCGGGCGCCTCCTGGCCAGGGAACTGGAATATACCTTTGTCGACAGCGATGAACAAATCGAGGAGGACGCCGGCTTGACCATCCCGCAAATTTTCCAATCCAGGGGGGAAAAAGCCTTTCGGGACCTGGAGCACCGTTTCGTGGAATCCGGGCACCCCGGGCGGGGATGCGTGGTCTCATGCGGGGGCGGGATGATTCTGCAACCCGGTATTCCGGAGTTGTTGCGGGAAAAGGGGGTGGTGATAACCTTATATGCCTCACCAGAGACGATTTATGAGCGAACCCGCGGCAACGAGAACCGACCCTTGCTCGATGTGGAGGATCCCCTGGCCCGCATTCGCGAGCTTTTGGAGGAACGGTTGCCGGTTTACCGGGAAGCGGGCATCGGAGTGCTCACCGACGGGCGGAGCTTTGCGGAAATCGTCAATCACATCAAACGGATATACCGGCGGGAGGGGCCGGCCTGAGTAGGCAGGTTCACCCCTAACCCGCATGTCTCAAAAATTTTCTACTGCGCTCCGGTATGTCGGCACTGGTGAGGACTTCGTTGGATTCGCTACTTTGCAGGGTGTCGACCCAGCTTCACCCGCTCATCTGCTCGAAACCCACACCAGCACTCGACCTCCGTTCGCTCGCCACGAATTTGGGAGATGTCGCATTCGCTCGGTAAGTGAGACATGCGGGTTAATTTCCAGAGCTTGGTCCGGGGATGCCGTTGAGGATGGCCGTCTTCATGGTGGATAGGAAGCTTTGGGGAGGGCGAATGGGTTTGGCTGATTTGTCGATGAAAGCGTGTGCGGACGATCCGGTGGCCAAAAGAGTCTCCCCACGCCGCACCTCGTATTCGATGTGAAAGCGGACTCGGGGCTCCTCCTTGACCATGCAGGCGATAGTGAGGCGGTCATCAAAAAAGGCCGGGCGGCGATAGCTCACTTTCACCTCCAGAACCGGTATGAAATAGCCCGATGCCTCCAGGTCGCTATAGGCCAGTCCGATCCGGTCCAGCATTTCGATACGCGCCGCTTCAAACCAGATCACGTAATTGGCGTGGTGGGCAAACCCCATGGCATCGGTTTCGCCATAGCGTACCCGAATCTTGCTTTCAGTGCGGATCATGCTTCCAGTGTGGAAAATCTTTTGCCGATTACGTTTCCAAGACCGCTTCCCGGAGGCCGAACAATCGACCGACAGACGCGACCCAACTGTGTTGGTTGACCCACTTCCGGCCGGTTTCTCCCAGTTGCCGCCGCATTTGGTGGTCCCAAATCAGGGTGGAAAAGGCGTTGGCCAAGGCCTTCTGGTCGCCGGGTTCCACCAACAGGCCCGTCCGCTTATCTACGACCGCATCGGAGACGCCTCCGACCTTATGGGCCACTACGGGTAATCCATGAGCGGAGGCTTCCAGGTAGACCAATCCAAACCCTTCCACGCTGTTTTTATAGTTAATGCTGGTCATGGCGAAGATGTCGGCGCGTTCATAAGCCCGCCGGAGTCCATCGTCGTCCAAAGGACCCCACAATTTGACCGGAAATTCGCTTTTCCCGGCCAGCCGTCGCACCTCTCGCTCATAGGAGTTGTGCCGGCTCTCCCCAACTATCCAGAACTCCACCAACGCTTGCTCATCCGGCGAAAGGAGGCGCAAAGCCTGCAATATATGATTCTGGCCTTTGCGCGGGTGGAGACGGCCTACGGTAAGGATGATCACCTTCTGCCGGTCGACGGCCTTGCGGTGGTCGATTCCGGCAAAGGCCGAGGGCAGGGCGTTGGGGGTGAGTACCGTCTTGGGCTCGGCCTCCGGAAAGCGTGAAATGAGCAAGCGGTGGGTAAAGGTGGATACGGCGCCGATGCGTTCCGCCTTCCCGATCAACTTTTTCAGCAGCAGGCGATGATGCGGTTTTCCGTGATATTTCAATACCTCCGAACCGTGAAAGGTGAGGTAGAGTTTGCCGGGTTGGAAGGCTTTGAAAAATTGCAGGTAGAGCATGGCGGAAATCGGGCCGGGTTCGGGCAGGTAAACGGCGGCCCGGCGCAGGTCCTTTCGATTGGCCATGATTTCCTTGGTGAGGGCAAAGAGGCAGGACAGGTTCTGGCTGCCCTTCATTCCCATCCTCCGGACTGCAAACGGCCACGGCTTATCGGCGTAATTCCCTCCGCATCGGGGAGCCCAGACTTCGACTTGAAAACCCGACTCGCTACTGGCCAGGGCCATTTCCTCGGTAAAAGTGGCGATGCCTCCCTTCCGGGGATGAAATTCGTGGGTTAAAATCAGAAGGGGAAGCCTGCCATTCCCGTTTTTTTGAGGGTAGCGCGGATGCATACTTTCCCAAATTAGCATTTACATTTCCCATGTAGCGACAATAGTTGGCCGTTTACAAATGAAATCTGGGATAGAAATAGACACTGTTTCCGTTAATCCGCTTACCTCGGAGGAGCGGGCTGATCTTGAAGAAAGTCTGAAACGATGTAGTGAAGAGACCCGAAACGCGGTGTTCGAATTCCGAAAAACGGGCCGGGTCAGCCTTCTTCCCGGGATTGTTATCGGATTGATCGAACGGTTTTTGGAGCCGGAGGTCCGGCCACAATTGCGAAGCTCGGACGGATCGGTTCGTTTGGTGGACGATTTGAGAATAGATTCTCTCACCATGATGGAGATAGTTGTGTTGGTCGAAGAGGCCTTGGACATATCGATCGATAATCAGGAGTTGCGCGACCTGCGGACTTTGGACGATGTCAGTACCTTTATCGATGCCAAGACGAAGGGACTTCCCCTTCCCCAACGAAGCCAGCTTTTCGGGATTGAAGCCATCGGCGCGGCCGTACCGCACCGGCCTCCCTTCCTCTTCTTAAAAGAAGTCAGGGTGGGAAAGGACACCGCCATTGGCACTTACATCATTACCGGTGAGGAAGATTTCCTGCGCGGCCACTTTCCCGGGAATCCGATTATGCCGGCCAGCATCATGTTGGAGGCCCTGGGTCAGTTGGCCGTATTTTATTTGGTGACGACCCAAAAGAGTGGGAAGGGCTCGGTCGTCGATCCCGGCAAGGTTTTATTTACCGCGGTTGAAGCGGTCCGTTGCCAACGAATTTGTGTTCCGGGCGAGACCTTGACGCTAAGTATCAAACTGAAGCATATCCGCTATCCGTTGGCCATGTTCGAGGGCAAGATCACGGTCGATGGAGAGAGCGCGGCCTGGGCCGAAGACATCAGCTTGACTTTTGATTGGGTGAGTGTTCCCGACTAAGGCTGATCGGGGAACGGTCAAACAATTTGCTTGCCTGTCCCCTTGACGCAGGGGAACGATGAGGCAAGTTTTGCCCTCACATGGCGCGCGTATTTGTAACAGGCTTGGGTTATATTTGCAGCATCGGGAATGATCGGGAAACTGTGGTGCACAACCTGCGCAACCTGAAACATGGCATGGCCTTGTATCCCCCGGTGAACGTTCCGGATTCTCCGGTGAAGGTGGTCGCCCCGGTAAAGGAATTTGGGGTGGATTCCCTGGATCAGGAGGATTGGACCTACCCCGCCCGCTACAAAATCCGGCGGCAAACCATTCGCAGTTTTTCCCCTCACGTCCTCTACGCCTATTGCTCGTTCTTACAGGCCATTGAAAATGCCGACCTGGAGGAAATGGATGTTTCAAATAAGGAAACGGGAATTTATACGGCCTCCGGCGGGTCCATACGCTTTATTTACCACCATTTGCGGCGAATGGAAAAGCGTGGTGTCATGCGGTGTAATCCTTTAAACATCATTTCCTCCGTTGCCGGGACGCTCTCTTTCAATCTCGTCTCTCATTTTAAAATCCAAGGGGCCTCCACGGGATTCGCCTCGGCCTGCGCCTCTTCGGGGCACGCCATGGGTTTTGCCTTCGATGAGATTCGACTGGGCCGCCAGAAGCGCATGTTCGTGGTGGGGGCGGAAGATTGTAACTTTGAAAGCGTGGTGCCGTTTTGCGGCATGCGGGCATTGAGCCTATCCCGGAATCCGGCCCGGGCCTCGCGGCCCTTTGACCAAACCAGGGATGGATTTGTTTCCTCAGGCGGAGCGGTTACCGTGGTGCTGGAATCCGAGGAAGAGGTAGAGCGCCGCGGTGTTCCGGTCTATGGTGAAATGGTGGGTTGGGGTCAAGCTTCGGACGGCTACAACGTAGCCATATCGCATCCTGAAGGGCGTGGACTGGAATCGGCCATGTTGCGGGCCCTGGAAGATGCCGGTATCCAACCTGCTCGGATCGGGTATATCAACGCCCATGCCCCTTCCACTCCCATCGGTGATCGTTCCGAGGTGCTGGCCATTCGGAGAGTCTTCAACCCAGCAGAAGCCAGGCCCATGATCAGCAGCACCAAGGCCTTGACGGGACATGGGCTTTCCCTTTCCAGTGTGTTGGAAGCGGCCCTTTGCATGAGCGCTCTGAGGCATGGATTCGTTCCAGGTTCCGCTCATATCCGGCAGCTCATGTCGGAAGCGGAGGGTTTAAATATCATTCGCCAAACCGTGAACGCCACTCCCGCCTATATTTTGAGTAATAGCAGTGGCTTTGGAGGGGCCAATACCTCACTCCTTTTCAAGGCATGTCAGAAATGAGTTCTCGCTACACCCGCGCCCTGGTGACGGGGGCTCGTTCCGGTTTGGGGAAAGCCTTCGCCCTCAGATTGATGGAGGAGGGGATCGAGGTGTGGGGATCTTCCAGACAGCCGGATGCGTTTGAGAGCCTTCCGGGAGTTGCCCCGGTATTGGTCGATTTGACCCAGGAGAAGAATTTATCCAGGTGGTACCGGAATCTGGACAACCGGGCCGGTGGTTTCGACCTCCTGGTCAACAATGCCGGGTTTGGGACGTTTGGAAAGTTTGTGGATTTCCGGGATGAGGATATCGATAACCAGTTGCGGGTTCTCCTGGCCGCCCCAATGCAGTTGGCACTGGGAGCGATGAAGTGCATGAAGTCCCGCAAGCGGGGTTGCATCGTCAACGTATCCTCCATGGCGGGAAGTTTGTGGATTCCATTCTCCAGCAGTTACAACGCGGGCAAAGCCGGATTATCCGCTTTTAGCCAGAGCCTGATGTTGGAGGCCCCGGGGGATCCCCCCTGGATCATCGATTTTTGTCCGGGAGATTTCGTAACCTCCTTCAATCAAGCCACTGTTCGGCGGGGCGAGCTATCGAACAGGTTGCACAGTGTCTGGCGTCGGATTGAACAAAACACCGGGGCTGCTCCACCTCCTCAACGGGCGGCGGAAGATCTGATGGGCGCCCTGAAGCGGTTTCGGCATTGCACTTTGTTCAGTGGATCTTTCTTTCAAAGAGTAATGGTCCGTTTAGGGGAGCGGCTCGTCCCGACTGGATGCAAGCGCATGGCTCTCCGCCGCTATTTCCATCTCCGGTGAAAGACAATCATCAATTGAGGATTTTGGTATTGACTGCCGGGACGGGTGGGGGACATGACGCCCGGGCCTCGGCCGTTGCCGCCTGGTGTCGCAAGCTCTACCCCGACGGAGTGGCCCTGAGAATTGCCCGGCCCTTGGAAAGCGCTTCCCGGATAACCCATTTTGGGGTGGGACTCTATAATGTCATCCAGAAGTGGGCTCCCCTATTGCACCATCCCTATTGGTGGTTCGTGGAAGGGCTCGGTTACCTGCAACGGAAACGGGTAAAATTAGGCAAACGATATTACGAATCCCTGCTCAAGGAATTTACCCCGCACCTGATTTTGAGCGTGCATGATTTTCTCAACCGGGGCTATTTTCAGACGGCCAAATCCATCTTGGGTCATCGGGTCAGGTGCTCGACTTACTGTGGAGAATTTTCCGGGGGATTCGGCTACAGTAGGAATTGGGTGGAACCAACCGCCGATTTATTCTTTTCGCGAACATCCATGGCCCAGGACTACGCCATTCGGATGGGTATTTCCCCTCAAAAGTGCCGCGTCAGGGGGCATCTCATGCACCCCAAGGTTTACGATCAGGTTCTGGACGATGGGGAACGCCGGAATTTTCTGGTCGACGAACTCGGGCTTTCGCAGGACAAATTTACCCTCTTACTGGCCGCAAGTGGGATGGGGGCCAACAATCACTTGAAGCTTTTGCAAATTCTGAAGGGATACTCCAGTAATGTGCAAGCAATTGCGGTATGCGGAAGAGATGGGAATACCGCAAAAAAAATTCTGGAGTGGAAGAAGGGAATCCCGGACTTCAAGGTCCATGTGGAAGGTTATTCCATACGCATGCATCACCTGATTCAGGTCAGTGATGCGGTGGTCAGTCGTGGAGCCACCACCTGTGCCGAGGCTTTGTTTTTTGAAGTCCCCATCATCTTCAACGGCCTTGGCGGCATGATGCCCCAGGAGCGGTTGACCTACAACTATGTTTACCGCTCCGGCGCCGCGGTGAAGATGTCCAACCCTGAGGACCTCGATTATCATCTGGGGTTGTGGCTCACCCATGAACCAGCCTACGCCCGCCTGCGGGAACGTTGCCGCGATATTGCCGTGATGGAAGATCCAACCCTCTTGATCCGGGAGTTGCATGGCTTGGCCGCCGAAGCCATGCAGGAAACGCCATGAAGTTGAGGGTTCTCTACATTTGCACCACCTTTCCCAAACGGAGTGAACAGTTCATCATGCGGGAAGTCGACGCCCTTTCCGAGCAGCCGGTCGACCTGGAGATCGTCTCCTTGTGGGGAGGGAACTCATTTTACAAGGGGTTGCCGGTAAGGCGGTTCTCAAAATTGAAATTGTTCAGATTGTGCTGGGTTTTGCCTTTGGCCTTTTTCCTGAAGCCCCGGGTAATGTCCCGTAACCTGAAATGGTTCCTGTCCCGACGACCGCCTTCCCTTCTCAATTTTTTGGAAAACTTGCTGGGATATGGGTTTGCCCTCACCCAATGGTTTGAAGTTGAGAAAAACAAGCCGGATCTGATCCACGGGACTTGGGCCACATCACCCGCCTCGGCCGCTCATCTTTTGAGTGTATTGACGGGGATTCCGTTCACCATGGGAGCGCACGCCTACGATGTTTTTGAAGATGGGGGAGATTGGCATCTGGCTGAAAAACTCCGTCGGACCTCCCTCCTGCATACCACCAGCCAAAACACATGCCGAGCCTTGTTGCGGATGGGTTCCGATCCAAAAAAGACCCGTGTGATACTGTCGGGCTTGATGGGGTTTCCTCCCCTCAGGCCATTGCGGTCCCCCCGAAATCCGATTCGTGTGTTATATGTGGGCCGCCTGGTGGAGAAAAAGGGTTTGTTTTATCAGATTGACCTGCTCCATTCCCTCAAAGCGTCCGGCGTTCCCTTCCGGGCCCGCATGGTAGGCAGCGGCGATCTGCAAGGGGAATTGAAGGGTTACCGCGACCAGTCCGGCCTGCAAAATGAGCTGGAGTTTTGGGGAGAGCTGCCCTTTGCCGCCGTGCAGGAGCAGTTCGATTGGGCCGACCTGTTCCTTTACACTGGAAAAGTGAGCGGGAGAGGGGACCGGGATGGCCTGCCCAATGTAATCGGAGAGGCCATGGCCCATGGGGTGGTGGTTTTGACCACCGCGGTGGGCGCTACCACCGAAGCCGTTGAACATGGGGTCACTGGCTTGGTATTGCCGCCCGACGAACCCCGGCCCTGGATCGACCAGATGGTGCGGTTCCAGCGGGACGATGCTCTCATGGAAACCCTCCGCAAAAACGCCCGCGCCTGGGTAGAGGAGCATTTCGACGCCCGAAGAAACTCCGGGGAACTTTACCTGGCATTTCTGGAGGTAGTTGGAAAGAATGAGCGCCCCAATCCTGAAGCATGCCACTCTATTTCGACGTAACCCTTGCCGGGCGCAACAAGCATTTTTCGGGTCTGCAACGGGTTTCCGACCGGTTGAGGAGAGCCCTTCGAAAAAAGATCGGGGATGAGTTGATCCCGGTGCGGTGGAGCGAACGGGGGCGTGGTTTTTGCCGGTGGGACACCCGTGCTCCGGTCATCCTCACTCGCGAGGATCACTTCATCAGTCCCGAAGTTTTTTCTCCGGAGGAAAGGCCGGGGTTTTTCCGTGGGTTGGAGGAAAGCGGCTGTGGCAGCGCGATTGTCTATCACGATGCCATTCCCTTGAAGTGGCCCGAGATAACGTGGCCCAAGAGTGTGGCCAGGCATCCCTGGTACATGAAAGCCCTGGGGCGCTTTCATCACATTTTCGCGGTTTCACAGAGCAGCGCCGAGGAACTGGGGATTTTCCTGGACTGGCTGGGTACGGCAGCTCCTCCACCGATTTCGGTTTTACCTTTGGGGGCTGATTTTGTCGACCTCACTGCCAGGAACTGGAGGCATTCCCCTGGCAAAATCCCCCTCATCCTTTCCGTCGGCATTCTCGAACCCCGAAAAAACCAAAGCCAGACCTTGGCCGTTGCCAGAAGTCTCTGGGATAAGGGTCGGGAATTTGAACTCCATTTCTGTGGCCGGGTAAATCCCCATTTTGGCAAACCAATGGCTGGGGAAATAAAACGGGCCCAACGGCTGGGGTATTCCGTTTTCCACCACTTTCGCCAAAGTGATGAATTGCTCTTGAATTATTACGCCAAAGCCCATTTCAGCGTCTTCAATTCCATGGCCGAGGGTTTTGGCCTGCCCCTACTGGAATCGCTCTGGTTGGGAGTTCCCTGCCTTTGTTCCGACTTGCCCACCCATGTGGCCATGGCGCGGGGTGGTGGATGTCGGGTCGTTTCCGGCCGGGAGGAGATGGAGGAAACCTGGAAGTCCTGGCTTTGCCGCCCATCCGGATTGGAGGCTATAACCCGAGAAGCGAAGGAGAGAACCCTGCCTCTCTGGGCGGATGCTGCGGAATCCGTTTTAAATTGGATGAAAGAGGAGTGAGTTCATTGCGCTGCCTGGTTTTAACCAATACCTTTCCCCCCGATCATGCGGGAGGTTACGAGCTTGGAACAGGGAATCTGGTGGAGGCCTTACAGCGTTTTTGCGGGTGGAAAATTCGGGTGTTTTCCGCCGTGCGAAAGGAACCGCCGCCAGGGATTCTTCGTCCGCGGTTAACCGGGTTTTTTCCCGGACGGCTGGGGCCGGCTTATCAGCGCCGCCTGATAAAAAGGGAACTTCTATCCCGTCACGAAGGAATTTGCGCGGCCATAGACCATGAGGCGGAACGGGCAGAGGTAATCCTCGTGTTCAACCCGAGGCGGTTGATATACCCCCAATGGGCCCGCATGCTCGACTCCCCCGCTCCGGTGGTATTTTTTGTCTCGGATTTCTGGCCGCGGGATCCCTTGGGTGCGGACCTGTTCCATGCGGGTCTGGCCAAGAGAAGGCATTCCCTGCGCCCCCGGAATCCGGCATTGGACCTCATCTATGAGCCTTTCCTGCAAGGGGATGCCATCTTTTCCAAGGCCAGAGGGGTGGTTTTCGTAAGTCGGTTTCTTAAACAAGCCCACCGCGAGACCTTCGACGGACTGGAACACCAGGGGGTGATTCATTGGGGGGTAGATCCGGAGCGTTTCCCGAAATCGCCCAAAGATCGTGAACACTTGAAAGTGTTTGGTTTTTGTGGACGTGCCGAGCCGGAAAAGGGCTTGGAGATTGCTTTGCAGGCCATTTCCGAACTATTGAGCCGGAATGGGCGCCTGAAATTGCTGGTTGCATCGGATTTGTCCACTTCCCACGGTCGACGACTTCGGCGCAAAATTGGCCGAAACCGCAGGCTTAAAAGCGCGGTTGAACTTCTGGGACAGGTGCCCCATGAGGAAATGCATGAGAAATTCTTCCGCCGCATAGGATGGTTGATTTTTCCCAGTGTCTGGCAGGAGCCTTTCGCCTTGACCGTGGTGGAAGCGATGGCCTCGGGAGCGGTGGTCATCGGCTCCACAACCGGTGGGACACCCGAGGTTTTACGTGAGGCTTGCGGCTATCCTTATAATCCAAGCGATCCTAACGCTCTACCGGAGGCTTGCCGGGAGGCTTTGAATCGACTCGACCATCATCAGGTTCTGGCGGACCGGGCTCATCGGCAGATATTGGGGAAGTTTAATTTGCAGGCCATGGCCAGAAAAGTGGACAAATTTGTCCGCGGCCTCCTCTAGCCCGTATTTATCACAAATTTTCTACTGCGCTCCGGTATGTCGGCACTGGAGCGGACTTCGTTGGATTCCCGACTTCGCAGGGTGTCGACCCAGCTTCACCCGCTCATCGGCGCGAAGCCCACACCAGCACTCGATCTTCGTTCGCTCGCTACGAATTTTGTGAGAAATGCGGGCTTTAATTGGGATATCCACATCCTCCCGGTCAGGGATTTTCTTCGATGGTTTCGATAACTTCAATCTCTCCGATTTTCACTTCCCCGGTGTCGACGCCGGCGCGCTCCTTCTCCAGTCCATCCAAATTCTTACCAAAGTAACCACCTGCCGCGTTTATAAGATCCTCATGGGCAATTTCGAAATTGGTTCCCGGGGACCGAGTGCTGAATCGTGTGGTCCAAAGCAATTTCACCTCCCCGGTATTTTGCAGTAGCTGGTAATCAATGGCGTTCACCACGATAAAATACCGGGAATCGCTGAGCGCTTCTCTCAGTTCGGCTTCCTCCCAAGGGGCCGGGCGCCGTTTCCCGTAGAGCACCTTGTCAAAACCGGTGAGAGCCGCGTTGAGCCTCCGAGTGTTGTAGTTCCAGCTATTCATGGTATTGACCAGGTCGACATCCAAATTCCCCTCCGCGTCCTGAAAACCATCCGGGAAAAAAGAGTCCAAGTCATCCTCCCAGTCCGTGGCGCCCCAATGAATTACCAGCAGGAAGTCGCCCTTCTTCTGTTCGATGTGAGGAAACATGTTCCTCCTTTTCAGTTGGTTTCCGATAGTGAGGATGATGTCTTCAAATTCCACGTTGGTCAGGCTGTCATCGCGGACATTGCCCCCGAAGAAGACCCCTTCCGCCACCTGGAAGAACCAGATCTTGTCGGTGTCCCGGCTCATTTGGGTGAACTCCGGGGAAGCGGTGGCGCTGATTACGATGCGCCCCTTTGCCATCAAGGCGGGACCGGAAATCCCGGAAAACAAGAGTAACCCCAGGAGAATTTTGGGGACTATGGGCTTCATCGGTATGAAGGGTTGGCCTCGTTCAACGCCTCACCCTGCTTGGACGCCTCACCCTACCTGGACGCTTCACCCCTTCATCCGGGAGTACCGCAGCCCCTTTTTCCCATACTTCGTCGCGGGTTATTTCACCGCTACGGATCTTGGCCAGAATTTTCTTCTGGGTGGCATAGTCGATATTCTCCTGTCCTGCGCGCGATTGCATCATGCGCCAAGCTTTGCGGCGTTCCACCACAAAGAGCACCATCTGCCGGGAAAGGCTCATGTAGATCTGGTTCTTTTTGGCGTCTTCCACCCGGATGTAGACCCCGAAGTCCGGCACGTAGGCTCGGGCGTCGCTCCTCAGGTAGCGTTTATTGACCACATCCTTTTGCTCCACGCACCAGATCAGGTTGTCCAGGAAAATGAGGTCTTTGCTCTGTTCTTCCGTAATGCGTTTGAGGTGGCGTCGGAATCGTCCCTCGGTGGCGGCCCAATGCGCTGTGGTGAAGTTGTATCGCTCCTTGTTGGACTTGTAGCGGGCTATCATCCAATCCCGGTTGGGGTTTCGGTTGCCCTTGATACTGAAAGTTTCCTCGTAGGTTTCTCCCAGGTCGGGATTGTAGACAAACTCGGGAGCGCCGCGGCTATCCCGAATCCAGACAGCTTGGCGGGTGGCCATATCGTCGGCCACCCCGTGTTCCGGCTGACAGGTCGTGAAGCATTTGTGAAAAGAGGTTCCACGGTATTCCAGGCCTTCCAAGATGGACCCGTACAATTTTGGAACGTCCGCCATGGAAACCTGCGAAACATAAGGGGATCCGTGGCCGCTGACAAAGGATTCCGCCACGTTCTTCATTTCGACCAGTTTCCCCTGGGAGGCCGCCCCCAGTTGGTTCATGTCGAACCCGCCAGTCATGGGGGAGGAGTCAGAATTCTGCCCACCCGTGTTGGAATAGACCTGGGTGTCGAGCATGAGCATTTTTACATTGGGGCGGTTTTGCAGGATGACCTTGGATACGTTCTGGTAGCCGATGTCCCCCATGGCGCCGTCGCCTCCCACACACCAGATTTTGGGCATTTCCTTGATTTCCCGATCGGTCATATGGGTGTCGGAGAAATGAGTGTAGTCAAAATAGTCCACTTCGTCGACCCGGGCGTCTTCCAGGAGATGGTCGCAGAGCCGTTCCGGGATAACCGAGGTTCGGGCATTATCCATGATAAAGCTTTCCCCCATCAGCCAGGAAATAGTGGCGCCGTCCTGGAATAGGGAATTCATCCAGGGATAGGGGTGCGGATTATTGGGCGGGGTGGAACCGTAGACGGTATTGCAACCGGTGTGAGCCCCCATGGCCATGACCGACATTCCGTTGTCCAGGCCCCCGTCGAGGGTCTGGATGTGCTTGTGGTTGAAAGCGTCCTGGCGCATGACCGCCACAATGGCATCCACCACCTCCTTATCGGAAATTTCCCCATGTCGGGAAAGCCGCGCATCGGTATCTTCATCGGTGTCGCCACCGAAACCCATCAACACATGGGCCGTGGTTCGCTTGTAAAGTCTATGGGATTCTTCGTCCTCGGCTTTTAAATTGGCCAAGAGCAATTCCCCTTCTTTTTCCAGTCGGCATGCTTTGTTCATCAAGCGCTCCGACTTGGCGTGGTACAGAGGTCGCACGTAGGCTTCGGTGACGGAGGCCAGGGCGTGGAGAACCGATTTTTCTCCGCAGCCGGCGCAGGCGCCGTCTCCGGATACCAGAGCCTTGTAGGCGCCGGTCATCATCATCAGATTACGCAGTGTGGCGGGACGGGATTCCTCGGGGGCGTCCACATTGTAAAACCCAAGGTATTTTGTGTTGGTTTCGGGCAGGATATCGAGGAAAGCAGATGCCGTTAATACCCGGGCATTGTTCTCTTCAGTATCCGGTTGCATGCGCAGGGCGTCGTGGTCCCCGCATTCGGTGACGCATTCCCCGCAACCCTTACAGAGGTCGGAAACAAAAATGGAAAAGATGCCCCCTTCGCCGGGAGACTTGCGTTCCCTGGTGCCGAAGACGGCATTGACTTTGTTGTAGGCCAGCGGGAGTTGCTCTACTATGGCCTCGAATTCCCCCTTCGATAGGTCGGAAATGCCGGCAATTTTGTCCACCTCCCGGGTCAAAATGGAAGGCAAAGGTATTTTTTCCTTGGCCTTGACAGCGTTCCGCATGATTTCGCGCGCCGCCGCGTCGATGGCCGGTATGGCCTCAATCATTTTGTCCCGGTCTTCAACGTTGGAAACATAGTGGTTGAAGGCGGTTTCGAGAATGGTTCCCAGTTCCTGAGTAGTGGTGGGGAGGGCAGTGTCGGGACAGGCTGTTATACAAGCCATGCATTGGGTGCAGTTCTCGGCTATGAAGACCGGTGTTTCCCGTCGCGCTCCGTATTTTGAGGCGGTTGCCCCGGAAGCTGCCGCCATCACCCCGACCGAGGCCAAGGGGGAGGCCGGCTGGTTATAGCCCAGGCCCGAACGGTATTCCGTATCGAAGGTTTCGGTCTTGTACATCGGAATCCGCTCCTCTTGCCTGTCCGGTTTCGGGGTACATCCGAGCGGGCCACAATCTCCGAAGGAATCGACGTTGGGAATGAGGACTTTGCCGCGCATCTGAGAACGGTCGGGAGCCTCCAGGTCGCCGTAGAGGACCTCGGTCAGGCGGTCTCCCCCATGGGTCATCACCTGCATATTGGATTCGACCACAGCCTGCCCGAACTTTCCAAACTTCTTGACGTATTGGGCCCGCACGATTTTGCGGAATTGATCTTCTGAAATGCCAAAATCCTTTAGTAGAGTGGATAGTCTGAAGAAGGCCCCGAGGAAGGAATTGCCCTGCATGCGGAGCTGCAATTCCGGCCGGGGGGTCGCCTCTTTTGCAATTTCGAAGCCCGGCAATATGAAGACCCGGATCTTTTTATCTATAATGGTCCGGCGGGCCGAGGGAGGGATACGCTCCCATGCTGTGGCCGGGTCTTCATCCGATTCCCAAACGAAAATTCCGCCGTCCACCATTCCCTCCAACGGGTTGAGATGGGTAAAAGCTTTGGGGTCGCAACAAAGCACCACATTGACATGGCGCAGGTCGCAGTTCACCCGGGCTCGCTCGGGACTGGCCACGAGGAAAAATTCAGTCGGCGCGCCTTTCTTTTCCGAACCGTACTTGGGATTGGCGGAAACGTGGATGGCTTCTTCCAAGAGACCGTCTTCGTCTACCGCCCCATTCTTGTGGGACACCACATCGCCGATTTCACCGATAATTTCCGAGAGGTTCTTACCGGTGGTTATCATTCCCCAACCCCCGATGGAGTGCAGGCGCACCGCGATGGATCTCTCCGGCAACAGGGAGGGAGTTTCTTTGGAAACGACTCTATAGGGATGGTCGATGCCCAAGGTAAAGAACGATTCGCCGTCGTCCCTGTGTTTGCCATCCCGACGGGAGATTCTGCCAGTGGCATATTGCCAGGCTCCTAAAATGTCCTCAGGGCGGAAATCCCGCGAACCCAATCCGTATATTCCGGAAAAGATGCGCGGCATCTTTTCCAGGATGATGTCCCCCAGGTGTTGGTGGGCGAATTCGTCCTGGTTTTCCAGCGCTTTGGTCAGGGCTGTGCGGACGTCCCGGGCCAGCGGATTATCCCCGGCCATGGGTTCGTCGGTTCTCTCCAGAATTATGACGTTCTTTTTCCCGGCCAGGGCCTTGACCACGGCCGCTTCAGGGAAGGGCCGAATGACGTTGACGTGGACGACGCCCACTTCTTCCCCGTATTCATCCTTCACGTAATCGATGGCCGCTTCGATGTTCTCAGCGGAGGAACCCAATGTGACGAATACGGTGTCCGCCTCGGCGGTGTTGTATTCGGTGACGAATCCGTAATAACGGCCGGTCAACCGCGCGAATTCGTCGTAAGCCTCCTGCAGGAAATCGAGAATGGGTTCGACGAAGTTGTTGCGACGGGCGGCCACTCCGTTCATGTAGTGTTCCTGATTCTGCACCGGCCCGATGAGGGCGGGATTCTTCAGGTCTATTACCTTTGGCACACGGCGCCGCGTAGGACCGAAAAGGATTTTCTGCGACTCGGTCGGGCACTCGATAACATCGTCGGGAGCCCCGAGGAATTCCCTCAGCAGTTCCGATTCGTGCTTGAAAAAAGTTCTTTCCAGGTGGGTAGTGAGGAATCCGTCCTGGATATTGACCCCGGGGGTGAGGGAGTTTTCCGTGACCTTTCTTAAAATGAGAGCCTGGTCTGCCGCCTGCTGGGCATCCTTGGCGAACAGCATGATCCATCCCGTATCGAGGGCGGCATAGATGTCGTCGTGACCGCAGTGAACATTGAGGGCGTGTTTGGTCAAGGCCCGGGCTCCCACCTCCAGAATCATGGTGGAAAGCTTTCCGGGGGCGTGGTAGAATTGCTCGATGCCGTAGACGATGCCTTGCCCGGAGGTGAAATTGACGGTTCTTTTGCCGGTTATGGAGTAGGCAATCGCTCCTCCCTGGGCGGCGTGTTCCCCTTCGCATTCGATGGCTATCTTGGGCCGTCCGAAAACGTTCAGCATCCCCTCGGCGTAGGATTGCTGATACATTTCTCCCTGTTCGGTGCTGGGAGTGATGGGATAAAATATTCCTCCATCGGTAATCCGAGCTTCCGTGAAGTAGCTCACCAACTGGTTTCCGTTGGTGGTAACTCGAATGCCGGGATATTTCGGTTTCGAAGCGATCATAATCAACTGTTCAGGGCGTCTTCTTGATGATGGGTTTACCTTGAATTGGCGGCGCTGGGGAGCGCTGGGAGACTATTACAGATAAACAAAGTTCCTCATAAAAGCGGCAAAGTCCAGCAAAATCGCCACTTCTCCCCGTCTGCAAAGTTAAAATCAGGTTAAAATGGGTAAATAATGTTTCAATAGGGTCTCTCGCTTTCAATGATGATGGAACCGCTTATTCGATCAGTGGCGGGTAGCCGGAGTCAAGAAAGGAAAGCTTTACTTGATTCCGGAGGCCAGCAAGGTCTCGAAGAACGGTTCGGTTGTTTCCTTGGCTACCACCGACACCTCGACCTGTTCAAACCCGGCGTCTTTCAACCAACTGTATATCTGGTTTTGGGAAAATCCCAGCCACCGGTCGGCGTACATCTCTCTGGCTTTTTCGAACTGGTGTTCCAGAAGGTCGAGGACGATGAGCCGTCCCCCCTGTTTGAGAATGCGGAAGGCTTCGGTCAGGGCGGTGAGGGGATGGCTTGCGTGGTGCAGGGCTTGACTGAGCAGAGCCAAATCGACCTCCTCATCGGCCAGAGGCACTTTTTCGATATCCCCCAATTTGTAGAACAGGTTGGTAAATCCATTTTCCTCGGCCAGGGCCGCGCCTACTTCCACCATGCGCCGCGAGTTGTCGATACAGTAGACTTTTTCAGCCCGTCGGGCCAGGAGTTGGGACAAAAATCCTTCCCCCGCTCCCAGATCGGCGATGGTTATGGGAGGAGTAATTTTCAAGAGAAAGTGTCCGATGGCCTCCCAGGAACGTCCGGGACATTTGTATTTGTCGATGTTTCCCGCTACGGAGTTGAAAAACGCCTCCGATAATTTTCGGCGTTTTTCCAGGATTCGTTCGAGGTTCTGTAAATCGGTCTTGGCCTGATCCTGCAGGGCGAAGGATTCACAGACCACCCGAAGCAGTTTTCGCCTTTCCCCGGGCATGGAGCGTTTCAGAACGTAAAAGCTCTTCTTGCCGTCCTTCCGATCGATGACCAACTCACCCTGTCTAAGCAGACCGAGGTGGGAGGAAATGCGCGACTGCCCCATGCCGAGGATATCCTGTAGTTCGGCCACGGAAAGTTCTTCTTTTTCCAATAAGCCCAGCAGTCGAAGACGGGTCGGGTCGGATAATAGCTTTAACGTATCGGCAGTGTCCACGTGGTGGAGCGGGGTGAACAAATTACCTAGCGGTCAATGTAGCGGGAAATGGATTTGAGGTTCCATTTTTCAGAATGGCCCTCTACTTCTATTTCCACCTCCGAGTCGGCTGGCCGACCGATGAGTTGTTGGGCAAGGGGTGTCTTATAGGAGAGGATATTATTCTGGGGGTCGCTGTCCCAAGCGCCCAGGATATGGTAGGTGGACGATTTCCCGGTGCGCCCTTCCACCAACTCCACGGTGCTTCCCATGCCCACCACGTCGGTGGTAGCTTGGGTGAAATCGGTCACCCTGGCCGTAGAAAGTTCGCGCTCCAATTGCGTCTTGCGAGCTAGAAGGGTGAATTGGTCCTGCCGGGCCATTTTGAATTCAGCGTTTTCGGTCAGGTCGCCGTGTTCCCGGGCCACTGCGATAGCCAGCTTGTTTTCCGGAATTTTTTCCTTCACCAGGACATCGTACTCCTTCTTGCGGTCATCGTAGCTGTTCTGGGAAACATATATGATGCTATCTTCCGGGGTTTCCACCGAGCTATCCACCAGGCTTTGCACGTTGGGGAAGAGTTTGATGATGCGGGCCAATATCGATTTTTTGGTCAACTCCTCAAATCCCTGATTCATCAGCAGGGAATTAGCCAGGTCCCGGGCCGTTTCGGGGTCGGCTTCGGCCATGAGGTCGCCAATCAGGGCCCGGTCCTCCGATAAAAGGTCCGCCAACGGCACTCGGCGGGTCCCAGAGGATTGTAGAGACTCGTAATCGATGGCGAACAGAACGGCCATAAAAAGCCGCGGGTTGATGAGGTCGGCGAGGAGCTTGGAAAATTTGCGGGAGTTGCGGTTTTTGATGGTCCATATCAGGACCGGGGCCTTGAGCTTCTGTTCAACCAACCAGCGGTCGAGCATTTCCTTTATCTCTTGCCGGGGGGCTTTTTCATACAGGTAATTAATGCTCTCAGTTGTGAATTTACCCCGGCTGTTTTTGAACAGGTCCAGAACGATCTTTGTCCATGATTCGGGTTGGGTCGTTTCAATCAATTCCAGGAGCTTGGCCTGATAGGGGCCGGGCAATTCGTTAGCCAGTGCATCCAGGGCGGGAGCCTCCGCCACCAACTGTTCCGGCAAGGGTTCGACGTCAGTTTCCCGGTCCAGCAGGGTCAGGACCTCATCTCTGACCCAGGCGGCGTGGAGTTTTTCCAGCAGGTCCAACTGGTGGGTTTCCGCCAGGAACCGCGAAAAGTCCTCGATCAGTTCGGAAAGATGCGCCTTGACCGCTGAGTTCGTCCGGGCGGAGGCCACCAATTCTTCCACCAGTTTCAGTTTTCGCGCTGCGGAGTTGGTTTTAAAGTAGGCATCGAAAACTTCGTCCTCTCGATTGACTGGTTCGTCGCGAATAAAATAGGGATCGGCCCTGCGAACCGGCATTCCGATACGCGAATCCTTGGCTACTTGTTTTTTAGCGGCCGTCCACCATCTTTTCGCCTTGGGCATGCCCAGCAGGATTTTCAGGACTTTGTTGATTTCCTGGTCGGAGCCCCTCTGGTCGGGCAGATGGGCCAGAATTTCGAAGATGATATCCGCCTGTTTTTTGGCGATCATGTGCTTGACCGTATCCGGCTCCGTCCTGGAGCGGGCCAGGATATGAGTATCCGGCAATACCTGCAAGGTGTTGACGCAAAATGCGGGGTCCATGGAGTGTCCCTCTTTATCCTCGAAGTCTATGATGAGCCGATTATCTTCAGCTCTGTAAGCCTGGATTCGGCCAAAACCCCAACTGCGATGGATGCAGTAGGAGCCCGGTTGCATGGAAAGCAATTTTTCTTTCGCATGCTTAAGCTTTGGGCTTTGCTGGATCAGTTCTTGAACTGCCTCTTCGTTCATAAGTGAAAGGATTTTACGAATATGCCAGGATTTGAAACCTATAGTGCGACACCCTCCCGCTAAATGTCAAAGTTAGATGAACGTTTGCCCTCCCGGTCTTGGCAGGTATCCGTACAGGTTGTTGAGCGTTTTCTCAAGTCTTTCCCGAAACTCGATGAACTTCTCTCCGGAGCCAATCGGCATTTGCCCGAGGGGCAGGTGGCCCGGGTCCAATTCCTTTCCTACGGAGTAGTTCGCAATCTCGGCCGGTTGAAAGCGCTCATCTCGGAGGTGGTTCAACGCCCTCCCAAACGCCTTTGTCAAGCCCTCCTGCTAGTAAGCATCTGGGAATGGCTGCAGTCGGACGACGCCTTGAAACCCAAGGTGGTGCACCATGCCGTAGAGCGCGCCAAAACCCTCCTGGGCGCCCCGGAATCGGCCTTTGTCAACGCGGTTTTACGACAGTTGCCCAAGGCGGTGGCCCGTGAGCCGGATGCTCGGACGTCCCTGCCGGCCCTGGCCCGGATGAATAGTCACCCCGAATGGCTTTTGCACCGTTACGGACTGTGCTACGGACGAAAGGCAACTGCGAAGTGGACCGAGTGGAATCAGGGGATACCCAAAATCTACTGCCACATTTGGGGGAATTCTCCTGGGCTGTCGCCGGCGTTCATCCCGACTGATTGGACCGATTTTTATCAAGTTTCGGGAGATTTAGGCAATTCCGCAGGAAATCTCCTCCGGGATGGAAGAGCCTACATTCAGGATCCCTCCACGCGGCTGGGCCCATCCTTGGTCTCCGGTGGGCGGGTGAGGAGCGTCCTCGACCTGTGTGCCGCCCCGGGCGGGAAAAGCATCCACTTGATGAATTGCATGGAGGCTACGGGTGGCCTGCTCGTTTCGGTGGACCTGCCCGGACCACGCTTCGAACGAATGAAGGAGAACTTGGCCCGCTACCGGGTGAAGGGCATCCGAAAGCGGCAGATTCCGGCCGATGTCTTGCACTTGAAGGCGAAAGACCTTCCTCGGAAACAATTTGATTGCGTATACCTCGATGTGCCCTGCTCCAACTCAGGGGTTTTTCAACGCCGGCCCGATGCCAAATACCGGATTGGGCAAAATTCCCTGGCCCGGCTCATTGCGCTACAGGAGAAGTTGATTCGGGCTGCGGCCCGGTTTGTCGGTCCGGAAGGACGGTTGATTTACAGCACCTGCAGTATCGATGTGGAGGAGAACGCGGGAGTTGTCTCCCATTTCCTGGCCCGGCATGGCGATCGATTCCGTGAAGTAGGCCGGATTATCTCCCTCCCATGGGAAAGTGGCCACGACGGTTGCGGCGCCTTTGCCTTGCAACGCATCAAATCGGATCCTTGACCTTTTCCCCTTCCACAGGGGGAAGAAAGAGACACCGGTAGAGGGGTACAAAAATAACAATCCCCGCCAACAGGTAGGCCGCTTTTGCCCCGAAGTACCAATAGACTGCCGCTGCCAGCAAGGGTCCAATGGCCCGGGCGAAGGAACCGGACGAACGGAACAGGCCGAGGTTGATCCCCTGTTTTTCTTCTCCGGAATACAACGACACCAGACTTGTCAGGCTTGGATTGACCAGTCCCCCAGCCAAGGCCATCATGGTCAGGGAGGCGTAAAACAGCGGGAGGGTTTCGGAATGGCTCAGTAGCAGAAAGGCTATGACCCCGCACCCCAGACCGTAAAGGGCCATGCGTTTCTCTCCGAATTTTGCCGATAATCGGCCCACCAGCGTCCCTTGAATCAGGACCAGAAAAAACCCGACGTAGAGGAAGATAAACCCGTTTTGGGCCGGGGTATAGTGAAACCGCTCCGCTGCCAGAAAGGTCAGGGTAAATTCCATGCCGCTGAAGGCCGCAATAAAGATCAGGAACACACCGTTGACTCGACGAATCCCGGGGTGATCGACCCGGAACAGCGCCACCAGAGAAGCCCACGCCCCCGTGTTGGAGGATCGATGCCGGTTTTTTTCGGTCAGGGATTCTTCGAAACGCAATTGAAACCAACAAAAATTTACCAGAGAGAGGACAAGAGCCAGAAGAGCGGGCGCGGAAAAGGGGTTTATGCCAATACGTGCCAGACCGGGGGCCAGATCCAGGAGATTAATTTTGGAAAGCATGGCTCCCAAGACCGGCCCCACGATAAAACCCAATCCAAAAACCGCCCCGACCAGAGCCATCCCCTTCGACCGGTTTCGCTTGCTGGTAATGTCGGCCACGGAGGCGGTGGCCACTGAGATGTTCCCTGCCATGATCCCCCCCAGCAGCCGGCCCAGCAGTAGTAGTTCAAAACATCCGCTCAACCCCCATATCAGGTAGCTGACCGCTGTTCCCAGCAATGTGAGCCGGAGAACCGGTTTCCTTCCCATCCGGTCGGAGCGCCGGCCCCAGATGGGAGCAAAAATAAACTGGGTGCAGGAGTAGAGACTTCCCAGAATCCCTCCAAAGAGGACCGCGGTGTAGTGCCCTCCTCCCGTGAGTCCATCCAGCCATGGAACAGCCCATCCCAGGATTCCCGATTGTCCGCTGGCCTCGAAGTAATAGTCCAGCATTCCCGGGAAAAGGGGGAAAATGATAGAAAACCCTACCAGGTCCAGGAACAAGGTGAGCAGAACTACACCCAGGTTTTTTCGGAGGGAAGGCGAAGTGGGCATAAGGGGATAATGTGGCCGGAAGAAGCTGCCGCCGCATCCGGTTATCAGCTCAATGCCTCAATTTCGGGAACCTGTCCCGCAGGGTGGCATAGACGTTTTCAGGGACAAACTTGGAAATATCGCCCCCGAATTCCGCTACCTGTTTGATCAGGTGTGAACTGAGGAAGGTGTAGGCTTCATTGGGCATGAGAAAGATGGTCTCAATGGTTTCATCCAGGTTTCGGTTCATCTGGGCCATCTGCAGTTCGTACTCGAAGTCGGAAATGGCGCGCAGCCCCCGGATGAGCGCCACGGCGCCGATTTCCCTGGCGAAATCCACGAGGAGGCCGTCGAAAGCTTTCACCTCTGCCTTGGGCGATCCGGCCAGGTTCTCCCGAATGAGTTCCACCCGCAAAGCGGCGTCGAAGGCGGGAGCTTTCTCTTCGTTTCGCGCTACCGCGATGACTACTTTGTCGAACAAGCGGGTGGCTCGATGAAAGACATCGAGGTGGCCCAGGGTTACGGGATCAAAGGTGCCGGGATAGAGAGCGGTTGTCATGGGGGAATCTTGAAAAGGGGTTCATTTTGCCGCAGGTTGGCGGTTTCGCAACTTTGAATATTGCCAGTTCAAGGCAACATTGGAAAACATGTCGACATTCTCATTCAGATGGAAACCCGCCGGCAGCCCAACTCATGAACTTGCCAAATTTATTAACCTTATCCCGGGTGCCCTTTCTTTTTTTGATAGCGGCCCTGCTTTATTGGAGGTTTCCCTTCTCCAACAGCCTTGCCTTCGTGGTTTTCGTAATGGCCGGTTTGACCGATTGGCTGGATGGGAAAATTGCCCGGGACAGGGACATGATTTCCGTATTCGGACAACTCATGGACGCCTTGACCGATAAGATTCTCACGGTGGGATTATTCATTACCTTTTTGACCGTGGGTCTATTGCCCGACTGGATGATGATCATGGTTTTGTTCATCCTCAGCCGCGAATTTTTGATAACGGGTTTGCGCATGGTCGCGGCGGCAAAGAATACGGTGTTGCCGGCAGAAAGGGCAGGGAAAATCAAAACCCTTTTTCAGATCGTTTCCATCGGAGCGCTCATATTGGCCCGGGCCGTTGAATTCGACTGGCTTCCCTTCACCGATTACCACCTCGACTGGCTTGTCTCCACCAGTTCCTACGTGGGGTTGGGCTTATTTTCCGTGGCTACAGTGATGACGGTGTATTCGGGTTCCTATTACATGATCAAGTACGGGGATCTTTATTTTGGGGGATCTTCAACCCCGGATCGTTCATGAGGAAGCATCTTTGGGTCAGGCTTTTGTCCGATTCGGTAGTCCTCAATGCCGCCACCCTGGGCCCGGTGGGAAAGTGGACTCCGGCGCCGGGAACTTTGGGATCGTTTGCCGGCCTGATCTGGTTTGCCGTCGCTTATTTGAACCTCAATTTCATGGCTACTTTGCTGTTTGCCTTGTTTTCCGCTTACCTGGCCATCCAGCTGTGCTGGGAAGCGGAGTTTCGACTGCAAAGGCGCGATCCCCCCCGGATAGTCCTCGATGAATTTGTGGCCATTCCGTTTTGTTTCCTGGGAATGCAGGACCTCTTGCATTCGGGAATGGGATGGCTGGTCATGCTCCTGGGTTTCGCTTTCTTCCGGTTCTACGACGTTTTGAAACCCCTGGGCCTGCGAAAGCTCCAGAACCTTCCCGGCGGGGTCGGAGTTGTTGCCGACGATCTGGCCGCCGCCTTGGCTACCAGCCTCACCCTGAACTTGATCGCCCTCATCGCCCTCTTCAGCGGCCACCTGGATCACTATATCCCGTAACCATCCAGCCGGCCAATCCAGATTCCTTTGCCTTGCATCCCGGCCCCTCGGCTCCCTAATATCTCAGTTTCCCCAACCAAAATGAAATCCATTGCCGTCATAAACGGACCCAACCTGGACCGACTCGGGCAAAGGGAACCTGAAATTTACGGATCCTTTTCCCTAGACGATTTGAAATCCCGTCTGGAAAGCGAAGCGACCCGCATGGGAGTATCCCTGCAGTTTTTCCAGTCCAACCACGAGGGGGCCCTTGTCGGTTTGTTCGGTCAATTGGCTGACAACGGCATTGACGGAGTTATCCTGAATGGAGCCGCTTACACCCATACCAGCGTGGCGTTGCGGGACGCCGTGTCCGCATCGGGCTTGCGCGTCATTGAGGTACACATATCCAACATATACGGCCGGGAAGAATTTCGAAAGCATTCCTTTACCGCTCCGGTGTGCGAGGGGGTCATAACCGGCCTGGGCTTCAACGGCTATTCCTACGCTTTGCAGCAATTGGCACAATAGAGCCCTCCGCTGGCCCTAACCCGCGTTCCCACGGTAGTGAGGCATGCGGGTTAGCCTCTACAAGGGACAAGCGGTCGAGATATACTCCCAAGGCAGGGAAAATTTGTCGGCCAACTCTGTGGCGAGGGCTTTGACACCATAGGTTTCGGTTGCGTAGTGGCCGCACAAGTAGAGGTTTACACCGGCTTCCTGAGCCTGGTTGTAGGTGTGCTGCCGGACTTCTCCGGTGACCAGAGTGTCCGCGCCTGCTTTTTCCAGTTCCGCTACCGCCTCCGCCCCGCTTCCGGTGACCACTGCTATGGTTTCGGGATTCTCCGAACCGCATTCGATCGAGGTTACCCCACCTGGGAATTCTTTTGCCAAGCGCGATTTCAGTTCGGTTCGGGAAATACCTCCTTCAGCCAGGAAACCGATGCGGTTTCCCTTGAATTCCAGGAATTTCCCCTTGGCCTTCAGGTTCAGGTTTTTCATGAGGCAGGCATTGTTCCCCAGTTCATCGTGGCAATCCAACGGAAGATGAGCGCTGAATACGGCCAGGTTGTGTTCCATCAGAAACCGGTATTTTCGATACAGGATCCCGGAAACCGGGTAGGATGTGCCCCAAAACATGCCATGGTGAACCAGTAGGAAGTCTACTCCGGCCCGAGCCGCTTTGCCGAATGGTTCCATTCCGGCGTCGACCGCCGCCCCGATCCGCGTCACTTGGCCGTTGTTTTCAAACTGCAGACCATTGGCGGCCCCGGGGAAATCCTCGATTTCCGCAAGCCTGAGCCTCCGGTTGCAGTAACGGGCAATGTCTTGGAGCGGTACCACGGACCGAGCTTTTTTATCCTTGGGGGCATGTCAATCGGAACCCCCTACCGGTCGGCCCGGGTGCGGAGGGAATCCTTGAATTTTTGAATTCAATGCGTCAATGTCGATAAGTCGGAAAATTTCTCGTCCCACAGGAAAGCCATGGATGAAACCCATTTTAAGGATCCGAAAAAACGCCGGGAAAAAAGGGCCATTTTTTTCAGCATGCTGGTCGTGCTGGCCCTTTCCATTTGGCAAAGGGACGCCATTCTCGGCTATTTTTCCTTCCGCGAACACGGTGAAGCACGCATTGTCATTTATGCCGAGCCCGGGACAAAAGTCAGCTTGGTTGATGAAAAAACGCCGGGAAAGGTGGTGGGCCGAGTCGGCCGTGATGGTAAACTGACCCTGGTGGAAGAAAAGGCCATATCCGGGTTGAGGTTATCTTTGCAACACCCCCGCTACTTCCCCGAGGAGAAATCTTTCGATTTCGTCGCTAAAGGAGAAGTGGTGACGTATCGCGCTGCCATGGCGCCTTTGCTCGGCAGTATAGAGGTCAATTCTTTCCCGACCGGAGCAAAAGTATGGGTAGATGACGAAGAGGTGGGAACGACCCCATGGACCAGGCAGGGCATACCCCATGGAACGGAAATGCTCATCCAGGTCGGCTTGGACAATTTCGTCAAGCAGTCGCGCCAAGTGAGGATCCTGGGTGGCCAGAAAGAGGAGGTTTTGTTGAACCTGAG
Source organism: Opitutales bacterium (assembly GCA_965204545.1). Taxonomy (GTDB): domain Bacteria; phylum Verrucomicrobiota; class Verrucomicrobiia; order Opitutales; family UBA2995; genus JAABVD01. Next base: position 1,115,799 of record CBDBFA010000003.1, on the reverse strand, counting down.
ATCGACTTGGTGCACCATCACCCTGGTTTCTCCTGAACCCACCTTTTCCATTGCCGGTCTGATGGTTTCCTGGATGAGGAGTTGAGGACGGTGGTTGATGGAGAAATCAAGTTTATCGAACCGGGAAAACACGAACTTCGCCTTGTTGCCAGGGATGGACTCGTCCTGCGAAAACAGGTCAATCTCAAGCCCGGGCAACACCTCTCGTTGCACTTGCCGGATTGGTTTGTGGAGGATGAAGTGTAATTTTAAGACGAAGCATTGACTTCTACCCTCCCACATAAGCATGAATAGATAGTTCCCTTATGTCCGAAGCACTTGAACACCTGGTCCCCTTGCGACCCGTCGAGGCCATAGCCGAAATGATCGAGGCTTGGCCGCAACGGTTGTCCTGGGATGAATATTTCATGGCAACCGCCTGTCTCATCGCCAGTCGATCGGCTTGCCGACGCTTGAGCGTGGGTTGCGTCATCGTTTCCGGTGGAGAGGGAAAAAACCGTCTCATTGCGGCCGGTTATAATGGATTCTTGCCCGGGGCCTCACATGTTTCGCGGATCCGTGACGGCCACGAACAGGGGACGGTACACGCCGAACAGAATGCCGTGGCCGATGCTGCTCGCAGGGGCACCAGCTTGGCCGGGGCCACCGCATACGTCACCCACTACCCCTGCCTGAACTGTGCGAAAGTACTCGCCGCCGCCGGTATTTCGGTCATAAAATACCACCGGGATTATCGAAATGACCCTCTGGTAATCGAACTTTTGGCCGAGGCCGGGGTAGCGATCCTCAAATTTTGAAGATGGAAGATATGGGATCATATGTCGAAAATTATTCGGGAACGCTATTGATTTCCCATCCCCGGATGTTGGATCCCAATTTTCGCAGGACGGTGGTCCTGCTATCGGCCCATTCCAGGGAAGATGGAGCGGTGGGTGTAATCCTCAATCGCCCCACCAATAAGGTCTTGGGGGAAATTGAAGACAAGTTTGCCTTCGGTTCTCTGGCCAGAGTCCCCATTTACCTGGGTGGACCCGTTGCCGCCAACCAAATCCTGCTCGTGGCCTGGACCTGGTCTGTGGAGGATTCCTCCTTTAAACTCTTTTTCGGGATCGATCCCGACCGCGCCTCCGAACTGATGCATAACCCACACGCCACCGTCCGGGCTTTCCAGGGATATGCTGGCTGGTCAGGCGGGCAGTTGGAGGTGGAACTGGAGCGGGATTCCTGGATCGTCTCCCAGGTACAATCCCGCTTTGTCAATAAATTGGATGGCTATCCCCTCTGGAAAAAGATGATGGCCGGCCTCGGCCCGAAGTATACCTTGGAAGCGCTTTCCCCCGAGGATCCCTCATTTAATTGAGCGGCTCATTTTCTATTGACAAGGCGCCGGGACACCCCTTTTTTCCATTCCTTTTCCAATTTGGGTCATGAAAGTAGCATCCTCCCTCAAGTCGTTAAAAAACCGGCATCCCGATTGTCAGGTCGTTCGCCGCAAGGGACGCGTTTACGTCATTTGCAAATCCAATCCGCGATTTAAAGCCCGGCAGGGATAATTTCCCACCTTCCTTGAAAGCAAAAATTCATCCACGGTCGCATCCCGTTTGTTTTGTAGACGTATCCTCGGGGAAACGGTTTTTCACACGCTCTACCCTGAAGTCTAAAAAGAAGGAGACGATCGACGGGGTAGAGTACTACGTGATTGTTCAGGACGTTACCTCGGATTCGCATCCGGCCTATACCGGGGAAAAGCGCTTCGTGGACAGCGCCGGACGGGTGGAGAAATTCAATAACAAGTTCCGCCGCCTTCGCCGCGGAAGGTGATCAATCCTTTTCATTGGTGATCGGCGACCAGTGGCTGGTGGTCAGTGAAATTTGTCTTCTGGTTTTTGGTTTCTCTTCTCCCCAATTCCTCATTCCTAATTCCTAATTCCTAATTGGCGCCCTTGGGCGCCTTTTGACTCCTTCCTCCGCCCTGATCCCGGTCAGATGGTGTGAATGAACAGACCGCTCCTCAACTTGGGTTCAAACCATGTACTCTTGGTCGGCATTATCTTTCCGGCATCCGCGATGTCCATGATTTGCTCGACGCTCACCGGGTACATGGAAAAGGCCACCGGCCCATCTCCCCGGTTCACCCGGTTTTCCAGCTCGGTTGGCCCGCGAACCCCGCCTATGAAATCGATCCGGTCACTTGTTCGGGGGTCCTCAATCCCCAGGATGGGCCCGAGAATGGTCTCCTGCAGTCGGCTGACGTCCAAACCGCGGGCCGGATCGGCGGATTCCCAGGCGGGGAATTGAAACCCGTACCACCGGTTGTCCAAGTACATGCTGACGCAGCCGATCCGTTCGGGAGATGGTTCGGCCATTTCCCTGAGGGGGACAACCGCTTGTAGTTTTCGCAAAAACTGGTCCCTGGAGTGTCCGTTCAGGTCGCGGACCAGTCGGTTGTAAGGCAGGATTTTCAGTTGGCTGGCCGGGAAATTGACCGTTAGGAACCAATTGTAGTCTTCCCGTCCCGTGTGATGGGAATTGGCCGCCTGCCTTTCCTCGCTCAAACGGGCGGCGCTGGCGCTGCGGTGGTGGCCATCAGCCACGTATGAGACACCGATCCTGGCAAAGGCGTTTACCAGCGGCCGGGTGGGGTCAATTATCCAAATGGTGTGCCTGACTCCGTCCAAGGCTGTAAAATCGATGAGAGGGGCGTTTTGTTGAATGCGCTCGACCAGGGAGTCAATCTCCCGTTCGTCGCGGTACATTAAAAACACCGGTCCCGGATGCGCATCGAGGGTGGCATTGAGGCGAGTGCGGTCCTCAACTTTCCGCGGCTGAGTCCTTTCGTGTTTTTTAATGCGGTCCTCGCGGTAATCATCCACGTGGCAAACCGATACCAAACCCTTTTGTCGATGATCTCCGACTTCCTGTTGGTAAATGTATAAGCTGGGAGAGTTCTCCCGCACCAGGGCGCCCGTTTCCCTCAGCCAATTCAGGTTATCCCTCGCCTGTTCGTAAACGGAAGGGGAGTAGGGGTCCGTTCCCACGGGCAAATCGATTTCGGCCCGGACCACGCGCAGGAAACTCCTCGGGTTTCCTCGCGACAGTTCCCGTGCCTCCTCTCCGTCGACTACATCGTAGGGCGGCGAGGCCACCTCGGAAGCGAGTTCGGGCCTGGGGCGCAGGCCCTGAAAGGGGCGGATTTTCATAAGTTCGGAAAGGAACAAATGGGTTATTTCCTGGCAAGGAAAATTGTGCGGCGCATGCGGTGCCCGCTTCTGCCTTTGACTCCTATCGGCCTACCGGCACAATCATGAGTCGTTCTATGGAAGATAGCGCTCGATTTCGCAACACAGGAATAAAACGCCTCTTGTTGGCCACCAAATTTTCTGCCCAGGGTTTGGTCGCCGCCTTGAAAAATGAGGCTGCTTTTCGGCAGGAGGTAATTTTGGGTCTCCCCTTGGTCGCCCTTGCCCTGTGGCTCGAACCGGGATTTGTGGGCCGGGCCATTCTCATCGGCAGCGTTCTGGTGGTTTGGATGGTGGAACTTTTGAATTCCGGAATCGAAGCCGCCATCGATTATCAATCCACCAAAGTTCATCCCATGGCCAAATTGGCCAAGGATCTCGGGAGTGCGGCCGTATTCATCAGCCTGTTGAATGTCGGCCTGGTGTGGGGTTTGTTTTTATGGGATAAATTTGCCTGATTGACCTTACCTCTAAAAAATGGACCACGAGTTACCCGAATAAGCGCGGATGGGGTATTGACTCTGGTCAAGGCGCGAAAGAATTTCCGATCAATTGCCAACATGACGAGATGAGTAATCGACAAATGGCTACTGGTGGAGAATTGGAGCAGGCTACGTTACCCTTCCTGGTGGAGGACTGGGGTTTTACCGAATACGGAGCCGCCTTCCAAAAACAAAAGGCATACGTGAGGCAGAGGATTGCAGGGGAACGCCAGGACACCCTCATATTCACGGAACATCATCCCGTCTTTACTCTGGGGGTTAGGCCCGGATCCGAACACCACCTGATCTGGGATGAGGAAAAACTGCTCCATCGTGGAATCACCGTGCACAAATCCAACCGGGGTGGAGACATAACCTATCATGGCCCCGGGCAATTGACCGGTTATCCGATTTTTCATCTGGATAAACTGCGGGATCTGCACGCCTACCTGCACTTGCTGGAAGCTGCTGTTATCCGGGCACTGGAAGAATGGGAATTAGGGGCCGGTCGTCGGGATGGAAAGACGGGTATTTGGATGGGGAGTCGAAAGATTGCCGCCATCGGGGTGGCGGTAAAATCGTGGGTCAGCTACCATGGTTTTGCCCTGAACGTGACCAACCGGTGCCTGGCCCCCTTCGCCGGCATCGTCCCCTGCGGCATTACTGATGGAGCCGTAACCTCGATGGAACGGGAACTGGGCTTTCCCATTGATCCGGGTACGGTAAAAACCGTAGTTTCCCAGGCCTTTGATTCAGTGTTCGAACCCTACTTGAACGGATTGGATGTCGGAGAAACCTAAATGGTTGCGGGCCAAGCTGCCCATCGGTCCGGAATACGATGCGGTTAACCGGCTGGTTGCAGCCAACAAGCTGCACACCGTGTGTCAGAGTGCGCGCTGTCCCAACCTGGGTGAATGCTGGGCCCGCGGTACCGCCACTTTGATGATACTGGGCAATATTTGCACCCGTTCCTGCGGGTTCTGCGCCGTTCAGACGGGCAGACCGACCGAGCTGGATTTGGGGGAACCGGCCCGGGTGGCCGACGCCGTGGCCAAGATGGGGCTCAAGCACGCCGTTATCACTTCTGTAGCAAGAGATGACCTGAAGGATGGAGGCGCATCGGTTTGGGCCGCGACGGTCAGAGCCGTTCGCCACCGCAATCCCGAAACGGCAATCGAGGTCCTCATTCCGGACTTCAAAGGTAATCCCGACCATCTCGACGTTGTCCTGAGCGCCGGTCCGGATATTTTGAACCACAATGTCGAAACGGTAGAACGGCTGCAACGGCCGGTCCGGAAAACCGCTCGGTACGAACGGTCCCTCCAGGTACTGCGCCACGCTAAAAGGCGGGGCTTCATTACCAAGTCGGGTTTAATGCTCGGTCTCGGGGAGAAAAGGGAGGAAATCGCCACCTGCCTACGCGATATGCGCCGCGCCAAAATCGACATCGTCACCATTGGTCAATACTTGAGGCCGACCCACCACCACCTGCCGCTGCACCGTTGGGTCACCCCGGAAGAATTCGAACACTGGAAACAATTTGGACTGAAAATTGGATTTGGAATGGTAGAGTCGGCTCCCCTGGTAAGGAGTTCCTACCACGCGGAGGAACAATCCAGGCATTACCTGCCAAGGCTGAGCCCGGCCTGAGACATCCGGGTTAATCACAAAAATAAATCAGAAGAAGAAGAGCGCGCCCAGGATCACCACTGCCACGAGGGTGGTGAGGCCGACGGGAAGGGCCCCTTTTTCCAGTTTGATCATCACCGCTGTACGCAGATTTTCCCGCTGTTGGGAGTTTTTTCCGATCAAGGTCCAGTAGCTGCTGAGCAGGAAGATCGCCATACGTGCCGGTCCGGCCGCGGCGAATCGAGACAGGGCCCCGGTGAGCCCGGCCACGAAGGTTTTATGGGCCACGGCATTGATGCCGTTCAGACTCCGGTCGAAAATTTGGTAGAAGAATTTACCGCCCCGCCGGTAGAGCCAGTCGCTGTCGATATTGACGGAACGGATTTCCGATGGGTAAATCCCGCTGAGCAGCAAAAGGGTGAAAGCCAGGGCGGAGAATATGAGAAGCAGGCTCTGCGCCATGACATGGGCAAAAGTGTAGGGCTCGTAAACGGGAGCTTCGAAGGGAAGCAACGGGTAAATCGTTTGGTGGGGGAAAGTGCCGATGGCGATACAGGCCAGAGCTGCCAGCCCCATGGCGATGCGCATGTTCCAGGGAGCTTCCTTTACCCGGATGCCCGAGTCGTGGGAGAAGAAGGCGAAGAAGGGAATTTTTATTCCGGCATGGTGGAAGACCCCGGCGGATGCGAAGAGCAGCAACAACCAGATGACGGTGAAATGACCTTCCGCAGCGGCCGACATGATGATGGACTTGCTGGCGAATCCGCTGAAGAGCGGAAAGGCGGATATGGAGGCGGCTCCGATGATGCAACAGACTCCTGTGAATGGCATGGAGCGGAATAAGCCGCCCAACTCCGTGGCTTTGGTTTTCCCGGTTCGGTAAAGTACCGCCCCGACCGACATGAAGAGAAGGCCCTTGAAGAGGATGTCACTGTAAACGTGAGCGGCCGATCCGTTCATGGCCAAACCGGTTCCAATTCCAATGCCGACCACCATGAAGCCCACCTGGTTGATGAGGCTGTAGGCCAGGACCCGGCGGAGATCGTTTTCGATGACCGCGTAAAAAATCGGGAAGGTGGCCATGGCGGTTCCTATCCAGATCAGGGAAGGCTCGCCGGGAAAACCGCGCAGCAAGGCGTAGATAGCCGTCTTGGTGGTGAAGGTGGCCATGAACACGATGCCGCCCGCGGTGGACTCCGGATAGGTGTCGGTCAACCAGGAATGCAAAAGGGGCCAGGCACAGTTCAGACCAAAACCGAAAAAGATGAGGTAGCTGGGCAAGCCGCCAAGTCCGATTTGTCCGAAACCGGTAGAGCCGGTCTGTTGGATGTGTAGAAGGATACCCGCCAAAAGGACCAGCCCCCCCAGCACGTGAACCAATAGGTAACGAACCGCCGCACCCAGAGACTCTGCCGTTTTTCGGACAAGTAGGAGAAAGGAGGCCCCAACCGTGAGCAACTCCCAGAATACGAAGAAAGTTATCAGGTCTCCTGCCAGGATGACCCCCAGGGCGCTGCCCGAATACAGGAAGCAGGAGAAGTGTTCCAACCGTCCCCGCTCGTGGCTGTTGTAAATGATCCCGATAAAGGTGATGACGATAAAGACATTGAGGAAAATCAGACTGAGTTTGTCTACGCGTCCGAAGATGAGATCGAAACCGAGGAATGCCGTGGTCCAGTAGGTCCCCTCCTCGAGGAGGAGGTAGTTGTAGAAGGCCAGAACGGGCAAAAACAGCATGTAGGCGGTCCTCAACCAACCCCTGAAAAGCGGGATCAGGAGACCTCCTATAAGAAAGATGAACTGTGGAGGAAGGGCGTTACTCATAGTAATCCTCGTCTCGCATGACCAGGGGCCGCAGGACGTATTTTGCCACTAGCACCAGCAATACACAGGCGACAAAGCCGAAGACGGCGTAGAATCCCGGCCAATTTTCCCATTCGAACAAGGCGTGTTTATCGAACGAGGGGGAAAGAAATAGAAAATCGATGAGAAACCCGAACACACAGGCCGCGAACAGGAGGGTGATTACGACTTTCGCCGCTTTGGGTCGATGTGAAACATCACTCATGAATCGAAATGGAAACGGGTCAATGGTGAAGGTTTCCCGCCCCGCCATCGGGAGAGGACAACAGGATGATTAACAGATAGACGGTCAGAAGAGCAAAAACGATGGCAAAAACTTTCTTAAAACCGGGCCAGGCTTCATGGGAAAGTTCCTTTAAGACTTTGTTCATTAGAAAACGCGTTAATGGTTCAGCAGGTGTTGAGCGGCGGCATCGGCCAGGGCGAAAAAGGGTTCCGGATAGATGAACAGGAGCATGGTGACCACCGCCGTGAGGGAAAGCGCCACTACGGCGCAGGGATGCGCTTCCTCCACTTTGGCTTGGAAAAGCGAATCCTCCGGCTTGCAGAAGAAAGCCCGGAAGGCGATGGGAAAGAAGTAAGCCGCGTTGAGAAGGGAACTGATCAGCAGAACCACCAACATGACGTACTGCCCATCTTGCACCGTGCCCCAGAGAAGGTAGAATTTGCTCCAAAAACCCCCTGCCAAAGGAATGCCGACCACACTGAGAGAACCGATGAAGAAGGCCGCCATGGTCACCGGCAACCGTTTGCCGATTCCCACCATCTCACTGATATACTTTTTCCCCGTGGCTTGGAAGATGGCTCCGGCGCAGAAGAACAAGGTGATTTTTCCCCAGGCGTGCATGGCAATATGCATCATGCTTCCGGTTACGCCCTTGGGGGTGAGCAAAGCCATGCCCAAAACGATGTAGGAAAGCTGCCCGACGGTGGAGAAGGCCAGCCGGCGCTTCAGATTATCCTGGGTCAAGGCAATCAAGGAGGATACCACCACGGTGAAGGCGGCGATCCAGGTCACGATGACCCCAAGATTCAAATCGCTCAGATAATCGATCCCGAATACGCCCGAATAAACCCGCAAGATGCAAAATACGCCTACTTTTACCACCGCTACAGCATGCAGCAAAGCGCTCACCGGAGTCGGGGCCACCATGGCGGCCGGGAGCCAGGAGTGAAGGGGCATGATGCCGGCCTTGGCAAAACCGAAGGTGAGCAGAAGCAAGAGGACCAGCGCCTCCGTCCCACCTATGTGGCCTTCCAAAAAACCTCCAGCCACGAAATCGAGGCCTCCACCCGTTTTGATGAAGATGTATATCAGGGAAGGCAGGACAAAGGCAATGGAGGCCGTCAACAGGTAGGTCAGATAGGTTCGGCCGCCGGTGCGTGCTTCCCTGTCCTGATGATGGGTCACCAGCGGGTAGGTGGCCAGTGATAGCATCTCGTAAAAGAGAAAGAGGGTGAACAGGTTGGCCGCGAATGCCACACCGATGGTAGCCGAAAGCGAGATGGAAAAAAAAGAAAAGAACCGCGTTTGCGCATGCTCCTTCAGGCCGCGCATGTAGCCGATGGAATACAGCGTAGTGAGAATCCAGAGCGATGAAGCCACCAGCCCGAAGATCATCCCCAGAGCATCTACCCGAAATGCGATCGTGAGATTGGGAACGATTTCCAACAGGGTGTATTCGATGGTCGAACCTCCCATTACAGTCGGCAGCATTGAGGCTATGAGCCCGAACTTTATGAATCCCGCCAAAAAACTGGCGCCCTCCCGCAGGTTGGGCCGCCTTCCAAGCAAGATAATGGGGATGACTGCCAATAATGAGGCCAGTATGGCCAGAACCGGAGTAAAGCTGATGACGGCAGGCGGTGTCATCTCAACGAATTGGGCCAGCCAGGTTGAATTGTCCGACAAAGTCGGAAATGATGGAGACGATGCTCTGGTTGAATACCCCGATCAAAAGGACCAACGAAGCGGTCCCCAGGAGCGGCAGCAACATGGAAGCGGATGCTTCGGAAAACTTACCCTGGTCGCTACCATGGTGATCACCATGACCCTCCACCGGTTTGACCCCGAACAGGGCGTACTCGAACACCCGGAAGAAGAGGACGGCCATGACCAAACTGGAGATGAGCAATGCGATCACATAGCCCCAATGGCCGGAGGTCATGCCCCCTTGGATTAGATACCACTTGCTGAAAAATCCTGCCGTTGGAGGGATCCCGATCAGTGAAAGGGCGCCCACAACCAATCCGGCCATGGTAAGAGGCATTTTGGTGAACAACCCGTGTGTGGCAGTGATTTCGCGCTTGCCGGTTTTCGCAAATACTATCCCTGCGAAGAGAAAGACACTCAGGGTCATGAAGACGTCGGCGATGAGGTGGTAGATGGCACCCACCAGGCCGGCCGTGTTGGCCAACCATGCCCCGCCCACCATATAACCCACTTCAGCCACTATGATGAAGGCCAGCATCCTGCGCAAATCCGTCTGGGCCAGGGCCGCCAGGGAACCGGCCAGAATGGCGATGACCGCCATCCATACCACAATGTCGCCCCAATTGAGCTGAAGATAGGTGTAGACGGGATCGAATACCGTCAGCATCATGCGTATCATCACGTAGACCATCACCTTGGTCACCAGTGGTCCCAACAGGCAACTCGTGGTGGTAGGGGCGAAGGCGTAGGAGTTGGGCAACCATGCGTGAAGTGGGAAGAAGGCCATTTTTATCCATACCCCCACCGTAATCAGGATAAACGCCACCAGTACCGTGGTCGATTGGTGCAGGTTTTCCGCCACCAATACCTCGTGGATATCAAACATGTTCAAGGAGCCGGTTTTGATGTAGAGGTAACCGACCCCGAGCATGTAGAAGGAAGCTCCGATAGTCCCCACGATGGCGTATTTGTAGGCGGCCAGGGTGGCCCGTCTGGTCCCCATGGCGATGAGGGCATAACTGGTGAGGGCTGAAACTTCCAATAGGACGAATAGGTTGAAGGCGTCTCCGGTCACAACCATGCCCAGCAATCCCGTCACCGCCAGGAGAAGCAGGGTGTAATAGATGGAGATTTTGTCCCCGTTTTCCTCGGGCACCCTGTCCTTTGAGTAAACGGCGGAAATCAGCGCCGCAGTGGAGACGGCCAAGGCCACCAGGGCATTCAGCCCATCGATGCGGAATTCAATGCCAAAGGGCGGGGGCCATCCCCCCATGGAATAACGAAGGGTGCCCGTTTCGATCACCAGCAGGAGCGTTTGCAGGGCCGAGGCAACCGAACAACCCAGCCCCAGCACGACCAACGGAAAACATGCGCGGTCGTATTTCATGCCCACCAAAAGCACCAAAACGGCCGTCAGAAATGGAGCTAGCAGAACGATGGCGGGCGCCTGATCAATCATCATCTGATTTCAATTGGTCCAGGATTTCGTTCTCCTCGATGGTGCCGAATTCGGTGTAGAGCTTCTGGGTAATGGAGAGCGCTACACCCAGGGTGCTGACCCCCACCACTATGGCGGTGAGCATGAGAACGTGCGGAAGGGGATTGGTGAAACCATCGGGGTCGATTTTCGGAGATCCGGCGTGAATAACCGAGGCCTCATCTTGGGCCGGCTCTTGGGCTGAGACGGCTTTTACGTCCGAAGGCCCAACTCCTTTGCCGTAGTCCTCCTGGGTCGCATATACTTGATGGTGATGCAATATGGGGATGGTAGCCCCTTCCTTTACCGCCAGGGATATGTAGAACAGGAGAATTGCTGTCTGAAATATGGACATCCCGATCAATTTCTTGACCAGGTTGTTTTTGGAAATCATGGCGTAGAGCCCGATCATCATCAGGACGATGAAGATCCAGTAATTCATGCCGCTGACAATGGCTTCCAACAGCTCCATGACCTATATGCCCTCCTTCATTTGGCCGTTGGATGAGAGGTTTGAATAGAGGGAAAACATGATGGCGGTTACGGTGAAGGCCACCCCGATTTCCACCCCCAGTATACTGTGGTAGCGCGCCATTACCGGATCCACCGGCAGGACTCGGTGAAGAATCTGGTAGTCGAGAAAATTTTCTCCAAGAAGCTGACACAAAACTCCTATCCCGGAATAGATCAATATTCCGGAACAGGCCAGGATCAGTATGCGTTTTTCCGCAACCCAGTTTTGAACCGCCTTCAGGTCGCAGGCCAAAGCCAGGAGGATGAAGCTGGCCCCGAAAATGACGCCTCCTTGAAAGCCGCCCCCCGGGCTGTGGTGCCCGTGGGCGATGACGTATAGGGCAAAGATCTGGATGATGGGAATGAGCAGCCTGACCGTGCTCTCCACAATCAGATCGGGCTGCTTTGGGGTCAGTTCGGAAATTTGTGCACGCCTGTATGGGACTTCGGACTGGATCCCCTTCCGCGGCCCAAAGCGGCGCAGAACCCCTATTACGGCAATGCCGGCGGTGAATATCACCACCGCTTCAAACAGGGTGTCGTAACCCCGGTAATCCGCCAGGACAGCGGTTACCATATTGGGGACGGCCGTTTCGTTTTTGGTTTCGGTAATGAAATGGCGGGAAAGCCGGTAACTGCTGGCTGGAGAATGGGGATCACCCCAATCGGGAAAATCACGGGAGGCCGCCAGCAACAACAGGCCAGTCGCAAAAACCGCTATGAACCCCAACGCCTTCAATCCGATGATCTCCTCGAGGTTCGCAGAACTGTCGAAATCAGGAATACCGCGCTGACCCCGGCCCCTACAGCCGCTTCCGTGAAGGCCACATCCACGGCCCCCATCCCAGCCCACAAAAGGCACATGAGAAAGCTGTAAACGCCAAAAATCATGGCCGCACTCAACAGGTCCCGCACTTTCAGGGAGATCACGGCTGTGATAACGAGAAAGACCAGAAGGATCAGGTCAAATACCCAGAGCTGACTCACGATTTCTCCTTCCTGTCCTTGCGCCTCCACATTTTAAGGCCCTCCATAAGCCCGGCCTTGATCAAGGCGTGTGTGCTGGTCGGGCTGGTCATCATGATAAAAATGGCGATCAGCAGGATTTTCAGAGCCACCAGAATATGGGCCGGAGTCGGATCCTGCAGTTGGTAAATCGCCAGTCCGAGAAAGATCGTGAACATCGACATCGTGTCTCCCTTTCCCGCCGCGTGCATCCGCGTGTAAAAATCGGGAAAGCGAAGAATTCCCACCGCCCCGCCAATGAAAAAAAGCAGACCGAGCGCTATAAGGACCGCGGAAATGGTGGGGATAATCATCACGAAGGTTCTCCAGGTGTGGCCGACGCGATTTGTTTTTCCGGATTGACCCGGCCCAAAAAATAGGCCGCGGCGAGGGAACCGATGAAATTCAGCAGCGCGTAAGTGAGGGCGAAATCCACGAACATTTCCACCCGTCCGTAGACTATGCCGATGATAACCAGGAGAACGGTCGTCTTGGTTCCGATGACGTTGACTGCAACGATCCGGTCGATTGCTGTGGGACCCACTAGAATCCGGTAGAGAATGGGCAGCATCAAGGCGAATATGGCCACCCCTGTAAAAAGGAAGAAGTTCTCCACCGCTTACTCCTTCCTCCTTTCAAATACGTCGGCGATCCTTCGTTCCATGGTTCCATCACGGACCCCGGCTGCCGTCTCCTCGCTGATGGAATGAACCAGTAGCTTATCTCCTTCAATCATCACCGTGATGGTTCCAGGGGTGAGGGTTATCGAGTTGGCCAGGACGTACCTGCCGAAGTCGGTCTTCAGGTTGGTCTTAATTTTCACCAAGGAGGGTTCCACCCCTTTCAGGTCACCCGGTGTGAGAGCGAGTTTCAGAATGTGGATGTTTGCCTGAAAGATCTTATAAAGGATCCAAATCAGGTAACCCGGAATCCGAATGACCTCTCCCAGGCGCTGATGGACGCTCCTGGAACGGTCGAGAAACAAAAAACTTGAAGAAATCCAGGTAACAAAGAGCGCGGAGATCAGGCCCAAGGCGAGGTGGAAGAGGTCGAACTGGCCGGAAAAAATGATCCAAATTCCAAACAGGAGCAGGAAAATGGCGATGGGATACATGAGAGTCAGATAAGAGAGCGGATTCCGGATCGACTGAAAAATTCTAAAAAAAGCTCTCCTCACTTTTGCTCAAGACTTTTTCTGAAAATGATGCAATCGGGGAACCACTCAGGTATCTTAAACAATCGTCCCCATTGCAGTTTTTGGATAACCTTCTAGCGTTCTCTCAATCAATTCCTGATTCCTAATTCTCCCTTCCCCCAATTTCAAGGTCTCTCCTTTCTTTTGGATCACGATCAAGATCACGATTAATCTCAGCACTTTCAGCCTTCAGCCTTTCGCCTTCAACCTTTTTTCCTCCCCCCTTTGGCATTGCGATCTACCGGCCAGTGCTGCAAGTTGACCCGGTTTTCAAAACCATTATGAGCAAGCACAATCCGGATACCCACGACCTGTTTGCCGTGCGTAAAGCCAAGCTGGACCAGATGCGCGCTGATGGATTCGATCCCTTTCGCGCCAACTGGGATCAAACCCACACCTCCGCTTCCGCCAAAGCGCTCTATCAATCGGGGCAAGTTGACGAAAAGGAGGTGTCGGTGGCGGGTCGGCTTACCAACATCCGTATCATGGGAAAAGCCGCCTTCGCCAAAATCCTTGACCGGGATGGACGCATTCAGATCTACGTCCGGCGCGACGCTTTGGGCGAGGAGGCCTACCGGGCCTTCAAAAAGCTCGACATCGGGGACATCATTGGAGTTTCAGGCCCCCTTTTCGTGACCCGGACCGGGGAATTAACCGTGCGCGCCCTGCGCTACAAACTCGTTTCCAAGTCCTTGCGCCCTTTGCCGGAGAAATGGCATGGGCTGAGGGACAGTGAACAAATTTACCGCAATCGTCACCTCGACCTCATCGTAAACGAGGAGAGCCGCGAGCGGTTCAGGAAACGTAGTGCCATAATCTCCTGCATTCGCCGATTTCTGGAATCACGCGATTTCATGGAGGTGGAAACCTCTACTTTGCACGGAATCGCGGGTGGGGCCGCGGCCCGGCCCTTCACTACCCACTTCAACGCTTTGGATTGCGATTTCCACCTGCGCATTGCCTTGGAACTCCATTTGAAGCGGCTCCTGGTGGGGGGATTCGACCGGGTGTTTGAAATCGGACGGGTCTACCGCAACGAGGGGCTGGACCGCCGCCACAACCCGGAATTCACCATGCTGGAGATCTATCAGGCCTACAGCGATTACCGAGGCATGATGGAGTTGATCCACTCCATGGTTCAGACTGTTTGTCATGAGGTTTTGGGCTCCACCACTGTGGTGAATGCAGATGGGGTGGAAATCAAGTTGGCCGGCCCATGGCGAGAAGCGCCTTACCTGGATCTGATCCGCGAAGCCACGGGGGATCCCCAATGGCAGGACCGGTCCAAAGGGGGAAAACTGGCCGCCGCCCGGAAGTTGGGCCTGGAGCTCAACCCGGAGTTGGAAGATTTCGAGGTGACCAATCAGGTTTTTGAAAAACGGGTCGAGCCCCAATTGATTCAGCCGACCTTTGTGACCCATATTCCCCGGGAACTCTGTCCTTTGGCCAAACTGAATGAGGACGATCCAACCGTCCTGGATGTTTTCGAGCTTTGCATCGACGGAGTCGAAATCGCCCCGGCCTATTCCGAGCAAAACGATCCATTCATGCAAAAGGAGATGTTCGAGCAGCAGGTGGGAGAGGAAACGCAAAATTTGGACCACGAATTTATCGCCGCCCTGGAGCAGGGCATGCCTCCCGCCGGTGGCATGGGCGTCGGCATCGACCGATTGATCATATTGCTGACCGGCGCCGCCAATATCCGCGACACCATTCTCTTCCCAGCCCTTCGCCCGGAAAGAGTCAACCCTCAGGGTTAGTTGCCTTGGAAAAGTGTATGAAGCTCAGTGGAATACAGTGTTTTGACCTGAACCCTTTTTGGCAGCAGAATGAACTAACCACAGAGGGAGAGGCGCCCAAGGGCGCGGATTAGGAATGAGGAATTAGGCACAAAGGCACAAAGGCACAAAGGCACAAAGGCACAAAGGCACAAAGGCACAAAGAATCAGGATAAATACACTAGCCACTCGGCACTGGCAACCAGTCACTGAATATTGACCACGGATTTCACTGATGGACACGGATAGGATAAATTGCCACAAAAATATACAATTCCTGATTCCTGGTTTCCGGATGCTTATTAACTTTCCTCATCCATGTTTAATCTCCTCTTTACCACATTGATTCTGTTCAACCAAAAGTTGCTTGTCGCCTCAGCGTCATTGTATCTTGGTGCCTTGGTGCCTCTGTGCCTTTCCCCCTCCCCATTCCTAATTCCTAATTCCTAATTCCTAATTGGCGCCGGAGGCGCCTCCCTGTGCCCTGGTCCCTCTATTTGGCCCTGAAACAGCTCTTTCCCTCCGGGCGGAAGGTGTCGTTCTTCTCGGTTCTCTCCATCGCCGGGGTGAGCCTGGGCGTTTGTCTGCTCATCGTCGTTCTCAGCGTCATGAACGGATTTCAGAAGGAGATCAGGGATAAGATCGTGGAGACCACGGGTCATCTGCGAGTGGAAGCCGGTTCCGTAATTTACGACTACGATGGGATTATGGAAGGTTTGCTGGAACTGGAATACCGGGGAGAGAAAGTAATCCGGGCGGTTTCCCCCTACGCCTACGGATTCGTCATCGTGCAAAACCGCAGTGTTCCGGTCTTCCCTGCCATCCGTGGAGTGGACATTGCATACGAGGCCGAGGTCGTGCCGTTTGAAAAATTTCTCGTTTCCGGGTCCGTGGATGATCTGGATAACGATTCGGTCATCATAAGTTCCGGCCTGGCGCGGAAGATCGGCGCTTACCAGGGGGATGTTCTGGAGCTGGCTTCCCCCCTCATCATTGAAAAAATCAAAGAGGACGAACTCATGCTGCCCCGGGAAGTGCGCGTGGCGGGAGTTTTCGAGACCGGCTGGACCGTAATCGATAACAATACCCTGTTCTGTACCTTGACCCTGATGCAGGAGTTCTATGGCCTGGAGGACGGGATACACGGCCTCACTATCCGGTTGGTCGGTGGCTACGACGAAGAGGTCGACCTCATCACCTGGAAGGTCAATGAGATGCTGGAAAAGGGGGCTGATTTTCCCGTGGGAGTGAGGGCATTTTCCTGGCTGGATCTGAACCGGGATTTTCTCTTCGTCCTGCAATTGGAAAAATCCGTCATGTTTTTTCTGCTCCTTTTTGTCATTCTGGTCTCGGCCTTCGCCATCACCAGCACCTTGTTGATTACGGTGGTGCGGAAAACCAAGGAGATCGGCCTTCTCGCCGCCATGGGAGCCAAACCTTCCGGCGTGGTCGCCTGTTATACCTTCCAGGGGTTTGTCCTGGGGCTGGGCGGCGCCATGCTGGGAATCGCCTTCGCCCTCCTGGCTCTGGCAAATCGCAATGAAATAGTAGGTTTTGTAGCCAAAATCTTCAACAAGGAAGAAACCTTGATCCGGTTTTATAAATTTACCCACCTCCCGGCCCACTACCAGGCCAATGATTTTGTTTGGGTGGTTCTGTGTGCCATTATCATCAGCACCCTGGCTGGCCTCATCCCCGCTGTCCGCGCCTCGCGCATGAAACCCGCCTCAGCTCTGAGAGATGAGTAACCCTTTGCCATCGAGGAACTTCTTGGCCTATCCGCCTTTCTGAATTACCGAAGACGATGGTGGCAAAATCCAGTATCCGGCCAACCGCCCCGGTCATTGAAACCCGGAAGATCGTAAAGACCTTTCCCAGCGGGAGGGAAGTCATCCAGGTGCTCAATGGGGTCGATTTCAAGCTGGACCGAGGGAAGACCGCCAGCATCCGCGGGGAATCGGGAAGCGGGAAGACCACTTTTCTGAATATTATCTCGGGGTTGGAAGCGGTGGACAGCGGTCAACTGTTATGGGATGGATACCGGGTCGACCTCCGTTCCTCCGGGGAGTTGGCCGCGGTGCGTTCTTCCCAGATGGGTCTGATTTTTCAGGCCTATTATCTTCTACCCGAATTGAACCTTTGGGAAAACGTGTTGCTGGCCGCCCGATTGCGCAGAAAGCCGGGAACCCGGGAACGGGACCGGGCCAAATACCTGTTACGCCGGGTCGGATTGGCCGAAAGATTCAAGTTTTCCGTGGAAAAGCTATCCGGAGGCGAGCGGCAAAGAGCCGCCTTGGCCCGGGCCCTCATGAACCGCCCAAAACTTATTTTGGCCGATGAACCTACCGGAAACCTGGATGAAACCACCGGGGATTCCATGATTGAACTTTTGTTGGAGATGGTCAGGGAAGAAGGCTCCAGCTTGATATTAGTGACCCACAACATGAAGCACGCCGCTAAAACCGATGTCAGTTACCGCCTGCATTTGGGTAAACTCCAGCCCGTGAAACATGATGGATAAAAACCCTGTCGCCTGCGGAGTGGTGGGGGTTGGTTATTTGGGCCGCCATCACCTGCGCATCTACCAGGAACTGGAGTCCTGCCAATTGGTAGGATTTTGCGAGGTCGATCCCGACCGCGCCAGGGAGGTCGCGGCCCGATTCGGATGCCGGCGCTTCGGGTCCATCGAGAAACTGGCCCAGGCCTGTCAGGCCGTCAGCGTGGTCGTGCCGACCGACAAACATTGCGAGATCGCTGTTCCCCTTCTGGAAGCCGGTTGCCACCTTCTCATCGAAAAGCCGCTTTGCGTAAACAATCTGGAGGCGGAAAGGATCCTGCGCGCTGCCGAGAGGAACGATCGCATCATCCAGGTTGGCCACGTCGAACATTACAACCCCGTAACCAGTTACCTGAATCGAGCGGTGGAGCGTCCCCTATTCATCGTGGCCGACCGATTGGCCCCCTATCAGCCGCGAGGCACGGAAGTGGGCGTGGTGCTCGATTTGATGATCCACGACATCGGTATAATTCTGCAACTCGTCAAGTCTCCCGTGGCCAGAATGGAATCCATCGGGGTGAAAGTCCTCTCACCCTCCGAGGACATCGCCAATTGCCGCCTCACCTTTGAAAATGGAGCCGTCGCCAATATCAACACCAGCCGGATCAGTGAAAAGAAAGTAAGGGAAATCCGCGTCTTCCAAACCAATGGATACCTCTCGCTGGATTTCATGAACCAGATCGGACACTTTGTCAGAAGGAAAGGGGGGCAATTGACCAAGGAGGAAATTCCCATCCAAAAAGGTGAACCCCTTAAAATAGAGCTGGCTTCCTTTGTACATTGCGTGGCCAACCGAGAAAATCCCACCGTCGACGCCACACTTGGTAAACAGGCCCTCGAAATTGCCCTCCGCATTACCGAGCAAATCAAAAGGGGCGCCCCCTTATGACCCAGATCCCTCCTTTGCCGGATGTCCTTCGCAAGCCTTTGGCCGGGAGCGTTGACCTTCTCGTCATAGCCGGGGAACATTCGGGGGACGAACACGCTTCCGTCCTCGTCCAAAACCTCCTGCAACAGCATCCGGAATTTAAAATTGCCGCCGTGGGCGGAGAGCATTTGCAGGAGGCCGGCGCCCAGCTCCTCTATGACCTGACCGATTTGTCCGTAGTCGGATTCTACGAAGTCCTGCGCCATTACCGTTACTTCAAGCGGTTATTCTATCTCGTGGCTGATTGGGTAGTGGAGCATCGGCCCCGCGCCGTGCTATTTGTCGACTATCCCGGCTTCAATCTCCGGTTGGCCCGGGAGCTGTTCAATAGCGGAGTAGGGAAGATGGCCGGCGGTAAAACCTCCCTGTTGTATTACATCAGCCCTCAGGTTTGGGCCTGGAAAGCCAAACGACGCTTCGAGATGGCCCGGCTGCTGGACGGCTTGGCCGTAATATTTCCCTTTGAAGTGGCCACCTTCGCCGACACCCCATTGAACGCGACCTTCGTCGGCCACCCCTTTCTTCAATCGGAACAGAACTGCCGGTTGGTCTACCATCCGGATGAAAAAATATTGCTGTTGAGTGGCAGCCGACTGGAAACCGTCCGCCGGGTATTGCCCATTCAATTGCAGACCTTCCGCCTCTTGTTGGCCGGGCATCCGGCCCGGAAAGCCCGCCTAGTCTATCCCAGTCAGGCCATTCGAAGCGAATCCCAAAAAATCATAACTTCCTTTCCCGATCTGGAAGATAAACTGGAGTTGGTCAAAAACCAGGAAACCATCGGAGGAAGCGCCGTCATGACCACTTCCGGTACCATGTCGCTACGCTGCGCCTTGGCCGGGATTCCCGGATGCGTCGTACACAAAATTCACCCTTTATCCTATCTTCTGGGAAAAATGCTCGTCGATGTCCCCTATATCGGCATCGCCAACCTGTTGTTGAACCGGCTCTTTTACCCCGAATTTCCCCAATACGCCGCCAAGCCCAAAATATTGGCGGAAGTCTTGCACAAATGCCTGGACGACCCCTCCGTCATCCAAAAAACCCAACGGGAACGCAAAGAACTCATCCGCGTCCTCAGCGAGACCAATGACCACACCCCCTGGTCCTGGCTCGCAAGCTATCTGACCTGACTTTGACCTCAGCTTCAACTTACCACAGAGGACACAGAGAATGAGAAATTACCTCTCGCCAAGACGCCAAGGTCGCCAAGATTTTCTTTTTTTTCCCTTTCTTTGCGTTCTTTGCCAGAGCCCCTTCCTGCTCGCGCCAGAGATCCTGTTCCGGCGCAACCGGATCAAGTGACTGAAAGGAACGTTGTTAAAAAAATCCGTTCTTATCCGTGTAATCCGAGGTTAAAAATCTACCCCAAACGCCCGCAGTTGCTTCTCGATCTGTTCCGCCCAGCCCCGGTTTGCTGCCGGGTTGGCCGGACTCGGGTGCAGGATGCTCCCTACTTCCACCTTGGCACCCACCACGAAGCGGGCCCGTGCGGCTCCGAACTTGCCCACCCCCAGCACAATCGAAGGCCGGATATAACCGGTAATTTCCTCCAGGGCGCGATCACAGATCTCAAACAGGGGTTTACGTTCCTTGGCCGGCAGCCTGTCCGGAGTGCGGTTGCGTCCGGATTCCTCCAGGAATGCCAGGGGACAGTAATTCCACACGAAAAACCGGGCGAAAAACGCCTCCGGAGATCCAAAACGATCCTGCGCCCACCCCCACAGCCGCTGACCGCTCACCTCGCTGCGCCGGCAGTCGAAGCCTTGGATGGGACGCTTGGGATGCTCGGCTCTCGGGCGGTCTACTCCATCCCTTATGCCCAGCCAATTCCGCACCAGCGATACCTCTCCGAAAGGCACGCCCGTCTGCGCCATACCCCAGGGTCCTGGATTCATCCCCAGCAGCAGAACCTCTGTTCCCGTACGGCAATACCTGTCGAGGTATTCGCCATGTGCTTTAGCGGCGTAGATCAAAGGATTGTAGACATGGGCCACCGGCGGTCCGAAGCGCAGGTCATCCACGGCCCGTCCCAGTCTCCGGGCGATATTGCATGGATCTTTCGTCATGCCGTACCCGTCCCGGAATTCCACCCCGCAATAGAAAGATTGTAAGACATGCCGGTCAACCTGAAGACCTGCCACAAAAATTTGTAAGCCTTTTTCATGCCGGACTCAGAATGAACCAATCGCAGAACGTACAGAGAAAGGGTGTTATGCCTCAAAAAATTCCGTTTTCGTTCGGTGAGTCCTTTGGAACAATCATGCCAACATCCCAAAGTTCGATAATCTTGTCGTTTTCAAACCTGAAAATATGAACGACGGCTATGTCATTACCATTCTCTTGTCTCACATGAGAATGAACAGCAACAGAATTTTCATTTTCTAATGTGCGTTTGACTTCAAGAAACTCATTGGGGCTTATTTTATGTGCCTCTTCCATTCCTTTCATCAGGGATTCTCTGTCTCCCTTGAAGTACCCATTGTGGTGTTTGAATCCGGCATGAACGTATTTTTCGTACGCCTCACGCACCAAGCCAGACGAAGCCAATTGGAGAAAGGTGGTTGCGATGTCTTTTCTTTTCATGTCGCTTTCCCTCGGTAAGTAAGAGATCCGGGCTAAGCAGAAATGGGATTGTATTCAATCCCTGATTACAGGCGCCAGGTATAGGTTCCGGTATTTTACCGAAGTATGGTCTCCCTGCAAGTGGATGGGGCCGGGAGTCATCGGGTCGGTGTGAATCGCTCCTCCGGTGGGGCCCTCCACCGGCTGGTTATCTATTACGGTGACTCCATTCAGGACCACCGTCACATGCCGGTCGACCAATGTCAGGTCATAGCTTTGCCACTCCCCCGGTTCTTTTCCTGCGTTCACCGAGGGCGCAATTCTTCCGAAAATGGCGCCGATTCCCTGAATCCCCTGCATCCGGCTATCCCGGTCGACCACCTGGGCTTCATACATGCCGCGCAGGTAAACACCACTGTTGTGGTTTGCTTCGATAAGGAAATCCACATGGAGCCAGAAATCATCGAATACAGCTTCCGTTTCCAAGTTGCCATAGGCGCCGGTGGAACTGAAATCAGTCTTGGGAGTGTCGTTGACCAACAGGCCGTTCACTGCCCTCCATCCATTCCTCTTATTGGGATTATTTAGCTTCCAGCCCATCAGGTCCTTTCCATTGAATAAAGAAATCGGGTGGGCAAACCGGACCTTCGACAAATCGGGCCTCGGAGGCATGGGAGGAAATTTTTTCCCTGTAAAAGTGATGCGGTCATACGGTTTATCCGCGGTCTCGTTTACAATCAAACCATCCAATTTGCCGTTGTTTATCCCGACAACCACCGTGTTCGTGGTGGTGACCGGGCCTTCATTGACTTCTCTTTTGATCTTCAAAGGAAAAGTCAGCCGCCCGTCTTTAGTTTGCACACCCTTATGGGGTCCGGCAGACAAAACGTGAACACGCATGTAAACTACGGGTTTCCCATCTCGTTGGTCGACTTTCAGCCAGGCAGGTTCTTTGGTGGATAGATCCAAGGACCAATCTCCAATGAGGTCAGCAGGTAATGAATCCGCCTGAAGGTTCTGCTCTAAAACAAACAATGCCAGGCAGACTGTCAGCCCTATTAACCAGCTTGACCGACTACTGGCATTTTCAAGCTCGATTGAGGACCGCTGAGATTTGTTCATTTTTTCTCCCCGTTTTTTTTCGTCTGAGTGTTTGGAATTAAGTATCAGGCAAATTAGGTAGATGTCAAAAATCCCTCCGGTATGATCCGGAGGCAGCAGCGACATATGGACAGGAGACATCCGCCTTCACCCCTGAATTACGGATGTCATAACTTCAAGCGTTTTCGCAAACGCCAAACCGGATACCTGCCTGCCTCGATTGATGAGTAGCCCGAAGTGGGACGAGTAGCATGAAAGGGGACAAGCCCTCTTTTACCCTTGTCTTGGTACAGCCCGGAAGGTTACACCATTTTCGTTTTTTCAGGAATCATGGTGATTGCCGAACTTCGGGCGGGTTTCGCCATGGGAAAAGGGACCCGAGAATGCAACTCCCATCTCCATGAACGATTTTCGGATCGCATCTATTCCCCTGCAAAGCGACGGCATGCTCCTCACCCTCGACCAGCACTTCGGAACCCTTCCGCAAATTCCCAAGTGGATGTAGGGGAGATATAAGGGATCAATCCCCATGGATATCGGAGAGACGCTCTATGTCGTCGACAGAAAGCCCTGGCGTGAGTGGCTGGAGGCTAACTTCGAAACGGCCAGAGATATCTGGCTCATCTATCCCAACAAGGCCTCGGGCCAGCCGCGCATCCTCTACAACGACGCGGTGGAGGAGGCGCTGTGCTTCGGTTGGATAGACAGCATCATCAAGAAGCTCGATCCCCTGCACGCCGTCCAACGTTTCTCACGGAGGAACCCCAAGAGTAGCTATTCGCAGCCGAACAAGGAGCGGCTTCGCTGGCTGGCCGAGGAGGGGTTGCTGCACCCGTCGGTACGGGAGTCCGTCGAGGACGTTTTGAATGAGGAGTTCGTGTTTCCCACCGATATCCTCGAGGCAGTCCAGGCAAACGAACAGGCGTGGAAGCATTACCAGAGCTACTCCTCCGCCTATCAGCGAATTCGCGTTGCCTACATTGACATTGCCAGGGTACGTCCGGAGGTATTCGAAAGCCGTTTGAAAAACTTCCTCAAGGCCACCGAGAAAGACCGGCAAATTGGCTACGGCGGTATAGACAAATATTTCTAACGTCCTGTCCCTAAAATAATTCACCACAAAGAACTCAGAGGACACAGAGGGGAGAGGCGCCCAAGGGCGCCAATTAGGAATTAGGAATTAATCAGGAATTTTTTGCTTTTTGCGGCTAAAATTATCGCGGCGTAAAGCCGCTCCTACATTTTGATCACGATCATGATCAAAATGATTTTTCATTCTTCCTATAATTCCCTCTCTCTGCGCCTTTTGTGCTTTTTGCGGTTCCCTCCTTCTTGGCGAGCTTTGCGAGAGTCTATGCGCTACTCCAGGTCGAAGCGATCGAGATTCATCACCTTGACCCACGCGTCCACGAAGTCGCGAACGAACTTTTTCTGTCCATCGTCGCATCCGTAGACTTCCGCGATGGATCGGAGTTCGGAATTTGAACCGAAGACGAGGTCCACCCTGGTGCCGGTCCACTTGAGCTGGCCGGAACGGCGGTCGCATCCCTCGAACACCTCCGGCGAGGTGGAGGAAGGGTTCCACTCGGTGCTCATTTCGAGCAGATTCACGAAGAAGTCATTGGTCAACCTCCCTGGTCGATCGGTGAACACTCCGTGCTGAGATTGCCCGGTATTCGCATCCAAGACCCGCATGCCGCCAACCAGCGCCGTCATTTCAGGAGCGGTGAGCATCAGCAGGCAGGCCCGATCCACCAGCAGGTCCTCGGGCCTACCTTCCTGTCCGGCCTGGAGGTAGTTGCGGAACCCGTCCGCAGTGGGTTCGAGCACGGCAAAGGATTCCTCATCGGTCCACTCCTGCGAGGCGTCCGTACGCCCCGGGGCAAAGGGAACCTGCACGTCGTGGCCGGCATTCCGGGCAGCCTGCTCCACCCCTGCGCACCCCGACAGGACGATCAGGTCAGCGAGAGAGACCTGCTTCCCGCCCGTCTGCGAGCTGTTGAACTCCGTCTGGATCTCCTCCAGGGCTTTCAGCACCTCGTCGAGGCTGGCCGGGTCGTTAACTTCCCAGTCCCTCTGCGGTGCAAGGCGTAGGCGCGCTCCGTTGGCTCCGCCGCGTTTGTCGGTTGCGCGGTACGATGCCGCCGCCGCCCAGGCGGTCGAAACCAGTTGGGAAACGGACAATCCCGAAGCCAAAACTTTAGCTTTGAGGTCGGCCACGTCCTGCTCTTCGACCAACTCGTGATCGACCTCGGGAACGGGGTCTTGCCACAAGAGCGGTTCCGTGGGAACCAAGGGCCCGATATACCTGCTGCGGGGCCCCATGTCGCGGTGGAGCAGCTTGAACCAGGCCCTGGCGAAGGCGTCTTCGAGATCCGCCGGGTTTTCCAGGAAGCGTTTGGCAATCGGCGCATACGCCGGGTCTGCCTTCAGTGAGAGGTCCGTGGTGAGCATCATGGGGGCGTGCTTCTTCGACGGATCGTGCGCGTCCGGAACGTTGGCTGCTTCAGGGGCATTTTTGGGAGCATACTGCCATTTGCCGGCTGGGCTCTTGGTCAGCTCCCAATCGTATTTATGGAGATTCTCGACGAAGTTGTTGTCCCACTTCACCGGGTTATCGGTCCAGGCCCCTTCCAGGCCGCTGGTGAAGGTATCGCTGCCTTTGCCGCTGCCGTAGCTGCTCTTCCAGCCGAGGCCCTGCTCCTCCATGCCGGCCCCCTCAGGTTCGGGACCGACATTGTCCTCCGGTGCGGCACCATGCGCCTTGCCGAAGGTGTGTCCGCCGGCAATGAGGGCAACCGTCTCTTCGTCATTCATGGCCATGCGTTTGAAGGTATTGCGAATATAATTTGCCGCGGCGAGCGGGTCCGGATTGCCGCCCGGTCCCTCCGGGTTCACGTAAATCAGGCCCATGTGGTCGGCGCCATAGGGGCCCTCGATTTCTCCGTCCTCGCTGTGGCGCTCGTCTCCCAACCAAGTGCTCTCTTCGCCCCAGTCGGTTTCGTCGGCCTCCCACACGTCCGGGCGTCCGAAGGCGAAACCAAAGGTCTTGAAGCCCATCGATTCCAGGGCACAGTTGCCGGCAAAGATGAGCAGGTCTGCCCAGGAGAGTTTCCGCCCGTACTTCTGCTTGATCGGCCAGAGCAGGCGGCGCGCCTTGTCCAGGCTCGCGTTGTCGGGCCAACTGTTGAGGGGCGCAAAGCGCTGATAGCCGGAGCCGCCGCCACCCCGACCGTCACTGATGCGGTAGGTCCCTGCGGCATGCCATGTCATGCGTATGAAGAGGGGGCCATAGTGGCCGTAGTCGGCCGGCCACCAGTCTTGGGAGGTCGTCATCACCTCCTCGATGTCGTTCTTCAGCGCATTGACGTCAAGGGTCTTGACCGCTTCGGCGTAGTCGAAGTCCTCCCCCATCGGGTCGGAAAGGGGGGAATTCTGGCGAAGCGTTTTCAGGTTTAATTGTTCCGGCCACCAGTCCTGGTTCGAAGTCATTTCATTCTTCCTGTTAAAGTGTTCTGATTATGGCGCAAACTTCCGGAATCGTCGCAAGCCTGCGGAAAAGAGGAATTAAGAAATGGATTCTTTCGTTCCCAGGCAAGGGGAATCTGGCTCGGGTTTTGGTATTGGAGCTTCCCATGGGGGTGATGGAAGTGGTAACTGTTTTCAACAACACAATGACTCAAAAAATGGCTAAACGATCTATTTTCCTTACCGTGGCGGGGTTGGTTTTGCTTTCAGGTTTTGCCGGGAGTTTACCAGAGGCCACGGCCAATACACGAACCAAGCCCAATGTCATCCTGATCATGGCCGACGACCTGGGCTACGAAACTCTAGGTTGTTATGGAGGTGTATCCTACGAAACCCCGGTTTTGGATCGACTGGCACAGAACGGGGTGCGCTTTGCCAATGCCCATGCCCTTCCTCTCTGCACCCCGACGCGGGTGTCCTTGATGACGGGGAAATACAATTGGCGAAACTGGCATTCCTTCGGGATTCTGAAACCCGATGAAAAAACCTTCGGCCACTGGATGACCGAGGCTGGATACCGCACCTGCATAGTGGGCAAATGGCAATTGCAGAGTTATAATCCGCCCGGATTCCTGCCGGAATGGCGGGGCCTGGGACAACGGGTCGAGGAGTCGGGTTTCGAGGAATTTTTTCTTTGGCATTCCGAGCACACCGAGGACAAGGGAAGCCGGTTTCCCGATCCGCACATAAATGACAACGGGGACTACCTGGAGGATACGGAGGGAGAATATGGGCCCGATTTGTTTGTGGATTACCTGAACCATTTTATGGAACGCTACCGGGATCAGCCCTTTTTTATCTATTACCCCATGGCATTGACCCATGGGCCTTTTCAACCCACCCCGGATAGCCCGGAGTGGAGGGAGGACCGCCACCAGGAGGATGGGCGGTTTTTTCACGATATGGTGGAATACATGGATAAATTGGTCGGTCGCATCGAGGCCAAGGTGATTGAATTGGGTTTGGCCAAAGATACCCTGATAATGTTTTACAGCGACAACGGTTCACCCTTGCACGCGCGTTCAAAATTGAAGGATGGCCGTATTGTTCCGGGCGGAAAGGGATATACCAACCTTCGCGGCACTCACGTGCCCTTGATTGTCGGGTGGTCCGGAACGGCGGCATCGGGTCACGTGGTGGAGGACTTGGTGGATTGTAACGACATCATTCCCACGATTTTCCAGGCCTGTGGCATCGCTCCACCCAAGGGGGAGGTATTCGATGGTGAATCGCTTCTGCCTCAAATCAAAGGGCAACCCGGTTCCCATCGGGACTGGTTGTTTTTTCATCACGATCCCTTGCCGGGGGTGAACAAGGAAAGGTTCACCTTGCAGCGTTGGGCCTTGGACAAGCGCTGGAAGCTGTCCGAACAGAGTGGCAACCTCTACGACCTGATGATCGACCCGGAGGAGACCCAGCCGATCGATCCAGCCAAAGCAGGGCCGGAGGCCGTGGCGGCTCGACAGAAATTACAGGCCGTCATCGATAGCATGGGAATGGAGTATGACAACTGGGTTCGTCCGGATTCTGGCTAGCCCGCTTGCCGCTTGTTACTCAATTAGCGAAGCGCTCATCCTGGGGGTTGCCCCCGCTCAGAATGTAAGCCAACAAGTCGAAAATCTCCTCTTTTTCCAGACGGTTCAAAAGGCCTGGAGGCATGGGTGAAACCGGAGACGGGCTAATGCTCTTTATCCGTTTGCGGTCCAACACGATCCTCTGGTCGGGATTGGCCAAGTCGGTGTTAATCCAGATCGTATCCCTGTTCAGATTTACAATGATTCCATAATGTGTTTGACCATCGACCTGGGTCACCTGAACGGGAACAAACTGTTCGTTGATTTCCTTGCTGGGGTTTATTATTTGATCGAGTAAGTCTCGGGGTGAATAACGGTGGCCGGCCGAGGTCAGGTCAGGTCCGTTAGCGCCGCCTTCGTTGTTGAAGCGGTGGCAGGAAAAGCAGGCGGTTGCCGCGAACATTTTACGGCCCCGCTCGAAGTCCCTTCCCCTCATGTGGTCGCCCACCCTGGAGAGATCATCCACCGCCCAATTGGTCGAGGCGGTTCGTCCCGCCAATGTGGCCGTGGCGGCTTCCAGGGGCGATTTTGCTTCGGGCTTTCGCATGAGGATTTCTGCCAAGTCGATTTTTTCCCGTTCGGTAAGCGTGGCCACTGCGTCGGCCCGGATGCGGCTCATGAACTGGACAAAACTGGCGCCTCCGCGATAGTTGGCCGCTTTGAGAAACCACTCGAAATAGTTGGTGCGGAGTGCGTGGGTCCAACCGTTCCGCAACATGCGTAGCGAACGGGCATACTCCATTTGTTCTTCTTGCGTGATAGCGGTATTCAACAGACCGATGGCCTTCTTGGCCGCGCTGGGCGCCTGCAGGTAAACCAGGGCCTCGCAAAGCAGGCGATTCGATTCCTTGGTGCGGGCTGGAAAATGGGGATCGAGTTGGTTGATGATCTTGTCAACCAGGTCATCCTCGGGGCGCCCGAACCGGTTCAAGGCCACGTGATAGGTGCGCACGAGCGCTTGGCGGTTGCGTTCGGATAGGGATCCATAGTCGATATCCGCCAGCGCCGATAAGATTAGAACGCGTTGAGCCATGTTTACTGGAGGGTCGGATTCCTCGCGATGGAATGGATCGGTTCCCCAAACCCGGGTGAGGGCCAGTAAGGCCTGAATCTTGTGCCCGTGACGCTTTTCGCTAAATGCCCTATCGCTCCACCTGCTCGGTGGTTGGCTTTCCAGGGCGGCGCGGGCTGCGTTACGGATGAAGGGATCGTCATGATCCAAATGATCCCAAAAAAAAGGGATGGCCTCGTTCCCCATTCTTCCATGATAGCTTTCCAGGCTTTGGCGCAATGCGCGGGCTCCTTGTCCATCCGTTACGGTTAACACTGGAGAGGTGTTTTCGTCACCGGTATAGGTTACCCGATAGAGCCCGGATTGTACCCGGCGCCCGCCGATGGTGAAATACATGGCTCCGTCATCCGGATGAATGACCAAGTCCGTCAAGGGGAGGGGAACCCCGGAAATGAACAATTCCTTTTCTCCCGTGTAGCTGGAACCTTTTGGCTCCAAGTGGACCGCGTAAAGTTTTCCCCAGCTCCAATCCTGGATAAACAGCGCTTTCTGGTATTTTGCCGGGAATTTGGCCCCGTAGCCGAAGGCAATCCCAGTTGGTGAACCAGGACCGATATTGACAGCCGCCGGGAGGCTGTCGGCGTACCACTCGGCCCATTTTCCCGTTCCGTTGCGCCAGCCGTAGTCGGATCCGCTAACTACGTGATTCACCCGGGTGGGCCGGTACCAAGGGGTGTTGAAATCGTACTCCATGTCCGCGTCATAGGTGAAGAGTTCACCATCGGCATTGAAGTCGGCATCGAAGATATTGCGGTAGCCCGAAGAGTAGACTTCCCAATGGGTTCCGTCTGGGGAGACTTTATAAATGATTCCCCCGGGAGCCAAACGGTGGCGGTTGTGACCGCGACCATCCGGCATACGGGGAAGGAGGTGGTCTTCGCCCCAATTGTTGGAAATGCGGTAGATGTCCGCGGGGACAGGTTCCGCATTGTTGCCGCATATGAGGAAAATGGATTTTCCGTCGGGAGCGAGTTTGACGGCGTGGACTCCGTGATCGCCCCGGGCTGAAATGTGCCGAAGCAATTGCACCTGGTCGAGATGATCATCCCCATTGGAATCAGTCAGACGGTAGAGACCCGACTTACTGCTATCCTCGTAATCATTAACTCCAACGTAGAGCGAATCGAAGGCCCACAGCATACCGTTGACCGCTGTTATCTTGGCGGGAACCTCCTCGATGTCAGCGGGGTCGAGTCGTTTGCCCGGGGCTGGGGCCGGAAAGCGGTAAAGCGGACCAAATTGGTCGCTGGCAATGAGGCGATTTTTGCCGTCGAGCCCGAGGTTCACCCAGGAGCCTTGAGTATCTCCGGGCACGGAGTAGAGGAGTTCAACCTGGAATCCTTTCGGAACGGTTATCTTGTCGACCGGTGTGGCCCGGTTTTCGTTGACGGCTAGTCCTTCGGGGAGCCCTTCATTTTTTTTTTACCGGCCGGTCAAGAGCAGCTCTGATGGTTTCACGTGCTTCCGCGCCTCGCAGGGGTTTAACCGCGATGTCTTTTACCTCCACAGTCATGGGCGGACCCTGGTGTAATTGTATGCCAATGGAGCCGGATGGAGCAGTGGATGGATCGCGGTCTATGACGTCGACGGTCACTACCCCGTTGATAAGGTGGATATGACGTTTGTTGACCGCAATAACCTCGTATTCATTCCATTCAGACAAATCGAAATTGGGTTCCTTGCCCAGTTGGCCGGTGACCTTGGGAGTGGTTCTGCCTTTGGCATTGACTTCTTCCGATACGGTAACTTTCTGACCGCGTTGGGCTACGATGCCACGGCCTGTTTTTTCGCTGTAATACATGCCCTGGTATTCGAGCTGGGGATGAACGTCCATTTGCGGCCCGGAGAGCGCATGGGAGACGCCCTCGATATTCTGGGCCCGGTACATGATCCCCGAATTGTTGCTCCCCAGCAATTTGAGTTTCATCTTCAGATGGAAGTTGGCGGGCTTGAAATCCCGGTGGATGAGGAAGCTGTTGTTTTCGATGGTATGATCTTCTGTCGTTCCCACTATGAGTCCGTCTCTTACTTCCCAAAGCTCCGCTTGTCCTTCCCAGCCATCCAGGTCTTTACCGTTGAACAGCAGGTCAAACCCGTCCTGGGCTCGGAGAACTGAGCTGAAAAATAAGAATATGGCAAGCGTACCGGCCAACGAAGTGCGGCCGGTAAACCGGGAAAATTTGCATAGATAACTTTTCATAACAGCCATGTGTAAGAATACGGTATATTTTTCATCATCTCTCAAGCCAGTTCTTTCTCCTTTTGCTGGTTGAGGTCTTTCAGGGTGTCGCCATCCTGTTGAAACTCCTCCCTGCCATTCAGCCGCCAAGCGGTGATTTATTGGCCGGATTCGAGTGGCCTCGATTACTTTCCTCCATACAGGGAAAAAGTCGAGGCGAGATTTATGCCTTCTTATTTACTTTTCTCGTTGATATTTGCGTTCGGTTGAATTCTCTATTCTGGAAACAAGGAGATGTTATGGCCTACATAGTAACAGGTTTATGTATCGATTGTAAGTACACCAGCTGCGTGGACGTCTGCCCGGTGGAGGCCTTCCACGAAGCGCCGGACCGGCTTTATATCAACCCGGATACATGCATCGATTGCAACGCATGCGTCGATGAATGCCCGGTGACAGCCATTTTCGCTGAAGATGAATTGCCCGACGAGTACGAAGAATGGATCGATTTGAACGCGGAAGCCGAGAATTATCCGGTAATTCCCATCTCACAGGATCCGATGCTTGGGCCCAAATGTGTCGACCCCGACGCAGCCTGATGGGATGCATGGACGTACGGGAGTTCTCCGGAACACATTTTTGATCTGCTCATCCCGTCTATCCTTCCCATCCGTATTCAAACCGTTCCGCCTGAAACCGGTTCAGTGAAGGCTTGACCTGAGTGGGGACATTTCCCGCTTGCCTGTGTGGCCCGGGAAGACAGGATTTTCCTTTCTCGAAAGGGGCGTTCCGGATGGCTTAATCAGCTTCTTTCCGAAGCGCCATCCATGTGCAAATTCCCATTCCCAAGATTACAAAGGAAAAAGGGAAACCCGATGCAAGTGCGGCTGTCTGCAAGGCTTTTAACCCGCCTCCGAGCAAGAGGGCAATTGCCACAAACCCTTCTGCAGAGCACCAGAACACCCGTTGGACAACGGGCCCGTGCAGCTTTCCGCCAGCTGTGATGGTATCGACAACCAAGGAACCGGAGTCCGAGGATGTGATAAAAAAGATGATTAACAGGACAATGCTGACGAATGAAGCGAGTCTTGTGAAAGGGAGGTGCTCAAGCATTTTGAAGAGCGAGAGTTCGTACGACCCTGCTGCCACGCTTTCCATCACCCCCGTGTAGCCATGGGCGAGGAATTGGTAGATGGCAGTGCCGCCAAAAGTGCTCATGCACAAAAGAACGATCAACATCGGCAGGATCAGTACGCAGAGCATAAACTGGCGGACGGTGCGTCCCTTTGAAATGCGGGCGATGAAGGTTCCAACAAACGGACCCCAGGCAATCCACCATGCCAAATGGAATGCCGACCAGTCATGGATGAAGTAGTTGTCGGTGCGTCCAACCCAGTTGCTGAAGGGTACGACTTCGACAATATAGGTGCCAAGCCCTCTGAAAAAACTGCTGAAGATCGCACCCGTCGGGCCGACCACGATGACGAACAGGAACAATGCCGCGGTGAGGCCGATATTGAATTGGCTGAGCCGTTTGATGCCCACATTGATTCCGCTTAGCACTGAAGCTGTTGCAATAGCGGTAATCACCACAATTAGAGTCACCTTGGTGGTATCGGTGGCGGGGATGTCGAACAGATAGTTGAGCCCTGATGTGACCTGCTCTGCGCCCAGCCCAAGCGAAGGCGCGAGCCCGAACAAGGTCGCAAAAACGGCAAGGGTATCTATGACGTGGCCGGGCCAACCCCAAATGCGGTCACCGAGAAGGGGATAAAACGCTGACCGCAACGCGAGCGGCAGCCCCCGGTTGTAAGTGAAAAAAGCGAGGGCCAGCCCAACGACGGCGTAACCCGCCCATCCATGGAGTCCCCAGTGGAAGGTTATGGCTGCAAGGCTGATATCCCAGGCCGCTTGAACATCCGGATCATGGAGGCCGGGCGATGGATGTTGTCCATCGTAAACCTTGGCCATGTTGAAGGGCGGGTTCTGAAAATGGTGTACGGGCTCGGCTACGCCGAAATAGACCAGCCCAATGGCCAAGCCGGCTGAAAAGAGCATGGCTATCCAGGTTGAAGTGGAATAATCCGGCTCTGCATTCTGTCCACCGAGGCGAATCTTTCCGAGCGGGGAGACGATCAGGTACAAACAAAACAGCACGAGAAGGCTACTGGTAAGGAGGAAGACCCAGTCCAAATGGGAAGTCATCCAAAGGCGGAGATTCTCAAATACGATTGTTGCCTGTTCCTGAAAGACGAGCGTCACCAGGACGAAAATGATGATGACCAGACTGGAAGTCAGGAATACCGGCGCGTTGATATCCAGACCGAATTTCCGGAGGTTGTCCCGGCCAACTTGGTAACTGGCTCCCGTGTCAGTTTGCGATTGTTTTACTTTGGCGTTCTTATCCACTGCAATTTTCAGAAAAGGCAAAAGGGCTAGTCCGATGAATCATGACAAATGGTCGGCACTATGGAAATTTTTCAGTACCTTTCCCGTCGGCCTTGGATGCTGGAACGCCCTCTTTCAGCGTTGGGCGGCTACCCACTGAATGATATTGGGCTTACCTTCGAGAAAGCCGAGCGATGCCAGAAAGCTATCGGCTGCGGTCAATGTTGCGACGAACAATTCCTTGTCTGGAGTCTTATCCCGGTTCCAATTGAAGAATCCATGGGGGGCGCCGGGATAAACATGCAGTTCGGATCGGATACCCAACTCCTGCAACTGCTGCTGGTAGGCCTCCGCGGTTGAAACCGGCACAAGATTGTCTTCATCTCCTAGTAAGACAATCGTCGGGGGATGATCCCGATCAATGTTATGCATGGGTGAGAAGACTTCCCAATAATCTTTGACCCGGTCGTAGCCATAACCATCAGGTCCGTTGTCATACACGGGATTGAACAGCACCAAGGCATTGGGAACACAGCTTATATGGAGATCCCTCCCAACATCGAACCGGTCAAGGGTAGCGGTCGCCGCCGCTACATGCCCCCCGGCTGATCCTCCACCTGCAGCGATACGATTGGGATCAATTCCCAGTTTCCCGGCGTGTTGCCGCACATAACGCATGGCCGCCTTCCCATCCTCCACGCACTGATAAGGCAAAACCCCATGACTACTCCTGGTGCGGTAATCCGGACAGATGGTTACCATTCCCCGGGAAGCCAAGTACTTTGCCTGAATAAAAAAGTGAGCCGCAGTTCCTCCATTCCAGCCACCCCCAAAAAACAGGACTATGGCAGGATACGGTTTACCGGTATCGTAGCCTTCCGGAAAAAACAGGTGCAACTTCAGGTCAGTCACTTTTCCGGGCACTGTTTTAAAGACGATCGTTTCATCAGGGATGAAACCTCCACCTTGCGCATCGGTGATGGCAGCCCGGCTGAAGAGCGGCGTCAGGAAGCCTATGGAAACAAATAATAGAAGGGTCTTTTTCACGCCATAACCATTAACTTGGCAGCTTGGCTCAAGGCGAGCACATTTGGCAGCGGAATCCGTTCCGTTAAGGCTGGAAGGGAGGGCAATAATCTTCTTTTCCCCACCCCTACTTGCGCCTATGGTGAGCACAATTTTTCCCTACCCATATTGACCTATTCATGAAAATTCTCTCCTCTGTTTTTCTCTCCGCAGGTCTGGCAATCCTGACCCTATCTCTGGCCGGCTGCGGAGGCGGTTCTGATTCTGGCGGTGGCGACGAAGCTCGTTACGCCTACGTTTCCAACGGGGTCGATCCGTTTTGGACAATAGCGGAGAGCGGGGTCAGGGCGGCAGCCGCCGACCTCCAGGTCCACGCCGATGTATTGATGCCCGCGGCGGGCGCGGTGGAGCAGAAGAGTATGTTGGAAGATCTGTTGACGCGCGGTACCACGGGAATAGCCGTCAGCCCCATCGACGCGGCGAACCAGACGGATTTCCTCAATCAGGTGGCGGAGCAAACCATTTTGATCACGCAGGATTCGGATGCCCCGGACTCCAATCGTCTCATCTATATCGGGATGGACAATTACGACGCCGGCAGGGAATGCGGCAAGCTGGTCAAGGAGGCCTTGCCGGATGGGGGATCGATAATGATTCTGATCGGAAGGATGGAACAGGACAACGCTCGCCGCCGTCGCCAAGGGGTGATCGACGAGTTATTGGATCGTTCCCACGACCCGAATCGATTCGATCCGCCTGGAAGTCAAATCGTTGGAGAAAAGTTTACCATTCTGGGAACCCTGACCGACCAGTTCGATCGCGCCAAAGCCAAAGCAAATGCCGAGGACACCCTGGCCCGGAATCCGGATATAGCCGGAATGGTAGGATTGTTTGCCTACAATCCACCGTTGATTCTGGAAGCGCTGGAACAGGCGGGCCGCCTCAAAGAGGTGAAGGTTATCGCCTTTGATGAGGCCGATCGCACCTTGCAAGGCATCGTCGACGGAGAAGTGTATGGAACCGTAGTGCAGAATCCGTTTTCGTACGGTTATAGGTCGATCGAGGTATTGAAGGCCATCCACGAAGGTCGGGAAACGGGCGCCGATGAAAACGGATTTATCAATATCGAGGCCCGCAAAATAACAAAGGATAACGTGGAGAAATTTTGGGCGGATTTGAAAAAGAAGCTGGGCAAACAGTGAAGGCGGCGTCCCTGGAGCCGCTCCTGGAAGTCCGTGCCATGGGGAAAAATTTTCCCGGTGTGCGAGCCCTCGACGATGTGAGCCTGAAGCTGGGCAAAGGCGAAGTGCTGGCTGTTCTGGGAGAAAATGGAGCCGGGAAAAGTACCCTCATGAAAATCCTGGCAGGGGTGCAACCGGCGGATGAAGGCCAGATTTATATAGAGGGAAAGCCGGTGGAAATCTCCGGGGTTAACGATGCTCTGGAGCAGGGGATCGCTCTTATTCATCAGGAGCTCAACATGGCCACCAATCTCAGCGTTGGAGCCAACATCTTTCTTGGCCGTGAGCCGCGCAAGCGGGGATTGATCGACGAAGCTGCCATTCTGGATAAATCGAAAAGTTACCTGGAACTGGTAGGGCTGGAGGTCGATCCTCAGGAACGGGTCGGAGACCTTGCCATTGGCCGGCAGCAGTTGGTGGAAATAGCCAAGGCGCTCTCCGTCAAAGCACGCGTTCTCATCATGGATGAACCTACTTCCAGTTTGTCCCAGAAAGAGACGGACACCCTCTTCGGAGTGATCAAGGATTTGCGGGGCCGAGGGGTGAGCATCATCTATATTTCTCACCGGCTCGGCGAAGCCAAGGAACTGGCTGATCGCGTCATGGTTCTGCGCGACGGGAAAAATGCCGGTGACCTGGCCAAAGATGAGATCAATCACGACGCCATGGTCCGGCTCATGGTCGGCCGGGAAATTTCCGAGTTTTACCACCGGACCCTCCACAAACCGGGAGAGGTGGTGCTGGAAGCTCGCCATTTGAGCACTTCAGCCCATCCGGAACACGAATTGAACTTTGCTCTCAGGGAGGGGGAAGTGGTCGGTATGGCCGGTTTGGTGGGAGCGGGACGCACTGAATTGCTGGCGGCCCTTTTTGGGGTCGCGCCGCTTAGACGCGGGGAAATTTACCTCTGTGGGGCCAAGGCCGATTTACAATCGCCCAACGATGCCATTCGATGCGGGTTGGCCTTAGTACCTGAAGACCGCAAGCTGCAAGGTTTGATTTTGGAGATGACGGTTCGCCAAAACCTGGGCTTGGCCATCCTGAAACAGGAGAGTTTCTGCGGCCTATTTCTAAACGCGGTGCGGGAAGGCGAAATCAGCCGCCTGATGATGGCACAGATGCGGATAATAACCCCGAACTCCCGCCAAGTGGTCCGCTATCTTTCCGGAGGAAACCAGCAAAAAGTGGTGTTGGGAAAATGGCTTGCCCTGGAACCGCGGGTCCTGCTGCTCGATGAACCGACTCGCGGCATTGACGTGGGAGCAAAACAGGAGATCTATGGTTTGATGGAGGATTTGGCCGCAAGGGGGGTCGCCATACTGTTTGTTTCCAGCGAAATGGAAGAGGTATTGGGAATGTCCGACCGGGTATTGGTCATGCACGAAGGCCGGATGACCGGCGAATTGCCCAGAGATCGGCTCAGCGAAGAAGCCATCATGCAACTCGCCATCGGCAATACCAAAGCCGCTTAGCTATCGCTTTATCCATCAAATATGAAACGCGCCGCATCAGGAAACATTTTCCGCAAGTTTACCGGAGCACAATCCGAAGGGGTGAAGCGTATTTTCGGGATCTTTCTACTGCTTCTGGTGGTTTACGTGGCCACCGCCATCCTGAATCCGAATTTCATTGGCGCCTACAACCAGGAGAACCTGATTCGCCGCACCTCGCTCTTTGGAATCCTGGGAATCGGAGTGGCCCTGGTCATCATCACCGGTGGAATCGATTTGTCCCTGGGTTCGGTGGTATGCCTGGTAGGTGTTGGCGTGCCCTGGCTGATCATGGATCAGGGATGGCCCCCTTGGCTGGCTTTGATCATGGCCTTGGTCGTGCCCCTGTTGATCGGGCTCTGTCATGGCTTGCTGGTGACGAAGTTGAAACTTCAACCGTTTATTGTGACGCTTTGCGGCCTGCTCATTTATCGAGGGGTTACCCGAGGCTTTACGGGGGATCAAACGGCCGGGTTCGGCAGTGAACTGAAAGGATTGCGGTGGATTGCAAATGGGGAGGTGCCCTTATTTCCCGGGTTCGGCATTCCCTTCCCGGCCATAATACTTATAGTAATTGCCATACTGGCAGGGATTTTTCTCAACCGCACCATCTATGGCCGCTATCTGCTTGCGCTGGGAAATAACGAGGAAGCAGCCAGGTTCAGTGGGATTAACACCGATAGAATGATCACCCTGGCCTATGTCATTTGCTCCGGTTTGGCCGGGCTCGCCGGGTTGCTCTTCGTTCTGGATCTGAACTTGGCCCAGCCGGTCGATTTTGGAAATTTCTACGAATTGTACGCCATCGCCGCCGCTGTTTTGGGCGGATGCAGTCTTCGGGGAGGCTCGGGAACCATCCTTGGGGTTATCATTGGAACGGCTTTGCTGAGGGTTTTGCGCAACATGATGAATATGGCCTTTCTCGGTTTCCAGAGGGCGGAATTCGCCGTGATTGGGGCGGTCATCCTGGGCGGAGTGATCGCGGACGAATTGGCCAAACGCGCCGTGGCCAGAAAACTTAGCGCACAAAAAGACCGGGAACGGGGGTTAAAGGCGGAGAGGCTTCCGCATGAAGGCGGTTCTTGACTTTTGCACCCAGGGCATCAATCGGTTTCAGGTATTATTTTGAAAAATAAAAGATACATGACCGCCCTATTCAACAGAGTTCCCGCCGTATCTATTCTCATTTTACTTTTGGTAATATCGCTGGTCGATGGGACCTCTCTGAATATTACTTCCAAATGGATTCCGTTCCTGGGCCGGTTTCACCCGGTATTGCTTCACCTGCCCATAGGGTTGTTTGCCGCGGTGGTTTTGCTGGAACTCTTCGTCCTGGTTCGTCCGGTCTCGCGCATTCCGCAAAAAATCCATTTGCTTCTCACCGCCTGCTTTTACACTACTGCGCTGTCCGCAGTATTCGGTGTATTCCTATCCTGGGAGGGCGGTTACGAATCCCAGGCCTTGAATTTCCACAAATGGGCCGGGGTGGTTACCACCTGTCTAATTTTCTTCCTGGACCTGTCCTTGAAAACGCGCAGAAGCGGGGTGGAGCAGCTGCCTACGGTCTATTTTGGCGGGTTGGTCGCCACCATTCTTGTCATGACCATAACCGGCCATATGGGCGGGTCGATAACCCACGGTTCCGGGTTTTTAACCCAGCATTTACCCTTTGGCAAAGACGAGCCCGAGGAGATGGCCCCATCGGGCAATGCGGTATTTGAAACCCACATACAACCCCTGTTAAAGGATTATTGCCTGGATTGTCACAACCCGGAAAAGGTCAAGGGGGAGTTGCGTATGGACAGCTACGAAATGCTATTGGCGGGTGGATTGAATGGCCCCGTGTTGGTAGCGGGAAATAGCTATGAAAGCTCCATGATCCAACGGTTGCATTTACCCATGGAGGAGGAAGAGCACATGCCGCCCCAGGGCAAGCCCCAGCCCACCGATGAGGTCATCGAACTGCTATCCTGGTGGATCGACCAGGGGGCCAGCGCAACTGCTATGCTGGATGAAATGGAAGTACCCCCGGAAATTGCCGTTCATTTCCTGCAACATGAGGTCCTGGAGTTCAGGTCGCGGGTAGAGATGGATGAAATCCTCGATGGGTTCCCGAAGCCCGAGGGAATGGATGTTTATTTCCTGGCCCAGGAGGATCCTCGGATCGGGGTTCGGGCCAAAAATGGTACGGATGAAAGCGTGGAGGGCTTATTGGCTTTGAAGGAAAATCTGGTCGAGCTCAATTTGGCCAACTCCCAGATTACGGACCGCGCTCTGGAAGCGGTTGGAGAAATGACCAACCTCACCCATCTGCATTTGCAGAATACGGCCGTTACCGACCTCGGTCTGGAGCATTTGGCAAATTTATACCAACTCGAATACCTCAACCTTTACAGCACAGCCATTACCGACACCGCCCTCAAGGTGTTGCGCCGCCTGAAGGCCCTGAAAAACGTCTACCTTTGGCAAACTGAAGTTTCCGATGAAGGGGTGGCTGGTTTGCACGACTCCCTCTATCGCGCCGTGGAGGCGGATCGATTGCAAAGGCAAATTGAGGATATAAGCCGGGAGCGCGACCGCTTGCGGGTGGAAATCGTTTCGGCTTTTGACATGGAATTACAGGCCCCGGTGGAAGAGGCGGTCCAGGGGGAGATAAGCATATCCGATGTGATGGCTGAATTTCACGAGGGCGAGACCTCCATCGCCAATCGGGCCAAGGCAGGGGAGGCCGAAGTTGAAGATCTGCAGAGGATGTTGGAAAATTACCAGGCCATGGTCGAATTGAGCCCGCCCCACGGCCCGCCCGACAGTTGGAAAGAAAAAACCACCAATCTGGTCGAAGCCACCCAGAGCCTCATTGCCGGCGAAGAGGAAGCGATCGAGCGTTACCGACTGGCCGTAGACTGCAAGGCCTGTCACTCCGTGCACCGCGGGAACTGAATCACGAGCATGGGGTCAGCCCTAGTATTTAAGTATTTTGCAAGGAACTGACCCGACGGGGCTTGCGGGATAGGCCCACTGTTCCGTGTCAACTGGGTCTGCTCCTATGGCGGAGCGTTTGCCGGTTACCAGGGCGCTTTGTCGATTCCCAGTTTCTCAAGGACCTCGGGAGGAGGACCGTCGAAGGTGGGGAGGGCCACATTGCCAACGTAACCGACATCCTTTGTCCCGATATCGGTGGTGTAGTAACCACCCAGGGTGAGATTGCGAAATTTGGAGAAGAAGCGGGCGCCCATTTCCAACTCCTGTGGGGCCTCCGGAGCATAGCAAATTTCGTCGCAGATGGCGATGGATTGCTTCTCTGACAGTTGGTGGAAATCCATGTTAAACCGGCGTCGCGATTCGCGGTCGATCCAACTCAGTCCCTCGATGATCGTTTCCCGGTCGGCTTGATGGCGGGGGTAGGGAGCGCTGATCCATTCGTCGATAAAATCGGGCACATGGACTTCGGTGGCGCTGGGTGAGGTTTGGCTGGTGCGGGGCAGAATGATGTCGGCCAGCTTTGCCGTAGCGCGCAATTGTTGCGGTGTCATGGTGCGCTCCCAGGGGACCTCTCCGGCCAAAAGGTTTGGATCGGTTCCGTATCCCTCGAAAGCGGCCTGGTGGGTCGAGGCCGCCGACTTCTCATCCAAAAAATGAACCGCGACCGAGGCTGTGAACATCCATTTAATTGCTGCACGGCGATCCATGCGCTGGCGCGAAATAGGGGGATTCATCAAATATTTCCCTTTCTCATTTCATCCATCATGTATTCGGCCGAGCGCCAGGCCAGGGCCATGATGGTGAGGGTTGGATTCTTGTCCGCATTGGAGCAGAAGGGTGCTCCGTCTGTGAGGAACAAATTGGCTACGTCCCAGGATTGAGAATAGGAGTTGGTCACCGAGGTTTTGCGATCTTCCCCCATAATGGCCCCGCCCACCTCGTGGATGATTTCCCCCGGTTTATAGATGCCCTTTTTCCCGGTAGGATCGACTTCACTGATGACGGTTCCACCCTGTTCAATGATCAGTTCGGCAAAGGTCTTATGCATGTGGGCGGCTTGACGGAGTTCCGCGTCAGCCCACTTCCAGTGGAATTTCAGGACGGGAATGCCCCATTTGTCCTTTACCTCCGGGTCAATGGTGACGAAGCAGTCCTCGTTGGGAATCATTTCGCCCCGTCCGGAGTAACTGACAAAAGAACCGAAATAGCGGCGGGCGTCTTCCTTAAGTTGTTTGCCGTAACTTCCCCGGGTAAAGTGTTCCAGATTGTGGAAGGTATCGACGCCTGGCGGTCCCCGGGTTCCTCCGGTTTCGATGTGGTAACCACGGGGAAAGTCGAGTTTGCCGGCGGCCTGCTCTTCGTAAAGCCACCAGGGTGCGTAGACATGGCCGCCTCCCGCACCATCCTCATTATGGGGAGGCAGGTTTTCCAGGGCAGGTACCTGTCCGCTAACGGAAGCGCCGGTCGTATCCATGATGTACTTTCCCAACAGGCCCGTTGAATTGCCCATGCCCTCCGGATGGCGGGAACTTTTGGAATTGAGCATCAGGCGCACGGTTTCCATGGCGCTGGCAGCCAATACCACGATGCGGCCATTCACACTGTAATCCCGGCCGGTTGATTTATCGACGAAATTTATGCCGGTGGCCTTACCGGAGCTGTCGGTGTCCACTGCCCGGGCCATGGCGTTGGTGATGATGTCGAGGTTTCCAGTGGCCAAGGCGGGCGGAAGGTGCACGGTGGTCGACTGATAATTGGCTTTAGTGGAGCAGCCGCGAATGCAGGGGGTCGCCCAGAAGCAAGCCAGACGCTGGTCCATTTCCCGGGACAGGATCTGTTGGGCCTTGGGATTGTCGGGATGCAGCCACTTGGGGATTTTGTCCGATTTGAGCCTTTCGCTCAATACCGCCCGATGGATCGGCACTATGGGAATTCCCAGTTTCCTGGCATGCTTTCGAGCATAGATTTCCGCTGCCCGCGCCTTGGGTGGAGCCAGCAACACGCCCTCAGGAGAATCGGGGGTATTTTCCAGGCCTTCATTGCTTCCGTAAACCCCGATGAGGGACTCCACCTTGTCATAGTAAGGGGCTACGTCCTGGTAGGAAATCGGCCAGTCGAAACCGAGTCCATCCCTGGAATACGGCTTGAAGTCGTAAGGACCGTTGCGCAGGGAGATTCGGCCCCAATGATTGGTGCGTCCTCCCAGCATGCGTGCGCGCCACCAAAGGAAGGTGTCTTCGGGTCGATCCTGGGCGTTGGTGTAGGGTTCTCCCGGCAACTGCCATCCTCCATCTACGGAGGCATCGTAATAACCAAAAGGCTTATCGGGGGTGCGCACTGCTCGGAGCGGAGCACGTTCATTGGTATGGAACATGGGAGTCTCGCTAACCGGATCGTAGTTGCGACCGGCCTCCAGCATGAGGACCTTGACCCCTTCCATGGCCAGGGTATAGGCAGTCTGGCCGCCGGCAGCGCCGGAGCCGACTATGATGACATCGTAATCGGGCTTGGTTTTGCCCGCGTTGATATGCGGCATAATGGAGGGCGAAGCGGAAGCTGTCTAAGCGGGTACCAATTCAGCTTCAGGGAAGGTTCCCGCGACGAAGATCGACGTAACGGTTCTTGCGAACCCGGCGCATATCG
Source organism: Opitutales bacterium (assembly GCA_965204545.1). Taxonomy (GTDB): domain Bacteria; phylum Verrucomicrobiota; class Verrucomicrobiia; order Opitutales; family UBA2995; genus JAABVD01. The sequence goes on along the minus strand of CBDBFA010000003.1, from coordinate 1,073,411 downwards.
ACGGGGTAATCCTGGTTTTCCAATAATTGTTCGTCGGTCGGGGTGACTGAGAGCACCCCTTTGGCCGGCACTTCCATTTGGGCGATCCAGACGATGGCGTTGAGAATCACCTTGCGGAAATTGTCGTCCTGCCAATTGTCGTGAAAATGCCCCCCGGTAAATCCGAAGCCCCGGCTGCCGTTGGCGTTTTCGGATACCCACATCAGGTGTTGTGGGTCGCGGCGTTTTACGGCGGCGCGGGCATCGGGAGTGGAATTGTGGTGGTGATCTTTTTCCGGAATGACATCCAGGGGCGGCACCGCCGTGAGAATGGGAGTCACCCCTTGCATATTGTCGCGGAAGCGCATGTTAAAGTACCATTCGTCGTGAATGTGGAATGGTAGAACGCCATTGGCCACGGGATGATCGGGTAGGGTTTTGAAGTGAGCCAGCCAATGCGGGTTGACCGATTTGCCCAATTGAAAGTAACCCCCCATCCAGCTCAGAAAGGCATCACCCGGCGGGCCCTCGATGGTTTCCACCGCGTAGTGAAGGCAACCCACGCCGACCCCCTCATCGGAAATGGCATCGATGGTGTCGAGATGGTCGTTGGCCAGGTGCCTTTTCCCACCGTCACAATAGATAACCACAGCGTCGACGTCTACCAGCCAACTGTCATCGGATGGCCACCCCGGGTTTTCCTCGTCGTAAAAAACCCCCGCATCGATCCCGAGGCCGCTTTCCCTCAGGGCTTTGGCCAACAGGCGGGAGCCGGCATTATGTTCGTGGTTATTGAACCCGTGGCTCTTTTTCCCTGCCACGAAAAGGACCTTGGCCATTCCGCCGGAGGCGGCTCCGGAAGGGGCGCAAAAGACCAGGAACAGGGGGATGGACAACAAAAGAGTGAGAAAGATCTGGGACATGGGGAAGGTGCCGATGGCGCCAATTAGGAATTAGAAATTAGGAATTAGGAATGAAGAATTGGGGAAGAAAAGGAACAAAGGCACAGGGGCACAAAGGATAGGCCCCGCTTCGCCTAAACCGCGCTTGGCAATGCTACAATGCTTCGCAATACACGCGCACGGCACAGCGGCAGGTCAGGTTACACGAAAGGGCATGAAGTAAGTGATCTTGAACTTGATTGTTATGAAATAAAACCTGAGCAAACTAAGGGATCTATGCGAGAGGAAAATCCGGAGCCCGGAACCCAGCATCCGGTACCCGGAAAAATTGGCAGATTTTTTGCTTACATGAAGAAAAGTTTTAGGCTTGAACCGGAGACCAAAATCACTTGAATCATTAAACTAATTGCATGGAACTTCGGGGAATTTCAACCTGTTTGGGGCTGGAATGTTTTGCCATCGGACCCTCGGCTGCCCGGCAGTTGGGTGAGGCCGGTGGACGAAACCGGGGGTCGGGTTTTTAACTATAATTGAAATGATGAATGCCACCAGGGATTATCCGGGCTTATACCGCCCCGAGTTCGAGCGGGACAGTTGTGGAATTGGATTTGTGGCCAATCTGAAGGGTAGGAAATCTCATCAGATAGTCAGGAATGCCCTTTGCATGCTCTGTAACATGGATCACCGCGGAGGTACCGGTTACGACGTGGCCAGCGGTGACGGCGCCGGTATTCTGATTCAGATCCCGCATGAATTCCTGGCCGATGCCTGTGCAGGGCTGGGTATTACCTTGCCGGCATTAGGCGGATATGGGGTGGGAATGGTCTTCTTCCCGGCTGAGGCCAAGGTCCGGGAGGCCTGCAGAAATCTGCTGACCCAAAATATTCACCGTCTCGGCCTTTCCCTTCTGGGCTATCGCAGGGTCCCCAAGGACAACAGCATGCTCGGTCAAGCTGCCTTGGATTCGGAGCCGCAAATCGAGCAGGTATTCGTGAGCAAGCCCGAGGAAATGAGCAACGACGAATTCGAACGGAAGCTCTACGTATTGCGCAATTACACCATCCACACCGCGCACGATTCGATTGAAGGGGCCAGTGAAGATTTCTACATCATTTCGATGTCTTCGCGGAATATCACCTACAAGGGTCAGTTTACCACTGATCAGGTCGACCAGTATTACCTGGACTTGCAGGATGAGCGCATCGTGTCGGCAATCGCGATGTTTCATTCGCGTTTCTCCACCAATACCTTCCCGTCCTGGAAACTGGCCCAGCCCTTTCGCTATCTTTCCCACAACGGTGAAATCAACACGGTGATGGGGAACATCAATTGGATGCGGGCCCGAGAGGCCATACTGGATAGTATTCATTTTACCCCGGAAGAGCTGAAGATGCTGCACCCGGTAAGCGACCGGGCCATGTCGGATTCGGCCAATCTCGACATGGTCATCGAACTGCTCGTTTTGAGTGGCCGCCCCTTGGCCCACGTAATGATGATGGTCATCCCGGAAGCCTGGCAGACCCAAGAGGATATGGATCCGGTAAAAAGGGCCTTCTACGAGTATTACTCCTGCATCATGGAGCCCTGGGATGGTCCGGCCTCGATTTCCTTTACCGATGGCAGGGTGGTCGGCGCTACCCTGGACCGCAATGGGCTGCGTCCATCGCGTTACCTCGTGACCGATGATGACATGGTCGTCATGGGTTCTGAAACCGGTTCGCTTGAGATCGATCCGGCCCGAGTGGTGCGAAAGGGTCGCCTGCAACCCGGAAAAATCTTCATAGCTGACCTGGATCAGGGGCGGATCATTTCGGACGAGGAAGTGAAGGCCGATATCTGTTCGCGCCAACCCTATGGCGAATGGCTGGCCAGACACAAGATTACCCTGGAGGAGTTGCCTTTGCCCCTGGAGGAGCAGCGCCAGTCCAAGGAAAGCTCGGTGAGAAAGCGGCAGAAGGCCTTTGGGTTTACGCAGGAGGATCTCAATATGATCCTCATGCAAATGGTGGAGACCGGGAAGGAACCCTTGGGATCGATGGGGGCGGATAATCCGCTGGCCATTCTTTCAGACCGGCCTCAGCAATTGTCGAATTATTTCAAGCAGCTTTTCGCCCAGGTGACCAATCCGCCGATCGATCCGATTCGGGAGAAGATGGTCATGTCACTGCAGAGCTACGTGGGAGGATCGCTCAACCTTTTGGATGAGACGCCCCGGCATTGCCACAAAGTGGAAATCAAACAGCCACTGCTATCCTGTGAGGAGATGCAGAAGATCCGTTATATCGATCACGATCATTTTCAGTCCAAGAGTATCGAGTGCACCTTCCGGGCTATCGGAAAGCCCGGTGCCTTGAAAGCCGCCCTGGATCGTATCTGCCGTTATGCCAAGGACGCCGTGCTGGACGGCTTCTCCATCATCATATTGACCGATCGGGGAATGGACACCGACCACGCGGCCATCCCGTCGCTGTTGGCCACGGGGGCGGTGCATCATTACCTGATACGCCAAGGCCTCCGGGCCAAAGCAGATATAATTGTGGAAGCCGGAGACATTCGGGAAACGCACCACTACGCCACCGTGATCGGTTATGGCGCCTCCGCCATTCACCCCTATATGGCTTTGGAGACGATCGACGATTTGAGGGAGCAAGGTATCGTAGATCCCCTGCAAAGCTTTGAGGAGGCCTTTTACAAATACAAGAAAGCCATCAACGACGGTCTTCTCAAAATATTTTCCAAAATGGGGATTTCGACCCTGCAATCCTACCAGGGCGCCCAGATCTTTGAAGCGCTGGGAATCAGCAGCGCGGTCATAGACGAATATTTCACCGGCACCGTGAGCCGTGTCGAGGGCATGGGACTGGATGAGATTGCCCGTGAAGCGCTCACCCGCCACCGCGCCGGTTTCCCCCTGGATGACAATCTGGTTGGAAGTGAGATGCTCGACTCCGGGGGTGATTATGCCTGGCGGCTCGACGGTGAGCGTCACCTGTTCAATCCGACCACAATTCGCCTGTTGCAACACTCCACTGCGACCAACAATCGGGAACAATTCGACCAATACGCCCGCCACGTAGACGATCAGGTTCGCGATGCCTTCACCTTGCGCGGGTTGATGGAATTCAACCCGGATCGTCCATCCATTCCCATAGAGGAGGTTGAACCGGCGGAGAACATCTTCAAACGATTTGCCACAGGGGCCATGTCTTTCGGGTCCATCTCCTGGGAAGCGCATACTACCCTGGCCAAAGCCATGAACCGCATAGGTGGGAAGAGCAACAGCGGGGAAGGCGGAGAGGATCCCATACGCTACATTCCGGACGAAAATGGCGACCTCATGATGTCGCGCATTAAGCAGGTAGCCTCGGGACGTTTCGGGGTGACCTCCTACTATCTGGCCAATGCGGATGAACTGCAGATAAAGATGGCGCAAGGGGCCAAGCCCGGAGAAGGCGGACAATTACCCGGCCACAAGGTGGATGCCTGGATCGGCAAGGTCCGCTCTTCCACCCCGGGTGTCGGGCTCATTTCCCCGCCCCCGCACCACGATATTTATTCCATTGAGGATTTGGCTCAATTGATATTCGACCTGAAAAACTCCAATCGCAAAGCCCGCATCAATGTCAAATTGGTGTCGGAAGCGGGAGTGGGCACCATCGCTGCCGGGGTTTGTAAAGGTTATGCCGACGTGGTGTTGATCAGCGGGCACGATGGTGGAACCGGGGCATCCCCCTGGAGTTCGATCAAACATGCGGGATTACCTTGGGAACTCGGTCTTTCCGAGACGCATCAGACCCTGGTCCGCAATCGGTTGAGAAGCCGGATTGTGGTCCAGACAGACGGGCAATTGAAGACCCCGCGGGATTTGGCTGTGGCTTCGCTTTTGGGCGCGGACGAGTGGGGTGTCGCCTCCGCTGCATTGGTTGTCGAGGGGTGCATCATGATGCGCAAGTGTCATATGAACACCTGCCCGGTCGGTATTGCCACCCAGAACCGGGAGTTGCGAAAGCGTTTCCACGGAAAGGTGGAGCACGTCATCAATTTCTTCACTTTCCTTACGGAAGGCCTGCGTGAAATCATGGCTGAATTGGGATTCCGTACTGTCGATGAGATGATAGGCCAGAGCCAGTGTCTGAAGTTTCGCGACGACATCGACCATTGGAAATACCGCAATCTCGACCTTTCCCCCATCCTCTACCGGGAGTCGGAACGGGAAGGAGATGGTCTCTATCAAAGCGTTGAACAGGAGCACCTCATCAACGACGTCTTGGACCGCAAGCTGATGAAGGATGCAACTCCGGCTTTGGAGGATGCCCGGCCGGTGAAGTTGAGTTATAAGATCGTAAATACCGACCGCACGGTGGGGGCCATGCTTTCCAACGAAATATCCAAACGTTACAACGGCGAAGGCCTTCCTTCGGGCACCATCGACGTGAAGTTCAGAGGATCGGCCGGACAAAGCTTTGGTTGTTTCGCGGCCAACGGCCTTCGCATGCGGCTGGAGGGAGATTCCAACGACTATTTTGGCAAAGGTCTATCGGGTGGGACCCTGATTATTCACCCGGACCGGAATGCGCCCTTCCGGGCCCGCAAGAACATAATAATTGGAAACGTGGCCTTCTTCGGCGCCACTGATGGAGAGGCATACATCCGTGGAAGAGCGGGGGAACGCTTTTGCGTGCGCAATTCCGGGGTAACGGCCGTGGTGGAAGGAGTTGGCGACCACGGGTGTGAATACATGACGGGAGGTCGGGCCGTCATTCTCGGTGAAACGGGAAGGAACTTTGCCGCGGGCATGTCGGGCGGAGTAGCTTATGTCTTCGACCGCTACGGAAAATTTGCAGCCCGTTGCAACAAGGAGATGGTCAGACTGAGCCAAGTGGAGAACCCCGCCGACATGGAAGAGTTGAGGACCCTCATCGAGAATCATCTGGCCTACACGAGTTCCAAGGTAGCCTGGGAAATTCTGACGGGTTGGGAATTCAATCTGAGCCGGTTTGTCCGCGTCATGCCGGTCGACTATGAGCGCATGTTGAAATATATCGACCAGGCCCGGGCCACCGAAAAATTCGATAACGATTACGACATCGCGGTGGAGGCCTTCGATATGCGGATGCGCGAACTTGCCGCCAGATAGGAACCGGAACCTTCCAGCAAATGGGAAAGCCGACCGGATTTTTGGATTTTGACCGCATCCTTCCCCAGGATCGGGATCCGGTCCTTCGGGTGAATGACTGGGATGAAGTGCATTCGCAGATGGCTGTGAGCGACATTCAGGTTCAGGCCTCGCGTTGCATGGATTGCGGGGTGCCCTTCTGCATGGCGGCCGAGTCCATTCACGGACACGGTATTGCCGGATGCCCGGTCAATAACCTCATTCCGGAATGGAACGACCTGGTTTACCGCGGTCTTTGGAAGGACGCGTTGGCTCGGCTTCTCAAAACCAATAATTTTCCGGAGTTTACCGGCCGGGTTTGTCCGGCTCCCTGCGAGAGTTCATGCGTTCTGGGCATCAACGCGCCACCGGTTACCATTAAACACCACGAAGTATCGATCATTGATCGCGGCTTTGAAATGGGTTGGGTCAAGCCCCATCCACCCGAAGTACGCACTGGCAAAACGGTGGCGGTTATCGGGTCTGGTCCGGCCGGACTGGCTTGTGCGGCCCAGCTCAACGAGGCAGGGCATGCCGTGACTATTTTTGAAAGGGACGACCGTCCGGGAGGATTGCTCATGTATGGCATTCCCAACATGAAATTGGAAAAGCATGTGGTGGAACGCCGCATCCAACTGATGAAGGACGAGGGCATCCGGTTTGTTTGCAACCGGGAGATCGGCCTGGATGTGCCGGCTACCCAACTGCAGAGAGACTTCGACGCCCAGGTTATTTGTACCGGCGCCACCGTACCGAGGAACCTGCTGGTGGAGGGCCGGGATCTAAAGGGTATTCACTTCGCTATGGAATACCTGACTTCCACAACCAAGAGCCTGCTCGACAGCAACTTTGAGGACGGCCGATACATTTCCGGCAAAGACAAGAATGTCGTGGTGATCGGCGGTGGTGATACCGGCACCGATTGCGTGGGCACCGCTCTTCGGCATGGTTGCAGGCATGTGCGCCAGCTCGAAATCATGCCGCAACCGGCCGATCAACGGAGCGCCAATAACCCCTGGCCCCAGTACGCCCGTATCCTTAATATCGATTACGGTCAGGAGGAGGCCATTGCCATCCAAGGCGATGATCCGCGCAGCTATTTGATGATGACCAAGAAATTTGTCGGTGACGAAGATGGAAATGTCAGGGAGATTCACGCCGTCAAGATCAAGTGGGATCGCCAGAAGGATGGCCGGATGATACCCGTCGAACTTCCCGGCACCGAGGAAATTATTCCGGCCGACCTGGTTTTGCTGGCCATGGGATTCCTCGGTCCCGAGGGCGGTCTACTGGAGCAGCTGAGGGTGGAAAAGGATTCCCGCTCCAATGCCCGAGCCGAGTATGGAAAATACCATACCAATGTGGACGGGGTGTTTGCCGCAGGGGATGCCCGCAGGGGGCAAAGCCTCATCGTCTGGGCCATCAATGAAGGCCGCGGGGCGGCCCGTGCCGTCGACACATACCTGATGGGAAAAAGCTACCTGCCCTGGTAAGCGGCGCTTCGCGCCGAGAGAAAAGGGGAAAGTGGGAGCAGGAGCACCGGGGGTGGTTTTTTCTTTACTTTCTTGGGAATAGGGACGAAACCATGCTGGTATTACCCCAGTCAATTACACAACGCACGTTCAATGAAGCAGATTTCTCACAAGCCATCACGCAGACAGTTCATCGCAACGGGGGCAGCCGCTTCCGCCTTATCCATTTTCGGTCGGCAACCCCATGCCTTTGCCTCCGACCCGGGAGCATCGGACAAACTCAGGGTTGGCCTGGTTGGTTGTGGCGGGCGCGGAACAGGGGCGGCCCGGCACTGTATCAATGCCGCTCCCAACGTCGAACTCTATGCCATGGCCGACTTTTTCCCGGACAAAATCGCGGCGGCCGAAGCAAAATTGACAAAGAAAGCAGGTCCCAATCCCGCTTTGGGAAAAAAATTCAATGTGACCCCCGACCGTCAGTTTTCCGGGTTTGACGGGTACAAGAAGGTCCTTCAATCCGATGTGGACGTGGTTATACTGGCTACTCAACCGGGATTTCGTCCCCAGCATTTCGAAGCTGCCGTCAAAGCCGGGAAGCACGTTTTCATGGAAAAACCGGTCGCAGTGGACCCCGTGGGTGTCCGCAAGGTGATAGCCGTCTCCGAACTGGCCAAAAAGAAGGGCTTAACCGTCGTGGCCGGGACTCAACGCCGGCACACCCCCAGTTACCTGGAGACCATGGACCGCATTGGCAACGGCGACATAGGCGAGTTGCGCGGTGGGGATTGTTACTGGATCTGGGGTCGAAAGATCGGGCAAAATGCCCAAAACCCGAAATGGTCGGAAATGGAATTCCAAATCCGCAACTGGTATTTCCATTGTTGGGGATCGGGCGACTGCATCGTCGAACAGCACATTCACCAACTCGATGTGATGAACTGGGCTTACGGGGGTCCCCCCAAGTCTGCCATCGGTATGGGTGGTCTCATGATCGAACACGATTTTGGTAATATCTACGACCACTTTGCCATCGTGTATGAATATGCCAACGGGGCCCGCGTTACCAGCATGGCCAGTCAGATACCCGGTTCCACCGCCCGCGTCGGGCAAAACATCGTCGGCTCCAAAGGCAGGGCGGATGGAGAGCGCATCGAAGGGGAAAATCCCTGGAAATACTCCGGTCCAGCTGTCAATGGACAGGAACAGGAACACAAGGACATGATTGCGAGCATCCGCGGAATGGGCCCCTATCTGAACCACGGTAAGCGCGTGGCCGATTCTACCATGACCGCCATTCTCGGACGCATGGCGGCCTATACGGGCCGGGAGATACGCTACGATTGGGCCTTGAACAAATCCCAATTGGATATCAGCCCTGCCCGCTACGCCATCGGGGATAACCCCATCCCCGCGCGCCCCATTCCGGGTGAAGAACAACTGGTCTAACCGGGATGGCGCTTAGTTAACCCGCATATCTCCCAATTTTCTACTGCGCTCCGGTATGTCGGCACTGGCGGGGATTTCCCTGGATTCGGGACTTTGCAGGGTGTCGACCCGGCTTCACCCCCGAATCTGCACGAAACCCCCGCCAGCACTCGACCTCCGTTCGCTCGTCACGAATTTTGTGAGATATGCGGGTTGAGCGTCGTTGTAGAGGAATATAGTATGGACGCCGAGGCCAGCGCTCGAACGCACGATACAGCCTCAAAGCAATCGCGGCGAAAAGCCGCTCCAACAACTTAAGGGATTAGGAATTACCTTTTCCGGCGCAAAAGGGCAGGATCGGGAATTTGGCAACTCTCTACCCGTGGAGTTCCTGCTGGTGAAACTCCGACCAATCCTCGTAGTTGTTGAGATTGACCGCATCCCGGGCTGAACAATTTTCGTCGTCGAGTCCGGCCAATTGGAAGATTTCTCCGCGGGTGCCATCATCGTGGCAATAGCCTGTGACGGCGGCATTATGGGCATCTATATCCGCGTCTTCCTTCATGTTGTCTGCGACCCAGGCTTCGAAGGCGAAGTAACCCGGTTTTTCCGATTGGATGTATTGAATAGTGGTATCCTTGTCCAATCCCAGGGCGTCCAGAGTCATTTGATCGAATCCGGCCCCGCAGGCGGGGTAATCTTCACGTAATTTGCCTACTCCGTCCAAAGAAACTTTCTGCCAGAATCGCGGGAGGTGAAGCACTCCGAGTGGGCCGGCCAAGCCGGAACTGATGGTAGGGATGATTTTGCTCATTATGAATAGGTATTTGTTTAGTGATTTGAGTGAAAGGTCCAGAATGCACTGGAGCCAAATTGGAACAACAATTTCGTCATATGGTTGGTACAGGTTCAGGGCAAGTACAATGTGTAAACCCGATTCCTCGGGTCGAAGCGGATCTGCTCTGGGGGAAGGGTCAATTGAGGGTTTGCCATACGGGTACACTTTCCGTTATGACACCTCACCATGTGTTCTATTAGATTGAGTCTGGTCCTAGCCCTGTTTGCCGGCCCTTTGATGGCAGCCGACCGGCCCAATGTGTTGCTCATCATCAGCGACGATCAGGCCTGGAGCGATTACTCGTTTTTGGATCATCCCCATGTAAGGACGCCCCATATCGATCGATTGGCCCGCCAATCGGTCGTCTTTACGCGTGGCTATGTTCCCACCGCCTTGTGCCGGCCTTCCCTGATGACACTGGCCACGGGGCACTACGCGCACCGCCACGGTATTACGGGCAACGACCCGTCGCCAAAATACGCCGAAAAGGATTCGGAACTCTACCAACAGCGCAGGCATGAACTCATATCCTACATCGATGCGTTCGATACCCTGCCCGAATTGTTGGGGGAGGCGGGATACCTCAGTCATCAGAGTGGCAAATGGTGGGAGGGCAACTACCGGCGCGGTGGATTTACCCATGGAATGACTCGCGGCTTCCCTCAACCGAGGGGGCGCCATGGGGATGACGGCCTCAAAATCGGACGAGAGGGACTCAAGGAGTGCTTCGACTTTATCGATATGGCCATGGTGGAAGATAAACCCTTTTTCATGTGGTATGCTCCTTTCCTGCCTCACACCCCACATAATCCACCTGCTCGCCTTCTGGAAAAATACGAGGGGGATCATCCATCGACCATCGCCAAGTATTACGCCATGATTGAGTGGTTCGATGAAACCTGTGGCGACCTGATCGGCTATCTGGAAAAAAAGAACATCCGGGACAACACCTTGATAATCTACATTGGCGACAATGGTTGGATTCAGCATCCGGAAAGACGTGGTTACGACCAACGCTCCAAACAGACACCGTATGAGGGGGGCATTCGCCAACCCACCCTCTATTCCTTTCCGGAAAAATTTGAACCGGCAAACCGCCGAGACCTGGTCAGCAGCATCGACATATTTCCCACCATCATAGCGGCAACGGGCGCGGGAAATCCCTCCATTCCCACCCCGGGCCTGAACTTGATGCCGTATTTGAAGAGCGGATCGGAGATCCCTCGGGAGGCGATTTTTGGGGAAGCCTTTGCCCACGATATTGCCGACATTGAAAGGCCGGAAGCCTCTCTGCTCTTCCGGTGGTGCATTCGCGGCCGGTGGAAGCTGCTACTGACCTACGATGGAGAGGTCAACCGGTATCAATCGACCCATCCCAGGGAGGAGAGGCGGCCCCAATTGTTCGACCTCTTGGCCGATCCCTGGGAAAAGGTCAACCAGGCGCCCGACCACCCCGACCTCGTGGCCGAATTGGCCCGCATGATCGAGGATTGGTACCCGCTGCAAGAACGAAAAACTCTCACTAGGTTCGATTGAACCTTGTCTGCCACAAGTCATCGTCTACCGACTCAAAAGCTGCTTCGATCCTTTGATCAAAGGCCTCCGCCTCGGACTGATTCCAAGTGCCTATGAATGTGTCCAGCCCATGGCCAATTCCCTGGGCCATGGGCCGATCTGAAATTCCAGCGCCCTGGTTTAATAGAAAGACGGCTGCCTTATTCAAGGAACACTCCCGTTCTTTGGCCAAAGACCTGATTTTTTTCTCCAGTTCCGGTGAAAAATTTCGAATCGTTAATTGAGTCATAATGAGGCACAAATGATGTGAAGCGTCATAAAAAATAAGGGAACCCATTTTAATGAGGCCAGCGGATCATGGGCAGGCGCAATTCCTTTTCAATTTCCAGGAGCCGGTTGTACTTGGCCAGCCGTTCCGATTGGGTGATGGACCCGACCTTTGTTTGATGGCCGGACCAGCCGACGGCCAGGTCGCTGTACCAATCGTCTTCGGTCTCACCACTTCGAGCGGAGATGGTCACCATCCACCCGGCATCCCTGGCCAACCGACAGGCTTCCAGGGCTTCGGTCAGTGAACCGATCTGATTCACCTTCAGCAACAGGGCGTTGCAGGCATTTGAGCCAATGGCCTTTTGGATGCGCCGGGGATGGGTGCAGAGCAGATCATCTCCCAAGGTCAAGGTGTTGGGGGAAAGCTGGCGGCACAACTCCGGCCAATACTCCCAATCCTCTTCGGCCAGACCATCTTCCAGGCTGACGATGGGGTAGCGGCTTGCCCAATCCCCCAACTGTCTGATCATTTCCGGGCTTTTGAGGGATTTGCCATCGAGGTGGTAGACCCCATCTCTGAAAAACTGGCTCGAGGCCACATCCAAGGCCAAGGAAACGTGGAGGCCGGGGGTAAGGCCGGCCCGTTCTATGGCTTGCATGGCGAGCTCCAGTAACGCCTCTGTCCGATTAACCGGAGGGGCCAGTCCTCCCTCATCGGCGGTCAGCCAGGGCGCATCAAAACTGACGGCCAGCAATTCGACCGCGGCGCTGTAAACGGCATGGGTTATTTCCAGGCTTTGCCGGATACTCTCGGCCGAGGCGGGAACCACCAGCACATCCTGAATGGCAACCTGCTGGCCGCCATGCCTACCGCCGCTGAACAGGTTTACGGTGGGTCGGGGCAAACGGGTGATCGGTTGCCCCAACATTTCGGCGAAATATCGGTAGAGGGGGGTTCCAACCTCTAACGCGCAAGCCCGAGCGTAGGCAATGGATACGGCCAAAATGGCGTTGGCTCCCAATCGTGATTTATCCACCGTTCCGTCCAGGTCGATCAGGGCCCGGTCCAACTCCGCTTGCGAAGCATGGGCTTTGCCCGACAACTTCCGGTTGATTTCACCGTTGATATGGGAAATTGCCTTGAGACAACCGTATCCACCAAAGCGCGATGGATCGCCATCCCTCAGCTCTACCGCTTCCGCCCCTCCGGTGGAAGCGCCGCTGGGGACTGAGGCGGAGGCTGAAGCTCCACTCCGTAAAGCACAGGTGGCCTTTACGGTGGGTCGGCCCCTGCTATCTAGTATTTCCAGGCCTTCTATGGATCGAATGCGCGGCATGGTTTAAAGGTTGTCGGCGAACTGCCTTATCAGGTCTTGTATCGAACCGGGACTACCCTGCATCAACTGTAAGGCGGTCTCGCGCTGGCGAACCGCTTCCCCGGCGTTCAAATACTCGAGCGGAGATCTGCCGCTTACGCGGGCCAGTAGGCAGGCTAATGTATGTTTAACGCAGCGGGTCTCGAATCCCTCCCGCCAGGGGACCGGGCCGAGGTGAAGACCGTAAATTTTCCAGAAATTTTGGGCGGCTCGGGCAAAATCCTTGCGCCGATGTATCAGGTGATTGGCTTTGCTGAGCAAGTGGGTCAGGGAGAACCCGATATCGAAAGCCGGGTCTCCCCAATGCATGACTTCGTGGTCCAGAAGAATGAGGTTCCCGGCATGGACGAGAATGTTCTTGGGACTGTAATCGCCGTGCACAACGGTATCTTCTCGCAGCAGGGTCTCGGCAATCAATTTTCCCAGGAAGGCCTTGGCTTCAGCTTCCTGTTCTCCGGCGTAGGCATAGTAAGGTTCGAGTCTGAGAGAGTGAAAGAAGGACCGGTCAGCGAAGTCTTCGGCTGCATCCTTCCGGTCTTCCAGCGCCTTGCCATGCAGAGTGGCAAGCATGCGGGCAAACTGGTGGACGTGATCGTTGGACAACATGCCGTCGAGCAGGAGGGTTTTCCAGTTTTGATGAGGGTAGGGCACGGCCTGCATGGCCAGCAGGTGGTTTTGCCTATCCAGAAAAACCAGCGGAATGGTATGTTCTTTGGGCAACCACTTCTCCAGCCATTGCAAAGCCAGAGCCTCCCGGGCAATGCGGGCGGGGTCGCTGAACCAATCTACCTCTACCCGTAATTTGGATAGAGCTTGCTTGAGCACCCATGCCTGTCCATTGGATCGTTGCAAAAGGACCGTCCGGTTGGAAACCCCTCCCTCCAGGATTTGCAGATCAGGCGCTTCCTCCTCCTCAATCCGACCCGTTTGCCGCAAATAAGTGAGCAGGGCTGCCTCGTTTTCGATGTCCTGGCAATGGACCATGTTTCAACCATTTCGGGTTTCAGGGTCGGATTGATGTCAGCCCGGACGCGGCAGAAGGCTCAGGGGGTCACCACTCGCCCTCTTGATTAAACTTGCGTCGAACCGCCTTGGCGAACGATGCACCAGCCTGGTTTATGCTTTCCAGAATTTCTTCAATCGATTTCCCCTGGACGGACCGGGCTGCTGGAATAACGGTATCACACTCATTCCGGTCCATAAATACCGAGGCCTCCAGGAGTCCTTCTTCGTCTTCCGGCGGAATGGCCAGAAATCCGTGTTTGTCGGCGTGGATCAATTGCCCGGGTTGAATGGTGGTTCCGAAAACTTCCACGGCACAATTCCACCGAATCGGGCAACTGTAGGCATGCCCCACGCACAAGCTGCGGGCCAGGGCCTTGAAGCCGGCATTCCTCATTTCATCCACGTCGCGAATAGCTCCGTCAATGATCGTTCCCACACAACCCAGAGCCCGGTGAATATTGCTGGTCACCTCACCCCAGAATGCCCCGACCAAGTCGGGTTTGTCCAAATCCTGCACCACCACGATCTTCGGACCGGCAACACCGGCTACGTATTTCCGAAACTCCGCCCAGGCCTCGGCCTTGTTTTTCAAGTGCTCCTTATTGGACGGTTCGAATACTACCGTAGTGGCGTAGCCGACCATGGGACCCATTTCCGGCATATAATCGGTCGTCGGCTCCCGGTTGAAACCGCCCGCGGTGCGGTCCATTCGGGTGATTTGTTCCCAACCATTGTAAATGGTCGGCGTATTCCAACGCTTGAGTTGCAAGAGGGTAGAATGTGGCAAAGGCATTGGATTGAGTTGATTACATTAGACCGGGAATCGAGTCATCCCCTTAACCCGCATTTCTCACAAAATTCATAGCGAGCGAACGGAGGTCGAGTGCTGGTGCGGGTTTCGGGCAGATTCGCGGATGAAGCTGGGTCGACACCCCGCGAAGACGCGAATCCAACGAAGTCCGCACCAGTGCCGACATACCGGAGCGCAGTAGAAGATTGGGAGATGTCGCATTCGCTCGGTAAGTGAGAAATGTGGGTTAAGGATGGGCACGTCTGTTCCGGATTCAAGCCAGCATGGCTTCGATAACATGCCCGTGGACGTGGGTGAGGCGGCGTTCGATCCCGTTGTGGTAGAAAGTGAGGCGTTCGTGGTCGAGTCCCATGAGGTGGAGCAGGGTGGCATTGAAATCGTAGACCGTCTTGGGATTCACCGCAGCCTTGAAACCGAATTCGTCGCTTTCCCCGTAGCTCACCCCCTTTTTTACTCCGGCTCCGGTCAGAAAACAGGTAAAGGTATCGGGGTTGTGATCGCGCCCGGTGCCGTTGGCCTGTAAAAACGGCATGCGGCCGAATTCAGTGCACCAGGCCACCAGAGTGTGCTCGAGAAGGCCGCGTCGTTTCAGATCGTGAATGAGGGCGCCGGTTGGTTGATCCATGATTTCAGCCTGCATGGCATGGGTTTTCAGGATATTGCTGTGGGAGTCCCAATTGGTGATCCCATTTCCCCCGGATGGATCGCTTCCATTGAACAATTGCACCACCCGCACGCCCTTTTCGATCAGTCGGCGGGCCAAGATACAATTTTTTGCGTATTCGCGCTTGAGGTCGCTGCCGCTTTCCGTGCCGTATTCCCTATGAATGGAGAGGGGCTCTCCCGCCAGGTCCATGACTTCGGGCACGGATGTTTGCATTTTACCGGCCAACTCATAACTGGCGATGCGGGCGGCCAGATCGGCGTCACCCGGAAACAACTCCAAATGGTGGGCATTCAATCGCTCCAACAGGTCTATGGATTGTTTATCGTCCATGGCGGAAAGGTTGGATGGACGTTTCAAATTTGCCGGGGGATTCTTGGCGCTGAAATCCGTACCCTGGAATGCGGCTGGGAGAAATCCGCTGCCAAAATTGTTCTTGCCCGAACGGGCCAGGCCGCGGGGGTCGTTTATGGCTACAAAAGCGGGCAGATCCGAATTTTCGGAACCCAGGGCATACGTCACCCAGGCTCCAAAGGAAGGAAATCCTTCCATGGTAAAACCGGTATTGAAAAAGTTTTCTCCCTGGGGGTGAGAACTGGTGTCGGTGGTCAGGGAATGAATGAAACAGAAGTCGTCCACCTGCTCGGCCAGATTGGGGAGAAGATCGGAGACCATTTTACCGGTTTGCCCGCGTGGCTTGAACTCCCAAAACGGTTTGGCGATATTTCCGGTCGGGCCCTCGAAAGTGACCTCCGGAATGGAGGGCGGTTTTTGTCCGTGATACTTGAAAAGGTCGGGTTTGTAGTCGAACGTATCCACGTGGCTGACGGCTCCGGGGCAGTAAATGACCAGGACTTGTTTGGCGGCAGCGGGAAAATGCGGGGGCCGTGGCGCATAAGGATACTTGGGATCGATGTGAGGGCGGATAGGCGTTTTTCCACCGAAGTGCATCAAATTGTCCTCGGCCAACAACTGACTCAAGGACAGTGCCCCCATGGCCAAGCCGGTTTGACCCAAAAAGTGACGCCTGCTCAACAGGCGGCGACCATGGCAAGAGATTTTTTCTTCGGGATTCCTCATGGCAGGAAAGCGAATTCGTTGGAATTCATCAAGGAACGGCTGACCAGATGCAGGCCGCCATTTTGAGCTACGGCAAGGGAGGCGTCCAGTTCAATTTCCGAGGGATCGCGGCCCAGCAGCAGGTCGAAGATCCGCTTTGTGGCATCCAAGGCACCTCCGGATGATTCCGCTTTGGCACGTTCAGCGATAAAACCGGCTTGTTCCGTGGCGAAGGGTGAGTTCAACAGATTAAGCGCCTGTAAAGGAGTAGTGGAAATGGGTCGCTTGGCCCGGATCTGTCCGCAATCGGGAAAATCGAATGCGGTAAAGATCTGGTCATCTACCCGCCGCATTCTTTCCTGATAGATCATGCGACGCCAGGTTCCCGGACCGTGATTATCAACCACCTCCCACTGGGCGTATGTCTTCTTCTCGTTGTGGATGCGGTAGCTTGGCCCACCCAGGCTTGGATCCAGTTTCCCCGAAGCGCGCAGAATGCCATCCCGTAATACCTCGGCTTCAACGCGGCGCGGGGGAAAGCGCCACAAATAACGGGAGGATGCGTCGAGGGCGAGTCCATCCTCTCGCGGAGCGCTGGATTGGCGGTAGGCATCGGTCAGCAAAATCTGCCGGATGAGGCCTTTGATGGACCAGGGTGTTGCTCCGGATGTTTCGGGTTGGACAAACTCCCGGGCCAGCCAGTCGAGCAATTCCGGGTGGGTGGGTGGAGCGCCGACGCTGCCAAAATCAGCCGGAGTTGCCACGATACCTCTTCCAAAGATATGGCTCCAAACGCGATTGACCAACACGCGGGCGGTCAAAGGGTGGTCCGGATCGGTCAGCCAGTCGGCGAAGCGCATGCGCCTCTCGGCCTCGGGGCTGGACGAGTCCAGGTTAAGGTTGCCCTTCAATATGGCAAATCCCGCAGGGTCTACCTCACTGCGCGGGCTTTCCGGACTTCCGCGGTGCAGCACGCGGGTCACCACCGGATTGATAAACCGCCCCACAAAACTCGGCTTGATACCCTCCACCCCGAGTTGATGGATGATACTCCGGATGCGCCTGACTGCGGTTGATTGAGTCGATTCACCTTCCAGTGATTGCTTGATTTGGGTAGTGGAAGCCAGATTCTGCCAGGTTCCATTCGGGCCGAGGGCTTCTACCAGGTATTCGGGGAAGGCCTGCGGCGTATATGGCGACAGATAATCGGTTTCCAAAAAGTAATGCTTGTTGGAGCTGATGGCCATCCGATCAACCAGACGAGGTTCGGAAAATTCGAGAATTATCCAAGGTTGCTTCTCGCTGTCTGGCGGAGAGGTTGACCGCCAAACATTGGTGCTGAGTTGCCCATCGTTGGCAAAGAAGACCTCGCCCCGGATTTCGGTCATGGATTCGTCCGTCTTTGCCACCGTTCCCCGGGAGGACAAAGCCAGGTTTTCCGACGGGTCATCCGGGCCGTAGAGCTCGATTTCCTCAATCCTGATTTTCTTGGACAGGAAGGTCAGACGGATGGCGTTTGCATTGGTTGCCGGAAAATACATTTCCTTCCAGCCCTGCCAGTCTTCAACCCAGGCGGTACCATTGGCTCTGAGGACTTGGCGCAGTTGGTGGAGAGAGCGGCGGAGTTCCCCTTCTCTTATCCGGCGGGGATGGCTCTCCTCGAGTTCGGCATACCGGCTGCCGAACTCGACCCCCTGGAAGATGGCGGTTAGAGAATAGTAGTCCTTGATGGAAATGGGATCGAACTTGTGGTTGTGGCAACGGGCGCAACTCACCGTCATGCCGAGCATGGATGCCCCGACGGTCTGCACGATTTCATCCAAGCGGTCGGCCCGGGCTTGGCGAATGGCGGAAGGTTCGCGTCCCACGGTTGCGGTGGGCACATGGGGCCCCGCCACGAGAAAACCGGTGGCATGTCCCACACTCAATTGATCCCCGGCCAATTGCTCGCGAATGAAATGGTGATAGGGCCTGTCCTCATTAAGGGCCTGGATCACATAATCGCGGTAGTACCAGGCATTTTTGCGATATAGATTGGCCTCGGAACCGTTGGTTTCAGCCCAACGAATGACATCGAGCCAATGTTGGGCCCATCGTTCTCCGAAATGAGATGAAGCCAGTAGCCGGTCTACCAGGGCAAGGAAGGCCGCGTCCGCATCCTCGGCATGGGCCAGGGCAAACGCATCGATTTGCTGAGGGGTTGGAGGTAATCCGGTCAGGAGAATGGAGGTGCGGCGCACAAGCGACCGGGAATCGGCCGCCGGATTGTAGGTGAGGCCCATGTCAGCCAGTTTCTCCATCAGGAAGGCGTCGATGGGGCTGCTGGTAATGGGGTTAGCGGGTATTTCCGGACGAACCACCGGTAACAAGGACCAGTGCTCCGTTTTCTTTAATTCCGCGTCTCCCTCCGGATCATCCGGAATCTCAGCTCCTTCCGCGATCCACTTTTCCAATTGCAAAATCTTCTCCTCGGGAAGGGCTTCCCTTTCGTAGGGCATCCGGTACATCTCATCGGACTCGCGGACCAATTCGATCAGGTAGCTTTGTGCCGGATCTCCTGGAATAATGGTCTCAATCCCGGACCCCCCTCCACCGAGCAGGGTGGACTTGCGGTCCACGCGGAAATCGGATTCCTGCTCCTCGGGTCCGTGGCATTCCAGGCAATTTTCCCGAAGAATTGGCTCAATATGGAGCCGGAAGTCGATGGAATCTTCCCCTGCCGCGCTGAGGCAGCCCAATACCAACGATAAACCAACAGAAATTTTCATGTGGTCAGGCATATTGTTCGCACAATTCTCATGGAGGGATAGTCTCATTCATTCGCATCTGGTCAAGAGTTACCGGATCAAGCCTGGGGAATGAAGTCGCACAATTTTACACAGACCAGCCGAAAATCGTTAGGACTATTGAACGCATTACTTGGCTCTAAGCGTAAACTGGTGGACAATTTCTGGACAATAGGGGCCGCCGGAAGAAAATAATTGAAATGAGTGACGAGGTGGAAAACCGCATTAGGTCCTTGCGGGAAAAGGTGAGCTACCATGACGAGCGCTACCACCGGCTTGCCGAGCCGGAAATTACGGATCGCGAATACGATCGCCTCAAGCGGGAATTGGAGGATTTGGAACGCGCGCACCCCGAACATGCCCGTTCCGATTCTCCGGTGCAAGCGGTTGGCGATGACCGGCTTGAAGGTTTCTCCTCCTACGCCCATCGATTGCCCATGCAGAGTTTGGACAACACCTACCATTTCGGGGAACTGCGGGATTTTGCCAACCGGTTGGAACGTCTCCTGGGGGAGGGTGAGTTGGAGTTCGTGGTCGAGCCCAAAATTGACGGGATGGCTGTGAGCACTACTTATGAAGGGGGAAGATTTATCCGTGCCGTCACCCGTGGGAACGGAACGGAGGGCGATGATATAACGGCCAATTTCGCCTTGATCCCAAATTATCCGAAGTTGCTGGCTGCCCCTCACCCCGAGGTATTGGAGGTGCGGGGAGAAATTTACATGACTTTGGCGGAGTTTGAACGGATTAACGGCCAGCGCTTGAAAGAAGGGCTTCCCCCATTTGCCAATCCCAGAAACCTCGCCGCCGGATCCGTTAAAATGTTAGACCGCAAGGAGGCCAGGAGCCGGAGCTTGACTTGGGTGTCCCACGGTTTGGGCTACTGCGATCCGGGCTACTACGATACTTTGACGGATTTTTTTGGGGATCTCAAGCGTTGGAACTTTCCCCGGGTGGAGAATCACTGGGTCAGAAAGGGAATCGACACTTGTATTTCTGCCATTGGCGAGTTGGACGGATTGCGCAAGGATTACGCTTACTCCACGGACGGGGCGGTGTTGAAATTGAACCGCATCGGGTGGCAAATCCGGGCGGGCAGCACAGCCAAAGCGCCCCGGTGGGCCATAGCCTATAAATTTGAGGCGGAGCAGGTGGTAACGCGGTTGCTCGACATTTCCATACAAGTGGGAAGAACGGGCACCTTGTCTCCGGTGGCGATTCTGGAACCCGTTCAGTTGGGGGGAACGACCGTTTCCAGAGCAACCCTTCACAACCGAGATGAAATAGCTCGTAAGGACGTTCGGATCGGCGACTTCGTGAAAGTCGAAAAAGCCGGTGAAATCATTCCGGCAATCGTTGAGGTGGAGAAGGATAAACGCGCCTCCGGACTGGCCCGGTATGTATTTCCCACGAATTGCCCGGCCTGCGGAACCGCCGTGATTCGTATCGAGGGGGAAGCGGCTTTTCGATGCCCCAATACTATGGGTTGCCCCCCTCAGATTCGAAGGCGGATCGATTTCTTTGCTTCCAGGCAGTGCATGGATATTGAAGGTTTGGGCGTGGCCGTAGTCGACCAGTTGGTGGGTCGGGGGCTGGCCGCTTCCCCCGTCGATTTGTATGGTTTGGAAAAAAAAGATTTGCTCGGGCTGGATAAGTTTGCCGAAAAGTCGGCCGACAATCTGCTGAAAGCGCTGGAGGCGAGCAAGGGTAAGGAGCTTTGGCGGCTGATCCACGGCTTGGGAATACCACACGTTGGTGAGGCGGTTTCCAAAGTGTTGGCCAACACATTCCTGGATTTGGAAAAGTTGGCCGGAGCCACGGAGGATCAATTGATTGAGATTGAAGGGATCGGCCCCATCCTTGCTCAAAGCATCGTGGCTTTTTTTGAGGATCCCGCGCAAAGTAAAATGGTCCATGGATTGATAGCCGCGGGATTGGCCTCAACTCTCGCACTCCCCGAGCGGTCCGGATCAAAACAAGCGGTAGCCGGCAAGACCTTCGTGCTTACGGGCACCTTGCCCAATTTGAAGCGCAAGGAAGCCAGGGAACGTATCGAGAAGGCCGGCGGAAAGGTTACGGGAAGCGTCAGCAAAAAAACGGCCTTCCTGGTAGCTGGTCAGAAGGCCGGATCGAAGCTGCGCGCAGCTCAGAGACTGGAGATAGAGGTTTTGAGCGAGCGCGAGTTCCTGGAACTCCTGAAATGAGATGAGACATGCGGGCTAGCCCGCATGTCTCATAAAATTCGTTGCGAGCGAAAGGAAAGCGAGTGCTGGTGTGGGCTTCGTGCCGATTCGCGGGTGAAGCTGGGTCGACACCCCGCAAAGTCGTGAATCCAATGAAGTCCGCACCAGCGCCGCGATTCCCGAGCGCAGTAGAAAAATTGTGAGACATGTGGGCTAGGGTGTGGGGTTGCCGTCGGTTGGGGAGCTGACCACGACCTCGTTGTCAAAATAAATGGGAACCGGGTCATTGGTAGTTGCAGCCACGGGCCCGGGCCGGACCACTAGGCTTTTCGAGATAGTTGAAGTGGCCGCGGGGGCATTGAGGACACCCAGGATTTCAGATGCTTCGATGGCCCCGGATACCGTGGCCTCGGCGATTATCGAGGCCAGATCTCCCCCTATCTCCTCCTCCATTCTCGCCACGAGCCGGGCCGCTACATCGGCCGAGTACCAATCCGCAGCCAAGTGGACAATGCACAGCTTTGCCGAAATTTTGGCGCAGTGATGGACCGTGTCATAGTCGAAATCTTTCAGTTGGTTCAGGATAGTGCGATGAACGCCCAAGAGTTCATTGGCATCCATGGAATCGGGCCGGAAGAATTGGGATAAACACTCTTCCAGGGCTTCCTCATTTCCCGAGAATTCGGAGATGCAATCCACCACCTGCGTTGCCGTGGCCAAATTGATCGGGAAGGAAAAAAACAGGAGGGAGATAACAGCCAAGGTGATGGGCGCTTTCGACAATTTCCCTCCGATATCCCAGATAAAATGTTTCACTTCTCAGCAGGTCAACTTCGACAATTTGGCCGAAGGGTAAAGCTCAATGCTGCGAAAACCTTGTTTAACCCGCATTTCTCAAAAAATACGTAGTGAGGGAACGGAGGTCGAGTGTTGGTGCAGGTTTCGTGCCGATTCGCGGGTGAAGCTGGGTCGACACCCTGCAAAGTCGGCATGCATCTGTGCGAAGCACGGGCATGAAATCCAACGAAGTCTGCACCAGTGCTGACTTACCGGAGCGCAGTAGAAGATTGGGTGATGTCGCGTTCGCCCGGTAGTGAGACATGCGGGTTAGTAGCCGCGGTTCTGTAATATGGCGCTCAATTCTTTCTGAAATTTCTCCATATCTCCCTCTGTGGGCTGGTATCCATCCTTCTCGGCATTCAATACAAGTCGCCCAATCTGGTCCAAAGCCCATTCCGCCGTGTTTCCATCGGAAAAGGTCACCTTTCCACCGGCTACGGCTCCGGGACGGTTGATGCGATGCAGGCTTACCATCACCTTGCCTCTTTCGGGAGCGGCAGCGGCAAAGTCCTCCCCTTCCTCTCCTTCCCGAACCGCTCGGGAAAGCTCGGAATCGACCGTCTTGGGCTGCGAAATCAAATCCAGGTTCAGATCGTCCAGCAGAAAGCGGGTCTCCATGTAGGTAAGGGAAATTCCGAATGTTTCGCCCAGCCGCCGTTGAATATCGCCCAACTTGAACCCATCGGCCACCCATCCGGATATAACCTCTTTCTGGGAGTCGCTCAACTCCATGTCAACCCTTGGATTTTGCCAGTTGGGTCTTGAGGTATTCCACGCTGCGGCGGGTGGACTCATCCTGGTCCATGATGTTTTCCACCGTTTTACAGGCGTGAATGACCGTCCCATGATCCCTGCCGCCAAAGGCTTCACCAATTTCCTTGAGGGGATGACTGGTAAGGATTCGGCTTAGGTACATGGCAATTTGCCTGGGAAATACAATGTTGGCCGGTCGGCGCCGGCTCACCATGTCGGAAAGACGGAGGTTGTAAAAGTGGGTGACCCGCTTCTGAATTTTCTCTATCGTCACCTGATTCTGAGCTTCCTCCTGCAGGATATCACTAAGGAGATGCTCCGCCACCTCCAGATTTACCTCCTTGGCCATCAGGGCCGTGTAACTGGCCACCCGGGTCAGGGCCCCCTCGAGACGGCGAATATTCCGCGACACGTTTTCGGCAATAAATTGAAGCACATCCCGTGAAAGCTGAGTGCCGAGCAAATTGGCCTTATTGGTCAAGATGGCGATTCGGGTTTCCAGATCGGGAGCTTGCATGTCGGAGACCAATCCCCACTGAAACCGCGAGACCAGCCGGCTCTCCAATTTGGCAATTTCTCCCGCCGGCCGATCGCTGGTCAGGAAAATTTGGTTTCCGGATTCAAAGAGGTCGTTAAAAGTGTGAAAAAATTCCTCCTGGATCCTTTCTTTTCCACTAAGGAAATGGATGTCATCGATCAAGAGGACATCCACTCTGCGGTAGCGCTTGCGAAACTTTACAAGGGTATTTTCCTGAATGGCCCGAATAAATTCGTTGGTGAATTTTTCAGTGGAGACGTAGGCCACCTTGGCCAAGCGATTTTTCTTTGAAATGAAGTGTCCCACCGAATGCATGAGATGGGTTTTGCCCAGACCGGTGTCACCGTAGATGAACAAGGGGTTGTAAGCTCTTCCCGGCGCATTGCTGATGGCCACTGCTGCGGCATGGGCCAATTCGTTGTTATCTCCAACGACGAAATTCTCAAAGGTATTTTTCGGATTGAGGATATTGCCGATGGTGGAGGGTTCCGGAATCCGGTCCACCTGGGGTATTTCTTCCCGGGTGCGATCCGTTATCCTGGGAGGCCGGTCGCGTTCCAAATCCAATTCCCGCCTCCGGTTATTCGTTTCCAGGACCTCCAACGAAACCTTGATGGGCTGCCCCGCAACAATGCGAATCTCGTCCGAAATAAGGTCCAGGTAGTTATCCTCAATCCAGATGGAGGAAAACTCATCGGGCACGCTCAGGACGACGCTGGTATCGGTTTGCCGCAGGCAAGAAATGGGCTTGAACCACATGTTGTAGACATCGCCCTCAAATTTGCCTTTCAGTTCGGGTTTTACGACATCCCATAGGGTCTCAGCTTTGGAAAATTGTGACATAATTTCCAATTCGACTCGTAATTATTCACAAGTCGTTAGGACCCCGCATGCGGAATGGTAGGTTAGAGAGCGCATGAGTAGGTCCGAGGCAATTAAAGCGTCATTTTGCATTCGGTTAGAAAACAGAATTACCGGGAATAGAATATGGTGCTTTACTTAAATTATTGATTGGTAGCAGGTTATAGGAAAAGTGCAGATCGAACTTAAAAAAAATTTAAGGGGCAAAGTCCACATTGGAAGTTTCAGCTTTTGGATGCTGCCCCCGTTGGTTAGTGAGAATTGGATTTTTTCCTTCATTTTCAAGAGGAACTTTTCCACAACTTATTAACGACGGTTTGCCAGTAACTTATCCAAGGAAAATTCTTGCAATTTAAAGGGAAATTTTACAAAGCCGGAAGCTTGTCATTACAAGTGGCTTAGAGAATCGGACCGGCCTTTGGAGCCCCATTGGAAGGCCCGATTTGGGCTGGAAATTTTTAAGGGCGACGCCATTTATTAACATTAAAATTTTACGAGCGGACTAGATGAGCGATAGGAGCGATGAGCCGTTCCTTGAGTTCCTGGGCTGAGTCGTGGCCCATAAATGCGAGCTGCCCTCACTATGGCGTCCACAAGATGAGCTGCAAGGGATCTTCAAACTTCTCGTAGAAGGTCTCGATTTGGTTACTTTCCACCAATTTGGGTTTTGTCCGGAGATTCCTCGGCGGTCCTCACAGGTTGAAATTTTCACCCAGATAAAATTCCCGGCTCACTTCGTCATTGGTTAAAAAGTCGCTTGTCCCCTCTCGAAGGACTTGTCCATTGTGGAGGAGATAGGCGCGATTTACAATCCTCAGAGTTTCGCGCACGTTGTGGTCGGTGATCAGGATACCGATTCCTCGTTCGCTCAATTCGAGGACGATTTTCTGAACTTCCGCCACGTTAATGGGATCAACTCCGCTAAACGGTTCGTCCATGAGGAGAAATTTGGGTTCGGTGACCAGGGCCCGGGAAATTTCCAACCTGCGTCGCTCTCCTCCGCTCAGGGTGTATGCTTTCTGTTTGGAAAGATGGGTGAGCCCCAGTTCATTGAGGTGATGGTCGATCCTCTCTTTGCGCAATTTTCTTTTGATGGGCAGGGTGTCGACAATGGCCTTGATGTTATCGTATACGGACAGGTTCCTGAACACGGAAGGTTCCTGGGGGAGATAACCTATGCCCAGTCGGGAGCGCCGGTGCATGGAGTAGGGAGTCACATCGACGTCGCCTATCAACACCCTGCCTCCCGATGCCGGCACCAAGCCGACGATCATGTAAAAAGTGGTGGTTTTACCGGCGCCATTGGGACCGAGCAGGCCCACTACTTCGCCCGAAGATACCTGGATGCTTACTTTGTCCACGACTTTTCGGCCGGAGTAACTCTTATCCAGGTCCAGGGTGGAAATTGTTACCGTTGTGGCCATTCCGCTCAATTCTGATCATTGGATTCGGTCTGGTCGGCCGCAGCATCCTCGGGAACTGTGGGACCGGGTCCCAAATCCGGTAATTGGGGGAGGGTGACCTTCACCCGGTGTTCACCACCTCGAACCAGGGCGCGGCGCTGACCGTGAAACCATTCTATTTCCGTTCCCGAAACCGTTCCCTGGGCATCTGTTACCATGGGACGGTCGGTCAACAACACTTTCCCCTCTTCGGGAAAGAATTCGGCCCGGCCTCCCGAGGCGGAACGGCCTTTTTGTTCCACGCGAACGTTGCCGATGGCAATGATCTCAGTCACTTTGCCAATCTTGCCAATGGTGTCGCTGGGGTCACCTCGCTTGACGGAAGTAATATGCAGTTCATCGCAAGTCAGGCGGAGGTTGGTGCCGATCACTTGAACCCGGCCGGTGATGTGAAATTCGGACTTTTCATCCCCACTCAACATTTCCAGGTGATCCCCCGTTATAACCGTATCGGTCGTCACCACGGCCTCCTGAGCCCGGGCCAAAGGGAGCAGACCGTTCAGGGCCAAAAGGGGGATAATCAATTTCTTCATTTGAAAAAGGGTTCCATTTCGTAATCCAGAACTACTTTCACATTTTCACTCACCTGAATGCGGCGGGCTTCCTGATCATACCTCCATTGTTCCCCTTCGATGGTAAAGGCTTCAGAAACCACTTTGACTCCCCGGTCTCCGAACAACAATTTGTTATAGCCGAGATAAGTGGCGTTATCCCCAACCATGCGAAAGTCCAGTCGGTTTTGTTCTTCGCCCGTATAAACCTCCAAATCCAAACCCTTCATATCGACTTGCCCTCCCTCTCGATGGGCGGCGGAGTCCCCGGTCAGGAACCATATCTTATAACCCAGATCATTGAACATGGTGACCCTGAATCCTTCCACTGGAGCGTCGGGCAAGATCTGCGAACTCAAATAAATTCCGCTGGCCAAAGCCAAGGGAATCAGGGCGAACCACGGTTTGACCGGGAAGCGGATTTTTGGGTGCATCAGGATTTGTGGGACAAAGCTAATACGCTATCGTTCCGGCTTTCAAGTATTCGGTCGCACACCTCGCGAACAGCCCCCTTGCCGCCACCCTTTTCGGTGATCCAGTCGGCCGATTGCAAAGCGAGAGGGGTTCCATCCGCCACGGTAACCCCAATGCCCGCATACTCTATGGCGGGCACGTCGATCACGTCGTCCCCTACATAGCAAATCGCTTCCGGGGCCAGTTTCAATTGGCCGGCCAGTTCCTCCAGGGCCTCGCCTTTGTCTCTTCTTCCCTGGATGATGTGGTGGAAGCGCAGTTCGGTCATGCGGGAGGTGGTGGCGGGCGACAAGCGGCCCGAAATGACGGCGAGGATCACCCCGGCCTTTCTCAAGCAAACCAGGCCCAGGCCATCCAGGACGGAAAATTGCTTCAATTCAAATCCATCCGGCCCCATGAAGATGGTTCCATCCGTGAGCACCCCGTCCACGTCGAGGGCGAGCAGCTTGATTTTTCGCCACTCCAATTCGGATGGGGGGGTGGGATGTGAACGCTTTTCTCCCATGACTCAATCGAATTGCTCCAACCAATCGATGATTTGCCCCGTGATGGAATCCTCTGTGGGAAGGTACATTTCCTCGAGTGAACGGGCGAAGGGGACAGGGGTATCCAGGGCCCCGATGCGCAGTGGCGGGGCTTCCATTTCAAAAAAAAGTTCTTCCATCATTTGGCTGACGATTTGAGCGCCGAAGCCGGAATTGAGGCGGGCCTCGTGCGCTACGATCAACCGACCCGTTTTGCGGATTGATTCCCGAATGGGATCGAGGTCGACCGGTTTCAATGCGCGCAGGTCGATCAGTTCCAGGGAATATTCGTATTCATCTTCCAAGTAGGCGCAGATCTTTTCGCAGGTCCCGACCATCTTCCCGTAGGTCACGAAAGTTGCGAAATGACCTTCCCGGACCAGGCGCGATTTCCAAACCCGGTGGTGGTGGCCGTGGAAAATAACGTCATCCCGCAGTCCGCGGTAGAGGCCTTTATGCTCAAACAACAATACCGGATCATCCGCCTCATAGGCGGCCAGCATGGCGTCAAATGCATCCTGCACGGTACTGGGATACAAAACCTTGAGGCCGGGAAAATGGATATAGAGTGCCTCCAACTCCTGGGAATGGAACGATCCGAAGGTGAGTCCCCCCCCGCAGGGGAAGCGCAGCACCAGGGGAAGCTTGGCCCCGGAGCGAAAATAAAAGGTTCCCGCGTTAAGGCATATTTGGGTGGTGGCGTCGGTGGCAAAATCGGCAAACTGAAATTCAATGATGGGCCGGTGACCGTTGAAAGCCAGGCCGATTCCATATCCGACGGTGGCCGATTCCGCCAGAGGTGTGTTCAAAACCCTCTCCCTGCCAAACGCATCGAAAAGGCCATCGGTAACCTTGAATGCGCCTCCATAGGTGGCAATGTCCTGGCCCATGACAATGGAAACATCGGAATCCTCCAGGATCATTCCATGGGCGTGGTTCAAGGCCTGGGCGAAAGTCAGGTTTTTGAATACGGCATCTTTATTCTTCCATTGCATGGGAGTAAATGTATGGGAGAACGATTCTCTTTCCAGGTCCTGCTTCGGGATGGGAGGCTGAGCCAGGGATACCTTGATGCAGGTATCCAAAAATGAGTCGATTTCCCTTTCGGCCTCCACAATGGCTTCGGGTCCCAAGGACTGGATCAACCTTTCCCGCAGGATAGGGTTGGCGTCTCTGCGGTTCCAACCTTCCATAATATCCTCCGTGAGGTAATGGCAGGTGTCGTAAGCGGCATGTCCCTGCAGGCGCAGGGTCTTGACTTCGACCACGGTGGGTTTGCCCGACCGTCGAACCCTCCTAAAGATTCGTTGGAAAGCGGTGAGGATTTCTTCCGTGTGGGAAATCTCCAGGATGGTGTAATCCATACCGTAACCCGTGGCCCGGCTGGCCAGGGATTCTATCGCACATTGTTCACTGATGGGGGTGGAGTATGCGTACTCGTTGTTTTCAATGATAAATACCATGGGGATATTCAATACGGAGGCCAAATTCATGGTCTCGTGGATATCTCCGGTGCTGGATGCCCCGTCCCCGATAAATCCGATCCCCAGGGCAGGGTGACCCAAACGTCTCTGGGAATCGATAGACCCCAGGACACTGGCAATGATGGTCCCCAAATGACTGATGATCGGCAGGCTGCGGTTGAGCGGATCTCCATGGTGAACATTGCCTTCCCGACCGAGGGTGGGGCTGCCCGAATTGGCCATGTACTGACACAGGTGATCGCATAGATGATCACTCCAGATCAAATGGGATGCCAGATTGCGGTGAGAAAAACAAACCACGTCTATCTCCCGGTCCAGCAAAAGACCGATGGGGGCGGCCAGGCCCTCGTTGCCCTGGCCGCCGGCCAGGGTTCCATAGACCAATCCTTGCCGGAACAAATCCCGCAACCGGTCATCGGTTCGGCGAGCCAGATACATCCAATGATAGACCTCCTTTAACGCCCCCTCCTTGTCTTTCAGATCTCGCGGTAGCAAACTGCGCTTTTGCAGGATAGCCGGCGCTTCAGGATAGGGGATGTCGGGACGATAATGGGGATGCATGCTCTATCGAATCTGGGAACCCTGCGCCTTGTTCCGAGCGGAAGCAAAACAATAAAACAGCGCTTATTCCGCCAGTTCCAAGACGGCCTTTATCCACCGGGTTATACCGGTTTCCACGTCGGAAATCCTGGGGCCGAGCATGTAGGCTGGGGTGGAAACTATTTTCAAGCCTTCATCGATGACAAAGGCTTCTACCGGGCAATTGACGTGCCTGGCTCCATTTGCCTCCAAGGCGGCCGCGGTATCCTCATCATTGCCGACGGTCAAGTGGACCCCTTCCTCGCCAAAAACCTTGGCAGCAATGGCGGGGGAGATGCAGGCAAATCCGATGGGATGGCCCGCATCGTGAAATTGTCGGAGAAAATCGGCCACGCTCTTTTCCACGGTGCAATCGGCTCCATCCACGGCAAAAGAGCTCAGGTTCTTGGCAGCGCCGTAACCCCCAGGTAAAACGACCGCATCATAGTCTTCCACCTTCAGGTCTGCCACCCGCTTTACCGGACCCCGGGCAATGCGGGCGGATTCAAGCAGGACGTTGCGGGATTCATTTTGCATGACTTCTCCCGTTTGATGGTTCACCACATGGAACTGATTTACGTCGGGCGCCGCCACCGTCACGTCTGCACCCGCCTTATCCAGCGCCAAGAGGGTCAACACCGATTCGTGAATTTCCGCTCCATCGTACACGCCGCAGCCCGAAAGAATAAGAACAACACGTTTCATAATGAGCCAACCTTATGTACTGGTGGGGAAAATGTGAAGTCGCGTTTTAAATCAGTTGAAAGCACCCCCATCGATTGTGGTAACAGGGAGTTCCTCCAACCGGCTCGAAAGTAAGGCTCTCCAGTTGAGTATTTGGTCGGGCCGAGGAGATTTGAACTCCTGACCCCTTGCACCCCATGCAAGTGCGCTACCAGGCTGCGCTACGGCCCGAACCAGAATAAAGAGGGGAGAGTCTGGGTCACGAAGGAAGGTGGTCAATTCTAAAAAGCGTTTATGCTCGGTACTGGGTGTTGGGTTCTCGGTTCTGGTATCAGACCACTGACCACTGAACTCTGGCGCCAAGCGTCCCCTTTTGTGCCATTGCGCCCTCTTTCCTCTTTCTCCTTTCCTCTCGGCGGGAAGCGCCGCCAATGGTGCCTGGAGAGGGGGTCGAACCCTCACTCCCAAAGGGAACCGGATTTTGAGTCCGGCGCGTCTGCCAATTCCGCCATCCAGGCCCATAAGGAGGAGCATTCAAGGAGTGTTCCGGAATGGCGTCAAACGTTGAATTTTTGCCAGAGTTGTTACTTCCTCTCACCGCCTTGGGCCCGGTGGCGGGCGCGCAACCGGAGACCCTGCAAGCGAATGAAACCGGTTGCGTCGTCGGGATTGTAATCGCTTTCCACTCCTTCCATGGATGCCACGTTCTGGTCGTAAAGGGAGATGGGGGATTTTCGCCCAACCGTAATGACGTTTCCCTTGTAGAGCTTGAGCCTCACCGTTCCGGTAACGGTTTCCTGGCTTTTGTCGATCAGGGCCTGAAGGGCTTCCCGCTCGGGCGAATACCAGAAGCCGTAGTAGACCAACTCGGCGTATTTGGGAATCAGACTGTCGCGCAAATGCATTAGATCCCGGTCCATGGTAAGGGTTTCCATCTGGCGGTGGGCCTGCCATAGGAGGGTGCCTCCAGGGGTTTCGTAGACGCCCCGGCTCTTCATGCCGACGAAGCGGTTTTCCACCAAATCGACTCGGCCGATGCCGTGCCTGCCCGCCAGTCGGTTTAATTTGCGGAGCGCTTGGGCGGGTGAGAGGGCTTCGCCGTTGACTTGGGTGCAATCGCCTTGCTCAAAGGTCAGCTCGACATACTCGGGCTTGTCCGGAGCATCCTGGGGATCGACCGTAAGTTTGAACATGGATTTGTTTTCCGGAACGGTTGGATCGAACCAGGGATCTTCCAGTATACCCGCCTCATAGGAAATGTGTAACAAGTTGCGGTCCATGGAGTAGGGCCTGGAGGCAGTGGCCTCCACTTCGATTTGATGTTTTGTGCAGAATTCGATCATCTCCCGCCGCCCTGGAAAGGCTTGGCGGAAGGCTTTCATGCGCCAGGGCGAAATCACTTTCAGGTCGGGCGCCAGCGCAGCATAAGTCAGTTCGAATCTGACCTGATCATTGCCTTTTCCGGTGGCCCCGTGGGCCACGGAATCGGCTTGGGCAGCCCTTGCAATTTCGATTTGGGCCTTGGCGATGAGGGGTCGGGCTATGGAAGTGCCGAGGAGGTATTGGCCCTCGTAAACCGCGTTGGCCCGGAGGATGGGAAAAACAAAATCGCGGGCAAATTCTTCCACCAGATCCGTGCTGAAATGAGCGCTTGCTCCGGTCGAGGTAGCCTTTTCTTCCAAGCCGTGCAATTCCTCCTCCTGTCCCAAATCCGCCGCGAAGGTGATGACCTCAGCTTTGAAGTGATCTTTTAACCACCGCACCAGCACGGAGGTATCCAAACCCCCGGAATAGGCTAAGACGATTTTCATAGTATATACGGGATGAGTTAGCGTTTATTGGATTCGGCCAGCACGGCCAGGATGGCCTTTTGGGTATGCAACCGGTTTTCCGCCTGATCAAAAACAATGGAAGCCGGACTGTCCATGACCTCTTGCGTTACCTCGAAACCCGGATGGGCCGGTAGGCAATGCATGAACAGGGCCTCCGGTTTGGCTCGGGCCATGATGGATGCGTTGACCTGGTATGGTGCCATGATGTTGTGGCGGTCGGATGCTTCGCCATCTTTGCCCATGCTCACCCAGACGTCGGTGTAGATCACATCGGCGTTTTCCGCGGCTTCCATCGGATCGGTATGGAAGGTGTAGGTCGGGGCGAATCCGGAAGATTCGATGACGGTTTCGATTTCGGGTCCCGGTGCGTATTTGCTTGGCCCGGCCAGGGCAACTTCCATTCCGAAGAGCGATCCACTCAGAATCCAGGAATTGGCCATGTTGCTGGCCGTGTCGCCAAAAAAGGCAATTTTCCTGCCCTTCAATGCATTCAGGAAGCGCTTCCCGTCCGACCAGCGTTCCAGCAGGGTAAAGGCATCGGAATAAACCTGACAAGGGTGCAGGAAATCGGAGAGGGCGTTGACCACGGGAATGCTGCCATGGGCGGCGAATTGCTCCAGCAGGGTATGTTCATAACAACGGATGACGAGACCGTGCAGGTAGCGGGATAGAACACGAGCGGTGTCTTCAATGCTCTCTCCCCGGCTGAGTTGAATCTCATTCTGATCGATGTGCACGGGATGGCCCCCCATCTCCTGAATGCCTACCCGGAAGGATATTCTTGTGCGGGTGCTTGCCTTGAAAAAAATCAAGCCCCAGGACTGATTCCTCAAAACGGACAGCCCCCGCTCTCCCCGGGTTTTCTTGAACTTTTGGGAGAGGGCAAAAACCTTTTCGACTTCGAAATCCTCCAGGTCGCTTGATTTCAGAAAGTGTTTCATCATTCCATGGGCTTAAGGTTTTGCGGCCTTGGTCTCGCTATAAGTGGTCAAGGCCGTGTCCAATGTTTGAATCGATTTCCGCAGGGATGCTTCGGAA
This sequence comes from Opitutales bacterium, assembly GCA_965204545.1. Lineage (GTDB taxonomy): Bacteria > Verrucomicrobiota > Verrucomicrobiia > Opitutales > UBA2995 > JAABVD01. The sequence goes on along the minus strand of CBDBFA010000003.1, from coordinate 1,040,350 downwards.
ACGGTCAGGGGGGGAAGCAAGCGCAGAACGTTACCGCTCGCCGCCACGGTGAGAAGGCCGACCTGCTGGAGAAGGTTTCGAAGATCGTCGGGATTCTCTTTCAGCTCGAGACCGACGAGAAATCCCCTTCCCCTTACTTCCACAATCAGTTCGTGCCGCTTTTTCAGATCATTGAGTTGTTCTATCCACGGGGCGCTCAATTTTCTCACCCGCGACAAGAGATTTTCTTCGTCGATCGTTTGCAGAACGGCCAGGGCGGCGGCGCATCCCAATGGGTTCCCGCCAAAGGTACTGCCGTGACTACCAGGGGTAAAGAGGTCGGCGCAGGTATCGGATATCCAGACGGCACCAATGGGAAAACCGCCGCCCAGCCCCTTGGCCAATCCGATGGCATCGGGAGTTATCCCGGCGATTTCATGGGCCAGGAAGGCGCCGGTTCTCCCCATGCCGCTCTGCACTTCATCCATGAGCAAGAGGATCCCATTGTCCGTGCAAAGGGTTCTCAAATCTTGGAGAAACTCCCTTGTGGCTACGTGAATTCCTCCCTCACCCTGAATGGGTTCGATGAGGATTGCCGCCGTATCACGGTCGATCAAGGCGGCAAAACTGTCGCTGTCATTAAATTTCGCGACAGGGAAATTTGGCAGGAGCGGTTTAAAGCTTTTTTGGATCTTGGGTTGTGGTGTGGCGCTCATGCCCCCGAAGGTCCTTCCGTGAAATGCATTGCTGGAAACAATCACCTTGAAGGGGTTTGCTCCCCTTTTTTTCGCGCCGAACAATCGCGAGAGCTTGAGGAGGGTTTCGCTCGCTTCGGTCCCACTATTGCAGAAGAATACCCGTCCGGGGGCGATCTTCTCAACCAGGGCCTCGGCCAGTCGGGCTTGGGTTTCGTTCCGGAACAAATTGCTTACGTGGATGATCTTTTCGATCTGTCCCCCGATAGCCGCTACCAGTTTCGGGTGGCAATGCCCGATGGAAGTTGTGGCAATTCCAGAAGTGAAATCCAGGTATTGATGGCCTCGATCGTCCCACACTTTCTCGCCCTCTCCCCTGATCAGGGTGAGGTTGGGGGCGGCGTAATTGTTCAACCAATACCGGTGATACAAGGTTTCTATATTATTTTCCAAATGCACTTTAGGGGAGGTTTGAGGCTAATGGACAATTTCAGTTCCAACTCCTTTGTCGGTGAAGATTTCCAGCAGTATGCTGTGCGGGAGGTTTCCGGGTACAAAGTGGACGCGGTGAACCCCTTCGTGCAGGGCTTTGATGGCCGAATCGACCTTGGGGAGCATCCCCTTCCCTATGACCCCGTCTCTCTTCAGTCGAGGCACTTCACTTTCCTTCAGGTGGGAGATGATGGATCGGCCATCCCGGGGGTCTCTCAGGAGTCCGGGCACATCCGTCAGGTAAACCAGCCGCCGAGCCCGCAGGGAACAGGCCGCGTGTGCCGCGGCGACATCGGCGTTTATGTTGTAGAGGTTGTTTTCGTCATCTCCGCCAAGGGGTGAAATGATCGGGGTGTATCCCTGGGAAATAGCCCGCTTTATGAGGCGGGTTTTCACGTATTGAATGTCCCCTACGAAACCGATATCCATTTCTTGGCCACGGTGGTCCCTATCCAGTTTCCGGCAGGAAAACAGCTTTTGCCCGGCCAAGGCCAACGGTTTGCCCTTTTTGGCCTGTATGATCTGGCAGATATCCAGGTTTACCGTTTGGTTTAAGGTTTTTTCTACGATGGAAATCGTTTTCTCATCGGTATATCGCAGGCCTTCGATAAAGACCGGTTTAATGCCGGATTCTTCCATGGCAGCGGAAATAGCCTTTCCTCCCCCGTGCACTACCACTACCTGAATCCCCACAGAGGCCAGAAACACGATGTCGGTTGCAACCCGGGACCTTACCGCGGGATCGGGGTCATCCATGAAGCTGCCACCGTACTTGATCACGAATATGCTGCCGCGAAACTCCTGGATGTAGGGAAGGGCTTCCAGCAAAACCTTGGCTTTGGCAATGATTTCTGCTTCGGACGGTGTGGGGATGGTTTTCATGACAGGTTTACAATAGCCCCGCTGTTTCATTGAACCCGAGCCAGAGGTTCATAATTTGGATAGCCTGACCGGCTGCTCCTTTGGTCAGATTGTCCAGAGCGGAGGTAATGATAAGATTGTCCGTTCTCTCATCGCAAGTGGCGGAGATATCGATCCGGTTGGTGTGGACCACATGCTTGGTATCGGGAGTCTGTCCCGAATCGAGCAGTCCGACAAATGGCTTGCCTGCATAAGCCTTTTGCCAGATCTGGTAGACGGTTTCGGTTACGGCGCCGGATTTTGGGACCGTTATGGTTGTGGCGATGCCCCGGTTCATGGGAATGAGATGAGGGGTAAACTGAATCACGACGGGCCTCCCGGCGGCGAGGCCGAGTTGCTCCTCGATTTCCGAGATGTGCCGATGGTTGGCCAATCCATAGGCCTTTACGCTTTCATTTCTCTCACAAAAAATGAAATCTTCGGCCACCTTTCTTCCGGCGCCACTGATCCCGCTCATGGAATTGATCACGATGCCATTGCGGGGAAGGATACCCTCATTGAACAGCGGCAAGAGCGGGATCAGGATGCTGGTTGGATAACACCCCGGCGCGGCGATGAGCAGGTGGTCTTTCCAAGCGTCTCCGGAAACTTCCGGAATAACATAGGAAGATTTGGACAACCAGTCGGGATGCGGATGGGAGTGGCCGTAGTACTGACGGTAGAGTTCAGCCGAGGAAAGCCGGTAGTCGGCGCTTAAATCGACAACTTTTTTCCCTGTCCGGCACAGGGGGATGGCATATTCGCTCGCCACCCCGTGCGGCAGAGCCAGGAAAACCAGATCGAGGTGCGGATTTTCCGCCAATTCAAGGGGATCGGAGGCCGTGAAGATCAAGTCGCCCGCCCGATTTTTCAGGGCGGGGAACACCTGCCGGACTTTCTGCCCGTGCCGTGTGCGCGAAGTGACGGCTGTCACTTCGATATCGGGATGCCGCAACAGCAGGGTAAGGAGAACCTCTCCCGAATAACCGGAAGCGCCTACTATGCCGATTTTCATTGGAAATATTTGTATTTTATGGGGTTGAATTTGGTAATACGGAAAACGTGGAAATCAGGAAGCCCTCCATGACCGTGTCCAGGGAGGGCGCAAAAAGAGAGAACTCGCTGGTCCCCGGGTTCTAACGCTTGGAAAACTGGAAGCGTTTCCGCGCGCCGGGTTGGCCTGCCTTTTTACGCTCACGTCGGCGTGGGTCTCGACGCAGATGACCCGCTTTTTTAAGGGGCGTTCTCAATTCCTCGTCGTATTTGAGAAGGGCTCTGGATATACCCAGGGCACAGGCTCCCGCCTGACCATTGACACCCCCGCCCCGGACTTTGGCTACGACGTCGAACTTGCCTTTCATGTCCAGTGTTTGAAAGGGGCCTTCAACCGTTCTAACCGCTTGATCCAGGCAGAAATAGGCATTCAATTCCCTGCTGTTTACCGTGATATTACCCGCCCCTTCCTGAAGGCGAACCCGTGCCGTGGCGGTCTTGCGGCGGCCGGTTCCGAGAAATATTTCCTGAGCGCTCATGTCAGAGAGATTGAAGTGGAATGGGCTCTTGGGCTTTGTGGGGGTGTTCCGATCCTGAATAGATTTTCAGTTTGCGCAACATCAGGCGACCCAAGTTGTTTTTGGGCAGCATTCCCTTGACGGCGTGGTGGATGATGAAGTTCGGCCTCCTGGCCCTGAAATCGGCCAGGTTCCGATACTTTTCATTTCCGACCCAACCTGTGTAGAACATGTATTGCTTTTGGTCTTCCTTCCTCCCCGTCACCACAACTTTATCCGCATTGGTAACGATGACGAAATCTCCCGTGTCGACGTGTGGGGTGTAGATCGGTTTGCCCCGGCCACGCAAGGTGTCGGCTATCCTGACGGCCAACCGGCCCAGGGTTTGGCCGGTCGCGTCCACCACGTACCACTTCCGTTGCACCGTCTCTTTCCTTGCCAGGGTGGTTTTCATGTGATTTTCGAGAAAAAGGAGGGAAAATGCAGAGTCGTCAACGCTTTGTCAACCATGGAAGGGAAGCAGATGAAAAATAAAAAGCCTGTCCGAGGAGACAGGCTTTTCGGTTAAAAATTGTCGTCCGATTAGAATCCAACCGTCAGGCCTGCTCCTCCCCAGATCTCACCCTCCGGACCGCTCGATCCATCGGTGGCGCGAATGCCGACATAACCGGAACTGTTGTCGCTTATGCTGAATACCACATCGGCGGATGCTCCGAAGTAGGAGTAGCTGGCGCCTTCCACATCCACCCAACCCATGAATGCGGCAACGTCGAAACTGGCATTGTCATCCAATTCGAAACTGTGTCCCACGGAACTTTCCAGGGTCAATGCTTCCAGATCCAGATCGTAATATACGTATACCGATGGGGACAAATCCGTTTCGAATACGAAGCCGGTAAAGAGTTCAAAGGTGTCGGTGTTCGACCCCGATTCAGGGTAGTAATAGACCGTTCCCCCGACGTCCATGGAGATGCCTTCACCGACGTCGAAGCCAAATCCTCCGTAAAAATCGACTTCGTTATCGTAGCCGCGAATCAAGGGCTGGTTGGTCCACAAACCGAGATAGGCGCTGTCGAATTCGAGGTCGACCGAGGCTACCATGGATTCGTCCGCCAGCTTGAAACCGCGGAAGATGTACTGGGATTCATAGCCTACGGAAACTGATCCGGTAATGTCCTCGGCCTTCAAGGTGGAAAGTGCCGCAAAGGCAGTTAGTATAACGATTAACTTTTTCATAGTTTAAATTTGATTTCAGGTTCGTTATTTCTGTTCGGCTCCAGTAAGACAATCAAACCGATGCAAGACTGGCACCGAACGGGTTCAATGGAATAAGGGTTATTGTCTGGGCAATAAGGCACAGTTTGTTTTTCATGACAAGTGCAAATTTAGCATATCTCGTGCCAAAAGTCTCAGGGTGATCGTTTTAACCTTGGGAGTGGGCATGAATGTTCATTTAATGCACCGCGTCCGATTATTGGGCCATTGGGCTGGAAAAAAGTTCCCCCCATAAAATCCGATTATCCTTTTTCGAGGCAAATTTTTCTACCGCACTGTGCACAGGTTCATAAAGTATTCGGGCATTCTGGGTTTTTCGGGCGTTCTTCTGGGCGCTTTCGGCGCCCATGGATTGAATGCTTATCTGCAAAGGGGCGACCGGGTTGATACTTGGGAAACGGCGACCTTTTACCTCTTGGCGCACAGCCTGGCCCTGCTGATCATAGGATTCATTTCCCACAATCGGACAGCTGATCATCTGCTGAGGCTCGCAGGTTGGTTCTGGTTGGGTGGCTCCGTCATTTTTTCGGGATCCCTCTACCTGCTCTGCCTGAGTGGTATCTCTTGGCTCGGTGCCGTCACACCCCTGGGCGGTATTTTGTTTCTGGCCGGCTGGGGCAGCCTCTGCCTGGCCGGCCTCAAAATTTCCAAGGCTTCCCTTGCAAGGACCAAAAACAGGTAATTTTCCGGTATCCCCAAACGTCCGAAAAGTATTGGATGCCGTGGCGGAGGTGGGGACTCCCCGCATTTCGGGTGGAGCGGTTCGCGATTGGTTGCTGGAACGCGAGCCGAAGGACCTCGACGTCGAGGTCTTCGACGTTTCCTGGGAAAACTTGATGGCGGTGTTGAAGCGGCTGGGGAAGGTGAACGAAGTGGGCAAGGCTTTTGGTGTGGCCAGGCTTCGCGTAGAACCTGGGGAAATTGATTTTTCACTGCCCCGCCTGGAGTCGAAAACAGACCCCGGTCACAAGGGTTTTGTCGTGCGGTCCGAGAAATCTCTCGATGTGAAACAGGCTGCAGCCCGCCGGGATTTCACCATGAATTCCATGGCCTACGATTGGAAAGACGGTGTGGTTTGGGATCCTTTTGGCGGAAAACCAGATCTGGAATCGCGCATTTTGAGACACACCAGTGAAGCGTTTGTGGAAGATCCGTTGCGCGTTTTGAGAGGGTTTCAATTCTGCTCGCGGTTCCACTTGACGGCAGCCGAGGAAACTATCGAACTCTGCCGGGGAATTAAACGCACCTACCGCGAATTACCGGTGGAGCGCGTTTGGATGGAGTGGGAGAAATGGGCTACGCGCTCGGCTCGGCCTTCCTTGGGGCTGCAGTTTCTCAAAGAGACGGGGTGGATTATCCACTTCCCCGAATTGAACGATCTGATCGACTGCCCCCAAGACCCGGAATGGCATCCCGAAGGGGACGTTTTTACTCACACCGGTCATTGCCTCGACGCCATGGTGGGACTGGAGGCCTATCGAAAGGCGGATAAATCGGGACGCCTCGCTCTCATGTTTGCCACCCTGGCCCACGATTTCGGCAAGCCTTCCACCACTGTGCAGAAAGAAAAAAAGGGAACATTGCGGTGGGTTAGTCCAGGCCATGATCGAGCAGGCTCTCCTTTGGCCGAGTCCTTTCTGAAGTCGATTGGCGCTCCTCCCCAAAGCCTGATACCGCGGGTGCGGGCGCTGGTGAGTTGCCATATGGCGGCCATCCAAATCCAGCAGAAACCCAATCGCGCCCAAGTCCGGCGCCTGGCCAGGAAGTTGCATCCCAGTTCGCTGGCCGAATTGTTCGCCGTTATTCGGGCCGATCAGGCCGGCCGCCCTCCCCGTTCCCCCGGGCCTTCCCTGGGAATGCTGCAACTCCAGGAAGTAGCGGCGGAAGAATGCCTGGCCAGACAGGCCCCCAAGCCCGTCGTTATGGGACGCCACCTCCTGGAAAGAGGCCTGGAACCGGGACCCCAATTCAAAACGATTCTGGATGAGCTCTTTGAACGACAACTGGATGGGGAATTCTCCTCTCTGGATGAGGCCCAACCCTTCATCGATGAATTGTGTGACGATGGGGTCAGGTCTTGAGGGGTTGTTGCCCAAATCGTTCTTTTTTTGGAAAAATAATATGTAACTACTCATGACCTCATTGAGGATTCGTATCCGGCGTCTACCTGCGCCGAGCTGGTTGCGATGACTTTTGAATACCCACGGTCGGCGGGTATTTTTTCGGAACGCTGTTCTTAAGTCCTCAAAAAATGGGAGTTCTTACCTATTGAATGATAAAGATTCAAAAGGGGCGTTGCGAAGACGCAGTCCCCCTACCAATAAATTCAAGCGTGGTAGGGCAAGAGCATCCCTGCTCTGCCGTTCGTCGTTGTCAGCCAAAAAACCATCTGAGTAGTTACAATAAATTGAAGAATCGCGGCGTAAAGCCGCTCCTACAAACCTCCAACTGGCAAAGCTGTAGGAGCGGGTTTATCCCGCGATTGCTCGGGAAGGCCCTATCCGGGAAAAATACACGCAGCATTTCGAAAAAGGTGGTTTTGGGCAACAACCCCTTGACCCCTTCCTTTTCCGTCCCATTTTGGCATGCGGCAACTTTTTATTTGAAACGAGACTAATTCTCAGCAAGGTGTCGCCACATGACTACGGCCATCGATGTCGCGAGTATACGCAGGGACTTTCCCATTCTCCGGACCCGGATCGGGGGGCGGCCCCTGGTCTATCTGGACAATGCCGCCACTACCCAAAAGCCTGCCGCTGTTCTCAGCGCCTTGGAAAAGCACTACAAGGAATCGAACGCCAACATCCACCGCGGGGTGCACTATTTGGCGGAGCGGGCCACCGATGCTTATGAACTGGCCCGCGAAAGCGTGGCACGTTTTCTGAATGCGGCCCGAAGCGAGGAAATTATTTTCGTTCGCGGCACCACGGAGGGAATCAACCTCATTGCCCAATCCTATGGGCTTCCTTTCCTGGAAGAGGGCGATGAAATTCTCCTGACCACCATGGAGCACCATGCCAACATCGTTCCCTGGCAGTTGGTAAGCGAGAGCGTTGGGGCCAAACTCAGGATCATTCCGGTCACGGAATCCGGAGAGTTGGACATGAAAGCCTATGCGTCGTTATTGAGTGAAAGAACCAAAATAGTGTCGCTGGTGCATGCCTCCAATACCCTGGGCACGATCAATCCGGTGAAGGCGTTGGTGGACAAAGCGCATGCCTGCGGGGCGATGGTTCTGCTGGATGGGGCTCAGGCGGTGGGCCATTTTCCGGTGGATGTCCAGGCCCTCGATTGCGATTTTTACGTCTTTTCCGGCCACAAACTTTTTAGTACCACGGGTTCGGGAATAGTTTATGGCAAATATGAACTGTTGGAACGCATGCCGCCTTTTCAAGGGGGCGGAGACATGATCAGCAAGGTTACCTTTGAAAAAACCACCTACAAGCGACCGCCGGGCCGTTTCGAAGCCGGCACGCCGAATATTGGTGGCGCGGTGGCCTTGGCCGCCGCAATTGACTATTTCACCGGATTGGACCGGTTGGCCTTGATGGAGTACGAGGATGATTTGCTGCAGTATGCCACTGGATTATTATCCGGTATCGAAGGGCTTAGGATTTATGGTCGGGCTTCCGAAAAAGTGAGCCTCATTTCCTTTACCTTGGAGGGCGTCCATCCCCACGACATAGCCACGGTTCTGGATGCGGATGGAATTGCCATCCGAGCCGGACATCATTGCACCCAACCGCTGCACCGGCATTATGGCATTGCCGCCACGGCCAGAGCTTCTTTCGCCTACTACAATACAAGGGAAGAAGCGGAGAAGCTGACCGCATCTCTGGAAAAGATCAAACAACTCTTTGGCTGATGTCAGAACTTACCGAACTCTATCAGGAGATTATCCTCGATCACAACAAGTATCCTAGAAACTACGGTTCCCTGGCCGACTTCACGGGAAAGGGGGAAGGCAACAATCCGCTTTGTGGGGACGAGGTGACGGTCTACTGGAAAATGGTGGCCGGGGCTATTGAAGCCTTATCCTTCCAGGCTCGCGGGTGCGCTATTTCCCAGGCCTCGGCCTCGATGATGACCCGGATTCTCAAAGGAAAATCCGTAGATGAGGCCCAGGAATTGTTCCAACTCCTCCGCAGGCATCTCACCCAGGCTTGCGGGGAGAACGAGTTCCCGGAAGAATTGGGAGATTTGGCCGCCTTGGCCGGCGTGAGAAGGTACCCTGCCCGCATCAAGTGCGCCACCCTGGCCTGGCACGCCATGTGCGACAAAATCAGTGATCAGTGATTAGTGGAGAGTGGAGAGTGGGGAGTGGGGAGTGGAGATAACGCGTTTGTGCTTCATTGAACCCCCTCTGGCCGTGTCTAAGCTCATACGCCCCTCCCATCCAGAGTCAATTCCTCATTCCTCACTCCAAAACTCCCTCACTCCAACACTCCTCCTCTTTCTCAGTGCTCCAGAATCTCAGAAACTCCTCCCCTCGCCACTATTGTCAAATTTGGGGTTGAAAAAAATGAGTTAGGGGTTGTATTGAGGCAGTTCAATATGGGCGCGGACTCGACCGCGACCCGCCAAAATACCTTATATATCACTTTCAACCGAGGACTTGATCCATGAGACGAGTACCTGATGGGGAAGCTCATTCCCTCTTTGAGCGCTTTGTGCCTCTTGACCTGCACGTGCAGTGCGAAGCCTCTTTGGCGAAGCACGGTTTGTGCCTCTTGACCTCCGAAGCATTGCGAAGCACGGTTTGCCCTCCTGTCCGAGTCCATACCCAGCATCCAGTATGAAGAGCATTCTCGAATTCGGGCGTATGCGGGAGCATGGGGAGAAAATCTCCATGATTACCTGTTACGATGCATGGTCCGCCAAAATCATCCAATCCACTCCCATCGATTGCATTCTCATCGGGGACAGCAGCGCTATGGTTATGCATGGTCAGCCCAGCACGGTCTTCATGGAAGTTGAAACCATGGCTATGCATACACGGGCCGTAGCCAGGGGAGCGCCAGGCAAGTTCCTTATCGGAGACGTTCCCTTTCTCGCCCATCGCAAGGGCTTGAAGCCGCTGATGGATGCGGTGGAACAACTCATGAAAGCGGGGGCCCAAGCCGTTAAAGTGGAAGGTGCGGCGGGACACCTTAGTCACATCGCCCACGTGGTAGAGTCAGGAGTCCCCGTCATGGGCCACTTGGGGCTTACGCCTCAGTCGGTCAACCAATTGGGAGGATTCAAAGTGCAGGGAAAGGGGGAGGATGCGGCCCGGAGGATGATGGACGATGCCCTTTCCCTGGAAAAGGCCGGCTGTTTCGCCCTGGTGCTGGAGTGCATCCCGGCCCCGCTGGCCGGGGAAATCACCCGGTTGCTCACCATTCCGACTATCGGCATAGGCTCGGGTCCCGATACATCCGGCCAAGTTCTCGTCTTGCAGGATCTCCTGGGGATGGACCCCTCTTTTAAACCAAAGTTCGTCCGCCGCTACCTGGACGGATACACTCAGATGCGGAACGCGTTGGAGCATTACCACCTTGATGTGAAGGCGGGTGCATTCCCCGTGCAGGAGGAAAGTTTCGTATGATCTCCGTCATCAGGCGCATCCGCGACTGGGAACCCCATTGGCAACGTTTCTTCTCGGAGGGGCTATCGGTGGGCCTGGTGCCCACCATGGGTGCCCTGCACGGGGGTCACCTCGCACTGATCCGCGCGGCCCGGAAAGCCAACGATATTGTCGTGGTCAGCATTTTCGTAAACCCGACTCAATTTGATGATCCCACCGATCTGAAGCGGTATCCGAAATCCTGGGACCACGACCGTGCCGTGGCGGAAGGAGCCGGAGCCGACTTCATATTCTCGCCGGCCGGGGAAGCCATGTACCCGGACGGCTATGCCTATCGCGTCTCCGAAAGCCGGCGCTCCGGAACGATGGAGGGCGAACATCGACCGGGACACTTTGACGGCGTGCTGACGGTCGTTTTAAAGCTCCTCAATATAATTAGGCCCTCCCGAGCTTATTTTGGGGAAAAGGACTACCAGCAACTCCGGCTTGTCCAAGGCATGGTTCAAGCCCTGTTCATGGATGTGGAGATCGTATCCGTGGCCACCGTGCGCGAGCCGGACGGATTGGCCCTGAGTTCCCGCAATGCGTTATTGAGCAGGAATGGCCGGTCCCGCGCCGCCGCCTTTCCGCGGTATTTGCGCGAAATGCCTTCCGTCGATGAAGCCAGGGCCCGACTGATTTCCGAAGGATTCGAGGTGGAGTACGTCGAAGAAATAAAGGGCCGGCGATTTGGCGCCGTCGTCGTCGACGATGTGAGATTGATAGATAACGTCCCTCTGCCGCCCTCCATCACTCCTTTCGCTCACGATCACGATTAATTCCAGCATCGAGCATCGAGCATCGAGCATCCAGCAATGTCCCCCTCTAAGGTTTTATTCAAGCTCTCCGGGTCGATTGCCTGTTACAAGGCATGTAACCTCATTTCCCGATGGGTTCAGGAAGGGAAGGAGGTGCAAACGGTTGCTTCGGCCGCAGCGCTGAATTTTGTGGGGGCCTCTACCCTGGAGGGTCTGACGGGAAAGCCGGTTTATGGCGACCTCTTCGAGCCGGGCAGGCAAATGGCGCATATCGACCTGGTCAAGTGGGCCGATTTTTCCCTGCTATGCCCCGCTACGGCCAATACCCTCAACAAACTGGCCCATGGCTTGGGGGACGATTTGTTGGGCAGCCTGTTTCTGGCCCATGATTTTGCCAAGCCCTATTTCGCAGCCCCGGCAATGAATACTGCCATGTATCGACATCCGGCTACGCGGGAGTCCCTCGGGAAACTCAAATCCTGGGGGGTTCAACTCCTTCCCACCGGCAGGGGAAGGCTTGCCTGCGGGGACACGGGACAGGGTAAACTGCTGGAACCCGACTTGGTTTGGGAATCGATTGAACATTACTTCGCCAACCTGAATGGACCTGGTAGAAAACCGTTGCGCATATTGATTACTTCCGGCGGGACGGAGGAACCCATTGATGGGGTCCGGTCCATAACCAACGGTTCGAGCGGACAAACGGGAGCTCGCTGCGCCGACTACTTTTTCAAAAGGGGCGATGAAGTCACTCTGCTCAAGGCCGGGCGTGCCATTTTCCCCGAAAACCCCGTCCAGGTGGCAGATTTCACCTCTTTCGATGATCTGGACAACCAGATGAAGGAAATCCTGGGGAGAGCTCATTACGACGCCGTCATTCATATGGCCGCGGTCAGCGATTATTCGGTTGATCATCTATTGGTCGATGGCCGGAAGGTCACTCCGTCTGCGATACGAAAAATCTCCTCCGGGCACGAAATTTCCCTGAACCTGGCCCCGAACCATAAGATTGTGGACCGCCTTCGCCACTACAGTCTGAACCGGAACGTGAAGGTGGTGGCTTTCAAGCTCACGCAAAACGCCTCCGGGAAAGAGCGGGAGCGGGCCGTTCGCGATCTTCTCCGGCATTCCATGGCCGATATCGTGGTGCACAACGATCTATCCGAGGTGGATCCCGAGAATGGAAAGCATGTGGCCGCAATCTATCAGGGCAATGTACTGACTGAACGCGTGACCACCAAGGATGCGCTTTTCCAATCGGTAGAAACCCTTTTGTCTACTTCCCCGGCCAAGCGGTAAGGGCATCATGTTACTCTGTCTGGACATCGGCAACACCACCATCCACGGGGGAATATTTCAGGGCAAGGACCTGAAATTATTTTTCAGGAAAACTTCTGAAGTCCGCATTTCCACTGACGAAATGGGGCTGTTTCTTCGCACCATTCTTCGAGAAAACGGGGTCGAACCGGAGGTCGTCCGGAATATCGCCCTGTGTTCGGTAGTTCCTTCCCTCCTGCATTCCATTCGCAATGCCTGTTACCAGTATTTCGACACGGAACCGTTTATCCTTCGGGCCGGTGTGCGAACCGGTTTGAAAATAAATTATCGCAATCCCCTCGAGGTGGGGGCCGACCGTATAGCCATCGCCATTGCGGCAGCCGATCTGCATCCCCACGTCAACATTATTGCGGTGGATTTTGGAACCGCTACCACTTTCGACGCCATAACCGCCAACCGGGAGTACCTGGGTGGAGCCATCCTGCCCGGAATCGCCATATCCATGGAATCCCTGGAAACGAAAACCGAAAAATTGCCCTCGGTGGAAATTGTGGGGCCGACTTGTGCGGTGGGAAGATCCACCGTGGAAAGTATCCAGTCGGGGTTATATTACGGTCAGGTCGGGGCGGTAAAGGAATTGGCCGGGCGTTTTGCCCGGGAAGCCTTTGGGGGAGAAGCCTCGGTTCTGTTGGGGACGGGTGGTTTCGCCCGCCTGTTTGCCGGGGAAAACCTCTTTGACGCCATCTATCCCAACCTGGTTCTGAATGGGCTCTACCTGGCCTTTCACCTCAATAATTGACCGATTTATCGCCATGAAAATCACCTTGCTCAAATCGAAAATCCACTGTGCTACCGTCACGGAATCGGACCGCTTCATCCCCAGTGTCGTGCCGGTCCCCAAGGACAACTCCGTAAAGTCGATCAAGCGGGGCAAATTTCGGGAATTCATCACCATTGGTCAGGGCTAGCCCCAGCCTTGGTTTCGGGCTGGCATTAGGCGTGGGAAAGGTGGTTCCATTTGGAATGCAGGCAACCCTCATCAAGTATCTGTTGGCTAGTGACCCACCTTTGGATGAAGTATTGGTGCAGGGCTGGGTGCGGACGCGACGCAATGCAAAAACCTTTTCCTTTCTGGAAATCAACGATGGTTCCTGCCTGGAGAATTTACAGGTAATTGTAGACGCCTCCCTGCCGGATTTCAGGCAAATTGAAAAAGCCAACACCGGAGCCGCCGTCGCAATTGCAGGGAAATTGGTGTCCTCCCAGGGCAGGGGCCAGGCTTGGGAGGTCGTGGCCCAATCCCTCGCCATCATTGGCGAAGTAGCTCCCAACTATCCCCTGCAGAAAAAGGGCCACTCCCCGGAATTCCTTCGCGAAATTGCCCACCTTCGTCCCCGTTCAAACTTGTTCGGTTGTGTATTTCGGGTAAGGAGCCGCTTGGCTTACGCCATCCATCGGTTCTTTCAGGAACGGGACTTCCTCTATGTGCACACACCCATAATCACGGCCAGCGATTGCGAAGGGGCCGGTGAATTGTTTCGCGTTACGACCCAGCCTCCACCGGGCCGTGGTGATGACGGAGAAGGGGAACTCCATCAGGAGTTTTTTGGCAAGCCCACCTACCTTACCGTCAGCGGACAATTGGAAGGTGAAATTTTTGCCACTGCCTTAAAAAACATATACACCTTCGGCCCGACCTTTCGCGCGGAAAATTCCAATACCAGTCGGCATGCCAGCGAGTTTTGGATGATTGAACCGGAAATGGCGTTTTGCCGCTTGGAGGGGTGCATGGACCTGGCCGAAGCGTTTGTGCAGTATCTCGTGCGGGATTCCCTGGAAACCTGCAGGACCGAGTTGGAGTTTTTCGACCGTTTCGTTGACCGGGGCCTCATCAAAAGATTGGAGTCGATCGAAAGCCGGTCCTTTACCCGTCTGAGCTACGGCGAGGCGGTAAAATTACTGCAGGCCAGCGGGAAGGCATTTCAGTATCCGGTCCAATTTGGGAGCAACCTTCAGGCGGAGCACGAGCGATTCCTGACCGAGAATTATTTCAATGGTCCGGTCACTGTTTTCAATTATCCACAGGAGATAAAGCCCTTTTACATGCGCCTCAATGATGACGGCAATACCGTGGCCGCGATGGATGTGCTGGTGGCTGGTATCGGGGAAATCGTTGGCGGCAGCCAGCGGGAAGAACGGGCTGATTTCCTGGACCGCAATATGGACCGCCATGGCATTTCCAAAGAGGAATACTGGTGGTACCGGGATCTCCGGCGCTACGGAACCGTTCCTCACAGCGGATTTGGCCTGGGATTCGAAAGAATGCTGATGTTGGTTACCGGCGTGTCCAATATTCGAGACGTCATTCCCTTCGCCAGGACCCCTGGAAGCGCCGAATTCTAAAGGCTTATTGTAACTACTCAGGACCTCATTGAGGATTCGTATCCGGCATCTACCTGCGCCGAGTTGGTTGCGATGACTTTTGAATACCCCCGGTCGGCGGGTATTTTTTCGGAACGCTGTTCTTAAGTCCTCAAAAAATGGGAGTTCTTACCTATTGAATGATAAAGATTCAAAAGCGGTGCTGCGAAGACGCAGTCCCCCTACCAATAAATTCAAGCGTGGTAGGGCAAGAGCATCCCTGCTCTGCCGTTCGTCGTGGTAGGGCAAAAAACCATCTGAGTAGTTACGGTTTATTAAGGGACAAAGGCACAGGGGCACAAAGGCACAAAGTGAGGGAGGCGCTAAAGCGTCTGTGCGGCTACGCCTCGTGTTGCGCCGGAGGCGCCTTATCCGTGTGTATCTGTGAAATCCGTGGTTAATTTCGATCACGATTACGAAAAAAAACCTCTGCGTTCTCTGTGTCCTCTGTGGTTAACTTTATCCTCCGTCCGAGGCCTCGGCGAAAGGGATCGCATTTCCCAGCGCTTTGGCCAGGACCGCCTCTGCTACTTTGTAGCTGTGGTAGGCTTCCACCTGGTTCAGACGCGATTTCGTGAGGGCAACCTGAGATTGCAACACGTCCAATTGGGTTCCCCCGCCCGTTGCGTAACGTTCCTTGGCCAAGCGCAGGGATTCAACCGCCTGATCGATTACCAGGGATGAAGCCTTGGCGAGTTCATCGGCCTCCTGTAAATCGTGCAAGGCGCGCCGCACTTCTACTTCTACATCCAATGTTGCTTCGCCGAGATCGAGTCGGGCCTGTTCCAACTGGGACTGAGCTTGAATAATCCGGCCTTGCCTTTCCTTCCCGTCCCAGATGGCCCAACTGCTCTGAACCCCCAGCGCCCATCCCTCCAGGGCATTACTGAACCTATTGGATACGACGGATTTATTGATCTGGTAAGATCCCACGAGATCGACCTCCGGCAGTTTTTCCGCCCGCTCGATTACGATACCCTGTTCCCTCGCCTCCGTCACCAGTTCGAGTTGCCGCAATTCGGGCCGGTTTGCTTTGGCTATCTCGAGAGCGGTTCGAAGTTCCCATTCAATCGGTGCAAATACAAGACTCCCATCGATTTCGGGAACGGACTCCAAATCCTCCGGGATTCCCACAAAACCGAGGGACTTTCGAAGCTCCTCGATAGCGATGCGAAAGTCGTTGCGCGCCCGAATCAGCTCCGGTTGCGCATTGGCGCGTTCCACCGTAGCCCGCAAGACTTCAAATTGTGACACCGTTCCCGCTTCAAGCCGGTTTTTGGCATCCTCAATCTGTTCTTCCAACAGCTTTACGTTCTCCTCCTGAACCGCGATGCGTTCGCGCGCCAGCAAAACATCGTAAAACCTGATCTTCACATCCAGCGCCGCCAGGTTGATGGTTGCCTTCAAGTCGTAGAGCACCGCTTCCACCACCAGGTCTTGCAGGCGAAGGGACGCCTTCATCGCGCCGCCTCTGTAGAGCGCTTGGCGAACGCGCAAAGCAATGTTCCAATTTTCCGTATTTTGATCGAACAGGCCTCCGAAGTTTTCTGAAAGGCCCGCGTCAAACTGCATATAATCAGCCTCCACGCTGACATTGGGAAGCGCCTGGGAACGAATCTCCACAACCAACCCTTCCTGCTCCCGGATCCGCTGTTGGGCCTGCAATATGGAAAAATTGTTTTCCAGGGCATAGGCCAGAGCAGTCGGTAAATCCAGGGTGTCCGGAATCGGAACGGTGATCCGGCCGATAGTGAGCAGGGCCGCCAAATGATAAACCGATAACGACAGGAAAATTCCCCAACCTTTGGGCCTCACCGCTTTGAATGCTTTCATACCGGACAATCAATGCCTTTCGGGAGTTGGTTTCAAACGGATGACCGCGTCCTGTGTTCCTTTGTGATCTTTGGCGATCAGCATGTATATGGATGGGATGACCAAAAGGGTAAACAAAGTCCCAATCGCCATACCTCCAACTATAATGAGTCCAATACTGTTCCGGGCTTCCGCCCCGGCGCCCGTTACCAGAACGAGGGGAAAGTGGCCGCATACGGTGGCCATGCTCGTCATCAGCACCGGACGCAGCCGGGTCAGGGCGGCCTCGCGCACAGCCACCCGTTTGCTCAATCCGCTCCTTTGCAGATCGTTGGCGAATTCCACAATCAGTATCCCATTTTTCGATACGATTCCGATGAGGGTGATCAATCCAACCTGCGAGTAAATGTTCAAGGTGGTCGTCCATCCGTCCGTCCAGAAAGGGATATCCGGGCTGGGCATTTTCAGGAACATGAAGATTACCGCCCCGAACATGGCCAGTGGCACCGACCCAAGCAATATAACGAACGGATCCCTGAAGCTGTTGAATTGTGCCGCCAGTACCAAAAAAATCAGGATGAGGGCCAAGCCGAAGGCCGGAAGGAACTTATTGCCTTCCTTCCTCAGTTGGCGCGATTCTCCCGTGTAATCGACCAGATAGCCTTGAGGAAGAATTTTAGCCGCTTCTTCCTCCAGAAGTGAGAGCGCCTCGCCCAGAGGTGAAATGGCTACCCCGCTGATTTTTACGGAATTGAACTGTTGAAATCGATTCAGCGACCGCGGAACCGTTTTATTTTCAACCGTGGCAATGGAACTGAGCGGTATGAGTTTTCCCCCGGGCCCGGTTACGTAAATCGAGGTCAGTTGTTCGGGATTCAATCGGTTTACCCGCTTTATTTGAGGAATCACCTTGTAGCTCCGTCCATTGATGTTGAAGCGGTTTACATAATTTCCTCCAAACATGGAGGAAATATCATTAGCCACGTCCGAAAGGTTTAATCCCAGGGCCGCCACCTTGTCCCGGTCCACATTTATTTCAGCCTGGGGTTGGTCCACTTTCACATCCACGATGGGGGGAAAGGCGAATTTCCCGCTTTCCGCCGCCTTTCTGGCAATTTCCCGGGCGAATCCGAGAATGAGTTCGGTATCCGCAGTCGAGGCAATGACGAACTCGACCGGGAAAATCCCTCCCCCGGGAAGAGACGGTCTGAGTAATGGCAGGACCTGTACGCCCGGCACCGTAGCCATTTTCCTCTGCACTTCGGGATATAAATCGAAAATGGTTCGTTGCCTTTCATCCCAGGGAACGGTGACCATACCCCCCATTGCCATGGCGCTGCTGGTAACCTGGAAGGTTTGTTGCGTCTCGGGAATATCCATCCACAAGCGATTGATTTCATCGGCTGAAATAAGTAACTGATCAACCGTGCTGTTAGGTGGTTTTTCAAGAATCCCGAAAATAACGCTTTGGTCCTCCGTGGGGGCCAGTTCAGTAGACACCATGGTGAACATCGGAATAGTTAGCAGAGCCAGGACAATCCATACGATGTAGACAAGCGGCCGCATCGCCAAGGTGGTGTCCAAAATCCGGGCATAGAGACGTTTGGCTCGATCGAATCTGCCATTGACAAAGCGCTTCAACCACCGGTCCTTCTCCCTCGGTTTCAGCAGCTTGGCCGACATGACGGGCGACAAGGTCAGCCCCACTACGCCCGAGATCAAAACGGCGCCGGCCAGAGTAAAGGCAAACTCGCGAAACAACGACCCGGTTAACCCCCCTTGAAATCCGATGGGCGCGTAGACCACCGCCAAGGTGAGCGTCATGGCAATTATCGGACCTACCAATTCCCTCACCCCCAGGATGGCCGCCTCCAGAGGCGATTTACCCAAATGCAGATTCCGGTCCACGTTTTCGACAACCACGATCGCGTCGTCAACGACCAGTCCGACGGACAACAAAATGGCCAGGAGGGTGAGCAGGTTCAGCGAAAACCCAAAGAGTTGCATGAGAAAAACGGCGCCGATCAGGGATACCGGAATCGCTACTACCGGGACCAGGGCCGATCGCACGGACCCCAGAAAGAGGAATATGACGAGCACCACGATGCTCAGGGTTTCCGACAGGGTCTTGATCACCTCGGTTGTGGCAGTTCGAATATACTCGGTGGCGTCATACCCGATACTTGCGCTTATTCCGGGGGGAAGGTCCTTTTGCAGGGCCTCCATTTCTTCTGACACCGCGTTGAGCACATCGATTGCGTTGGCATTCGGGAGAACATGGATGCCTATGAAAGTGGCCTTTCGACCTGAATACCTTACCTCTGTTTCATAGTCTTCCGAGCCCAACTCCACGTCGGCAACGTCCTCCAGTCGCACAATGGCATTGCCCTCCTGCTTGATGACCAGCCGTCTGAACTCCTCGATCGAGCGTATATCCGTGTTGGTGGTCAAATCCACTTGAATGTGGGCGCCCTTGGTGCTTCCGGGAGCCGATAATACATTATTGGCCGCCACAGCCTGCCTGATTTGGGACGGACTTATATTCAACGCCGCCATCCGGTCCGGTTTTAACCAGATCCGAGCTGCAAAAGTTCCCCCTCCCAGCACCTCCGCCCGCTGGATTCCTTCAATAGCAGATAGACGGGGTTGAACCACCCGAATCACAAAATCGGTGATCTCGTTCTGTTCCAGTACCTCCGAACTGAAATTCAGGTAAGCTACGGCAATCCGACTGTCGGCCGTGGCAATATTGATGGAAGGCAATTCCGCTGAAGGAGGTAGTTCATGGCGTATCTGGTCCACTTTGGAACCGATCTCGGCCAAGGCCTTGGTCGAGTCGTAGTTCAGCTTCAACCTCACCGTAATGATGGAAACACTCTGGGCGCTGGTAGACTCAATGTATTCGATACCATCCGCTTCCGCAATGGCCTGTTCAATGGGGGTCGTTATGAAGCCGCGAACCAGTTCCGCATCGGCTCCGACATATACCGTAGTGATGGTTATGGCCGCATTTTCATTTTTGGGGTATTCCCGGACATTGAGCGAGTTGATCGCCTGTATGCCCGCAATGACAATGACCAGGTTGACCACGGTGGCCAATACCGGGCGCTTAATGAAAATTTCCGTGAAGGACTTCATGGGCTAAAAGGGGTCAAACGCAAAACATTAACATTTTGCTTTATTTTGTAGCGTCCTTTTACGATTCGAGAACGAATGTTAATGTTTTGCGTTTGACCCCTTTTGCTCACTACGAATCCTCTGGATTCGGATCGATACTCATACTGGGCGCCAAGTCATTATTGAGTTCCACCCGCATCCCCTGGCGAAGCTTGAAGGCGCCTGTCGAAACAACCGTGCTGCCTGCTTCCGGTCCCGAGGTTATGGATACGAAGTCCCCCCGCGTGTCCCTCACTCGAACAAATTGCTGCTCCACGAATTTCCTGCCGTCCTTTTCCTTGATGACGAAAACGGAATCCCCGTAGGAAGCATAGACGATGGCAGTAGCCGGCAACACCTTTTGCGGTTTCTCCTCCGGCAGGACTACTAAGACCTGTCCGAACATTCCCGGCAATAATTTCCCTTCCGGATTATCCAGGGTAGCGCGAAGGCTTATGGTTCGTGTGCTGACATCCACCTCGGGATCTATAGCCGTTATTCGGCCTCCGAATAGGGTTTCCGGATGGGAATCGAACTCGACCTCAACCGCCATGCCCGTGGCAACCAGGGAAACCCACTTTTGCGGAAAGGCAAAGTCGACGAAGATGGGATCGAGCGATTGCAGCGAAACTATGGGATCGCCGTTGTTGATGAACTGGCCCAAATTGACCTGGCGGATGCCAAGCCGGCCGCTGAACGGCGCGGAAATCCGCTTTTTGGCAATCATTGCTTCCAGGTTCTCCACCTGTGCTTCTGCCGCGAGAAACGCCGCCTGAGCGGAATCCAGCTCGGCCTCGGCCACCGTATTGCTCAGACGCAATTTTTTGGCGCGGTCCAGGTTGATACGTGCCAGCTCGGCCTCGGCTTGGGCCGCTGCCAGTTGGGCTTCCTCGGTGGAAGTGTCGAGCTCCACCAGCAACTGTCCGCTTTCCACCGATTCACCGGATTCAAAATGAAGATCGTCCACCTTTCCCGCCACCTCAGTGCTGACCATGACTCCCTGAACTGCGGTTAAGCTACCGACCGCATCCAAGGTCTGCCTCCATAATTCCTGCTTGACGATGGCGCTGGTAACATACTCGGGCGGCATTTCAAAATTTTCTCCTGAGGCTATCAATGCCTTGATTTGAATCACCTTTGTCCCAACCAGAAACCCGACGACTAAACCCAACCCGACCAAGGTAAAAAAAACAGCGATTAAGACCTTCTTCCACATGGCTATCTTTGTCCTATTCCATCCTAAAAGGGCTAAAAGGGGTCAAACGCAAAATATTAACATTCTGCTATATTTTGTAGCGTCCTTTTACGATTTGAGAACGAATGTTAATGTTTTGCGTTTGACCCCTTTTTGCCGGTGACGGGATTTTCCTCCACCAGGGTTTGGACGACTCGTTTCATGTCGCCGGTTTTCTGGTAGATTTCGCGTTGGCGTTCGGCTCCGTTCGGTTTTTTGGTCAGCTTGAATACGCCCTCCAGTTCCTTGCGGCAGTTGAGGCTATCCGCGGTGGGCAGGAGGAACTCCACCAGATGGTCGATCAAATCACGGGCCTTGGTGGCCTGGTGGGTGGTGGAATCCACCAGGGTGGAGGTGAGGCCGTAACGACAAGCCTTCCACATGTTCTGCTTTACCATGACCGGATGGGTGTCGTGCTGGTAAACCCCCTCGTCGATATTGTCCGAGAGCCTGGCCACCAGGCATTGGATAAAGGCTGTTATTCCAACCACCTCCTCCAGGGTTTGAGGCATGTCGCAAACGCGAACCTCCACCGTGCCAAAAATGGGATGGGGGCGAATGTCCCACCAGATCTCCCGGGTGGTGTTGATGAATCCGGTTTCCAGGGAATGGTTCACCACCCAGAGGTACTCGCTCCAATTCCTCATGAGGGGGGGCAATCCGGCCACGGGAAGGGTTTCCATGATTTTGCTCCGGCAGGAATGCAGACCGGTATCCCGGTTGCACCAGAAGGGGGAATTGGCCGACAGGGACAGCAACGGGGGGAGGTAGCGAAGCAATCGGTCCACCAGCATGATTGCCTTGTCCCCGGTATCGACCCCGACGTGCACGTGCATGCCGAAGGTCAGAAGTCTACGCGCCGTATCCTGCATTTTATCCACCAACAGGTGGTAACGTTCAATGGGGGTGATTTTTTGCTCACTCCAGACTGAGAAGGGGTGCGTCCCGCCCCAGAACAGTCGCATGCTGTTGGCGGCGGCAGCCTCGTTCAGAATTTTGAGTTTTCGGGTCAGATCCTCCTCAACCTCGGCCACGGTATGGCAAATGGAGGTGTTGATTTCGGTGTAACATTGCATCAACTCCGGCTTGATCCAATCGTCTTGCACCGGCCCTATGGTATCCATAATCCGGGTGATTCCGCTTTTCAGAGCCATGGACCGGGCGTCGACCAGTTGGAGCTCGAGTTCCACCCCCAGAGTCGGCGTATCGTTTCCCTTGAAATTCAGCGTCGCAGTCACGGTTCAAGTGTGCATGGAAAGTTGAAGAGTGGATAAGGCAAGTATTTTGGAACCGAGTGGCAAGGCTCTTTCATCCAAATCGAAATGTGGTGAATGGAGGACCTTTTCGCTTTCCCCAGGTGTGCCCACTCCCAGCCGCATCATGCAAACCGGCGCTTCCGTTTGATAATAGGAAAAATCCTCGCCCCCCATGCTGGGCCCTGCCAATTCCTCCACTTGGCCGCTTCCCAGAACCCTTTCCCCGGCTCGGCGGCAGACCCGCGTGGTTTCGGGGTGGTTTACTACGCTGGGCAAGAGAAAGGTCCGGGTAAATCGAAGGGTTGCCCCGGTGGCGGATTCCGTCTCGGCCAGAATTTCGCGGATTCGCTCATTGACCCGCTCCGAGGAACCGGACCGGGTGGTGCGAATAGAGCCGCGAATTTGGCAGGTTGCCGGAATTACATTGGGGCTGGCGCCGGCCCGAAAAACGCCGACGGAAAAGGCCACGGGGTCTTCGGGGTCACATTCGTGAGGAAACTCCCGGTAGAGGGCATTGATCAAGCGAACCCCGGCTGCAATGGGATCAATGGTTTGTTGGGGCCGGGCGCCGTGCCCGCCTTTCCCCTCGATATCTATTTTGAATTCCTCGCAGATGGCGGTCAGAACCCCTTCGCGAGTGGCGGCTTTGCCCACGTAGAGACCGGGGTCGACGTGCAAAGCGACCACTGCGTCAATCGAATCCATCGCGCCGATTTCCAGCATCTCCTTGGCCCCGGCGCCAGTTTCCTCCGCCGGTTGGAAGATCGCCCTCCAGGTGAGCAATCCCGGGCGCTTTTCGTCAAACGCGTCCAGGGCACTGACCGCGCTCACCAACATGGCGGTGTGGGCATCGTGGCCGCAGGCGTGCATGACGTCAGGCTCCGAGGACCGGTAGTCTAGGGTCTTTGCATCCTGCAAGCGCAAGGCGTCCAAGTCCGCCCGCAGGGCAATGCGGCGAGGGGCATCCTGATGCCGGGAGTCGACGATCAGACCCCGCTTGTCGGGAGCGAGTCGACAACGGATTCCCCTTTGGTCCAGAACCTGGGCAATTTTGGCAGTTGTCCGGTATTCCTCTCCACTGGGTTCGGGGTGTCGATGTAGAAACCGTCGCAATTCCCTCGTCTCCTCTTCGAATGAATCTGCCAATTCCAGCAGGGCCGCCTGTTTGGTTTCGGATAGGTCCGTCGGCATGGCAAATGGTGGGAAAAAAGGAGAAAGGATGAAGGTGAGGGGTTGAAATGCGGTATTCTACAATCGTGATCGATATTTAACATGGATGGACGGGATGGACAGGATATTTTAAAAAAAGGAGGACGCAAATTACTGACCGACGCATAAGGAAATTCGATCGGGAAACGGCGGATTGAATTCCAACCGAAGCGACCTTTCCGGGCATTACCAATGGGCGATGCATGCGTCGCCCCTACGAACCGGCGATAAATTGCCGACAAAGAAACGATTGCCAATGGAACGAACGCCAACCCAACGACCGGGGATAAATTGCCGCCAAGGGAACGATTGCCAACGAAAACGTAGGGGAGACGCATGCGTTGCCCATTCCATCCAAAAATCGAGGTCATTTTTCGACCTCGAAAAGGGACGGGCCACCCTGCCCGGAGTGTAAAGAATCGGTTGCAACCGTTACGCTGAAGTAACGCCGGTAACAATCCGGAAACAGGGGGCAAATAGGGTTGTTTATTCCCTATTCAACCCGCATACCGGTCCACGTCCATATCATCAGACTCATCCGATTTTTGGAATTATGCGGCTAGGTTATTTTGCCCTTCATGCAAGTCTTATGAATTTCCTGCTCTTGACTCCGAGGCTTGTGGGACAGGCCGAGACCTCGCCCGAGTTGTCGGCTGCCGAGCAAACCGGAACTCTCGCAGGCAGGGTGATAGACATCGATTTTGCCGACGGTTTGAGGGGTGTCAGCGTCAATATCGAGGGAGTGGAATCACAGCCTGTTTTCACGGATTTGGAAGGACGCTATCGCGTTGCGGACCTTCCCGTGGGCAGTCACACCGTAACCTTCGAGAAAGAAAATTATCAGACCTTGCGCGTTTCCGAGGTGACCATCCGGGAGGGCGAAGTGTTTTCTCTGGACGTTCCCATGACGGCCGTCTCGGCCGACTTCGAATTGGCCACATTCGAAATAACCGCGATCGAGGTCATGGCGCAGAATGTCGCTCTGTTGGCCGACCGGCAGAAAGCGGCCGCGGTGAGCGATTCCCTGGGGGCCGAGTTCATGAGTCGGGCCGGGGCCAAAGATGCGGCCGAGGCCATGTCGAAAATGGTGGGCGCCAACATAGTGGATGGAAAATTCGCCGTGATTCGCGGATTGGGCGACCGCTATTCCAACACTTTGATGAACGGCGCGGTTCTTCCCAGCAACGATCCGGCGAAAAAAACCGTTCAACTGGATATCATTCCTGCCGACCTCTTGGATAAAATCGTGACCACCAAGACCTTCACCCCGGACAAACCGGGCGATTTTACCGGGGGATCGGTGGATATCGCCACCAAATCGTTTCCGGAGGAACCGGTTTTCAACGTATCTGTGGGCCTGGGTTACAACGAGGCCACGCATCGGGAAATAATGGGCATCCCGGGACGCAACATGGATTTTCTGGGTTCCACCGAGGATGCTTTGTCCGAAAACATACCTCCGACTCCGGGGGAGTATGGATTGGCCACCCGATTTGAAACCTCGGAGGAGGCCAAAATTCTGTTTCGATCGCTCCACGCATCCGGTTGGTATCCCGTTTTGAAAACTGCCACCCCGGATCTTTCCTTCGCTATTTCCACCGGGAATTCCATCAATGTCGGATCGGAGGGAAGGTTGGGCTATTTTTTCAACTTCACTCGGTCGCATGGCTTTTCCCTGGTGGAGAACAAGCGGGTGGAGAGATGGATCGGCCGGCCGGACAACCTTTCCGCCAAGAACGGATTCGACCGAACCGATTCGGACGAGGAAATCAGTTACGGCGCCCTGGCCAATATCGCCCTGCTTCCCAATCCCGACCACGAGATCGCCTACAACTACGTCCTTAATTCCAAGAGCAATGACATCGTGCATTTCGGGGATAATGGCTTTGAAAATGTTACCACCGTCAATGAGCCCGGAAACCCCGTCCGGCAAAGAAACCTGCCCGAAGGCCGCACCGAGGGGAAAGAATTTCTCACCACCACCCGTCTCAAACACACCGAAAAAGAGCTGAGCCTGCACCAGTTGAAAGGCAAACATTTCTTCCCCGGCCTGAACGACGCCGAGTTGAAATGGACGGCCAGTTTATCGGAAACCTCGGAGGACAACCCGGATGAGCGGTCCTTCAGCGCCATCAAGTACCTCTATTCGGACGGTTCCTTTGACCGGCTTTTTATTACCGAGAACCCCCGGTTTCCCTTCAAGTCCTATGATTTCCTCAATGACGAAAAGGAAAACTATACGGTCGATTTCAGTATCCCCTTGAATTTCGAGTCCCTCAACACGGCCGAGATCAAAGTCGGCGCTTTGGCATCGGAGGCCACTCGCGATTCACTGGGCCGGTTTTTTTCCGCCCGGGGATATTTGAGGATACTCAGCAACGTTCCCGAGTCGCGGATCAATTTTTTTGAAAACTTCGAGGACAATCAGTGGATCGACCAGACCTTTCCCCTGGGTTCTCCCTTCCGCTACCAATCCCGCGGGCAGCTCGAATACAACGAACTGAGCAGGACCTCCGGCAACGCCAAATCCTACACTGGCTCCGAGGATATTGAGGCCGTCTACCTTATGACCGACTTTGAACTGACAACCGGCTTGCGCTTCATCATCGGGGCCCGTCACGAAGCGACCAATATGGAAGTGGCCACCATCGATGAGTTCGTCAATGCGTCGCTGCGGGGCAGAAACGGCTCCATCGAAAGCTCTCAGTGGTTGCCCGCTTTCCATATCGTGCGTCCCTTGGGACGCGACGGAGATGTAAACCTCCGATTTGCTTACGGCAAAACCCTGGCCAGGCCAACCTTCCGCGAATTTTCCCCTTTCCGCCTGGAAGATGCCCAGAGTGGAGAAATCATTTCCGGCAATCCGGATCTGGAAATTACCCTCACGGATAATTTCGATGCGCGCTGGGAGTGGTTTTTTGCCGAGGGCGACCTCCTCGCCGCCGGCATCTACTACAAGGATTTCTCCAAGCCCATCGTGCAAACCGTCCTCAGCGGAGTAAATTCCCGTCCCTTCTATTCCTGGGTTAATACCGAAACCGGTGAAATTGCCGGGGTGGAGTTTGAAGTGAGAAAATCCTTTGCCGCCCATTGGTCGGTCGGCGGAAACCTCACCTTTATCGACTCGGAACTGTCTCCCCTGTCGGAAGGCTCCAGCAGTAATTCGGGCACGGTATTCGAAGCCCAGCCGGATTGGATAGCCAACCTCAACCTGGGATACGACAACCAGGATACCGGTTGGGCTGCCAATCTGTTTTACAACTACGTGGGGGAGACCCTGCGTTTCATCGGGGACGAGACCCCCAGTATCTTCGAGGCGGACCGGCAATCCCTGGACGCCAACGTGCAGAAGACCTGGGGAAAATTTACCGCAAAATTGTCCGCCAAAAACCTGCTCGATGAGGCCAACGAACTGTTCTACAAGGGAACCGAGGTCCGGCCCTGGTACGAATTCTACAGGACGGGACTCTCCTTCAGCCTGAGCGGATCCTACAAATACTGACCCCTGTTTCTTCGGAAAAAATAACCTGAAATAACCTGAAACCGAACCACATGAAAAAACTGATAATACTGCTACTCACATTCGCCTTCGCTCTGGTCGGCGCCTATGGCGCGGACATTGAGGTGACAGAAAATGTTACGGCGGACACCGCCTGGACGGCCGACAATGCCTACATATTGAAGAAGCCGGTCTTCGTAACCGATGGCGCCACCCTCACCATAGAACCGGGAACCTGGATTTATGGCACGGAAGACGTCGCCGAGGGCACTTTCGGTTCCCTCGTGATAACCCGCGGGTGCAAGATCATGGCGCAAGGCACTCCGTCCAACCCCATCCACTTCACCGCATTGGAAGAACGCGATGGGGTAGCCCTGCCAGATGGAGGAACGCGCGACATCACCCTTGAGGACAGCGGATTTTGGGGCGGATTGATCATTCTGGGCAAAGCCATCCTCAATACCCCTGAAAACCCTGGCATCGGAGGTTCCACCATTGGCACCTTCGAAGTGGAGGGCTTCCCCGCCGGAGGAGACGACGCGAACATAATCTACGGCGGTAATGATGATGAAGACGATTCCGGAGTTCTGACCTTTGTTTCCATCAGATACGGGGGATACGAGTTTCAGCAGGACGAGGAAATCAACGGGCTGACCCTGGGCGCCGTGGGCAGCGGCACTACCATCAGATTCGTCGAGGTTTTCAATAACCAGGACGACGGGGTGGAAATGTTCGGGGGAACCGTGGACATGAAATACATGGTCATGGCCTTCAACGAGGACGAGTCCTTCGATTGGGACCAGGGCTACCGCGGACGCGGCCAATTCTGGTTCGCCATGCAAAAGGACGTTGGCGCCGGCTCCAATTACGGCGCTGAAATGGACGGCGGTGACGGCGACGACAAGACGCTGGAACCCTACGCCATTCCTGTGATTCTCAACGCCACCTACATCGGCTCCGGCGCTAATGGAAACAACCCCCAAAGCAACGCAGCCTGGAGGATGAAGGACAATACGGGAGGAAAGTATTATAACAGCGTCTTCGACGACTATAAGGAATACGCGATTCGTATCGATGACGACACTACCCGGGCCCAGTACGACGCCGGAAACCTGGCCAGCGGCGGAAACGTATTTGGATTGTTTGGCGACTACGATGGCACGGTGGCTTCCCTGGCCAGAAACGGCTCGACCCAGGAATTGGGAATGCTGAACGGGGAGAATGACAGCAACACCATTATTGGGGACGCCATCGTGGTCGATGCCATCGAACGCGTTAGCGAAGGGGATAACCAAGGCGCCCTCGTTCAAGTCGATCCTCGCGTCACCGACGTGACGAGCCCGGTATGGGATACCACGACAATGATAGGTATTCCGGAAGGCCACGAAGACTTCTTCACCGAGGTAGATTTCAAAGGCGCCTTTGGAACGTTCAATTGGGCCAAAGGATGGACCTATCTGGACCAGAAGGGTTACATGGCGACTTCCGCAGAGGACAACAAGCTCGACGCGGAATTCCTCAATGTATCCACCCGCGGTTTGGTTGGGACCGGCCCCGGCGAAGAAATGAACGTAGGGTTCATTTTGCATGGAAACGAGCCGCAAACGGTTCTTTTCATAGGAAAGGGTCCCAGCCTCGCTGACCATGGGATTTCTAATCCATTGGCCGACCCGCGCATTGAGATTCATGCCCCGGGAATGGGAATGATTGCGCAAAACGACGATTGGATGGAATCTCCAAATGCGGGATTGATTGTATTGTCGACCATTCCGCCTACTGGAGATAAGGAGGCTGCGGCGGCTCTGACCCTGCCTCCCGGTGCTTACACCATGCTCCTGATGGCTGGAGATACCGGAGGCATCGGCTTTGGTGAAGTATTTATCTTTCGTTAATTTATTTAGCCTGCATTAATACCCGTGGCCCGGCGCTTTCATGCGCCGGGCTACTTTTTTATCGACCCCTTGGCCCGAATTGAAAAACTGGGGCCCCTTATGCCTGAACCGCGCTTTCTGACCACATCGCAATGTGAGGACATCGCCGGACGATTCGGCACCCCCGTCTATGTTTATGACGAGGCGGCTCTGAAGGAAAACGCCCGGAAGGTTCTGGATTTTCCCAGACCTTTCGGTTTTACCGGGCGCTATGCCATGAAAGCGTGCTCGAATGCGGTCATTCTCCAGGTATTTCACCGAATGGGGCTGCAAATGGACGCCAGCAGCGGTTTTGAGGCGCATCGGGCCATTCGTGCCGGTATCCCGGCGGAAAACATAAGTTTGAGTTCCCAGGAGTTGCCGAAAGATTTTGCCGACCTCGTCGGGGCCGGGATCAGCATTAACGCTTGTTCCCTCAAGCAGTTGAGGGCCTTCGGGGAAACTCTGCCCGGAAACCGGGTGGGATTGCGCATCAATCCCGGGGTGGGATCCGGCAGCAGCCACAAGACCAACGTTGGAGGTCCGTCCTCCAGTTTTGGTATCTGGCACGAACTTTTGCCCGAGGCCGAGGAAATCATTGACAGGTTCGACCTGGAAATTTTCCGCATTCACACCCATATCGGTTCGGGCAGCGATCCGGCCGTGTGGCAAAAGTCCGCCCTGTTGACCTTGCGGCAGGTGGAGCGTTTTCCAGCCGTAACTCACTTGAATCTGGGAGGCGGCTTCAAAGTCGGAAGAATGCGGGAAGAGGTTACGACAGGCCTCCCGGAGTTAGGCGCTCCCATAAAGGCGGCGTTGGAGGACTTTGCCCGCCGGACCGGGCGCAAATTACACCTGGAAATCGAACCCGGCACCTTCCTGGTGGCAAACGCCGGGTGCCTGTTGGCCTCCGTTGAGGACAAAACCACCACCGGAGAGGATGGGCACGTCTTCCTCAAACTGGATGCGGGAATGTCCGAAATCCTTCGGCCCACACTGTATGCGGCTCAACAGCCTATGACGGTGATACCCCGCGCCAACGAACCTCACAGAGACGTGGAATCGGTTATTGTGGTGGGTCATTGCTGCGAATCCGGAGATCTTCTGACCCCCGATCCCTCGGACCCCGTCCGGTTGAAAGAACGGAAACTCCTGAGGGCGGAAATCGGCGATCTGTTTGTCATAGACGGCGCCGGCGCCTATTGCTCGGCCATGCAGGCCAAGAATTACAATTCCTTTCCCGAGACTCCCGAGGCGCTGTTGCGGGAATCCGGGGAACTTGCCCTCATCAGAAAACGGCAAACCCTCGATCAGATTTTGCAGAACGAGGTTCCCCTTTAGCGGCGTTATTGCCAGATCACCAGGTCGGCCTGCCAATTATGGACCGATAAACCGCGGTAGTTGCCCACCTTCACGGCCCGCAAATTGACCGCGGCTTGGGCTTTGTAGGGTTTGGAGTGCTTCTTGAAGGTGTCCTTTGCCTTGTCCAAATTGGAGGTCTTGGCGGTTACGACCGCTACCACGACAAAGGGACGGTCTTCCGGAGCTTTGTGGAAATATTCAAATTTGTATTTCCCGACCTGTGTTGCCGATACGTCCGGAACCGGCTCCACGATCGCTTCCACCGTTTCACCGCATCCGGAAAAAAACAATGCGGAAACCAGGGCCAGGACTACTATGAGAAGGGGAGTTTTCATGCCAAATTAGAGGGCAGGTTATTCCTATAAATTCCCCCTTGTCAAATCCGGCGATTCAAATTGTGGGCTTCTACGTGGGCTTGCAACAGGTCGATGGCACGTTCGGCGCCATTTTCCCGAGCCATGATGTCCCGGACCTCCCCCGCCTTTTCCCGGAATTCGCCTCGGGTATCCAGCAAGCGGACGGCGCCGGGCAGTTTTTCCGGCCAACGTTCCTTGGGCAGGACAACTCCCGTGCCGAGCCGTACCATTTCAGAACCCCAGAAATCCTGGTCGGCGATGTGCGGGACGATGATGTGCGGTTTTCCCGCCGACAACGCCGAAGCCGTGGTGCCGGCGCCGCCGTGGTGGACGACGCAAGAGGCGTGGCCGAAGAGCTGATCGTGGGACATTTTCCCTACCACCAGGATCTCGGGCCTTTCCATCTCCACCGATAGACCGGACCAACCGGTTTGGATGATTATCTTTTTGCCCACCGGCCAATTCCGCTCAAATCGGCTCATGATCGAGTGGGTGTCATCAAATGCCACGCTTCCAAAGGTGAGGACCGGTACGGCTTCACCGCGGCAGAAATCTCCAATGCGCCTTTCCTCGGCTGGACAGGCTTCAGCCTGCCAACGCAGAAAGCCGGTAAATTGAAACCGATGGTGCACGGAGCCTCGTCCGGCCATGAGGGATGGGGAGACCGCCACCAGGACCAGGCTGGCGGGATTCATGATAAAATTTCGAGCGGCTGGGAGCCCCTTTTCCCCGAGGATGTCTCCGATGGTCCGATTGATCGCTTTATCCACCACGAAATTGGTCAAACGCCACAGGCCCATATTCCAACGGACCTGGAGGGATTTGGGAAAACCCCGCAGGGCAGGGGTCCGGCCCGGTGGAAAGTCTGGCGATGGTATGGTATTGTGGCAGAGAGCTATGGAAGCAAACGGTTTGCCCTTGCGCTCGGCCACGGCCCGGTAGTGGGGAAACAAATACAAACCGCATAAGACGTCGTGGGTTTCCAGCGCTTCCTCGATGCGGTCGATAACCTCCCCCAAAAAAGGGAGGGCCCCCCGGTATATTTCTCTCAACTGCTTGATGGGGTGTTTGGACCGGTCCAATCTTCTCATGAATTCGGTGAAGATTTCCTGTTCCCAATCCGGAGGCAGGTAATAGTAGTCGAGATTTGCCCGCAGGATTTCCCTTTGGTAAAGCGGAGCGGAAGCGAAGGTTACGGAATGCCCGGCTCGTGCCAAAGCCCTTCCAAAGGCGATGACCGGATAGATGTCACCGGTCGACCCGTGGGAGGTTAGGAGGACACGCATAAACGGGGTTCACCCTTGCCCATTTCCCCTGTCGGCTCAACCGGTTTTCTGTTACAATTCGTTGGCGATCGGGTAACAGAAGACCCGATGTCTTTCCACCGGCTCAACCATCTCCCATGGTGGCAAGAAATACCCTGATCCCTATCCAGAGCAGGGCTACCAAAAGGATGGTACAGAGGGTGACCTTCATAACGACTGGTCTTGAATTTTTTGGCTTGAGGGACGATAGCCGGGTTTTGCCTTCGGGGTTCATCGCTTTCTCCATCAATAATTATTCGGGACTAACGTCGCCGTTTGTTGATGTGGATGGGAAGGGTGTCGGCCGGCACGTATCCCCGGTTTCTGCCCCGCCGAACCGGTCTGGACTGGGGTCTTTCCCGCAGCAGGGTGGTAAAGGCGTAGTCGAAATCGTCCAGCTTGACGCGGTCGATCTCCTGGTCGATAAAGGCTTCGATGGCCTTGACCTCGGCGATTTCATCCGAACTGAACAAGGTCAGGGCATCGCCTTCCGCGTTGGCTCTTCCCGTTCGACCGATTCTGTGGACGTAGTTCTCGGGGTTTCTGGGCACATCGTAATTGACCACGTGCGAGATTCCGGAAATGTCCAGTCCGCGACCGGCCACGTCGGTGGCTATGAGGATCTCGAACCTTCCCTTCTTGAAACCCTCCAGAGCACGCCTCCGTTCGCTTTGGCTCCGATCGGAATGCAGGGTATGAACGGCGTAGTTCCGCGTCTCCATTTTTCGGGCCAGCACCTCTGCGTCCAACTTGGTCTCGGTGAAGATAAGGACGCTTTCGTAATCGGCATCATCCAGCAATCGGATGAGCATATCGATTTTTTGGCTGCGCGCCACCGGATAGAGTTGATGGGTCACGGTTTCGGCGGCGCTGCGGCGGCGCCCGATATTCACGGTATGAGGATTTTTCAAAGTCCACCGGGCCAGGCTTTCAATGGCCGAGGGAATAGTGGCGGAGAAGAAAAGGGTCTGCCGCTTGCGCGGAGTCAATTTTACAATCCGCCTGACATCGGGCAGAAACCCCATGTCCAGCATCCGGTCCACTTCGTCGAGCACAACGATTTGGATGTCCCGGAAATGGAGGGTTTTTTTTTGAAAGTGATCGAGAAGACGACCCGGGGTGGCCACGATAACGTCGCACCCTTTGGCCAGGGCCTGGCACTGTCGGGCATATCCGACCCCTCCCTGAATAAGGGTGGTGCGAAGGTTGGTGAATCTCCCGTATGTTTGAAATGACTTGTTAACCTGGTCGGCCAACTCCCGGGTGGGCTCGAGGATGAGGCAACGAAATTTGCCGTGTTTGCCCAATTTGGAAATTATTGGCAGGGCGAAAGCGGCAGTTTTTCCCGTGCCGGTCTGGGAAGATCCGATAATGTCCCTCCCTCGCAAAATCCTGGGAATGGCCTCGTTTTGAATGGCGGTCGGCTCGGTATAGCCGGATTTGACCACGGCGCGGACGACGCGGGACTTGAGGCCCAGTTTGGCAAACGGGTGGCGGGCTAAGGATGCTCTGTCCCGTTTGGGTCGTCTATTTTTAGAACCTTGCATGGCATTTCATGGCCTGGATGTGCGTCTCCAAAGCATATGAGGGAAAATCCGGAAAACTGAAGATCATTCAGGACGAGTTCAAGCTTTGAAGGCCCGTCGGAAGGCAGGAAAAGGGTCTGCCCTTGAATTTTGGTATCCGGATCCTTTGATAAGGCATCACTTTTCTACGGCATGACCCCGACTGGCGTCCATACCATATTCCTCTACAAACACCCTTAACTTAGTGCCATTCAGGGCTGACCCTTTTCCTGCGGGCTACCGCCGGATCCGTGGGTCGGATAGCATCCTGGCAAGTAAATTATCCTGGCCAACTCCTTCCAGGGCGTAATGGATTCCGATTTGGTTATTCCAGCGGTCTTTGGCCGCCTCCTCCGGGGTGTTGTAGGATCCGAATTCATGGGCGTTGGTTACCACTTGGGCAAAGTCGGCGCCGTATTCGAGGGTCAGCAGGTAGCTCCATAATACATGGCGGTAGGCGTCCTCGGGAAAGTCGATTCCGGACCAGCGTATGGCCCGGGACTGTTCCTCTGTCAGGCGCCGGATTTCAAAAAGTCTGGGAGCCTTTAACGGATGATTGGCCACAAGATCGAGATCACCCTTGGAGAGACGATCGGCGAATTTCGGCCCCACTTGCTCCAAGTCTTCCCGATTCAGCACGATGCGCGAAATGCCATCGGAGGTCCGGGTCCGAAATCGCTGCTGAAGTTGAAAGGCTCTATCCCCTATCTCGACTTCAAAAAACACCGTGCCCTGGAGACGCATGGCCGCCGTGGTTTCTCCCCGTTGGAGAAAATCATTGAAGTCGTGATAGACCCGGCGCAACGAACCCTTCAAATCGAGCAGGGAGGCATGCGTTTCGTATTCCATGGCATGCACCTCGATTTGGCGCATCTTGTAGCGGTTGCTCAACAGGGGCTTGGCCGGACTACCTGAGGCCAGCCGGAGATTGCGGACCATGGTTTTCAGCTTTCCCTCGGGCAGTCCCTGCCACCTCCAACCAAGGTATTGCGCGGTGATGCGCACAGACTGATCGGTCTCGCTCATGGTTGCATCGCATTGCAAACCGATCAGGCCGAAACCCAAAGTCCGATGGAGGTCGAGATCTTCCAATCGAAACCCCCGGATCTGGAAATCCCCCTCCCATGGCAGGATTTCATTCTGAAGATGGCTCAACTTCTCTCTCAGCCCGGTCAGAAAGTAATGGTAAAGGACAATGGTTCCTACTCCTCCAAGGGCGAAGCAAACACCGAGAAATGGAAGCATTCTTATGCGGAACAACATGAAAAATTCCGGGAAATTCCTAGTTTACCGGATGCCATTTTTCCAGCCCCTTTTCACTGGAAGGCAATTTTGCTTGCCCCGGCCTGATTTACCAAAGAGAGGGCTGGCGCCCGGTGGAGAGTGGAGAGAAGCGGAACAATGAGAGATGCGGGTTAATCCTTCCTGAGGGAGAAAGGCGCCGGAAACCGGGGTTTTTTGGTTCAGTAGATGGGCATCCGGATTTTCGGATTATGGGGCCGAACGGAAACCGGATAATTCTCTTCCAGGTAATCCAGTATTTCGGTTTCCACTTCACCCAGCGGGTAAAGACCCTCTTTTTGCTGCATCGTTTGAAGGGTTTTGGCCCAGTTGGCGCGATCCTTCCCGGATTGGGTGATGGTTTTCATGGAATGACAGGCAAAACAGTGTGTCCTGACCAGTTCCCAACCTTGGGCCATGACCAGGCCGGTGAAAGGATCCAAGGCGGGCTTTGGAAGGTCATTGGTCGCATTCCGGCCTGCCAGCGGATAAGTGGCCAAGAGGGAGACCAACAGGATGGATATGGCGGGAATTTGC
Source organism: Opitutales bacterium (assembly GCA_965204545.1). Classification (GTDB taxonomy): domain Bacteria; phylum Verrucomicrobiota; class Verrucomicrobiia; order Opitutales; family UBA2995; genus JAABVD01. The sequence goes on along the minus strand of CBDBFA010000003.1, from coordinate 1,004,955 downwards.
GTCATCTCAACCCACGTAGACGGCGATGCGATGGCAGGAGTTGTTCAAATATCCCTTGGGATTCCAACCCGGGACCAGCATGGGTTGGGAGGTCCCTTCGGCATCCACCGCGCGGGCCCACACCTCGTAGTAACCCGCCTTGGGAAAGTGAACCTCGGCGTCCCAGTTTTGCCAGGCCAGGCGATTGACCGGCTTGGCCAATTCGGCTCCCTGCCAGGTTTGCCCAAAATCAATAGATATGGAAAGGTCGGCCACTTCCAGATCCCCGGCCCAAGCATGACCGTGAAGCCGCAAAGGTTGTCCCAGAGGATGCCGCAAACCGCTTTCGGGAAAAGTAATGAGGGATTTCACCGGCATGGACTCGATAATCTCCATGTCTTCCTCCGCTACCGCGGCGCCGGGACGGACCGGGTATTGGGGAACCCTGTAGGAGGAACCGCCCATCTTGGTGCCGTCGTGCACCCGGTTGCGTATGACGATCCGGTTGATCCATTTGCCCGAGGCCGAACCAGGCCAACCCCCGAATACCAGTCGTAACGGATAACCGTGGTGGGAAAGAAGGGGATCGCCATTCATGCCCCAGGCGATCATGGATTGTTCCTCCAGGGCCTTCCAGAGGGGAACGCCCCTCGAAATCGCGTCTTTTTCAGGGTCTTGGCTCAGGTGCCGATCAGCCCCGTAATAACCGATGTAAACGGCGTCCCCCTTCACACCGCAATCCTCCAGGACGTCCTTGAGGCGTATTCCATTCCATTCGGGGCATCCCACCGCCCCGGTGGTCCATTGGTTGCCACTGGCCGGAGGATAGTATTCGGCCCGTCCATTGCCGCCGCATTCCAGGGTGAGGGCCAAGGCAATATTTTCAAACCTGTCCCTGAGCTTCGACAGGGTGTAGGTTTTGGGAGTTTTGACGGATTCCCCTCCGATGCTGAGCGTCCAAGTGTCGGCCCCGGCCTCCACTGGCGGCCAACCGTTGTTGCGGATGAAAAGGCGGTTGGCGGGGGTTAGATCGTCATTCAGTAGGTGAGCAGGCGTTTCCGCATTCAGCGGGCGGTCGTTAAGGACGCGAAGCCCCACCTTGCCTTCTATGACGAACCCTTCCTCAGATTGGGCCAAGGCCACCGGGACCAGGCCGCGGGGCATGCAATGAGCAAATGCGATGTTAGCGCCGAGAACAGAGGTCAACTTTCCCACATTCTTCAGGAACCGGCGACGGGTAGAGGACCAGGGCAGGGTTTTTGCCTCCGTCAAATTGGCTTGGTCGATTTCCATACTGAAGCACCCTAGGAGGATAATTGAAAAATTCAACCTTCAACCGGTTGGGGGAGGGAAGGTGGAGTAGGCAAAAATGATCTTTTTTTATTCCCTCTCTTTCACTTGAACTATTAGAAACAGTTACAATTCCATTACCGGTACCAACCATCTTCCTTCCCTGAATTCATGACTGCGGACATCGCGCTTGTTTTAGTCATTTTGCTCGTGGCTCTGGTTCTGGTTCTTTTCGGAGATAGTCCGCATGGACATTGTGGCCCTGCTGGTGTTGGTGGCTCTGGCCTTTACCGGCCTCGTCACACCCACGGAAGCGATTTCGGGGTTCAGCAATGCGGCCGTTATCACGGTTTGGGCCATGTTCATCCTGAGCGAGGGATTAACCGAAACGGGCGTGGCCGGAATCGTTGGAAAACAGGTGCTGAAATTGGCCGGAAAAACGGAAGTCAGAATGATTGTGGTCATCATGTTGAGTTCCGGAGTGCTGTCCGCTTTCATGAATAATATCGGCGTGGCCGCCTTCATGTTGCCGGTCGTTATTTCGGTGGCTCGTAAGACCGGGGTGCCGGCCTCGCGCTTATTGATGCCACTGGCCTTTGGATCGCTTCTGGGGGGTCTGACCACCATGATCGGCACTCCACCCAACCTCCTGGTCAGCAACGGATTGGAGGAAATGGGCTACGAGCCTTTTGCATTTTTCGATTTTTCTCCTATCGGGGGGATGATCATGATCGCCGGTACGGTTTTTGTCGCCCTAACGGCCCGTTTTCTACTTCCCAGCAAGGATCCAGGAGCAGCTGAGTCTACCGGTTCCCACCGCGCCGCCCTGCAGAATCAATACGCCCTGGGCGAGAGGGCGTTCTTCCTCAAACTGGGGCATGATTCTACGCTGGCCGGAAAAAACGCTTCAACAAAGCAGTCTGGCCCGTTCCCTGGGGTTTTACGTGGTGGCCTTGCAGCGCAATGGACAAACCCTGTTTGCTCCGGGGCCGGATACCGTTTTGCGGGCAGGCGATCGCCTATATACCCAGGGGGAGGCCGAACGCCTCGAGGAACTACGGAGTTGGCAGGATCTCAAACCGGTGGGCCGGGAAGCCCAGGATTCCGCACTGCTGTCCGGCCAGTTTACAATTGCCGAGGCCACCTTATCGGATAAGGCCGATTTTTTGGGCAAAACCATTCGGGAAGCCGATTTCAGGAAACGGTTCAACTCCAACGTGCTCATGGTCTTCAAGACCGAGGGAGCAGTGGCCCGCGAACTTGGCCGATTGAGCCTGCAGGCGGGAGACCGCCTGTTGCTTCAGGGCGGTCCCTCCTCCATTGAAGCATTGAAATCCGATGAAGCCTTTGCCCGCTGTCAAATGGCCTCGCCCGAGTTGTTGAACCTCTACACCGCAGCGGAGAAAAACCTTTTCAAAGTTATCGTACCGGAAAGTTCCTGGTTGGCGGGAAAGGGGCTGAAGGAAAGCCGGCTCAGGCAGCGGTTCGATTTGCACGTGATTTCCATCGAGCGCGAAGGCACCGAGTTCTTTATTCCCGATCCCAATGAGCCCCTGAGGGAAGGTGACAAGTTGACCCTGCATTGCCGCCGCGAAAATTTCGATACCCTGCAAGGCTTGCAACAACTCGAGGTCGAGACCTCAGCCCAGTTCGATGCCGGCCTGCTCCAAACCGAGGAGGTGGAAATGATCGAGGCAACCCTGGCACCCAACTCCAAGCTGGCCGGCCGCACGGTGGCCGACATTCATTTGCGCAAACGTTATGGAATTCAGTTGTTGGGCATTCTGCGGGCGGATGAGGTCTATCGGTCTCACCTCGGTCAGATGAAAATTCATTTTGGCGACGCCTTGCTCCTCATGGGTCCCAAAGATAAACTGGACTTGCTCCGGGAGGATAAGAATTTCCTGCTTCTGACCCAGCTTCCCGAAACCGAGGCGGCGGGGAAAAACAAACCGTTGCTTGCCACGCTGATCATGATGGGCGTTGTCGTTCCCGTGTTCCTCGGTTGGATGCCCATCGCTATCACCGCCATCGGGGGGGCTTCCGCCATGATGCTGACCGGTTGCCTCACCAGGAATAAAGCCTTCCGTGCCATTCAGTGGCGGCCTGTTTTTCTCATCGCCGGCATGCTTCCCCTGGGAACGGCCATGCAGAAGACGGGCGCCGCTTCCTATTTGGCCGAGTTGCTCCTGTCCGCAATAGGCGGTTTTGGACCTTGGGCCGTTATCGCCGGGTTATACCTCATCACCTCGCTGGCCACCACCATTATCCCCACCGCCGCCCTGGTGGTGTTGATGACCCCCATAGCCATTCAATCCTCCGTTGAATTGGGTATCCCCCCCTACACTGCCATGATGGCCCTGGCCATGGCCGCCTCGGCCAGTTTTACCAGTCCCATATCCCATCCGGCCAATGTCCTGGTAATGGGACCGGGCGGGTATCGCTTCAGCGATTACCTCAAGGTCGGCCTGCCGCTGGCTCTTGTCGTGTTCATCACCGCCATGATCGGCCTGCCCCTCCTCTGGCCCATCCCTTAAAACGAAGTCATAAATCGTGATCGTGATCGTGATCGTAATCTTGATCTCTCTCCACAATTCATTTCCATCACGATTAATCTCAGCACCTTCTTCCTTCATCCTTCTTCCTTCTTCCTTTCCCTCTCTCTCCAATTCCTTTCCATCACGATCAAGATCACGATTAATCTCAGCACCTTCATCCTTTAGCCTTTCTCTCTCCCCCTTTGTGCCTCTGTGCCTTTGTGCCTTTGTGCCATCTCGCCTCGGCGAGATCCCTTCCTTCATCCTTCATCCTAATGCACGGTTTAGCCCTTGACCTGCTCATCCTTCTCACCGGGATTTGGCTCGTTGCCATTACGTTGCGTCCCTTGGGCCTGCCCACCGTAATGGGCGAGTTGATTGTCGGGGTGTTGCTGGGGCCGGCCGTGTTTGGATGGATCACTCCCAATGAAGCCATCACCATGCTGGCCGAGATTGGCATTTTCTTCCTGATGTTTCACGCCGGCATCGAGACCAAGCCGCTGGAGTTCTTCGATGCCCTCAAGCGTTCCCTGGGTGTAGCCGTGGTGGGAGCCATTGTTCCTTTCAGCGTCAGTTTCGGCATTGCCACCCTTTTCGGACTCGACTGGGTCGCCGCCACTTTCGTTGGACTGACCATGACGGCGACAGCGGTGGTAATCACCCTGAAGAGCCTCAAGGACCTCGGCCTGGCCAATACGAGATTTGCCCGGGTCATTGTGGCCAGTTGCGTCATCGACGATTTGCTGACCCTGGTCTTCTTCGGCCTGATCATCGGCGTTCTCTCGGGGGGCGATTTCGAACCCATGAATATCCTCATCACCCTGGGAAAGGTGATCGGTTTTTTCGCCGTTTCCATGGTGATGGGCCGCTACGTTTACCCGCGGCTCAGGCTGCCCTTCCGGTCCAAAGGAGGCAAGGGATTCACCTTCATTTTGATGTCCGCCTTCGGGGCGGGATTGTTTGCCGAGTATATAGGACTACATATGATTCTGGGCGCATACCTGGCGGGATTGTTTTTCGAGGAAAAGGTCGCCCATCCCAACTTGGTGAGGATTGTTCAGGACCGTTCCTACGGAATCGCCTATTCCTTCCTGGGGCCGATCTTCTTTATCTCCCTGGGATTTTCCATAACCTTTGACATCAATCTGGCCGAGATCGGTTTCGTGGCGGCGCTCACCTCGGTTGTGATCGTGGGGCAAATTTGTTCTGCCGGGCCTATGGCCCTGCGCATGGGCTTGCCCTTCCGCGAAGCCTTGACCGTAGGGGTCGGTATGTGCGGCCGGGCCGAGATGGCTTTCATTCTGGCAGCCTTGGCCCTCAGTCAGGGAGCTATCGATAAACCAATATTCACCGTGCTGATCCTTACCGCATTCATCCTCAATCTATTTACTCCACTGGCTTTGAAAGGGTGTGCTGTATTGCTGGAAGGTAAGGCGGCCCATCACCCGGGCGCCACTCGGGGCATCAGGCAAATTGACAAGTTTGGGGATTCCATTGCGGAAAAACCGAATGTTGAAATAAGTACGGAAGATGTGCATCTATAATAATAAAGTCATGAAAACCACCATTACCCGATCCAAGTTTTATCTGGTGGCCCTCGTAGGAGTGGCCCTCACCTACGCCTCATTCCTGCTTATTTCAGGTGAACCCGAGCAACCTGCCAAATTCTCCGAAATGAAAGAAAAACTCACTCCCATCCAATATCACGTCACACAGAAGAATGGCACAGAGCCGCCCTTCCGCAATGCCTACTGGGACAACAAGGCATCCGGGATTTACGTGGATATCGTATCCGGAGAACCCCTCTTCAGCTCCACCGACAAGTTTGTTTCCGGAACGGGTTGGCCCAGCTTCGTTCGCGTCCTGGTGGAAGAAAACGTGGTGGAAAAAACCGATAGGAGTCACGGGATGATCCGCACCGAAGTGAGGTCCAAGGAGGGAGATTCCCATCTGGGGCATTTATTTCCCGACGGACCCAAGCCTACCGGCATGCGTTACTGCATCAACTCGGCCTCTTTGAGATTCATTCCAGTCCAGGACTTGGAAAAAGAGGGCTACGGCCAATTCGTCAGAATGTTCACCAAACCTGAGAAGAAAGCGCCCGCCAAAAAATAAACCGCCGATAGGCGCCTTTGCGATCTTTGCCAGAGTCCTCTCCCCTCTCCGCGCCCTTGGGCGCTTCCCCCTTTGTGCCTTTGTGCCTCTGTGCCTTTGTGCCATCTCGCCTCGGCGAGATCCCATCCTTTAGCCTTTCTCTCTCCCCCTTTGTGCCTTTGTGCCTCTGTGCCTTTGTGCCATCTCGCCTTGGCGAGATCCGAAAGCCACTTGCCTTCTTTCCGGGGAAAACCATGCTATCGGAATTATTATGACATTTAAGCGCTGTTTTCCCGCCCTTCTCATTCTGAGCTTGGTTATTTCTCCTCTCTCCTCCTTGCCAGCGGTGGAACCCGTCATCGCCGAAATGCGGGAGGCCGCCGCCGCATTCCTCGGATCCTTGCCGGCCGAACTGAAGGAAAAGGCCACTTTTCCCATGGACGCAGAAGGGGAGCGGGTCAACTGGCACTTCGTCCCCAGGGAGCGTGAGGGGGTCGGTTTAAAAGGCCTCGACGAAGAGCAGAAGGGGAAGTTGACCGCTTTGCTTGCCGCAGGCCTGAGCGCTCGCGGGCATACCAAAGTCGACCACATCATGGACCTGGAGTCGGTCCTCTTCCTGCTGGAAGGAGAGGCCCACCGGGACCCGGATTTGTACTTTATCAGCCTGTTTGGCCAGCCAGCCTCCGACGCCACCTGGGGTTGGCGGTTCGAGGGCCACCACCTCTCCCTCAATTTCACCATCGTTAAGGGTAGATTCCTGGCCGAGGCGCCCCACTTCTGGGGGGCCAACCCTGCTAAAGTTCCGGTGGGTCCCACCAAAGGCCGGAGAACCTTGAAGGAAGAGGAGGATGTAGCCCGGCAGTTGTTGTTATCCCTGAGCGAAAAACAGCAGGAAAAAGCCATCATCGCAGCCAATGCCCCCAGGGACATTTACACCGGCGCGAAAAAGAAGGTCTCTCCACTTCCATCCACAGGTGTTGCCGCTTCGGATTTGACCGAGGATCAACGCGAGGCCCTGAACCGGTTGATCGGCGTCTATATCGGCAACATGCCCGCTGACTTGGCATCGTCGCGTTGGAACCAACTGCGTGAGGCCGGCCTGGAAAACATCGTTTTCGCCTGGGCCGGGCCAAAGGAGCCCGGCAACCCCCATTATTACCGCGTCCAAGGCCCCACCTTTCTCATCGAATATGACAACATCCAGAATAACGCCAATCACATCCACGCCGTCTGGCGCGATTTCGACGGCGACTTCGGTCGCAACCTGCTGGCCGAGCACTACGAAAAACACCATTGAAATAGGATAACTAATTCCTGATTGGCGCGCTCCGCGCGCCTTTACCGCCACCGTTTTGACTTTCCTGGGTTTCTACTTGATCTCGCAGGAGGCATGCGCATCTTCCTAAGGAGTGAAATCCGGCGCCGGGTCGTGACTTCCAATAAATCCGGTGTTTTTAGACTTTTTGTAACATGCCCATTTACAACAACTTATGTGAGCTTATCGGCAATACTTCGCTGGTTCACCTCTCCAGGTTCAGCGAGGGACTTCCAGGCCGTATCATCGGCAAGCTGGAAGGTTACAACCCGGGGTGGTGTGTCAAGGACCGCATCGGTTTGTCCATGATCGAAGCGGCCGAACGCGATGGGAGTCTGGCCGAGGGAGGCACCATCATCGAACCCACTTCCGGCAATACCGGCATCGGCCTCGCCATGACCGCCGCCGTCAAGGGTTACCACATCATCCTCACCATGCCGTCCTCCATGAGCGTGGAGCGCCGCAAGATGCTCATCAACCTGGGCGCCGAACTGGTCCTTACCGATGCCGATCTCGGCATGCCCGGAGCTATCGAGGAAGCCGAAATGCTGTCCCAAAATATTCCCGGAGCCTTTATGCCCCAGCAGTTCAACAATCCGGCCAACCCCCAGGTCCACTACGAGACCACCGGCCCCGAAATCTGGCGCGACACCGGGGGCCGGATCGACATCTTTGTTGCCGGGGTCGGTACGGGCGGAACGGTGGCCGGCGCGGGCCGGTATTTGAAAGAAAAAAACCCGGATATCGAGGTTGTCGCGGTCGAGCCCGATGAATCGCCCGTGCTCAGCGGGGGCAAAATGGGGCCCCACATGATTCAGGGCATCGGAGCCGGGTTCATCCCCCAGGTCTATGATGGAAACATCGTGGATGAAGTCATCCGCATCGACAGCCAGGACGCCATCAAGACGGCCCAGAAACTCGGAACCACGGAAGGCCTGCTGGTCGGTATTTCATCGGGCGCAGCCTCCCTGGCCGCCTACCAGGTAGCCAGCCGCCCCGAAAACCGGGGCAAGAACATCGTGGTCATGCAACCGGATACCGGGGAGCGCTACATTTCAACCCTTCTTTTCTACCACGATTAGAACCTATCCAATATGCAGTGGACATTAGGTAAACGACTCGTCAGCGAGGACGAAATCATCAAGGACCAGGGTCTCTTCCTGGACTACGATGAAATTGCCCGCAAGGGTTCCATGACGGCGGAGGAGAAGAACATCTCCAAATGGTATGGCATTTACACCTCCCGCCAACCGGGCAATCACATGGCGCGAATCGTGATTCCGGGCGGGGTATTGACTTCGAGTCAGGCACGGCGTATCGCCAAAGTGGCCGAGGATTATGCCCAGGGCAAGTTGGCTGTAACCACCCGGCAATGCATTCAACTGCACTGGCTCAAAACACCCGCCCTGGCCGACATGGTTCGAAGTCTGGCGGAAGATTCACTTTCCACCTTCCACGGTTGCGGAGACGTCACTCGAAACGTGGCCGGTTGCCCTTTGGCGGAAACTTGCCAGTTCCGGCGTTTCAATGTCCTTCCCCACGTAAAGGAAACGGCGCGCCTGCTCACTGAAGCCCGCGACCTGGACAACCTTCCCCGCAAGTTCAAAATAACTTTCTCCGGTTGTGGAGCCGGCTGCGCCCAACCCTTTATCAATTGCATAGGAATCGTGGCCGTTCAGCGAAAAACCCCCCAGGGCGAAGATGAATTCGGGTTCAAGGTCATGATCGGCGGCGGAATGGGATGGGCCCCCTTCATCGGAAAGGAATTGTTTTCCTTTGTCCCCCCGGAAAAAATGGCCCGGGTCAATCGGGCCATCGCCCAACTTTTCCGCGACCACGGCGAACGCCGGGACCGCACCTTTGCCCGCCTCAAATTTGTCGTTCACCGCAGGGGCATCGAGGAGTGCCGCCGCATCGTCCTGGACTTTCTGCAGGACGAAGGAGTCGGGGTGGACGACCTGGAAACCGAGGACTTCGAAGAGACCGGCGTCGACTTTCCGGATCGTCCCCTACTGGAGCAGAATCCGGTGGGAACGGATGGCAAGGCGACCGTGCGCGCCATGGTTCCCAAGGGTGAACTGACCCACTTGGCCTTCAAGCGTATGGCGGAAATTTCGGAAATTTACGGCAATAAACGCGTCTACCTGACCAATCGTCAAAACATCGAAATCCACGGGGTGAAACCGGACAAAGTGGAAGAAGCGACCGCTCAAATCCGCCAGGTCGGCTTCGATACCGACGGCTTCTTTGGCTTGCGCGATATTGTGCCCTGCGTGGGGACGACCTACTGCCCCAAAGCGGTTTCCGAAACGCGGACCCTCTACGATATGCTCATGCCCGTGGTGAGCCAGACCAAGTACAAGGAGATTTGGGACAAAGCCCTCATCAACATCACTGGCTGCCCCAACAGTTGCTCTCCCTATCGCATCGCCGACATCGGTTTTCGGGGTATGCGCATTCGCGAAAAAGTCGGCTCGACCGAGGCCTACGAAATGCGCATCGGTGGAAAACACGATCGCCTGGGGAGAAAACTCGGAGAATTTAAGAAAGCGGACTGCGCCCCCGCCTTGGAGAGGATTCTCGATACCTTCCTCGACATCCGCCAGGGGGACGAAACCCTGGCCGATTGCGCTGCAAGAATGGGGCTCTGATAATGGACGATAACAATCATCTGAATCCTTTTCTGAAGGCCGTTGAGGATCTGGGCATTTCCTACGAAATGGCTCCCAATCCGCAGGAGACCTCCGTTTTTCTCGGAGCCGGCACCGAACCGTTGGATTTCAAAACCTTCCTCAAGGACATACCCTGTCAGGACGCTTGCCCGGCCAAAACCAACGTGCCCGCCTACATCGAGGCGATCGCCCAAGGGAATCCGGATAAGGCTTACCTGATCAACCAGGAAGATAATGTATTTTCCGGGGTGCTGGGCCGGGTATGCTCGCGCCCTTGCGAGGATGCCTGCCGCCACAACTGGACGGGTATAGCCGGGCCGGTTCATATCTGCCACCTGAAACGGTCCGCTTCCGACTATAAGCAAAACCCGCCCAAGCCCCTTCCATCCTGGTTCGAGGATTCGGGCAAAAAAGTCGCCGTCATCGGGGGAGGACCGGCTGGCTTGACCGCGGCCCGGGAACTGCGCCGTTACGGCCACGGTGTGACCATCTTCGAGCGCGACAGCATCCTGGGTGGGATGATGGTGCAGGGTATTCCCGTTTTCCGGCTGCCCCGCGAAACCGTCGATGCGGAAGTAAAGGCCATCATCGACAGCGGTATCGAGGTGAAGTGCGACACCTGGGTCGACGCCTCCCTGATGGAACGGATCATGCGGGATTACGATGCGGTTCTTGTGGCGGTGGGGGCCGTAAACCCATCCAACCTGAAACTTCCCGGATTGCCGGGCAATGGACACACCATACCCGGGCTGAAGTTCATGTACGATTACAACATGGGCAAGATCGGCGATATGAAGGGCCAGAACGTCATCATCGTCGGAGGCGGATTCACCGCCGTCGACTGCGCCCGATCCTGCGCCCGCGCCGCCAAACGCCTAGTCGGAGCGGAGGGAACCGTAACCATCATGTACCGCAGAACGGAAGCACAGATGTCAGCCGATCCCGACGAAATTAACCAGATGCGGCTGGAGGAAATCGAGGTGGAAACCCTCATGAATCCTTTCTCAGCCCGAACCGAGAACGGCAAACTGGTGGCCGTTACCTTTCAACGCAACGCCTTGGACGAGGAACAAGCGGAGGGGGGCAAACCCAGGATCCATGCCATCCCGGGCACCGAGGAGGAATACCCCTGCGACCTGCTTATCATGGCCATCGGGCAAACCCGCCAATTGAGCATCCTGCCGCAAGGCATAAGCCAAACCGAAGGAAATCATACCACCGACGAAAAAGTGTTCGTGGCCGGAGACTTCAATTACGGAAGCTTCGACGTTATCACCGCGGTCAACGACGGAAAGGAAGTAGCCGATAAGATTGACGCCCATCTCATGGGCCAGGTTCGCCGCAAAAAACACATCGCCATCACCTTCATGGATACCAATGGTGAAACCGGCCGCGTGCGCGACCACGACATCCAGTTTCCCGTGCAAATGCCCAAACTCCCTTTGACCGACCGGGACGGAACCGCGGAAGTCGAATTGGGCCATACCGCGGATGGCACCCAAATTCACGCCACCCGTTGCTACTTTTGCCACTACAAATTTGAAATCGACCAGGACGCATGCATCCATTGCGACTGGTGTATCGGGGTTGCGCCGCGCGATTGCATCAACCGGGTATCCCGCCTCTTTTACGATGAAGATGGAGCCGTCACGTCCAGCCTGGAGGCAAACCTGGCCGAGGAAACTACCTACATCTGGATCGACAGTGACGAATGCGTACGCTGCGGCAAATGTTTGCGCGTATGCCCCACCGCCGCCATTACCATGCGCAAAATGGAAATGTGCAGTTGCTCCACCGCCGAACTGGAGGAAAAACAGAAGGACAACGTCCCCTACGGCGCCTTCCAATACGAAAAGTTCAAATAATCAGGACCGTCCCTATTTTGGCCTGTCGATACGTATCCGAGGCAATAGCCATGCAAAAGGAACCGGAGGTAATTAGTGACACGGTGTTGGACCAATCCGCATTGGATGACATTATCCGTCGGGTAGTAGAGGTTGCTGATCCACAGAGAATCATCCTTTTTGGCTCTGTAGCCCGGGGCGAAATGAACTACCATAGCGATGTCGATTTACTCGTTGTCAAGGAGTGTGGGAACCCGTGGGATGTCATGGGGGACATCTGCGGAAACATGCGCGGCGTCACGGCGGCGGTCGACGCCATCGTGGTTACCCCGCAAGCCGTGGAGCGTTACAAGGACAGCCACGCCTTGATCATCAAGCCGGCCTTGCAGGAAGGAAAGGTGGTTTATGAATCTACCTGAACGCTTTCCACCCGACGATCCTCGCGAATGGATGAACCGTGCCAGAAGCAATTTGGCCCTAGCCAAAAGCCGGGTAGCGGAAGTCTATTTGGAAGATCTGTGCTTCGATGCCCAACAGGCGGCGGAGAAAGCGATCAAGGCAGTGATGATCGCACGCGACATCAAGTTTCCTTTTGTCCACGATCTGAATCGGCTGCTGACCATACTGGAATCCACTGGACAACAGGTGCCTGAGGAGATTCACCGGGCAGAGAGGCTTACCCGTTATGCGACGGCGGCACGTTATACCGGGTTGGAGCAACCTGTTCCCGAGGCAGATTATCGGGAAGCCATAGGGATCGCCGAAACCGTCGTCCAATGGGCTGAGGTGCGCATTGGATTCTAATGGATTTTTCTGCTTTCCCTTCCTGCTTTGCAAGAGTCAATACCGGTTAATGGATTTTCGACCTTCATTGCCGATCCCTTTTTACAACCACCAGCCAATCCTCCTCCTCGTCCGCTGGCGGGAGACCCAGGGAAACGGACCCGCCTCCTTCCACACTCCTGACCGAACCCCTCAGGAGATCTCCGCCCGCGCGCGGATTGAACCACCCTACCTGGAATTTCCCGGAAGCGGTGGATAGGTCGAGATCACCGGTTCCTCCCTCAGGGAGGTATACCAGATAAATTTCCCCTTCCCTGGCGAAGCAATAGCGCGAGTTGTCGTTCCCGCTATTTCCAACCAGGGAATTGTCCGTACGCATATGCCAGAAGGGGATCGCTTCATTGCGGAAGAACTCGAGGGCCAACCGACAGTAATCCCAACTCCTGTCCCGACTGCGGAAATCTTCGCACACCAGATCGTTTTCCGGCAAATTGTATCCGAAGTAGTATTCCACACCTCCTCCACCGGCCATGAGATTGCCCCACAGGGTGTATTTTCTTATGTCGTGCAGGTTGTACTTCTTGTCCGGCTCACCTGCCTCGGCCCAACCGGAGAACCCCTTGTAGCCGGGATCGGGCGGCACCCCTTGGGTAGCAGGGTTTTGTTCGTCGTTGGCCACCACCCAGGGTTTGCCCGCTGCTTGCGAGGCTTCCACCCAGCGCAGGGTCCGTTGATGAACATTGTCCCAGGGATTCTGCAGTGAAGCGCCCGTCAGCACGGACTGAGGTCCCAGCAGAGCCCGGTAAATCCGTTCCTGCCCTTGGGTGCCCGTGTGAACGACGATGTGGTGATCGTAAGGATCCGTGTTGAGGATGTATTCGCCCATGGCGTTTTGCTCCTCGTAGGACTGGGAATTCTCCTCGCTCAGGTTCCAGTTGAGGGCCAGGTTGTGGCCGTAACGGGCGATGATTTCACGTAAATAGAGTTTCCTCTCCGGTCCCAGAAGTCCCCCATCAAGGGATTCCGGAATGATATCCTTTTCCCTGTGCCGGTTGTCGTCCATCTCCGTTTCCTGCAGTTTGAAATGCAGGTAGAGACCCTTGCATTGGGCGTGTTCGAATACGATGCCCCACTGGTCGAGCTTGGAGCAATCGTAATGGAACTTGGCCTCCCTGCGGACGAAGGGCCAGACGTTGTCCCCGTCACCCCCCGCATTGTAGGGCAGGAAAGAAAAGACATTTACCCCTTTGGCAGCCAGGTAGTTCAAAGCGCCGATGAGGCCTTTCCCTTTCCCGTTTTTCCAGGTGGGATCCCCGGGTTTGAAATCTTTCACGTGGGGCTCCCAGGTCTTTAGGGGCACGTCGGGTTTCATGGCCTTGGTGCCGTCGAAATCCGCATAAGCCAGGAGGGTCTCCGGGGCATCCGGCCCGGCCTTGAGGAAAAACTCCCCGTTTCCGGCATGTTGAAGGTAATGTCCGCCTACGTATCGGAGGCGGCCTTTGCCCCGGAAGTCTCTGCCGCTTTTGTCGCTTTGGCTTACCCCGAACCTGCCCGACACCCCATGGTAGGGGGCCAGCGCCTCTCCCACGTCCGGTTCGAGCGCAGCCTGATCGCCCCGCAGGAACGATGTCCTGTAACTCCAATCACCTGGGAGGTCCGGTGCGAAATGGGCCCGCCAGACATTTCCGGACTGAGCCGAGGTATGGGCCGCGTTCCCATCGGCGGCAAAGTAACCGGGCACGGAGTAAACGGGGGCCCCCGACTGGTGGGAAAAAGTGACGCTGAAACGGTAATCGGTAAACGGATTGGGTTCCTCGTCCTCTTCGTGTGCATGGGGACCGGCCAGATCCAGGGTGATTTTATGCCATTGCTTGAGTTCACCGCTAACCGCGACCGATCCGTCTCCATCGGCTTCTTTACCGAAGAGGGCCTGGCCATCGATGAGAGCGGCCGTGTGAAGAGCAGCGAGACAAAGGCTCCAAGAGAAGACTGTGCGAACAAATGAGATAATTATGTTGTGGGGTTGTTGGAGGGTATCCGGGCTTCGAGTCGTTCTGCTATCCAAACTTTAATCAATGACTGTCGAGGAACGCCCAACCGCGACGATTCCTGGTCCATACGCTCGATCATCCAAACGGGAAAGTCGACGTTCACTCTCCTTAACCCGCATTTCTCACAAAATTCGTAGCGAGCGAACGGAGGTCGAGTGCTGGTGCGGGTTTCGGGCAGATTCGCGGATGAAGCTGGGTCGACACCCTGCGAAGTCGGGAATCCAACGAAGTCCGCTCCAGTGCCGACATACCGGAGCGCAGTAGAAAATTTGTGAGAAATGCGGGTTAATTCCTGCCCAGGTCGGAACGCCTTGGATAAGTCAAGGTACGGGTTGATGTCCAATTCACCATCGTCAAAAATTTTATCCAAATCCTTAGCTTTCATATAATTTCCTTTCTCCAACTAGCTGTGGTAGATTTTGACGCCGAGGAGTCCTGGTCGAGGTTTTTTTGGGTTTTCTTATGGTCACAGTGGGGAGGCCTGACATAGTCCGAAATCTTCTTCCCCATTTTCATGCCCTTCGCTTCCAACGAATCTCCTTATCCTTCCACTCCCCGGGGCAAGGCCAAACCAAGCCGCAAAAACCCCCGAAGAAAAGCCCGGACGCGGAGGACGGGATACGGAAGCACACGGGTGAGACAGAAGGCACTGACCCTCTTTACCGGTCAATTGGCCACATTGTTGCAGTCGGGGTTGCCTTTGCTGAAGAGCTTGGAGGTGTTGACCCGGCAACAAAAGAACCCGGGATTTCGCCGGATCATCCGGAACCTGGCCGACGACGTTCGGGCGGGAAATCCGATTTCCAATGGCTTGGCCCGGTATCCGAAAGTCTTCGGCAATCTCTACTACAACATGGTTCGGGCCGGGGAAGCCAGTGGCCATTTGGACCTGGTATTGGACCGCTTGGCCCGCTTTATGGAAAAGGCTCAGCGCCTTCGGGGTAAGCTGGTCGCCGCCATGGCATATCCCATTGTGGTCATGACCTTGGCGGTTTCCATTCTGGGGTTCTTGATGGTGTTTGTGGTGCCCCGCTTCGAAGCAATTTATGCCAACTTTCTCGGTGGCGCCTCCCTGCCGCCCCTGACCCAGGCCATTTTGGATATGTCCCTGTTCGCCAAGGATCACATCCTGATTATTCTGATGGTGGTTCTCCTTATCCTTATGGCAATCAAGCTGTTGGGGACAGTGGAGAAGGTCCGTTTCGCGATTGATTCGATGAAGGTGAAATTGCCGGTTTTTGGCGATCTGATCAGAAAGAGCGCCTTGTCCCGGTTTGCCAGAACTTTGGCTACCCTGCAGGGGAGTGCGGTGCCATTGCTGGAAGCTCTGGAAATTACCGGCGCCGTAGTGGGCAATCGCGTTTACCAGCGTGAACTGGAAATTACCTATGCCAGGGTAAGGGATGGAGATCCCATCTCCAGACCGTTGAGCCAGACCCGTCATTTTCCCGATATGGTGTCCAGTTTGATTGAAGTGGGGGAGGAGACCGGCACCGTTCCGGATATGTTGAACCGCATCGCCGATAATTATGACCAGGAACTGGATAATTCCATTTCCGCCATGACCTCGGTTATGGAGCCCGTCATGATTGTCCTTCTCGCCGTGGTCGTCGGAGTTATCGTCATCGCCCTGTTCCTCCCATTGGTGGGTATCTTTCAAAATTTAACCGCTTAGGAAGAAGACCTGACATCTTTCAAGGCTCGCATTCTTCCTTCCCTAATGCCTCTCGCCAAGATCGCCAAGACCGCAAAGAGATCCGGCTTCGCCGGAACAAGAGTTAACGGAGGGGGGACATTCCTGTCCCCCAATTCCTAATTCCTGATTGGCGCGCCCCAGCGCGCCTTGTAACCTGGTAGGAGCGGCTTTACGCCGCGACCCCCGGAAACTCCCTCCATCCTTTCGATCACGATCACGATTAATTTTCATCCTTCATCCTTCATCCTTCTTCCTTTCCCTTCTCCGCGCCCTTGGGCGCTTCCCCCTTTGTGCCTCTGTGCCTCTGTGCCTTCCCCGTCACGCCGTAGACCTGCAAGGCGAAGGCGGATGTGCCATCTCGCCCTGGCGAGATCCCAGCCTTTCTCTTCCCCTCTTTGCGCCTCTCCGCGCTCTTTGCGAGATTCACTCCATCACTCCCTCATCCTTCATCCCATCTCCCCTCGGCGAGATCCAATTTAACCGGAACCGTTCTTTCGATCGCTCCAGTTCCAAGGGTGCGTCGAAAGTCATCGAGAGGGAGGCGGAACTGATAGTCGTTTCGATGGGCCCCCGGCTGACCACTTCTCCGGCCCGCAGAAGCAGACCGTGGGTAATGCAGGGAATAATTTCCTCCACGTGGTGGGTTACGAGCAGTAGGGATAGAAGGGGTTGATGACGATGGAGGCTTTCCACCGTATTGAGGAATTGTTCCCGCGCCACGGGGTCGAGACCGGCACAGGGTTCGTCCAGGATGAGGATTTCAGCCTTTGCCATGAGGGCCCGGGCGATGAGCAGGCGTTGTCTTTCTCCCTGCGATAGGGTGATCCAGGTTTTATCCCAGAGGTATTCGCAATCGAGCCGTTTCATTAAACTCCGGGCCTGGACCATGTCCTTTTTCCTTTTCGAACCCCAGTAATTGACCTGTGCGTATTTTCCGGACACCACTACATCGATGGCCGGCTCCCCTTGCCCTATCCGCTGCTGGATACTACTGGAGACCATCCCGATACGGAGGCGGACCCGATTCCAATCGTGGTTTCCATAGGTTTTTCCCAATACCAATATGCTACCCCGGGTAGGCGGAAAATAACCCATCAATGATTTCAGCAAAGCGGTTTTGCCGGATCCATTGGCTCCCAGAATAACCCAGTTTTCACCCGGCATGACCTGCCAGAAGATATCCTTCAGGATGTAACCATTCCGCTCAATTGTGAGCTGATCAACCTGAAGCACCGGCTCGGACGACGACATGGGACCTGAATCAATTACCTCTCGCCAAGAACGCCAAGATTTTCATTTTGGTTAACCACAGAGGACACAGAGAACACAGAGTTTTGGAAAAAAGAATATTGTGTTTTCGCGACCCCGGTGCGCTCTCCCTTTGTGCCTTGGCGTTAGCCAATTCCTAATTGGCGCGCTCCCCGCGCCCTTAGCGTCCCTTTGCGATCTTTGCGAGAGTCCTCCGCTTCTTCCTTCTTCCTTCATCCTTCATCCTTTCTTTCCCCTCTCCGCGCCCTTGGGCGCTTCCCCCTTTGTGCCTTTGTGCCTTTGTGCCTCTGTGCCATCTCGCCCTGGCGAGATCCCTAGACTTGGCCGAAAATCGTTTTTCCTGCCGATTGCAGGTCTTGGCATCCCTGAACGACCCGGGCGGACATGTTTTCTTCCGCCTTCTTCATGTAGGATCGCGGATCGTAGGTTTTTTTCGAGCCTACTTCCCCGTCTATCATGAGGACGCCGTCGTAGTTTTTCATCATGTGATCGGCGATGGGCCGGGTAAAAGCGTACTGGGTATCGGTATCGATATTCATTTTAATGACCCCATACTCCAGGGTTTGACGAATCTCGGTCAATTTACTGCCCGATCCCCCGTGAAACACCAAGTCGAATTCGGCATCCCCTCCGTATAGTTCCATCACCGCTGCCTGACCTTGTTCGAGGATTTCGGGGCGTAGCTTGACCGCGCCGGGCTTGTAATGTCCGTGTACGTTGCCGAAGGTGGCGGCAAAGGTGAACCGGCCGATATCACCCAAAGCTTCGTGAACCTTCACCATGTCCTCGGGAGTTGTGTACAGTTTTTCCTCCGGGGTGTCTTCCGTTCCGGCGGCGCCATCCTCTTCTCCCCCGACTACCCCGGCCTCGACTTCGAGAATAATTTCGTTTTCAGCGCACAGTTTCAGGTATTCCCGGGAAAGGGCCATGTTCTCCTCCAAAGGCAAGGCGGAAGCGTCCAGCATGTGGTTCTGGAACAGGTTGCCCTGTCCCTTTGCCCGGCGCTTCGCTGTCTCCTCTATGAGCGGTTTGAGAAAAGAAGGGGCTGTTTGGGGCTGGCAGTGGTCGGTATTGAGGGCGATGAGGATATCGTATTGCTCGGCCAAGAGGTGGGCTGCCTCGGCCAGAACAATACAGCCCCAGGCTGCGTCTTTATTTGCCAGGCCGGAGGCAAATTGCCCGGCCCCGGTGGAAAACTGGATGATGCCGTCCGATCGGGTGTCGTCGAAGGCCTTCATGGCCGCATTGAGCGTTACGATGGAAGTGCAGTTGATAGCTGGGTAGGCATAGCCTGCTTCCTGGGCGGAATCCAGCATGGCTTCGAATTGGGATGGTGTCGCTATGGGCATGATGGAAATAAATGATTATTGTTAATGTCGTTCAGAGATAAAGTAAGGGAACAGAGGGCATTTCAAGGGCGCTTTCGGGTTCTTTTGCGATTGGGTTTCCGAGGGCGAGGGGGAAAGTCGAAACGCCAATTGCCGTCTTCCTGTAAGACCAGAAAGGCGGAGAAGGGTTTTTTGGTGCGCTTGGAAATAAACTTGTCCAACTGGTCGGTCTTTCCATTGGAAAGGAGTTTTTCCACTTGTTCCCGAGAAATCGGTCGCCCCAGAATGGTTTTGCTGATGCTGAACCCTTTGCCATTCCCCTTGGATTCCAGACGCTCCCGGCAGGCGAATGCCCTTTCGGTTTCGTAAACGGGAGTTTGGTGCAGGGGACAGGTTCCCACCACCGGCAGTTTGTCGAACTCCAATTTTTCCGCCCCTTTTCCAAACCGGTTGCCGTTGTCATTGTCGAACTTGAACCTGACTTTATGATTTTCATCCAGAACCAGGGTGGCGGTGAAGGGTTTGCCCGCTTTGGAACGAAATCCCTTCAGGGGACCCAGCTTGCCGTGGGAGAGCAGCGTTCTCAATTCACCGAGGGAGATCTTGCGGTTGCCAATGACCTTGTAAATGGTCACCTGCCCGTCCTGAGACTTGAAGGCGCGGTAATTTTCCAGCATGGGCTTGTTATCCGATGGGCTGATCGCGTTGATTTCCCTCAAGGTCTCCTCTGTCTCCTTGAAATCTCTCACCTTCTCGACGATGTCCTCGGTCTGGGCCACGATGGCAGACATGAATTCCTCCCTGGTAAGGCTGCCCTCTTCCACTTTGTGCAGCCGGTATTCCCATTCACCGGTCAAGGACGGACTGGTCAGCGTCTCGATTTCCACGGCAGAAAGGAAATCCAACAGGGATTCCGCCTTGGCCGTGGGGATTATTTCGCGACGCCCGCGTTCCAGGTATTTCTGGGCTAGCAGACGTTCGATGATTTGCGCGCGGGTTGCCGGTGTTCCCAAACCCTTTCCCTTCATGGCCAGGGCCAAGGCCTTGTCGTCGACCCGCTTGCCCGCTCCTTCCATCGCGGAGAGAAGGGTGGCTTCGGAATATCGGGGAGGCGGTTTGGTCGTTTCCTTTTTCAGATCGATCGACACGACCCTGGCGCGAGCGGGGTTGCCATCGTCCTTGGAAAGGGGAGTCAGGTTTTCGTTTTCGTTGGTATCTCTTCCGTAAACGGCCAACCATCCGGGCTTGACCAGCACTTTGCCCTCCGTCTTGAAGGTATGACGTCCCGCCACCGAGGTGCGAGTGGTGACGTCGAACTCCGCCGGGGGGTAGAAAACCGCGATGAACCGGCGTGTGATCATGTCGTAGAGCCGGGCTTCCTGGGCATTGAGTTTTCCCGGAGAGGTTTGGGTGGGGATGATGGCGAAGTGGTCGCTGACCAGCGCGTTATTGAAAATGCGCTTATTCGGTCTCACCCAGTTGTTCCGCAACGCGGTTTGGGCCAATTCCTCATATTCCCCGGAGAGATCTTGCAGAATGTAGCGGCAATCTGCCACGTAATCCTGGGGAAGGGCCCGCGAATCGGTTCGCGGGTAGGTGATCAGCTTGTGTCTCTCATAGAGGGCCTGGGCGATGTCCAGCGTTCTCTTGGCGGAAAAATGAAAGCGTTTGTTGGCCTCGCGCTGCAGGGAGGTGAGGTCGTAGAGCAGTGGGGCCAACTGTTTCTTGCGTTTTTTCTCCTCAGTGACTTCCGCCAAGGGGTTGTCATTGACCTCTTCGACGATTCGTTCGGCCCGGGCCACGTCCCAAATGCGATCGACCCTGTCTTTTCCCCGCGACGATTTTTTCCAGCCCGGTTTTTGATAGACGCCTTCGTATTGGCCTTTGCTCACGGCAAACCTGGCCATTATGCGCCAGTAATCGCGTGGCTGAAAATTGCGGATTTCCCGTTCCCGCTCTACGATAATGGCCAGGGTGGGGGTTTGGACCCGCCCCACCGAAGCCATCTGTTTGGACCGGGACCCAAACAAGCGAATCTTGATGGCCCGTGTCCCGTTTATACCGATCAGCCAATCCGATTCGCTCCGGCAACGCGCGGCCGCCTGCAGGGGTTGCATTTCCCCGTAATCGCGCAAGGCCTTGAAGGCTTGAAGGATTCCTGCCCGGGTCATGGAACGTAACCACAACCGTTTGATGGGCTTCTTGTTTTTTGCCAACTCGACGATGTAGGCGAAAATCAGCTCACCTTCCCGGGCCGCATCACAGGCGTTGATGATTTCGTCGATATCCTTGCGATGGATCAATCGTTTTAGTTCCAGGAATTTGGGTTTGGTTTTTGCGATCGGTTTCAGATCAAAGTTGCCCGGAATGATGGGGAGGCTTTTCAGAGTCCAGTTCTTCAAATTCTGGTCGATGTCCTCGGGCATGAAGAGTTCGACCAAATGACCCACCGCTGAACTGATGACATAGCGATCGTTTTCGAACCAGTCGCCTTTCTTGGGCACCTTTCCCAGAGCCCCGGCCAGGTCGCGGGCCACGCTGGGTTTTTCCGCAATGATCAATTGTTTCATGGTAGCGAAATCGGTAAGGTAATTGGGTTGGAGTAGTGGGTTAGCCCGCATGTCTCGCAAAATTCGTGACGAGCGTATGAAGACCGAGTGCTGGAGCGGGTTTCGTGCCGATTCGCGGGTGAAGCTGGGTCGACACCCTGCAAAGTCGGCCTGCAACTGTGCGTAGCACGGGCAGGAAATCCAGCGATTCCCGCTCCAGTGCCGGGATTCGGGCGCGCAGTAGAAAATTTGTGAGACATGCGGGTTAGGTGGCGGCAATGGCTTGGTCCAGACAATCAAGGTACCAGGCGATCGTTTCTTCGGTTTCGTTTCCCATATTGTTGATGCGAAACGTCTTTCCTTTGATTTTTCCGTAACCTTGATCCATTTGCACTGCAAAGTTTTGGCGCAGATATTGGTTGAGGGCTGGCACATCGACCTGGCCGTCGTTGCGGATGCAGGTGAGGGAGACGGATTCATATCCGGCCTCGGGAAACAGTTCAAACCCACGGTCCTCGGCCCAGCGACGCACCATGGCGTTGAGCCGCCGGTGGCGGTCATGGCGAGCCTGAAGGCCTTCTTCCTCAATGCAGCCCAATTGTTGTTTGAGGGCAAAAAGATGGGAGATGACGGGAGTGCTGGGGGTCATTCCCTTCTGGTGGTTTCTTTTGAATTCATGGAAGTCGAAGTAGTAGCCGCGGTCCTCCAGCTCCAAGGCCCTTTCCAAGGCGCGCCGGCTCACCGAAAAGAGCGCCATGCCCGGAGGCAGGGCCAGTGCTTTTTGCGATCCGGTCAGCATGACATCGATGCCGAGCGCGTCTTTTTCGATGGGCAAAACGGAAAAGGAACTGACCGTATCCACGATCGAAATGACCTCGGGATACTTGCCCACCACCTCCATGATCTCCTCCAGAGGGTTCATGGTCCCGGTGGACGTTTCATTGTGGATGAGGGTGATGGCGTCGTATTTGCCCGTAGCCAATTCAGCCTCCACTCTTTCGGGTTTTACAGCTTTTCCCCAATCGAACCGAAGGGCGGCGGCGTTTTTGCCGCAGCGCTTGCTCACGTCGAACCATTTGTCCGAGAAGGCGCCCGACATGCAATTGAGCACCCCTTTTTTAACGACGTTCCTCAGGGAGCCTTCCATGACTCCCCAGGCGCTGCTGGTGCTGACGAAAACCGGATCCACCGTACAAAAAAGCTTTTGCAAACCGGGTTGAAGGGATCGATAGAGCTCCACAAATTCCGGGCTCCGGTGACCGATCATGGGCGAACCCATGGCCTGCCGGGTTTCATCGGACAGTTCGACAGGCCCGGGAATGAAAAGTCTGAAACTCACTGCGCTATGGATTGGGGATTCAATTTGGAGTTAGCCCGCATTTCTCACAAAATTCGTAGCGAGCGATCGAAGACCGAGTGCTGGAGCGGGTTTCGTGCCGATTCGCGGGTGAAGCTGGGTCGACACCCTGCAAAGTCGGCATGCATCTGTGCCAAGCACGGGCATGAAATCCAGCGATTCTCGCTCCAGTGCCGGGATTCGGGCGCGTAGTAGAAAATTTGTGAGACATGCGGGTTAGGTCCCGGAGGCCCCGGGTGAGGCTTCCGGCTGAGATTTACTTAAAAAGGTTGCTGACCATATGTCCGTCAATAATGGAGTTTGGTTTTTTTCCTGAAACCGCATGTCTCACTACCGAGCGAATGTGACATCACCCAAACTCATAACTCTCTCCCCCACTCCTTTCCTTTCGATCACAATTATCCTCAACACCTTCAGCTTTTGCGCCCTTGGGCGCTTCCCCAATTCCTAATTCCTAATTCCTAATTCGCGCCCTCCCTGTCACGCCGTAGCCCCAACGGGCGAAGGAGGATGGCGCTTCCCCCCTTCCTGCAGGCGTGACGCCTTACCCTCCCTGATTTAGTTCTTGAGGTTTTGCACGGCAGGGGGAACGTTAAAACCCGGATGTCTTTTTTAAAGGCTTCCAGCATTTGCCCATCAAATGATCAAACGCTTCATCAGGCGTGTTCATCAATTATTCGAGCGTTTTGCCCTGTTTGCGGAGGACGTAATTCTGGACCGCAGGAAGGGAAAGCGCGTGGCGGTCTTTGCCGCGTTCCTGAAGTTGTTTTCCTACCTCTTCAGTGGTATCGTGCAACTACGGCTCTGGTTGTATGAGAACCGCTTGTTCCGAACCAATCACCTGGGTTGCCTGGTGGTGGTAGTGGGCAACCTCACGGTGGGAGGAACGGGAAAAACCCCCGTGGTGGAGAAGTTTGCCCGATCCCTGGCCTCCCGCGGACGCAAGGTGGCCATTCTCAGCCGGGGCTACAAAAGCAAACCGGTTCCGTTTTGGAAGCGCTGGCTGCGCCAGATCTCCCACATGGGCGATCCGCCCCCCAAGGTGGTGAGCGATGGGGAAAGGGTTTTGCTCAACCCGGAGGAAGCGGGAGACGAGCCCTACATGCTTGCCCGGAACCTGCCCGGCGTAATGGTGTTCGTGGACAAGAACCGGGTCAACGCCGGGTCTTTTGCCATTCGTAAATACGGAGTCGACACCTTGATCCTGGATGACGGGTTTCAGTACCTGCCCTTGAAGGGACGTCTCAATCTCTTGTTGGTGGATAAGAACAATCCCTTCGGCAACGAGAGATTGCTCCCGCGGGGAGTTCTGCGCGAACCCATCAAACACCTCAAACGCGCCACTTACGTCTTCATCACCAAATCGGATGGCGCTTCCGATCCGGTGCTGGTGCGCCGTATAAAGTCGCACAATCCGGGGGTGGATATCATCGAATGCGCCCATCGGCCCCAATACCTGGAGAACCTGGAATCGGGGGAACGACGGGAGCTTGCCGATCTCAAGGGACGGCGTATCGGAGCTTTCAGCGCCATTGCCGACCATTCCAGTTTCGAGGGGTTCCTTCGCCAATTCGGGGCTCAGCTGATCCAGGCCCGCCGTTTTCTGGATCATCACCTTTATACCGAGGAAGAGTTGAATCACTTGTTCGGACAGGCCCAAAGGGAAAATCTCGAATACCTGGTCACCACGGAGAAGGACGCGGTGAAGGTCCCGGAAGGCTTTTACATGCCGGTCCCCCTCTACTTCCTCAGACTCGAGATCGACATTCTATCGGGAGACAAGGACTTTGAAAAAGCGGTTTCCCGGATCTGCTTTCCCGAAAACCCAACCCACTCCCTGGTCTGAGGACCCCTTCCACGCCGTAAGCGGTAGGGCAGCGGCATCCTTGCCGCGCCGGGTCTGAAGGCGTATGTTGCGGCATCGCGGGGACGTGATTGCCCTACCATTTGATTCCCCTTTTACCGACATACCGGAGCGCAGTAGAAAATTCGGAGATGTCGCATTCGCTCGGTAAGTGAGAAATGCGGGCTAATTGGCGAGCCCCGCGCGCCTTTATGGTGGAGAATGGTGAGTTGCCGGAAATTCAGCCTTTAACCTTCAGCCTTCAGCCTTTTACTCTTCTCTCCACTTTCCACTACTGAAGGTTATTCGAATATGGCGCAAACGGTAAAAGAAGAAACGATACAGGATCTTGAGATTAAAGATGCCCAGCTCATTTTTAATGCGGTTTGGCATTACCTGGAGCAGAAGTACGGACACCATGGCCTGCGTTTCCCCAAGGAAATCATTTGGTTGAATGGCGCTCCGGGGTCGGGAAAGGGGACGCAAACCCGGTTTATCATGGAATTCCGCGACCTCACCGGCGGGCCGATCGTTGTGAGCGATCTGCTCACCAGTCCGGAGGCCGAAAAAATAAAGGATGCCGGGGGCATGGTCGGGGACAACGAAGTGGTTACCCTGGTCTTCGAGGAACTGCTCAAGCCGAAGTATGAGAGCGGCGTGGTGGTGGATGGATTTCCACGAACCAAAGTGCAGGTGGAATGTCTGAAGCTGCTCTACCAGGCAGTGAGCAGCTTGCGGCTGGAATTTTACCAAACCTCCTTGCAACAGAATTTTCCCAAGCCGATTTTCCACATCATGGTGCTCTTTGTGGATGAACGGGAAAGCGTGGCCCGTCAGATGTTCCGAGGCAGGCAGATTAGCGAACACAATGAGAAGGTACGCGCCTCCGGTGTGGGGAAACTGAAAAGGGAGCGCGCCACCGATTTTGACGATGCCACGGCTCGTCGTCGCTACCGTACCTTCAAGGAAGGCACTTACGAGGCCTTGAAGGATTTGCGGCAGATTTTCCACTACCATTACATCCATGCCCATGGCTCCATCGAAGAAGTGGAGGAACGAATCCTTAGGGAATTGCGCTATCAGAGTTCATTGGAGTTGGGGGAAAAAACATTCGATGTATTGCGTGTCATTCCGGTGTCTGATGAAATCGTGCGCCACGCCCGACAGGACCTGGTCAACCGGCTTGATGGATACGCTCAGGAACAACCCGAGCTTCTTGCCAGGGTGATCCATTACATCCGGGAGAAATTTATGCCCATTATCCTGCGTCATGCCATATCGGGAAAGGCTCAGATCAACTCGGAGAATGCGTTGTTTCACGACCCTTTGGCCTTGCGGATCCTGTTGGATGTATTTTCGGAGCGGGGCTATCACACCACCATTGAAGTGAGAAAAGTGGAGGTGCCGAAACGGGTAGACCTGAAAACGGGCGCAATCCTTTTGGCGGAGAAACGAATTTACAATTTCCAAGTCAGGTATGCCGGGAGTGAGATCCGGCGCGGGTAATTGGAAAGTGGAGGGGCAGTCAGGAATTTATGGATCCGCGATATTTTGACTTGGCCGAGGTTTTGACCGGGCATTCCACCCGGCTGGAAGAGGGGGACCGGGTTTTGATCGATTGTTTCGATATACCCGCCGCCATGGTCATCGCCTTGATACGAACCATTCGAAAAAGGGGAGCCCTGCCCCACGTCTCGTTGCACAACGCCCGCATAAGCCGGGAACTGCTGCTGGGGGCGAGGGAGGATCAATTTGCTTTCGATGCCGCAATCAAACTGCGGCAGATGAAGGGAATGGACGCATATATCGCCCTTCGAGGTGCTCACAATATTTTTGAAAATTCAGACGTTTCGGCCGACCGGGTGTTAGTGGCGGAATCGGCTCTCAAACCCGTTCTCGACTATCGGGTGAGGCAAACGCGTTGGGTGGTCTTGCGCTGGCCCACACCGGGAATGGCCCAGCAAGCTTTGATGAGCAGCGAAGCTTTCGAAGATTTTTACTTCCGCGTTTGCACCATGGATTACAGTCGAATGACCGAGGGCATGGAAAGTTTGAAAGCGCTCATGGAGTCGACCGACCGGGTCCGGATCAAAGGGAAGGGGACCGACCTGGAGTTTTCCATCAAGGGCATCCCCGCAGTCACTTGTGGGGGTTTAAGGAATATTCCCGACGGGGAAGTGTTCACCAGCCCGGTGAAAAACAGCGTGAACGGCGTCATCCGGTTTAATGCCCCCACCGTTTATCAGGGAACTTCCTTCGACCGCATCCGCCTCGTTTTTCAAGAGGGCAGGGTGGTGGAGAGTTCTTCCACCAATACCACCCGACTCGAGGAGATCCTCGATACCGATGCCGGGGCGCGCTATATCGGCGAATTTTCCCTGGCCTTCAACCCCCACATCACCCGGCCCATGCGGGATATCCTGTTCGACGAAAAAATGGCCGGTTCCTTTCACTTTACGCCCGGCCAAGCCTACGAGGAAGCGGATAACGGGAACCGATCTCAGATCCATTGGGATATGGTTTGCCTTCAGACCGCTCAATTCGGGGGCGGGGAAATCTATTTCGACGGAGAGTTGATCCGCAAAGACGGCCAGTTCCTGCCCGAACCCCTGCAGAAACTAAACCCGGAATACTTACTTGGTCACGAACAAAAACGCCAACGGCGTTAAACTCCAAAGCCCAGCGTCGCGCAGCGCACGCTGGGTTACCGATCACCTATCCAACCGAACCCCAACGGGGTTCCACAAAAGCCTCCCGCGCGCCTCACCCTTTTCATCCTTTTCCCCTTCTCCCCCTCTGTGCCTTTGTGCCTCTGTGCCTTTGTGCCATCTCGCCTTGGCGAGATCCCTTTGCGCCTCTCTCCCTCTCAGTAACTCAGCCTCTCAGCAACTCAACAAAGCACGGTTCCGAGATGCCCCTCCTTCTTCCTTCTTCCTTTTTCCTTCTTCCTTTATAATCTGGGTGAATGGCGCAAAAGTGGCAGGTTGAAGACGGGGTGGGAAAAATTCGTGCCGACAAATGGATAAGTCGGAAGTTGCCCGATATCAGCCGGACCCACATTCAGAAAGCCTTTCAGAAAGGATTGGTCAAAGTAAATGGAGGTCGCGTTGCCAAATCCACCAGGCTCAGAAAGGGGGATGTGGTGGAGTTTACCCGTTTGAAAGTCGAGCGGCGGGATTTGTCTCCGGTGGATTTGCCCTTACATATTCTGTTTGAGGACGAACACCTCCTGGCCGTAAACAAGGCATCCGGAATGGTGGTTCACCCCGGGGCGGGAACCCATGACCAAACCCTGGCCCACGCCCTGCTTTTTCACTGCCGGGGCCGACTCAGCTTCCTGGGCGGTACGGACCGTCCCGGCATCGTCCACCGCCTCGACCGTGATACCTCGGGAGTCATGGTGGTGGCCAAGAGCGACGCCGCCCACCACGGCCTGTCCTTGGCCTTCGCCGCGCGCTCGGTCGGCAAAGCCTACCTCGCCCTGGTCGCCGGCGTTCCGGATCGATTGTCCGGTACCCTTCGAAAACCCATGGGCCGCCATCCCGTTGTCCGCCACAAGATGAGCATCCGCGATGACGGCAGGAATGCCCATACCGACTGGGAATTGCTCGGTTCCGGCCAGGACCGGATTTCCTTGTTGCGATGCGACCTCCACACCGGTCGGACGCATCAAATCCGCGTGCACCTATCCGATATGGGCCATCCCATTTTGGGGGACAAGGTTTACGGTTACCGCGGCGCCGGCATCGATCTCCCCGTTCAGCCCACCCGGGTAATGCTCCATGCCTGGAAATTGAAACTCCAGCACCCCATTACCCGGAAAAACCTGCGCCTTGTCGCCAAACCCCCCGATGATTTCCGCAACCTCTATCCAGAAATGGACCCTCTCCTTCAAACCCCTTGAGGCGCCAGCGGCGCCAATGAGGAATGAAGAATTAGAAATTAAGAATTTTGTGTTTTCCCTGTCACGCCGTAGACCTGCAAGGCGAAGGCGGATGTGCCATCTCGCCTTGGCGAGATCCCATTCCTAATTGGCGCGCCTCAGCGCGCCTTCTCCCCCCTCTGTGCTCTCTGTGTCCTCTGTGGTTAATCCATCCCCCCCTTTTGCGTTTTTTGCGTTCTTTTGCGGCTATTCCGCAAAGGACCGGTACCACCCCTCGATCACTTCCGCATCGGGTTCCCCGTCAAAAGTTATGATTCGGTAACGCGCCTGATAGGCCATGCCGGGCCTGATGATGACGGAACCCCTGGGAACGGGACCGAAGACAAAGTAGGGCATGGTCGGGTGAATGCGCACGGATTGGGGGTGCCGGAAATTGCCTGGATGGTCCATGTAAACCACCCCAACGGTTTGCCCCTCCACCGGCCCGTATGCGGCCAACCACCGCGGCGTGCTGTGATTGCCCGCTTCCCGGTCCCTGATGCCCTGGCCCGTCAGGATTTTCATCGGGCCCTCGAAATAATCTTCATCCTCCTCGTTCCAGTGTTTGGACCCGCGGAAGGCCATCCCGCCATAGCGATAGTGGTGCAGGTAAACCTCATCCGTGGTGGCACAGCTTTGCTCGGTTTCCAGGTCTATTATGTAGGGATCGCGGCTTTCCTTTACCGAGACCTTCCATATCTCGTCCAAGGCCGGCCCATGCTTTGTGCACACCTGTTGAAGATGGGCGGTAAACCCGTGTCCTTGCCGGGCCAGCACGGCGCGGTGTTTCACATTGCCCAACTTGTCGGCCTGGTTCCAGAAATCGACCGTTTGGTGGCGGAAGGTGGCCCGGGACCAGGCCGAAAAAACCGCGTGCTGGTGCACGTGGCCCACGGGAAAAGGGTCGGTCAGGATTTTCCCCGAGGGCGAAAACAAAGGGTGTATGAATCCACTGCGCGCGTATACCGGATCCACCCTGGGAGGAGGGGGAACAACCGCCGTATGGTATTGAAGAACAGGTTTTCCCCCAACGGTTATCTCCAGGCTCCCGGGAAGGTTTTCCACCCTGACCTCGGAATGGAGACCCGGGGCCAGACCCAGGCCGCCGGCCAGAATGAACCATAAAATTCGAAGGCAAGAAAGGATGCTTTTCACCCCGCCAGCCTAAATGCCTCAGCCACCGAATTCCAAGAACAAAGCAGAAGAGTTGCCGAGATGCTGAGTTGCTGAGATTTCCCAGAATCGTGATCCTGATCGAAAAAAAGGAAGGCCTCTCGCAAAGCTCGCCAAGACCGCAAAGATTTCCAATCCGCGCTCCTTTCCCCCTTCTTCCTTCTTCCTTCTTCCTTCATCCTTTCCCCCCCCTCCCCCATTCCCAATTCCTAATTGGCGCGCCTCAGCGCGCCTCAAAGCAGTTCCAACTGATCGAAATTGGGCTTCTTGGATTGAGGCAGGTCTTTCGGGGTCTTTCCTTTGCGGCGGACTTGTTTTCCAGTCGCTGTGACTTCGTCCTGGACGGTTTGATCGTTTTCCAGGTGGTGCAGAATGGTTTTGGCCCTTTCGATGACCGAATAGGGTAGGCCGGCTAAGCGGGCCACGTGGATACCGTAACTGCGGTCGGCCGATCCGGGTATGACTTGGCGCACGAAGATGATATCTTCATTCCACTCTTTCACCGCCACGCTGTAATTGCGCAACCGGGACAAGGTTTCCTCCAGCTTGGTCAGTTCGTGGTAGTGGGTGGCAAACAAGGTTTTCGGGCCTTTCTCCTCTCCGGCGTGCAGGTGCTCGATGACCGACCAGGCGATGCTGAGCCCATCGTAGGTGCTGGTGCCGCGTCCTATCTCATCCAGGATGATGAGGCTCTTATCGGTTGCGTTATTGAGAATGTTGGCCGTTTCGTTCATTTCCACCATGAAAGTGGAGTTGCCCCGGGCCAGTTCGTCGCTGGCTCCCACGCGAGAAAAAATGCGGTCGACCAAGCCGAGCCGGCAACGCTTGGCCGGGACCCAGCATCCGACCTGGGCCAACAGGGTAATGAGGGAAACTTGCCGAATGAAGGTGGATTTCCCAGCCATATTGGGACCGGTTATGAGGAGAATCTGGCGATCGCTCGAACTGATCCTGGCGCTGTTGGGGACGAAGGCGTAGGTTCCGGCCAGGCCCAGCGCTTCACGGCGCAGGGATTGTTCGACCACCGGATGGCGGCCGTCCTCGATTTCAATGGAGTCGGTCTCGTCCAGATCCGGTTTGCAATAATCCCACTTTCGGGCCAGTTGGGCCCAACCCACGAAGAGATCGGTTTGCGCCAGGATGTGGGCGGCTCCATGCAGGTCCGCCGCCTGGGTCAGAACTTTTTCCACCAGATCGCGAAAGAGCGATTCCTCGTGGGCGTTGCTGTTGGCCTCGGCGCTAAGGATTTCCCTTTCCTTCTCCTTCAATTCGGCCGTCAGGTAGCGCTCCGCGTTTACCAGGGTGGATTTTCGCGTATAGCGCTCGGGCACGAGGGAAAGATTCGCCTTGGAGACTTCGATGAAGTAGCCGAAGGCCGCATTGTATTTGATCTTGAGGTTTTTGATTCCGGTGGCTGCCCTTTCCCGGGCCTCCAGTTGGGAAATCCAGATTTTGTTTCCCCGCATTAGAGCCCGCAGCCGGTCCAATTCGACGTCGTATCCGTCCCGGATGTAGCCCCCGTCTACGAGTTTTCCGGGCAACTCCTGGTTTAATGCGCTGTGGAGCAATTCCCGCAAGGCGGTAAAATCCCTCAAGCCATCTACCAGTTGCCCGAGGTTGGGCCCATTGAACTGCCGCAGGATTTGTTTCAAGTGGGGCAGGGCGTTGAGAGTGTCGCGAATGCCGCCCATCTCCCTCGGATTCCGCATGCGGTTTTCCAACCGGGCCAGGATCCGTTTCATGTCCCGGGTCAGGCGGAGGGTTTCGGAAAATTCGGCCATGAGACCGGGCGATTCCAGAAATTCTTCCACACAGGTTTGCCGCCTCTTTAATTCGACCAGATCCAGGGAGGGGGAACTCAGGTACTGTTCCAATAAGCGCGCTCCCGCCGCCGTGCTGGTGCGGTCGATGGCGTGAACGAGCGATCCCTGGCGCGTCCCCCGGGCCGACTGAAAGATTTCCAGGTTTCGCACTGTGGCCGGATCCAGCAGCAGGTTATCCCCGGAGCGGTATTCACTGATGGTTCGCAGGTTTTTTGGTTTCCCGCACAGGCTTTCCGTCACGTAATATATCAATGCCCCGGCTGCCCCGATGGCCGGGTTTTGAAGGGACATACCGAACCCCTCCAGATTGAGGACTCCCAGGGTGTCCATGACGGATTGAGCGCCGGAAACGGCGTCGAAATGATAACCGGGAACCTCGGAAACAGCGTTTTCGGCGCAAAAAAGGCAAAACTGCGCCGTGGCGCCGTGAGGGTCCGCCCCCGCCTTGAGTTTATCCAACTCTTCCTCGGGAAGGACGATTTCCCGGGGACGGATGGCGGTCAGGACGGGCAGCAACCGATCCATGACCGTTTCCGTGGCCAGGATGAACTCCCCCGTTGTCAGGTCCATCCAGGATGCGTGGATCCCCTTTTTATCCCAGTGCACCGCCAGGATATAGTGATTCCGGTTTTGGGTGAGCTGGTCGTCGTTGAGAGTGGTCCCTGGGGTGATGATTCGGGTCAGCGCCCGTTTGACCAGTTTCCCGGTTTGGGGGGTTTCCACCTGGTCGCAAATGGCCACCTTCTTCCCCGCCGCCAGGAGTTTCCCGATGTAGGCCTCGGCCGCGTGGAAGGGAATCCCGGCCATGGGGTATTTATGACGCTTTGTCAGGGTTATGCCCAACAGCGATGCCCCCTCTTCCGCATCCCGGTTGAACAGCTCGTAAAAGTCCCCCAAACGGAAGAGCAGAAGGGTATTTTCCGGCAGTCGGTTGCGCACTTCCCAGTATTGCCCCATCATGGGCGTATGACCTGACTTTTTCGCCATCTTTATTTCAAGTTAAGCCACAAAACCCACAAAACACTCAAAAAGAAAGGAAAACGAAAAAAAACCACAATAGGCGCCCAAAGACGCCAATGAGGAATGAGGAATGAGGAATTAGGAATTGGGAATGAAAAGAAGAGCCTCGTCGGGGTCAGTCGTCTTAGAAAATTGTATGGAGCAAAGCGGAATACGGTTTTTTTGACCTGACCCCTTTGTTCCGAGCAGGCGCCGAGATTCTGATGGGCTGACATTAATCGTGATCGTGATCGAAAATTACTGAGGAACCAACCACGGATTTCACGGATGGCCACGGATTAAAATTTCAACTGGGATTTAACGGAGGGCGGGTTTTCCAACCCGCCAATTCGTAGGGGCGAGGCATGCCTCGCCCATATCCCTGCCTCAAAATCGTGATCGTGATCGAAAATGAACCGTGGATCCCCCCTTTTTGCGCTTTTTGCGTTCTTTTGCGGCTATTCCCCTTCTCAGCAACTCAGCATCAAATATCTTTTGTGCCTTTTGTGGTTCCCTCTCTCCTAATTCCTAATTCCTAATTGGCGCGCCTCCGCGCGCCTATCACCTGCTCCAAATTCGCAAACACGAAAGCAAATAATCCTCCAGGGCCGTATCGGTTCTCAGGTTGACTTCCAGCAGGCCCGCCAATGACTCCAGTTCTCGGATGCTGTCGGTGAATTTCGAGGAGACGGGACCGCCATTCTCTTCGCCCAGATAGGGGGCCGCCACGGCCCGGGTTTGGTTTTCCAATTCCTTGAACAGCCGGTGGCGAATCCCCTTGGCCGATCCTACCCGCAGGGCCTCTCGTTCATCATCCTTCAAATCCTGGGGGAGTTTCGATTTTTCTCTTTCCCAGCCTATCGACGCCAGATTGTCCAGAATTCCGTTGAAACGGGCCACCAGTCCGTAAGCGGTCATGACACTTCCCGCGATCCGGTCCTTTTCCTGAACCCCCTGCAGAAGCCCGCGTAGAAAATGGGAATAGTCGTCCAGCCATTGTTGCCAGGTCTTGTCCTCGATGGCTCGAAAAGAAGAGGGAATGCGGAAATTGAAGCACCGGCTGCGGATGGTTTCGAGCAACGCGTAGGGCCGGGTGGAAAACAGGATGATAGTGGTATCGAGCGGAGGCTCTTCCAGGGTTTTGAGAAATATATTGGCCGCCGAGGACTGGGACGATGCACACAGGCGGTCGGCCTCGTAGACGACCGCCACCTTGCGGTCGGATACGAGGGGAGACTGCAGAATTTGGCGGATCAACTCGCGGGTATCGACCGCCCTGATGGCACGCGCCTTTTGGGAAGGGCGTAGCGGAAAGAAGTCCGGGTGGTTTGTCACCGGCCCAAAACGATCCTCCTCCCCCATGGAAAGGGATACATCCAATAAAACCGCGGCCAAACTGTGAGCCACTTCCTCCAACAGTTCCTCGTTCTCACCGTAGAGCAGCACCGCGTGGGCCAGGCGACCTTTTTGCAGGGAGCGTTCCAGCACCTCCACTGCCTTGGAAGACCTCAAAGGTTCAGTCAAAATGCTTTTTAACTCCATCCCAAATGGCCTCCTCCACCTCTTCGGGGGTTTGGGCGCCGTCCACTACCAGGAAACGTCCGGGTTCGGAATTTGCCAATTCCCGGTATCCTTTCCGCACCGCTCGATAAAATTCCATTTTTTCCTGTTCCATCCGGTCGGGCAGCTCCGTGTTTCTCGATTGAATGCGTTGAAAACCGATTTCGGGCTCCAGATCGATCCATACCGTCAGGTCGGGAAGAAGGCCGTCTATGGCAAATCGATTGATGGCGCTTACCTCCGTTGGGCCGATGGCCCTGGCCACACCCTGGTAGACGGTGGTTGAATCCAGGTAGCGGTCGCTGATGACCACCTTGCCGCGCCCCAGGTTGGGCCTTATCAATTCCTCCACGTGTTGGGCTCGGCTTGCCGCAAAAAGGAGAACCTCCGTTCTTGGGACCATGGTCCACCCGCACTCGGCGTGTTTTAGCAGGTGCCGGATTTTTTCTCCCAAGGGCGTGCCTCCCGGTTCGCGACTCAAAACGACCCTCTCTCCCCGTGCCCTCAATTTGGCCGCCAGCCTTTTCATCTGGGTCGTCTTACCCGCCCCTTCAGAACCTTCGAAGGTGATAAACAACCCCTTCCTCATCCTTCCTCTACCCCCGCGTCCCCAGTGCCGGCATGTCCCGCCCTGACTTCGTTCCTGTCGGGGTCAGTCGTTGATTTTTGACATGTCCCCATGTTGAAAATTAATGACTGACCCCTTTGCGCCCCTTGTGAGACATTTGGGTTAAGCGTCCTTCCAGTTTTGGATGAAGGACTGAGCCTCACTCATGCTGGGACTCCTCCCCGTAATAGCATGAAAACCCCTGAAGGCCTCACCCGTGGTCAGGCAGACGGAAAGAGGAAAATCCAATAGTTGGGCGAGGCAAAACCCCGCATTGAAATGGTCCGCGGAACCCTCGGTTGCGGATGGACCGTTCGTGAGAAATCCCCTTGCCCAGGCCGTTTCCAGCTTGCTGGCGCAGGCGGCTGAATCCCCGGCCTGCACCACAGCCGTGCCGATGCTCAATTGGTCGCGTATGTAGGAGGCCATCGATTTCAGCCCATCGGCCTCGTCCCCCATTCCGGATTTCCCCAAAAGTCGGGCGACCCTTCCCGCTACCTTCACATTCAAACCCAGGGTGACCGCTCCCCAGTTTTGAAATCGGGATATGGTCGAAAGAACGGAGCGCACCTCCCCATCCGAGCGCTTTACAGGATCGGAGAGGTCGAAGAAATAATGCTTTTGGTCTCTCGGAGGCAGATTGGGTATGACGTAGTCGAGGAGATCGGTCAGGAGGGTGGTCAGGTTGGGGATCATGGCCCAGTTCACCACGCATACCAGATCCTGACGGGAGAGCAGATCGAAAAATTCCCCTTCCTCAATATGACGCAAAAGATTCCTGTAATCGATGGCATCCAGCGAAGCAACCGTCCCCAGCTTGATTTTTCCATCGGCAAATTCGAGGGAGTGAATGATGGCGGGGTCGGCTATGGAGATGGCGTTGGTTTCACGGGCAAATGTCTCGAAAACGGGATGAACCGATGCCTCTCCCAGGGCGCCGATATAACGCAGGTTTAGACCGGCCTTGCCGAGGGCTCCGGCCATGACGGGTCCGTTGCCCCCCGCTTTCTCCTCGTGGGAAAAGATTTCCATGTCGGCGCCATTACTGGCCGCGCCGAGGATTTTGGACCCGAAGGCTTCTATCGTTTCCACCCGGGTAAAGGCGTCTCCTTGCCCAAAGCGTTTATCCACCACTGAAGTGACGCGCTCGACCAAACCGTCGAATCCCACCAGAGCGTGTTTCTGTGTTATTTCCGATCCGCGTTTGCCGAGGTAGTCGAGTGCCTGGGTTATATTATCCATGAATTCAAAGACTGAGGCTTGGTTTCTGCCTTAAAAGTGAAAGGATGTCCTTTGGCGGAATCAATCTGTAAACGTAACTATTGAGGTATCTTAACCCGCAGATCTCACAAAATTCGTGACGAGCGAACGCGACATCTTCCAAAGACTCAAAAAGGAAAAGCGGATTTTCCAACCCCCCATTCCGTAGGGGCGAGGCATGCCTCGCCCACATTCCTGCCTCAAAATCGTGATCGTGATCATGATCGAAAACCCCTGAGGAATTTCCTCTCGCAAAGATCGCAAAGAATCGACAAGAGGGATTAACCACAAAAAGCGGCGAAGGCGTCACTAAACTCTGACCTCTGAACACTTTCCTCTTTCCCCTCTCCCCCTTTGTGCCTCTGTGCCTTTGTGCCATCTCGCCTCGGCGAGATCCCATCCTTCCAACAAAATTCTGTGGTTGGAATTCATTTTATCTTTGAAGGTGGAGCCGAGACGGTCTTAAATAGGGAACTGATATCCCTTTTTGTCCCTTGCCGCCATTTATGATTCCCACTCTGGCCCAATCTCAACACTCCGGTCTGCTATCCTATTTCTTCCTGTCCAATACGGCCGGTCAGCTCATTATTTTGGCCTTGGGCGTGTTCAGCGCCATCGCCTGGACGGTCATGTTCAGCAAGTTTATGGAGTTGAACAACCTCCAGAATTTGAACCTGGAATTTGAAGCAGACCTGAACGAGGCGCCCTCCTTGCTGGATTTGGCCCGCCATGTTACCTTCAGTGACTCCGTTCCCTATGCCTCCTTGGTCGGGGATGCCACCCAGGCTTATTTCCGCGCCGTGGAACTCGATTCCGCCAACCTGGATCGGGAAAATGCGGTCAGTTATTCGGAAAATGCCCTGCGCCGGGCCGTGGCCCAGCAAAGCATCCTCTATGAAAAGAAGATGGTCCTGCTGGCTTCTATTGTGACCGGGGCCCCCTTTATGGGACTCCTCGGAACGGTGTGGGGTGTGATGGATGCATTTGGCGCCATCGCCTTGGAGAGCAGCGCCAGTTTGCAGAAGCTGGCTCCGGGGGTTTCAGGGGCATTGTTGACCACGGTGGCCGGGTTGCTGGTGGCCATTCCGTCCGTTTTCGGGTACAATTTTCTCCTGTCAGTGACCAAAAAACGGGTCATCGACCTGGAAAACTTCGCCAGCTCCGTGGCGGATCGCATCGAATTGGAGGACACTTTGTCGAGAAGTATCTAAATGGCTTTTAAATTAACCACCACAAGGAACACAGAGGGGCAAATGCTCTATCGTGATCATGATCATGATCGTGATCGTGATCGTGATCGAAAATTTCTGAGGAATCGCCTCTCGCCAAGATCGCTAAGAACGCAAAGAGGAGGAGAAGCTCCCCCGGCGCCACCCTCTTCACTCTTCACTCTTCACTCTTTCCTCTGGAGCGAAGCGACTTCCTCCGTGGCGGACCGCATCGAATTGGAGGACACTTTGTCGAGAAGTATCTAAATGGCTTTTAAATTAACCACCACAAGGAACACAGAGGGGCAAATGCTCTATCGTGATCATGATCGTGATCGTGATCGAAAATTTCTGAGGAATCGCCTCTCGCCAAGATCGCTAAGAACGCAAAGAGGAGGAGAAGTTCCCCCGGCGCCACCCTCTTCACTCTTCACTCTTCACTCTTTCCTCTGGAGCGAAGCGACTTCCTCCGTGGCGGACCGCATCGAATTGGAGGACACTTTGTCGAGAAGTATCTAGATGGCTTTTAAATTAACCACCACAAG
This sequence comes from Opitutales bacterium, assembly GCA_965204545.1. Lineage (GTDB taxonomy): Bacteria > Verrucomicrobiota > Verrucomicrobiia > Opitutales > UBA2995 > JAABVD01. The sequence goes on along the minus strand of CBDBFA010000003.1, from coordinate 967,251 downwards.
GAACACAGAGGGGCAAATGCTCTATCGTGATCATGATCGTGATCGAAAATTTCTGAGGAATCGCCTCTCGCCAAGATCGCTAAGAACGCAAAGAGGAGGAGAAGCTCCCCCGGCGCCACCCTCTTCACTCTTCACTCTTCACTCTTTCCTCTGGAGCGAAGCGACTTCCTCCGTGGCGGATCGCATCGAATTGGAGGACACTTTGTCGAGAAGTATCTAGATGGCCCGGACCTTCCATCAAAGAGAGCGTTTGACCGCCGTTTCGCAGATCAATGTGACTCCCATGATCGACATGGCCTTTGCGCTGCTCATCATTTTCATGATTACGACCCCGTTGCTGGAGCAAACGATTCCCTTGGAATTGCCCTCCGAGACCGCATCCCCCACACCCATTCTGCGGGAAACCCCCTTCCAGACCATTTCCATCGACCGGGAGGGTGTTTATTACTGGAGCCAGGAAGAGGTTACCTTCGAGGAGTTGGCCGAACGGATCGAGATCCTGGCCGAACACCACGATCCCCCCGTAATTCACCTGCGCGGTGATTTCAGGCTGCAGTACCAGAAGATCATCGAGGTAATGGACTTGTTGAAACAGAACGAACTGACCCGGATCAGTTTGGATACGCGAGTGAAGTAAACCGCCGGGAATATGAGAATCGACCCCATCACCAAGAGAGCGCTGATATTCTCGGGAATTCTCCACCTGGCGACCCTGCTTCTAATGATCCTCGGCGCCCTCTTCTCCACCCTTTGGGCTCGGGAACCGGAACCATACATTTTTGAAATGGTGGAACTTCCCGACCCCAATCAAATTCTGGTCCCGGAAGAAACCCCGCCCCAGCCGGAGCCGGAATTGCCCGAGCCGGAACCGGAACCCGAACCTGAACCCGAGCCCGAACCCGAACCTGAACCTGAACCCGAACCCGAGCCGGAACCGGAACCGGAACCCGAACCGAAACCGCCGCCACCTCCGCCCCCGCCGCCGAAGCCGGTGGAAAAACCCCCGCCCCCGAAACCGGTGGAGAAGCCGCCGCCGCCAAAGCCCAAAATCATCAGTTATGACGAATTCGTCAAACGGGTGGGCGCTCCTGAAACACCTAAAACTGTCCCCGTCCAACCCAAAAAAGCGCCCAAAATCGACACTTCCAGGATTGAACGGAACCTTCGCCAATCTATCATGAGTGTTCCCGAACTTTCCGCTTCGACACCTTCCTCCGCCGCTCAAACCGACGAAATGTTGGCTTGGAAAAGGTTGTTGTCCGCCCGTCTGGAGCAGGAGTGGAAGAAGACCAGGTCCTCGGGAGCGGTCGGGCGCAGCGCCCGGGTCGAATTTCATATTTCAGCCGCCGGCGCTATCTCCAATGTCCGGGTGATTACCAGTTCCGGTTTCGCCGATCTCGACAAAAATGCCATTCTCACCGTGCGCAGGCTCGGCATTTTCCAACCTCCCCCAAACCGGCAGGGAATCACCCTCAAGGTCACATTCAAAGTGGAATAGGTTTGCCAAATTCCGGTTGACCCTTGGCAAATTGTCCCTTTCCTTCCTCACCTAACCCCCATGTCTCACAGAATTCGTAGCGAGCGAACGGAGATCGAGTGCTGGTGTGGGATTCGTGCCGATTCGCGGGCGAAGCCGGGTCGACACCCGGCAAGGACGCGAATCCAACGAAGTCCGCACCAGCGCCGATAAACCGGAGCGCAGTAGAAAATTTGTGAGACATGCGGGTTAATCTTGCATGGGGCCGTAGCTCAGTAGGAAGAGCGCTTGAATGGCATTCAAGAGGTCGTCGGTTCGATCCCGATCGGCTCCACCAAGACAAGCGCCGGTGGCGCCAATTAGGAATGAGGAATGAGGAATGAAAACCCCGAAGATTAAGCTTGATCGTGATCGTGATCGGAAGAAGAGGGTGGAGGCGCCCAGTTCTGTCCAGCATCGTTCCTCAACCGGGACCACCCAAGAAGCTCTAACGCCAACGGCGTTAAACTCCAAAGCCCAGCGTCGCGTAGCGCACGCTGGGTTATCGATCACTCATACAACCGAACCCCAACGGGGTTCCACAAAAGGCACCCCAATACCCCCTTCTTCCTCTTAGCATCTCAGTACCTCAGAATCTCAGAAACTCTTTCCCCTCTTTGCAAGATTCCCTCTTTCCCCTTTCGATCACCATCACGATTAATTTTCTTCCTTCATCCTTCAGCCTTTTCCCTCACTCCCTCACTCCACCATTCCATCACTCCCTTTGCCCCCACCATTCCTCATTGGCGCGCCCCAGCGCGCCTCTCCCCCCTTTGTGCCTCTGTGCCTCTCTCCCAACCATGACCGATAAGGTATTTCACGGCACGGTATTTTTCAGCGGTCACGTTCAGGGTGTGGGGTTTCGCTTCACCACCTACCAACTGGCCAAGGGCTACGAAGTGACCGGGTTTGTCAAAAATTTGCCCGATGGACGGGTTCATTTGGAGGTGGAGGGGCAACGCAAGGAATGCAGGGCCTTCATCCGGGCCCTGAGTGAGGAAATGGACAGTTTTATCAGGAGTGAGGAGCGGAGAGAAGGTTTCCGGGAGCCCGCCTGCCGGCAGTTCATCATTGCCTGAAAAGGGGTCAAACGCAAAATGTTAACATCTGATTGGTTCGGTTGAGACATTCAGGTGAAACCAGAGGACGATGTTAACATTTTGCGTTTGACCCCTTTTTCCCTCACTGGGATTTAACGGAGGGCGGGTTTTCCAACCCGCCATTTCTTAGAGGCGCGTCAGCGCCTTTTGTGGTTTCTCCCTTTGCGCCTCTTGGCGATCTTTGCGAGATTCCCCTCCTTCTTCCATTAAACACCATCCCATGAAATTTTGGTAGACATGCCGGCAAACCCCTGGATTCTTGCGGCTCGCCCCCGCACCCTCCCCGCCGCCATAGCGCCCGTCATGGTGGCGACCGCCTTGGCTTGGCGGGTGGGCGGATTCGACGGCGGATCGGCCTCTATCTGTCTGATCTTTGCCCTGCTCCTGCAGATCGCCACAAATTTTGCCAACGACTACTACGACTTTAAAAAGGGCGCCGATACCGAGGCGCGGCTGGGTCCAACCCGGGCCGTTGCGGCAGGATTGATCCAACCGGAGGCCATGAAAAAAGCCACCGGTTTGACTTTTCTGGCCGCTTTTGCCGCGGGTTGCATGCTCATTCCTTACGGGGGCTGGTGGTTGCTGCCGGTGGGAATTTGCTGCCTGGCCTGCGGTTACGCCTACACGGCCGGACCCTTTCCCTTGGCTTATATCGGGCTGGGAGAGGTATTTGTCATGCTCTTTTTCGGAGGGGTTGCCGTATGCTTCACTTTTTTTCTGCAAACGGGGTATTTTTCCGTGGAAGCGCTTTTGTTGGCCACTGCGATCGGCAGCCTTAGCGCCGGTCTGCTGGTCGTCAACAATCACCGCGATATAGAAACCGATAGGCAGGCCCAAAAGAGGACTCTTGCCGTGCGTTTCGGACCGGTGTTTTCCCTTTGGGAATTTCGGCTCCTCTTGTTCTGGGCCTATGCCGTGTGCCTGGCCCTGGCCCTCATCCTGAAAGACGGTTCGATCCTCCTGCCCTTGCTCACCTTGCCCCTCGGATATGGCCTTTGCACGGGCCTGGAAAAAGCGTCCACTGGAGAGGAATTCAACAAACTGCTAGCCAAAACCGCAGCCCTCTTGACCCTCTATTCCCTCCTATTCACCCTCGGCCTCCTCCTCTAAACCCTTCCTCCGCCAAATAATCGTGATCGCGATCGTGATCGTGATCGAAATAAGCATCTCGCAAAGATCGCAAAGCAACGCAAAGGGATCCGGCTTCGCCGGAACTAGAGTTAACGGAGGGGGGACATTCCTGTCCCCCAACAACCACGGATTACACGGATAACCACGGATTTTTAATTTAACAACGCTTCGCTTGATGCCTACGGCAACAGGATGGAGCTACGCTCCAACAGGAAGAAAAATTAAATCAAAAAATCCTGTTCGCGAAGCGATCCTGTTCCGGCGTAGCCGGATCAAGTGACTGAAAGGAACGTTGTTGATAAATTTTGGCGCCCCCGGTGCATCTCCCCCCTCTTGGGTCCCTTTGCGAGATTCCTCCCTTCTCCCATTTGCGTCTTTCCTGTCACGCCGTAGACCTTCGGCGGAGGAGGATGTGCTTTTTGTGGTTTCCCTCTCTCCCAATTCCTAATTGGCGCGCGCCAGCGCGCCTTAAAGTTTGGCCTTCAACGCCTCCTTGCGCGTTACCCCCACCATGGTCTCGGCCAATTTCCCGTCCTTGAATATCAACAGAGTCGGGATCGAGCGAATGCCATACCTGCCGGCCAAAGCCACGTTTTCGTCCACGTCCACCTTGAAAATTTTCGTGGAGTCGTCCACTTCCTCGGCCAAATCCTGCAGGATGGCTCCCATGGTCCGGCAAGGACCGCACCAGGGTGCCCAGAAATCGACCAGAGCAGTGGAGGTTCCCCCTATGGCATGGTCGAACGAATCGGTAGTTAGAGCGGTAATTTTATCGGACATGTCGGCAATTCTGAAAAATTCCTGAACCAAAATGCAACCGAAACCTTACCCCCATTTCTCACAATTTTCGGAATTTCCTCTTACAAAGATCGCCAAGAAACGCCAAGAGGCGCCGTTGGCGCCAATTAGAAATTAGGAATTAGAAATTAGGAATTAGGAATTAGGAATTGGGGAGAAGGGAATGATGGAGTAATGGAGTATTGGAATGATGGAAATTCCGAGTTGAAGGAGCGGCTTTACGCCGCGATTGCTTCGAGACTGTTCCCTGGAATCCCAGCCAAATCTCACTCCTACACGCGCCCTTGGGCGCCTCATTCCCCCATTCCATCATTCCATCATTCCATCATTCCATCTCTCCACTTTCCTCTTTCCTAATTGGCGCGCCAGCGCCTTCGCGCCCCTTCCTCCTTCTCTCTCCCCTCTGTGATCTCTGTGTCCTCTGTGGTTTATCCTTTTCAGCCTTCAGCCTTCAGCCTTTCTTGGCGCGCTCCGCGCGCCTCACCTCGGTGTATTCTTATCCAGCAGCTCCTTTAATTCCTCCGGTTCAATACCTTCCAGGGATTTCCCTTTTCGCCCCATCTCCTCGAACGTCTTTACCACCGTTTCCGTCATTATGTCGTGGGTCTCCTGAGAGCCACCTAGAATGGCAAATTTTTCCGCGGACGTAATGCGCTTGTGATCATCGTCATTATCGAGGCCGAGGCCCAACAACACCGCGTTCTTTTGTCTTCTATTTCCCTCCATCGACCCCCCTTACCAACAGGTTGTCCGCGTTCTTTTCAAGCTCATTCTCTTCTGCGCCCTCGAAAAAGATTTCGGCAAAGGTCTCCTTTTGCCAGATCCTGATCTTGTTCAACCGGGCCAATTCCAAGCAACCCAGGAAGGTGTAGATGGCAAGGGTTATGGTGGTTTTTTCGTGGAACAGCTTGGTCAGGGCATGGGGGCCGGGTTGGCGGATCACTTCCAGGATGAATTCCATTCGGTCCGCCACCGTGACCTTTTCCTCGTGGATTTCTCCCACCACCAGACGGTCCGAAAGGCGGCGCAAAACCTCATTGAACGCATTCCACAGCTCCATTTTATCGGATTTCCGGACGGGACGCGGCCCCAGGTCGGAGGGCCGCCTCTTGACGCGGCGGGGCGCCCGGCTCTGCTCCGTCTTGATGAGGGAATCGAGATCCGTGGCGGCCTCCTTGAACTTTTTGTACTCGAGCAATTGGTGCACCAACTCCCAGCGCGGATCGATACCCTCGTCCTCGTTATCGGATGAGACGACCCGTTCGCTCTTGGGAAGCAACATGCGGCTCTTTATTTCCATCAGGGTGGCCGCCATAACGAAGAATTCTCCGGCTGTTTCCAGGTCGACCTTCTCACTTTCCTGAAGCACGGTCAGGTATTGCTCGGTAACCTGTTCCACCGGAATGTCGTAGATATCGATTTCCTGTTTGCGGATGAGAAACAGCAGCAAATCCAGAGGTCCTTCAAAGACGCTTAAGCGTATGGGGTGGTCGGGACTGCTCAGCAGAGGATTTTCCATAACACTGATACAAAGGCACAAAGGCACAAAGGCACAAAGTGATTAGAGTCGGAACATATCGCGATTTGAACCTTTGGCAAAACAAAGGATAAAAATTAGCCACAAAAGAACGCAAATGGTTCAAAGAGATAAATTCCAGGAACCATGTGATCTTAATCGTGATCGTGATCGTGATCGTGATCGAATCGAATGATGGTTGAACTGTAGGAGCGGCTTTACGCCGCGATCTCAGGGGACAGCCTCGAAGCAATCGCGGCATAAAGCCGCTCCTACAGTTTGAAATTTCCATCACTCCATCACTCCATCACTCCCTTCTCCCCAATTCCCAATTCCTAATTCCTAATTGGCGCGCCCCGCGCGCCCTCTCCCCCTTTGTGCCTTTGTGCCTCTGTGCCTTTGTGCCATCTCGCCCTGGCGAGATCCCATCCTTCATCCTTTTCTCCCTCTCTGTGTCCTCTGTGGTTAATCCTCTTCTCCGCCCTTGCCTAAAAGGATACCAGTTGGATCCCCATCCGAAAGGCCCAGCCCTCTTCCCGAAGCGCGTTTTCCCGCACCGAGAGGCGATACTCCACCTCCACGGCCCGCCCGAATTTCTGAAAAACAGAGAAGTGTTGTTCGCTGAAATCATCTATGACGAAGTCGTATCTCACCCAAGCCATTAACCGGAACCGGTCGTTTACCTTGTAGCCGATTTCCAGGGAGTGCTGATCCACCTCGAGAAAAGGATATATGCCCGCATACGGACCCCTCTCCGGCCGCCCGAGATAGCCGAACCCTTTGTCCAGCTTGGCCAGCCCGCATGTCTCACAAAACTCGTCGCGAGCGAACGGAGACCGAGTGCTGGTGTGGGTTTCGAGCAGATTCGCGGGTGAAGCTGGGTCGACACCCTGCGAAGTCGGGAATCCAACGAAGTCCGCACCAGTGCCGGTATACCGGAGCGCAGTAGAGGATTTGTGAGACATGCGGGCTAGAGCATTGCTGTATTGCACATACCACAGGTCGGAATCCTGTATGCGCACCCGGGAATTCAATTCCCGCAATTCGAGGTTGTCGGGGGAGAACCGGGAAAACGTTCCGATTTCCAGCCACCGGGCCGGTGCAAAGGAAAATTCCGAATAAAGAAAACTGATATCGTCTTCGAAGGGGCCGGCAAAAAAGTAATCCGCAGCCACATTCCAGTTGGCCAATTCCCGCGACCCGTAATCCTTTCGGCGGGTAAACACCTGGTTTTTCAGCCCGACCCGGGCCAGGGTTTGCTCCTGGGCAAACACCATGTCCCTGCGCGTGGCAAGGTCCCAATTGGGCAGATTGGTGTCCTGGGCGTAGACCATTCCTTCGGGGATGCCCAAACCAGATGGTTCACTGGCCGGATTGTGGCGCATTTGCAGATACGGTTTCACCACGTGCTTGAGCCCGTCCATACCCCAGACGCGGTTCTTCATTTGCCATTTCCTCGAATACCGGCCTTCCCAATTGAATCCGATGTCCCCCATGGCCTGCGAGAAGTTCCGCGTCTCGATGCCCAGGTCAGACACACGGGCCAGCTCTCCCACCGGCGCCCCGGAATAGGGTATGAGGGTGAACTGAGGGTAGGGCATGGCGAAGGGTCCCAGGCCGGTTTGCCCCACCAGGGTCGGCACGTCCCTCCAGTCCACCCAACGCAGACCGGCAAAGAATTGGAGCGCCGTGCCCCCCCTCGAGGCCACGTTCTTACTCAGGCGAAAGAATCCATCCAGATTGCTGAAATATTCTTTCCGGGAATGGTCCCCCACAAAAAACGTATGGGCGCTTTGTGCCGCCCGTATCCCCATCTCCTGATAAATTCCCCCGGCCAGGTGGGTCGGATGCAGGTCGAAGTTCACCTGGGGCAGCTTTTCCTCGAAGAGAAAGGCCCGCTGGCTGGGTCCGGGGACCAAGTGAATGTCCAACGGCTGGTAAAAATCGTTGGCGTCCACCCGGGCCAGCGCGGAAAAGGTCCAATTGGGTTCCTGGTGAATGAATTCCAAAAAATTGTCCGGTTGTTGATTGTGGTAAAAGCGGTCGTAGTGCAGGTCGCGGATGATTTCCGGATCGCTCCCCAAATTGATGACCCCGTGGATCTGGTTTTCGCCGGCCCAACGGTGCCTGTAGTCACCCGTGATGAAGTGCCGGTTGCGGGGGACCGGTTCGGCAAAGATGTCGACCCCCCGGTCTCCGCCATCCCGTATGAATCCCGTCGAGATGCGGCCGGAGGTGGCGCTGGTTTCCGTTTCCTTATCCAGGGCCAGACCGGGTCCGAGCAAAAGGCCGCGCTCACTGTAATAATCCAAATTCCCCCCGGCAAACAAGTTGTCCCTGATCGGAAAGAGGAGTTGGCTCTGGAAAAATCCCCCCAAATTCCCCCTCGTTCCCAATTGGGTGGAAACCCTGATGGGATCCACCTCGGTCGGGATTTGGAGCTTGGGTAGATACCAGATGGGCCAACCCAGCGCCTCGAAACGGACACCTTCGCCCACTATGGTTTCACCGTCCTCGACTACGAAGTTTTCCACCGTCATTTTCGGCGTATACCGATCCGGTTCGCGGTAGAAGACGTGGGCGTTTTTCAACTCCACACGGTTTTGGTCCCCGGTTCCGTACTCCGCCTCGGCATAGATGGGGGGCGATCCGAACCGAACCTTCTCGGCCTCCACCTCCTGACTGGCCAGGTCGATTTTCAAACGTTCCGCAATGAGCCGGTAGCCTTTTTGGGAAATGCGGATGTTTCCCTCGGCCTCCGCTCTGCCGCTTTCCTCATTATACACGATGCGATTGGCTCGCAAAATGAGGTCTCCGTAAGTCAGCGCCGCCTCCCCCGTGGCGATCATCTGCTTGTTGGCCTCGTCGAACTCTATCGGTTGATCCGAAACCAACTGGATTTCCTGGGCAGATACCATCCCGATCAAAAAAACCGGCAGCAGGACAGGAATCGACACCCAGGATCTAAGACGCACGCTGCCAACACTTTTAGAACCGCTTCATCCAGGCTCAAGACTTTAATAAGGCTGAAGGCTGAAGGATGAAGGCTGAAAAGGGAGAAAGACGAACCACGGATAAGGCGCCCCCGTCGGGGTCAGTCGTCTTGGAAAATTGTATGAAGCGCAGCGCAATACGATTTTTAAGACCTGACCCCTTTGTACCCTGAGGTACTGAGATGCTGAGATGCTGAGATGCTGAGAAGGAAAGACGAACCACAAATAATCGTGATCGTGATCGAATAAAGAGGAGGGAGACGCCCCCCATCGCCCAGTATCTCTCCTCCGCCTGGACTTTCTAACTGGCTATAACGCCAACGGCGTTAAACTCCAAAGCCCAGTGTCGCGCAGCGCACGCTGGGTTACCCATCACCCACACAACCGAACCCCAACGGGGTTCCACAAAAGGCGCGCCCCCGCGCCTCCCTCTCTCCCTTCTTGGCGCTACTTTGCACTCTTTGCGAAATTCCCTCTTTTCCTTTTGTGCTTTTTTGTGGCTAATTGCTTTCTTCTTCGATCACGATCACGATTTATCTCCGCACCTTCATCCTTCATCCTTCATCCTTCAGCCTTTCTCCACTCCCTCCCCCCTCCAATCTCTCTCTCTTTCCCCTTTCCTCTTCACTCTTTCCTCTTTCCCCTTGGCGCCCCCGCGCGCCTTCCCCCCTTTGTGCCTTTGTGCCTTTGTGCCTTTGTGCCATCTCGCTCCGGCGAGATCCCTTCCTTCAGCCTTTCTAACCCCTCCCCTCAAATCATCTTGATCTTGATCGTGATCATGATCTTGATCCCCCCTTTCTAATCCCTAATTCCTGATTGGCGCGCCAGCGCCCCTCCCCCCCTCTCTCTTCACTCTTCACTCTTTCCTCTTTCCTCTAAAGCGAAGCGACTCCCTTCTCCCCTTTGTGCCTTTGTGCCATCTCGCCTTGGCGAGATCCCTCCCCCATGATAATCTCCAACAGGGAACTGGAATCCGTTCTTACCGCCCGGTGTTCCTCCCCCCACGACTTTCTGGGTCTTCACCCCTGCCATGAGGAAGGGAAAAGAGGCTTGGTGGCCCGGGCCTTTGTCCGGGATGCGGCCCGGTGCGAAGTCATCCGGACCACTCCTTCGGGGGAAAAATGTTATCCCATGGAGCGCCTGGCTCCGGAGGGTTTTTTCGAGGGATTCATTCCCCGCTATAAAAATTCCTTTCCCTACCAATTCAGGGTCACCGGTTACCATGGGGAAATACGGCAATTCCACGATCCCTACAGCTTTCCCCCGACTATGGGAGCAAGCGATCTCCACCTCTTCTCCAAGGGCGATGACCACCGGGTCTACCAAAAGCTCGGGGGCCACCTGCGGCAACTGGATGGGGTTGGCGGAGCCAGTTTTGCGGTGTGGGCTCCCAACGCCAAGAGGGTATCCGTGGTAGGCGACTTCAATCATTGGGATGGCCGCTTTCACCCCATGAGAACCCTGGGCTCCTCCGGGGTTTGGGAAATCTTTGTCCCCGGGCTGCAGGAGGGAACCCATTACAAATACGAGATCATCACCCGTGATGATAACCTCCTTCTCAAGACGGATCCCTACGGGGTATATTTCGAACCCCCGCCCCACAATAGCTCCATTCTCTACCCTCTCCAAAGCTACCGATGGGAGGATGACGCCTGGATGGAGAAACGCTCCGGGTGGAACAGTTGCGGCGTCGATCCCATCTCCGTTTATGAGGTGCACTTCGGTTCCTGGAAAAAGGTCATAGAGGATGGCGGGCGGTCCTTCACCTACCTCGAAATGGCCGAACAATTGGGGGATTACGTTCGGGAAATGGGGTTTACCCACGTCGAATTCATGCCCTTGGCGGAGCATCCCTTTAGTGGATCCTGGGGCTACCAGGTCACGGGGTTCTACGCCCCCACCAACCGCTTCGGATCCCCCAATGACTTCAGGAAAATGGTGGACCTGCTCCACCGGAAAGGGATTGGCGTCATTATGGATTGGGTCCCGGCCCACTTTCCCAAGGATGACTTTGCCCTGCCCGAGTTCGACGGAACCCACCTCTACGAACACGCCGACCCTCGCAAGGGGCACCACCAGGACTGGGGCACCCTGATTTTCAATTACGGACGCAGGGAGGTGACGCAGTTCCTCGTGGGCAACGCCCTGTCCTGGTTCGACCGCTATCACGTCGACGGTTTGCGCGTCGACGCGGTCGCTTCCATGCTCTACCTGGATTATTCCCGGGAGGAAGGGAAATGGCTCCCCAACCAGTACGGCGGCCGCGAAAATATCGAGGCCATCGACTTCATCCGCAAAACCAACGCCCTGGTTCACAAATACTACCCCGGATCCCTCATGATCGCGGAAGAATCCACCGCTTGGGGCGGGGTTACCAAACCACCGGAATACGGAGGACTCGGATTCGATTTCAAATGGAATATGGGCTGGATGCACGACACCTTGCACTATTTCAGCAAGGAGGCCATTCACCGGAAGTGGCACCACAACAACCTGACCTTCGGCATGCTCTACCAGTTTTCGGAAAACTTCGTCTCCGTATTCTCCCACGATGAGGTGGTGCACGGAAAGGGATCCATGATCAACAAGATGGCGGGCGGCTCCATCACGGGAAAAGCCCGGACCCTGAGGGCTCTCTATGGCTACATGTGGGCCTATCCGGGAAAGAAGTGCCTCTTCATGGGGCCGGAATTCGGGCAGTCATCCGAATGGCGTTTCGACGGCAGTCTCGATTGGCATTTGTGCCACTACGGCGACCACGAGGGCATTCGGCTCCTGGTCAGGGACCTGAACCGTTGCTACCGCTCCAACAAGGCCCTCTACGAAAAGGATGACCGGCCGGAAGGTTTTCGCTGGGTGCAATGCGAGGATGCCGAAAGCGGCATCTTGTCCTTCCTGCGCTTTGGCCACAACAAGCGTGATACCCTCCTGGCAGTGTGTCACTTCACCCCGGTAGCGCGATCCTATTGCCGCATCGGGGTTCCCTTTTCCGGAAAATGGAAGGAGATCATAAATACCAACGCCTGGGCCTACGGCGGAACCGGAACGGGCAATTTGGGCGAAGTCCATACCACCGGACAACCCTGGGACAACCTCCTCGATTCCGTGGAGATCTCCCTCCCCGGCCTCACCACCCTCTACTTCAAGTGGGACTCCCCCTTCCCAAAGAAAGGCTGAAGGTTGAAGGCTAAAGGCTGAAAGGAACCAACCACGGATCACTCGGATTTCCACGGATCAAAATAAAGGCCTGACCCCTTCCGGACCTCCTTAGCAACGAAAAATTAACAAAAGCGGCGTTGCGAAGACGCAGTCCCTCTACCAATAAATTCAAGCGTGGTAGGGCAAGAGCATCCCTGCTCTGCCGTTCGTCGTTGTCAGCCAAAAAACCAATCTGAGTAGTTACTGAAGAATTAAGAATTTTGCGCTTTTTGTGCGATTTCCGGCTATTTTCTTATTTCCTGTTGGCACGGAGTGCCATCCTGTTGCCGCAGGCATCAAGCGAAGCGTTGTTTTAAATCAAATCCTGTTCATCTTGTTCATCCATGTTTTTTCCTCAGAATCTCCGTGCTCCTCCCAAGAATCACTCCACCTCCCCCACCAACTCAGCAACTCAGTATACAGCATCTCTTATAATTCCTAATTCCTAATTGGCGCCAACGGCGCCCCTTAGCGCTCTTTGCGAGAGATAATTTCTGCCTTTAGCCTTCATCCTTCTTCCTTCTTCCTTCTTCCTTCTTCCTTTTCCTCTCCTCTTCCCCCTTTGTGCCTCTGTGCCTTTGTGCCATCTCGCCCTTGCGAGATCTTCCCCTTTTGCGCTTTTTGTGCTTTTTTGTGGCTATCTCCCTCTCCCTCTCTCTGTGTTCTCTGTGTCCTCTGTGGTAATTTTTCTCCCTCCCCCAAATGAAAAAAGTTCGCGTGCGATTTGCCCCCAGCCCGACCGGCAGCTTCCACCTGGGAAGCGCTCGCACCGCCTTGTTCAACTGGCTTTACGCCCGCAAAACCGGCGGCGTCTTTGTCCTCCGCATCGAGGATACCGATCCCCGGCGCAACACCCCTCAAGCCCTCCAGGTCTTGCTCGACGGCCTGCGTTGGCTGGGATTGGATTGGGATGAAGGCCCCGAAACCGAAGGCTCCCATGGACCCTATTTCCAGAGCCAACGCCGAGCCGTGTATACCGAATACCTGCGGAAATTACGGGATTCCGGGAGAACTTACCGAAAGGATGGAGCCGTCTTTTTTCGGTTGGAAGGGGAGAGATACCTGGAATACGACCCCTACCTGAAAGCGGAAGTCGAAAAGGTCCGGGCTGCCCCCCAGGTCTTTACCGATGCCGTTCGCGGCGAGGTGGTCCGGGCCGAGGAAAAAGACTTTGTCCTCGTCCGTTCCAACGGGGAACCGGTCTTTCACCTGGTCAACGTGGTAGACGATATCACCATGGGAATTACCCACGTCATTCGCGGGGAGGACCACCTCTCCAACACGGCCAAGCACTGCGAACTCTTCAAGGCCCTCGGATCGCCCCTGCCCCGGTTCGTCCACCTGCCCATGATCCTGAACAACAAGGGGCCGGGAAAGATGAGCAAACGGGGGGACGGCGTCCACGTGGAAGATTATGTCCGCCGCAACTTCCTCCCTTCCGGCCTGGTCAACTTCCTCGCCCTCCTGGGTTGGAATCCCAAAGACGGCAGCGAAATCCTGTCCCCGAACGATTTGCTGGAAAAATTCGACCTGGATGGACTCCAGAAGGGAAACGCCCGGTTCGATGATAAGAAATTGGCCCACATCAATACCGAGCACCTGCGCCGCCTGCCGTTGCCGGAATTTATCGAACGGGCCCTCTCCGTTCTGGAGCGCGCCGGGCTCGACGTCGCCGACCCGACCTACTCCCATGCCGTTCTGGCCCTCTGCCAGGAAAAAGTCCGTTCCCTCCAACAATTGCCCGAGTATGTCGCCTACTTCTTCAGCGATTCCTACCCGGTAGATGAAAAGACCCGCCGCCGGCTCTTCAAAAGGGAGGATTCCCTCACCAGACTGCGGCAGGCCCATGCCTGCCTGAGCGGTGTCGAGGACTGGTCCGCAGCCGGCCTGGAAGAAGCCTTGGCAAAATTGGCCCGTTCCCACCGGCAAAAAAAACCCTTCGGGTGGTTTCCCATCATCCGCTTTGCCGTTTCCGGAACCGGCGGCGGACCCGATTTGCTCCCCATGCTGGAAGTCCTCGGCCCCCACCGCGTCCTTACCCGCCTGAAAAAGGGGTCAAACGCAAAATGTTAACATCGTCCTCTAGTTTCACCTGAATGGCTGAACCGAACCAATCCCATGTTAACATTTTGCGTTTGACCCCTTCCACCCCTTCCACCGCGTCCTTACCCGCCTCAGGGGCGCTGGCCGCGCCCAGAGGAAAGAGGAAAGAGGAAAGAGGAAAGAGGAAAGAGTGAAGAGTGAAGAGTGATAAATCGGATCAAGACCTGACCCTTTTGTGCCTTTGTGCCTTTTCTTCCCTCTTCCCTCTTCCCCCTTTCCTCTTTCCTCTTTCCCCTTAGCGCGCCCCCGCGCGCCTTCCCCCCTTTGTGCCTTTGTGCCTCTGTGCCTTTGTGCCATCTCGCCCCGGCGAGATCCCTTCCCTCTTCACTCTCCACTGGGCGCCCCCGGCGCCCCTCATCCGTGATCATCCGTGAAATCCGTGGTTGATCCCTTTTTCATTTTGTGTCTTTTGTGCCTTTTGTGGTTAACCTATCCTCATTCCTAATTGGCGCCGGAGGCGCCTCCTTTGTGCCTTTGTGCCTTTGTGCCTCTGTGCCTTTGGCGACAGCCAATTCCTAATGGCCACCAATTTCATCCGCGATATCATCGATGAGGAACTCAGGGCGGGGAAACATGAAACCATCGTGACCCGTTTCCCGCCCGAGCCCAACGGCTATCTCCATATCGGGCACTGCAAAGCCATCTTTGCCAACTACACCATTGCCCGGGATTACGGGGGGCGCTTCCACCTGCGCTTCGACGATACCAACCCCAGCAAGGAGGACATGCGCTACGTGGAAGCGATCGTGGAGGACCTCTCCTGGCTCGGAGTGGAGTGGGGGGACAACCTCTTCTTTGCCTCCGATTACTACCAGCAGCTTTACCAATGGGCCGTTTACCTGATCGAACAGGGCAAGGCTTACGTGGACGACCTCAGCCCGGAAGCGGTCAAGGCCTACCGGGGAACCCTGACCAAGCCGGGGAGAAACAGCCCTTACCGGGACCGATCCATAGAAGAAAACCTGACCCTCTTCGATGGTATGAAAAAAGGGGAGTTCCCCGATGGATCAAAGGTCCTGCGCGCCAAAATCGACATGGCCCATCCCAACCTGAACATGCGCGACCCCACCATGTACCGCATTCTCCATCACCACCATTACCGCACCGGAGACCAGTGGTGCATCTATCCCATGTACGATTTCGCCCACGGCCAGGGGGATGCCATCGAGGGCGTTACTCACAGCCTGTGCTCCCTGGAATTTGAAAACCACCGCCCTCTTTATAATTGGTACATCGACAACCTGCCCGTTCCCTCCAAACCCCGGCAAATTGAATTCTCCCGCCTCAACCTGACCCAAACAGTGATGAGCAAACGCAAATTGTTGAGATTGGTGGAAGAGGGCCGCGTCAGCGGTTGGGATGATCCCCGCATGCCCACCCTGAGCGGGTACCGCCGCAGGGGCTACACCCCCGAGGCCATTCGGGAGTTCGCCAGAAGGGTGGGAGTCACCAAGCAAAACCAGGTTGTCGATGTCGCCTTGCTCGAATTTTGCCTGCGGCAGGACCTGGAAGCCAAGGCCGCCAGAAGGATGGCGGTGTTGGATCCCATCAAGGTCACCCTTACCAATTTTCCCGCCGACACCGTTGAATGGTACGAGGGCCCGAACCACCCGGGGAATCCCGCCCACGGCGTTAGGAAAGTGCCCCTCACCCGCGAAATCCTTATCGAACGGGACGACTTCATGGTGGATCCTCCCCGGAAGTTCTTTCGACTGGCCCCGGGCCGGGAAGTCCGCCTGCGCTACGCCTGTTACATTACGGCCAAGGAATTCAAGGTCGACCGGCACGGAAATGTCCTGGAAGTCCTGGCCGAATTCGATCCCGCCTCCCGCGGCGGTTCCACCCCCGACGGCCGCAAGGTGAGGGGAACCATCCACTTCGTCAGCGCCACCGAAAATGTGCCATTTCAGGTCCGTCTCTACCAGCCCCTGTTCAACCGGGAGAACCCCGACGGGAACGGGGATTTCCTCGACAACCTCAATCCCGAGTCCTTGAAGGTCGTAAACGCTTTTGGCGAACCCCGCTTGGCCGAAGCCAAAGTCGGAGACGTATTCCAGTTCGAGCGCAAAGGATACTATTGCGTCGATCCCGACACCACCGACACCACCACCGACACCACCCCCGTCTTCAACCAAACCGTCAGCCTACGCAACTCTTGGAAAAAGGGGTCAAACGCAAAATGTTAACATCGTCCTCTAGTTTCACCTGAATGGCTGAACCGAACCAATCCCATGTTAACATTTTGCGTTTGACCCCTTCCACACCTCCCCAAAGGCACAAAGGCACAAAGGCACAAAGGCACAAAGGCACAAAGGCACAAAGGCACAAAGGCACAAAGGCACAAAAGATTCTAAAGGCTGAAGGTTGAAGGCTAAAGGCTGAAGTTTAGGAAGGGGTCAGAGCCTTGATTTTTGACATGTCCCCATGTTGAAAATCAAGGCCTGACCCCTTCCGGCCCTCTTCAAAATCGTGATCGTGATCGTGATCGTGATCGTGATCGTGATCGAAATCCCCCGTCAATTACCTCTCGCAAAGATCGCCAAGAAACGCCAAGAGGCGCCCAAGGCGCCATCATTTGGCTTTTACGCCAACGGCGTTAAACTCCAAAGCCCAGCGTCGCGGAGCGCACGCTGGGTTATCGATCACCCATACTCCCGAACCCCAACGGGGTTCCACAAACCCCATCTCCGGCACATTCCCCACTTTCTAGAATTCGATCACGATCACGATCACGATCACGATCACGATCACGATTCTGAAAAATCTCAACATCTCTTATAATTCCTAATTCCTAATTCCTAATTCCTAATTGGCGCGCCTTTCCTCTTGCCAATCGGCCTAATACGCCCGGAAATTTCTTACCATGGGAAAAAGCCTCTTTGAAAAAGTATGGGATGCGCACGCCGTTCGGACCTTGGCCAACGGGCAAACGCAGCTCTTTATCGGTACCCACCTGATCCACGAGGTGACCAGCCCCCAGGCTTTCGGCATGCTCCGGGACATGGGGGTCGGGGTGAAGTTTCCTCAGCGCACTTTTGCCACGGTCGATCACATCGTTCCCACCAATGAACGCACCGAGCCCTTTTCCGACCCTTTGGCAGATGCCATGATCAGGGAACTGAGAAAGAACTGCCGCGAATTCGGCATCACCTTCTTCGATCTCGATTCCGGCCGGCAGGGGATAGTCCACATCGTCGGGCCCGAACAGGGCATCACCCAACCCGGCTGCACCATAGCCTGCGGAGATTCCCATACCTCCACCCATGGTGCTTTCGGCGCCATCGCCTTTGGAGTGGGAACCACCGAAGTCCGCAACATCCTCGCCACCCAGACCATGGCCTTGAGCAAACTCAAGGTCCGCCGCATAAATGTCGACGGCCGCTTGAACCCCGGCGTATACGCCAAGGACGTAATCCTCCACATTATCCGCGTCCTGGGAGTGAACGGGGGACTCGGCTACGCCTACGAATACGGCGGCGAAATCTTCCAGGCCATGTCCATGGAAGAACGCATGACCGTCTGCAATATGTCCATCGAGGGCGGGGCCCGGTGCGGTTACGTCAATCCCGACGAAAAGAGCTTTCGCTATTTGAAGGGCCGTCCCTACGCCCCCAAAGGGCGCCAATGGGACGCCGCCGTGCAACGTTGGCGGGCCTGCGCCTCCGATCCGGATTGCGGCTACGACGACGTGGTCGCGATCGATGCGGCCGATATCGCCCCCACCGTCACCTGGGGCATAAACCCCGGGCAGGGCATCGCCATCGATGAAACCATTCCTTCTCCCGACTCCGTTTCCCCCGAACAGAAAGCCGGGGTGGAGGAAGCCCTCACCTTCATGCAATTCGAAGGCGGGCGTCCCATAAAGGGAATCCCCGTGGACGTGGCATTTCTGGGGTCCTGCACCAATGGCCGTCTCAGCGACCTGGAAGAGGTGGCCAAATTCATCCGAGGCCGAAAAGTAGCCCCTTCCGTAAAGGCCATAGCCGTTCCCGGATCCCAGGTGGTCGCCAAAATCGCCCGGGAAAAAGGACTCGATAAAATCTTTACCAGCGCTGGTTTCGAATGGCGCTCCGCCGGCTGCTCCATGTGCCTCGCCATGAATCCCGACAAATTGATCGGCGACCAGGTATGCGCCAGTTCCAGCAACCGCAACTTCAAAGGCCGCCAGGGAAGCCCCACCGGCCGCACCCTTCTAATGAGCCCCTTGATGGTCGCCGCCGCCGCCATTACCGGCTCCGTCGCCGACGCCCGCGAAGTATTCTCCGTCCCATAGGACGCGGCAAAAGGGGTCAAACGCAAAATGTTAAAGTCTTCCTCTACTTCCCTCCACCAATCAGATTTTAACATTTTGCGTTTGACCCCTTCCGGACCTCGCCAAGCGATCCGGCTTCGCCGGAACAAGCAACAACGGAGGGGGGACTTTCCAGTCCCCCTTTCAAATTATTTGGTGGGGGACTGGAAAGTCCCCCCTCCGTTATTTCTTTGCGCTCTTTGCGAGATTCCTCTCTTCTCAGCATCTCAGCATCTCTTTTCCTCCTCTGTGCCCTCTGTGTTCTCTGTGGTTAATCTCTCTCCTCCTCCTTCATGTCACTAATACCCATCTCCCAAGTCTCCGGCCGCGCCGTCTACGTCCCCGGCGACGACGTCGATACCGATCAGATCATTCCGGCCCGTTTTCTCAGGTGCATCACCTTCGACGGCCTGGGTGAGTTCCTCTTTTACGACGTGCGCAAAGAAGCAAAGGGAAGGGGTCGGCCCCATCCCCTGGACGACCCCCGTTTTTCCGGATCCAGCATCATGATCTGCGGGGATAATTTCGGCTGTGGCAGCTCCCGGGAACATGCCCCCCAAGCCATCTCCAAAGCGGGCTTTGCCGCCATCATTGCCGAGGGATTTGCCGAAATTTTCTTCGGAAACAGCGCCACCCTCGGACTCCCCTGCCTCCGCGCTTCCCGTGATGATATTCAATCCATCGCCGCCGCCGTGAAAGCTGATCCCTCCACCGAGATAAGGGTCGACGTAGCCAACGGGGAAATTTGCTTTGGAGACACGATTGTCCCCTGCCACCTGCCCGATTCCGCCCGTGAGGGCTTCATTTCCGGCACTTGGGACCCGATTGCCGAACTCCTGGCCGGCGACTCCGCCATCGATGCCAAGGCCCAATCCCTCCCCTACATCGACCCCGCTGGGGCCGGAATTAGGAATTAGGAATTAGGAATTGGGAGAAAGATCAACCACGGATAATCGTGATCGTAATCGAAAATAAACCGCGCCTTCCCCCTTTCCTCTTTCCCCTTGGCGCGCCCCCGCGCGCCTTGTAGCCTCGTAGGAGCGGCTTTACGCCGCGATCCCCGGAAACTCCCCCCCTCCTTTCGATCACGATCTTCATCCTTCATCCTTTATCCTTTCCCTCTCCCCCCCTTCTCCCAATTCCTCATTCCTAATTCCTAATTGGCGCGTCAGCGCCTTTAACCTTCAGCCTTTTCTTTTTGTGCCTTTTGTGGTTAATCCCTCTTTCTCAGCAACTCAGCAACTCAGCATCTCTTATAATTCCTAATTCCTAATTCCTAATTCCTAATTCCTAATTGGCGCGCCCCCGCGCGCCTCCCAACTATGATTCAAATTATCGAAGGTTCCGGAATCTTCATCTACCCCCTCGGGTTGTGTTCCCTTTTAGGCATTTTCGTGATTTTTGAGCGGGGCATATCATTGAGAATCGATAACATTCTGCCCAAATCCCTCGTGGACAAAGTAATCGCCGGGCAAATCGACGATCCACCGGAAAAGGAATCCGTCCTCGGACGCATCCTGGAATTTTTCAACCACCGTTCCCAGGATGCCGATAAAATCCGCGCTTTCACCAACCTCGAAGTCAACCGGATGGAACGCGGTCTGGTCATCCTGGAGATTGTCACCGGGGCGGCGCCACTCTTGGGCCTGCTGGGGACCGTCACCGGTTTGGTGCAGGTTTTTGCCAATATGTCCTTTGAAACGGGCGTACCCGAACAAACCGCCTTCATCTCCGGTGTGGCCCTGGCTCTGACCACCACCATGATCGGTCTGTCCGTGGCTATTCCCAGCCTGGTGGCCTACAATATCTATCAACGCCGCATCGACACCTACACCGTTCAACTCGATGCCATGATCGAACGCCTCCTCACCCTCTCCTCCCCCAATTCCTGATCGACCACTAATTTAACCACAGAGGACACAGAGAATAAGGCGCCCAAGGGCGCCAATTAAGAATTAGGAATTAAGAATTTTGTGTTACTCATGCTTTCTGTGACAATCAATCCTCATCCGTGCGCAAATCCCCAGTATCATCTGGCTCTAACGCCAACGGCGTTAAACTCCAAAGCCCAGCGTCGCGCAGCCCACGCTGGGTTACCGATCACCCACACTACCGAACCCCAACGGGGTTCCACAAAAGCCTCCGGTGCGCCTTCCTCTCTCCACTTGGCGCCCCCAGCGCCCCTCCTCCTCTCCCCCCCTTTGTGCCATCTCGCCCTGGCGAGATCCCATTCCTAATTCCTAATTCCTAATTCCTAATTGGCGCCGCAGGCGCCTCCCATGTCTCTCACTAGAAAATCCCGCAAGGTAACCATCAATATCGTCCCCTTGGTGGATGTGCTGATCGTCCTGATCTTCTTTTTCCTCATGACCATGCAGTTTCGCAATATTTCCACCTTGAACCTCACCCTGCCCAAAATTGAAACGGCAGGACAAAACAGATTCGATAAGAACCTCATCATAGAAATTGCCAAGGATGGCGCCTTTCTCGTCAATGGACAACCCATGGAACTGGACGAATTGGATCCTTCCCTCCGTCACCTCAGGCCCCTGGGCGAGGATATCACCGTCCTCATCCGCGCCGATGAGGAATCCCTCCTCAAATACCTCACCGACATCATGGACGCCTGCCGCAAAAACGGCCTCAACAAAATCCGCCTCCAATCCAGATAAGAAAAAGGGGTCAAACGCAAAATGTTAACATCGAATTGGTTCGGTTCAGCCATTCAGGTGAAACTAGAGGACGATGTTAACATTTTGCGTTTGACCCCTTTCGCACCTTCAATCCGATGTTAACATTTTGCGTTTGACCCCCTTCCGCGCCTTCCGCGCCTCATGCAATACCCTCTCCGTATACCCGTTCGGCTCCTCCGCGCCGGTAAAAACCAGATCGAGCGCCGCTTGAAACGCGATACTGCGGTCGAAACCGGGCGCCATGTCGCGGTAATTCGGATCGCCCGCATTCTGTCCGTCGACCACCACCGCCATCTTCTTGAAAACCCGCACAACGTCCGCTTTCCCCACGATGCCGTGGCGCAGCCAATTGGCCAGATGCTGGCTCGATATCCGCAAGGTGGCCCCGGTCTTCCATCAGGCCCACGTTGTGATAATCCGGCACTTTGGAGCAACCCACTCCCTGGTCGATCCATCGAACCACATAGCCCAGTATGCCTTGGGCGTTGTTTTCCCAGTTCGAAGTCGATCTCCTCCCGGGTTAACCCGTATTTCTCGCAAACTTCGTCGCGAGCGAACGGAGGTCGAGTGCTGGTGGGGGTTTCGTGCAGATTCGGGGGTGAAGCCGGGTCGACACCCTGCGAAGTCCCGAATCCAGGGAAATCCGCTCCAGCGCCGTCATTCCGGAGCGCAGCAGAAGATTTGTGAGACATGCGGGTCGAAGCCCTCCCCTGGAGCAGCGGCGGGGTCAGCAATGCCCGCAAGTCCGCCCGCCCCGCGGGCTATTTCCTTCTGCCTTTGGGCCACGTCGATCTGGTGGTAATGGATGGCATGCAGAGTCGCGGCGGTGGGCGAGGGCACCCAGGCGGTGCTGGCCCCGGCCTTCGGGTGATCCGCCTTGGTCTCCATCATCGTCTTCAGGTCGTCGGGAATGGTCCACATGCCCTTGCCGATCTGCCCTCTTCCGGGCAGCCCGGTTTCAATGCCCAGATCCACGTTCCAGTCCTCATACGCCAGCATCCAGGAAGCGCCCTTGATTTCCATCTTTGCAATGACCGGCCCGGCCTCCATGCTCGTATGGATCTCGTCCCCGGTCCGGTCCAGAAAGCCCGTGTTGATAAATACGATTCGCTCCCTCGCAGCCCTGATACACGCCTTCAAATTGACCGTGGTTCGCCGCTCCTCGTCCATGATGCCCATCTTCAAGGTGTTGGCTGGAAGCCCCAGCGCCTCCTCCACCCGGCTGAACAATTGAACCGTGAATTCCACCTCCTCGGGCCCGTGCAGCTTGGGCTTGACGATGTAGAAGCTGCCGGTCCGGCTGTTGCGAAACTTGCCGAGGTTATTCAGATCATGGATCGCTGCCAGCGACGACACCATGGCATCCAGGAATCCCTCCGGAATGGGGTCGCCGTCCTCGTTGGTAACCGCATCGGTGTACATGTGAATCCCCACGTTGCGGGCCAGTAGCAGACTGCGGCCGGGCAGGGAGCCCTGTTTTCCCTCGGGAGTTGTAATGGTCTTGTCCGGGTTCAACCGACGTTCCACCAGCTTGCCGCCTTTTTCAAAGCATGCCTCCAGTTCGCCCTTCATGATCCCGTTCCAGTTTCCGTAGACCCGGGCCTTGTCCTCCGCGTCCACCGCCGATACGGAATCTTCGAAGTCCTGAATGGTGGTAACCGCTGCTTCCAGAAGAATGTCCTTTACCCCGGACGGACTGGATCGCCCCACGGGGTGACCCCGATCGATCTGTATCTCCACGTGCAAACCATTGTGCGCCAGCCATATGTTGGCCAACTCACCCTCGATTTCATTATATCCTGCAAACTGTGAACCGTCGGAAAGAACCGTCACCTCCCCATCTCCCAACTCCATGCCAATCCCCAACCCTGATCGTGATCCTGATCCCAATCGCCCCGCCGGCTCCGGAGGGGGGTACAGAAAAAACCCCTTGACCTCCGCGTATTTACCCCTCCGCAAGGGAAAATAACGATCCAGAAATGCGTTGCTTCGGGCGATGACGGCCTCTCCACGGACCGGATTATAAGTTTCCGAAATAGCCCGGCCCGCCGTTTCCGGAATCACATTGCTGCCGTATAACGCATCATACAAACTTCCCCAGCGGGCGTTGGTCGCATTTAGGGCGTAGCGGGCGTTGTCCACTGGAACGACCAACTGCGGACCGGCCAAAATGGAAATTTCCGGATCCACATTTTGGGTTTCAACGGCAAAATCCTCCCCCTCGTCGAGCAGGTATCCGATCTCCCTGAGAAAATCCTCATAGGCCTCGTTGGGAAAGGTCGCCCCCGGATGATCCCTG
The DNA here is from genome assembly GCA_965204545.1 of Opitutales bacterium. Taxonomy (GTDB): domain Bacteria; phylum Verrucomicrobiota; class Verrucomicrobiia; order Opitutales; family UBA2995; genus JAABVD01. The sequence continues at coordinate 943,613 of CBDBFA010000003.1, read as the reverse complement.
TGCCACTGGTCGATTTGCCCTTGCAGGACATTTCTTCTTTCCAGCAGCGCGGCGTTTACCGAAGCCAAGTCCTCCACAATACCCCGCAGGCCCCGCCAAAACCTCTCCGTATCCACTCCCGTCCCAGGCGCAATTTCCCTTTCCACCAGATCGTAAATCACCGGATGGATCCTCAATCCACTCTTATCTATCATTCCCTTCATCCCCCGCATCCTCTGCCCATTCCCCCCCAAACCTCAAGGAAGAAGGATGAAAAGGCACAAAGGCACAAGGGCACAGAGGCACAAAGGGGAGAGGGCGCGCGGGGGGCGCCGATAAAGGATGAAGGATGAAGGAGGAAGAAGGCTGAAGGCTAAGGGATGAAGGCTGAAGGCTGAAAATTAATCGTGATCGTGATCGAAAAAAGAGGGGACTCTCGCAAAGAGCGCAAAGAGGCGCCAAGAAGTGCCCCCGCCGCCTTCCCCCTCTCCCAATTCCTAATTCCTAATTCCTAATTCCTAATTCCTAATTGGCGCGCCCCCGCGCGCCTTCTCCCCCTTTGTGCCTTTGTGCCTCTGTGCCTTTGTGCCATCTCGCCCTGGCGAGATCCATCACCTCCCCCAAATCCTCCCCCGTCACCAAGCGAAACACATCCCCTTCCGTTGGGGTCAGCCCCTTGATTTTTGACATGTCCCCATGTTGAAAATCAAGGCCTGACCCCTGCCTGCCCTCCCCGCGCATTTGAGCAAATATGCGCTCGGGAAAATCGGGACCGAATTCGTCCATGAGGTAGTATACGAACCGGGTAGACCAGAAAATGGTTTCCATTCGCGGCATCTCCTTGTAACGGCCGTGTTTCATGAGGGGCTGGAAATAATTTTCCCAATTCAGATCGTCGAATTCCGCCCCGATCTGCCGCAGGTTCCAGATCGTCCAATCGTGCTCGAGAATCTCATTCAACCGTTGCGCGCCGATCTCCCCTTCCAGCGTTCTGAAGGACAAGTAGGCGGCCAGACCCCGAGCCAGCGAGGTATTGGCCAGTTGCCCCCATTCCTCCGCAAACAGGCTCCCCCGGACCAGAATGTAGAGCCCGTGCAAGTCGCTCAGATCGGAAAAGAAGATGTCGGTGAGCATCCCGTAGATGCTTTCCATGGCCTGCCCGAACACCGAGGCGTAGGTCGCGATACCGCGCGAGGGATCATCCCTCAGTTCCTGCGAGACGATGATGGGGTATTCCAACCGAAGAACCCTCAGGTTGCGGCGGTTCAACCGGTTCCATTGAATGAACCCCCCGGGATCGTAATACCCGTTCAGCGTCCTCAGGTTGATTCCCAGATCGAAATCCAGGGTCAGGTCGATGCTTTCGCGCCGGTATTCGCGGAACATCCTCCAGTTCAATTTGATCCGGCTTTCCATTTCTCCCGTTTCCGGATCGAGGCGTAGATTGGGATATTCGAATTTTTGCAGCCTCAACTTCATGGCGCTTTCCTCCCAGATGACGAGTTTGTCCAACTGCACCGGCGGCTGCCTCTTCATCCATGCCAACAACGAGGCCAGAAACTCGATCCGGTCCTCGTACCCCTCCACCAGTCCCTTGGGGGCTCGTTCCAAACCCGCCAACCGGGCCAGCTCGGACGTAATCCTGTTTTTCCTCTCCCTCAATTTCTTCAGGTGCTCATCCATGAGTCCCAGGCGCTCCAGGTAGACCGATTGCGCGATTCCCGGCAATGTGTGGAAGAATTGCTCAACCACCGGATCCCGTCTCGTAAAGGGCCTCCGACGCGAACCGTCCACGATCTTCGGATCTTCGTAGACCACAAAACTCTCCAGATCCGTCAAATCCCTCTCCAAAACCTCCTCTCCCCCCGCGCCGATAAGAAAAGGCACAAAGGCACAGAGGCACAAAGGCACAAAGCCGCCTATGAGGAATGAGGATTTGAACATGGATAAACAGGATCATCAAGATTTTGAAATTAGCAATTAGGAATGAAGAATTACCTCTCGCCAAGATCGCCAAGAAACGCCAAGAGGGATTAACCACAAAAGGCACAATAGACTCAAAAAGAAGAATGCGCCTCCGGCGCCTCTCTTCTCTTCCCTCTTCCCTCTTCCCTCTCCACTGGGCGCCCCCAGCGCCTCCCTCTCCCCCTCTGTGCCTTTGTGCCATCTCGCCTCGGCGAGATCCCTTCACTCTTCACTCTTCACTCTTCACTCTCAACTGGGCGCGCCAGCGCCCCTTTGTGCCTTTGTGCCTTTGTGCCTTTGTGCCTTCTAACTTCTCTATCCGCTTATCATGGCGCCCGCCCTCGTAATCGGCCGCCAACCAGGCCTCCACGATTCGTATTCCCTCTTCCCGGCTGACCATGCGCGCCCCGATGGAAATGACATTGGCGTTGTTGTGTTCCCTGGCAAGCTGCGCGCTCTTCTCGTTCCAGCACACCCCGCAACGTATGCCCCTCACCTTGTTCGCCGCCATCGCCTCGCCGTTCCCGCTTCCTCCCAGGACGATTCCAAGATCGTTTCTCCCCGAGGCCACGCTCTCCGCCGCCGGGCGGACATAGTCCGGATAATCCACCGGCTCGTCGCTCTCGCACCCAAAATCCTCCACCGCATACCCCTTATCCCGCAGGCGCCGCCTCAACACCTCCTTCAACCGGTACCCGGCGTGATCCGCCCCAATTGCGATTCGCATCATAACCCCGCAGACCTTACAAATCCCTCCCCCCCATGCAAGGCTGAAGGCTGAAGGCTAAAGGCTGAATTCCTCAAAATCATGATCGTGATTCTGATCGAAAATTAACCACGGATTGAATTTTCAACTGGGATAAAACGGAGGGCGGGTTTTCCAACCCGCCAATTCGTAGGGGCGAGGCATGCCTCGCCCGCATTCCTGCCTGTCACGCCGTAGACCCTTGGCGAAGGTGGGCCCACCACGCCGGGAGGCGGGTCCCCCACCACGCCAATTAGCGCCCCTGGGCGCCCCCTTTCTTCAACGCCAACGGCGCTAAACTCCAAAGCCCAGCGTCGGGAAGCGCGCGCTGAGGGGCACTCCCCTCCTTCCTGGTCCCAAAGTTGGTTAATCGATTGACTATTACCCTGGTGTTCCTGTAATTATCCGTCAATGTTCTCTAACCCCAAGCTGCGGGGGATCTACGCATGGCGAAGCCTGGTCACCCTAATCCGCCGGGTTGGGAAGGTGATTTTAGTCCTTGGCGGGCTGGAGGGGGTCTCGCAGCCGACCTCGGCGGCCGATGGCGAGTTCGTCAATCTCTCTACCCGTGCCTTGGTGGAAAGGGGAGACGAAGTCATGATTGGCGGATTCATCATTGGAGATGGCGCCAGGCAGGTGCTGGTCCAAGCCGTCGGTCCGGAACTGGTCGATGCGGGAATTGCCAATGCCTTGGCCGATCCGGTTCTCACCGTCACCAACACCACCGATGCGGCCAATCCCATTGAGCTCATGGTCAACGACAACTGGGAGGACAGTCAGGGGCAATTGGTAACCGATCTTTGGGGAGGCAGTCCCAACCTGACCGCAGGCAGTCTGAGCGCTGCGGTCGTTCTCACTCTCGAACCTGGCAACTATACCGCCAAGGTTGAAGGGAAGGATGGAACTGCCGGGATAGCTATCGTGGAGGTGTATGGGATCGATTCTCCTGAGGCCGATGGCGAGTTCGTCAATCTCTCTACCCGTGCCTTGGTGGAAAGGGGAGACGAAGTCATGATTGGCGGATTCATCATTGGAGATGGCGCCAGGCAGGTGCTGGTCCAAGCTGTCGGTCCGGAACTGGTCGATGCGGGAATTGCCAATGCCTTGGCCGATCCGGTTCTCACCGTCACCAACACCACCGATGCGGCCAATCCCATTGAGCTCATGGTCAACGACAACTGGGAGGACAGTCAGGGGCAATTGGTAACCGATCTTTGGGGAGGCAGTCCCAACCTGACCGCAGGCAGTCTGAGCGCTGCGGTCGTTCTCACTCTCGAACCTGGCAACTATACCGCCAAGGTTGAAGGGAAGGATGGAACTGCCGGGATAGCTATCGTGGAGGTGTATGGGATCGATTCTCCAGGCACGGGGAGTCCGGACCGCGATGTGCTAGTCGCCTTGTACAACGCCACCGACGGCCCAAACTGGACCAACAGCGCCAATTGGCTGACCGATGCCCCCCTCAGTGACTGGCACGGGGTGACGACCGATGACTCCGGGCGCATTATAGGCCTTAACCTCGGCGAAAACAACCTGCCGGGCACGATACCGGCCAGTCTAGGCAACCTCGAAAACTTGGAAAGCCTCTGGCTTCACCAAAACGAGCTGAGCGGTACGATACCGGTTGAACTGGGCAACCTCACCAACTTGGTAGAACTGTCGATTAACAATAACGAGCTGAGCGGGGCGCTTCCGGGCAGTCTGGGCAGCCTCGCAAACCTGCAGAGCCTGACGCTTCAAAGCAACCAGCTAAGCGGCAGGATACCGGTCGAACTGGGCAACCTGGAAAACCTGCAAGTGTTGTTGCTCAACAATAACCAGTTGAGCGGTACGATACCGGTCGAACTGGGCAACCTCACCAACTTGGTAGAACTGTCGATTAACAATAACGAGCTGAGCGGTACGATACCGGTCGAACTGGCCAACCTCGCCAACCTGCAACTGCTGAGGCTTAACAATAACGAACTGAGCGGGGCGATTCCGGCTGAATTGGCCAACCTCCAATCCATTTTCCTTGGTGGCAATAAATTCTCCGGCTGCATCCCAAGAGTTTTGCAGGGCGTAGAGGACGGGGATCTCTCTGAGATCGGTCTGCAATTTTGCGCTATCGACAGAGCCCCTCTCGTGGCCTTGTACAACGCCACCGACGGCCTGAATTGGACCAACGGCGCCAATTGGCTGACCGACGCCTCCCTCAGTGACTGGCACGGGGTGACGACCGATGACTCCGGGCGCATTATCGTCCTTGACCTCGGCGAAAACAACCTGACGGGCACGATACCGGCCAGTCTGGGCAACCTCGAGAACCTGCAGAGTCTGAGGCTGGAAAATAACAAGCTAAGCGGCACGATACCGGTCGAACTGGGCAACCTCACTAACTTGGTAGAGCTGTCGATTAACAATAACGAGTTGACCGGCACGATACCTGTGGAACTGGGCCGCCTTATCAGCTTGAATGAACTGTTGCTTAACAATAACCAGCTGAGCGGCACGATACCTGTAGAACTGGGCAACCTGGAAAACCTGCAACTGCTGAGGATTAACAATAACGAGCTGAGCGGGGCGCTTCCGGCCAGTCTGGGCAACCTCGAGAACTTGGAAAGCCTCTGGCTTCACCAAAACGAACTGAGCGGTACGATACCGGTTGAACTGGGCAACCTCACCAACTTGGTAGAGCTGAGGATTAACAATAACGAATTGAGCGGCACGATACCTGTGGAATTGGGCAACCTGGAAAACCTGCAATTGCTGAGGCTTAACAATAACGAGCTGAGCGGGGCACTTCCGGGCAGTCTGGGCAGCCTCGCAAACCTGCAGAGCCTGACGCTTCAAACCAACGAGCTGAGCGGTACGATACCGGTTGAACTGGGGAGCCTTATCAGCTTGAATGAACTGAGGCTCAACAATAACGAGCTGAGCGGTACGATACCGGTCGAATTGGCCAACCTCGCCAACCTGCAAGTGCTGTTGCTTAACGATAACGAGCTCAGCGGGGCGATTCCGGCTGAATTGGCCAACCTCGCCAATCTCCAATCCATTTTCCTTGGTGGCAATGAATTCTCCGGCTGCATACCGAGAGTTTTGCAGGGCATAGAGGACGGGGATCTCTCTGAGATCGGTCTGCAATTTTGCGCTGTGGACAGAGCCCCTCTCGTGGCCTTGTACAACGCCACCGACGGCCCAAACTGGACCAACGGCGACAATTGGCTGACCGACGCCCCCCTCAGTGACTGGCACGGGGTGACGACCGATGGCTCCGGGCGCATTATCGTCCTTAACCTCGGCGAAAACAACCTGACGGGCACGATACCGGCCAGTCTGGCCAACCTCGAGAACTTGGAAAGCCTGTGGCTTCACCAAAACGAGCTGAGCGGTACGATACCTGTGGAACTGGGCCGCCTTATCAGCTTGAATGAACTGTTGCTTAACAATAACCAGCTGAGCGGCAGGATACCTGTAGAACTGGGCAACCTGGAAAACCTGCAGAGTCTGAGGCTGGAAAATAACGAGCTAAGCGGCACAATACCTGTGGAACTGGGCCGTCTTATCAGCTTGCAGGAACTGAGGCTTAACCATAACGAGCTGAGCGGGGCCCTTCCGAGCAGTCTGGGCAGCCTCGCAAACCTGAAGAGCCTGACGCTGCAAAGCAACGAGCTGAGAGGTAGGATACCTGTGGAACTGGGCCGCCTTACCAGCTTGCAGGAACTGAGGCTCAATAATAACGAGCTGGGTGGCACGATACCTGTGGAACTGGCCAACCTCGCCAACCTCCAATCCATTTCCCTTGGTGGCAATGCATTCTCCGGCTGCATCCCGAGAGGTTTGCAGGGCGTAGAGGACGGGGATCTCTCTGAGATCAGTCTGCGATTTTGCGCTATAGACAAAGCCCCTCTCGTGGCCTTGTACAACGCCACCGACGGCCCAAACTGGACCAACGGCGACAATTGGCTGACCGACGCCCCCCTCAGTGACTGGCACGGGGTGACGACCGATGGCTCCGGGCGCATTATCGTCCTTAACCTCGGCGAAAACAACCTGACGGGCACGATACCGGCCAGTCTGGCCAACCTCGAGAACTTGGAAAGCCTGTGGCTTCACCAAAACGAGCTGAGCGGTACGATACCTGTGGAACTGGGCCGCCTTATCAGCTTGAATGAACTGTTGCTTAACAATAACCAGCTGAGCGGCAGGATACCTGTAGAACTGGGCAACCTGGAAAACCTGCAGAGTCTGAGGCTGGAAAATAACGAGCTAAGCGGCACAATACCTGTGGAACTGGGCCGTCTTATCAGCTTGCAGGAACTGAGGCTTAACCATAACGAGCTGAGCGGGGCCCTTCCGAGCAGTCTGGGCAGCCTCGCAAACCTGAAGAGCCTGACGCTGCAAAGCAACGAGCTGAGAGGTAGGATACCTGTGGAACTGGGCCGCCTTACCAGCTTGCAGGAACTGAGGCTCAATAATAACGAGCTGGGTGGCACGATACCTGTGGAACTGGCCAACCTCGCCAACCTCCAATCCATTTCCCTTGGTGGCAATGCATTCTCCGGCTGCATCCCGAGAGGTTTGCAGGGCGTAGAGGACGGGGATCTCTCTGAGATCAGTCTGCGATTTTGCGCTATAGACAAAGCCCCTCTCGTGGCCTTGTACAACGCCACCGACGGCCCAAACTGGACCAACGGCGACAATTGGCTGACCGACGCCCCCCTCAGTGACTGGCACGGGGTGACGACCGATGGCTCCGGGCGCATTATCGTCCTTGACCTCAGCGAAAACAACCTGACGGGCACGATACCGGCCAGTCTGGGCAACCTCGAGAACTTGGAAGGCCTCTGGCTTCACCAAAACGAGCTGAGCGGGGCGATTCCGGCCGAGTTGGGCAACTTGGCCCGCTTGCAAGGCCTGGGGCTTTTAGAAAACCAGCTGAGCGGCACGATACCTGTGGAACTGGGCAACCTGGAAAACCTGCAGCGTCTGAGGCTGGAAAATAACGAGCTAAGCGGCAAGATACCTGTGGAACTGGGCAACCTCACCAACTTGGTAGAGCTGTCGATTAACAATAACAAGCTAAGCGGCACGATACCGGTCGAACTGGGCAACCTCACCAATTTGGATGCGCTGTTGCTTAACAATAACGAGCTGGGCGGCACGATACCGGTGGAACTGGGCAACCTCGTAAATTTGAAAATGCTGTTCCTTTCCAATAACGAGCTGAGTGGCACGATACCTGTGGAACTGGGCAACCTCCAAAATTTGGAAGTGCTGTGGCTTAACAATAACGAGCTAAGCGGCAAGATACCTGTGGAACTGGGCAACCTCCCCAACCTCCAATGGGTTTTCCTTCGTGGCAATAAATTCTCCGGATGCATCCCGAGCGGGTTGCAGGCCGTACCGCTCATCGATTTCTCATCGCTGGATCTGGATTATTGCGAAACATCCTCTGGCAATTGAACCGCTCTCCTCGCCTTTTATAACGCCACCGAAGGCGCCACTGAACACTTTCCTCTTTCCACTGGGCTAGTGGCGGAGAGAGAGGGATTCGAACCCCCGGTACCTTTCGGTACAACGGTTTTCAAGACCGCCGCATTCGACCACTCTGCCATCTCTCCATGGATAAGGCTGCAGAAACTTGGCATTGCCAAGTTCTGCAGCAAGAAAAAACCCAAAAACTAACCACAGAGGACACAGAGATTTAAAAAAAAGAATTGTGTGTTTTCTCTGTCACGCCGTAGACCTTCGGCGGAGGCGGATGTGCTTTTTGTGGCTAATTGCACTCCCCTTCGATCACGATCACGATTAATTTCCACCACTCCCTTCTCCTTTTTCAGCCTTCAGCCTTTAGCCTTTAGCCTTCAGCCCTTCTTCCCTCTTCCCTCTTCCCTCTTCCCTCTTCCCTCTTCCCTCTTCCCTCTTTCCCCTTGGCGCCCCCGCGCGCCTCTTCCCCTTTTGCGCTTTCCCTGTCACGCCGTAGACCTTCGGCGGAGGCGGATGTGCTTTTTGTGGCTAATTGCACTCCCCTTCGATCACGATCACGATCACGAATAATTTCCACCACTCCCTTCTCCTTTTTCAGCCTTCAGCCTTTCTTCCCTCTTCCCTCTTCCCTTTTCCTTGCTGACAAACTTCCCATTGCCAAGTTTCTCCACCCTTACCACTGGAGAGATGGCAGAGTGGTCGAATGCGGCGGTCTTGAAAACCGTTGTACCGAAAGGTACCGGGGGTTCGAATCCCTCTCTCTCCGCCACAAAGGCGCGCGGGACCTCAATTTAATTTAAGTAAAGCCTCTCGCAGAGCACGCTAAGAACGCCAAGGTCACAAATCAGGCAACCCATTTACGGTTCGAGTAATGCCGTCCTTCATCATCGCTTCTGCAAAATTTAACAGATAACCAAGTTTCATCCCACTGAGCATTAAATAGGTCAGCAGTTGCTTCTTGTGGGCATTGCTGGTTCTCTCCACGCACTTCAATTCTAAAATGACCTTGTTCTCGACTATGATATCGGCCCGAAATCCTTCATCGAAACGAACTCCACGGAAGTTGATAGGGATTGATACTTGCCGTTTTGCCCCCAACCCCCGGTTTAGCAGTTCATCCAGCAATACGACCTCGTAAACGGTTTCCAACAACCCCGGGCCAAGCTCACGATGTACCGCAATGGCCGCATCCACCACTTCCTTGCCGATGGAATTCTCATCCATGTCTTTGCGCCTCTTTGCGCTCTTTGCGAGAGGCAATTCCTAATTCGTGCCTTCCCCGCAATCGACTTCCGTGCCTTCATGGAACTCGATCCCATCCAGCCACTCCCGTAGCGCTGCGTCCGTCGGCACGCACAAATTCGTCTCCTCGTACCAGAAGGCGACGAGCGGTGTTCCGATCAGGCTCAGCGGAATCGATCCGCTCAACGGGTTCCCCGAAAGCCACAGGTCGTGCAGGCTGTCCAGGTTGCCCAACTCTGTCGGAATCTCCCCGGTCAATCCGTTTCCGTCCAGCAACAGGGTTTGCAAATTGGCCAGGCCGCCGATTTGCACCGGAATCGATCCGCTCAACTGGTTTCCTGAGACCCACAGGTCTTGCAAGTTGGACAGGTTGCCCAACTCTGTCGGAATCTCCCCGCTCAATTGGTTCCCGTCCAGCAGAAGAGCTTCCAAATTGGCCAGGTTGCTGATTTCCGCCGGAATCGATCCGTTCAGCCAGTTGCGGGAGAGCCACAGGTCTTTCAAACTGGCCAGGTTGCCGATTTCCATCGGTATCTCCCCGATCAGTTGGTTGTCGTTGAGATCAATGGATTGTAAATTGGCCAAGTTGCCGATTTCCGCCGGAATCGATCCGCTCAACTGGTTGTTGTAGAGCCACAAGGTTTGCAAATTGGCCAAGTTGCCGATTTCCGCCGGCAGCGGCCCACTCAGTTGGTTGTCGAAGAGCAACAGTTCTTCCAGGTTGGACAGGTTGCCCAACTCGGCTGGAATCGACCCGCTCAATTGGTTTCCGAAAAGCCACAGGTCTTGCAAACTTTCCAGGTCCCCGATTTCCGCCGGAATATCCCCGCTCAGCCCGTTTTTGGAGAGGTCCAGGCGGGTGACCCGGCCCCGATCGTCTACGCTGACTCCGTGCCATTGGTCGAGCGGCGCGTCCGTTCCCCAGTTGTCGGACCTCGTCCAGTTGGCCCCGTCCAACGCATTGTGCAACGCCGTGAGCACCTCGCGGCCAGGATTATCGATCGCATACACTTCGACCAGCGCAACCCCGGTCGTTCCATCCTTTCCTTCAACTTTGGCGGTATAGTTGCCGGGATCGAGAGTGAGAACGGCCGCCGAACTCGCGCTGCCCTCGGCCAGGTTGATGAAGTCGCCCCAAATACTGCGCACCAACTCACCCTGGTCATCCTCCCAGTCGTCGTTGACTACTAGTTCCTGACCATCGGGAAGGCTTATCAAGGTGAGAACCGGATCGGCCAGCGCATTGGCGATGCCGCTATTTGCCAGTTCCGGGCCAAGTGCCTGGACCAGCACCTCCTGGGAGCCGTCCCCGATTATAAAACCCCCGATCATGACCTCCTCTCCCGTTCCCACCAGGGCCCGGGTCGAAATATTGACGAGTTTGCCATTGGCGTCGGGATTATCGATCCCGTACACCTCGACCAGCGCAACCCCGGCCGATCCATCCTTTCCTGCCACCTTCGCCGTATACCGCCCGGGAAGGAGAGTGGTGACGACCGCCGAACTCGCGCTGCCATCCGTCAGGTTGATGGCCTCTCCCCAAATATTTCGCACCAACGATCCCTGGCTGTCTTCCCAGTCGTCGTTGACCATTAATTCCTGACCATCGGGGAGGCTTATCAAGGTGAGCACCGGATCGGCCAGCGGATTGGCAATGCCGTCACCTGCCAGTTCCGGGCCCCTTGCCTGAACCAGAACCTGCCGGGGGCCGTCCTCGATGATGAACCCCCCGATCATGACCTCCTCCCCCGTTCCCACCAGGGCCCGGGTCGAAATATTCACCAGTTCGCCCGCCGGGTCGGTCGCTTGACCATAAATTGCCGACCCGGGATGTGCAGCGACCATCACCGCCACCACCACCGGCAAACAAAGTATACGAATTATCGATTTAAAAGTAAGGACACGAATAACCGATTTATAATTGAGAACAGGTTGGATAATCATCTTTAAGGATAGGTTGGGAACACCATCTTGATAATAAAGTTCCCTTATACAAGTACAATAAAGGCGCCAAAGGCGCTGGCGCGCCAATTAAGAATTAGGAATTAGGAATTAGGAATTATAAGAGATGCTGAGATTTCTCGGAATCGTGATCCCGATCGAAAGTAAACCACGGATTGAATTTTCAATTGGAATTTAACGGAGGGCGGGTTTTCCAACCCGCCAATTCGTAGGGGCGAGGCATGCCTCGCCCACATTCCTGCCTGCCACGCCGTAGACCCTTGGCGAAGGCATCCCTGCCACGCCGGGTGTGGACGGTAGGGCAGCGGCATCCTTGCCACGCCGGGAGGCGGGTCCCCCACCACACCAATTGGCGCCCCCGGCGCCATCATCTCGCTGTTACGCCAAAGGCGTTAAACTCCAAAGCCTAGCGTCGCGAAGCGCACGCTGGGTTACCCATCACCCATACAACCGAACCCCAACGGGGTTCCACAAAAGGCGCGCGCCAATTAGGAATTAGGAATTGTGGGTTTTACGGTTCGGATAATGGAGCCGGATAGTTTCAGAAGTTCTTCGCAGTCTTCCATTATTGATTCGGCCTGTTTGGCGTCCAGAACATTGCAATCACGAAGTAACCGAAGCCAGTAATGTGTCTCGCGAGTTTCCTTGTAGGCGATGCCCATCTTGGAGAGGAAATCCTTTTTCGATTGACCGCCAATCGCTTCTTCCACGTTTGCGCCGATTGCAGTGCCGCTACGCACGATCTGCTTGGAAAGTACAAATTCCTTCTTCTCGACACACAGATACCGATACAGCTTCACTATCCGCAAAGCAAACGCGTAGGATTTTGTCTGAATTGGATTATCAACCTTCATGCTTCTTCCCCATTCCTATCGATCACCATCAATCTCAGCACCTAATTCCCTCTTCTCTCAATTCCTAATTCCTAATTCCTAATTCCTAATTGGCGCGCCCCAGCGCGCCTAAATATTCCACCAGATCCACCAACTCCTCCTGCGTCATCAACAACTGCAAATTCCCCGGCATCGCCGACACCGGCAGCGCCTCCCGTCCGACGATACGCGACCCCTCCACCGTCCGCGTCAACCCCCCCGGCAATCTCAAAGTAACCCCTGTGCCCGATTCGCCTTCCCACAACCCCACTACCTTTTCCCCGTCCGACAAAGTCAGTTCGTGCAATTGGTAGCTCAGGGAAATTCCATTGTTCGGATCGAGTATGGCTTCGTAGAGCGCCCGCTTCCCCAGCTTCGATCCGATGCTGGATAAATCCGGGCCGTAATTGGTGCCCCGTCCGTCCACCACGTGACAGGTCGCGCAGGTGGCCGCCTCGAACACCGTTTTGCCGCGTTCCGCATCCCCGTGATACACCAGCAACTCCGTCAGTTGGGGCAACTCATCCATTCCCTTCAGCGGCGGCACCGGAAACCACTCCTCCGCTTCCTTCCGCAACGGGACGTTTACGATATGGCTGACGCCGGCCCCGGCCGTCTCCATCAAGGCGGGGGGAAACTTCCCCTGGCGGGCCAGGTCGATCATGGCCCGGATTCCGGGTTGGGTCGAAGCCAGCGCCCGCACCGCCGCCTGCTTGGCCGCCAACCCGTGTTCATCCCCGCTTTGAATGAATTGCGACAGCATCGGCCCCGCTCGCCCATCCTGCGCCTCCTGCAGCAATTTGATCAGGACCAGGTTGTCCCCCGCCCCTTGTGGGTCCATCAGCCGCCCGGACAATTCCGCCCGGCTTTCCCTGTCCTTGAGCAGGACCCGGACGGCCTGACCGGCGTAGGTTTCCCCGGGGTTGTCCAAGGCCAGTTGCAGGAGAGCGGCATGGGCTTGCCTCAAACGGAACCGGTCCACCAGCCCGACAAAGGCCCGGCGTTCACGCGGCTCCGCGCCGGGATTGCTTATCAGCGCCTTCAGGATCTCTTTCGGATCCCTGCCTGCCGCTGCCAGCAGGGTGGACAGCCATTCCTCGTTGTCCGGTTCCAACATGGGAAACCTGAGCAGGGCTTCCAGCCGGATTTCATTCCCGGCTCCCCCCGAGGCCCCGGCGTGAACGCTGAAGGCCAGGGCCTGGAGCGCGGCGCGCTTCTCCATCGAGTCCGGCAGAAAATCCAACGCCCGGATGTAACGGGCGTATCCTTCCGGGTAGGCCGAGGAATTACTTAAAATAATGTAAAGGTAGCGGCCGGTCTTGCGCGCCCGGGACCGCCAGATGATATCGCGCTGGGCCTTGGTGAAGGTTTCCGTCCCGGGGACGATCTTCTCCAGCCAGGCCTCGAAACAGGCGTCCCAGTTGCCCTCCGCCCCGATGCCCAGCGCTTCCAGATACCAGCGGTCCTCCCCGTCGTGCCGATGAGCCAGTTCGGCCCACAGCCGGGCCGCCTGCGGCGAGGATTGATCCCGCAACGTCAGGGCGCATTGCCGCCGCACCTGCGCCGAAGGATCGCGCGCCAGCGGTTCCATCGCTTCCAATGGAATGGCCCCGGTCAATTGCGCCGCCCGCAGTCCGACGATGCGAATGTCCTCCTCGGGGTGGGCCAGAGCCCAGCCGATCAGCGTCTCCAGCCGCTCCCTGTCATTCGGGTCCTCTTCCGCCTTGGCCGCCATCCGCCAAAAGGCCCGGGCCCTGAAACGGAGGTTGGGGTCGTTGTCGAACATGTCCGCCAGATCCTCGTCCGTAACGTGGAACCAACCCCAACTGCGGGTGGCCGCATTGGGACTGCGCAAGTGAAATACCGCATTCTCCGGGTTATCCAGATCCTGTGGCGGGATGGGGCTGTAGCGGTGCCCGCGCGGGGCAATCCGGTATATGCGCCCGCGCGCCCGGTCGCCCTGCCGGTTCCACCCCACGTACGGATCATACCAGTCGCTCACGAAGAGCGATCCGTCCGGCGCCACCGCCACGTCGACCGGACGGAACCAGCGATCGTCCCTGGTTTTCAGGATCGGCGTCAGCTCCCCGTGGAAACCGGCGCCCTGTTTCGTGGCCCGGGCCGCCCACACCACCCCCGGCCCGGCGTCGCAGGAGATCACCTGATCCCAGAACACCTCCGGGAGCAGCCGGCCTTCGTATACCGTTATGCCGGTGGGAGACCCCGCCCCGGTTTGCAGGAAATTGGGGACCACCCCCGGATCGTTCTGGTGCCAGTGCCGCGACGGAATTTCCGCATGCTGCCCCGGGCGCTCCGTGCGCCAACTCGCCCCCGTCACCTCATCGCGGTAGCCGTAGTTGCCCCCTTCTATTATATAGTTGATGCGGCAACCATCGAAACCGTCATCGTCGTTGTCCGTCTGCCAGACATTTCCAAACGAATCCACCGCCAGCTCGTAGTTGTTGCGGAAATTGTGCCCCAGCACGTCCAACCTTCTTCCATTGCGATCGCAGCGGAACGCCATGCCCCCGGAGTAGGGGAGCCTCAGCGGGTCCCATGACTCCGCCAGATCCCCTACCAGGTTGTCCGCCACCGGATATCCCCTTTGGTCATATACCAGCCGCCCCTCGCTGTCGTGCACCGTATGCCCGGAGTTGCCGAAATTCCAGTAATACCGTCCGTCCGGACCGAAAACCACCGAGTGGGTGGAATGATCGCTCTGATGCTTGCCCGTCCCGGTCAGTATCTGTGTCTTTCGGTCCGGCTTGTCGTCCCCATCGACATCGACGAACCGCCAGATATTGGGAGCCGCGCTCACGATCACCTCCCTCTCGCCCCGCTCGTTGGCCAGGACGCAGATCCCCAGCGCCGCGTCGATGTCCCGCCCCTGGTAGAACACCGTCGACTTGTCCGCCTTCCCGTCCCCGTCCGTATCTTCCAGGATCAAAATCCGGTCCCCCTCCTCCCGGGCCTCCTTCAATGCGTGCCCGCGGTAATTCATCACCTCGCAAACCCAAACCCGCCCACGCTCATCCACGTCGATATTCGTAGGACTCGCGATCATCGGCTCCGAGGCAAACAACGTCGCCTCCAACCCCGGATAAACCTCCAGATACCTCAACCCATCCCCCGCTTCCCGCGACACCTCCTCTTGCCCCTCGAGGGGCAGGCACAAAGGCACAAAGGCACAAAGGCACAAAGCGATCCGCCTACGTCCCAACATCCACAAATAAATCTTGATCATAATCGTGACCCTGATCGAAAAACCCCAAGGAATAAACCACCGATTTCACAGATTGGAAATTACCTCTCGCAAAGCTCGCCAAGAGATAACGGAGGGGGGACAAAGGCGCTGGCGCGCCAATTAAGAATTAGGAATTAGGAATTATAAGAGATGCTGAGATTTCTCGGAATCGTGATCCCGATCGAAAGTAAACCACGGATTGAATTTTCAACTGGAATTTAACGGAGGGCGGGTTTTCCAACCCGCCTATTCGTAGGGGCGAGGCATGCCTCGCCCACATTCCTGCCTGCCACGCCGTAATCCATGAAGGCGGGCCTGCCACGCCGGGTATGAACGGTAGGGCAGCGGCATCTTTGCCGCGCCGGGAGGCGGGTCCCCCACCACACCAATCGGCGCGCCCCGCGCGCCTCTTTGCGTTGCTTGGCGATCTTTGCGAGATTTTTCTCAGCAACTCAGCAACTCAGCAACTCAGCATCTCTTATAATTCCTCATTCCTCATTCCTAATTCCTAATTGGCGCGCCAGCGCCTTCCTTTCCTCTTCCCTCTTCTCGGCGCGCCAGCGCGCCTTTGGCACCATACTTGCTCCACCCCTCAACATCTCAACACCTCTCCCCATTCCTCATCGGCGCGCCCCAGCGCCCCTCCTTCTTCCTTTCCTCCCCTCCCCCCTCTCCCAATTCCTCATTCCTAATTGGCGCGCCAGCGCCCCAAATCCGTGCCTATCCGTGAAATCCGTGGTTTCCCCCTTCCCCCTTCCCTCTTCCCTCTTCCCTCTTTCCCCTTGGCGCGCCTCTAATTGGTTAAAGCGCTTGCGCATAGCCAGAATCTGATTATCCCTTGCCTAGCGGATATGGAAGATCTCCTAAAAGTGGAAAAGGCATATTTGAAAGCCAATCTGGCGGAACTTCAGCAGAAGTACCCGGGCAAGTATCTCTTAATTAAAGGGGAGAAGGTCCATGGGGCTTTTGAAACCTTTAAAGAAGGTGTAGAAGCGGGACACCGTCTGCCTGATATGGGTCGCTGCTTTCTGGTGCGCTCGGTATTGGAGCCCGATGATCCGGAGCCTCTAAAAATTCCAGCCTTAACCCTAGGCCTTATATCCGTTGTCAATTCTTAACGCGCGCTTTGGAAGCCCCTCAAATAGGGATTCAGGGCCGCTATTGAGGGCAACCCTGTTCCCCCTGGAACCCCCATCAATTATTGATGAAAGCGCGCCTCCATCGGATCCGGTACTTGGATGGGCATTGATAGACACAGGTGCAACTGTAACTTGCATTGACCAAAAAGCGGCTCAAAAAGCCGGATTACGCATTGTCGGCACCGGACCAGTGGCTTCAGCCACTCATTCGAACGAGGTTGTTCCAATATTTGCCGCCCAATTGATTTTTGAAGGCCTGAAAAGTTGGGATGCAACAATAGCTTATGGAACGAATCTTGAGTCTTTAGGGCTGATTGCACTGGTTGGAAGGGATGTGCTGGCTGGCTGCATGTTCGTCTACAATGGCCCCGATGGCTCCTTTTCTTTAGCTACCTGACCCCTTCCGGACCTTTCACAGAGATTTCTCAATATCGTGATCGAAAATAAACCGCGCCTTCCCATCCTTCATCCTTCGTAACTACTCAGATGGTTTTTTGGCTGACAACGACGAACGGCAGAGCAGGGATGCTCTTGCCCTACCACGCTTGAATTTATTGGTAGGGGGACTGCGTCTTCGCAGCGCCGCTTTTGAATCTTTATCATTCAATAGGTAAGAACTCCCATTTTTTGAGGACTTAAGAACAGCGTTCCGAAAAAATACCCGCCGACCGTGGGTATTCAAAAGTCATCGCAACCAGCTCGGCGCAGGTAGACGCCGGATACGAATCCTCAATGAGGTCCTGAGTAGTTTTCTTCCCTCTTTCCTCTTTCCCCTTGGCGCGTCAGCGCCTCTTTCCCCCCACGATTTCATTTTTCCTTAGCGGAAAAACCCCCCTCACACGTCTATATTAATATACACCCCTCCAATCTCTCTCTCCCCCTTCATCCCTCTTCCCTCTTCACTCTTCACTCTTTCCTCTTCCCTCTTCACTCTTCCCTCTTCCCTCTTCCCTCTTCCCTTCTCGGCGCGCCCCGCGCGCCCCAGCGCGCCTTTGGCATCATTCTTGCTTCACCCCTCCGCATTTCAACACCCATTCCACCTCTTGCGCATTCCCTGTCACGCCGTAGTCCCACTGGGCGAAGGCGGATGCGCCCCTTGGCGCCCCTTTGCGAGATTCATTTCCAAACCCCCATCCGTGTAATCCGTGGTTTCTCTCTTTCATCCTTCTTCCTTCTTCCTTCTTACTTCTTACTTCTTCCTTTCTCCCCCCTCTCCCCCCCCTCTGTGTTCTCTGTGCTCTCTGTGGTTTTTTCTCCCATTTCCAAAAAATCTCCCTTTTACCCAGAATAAGGCTTGAAACTTGAATCCATCGCCCTAAGTTTACCGTAAAATCTTTACAAACTTGGATTTAGATCTGGACATTCGGCCGATGAGCCCATCATAATGCTCCTCAACCAAAATAGGTCCTTGAAGACCTTTTCAAAGACTCTCTTACCACCTCTTGAAATGCTTTCAACCGCCCACCCCGATGGGCCTCGCTTTTATTTGGCCAGTCGATCCGGGTAGCTATGAATAATATCACTTTTTTACTTGACGGTAGCTTGACACCTGTGACTAGCTACCCCATTCATCATCTAATTATCGCCTAATTTTACCTCTACCAATGAATCAAATAGAAGGAGACTCCATAATGATTACAGAAAAAACCAATGTTTGGCGCTCGGGTTTGAGCTCTCTGGCCAAAGGCTTGGCTCGCGTGCTTCCCGGTAGCGGTCCGAAAAAGCAATCCGGAAGCAACGGCGCATTCCTGGCCGTGTTTTCCGCCTTCGCGACTCTGTCGCTCTTGTTCACCCCTAACACCACGTTGGCTCAGGATGACGAAGGGCCGGCGGCTTTGACCGTGTCCTTTGGCGCAGATTCCTACACGGCCATCGAGAATGGCGCCGATGCCCAGGTGATGATCAGTCTGGACCAGCCGGCCGACCGGGCGGTGTCCATTCCCCTCAACACCTCTCCTGCAACCGGTCCCTATTCCGTAGCCTTCAGCACTGTGGATTTTGACGTAGGCGAGCAACACAGGACCATCGCGGTCACCGCCACCAACGACGATAAGGACCTCAACAACCAGACCGTGACCTTGAGCTTCGGCGCGCGGCCGGCGGGTGTCTCCGTGGGGACCCCCTCCAGCGCCAGGGTTACGCTTTGGGATGACGACCTGAAAGCTTTGAACATTTCCTTTGGCCGGGGCCCCTTCGTAGCAAGAGAGAATGGCGGCGCTGTCACGGTGCCGATCACGCTGGACTCCGCCACCGACCGGGACTTGAGGATTCCGATCACGGCCACTCCGGATTCTACCGAAGGCACACTAGCTGCTGACTTTACACTATCCGCCAATGAAGTGGTCTTTCCTGCTGGCCAGAGCAGGCAGACCATCACCGTAAAGGCCAACGACGACGACGACCTCACTGTCGACAGTGTGGAATTAGGCTTTAACACGCCGCAGATGCCGTTTGGCGTCTCCGTCCGGGCCGAGGACCGGGCAACCGCCGAGGTGACCCTGACAGATGACAACTTTCGGGTCGTACAATTTGACGCGAACAAGTTCACCGCCGTGGAGAACGCCTCGCCTACGCCCGTTACCGTGACTGTCAACGTTTCGCCCGCGCCGGCTGGGGATGTGGCAATCGGGATTTCCGTCAGTCCTGCTCCTGCACGGCAGAACCCGGACTTTTCCCATACCATTACCGGTAACTCGGTGACCGTTGGTACCGGAGGTAGCACGACGTTCACGGTCAGCGCCCTGGAAGATGATGACATGACTAGCGAAAAGATTACCTTTCGCATTACCAATCTGCCACCGGGTAGCTACAGAGTGGGCAAGAATTCGTCCACCGTGGTAACCTTGCAGGATGAGGATCTCCCTGACCCAACCATGGTATTCTTTGATAGCGCCACCCAAGCTCCGATAAGTGAGGGCGGTACCCGCACGGTGGGGGTCACCCTCAACCCGCCCTCGGACGAGGATGTAACGGTTACCCTTACTCCCACTATCGCCGGCACCACTGCGGCCGATGGCGACTATCAGCTGAATGGCAAAGCCCCACCCGCAGCCGGCATCGAGTTGAAATTTGCCGCGGGCGAGCGCAGAAAGACGGTCACCGTCACCTCTAAGGCCGATGCCGACCTCGATAACGAGACCGTCACATTGACCCTGAGTAACTTGGTTTCGGATGACGCTCAAGCCACCCTCACCGGCGCTCAGACTACCACCACGGTGACGATTAATGATGACAGGAAACAGACCGTAACCATTGCCGCGGCTCCTGCCGTCATCAACGAATCAGATGTAACCACCACCTCGACCGTGACCGTCACCCTGAACCCGGCGCCGGTGTCCCCCGCTACGGTGAATATTCCGATTACGGTCAGCCCCGGCTCCGGAGACTTTACCCTTACCGGCCTTGCTAATAGGAGGGTGTCCATTGACTCCACTGGTTCCGCCACGTTCACCATTGCCCCCAAAGCTGATCAAAACACCACGGACCAAACAGTCACGTTTGGCTTTGGCGGTCTGCCGGGGAACGTCAAACTGGGTGCTGCAGCCACGAGGACCGCCAAGGTTGCGGTTAGAGATGCCACCCGGCCCATCCTGTCCTTTGGCGCGGCCGGCTA
The DNA here is from genome assembly GCA_965204545.1 of Opitutales bacterium. Lineage (GTDB taxonomy): Bacteria > Verrucomicrobiota > Verrucomicrobiia > Opitutales > UBA2995 > JAABVD01. Next base: position 923,380 of record CBDBFA010000003.1, on the reverse strand, counting down.
CCCCGCAATCGAGAATGGCGACGCCGCCACTGTGGAAATCACCTTGTCCCCGGCGTCGGATGAAACAGTGGTGGTTCCCCTTACCACCGCTCCCGCCACCGGCGGGGACTTTCTCCTGTCCACCAGGGAAGTGGTTTTTGCCGCGGGTGAGCAGAGGAAGACCGTCACCGTCACGGCAGCACAAGATGACGATACCGCGGTCGATTCGGTGACATTGAGTTTTGGCGCGGTTACGGTGGGTGGAGAAGCCGTCACTTTGACGGACGCTACCGCCCCCGTCACCACTAACGGCGGACAAGCCACCACCATCGTGACACTGGTTGATGACGGCCTGAGCGTTGTAACCATTACCGGAGGTGGCAACCTCGCCGCGGGAGCCACGCAGGACCTGACCGTTACCATATCGGGAACGGCGCCGACTGCGGACCTAACGATCCCGATCACCGTCAATCCCGCTCCTGTTAAGGATGGCAACTTTGAAATTACCGCACCCGCCAACTTCAAGAATGCAGTGACCATAACCTCGGGAATCAGCACGGCCACGATCACCGTCCAGGCCAACGCCGATGACAACGACACAAACGATAAGGTTGTCTTTGGCCTTGGCGCTATGCCGATCAACGCAAGAGCGGGCCAGCCGTCGAGCACCACGGTTACCCTGACGGAGCCCGGCTCCACCACGGTTCCGACCCTGTCCTTCGGCGGGGCCGCCTACACGGCCATTGAGGGTGGCGCCACCGCCACCATTCCGGTCACCCTGGATCCGGTGTCGGACGAGGATGTGACGGTTGTGATCACTGGTTCACTTCCCACCGATACTGACGCTGACGCATTTTCCAGCTCCCTGCCTAATGATGGAGAGCTCGAATTCAAGGCGGGCGAGAGCAGGAAAACAATCACCGTCACCGCTATAGAGGATACCGATACCACTACCGAGGTCATAACATTGGGTTTTGGCACGGTTACTTCGGATGATACTACCGTCAGTGGAACCGCGGGCGCGCAGATCACCGCCACCGTCACCCTGGTGGATGACGGCGTGGCCAAAAACACCATAAGCTTCAGCGCGAACCAAGAAGTAGTCGAAGGCACCCCTGCCACGGTGACGGTCACGTTGAGCGCCGGTCCGGCCACGGGCGAGTCATTGACCGTTCCCATTACCATGAAGCCCGGGTCGGGGGACTTCATCCTCTCCCCGCCGCGCCGAGTGATTTTCGGCGAAGGCGAAACCACTCAGACGATCACCATTACCACGACCGCCGATATGGACGTGGAGTCGGATGACTTGGTTGTCGAATTGGGATTCGGGCAATTGCCGACCAATTTGATTGCCGGCGAAAATGGGACCCACAAGGTGACGTTTACCGATGATGATCGGCAGGTGCTGGTAGCGGGCTTCCACCTGGACGCCTACGAAGTTGACGAGGGCAAGGATGTCAAAGTGAGGGTCAATCTGACTCTTTCGGATGGTTCAGCCCTTCCAAAAGATGGAGTGGACCGGGATGTGACGATTCCCATTACGGTCGACGACAGCACACCTGCCGCCGGAACCGGCACTGCGGATGATGATGATTATTCCCTGTCCGCCATGTCAGTGACCTTTAACAAAGGGGACAAAGGAAACAAGACCATCACTTTCACAGCTAACGAGAATGCCGACGCGAATGACGGCACCAACGAGATTGTGGTATTGGGCCTTGGCCCCGCTGGCAAGATGCCGGCCGGCGTCTCTGTAGGGACGGCAGCCCCCACGGCAACCTCGACCACCGTGACCATAGATGATGATCACGATGCACTGGCCGTTGGCTTCATCAATGGCACCTCTTTCGGCGCCCATGAAGGAGGATCCAGCGCCACGATCGAGGTCGTTGTCAGTCCGGCTGTGGATCGGGATGTGATGATTCCCATCCAAACCAATAACCTCAAAAACTTCAGCCTGGATGGTGTGACCGGATCAGGTAGAAATTACAAGTTGGCCCTGAAGGAAAAGGACACTTCCGCGCTCATCACCGTCATGGCCGAGCCCGACGCCGACATAGAGGACCAAGTGCTCACCTTGACACTCGGCATGCCTGCAAAGGATATGCCGGAAGGTGTCACCGCGGCCACTACTGTGGGTACTCTGACCACGGTCACCAGCGTGAGCGTGACCCTGGTGGATAACAAGTCGACGGAGTCCACCGTATCCTTTGGTGCGGCCACTTATGAGGCCATGGAGGATGGCGACGCCGCCACGGTGGTGATCAACCTGGTTCCGCCGCTGCCCTCGGGCGCGAGGAATACGTATACGATTCCGGTTTCCGGATGGCCCATGGATGGCGCGGCACCTGAAGACTTCATGCTCTCCGCCGATTCAGTGACCTTCGGCCCGGGCGAAGGCTCCAAGTCGATAACCGTCACCGCCGTGGACAATAACGTTCCCAAATCGGCTGACGGCACCGTCAAGTTGATTTTCGGAGCCATGCCGGGTGACGCTCTTCCTGAAGGTGTTACTGCGGGCGATAACGCGGAAACCACCGTTACCCTGGTGGATGACGACCGCAACGAGATGCTTGTCGCCTATTTCATGCCGGCCACCGCGACCGCCGCTGAAGGAGGCGACGCCGGCACGGTATCGGTCGGACTGGATCTGGGTGAAGGAATTGCAAGCCTGGACCGTGAAATTACCCTTCCCATCACCGTCTCTTCGGACGCTGATGAAGGAGACTACACGGTGGACACCATGATGGTTACCTTCCCCGCCGGCGCCACTGCCGGAGCGGAAGTATGGGCCCCGATCACCGTCACGGCCAACCTGGACGATGACAACGATAGCGAGACCGTAACTCTGGGTCTCGGCACATTGCCCTTGGGTGTCACTGCTGGCTCTACCGCCGAGCAGTCCGCCACCGCCACGGTGACGCTGGAAGATGACGGCCAGGCAGCCCTGACCGTAGCCTTCGGCGAAGCCGAGGCATCGGCCATGGAGGGCGGAGACGCCGCCACCGTGACGGTCAGCCTGAGCGCTGCCTCGGATCGTGATATAACGATCCCGATCACCGCCACTGCCGCGGAAGGATCGGATGGAAGTTATGAACTGTCCGCCATGGAAGTGATGTTTGCCGCAGGCGACATGAGCCAGACGATCACCGTCACGGCCAGCTACGATGAAGACACCGAGGACGGTATGGTCACATTGGGCCTCGGGGATTTGCCGGCGCACGTCACGGCAGGCGATCAAGCCACCACCGCAGTTTCACTGGTGGATGACGGACTCGTTCCTCTGGCGGTCTCCTTTGGCGCGGCCACCTACTCGGCTACCGAGGGCGGCAATGCTGTCTCCTTGGCTGTGCTTCTGAACAGGAGTGCCGACCGTGAAATAACCATCCCCATCACCATGGATCCGGCGGATGGACCCTATGATCTGTCCGTAAGCGAAGTGACCTTTGCCGTAGGCCAGAGGGGACAAAATATTACCATCACGGCCGTAGAGGATGATGACATCACCGACGATATGGTCACCTTGGGCTTTGATTTGTCAGGTCTCGAACGGGTCAACATGGGCGAGCAAGCCACCACCGTGGTGACGCTGGCCGACGACATGCTCGTTCCGGTAACCGTGTCCTTCGGCGCAGCCAACTACACGGCTACGGAGGGCGGAGCAGCCGCCACCGTAATGGTGAGCCTGGACAAAGCGCCCGCACGTAGTGTCACCATCCCGATCACTACTGATCCGGCGAGTGGATCCTTTGAACTGTCCGCTAACCAGGTAACGTTTGCCGCAAATGAAACGAGCCAGGAAGTCACCGTCATGGCCACTCTCGATGCGGACCAGGATGACGGATCGGTCACTCTGGGCCTCGGAGATTTGCCGGACAGAGTCTCGGCGGGCGCGATAACCTCCTCCATGGTAGCGCTGGCCGACGACGGACTCGTTCCTGTGGCGGTCTCCTTTGACGCGGCCGAGTATTCGGCAATGGAAGGCGGAGACGCTGCCACCGTAACGGTGAACCTGAGCGCGGATCCCAAACGTGATGTCACCATCGGAATCGCCGCAACTCCGGCGACTGGAGACTTCGAAATCTCCGCCATGGAAGTGATGTTCTCCGCAGGCAATATGAGCCAGACGATCACCGTCATGGCCACCCTGGATGCGGACGTTGACGACGATATGGTCAACTTGAGCCTCGTCAATATGCCGGACAGAGTCACCGCAGGGGCCAATACCTCTGCCGCAGTGACCCTGGTGGATGACGGGCTGGTTCCCGTTGTGGTCTCCTTTGACGCGAGCGAGTACTCGGCTACGGAGGGCGGAGCAGCCGCTACCGTAACGGTGAACCTCGACCAGGATCCCAACCGCGATGTCACTGTCCCGATCACCACTGATCCGGCCAATGGAGACTTTGAACTGTCCGCCTCGGAAGTAATGTTCTCCGCAGGCAATATGAGCCAGACGATCACCGTCACGGCCACGAGCGATGATGACGTCGATGACGAAATGGTCATGCTCGGCCTCGGCGACCTGCCCAGCAGAGTCTCGGCAGGCGACCCGGCCACCGCTGCGGTATCCCTGATCGACAAGGGCTATACGGTAACCTTTGCCACGGCTCGTCAGACAGTCAGGGAAAGCGAGCGGGGCACTGTCACCGCCAATATCTCCCCGTCAGCGGTCGGACAAGTGTCGGTACCATTGTCAGTGACCCACCAAGGTGGAGCCTCAGCCGCCGATTATAGCGGAGTGCCCGGATCCCTGGCATTTAACGCTGGTTCAAATCAGGCCTCCTTTACCGTTTCGGTAATGGCTGACGAAGAGAACGATCCCGGTGAATCCATCGACGTGAGTTTCGGGTCTTTGCCAGATAAGGTAAACGCCGGCGATCTCACCATGACCACGGTTGAATTCGAGCAATTCCGCACCGCGGAACAATTCTCCAGCACCTTGCAAGCCGCTCTGGCAGTGGTCGCAGGCGCAATGGGTGACAGCGCCATAAACGCCATAGAAGGCCGTTTCGAGCGCTACCGCGAGTCCATGGGCAACATGTCCGCACTGCGGCGCGACTCCGAGAGGACCTACGGCCACTGGAGCGACATGGAGTCCCCAGGCATGGCCATGACAGGTCACCAACAAGGATACACAGGCTTGGATAACGGCTTCGTGCCGATGGCTACCACCACCCCGGGAACCGGATTGACTGCCGGCTCGACGGGATATGGCAGAAGCCATACCTCCGGCTCCTATGAAGAAGCCATCGCTCTGGGCGCGCTCGTGAACACGGCTCGTCCCGGTGAATCCGTCATCGCCTCCGGATACAGCATGGCGCCGAATTCGGAACAAGACGTGAGCTTCTCCGGTGTGGCCTTTGAAATGGCCATGGAGCATGGCGACGAAGGTAAGTTCTCGCCCATCGTGTGGGTCCAAGGAGATCTGCAGCGCTTTGACGGAGAAGTCGAAGATATCGGTATGGACTTCGATGGAGGTCTCGACGCGATCCACCTCGGTGTAGACCTCTATGCCAACGGCCAGACCCTGGCAGGGGTATCGCTGATGCAAAGCTGGGGAGACCTGGACTACACCGACGACGGTGTCGACGGCTCCTTGGATAGCAGCATGAGCACCTTCCACCCCTATGTCTACTTCCAGGCTAATCAGAACCTGGGCGTATGGGGCATCCTCGGCTTCGGAAGCGGTAGCGTGGACGTGAGCGAGCCGGACAGAACCCACGAATTCGATGCCGACTTCAGCATGTTTGCAGGTGGAGTCCGGTCGGTCCTGAACAGACGGGACAACAACGAGCTTGGCCTGAGCGCCGACGCCTTCATGGCGGAACTCTCCACCGATGCAGCGGATGACATCTCCGGTGTGTCCGGGGAAGCTCAGCGCGCCCGTGTAATGGTCGACTGGTTGTCCAACAGCACCATGGAAGCCGGACAGGACTTCTCCTGGAAGGCCGAAATCGGCGGACGCTTCGATGGCGGCGACGGTATTGAAGGCGCAGGTATTGAAGCTGGATTCCGCGCGGGATTGGTCGATTCCGATCAAGGTCTCGACGTGGCCCTCGGCGCACGTGCCCTGTTGCTGCACGAAAACGACGCCTCCGATTACGGAATTGGCGTGCAAGTCACCTGGGATCCAGGCGAAAAGCGCAAAGGCATGGTAGCCTCTCTGGGAAGTTCTTATGGACAGGACAGAGGCGGCAGCACCTCCCTGTGGGATAATGGCAACGCCATGAACCCGATCGGATCGATGTGGCAGGAAACTCAGGTCCGCGTGGACGGTGAAATCGGCTACGCCGGTATGCTGACCCCGTTCGGATTGCCTGGCACGGTGATGCCATACAGCAGAGCCCGCTTCAGCGGCTACGGCCAAGAGTTCGGTGTCGGCACGAGATGGACGCCCGCAGAGACTTCCTCTACGGACAGCCTCCTGCCCGCAACCTTCGAACTGGAAGGCCTCACCCGCGAAACCCGCACCGGTCTCAGTGATCTGGCCCTCGTCCTCCGCATGTCCATCCCCTTCGGCGGAGAAAAGGCCGTTGAGCCACGCCACAGCCGCAACCGGGCTGTAAACGAAGCCGCCATGGGACCCACAGTCTCCACCGCCTACCCGGAAACCGAGACTACCGGCGCTGAATAACCCGGTTCACATAACACTAATTTAACCCAAGCGCCTCCGGCCCCCCAGCCGGAGGCGCTTTTTTTAAAAGGGGTCAAACGCAAAATGTTAACATCGTTCTCTAGTTTCACCTGAAATTCTGAATCGAACCAATCAGATGTTAACATTTTGCGTTTGACCCCTTTTTGCTTTCCCCAACCCGCCAATTCGTAGGGGCGAGGCATGCCTCGCCCACATTCCTCAAAATCGTGATCATGATCGTGATCGAAAGAAGCCTCTCGCAAAGCTCGCCAAGATCGCTAAGAGGCGCCGATGGCGCCCAAGAGATAACGGAGGGGGGACATTCCTGTCCCCCACCACGCCGGTAGGCGCCCCTGGGCGCCCCCTTTCTTCAACGCCAACGGCGTTAAACTCCAAAGCCCAGCGTCGCGCAGCGCACGCTGGGTCACTGATCCCCCATATTACCGAACCCCAACGGGGTTCCACAAATTCTCCCCCAGGGCGGGCCAATTGGCTTGGTGGGGGACAGGAATGTCCCCCCTCCGTTAACTCTTTGCGCTCTTTGCGAGAGTCCACTCCCTTTTCAGCCTTTAGCCTTCCTCCTTCATCCTTTCCCTCCCTCTCCCTTTCCCATCCTGTTAATCCTGTTTATCCATGTTCAATTCCTCATTGGCTCGTCCCCGGCGTGCCTCTATGGTTGCCCTCATGCAAAATGGAGAGCCGATCGGGAAACGCATCCAAATCGGTGCCGAGGTGGTGGAAAGCCAGGTGCCCCAATTCAGGCGCTGGATGGGCAAGGTGGAAAGCCGGTGGAAAGCGGACCGCTCGCGGGTCACGGAAGCCGACCTCGCCATTTCCCGGCAAGTGGAGTCCCGGATTCTGGAGGCCTTTCCCCAGGATCAGTTCTTTTCCGAGGAAACCCCGGCATCCGAGGCGCCTTATGATATCGAGTCGGAGTACGTCTGGGTGATCGACCCGGTGGATGGCACGAACAATTTTGCCCTCGGAATGCCGGCCTGCGCCATTTCGCTGGGGTTGCTCCGCAACGGGTATCCCGTCTACGGAATAATCTACGATGCTTCCCGGGACGTCCTCATGCACGGCGGCAAAGGGTGTGGCTGTTGGGATGGTCCGGTTGCCATGGTCCCCAGCGACCGGACCGGGGATTCGGAATTCTACATGGCTTGCGACGGGCTTTCTTCCGACCGCATTTTCAACTGCCTGTCTCGCTTGAGAGGGGAGGGTTTCAAGTTCCGGAATTATGGTTCCGGAGCCTTGCACCTGGCATATCTGGCCAACGGTTTATTGGATGGCTCCATCAGTTGTCGGGTCAGTGTTTGGGACATAGCCGCCGCCTACGCCTTTATCCAGGCCGTGGGCAGCGAATTTCATTTCATGGATGATTCCATTTTTCCCATGACCCGGTTCGACCTCCGCGCTCCCAGGATCAATTATTACGCCGGCACCCCCGCCTTCTGCCGCAAAGTCGAACACCTTTGGCGAAGTAAAAAGGGGTCAAACGCAAAATGTTAACATCGTTCTCTAGTTTCACCTGAAAGTCTGAATCGAACCAATCAGATGTTAACATTTTGCGTTTGACCCCTTTTTGCGGAACCTAACGCCAACGGCGTTAAACTCCAAAGCCCAGTGTCGCGCAGCGCACGCTGGGTTACCGATCGACCCTACAACCGAACCCCAACGGGGTTCCACAAATTCTCCCCAAGGGCACGCCGCTCCGCGCGCTTCTTTGCGTCCCTCCGCGCTCTTCGCCAGATCCCTCTCTCCACTCGCGCGCCTCAGCGCGCTTCTCCCCCCTTTGTGCCTTTGTGCCTTTGTGCCTCTGTGCCTTTGGCGACAGCCAATATTACCGAACCCCAACGGGGTTTCACAAATTCTCCCCAAGGGCACGCGCCCTCGGCGCGCTTCTTTGCGTCCCTCCGCGCTCTTCGCCAGATCCCTCTCTCCACTCGCGCGCCTCAGCGCGCTTCTCCCCCCTTTGTGCCTTTGTGCCTTTGTGCCTCTGTGCCTTTGGCGACAGCCAATATTACCGAACCCCAACGGGGTTTCACAAATTCTCCCCAAGGGCACGCGCCCTCGGCGCGCTTCTTTGCGTCCCTCCGCGCTCTTCGCCAGATCCCTCTCTCCACTCGCGCGCCTCAGCGCGCTTCTCCCCCCTTTGTGCCTTTGTGCCTTTGTGCCTCTGTGCCTTTGGCGACAGCCAATTCCACCCTTACCCTGCCGAATAACCGGGAGTTGGCCGAACCGACCGGTTGGTCGATTCTCAGGCGAACTTCCACAAAGATCTCATCGATAGGGGTAATGTTCAACACGGTGTAACCCCGATCCGTCCAGGAGTCAGTAGAGAGGTCATCGGACACCTGAAACTCGTAATTCAGTCCCCGCTGTGCCGCGTCTCGTCGGCGCGGATAACGGAATTCGGCATACCAATCCCCCTCCTCTCGAACGAGTTCATACTGTAAGCCCAGTTGATAATAGGTTTCGCCCACGTCGGGGGCGCCCCCCAAAGCGTACTCGGCCAAGTTGCTCCAGTTATCCCCATCGGGATCGGCATTGTAGCTGCGGTCTTCCACTGCGATGGCGGGAAACCCAAGCATAAATCGCTCGAATGGAGTGGGGTGCCTCACCGTTACCGTCAATTCGTCAAAGGTGGTCACCTGGCCGTCGAATGCTCCCAGGGCAAATCGGTAACTGCCCGGAAAAAGGCGACCGAACTCGGCGGAGGCGCCATTATTCTCAACCGGCCGGAACCTGCCGGTGCTTGGACCATCGAGGATATGCCAGGAATACGTGACCGGACTGGACCACCTGCCATCGTCGGTTGAGTTTCCTTCTAACAGAACCATTGAGGAGGGCAAAAACACCAATTGATCCGGTCCCGCATTAACGGTGGGCCCGATGTTCCCGAAAGCATAGAGCATGCCGATTTCATCGATAGTCAGGGCATGGTCCTGGTAATAGTGAAATTCATCCACCATACCGAAAAAAGCGTACCGGAGATTGTCGTTGACATTTCCATCGTGGAAATGACTCCCCTGAAGATGGGCACCAATCGTCCCCTGGTCCATTCGGGAATCAATACCTGAGGCCGCCGACCCCGAGGCTACCTGCCTGCCATTCAAATAGCCACGCAGCCCATCGTAGTGAAAACCCGAACCATAGGGGTCGAAAACGAGCGCTACATGGTGCCATCTGCCCCGGGTTATGGGAACAGCCAGAAAGGTTCCCCGGGATAAATCCCCTTCATCCCAGTTGCCAAAATAAAGCAAATCCCCATCGAGGTAGATGTTGATACCGGCATAACTATCGCCGATCTGAAATACGAATTCCTTTTCTCCCTTTCCGATTTCTTTTGGTTTCATCCATAGAGCCAAGGATATTTTTTCGACCGGGTATTGGATCGGGTAATTGGTATTCACCTCAATAAAATCGTCGGTCCCATCCAATTGAATAGCTGTTCCGGAAATTCCCCCTCCTTCGGAGGTCCAGCCTGAAGGGTTTGACAAAATTCCGGGACTTGTTCGGTCAGCGGTATTGCCGGCAATTCCACCGCTTCCTTCATCCATGGAATAGTACACCGACTCCCGGGGCGAATGGAAATTGGAACCCGCCTCCAAACCGGCGTGCACATCGACATCGACGGCGGACTTTTGTAAACCGTAATCGGCGGATAACCGGAGCTTGTAGTATCCGGGAGTTGCAAAGGTGGCCGTTGTGCTGGGATGCGCGGGATTGTCGAATTTCACCACCTCGCCATCCGGGGCAATCACCGTTTCCCACCTCGTTGCTATGGAACTATTCCCCTTGGTACTTCCATCCAGGAAGATGCCAATTCCCGGAGGAATGACCACGCCGCCGGCCGATAAATCCACCGAGGATAAGGACACTCTATGATGGTCGGACAACCTCCTCAGAGACATTTCTCTAACTTCTTCCGGAGTCAGCGCCCAGTTCCATATTCGAAACTCATCTACGATTCCGGCAAAATGATCCCCCGGACCCATGGCAGCACCATCGTGAAAATAGGTCGTACCTCGATTGGCGCCCAAAGTGAATTTTCTATCTCCGTAGGCAAAACCATCTATTATTAATATGTCCCCATCACCCCTTCCGAACTCAATGCCGTCCAGTTGTCCTCTGAATGCTTTGGGGTCAAAAGATATTGACTGCGATTCGTCCAGGACCAGCGCGACATGGTGCCATTTTGTATCTACCAACTCTGTGCTGAAAAAGGTATCTTGCCCGTCGTGATCTCCCTTGAGCCAGCCGCCTACATAGAGCCTTCCCGCTTCAAGGTATATGTTCAAACCCGCATTCCAATCTCCTGACCGACCACCTTCCCGGTAGAGCACCTGTTTGGTCACCCTGAGAGGATCGTCTGCTTTAAACCAGAGGGATATGGTGCGTGCATGGATAAGAAAATGTCCCCTTATGGAGCTGGATTCGTCACTAATTTGGACCTCATCGTCGATACCGTCCAGAACGATACCCGTTCCGGAAATGCCTCCACTGGGCCCAGTCCAACTCGCACCATTGACCAAGCGGCCATTGTTGTCCCATCCCAGACTGTCCCTGACTGTGGTTCCCTCCCCATCGTCCATTGTCAAGTAAACGGCCGAGTCGGCCGGTTTAGGGTTTTCAACCGGAATGATCCCGACCTCTACGTATAGCTCCTCAGTTCCAGTATTCACTCCATCATTGGTGGCTGAGATCAAAATTCCATAGGATCCGGGAATGTTGAAGGTAGCTACGGTGGCCAAGCCGGTAGGGGGCGAAAATATGACCGCGCCACCTTCTGGAGCCTCCAAAACAGACCAGCTAACAACCGACGTCCCGGAGGAACCGGGAAAATTGTCGCCGGAAATCTCGACCTCTATGAGGAGACCCGATCCTTCGGGAATTATCGCTGTCGGAGATTTGGGCGTTGTGATGTGGACGACTGGAGCCCCCTCCGCATCATTGGGAAACCACATTGGCAAAAGCCCGACAAAAAACGTCAGAACCACCCAAGAGGATCTCGTTCCTTTTGAAAAGCTAATCATGGCAGGTAATGAACCAGGATAAGGCACGCCTCCGGCGAAGCGAAGTAAAAAGGGGTCAAACGCAAAATGTTAACATCTGATTGGTTCGATTCAGACTTTCAGGTGAAACTAGAGAATGATGTTAACATTTTGCGTTTGACCCCTTTTTACGGAACCCGCTGCCCTACCGTTTACGTTTCGAAATGGTAGGGCTATCGCGTCCCCGCGATGCCGTAACTTGCGCCTTAGGCGCCATCATCTTGCTCTAACGCCAACGGCGTTAAACTCCAAAGCCCAGTGTCGCGCAGCGCACGCTGGGTTACCGATCGACCCTACAACCGAACCCCAACGGGGTTCCACAAATTCTCCCCCAGGGCACGCGCTCCGCGCGCTTCTTTGCGTCCCTCCGCGCTCTTCGCCAGATCCCTCTCTCCACTCGCGCGCCTCAGCGCGCTTCTCCCCCCTTTGTGCCTTTGTGCCTTTGTGCCTCTGTGCCTTTGGCGACAGCCAATTCCACCCTTACCCTGCCGAATAACCGGGGGTTGGCCGAACCGACTGGCTGATCGATTCTCAGGCGCACTTCCCAAAAGACCTCATCCATGGGGGTAATGTTCAACACGGTGTAACCCCGATTCATCCAGGAGCCTGCGGAGAGGTCGTCCGACACCTGAAACTCATATCTCAATCCTCGCTGGGCTGCGTCTCGTCGGCGCGGATAACGGAATTCGGCATACCAAAGTCCCGCTTCCCGTACGAGTTCGTAGTGTAGTCCCAGTTGGTAATGGGTTTCGTTTACATCGGGGGAGCCGCCCATGGCGTACTCGGCCAAATTGGTCCGGTGATCCCCGTCAGGATCGGCATCGTAGCTGCGCTCGTCCACTGCGATGGCGGGAAACCCAAGCATAAAAAGCTCGAATGGAGTGGGGTGCCTCACCGTTACCATCATTTCGTCGAAGGTGGTCACTTGGCCGTCGAATGCTCCCAGGGCAAATCGGTAGCTGCCCGGGAAAACGCTACCGAGATCGGCGGAGGCGCCATTATCCTCAAGCGGACGGAACCCACCGGTGCTTGGACCATCGAGGATATGCCAGGAATAAGTCACCGGACCGGACCACCTGCCATCGTCGGTTGAGCTTCCTTCTAACAGAACCATTGAGGAGGGCAAAAACACCAATTGATCCGGTCCCGCATCAACGGCGGGCCCCACGTTTCCGAAGGCATAGAGCATGCCGATTTCATCGATAGTCAGGGCATGGTCCTGGTAATAGTGAAATTCATCCACCATACCGGAAAAAGCATACCAGAGATTGTCGTTGGCATTTCCATCGTGGAAATAACTCCCCTGAAGATGGGCGCCAATCGTCCCCTCGTCCATCCGGGAATCAATACCGGAGGCCGCCGACCCCGAGGCTACCTGACTGCCATTCAAATAGCCGCGCAGCCCTTCGAAATGAGAATTCGAACCATAGGGGTCGAAAACGAGCGCTACATGGTTCCATCTGCCCCGGGTTATGGGAACAGCCAAAAAGGTCCCCCGGGAAAAATCCCCTTCATCCCAGTTACCAAAATAAAGCAAATCCCCATCGAGATAGATGTTGATACCGGCTGATCGATCGCCGATCTGAAATATGAATTCCTTTTCACTCCTACTGATTCCGATCGGTTTAATCCAAAGAGCCAGGGATATTTTTTCGACCGGGTGTTGGATCGGGTAATTGGTATTCACCCCGATATAATCGTCGGTCCCATCCAATTGAATAGCTGTTCCGGAAATTCCCCCTCCTTTGGGAGTCCATCCTGAGGGATTTGACAAGTTTCCCGGTTTGCCTGCGTCTGCGGAATTGCCGACAAATTCACCGCTTCCTTCATCCATGGAATAGTATACTGACTCCCGGGATGAAGGGAAATTGGAACCTGCCGCCAACCCGGCGTGCACGTCGACGTCGAGAGCGGACTTTTGTATGCCGTAATCGGCGGATAACCGGAGCTTGTAATATCCGGGAGTTGAAAACGTGGCCAAAGTGCTGGGATGCGCGGGATTGAGGAACCTCACCTCCCCGCCTTCCGGGGCAATCACCGTTTCCCACTTCGTTGCCATGGAACTTTTCCCCTTTGTACTCCCATCCAGGACGATGCCCATTCCCGGTGGAATGACCACGCTGCCAGCTAATAAATCCACCGAGGCCAAGGATACCCTATGATGGTCGGACAACTTTGTCATAAACAGTTGTCTAATTTCTTCCGGAGTCAGCGGCCGGTTCCATATTTGAAACTCATCTACGATTCCGGCGAAATTATCACGGGGACCCCGTGCAACGCTGTCGTCGTGATACCGGGCTGTACCTCCATTGGACCCTATGGTGAAGGTTCTGTCGAATTTGGAGGTAAGTGTTTTTATTGTAAAGGTGTTCTCCTCGCCGCTTTGGAATTGCTCTCCGTCCAGATATCCTTCGAATGTTTTGATCGATGTATAGGGGATATCATCATCTTTCAGGACCAGTCCGACATGGTGCCAGTTTGTATCTGCCAACTCCGTGCTGAGGAAGATTTCTTCCCTTACGTCAACCTCGCTTTTCCATCCTCCCACGTAGAGCCTTCCCGCTTCGAGGTATACATTGAAACCACTATCTAAATCACCTTCCTTGTAAAAAACCTGTTTGGTATTCCGGAGAGGATCATCCGCTTTGAACCAGAGGGTCATGGTGCGCTCCTTGAAAGCCAAATCGATCTCGTCGAAGTCTTCGACTTTGAAACTGATCTCATCATCAATACCGTCTAAAATGATACCTGTTCCGGAAATGCCTCCATCCGGCCCGGTCCAACTCGCGCCGTTGAACAGGAGGCCATTGTTTTGCACTCCCCGGCTGTCGGTGGCCGTGTTTCCCTTCCCATCGTCCATGGACAAGTAAGCGCCCGATCCAGCCAGTTCAGGGTTATCATCCGGATTGCTCCCGACCTCTACGGCTAGCTCTTTAGTCCCGGTATTCACTCCATCAGTGGTGGCCGAGATCAAGATTCTATAGGATCCGGGAACGTTGAAGGTAGCCACGGTGGCCAAGCCGGTAGGGGGTGAAAATATGACCGCGCCACCTTCGGGAGCCTCCAAAACGGACCAGCTTACAGCAGAATTCCCAGCGGGATTGGGAATAGTGCCATCGGAAATCTCGACCTCTATGAGTAGACCCGATTCTTCCGGAACTGCCGCTGTCCGAGATTTGGGTGATGTCAGGCGGATGACTGGAGCCCCATCCGCATCATTGGGCAACCACATCGGCAACAGCCCGACAAAAAACGTCAGAACCGCCCAAAGGACTTTCGTCCCTTTTAAAAACTTAACCATAGCAGGTAATGAACCAGAAAAAGGGGTCAAACGCAAAATGTTAACATCGTTCTCTAGTTTCACCTGAAAGTCTGAATCGAACCAATCAGATGTTAACATTTTGCGTTTGACCCCTTTTTACGGAACCTACCGTTTACGTTTCGAAATGGTAGGGCTATCGCGTCCCCGCGATGCCGTAACTTGCGCCTTCGGCGCCATCATCTTGCTCTAACGCCAACGGCGTTAAACTCCAAAGCCCAGTGTCGCGCAGCGCACGCTGGGTCACTGATCCCCCATATTGCCGAACCCCAACGGGGTTCCACAAATTCTCCCCCAGTGCACGCGCTCCGCGCGCTTCTTTGCGTCCCTCCGCGCTCTTTGCGAGAGTCTTGTGTTTTTTGTGCTTTTTTGTGGCTAGTGCCATTTCATTCCTAATTCCTAATTGGCGCCGCAGGCGCCTCTCTGTGTTCTCTGTGCCCTCTGTGGTTTTCTTCTTTCCCCCTTGGGCGCCTTTCGATTGTCTTTTTCGATGGAAAATTCGGATCGGTTCCACCGGGCCATTGCGGAATTTGATTTATTGAACGGCCGGGATCCCAACCACCGCATGGTGGAGGGTGAGGCGGTGCCCTTCGAGTTGTTCTTTGCCCGGAGGTTGACGGAGTGGGTGCTTCGCTTGGAACCTGCCGCTTCGGAAGCGGTGCTGCTGGCGGCCCGTTGCCAGCACTTGTGTCGTTGGGAGATTCCCCGTTCCGATTATCCGATGGGTAGGGCGGGGTACTTGGCCTGGAGGCGGGACCTGAAGGTGTTTCACGCGGATAGGAGCGCTGAGGTGTTGGAAAGAGCTGGTTACGATTCCCAAACCATTGACCGGGTAAGGTCCATCAACCTGAAAAAGGGCCTGCGCAAAGATGCCGAAGTACAGTTGATCGAGGACGCCCTGTGCCTGGTTTTTTTGCAGGAGCAATTGGATGACTTGGCGGCCAAGACTCCCGAGGAGAAGATGGTAAGGATTCTGCGAAAGACCTGGAGGAAGATGTCCCAGCAAGCCCGCCAGATGGCCTTGGAACTGGGGTTGATAAAAAGGGGTCAAACGCAAAATGTTAACATCTGATTGGTCCGGTTCAGCCATTCAAATGAAACTAGAGGACGATGTTAACATTTTGCGTTTGACCCCTTTCCTCTGGATCTCTCCCTTTTCAGCCTTTAGCCTTTTCTCCCCCCCTTTGTGCCTTTGTGCCTTTGTGCCTTTGTGCCATCTCGCTTCAGCGAGATTCGGATGGCATTTCGGATGAACTTCCGATCCAGGGAGTTGAAGGTCAGGGAAAACCGCCCGGCTTTTTCATGATAGGCGTAAAGCGTTCCATCGCGGAAATGCGCGGCAAACGCGCTCTGGCAGCCACCGCCCACCAGACTGAGGAATTCCCGCTCAATCGATACGGCGGTTTCCGTTTCATGGTGCGATATTTCCCCAAACTTTCCGACGTCTTCCTCGCGGCATTGCAAGGCAATGGCTCCCTGCCCCACGGCGGGAATCATTTGATTCAGGTTGAGCCGTTCAAATTGCAATCCCTCCCAGGATTGAATGCCCAGCCTCTTCAATCCCGCTTGGGCCAGGATGGTGGCATCGGCCCATCCCTGGCGAATCGCGTTCAGACGGGTTTCCACGTTGCCTCGGATATCACGATCCCGGACCTCAGGTAAAAACAGTTTTGCCTGAGCTCGACGGCGTGGACTGCCGGTGGCCAGTGTTTCAATCCGCTCTATTTCCTTGCGCTTTATCAGTACGTCGGCAGCCGACTCGCGGGGAAGATACCCCGCAATGGCCAATCCGGGCTGCATTCTGGTGGGCAAATCCTTGGCGCTGTGCACCGCCACGTCGGCCCGACCGTCCATCAGGGCAGTTTCCAGTTCCTTGGTAAACAGCCCTTTTCCCCCCTTTTCCTGCAACGACCAAGCCAGGCGCTTATCTCCCGTCGTCGTCAACCGCAACCGCCGCAAATCGGCTTCGGGGTCCCTGGCCCGCAGTGCGGCCATGACCAAATCGGTCTGGGCCAAGGCCAACGGACTCTTCCGCGTAGCCAATGTGATGGTGGAAAAAGGGGTCAAACGCAAAATGTTAATATCGTCCTCTAGTTTTATCTGAATGGCTGAACCGAACTGGAAGGGAAAAAGGGGTCAAACGCAAAATGTTAATATCGTCCTCTGGTTTTACCTGAATGGCTGAACCGAACTAATCAGATATTAACATTTTGCGTTTGACCCCTTTTTCCTTTCCCACGGTCGGCGGGTATTTTTTCGGAACGCTGTTCTTAAGTCCTCAAAAAATGGGAGTTCTTACCTATTGAATGATAAAGATTCAAAAGCGGCGCTGCCAAGACGCAGTCCCCCTACCAATAAATTCAAGCGTGGTAGGGCAAGAGCATCCCTGCTCTGCCGTTCGTCGTGGTCAGCCAAAAAACCATCTGAGTAGTTACCAGATATTAACATTTTGCGTTTGACCCCTTTTTCCCTTCCCCCTTAGTAAGAAGCTTGGACGCCCTTGATGTTTTTCTTGGCCACCCAGGGCATGAGGCCGCGCAGGCGTCGACCGACCGTCTCGATGGGGTGATCTTCTCCCGCTTGGAGGAGGGCTTTGTAATTGGGCAGTCCATCCTCGTATTCCTTGACCCATTGGCGGGCAAAGGAACCCGATTGAATTTCCTCCAGGATCTTGGCCATGGACGCCTTGGTTTGTGCGTCTATGATCCTGGGACCCCGCGTCAGGTCGCCGTATTTGGCCGTTTCCGAAATGGAGAAGCGCATCCCGGCAACCCCTGATTCCACCATCATGTCGACGATGAGCTTCAGTTCATGCAGGCATTCGAAATAGGCCATTTCCGGTTGGTAGCCGGCTTCCACTAAAGTTTCATACGCGGCCAGAACCAGGGCGGAAGCGCCGCCGCAGAGCACGGCCTGCTCCCCGAACAGATCGGTTTCGGTTTCCTCCTGAAAGGTGGTTTGCAATACCCCGGCGCGTGTCCCGCCTATCCCCTTGGCCCAGGCCAGCGCAATGTCCTTGGCCTGCTTGGAAGCGTCGTTGTCAATCGCGATCAAGGCCGGAACCCCCTTGCCCTCCTGGTACTGCAGGCGGACGGTGTGGCCCGGTCCCTTTGGCGCAACCATGATGACGTCGATCTCCGGGGGCGGCTTGATCAAACCGAAATGTATGGCAAAACCGTGGGTAAAGAGAAGGGCTTGGTTGGCCGACAAATGCGGCTCGATGTCCTCCCGGTAAACCTGCGGCTGCTTCATGTCCGGCACAGCCAGCATGATCACATCGGCGCGCTTTACCGCTTCGCTGGTTCGGTATACCGCGAAGCCGTGTTGCTCGGCCACCTCGATGGACTTGCTCTGTTCATAGAGGCCGATAATGACGTTCAATCCGCTGTCCTTGAGGTTCAGGGCATGGGCGTGTCCTTGGGAACCGAAACCAATGATGGCCAGGGTCTTGTTATGCAGGTTGGCAAGGTTGGCGTCTGTATCCTTGTATACTTTGGCAGGCATGGGGCGCTTGTTTTGAGGTGGATTGCGGAAGCCGCGTCACATATCGAAAGCCGACTGGCGGGAGCGTTCCAGGGCGAGTTTTCCCGTCCTGGAAATCTCCAGGATCTCGAATTTCCCAATCATTTCCAGGAAGGCCCGGACCTTCCCTTCATCGCCGGTAATTTCCAATATGAGCGATTCCTGGTTGATGTTGACGATCTTGGCCCGAAAAATGTCGCAAATCTGAATGATTTCAGACCGGTTCTTCGAATCGGCGGCCAATTTGACCAAAAGCAATTCGCGTTCAACCGCTTGCCCCCGTTTGAAATCGACCACCTGTATGACGTTAACCAGTTTCTGCAACTGCTTGATGATCTGATCCAGAACCAGGTCGTCTCCAATGGCCACCACCGTGATTCTGGAAAGCGACCGATCATGGGTGGGAGCGACGTTGAGGCTGTGAATGTTGAATCCGCGTCCACTGAACATGCCGGCTACGCGGGCTAAAACTCCAAACTTGTTTTCGACCAGAACGGAAATGGTATGTCTCATGGGAAATTTCTCGGGCCTGGTGGGCGGAGACGGACTCGAACCGCCGACCTACTGGGTGTAAACCAGTTGCTCTAACCAAACTGAGCTATCCGCCCTCTGTAAAGGGTGCTTAGAAAGCCATCAGTCATAGGGGGAATCAAGCCTAATCTCGCCAAGGGGAAAAAGGGGTCAAACGCAAAATGTTAATATCTGATTGGTTCGGTTCAGCCATTCAGGTAAAACTAGAGGACGATGTTAACATTTTGCGTTTGACCCCTTAGATCCCACCTGCCACTCCCATATCGAAACATTCCTAATTCCTAATTGGCGCGCCCCAGCCCGCTCACTTTGTGCCTTTGTGCCTTTGTGCCTTTCTATAGCAGCTCGGCGATCTGGATGGCGTTCAACGCGGCGCCCTTCCAGAGCTGATCCCCGCTCACCCAAAAGGACAGCCCGTTCTCCAGGGCCGCATCCTTTCGAATGCGTCCGACCCCGCAAATTTCCTTTTCGGTATAGTCGATGGGGGTGGGATACCGGTTGTTCGCGGTATCGTCGCAAAGCTCCGATCCGGGAAAATCCTCGATAGCACGGCGGGCCCGCTCCACGTCCACCGGCCTTTCGAATTCCGCTTGAATGGACACCGAATGGGCTCGAAAAACCGGAACCCGCACACAGGTGCAGGACACCTTCATCTCGGGCAATCCCATTATCTTGCGGCCCTCGTTCTGCATTTTCATCTCCTCCTTGGTGTAGCCGTTCTCCAGGAACATTTCCACGTGAGGCAAAAGATTGAAAGCAATCTGATGGGGATAAACATTCGCCACAGGGGGTTCGTCTTCGGCTATGGCAGCCACTTGGTCCTCCAGTTCGGCTATGGCGGCCGCTCCGGTCCCGGATACCGCCTGGTAGGTGGAGGCGAAGAACCGCTTGAGACCAAATTCCCCATGCAAGGGATAAACGGCCATCAGGGCAATGATGGTGGAGCAATTGGGATTGGCGATGATGCCCGAGTGATGGGCCGCGGCATCCGGATTGATTTCCGGCACCACCAGCGGCACCGTTGGCTCCATGCGAAAGGCCGAACTGTTATCGATCACCACGCACCCTCGCCGGGCCGCCTCCGGGGCCAGTTGTTTCGTGATACCGGAACCGGCGCTGAACAGCGCCAAGTCAAGGTCGTCGAAGGCCTCCGGCGTTGCTTCCTCCACCGTCCAGGTTCGATCTCCGTAAGAGATGGACTTCCCCTTGGAACGGGCCGAGGCCAGGAGCTTGAGTTCCCTCAGGGGGAAATCCCTGTCGCACAGCAGCCTGATGAGCTCCCGGCCAACCGCGCCGGTGGCTCCGACAATACCGACTGAATAGGCTTCATTCATTGGTCCACGTAAGAATCCGACGCTTTAAAAAGGGGTCAAACGCAAAATGTTAATATCGTCCTCTAGTTTTATCTGAATGGCTGAATCGAACCAATCAGCGCCGGCTGGTTCCGTAAAAAGGGGTCAAACGCAAAATGTTAACATCGTCCTCTAGTTTCACCTGAAAGGCTGAATCGAACCAATCAGATGTTAACATTTTGCGTTTGACCCCTTTTTACTTCGCGATAGCCCTACCAATTCGAAAGGGATAGTTTTATTGAATATCCGTGTTCATCCGTGTAATCCGTGGTCTTTTCCTTTGTGCCTTTGTGCCTTTGTGCCTTTTCATTCCTAATTCCTAATTCCTAATTGGCGCCAACGGCGCCTCTATGCCTTGAGAGATGAAAGATAAAGGAATGGTGTATCTGGTAGGCGCTGGTCCGGGCGCCTCGGACCTCGTCACCGTGAAGGGCCGGTCCCTGATCGGAAAATGCGACGTGCTGGTCTACGACTATCTGGTCTACGATGAACTCCTCACCTGGACTCCTCCCGGTTGTGAGAAGGTCTACGTCGGCAAACGGTCCGGATTTCATTCCAAACCGCAAAAGGAGATCGAGAAACTCCTCATCGGTCATGCCAGGGAGGGGAAAACGGTGGTTCGCCTTAAAGGAGGGGATCCATTCATTTTTGGTCGTGGCGGGGAGGAGGCTGAAGCCTTGAAAGAGGCTGGAATACCCTTTGAAGTCGTGCCGGGCGTCACCGCCAGTCTGGCAACAGCGGCCTTCATGGGTTTTCCACTGACCCACCGCGAGGACAGTTCCTCGGTGGTTATGGTTACCGGGCACGAGGATCCCGCAAAGCCGGAAACGGTCATCGATTGGGGAAAGTATGCCGGGCTCGGCGCCACTCTCTGCATCTACATGGGCATGACCAACCTGAAGCGCATTTCCCGCGAACTCCTCGGCGCCGGCATGGCCGGCGATACCCCGGTGGCGGTGGTCAGATGGGCCACTCTTCCCCGGCAGGAAAGTTGTTTCGGGACTTTGGCCACCATCGCCCGGCGCGTAGCCGAGCAGGGTATCAAACCCCCCGCCATGATCATTATCGGACCCGTGGTCAGGGATTCCCCGGTTTATTCCTGGTATGAGAGCAAACCGCTTTTCGGTAAACGAGTGGTGGTGACCCGGACGCGAAGGCAGGCCAGTAAACTGGTCCGGAAGTTGACCGGGTTGGGGGCCGATGTCATGGAACTGCCCATGATTCGGGTTCGGCCGGCGGTGGACGCGGAGGTGAAACGGGAAGTTTTTTCGGGATTGGGTTCCTACGATTGGATCGTGTTTACCAGCCGGAATGGGGTCCGGTACTTTTTCGACCTGTTGCTGGAGGAGCATCGGGACCTCCGTTCCCTTGGTTTTGCGCGGATCGCCGCGGTAGGGCCATCCACTGCGCGGGAGGTGGAGAAATGTCACCTCGCCGTGGATTTGGTGCCGGAAAAACATACCGGATCCGATTTGGCCGAGGCTTTGATTGAAACCGGAAGTATGGAAAACGCAAAAATCCTGATGGTAAAAGGTAACCTGGGTGGTGCGGATCTCATAAGGCGGTTGGAAGAGGTGTGGGCCATGGTGGACCGGTTTGAAGTGTATAAAACCGAGCCGACGGATCTATCCCTTCATCCCGTTGCCAAGAGGTTCAGGGAAATGGGCGCGCACGCCATCACTTTCACGAGCTCGTCTACGGTGAAGTCCTTTGTCCGGCAGGCCCGGTCGCTTCAAATGAAGCCGGGAGCGGTGACTCCGAAATCCTTCAGTATCGGACCGGTCACCTCCCGGACCATGGCGGACATGCGGATCCCCCTCACACGCGAAGCCCGCAAGTCGACCCTGGACAGTCTGATCGAAGCCCTACTCGCTGAACTTCCGTAAAAAGGGGTCAAACGCAAAATGTTAACATCGTCCGATAGTTTCACCTGAAAGTCTGAATCGAACCGTTCAGATGTTAACATTTTGCGTTTGACCCCTTTTTACTTCCTTCCGATCACGATCACGATCAAGATCACGATCACGATTAATTTTCATCCTTCAGCCTTCATCCTTCAGCCTTTTCTCTCTCCCTCCCTTTGTGCCTTTGTGCCATCTCGCCTCGGCGAGATCTCTCCTAAAAAATGAAGGTGCCGTTTTTGAATTTCCATCAGTCCCACCGCGCTTTAAAGGCTGAGTTGCTCCGGGCCATGGAGGAGACGCTGGATTCGGGCCAGTTCATATTGGGGGATCGGGTCGATCGCTTCGAGAAGGCTTATGCCGGGATGATGGGCGCAGATTCGGTTGTCGGGGTGAACAGCGGCACCTCGGCTTTGCACCTTTGCCTGAAGTGTTGCGGAATTGAAGCTGGCGATGAAGTGATAACGACTCCGTTTACCTTTGCCGCTTCCTCCTGGGGCATCGCCTACGAGAAAGCCGTGCCCGTCTTTGCCGATATCGATCCCGCCTCATATAACCTGGACCCGGCCGAGGCGGAGGCGGCCATAACCCCGAAAACCCGGGCCATTCTGGTGGTTCACCTGTTTGGACAACCCGCCTCCATGGACGATTTTGCGGCCCTGGCCCGGAAATATGATTTGAAGCTCATAGAGGATTGTGCACAGGCACACATGGCCCGATACAAGGAATGTCCGGTCGGCTTCTTGGGGGACTGCGGAGCCTTTTCCTTTTATCCAACCAAGAATTTGGGTGGATTGGGGGAGGGCGGGCTTTTTGTTTCCCGGCACCGGCCCATGACCGGCCGTGCCAGGACTTTGCGCAACCATGCCATGCAGGAACCCCATACCTACGGGGAGGTGGGTTATAATTATCGTATGGAGGGCTTCACCGGAGCGCTCCTGAGCGTGAAACTGAAATACCTGGAAGACTGGACCCGGCGGCGACGATCCATCGCGCAGAGGTACCTGCGGGAGATTCGTCTGGGTGGCTTGCAGCTTCCCGTCTTCCAACCGGAGGCGCCGAGCGTATGGCATCAATTCTCCGTTCGTTACCCCGAGAAGGAGCGACTGCAAAAATACTTGAAGGACAATGGAATCGCCACCGGTTCGTTTTATCCCCTGCCGCTTCACCTGCAGCCCGCTTTTTCCCATCTTGGCTATGATGAAGGTGATTTGCCTCAGGCTGAACGCGCCTGCCGGGAAGTCATCAATTTACCCATTTATCCGGAGATGACGGAGGAACAGGTGGACTGCGTAATCGAAAACCTCAACGCGTTCCGTAAAAAGGGGTCAAACGCAAAATGTTAACATCGTTCTCTAGTTTCACCTGAAAGTCTGAATCGAACCAATCAGATGTTAACATTTTGCGTTTGACCCCTTTTTACTTTCTCTACGTTCCATGAAAATGCCGGAAGTCAAAGTTTGCGGGATCAACCGGGCCGAGGATGCCGTCTTGGCCGCCCGGCTCGGGGCCAGGTATCTTGGTTTCATTTTTTATGCGCCGTCGCCACGCTGTATTTCCCTGTCGGCCTTCCGGGATATAACCGGGCAATTGCCGAATACTTTCCGCGTGGCGGTGGACGTCGCCCCGGATCCGGAAAAGCTGAAGGAAATTCGAGGGCTCGGTTTCGATTTCTTTCAAATTCATTTTCACTTGGATCAAGGCCGGGACGACCTCGCCGCCTGGTCGGAAATCGTGGGGAGGGACCGCTTGTGGCTGGCGCCGAAGGTGGCGCCGGAGGACCCGTTTCCCCTGTCTCTCTTTGCCCATGCCGATACCTTCCTTATGGATACTTATCGAAAAGAGGGGTTTGGGGGAAGCGGCCGAACCGGTGATTGGGGCCGATTTCGTGAACTCCAGTCCAATTATCCCCATAAAAAATGGATCCTGGCGGGCGGATTGGATGCGGAAAATATTGGCCATGCCCTCAAGCAAGCGCAACCGGACAGGGTAGATGTAAACAGTGGAGTGGAAACAAGCCCCGGGAGGAAATCCCCCCAAAAACTGGAGGCTTTTTTTGAAATGCTCCCAGGCCACAGAAAGGGGTCAAACGCAAAATGTTAACATCGTCCTCTAGTTTCACCTGAAAGTCTGAATCGAACCAATCAGATGTTAACATTTTGCGTTTGACCCCTTTTTATGACGACCTTCTTAAACCTTCTTGCCTTTTCATTCCTAATTCCTAATTCCTCATTCCTAATTGGCGCGCCCCAGCGCGCCTCCCTTTGTGCCTTTGTGCCTTTGTGCCATCTCGCCTCGGCGAGATTTTATTGAACATGACTTCATCTGAGATCCGGCAATCCTTTTTCGATTTTTTCGAGTCCAAGGGGCACAAAATTGTGCCATCGGCCCCGCTTCTGCCCAGTTCCCCCAACCTGTTGTTCACCAACGCGGGCATGAATCAGTTCGTGCCTTATTTTCTCGATGAACGCAAAGCCACCGACCGGCGGGTCGCCAATTCGCAAAAATGCATTCGTGCCGGGGGCAAGCACAACGATCTGGAGGACGTGGGGTTCGATACCTACCACCAGACGTTTTTCGAAATGCTGGGCAATTGGTCTTTTGGAGACTATTTCAAGGAAGAAGCCATCGAGTGGGCTTGGGAACTGCTCACCGAGGTCTGGAAATTCCCCAAGCGACGCCTCTACGCCACGGTTTACAAACCCGGTCCCAACGATCCAGCCGAGATCGACCGGGAAGCTCAACAACACTGGACGAGGATTTTTCAAAGGGAAGGGATGGACCCCGCCGTTCACCTCACTTTCGGAGGAAAGCGGGACAACTTCTGGATGATGGGCGATAGCGGTCCCTGCGGGCCTTGCAGTGAAATTCACATGGACCTGACGGAAAAAGGCGACACCGGGGGCAGCCTGGTCAACGAGGATTCCCCCTACTGCATTGAAATCTGGAACCTGGTTTTCATCCAGTTCAACGCTACCCCTCTGGGCGGCTTCGAGCCGCTGGCCCAAAAACACGTCGATACCGGCATGGGCTTCGAGCGCGTCTGCGGTATCATGGCCACGACGAAGAATTTTACCCGATTCACGGATCCGCCTTCCAATTACAACGGGGACCTTTTCCTCGAAACGTTTGCCAAACTATCCGATTTGTGCGGGAAGCAGTACCGATCCACTGTTCCGAAATCGCCCGAAAACCTGTCCAAACAGGAATCTGTCGACGTGGCTTTTCGGGTAATCGCCGACCACATCCGCACCTTGTCCTGCGCCATCGCCGACGGCATTCTTCCCGGCAATGAAGGCCGCAACTACGTGCTTCGCCGCATCCTGCGGAGAGCGGTCGTGTTTGGCAATCAACTCGATTTGAAACCGGGGTTCTTTGCCAAGCTCTTTCCCTGCGTGTTGGCAAAACTCGGGGGGGTGTTTCCGGAACTCGGGTCGAGGGTCGGCCCCATTACCAGAGTCCTGCGCTCGGAGGAGGAGGCATTCGGGAAAACCCTTAACCGCGGGTTGGCCCTCCTGGAAAAAATCACCCGGACCGGGAGCAAGCGCATTTCCGGGGCAGATGCCTTTACTCTCTACGACACCTATGGATTTCCTCTCGATCTCACCCAATTGATTGCGCGGGAGCGGGGATTGACGGTCGAACTGGAGGGATTCGACCGCCATATGGAGGAGCAAAGAAAACGCTCCCAGGATGCCCACCGCAAATCCATCATACATGTTGCCTCCGACCGGGAAACCGATCCCACCGAATTCGTCGGATATGAACTGAAGAACCTGAAAAACTATCCCACCGTAGTTAGTGATGTCCTGAGCCGGAAAAAGGATACCTACGTCGTGTTCCGACAAACCCCTTTCTTCGGAGAAAGAGGGGGACAAGTCGGGGACACCGGGACGGTCCGGATCGGCACGGATTCCATCGAGCTGACCGGTGCGGTGCACGACGACGCAGGGCGAATCCTCCACAAAATTGAAGCCGGCGCCGACTTGAATAAAGGCGATTCGGTGAAATTGAGTGTCGATTTGGAGCGGCGGCTGGCCATTCAAAGAAACCACTCCGCCACCCACCTCCTGCATTACGCCCTGCGCAGGGTTTTGGGTTCCCATGTCACCCAGGCCGGCTCCCTGGTAGCATCTTCCCGGTTGCGGTTCGATTTCAACCATTACGAGGCCGTATCAGAGGGCCAATTACGGAATATCGAACGAATGGTTAACTGGCGGATTCGCCAGAACAGCCCGGTCGACGATTACGAAATTCCCTACCACGACAAACCGGAGGAGGTCATTGCCCAGTTCGATGAAAAGTATGGCGATATCGTCCGGGTAGTAGACATCGGGAAATATTCCCTGGAGTTGTGCGGGGGCACTCATACCCGCGCCACGGGAGAGATCGGGTTTTTCAAAATTGTTTCCGAGTCGGCCATCGCCGCCGGAACCCGGAGAATCGAGGCCATTACCGGGCGGGCCTCCCAGGATTACGTCGAAGTACAGTTCAATACCCTGGCTCAACTTTCCCACAAGCTTTCCTGTTCCCCCAACGAGGTGGGCGAACGAGTGGATGCGCTTCTTTCCGAGAAATCTTCCATGGAAAAAGCGTTCAGGAAGTTGCGGCAAAGGGATTCAGCCAGGCTGGCAGCCGACTTGGCCCGGGCCGGGGAAGAACGGAATGGTCTGAAATGGCTGGTCCGGAAGGTTCAAACCCCAAGCCCCAATGAAATGCGCCAACTCGCCGTGCAAATTTCCCAGGCCCTCGGGGAGGGCGTCGTCATACTCGGCGGCGTATTTGCCAAAAAAGTGGTCGTCCTGGCTCTTTGCACCCCCGCCGCCGTTGCCGCCGGCGTAAAAGCGGTAGATCTGGTTCAGTCCATCTCGGGAAAACTCGGAGGAAGCGGAGGCGGCAAAGCCGATTTCGCCATGGGCGGCGGCAAGAAAACCGCCCTCCTGGAATCTGTGCTCAAAGACGCAAAGGGGTCAAACGCAAAATGTTAACATCGTCCTCTAGTTCACCTGAAAGTCTGAATCGAACCAATCAGATGTTAACATTTTGCGTTTGACCCCTTTGCGTCTTTGAGCACAGATTCCAGGAGGGCGGTTTTTCCAACCCGCCTTGTATAGGCCATGGCGGACTGGAAAGTCCGCCCTCCTTTCTCTCACTGCGTTCTTGGCGCTCTTTGCGAGATCCCTCTCTCCCCTTTGCTTGCCTACTTCCCATTAACCCTCAGAATCCTACGGGTGATAATGCAGGATTATGGTTAAAATTGGTATAATTGGCGGGAGCGGACTGGACGATCCCGATTTATTGAAGGAGGCGAAAGAAATTTCCCTGGAGACACCCTATGGTCTGCCTTCATCACCATTGAGGACGGGTTTGATAAATGGCCGCGAGGTGGTTTTATTGGCCCGCCATGGAATCGGGCATACCATCCCGCCCCCCCAGGTAAATTATCGGGCCAATGTATGGGCCCTGAAAGAAGTTGGTTGCAGCAATATTCTGGTGACCACCGCGGTCGGTTCCCTGCGGGAAGAAATCGAGCCGGGCCATTTTGTTGTGGTGGACCAATTTATCGATTTTACGCGAGGGCGGAAGAATTCGTTTTACGAACGATTTGAACCTGGATTGCCCATTCATATTTCCATTGCCGAACCCTTTTCCTTGCACCTGCGGAAATGTTTCATTGAAGCCGCCGCAGACCTGAATTACCTATGCCATGCAAGGGGCACGGTCTTGTCCGTTGAAGGACCTCGTTTTTCCACCAGAGCGGAATCGCACCTTTTTCGCTCCTGGGGAGCCGACGTCATCAATATGACCATTGCAACGGAGGCAGCCCTGGCCAAAGAAGCGGAACTCCCTTATGCCGCCGTCGCCATGGCCACCGACTACGATTGCTGGAGGGAAGATACGGAGCCCGTGAGTTGGGAGGCGGTCCTGCAGGTTTTTCGGGACAACGTGCAACGCGTCACCCAACTCCTGGTCGCCACCATCGCCAAGATCGCAAAGGCGCCAGAGGGCGCCAATTAAGAATTAGGAATGAGGAATTGGGAAAGAAAGGCACAAAGGCACAAAGGCACAAAGGCACAAAGGCACAAAGGCACAAAGGCACAAAGCGAGCTGTGTCAGGACATATCGAAATTTGATCGTTTGGCAAAAGGAAATCGCGCCGGGCGCGCGAATTGCGAGATCCCATTCCTAATTAGCGCGGGCCATTATTCTACGCCAAAGCCGTTAAACTTCAAAGCCCGGTGTCGCGCAACGCACGCTGGGTATCCCGATCACCCGTACAACCAAACCTCAACTGGGTTCCACAAAAGCACCTCGGCGCCCTTCTTCCTTTTCAGCCTTCATCCTTCATCCTTCATTTTTTTCCCTCTTCCCCCTTTGTGCCTTTGTGCCTCTGTGCCTTTGTGCCATCTCGCCTCGGCGAGATCTCTCTCAACTCGGCAATGACCGCTTCTCCCATTTCGCGGGTGGATACCGGTTCCCCGGTGAAGGCGATATCGGCGGTGCGATGTCCCGATTTTACCGCTGCCTGAACCGCTTCTTCCATGACGGAAGCGGCTTCTTCCTGTCCGAAGGAAAACCGCAGCATGAGGGCGGCGCTGAGGATTTGGGCGCAGGGATTGGCCAAATTCTTGCCTGCGATGTCGGGAGCCGATCCCCCGGCGGGCTCGTACAAGCCAAAAGGCAGACCCTGGGAATTTTTTCCCGCTCCGAGGCTGGCCGAGGCCAGCATTCCGAGGGAACCGCAAACGACGGCCATTTCATCGGACAGGATGTCGCCGAACATGTTTTCGGTGAGAATGACATCGAACTGATTGGGGTCCCGGGCCAATTGCATGGCTGCGTTGTCCGCGTACATGTGGGAGAGGTCGATCGAGGGAGCCTTTCGGGCGAGGTAATCAGTGACGGTTTTGCGCCAGAGAACGGAGGTTTCCAGGACATTGGCCTTGTCTACCGAGCAGATGCGGTTGCGGCGGGATTGCGCGCTGGCGATGGCCACGTCGGTGATGCGTTCAATTTCCGACTTTCTATAGACCATGGTATCGATGGCCTGGACGTCGCCATCGGGGAGGGTTTCGGTGTGTTTGGGTTGTCCGAAATAAAGGCCGCCGGTCAGTTCGCGGATACAAACCATGTCGATGCCGTGGGGAATGCGATCGGATTTTAGGGGGGAAGCCTCCTGCAATTCCGGGTAAAGCAGGCCGGGCCTGATGTTGGCGAAGAGGGAAAAGGCCTTGCGCAAGGGAAGGAGGGAGGCGCGTTCGGGTTGTTCCTTGGCTGGAAGCGATTCCCACTTGGGGCCTCCAATGGAGCCGAACAGGATGGCATCGGCTTCCTGGCAGAGCCTCAGGGTCGAATCGGGTAGGGCCTTCCCATGACGGTCGATGGCAATGCCTCCGACGTCGGCCCGTTCGAAGTCGCAGGCGAAGCCAAATTTGTCGGCGGCAATTTCGAGCACGTCCAGAGCGACATCCATTACCTCCGGTCCGATGCCGTCTCCCGGCAATACTGCAAATTTGATCTTACTCATTATCACTCAATATGGTTCTGCTCTCGTGAAAAGGGGTCAAACGCAAAATGTTAACATCGTCCTCTGGTTTCACCTGAATGGCTGAACCGAACCAATCAGATGTTAACATTTTGCGTTTGACCCCTTTTCCTCTCTCAAAGGCACAAAGGCACAAAGGCACAAAGTGGACGGAGTCAGAACATATCGAAATTTGATCGTTTGGCAAAAGGGGATCGCGCCGGGGGCGCGAATTGCGAGATTCTATTCCTAATTGGCGCCCCCGGCGCGCTTTTTCTTCTACGCCAACGGCGTTAAACTCCACAGCCCAGTGTCGCGTAGCGCACGCTGGGTTACCAAGCACGCACACAAACGAACCCCAACGGGGTGCCTTTTATCTGTGGTTTTTCTCTCTTTCTCAGCAACTCAGTACCTCAGAATCTCAGAAACTCTTTTCCCCTTTTTCCCATTTTGTGCTTTTTGTGGCTATTTTTTATCCGTGCTTATCCGTGTAATCCGTGGTTGCTCTTATCCATGTCTCTGCATTCTTGGCGTGCTTTGCGAGAGTCTTTTTTCTTCACACTCAATCGATCACGATCAAGATCACGATCACGATCACGAATAATTTAAGAGCCTTTAACCTACAGCCTTTTCTCAATTCCTCATTCTTCATTCCTAATTCCTCATTGGCGCCGGAGGCGCCTTTCCCCCTTTGTGCCTCTGTGCCTTTGTGCCTTTGTGCCATCTCGCCTCGGCGAGATCTCTTTACCATGAAGATTTTTACCCGGGATTTGGGTATAGCCTCGACCAACACCTTTCTGTTTATAAATGAAGCGGCGGGGAAAGCGGTGGTATTCGATGCGCCGGAAGGCAGCTTTGACTGGGTGAGCGAGGTATTGGAGCGGGAGGAACTGACCCTGGAGGCGCTATACCTCACCCATGGTCATTACGACCACATATGGGATGCCTGGAAATTCAGGGAGGCGGGAATTCCGGTCTACGCCCATCCGGACGATCGGGTCTGGATCGAGCAGGCCGGGGCGCAAGGGAAATCGTTTCGGAATGCCCTCGAAATGAAACCGGTTCAATTGGACGGTTTGCTTGAGGCAGGGGAACCCCTCGTAATTTTGGAGGAACCCTGTGAGGTGCGCCACGTGCCGGGTCATTGCCCGGGAAATGTGTTATTTTATTTTCCCAACCGCGAAATTGCTGTTGTGGGCGATGCCATATTTGCCGGAAGTGTGGGAAGGATCGACCTGCCGGGAGGTGATTGGAGAACGCTGGAAAATTCCATAAGAACTCAAATTTACACCTTGCCCGACCGCACCGAATTGTTGACGGGACACGGTCCTCCTACTCTGGTGGGCCGGGAAAAGGCGGCCAACCCATTTATCAGGGGCTGAACCCCATGACGGAATCCGATACCCGCTTCATGAACGTCGCGCTGGAGGAAGCCCGGCGCGGATGGGGCACGACCCATCCCAATCCGATGGTTGGGGCCGTGATTGTGGAGTCGGGGAAATTGGTCAGCCGGGGCTACCACGTTTCGGCCGGCGGACCGCATGCCGAGGTGCGGGCCCTGAGCAACCTGGGGCGGAAACCGCATAAGGATGCGGTTCTTTACGTTACCTTGGAGCCTTGTAGCACACGGGGCAAGACGGGCGCTTGTTGCAGCGCCATTACCTCGACCGGGATTGGCAAGGTGGTGGTGGGAGCGATAGATCCCAACCCGAAACACCGGGGGCGCGGCCTTGAAATCCTGGCCCAGGCGGGGGTGCGGGTGGAAAGCGGAGTCCTGGCCGAAGAATGCGAGGACCTGAATTTGATCTTCAATCATAACCAGATAACCGGGCGACCCTTTCTGGCGGGCAAGACGGCCACGACGCTGGATGGGAAGGTGGCAACCCGTTGCGGCTCTTCCCAATGGATTACCGGCCCTGTTGCACGGGAGGATGTGATGCGGTGGCGCCGGCTATTTCCGGGGATCGCCGTCGGCGGCGGGACGGTGCAGGCCGATGATCCGAACCTGACCTGCCGGCTTCCCGGGGAAACCACCTGCCCCATTCGGTTTATTTTTGACCGCAACTTCGAGACCCTTTCCGGAATGCGGAATTACCGGGTCTTCAATGACTCCTTCAAGGCGCGGACGATTTTGGTGGCCCCGGCCGGCCGGGATGAAGTGCGGCAATACCGGGAATACGGGATCCAGGTCTGGGAGATACCCAATGACGACACGTTTTGGAAGGCCTTTGCGGACAACTGTATGGAAGAGGGCATAACAGGGGTGTTTTTTGAAGGTGGGCCGGGATTGATGAGCGACCTGCTCGCCTACAGGAAACTGGATTATCTCTTCTCCTACCGCGCTCCCAAATTTCTGGCGGACGAGGAGGCCCCGGGCTTCGCGGGCGGATGGGCCGTAGAAAAAATGAAGGAAGCGTTGCAATTGACTCAGGTGCGACAGGCGGCCTTGGGGCCCGATCAACTCCTGCGGGGTTTTGTGCACTACCCCGAGGCGCCGGGGCGAAGTAAAAAGGGGTCAAACGCAAAATGTTAACATCTGATTGGTTCAATTCAGACTTTCAGGTGAAACTAGAGAACGATGTTAACATTTTGCGTTTGACCCCTTTTTACGGAACCCGAAATGGTAGGGCTATCGCGTCCCCGCGATGCCGTAAATTGGGAGAAAGATGAACCATGGATTACACGGATAAACACGGATAAGGCGCGCCCCCTTTGTGCCTTTGTGCCATCTCGCCTCGGCGAGAATCCTCTTTGCGCTTCTTTGCGATCTTTGCGAGATTCCCTCTCAACCATAGTGCAGCAGAAATGACGACGATTTATCTGGCTACAGGTAATCCCCACAAGGCGCGGGAGTTGTCCGAAATGACCGGGTTGGAGAACCTCGCCTTGGGAATTGCCCTGGCTCATGAATTGGGAGGCATGCCCGAGGTGGAGGAAAATGCCGATACCTTCAGGGGCAATGCCACTTTGAAAGCCAGGGCCTTAGTGGATCGGATAAGCCAAAATGATTTTGTCCTTGCCGACGACAGTGGGCTGGAGGTGGATGCGCTGAAGGGAGGGCCGGGAATACACTCCGCTCGATATGCCGGCGCCAAGGCGACGGATGAAGATAACCTGAACAAACTGCTGGCAGCCTTGCGGGGGGTCGGGGAGGATGATCGCGGTGCTCAATTTACGTGTTGTCTCATCCTGGCCGATGCTGCAGGCCGGTTTTTGGAATTTTCCGGGGTTTGCCGAGGACGCATCATCACCCGGTCCCTGGGACGAGGCGGTTTCGGTTACGATCCGGTTTTCGTGCCCGACGGCTACGACCGGACCTTCGCCCAATTGGGCGATGCGGTGAAATCCCGCATCAGCCACCGAGCCATGGCCATGGCAAAATTAGTCAACTGGCTTAAGGCGCGCTGAGGCGCGCCAATTAGGAATTAGGAATTAGGAATTGGGGAGAAGGGAGTGATGGAGTGGTGGATCTCTCGCCAAGCTCGCCAAGAAACGCAAAGAAGAAGAGGAAACCACAAAAGACACAAAGGAGGCGCCGGTGATCAGTGGTCAGTTTTCAGGGTTCAGTGGCGAAGGCTACGGCGTGACAGGGAGGGCGCCAATTAAGAATTAGGAATTTTGTGCCTTTTGTGCTTTTTTGTGGCTATTCCCGGAGTCTCTCCTTTCCTTTCGATCACGATCACGATCAAGATCACGATTAATCTAAGATCCTTCAATCTACAGCCTTTCCCCCTCTGTGTTCTCTGAGTCCTCTGTGGTTTTTCTTCTTCTCCTCTTTGTGCCTTTGTGCCTTTGTGCCTTTGTGCCATCTCGCCTAGGCGAGATCCAATTCCTAATTGGCGCGCTTCAGCGCGCCTCACCATGAAAGCCTTCTACCTCACCACGGCGATAGATTACGCCAATGGCTCGCCCCACTTGGGGCATGCCTACGAGAAGGTGCTCACCGATGTAGTGGCCCGGTTTCAAAGGGCGCAGGGACGGGATGTCTATTTTCTGACCGGATTGGACGAACACGGACAGAAGGTGCAGCAGAGCGCCGGGAAAAAGGGAATTTCGCCGCAGGCTTTTTGCGATGCCATCGCCCTGGAGTTCCAGGACTTGTGCCGGAATCTTTCCATCTCCAACGACGATTACATCCGAACTACGGAGGAACGTCACATGCAGGTGGTCGGCGATATTCAGCAGGCATTATTTGATAAGGGTGAAATATACAAGGGCCAGTACAATGGATTTTACAGCGCCCGGCAGGAACAGTTTCTCCAGGACAAGGACCGCAATGAGGACGGGAGCTGGCCTGAAATCTTCGGTGAGGTTTTTCAGATTTCGGAGGAGAATTATTACTTCAGACTCAGCCAGTATCAGGATTGGCTGATTCGGTTTCTGCAGGAGAAAGAAGATTTCATTATCCCGAGTTTCAGGCAGAAACAGGTCTTGGAATTTTTGAAAGAGCCCCTCAACGACCTCTGTATTTCCCGGCCCAAATCGCGGTTGGCTTGGGGAATTCCGCTACCCTTCGACCGGGACTACGTCACCTATGTCTGGTTCGACGCATTGATCAATTATGTCACGGGATCGGGTTACATGGATGGGGATACTTCCCGGTGGCCGGCCGATTATCACGTCATCGGGAAAGACATAATGGTTCCGGCCCACAGCATCTATTGGCCGATCATGTTGCACGCCTGTGATATTCCGCTTCCCAGGCACCTCCTGGTGCACGGTTTCTGGACCACTGAGGGGGCGAAAATGTCAAAATCCACCGGCAATACGGTCGATCCGCTGGATCTGGCCGATAAATTCGGGGCCGATACCTTTCGGTATTTCGTCACCAGGGAAATGAAGGTGGGCCAGGACAGCGATTTCACCGGGGAACAATACATGCGTCGCTACACCAGTGATTTGGGCAATGACCTGGGCAATCTGGTCAATCGGGTCCTCAATATGGTCGGTCGATACGCGGGAGGTATCGTTCCCGAGGTCGAGGTGGAAGAAGAACCCGAACGGGAATTGAAGGACTTGTTCCATTCAACCCAGGGAAAAGTGGTGGAACTGGGCCAGGACTTTCAGTTCCACACCGCTTTGGAAGAAATCTTTCAGTTTATCCGCGCCCTGAACCGTTACGCTGAGATCCGGGCCCCCTGGAAGCTGGCCAAGTCGGAGCGGGCGAGCGACCGCATCCTCCTCGATACAGCTTTGGCTACCTTGGCGGAAGGGCTTCGCCTGGCCGCGGTGTGGCTGTGGCCGGTCATGCCGGGCATCAGTGAAAGGATCCAGACCTTGCTTGGTTTGGAAGCCGGATTTGTCTTTGCCGAGAACCTGGTGTGGGACCATCGGGTGACAGGCAAATCCGTCGGGGAAAAAACGATCCTGTTTCCCAGGCCGACAGCTTTTCTCCCTCTCAACAAAAACTAACCACAGAGGACACAGAGAACACAGAGGCAGGCGCCGTAGGCGCCGAGAGGGGCTGGCCATTATGAAGCACTATCCTAAAACCAATTATGGGGAGGATGCTACTCCGGGTGGGCTGTTGGCTTTTTTGAAGGATTGTCGGGACCGGGCCAATGCGGAGGGTCGTGCGCAACTGGTCAACATCTCCCTGGATGTGTTTCATATCGATCCGCTGGCCGTGTTGGAAGCGGTTTACGAAGAGCAGAACCGGCACTTTTTCCTGGAGAATCCCCAGTTCGATCAATCCGTCGCGGCCATAGAAACGGTACGGGCCAAAACGGCCTTTGGCGGAGACCGCTTCGGGCAAATCAAGGATTGGGCGGAGCGGCTTCTGGAGCGTACCATCTATACGGGAAATACCGAATTTCCCTACTGCGGCATCCACTTTTTTTGCTGTTTCAATTTTTTCGACCAGGGTCAGGACTTGCCGGGATTTCCGGCGGCACAGGCATTTGTTCCCTTGTGGCAGGTCAGTAGAAAGGATCAATACAGCCTGGCTATCGCCAATTGTATCATCGATGGAAACACGCCACTCGAAGCTGTAGCCGGGAAGATCCTGGGCGCTTACGGGAGGTTTTCCACTTTTCCCTACAAGTCCTCCTCCCCGGCTGAGCGGCAGATGGCCCATTGGACCCTGCAAGGGGAAGTGGGGGACAATGGGCTTTTCGAACAGTCCGTGGGGCGGGCTACCCGGGCCATCCGGAATGGACGATTCGAGAAGGTGGTGCTCGGGCGAGCCATCGATTTCGGGGCCGATTGCCCCGTCACCCCCGTGGCTCTTCTGGACCGGCTGCGCAACCGGTTTCCCACCTGTCATACCTTTTCCTTTTCGGCCGGCCGGGAGGGGACGTTTCTGGGCGCGACTCCCGAATTGCTGGTAAGCGTAAAGAGAGGTCGGCTTCGGGCCGAGGCTCTGGCGGGATCGGTGGCCCGGGGTAAATCGGCCGGTCACGACGCCTCCCTCGCTTTATCCTTGCTCAACAACCCCAAGGACGCCCGTGAACACCGGGTGGTGGTCGATGGAATTGTCCGCCGCATGAGGAGTTTGGGTCTGAAACCGGAGGCGGCCGATCGTCCTCGCTTGCTGAAACTTCCCAACGTGCAGCACCTTTTAACCCCGATTCAAGCCGATTTGGCCAAGGACATCCATATCCTGGATGTGGTTCAAAGCCTTCATCCTACCCCTGCCGTAGGGGGCGCCCCTCGAGAAGCCGCCTGTGAAGCGATCCAAGACTACGAGAGTTTTTTTCGCGGTCCCTACGCCGGGCCGGTCGGATGGTTCGACGCCCATGGGGATGGAGAATTTGTCGTGGGGATCCGTTCGGGAATTCTCTGCCGCGATTCGATACGGCTTTTTTCCGGTAGCGGGATTGTGCGGGGTTCCACTCCCCAAAACGAAAAACTGGAAACCGATTTGAAATTCAAGGCCATGCGCGAAGTAATGGACGAGTAGGGCGCGCCTGGGGGAAAAGGGGTCAAACGCAAAATGTTAACATCTGATTGGTTCGATTCAGACTTTCAGGTGATACTAGAGAACGATGTTAACATTTTGCGTTTGACCCCTTTTTTCGGAACCCTGTGGTTTAACCTCTTTTGCCCTTGAAAATCGACAGAGCCAATACAAATTCGCTTTGGGCTTCCATCCTGGCGGAGACGTTATTCCGTTGCGGTCTGGAGCACGTGGTTATTTCGCCCGGCTCCCGGTCCACACCGTTGACCCTTGCCTTCGTTTCCCATGCCGGGATCAATACGATTCCGGTGCTGGATGAACGTTCCGCCGGATTTTTCGCCTTGGGGTTGGCCAGGCAGACCCATAAACCGGTAGCTCTCGTTTGCACCTCGGGCACAGCCGCGGTCAATTATTATCCTGCCCTTGTCGAAGCCTCGGAAGCCCGTGTTCCCCTGTTGGTTTTGACTGCTGATCGCCCTCCCGAATTGCAGGACTGCGGGGCCGGCCAAACCATCAACCAAACCCGGCTCTACGGAGGCTTTCCGGTATATCAGCAAGTAATGGAAACGCCGGTTTGCCATTGGGAGGGGTTGCTGGGCCTGAAGGCGGACATTGCCCGCGCCTATGGCCGCGCCCTCTGGGGACCCGTCCACTTGAATTGCCCTTTCCGGGATCCGTTGCATCCGGTAGCAGACCGATCCACGGAAGGGGTTCCGGAAATTGATTCCGAATTCTTTCATGATGTCGTAGCGCCGCGAAAGGAAGTGGCCTGCAAGGGGGAGCCCATAACCCTTTCGGGAGAGCGGGGAATCATCATTTGCGGTACGGAAACTCCCCGGGATCCATTCAAATATTGCAAGGCAGTCGCCCGACTGAGCGATGATTCCGGCTGGCCCGTTCTGGCCGATGGATTGTCGTCGGTGCGCAATTTTGCCAGTGCTCAGAAAAGACTGGTGACGGGTTATGATTTCCTGTTGGACAATAAGGATTTGAGCGACTCTCTCCGGCCCCGATGCGCCATCGCGCTGGGGCCCTTGCCCACCAGCAAAACCCTGCGGCAATGGCTTGCGGATACCGAGGTCGACATCTACCACGTTCACCGGACCGGCAAAAACCTGGATCCCACCGGACGGGTGGTTCGGGTTGTGGAGGCGAACGCCTCGGAGATCGATTCCCGCTTTTGCTTCGACCAGAAAGCGGACCCGGCCTACGCGGACCGATGGTTGAAGGCGCAAAGCAGGGTCATGGCCGGATTGAAGGACGCCTTGCCAAGGAAGGACGCCTCATCCTTCGAGGGGCTCATATCCTACCGGTTGCCCCGATACCTTCCGGAAGACACCCCTGTCTTTGTGGGGAGCAGCATGCCGGTCAGGGACGTGGAGTTTTTCTGGCCTCCGAATGATTCCCGAGTCCAGGTCTACGCTTCCCGGGGAGCGAATGGGATCGATGGAACGCTGTCCACCGCTTTGGGGGTAGCTTACCGGAACAGACCCTGTGTTCTCCTGACAGGGGATCTGGCCTTTCTGCACGATTCCAATGGGTTGCTGCTACGGCCCAAATTCGATGGTCACCTCACCATCATTCTCATCAATAACCACGGAGGTGGAATTTTCAACCACCTGCCCGTTGCCGGGTTTGAGCCTCCTTTCGAGGAATACTTTGCCACTCCTCAAGCGGTCGATTTCCGGAAACTGGTAGAAAGCAACGGGGTGGAATACCATAAACTGGATGACATCGAGCGGCTGAGAGATTTGCTCGCCGCCTTACCGGAACGGGGAATCCGAGTGCTTGAAATTGAAACCGATCGTTACCGGGACGCGGCCTTCAGAAAAAACCTATTCCGATCCCTTTGAAAGAAGGCACAAAGGCACAAAGGCACAAAATGAGCGGGGTTAGAACATATCGAGATTTGATCGTTTGGCAAAAGGGTATCGACTTGGTAACAATTATCTATGAACTGACCCGCAATTATCCTGCCTCTGAAGTGTACGGCTTAACTTCACAAATCCGCCGCTGCTCTGTTTCGATTCC
This sequence comes from Opitutales bacterium, assembly GCA_965204545.1. Taxonomy (GTDB): domain Bacteria; phylum Verrucomicrobiota; class Verrucomicrobiia; order Opitutales; family UBA2995; genus JAABVD01. The sequence goes on along the minus strand of CBDBFA010000003.1, from coordinate 884,631 downwards.
AAGCAACATTGCTGAAGGTTACGGACGAAGGTCCACTCAAGAATACATTCGATTCCTACAAATAGCGTCCGGCTCCATATTTGAACTTCAAACTCAGTTGCAAATTTCAGTCAATCTGGATTTCATCGAGAAAGATCAATATGCAGAATTGGAAAACCTCACATTTGAAATCGACCGCATGCTTTCCGCCTTAATTTATTCCATCAAAGACTCTTCAACCTGACCTCTCTCCCTCTTTGTGCCTTTGTGCCTCTGTGCCTTTGTGCCATCTCGCCTCGGCGAGATCCCATTCCTAATTCCTAATTCTTAATCGGCGCCTCCGGCGCCTATTCCTCGTCATGAACTGGAGCCGCGCAAAAGAGTATGAAGATATCATCTATGAAAAGATGGATGGTATGGCCAAGGTAACCATCAACCGTCCACACCGGCGCAATGCCTTTACCCCGACCACGGTCTTTGAGATGTACGATGCTTTTTCCGATGCCAGGGAAGACCAGGGGGTTGGCGTGGTGTTGCTCACCGGGGCCGGTCCGCACACGGACGGCAAATACGCCTTTTGCTCGGGCGGCGACCAGAAAATTCGCGGCAAGGCCGGTTACATCGACAAGGGTGGGGTTCCTCGCTTGAATGTGTTGGATTTACAGCGCTTGATTCGCTCCATGCCCAAGGTGGTTATCGCCCTGGTGGCCGGTTACGCCATAGGGGGCGGACAGGTATTGCATGTGGTATGCGACCTGACCATTGCCGCGGACAACGCCATATTCGGCCAAACCGGCCCCATTGTGGGAAGTTTTGACGGCGGTCTGGGGTCCAGTTACCTGGCCAGTATCGTAGGGCAGAAAAAAGCCCGGGAAATCTGGTATTTATGCCGTCAATACAGCGCCGAGGAAGCCTTGGATATGGGGCTGGTCAATAAAGTGGTGCCGGTGGAAGACCTGGAAGCCGAAGGAATTCAATGGGCCAGGGAAATCCTGGAAAAAAGTCCCTTGGCCATCCGATGCCTCAAGTCGGCCTTCAACGCCGCCCTGGACGGACAGGCCGGGATTCAGGAGTTGGCCGGAAACGCAACCCTGCTGTATTACATGAACGAAGAGGGATCGGAAGGTAAACAGGCCTTCCTGGAAAAACGAAAACCGGAATTCCGCAAGTACCCCTGGCTTCCTTGAATTTGGAAGCGGATTAACCACAGAGAACACAGAAAGGGAGGAGTGACTAACCACAAAAGGCACAAAAGACTCAAAAAGGAAGAGGGTAGGAATTTTCGATCACGATCACGATTTTCTTCTCTCCACTCTTCACTCTCCTCTGGGCGCCCGCCCTCTCTGTGTTCTCTGTGACCTCTGTGGTTAATTCTTCCCCTTCTTGGCGTGCTCTGCGAGAGGTAATGCTATCCTACAGGATGGATTGGTAGATTCCTCCGCCAAGGAGGCGTTCCCCGTCGTAAAAGGCGATGATCTGGCCTGGGGTCAGGGCGCGTTGAGGGTTTTCAAACAAGACCCGTGCTCTGCCGTTTTCCGGGATGAACCGGATCTTCCGGGATGGATCCCGGTAGCGCGGCTTGGCCAAAATGGAACAAGTTTCCTCCAGTGGATGATTGATCCAGGAAAGGTTTCCGACCACCACTTCCCGGGTATGGAGGTAGGGCGCATCCGGGCTTTCAAACGCTACCACCAACTCGTTTTTGGCCAGGTCCTTGGCCACCACGACGTAGAATTTGTGGTCTGTATTCGAGGGGATGCCCAGTCCCTTGCGTTGTCCCAGGGTGAAACGGTGCAGGCCCTTGTGCCGTCCCAATTCCTGTCCTTCGATATTTACGATGGGACCCGGCCGGTCGGGGATATACTCCTGCAGGAATTCACCCAATTTTATCTTGCCGATGAAACAAAGGCCCTGGCTGTCTTTCTTGTCCGCATTGACCAGCCCGGCTTTGCGGGCAATCTCCCTCAATTGGGGCTTTTCATAACCGCCCACGGGAAAGACTCCGGCGGAGGCCTGATCCTGATTGAGCAGGGCGAGAAAGTAGGACTGGTCCTTGTTTTTATCGTGACCCTCCCACAATTCGGTGGCGCCATCGCGGTTTATCCTGGAAGTGACGTAATGCCCGGTTCCCACCGCTTCAAAACCGGCCTTGCGGGCGTATTCGAGAAAGGCTCCGAATTTGACCTCGCGGTTGCACATGACATCGGGATTGGGGGTGATGCCCGATCCATAACCCCTGATCATGTCGTCGACCACGCGCTCCCGGTAAGCCTCGATCAGATTGACGATGCGAAATGGTATGCCCAATTGATCGGCCACCGCGCGCGCGTCATCGATGTCCCGTTGCCAGGGACACTCTCCAAATGGATCCGATTCACGGAGCCAGATCTTCATGTAGCAGCCCTCCACCTGGTGCCCCTGCTTTTGCAACAGGTATGCGGCCACGCTGCTGTCCACTCCACCCGACATGGCAACCAGGATTTTTTTCATCGATTTGGAGAAAGGTGCGAAAGTAAAAAGGGGTCAAACGCAAAATGTTAACATCTGATTGGTTCGATTCAGACTTTCAGGTGAAACTAGAGAACGATGTTAACATTTTGCGTTTGACCCCTTTTTACGGCCGCATTTGTGGCTCTCCCAGGTTATCCTGGAGGTAATACAGCACTGTTCCCTGGCGTTGGTTTTCGGTGAAGACGGCCTTTCCGGCCTCGGGATGGAGTCGATCCTCCAGTTGGCGCATGTAGAGGCTGCGCGGTTTGGCTCGCTCGCCGTGGTGGCTGTAGTGGGCCACCAGGCCTTGAAAAGGGGCGCCGATTCGTTTGCCTCGGCAGCCGATGGCCCAGTTCCAACCATTCACGGGACTTTGCACGGATACCGTGTCGGCGGCATGGCAATTCCAGAAAAGGTGATTGATTCCGCTCCATCCCCAGCCCATGCCCTCGTAGCCACGGTTGCGGATCATGAGCCGCCACCCATGGGTGTTGTCCCAAAGGGTTCCCATGGCCCAGTGCCGCCAAGGTCCGATGACGGATTGGGAACCTTCCGCGTAGCAATCGAGAAATACGTTGGGCCCGCCGGTTTTACCCGGCACAAAAAACGGGTATTGAGCGCCGCGCGTGAAGCATCGCTGAAACAGTAGTTGCTGTCCCGCGGATATGAATCCGTGCCGCCGGCCGTAGCCATTCCGGGCCACCGGATCCAGGAAGGCGCAATCTTCCACGGTGATGTGCAGGGCTTCCCGGCCCAATTCCACGCAAGTGTTGGCGAAATGCAGGCTGGTCACCCCTTTGACCCAACAATCTTTCGCGCGCATTACCGTCACCCCGTTTCGGGAAGGGGATTCGGGGGCTTCCCCCTCCAAGGTTCCGGAAGAGGCCACCAGGCGGAGGTTTTCCACCCCGCAGTTGGTGATCCGGTTGGGTAGTATTGGTTTGAACAACCGAGTGGAACCAAATTGGGCGAATATTGGATTCACCAGCGGGGATTCGAAATAGACCCTTCCGCCCGCGATCTCTATGATCTTCCTTTCGAAGTGAAAAACAAAGTCGGCCGAATTCCACTGTGGAACCGGTCTTTTATCGGGCCGTGCCGGAAAGTCATCCATGCCCAAAAGGCGGACCCACTCCCGGTTCATGCGCTGCTCCAGCACTACCGTTTCTCCCACGGCCAGTCCTCCCACGGGAGCGACTTGAACGTAGTTCCGGCCGGAAGGAGCGTAGAGGTCGACCACCTCCCAGGTCCGCTCGGAGGAATTGCGGTAGAGGAAGCCAGCGCGGCGTCCCTCGGCATTGTAAACGTCTTGGGGAGCATCCTGGCCGGAAAGTAGAACCAGGGACTGTTTGCGGGTCTCCCCGGTCCATAATTCGCTTCCTCCGCTGTATTGGCCGCTTCCCCGCAGAACGACGCCGCTCTTTCTCAGGAACAAGCGGCCACCCACCCGGTATCGACCGGCTTGCAGGAGAATGGCGCCTCGAAAACCCCTGTGGTCCGGGGCCAGGTTGGAAACCCGATCGATGGCGGCCTGAATTCGTTCGGTGTCATCTGCGCTTCCCTGCAAGGGATGGAGGATGACTTTTACTGGAATCCGAGGAAGGGGAACTCCTCCCGCCCGGTAACCCGCAGTGGAATAATCCGGAATGTGGTTTCCGAACTGATCTTGCTTATAGGCGAGTGGTTTTTTTGGGTGGTAGATCACCCCCTGTTGGAACGGACCCCCGCATCCCGCATTGAGAAGAATGCAAAACAACGAAAGGATGGAAAAAGGGGTCAAACGCAAAATGTTAACATCCGACTGGTTCGGTTCAGCCATTCAGGTGAAATTAAAGGTTGATGTTAACATTTTGCGTTTGACCCCTTTTTCTCACATCCGGTAATCCGTGGTTGATCCTTTTTTCTCTTTGTGTCTTTTGTGGTTAATCCCTCAGGATTTTTCGATCATGATCGGGATTCTGAGAAATCTCAGCAACTCAGCATCTCTTATCATTCCTAATTCCTCCTCCTCTCTCTATGCTATCTGTGTCCTCTGCGGGATGGAAAAAGGGGTCAAACGCAAAATGTTAACATCTGATTGGTCCGGTTCAGCCATTCAGTTGAAATTAAAGGTTGATGTTAACATTTTGCGTTTGACCCCTTTTTCTGTTTCCTCCCATCCATGACCTTATTGAACGCCGTCCTTCAGACTCCCGTTCGGATCCAGGCCGAATTATCCTCTGATTGGGAGGGGACGGATCTTCCCGAGTTCCATTTGGAACCGGGCGGGCCCATTGCGGAAGTGGCGCGGGCCAACTTGGAAGCGTTCGCCCGCACCAGCGCCTATTATCTGGACGACGAGGGCTTGCATTTCTACTGCAGTGGGCGGGTTCTGGCCCAGAACCAGTTGGACTTGGATGAACCGGTCTACGTGGCGGGCCAATTCAACGGGTGGGGTCAGGCAATAGGGAAGGAAAAATGGCGGATGGAACGTGCTGAAGTCGAGGGTGGGGAAGGGCTTCGGTTGTCTTTGCCGTTGGAGGAAATCGATCTGCCCCAAGGAACGGGGTTCAAATTCGTTTCACGGGAGAGACGCTGGTTTTCCCTGCCGAATGAGGCCACCAATACTTATTGTGATTCCAGCGGTAACGAGAACTACTACATCGATCCCCATCGCACGGGGCGCCACATGTTCGATTTGACAACGGAAGAGGGGTTGGACCTGTCCCGTGACTATTTTTTAAAGCTGCACGGCCCGGACCAGGAAAATTCCATTCCCATTCGGCCGGGAAGGTTTTTTCTCGAGCTGGATCCGGGACTGAAACCCGGGGTTTTCCCACGAGGTGATACCACCCTGTTTCGCCTATTTGCCCCCCGTGCCACAAGTGTCACCCTGGTGGTGTTGGATCATCCCCACTCCTGGCATGATGCCGGTTACCATTCCCTTCTTCGGCTATCGGATGGAATGTGGGAAACGGTTCTCGAGGAGAACCTGGTCGGAAAATATTACTGGTATCGCGTGGATGGACCCAGACAGGGGCCGTTTTCCCATTTCGACCCCAATTTCAATATTCTCGATCCCTACGCTCTTGCCACGGTGGGCCGGTGGGGTCCGGCCATTGTGGTGGATCGGCGTCGTTACGGGAGACCCCGCACTTTCAAAGTTCCCAATCCGGAGGATCTGGTAATAGGTGAGGTTCACCTCAGGGACCTCCTGGCCAATGCTCCGGTCAGGTTGTCCCAACAGGAGCGCCTGGGTTACACCGGATTGACCGCCTGGCTCAAGTCTCCCCATTGTTACCTGAGGGGTTGGGGGGTGAATGCGGTGGAATTGCAGCCCATCCATGAAAACGATGCCCTCTCCAGAGATGAATACCATTGGGGTTACATGCCGGTAAATTATTTTGCTCCGGAGAGCGGATATGCCCGAGACCCGCTCCACGCCAGCCAAGTGGATGAGTTCAGGGATCTGGTGGATGCTTTTCATGAAGCGGGCTTGGCGGTGATATTGGACGTGGTTTACAATCATGTGGGAAATCCGGCTCACCTGGCCTACATCGATCAACTGTATTACTTTGAGCTGAAAGCCGATGGAACGCTGAGCAATTGGAGCGGCTGCGGGAACGACCTTCGTTGCCATGCTCCCATGGTCAAACGGTTGATTCTGGACAGCTTGTTGCACATGTTGGAGTTTTACGGAGTGGACGGATTCCGGCTCGATCTGGCCGAACTCATTGGGGTGGACACCCTCCGGGAAATCGAAACCCGGTTGAGGGAGGATTTCCCCGAGGTAATTCTCATCGCCGAGCCTTGGAGTTTCCGCGCTCACCTCCGATCGGGGCTCAAGACTACCGGTTATCTTTGGTGGAATGACGGCTATAGGGAATTTCTGAAGTCCTACCTGACCGAGGAGGGCGATGCCATCACGATGCAGCATTTTTTGAAGGGATCTCACACTTCCGGGGGCGCCCCATTCCAGTCGATCAACTACACCGGATCTCATGATGACAGGACTTGGCTGGATGACATCACTGAAAATGCCAACCATAACGCGCAGGCTCCCACCCACTTGGACCGACGGAGAACCCATTTGATGGTCAGCCTTTTGATGATGTCTCTGGGCACACCCATGCTGGCGCAAGGCCAGGATTTTCTTCGCACCAAACGGGGCCAAGCCAATACCTATCGGCGTGGCGAAATCAATGCATTGGACTATCAGCGTCAGCAGGATTTTTCCGGAACTCATGAATATTTTCGACATTGGATCGCCTTCAGGAAGTCGGAGATGGCCTCATGCCTGCGTCTCGCCACAATGCCCGAAGAGGATTTTTTCCTGTTTTTCGCCCCTCAATCAGGCAATGGCTTGGCCTGTCTCTTCAATGCCGTGGAAGGGCAGGGTCCCGTCCAATTATTTTTCGTGGTCAATCCGGCGGCTCATCCGGTCCGGTTTGACTTGTCGGGCTTCGATTTCGAGCGCTCCTGGAGGCAGATTGCGGATTCCGAGCGCTTTGACTCGAATGGTTTGGATTCCGCTCTGGCCCTGCTCCATGCCGACCTGGAAATGCCGCCCGCGAGTTGCGCCCTGTGGATCTCGCCAAGGCGCGCTGAAGCGCGCCAATGAGGAATTGGGAATTGGGGAAAGGCACAAAGGCACAAAGGCACAAAGGAAAAGACCACGGATTACACGGATGAACACGGATTTTCAATAAAACTATCCCTTTCGAATTGGTAGGGCTATCGCGAAGTAAAAAGGGGTCAAACGCAAAATGTTAACATCTGATTGGTTCGATTCAGACTTTCAGGTGAAACTAGAGAACGATGTTAACATTTTGCGTTTGACCCCTTTTTACGGAGGAGATATACGCTTGCCATGGCAAGGTGGAGACGTTCAAGTATCCGCTCAAAATTTTAATTGGCGCGGCTCCCGCCGGGGGCTGACCGGCAATCCCTTAAGCAAACCCTAAACGTAGCAAAACATGGCAGTAAAAATCGGAATTAATGGCTTTGGCCGAATAGGTCGACTGGTATTCAGAGCCTTGGTTGATCAGGGCCTTTTGGGCAAGGACTTCGAGGTCGTTGCCATCAACGACCTGGTGCCGGCCGAAAACCTGGCTTACCTTCTGAAATACGACTCGGTACAGGGTCGGTTCAAAGGAACGGTGGAAACCGATGGAGACAACCTCGTGGTCAACGGTAATCCCATCCAGGTTCTTTCCGTGAGGGAAGGTCCTGCCGCTCTCCCTTGGAAGAATTTGGGAGTGGACGTGGTCATCGAGTCCACCGGTTTGTTCGTGCAGGACGAAAAGGCCCGAGGTCACCTGCAAGCCGGAGCCAGGAAGGTCATCATTTCAGCCCCGGGAAAAGGAGCGGTGAAAACCGTGGTCATGGGTGTAAACGACGAAACCCTGACGGCGGATGACCACCTCATTTCCAATGCTTCCTGCACGACCAATTGTCTGGCTCCACTGACCAAGGTGGTTCTGGAAAATTTTGGCATCGTGGAGGGCCTGATGACCACTGTTCACAGCTACACTGCTACGCAAAAAACGGTGGATGGCCCATCGCCCAAAGATATGAAGGGCGGGCGCACCGCGGCCCTGAATATCATTCCGTCCTCAACCGGAGCGGCCAAAGCAGTTGGCTTGGTGATTCCGGAAGTGCAGGGAAAGCTCACCGGTATGGCCTTCCGTGTCCCCACACCCACCGTTTCCGTGGTCGATTTGACGGTGAAAACGGAGAATCCGACTTCCTACGAGGAAATTTGTGAAACGATCAAGGCGGCGGCGGATGGTCCTTTGAATGGCATACTGGAATACACGGAGGATCAGGTGGTTTCCTCCGATTTCATAAACTGTCCGGCTTCCTCCATTTTCGATGCCGGCTCTGGTATTGGGTTGTCCGATACCTTCTTCAAGCTGGTGTCCTGGTATGACAACGAATGGGGGTATTCCAATCGTTGCGTGGATCTTCTGAAAAAGGTGGCAGCCTTCCTCTGATATCCCGGCAATGCCATGGCAGGAACCAAGACCGTTCGCGACGTCGACCTTAAGGAAAAACGGGTCTTTGTTCGGGTCGATTTCAATGTTCCCTTGGATGAGAACGGCAAGGTTGGGGACAGCACCCGCATCGTCGCGGCGCTTCCCACCCTGAAGTATCTGCTGGATGAACGATCCAGAGTGATCCTGGCCAGTCATCTGGGTCGTCCCAAAGGAAAGGCCAATCCCAAATACAGTCTGAGGCCGGTGGCAGAGGAGCTGGCCGTCCAATTGGGTCGGCCGGTGCAATTTGTGCGGGACTGTGTCGGACCCGAGGTCGAGGCAGCGGTGGCCGCCCTGCAACCGGGGTCGGTCCTTTTGTTGGAAAACCTCCGGTTTCATGCCGCCGAACAGGGAAATGACCCCGGTTTTGCCGAAAGGCTCGGATCCCTGGCCGAAGTCTACGTAAACGAGGCCTTCGGCGCGGCCCATCGGGCCCATGCCTCCACCTCCGGGATTACACGCCATGTGTCCGATTGCGTATGCGGATTTCTCATTGAGCGGGAGTTGGCTTTTCTGGGTGAGAAAACAGAGCATCCTGCCCGACCCTTTGTCGTTATACTCGGTGGGGCCAAGGTATCCGACAAGATCATGGTAATCGAGCGGTTGCTGGAGAAGGCCGACGCTATTTTGATTGGCGGCGCCATGGCCTTCACTTTTGACTTGGCCCAGGGCAAAGGGATCGGTGACAGTCTGGCCGAACCGGACAAGGTGGGCCTGGCTCGGTCTATTCTGGAGAAGGCCAAGGAGAAGGCAGTTCGCCTCCTCTTGCCGGTGGATGCCGTCGTAACTGACCGCCTGGATTTTGCGGATCTGACGGTGGGAGAGTTGCGAGTGGTGCAGAGCGATATCGAGGATGGCTGGAAAGGGGTCGATATCGGGCCGGAATCGGTGGCAAATTACCGCAGGGAGGTGGCCGGCGCCGGGACGGTTCTATGGAACGGTCCCATGGGTATTTTTGAAATAGAGGCCTGCTCCAAAGGCACCTTCGCAGTAGCCGATGCGGTGGCCGAGAACGCCAGAGCCGTTTCCATCGTTGGGGGAGGAGATTCGGCCAAGGCGATCAGGAAGAGCGGAAATGCGGAGAGGGTTACTTTTATCAGCACCGGCGGGGGGGCCAGCCTGCAATTTCTGGAAGGAAGGGAATTGCCCGGAGTGGTCTCCCTCGATACCCATTCATCCTGAACTACACGATTTATGAAGAAGCGTCGCAGAAACATCATCGCCGGGAATTGGAAGATGAACAAAACGGCCGCCGAGGCTGTCGAATTAGCCCGGGGGATTGCCAGGGAATGGGGGAATGAGGACGGAGTGGAAGTCGTTCTCTGCCCACCCTTTACCGCCCTCGAATCGGTGGCCGGAATCCTGAAAGATACCTCGGTCCTTCTCGGAGCGCAGAATATGCACCCGGCCGGCGGTGGCGCATATACCGGCGAGGTGTCGGCGCAAATGCTGCGTTATTTCCACGTCTCCCATGTCATTTTGGGACACAGCGAACGGAGGGAATATTTTGCCGAGTCGGATGCGTTTATAAACGAGAAGGTTCTAGGCGCATTGCGAAACGACTTGAAACCGATTCTTTGCGTTGGGGAGACTCTGGAGCAACGGGAGCATGGCAACACCTTGGGGGTGGTAGACGCGCAGGTTCGCGGCGGGCTGAAGCAGGTGACGAGTGAGGAGGCCGAGAGTCTGGTCATAGCCTACGAACCGGTATGGGCCATTGGGACCGGAAAAACCGCCACACCGCAGATGGCCCAGGAAGTGCACGCTTCAATTCGGGGTATTCTGGCCGATTTGTTCGGCTCCGATCCGGCCGAAAAAATCCGCATTCAATATGGAGGATCCATGAAACCGGGCAATGCCGGGGAATTGCTCCTTCAACCCGATATTGACGGAGGGCTTATTGGGGGTGCTTCCCTGCAGGTCGAGTCCTTCTCCGGAATTGTCGAAGCCGCAAAGGCGCGCTGAAGCGCGCCAATTAAGAATTAGGAATTAGGAATTAGGAATTGGGAGAATGGTGAACCACAAATTATCGTGATCGTGATCGTGATCGAAGAAGATGAACCACGGATTACACGGATGAACACGGATAAGGCGCGCTTCCGCGCGCCCCCTTTGTGCCTTTGTGCCTCAGTGCCTTTGTGCCATCTCGCCTCGGCGAGAGGCAATTCCTAATTGGCGCGCCCCGCGCGCCTCAGGGCTTTGTCGTAGCAGTAGAAGGCATTGGTGCATTTGGCGAAGAAGACATCTCCGGTATAGCGATAATTCCGGCTTTTCAGGAACCTTTGCATGGCCTGGTTGCTGCTATTGGTATCGGTTCTCAGGTAGTGGGTTCTGCTTTGCCGGGCCAGCTCGCAGGCATGGGCCTCCAGCGATGAGGCGATGCCATGGCGGCGGGCGCTTTCCGCCACGGCGAATCGGTGTATGACGCAGGCAGGACCATCCCTGTTCCATGCCACCGGTGCGTACTCGGGAGGTTGTATGCGGTCGACTACGATAAATCCGAGAACGGCCCGGTTCTCGGCGGCCACGAAGAGTGACCGGTTTTGGATATCCTGTTGAAACCGTTGGGCCGTGGGATACTCGCTGGTCCACTGAAAATTTCCGTAGGCAGCCATTTCAGCCACCACTTGACCGACAATGGACATGATGGAATCGATGTCCCCCGTCGTGCCGTTTCGAATGTCCATTGCCGAAAGCACCTGGAGAAATGCGTTCTAGGAGCGACGGGTCAGCTTGCTCCAGATCCGGGCAACGGGATCGTAATACCGGTCCACCACGCGTTCTTTCAGGGGAATGATCGCATTGTCGGTGATGGTGATATGTTCGGGACAGACATGGGTGCAGCACTTGGTGATATTACAATAACCGAGGCCATTGGCTTTTTTCAGGTCTTCCAGCCGGTCTTCCGTATCGAGGGGGTGCATTTCCAGCGCCGCCGTATAAACGAGCGCGCTCGGGCCGATAAATTCGTCCTCCAAATGGTGTTCGCGCAGGACGTGACAGACGTTCTGACAAAGGAAGCATTCGATGCATTTGCGAAATTCCTGAACCCGGTCGATGTCCTCCTGATAGAAAGTCCAGGATCCGTCCTCGTTGTCGGGCGGGCGCGGTTTGAACGGTTTTATCTTCTTCTTGACCCGGTAGTTCCAGGAGATGTCCGTGACCAGGTCCTTGATAATGGGAAATGTCTTTATCGGCTCGATGGTCACACCCTCTTCGATGGGCAGTTCGTCCAGCCTGGTCATGCACATGAGCTTGGGCATTCCGTTGACCTCAGCCGAGCAGGAGCCGCACTTGCCCGCTTTGCAGTTCCAACGGCAGGCCAGATCGTTGGCGCTTTCGGCCTGAATCTGGTGTACCGCATCGAGGACCACCATGCCTCCACTGGTTTCAGTGGTGTATTCCTCGAACGCGCCGCCCTTTTCGTCGCCCCGCCAGATTTTGAAAGTCGTTTTCGCCATGATCCGCAATCCTCAGCCCATTTCGGTTATGATCTCCTGCAACTCAGCCGGCATTTCGGGAATGGGGATCCGCTGTATTTGCATGCTTCCGTCGGGACCCCGGCGAACGGTAACGTTGTATTTCCCCCATTCTTCGCTTTTCTCCGGGTAATCCACCCGGAATTGCGCCCCCCGGCTTTCCTTTCGTTCCAAGGCCGAGAGCGCCACTGCTTCTGAAACGGTGAGGAGGTTTTGCAGGTCGAGCACTGTGTGCCAGCCTGGATTGTACTCCCGGTTTCCGATTGCTCCGACCTTCCCGGCCTTTTCCTTCAGCTCTCCAATCTTCTCCAGAGCCCGTTCCATATCTTCCCCATTGCGCACGATGCCAACGAGGTCCTGCATGGCTTCCTGGAGTTCGTATTGAATTTGGTAGGCATTGCCGGCGTCCGGGACCGGGCGATCGAAGGGCGCCAAAGCTTCGCGTTTGGCCGCATCGATTTCTTCCTTATCCAAGCTCGTATCTCCCTTTTCCTTGGCGAACTCGGCGGCATAAAGGCCGGCACGCTGCCCCAACACCAACAGATCGGAAAGGGAATTTCCCCCCAGGCGATTGGCCCCGTTAATTCCCGCTCCGCATTCCCCGCAGGCAAATAAGCCAGGCACGGTGGACATTTGAGTGTCGGCTTCCACCAGCACCCCGCCCATGACGTAGTGGGTGGTAGGACCGACTTCCATCGGTTCCTTGGTGATATCCATACCGGCCAATTGCTTGAATTGGTGGTACATGCTGGGCAGCTTCTTCTTGATGTGTTCCTCGGCGTTGTCGAGCTTCTCCTTGATCCAGGCGATATCCAGAAAGACGCCGCCATGGGGACTGCCGCGGCCTTCCTTGATCTCCTGGACGATGCAGCGAGCGACGTGGTCGCGGGTCAGCAACTCGGGAGGTCGATGGGCATCTTTGTCGCCCAACACGTAACGCCAGCCTTCCTCCGCGTCAGCCGCGGTCTGCGCTTTGTAATTGTCCGGAATATTCTGAAACAGGAAGCGCTCGCCATTCTTGTTGAGCAGGATACCGCCCTCGCCACGAACGCCTTCGGTAACGAGAATCCCCCGCACACTGGGAGGCCAGACCATTCCGGTGGGGTGGAACTGGATAAATTCCATATCGACCAGGTCGGCCCCGGCGTTGTAGGCCAGTGCGTGGCCGTCCCCGGTGTATTCCCAACTGTTGCTCGTGATCCGGAAAGCTCGCCCGATGCCTCCGGTTGCAAGGACGATGGCTTTGGCGTGGAATACGCGGAATCGTCCCCGTTCGCGGTCGTATGCCACCGCCCCACTGATCCGGTCTCCATCCTTGAGCAGGTGGATAACGGTTACCTCCATGTGCACGTCGATGCCCTGGTGAATGCCGTGGTCCTGCAAGGTGCGGATCATTTCCAGCCCCGTGCGATCGCCCACGTGAGCCAGGCGCGGGTATTTGTGGCCGCCAAAATTGCGTTGCAGAATGCGTCCGTCCCTGGTCCGGTCGAAAACCGCGCCCCAGGCTTCCAGTTCACGGACCCGGTCCGGCGCTTCCCTGGCGTGTATTTCGGCCATGCGCCAATTGTTGATGTAATGACCGCCCCGCATGGTGTCGGAAAAGTGCACCTTCCAGTTGTCCCGTTCATCCACATTGGCCAAAGCCGCGGCGATCCCCCCTTCCGCCATGACGGTGTGGGCTTTCCCCAACATCGATTTGCAGACCAGGCCCACCGTCAGTCCGGTGGCGGATGCCTCGATGGCGGCGCGCAGACCGGCTCCGCCGGCGCCGATGATGAGCACGTCGTGCTCGAAAATTTCGTGTGCCTCCATGCTTGCCTATAGAATGCGAAAATCAGTCCAGACGCCCATCGAGCAAAGGCGCACGTAAAGATCGGTAAACCCGACCCAGAAGAGGCTCAACCAGGCCCACATCTGGTGTTTCCTGTTGAGACAGGTCACGCCCTTCCAGGCGCATTCCCGGGAGGGCGATTGGGAAAAGCGGTTTAACCTGCCTCCAACCAGGTGGCGAAGGGAATGACACCCGAAGGTGTAGCCGCCCAGAAGGATGACGTTGACGGTCAACACCAACGATCCCACGCCGATGCCTATTCCTCCATCGAAAGCGTATCCCTTTATGGCGTCCCAACTGAGAAATACCATGAATGCCAAGGCCAGATAGAGCGTGTAACGGTGAATGTTTTGCAGGATAAGGGGAAAGGAGTTCTCGCCGCGGTAGCTTTTGCGCGGCTCGCTTACGGCGCAGGAAGGAGGGTCGGCCCAGAAGGCCTTGTAATAGGCCCCCCGGTAATAATAACAGGTCAGACGGAAGCTGGCGGGGGCCCAGAGAATCAGAAAGGCAGGGGAAAACGGAAGCCAATCGGGCCAGAAATTGGGCCGGAGACCAAACCAGGCATGCTCCGATGCGCCGAAAAGTTCAGGAGAGTAAAAGGGGGAAAGATACGGTCCGAATGTGTAATGAGCCCCCTGAAATGCGGCCCAGGTCGAATAGACGATGAAGGTCGACAACCCCAGGAACACCAGCGCCGGGGTCTTCCACCACGTGTCCCGGCGCATCGTTTTGGGATAACGTGAATCGGCTATGGAAATCGGATGAGAAGGCATAGAAGGCTTGGGCGATCCTATAACGGGAAGGATATCCGTCAAGCGCGTCCCAATCCGGTCGGTTGGTTATTCTACTGGTTAATTCGTTGAGTAAAGGGAACTAATAGCGGAGAGGCGCCAGTGTTCAGTTTTGGAAGTGGTCAGTTGTTTCTAGATTCTCGATGCTGGGTCGTGATCACCCAATTCCTAATTCCTGATTAGCGCCCCTGGCGCCTTTTGTGGAACCCCGTTGGGGTTCAATTATATGGGTGATCGGTAACCCAGCGTGCGCTACGCGACGCTGGGCTTTGGAGTTTAACGCCTTTGGCGTAAATGCCAGTTAAGGCGCCGGAGGCGCCTCGTCAGCCTGCTTCCGGCAGGATGAGGGGGAGGAGAAATTGACAGATCGTTACCACCCATAGTCCCGTCAAAAGGTTCAACCAGAACCCGAATTTGGCCATTTGCGGCACGGTGACTTTTCCGCTGGAGAAGACGATGGCATTGGGAGGGGTGGCTACCGGCATCATGAAGGCCATGGAGGCGGCGATTGTGGCGGGGATCATAACGGTGTATGGGTGAAGACCCAGGTTGGGAGCCAGCGCTGCAAGTACGGGTAAAAACATGGAGACAGTGGCAACATTACTGGTCATTTCGGTCAGAAAGGAAATTCCCAGGCATATGGCCAGGATCATCAGGAAGGGCGGAAACCCGGCCAGACCGGTTATACTCCCGGCCAGAAATTCGGACAGTCCGCTGGCGATAAAGCCTCCCGCCAAGGCAAAACCACCGGAGATGAGGAGGAGTATGTTCCAGGGAATGTTGAAAAAGGCTTTTCCTTCCAGTAAGCGCTTTGATCCTTCCCTGGCCGGAATGACAAAGAGAAGCGTTGCCATGAATACAGCCACCACGCCATCGTCCACACGTCCCAGCGGTTCCCAGATAGTCGACCAGCCGGGCAGGGAGAATGAACCGATTACGAGGGTCTTCCGAAAGATCCACAACAGGCAGGTCGCCAGAAAGATGGAAGCGATACGTTTCTCCGCCGCGCTCATGGGCGGGAGTTCCATTACTTTTTCCTTAAAGTAGTCCGGGTCCAGTTTTACCCGGCGGATTTTCCTCAAATAGACCTGGGTCAGCACTGTCCAGATGAGAAGGATCAAGCCGAGAGAGAGGGGAAGTCCCAATAGAATCCAACTCCCGAAGGTAACTTCCTGCATGTCGGGAAAGAGTTCCTTTTGCAGAGAGATGAATACCAGATTGGTAGGTGTGCCGACGAGGGTTGCAATCCCGCCGGATGAACAGCCGTAGGCGATTGACAGCATCAGGGCCAGCACCAGGGCGTTCCTCCCTTTCCCCTGGGTTGTCCCGTCGATTTGGCTGATAACGGCCAATCCTATGGAGACCATCATCATGGCAGTGGCGGTGTTGGAAATCCACATGGACAGGAAGGCTGAGGCCATCATGAATCCCAGCACCAAGCCTTGGGGCCTGCTGCCCAGCCAGGAAATGATGTGCAGGGCAATGCGTTTGTGCAGGTTCCACCTTTGCATGGCAACGGCGATAAGGAATCCGCCGATAAACAACATCATCATGGGATTCATATAACTCTGAGCCGTTTCCGCCGTGGTGCGGATACCGAAGAGCGGGTAGCAAATGACCGGCATCAGGGCGGTGGACGCCAGGGGCAGGGCCTGGGTAAGCCACCATATGCCCATCAGAATTGCCGTGGCGGCCATTCCGGCAATTACACGGGATCCGGATAGGGAGAAAAGGACGTAGTAGCCGATGGCCGACCCCGCCAGCCCTAACAGGATCGAAAAATTTTTCAGGCGAAAGGTGTCTATGGGCATGACGAGGATGAAAAGCCACTATACCACGTGGACCATGCATATCTCTAATTAAAATTTCAGCCGGGCGGTCGCATCATGTGCCGGCAGTTCCATTGATCAAGTGGTAACGGCCACCGGCAATCTCAATTCTCAAAGGCCTTGCCATAGCAGGAGAGCATGGTGAGGATTCAAAGCCTGAGGTCTTCAGGCTTGAACCGATGGGAAACCGATGAAAGCGCTCGAATTGGTAGAGTATGGAAGATTTGAACTCAAGGAATACCCCGTCCCTGAGATTAAATCCGATGAGGTACTGGTAAGTGTGGCGGCGTGTGGGATTTGCGGGAGTGATGTCCATGGCATGGATGGGTCCACCGGAAGGCGCATACCTCCCCTGATTATGGGACACGAAGCGGCGGGAACCATTGCAGCGGTGGGAGACGGGATCGATCCGTCGCAATGGCGCGTAGGTGATCGGGTGACTTTCGATTCCACGGTCTATTGTGGTGAATGTTGGTACTGTAGGCGAGGAGATGTGAACTTGTGCGATAACCGGATGGTGTTGGGTGTATCATGCGGGGATTACCGGCGCCATGGCGCTTTTGCCGAATATGTGGCCGTGCCCCAACGCATTCTCTACGCCCTGCCCGAGCAGATCACCTTCGAGCAGGCAGCCATGGTTGAGGCGGTTTCGGTGGCGGTGCACGCAGTGGGCCGTTCTCCCGTTTCATTGGGCGATAGCGTGGTGGTGGTTGGCGCCGGTATGATCGGACTGCTCTGCCTGCAGGCGGTTCGAGCGGCCGGTTGCGGCCAAACCTTTGTCGTGGACCTGGACGAATCCCGCCTGAAATTGGCCGGGGAACTGGGGGCGGATGTTTGCCTCAACCCATCGGCGGTGGATGTCGTAGACATCGTGCGTTCGAAAACTTCCGGCCGTGGAGCGGACCTGTCATTGGAAGCGGTAGGAATCACCCCCACTGTCAACCTGGCCGTTGCCTGTTTGCGCAAGGGCGGCAGTTGTACCCTGGTCGGCAACATCGCCCCAACAGTGGAGTTGCCCTTGCAGGAGGTTGTGACCCGGCAGCTATCCCTGATCGGCACCTGTGCTTCGGCCGGAGAGTATCCGGCCTGTCTGGATCTTATCGCCCGGGGCGTCATTCGGGTCGATCCTCTGATCAGTAAGGCCAGGCCAATGTCCGAGGGCGCAGAATGGTTTGACAGGCTGCATAGAGGCGAACCCGGTCTCACAAAAGTCATTCTCAAACCTTGACAGGCAAAAAAGGGGTCAAACGCAAAATGTTAACATCTTATTGGTTCGCTTCGGTCATTCAGGTGAAACTAGAAGGCGATGTTAACATTTTGCGTTTGACCCCTTTTTTTCTGCCCTCCTTTGGAATTCCATGTTGAAATCCGGTTTAATTGGCACGGGCAATGTTGCCCACCTGCACGCTTTGGCGCTGCAGCGCAATCCCGACAGTGAATTTACCGCCGTGCTCGGCCGGACGCCGGCCAAAGTAAATGCCTTTGCCGAACGCTACGGAGTAGAAGCCTACACCGACCTGGGAAAATTTTTAAACGAATCGGGGGTGCGGGTTTGCGTTATTTGTACGCCCCATCCAGCTCATATCGAATCCGCTGTGGCGGCGGCGGAAGCGGGTGTGCACCTGTTGATCGAGAAGCCGCTGGCTTCTTCGCTTGAACATTGTGATGCCATGATGGAAGCCGCGGTGCGGGGCAAGTCCAGGCTGGGTGTGGTTTCCCAGAGGCGATTTTTCGAGCCGGTCCGCCGGGTCAAGGAGGCCATCGAGTCCGGCAAGATCGGAAATCCCATCCTGGGGATGGTCACCATGCTGGGTTGGCGCGACCAGGATTACTACGACTCCGATGCGTGGCGCGGGACCTGGGACGGAGAGGGCGGAGGCGTCTTGGTAAACCAGGCCGTGCACCAGCTCGACCTTTTGCTCTGGTTTATGGGGGAGGTCGATGAGGTTTGCGGCGTGTGGGATAACCTGAACCATCCCGGCATTGAAGTGGAGGATACCGCTATTGCATCCATCAGGTTCAGGAGCGGCGCTCTCGGGCATGTCCTGGTGAGCAACTCCTTCAATCCCGCTCTCTTCGGCAAAGTAAGTGTTCTGGGGTCGACCGGGGCAATGGTCGGAGTCCAGACCGATGGCGGGCAAATGTTCATTCCGGGAATGGCGGCCATCGAGGAACCGCCCCTGAACGATTACTGGACCGTGCCGGGGGAGGAGCGCCTGTTGGAAAAGTGGCGGGAGGAGGACAAGACACGATTCAGCCGGATAAACCCCATGGAGCATTATCATCAACTCCAGATCGACGAATTTTTTGAGGCGGTGCTGGCAGACCGGGAACCCTGCGTGACGGGCCGGGAGGGCCGCGATGCGGTCGAACTCTTTACCGCGATTTATCGCAGCGGGCGGGATGGAAGATCGATTAAATTTCCCTTACTTCCCGCATCCGACCGGGGTGATTTTGACGGTAGGCTGAAGGCTACGGCAAAAAAGGGGTCAAACGCAAAATGTTAACATCGCCTTCTATTTTCACCTGAATGACTGAAGCAAACCAATCAGATGTTAACATTTTGCGTTTGACCCCTTTTTTGTTCGGAACGGCAATATGAAGGGTGGGGAATTGCAGTCCGGGGAGATTGCCTCCGAAGGGGAGGAAGGACTTGCCGTAATAGGGATTTACGCGACGTCCCGTAGAGCGCACGAAGCGGGACTGGCAGTTCTGGCCGCCGGGCACCCATACCGGGTTGACCGCAAACGGGGTAAATTTGTTCTGGTCGTTGCTGAGGAACACCTCGACATGCTGCGGCGGGAAGTCGAAATCGCCGAGATCAGGAACCGTTTCTGGCCGCCGCCCTCATTGGATCTCCCCAGCAAGAGCATCAGCAAGGTTCCCACTGCGATAGCGGTCTTGTTGCTTTGTTTAACCTTTTATCTACAACAGGAGTTCCGAGCCCTTGCCGACCTCGGGATGAACGGCAGTCAGGAGGTTGCGGCGGGGCAATGGTGGCGCCTTGTCACCGCGATCACTTTGCACGCCGACATCGGCCATTTAGCCGGCAACCTGCTTGGATTTGTGGTGTTTGCCCATCTCTGTTGCCGCTATATGGGCAACGGATTGGCCTGGTTGATGATCCTGTTCTCGGCCGCCCTTGCCAACCTGACCAATGTCTATATGCACTGGGGAGAGGCTTATCATTCCTTGGGCGCGTCGACGGCCGTCTTTGCCGCTTTGGGATTGCTTACGGGTTTTCCCATCGGGAGTTATTTCAGATCTCGCGAACCCATTTTGAGTCGGGACTGGTTGATACCGTTTGTGGGCGGTTGTTTCCTTTTTGCCTGGATGGGCGGGGGCGAATACCCGACCGACGTGGGGGGACACCTCTGGTCCTTTTTCTATGGGTTGGTATCGGCTGTCCTCATCGCCTCGACAGCGGTTTACACCAAACTGAGTCACAGGCATCAAACCGCCGGCCTTCTTGCGGCCGGACTGGTTGTACTGGTTTGTTGGATCCTCGCCCTGGGATCCGGACCGCCTCCTTGATTCAAAAAAGGGGTCAAACGCAAAATGTTAAAATCGCCTTCTATTTTCACCTGAATGACTGAAGCAAACCAATCAGATGTTAACATTTTGCGTTTGACCCCTTTTTTGTTTTTTCTTTAAGGGGAGGCATGGATCTACATCTGAAAGGCAAGTGCTGCTACGTCACGGGAGGCGGGTCCGGCATCGGGCGGGCCATTGCGGAGAGATTCAGCGCCGAAGGGGCCAGGGTTTTCGTGTTGGACCGGGACGAGGAGAAGGGCCGGGAGACGGTGGAGAAAATATTGGCCGGTGGAGGTTCGGCCCGCTTCAAGCGCGCGGATATCGCCGATCTGGAGAGCGTTCGCGGCGCCTTTGAACCCGACGGGCCAGTGGATGTCTTGGTGAACAACGCCGGTGTATCTTCCATTGGCACCATCGAGGAGACGACGCCCGAGGAACTGGATCGGATTTACAATATCAATGTCAAGGGCCTCTACCATTGCAGCTACGTCGTTTTGCCCATAATGAAAAAACAGGGGGGAGGGGTCATCCTGAATATGGCCTCCCTGGTCAGTAAAATCGGGATCGAAGACCGGTTCGCCTACTCCATGAGCAAGGGCGCCGTCTTGACCATGACCCTATCCATCGCCCGGGATTACATTTCCCATGGGATCAGGTGCAATTGTATTTGTCCGGCCAGGGTCCACACGCCGTTTGTAGACGCCTACCTGGAAAAGAATTACCCGGGACGGGAGAAGGAAATGTTCAAGAAACTATCCCAGGCTCAACCGATGGGCCGGATGGCATCGCCCGCTGAAGTGGCCGATTTGGCCGCGTTTTTGTGCAGCGACCGGGCTGCATTTATCACCGCCACGGCTTACGATCTGGACGGAGGGACGACTTTGCTACGATAGATCAGGCGGAAGCGCCGTTGCAACCTTGGTAGGGCAAGAGCATCCTTGCTCTGGCAAAAAAGGGGTCAAACGCAAAATGTTAAAATCTGATTGGTTTGCTTCAGTCATTCAGGTGAAAATAGAAGGCGATTTTAACATTTTGCGTTTGACCCCTTTTTTGTTAGTTCTCGCTGAGGGGGGGAGGCTGAAACCTGACGATCCGCTGCAGGCGGGACCAACAGGGATTGCCGTCGGAATCCCTGGCTGGTTGGTAATCGAGCGAAGCCAGGAACCGGACAGCGTCCAAATAGAGGCCGGTATTATTGGGTTCGACCAGGGTTGGGTTGTGCATGATGCCGTGGGGAGACACCAGGAAGCGCACCTTCACTTCCAGGGTCAGGCCGGATCCCTCGAGTGATTGCGGGTAAGGAGGACGCTTCCAGTTGGCCGGTTTGGCCCTTTCGGTGAGCTGGTTTCCCGGGACGGGGATCCCCGGGTTATCCATCCAGACTTCGTATCCGACAAGCGGGTTTACATTGGCTTGAAAAATCCTGTAACGGGTCGGTGCGGTAAACTGAAAGGGGATGCGGGTCTTTATGCGAACAGGTTCTCCAATTCTATAGGCAGGTTCAAATTTCCATTGGTAAGCGGCGGTTATGGAGTTTTGCCCGAAGGCTTCATGAGTTGCGCTTTCGATATCGACGAAGGCTACCGAGCCCTCTTCATCGATGACGACCATGAGGACGGCTTCGCCGGGGATGGGATCGTACATGAGTTGCTCGGGGTAACGAGGTTTCACCTGTTGAACGGCTACGGGCGGCTGAAAGGGGGTTAATCCCATTAGAGGTGTCCAAATCACGGAAAAAAGGATCAAATAGCGGAAGGATACAGGTGCATACATGATGAATAAACATGACTGTAGATTCGGGATATGCAACTCAACCCGTTAGCACAACCGGTGGACTTTTTCGTATGAATTTGCCTCCAGGATATTCCCCATCATGGTCATCCAGTTTGTGGAACCCCGTTGGGGTTCGTAATTTTTTCCTTTTCCTACCCAGCGTGCGCTACGCGACACTGGGCTTTGGAGTTCAACGCCGTTGGCGTAGAAGGCGCCTTGGGCGTGGTGAGGGACAGGAATGTCCCCCCTCCGTTAACTCCTGTTCCGGCAAAGCCGGAGCTCTTAGCGTTCTTGGCGAGTTTTGCGAGAGTCCTTCTTCCTTTTCTTCCATCTCTGTGCTCTCTGTGGTGGTTTATTTCAGGGACATAACACTAGCGCGTATGTCTCACAAATTTTCTACTGCGCTCCGGTATGTCGGCACTGGTGCGGACTTCGTTGGATTCGCTACTTTGCAGGGTGTCGACCCAGCTTCACTCGCTCATCTGCTCGAAACCCGCACCAGCCCTCGACCTCCGTTCGCTCGCCACGAATTTTGTGAGACATGCGGGCTAGCGCGGGGTTCGAAATGGAGGAGGGGAATCGGAAAAATGTCCCACTGAGGGGATTTCGCGGTGCGGTTGGGCTTGCCGATCGGCTGGGGATACCTATCGAATACGAAACATGTCGGAAATGTTGAATGATCTTTTTGGTCTCGGCGGAAAAGTTGCCGTGGTTATCGGAGGCACGGGCGAGCTTTGCGGCGCCATGGCGGAGGGCATGGCCCAAGCGGGCGCCGAGGTGGTACTGGTAGGCCGCAGCCGGGAGAAGGCAAATGCCCGCCTCCAGCGTATCGAGGATGCCGGCGGGCGGGGCTATTTTATTGCCGTCGATTTATCCCGCAAAGCGGGTATTGAGGCTGTGCTCGAGGAAGTGATCCAGCGGTCAGGGAAAGTGGACATTCTGGTCAATGGCGCTGGGGCAAATTCCCCGACTCCTTTTCTCGAAATCGAGGAGGAGGAGTACGACCGGATATTTGCCGTCAACATGAAGGCGGTCTTTCTGACTTGCCAGGTATTTGGCGAATACCTGGTCGACAGCGGCCGGGGCGGCAGCATTATCAACGTGGGTTCCATGTCGGGCATGATCCCGCTTTCCAGGGTGTTCACCTATTCTGCGACCAAGGCATCCGTCCACAATTTGTCCAAAAACCTGGCCCGCGAATGGGCTACGAGCAAGGTGCGGGTCAATACCATAGTGCCCGGGTTCTTCCCGGCGGAACAGAACCGGAAGGTGCTGACGGAGGACCGGGTGAAGGCGATAATGGGGCATACTCCCATGAAGCGCTTCGGGGATGCGGAGGAACTCATCGGGGCAACCCTTTTACTGGCCTCCGATAACGCCGGGTCATTCATCACGGGAACTGAAATTGTGGTGGATGGCGGTTTTGCCGCCATGACCATCTAATCACCCTCAAACATGGCCTTTATCGACGAAGACTTTTTATTGCAGAGCGATTCGGCTCGCGAACTTTTTCATCGCTACGCCAAGGACGAGCCCATTTGCGACTATCATTGCCACCTTCCACCGGAGGATGTGGCCTCGAACCGGCAATTTCAGAACCTGTCCGAAATCTGGCTGGAAGGGGATCACTACAAGTGGCGGGCCATGCGCAGCAATGGGATTGGGGAGGCCTATTGTACCGGGGAGGCGGATCCTTACGAAAAACACCTGGCCTGGTGCCGCACCGTTCCCAATACCTTGCGCAACCCGCTCTATCATTGGAGCCACCTCGAACTGCAACGGTATTTCGGGATAGACCTCCTCATCAATGAGGATACCGCTCCCGAAATCTGGCAGGAGG
The DNA here is from genome assembly GCA_965204545.1 of Opitutales bacterium. Lineage (GTDB taxonomy): Bacteria > Verrucomicrobiota > Verrucomicrobiia > Opitutales > UBA2995 > JAABVD01. The sequence goes on along the minus strand of CBDBFA010000003.1, from coordinate 861,068 downwards.
CCAACGCCAAGCTGAAATCGGAGGCGTTGAGGGCTCATAGCATTTTACGCCATTTCAAAGTAAAGGTGGTCGGAACCACGGACGATCCGACGGACTCTTTGGAACATCACCGGACCATTGCGCAGAGCGGACTGGAAACGCGAGTTGTTCCGACCTTTCGTCCGGACAAGGGGCTGAATGCGGATGATCCGGATGGGTTCAACTCATGGGTAGACGCCTTGGGGGATGTTGCGGGGACCCACATCGATAGCCTGGATGATTTTCTCAGAGCGTTGAAATCGCGCCACGACTTTTTCCACCAGATGGGCGGACGTCTATCCGACCATGGTCTGGAACGGTGCTATTTTGCCGAAACCTCGAGGGAGGCGGTTTCGGCGATATTCAGGCGGGCCCGCAAAGGACAGGCCGCCTCGACGGAGGAAAAGGAACAATATGCATTTTATGTCATGAGGGAAGTGGGTCGCTGGAATGCGGAGAAGGATTGGGCCATGCAGTTTCACATCGGCGCCATGCGCAACAACAATACCCGCAAGCTCTTGGAAGTTGGTCCGGACACCGGATTCGATTCCATGGGCGACTATTCGCAGAATCATGCCATGAGTCGCTTCCTGGACAGTATGGATCAGACCGGGCAGTTGCCCAAGATCGTGATCTACAATAACAACAATGCCGATTACTATTCCATGGCCTCCATGCTGGGCAATTTCATGGACGGTTCGGTGGCTGGTAAAATACAGCTGGGCTCGGGCTGGTGGCACCTCGATCAGAAGGAAGGAATGATCGACCAGATGAACGCCCTTTCCAATATGGGTCTAATCGCCCACTTTGTGGGCATGCTGACGGACTCGCGGTCATTTCTGTCCTATCCGCGCCACGAATACTTTCGCAGGATTCTCTGCAATCTCTTTGGCGAGGACATGGAAAAGGGGGAAATTCCCGACGATCTCTCCCTGGTGGGACCCATGGTGCGCAATATCTGTTATAGGAACGCGGTTCGCTTTTTCGGATTCACCACTTTAATTCGCTCCTCATGAAAAATACCCTGTTTCTCGTTGGTTCAATTTTTTGTTGGTTGATCAGCAGCCACGCCCGGCAACCCAATTTGGTGATTTTTTTGACCGACGACCAGGGTTGGGGGGATTTGAGCATTTCTGGCAATACGAACCTCAAGACCCCGAATATCGACTCATTGGCCCGGGAAGGGACGACGCTTCAGAATTTCTATGTGTGCGCGGTCTGCGCCCCGACGCGCGCCGAGTTCCTGACCGGTCGTTACTATCCCCGGACCGGGGTGAGCGGCGTTAGTCGAGGCCAGGAAAGATTGAACCCGTATGAAATCACCGTTACCGATGTGTTCAAGGCCAATGGCTATGTCACCGGTGCCTTTGGCAAGTGGCACAATGGCACGCAGCCGCCTTACCATCCGAACTACCGCGGCTTTGATGAATTCTACGGATTCACCTCCGGGCATTGGGGCCACTACTTTAGTCCGCCCTTGGATTACAATGGAAAGAAGGTCCGAGGCAATGGCTACGTAGTGGATGATTTTACGGATCGTGCCATCGAATTTATCGAGAAGAATAAGGATGATCCGTTCTTTTGCTACCTCCCTTACAATACACCTCATTCGCCCATGATGATCTCGGATGAATACTACGGGAAGTTTGCCGGAAAAGATCCGGAGATGCGCTACCGGGATCCGAAACAGGAGGACGTGATGATGACCCGGGCCGCGCTGGCCATGTGTGAGAACATCGATTGGAACGTTGGACGCGTTTTGAACACCTTGGAGGAACTGGGTCTCGAGGAGGACACCATAGTGGTTTACTTTTCTGATAACGGTCCTAATTCCTATCGTTGGAACGGTGGGATGAAAGGTCGAAAGGCGACCCTTGATGAAGGGGGATTGCGCTCTCCATTCTTTATTCGATGGCCCGGTCGCATCCCGGCCGGAAGAAGCGTCATGGAGGTGACGGGAGCAATCGATCTTCTACCGACGTTTGCAGGCTTGGCCGGCATCCCATTCCAACCTGTCCGGCAACTGGACGGCCGGAACATTCAAGCCCTCCTGGAGGATAAGGATGTGGTTTGGAAACCGCGCAGCTTGTTCTCGATATGGAGAAATCAGGTCAGTGTTCGGACTGAGCGATTCCGCTTGGATGCAACTGGAAAGTTATTCGATATGGAAGCGGATCGAGGGCAGCGCAAGGATGTTGCAAATGAGCACCCGAAACTCGCGGCCGATTTGCGTCGTCAGGCCGAAGAACACAATAGAGCCATGCAAAAGGAGTTTCAGCGGTACGAAGACAGGCCGTTCCCGGTCGGCTATGGGTCTTCCACCACTTTACCGGCTCGTGATGGGATTGAACATGGCTCTATTCAACGAAGCGCAAGACCTCCCAACAACTCCTTCTTCACGAATTGGACGCGGGTGGATGATGCCATCACCTGGGACGTTGATGTGGTCAGGACCGGCGAGTATGAAGTGACCGTCTTTTACACCTGTGCTGAAGGAGATCAAGGAGCCGGTATCGAACTGTCTGCAGGTAGCGGAGGTCGAACGGAGGCAAGAGTAACCGAGGTGTTTGATCCGCCTCTCTATGACAAGTCCCTGGAGCGGATGGCTGAATCCCACTATTTTGTGAAGGATTTCAAGCCGCTTTCCCTCGGAACGCTAAGCCTGAGTAAGGGAAGAACCATCCTGCGGCTCGGCGCTACCGAGATACCGGGAAATGAGGCAATTGACGTGCATTCAATCGAGCTTTTCCAAGCCATGGACTGATTAAATAACTGCAATAAGCGGTACCACCAGCGGCGTGGCCGCTGGTTTGGCGGCAACTGACCCAATACTGGTCCCCTTCGGTGCGATGACAGCCACCTTTTATACCGGAGTTTGCTGCTTGTTGGGACTCTCCGTCATTTTCATCATTATCCTAGCCCTTGTGTCCTAACCCGCATTCGCTCGGTAAGTGAGAAATGCGGGCTAAGAATTCCATGAAAGAATTACCGATTATCCAAAAGGCCCGTTCCTACGGTGCAAGGGTTGCACTTCGAAGCGGCGACCATGAAACATGTTATGAAGATTTGTTGACCAGGTCCTCTAAGGTCGCCTCGACCCTTCTTGGTGGTGCGGACGATTTGAATGAGATGCGTGTGGCTTATTTAGCGCCGGCAGGAGAAGCTTATGTATCCGTGCAGTGGGGAATTTGGCGTGCGGGTGGAGTAGTGGTGCCGCTTTGTCTTTCCGCAACCGTACCGGAGCTGGAATACACGCTTGAAGATAGTCAGGCCGAGGTAGTTATTGCCACCGCGGCCTATGCAGAAAAAGTAAAAGCGCTGGCCGATAAACTTGGGCGTCGCCTGGTAATATTCGAGGCCATTGATCAGGTGGAGCCTATACCACTTCCTGAAGTGCAAACGTCACGTCGTGGCATGATTCTCTACACTAGCGGTACCACTAGCAGCCCGAAAGGAGTAGTGACTACTCATGACAACATCAGCGCGCAAATCCTGACCCTTGTGGAAGCGTGGAAATGGCGTGCCGATGATTGTATCCCACTGTTTCTGCCACTACATCATATTCACGGAATCATCAACGTGATGTCTTGCGCCCTCTGGAGCGGCGCGCTCATTGAGCCTTTTGCTCGTTTTGATGCGGAGCAGTTGCTGGAGCGTGTTTCTGCCGACGCTTACACTGTTTTCATGGCGGTACCCACGATTTACGTTAAGCTGATCCAGGCTATAGGACAGATGGCTGAATCAAAGCGCATATCTGTCATCGCTGGCTTTGGTAGAATGCGTTTGATGATTTCGGGTTCGGCTGCGCTCCCTGCCAGCGTGCACGAAGAGTGGACCGCTTTGACCGGGCAGAAACTTTTAGAACGTTACGGCATGACAGAAATCGGCATGGCGATATCCAATCCCTACGATGGTGAGCGCCGTCCGGGAGCCGTCGGGCAACCTCTGCCAGGCATGCAAGTGCGCCTCAAGGCGGAGAATGGCGCTGTTGTCGATGAGGAGGGCGTTCCCGGGGAAATTCAGGTCCGTGGGCCATGCGTTTTTTCCGAATACTGGAACTTGCCGGAGACGTCCAAGGGGTCCTTCGATGAAGGATGGTTCCGCACTGGTGACATGGCCGTCATCGAGACCGGTTACTACCGGATTATGGGTCGACTGTCCGTCGACATAATCAAAAGTGGCGGTTACAAGCTTTCGGCCCTGGAAATCGAGGCAGTGCTATTGGATCATCCCGAAATCCGGGAGTGTGCGGTGGTAGGTGCCGCGGATGAAACCTGGGGAGAGGCTGTGGCAGCGGCGGTCGTATTGGAGAAATGTCGTGGGCTGACTATTGAATCCCTGCGCGATTGGTGCCGTGACTACCTGAGCGCCTATAAAATTCCCCAACGCTTGAAGGTGGTGGATAAACTGCCTCGCAATGCGATGGGCAAGGTTACTAAACCGGCTGTGGCGACATTATTCGAACAGATCCATTGAGTTCCAAACAAATAGAAGAACCATCCTGCCCATGCTGAATCTTGTCCATCCGGAGTAATTTATCCAGGTGTCCTGAAAGATCAGGTCTTCTTCCGAACCACGGGATTGGTCAGGGTGCCGATGGGTTCGATGGTTATGCTGACCCTGTCTCCCGGTTCCAGGGTAAAATCCTTATCCGGCACAATGCCCGTTCCCGTCATGAGAAAAGCGCCGTTGGGAAACTTCAGTTCGCGGGTCAGGTAGCTGACCAATTCTTCCTGGCTCCGCTTCATGTCGCTCAATTTACAGTTCCCGGAAAAGGATGGCTTCCCGTTCCTCATGACCTCCAGGCGCATTTCCGTCTCGGGAGGAAGCGGGGTGGGGGAAATGAGGAGGCAGGGTCCGAGGCCGGCGCATTGCTGATAGGTTTTCGCCTGGGGAAGATAGAGGGGGTTTTCGCCTTCGATACTGCGCGAACTCATGTCGTTGCCGATGGTGTAACCGATGATATTCCCGTGGGACGAGATGGCCAAGGTGAGTTCCGGTTCCGGCACATCCCAGGACGAGTCCCGTCGGATGCGCAACGGTTGTCCCGGTCCGGAAACCCGGTCGGGAGTTGCCTTGAAAAAAATTTCCGGCCTGTCCGCGACGTAGACGCGCGAATAAAAGTCTCCTCCTCCCGCATCCCTGGATTCTTCCATCCGGGCCAGCCGGCTGGAGTAGTAGGTGACTCCGCAAGCCCAGACCTCCTGGCTCCGGATCGGCGCGAGTGGCCGGGCCAGATCGGCTTGGCCCGGGGCCAGGGTAGCTTCGGCCAGGAACCTGCGCAGGTTCTTCTTCTTGAACAAATCGTCCCATTCCCCATCGATGAACCCGGATTCCGTGCCGCGGTCCAGGAAAATTCCCTCCCTTAAACGATAGAGTTTGTAGGATTGGTTCACCGGAAAGTTTGCCTTAGGAAGTCGAGGCCAATTGGGCATGGAGGATGCCGTTGCCCGACTTGATTTCTACCAAGTCCCTCCGCCCGGTGGTTTGTCGGGGGTAATCGGCAGGGGACGGTCTACTGCTGAATCCGATAAGGTAGGGCATTTTCATGGCCCATGCCCTTTGGTCGGGATGCCCGAAAAGGATGATCGGTTTCCCGTAGCGGCGGTGGAGATGTTCGAGAATCGGGATGGCCGGGTTCCTTCCGCGCCGGGTATGCGTTGGCCATTCCTCGGGATATGCGGGCTTCATAGGGTTTGCCCGCAGGCACAAAACGTCCACGAATTTTGCGGCTTGGTCCAATACCGCAGGAGGGTGATGACGGTACCCAAAAATGTCCCCAAATATGAGGTGATTGGGATTGTGCCGCCGATACCTATTGGCCAGTTGCCGGTAATATTCCCCGGCAATCCGTTGCAAGAACCTGGTATCATCCCGGTAGATGGCCCGCTTTTGCCAATCCACTTTTATGAAAGGAAAGTTCAAGAGTTCAGCGCGGCTTCCGCAATTGGACCCATAGAGGCGATTGATGGTGGGGAAATCCCCTTGGTAGCGGCGTATTAGAAAATCGACGTATTGTCCTTTCCCAGGCGCTTGGGCGGGAAGTTGCCGGATAAAACTGACCCAATCCGTTTCGAGGGAAAGGCGGGAGGCGGCGAGGTCCCAGGGCAGTGAATCCGTCCATATCCAGCCAATGAGTTTGGGATTGTTCCTGAATCGCCGGCCGTCATCCCGCACGCATGCTGCCATTTTTGTTTGAAAAGCGGAATCCCACACGTCTACGAAGGAAAATTCCTTTCCGGTTTTGAGGATCTTTTGGTTCGGGCGGCCAAAAAAGGGGATGCCGCCGGGATGGAGAACCCGAGGGGCTTGGAGCGACCAACAGCCGTTGCATCGGGCCAGGTGGAAATACCGATTTGATGGCTGGGATGCCGCATCTCCAGCCCATCCCATTTTGGGGAGGGTAAAGAGGAAAGGCAAGGCGCCCAAAAACCGCCGTCTGTTCATGGATTGGAAGGCTTTACGCTGTTTCCAATCATCATGGCCATGGCCGATGGCAAAATCCAGAATTTCTTTGAGTGCTAGGGGAGGGAGTCCGATGGGTGTTTCAGAAGACCTTCAACCCCATCCCTTCCTCTGTTCCTCCACGTATTGATCGGCATTCTTCCAGCCCGCATCTTTAAACTCATTCCGGATACCTTTAACCCAATCCAGAAGTGCATTTTTTTTAATCCGGTCAACCTCCCTTTCGAGAGCGCTGATCATGAGATCCTTGAGGGTTTGATCTCGTTCCAGAGCGACGCGCTTGGCTTCTTTTAACAATGAATCCGGCAATTCGATGGTGGTTTTCATCAGGTGAGCCCTAGTCCCATATTTACGGGTGTCAAAGCCTTGCCTCCGTGTGAGTTGGCAAACTTGCCAAACCTTTTGCTGCTCACCGCAACGTGGGCAAAAAAGGGGTCAAACGCAAAATGTTAATATCTGATTGGTTCGCTTCCGTCATTCAGGTAAAACTAGAAGGCGATATTAACATTTTGCGTTTGACCCCTTTTTCAAAATCTCCCTCAGGCGATAGGATTTTTCCAGTTGAGTCCCGAAAATCGAGAAAAGTCTGCGTCGCAACTGTGCACTTCCGCCTGTTTCTCGACGGCCAAGGCGGCTATGTGAGCGTCGGTTGTCATGTTTCCCGCCGTTCCCAGCTCTTCCAGAAAATTGAAGTAAATCAGAGGGAACCTTTTTCCCGGTTCAAGTATGATGACGGACGACTGGTCCAACCAGCTTCGCACGCATCCCGTTGCCTTGGTGATGGGCATGGGGTATTCCAGGACGCGGGGGTGGGTCATGAGACGAATGAAACCGCCCATCACGATCCAGGGAATCCCGACGGGTTCTCCGTCATTGATTTTAACTTTCCACCAATCCTTTGCGGGAATGTGTTGTGGAGCGGCAGGGTTGTGGGCGTAAATGAGGAGGTTGATATCCGGGATTATCACTCAGGTTTGAAGTTTTGAAATAACGGCCTCAACCTCCAATTCATCGGCCAATTGATTCAACTTGGCGGGATCAATGCCAGGACGAAACGGGGAATTATGAGTTATCACTTTGTAGGGCCGTTCGGAGGGCTTTCTTTTCAGGCCCAGGCCAATTCGAAGGCTTTCATTGACCACCTGCTTCAAGGATCTCTGCCCTCTAGCCGTTTCCTGCCTCAACCGCTCAGCCACGTCGGGATCGATTGTAAGGGTAGTTCTCATATTTAAGCATCCTTAGAAAAATAATTTTGATGTCAAGTCATCAAAATAGACCGTCATTTTAGACATCAAATGCGATTTTTCGATGGGTACTAAAAAGGGGTCAAACGCAAAATGTTAATATCCGATTGGTTCGCATCCGTCATTCAGGTAAAACTAGGCAGGCGATATTAACATTTTGCGTTTGACCCCTTTTTAGAAATCGTAGTTGTCGATGTTGTCCTTAGTGAACACGAGAATGTCGCCCAGGAGAACATTATCCCCGGCGATTTCCTTTTCTCCGAGACGGCCGGCGGTAAATGAGGTGGCTCCTTCCACGAGTTTTCCCGTGGCGAGGGCTTCGGCGACGTAGATGGTGAGGTAACCCAGGTCCACCGTGTTCCAGAGGACGACGGATTTGACCGTGCCGGAATGGACGAATTTCTTCATATCGTTCGGTATGGACAGGCCCGTGACGAGAATTTTTCCTGAATGGCCAGTCTGCTCAACGGCTTCCGCCGCCCCCGGAAAACTGACGGAGCTGATACCAAAGAGACCCTTCAGGTTGGGGTATTTCTTGATCACATCCTGTGAATCGGCCAGCGCCTGGCTGGCATTTTCACCGGGATATTTGATGGTGGCGAGATTCAGGTTTGAGTTCTCGATGGCGGGTTTCATGACCTCGATCCAGGAATTCTGGTTCGCGCTGGTGGCATCCGAACTGATGATCACGACGTCGCCTTCGGTGTCGGGGCCGAGATCTTTTGTCATGGCATTGATCATACCTTCTCCAATGGATTGCGCTGTGGCCTGATTGACAAAAAAGCTCCGGGTATCCGCAGCTGCATCGGCATCCCAGGTAATGACTTGAACACCCTCAGCCCTCGCTTCCTTCATGGCATTGGCAACCACATCGGGGGCATTGGGACTGACTGCAATGACATCCACGCCGTCCACGGTCCAGCTTTCGATCATTTCGGCCTGTTTCTTCGGATCACCATCGGTGGGTCCGTCATAGATGAGTTCGATATTTCCCAGTTCGCTGGCAGCCTCCCGCGCTCCTTCAGCACAGGAACTGAAATATGCGATACCCTTGATCTTGGGCAAAAGGGCCACCGTGACGGTCTTGGCGGTATTGCCCTCGCCTTGGATTGAATCAGGTTTCGATTCCTTGTCGCCACTGCAACCGAGGAGAATCGCCGCAACGGCGAGGGTGAGAATGAAGGGTTTACGTTTCATAAGGGTAATCGTTGTTATTCGCGGTCTTTCTTGGGGGGGCGGGCAAAAAAGGGGTCAAACGCAAAATGTTAATATCCGATTGGTTCGCTTCAGTCATTCAGGTAAAACTAGAAGACGATATTAACATTTTGCGTTTGACCCCTTTTTAGAAATCTTTCTTGGGGGAGAGGATTCGGTATAGCAGGATCGAGGCAATGAGCAAGGCTCCAATTATGATGGATTTGAGTTCATCCATTTGCCAGTAACGTCCGACGAAAAGACGGGTTTCGTGAATGAGCAAAAGTCCCAGGACGGTACCGGCGATGTTTCCTCTCCCGCCGAAAATGCTGGTCCCGCCAACCACGACGGCGGTGATGATTTCGAGTTCAAATCCCGTGCCGGCGTCGGCCTTGGCGGTATCGAAACGTGAAACATAAACGAGGGTGGCCAATCCGGCGAGCATACCGGAAATGGTGTAGAGCCAGAACTTGATCCGGTCGACATCGATGCCGGAGAACCGGGCGGCTTTTTCATTGTGACCAATGGCATATAGAAAACGGCCCGTAGGTGTTTTACTGAGAAAAATTGCGCAGGCGACAGCCAGAGCCAGAAACAGGTATGCCGGGATGGGGACGCCGAACCATTTGCCGCGGGCGATTTGGGAAAAAGCTTCCCCGAACTGGGAATAGGAAACGCCCTGGCTAAGACCCTCCGCGATACCACGGAAAGCCGCATATGTGGCAAGGGTGACAATCAATGGGTGAACCTTGATTTTTGAAACGAGGGCGCCATTTATGGCACCGCCGAGCCCTCCTGCCAGCATGGCTGCGAAGCAGCTCAAAGTGAGGCTGCCGGTGTATTGGAAGGTCATACCGAATGCCACGGCGCAAAGCCCCATGGCGGCGCCAACGCTGAGATCGATGCCTCCCGTTATGATGATGAGCGTCATGGCAAGGGCGAGGATGGCCATCTCCCAGATGTGCCGTGAAAGGAGAAGCTGGCTCTTCATGTCCAGGAATCTGGGCATGAGAGCTCCAGCCACCGCGAGTAGGCCGATGATGAGAATCACCAGCCCGAGTTCGTGCCACCATCGAAAGCGGCGGAGTCGTTCCCTGAAGGTCATGAAAGCCTCCTTTGTCTGCGGCGTTGGGCGATGCTGTCGGTAATGACCGCGAGCAGAATGAACAATCCCTGAATGGCGCGCGTCCATTTTTCTCCGGCTTCACCTACATCCATGAAGGTCAAGGCCGGTCGGACCATGGTCATCAAAAGAACCGCCAGCAAGACACCCCGGAGCTTGCCCCGGCCTCCCGAAATGGAGACACCTCCCACCACCACGCAGGTGATGACCAGAAGTTCGAATCCATTTCCGATGCCCGCTTCGATTTTGGGTAGTCTGGGAATGTCCACCACCGTAGCCAGCCCCGTCAGGAAACCAGTATAGGCGAAAGCAAAGAGTTTCAAACGGGTTTCACTGAGGCCGACCATTTTCGCGGAATACCGGCTGCTCCCCACGGCAAAGAGACGTCTACCCAGCGCCGTTTGAGTGATGATCACCCCTGTGATGATAATGACAGCTATGGCGGTCCAGACGCTGATGGGCATTCCCAAGATGCCAAATTTCGTCATCTGCCCCAGCCCATCCGGTAGACCGTCAATATTGTTCCCCCCCATGATCAAGGTGGTAAGGCCTCGCAATCCGGTTAGCAGTCCGAGAGTGACGATGATGGACGGAACCTTGCCAAGGGTGACGAGCGTTCCCGTGAATACCCCAACAAGCGTGCCAAGCACCAGTGTAGCGGGAAGGCCGAGCCACATGGAGAGTTCCAAGCGAGTCTCTGAGATCATAATCCCCATCAATGCGGCGAGCAATGCCATGAGGGACCCGACCGATATATCAATTTCCCCGGTGAGGACAACGAGCATGACACCACAGGCAACAATGGTTGTCGGAGCGCAGCGAATGATCAGGTCCTTGAGATTTCCGGCAGCGAGAAATCCGGTGTCGATGAAAGCCACAGATACGGCGATAACCAGGATCAGGGCGGTAAGTCCGTATTCCCTTTGCTGCAGGAGACGACTCATGAAGTTCATGCCAAGACCTCCTTTTCCTGCGGAAGGGCGAGCTCGAGAACCAATTCCCGGGTGGCTTCGCGCCCAGGGATTTCGCCCGAGATACGGCCTTCCCGCATGACGACAATGCGATCGCTGATGGACAGGATCTCGTTCATGTCCGAGGAAATGATGAGGGTGGCCATGCCCTTGGATGCGAGGCTCCGAATGAGGCGATGGACCTGGGCCTTGGCGGCAATATCCACACCTCGGGTGGGTTCATCCAGAATCAGAACCTGCGGTTTGGCGGCGATCCATTTGCCGATAACGAGTTTCTGCTGATTACCTCCACTCAGGGTTTCTGCCGGGACATCCTGATTGGCAGCTCTTATAAGAAGATCCGACATTAGCTTATCCACCCTCCCGCGTTCGGTGTAGCGGTCCACCAGGCCACGTTTGGCCAGGGTGGGGAGGACTGTCAGGGAAAGATTTTCTCCAACAGACATGGGGAGAATCAAACCCTCGTGTTGACGGTCTTCCGGGACGAGAGACAGGCCGGCGGACATGGCTCGATTCACGTTACTTCCGGTGAGCGGTTGGCCGTTCACCTTCACTTCGCCTTTGCCATAACTGTCGATGCCAAATAGGGCAAGCGCAACCCCGCTTCGGCCCGCTCCGACCAATCCGGCAAGGCCGACAATTTCGCCGGCGCGAACCTCGAGATCGATGCCGTCGAAGACACCGGGGTTGGTGAGACCGCGGACCTCCAGTTTGACTTCGCCTGGTTTACCTGCATGTTCGTGGCGCTGAGTGAGTTCATCCAACTCGCGGCCGACCATAAGATAAATAAGGGCGTTCCGGTTCAGATCCTCCACGGCTTGCGAGTCGACGCATTCGCCGTCTCGAAAAACGGTGACCTTGTCGGCTATCTCGAAAATTTCCTCAAGGCGATGGCTGACATAAAGGACGGTGACCCCTTCATCCCGAAGCTGGCGGACGATGGTCAAAAGTGCATCCGTCTCCCGTGTGGAAAGGGAAGCCGTGGGTTCATCCAGAATGAGAAACTTGCATCGCTGTGACAGGGCGCGGGCCATGGCGACCATCTGTCGTTGGGCAACGGAAAGTTCAAGGACAGGGCAATCGATGTCGAAATTTTGTCCGAGCCTTTTTAGAACTTCCGTGGCTTCACTCCGCATGCGGGCCTTATCGAGGAACAGCCCTCCCGCTTTAATGGGCTCCCGCCCGACGAAGATATTGTCCAGTGTATTGAGACTTGGAAATGCGGTGGATTCCTGATGTATGACGGCAATCCCGGCCGCTTCGGATGCCTGGACGTTTCCAAGTGGCAGGGTTTGGCCGTCGATGGTGATGGTCCCTTCCTCGGGAATAACCACGCCGGTGAGGGATTTTATGAGGGTTGATTTGCCGGCGCCATTCTCGCCACATAACGCGTGAATCTCCCCTTTGGCAATGTCCATGCAAACCCTTTTCAAGGCCTGCACGCCTCCATACGATTTGCTCAAACCGCTAACCTGAATAAAGGGAGGCATACTGGCTTTCAAACGTTTAGTGCAGGGCACACTCCTTCATCAATTCGCGCAGGCCAATGGCAGCAGTGTCCTGCTCCAAAGGGAATGATTCCGTTCCATTGTAGAGAATAAATTTACGTCTTGGCTTGAGATCCGAGCATGCCCTCCTGAAATGGCGGCTTGCTTTGGGAGCGGAAGAACGCTTGATCTCGATTGCCCAAAGCCCCTTTCCCGGAAACTGCAGAAGCAAATCGATCTCTACGCCCGTTGACGTACGATAGAAATAGGCTTCCACATTTCTGGGCGCACTGGCCAGAATGTTTTCAATAGCGAATCCCTCCCAACTCATGCCGACAACCGGATGGGAAAGCAGGGTCTCGCGGTCTGAAATTCCAAGCAACTGGTGAACAATTCCGCTATCCCGGACATAAACTTTAGGCGACTTGACCAACCGTTTGCCTATATTGGCATGCCAAGGTTGCAATCGTCTGAGCAGAAGGAGATCCACCAGAAGATCTACATGGCGAAAGATAGTAACGCTACTCGCGTCCAGTCCGGAAGAAAGTTTTGCGGCATTCAGGTTGCTTCCTTGCTGGTGTGCCAGCATCGTCCAAAAACGGCGGAAGGTAGTGGAAGGAACACGGGGACCAAGTTGAGGAATGTCCCTTTCGAGGTAGGTTCGTATGAAGTCCTCTCTCCAATCAGCGCTCAATGGGTCGGTAGCGGCCAGTACGCTCCTCGGAAAACCTCCACGAAGCCAAAGGGTATCCAACTCAATCGATTCAACCTCGAGAGGCGTAAATCCAGTCAATTCGAGATATTGGATCCGACCCGCCAGGCTCTCGGATGACTGTTTGAGGAGGTCGATCGAGGCCGAGCCAAGAATCAGATATCTTCCGTTGCCCTGGCCTTTCCAACGAGCCCGATCAATCAGTCCCCTTAACACCGGAAACAAATCAGGCGCCCTCTGAATCTCGTCCATAATGACTAATTTATCCAGGTGCCCGGATAGATAATTCAAAGGATCCTGCAACTTGGCCAAGTCCGCCGGACTTTCCAAATCCATATAATGTGATGGAAGGCTCTTGGATATCTGATGGGCTAAAGTCGTCTTTCCCACCTGACGCGGACCAAGCAATGCCACCGCCGGATAATGTTTCAATCCGTTGGCAACCCGTAAGAACAGTGATCTATCAACCATTCCTTGCAAATCTGATATTTCATGTAAGATCTGCAAGGTTTTTGACCTGAGATCTGTTCGAATGATGCTGAAAGGCGCCGATGGCGCCAATTAGGAATTAGGAATGAAAAGACACTGAGGCACAAAGGATTATCGTAATCGTATAATCTCAGTTAGCTCGGTAGTGAGATATCCGGGTAAAGGTATTCCCAATCATTTTAGTGGAAATATCCTATTTTTGTGTTAACCTTAGTAGGACCGTTTATTCCCAAAAAAATAGCTATTCCTTCGCATGGATTCGATGCCCGCAGTCTTGAAAGTTTCCACGGTTGCCCGGTGTTTGGTCGCTATGGCCATGGTTTTTGGGATGGTTGGGTTTGCCTTGAACGCTCAGGAGGACTACACGGAGGGTGAAAAGCTTTTTGCCTTGAAGGTAAAGCCTCTGCTGGAGCAGAAGTGTACTTCCTGTCATAACGACGAAGACCTGGAAGGGGATCTCGTTCTGACCAGCCGTGAGGACATGCTGTTGGGAGGTGAATCCTCCGATGAAGTCCTGGTTCCGGGCAATGCGGCGGGGAGCTTGATGTATATCGCCACGACCTGGACGGATGAGGACTACGAAATGCCGCCCAAGGAGGCGGATCGTTTGACCGAGGAGCAGACCTGGTTGATTCGTGATTGGATCAATGCGGGAGCACCCTGGGTTTCGGATGAGGACATCGAGGTCATAGAGGAGCGCTATGCCGAGGGAGTGGTGGTTCAAACCAGTGGGGGACTGGATGACGATTGGACTAACCGCCGGTATGAAGAAGAGGATCTGTGGGCCTATCAGCCGGTGGTTGATCCCGTGGTTCCAGCCCAGTCCCGTAAGGCGCATCCGGTCGATGCCTTTATCGATCGGAACCTTTACAACGTCGGGCTCGAACCGGCCCGATTGGCGGACCGCAGGACCCTGATTCGTCGCGCCACATTTGATTTGATCGGATTGCCGCCGACTCCGGAAGAGGTAGAGGCCTTTGTGGGGGATGGCAGCTCCGATGACAGGGCCTTCAAGAAGGTGGTGGATCGTTTGCTGGACGATCCGCGTTACGGAGAGCAATGGGGCAGGCATTGGCTCGACGTGGTCCGTTACGCCGATTCCGCCGGGTTTTCCAATGACTACGAGCGGCCCAGCGCCTGGCGCTACCGGGACTATGTGATTCGATCCTTCAACCAGGATAAACCGTTCAATCAATTCATTGTGGAACAGGTGGCCGGGGATGAATGGGACCCGGACAATCCTGAGGCTTTGCTGGCCACGGGATTCTTGCGAATGGGTCCCTGGGAGCACACCAGCATGTCGGTAGCGCGGATTACGCGCCAACAGTATCTCGACGACGTGACCGACAGTGTGGGTCAGGTATTTCTATCGCATCCCCTGCAATGCGCCCGTTGTCACGACCACAAATTCGATCCCATTCCAACCCGGGACTATTATCGCATCCAGGCGGTTTTTGCCACCACGCACTTTGCCGACCGGGAGGTTCCCTTTCGGGATCATGAAAACCTGGTTGGCCTGGAGGAGAAGGTCGTCATGGAAAAGCGGAGGCAATATTTCCAGGAGATGTGGGATCGGCTCAATCAGAAGTCGACCGAGGCCTTGAAAGCCTGGTGCAAGGAGAACGGCTACGAGTTTGCAAGCCGTAAGAAATTGTTGGAACAGGGTGTGCCGGAAGACCAACTGCCTCGCAACATCGGCCTGACCCTCGAAGAAATCGGGATCAGAAAAGTGGGGACAAAGAATGTGAACCGGACGGAGTTCGAAATGAACAAATTCAAGCCCTTCGCATTGACGGTTTACAGTGGACTCTCGCCCGAGAATCCCCAGCGTTCCGGGAGCATGTTGCCCATGCCGGTCGATCCCATGGCGGAGGGAGACCGGAGCAAAACACACATTCTCACCGGCGGGGATCCTTTTGGCTATGCCGAGGAGGTGACCCCTGGTGTGCTCAGCGCTTTGCCCGACTCGAATGACAGGTTGGAGGCCAACGCATTCAACCGCATACCGGAAACCCCGGAGGGTCGCCGACTGGCTTTCGCGAAATGGCTGGCCAGCCCGAAAAATTCTCTCGTTCCCCGATCGATGGTCAACCGCATCTGGCATTACCACTTTGGTCAGGGAATTGTGGATACCCCCAATAATTTCGGCGCGATGGGAGGCAAGCCCAGTCACCCTGAACTCTTGGATTTTCTGGCCAAGCGTTTCATCGAGTCCGGTTGGTCGGTCAAAGAAATGCACAGGCTCATAATGTCATCCGAGGCCTACCGGCGCTCTACCGAATACAAACACCGCGAACGGTTGGCGGAAAAGGATCCGTTGGGGAAATCCTACGCCGTGTTCAAGCCGAGGCGGTTGAGCGCTGAGGAAATTCGGGATAGTATGCTTTACGTCTCCGGTGAGCTTAGTGAAAGCATCGGCGGATTGCCCGCCTTGCCGGAAATCAATCGCGACGTAGCCACCCAACCGCGGCAGGTCATGGGCTCATTTGCGGCTTCCTATGAACCTGCCCGGAAGCCTGAGGTACGCAACCGCCGTTCCGTATACGCAAAAAAGATCCGCGGTTTAAGAAATCCTTTTTTGGAAGTATTCAACCAACCGAGTCCGGATGAATCCTGTGAGGCGCGGCAATCTTCCACCGTAACCCCCCAGGTCTTCAGTTTATTTAACGGTGAGGATACGCTTTACCGCTCCATTGCCGCCGCATTGGAGATCCAAAAAAGGAACAAGAGCCGCAGAGCGGTGATTCAGGACCTTTTCCAAAGGGCCTATGGACGGAATCCCGAACCGCAAGAATTGAGGCTCAGTCTGGATCATTGGAAAGAAATGGAAAGTTACCACCAAGGCCGGGAATTTCCTCCCAGGAAATTCCAACGCGAAGTCGTGCGAACGGCCGTGGAAGAAATGAGCGGGGAGGAGTTTTCTTTTACCGAGGTTCTCTTCGGCTACGATGATTATTTACAGGATCCGGGTCTGGCCGATGTGGACGCCAAAACGCGGGCCTTGGCCGACCTCTGTCTGGTGGTATTCAATTCCAACGAATTTGTATATGTGTATTGAATCGCAATTATTGGAACTTACAGCGGCGGCGGAGCAGGGATGCTCTCGCCCTACCGTTATTGATGATTGGGATAGCCCTACCGTTATTGATGATTGGGGTGGGGCTACTGCGGCAGAGCAGGGATGCTCTTGCCCTACCGTTATTGGTGATATTGAAAGGACCTAGGAAGTCATGAATAAAAAGCTGAAACAGGAAATCCTGCAGAACATGGCGACAGCCAAGCAGCTGAACCGCCGCGATTTTATATACAGCATGGGGGCCAGCTTGGGAAGCATTGCCCTGGCCAGCATGCTGCCAACCAGTCTGAACGGATCCGCTGCCAAGACCAAAGGCCCCCTTTCCGTTAAGCAACCGCATCATTCCGCCAGGGCCAA
The DNA here is from genome assembly GCA_965204545.1 of Opitutales bacterium. GTDB lineage: Bacteria > Verrucomicrobiota > Verrucomicrobiia > Opitutales > UBA2995 > JAABVD01. The sequence continues at coordinate 843,932 of CBDBFA010000003.1, read as the reverse complement.
GAACGTCATTTTCCTCATGATGGAGGGAGGACCCAGTCATATCGACACCTTCGATCCGAAACCGCAGCTCAACCGTATCCACATGGAGAACTTTACCCGGAGCGGGGAAAATGTATCGGCCATGGAGAGCGGCACTCGCTACTACGTGCAAAGTCCCTGGAAAGCGAGGCAAGTGGGCCAGTCCGGAGCCTGGATGACGGAAAAATGGGTTCACTTGGCCGAGGTGGCCGACGACATCTGTTTTTACCGGGGTTGCCAAGCGGAGTCGGTCAACCATCCCACCGCATTGTTCCATATGAATACGGGAAACCGGTTTGGCGGAGATCCGGCCATGGGTTCCTGGGTTACTTACGGCCTGGGCTCTGAGAACCAGGATTTGCCCGGATTTATCGTATTACCTGAGGTGGCATATCCGCAAGGAGGGTCTCCCAATTGGAGCAACGGATTTTTGCCGGCTCACTACCAGGGCACACCGTTGCGGTCCCAGGGAACCCCCATCCTCGACCTGAAACCCCCACCTGGGGTAACCACGGAACACCAACGCAAGAATCTGGATTTGCTCAGCCGCTTCAATCACGACCATCTGGAGAAGCATCCTTGGCAGGATGACCTGCAGGCCCGCATGGCCAACTACGAACTGGCTTTCCGGATGCAGATGCAAGTGCCCGGTATCCTCGATATCGATAAGGAAGATGAGCAGACCAAGGAACTTTATGGTATCGGAAATGATGATACCGAGGTTTTTGGCCGCAAGCTTCTACTGGCTCGCCGCCTCGTCGAAAAGGGGGTGCGCTTCATTCAAGTTTATTCCGGTGGCTGGGATTCCCACGATTTTCTGGAGCGGGCCCACGGAGCTCGCATCACCAGTATCGACAAGCCCATGGCCGGTTTGATCAAGGACCTGAAAGCGCGTGGCATGTTGGATGAAACGCTCATAATCTGGTGTGGGGAATTTGGCCGTAGTCCGGATAATGGCATCCGCGATGGCGGCACTACCTATGGGCGCGACCACAACTCCCAGGCCATGCCCATGTGGTTTGCCGGGGGTGGCATCAACGCCGGTCACACCATCGGGGCAACCGACGACATCGGAGCTGAGGCAGTGGACGTGGTGCATCCCATACGCGACGTGCACGTGACCCTTTTGCACCTGATCGGCCTGGATGACAATCGCCTGACCTACTTCCACGCCGGGCGCTTCCAGCAGCTCTCCCAGTTCGGGGGGGAAGTGATTGAGGAACTGATCGGGTAAATCAAATCCGACCTGGGCATCCTTTTCACTTTTTAGCCACAAAAAGCACAAAAGACTCAAAATAGACCACGGATGGGTGCGGCACATGCCTGTCCATCCTGTGCACCCATGTTTTCTTGTCAGACGCAGTGTTGTTTGATGGTATTTTGTCCCTCGCGGTTTTGACCTGCTTTTCTTCGTATATTCCTGAATATTAGCAGATAAGGTAAACCTCGAGCCTTTTTTATGCGAAATCCAGGTTAGTGATGACCAGACAGTGGACAGCAATTATCGAAAGTGAAGGCGATGGCTATGTCGCCCTCTGCTCCGAGTTGGACATCGCCAGTCAGGGTGCTACGGTGGCTGAGGCTCGAAAAAATTTGCAGGAGGCATTGGGGTTGTTCTTCGAGACAGCTTCAAATGCCGAGATTGAGCATCGACTTCACGAGGAAGTGTATTGAATTTGACCTCTTGGCGCGCGATCCCATAAATCCGATCCCATGCCCTTTAAATTTACCGGATTTACCGACGAAGCGGAGAAGACTCTGGCAGAACAAATTTCCACTCTCAAGGAGGTTGGGTGGGACGCCATCGAGCTTCGGTTGATCGATGGGAAAAACGTCTGCGACCAGACGGATGACGAGTGGAAGAAGACGTGGGATCATTTGCAGTTCGAAGGCATTTCGGTGGTTGGTTTTGGAGGACAAATCGGAAACTGGGCCCGGGCCATCGATACTGATTTTCAATTGGATATCGATGAACTGAAACGCGCCGCTCCCCGCATGCGTCAGGCCCGATGCAAGTTTTTACGGATCATGTCGTATCCGAATTCCGCCGAAAGTCCCCTGAATCAGTCGGAATGGAAAGCGGAGACAGTCAGGCGCTTGAAAGAATTGGCAACCATTGCCGAAGGGGAGGGGATAATCCTCGGCCACGAAAACTGTTCCGGATACGGTGAGACAGCCGAGGGCTATTTGGAACTGGTGGAAGCGGTGGATAATCCCTGCTTCCAGTTGATTTTCGATACTGGAAACAACAGCCTGCACGACCATGATACGGGAGTGACCTGGGATTACTACCAGGCCTGCCGAAGCCAAATTACCCACGTGCACATAAAGGCGGCCAAACCCGGGCCGAAAGAAGGCGAATTGGTGGCCTGTTACGTCGATGAGGACCCTCTGCAAAAGCGGATTTTGGACGACCTTGAATCGACTGGCTACGACGGCTGGCTGTCCATAGAACCCCACTTGAAGGCCGCCATTCACGCCGGGCAGGATATCGATGAATCGGGGGAGGCCCGCCAGGTATGGGTAGAATATGCCCGACGTCTGGAAAATCTGGTGTCGGCCTGAATGAGAAGGCACAAAGGCACAAAGGCACAAAGGCACAAAGGCACAAAGGCACAAAGGCACAAAGGCACAAAGGCACAAAGGCACAAAGGCACAAAGATTATAAGAATAAGGGACATTTGGCCACAAAAAGCACAGAATTCACAAAATGAGGATGGGGGGAATTGACTCTCGCAAAGCTCGCCAAGAGGGCAAAGAGGGGGGATAGGCGCCAATGAGAAATGAGGAATTATGGCAAAGGTAATGGTGGAGTGGTGGAGTGAGGAGATGAACCGCCTTCGCCAGAAGTCTACGGCGTGGTGGGGGACAGGAATGTCCCCCCTCCGTTAACTCTTGTTCCGGCAAAGCCGGATTCCTTGGCGTTTCTTGGCGACCTTTGCGAGAGGCAGGGCTGCCGGGGGCGATAATGAGGAATGGACCACGGATTTTCCTTCGCCCATGGGCTACGGCAGGACAGGGTTACAGTGAGACCGGCCTTCCTTCCGCGGCGGAACGATCTGCCGCAAAGAGGACCTCGAAGGATTTCATGGATTGATCCAGGGAGGTGAGGGGCATGTCTTCACCTTTATCGAGCGCATCGAAAAAGGCCTGGAACTGCGCCTGGTAGGGATGGTCGGCCACGTCGCCCGAGTCGGCCAGGGCCATGGGAAGTTGCGACCATTTTTTGTCCCGGAGATGAAGTTTGTTGGAGTAGAGTTTGTTATCGAGCAAGCTCCCCTCGCTACCCACCAGGTGGGTGTGGAAATAGTAGGGCTGAAAGCAATCGATCACGGAAGCGACCTTTCCCACCGCTCCACTGGCAAATTGTAGCAGAGTGACCGAAGTGGTGGGGTAGGCATATCTGGAAAATATGCCGTGACTCGATTGGGTCGACATGGACGACACCGTGGTTACGTCGTCGCCCAGGCACAGCAGCAGGGCGTCCAAGGCGTGACAACCGGCGGAGAGAAGGCTGGATCCTCCCTCTTCCCGGCTCGTATTCCAGCGGTATTGCCCATACCAGGGGCCAATGCCGTGGTAGTAGTCGACCTCTCCGTAGTGAAGCTTACCCAACAGGCCTTCATCTATGATTTTGCGAGTGGTCTGAAACTGGCTGATGAAGCGCACCTCGAAACAGACGCAGGCCTTTACCCCGGCTCTATGCACGGCCTTCTGAATGGTTCTGCAATCCTCCAGGGTCAGGGCCAACGGCTTTTCTATGATCAGGTTCTTACCGGCCTCTGCTGCGGCCACGGCCTGTTCCTTGTGCTGGCTGGGGTAGGAAGTAATGGAGACGGTGTCGATGGCCGGATCCGACAACAATTGGTCCAGGTCCCGACAGGTAGTGATGACAGAGCCGTAGCGAGCGCTCAATTCTCCCGCATCCAGTTCACGGGACGAATATACCGCGCCGACCGAAGCCTGCCTCGTTGCGTTGATGGCATCGATATGGGCGGTGGCAGCCCAGCCATATCCGATGATTCCGACGTTGTAAGAAGGGTTAGCCATGGGAAAAGAGTGGTCGATTCAAAGGCGTTTGGGAAGTCTGGAATCGCGTCTTGCGGCCGAGATAAGCTTTCGGAGGCACGCCGGGGTCATGCCGTAGATAAGTGATGCCTTCCGGAAGAAAAGGGGTCCCGACTGGCATAACTTCTTGTGCCTTGTCCTATGGGCTTTTTGCCGCCACCATGGCTGCGATGTCTTCCTTGCCAAAAGCGTTGCCCCAGGTCGATCAGGTTCCCTCGCCCGCATTGCTCATTTATCCCGATCGGGTGAGAGACAACATTCGGTTCATGATCGAAGTCGCCGGGGATGCCGATCGCCTGCGTCCCCATATAAAGACCCACAAACTGGCGGAAATCGTTCGCATGCAAATGGAAGCGGGGATCGGCAAATTCAAGTGCGCTACCTTGGCCGAAGCTGAAATGCTGGGAAAGGAGAAGGCGGGCGACATTCTACTCGCCATTCAACCCATCGGACCGGAAATTGCCCGGTATGTGCAATTGGCCAAGGCGTTTCCGGACGCCACATTTTCGGTGGTTGTGGACGACGAGGAAATCATACGTCAGTTGAACCGGGCATGCGCCGGGGAATCCATTAGATTGGGTGCCTTCCTCGACATCAATGTCGGCATGAATCGCACCGGTGTGCTGCCAGGGCCGGAAGCAATAGCGCGCTACAAGCTTCTCCACGAAATGCCATTTCTGGATATCCGCGGCCTGCACGTTTACGACGGGCAAATTTTTGGTTTGGCCAGGGACGTGCGGACAAAACAGGTGGACGCTGCCTTTGCTCCGGTCCAGGCAATGATGGCAAGCCTGGAGCAATTTGGATTTTCACCACCTCAAATCGTCGCGGGAGGTTCTTCATCATTTCCCGTCCATGCCCGGCGCGAAGGCGTGGAATTGAGTCCTGGAACAACCCTGTTTTGGGATTTCAAGAACCTGGATAATCTGACCGATCTTCCCTTCCATTGCGCGGCATTGCTATTGACCCGGGTGGTGAGCAAACCGGCCCCGCAATACGTGTGCTTCGACCTCGGTCACAAGGCGGTGGCTTCTGAGATGCCACACCCGCGGGTCCGGTTGATAGGTTTGGAGGATGCTGAATACGTCGGCCATAGCGAAGAGCATTTGGTGGCAAAGACCGATCGATGGGATGAAATCAGAGTTGGCGATGCCTACCTCGGGATACCCAACCACATTTGTCCCACGGTCGCGCTTTACGACCATGTGAATATTGTCGAAAATGGCACGGTTACCAAGCGTTGGAAGGTTTCCGCCCGTTACCGGTTCTGAAACCGCAAAAAGCGCCAAAATGTCAACTGGCTCACGAGAATAAATTGGGAAACCACAAAATGCACAAAAGACACAAAATGAATGTATCTGAATTTAATAGAATAGCAGATATGGTTAGGAAGATGGCATATTTGAGAGCCACTGAAATGTGTCATGGGTTACTTATAAATTTTGGTTCTCAAAAACTCCAAATACGAAAATTTATTCAGTAATTTCCGATACCTCAATTTTGCGCCTTTTGTGCATTTTGTGGTTATTTCGCAATCCTGGCTGCCAGTTGGTCGGGCAGGGAATCCTCGGCGTCCTTCTCATGTTTGCGAAATTTCTCTAAAAGGCGGGCTACAATATCGGGGTGGGTGTCGGCCACGTCATAAGCCTCCGAAATGTCTTTTTCCACGTTGTAGAGTTCGGGTTTTTCCAGGTGAACCACCCTGCCGTAATTAATGAAATGGCGTTGCTGCATGTGCAGTTTCCAGGGTCCCGAACGCACGGCGTGAAGCACCCCGCGATTCCAGTAGAAGAATTCTTGGCGCGGGCTCTTTCCCGTGCCCAGCAAAGCCGGGGAAAGATCGTAGCTGTCCATTTTTCGGTCCTTGGGCGGTTCGACCTTGGCCAAACTGGCGAAGGTGCTCATCAGGTCGGTGGCCGATCCCATTCCGTCCACTACACCCGGTTTGATGCGGCCGGGACCCCAGAAGATGGTGGGAACGCGCTGACCGCCCTCGAAGTTGGTACCTTTTCCCGCCCTCAGTGGTCCGGCGGATCCTCCGTGGGTTTTGAATGCGAGCCAGGGACCGTTATCGGAGGAAAATACGGCCACGGTTTTTTTGTCCAGTTGCAACTCCCGTAAGGTGTCCAGGACCTGTCCCACGCTCCAGTCGATTTCCTCGATGACGTCCCCGTACAATCCGCGAATGCTCTTTCCCCTGAATTTCTCTTCAACAAAGAGTGGGATGTGCGGCATGGAATGGGCCAGGTAGAGGAAGAAGGGCCTATCCCGGTTGGCCTGGATAAACTCAACCGATTTTTCGGTGAAACGACGGGTTATGGTGTTCTGGTCGGCCGGGCGTTCAATTTCCCGGTCGCCCTCCAACAGGGGGACGTTGTAAACCGTTGTGTCCGGATAAAAATCGGGATCGTCTCTCAGGTAATTGGCGGAGCCGGAAACCTTGTCCATATCGTTTGAGTAGGGAATGCCGTAATAGGAATCAAATCCCTGGGTCATGGGCAGGTGCTGTGGCAGGTGTCCCAAATGCCATTTGCCAACCGTAGCAGTGGCGTAATCTTTCTGTTTGAGCATTTCAGCCAGGGTAATCTCCTCTTGCGGCAATCCCCCCGATGAATCCGGGAAAAGCACCACTCGAGCGACCGAACTCATGCCGTTGCGGACGGGATATCGACCCGTCAACAGGCCGGCCCGGCTGGGCGTGCAAACCGGATCGGCGGAATAGAATTGGGTCCACTTTTGTCCTTCCTCTGCCATCCGGTCGAGGTGGGGGGTTCGAATGGTGGGATGGCCAAAGCTACCCAGATCGCCGTAGCCGAGGTCGTCACAGAAAATGACCACGAAGTTGGGTGGAGTTTCTGCCGAGGCCTGGACCACGGCAAAGAGCAGGTAAAATAGGAACGGTATTTTAATGCGCTGCATGGGAAAGACCGAATGAGTTTGAGAATCGTTTACCGGTTTACTTCAGAGCGGTCTGATACGGATGTTGCGAAACTGAACCAGGCTGGAGGCCCCGTTCCATTCATCTTTTTCCGCATCGTAGCCTCCGTGGTGTTGCAGGGCAATGGGACCCTCTTCCGGTACCCCGGGTAGTTGCGCCTCATCCAGAACCACCTGGCCATTGAGGACTACGGTCAGTCGGTCGCCCTTCATGGTGATATGGAAAGTGTTCCATTCCCCCACCGGGTTGTCCGCATTTACCTTGGGCGTAACTCCGGCGCGGATCACGGGATCCTTCTGGTTGTTTCGGTAACTGAAGACTTCTCCGGATCCGATGGGCCAGCACCAGATATTGATCTGGGCCCGGTTGGTACCGCGCAGGTAAATCCCGGAATCGGCCCCGGGTTGTGGATGCACTACTCTTTTGCCCTCCGCGTCCACTTGATAACTTCCATCCGGAAGCACCACCGGCACCCTGTAAATGCCTTTTTTTTCCTTGATGCGCCAATCCACCAAGAGTTCAAAGTCCCGGTATCTTTTCGTTCCCCACAGGTTCTTGTCTCCTCGGGGTTGAAGCTGTGGCTGGCAATCGATGACCCCGTCCTGGACCGACCAGATGCCATTGGCGGCGTCCGTTTTTACTTCCCAGCCAGTAAGGTCCTTCCCATTGAACAGGGAAATCCAGCCTTCGGCCGCGGACGGATCTTCTTTGGAAGTATTTCCCCCCATCCAGATGGGGAGAAGGAACAGGAGGAATACGATCAGCTTTTTCATTTCTGTTCTCATATTTTCGTGGCAACCGGCTCAAGAAGCCACACAAAAAGCCTAAGGCGCCCAAGGGCGCCAATTAGGAATGGGATCTCGCCAAGGCGAGATGGCACAAAGGCACAGAGGCACAAAGGCACAAAGGTTGGAGAGTTTGACAACAGTTTAAGAAGATAAACCACGGATCCCGCTTTGCCCAAGAGCTATGGCAGGACACGTTACACGGATGAGCACGGATTAGGGATTAACCACAGAGAAAAATCGTGATCGTGATCGTGATCGATGGAAGGGGAGGAATGAGGAATGGGGTGACTGGATGGTTTCCGGTTAATCGAGGGGGAGGGAAATGTGTTTACCCTGGTGGGACGCTTTCAGTCCCGCTTCCATTATTTCCTGGGCGTTGCGGGCCAGATCGGGTCGGCAGAGCAGCCATGGTTCAGCCCCATCCCGCGCCACGCTGACAAAATGGGCGGCCGAATCGCGCAGGCGGGGCTCTTGGTAAGGCAGGGAAATTTCACGGCCAGAGGGATCATCGGCCGTAGCCAGGTAGAGCTTTCCTCCCGGTCGTGGTTCGACCAGTAACGTTCCCTCGGTGCCGTAGATCGCGGTCGTATAACTGGTCAATTTGCCGATCTGAGTCCAGGAAGCTTCGGCGGTGGCAATGCCAAAGGGGTAGGTCATGGCAATGAGGGCGTTGTCTTCCACGGCAATTGAATCCTTGATCTGTCCTCCCATGATTCCGGTCACTTTTTCGGGTTGACCCAGCATTGCGGCGGAAAGCAGGCACCCGTAACCGCAATAGTCCAGCATGGCGCCGGCGCCGTTCAGTTCCGGGTCAAAGAGCCAGTTGCAAAAATACTCCGAACAACCTAATTCCTTGGGTCCGGCGTGGGCGGCCCGGTATTTGATGCCCCAAAGTCTTCCAATGGCTCCGTCCCTGGCCATGGTCAGGGCAACCTGAAGTTGCGGCCACCAGGCAAAGGGCCAGTTAATGACCAACTTCACTTGGTTTTTCGCCGCTGCGGCCAGCATGCGGTCGGCCTGATCGAGCCTTGCGGCCATGGGTTTCTCACTCAGGACGTGGAGTTTCCGCTCCATGGACCGTATGGCCAATTCAGCGCCCTCGGCATTGCTGCTGAACACATACACCGCATCCAATTGCTCGGAATCGAGAAGTTCCCGATGTGAGGCATAGGTTGCGCAGCCGTATTCGCGGGAAACGCGCGCCGTCAGTGGTTCGTTCGAGTCCGAGGCCGCCACCAGTTCGGCGCTGTCACAGTTGGCCAGTGCCGCCAGGTTGGCCCAAACGTGGTCATGGATGAGGCCAAGGACTCCGATTTTCAGGATTTCGCTCATTTTTTACTGATTAAAGGTTTCTTCGCCTGTTCAGGTCATGCTTCGGTCCAAATGGGGGTCAGCCAGGCCCACTGACCGTTCTTTTGGGCTACTTCAAGGCGATAGATATCCCTGTTCTTTTCCGGTTTATCCCTCACCATTGTCTCGACCCGGCAAAGGTTCAGGGGAACGGCGGGGCCGATCTGGATGGCCTCGGTAAGCCAGCCTCTCAGAAAATGACTGCGACCCCGGCCAACGATTTCAGCCAACTTATGCCGAAAGGTGTGACCGTTTACGTTTACTCGAATTTCAGCATCCCGGGAGGCCCCAATTTCCAGAGAGATCCCCTGGGTAGTGGCATGGCGCATGGAGAGATTTCCGCTGGTCACACTTCGCCAAGTGACGGAATTGTCGCTTCGTTCTATTACCGCATGGGGAAGAAGTTCCCCATCCGTATCGGCAGCCCATTCCTCGGCATCTGATTTTGGCGACACCACAGCCTGCCCGGAGAAGCAGGTGTCGACGGACCGGATCGCTCCCTCGGATAAAGCCAGGCTCGCCAACCATTTGACCCGTTCGGATTTGCGTCCCCATCCCCAAGTCAGACGCAGGCGGTAACGATTGGGATCCGCATATTCATCGGTTGGAAAATACCGCCCGATGATACGGCCATTTTTCAACAGGCGAACCTGGTCCAGCTCATCCATGCCCAACACGGAAATTTGAATATTTCTGGCGCCGGGAGCCTTCACCGTCTGGCCGATCCCGGCACCGTCGATGAAAAGACGCGCGTCGATTTTATCCCCGGTAGCGGCGTAGACCCGGCGGGCTTTGAAAGCATCCATCAATCCTTGCCGGGTCAATGTTTCGGCGAATACTCCCATTCGGCCATCCCCATGGCTTCCCGGATAAGCGGCGTGGTGATCCGTGCCGCCGACGATGCCGAATTTGTGCCCCCTTCGCCAACCTTCTTCCGCAGTGGAACCAAAATCGCGCGGGCCCATATCGTGCAGCATGGGATAGGCCGCATCGGTGCTCAGAGAGCACCCGTGCAGTGAAAATATTTCCACGAATGGCGAAACTTCTTCCCGGTAGGCATTCCAATTGATTCCGCGGTATCCTTTACGGTAACCGATGTGGTGGGGGACGGCAATTCCCTCTACGGTCCGCGCTATTTCCCGTATGGCGGGCAGGTCGGGAGCATCCCGCAAGGGCAAATCGGCCCGTGGGCAATACAGGTTGTGGTCGCCGTATTCGAGAGAATGCCATTCGTAACTGGGAAGGGCGACGAACTCGCCTTCCACGGTCGCCTTCTTATGGACTTCGATCAGTTTGCACCAATTCCTGGCACAGCGGGCGAATCCCTCGTTGTGGTAATCGATGATCTCGGCGTAGGTATTGCGGTCTTTAGGCATATCCGGCCAGAAGGCGTGCCCCGTGATGGAGCAGAAATCGAGCTGTTGTCTGGCCCGAGCCATAGCCTGTTCGATGCTGCCATGCCCGTAACTAATCGAACAATGGCTATGCAGGTCTCCCCAATACAGGTCGTAGCTCATGGGCAAAACATGTTTGACAGGCTGATTACAACAGCCCTGGTCCCAATTTTCGATGAACCTCCATGACGCAACCGATCACCTGTCGGGTTAATGGATCTTTTTCCTTCAACTCAGTCTTCTCTGTGGTGATTTCAATGTGGTTTATTTGGGGACACCGGCTTGATCCCCTTGGGTTTCATCCCGAAAAAACACCCAGAAAAGGATCGCTGAGACGATGCCGATTACTGCGGTTGCCTGCCAAAAGCGGACGTAGGAGGGAAGGTCGAGCACTCCGTTCGGCGCGCCGGCCAGGTCGGCCAGCCAACCGTTCAGGAAAGCTCCGGTAATGGCTGGAGCCAACCCCATCATGACGAAGAAGAAGAGGATCTGGGCAGTGTGATGGATCTCTTTTGGGGCAATTCGCTCTACGTAGATAAAAGCGCCGGCGTAGAAACATGCGAAGCAAAGCCCGTGCATGAGTTGAACGGCTACATGGACCTCCACCGGCAGTCCCGGAATTCCGAAAATGGCGTAGCGGATGCCGTAACAGGCGATTCCGAAGGTCATGATATTGCGGAAACCGAATTGAGTCAGGAATTTTCCCAGGAGAATCAAGGCAGCGATTTCGGAAAATTGCCCCAGTGACATGGCGGGCATGATGTAACTGGCCTGAAGTCCACCTTCCTTGAGGAAGGGACTGGTATTCATCATGTAGAGGGTGTGGAGAATGCTCACCGGCAGCGCCACGACAAGAAGTACCAGAAAGGATCGCTGGCGAAACAGTCCCATTGCTTCGACAAAGGCCAGTTTCTTGCGGTTCTTGGCCGAGGGAGGGGTATGGGGCAAAATAAACCAGCAGAACAGGGCGTAGACGATAGCCAGACCACCGGCGAATTTCAGGCTGTCCAGCATGCGGGCCGTCACGTCGGGCACGTTGTCTCCCTTGAAGAAAGGGGGCAAGGCCTGAACCTGCAAGTTGGTCTGGAGCCAGATCATGGGGAAGGCCCAGGAAACGACAATCCAGGCTATGGTTCCCCAAACCCGTACCTTGGGAAACTGGATCTTGGGATTCCTCAGGTGCTGCATTGCCAGCGAGTTGGTCAGGGCAATGGTCGGCACGTAGAGAATGGCGAAAAAAATCGAAAGGACCAGCCACATGGCCAGGGTAGTCTGATAAGCGGTAGCCCATTTCAGAATACCGGCAAAAAGCATCATGACGGCCAGGCATTTCTGGGTGGAAAACATGCGGTCGGTCAATTGGCCGGCAATGAAGGGGGCGAGGAAAGAGCCCACTGCCAAGGGAATGCCGATGATCATGCCCTTTTCCGATTCCGTGAACCCCAACCCACCCTCGGAAATGTCGGCCACGAGAAAGACCCCGGCCAGCGGCATCCACAGTCCTTTGACCCCGTATTCCATGAACATCATCATACAGAGCCGTGGATCGATTCCTTTTCCCTTGGTGGATGCGGGTGTCGCTGGAGTCATGAAACTATGGGGGAGGAATTTCGCTTCAGGTGGGCAGGCCAAAGTGTTGGGCAATGGGTATCTGATAGGCCGATACTGCGCCCCTGACCACATCATCGACGGCAATGCGCCGTCCAGCCAGGTCGGACTCCAGGATGGCAAATGCCGAGGCCAGATCGGCCAGTCCTTCCCGACCGCTGGCCTGGGGCTGGCGATCCTCGCTTATGGCCTTCAGCCAATCGAATTGGGCGACGGCAAACTCGTCGGTCATGCCGTGGGGGAATTCCATTTCCCTTCGGTCGGGGCAGCAATTCTCCCGGTAGAGGGTTCCGATGCAGTGGATTGAGCCGTTATCCAAAGTCAAAGTATCGCCCAGCACGCGGCCCTTGCTTCCATAGAGCACAGGCCCTCCACCGAAAAGGACGCCCCCACCGTGTCCGGCCCAACTTGCGGTCAGGGTGCCGCAAGCTCCATTGGCCGTGGTAAAGGACGCGTTGAAAAAATCGTCCGCATCGCAATCCATGGTTACCGTTTCACCGTGTGAGTCGACGAAGCTCCGCTTGGGTTCGATGACAGCGGTGGTTCCCGCGACCGAGGTGACATCACCCAGGAGAAAGCGGACCAAATGGAGTTGATGAACCCCCAGATCGAGAGTTATTCCGCCCCCCAATTTCCTGATGTGCCGCCAGGGAGTGTGCGCCACAACCTTGTCCGGCGTCCACCAGTTGCCCACATTGCCAAATAGAAATATCTGTGGGGTTCCGAGGTAACCGGCATCGATCAGCCAGCGCAGGTAGCGTGCCTGGTCCCGATAGCGCCAGTTTTCAAACACTCCCAGGGTGAGACCGGCGGATTCAAACTGTCGGCACATTGTGCGGGCGGCGCCCACCGTGACGGCCAACGGTTTCTGGGTCAGCAGGTGTTTGCCGTTCCGGCAGGCGGCATCGGCCACGAGGTGGTGCATGCCATGCGTGGTGAAGTCGTTGACCGCATCGATGGGCCCATTGGCTATCATCTCACGGTAATTATCGTAAAGCGCCACATCCACATCATCCTGAAAGTCGGATACGTATTCATCGCCAATGGCCAGGGGGTCGCCCGGGGTATGGCTGACGGCGGGGCGTTGGGGAGGGCCTTCACCCCGCTTGGCATACATTTGCGCGTCTTCCATTCGGCGGGCGCATAGCGCAGTGATGCGGAAGTTATCGATGCCCGCTTCACGCATGACGCGATAACCCTTCAAATGAGCGGCCAGAATTCGTCCGCAGCCCACTATGCCTATGCGTATCATGAACGTTTCAGTTCCGGGTTAAACGACGGTTATCGATACAGAACCAACGAGGAAAGAGGAGGGAGTAACCACAAAAACCACAAAAGGCACAGAGAGAGGGAGGTGAAAAGGAAGAAGGAAGAAGGAAGAAGGAAGAAGGCTCAAGGTGAAAGGGGCTGAGATTTCTTAGTATCTTGATCGTGATCTTGATCGATAACAATACATTCCTAATTCGCGCCTTTGCCCCTCTGTGTTCTCTGTGGTTAATTTAAAAAGGGACGGCACACTAATCTCCGAGTTGAGGCATCCTGAACTTTTCCAGGGAAGCGGGTGAGTGCTCGCGCCTCATGATTGCTTCGATCTGCGCGACGATGGCGGGATTGGCGGAGGCCACATTGCTTTGTTCCCTCGGATCATATTTCAGGTTGAAAAGCTCCAACTCCATGTTTCCGTCAAAGATATTCTTTCTTATTCCTTTCCAATCTCCCAATCGAACGGCTTGTTGCCCATTATAAGATGGGAATTCCCAATAAAGAAACGGGTGCTCTTTTTGCTCGGCATTGCCCAAGAGGGTGGCTGAGAAACTAATGCCATCGATGCCGTGTGGAATTTCTGCTCCTGCTATTTCACAAAGCGTTGGCAGGACATCCCAGAAGGCCGAAGGGTGATCCGAGGTTTGCCCGCCGGCAATTTTTCCGGGCCAGTGGGCAATCATGGGAACTCGAATACCGCCTTCGTGGACGTAGCCTTTGGCCCAGCCTCGCTCACTTTTGAAGGGAGCGGCGCTGTCAAAAAAGGCCGAGTCGCTTCCCCCATTGAATGTCGGTCCATTGTCGCTGGAAAAAAGAATCAAGGTGTTTTCGAAAAGGCCGAGCCGCTTCAAAGTGGCGACCAGGACGCCAACACTCTCGTCCAGGTAGGAAACCATGGCAGCGTAAGCCGCACGCGGGGTCCGGTGTGGGAAATAACCCCTATTGCCCAGGTAGGGGTCCTCAGGGCCGAATTTCTGTTGGTAGTATTTCACCCACCTGTTTGGGGCCTGGAGGGGGACGTGGGGAATGGGGGTGGCGAAGTAGAGAAAGAACGGTCCATCCTCATTATCCTGAATGAACCCGACCGCTTCGTTGAGCATCAGTTCGGGGGAATATTGTTGGAGCGAAAAAAGCGCATAACTGTTGGGATCATGCGGATCCGCACCTTCCTCAAGCTTTGTTCCCGGAACGACCAGTTCATTGTCCAGCCAGTGCTTTTCCTGGTTTTTCCACAGGTGTTTCGGGTAGAGAGAATGAGCCTGTCTCTGGCAATTATAGCCATAAAAAAAGTCAAATCCCTGTTTGTTGGGTATGCCTTCGGTCAGGGGCGCTCCCAGGCCCCACTTGCCGATAATGGCGGTTTCGTATCCCACCGATTGCAGCAGTGTGCCAATGGTAACGGTGCCGGGGAGAAGCGGACGCTGACCCTCCAGGTTGGGATCTTCCACCATCTTGGCGTAGTTCCAGGTATCTCCCCGTTCACTCCATTCATCATTGCCGCGAATGCGGGCATTACCGGTATGTTTCCCGGTCAGGAGGACGCAACGCGCCGGCGCACAAACGGGAGAGCCGGTATAGTGTTGAGTGAAACGCATTCCCTGAGCGGCCAATTCGTCGATGTTGGGAGTCTCGATCTTCTGTTGTCCATAACAGCCCAATTCCCCGTAGCCTAAATCATCGGCCAGAATGTAGACGATGTTCGGCTTCGAGGGAACCTCGCCTCGGCTGATTCCACAGCAGAGGACGGCCCAACTGAAAAACGTGGTTACCAGGATGGGGAGAAAGCGGTTCATTTTATGGGAGTGAAAAGTGGAAAGTGGTAAATCGTGATCGTGATGGATGGGAATGGTGGAATAGGGAGAGATGAACCGCAGATTAGCGCAGATTAATTACGGAGGGGGGACATTCCTGTCCCCGTCATGTCTTTTGAGTGGGGGACCCGCCTTCGCCAGAGGTCTACGGCGTGGTGGGGGACAGGAGGGCAAAAAGGGGTCAAACGCAAAATGTTAACATCGTCTTCTAGTTTCACCTGAATGACTGAAGCGAAATAATCAGACGATGTTAACATTTTGCGTTTGACCCCTTTTTTGAATCCTATACCCTGCCACCCCGGCGACGGCCAAGAGGATCAGTGCTGGCAGGAAATTTCCGTAGACGGCCTGACCGACTCCAAACAGGAATGCATACACCGCCGTCATGCCCATCAAGGCGTAGCCGATTTGAGGCGCCAGGGACTCGGGGGCGCCGAGCCGCCCTTGGAGTTGCTTGCGGACAGGATTCCATCCCAATCCACCGGGCCGAGCCTTTTTGTAAAATTTTTTCAACGTTTCCATGTCGGAAGCAGGAGTGAGAAAGGTTACGGTCAACCACACGGCGGTGGTAAGTCCTACAGTGAGAATGAGTTCAAACCACCAAGCCCAATCCGGATCGATGGTTTTAAACATTACCGCGAACACAAACGATGCAATCATGGCGCTCAGTTCGCTGAAGGCGTTTATGCGCCACCAGAACCAGCGCAGCAAGAATATCAGGCCCGTGCCCGCGCCAACCTGTAAGAGAATTTGAAAGGTATCCAGCGCGCTTTGCAGTTGAAGCGCAAACCATCCCGCCAGGATCATCAAAACCACGGTCGAAAAACGTCCCATCAAGACGAGTTGTCTTTCCGAGGCTTCAGGTTTTACGAACCGCTTGAAGAAGTCGTTGACCACATAGGATGAACCCCAATTCAAATGGGTGGAAATGGTGGACATATAGGCGGCTACCAGGGAGGCAAGAACGAGCCCCAACCAACCGTGAGGTAAAAAAGTCAACATGGCCGGATAGGCCAGGTCGTGACCCAGCGTGCTGGAGTCCAGGTTGGGAAAGGCGGCGTGGATGTCTTCAATGGTAGGAAAAACCACCAACGATGCCAAGGCCACCAATATCCAAGGCCATGGACGCAGTCCGTAATGGGCGAAATTAAAAAACAGGACTGCTCCGGCGGCATGGCGTTCATCCTTGGCCGCCAACATGCGTTGGGCGATATAACCTCCACCACCCGGTTCCGAACCGGGATACCACACACTCCACCATTGTACCACCAATGGAATTATCAAAAGGGTCATCCAGAGGTTGAGGTCTCGGTCGGACAGGCCGCCGGTTGGGCCATTTTCAACCGGCGGCAGAAAACTCAGCTTACCGGCTACATTGGGATGACTGAACAGGGCTTCAAGTGAACCGATATCAGCATGGCGGATGGCAAAATAAGCGGCGGCAATGGAACCAACCATGGCCAGGATAAACAACATGCAATCCGTTAATACGACTCCTCGAAAACCACCCAAGGAGGAGAAGATGACGGTGGCCAACCCCGCCCATACGATCGATTGCAATGGACTCAATCCCAACATCACACCACCGATCTTTATCGCGGCCAGCGATACTGAGGCCATGATCATCATGTTGAAGAATACACCCAGATAAAGGGCGCGAAAACCCCGCAGAAAGGCGGCGCTTTTTCCACTGTAGCGGAGTTCGTAGAACTCGATGTCGGTCATGACTCCGGACCGGCGCCAGAGTTTGGCATAGAGAAATACCGTTACCATGCCCGTAACGAGGAATGCCCACCAAACCCAGTTGCCTGCCACTCCGTTCTGCCGGACTATATCGGTCACCAAATTTGGCGTGTCGGTGGAGAAGGTGGTTGCAACCATGGAAAAACCCAGAAGCCACCAAGGCATCTGTCGGCCTCCTAGAAAAAACTGCCCACTGTTTTTCCCGGCTAAGCGGGTCACCAGGAGTCCCACCAGGATCACGGCCAGAAAATAGGCTCCGATCAGGATCCAATCGATGCGTTCGAGTGTGATATTTCCCCCCACGCCTACAGGGAAAGAATGCTATCCATTGCCCGAGAAGTATTTTCAATCAGCGCTTCAGG
The DNA here is from genome assembly GCA_965204545.1 of Opitutales bacterium. Taxonomy (GTDB): domain Bacteria; phylum Verrucomicrobiota; class Verrucomicrobiia; order Opitutales; family UBA2995; genus JAABVD01. Next base: position 826,589 of record CBDBFA010000003.1, on the reverse strand, counting down.
AGCATATTTGTAGAAGGGTACAGGTGGAATCATTTCCGCGGCTACCCATCCATCGTATCCAATGGCCGACAAAGCCTGCACCACTGCAGGCCAGTTGACGTCTCCGGACAATAGATCCACAAAGCCGTTTACCGAACCGACTGCCCGACGATAGTCTTTCACATGCACTCGGCAGATGCGCTCACCTAGAATGGGAATCCAGTGCTCTGGGTATCCATTGGCCAGAACATTTCCCACGTCAAAGTAGGCGCCAACGCTTTTGCTTTCAAATTGATCGATAAACCGGTTCATTTCAAGCGGGCTGAGCAGGAATTTGTTCCAAACGTTTTCTATGCCTATGGTGACGTCCATTTCTTCGGCCAGTGGTATGGCTTGCCCCACGAAGGCGGTGGCCCGCTTCCAGGCCGCATCGTAGGGAACCTCTTCACAATCCGGTATGAAATCAGCGCCTACCGATCCAGGCACAACCAGAATTGCATCGATTCCCAGTTGCGAGGCAGACCGGATTTGTTTTTCCAATATCCGCCTCGCTTGGGCCCGTGTCTCCTGACGCGAACTGGCTGGATTATACTCCCAATACATGCCTGTGGCCAGGCCGCTCAGCGTGATTCCCATCTCCTTTGCCAACTGGGCAATCCGATCGAGGTCGGCCCGGCTGGTTTCCAAATTGAGTGGGCCATCGCCGCTGAGGTCGATTTCGATACCTTCGAACCCGGCGTCACGGGCCAGCCGCATTTTTTGTTTGAGATCCCAATCGCCGTAAAAGGACCAGATGCTGATGGATTTTTTCATGAATTAACCGTAACACTCAGGGCAAAAAAGGGGTCAAACGCAAAATGTTAAAATCGTCTTCTAGATTACTTGAATGACTGAAGCGAAATAATCAGACGATTTTAACATTTTGCGTTTGACCCCTTTTTTGCCTGGATTTCCCTGAGGGTCAGTTCGAGTGATGCATAGGCATCGTCCAGCGTGGCCGTGGCCGGAGCCTTACCCCGGCGGACGTGGTCGGTGAAGTATTTGAGTTGGTTGTAGTATCCTCCCAAGTCGGAAATATTTCCCTCTCCACTGGCGGATTGTTCCATCTCCGGACCCGCCACCTCCATGGGTCGAGGGGCGCTGTTGCCCTCGGTTACCAACAATCCCTTACCGTTGCTGGAATCAAAATCCAGCGCCGCGTTCTGGTAAACTGCCTGGAATGCCATTTGAAATCCCCATCGCGGGGGATAGTTCCAGCCGCCTTCGGTAGAGACGGTCAAGGAATCGAATTCCATAAGGGTAAAAATATGAACCGGTCCGCTGAAATCTTCGGTGACGCGACTCTTAAACGACTTGGGCGGTCCCAGTAACGCCAGTACGAAATCGGTGTCGTGGATGTGCAGATCCAGAGCAGCGCCCCCGGAAAGGGAAGGATCGTTCAGCCAATCATCAATTGAATAATCGGGACGACCACCGCGACGAAGCAGGTGCAAGCTCAATAATTTGCCTCCTCTTCCATTGCGATGGTATTCCATGAGGGCCTGGTACTCGGGCCAGAACCGGATGCAGTGCCCCACCTGGGCCAGTGTTCCATGCTCCCGAGCGGAGGATAGGATTCTATCGGCCTGTTTCATGTTCAGAGCCAGTGGCTTTTCACAAAACAGGGCTTTGCCGGCCCGAATCGCCTGAACGGCAAATTCCTCGTGCAGGTGTGTGGGCAGGCAAATGTCCACAAAGTGACAACTGTGCTTTGCCAGAGCCTCCTCCAAGGTTGTATGGACGGGAGCTGGGCAGTTCAGGGACTTCAGTTTTTCCTCGCTTGATTCGGCCCTGGTGTCCACCGCCGCTACAATTTCCACGTCCGGGAGGACCTTGTAAACCTGGGCGTGCACACCACCCATGAAACCGCAGCCAACCAGAATGCCTTTCAAGGTTTCCTCTGAGTTTTGCATCATGCGAATCGATCTACCCGCTGTTCCACGTCGGCGGCCAACATACTGATGTGATTCAGGATAAAGTCTTTCATGGATAGGTCCGGATTTGCAACCAGTTCGGTCAGGTCGATGCCCCAGGCGATCGACTCGAATTGATCGGCGCTATGGGAATCGAAATGGGTTGCGTTGGAGTGACGCCTTCCCGTCACTGCGCGGTCATAGCGTTTCCCTCCCGAAATCTGGGAATCGAATACCGCCATCAGAGCCGCGGCCAGTTCGGGGTGCTGGCCACAATCCATGGCTACTTTTTCGGAGTCGGCCAACCAGTCCAGATCACGCCAACCCTCGCACCCTATCACTTTTTCAGGCCTGTGACGGCCGGCCGTTCGCCTCAGCGCCTCGATGCAACGGCCCAACACGGCAACGTGGGTATCGTGTTTATCCGCCGGCTGGTGAAGATAGACGTATTGCGGCCGCATGGTTGACAGGATGGCGACCAGATCCCGGACGACTTGATCCGAGGCGCTTTCTTTCACTTCCTCGCTCGAGTAGTCGAGTTGGAATTGGGCGGCGTAATGGCCTAGTTGCGCCGCCGTCCGTTGCTCTCGGCGACGGGTCAGGCGCATTTCTTCATCGGAAAATTCCGCATATGGGCCGATGCGCGAGCTACTCCGCCCATCGGTTACCGTGACCCCGGTAAACCAATGGTCCTCTTGTCTGTAGCAAGCGGCGATGCTTTCGTAGGCCATGAATTCCAGGTCATCCTGATGAGCGCCGATGCCCAGGTGAGTGGTCGATTGCAAGGCTTCATCCAACTCAAATTTTGGGTTTAGCCAGATATCCGCTTCAGGTTTGTTCAGCTTGAGCATTTCAATGATACCGATACATGCGGGCTAATGTGGCGTCCAAAAAAATCACTACAGAGAACACAGAGAGCACAGAGGGAGAGGCACCGGGGGAGCAGGAAAAAAAGGGGTCAAACGCAAAATGTTAACATCGTCTTCTAGTTTCACCTGAATGACTGAAGCGAAATAATCAAAAGATGTTAACATTTTGCGTTTGACCCCTTTTTTCCTGCGGTTGGAGCCGTTTGAATCCTTCGATGGCCTCGTATTCGGCCATGCCCACGTCGTTGTAGGCCTCCGCCGTGGAACGGTTGATATCATCGGTTTGTTGCCAGATTTCCTTGTGACCGGAATGCCTGAGCGGGAACTGGCTTCTCTGGGAGCGGTACTGAAAGCTGGCTTCGATCTTCAGGGCCAATTCGTCCGGACTGAGCGGCACCGCCATGTCGATAGCGTCGAGAGGCCATTCCTGCCCAATCCCCCGGTAACTCCACAGGTAGCACCCTTTCATCCAGTTTTCTCCACCGACGGCTTTAAGGGCTTTGCGGAAAAGCTGGAAACAATGGCCTGAAAGGGAACCCGGATCGGCCGAGCCGCCGGATATGTAAATTTGGTGCGGTTTGATTTCCCGTAATAACTCCACCACGATTTTCTCGTCCTCTTTTGTGGGCTGGAAGTTGCGATACCCCCCCGATTCGTAGAAGGGTAGATCCAGAAAATGCAAACGTTGGGAAGCTATTTTGAGATTTCGGGAGGCATCGCGGGCTTCGTTTCTCCGCACCAGGGACTTGACTTGCCGGATATCGGCAGAGTCATCTTCCTGGGGGGATTTGGCTTGTAGTTTCCTGAGAATGACACCTGCGACCTGGCCGAGGCTGACGCCTTCCGCGCCTTTCAGGTTCAGTTCCCGTTCCAACTCATTCATCAACGAGAGAATTTGCCTGGCCATGCCATCGGGCACCGCCAGGTTGCCCGAGGTAAAATAGGCCAGGGTGACCTCGTTTCCCTGATTGTTCAGCCGGTGGATGGTTCCGCCCATGCAAAGAACGTCTTCGTCCGGCTCGGCGGCAAATACCAGGACGCGTTTGGGAAAGGGCTTGGCGCGCTCCGGCCGATTGGTGTCGTCGGCGTCAGGTTTCCCGCCGGGCCAGCCGGTGATGGTGTGCTGGGTCTGGTTGAATACCTTGATGTTCAGGTCGTAAGCGGTGCCCACTTCGGTGAGGAGATCACCCAAACCGTTCTCGTTGTAATCGGAATCCTGTAGTTTGAGGATGGGTTTTTTCACTGAATGGGAAAGCCAGAGAACCGCTGAGCGAATCGTGGGAGCCGTCCAACTCACCGGACCGACCAGCCAGGGAATGCGAAACCGGGTTAACGCTTCGCTCGCCGCCACATCGACAAAAAACCGAACGTCTGGGTGTCCTTGCAAGAGGCTGGCGGGCAGGTTTTCAGTGGGTTGTTCCTCCACCGCTTGCCGGAGGACTTCCACCTTGGCCTGTCCCCAAGCCATCAGGACAATACGCGCCGCCTTGCGGATGGTTCCCACCCCCATGGTAATGGCGTAGCGGGGCACATTGGCTTCTCCCAGAAAATCCCGGGCCGCATCGCGGCGGGTCAAGGAGTCCAGACGGACCAGGCGCGTTTTCGAGTCGCTGGCCGAGCCCGGTTCATTGAAACCGATATGACCCGTCCGACCGATACCCAGAATTTGATAATCCAATCCGCCGGCCCGTTCGATTTTCCTTTCGTAGTCGGCACAATAATCGAACACCTCCGTCCGGTCCACCATACCGGATGGGACGTGAACCTGCTCCTTTGGAATATCCACCTGCCCGAATAGATGCCGCCACATGTATTGGTGATAGCTCTGGGGATGGTCCTGCGGCAATCCGTAGTACTCATCGAGATTGAAGGTGACCACATTGGCAAAGCTCAGTCCTTCTTCCCGGTGCAGGCAAACGAGCTCCCGGTAGACGGGTAGGGGGGTTGAACCCGTGGCCAATCCGAGCACGGCCTTGGCGCCTGATTCCGCTTTCTGTCTGATCAATTCCGCAATCTCGGCCGCGACAATGCGGGCCGCTTCCCTCGAATCGGTGTAGACCCGGGTCTTTATCCTTTCGAACTGTTCTTCCTGGCGGCTCATGGGAAGGAGAATTAGGAATTAGGAATTAGGAATTAGGAATGGACCACGGATTACACGGATGAGCACAGATATGCAATAATACAACGTAGTGCTTGATGCCTTCGGTAACAGCTTCTTTTTTTGAATCTCCGTAGGCCATGACACCCGGAAGCTCAGGAATTTCAGCAATCCACCGATTGAGACGAAGGCGCTCCGGGTCGAGGTTCTGAGTGCCCATGGAGCTGATACGGCTAGAATCCATGAGATACGGGTCTAATAATTTCGGGCCAGGTTGAAATCGGGACGAAAAAGGCCCGCCGTGGTGGCGGGCCTTTGAAAAATGATGTTATAAGCTGTTTTAGAACCGGAAGGAATTAGTGAGGAAGTACTGTTGTTCCACCGGTATACGCGTAAGGGCCACGGAGCCATCGGGATTCAGGTAGATCGGGATATCCTGCGAACCCTCCGACCGGTAGAAGTTCCGGGCGTTAAACTGGACAGCCCAATCGACCTTGTTATCGAAGATTTTCTTTTCGTAACGTATGAAGAAGTCTCCAAACCACTGATCCGGACCCAGCCAGGGATTGAGGACATCGGGAACGACGACGCCATCAACCTCTTTGTTGGGATATCCAGCGGCGACATCATCCTGGAACCGCAGGCCGCCACCTACCCGGAAGCCTCTCAAAAGCCCTTCGCGGAAGTCGTAACGCATAGTGGAACTGAACGACCATTCCCGTTGTTCCTGGGAACGCTGGCCGTCTCTTCCTTGCTGGATGCGCATTTGCCGGATAACGGCGTCGTAACGCGTTCCGATCGTTCCGGTTTCCACTTGGAAGGGAGAGTCGCGAAGTCTTTCCAATCCCCAACCACCGGGCGATGTTGGCAATGGTTGGGCAAGGATATCCCGAATTTTTAAAGCCAAGGGAATGGCGACAGGACCTATGTTGGTAATCACCGTTTGCTGTTGTGCCACATTGATACGAAGACTCAAATTTTGGGTTAATCTTCCAATAACTTCAATTTCCTTACCAGTGGCCACAAAATCCTGGGTGGAATTCAGACCTCGGATCGGGTCATTTACATCCACTCGCTCACCGGATTCCAATGTTTCGACGCGGAAGTTGCGGACAGCTTGCAGTTCCGGGGGAATGGCCGCAATTATGGCGGCGTAATATTCCTCGTAAGAATTGAAACCGCCAATGTCGGCGTCGGTTCCACTGATACGTTGCCGGTTGCTGGGAACGGTATCCGGAGTGAGAAGGGCGTCACCCGTCCTGTCGGCAGGATCCTCGGCCCAACCATCCGGCCGGAAGTCCGTTCCGGCATCGTTTTCCGCGGAGGTAATCCTATCCAGATAAAACTGGAATCGGTTGGCAATTTGAGCCAGTTGACCGGCCATATTACCAGTGCGGGCGTTGGAGTTGGAAGTTTCGAACTCATTGTACCGGATTGAGAGGCGACGGTCGAACAACTCAAGGGTCAAGCCCCATTCCTCGGTTTTCCCGAAGGGGTCGGCCAGGGGCTGGTTGAGAACATTATTCGAGATACCGGCTGGTTGGAAACTCTCAGCTTCATAGTAGAAGGCAGAAAGGTCCATTCCCCAGGGAAGGTCACCGAGCCAAACCTCCGGATAATGGCCGACAATACTCCAGGTGACGGTGTCGTCATCCGCCAAGCTGGCGGGTTCCGGTTCCAATTCCAGTAAATTGTCGTTGAAGACCCCGTCGATTTCATTGATGCCGGGCAAATCGTATCTCAACGGGATTACACCTGGATTGCTCGGATCGCCATAGGTGGTGTTTTCCTGAATGCGCTGATAAACCGTTTGTTTATCATTGCGGATGGCATACGTCGTCGAAATATGCCCGTCGAGGAAGCGGCTCTGGAGGATGAAGGCTTCGGACTCCAGCTCGCTACGACCGAGATTCCGACTGTTGGTTTGCTCGATGACGCGCCATGTGTTGATCAGGTCGGTATCGACATTTCGGTTATTGTCGAAATACCAGATCCCGTATCTGTCTCCAATTTCAGGGAAAGCCTCGCGGGGTATTTGCAGGTATCCGTCTATGCGAACATCACTTGCACTATTCAATCCCCTCACGTCCGGGCCCAGGTAGATCTGGCTCCTCATATGGCGGCGAAAGTTGTCGGCCAGCCCATTGGAAATGTCGGGGCTGCCCGGCCATTTGCCTTGGTCGGCCCACCAAGCCCCACGCCTACTGATGGTAGTGAATTCGTTGACGCGGTCTTCGTAGAGCCCGGTGAGAGTGTGGGAACCCAGAATCTTTCCAAATGTGCCGTCGATCATGTCGGAAAAATCCAGAGTGCCAAAAAAGGTGAAACGAAAGGTATCCTGGGTGTCGGTTCTCTCCGTGTAATTGGTGTCGGTCCAACTCAGGACAGGCCGTCCCAGGTTTTCATTGGCCAGGCGGTCGGCCCATCCATCGTAATTGGAGTCACCCGGGGCATGGTTTTCTGAGATATCGAGTCTGATGGTTTTATCATTGCCGGCTCCGAAGGGAAGAAAGGTTTCGCGATCCCGAGTTTGCTCATCCCAGGCAATCTCGAAACCGGCCCGTCCGCCGAGCAATTCCTGTTCCAGGATAAACTGATTGATATGAAAGTCGGTAATGACTTCGCTAAGTATCCCAGGCAGGAGATTGTTGTGGTAGTCGAACACGTTGCGGTCACTCAAGGATTTTGAACGAAATCCGGCTCCCGCGGTGGCAGCGTTGGTCCACCGAACGTCCTGGGTGGAAAACCCGTTGGGGCGGAAACGACCCATTATTCCCTGGATCCCGACCAGTTCGGAGCTCTCCCACCCGGGATCGGTGGTGGTCACGGAATTGTAATTGATGGCCGGGTAGAGGAAGTAGGGAACAGACTGGACCGAACTGTTTCGGCCTCCGTCGGTGGGATCGTCATCGGCAATGCCCCGGCGAAAGCGGTCGACGGTGGTGCGGGGAACGAATTGACCTTCAATAGCGGCATACTCCTCAGGGGTTCGGTTTCCGGGAACAGTGACCAGACCTGCGCTGATGGCGCCGAGGACTTGGGCCGAGGTAACCGCCTGGTTGCTGATATCGGTCAGGTCAACCCCTGGCACTTGAAGGAGCCGGTTGAGGTCTTCCTGGCTGCCGATACCATCCCACCAGGAGGAAAAACCGTCCCTGGGGGGCACGGTATCAGGGGGATTCCGGACGATACGTCCATTTTCAAGGCTCCCACGGAAACGGGTTTTGCCCATAAAATCCGATCCTTCGTTCTCAAACAGCACTGCATCCCATGCCACGAAGAACCGTTTATCGTCCTCAAAGGCCGGTTCCTGTTGAAACTTGATTTCCTCATTCAAAAGTGCGACCCGCACGGCAAAGCGGTCTTGGATCAGGGTCTTGTTATAATCAAGGGTTTCCCGATGTCCACCGGTGTGATTCAGCCGCACGAAGATAGCCCCACGATCGTCGCCCATTATGGCTCTCTTGGTAGAGTTGTTGATAATACCCCCAGGAGAACCCAAACCAAAGAGGACGGAATTGGGGCCGCGGTTGAGGGTCACGCGGGCGGTGTTGTAGGTGTCAAAGGGAATTTCGGTCTGGAAATAATCTCGGGTGGTGGTGGCCCTGACCAAGCCTCTGATGCGCTGGCCTCGCTGGGGGTCTGCCCGCGATACAGCGGTACTGGAATTGTCCAGATTGGCATTGGCAAAGTTGCCCAGAACCCCGCCCACTTCGACGTTGCCGACATGGTAAAGCATCGACTCGGCGTCGGTGGCGCCGGTATCTTCCAGAAATTCCTCCGTGATGATGGAGATGGAGGCCCCGATATCCCGAGTGCTGGTGCGGATCCGGGTGCCGGCCAAAGTGGTGGTGGCCAGGTAACCCTCGTCCTGAGTCGCGTCGATGGTAAAGGGGCTCAATTCGAAGATTTCTTCCTCATCCTCTTCCTGAGCGTAGGTTTGAATGGAGAGGGGCAAAGCAATGGCAAGCATTGCAAACAGAATGCGTTTGGACCAGCGGAGTCGTGTAATCATAAGAAATCGGGTTTGAGTTAGTGTAGTTCGGATTGAGTGGCGACCCTGAGATTACTTCAGGGCAGGGCCTTCAAGATCCAGTATTTTAGAGAGTAGAAGGGATGTGATTAAACCTCACGGGAAGGGTATGTCTAGACATTTTTGATAATTATTAAGGCGGCACAGAGGCGCCGGGGGCGCCAATTAGGAATTAGGAATTAGGAATGGGGAGAAAGAAGAACCATTATGCTCTGCCTGAAGGCTCCGAACGGCACGGCGGATTACACGGATGAGCACGGATTAGGAATTGACTCTCGCAAAGAGCGCTGAGAGCGCAAAGGAGTGATGGAGTGATGGAGTGATGGAGTGATGGAGTGATGGAGTGATGGAGTGATGGAGTGATGGAAGAAGGGGGAGGCGCCGGGGGCGCGAATCAGGAATGAAAAAAGGCCCGCCGTGGTGGCGGGCCTTGGAAAAGTCAGGGTCCTGAGCAGGATCAGAAGCTGAAGGTGTTGGTGACGAAGAACTGTTGTTCGTTTGGAATCCGAGTAACCCCTACAGTGCCATCCGGTTGGAAGTATACCGGGATGTCTCTCGATCCTCCTTTGCGATAAAGGTTCCGGGCGTTGAGCTGAATGCTCCAATCGATCGTGTCCGTCAATGGACGCCGATAACGCATGAACAGGTCGCCGTTCCATTCGTCGGGCCCGAAGTATGGATTCATTAAATCCGGCACGACAGTGCCTGCTTCATCGATCCTATTGGGATATCCGCCAGAGACCTCGCTCTGGTAGCGCATGCTGCCTCCTACCTGAAAGCCCCTCAAGAATCCTTCGAGGAAGTCGTATCGCAAAGTGGCGTTAACGCGCCATTCCCGTTGCTCTGGGGATACGGTACCGTCTAATCCGGAATTAATTCTGGCTCGACGAAGTTCCTGGGAATAGCGACCTCTGGCCGTGGCCGGTTCTCCTTGGAAGGGCGAATCTCTCAATACGGCCAGGGACCAGCCTCCCGGGGAGTTCGGCAGAGGCTGTTCGAGGGCCTCTGCGATGGCGAATGTAAGGGGAACGGCGGCCGGGCCGGTATTCGAGGTAACGGTCTCCTGTTGAGCGACGTTGAGGGAAATACTCAAATTGTCGGTGAGGCGCCCTATCACATCGACTTCAGTCCCCGTGGCGACAAAATCCCGTCTGGCTCTCAAGGCGCCGTCGTATGGATCGCTTTGTTCATCCCGTACACCACTTTCTTCGAAGAAGACGCGGAAATTGCGGACAGCCTGCAATTCATCCGGAATTGCATTGATGATAGCCTGGTAATAGTCATCGAAGGATCTGAATCCTGCCAGGTCAGCATCCGACCCCGTTCCGCGCAGGGTATTATTGGGGAAGGTATCCGGAGTCAGGGCGGCATCGGTGCCTTCTTCGAAGAGGCGGTCTCCATTCGCGTCGAATCCGAGAAATCCGTCCGGATACAAGTTGGTGGCCGCATCGTTTTCGACGGAAGTAATCCGGTCCAGGAGGAAATTCCAGATACTTGCAACATTGCTTAGCCGTTCATTGGGCGGACCCCATTGCTCGTTGGATATCTGAGAATTCGCATTAACCGTTTCAAATTTATTGAAACGGATGGCCCATTTGCCGTCGAAAAATTCGATGGTCAATCCGTATTCCTCGGTGGTGCCCAAGGGGCTGGGCAACCGGTTGTTCAAGACGTCTACGAACAGCCCGGGCGGTTGGAAACTTTCCGCTTCATAGTAATGGGCGGTAATATCCATGCCCCAAGGCAGTTCGCCGATCAGGCCTTCAGGGAGCCTGGCTACCACACTCCAGGTCGCGGTATCCTGGGTAACGTTCCCGGCGGGGGTATCTTCCAGTTGAATAAGCCCCTCGTTGAAATTGCCATCGACTTCATTGATACCCGGCAGGTCGAGTCTCAACGGAACCACTCCCGAATTGCTGGGATCGCCCAGTTCGATGTTTTGCTGGAGGCGTCGATATGCCAGTTGTGTATCTTCACGCCAGCCATACATGGCTACGATATGGTTGTCGAAAAACCTGCTTTGCAGACTCCAGGCTGTTGACTCCAGTTCCTGGCGTGCAATATCGGCGGATGCCACGTGTTCGATAATTCTCCAGGTGTCGATTAAATCGCGGTCGACATTCGGGTTGTTGTCGAAATACCAAATGCCGTAATTCTCCCCTACTTTGGGGAAGGGGATTCCATCCATTCGACTGATGCGCAAATCATCCGGGCTGTAAGTGCCAATTACCGATGGTCCCATGTATACCTGGCCTCGGACGTGCCGACGGAAGTTGTTGGCCAATCCGTTGGAGATGTCGGGACTTCCCGGCCACTTGCTGTTATCGGCCCACCAGGCGCCGCGCGTAACTCTGTTCCATTGGTCATTGGCACGGTCTTCATAGAGACCGGTAAGGGTGTGCGATCCGAGAATTGTACCCAGCGTTCCATCAACCATATCGCTGAAATCGAGGTTGCCGAAAATGGTCGTCCTGAAAGTTTCCTGATCCCAGGAACTGGTCCGGTCGGTCGTATCCACCCAGGAAACGATGGGGCGCCCCACGTTCTCGTTTTCCAAACGATCGGCAATACTATCGAAGTTTGAATCTCCGGGCGCGTGATGGGGGCTGATATCGATAGAGATCGATTTATCGTCCGCATTATCGAATGGGGTGAATTGGTAGCGACGCTGGTGTTGTTCGTCCCAGGCAATCTCAATACCGGCTCTGCCGCCAAACAGCTCCTGCTCAAAGACGAATTGGCTGATATTGAAATCAGTTTGGACGATGTTGCTGTCCCCCATCAGAAGGTTCTGATGGTAATCGAACACGGCGCGGTTGTCCATGGATGGTGCTACCCAGGCCGACATCCCGCCGTATGGAGAGGTTGACCAGGCGACATCCTGAGTGACGTTGCGACTGGATCCATTCGGGAAGGTAACCCGAGGACGAAACCGGCCCATAATTCCTTGGATACCGGTCAATTCCGGACTATCCCAACCTTTCACCTGAGCATCGGGTGTGTTGTAGTTGATGGCCGGGTAGAGAAAGTAAGGAACTTCCCGAGGAGTATTTTCCCGACCACCAAAATTGCGATCGGCTGGATCAAAGCGTTTAAAACGGTCTACCAAGGTATTGGGGATAAACCGACCTTCGCTAGCGGCGTAGTCCTCCACGGAAACGCCTGCCGGGGGAGTGGCCAGACCCACATTGACCGCGGCCATCACTTGGGCATTTGTTACCACCGCATTATTGATGTCAGATAAGCTTATACCCGGAACGGCCAGGATTCGGTTCAGGTCTTCCTGAGATCCGATACCTTCCCACCAAGCTGAAAAACGATCGATAGGTGGTACTACATCGGGAGGGTTTCTTTTGATATTTGCGTCTTCGAAACTTCCGCGGAAGCGGGTTTTGCCCAAAACGTCCGAATTTTCGTTTTCCAGCAAGACGGAATCCCAGGCGATATAAACCCGCTTGTCATCCTCATAGGCTGGTTCCTGTCCAAACTTGATTTCTTCGTTGAGGACATTCAGGCGAATGGCGAGGCGGTCTCTAATTAATGTCTTATTATAATCCAATGTTTCGCGATGACCTTTATTGCCATCGAAACGTACGCTGATCTCCCCAAAATCAGAGCCGATTTGGGCCTTGTTGGTCGTATTGTTGATGACGCCTCCGGGAGATCCCAAACCAAATAGAATGGAGTTGGGACCACGATTGATGGTGACCCGAGATGTGTTGTAAGCGTCAAACGGTGTATCGGTCTGAAAATAGTCGCGGGTCAAATTCGCGTTGACAAGACCCCTCACCCGTTGAGCTCTTTGCGGATCTACCCGGGATTGCTCCGTGCTTGAATCGGCGGGGGTGGAATTGGAAAAATTTCCCAGCACCCCGCCCACCTCGAGGTTTCCGACAAAGGCAAGTAGAGACTCACCGTCGGTAGCCCCGGTGTCTTCCAGGAAATCTCGAGTAACGATGGAGATGGAAGCGCCGAGGTCGCGCACATTGGAGCGGATACGGGAACCGGCCAAAGTGGTGGTGGCAATATAACCTTCATCTTCGTCAGCCGCGATTGAGAACGGGCTCAACTCGTAGATTTCTTCCTCTTCCTCCTCTTCCTGAGCGTAGGTTTGGATGGAGAGGGGCAAAGCAATGGCGAGCATTGCAAACAGAGCGTATTTGGACCAACGGAGTCGTTTATTCATATGACTATGGGTTGTATTTGATGTAGTTGTATGGGTTAAGGAGAAGACCTTGATCCTCCCGCTGCACAGGGCCGTCAAATTCCAGCATTTTTTTGAAGAAGAAAGGGATTAAATCTATTGGAAAAGGGTTGTCTAGATTTTTTTTGAAACCATGGATTACACGGATGAGCACGGATTAGGAATTGACTCTCGCAGAGAGCGCTGAGAGGCGCAAAGGCGGGGAGATGCTACCTGCCGCCTGCTTGGTCAGGGACGCGAAATTCGCGACTGCCACTCTTGCGAAGCCAGTTGTCGAAAATGAAGTACGTTGAAAGTGAGAAGCTTCTCCACACTTTCCTTTTCCGCCACTGCCAAGTGATACAAGTCATAAATAACACCTCCCATCAGGCCCAGTTCACCGGCCCGTTTTTGGACTTGGAGGACTTCTTGCGCTGTGAGATTCACGCAGCGCAAGAAAGGAAGCAGGCCTTCCTTGAGTAAGATACCAACCTGACTGGGCGGAACAGCCAATCCTTCGGGTAATTGAGTAATGGCTGAATGAAATTCCAGGAGACTGTGGGAATGGATAACGCCTTCATCCACTTTATTCGCACAAAGCTGCATGGCACGATCTGCAGCGTGAAATTGCGGGTGTTGTCTGATGGAAGCAGCGATCAGAATATTGGTATCCAGGAATACTTTCACGGTGTTGGCCAGGCGGATACCGGGATTACAATCCGGAAGCCCTTTGGTCACGGTCCTTTCGCGCTCGGCCCAGAGCTGACTCAAAATCCGCTTCTGTAGCTATCGCGCCAGGCGCGTCCCAGACCTTCCGGCCATTGTGTGGAATGATACGACAGGAATCCGTGCGGAGGCGGGTCAGGGTGATTTGGTCCGGACCGACTTCGGCCTTAAAACGATCACCGGCGTGAAGACCCAGGCGTAACCTGATTTCTTTCGGTATGACCAAACGCCCTGCTGGGTCCATGGGAATACTTTTCATGGTATTAAAAATGGTAAATAGCATTTAATATGTCAATTGGAAATCGCTTAAGGTTTTCCTGCCCTGTGGGAACCACGGATTACACGGATGAGCACTGATTAGGAATTGACTCCCGTATAGAACGCCAAGAGGCGCAAAGGAGTGGTGGAGTGGTGGAGTGGTGGAGTGGTGGAGTGGTGGAGTGGTGGAGTGGTGGAGTGGTGGAGTGGTGGAGTAGTGGAATAAGGAGATGAACTACGGAGGCGCCTCTTGTCCTGTTCATCCATGTTTTTTCTGGCTTTTTTTGGTCTAATGGGACCTGACGGCGTCCTTGCGGTTTTCAAACTTGTCGGCTTCCATCTCAGCTTCCCGGGCTGCTTTTTGAAAGGGTTCGGCTTCGTTGGGCAGACCGGCGGCAATAAGGGCTTCGGCGCCCCGGCGTTTGGTTGCGGCGGTTTCGCGCAGGGACTTGATTTTGGCAATTTCCTCGGGGCTGAGAGGAGGCTGTTGCCCGTCGCCCGCTTCTGGCAATAAGGTACGGGTAGCGCGCGTGTGGATACTGATCATGCCTGTGGCGGACAAATTTTGCAGAGCGTCCCAAGTGGCGGCGTCGATTACTTGAAGGGCTGGCGCATCGTTCTTCCAGGGGGTAGCTTGGAAGAGTTGTTCGAGCAGCGGCTTTTCCTGGCCGACTGCATTTTTCAATACGGTAATAAGGACGGGAGTGTCGGAACCGGGAATCCAGGTTTCCTGGCAATGAGCCAAGCGAGGGCCAAAGCGCGCCTTGGCCTCGGCGGCAAAGTGGGCGGCGGGATCGGTGGGTGGCGCCGGTTTGGGTGGCTGGCGTCCGGGCGCTTTGAACATGACTTGTTCGAGGCGTTTGAGGAAAACCTGGCCGCCGCGCTTGAGGGTCACCTTATCGAGGTCCCCGAAGCCGTCGAGCAGGCCATCGGCCAGTTCCCTTTTTTGGGCCAGGGTGGCAAGCATACCTTGTTCGATGGTCTCCTCGGCTACCAGATTGATCACGGTGACGGGACGCGTCTGATGCTTGCGCCAGGCCCGAGCAATGCGTTGTTCGAGTTTGGCGGGGTTCCAGGGAAGATCGCAATTGATCACGACGCTGGCGTTTTGCAGGTTGAGTCCCAGCCCGCCGGAATCGGTGCTTAGGAAGATGCGGCAATCGGGGTCGTGCCGGAATGCGAGGATTTCCACCCGCCGTTGCTTCTGGGGCACGGAGCCGGTATGCCAGGCATAGCCGTAACCCTGTTTTTCGGCCAGTTCCCGGACCCGCTTGAGCATGCCGATCCATTCGGAAAAAATGATGACTTTGACGTCAGGGTCGGAAAGGCATTCTTCGAGGACGGCTTTCAATTCCTTGAGTTTGGGGCAGTCCCGGTTCGGGTTATCTTTGATGATGGCGGGGGTGTCGCAAATCATTCGCATCATGCCGAGCAGAATCATGAGCTTGTCCATCTCTTTGGGAGTGAGGGGCCGGTGTCTGGCTATGGCAGCCAGCATGGCCACGCTCTTTTCGTATTCGGCATACTCTTCGCGCATGGATTTGGTCAGAGGAACAAAGAGGTTGCGGTCGGTGCGGTCGGGCAGCTCGGTTTCGACGTGGGTTTTGCGTCGGCGGAGCATTACCTTCGCCACCTTGGCCCGTAGCTGATGCAGGTTCTTATAACCCTGGGGCCGCCCCCGGTCATTCAGATCGTAATATTGCCGATTGAACCTGAAGAGGGGGCCGAGGAGACTCGGGTCGAGGAAATCGATGATGGACCTGATTTCGTCTATCCGGTTTTCCAGCGGGGTCCCGGTGAGAACGAAGGCGAATCGGCTCTTCAGGCGCTTGACCGCCTGAGCCGTTTTGCTGGCCCAATTCTTAATACGTTGCGCTTCATCCAGGACAATGATGTCGGGACGCAAATACGAATTGATGTTGAGGCTGTCGCGCAGAATTTGTTCGTAGTTGCAGATGGTAAAAAAGGGTGGATTCGGGTCCTGGTAGTGGGCCACTCTTTGGGCCGGGTTTCCGTAAACCAGCCGTTGGGAATGCGTGCTGAATTTCCGTATCTGTTCTTCCCATTCCGTCTTGAGGGAGGCTGGTGAAACGACCAGAACGCGCCGCGCCTTTCCGAGGTGGTGGAGCAAGGCGCAGGCGGCGATGGCCTGGATGGTTTTGCCCAGACCCATTTCGTCGGCGAGGAGGGCTCGCTCCTTGAATGCCAGGTGGAGCATGCCTTCGCGTTGATAAGGATACAGGGGGCTGAGGGTTACGTGTTCGGGGTGGTGTCCCGTGACAATCCCGGTTTCATAATCGCGGCGACTGGCTTTCCGTTCGCGACCGATATTCTGATGCGCGAGCCAGGGTTCGACGGTCTGGGAAAGGCGGATATACCGTGAACGCGATCGTTTCAGGCGGCCGACGAGTTCACTGGGGTCGACACCTTTCTTTTGGAGTCCGTCCGCCTCGAAGTAGACCCGTAAGGAAGGCGGCATCTTTGCCAGGTTTCGTTCGACCCACAAAAGATTGACGCTTAAATCGGGCACAATGTCGATGCGGGGGGAGGGTTCCGACAGCGCCTTTGCAAAGGCGGCGGGATGTCGGTATTTCAGATGCAGTAGGACCGCCTCAACGTGCTTGCAGGAACCGAGCCCATTGATGCGAAAGTCGGTACAGGTGCAGTCGAACTCCCTGTGTTGGAGATCCCTTATCTCAACGGAATAGGTCAACCCGCTGCCGGATTTTACCGAAAAATTCGAAAATACGGGATGTTCGGGAAAGCGATTGGAAATGCGGAAGGTTTCTTCTTTGGCCCGTATCCGCCGTTTGAGCAATTCCTGTTTATCGGTGGTGCGCCAGTCCGTTGCTGGGGGAAGACCTCGGTGTTTTTTAGCGGTTCGTTTTTTGGCTTTGGTTCGTTTTCGCGGCATGGTTTCAGCAAAGCAAGACTCCAAAAAGCGATCACGCCAAAAAATACCGTTTCAGGAAGTTAACCACAGAGGGGGAAGAAAAGGAAGAAGGATGAAGGATGAAGGCTAATAAAGGTTAAAGGTGCTGGCGCGCAGTGAAGAGTGAAGAGGGAAGAGGAAAGTGTTCAGTGGAGCCTTTGGCGGTTTTTGTGACTTTTGTGGTTACTCCCTTTTCATTCCTAATTCCAAATTGGCACGCCTAAAACGGAGGGCGGACTTTCCAGTCCGCCAAGGCACTGAAAAGGCGGACTGGAAAGTCCGCCCTCCGTTAAATTCCAGTTGAAAACTAAATCCGTGGAAATACGTGTGATCAGTGGTTGGTTCTCAGGGATTTTTCGATCACGATCACGATTTTAAGGGATGTGGGCGAGGCATGCCTCGCCCCTACGAATTGGCGGGTTGGAAAACCCGCCCTCCGTTAAATCTTGTTCCGGCGAAGCCGGATCTCTTGGCGTTTCTTGGCGAGCTTCGCGAGAGTCCCTGTGCCTATTGTGCTTTTTGTGGCTGTTGGAATGGATTCCTCTTCCCCTAAAATGCGTCGTTGAGGTAGGTTCGTAGACCGGTGCGCCAGTAGTACTGGAGTTTGAGCATCCACCTTTCGTATCCCACGATGGCATCGGTTCGCACGGCCCATTGGTGCCATTCCCGGGCCATGGGAATGACCAGGTCGTAGTAATGGCTTGAAGCAATGTTGTCGAGTTCCAGGGGGTCCGCATCGATATCGTACAATTCCCAGTTGTGATGGGGTTGTCCATCGGTGGAGGTGAAGTTCTTGGAGACGAGTTTGTATTTTCCCTTGAAGATGGCCCGGTTGGCCTCGTGCTCGAAACAGATGACCCGGTCGGCCAGACTGCCGCCGCGCAGGGCCGGCATGAGGGTGGTCCCCTCCATGGGTAATATGTCGTGGCCGTCCCGGGTGGTTGGATAAGCGGCCCCGGTTACATCGACCACCGTGGCCATGAGGTCGATTACGTGGCTGCGCTGTGTTTCGCGCTCCCCTTTGCGCTTCAATCCGGAGGGCCAATGGACCACGAGGGGGGTGTTGATACCGCCCTCATGATTGAAATGCTTGTAGAGTTTGAATGGCGTGTTGCTCACCGCGGCCCAGTGGGTGCCGGTGTGGTGGAAGGTGTCTATTTGCCCCATATTTTCCAGTTCGTTCCCGGAAAAAGGGCCGTCGGCGCCAAAGGGGCCGCCTTCATAATTGGCCCCGTTATCGGACAGGAAAAAGATGAGGGTATCGTCGAATTGATCCGCGTCTTCCAATTGTTTGATGACTCGCCCGATCCCCTGATCCATTTGATCCATCATGGCGGCAAAAGTGGCCATGCGCCTGGTCTGGTCGGCTTGTTGCACAGCAGTCAAGGCATCCCACTTTTGCAAAGGAGCGGGTAGGGCGAACTCGTCGTGCCAGGGAGGCGCGTCGGAAGTGGGAGGGATTTGCCTGTAATTGGTAAAGAGGCCGAGTTGCTGCAGGTTTTCCCAACGGGCCTGACGGATTTCGTCCCAGCCCTTTTCATAAACGGACACATACTTGTCGATCAGTTCCTTGGGCGCGTGCAGCGGGAAATGCGGGGCCTGATAAGCCAGATAGAGGAAGAAAGGTTTTTGGCCGGCGGTTTCCCGGTGATGTCGAAGAAACTTTACCGCGTAATCGGACGTGGCGTCGGTGGCGTGAAACTCGTCCGGTCCGTAATCGATGGGATCTACCTCCGGCGACTCGAGAATGTAGATGGAGGGATCCCAAAAGCTACCGCAGCAACCTGGGTAAGCGTAGGAATGATGGAAGCCCCGGCCCGGGGGCAATTGGTCGGGCCTATCGCCCAGGTGCCATTTGCCCGACATATAGGTTTGGTAACCGTGGTCGCCCAGCAGTTCGGAGAGGTAGACGTTATTTCCCGGTTCCACCGGCTCCAACTCGTAGCAACCGACTTGGTGGCTGTAGAGACCGGTAAGAAGGCTGGCGCGGGTTGGCGCGCAACGGGCACAGTTGTAGAAGTTGGTAAAGCTGAGGCCGTTTCGGGCCAGGCGGTCGAGATTGGGTGTTTCGATCTCGCTGCCCAGAAAGCCCGGATCTGAGAACCCCATGTCGTCCGACAGGATGATGAGGATATTGGGTCGTTGGTCAGCCTCCGCGGAACCCAAAGAAGAAATGGCAATGGGCGCCAGGAGGAGCAGAATTCTTGGGAACAATTGGATGAGGCGGGTCATGGAAATAAAAGGCACAAAGGCACAAAGGCACAAAGGCACAAAGGCACAAAGGCACAAAGGCACAAAGATTATGAGATTTGGGTATTGTGTTGCAACCCCCATCCTGGCCTTCCCACCGAGGAGAATCGTGATCGTGATCGAAAAAAAAGGAGGGAGGAATTCCTGTCCCCCAACAACATTGCTGATGGGGTCGATTAACCTTGTTCTCGGGCCCCCATTTGGAGCAAACGGGAGTTTTAACTTTATACTCCTACAATTGGACGAAGCGTTTTTGGAGGTAGGAGATGTTGCCGTAGTGGCAGACGGAGGCGGCCTGAACGCCGGCCTCGACGTGGTCGACCGGGTCGCGGTCCTGGCGAATGGCTTCCAGCCAGTCGCTGATATGCAAGGTTTGAGCATTATAGGTTATTGCGTGGTCTATGCCTCGTGGGCCCTCGCTTGCCAGAAGGGATTCGCTGACCGGGGCTACGGGTTCGCTATTGGGTCTCTGAGGGGTCAATTCCCATCGGTTGCGATCGAGATAAATGGTGGCATCGGTTCCCATAATAAAGGTACATGCCTTGTGCAGGTTGTTGCTCCACGAACTCACGTAATCCATCTGCATATCCAATTCGGGGAATTCCATGATACAGTTGGTAATATCGGGGGTTTCAGTTCGGCCTTTGCGGTAATATTTTCCCCCGGACATGACCACCTGGCTGGGGTAAGGGAGGTTTAACAACCAATTGGTGGCGTCGAGCCAGTGCACCATGAGGTCTCCCAAGGGACCGTTCCCGAAGTCCCAGATCCAGCGCCAATGTCTCATGCGCAGTGCGTCGAAGGGCTGATCCGGGGCGTTTCCCAGGAAGCGCTTCCAGTCGATCTGGTCCTGGCTGATCTTGTATTTGGGTTCCCGATAGGGTCCGGTATTGCGGCACCATTGCATGTGGACCCGGCTGATTTTCCCCACATCGATTTCGCCGGAATC
This sequence comes from Opitutales bacterium, assembly GCA_965204545.1. Lineage (GTDB taxonomy): Bacteria > Verrucomicrobiota > Verrucomicrobiia > Opitutales > UBA2995 > JAABVD01. Next base: position 806,360 of record CBDBFA010000003.1, on the reverse strand, counting down.
GAGCTTCTGTTTCAAAACCACCAGGTGGGGCATGGTGCGTTGCTGGGCTCCCACCTGCACTTTTCGACCGGTCCGCTTCTGAGCGGAAATGACGCGGGGTCCTTCCTCCAGTTTGTGGGTCAGCGGCTTTTCCACGTAAACGTCTTTTCCAGCTTCCATGGCGTCGATGGTGATGGGCACGTGCCAGTGATCGGGGGTGGCCACGATTACGGCGTCGATATCCTTACGCTGGAGCAGCTCCTCGTGGTAACGGGTTTGAAAAACATCCCGGTCCCGGCCTCCCACCAGGGCGTGGATGGATCGAAGGAAATCCTGGTAGACGTCGCAGACTGCTACGACTTGGGTGCCAGGAATTGGTTCCATGCCGCGGTGAAGGGAGCGCATGCGCCCCCCGCAGCCGATGAGACCGAGGTTCAGGGTTTCATTTTTGGCGTATCCCTGGGCCGTGGCCTGGTATCCGCCCAGGGTCATACCGGCTGTGCCGATGCCCAGGATTTTCATAGCTTCGCGGCGGGTCATCGCTTGGATCATAATTAGAGGGAACCACAAAAAGCACAAAAGAGCAATGGCACAAAGGCACAAAGATTATGAGATTTGGGTATTGTGTAGCAACCCCCATCCTGGCCTTCCCCCAGTGGGATATGGGTGGGAATCAGAGATGAAAATTAACAACGCTCCTTTCAGTCGCTTGATCCGGCGTTGCCGGAACAGGATCGCTTCGCGAACAGGATTTTTTTAAGGTACTTAGATTCCTAGATACTGAGGTGCTAACCCGCATATCTCACAAATTTTCTACTGCGCTCCGGTATGTCGGCACTGGCGGGGATTTCCCTGGATTCGGGACTTTGCAGGGTGTCGACCCGGCTTCACCCCCGAATCTGCACGAAACCCCCGCCAGCACTCGACCTCCGTTCGCTCGTCACGAATTTTGTGAGATATGCGGGCTAAGGTTCCGAGGTATCCTTATTTCACTTCGTAGCTTTTTCTCAGAGACTCGGTACCTTGGCATCTAAGCACCTATTCATTATTCCTGTTGGCACACAGTGCCATCCTGTTGCCGTAGGCATCCAGCCGCGCAGCGGCGATGTTAAAGAAAGGAAAGATGCTGAGATGTATACTTATCTCACTACTCGGCCGGAACCGCCGGATTTCAGCAGGGCTTCCACTTCGGAACGACTGGAGAAGTTGAAGTCGCCGTAGATGGAATGGGCCAGGCAGGAAGAAGCCACGGCAAAGGACAAGGCGTTGCCCGGTTCCTGGAAATCAGGGGTGTTGAGAGCGAAGATGAGACCGGCGGCGAAGGCGTCTCCTCCTCCCACGCGGTCCACCATTTGGCGAATTTCGTAAGGCTTGTATTGGCCATCGACTCCGGGGGCGAAGAGCGATTCCCCGGTTGAGCCCTGGTAAAGCATGGCGCCCCAGTTGTTGTGGGAGGCCGAAATGCTTTCGCGCAGGGTGATAGCGACCCTGGAGACGTTGGGGAATTGGCGGATGATCTCCGCCGCGACCTGGGTGTATTTTTCTGCGTCGATTTTGCCGGCATGGACATCCGTGTTCTCGGCCTGGATACTCAGCACGTCGGCGGCGTCTTCTTCGTTGGCGATAACCACATCGACGTAGGGCAACACACGGCGCATGGTTTTCTGGGCCAGCTCATGGGAGGAAGCTCCGGGTTCCCACCGCCAGAGCTTCTTGCGGAAATTCAAATCGCAGGATACGGTGAGCCCGGTTGCTTTGGCCTGTTTGACGGCTTGGAGGGTAGCTTCCGCCGCGGTTTGTGAAAGGGCGGGGGTAATGCCGGTGGCATGCAGCCAGGCGGCGTCGGAAAAAGAGGCCTTCCAGTCATAAGCTTGGGCAGGAGTCAGACTGATGGATGAATGACTGCGGTCGTAAATGACGCGACTGGGACGTTGATTGGCGCCGGCTTCTACAAAATACAAACCCAGTCGCCCCTCCTCGGTCACCACGATGCCGCTGGTGTCGATGCCCAAGCCTTCCAGGCTACTCAGGCAGGCGGTCGTAATGTCGTTGTCGGGCAAGGCTGTGACAAAGCGGGCATTCCCACCCAACATGGCCACGGAGGCGGCGACGTTGGCTTCCGCCCCGGCAAAGGTGAGGTTCAGATCTCCCGGCATACTCTGGCGGAACCGCTTGAACCCGGGAGGGCAGAGGCGGCCCATTATTTCTCCGAAGGTGACGATCGTTTTCATGGAATTGGGGAAGAGGCGCCGAGGCGCGCGAATTAGGAATTAGGAATTGTGGAGAAGGGAGTGATGGAAAAAAGAAGAAGGCACAAAGGCACAAAGGCACAAAGGCACAAAGGCACAAAGGCACAAAGGCACAAAGATTATAGAAATGGAGGAAAGTTTAGCCAGCATCGAACAACCAGCAACCAGCATTGAGTATCCAGCATCCAGTAACCAGTAACTAGGAACTGGATTGGTCGGCGATTTGGCGGGCCTCGCGGGCGTTGGCTTCGATGGCCGTCCAGTCCCGGTTGTTGATGAGGTGGCGTTTGGCGATCCAGGAGCCGCCGATGGCGGATATCAAGGGTGAGCGGAGGTAGTCCCTCATGTTCATTGCGTTGAGGCCGCCCAAGGGGATAAATTCCAGGTCCAGGTGGAGGTAGGGAGCGGCCATGCTGGCGAGGTGTTTGAGACCGCCGGAAGACTCGGAGGGAAAGAACTTCAGGGTCCGGCAGCCCAATTCAATAGCCCGTTCAATATCGCTGGGGGTCATGATTCCCGGGGCGAATGGAAGACCTTTACGGCGGGCGTGTTCCACCACCTTGGCGTTGAGGCCGGGGGAGACCGCGAAGGCGGCTCCTGCCGCTTGGGCCTGGTCCACCTGGTCAGGGGTCAAAACGGTGCCGATACCGGCCAGCATATCGGGCACCTCGGCCACGATGGCCCGAAGGGCGGGAAGGGCGGCCTCGGTGCGAAGGGTGAGTTCCATGACCCCGATGCCTCCGCGGAGAAGGGCGTGGGCCAGGGGCACGGCGTGTTCGGCATCGTCGATGACCAACACGGCCACCACTTTCGCCTTTTTTATACTGTCATGGAGGCGGGATGGAAACATGTCTCAGATGGGCGTCAATACGGGCACTTACGGGCGAATTTGAGAAAGTGTTTCCAATTTCCGCCGGTGTCAACCACCGGTCGGTTCAGGATGAGGAATGGGGAGGGATAAACCACAGAGAGCACAGAGGGCACAGAGGGAGAAGGGAATGTTGGAATGTTGGAATGTTGGAATGTTGGAGAGATGGATATATTGGCTCTCGCAAAGCTCGCCAAGAGCGCAAAGAGGGGGAAAGGCGCCGGGGGCGCCAATGAGGAATTAGGAATGAGGAATTAGGAATTGATCATGGATAAACAGGATGGACGGGATGAAGAATTGGCGCGCTTCCCCTCTGTGTTCTTGGTGTCCTCTGTGGTTTTTTCCGGAATCATAAGACCTCGGCCTTAAATAGACGAAACCAATGGGCGGTTTTCCTGTCATATTATGTGTCCGGAGAGGATCTACCTACTTGAAAGGCGACATCTCAAATACCGAACGCTGTAGCGTCTCAACCGCGGAGAAAGGGTTTCTGGGGGGGATTACACCGACCTGACGGCGAAGCTCTGAAGAACACCCATCCAATCAACCCAATGAGCCAATGAATAAAGTCTTCTCTTCCGATTATCAGAAACAATCCTTTTCCTCTTCTCTACCCTTGGGCGGAATTATAACCATCCTAATATTCATAGCCCTGCCCTTCACCCAGATGGTTTCCATTCAGAAGCCTCCCACTGTGAATCTGGAGGACCATGGCATAGTGATTCAACCTCCTGCTCGACCTAAGGATCCTCCCGAGCCGGAAAAGAAGGAAGAGAAGAAGGAGGAAATCGAAATAAAAGACCGGGAACAGCGACTGACGTTGGATCAGATAAACCTGGCCTTGGTGCCCGGAGACGGTGGCTTGGGAAAGGGAGTATCCGGTCACATATTTGATATAGCCGGCAGGTTCGATGAATTGATTTACGATCCTGAACAACTTGAAAAACCACCCGTTCCTTTGGTAAAGGTCTCTCCGGTCTACCCCCCGGACCAGAAGGTTTACCGAATTGAGGGAGAGGTTCACCTTATTTTTATCGTCGATGAAGCAGGCGATGTGAAACGTCCGAAGGTTATGAAGTCGCCCAATAGCGCCTTCAGCGAAAATGCCATCAAGGCCATACGGCAATGGAAGTTCGAACCGGGTGAGAAGGATGACGAAAAAGTGAAGACCAGGGTTGCTCTGGTGATGTCGTTCACATTGCGCCGCTGAAAAAAGTCGTACGGGCTAGGTACTGAGGAATGTGATGGAGATATTGACTCTCGCAAAGAACGCGGAGCGCAAAGAGGGACGGCGCCGGGGGCGCCAAATAGGAATTAGGAATTTTGTGGTTTACCAATCGACTACGGAGCCATCATCCGGATCGTACTGGGTCTTGTATTCGCGGGGTTCACCTACTTCGTCCATGATTCTGTTTTCATCGATGGTGATACCCAGACCGGGACCGGTTGGAATGGGGCGATAGCCGTCCCGTACCGGGGGGAGGGGTTCGGCCAGAAGGTCGTGTTCGCGGTCGCCCCGTTCCTGAACCATGAAATTGGGAATGCATGCGGCGATCTGCAGACTGGCCGCGAGCGAGCAGGGTCCGTTGGGATTGTGGGGAGCCAGGGGCGCGTAATAGGCCTCGGCCATTCCGGCGATGACCTTCAATTCCGTAATGCCTCCCGCGTAATTGACGTCCGGTTGGAGTATCATTGCGGCGCCTTTCTCCAGGATTTCGCGGAACCCCCATTTGAGAAAAATGCGTTCTCCGGTGGCTAATGGTATGTGGGTCTTCTTGGCCAGATCGGCCATGACATCGACGTTGAGAGCTTGGACAACCTCTTCGTAGAACCAGGGATGATAGGGTTCCAAGGCTTTTATGAGGAGACTCGCGGTGGTTGGCTGCACCGCCCCGTGAAAATCGAGACCGATGTCCACGCCGTCTCCGTATTTTTGGCGAAGGGCGGCAAAGCGTTCCACCACTTCATCGATAAACTTCTTGCCTTCGGTGTATTTGAAAGCCTGCCGGGCGGCCCTTGGGCCGACTTTCATGGCCCTTACTCCGGTTACGGGATCGGGCACACCATAGACGAAAGCGCTATGGCGGGTGGGACCTCCCAGTAGTTTGTAAACGGGAACGTCGTAACATTTACCGGTAATGTCCCAGAGGGCCTGGTCGATGCCGGAGGAAATGGCGGATTTTATGGGACCGCCCCGGTAAAAGGCGCCGCGATGGATGGCTTGCCAGTGGTGCAGGACGGGACGCGGGTCCTTTCCAATCAGGTAATCGCCCACTTCAAGGGCCCCGGCGGCGCAGGCTTTGGCGTCGTCCTTGAGCATTTCACCCCATCCCGTGATACCGGCGTCGGTGGAAATTTTTACGAAAACCCAGGAGTTTTTCAGGACGAAGGTTTCGAGTTGGGTAACCTTTATTTTGTCTTTTGGGCTGATGGGGGCGCCCTTGGCAATGGAACTGGCGGCGTTCAGGCCCACCAGGGCGGCGGGTCCGTAGAGCATGGCGCGGAGCCAGGAGCGACGATTGGATTTATTTTGGGTCATGGAGAACTGGGAATCAGGAATGAAAAGGCACAAAGGCACAAAGGCACAAAGGCACAAAGGCACAAAGAATATGAGAATTGTGAATTGCGTTGCAACCCCCATCCTGGCCTTTCCACCGAGGATAATTATGATCGTGAACGATAATTTAAACGGCCTGTCTCGCTCGATAAATTTACCGTTTACTTAGCACTTCTGCCTCGTAATTGCGAATCGGGGCGAGCAACGCGTCGTCGGTGGGAGCATCCCGAGTTTCACAGAAATAATTCCAAACCGCTCCAAAGGGTAAGGATTTGATGGATTCAAACAGGGCTAACCTGGAAGTGTAATCAGCCATGAGTTCTAATCTTTTCAATTTTTCGGTCGGTTCGAGGAGCGCAATCAGGATGGCTCGCTGAATATTGCGGGCGCCAATGGCCCATGCCGCCAATCGGTTAATGCTGGCGTCGAAATAATCGAGTCCGACATGGATTCGGTCCAAGAAATTTCCCACCACGATTTCACGGGCGATGGCCTGGAGATCGTCGTTGAGCACGATTACGTGATCGCTGTCCCAGCGCACGCCACGGCTGACGTGCAAGAGGAGCCGCGGCACATAGAGCAGGATGGATGATATTTTATCGGCAATCGATTCGGTAGGGTGGAAGTGCCCCGCGTCCAGGCAGAGTGCCAATTGGTTTTTTATGGCGTAGCCCAAGTAGAATTCGTGCGATCCCACGACGTAACTTTCTGAACCCAATCCGAATAATTTGCATTCCACTGCGTCGAGATTGTGGGCCGGGTCGATCGGTTCCTGAAAAATTGCGTCCAGCGATTTTGTGAGGCGCTCCCTCGGGGAAAGTCGATCCGCCGGAGTGTCCTTCAACCCATCGGGGATCCAGATATTGGTGACACATGGCGACCCGAGTTCACGCCCGAAGTATGCTCCTATGCGCCGACAGCGTGTTCCGTGTTCGATCCAAAACCGCCGGATCTTTTTGTCCGCATGGGACAAGGTAAACCCGTCCTCGGCCAGGGGATGAGAAAAGAAAGTGGGATTAAAATCCAACCCTATGCCCATTTGGCGGGTCCATTCCACCCAGGACTGGAAGTGTTCTACATCTATTTCATCGCGATCGACCGTTTTGCCGCCGTTGTCGAGGTAGCTGGCGTGGAGGTTCAACCTATGAAGGCCCGGCACCAGGGAGTAAACCAATTCGAGATCGCACCGCAATTCATCGATGGTGCGGGCGCGGCCTGGATAATTTCCCGTGGCCAGAATGCCGCCTCCGGTGAGCCCGGCATCGGATTCGAATCCGCCCACGTCGTCACCTTGCCAGCAGTGTACCGAGATCGGAATAGTGGCCAAAATTGCCAAAGCCGCGTCTGTGTCCACCCCAATGGAGGCGTATTGGTCTTTGGCTGAGGTGTAATGGGATGCGGTCGTCATTGTATCAGGTATCTTGGGCGACCTTTAGATCATGCCAAAATAATTTCAACCCCCTGGGCCTCGATTTTTTGGAGGAGATCCCTGGGGGCGCCGCGGTTGGTCACGAGAATATCCACCGCATCCCAATTACACAGGGGGGTAAAGGACTGACGGCCGATTTTAGTGTGGTCCAGACAGAAAATTACCCGTTGGGCCGAGGCGATCATGGCTCTCTGGATTTCGATCAAAAGCAGGTGCGAGTTCATGATACCGTCCTCATTGGCTCCTCCGCCGCCCATGATGGCGATATCCGCGCTGAGAGAACGGTAAGCATGGATTGCCAATTCACCCACCAGTACTTGAAGGCGCGGGTAAACCACACCACCCGTAACGATCACTTCAATCTCCGGATTACCCGCATAGAGGTCGGCGATGGCCAGGCAGTTGGTCACTATGTGAGGGCTCTTCGGTTCCAGATACCGGGCCACGGCAAACACTGTGGATCCGCCATCCATTAACAAATTTTGCCCGGGACCGATCAGGTCCGCGCAGGCGGCTCCAACCCGGTCCTTGCTGTCGCTCTCCACTTGCTGACGGGAGGAGAAACGGTACTCGTCCTTTTTCTGTTCCACCAGCCGGGCCCCTCCGTGGGTTCGGCGGATTTGGCCCTTTGCTTCGATCCGGGTCAAATCCCTTCGAATGGTGGAAATGGAAACGTCCAATTTCTCTGAAAGTTCTTCCAGGGAAGCGAATTCCACCTCCTTGAGGTAGTCCTCAATCAACCTTTGTCGCCGTTCGGACAGCATGCTTCAGGCCGGATTTTGAAAGATTTTAGTAGATTTTTGTAAGTTTTTGATAAATTTTGATTTGACTTAGGCAAAATCTGTCATATGAGTCAAGCAAATTATAAGAATAGGATGACAGGGTCATTGGAGCGATCGGTTGTTGAGGAGTTGGTGCGGAAGTCGGTTCTGAAGCGCCTGGGGCGGTATGTTCCGGAATCGGCTGCGGCCCCCAATCCTTTGGTGGTCAACATCAGCGCTCGGCACTGCCATTTGCGTCAGGATGCGGTGGAGGTCCTGTTTGGGGCGGGCCGGGAACTCACTCCGATGAAGTGGCTTTACCAGGAGGGGCAATTTGCGGCGGAGGAAGTCGTCACATTGATTGGGCCTCGCAGCCGGGTAATTTCCAATTTGCGGGTTTTGGGACCGTGCCGGGATATCAACCAGGTGGAAATTTCCTTCACCGATGCCATATCGCTGGGCTTTGAAGTTCCGGTACGGAATTCCGGTGATATAGCCGGCACCCCTGGATGTATGTTGATGGGGCCGGCGGGGTTTCTGGAGATGAAGGAAGGGGTGATCAGGGCCGCGCCGCACGTGCATATGGCACCTGAGGACGCTAGTTTTTACGGGGTGGAAAACAAATCCTACATGCGACTGCGCATCAAGGGAAGAACCGGGCTTACTTTCGACCGGATAATGGTCCGGGTCGATCCCTCTTTCAAACTGGAGGTGCATTTGGATACGGACGAGGCCAACGCCTGCGGTTTGGTTCCGGAGACCCCCTGTGAACTGATCAAATAAGCATTTTATTAAATAGATACAGAAAAACTGAAAACGGAAAAACCTCAATTACCATGAATGAATCAATAGGAATGGTGGAAACCAAGGGCTTCACGGGCTCCATCGAGGCGAGTGACGCCATGGTCAAAGCTGCTTCGGTCGGTCTGGTCAAACAGATCCCCATTGGCGGCGGCTTGCTCACGGTCTTGGTCAAAGGCGATGTCGGCAGTGTCAAAGCTGCGGTGGAAGCGGGCTCGGAAGCGGCAGACCGGGTAGGCGAATTGGTTGCCTCACACGTTTTGGCGCGTCCGCACGAAGACCTGCTGAAAATTTTTAATCCATAAACCAAAGGGAGAGGAGATTGAAATGGCAAAGCAAGCATTAGGAATGATCGAATGCAAAGGCCTGATAAGCCTCATGGAGGCGAGCGATACGGCCCTGAAAGCCGCCGACGTCGAAATGTCGGGCTGGACCAAAATTGGCGCTGGTTACGTAACCGGGTTTTTTCTTGGCGATGTCGCGGCGGTCAAAGCCGGTGTTGAAGCTGGCGCCGAGGCCGCCAATAAGATCGGCGAGGTGCTGGCGGTTCAAGTGATACCGCGTCCCCACGACGACCTGAGCCAACTGGGCAGTTGGATAAGCTGATAGCCCCTATTGGGCTCGATGCATTACCGTGAAAATCCTCGTCGCCAATTTGGGGTCGACCTCCTTCAAGTACCGCCTTTTCGATCTGGACGGGGCAGGTCATGCCTTGTTGGCGGAAGGCGGATTTGAACGGGTGACGGATTTTGTCCCCTGTATCGAATCGATGTTGGAAACCCTGCAAAACGGTGAGCATCTGGCCTCGAAAGAGGATATCGAAGCGGTTGGATTCAAGACGGTTTTGGGCAGGGACCTGAGTGGATGTATTGAAGGGGACGATCGGATTCTGGAAGCTCTGCATGGGTTTGAGGACGTCGCTCCGGCCCATAATCCGGCCTATGCGGAAGGAATTCGATGTTTTCGCGATGCCTTACCCAAGGCCAGACGGGTGGCTTTGTTTGAGACGGCTTTTTATCAATGGGTGGAGCCGGTGGCCCGCGAGTATGCCGTGCCCAGAAGTTGGAGCGGTATCGGGATTCGCCGTTATGGTTTTCACGGGGCCAGTCACAAATTCATTGCGGAACGGTCGGCGGAGTTGTTTTCGGAAGAGGCGCTGGCAGAGCGAACGCGTCGCCTTTACGTGGACGGCCCGGGCGATTGGACGGGTCCGTCGTTGCGGGTAATTTCCTGTCACCTGGGCGGAAGCAGTTCGGTGGCGGGCATCAAGGACGGGGTTGCCATGGGGGTCAGCATGGGTTTCAGCCCGCAAAGTGGACTTCCCCAGAACAATCGAGTGGGGGATTTGGATGCCATGGCCGTTCCCTACGCCTGCAAAGCCTTGGGGCTGTCGGTTGAAGAAGCCGAAAAACAGCTCTCCACACAAAGTGGTTTGCTAGGGTTGTCCGAGGTCGGCACGGACATTCGCGACATTCGGAAAGCAGCGGTGAGCGGCGATGGCAAGGCGCAATTCGCCCTCGAATTCCTGGTCGACAGCATACGCCATTGGGCCGGTTCGTTCTTTTTCAAGATGGGCGGTGCCGATGCCATTTGCTTTACGGCGGGCATCGGGGAGAACCACCCCGAAATCAGGGCACGGGTGTGCGCCGACCTGGAAAGTTTTGGATTGCGCATAGATAAAGAGCGCAACGCATCGATGCGGTCGGGCAAGGAAGGATTTATCAGCACTGACGATTCCACTTTCAAGGCATTGGTAATCCCGGCCAACGAAGAGTTGGTAGTAGCCCGGGAGGTGTATCGCCAATTGAAAAGGCACAAAGGCACAAAGGCACAAAGGCACAAAGGCACAAAGGCGCAAAGATTATATGAATGAGGGACGTTTGGCCACAAAAAGCACGGATTTCACATCCCCAGCAATTTAACCTTTAACTTCTAAATTTTAACCAAAGAAAAATATGGCAAGACAAGCGATTGGAATATTGGAAACCAGGGGTCTCACAGCCCTTGTGCAAGGCGTTGACGCGATGCTGAAAGCGGCCAACGTCCAACTCAGCAGCCCCATGAAAGGAGTGGGCAGCGCTCTGGTCAGCGCGGTAGTAACGGGGGACGTTGCGGCGGTCAAAGCGGCCATCGATGCGGGCGCCGATGCGGCGACGCGCCATGGCGATGTCATCAGCGCCCACGTAATTGCCCGGCCCCACGACGATACCGAAACGGTGCTTCCGTCCATCCCGGCAACCAAGAGCGCTTCGAAGTAGATCCCATGTATCTCGGAAAAGTCATAGGATCGGTTGTGGCCACGAAGAAGGATGACAGCATGCAGGGTCGCAAGCTGCTGATGGTGCGGCCCATGCTCATCGATCCTGAGAATACCAGCCGGTTCAAGCCGGGGGTGAATACCATCGTGGCAGTGGATACGGTTGGCGCGGGAGAAGGTGAGTTGGTCATGTTTGCCCAGGGAAGTTCGGCCCGGCAAGCGGCCGGATTGAGGTCGGTTCCGGCCGATGCGGCCATCGTCGGAATCGTCGATGCCGTGGCCATACAGGGCGCCAATACCTATCCGGGGTGAAAGGCACAAAGGCACAAAGGCACAAAGTAGAGATTATCTGCAAAATATTGCAAAATCGATGATAAAGAACGGCATTGCTCGAACCGTAAATAGATTGCTGAAGAAGCACTTGGCGATCTTGGCGCCATGGCGGGAGCAAATCCGGGGGAAAGGAAGAAGGCTGAAGGCACAAAAGCGCCCAAGGGCGCAATTAGGAATGAACAGGCACAACGTGGTGATTATCTTTCGATATCACAAGAGAAGGGAGGTCTCATGAGCCAAACAAATGGATTAACTGAGGGGATGATTCGGGACGTGGTGCTCGAAGTTCTGGGAAAGCTGCCATCCGGCTCGGTGAAGACGGCTCCAGGAGCTCCGTCCAGGCGGCCCAAAGCATGTTCGAGCCCGGGCAGGTTTGGAGTATTTCAGGATGCGGGCCGGGCGGCGAAGGCCGCGCAAATTGCTTTTGAGCAGCTCAAGACCAAAGGTTGGAGCGGGCGCGCCAAGGTAGTGGAAATCGTCAAAACCCTTTGCTGGGACAAGGCTCGGGAATGGGGTAAAATCGAGTTTGAAGAGACGAGAATAGGGCGTCTCGATCACAAGATTGAAAAACTGCAGGGTATCAAGGGGGTATTGGGCGTGGAGTCTCTCTTGCCTTTGGGCTTGAGTGGAGACAATGGCATTACCATGGAGGAAAACGCTCCTTGGGGAGTGATCCTGGCCATTACTCCGGTAACGCATTCGATACCGACCATTGCCGGAAACATCATCAACATGATTGCGGCGGGCAACGCAATGGTGGTCAACCCGCACCCGGGTGGAGCGAAGTGCGCCGCCATCGCGGTGAAGGAAATCAACCGGGCCATTCACGCCGAGTTGGGAATCGAGAATTTGGTATGCATCATGGAAAAACCGAGCCTGGAAACCTTCAAGGAGCTTAGCGCGGCGCCCGAGATTACCCTGCTTTGCATAACGGGGGGACCGGGTGTTGTTGCGGCGGCGCTGAAAACGGGCAAGCGAGCCATTTGTGCGGGACCGGGAAATCCCCCCGTGGTGGTGGACGATTGCCCGGCCCTCGATTTCGACCGGGTAGCGCGCGACATCGTTCTGGGAGGCAGTTACGACAACAACCTGCTCTGTATCGGAGAGAAGCAGGTCTTCACCGTGGCCGGCGCATTTGACAAATTGATGCAGTCCCTGCAACGGGCCGGCTCCAAGTATATCAACAGTAGCCAGTTGGATAGGGTCCGGAAGGAGTTCTTTAATTTCAGGGAAGGCGATGGCGGTTGTTCTCATCCGGCGGTAAACCGCGAATTCATTGGCGCTGACCCTTCTAAATTGGCTTCCGTAGCCGGTGTGACCATCGACAGTGGGACGGAGTTGTTGATCGCGGAAACGGCAGAGGACGATCTCTTCGTGATGGAGGAGCAGATGACGCCACTCATACCGATAGTCCGTTGCGATAACTTTGATGAAGCGGTCCGCCGGGCCCATGAATCCGAACATGGATACAAGCATTCGGCCATGATCCACACCATGAACGTAGCCAACATGACCCGCATGGGGCAGGTTATGGATACTACCATTTATGTTAAGAATGGACCCTGCATAGCCGGTCTCGGGTTGGGAGGAGAAGGATACATGAGTTTTTCCGTTGCCACCGCCACCGGCGAGGGCATCACCACACCGAAAACCTTCACCCGTTTTCGCCGTTGCGCGCTGGTCGATCAGTTGAACATCATCTCATGATTCTCGCGCGCGTAGAAGGGCATGCAACTACCACCGTCAGCCATCCGAGCTTGGTGGGGCAAAAGATTGCTCTTTGCACGCCCATCGATGAGAAGGAGAGGCAAGTCGGTTTTCCCATTGCCGCACTCGATCCGATTGGTTCGGGCCTCTACGCCAAGGTTTTTATCACAACTGACGGTCGGTTTTCACAAAGCACGACCGGGGATAACACATCCCCCATCCGCAACGAGATAATCGGAATCATCGATTCGCATTCATGAAACCCGCCAAAGTTATCGGTAACGTCACGCTGAGTCAGGCTGCTCCGGTTTTCAAGGGAGCACGATGGCTCGTCTTGAGCCCCCAGGGACCGGATGAACTCACGGGAAAAAATGCATCCGGGGTTTCCCGCGGGTGGACGCCGGTGGTCTACGATAACCTGGGCGCCGGAGTAGGGGAGCATATCTTGTACGTGGAGGGAAGTGAAGCCACTCAGCCCTTCGATCACCCCATTCCCCTCGACGCCATAAACGTGGCCATTCTGGATCAAATCCATTTCAAACCGCAATGTCGATGAGCAAGGTTTACACTGCAAACGACCTGGAAACCCTGCTGAAGAAGGGCAAAACCCTGGCAGATCTCCCATCGGATGCCAGGTTTACCCCCATGGCTTTGGATGTTCTGCGTCGGGAAAGGGGCGCTTCCAGGGGACCAACCAGAGGATCTTCGGTCCAGCCGGTTGGGAAGGGGCAGGTAAAGATTCATGAACCGGTGCTTCCCACTACGGAATACAACTGGACGCTTGGCAACGATCCGAAGACTCCCGGGGAACTCAGGCGGTTCTTCTATTCTCCCGAGATCAGGCAACTGAAGGAGCGAATGGTGAGTATCGGCAAACGCATTTGGGGCCGGGGGTACGTGGATGGCAATGGCGGTAATATCACCATTCGTGTGGGGGATAATCTGGTTCTTTGCACCCCGACCCTTATTTCCAAGGGGTTCATGACGGTGGACGACATTTGCATGGTCGATCTGGAAGGCGTTCAGGTAGCCGGGACTCGGCCCAGCACCTCGGAGGTGAAGACTCACCTCGGAATCCTCAAGCGAGTGCCCCAAGCCAAATCCTGTGTGCATGCCCATCCCATTTATGGTACCGCCTTTGCCGTGGCCAATGTGGTGCCTCCATCCTGTTTGATTCCCGAGTCCGAGGTATTCCTGGGTGAAATCGGCTTGGCTCCCTATGAAACTCCCGGCACCCCTGAGGTGGCGGAAGTGGTGGGCGAAATGGCTAAGAAACACCAGTCCATTCTCATGGCCAACCACGGAGTTATTACGTGGGGCAAGGACGTGGAGGAGGCCTTCTGGAAAATGGAAAACACCGATGCCGTGTGTCATACTTTCGTCATCGCCCAGCAATTGGGTGAAGGGCCGAAACAATACGGACCCGATAAACTGAAGGACCTCATAAAAATCCGCAAGGGCCTGGGAATGCCCGATTACCGGATGGATGAATTCAGGGAATGCGAACTTTGCGACACGAGCGACTTGGCCTTGTCCACCACCCCGCAACCACCGGCTTGTTCCTGTGGGACCCCGTCAGAGACGGGTGGACCGGTTGGGGATGAGGAGATCGAGGCGCTCATTCAACAGATCACCGATGCGGTGATGGAAAAACTATCAAATCCATGAAAGTAACTATCATAGGCGGCGGAGGCCGGGTCGGATCCAATGCGGCATTTGCCCTGCAATGCGGCGGAATTGTATCGGAAATTCAATTGCTGGACGTCGATACCGAGTTGGCGAAGGGCGAAGCGCTCGACCTGCTCCATGGCACGTCCTGCCTCGGAGGCCAACGCATTTACGCGGGGGATTATGAGCGCGCCAAAGACAGTGACATGTTTATCATTACTGCCGGATTGAGGCGCCAACCGGACGAATCCCGGCTCGATCTCATCAACCGCAACGTAGCCCTGTTTTCACAGATTCTGCAGGCCCTGAAGACTACGGGCCACAAGGATAGCGCCATGATTTTCGTCGTATCCAACCCGGTGGATATTCTGACCAGTCTGGCCGGGGCTTTTCTCGACTTGCCCAGGGGACATGTCCTCGGTTTGGGTACCATGTTGGATACCATTCGTTTCCGATCCCTCATAGCCGAGGCGCTGGAATATCCGGCTACCCAGGTGAGCGCTCTCATCTTGGGCGAGCACGGGGATTCCATGGTTCCCATTTGGTCGGGCGCCACGGTTGGCGGGACGCCATTGGCGGGAGTCAAGGGCTGCGATGTCGCCTTCCAAAACAAAATATTTGGACGCACCAAGGGTAGCGGCGCGGAAGTTATCCGCCGCAAAGGCGGGGCCGGTTGGGCGGTCGGTATAGCCATCGCCGAGGTCGTACATGCTATCGCGTTGGATAAACGGCAGTTGCTTCCGGTGTCATCCCCACAACAGGGATGCTACGGAATTAGGGACATTTCGCTCAGTGTCCCCTCCATCCTGGGGCGCGAAGGGGTGGTTTCCCACCAGCAGATCGCGTTATGGCCAAAGGAGGAGCAGGGTTTGCAGGCCTCGGCCAATACCTTGAAGGCCACC
The DNA here is from genome assembly GCA_965204545.1 of Opitutales bacterium. Classification (GTDB taxonomy): domain Bacteria; phylum Verrucomicrobiota; class Verrucomicrobiia; order Opitutales; family UBA2995; genus JAABVD01. The sequence continues at coordinate 790,849 of CBDBFA010000003.1, read as the reverse complement.
ATGCGGAAGGTGGCGGCTGAGGCGCCAAGGGAGCCAATTAGGAATTAGGAATTAGGTAGGAAAAGGCACAAAGGCACAAAGGCACAAAGGCACAAAGGCACAAAGGCACAAAGGCACAAAGGCACAAAGATTATAGGAATGAGGAACGTTTGGCCACATAAAGCGCAGAATTCCCAAGTAGGCCAAAGATGATGGATTGGCTCTCGCAAAGCGCGCGGGGGGTGCAAAAAGTGGGAGGAATGTTCTTCCAGCATCAAGCATCGAGCATCGAGTAACCCTGGTTTTCTGCCCCTATGAAATCCGAAATTTCCGTTTACCTCGCAATTGACCTCGGCGCCAGCAGCGGTCGGGTCATGGCTGGGATCTACGACGGGGAAAGGATTGAAATGAGGGAAATCTACCGGTTCCCTTCCCCCGGGTTGGAATTGGGCGGATCCATCCACTGGGACGTCCGGCAAATGTTTGGGCATGTTGTGGAGGGATTGGCCCGGGCCGGCGCCCGCTATGGGAGAAAAATAGTGGGCTTGGGGGTCGATGCCTGGGGAGTCGATTACGCTTTGCTGGATCGATCGGGCCAGCTCTTGGCCCCACCCTTTCAGTACAGGGATCGCCGTACTTATGGCGTGCAGGAACGCGTCCGGCAAATGGTTTCCAAAGAGATACTATACCGGGAAACGGGAATCCAGTTCATTCGCATCAACACTGTCAATCAACTTTATGCGGACAGGGAATCGGGAAGTGACGAGCTGGAAAAAGCGCATCACCTGGTCTTTATACCCGATCTTTTCAATTACTGGCTCTGCGGGAAAATCATTCAGGAACGCACCATCGCCAGCACCAGCCAGTTGCTCAATCCCCGCACTGGGGCGTGGTCCGAGGTTCTCTTGGAAGGGCTAGGGTTTCCCAAGCGCCTCTTTGGGGAAATTACGGAGCCGGCTACCCGAATTGGGGTCCTGCTGCAAAAGGTGCGGGCCCGGACAGGGCTGGGATCCTTACCCGTCTTTGCCGTGGCCGGCCACGATACCGGATCCGCCGTGGCGGGCGCTCCATTGAGACCCGATGCTCCGGCTTTTATCAGTTCAGGTACTTGGTCCATCATGGGAATGGAACTACCTCATCCCCTCATCAATTCGGCCGCGATGGAAGCGAGTTATTCCAATGAGGCCGGAGTGGAGGGAACCACCCGGTTTTTGAAAAACCTTTGCGGCATGTGGCTGTTGACGCAGTTGAGGGAAGAATGGTTGCGCGGAGGGGTTGAATATTCCTACGATCAACTGGAAGAATTAGCCATGGAGGCCGAACCTTTTCGGTCCCTGATCGATCCCGACCACATCTCATTCAGTCCTTCCGGGCCCATGGTCCAACGCATCAGGGAATATTGTGGCTCCAGAGGAGAACCCGTGCCCGACTCTCCGCAGCAATTGTTGCGGGCCGTGTTCGATAGTCTGGCGTGTAAATACCGGATTGTGTTCGAGGGTCTGGCGTCCTTTGCGGGCAAGCCCTTGAACGAGCTTCGTGTGGTGGGAGGGGGCAGTAAAAACAAAATTTTAAACCAGTTTACGGCCAACGCTTTGAACTGCCGGGTAAATGTAGGACCGGTGGAGGCTGCTTCCCTGGGAAATGTGCTCATACAGATGCTTGGTTCCGGCGTCATCGACTCCCTTGAACAGGGGCGTGACCTGGTGGAAAAATCCTTTCCCTCCGAGATTTATCTTCCCGAGAAGGGGCAGGATTGGCAGGAGCCGGTGCAACGGCTCAGGCAAATGATGGTTTGAAGAAGGCACAGAGGCACCAAGGCACTAAGGCACCAAGGCACCAAGGCACCAAGGCACCAAGGCACCAAGGCACCAAGGCACAAAGGCACAAAGGCACAAAGGCACAAAGGCACAAAGGCACAAAGGCACAAAGGTTATAGGAATTAGAAATGTTTGGCCACAAAAAGCACAGAATTCACAAGATGGGGAGGAAGGTTATTCCAGCATCGAGCATCCAGTATCGAGCAACGAGTATCCAGAACCCAGTATCCAGCAACTGAAACAAAGGAATACTTGTTTTTGGGAAGATAGTGGTCATTTTGTGATACATGCTTGTAACCGACCGCATTGCTGGCCGCTCCGTTCAGCTCATGGCGACCTGCCTTTGCGATGCCTTTTACGACGATGTGGCTCGGGCCACGGTTGAGGCGCTGGAGCACGTAGGCTGTGAGGTGGAGTTTCCCGAGGACCAGACCTGTTGCGGACAACCCGCCTTCAACGGGGGAGATTGGCCGGCATCCAGGAGGGTTGTGCGGCATACCCTCAAGGTGTTTGAGGGGGAAAAGCCTGTTGTGGTGCCATCCGGCTCTTGTGCCGCCATGGTCTTTCATGGTTCGCCCCTTCAGTTTGAGAGGGAACCCGATCTGGAGGAAGTCAAGGCCCTGGGACAACGGACCTGGGAGTTGGCGGATTTTCTGGTCAATGGTCTGGGCGTCGACACTTGGCCGGGTCGATACGATGCGCGGATTGCCTTGCATCATTCCTGCCATGGTCGTGGAACCCAAACGGGCGAGGCCATGGAGCGGCTGCTTCGATCCATAGACGGAGTGGAGGTAGTGTCTTTTTCGGAACCGGAACAATGTTGCGGATTTGGAGGGACTTTTGCCGTAACCTTTCCCCACATTTCCAAGTCCATGGGGCAAATGAAGATAAAAAACATGGTGGCGGCCAATCCGGACGTGATTGTGTCAGCCGATATGAGTTGTCTCATGCACCAGGCAGGTTTGGCGGAAAGAGAGGGGATCGACTTTACCGTCAGGCACATTGCGCAAGTATTGCGCGATGCCATTTCAGTCTCATGAAAACCCAACCCATAGACAGGCATGCCAGAGATTTGGACCCGGAGGTATATGCCTCCATTCATCAGACTTCCAGCCGGCGAGTGTTGCAACGAGAGGGCTCTTTATTTGCCGATTTTCCCCATGCCAACCGGTTGCGCCGTTGGGCCGGAGAATTGAAGCGCCACACCCTCAGCCACATCGATAAGTATCTGGATCAGGCTGTTGTCGCCATGGAAAGCCGAGGGGTTGAGGTTCATTTCGCCAGTGAAGCGGAATCCGCCCGCCACCAGGTTCTGGAAATTTTTAAATCCCATAATGTGAAGCGGTTCTGCAAGTCGAAGAGCATGGCCACCGAGGAGATCGACCTTCGACCTTTTTTGGAAAAACACGGCATAGAAACCTGGGAGAGCGACCTGGGGGAATTCGTCGTGCAACTGGATGACGACCATCCCAGTCATATTGTTACCCCCATCATCCACAAAAACCGGTTTCAGATTGCCCGAACCTTTCGGGATCACGGGTTGGGAGACTATACGGAAGACCCGGAGAATCTGACCCAACAAGCCCGGCACTTTCTTCGGGAGAAGTATCTCTCGTCAATGGGGACCATGACGGGGGCCAACTTCGTATCGGCGGAATCCGGGCGCATCGTGGTCGTGACCAATGAGGGGAACAGCCGGTTCGGCCTAGCCGGCGCCAAAGTGCATATTGCGGTGGTGGGGATCGAAAAGCTGGTGCCAAGGGATGAAGATTTGGCCCTTTACCTCAACTTGCTGGCGCGGTCATCCACCGGGCAGCATTTGACCATCTACACGGAGTTCATAGCTGGGCCCCGCCCTGAGAACCAACCAGAGGGCCCGGAGAAAATGCACGTCATTTTCATCGATAATGGCCGCTCCGAAACCTTGGCCTCCGATTGCCGGGATGCCTTGAACTGTATACGTTGCGGCGCGTGTCTCAATGTTTGTCCGGTTTTTCGCCAAGCCTCCGGGCACGCCTACCGGCATACCTATCCCGGGCCCATCGGGGCGGTATTGGCTCCGAATCTGGTGGGGAAAGAGGGGTTTCCCGAGTTGGCAGATTTACCCAAAGCCTCCAGTTTGTGCGGCGCCTGCAACGAAGTTTGTCCGGTCGATATCCCCATTCCGGAACTGCTGCTTCGTTTGCGTAACCGCGGCAAGGAAGAAGGGGCGGCAAAATCCAAAATTGCCTCACCCCCGATGGGGGCTTGGGCAACCATGGCGAGCAGTCCCACCGCTTGGAAATTGGCTCTGAAAGGGGGTCATATGATGAATGTGATTCCGCAGGGTATGATCCCGGTGCCCGCCCTGAGGACATGGCTGAAGGACCGCACCTTGCCGAACTGGAAGGGCGGTTCTTTCCGGAGTTGGCTCCGGAAACGAGAAAAGAAATGAAGACCCGCTCACAACAGCCCACCGAACGCGAAAAGGTTTTTGCAAGCCTTCGCAAGGCTCTTCAAGGAGTCGAAAAAGTGCCCCGGCCGGCAATTGATTTTTCCCTAGTCGTGGCGGAAAACCGTTTGCCGGAGGACGATTTATGGCATTGTTTTGCCAAAAATTTCCAAAGCGTGCGGGGAAAGTACGTCGATTCCGTCCCGGATCTGGCTTCTTTCATCCGGGATAAAGGATTGAAAAAGGGGTATTGCGACCCCCGTTTGCAGGAGAGGGTGGGGGACCCCTTGAAGGCATACTTTGAAATCGAATTTGTATATTCGCGGGAGAGTGTGGATGAATTGGAATTTGGCATTACGGTCGGAAGCGGCGTAGTGGCGGAGACGGGATCGATAATCCTTGAAGACGGCCGGACTTCCAATCGGCTGGCGGCCATAGCTCCCTGGTTGCACGTGGCAGTGGTGCGGGAAGATGCCATTTACCGAACGGTTCGCCAAGCCCTCTGCAATATGGGTGATGATCCCAATATCATTTGGGTGACCGGGCCTTCCAAAACAGGCGATATCGAAGGCATATTGGTGGAAGGCGTACACGGCCCAGGCGAGCAGGTTTGCTTCCGGTTATGACAAAGGCACAAAGGCACAAAGGCACAAAGGCACAAAGGCACAAAGGCACAAAGGCACAAGGATTATAGGAATGAGGGAGGTTTGGCCACTAAAAGCACAATTTTACAAAAGAAAGGGGGTCATTCCTGTCCCACAAACAATTTCGGAAATTGGATGAGGAATGGACTCTCGCAAAGCTCGCAGAGACCGCTAAGAGGCGCCGGGGGCGCCATTTAGGAATTAGGAATGATTAGAGATGCTGAGATGCTGAGTCGCTAAGTTGCTGAAATTTCTTAGAATCGTGATCGTTACCGAGCGAAGCGACATCTTCCAATTGAAACGTGGATGTACAGGATTTGAAATTGACTCTCGCCAAGAAATCAAAGTTCGCATCGAGCAACCAGCAACGAGAACCCAGCTATTATTGGCTTGATGGATGGTTTAAAGGATCCTTCAATGCTGAGTCCGATTTCTTTCAATTCGTAGAACTTCAAGAAAAATAAAATGAACCCGAATGACCCTCTGGTAAATAGAAGATCTTTTATTAAAAGCACCGCTGGCGCCGCGGCGGGGATGATGGTGTTTCCGCATATCATGACCGGTTCCAATACCGTTCCGCCGAGTGACAGGCTCAACCTGGCCTTCGTCGGGGTGGGCGGGAAAGGGGTCAGCTCCATTATGCCCTTGTCCGACCACAACATAATTGGATTGTGCGACGTGGACAAGCGGCGGGTAGCTGAAGCCCGTCAAAAGACTGGGGGACAAGCCTTTGCCGATGTAATCGACCGTTCCGTGGCCAAGGGCGGCAAGTGGTTCAAGGACTATCGGGTGATGTTCGAGGAATTGGGGGAAAAGCTCGATGGTGTAGTGATATCGATTCCCGACCACATGCACTACCCCGTGGCCATGTCGGCGGTAAACCTCGGCATTAACGTCTATTGCGAAAAGCCGCTCACCCACACCGTGGAAGAGGCCCGTAATCTGGCAAAAGGAGCCCGGAAGAACGGAGTGGTATCCCAGATGGGCAACCAGGGCCACTCCAATGAAGGAGTCCGGTTGGCCAAGGAATGGATTGCGGCCGGTGTCATCGGGCAAGTGAGGGAAGCCTACTCCTGGACCAATCGTCCCATTTGGCCCCAGGGTTTGAAAAAGCCCGATCACAGCCAATATATACCCGTCATTCCGAAAGGACTCGATTGGAAACTCTGGTTGGGTGTAGCCGAAAAACGCGCTTACGATCCGGCCTATTTGCCTTTCAGTTGGCGGGCTTGGTGGGATTACGGTTGCGGTGCGGTCGGGGACATGGCCTGTCACGTGATGGACGCAGCCTACTACAGCCTCGATCTTGGCCTGCCAACATCGATCGAGGCCCTGGCCACCGAAGTCAACGACTACTGCGCGCCCAACGCCTCGGCCATTACCTTTAAATTCCCCAAACGGGGAAAATTCGATGCCATGACCTACCACTGGTTGGACGGTGGATTGTTGCCGCCGGCTCCGAAAGGCCTTACCCACGGCGACATTTTGAGTTCCGACAAGAGCGGCACCCTGTTTATCGGGGAGGAAGGTTTCATGGTAACCGATACTTACACCAGATCGGTTCGAATTCTTCCCAATTCGCGGTTTATGGACTTCCGGCAGAACCTGCCGCCGAAAACCATCCCACGGGTGAAGGGAAACCACCAAACCGATTGGGTGAGGGCTATCAAGGAAAAGGGCCAGGCTTGTTCCAATTTTGACTACGCCGCCGGATTGACCGAAGTGGGTATTTTAGGCAACGTGGCCATCCGCTCGAGATCCCGTATCGAGTATGATGCCGAACAGATGCGCGTCACCAATGTTCCGGAAGCGAACAAACTGCTGAAGAAAGAATACCCGAAGGGTTGGATTTTGTCGTAGAACCGTAGAAGCGGGTCGGCCAATCTCAGCGGCGGCCTTCCTTCAACCGGATCGAATTGAGCATGCCTGTTCCCTGGGGTGCGTCGATGGTTTCGAGAACCTCGATTTCCCCGATTTTCACTTCGGCCACAACGGGTTCGAAGTCCGCGTTTTCCTTGCCCAGTTTGTCCAGGTCTTTGCCAAAATAATCCCCTCCCGCCTTGCTTAAAGCCAAGTGGGCTTGGCGAAAATTGACGCCGGGAGAACGCATGCTGAACCGGGTGGACCAGAGACGGTTCCATTGCTTGTCGTTGATGAGGGCCTGAAAATCGAAAGCGGTAACGATGATGAAATACCTTGGGTCCTGCAGCGCCATCCTCAACTCGTATACATCGTAAGGCACAGGACCGATATGCCACCGCCACCTGTGCAGTTTGGGATAGAAGCCGACCAGTTTCGATCCCCGCAACTCTCCGTACCATTGTATTTGGGCGTCTGAATAAGATCGTTCCACCAAGTCGTCGTAATAACTCCCATCGAGGAAGTCGGGAAAAATGTCCTGGTAGACGTCGCGGTGCCGGGTGGAGGTCGTTCCCCAACTCACTACGAGGAGCAAGTCGCAACTCTCCTTGCTTGGGGCGGGCCAGTAATCCTGTTTGGCCAAGTGGGGAGCAAGCCCGCGGGCGATGTCAATTAATTCCGTGTCCTGCAGGCTGGAGTCGTTGATAAATCCCTTAAAAAAAACGCCTTCGAAAAAAACGTAGGACTCGGGCTTATCCGAAGGCCGTTGATCCAGATACTCCCGGCTGGCCTCGCTATGAACGTAGATCCGCTTATAGGTTTTCCACCCTTGCAGGTTGAGGGCGAAGGACAGGAAAACTGACCCTGTCAGGGTGATCTTGAAAATGTTACCCCTGTTCATGCCTTGATCGTTTCAATATACTGTAATCAGGAGTCCTTTCAAGAATTACCACAGATGAGGAAATAAAAGGCACAAAGGCACAAAGGCACAAAGATTATAAGAATCAGGAAGGTTTGGTCACAAAAAGCCCAGAATTCCCAATTCTTCCTGTCTTTACGGCTTTAGTGCTCTTGGCGAGAGTCAAATTCTATTCCATGCCTACCTGCCACACCGTAGTCCCATCGGGCAAAGGCGCGTCTGGGGTAGGATAGGGAAAAATGATTTCAAGTTGTAGGAGCAGCTTTACGCCGCGATTGCTTTGAGGGCAGTTCGGTGCAGACGGAAATTTAAAGCAAACTATTCGTCCAGATAGATTTTCACCCGTCCGAATAATCTGGGATCCAAAGAATGAAGTGGTTGGTCCAATCTCAGGCGCACCTCTTCAAAAAACTCGTCCATGGGGGTTATGTTCAATACCGTGTAGCCCCAGTCCACCCAGGAATCGGGAGAAAGGTCATCCGACACCTGAAACTCGTATCTCAGTCCCTGTAAATTTGCGTTCCGTCGCCGCTGGAAACGGAATTCCACAAACCAATTTTCTGCTTCCTGGACGAGTTCGTACCGTAGCCCCCAATGGTAATAGGTGTCACTTACATCGGGAGCGCCGCCCATGGCGTATTCTGCCATGTTGCTACGGTTATCCCCATCCGGATCGGCATCATAGTGGCGATCTTCCAAAGAGATGGTGGCAAAATTAGCCATAAATTGCTCGAAGTGAGTGAGTTGCCTATCCAATACCCCTATTAGAGCATAGGCTTCGGACAATCCCTGAGTTGCCCTGATCCGAAACGGCCCCCCGACTGAGGTGGCCGAGAACAATCCGGATTCGCTGATGGTTCCTCCTCCCGATACGGACCAGACAGGACCAGATTCAATCCGCTTACCCGATGCATCCCAAGCCAGGGCCCTGAATTCAATTTGGCTGAGTAGGGGAACTTCAGTGTAATAGGGCGTCACTGCCAACTGCAGGAATCCACTGGCTGGACCATTCCCTATGGCAACCCAATCCCGTCCCAGAGCGTCGTCATCTTCGCGCAACAAAACCGGGTTTGAAAACAGCGGTTCAAAACTTAACCCTTCCTTGGCGGCGGTTAACGAGTTATCGCTATTTTGCAAATTGAAAAGGGCATAGTTCCCATCCCCATCCGTCCAGGCCTGCTCCCAATTTCCAAAATTTACCCGCGCACCCTGCACAGGGAACCCTCCTGCAATTACCCGGCCCTTTATGGCGAGTAGATGAGAAACATCACCCACTCCAACATGAATTACCTTTGCATCACTTCCCCCTTTTCCATCTGAAACCGTAACTCGGACCGTATGAACGTCATTATCCTCCCAGCTTTTGCTCGCCCTGTTGGAGTTAAGGCTTTCGACAACCAGGGAGTTGTCACCAAACGTCCAAGTGTAGTAGAGAGTGTCGCCGTCAGCATCCTCCGCCTCGACCAGAAACTCCACAACTTCCTCTCTCTCCACGGCGGTGGAACTTGCGGTAAAGGAAGTGATCTCAGGATCGGCATTTCCATCCTGAGTCCCGATATTCACCAGCACGTCGATCCATTCATTGGGATTTTCCCCACCCTGAGCGATGGGGGTAAAATGAATGTCCGCTACTCCATCGCTGTAGGTCCGCCCGATTAGTACCACCGCGTCTTCCTTGTCTCTATTATCAAATCTTGTTCCAACATCCTGATGGGGATCGTCACGGGTATACGGAGTCATATCGAGCTGGATGGAACCATCTTCCCCATAGGTCTCCCGTTGCCAATCGACTTGTAGACCGTAGGGGAGCCAGTCTTCCGCAACCCCGTTGGTGGGCAGACGGCGGTAACTCAACCAGTAGCGGCGTTTGTCGGTGGCGGCATAGTCGCCGGAGTCCTTGTCGATCTTTATGGCTCGGGCCACTCCCCTTATCCGTTCGGCAAAATAATCCGACTCCACGTCCTGGCGATAGAGCCGAATGGGAGTGGTTGTGGTTTGGTTTACACTCACCCAATCACCATCGCCGGATACCAGCCAATCCAACTTCACTTTTTCGCCTGTGGTGTAATGGCCCCTTCCTTCGTTCAAATCTCCGCTTCCGCGCTGACCGCTCATGACGGAATGCCTGTGACCGTATTCGGTCCACTCATCTCCCTCTTCATCCCCCACATAACCGTCGGGAATGGAATCGCGTCCAATGGGCGAGGTGGAATCGGTGAACCAGTAATTGGCGTGACGCAGGCCAAGGTTATGTCCGAATTCGTGTGAAGCGGTCCGGACCCTGGAGGCGCCTGATCCGTTGAGGTGAGAACCGCGGCCACCAAGAAATGCTTTGCCGCCATAGCCAAATTCCCCACCGGTCGTGATCATGGTGTAAAAATCGTAGTTGTTCGCGTTCCAGTCCTGACCCTTGTCCCGTCCCTCCGCTCTGGCCAGGGGTAAGGCATCCTCGAAAAGGGTTTTCAGTTGGTCCGATTCCAGACCCGCGTAATAGCTGGCGGGATTGGGAAGGGTTATGGTGTCCGTAAAGGTGCTGGTCAGGGATACTTTGCCATAGGAGTTTTCATGCCAGAAAGCCTCGCTACCCGCTTGCCGCTCTTTGAGGGTGGCCAAGTCAATGGGTTCATGGTCCGCTTCCTGGTCGGAAAAGCGGGCTCGAATATAGAGCATGGTTTTGGAGCCCTCGGTGTAGGGAGACAGCAATTCCGGAAACTCGAACTCCTCAGGCAAACCAACAGGATTCTCCGCCAGCAAAAGGCTTACTCCCTCCACCTCACCGTGGCGCAATTCCCAATGGATGCGACCCGGACTGGGGCCTAAAATCCCTTCATCCTGCCTAAGCAATTGGCGCAGCCGATTCAGCGCCGCCTCGTCGGCCCATTCATAATAATCATTACCCACGGCAACCACCCTTGGGGTACTGAAGCCCCGGTCCAGGCGCTCCGCCTCCGAAAGCACCCGAATCGGATCCTCCCCCATGGCCAATATTTCGTCGATGGCCATGCCATGAAGGGAGAGCCGTTCCTTGGTCGTCACGTTCAGCCGCCTGCCGTAGGTGAATACCTCGTAGCGCGATTCCCCTATGGAGGCCAGCCGCTCGTAGCCTCCCTGACTATGGTCCGGGTCGAGGCAATAGACCAACAGATCATAGGAAGCATAGTCGCTAACCGGGGTTTCGAGGTGTTCGAGAATGGCCGGGGGCAACTCACGACGGAGATCATAGGGTATGGCCGCGGCCAAGGCCGCTTCCGGATCCACCTGAATGAGTAATTTCAATTCAGACCTGCGATGTTGAGCCAAGGCGATCCCTTCCTCAATCAATTGATCGCGATTAGCAGGGTCTGCTTTGAAATACCGTTCCATCCAATCGTCAAAGGCATTGATGGCACTTACGTCCGGCGTGCGGGATTGTGGGGGTGGATGGGAATGGGAATGGGAATCGGCATTATGAGCCAAGTGATCCTTATGGGGATCGGCCCGGGAGGAATCGGATGCATGTCCCGGCCCTGGCCCATCGGTTTCGTTGGAATCTCCGGTATGCTTCCAGAACCACAGCCCCAGCGCGGTAGCGGAAAGGATGAGAACCAAAAGCACGCCTCCCAAAGGCTGTTGGAGGTTCTTCATGGGGGAAGGGGGAAGCGCCCATAGGCGCGAATTAGGAATGAGGAATTAGGAATGAGGAATTAGGAATGAGGAATGAGGAATTTAGGAAAGGCTGAAGGCTGAAGGCTAAAGGCTGAAAAGGAGAAAAGGGAGTGTTGGAATTAGGAGGGAATAACCAAGATTAGTTGTAGGAGCAGGTATATCCCTCGATTGCCCAGAAGCACCATACCCAGGAAAAGGACAAACAGCATCCAGCATCGTGCATCCAGAATCGAGTATCGAGTATCCAGATTGAGGAATGGGGGGGGGAGGGGACAGGGATTAATCGTGATCGTATTCCGTTGTACTCCATACACTTTTACAAGACGACTGTCCCTGAAAGGCATAACTTTTTTCGTCATGATTCCTTCCCCAGCGACTTCGAAACTCACAGTTTGTGGGAACGAATCAACGGAACGCCCCATTAAAGAAGCACCTCTTTTATTACGTGGCCGTGCACATCGGTCAGTCGCCGGTCGAGGCCGCTGTGGTACCAGGATAGCTGTTTAAAATCGAGCCCGAGTATGTGCAGAACGGTGGAGTAGAATTCCCAGATGGTGGTGGGATTTACTTCAGCTCGGCGTCCAAAGTCGTCGGTGGCGCCATAGCTGACACCGCCTTTTACACCCCCTCCCATCATCCAGAGGGTAAAGCCATCGGGATTGTGGTCCCGGCCGATGGTTCCATGCTGGCGGGTCGGCATGCGACCGAATTCCGTCGTCCAGAGGACCAGGGTATCCTCCATCATGCCGCGCTGTTTGAGATCGGTCAGCAAGGCGGAGGTCGGCTGGTCAAAAATGGGGAAATGTCTTTCGTAGTCGGCTTGCAACGTTTTGTGGGCATCCCAGTTGAGCAGACCATCCACTCCGCTGGCCCGCGAGGCACAGTACAGGTTCACGTAACGAACACCTCGTTCTAGGAGCCGTCGGGCAAGAATACAGTTTCGGGCATAGGCTGCTTTCAACTCATTTGGGGAATTGCTGCCGTAAAGTTGGTGAACGTGTTGGGGCTCGCTCTTGAAATCGGTGACCTGAGGCGCTGAGACTTGCATACGCCCGGCGAGTTCATAAGCGCCTATGCGGGCTCGAAGTTCCGTTTCCTCAGGGCGCTGAGAGGCGTGTTTTTCATTGAGGAAGTGCAAGAGTTCAAGGGTATCCTGCTCTGCCTGTTGGCTCACCTCTTCCGGGCGTTGGAGGTTGCGAACCGGTTTATGGGCCGCCATCACGATGGCTTGGTGTTTTGCCGGCAGAAAGCCGTTGCTCCAGTTGGCTTTTCCGTTGGGGGGCTCCCCTCGGATGTCGGGAATGGCCACATAGGTAGGAAGGTCCTCGGTCATGCTGCCAAGGGCATAACTGATCCAGGCCCCGGCGCTGGGAAATCCTTCTGTGGGATGGCCGGTGTTGACAAAGACACAACCGGGACCGTGGGTGTTCGTTTTCGACTGCATGCCGTGAAAGAAAGCGATGTCGTCCACGTGCCGGGCCATGTGGGGCAACATGGCCGAAATCATCTTACCGCTTTCCCCAGCAGGTTTAAAATCCCAGGGACTACGCATGAGCGGTCCGTTTTTCCCCTGGAAGGACACAAAATTCTCTTCCCCTGGGAGGGGTTGTCCGTCGTATTTCTCCAACATCGGTTTATGCTCCCACAAATCCATATGGGAGGCCGCTCCAGGGCAGAATATCTGCAATACCCGTTTTGCCCTGGGTTTTATATGGGTCAATCCAGCTCCCGGTTTCCAGCTTTGCTGCCCTGGCAGGAGGTTCATTCCAAGTAAATGGCTCAGCCCGACTCCCATCAGACCGGTGGATACGTTGCCCAAAAAGCGACGTCGGGTGTAATCCTGTAATGAAGGGTTCACAAGTCAGTCCAGGTAAAGCAATTCATTGGAGTTGATGATGGCCCGGCAGAGAACTGGTAATCCATGATTTTGGACGACCTCCTTGCATTTCTCAAGTTCCACTTCATCCGGCGGACGCTGGTAGGCCAGTTCAAAGATGCGCCCAATCCTGGCGGGGACATCACCACCTGCCTTCTCCGCTCTTTCTGCCAGAGCTTTCGACATATCGACGGTGAAGCTGTGGTTCAACAGGGTGAGGGCTTGCAATGGGGTTGTCGTATTTACGCGTCGTGGGGTGGAAAGCGTGCAATCGGCCTGGTCAAAATCGGTCATCAAATCCACTACCGAGGCCCGAGCATTCTGGTGGTAGACGGCCCGTCTATAGGTTTCCGGTCCATGTAGGTCCAGTGGGCGGTAGGTGGAGACGTTGTCCCGCATGTAATGATAAAGCCGAAACCCAGGCCCACCCATGGCGGGATCCAATTTCCCGGCAATGGCGAGAATGGTGTCCCGGATTTCCTCGGCCGAAAGGCGCCGGGGGGGGAAGCGCCACAACAGCCGATTATCCCCGTCCATAGTGGCGGCATCCCTTTTCCAATCGGTCGACTGGCGATAAACGCGGGAGGTCATGATCATTTTATGAACCGCTTTCAACTGCCAATGGTTTTTCACCAGTCCGTGAGCCAAAAAGTCGAGAAGTTCCGGGTGGGTAGGCCTCCCTCCCATGTAGCCGAAGTCATTGGGGGTATCTACGATTCCGGTGCCGAAGTGATAATGCCACAGCCGATTGGCCAACACCCGCGGGGTCAGGGGATTGGCCGGATGAGTAATCCACTCAGCCAAGTGAACCCGACGCTGGGCTTCCCCGGAATTGGCCGGGAGCCGATAAGCGGGAACCACCTCGCTAAGGGTGGAAAGGCTGGCCGGCGCCACTTTGGAACCTCGTCTTTGAGGACTCCCGCCAAGAAAAACGAAAAAGGGTCCTGTTGCATCCTCTTCGCTCCGAAGTCCCATCCAGGCAACCGGCAATGCCGGCTCGGATTTTATTTGCTCGTTAATGGATCTGAGGTCCTTCTGCAATTGCCGTTTCATTCCAGCCTCTTCCTCAGTCATTCCCAGTTCCATCAACCGGTACTGGAGATGAGTCGGCGCATTGGACGGGTCCGGCCGGGCCGGGTTGAAAGGCTTTCTCTCGACCGGTCGGCGGTCCCGGCCATGTGCCACTTCTTTCCAGGTTTTACCATCAAGGGAGGTTTCGATGCGGTATTCGGCGAGGAAGGCGAATTTGAATAAATCGGGAGCCTGTTCCGCCTGGGCGCTGGAGAAAAAGACGCGGTCAATCTCGGTTGGTTCTGCCAAGGTTATGGTCAATGTATCTCCTGCCGCTATGAAACGATGATCGATCTTGCCGTCGTTGACGTGGCGCGTCCCATAGGCTCCGGGAAAGTCTTCAATGGCGCGGGCTTTGCCACTGGCGACGGCCCCATTGCTGGCCAAGGCAACATTGCGAGGATTTTTTCCGGCGCTCCATACTTCGAACTCATCAATTCTCCAGCCCACCTTGGAACCCAGGTTGAGGTCTTGTGACTCACAAACCAACCGAACCATTTTCGCCGTGACAGGCGGAAAGGTATCCTCTGTTCCGGTTCGGTTGGCGGGAGGTCGCACCCAATGGGCAGCGTATTCAGCCAAACGGGCCTTGGAACCTTCGAGAACCTCATCGTTCAGTTCTTCCAAATTTCTCTCCAAAGCTGCCTTTTGCCGATTTAACGGTTCAAGGATGGCGGCACGCCGCCTTTTGGCTTCTTGTGAGGCCCAGGGAACAGCGCCATGCCTTACCCCGGCAAAGGTGGCATGCATCTGGTAATAATCCTGCTGGCTGATGGGATCGAACTTGTGGTCGTGGCACCGGGCGCAACTCAACGTCATCCCAAGGAAAGCTCCGCCAGTGGCATTGATCATCTCATCGATGGTGTTAGCCCGTATCTGTGCCTTTTGCGCTTCATCCTGATTATTCACGCTGTCGTAAGGCCCCGCTACAAGAAATGCGCTGCCAATCTCCTCCTCCGGTTTACCAAATCCAAAGACATCGCCTGCGATATGCTCCCGGATAAGGCGATCGAAAGGTTTATCCTCGTTAATAGACCGTATCACGTAGTCCCTGAAGGGCCAGAGATCGTCGATAATCCAGTTCTGCTCGAATCCCACGCTCTCCCCGAAGCGCACCACGTCCAACCAGTGCCGACCCCAACGTTCGCCATAGTGAGAGGAGGCCAGCAGGCGGTCGATCAGTTTCTCGTAGGCCTGGGGATCGGGGTCATTGGCAAAGGCATTTACCTCCCCGGGACTGGGAGGCAGGCCGGTCAAATCATAAGTGGCCCGGCGAATCAGGCTGCGCCGGTCGGCCTCGGGATTCATGGCCAGGCCGTGCTGGGATAACTTTTCCTCGACGTAGGCATCAATCGAATCCCTTCCGGGTTCCTCGATGGGTTGATAGGCCCACCAGGACTTGTCTGCTTTGGAGGCTTCCTTCAGGACCAATCCCTCTGGCCAATCCGCTCCCGCGTCGATCCATCGAGCCAACAACTCACTTTCCCGTTGGGTTAGAGGATCCCCCTCCTGGGGCATTTCCGGAAGCTCGCCCGGTTGGAACGGTTGGGTGATCCAATACAACATGCTTTCATCCGCGTCGCCGGGAAGGAGGTAATCCTCTCCTCCGGCCAGGATATCCTCCCGTGTGGCCATGGAAAAATCACCTTTCAGCAGATTTGGGTTATGACAGCCAAGGCACTTGGCCTCGAGAATGGGAGCTACTTCCTTGGCAAAATCGGGGGCGGGAATGGTTGTCTTGGCGGTCCCCGACAAAGGGAGCAAAGGCATCACGACCAGCCCTACAAATGTAATGCCTGT
Source organism: Opitutales bacterium (assembly GCA_965204545.1). GTDB lineage: Bacteria > Verrucomicrobiota > Verrucomicrobiia > Opitutales > UBA2995 > JAABVD01. The sequence goes on along the minus strand of CBDBFA010000003.1, from coordinate 774,807 downwards.
ATTTGGGAGCATTTTGAATGGAAGAATTTGAACCTGAAAATTTTGTGATAATTCAGCTTGGAATCACAACCCAATTCAGATGGCTGTCGGCTAAACGATTGACCCTAATCCCCGCCTTCCATTAACATTTTTGTGAATCTTCAGAGTCGCCATGAATTGCAGAAAACTTAGTAGAAGAAAGTTTCTAAATCTGAGTGCGGGAGCATTGGCCGCCTCTCCCTGCCTGATGTACCGAGCCAGTGGTGAGTTCGCCCGCCCCCTTACATCCATTATCTCGGCCCAGGCTATGCCATCGGTGGCGAACGCCCAGGTAGCCATCGTTCCCTGCTACCAATACGGCTCAGGGGTCTACCCCGCCATGAAAAAGATGCTCGGCCTCCTTGGCGGTATCAAACGATTGGTGAACAATAAAACGGTCACCGTAAAGCTCAACCTGACCACCACCAATTTTACCTACTACCTGCGCAGACCGGTTGGGGAAACCTTCATGACTCATCCGGATACGGCCCTTGCCCTGCTGCAATTGCTATTCGAAGCCGGCGCCAAACGGGTGCGGTTTGTCGAATCGACCATCCGCAATGAAACCCTGGAAGAATCCCTGGCTCGTGGAAAGTGGGACCTCCGGGCCTTCAAGGCGGCCGGCAAAAAGGTGGAGTTTGAAAACACGCGTAACCTGGGCCTTGGAAAACGCTATTCTCATCTAAAAGTGCCGGATGGCGGCCATATCTTCTCCTACTTTGAATTGAATCACTCCTACGAGGAAACCGATGTCCTCATTTCCTTGTGCAAGCTCAAGGACCACATAACCGCCGGGGTCACCCTGACCATGAAAAACCTCTTCGGCATAACTCCGAATTCGCTCTACGGCGGCCAGGCCGGAAGCGAGCGGGCCCTGCAAGGCCGGGTGCCACTTCATATCCTGCCCAAATACGATCACCTCGAACTGCCTGGCATAATACCGGACCAGAGAAAGAATGGAGATTCCGGATACACCGTCCCCCATATCATCAGGGATATCAATCTGGCCCGGCCCATTCACCTTGGAATTATCGATGGAATAACGGCCATGAGCGGGGCGGAAAATCCGGGTCCGGGTCTCAAGGACAGCCTGAACCAGTTCACTGCGCCTGGAATCATGATAGCCGGCTTCAACCCGGTTTCAACCGACGCAGTGGGAATGGCATGCATGGGTTACGACAATCCGCGGGCTGAGCGCGGTTCTTGGCCGTTCGAAAAATGCGACAATCACATCCTTATGGCCGAGCAGGCCGGTTTGGGAACCGCTGACCTGGACCAGATAGAAGTGCGCGGAATGTCCATCGATGAGGCCATGTTCCCGTATTAGTGCGGGTGTGCTACTGCTTCAGGCCTGTCCTCGGCGCAGCAAGGCGACATAGGCCAGCGCAGTGCCGAACATGATCAGGCTGTAGGTTGCGGCGGGTACCGTGGCCAGTCCGCCGCCAAATAGCAATACGGCTACCGCTATGGCGAGCGTTCCGTTTTGCAGCCCGCATTCGATCGCTATGGCAACCTTCTGCCTCGGACCGGTAGCGAAACTATGGGCCAGGAACCAGGCGATTACCATCATCAATACGTTGAGGACCAGGGTGACCAGACCGGCCTGGGCGAAATAGGCCACGATACTGGCGCGTTCCGCCACAATCGCGCCCAAGAGCACCACGACGAAGAGCGCAGCAGCTAACCTGTTGGCCGGCCTTTCCATCCTTTGCACCAATCCCCCCGCGAATCGGCGGACCAGCAGGCCTATCAATACCGGGACCGCGACGATCAGGAACACGCTGATGGCGGCGCCGGTTACCGAAATATCCTTCTCCATCGAGTCGCCCAAAAAATGGCCGTAGGAGAAAACCACAATGAGCGGGATAGTCACCACGCTCAGGAGGCTGATCACCGCAGTCAGCGAAATCGACAGCGCGACGTCCCCCCGCCCGAACGCGGTCAGAATATTGGAGGTCACACCCCCCGGGGCGGCGGCGATGATCATCAGGCCAAGCGCCAATTCGGGCGCCATCGGCCAGAGGCTGGCCAGGATGAAAGCTACCGCCGGCAACACGAGGATCTGAGAAAGGGCGCCTACCGCGAAGTCACGCGGGCGGCGCGCCACACGGGCAAAGTCGTCGAAAGTGAGCCCGAGGCCAAGGCTGAACATGATGAATGCCAGTGCGAGCGGAAGTATGACGTCGACTATGAATCCCATGGGCTTACCTACCCAACTCAATTAAATAGTTATTTTTCAAGAAAAAAGAGATTTCATGGCCTATGCGGACTAAAGCCCGAATACGCGGTCCATCTGATTGGAGATGGTCTTGAGGGCTACCAGATCGCCGCCCTTTACCTCGGCCGCAACCCATCCGTAATAGTTGATTTCGTGCAGTGCCTTGCGCACGTCGGCAAAGTCCAGGTCGCCTTCTCCGATGGGAGTAAACTTTCCCGTTTTTCGGGAAAAGCCTTTTACGTCGAGTTTGACGATGCGCTTGCCCAGGGTGCGAATCCAATCCCCTGTGGCGCCGTATTTCCAATGGTTGCCGATATCGAACTGCATTCCCACCCATGGGGAATTAAAGGCATCCACGTATTTGGCATGTTTTGCGGCGGTTTGATCGGGTCCGCCCTGATGGTCGTAAAGGAATTGGTTCCAAACGTTCTCCATGACAATGACGACCCCCAATTCGGCGGCGAGGGGAAGGGCTTTTCTGATGTTTTCGACCGATCGCTCCCAGATGACATCTTCCGACCCGTCTTCCCCCTTTCCGGGCACCAGAAGAACGGTGTGGCCGCCCACGGCATGGGTGTCGCGCAACGCCGTCTTGAGGTCCTTCAGGGCTTGCGCCCGGACAGCGGGATCCGGGCTGGAATGGCGAATTTTCCAATGCGTGCTGCAAACGGTTCCATCCACCGGAATACCCGATTCCCTTATGGCGCGTCGGGTGGGCTCAACCTCCATGCCGGGTGAATTCATTTCAACCCCCATGAAACCCGCCTCTTTGGCCGCCATGAACTTGTCCGCCAGGGTTCCCTCTACCTTGATCATCTTGATCTTCAAGGTCTTGTAGAGCCTTCCGGCCAGGGAATGGGGAGTGGTTTTGGCGTAATCCGTGCCCCGGGAAAACCCAGGGAGCAAGGCGGCGGTCCCCGCCGCAACTGTCCATTGAATAAATCGTCGTCGGGTCGGTCTGGTAATTTCCATGGATGCGATTTTCATTTTCCTGGTGGACGGAGCAATCTCAAACTGTGGCCGGGAAGACCTGACGTATTCTTCATTCTACTTGGTTAATATTTTTTAAATGCATCGGATACGACTTCCGACATGGATACCCCACGTTTATTTGCCATTCGTCTGATTTTATCCCTGATGGCTTTACTGACCAGAATCTGCATCCGCACATGTCCCTTGGGTTTTCGGGCGGTGAAGATCAAGATCGGCCGGGACAACCTGGATGAAGACATCGAGCGCATCGCCGCCGTGAGGCGTTATATCGGCGATGACATAACCTTCATGGTGGATACCAATTATTCCATGAGTGTTGCAGAGGCCATTGAATGTGCCCGGCGGTTCGAACCCTATGATATTTTCTGCTTTGAAGAGCCTACCCTGCCAGACGATTACCTAGGGTATGCGCGCATAGCGGAAGCTACGGGAGTCCCGCTGGCCATGGGGGAAAACCTCCATACCATCCATGAGTTCGGCTATGCCTTTGAGCAAGCCAAGTTATCCTATATTCAACCGGACGCTTCCAATTGCGGGGGCATTACCGGTTGGTTGAAAGTGGCCGAAATGTCGCGTCAATACGGGTTGCCGGTTTGTTCGCACGGCATGCAAGAGTTACAGGTGAGCCTGGTTTCGGCCCAAACCAACGGCGGTTGGTTGGAGTACCATAGTTTTCCCATAGATGAATACACCAACCGGCCGCTACGAATTGAAAACCACCGAGCAGTTGCCCCAGGGAAGCCGGGAATCGGAGTGGAGTTCGACTGGGATCGACTCGAACCCTTTAAGCAAAGCGAGTCCTGTCAGGGCGTGGATTAGAAATTAACCACAGAGGCACAAAGGGGGAGGCGCCAGAGGGCGCCAATTAGGAATTAAGAATTAGGAATTAGGAATTTTGCTTGTTGGGGTCAGGCCTGGAAATCGTAAATGTCAGTAGGGGATTTTAGAATTGACCCCTTCCCACTGCTCAAAATCCACTCCTCATTGAGATGAAGATAACAAACCTCGAGACATTCCACCTGAAGGTACCTTACGACGAGCCAGAGATGAGGGGGGAATTCTGTGATTTACTCTACCTGCGCGTCGACACCGACAAGGGACTCTCCGGGTGGGGACAAGCCTGGAGCATGAAGTTGGCCGAAGCGACCCGGTTGGTCATGGACCATTCCGTGGCTCCCTTGTGTATGGGGAAGGCGGCGCTGGAGACTGCGGAGTGGATGGATAGGCTTTGTAAATCCCACGGCAACACTCGAAGCGGGCCGTTTACGTTTGGGGTATCGGCGTTGGACATTGCATTGTGGGATCTTCGGGGAAAGGCTGTGGGTAAGCCATTGCACCAGTTGGTTTCCAACGGTGGAACGGCAAAGGATCACATTGGCGCCTATGCCAGCCTTATTTTCTACGGCGATGCGGAGCGCACGGCCGCAAAATGCCGGGAAGCGGTCGACCTGGGATATCGCCACCTGAAATTGCACGAAGAGACCGTTGAACCTGTGCGAGCAGCCCGGGAGCGAGTTGGGAGCGGCGTGAGCATTCGCCTCGACCCGGCCGCTACCCGCCCATGGAATGCAGTAGAGGCAATGGAAGCAGCGCCCCATTTTGAAGAATTCGACCTGTTTTGGTTGGAGGAGCCCATATGGCCGTCGGAGGATTATTACGGTCTGGGAGAACTATCTCAAAAGACGAAGATTCCCTTGGCGGCGGGGGAAAATTGCATCAGCGCCCTGGACTTTCGCCAACTCCGGGAAATCGGAGCCGCGACCTACTTGCAGCCCAGTGTCATAAAGATCGGCGGGATAAGCGAGACGCTCAGGGTCATCGCCTATGCGGATGAAGTGGATGCCGTTTACGCGCCGCATTCCTTTTATTACGGGCCCGGTTACCTGGCCTCTCTTCACCTGGCGGCTGCTTGCCCACAGGAGCCCTTGATAGAGCACCCCTACTTCAGCTTGGAGGCCTATCCCTACGGTGAAAATGCCCTGGTCGAGAGGGGCAATGTGGAAGTGCCCATGGGCGCCGGGTTGGGCTTTGATCCGGACCCGGAAATCCTCAAGGAATACCTCGTCTAGCCCGCATGTCTCTTAAATAATCCATCACAAAAAACCCGGATATAGAAGAGGTTACGGCATCGCGGGGACGCGATTGCCCTACCATTTCAAAACGTAAGCGGTAGGGCGGCGGCATCCTTGCCGCGCCTGAAAATTTTTCATGCCACGATCTGGTTTTCTCACGGCCGGGCTATTGATTCCCCTTTTACCGGGATTCGGGCGCGCAGTGGAAAATTGGGAGATGTCGCATTCGCTCGGTAAGTGAGACATGCGGGCTAGTGCCGCTTATTGCTCTTTCTCGCTAACGACAAGACGGAGGAAATAAGGATCCCGGGTGGGTGTTTCGAGCACGGCGGTTACATAAAGCCCGAAAATTTCGGCTTCCTGAATGATTCCGGCCGAGGACCAGTTGAAGAGGTCGTTTGAACTTTCCACAATGTAGTCCAGTTCTTTGCGGGCGCGGTAGTAGTGGAGGCCGGTTTTCCCGTCAAATTGGCGCAAGCGGGGGAGCCCGGCGTTGGAAGAAAACCTTGGATTGAGGCTCAGGGCGTATTCAAGGAGGAGCGGGATGTTGTCCCGATCACTATCTTCATCGATAGGCGCATCGAATTCCAGGCGATAGATTCTTTTCCACCTTTCGTATTCCGTATAGGTGCGGGCGGTTGCGACCGGGGAAAATTCAGAATCACCGGCGCTGCTCAAGGCCCGCATTCGGTAATGGTAAACCGTATTAGCGGAGAGGTAGGGGTCGACGTGGAAAGAATTGTCCTCGGCAACGGTGGCTATGGTCATCCAGTTGCCCATGCCATCCGGACTCCGCTGAATTTCGTACCGTTCGGCCATCAGGTCCTGTTCCCAGGAGAGAAACACTAACGAATCCGATATGGTTCTGGCGGAAAATTCAGCCGGTATATCAGGGGCTGCTGTCCCTACCTGAGTGATCAGAACATCGTCGAACAACATGGCATTGTTTCCGGGTGAACTGGTATCCAGGATTCGCCAATAAGCGGAAAAACCTCCGAGATTGGCTTCGACGGTGGAATCCGGTCCGAGGATTCGCCCATTATTTACAATGGTCTGTGATCCCATTCTGGCCGACCACCGATCCGAGGCAAAATCCATGGTCACTTCGAATTCATAGATTATGTTCCTTTGAAAGGTAGCCGAGGATGTGTTGTATTGCTCTGTTGCTGTGGTAGCGTGGAGAATGTCCCCGTTCTGGGAGTTAAAAAGCACTTGACAAAGGATGTCCCCGTCCTGGTTCAAAATTTCGAAGCCGAAGGCGTCCGAGGAGCCATTGGTGGAGTTGGTTATACTTACCAGAGTAGTGGCGCGAATGATGGTGTTTGGGGGCGGGTCGAGATAGGTTCTATAAAACACCCTCGAAATCTCTACTCCTCCTCGCCAGGTTTTGCCCACATAGGCTTGTTGGCCGTGCCCCGGTCTTCCCAGGCCGGTAAAGGAATCAGCCGTTATGCCTTGTCCCGGGTAGACGAACCCGGGCGGGTTGGCCTGCCAACCGTTTTTTCCGTCGATACCGGAGTTGACGGAAAATCCTTCGCCTGGTTCGAAACCGGTTTGTAATACAACGGAACCGTCACCGTCCCGAGTGTAAGCCTGGGCAGTATTGCTATAGCCGGAGTGCTGGGAGCCGCGCAGGGCAACGACTCGAAAATAAATTTCAAAGCCTTGAGGAACCGCATTAATTTCATAGTGGGATGTGTTGGCCGGGAGATCTGCCACTATCTGCCAGGGGGCGCCCCAACCTGCGGTGAGCTCGACCCGGTAACCCGTTTCATTGGTTGCGACATCTTCCCAATCCAGTGCTATGGAATTTGATCTGACACCGCTGGCAGAAAGGTTGCGCGGGGTGACAGGCAAGGTATTGGGGATCGTCTCGACCCCATGAAGTTCAAGAGTGGCGTGTCTCAGTTGGCCGGTGTTTCCCGATACCCCGTCTTCAATGCGCAGTTTCCATTCTCCATCAGCATTTTCTCCCCAAAATTGAACCGTGGAAAAGGTCCAATCAAAGTATCCTCGAGAGTCGTCGTCATTGCGCCCGACCAATCGACTGATGGTTCCCGAGGGAGACTCCAGTTCAATGGCGATTTCCCCACGGGCGGGATGATCCAGGAATACGGGGAGGGTTACCTGCTCGATTCGGAGATTGGTTCCTGAAAAACTGAAACTGTATTCGTCGGGAGTTTCGTTGGCATCCGGAATATCAATCGGAGCTTCAATGGGCAGGTTCAGGGCCGTGGTGTGCTGGGGTGGAAGATTGGTCCAACTTTTTGCCCTTTCAACCGCAGCGAAAGCGTCGGGCAATCCAGCGCCATATTCATCGCTGAAAAGAATCCCGGCCCCGTTGGTGAACCAGGAACTGGCGGTCAGGTCGATCTTTCGCGAGCTGCGCAACAAGATCTCCTGCACGTCGCGCCACCCCAGTGCGGGATTGGCCTCGAGCATGAGCGCGGCGATGCCCGATATCATGGGTGCGGATGAGGAGGTTCCGAAGAAATTCCTGGTGTAGGCTGGATCCCGCAATTCATCTACGTAACCGGAAATGTTCAGACCATCGTCACCCGAAAGGTCTGAGGTGACAGTGCCATATCCCCTCCGGTCGCCGACGGGTGCGGTTACCAGCAAGTTGGGACCAATTTCGGAGTATCTTGCCCGCTTACCTCGGTCGTCGAGGGCGCCTACGGCGATGGTATAGATAGAATTGGCGTAGCCGTTCTTGTTGGCATTGTCATCGTAGCGACCCCCGTTGCCCCCCGACCAAATCAAAATGGACCCGCGTCCTTCCCGGCCGTTGCTTACCGCATCGAACAAAGCGACCTGGGCCAGTCGGTCCGGTCCGCTCAAGGAAGCACCCGTGCTGCGTGGACCCCAACTGTTGTTCTTGATGGCAATCACATCATGGCGGTGGTTGATGGCGTCTGCTTCCTGTAGATCGGTGAGGTAATCACCAATCAGCCGGATATTGGCAATTCCCGCTTCCGGAGCTACCCCGGTTATGCCGATTCCGTTGAAGCCTCGGCCCGCCGCAACTCCCGCTACCAGGGTCCCGTGTCTGTCTTCCCGGGGGTCGTTTTCGGGATCCTGTTGGTCGGGCATTCCGAGGAAAGGGGACGGATCGCTATCGCCATCCCGAAAATCATATCCCAAGTCCGATCGCATATTTGGGGACAGGTCGGGATGATTCGCCAGAATTCCGTTGTCGACTATGCCGATGATCACGCCTCTCCCTCGGATGGATTCCCAGACGGGTTCGACGTTCAGATCGAGGCTGGATTCCGGGTCGGTCTGGCCCGTATTCTTAAGGTGCCATTGCTCCGGATAAAGTGGGTCGTCCGGTACTGCCGTGTGTTCACGCCAACGGGCAACCTGTGGATATACGGCAAGAACACCACTGTGACCTTTCAGTTTATCCGGGGCCGAAAATGCATCCCAGGCGTTGGGAAGAGTAAAGCGATGTTCACCTGGTGAATAGCTCAACTCGCCTTGGTAAGTGGCGTTTAGAACCGAGGCCACTGACTCCGGAGATGCCCTCCGATCCAGTTTAACCACCAATTCCCGCGTGGCAACGGCTCGACTCGATTCATTTTCGAATTCCGCATCCCGGTAAAGGACGAGGGTTGGGCTGGAATCGTCGGCTTGGGTTGCAGTGGACAACCAATTCAAGAGGGCTGCGAGTGAAGGTTGTTGGGGGATGCGTTCAAATTGAACCGGTTCATCCTTTTGAACCCATGCTATCTCCTCAAGAGCAACCGCCCAGCGATCCTGACTCTTTGCCATTCCATGACTCAGGTGAAATGGTGAAAGTGATTCCCCTATTGGATTTCCCGTTTGAGCAGGAGAAATACTTTGGCAAAAGAGTAGGAAGGAGAGTGCAATGCCGCCGCCTTTGAAATAGGTATTTCCAAGGGCAAGCTCAACCCTGAAGGAAAAAAACATGATACCGGTAATCGGGGAGGAGATTGGGATGGAATCTTCCTCGAACTGAATCATGTATGCGTCCCTGGTGGCAAGGCAATGGAACTAATGGAACTAATGGAACTAAGGTTTCCTGGACGCTACTTTCAGTTTGGCCGGCCCGGTGGAATCCAGTTCTCGGAACTGGGCTGGAAGGGTGACGTCAATGAGGGATTTTATGGATTTGTTCAATGATTCCAGCAAGAGGCGCCCCGCTTCCGAACCCATGTCTTCGGGAAATGCGCTGGCGCAGGTAATAGTGGGGAGTTCTTCGTTGCAAACATTGGTCATGTCTATTGCGGCGATGCTCACGTCCTCCGGAATATGGTATCCGTTTTGAAACAAATAGCTTATGGCTCCCCTGGCCATCAAGCCGTTCAGGCAAATCCATGCCGTGGGAAGGTTCCCTTGGGATGCATCCACAATTTGCTTGGCTGCCTTGAATCCATCCTTGCGACCGGCATCTTTGAATTGGGAGACAAATTTCTCATCGATGGTGAGATGGTGACGCTGGAGGGCCTGAACAACCCCTTGATAGCGGTCGCGGTGTCTGCCCATGAACCGGTTGCCTCCCAGCCAAGCGAACGTTGTATGACCCAGTTCGCAGAGGTGGTCGACCAGCATGGACGTGCTCTCCCCTTCGTTGGATAGTATTGAATGGCATTTTCCTGGGGCTCGGGCAGAAATATAAACGATGGGCAGTCCGAGTTTGATAACCCCTTCCAGAAAGGCCGGTTGGACTTCGCCCATAATGGCAATGCCCCTTATCTGATGGGTCACGGCCCGAGCCGCAGAGAGGCGTTCCACCCTTATATCGTCCTCCGAACCGATAAAAACCGTCTTTATCCCGTGCTGGTCGAGGTGGTCGTGCAGGCCTTGGTGAATGTGGTTGAAAAAATTGCTCTTGTTGGCCAGTTTGAGGGGGGACCGCAGAATATAGCCAATGGTTTTTACCTTGGAAGTCTCCCGGATTGAATCCATACGCATTCCCCGGGGAGAGTATCCGTGGCGAATAGCGTATTCCCATATTCGCTCATAGGCGGTTTTGGAAATTCCCTTCTTTCGGCCGTTCAACACCATCGAAACGAGGGCTTGGGAATAGCCGAGTTCCCTGGCAATGTGCATTTGAGATATGCGTCTATGGGCCGGATTTGCCATTCCAATGGTGGATGAAGGGCATTTTCCTGGCGATTGCAATTAATTATCATTTTGTAGTGGAGTAATGGAGTGATGGAGTGATGGAGTGATGGAGAAATTTGAGTAATGGAATGATGGTCCGGGTCATGGCATCGGAAAAGCGCGCTTCGCTACACACTTTGGGTTGCCGTTTGAATCAATCCGAATCCCTTCTCATGAGCGGCCAGCTTGAGCGGGCCGGCTACCGTCTGGTTCCTTTCGGCCAGCCGTGTGACCTGGCCATCATCAACACCTGCACCGTCACCCGGTTGGCCGATGCCAAATGCCGCACTGCCATCCGCGGATTGATCCGGAAAAATCCCGCTGCCTTCGTGGCGGTGGTGGGGTGTTATTCCCAAATCGGTTACAAGGAAATCGCCCGGATTCCCGGCGTCGACCTGATTGTGGGCAATGGTGAGAAATTGAATATCCTGCAATACGTTTCCTTGGGAAAGAACGAGCATCCCGTCATCATCAGGGATCGCATCACCAGGGAGGATTTCAGTATCGAGTTTGTAGGGGATAGGCCATATCCCAGACGGGCCAATCTCAAAGTACAGGACGGCTGTAATTTTGTTTGTTCCTTTTGCATCATTCCGAAGGCGCGGGGCCCGGCTCGTTCGCGCGACTTGTCCAACCTGTTGGAGGAGGCCAGGCGTCAAGTGGCTCGTGGAGTCCGGGAACTGGTCCTGAGCGGGGTGAACATAGGCACTTTTCGCAGCGGGGAAGGAGATCTATTGAGGGTAGTGGATGCGTTGAATGCTCTGGATGGCCTGGAGAGGATCCGGATCAGTTCCATTGAGCCGACCACGGTCCCCCACGGGTTGTTGGCCAGGATGAATGATCCCCATCACGCCCTCCTTCCCTTTCTCCACTTACCCCTTCAATCGGGATCGGATAAGGTTTTGAGATCGATGCGCCGCAAATATACCGTTCGGGAATATTTGGAATTTGTTCACCAAGCGGTTGAATCGGTAAGCGATTTGTGTGTGGGGACCGACATCATGGTAGGATACCCGACGGAGGGGGAACGGGAGTTTGAAGAAACCTTGCGGACCTTTGAGGAAAATCCCTTTTCCTACTGCCATGTCTTTCCCTTTTCCGAACGTCAGGGCACCTTGGCTGCACGGATGGATATGCGTCACGATGCAGCGGAAAAGCGTATGCGGAGCGCGAAATTGCGGCGATTGAGCGAAAGGAAGCGCTACGGTTTTTACCACTCCCATGTGGGTCGGGAGGTGACCGTTTTGTTCGAGGATCCCAGGGGGAGCTTCTGGCCGGGTTATACGGACAATTATATTCGGGTAGTGGTTCGGTCAGATAGAAACCTGCGCAACCAGATAGGCCGGGTTCATCTGGACCGGGTGACGGGAGACGTGGTCGAGGGCGGGCTGGTAGAGGTGGTTCCGGATCAAGTGACCGCGAATGGGAGGACTTCGGCCCTGTCTGCCGGGTAAGCTGTCGATGGAGGGGAAGCGCGAAATACTTCTGCTTTGGGATATCGACGGAACCATACTATCGGCCGAGGGGGCGGGTCCCCAGGCGTTCGAGCGGGCGCTTTGGCTACAGTTCGGCGAGCGTATCCGGTTATCCTCCATCGATTGGCCGGGCAGCACCGATTTCGCCATAGCCTACGCCTTGCTGGAAGAACTGGGATGGGAGGTGAACCGAAAGAATGCATGGAAACTTCTGGACAGTTATTTGGAAGAACTACCCGAGATGCTGAAATCCACCCAGACCAAGGCCAATCCTGGAGTTCGGGAACTATTGGAGTATTTTGACCGGGAATCCGGGGTCTACCAGGCCCTGTTGACGGGCAATTTACGGCGTGGGTCGCACCTGAAATTGAGTCATATAGGGGTGGAACACTATTTTTTGTTTGGGGCGTATGCCGACCACAGCGATCACCGCAACGACCTCGGTTTTCATGCCCTGGATCTTGCCAGGAAGCGCTTGGGCAAAGATTTTTCTGGCGAACAAGTATATGTAATCGGCGATACGCCCAAAGATATCGAGTGCGGCAAGCAAATTGGAGCACACACAGTAGCGGTGGCCACCGGCCACCACAGGGTGAAGGAGTTGGGCCAACACCGGCCATCGGTGGTACTGGAGTCCCTGGCTGATCCGCGCGGGCTGCGCGCCTTTATCGGTGTCTGAATGGGACGCCACACCGTTCAGCTCCCGGAACCTGGATCCGAGGTATCCGCATCCTGTTTCCGGACAGGGCGCCTTTCGGTCGATTTCTCCACCGATATCCGGTAGATGCACCAGAAAAACAGGCTGGAAACCGTTCCGACCGAAAGAACCATTACGAGCCATCCTCCCAGGGTCATGCCGTGCCATCCTCCCTATTCAATTGGCGGGTCCAGCGCTTGGTCGCAGTGGTGGTGACGATGCCGAGGAAGATGAGGGTGAGCAGAATGAGCCCGACGCTGAGCCTGGCCACCAGGTTGGATGGGCTGCCCTCGCCACCAATCAGGTCCTTAACGTAATTGGAGACCCCGCTTTGACCGACCCCCAGGACATTGTAGCCGATAAAGAAGAAGAAAATCACCAGTAGAAACGACGGGGTGATGTATTTCATGATGAATTGGAACAGGCGTGGAACCGGGATGGATGCGCCCCGGTGGATTTCCTTCCAGCCTTTCTCCATACCGACCACCCAGCCGAAGGTTAAAATTTGAGCGGTGGCCAGGACGAAGATCATGAAAGTCCCCATCCAAAAGTCCAAGGTGTCCAGAGCCTTTACTTCTTTGCTGAAATATACGATAAAACCGCTCCCCAACGCGGTAACAAGTCCCAGAATGGCTACGGATTGTTTGCGGTTAATTCTCAGGGCCTCCTCCAAAAATGCGATGACCGGCTGAAGCATGGAGAGGGAACTGGTCACGGCGGCCAGGAAGAGCAGAAAGAAAAAGAGGAAGCCGAAGACGTTGCCGAAGGGCATGCTGGAGAAAACCATGGGCAGGACGTTGAAACCCAATCCAAACGTGCCCATGCCCGCCACACCGGCTACGCCAAGAAAGGCGTAAGCGGCCGGAATGGAAATCAACCCGCCCAGGGAGACTTCGCAAAACTCGTTGGCGCTGGTAGCGCTCAGACCGCTCAGAACGATATCATCCGTCTTATTCAGGTAACTGGCGTAAGTAATGATGACCCCGAATCCGACCGACAAGGAGAAGAAAATTTGTCCGGCCGCGGCCAACCAGAGTTGGGGGTTTTTCAGTTGCTGGAAAATTTTCTTTTCCACAATGCGCAGGTTGGGGCTGGCTGCAGCTTCAGCCGCCCTGGCTTTCACCACCTCGGCCCCGACCAGTTCGGTTACGTCGGACCAGGTTTCCTTTCCGCTCTCATTCCCGGTCCGTTCCTGCAGGATTACTTTGGTCGGATTCCACAGGTAGCCAAGTCCGTTGACGATGCTCTGGTCGGGCTTTGTGGCATCGGGGGTGCCCAGGGTGAGAACCCGCAAGAGAATGACTAGGGCCAAGACCACGAGCGCCGGCATGGCATAGAGGCAAAACAGTTCAATGCCCTTGGCGATGCCACGGTAGATCAGGAAAAAGTTCAGGGCGAAGCAGATGGCCAGGAATATTCCGACTTGATCGATTCCGAATCCGACGGCAGCTCCATCTTCCTCGGCGCCGATAAAATTACTCCAGAAAGCTCCCGATTCGGCCACGGTGTCGAAATCCATCACCCCCCGGACGAACCCGAGCGAATATCCCAAGCACCAGGATTCGATGTATACGTAGTACATATAGATGATCAACGGGATAGCCACGCCCAGAATGCCCAGGTATTTTCCCCAGGGGCGTCGAATGATCAGGTTCAATATGCCGGGGCTGGAATGGAACCCCCGTTGTCCTCCCATACGGCCCATGGTCCATTCCGCCCAGCAAATGGGCAGGCCTATGAGCAGGAAGGAAATGAAGTAGGCCAGCATGAAGGCCCCGCCGCCGTATTGGGCCACCTGACCCGGAAATCTCAAGAAATTACCCAGCCCCACTGCGCTTCCGGAGACCGCAAGGATGACGCCAATGCGGCTGTTCCAAGATTCTTTACTGGGCATGAGGATAGAAGAAGGGAATTGAGATGGGAGGCAACCTACTGGGTTCAGGGACATTTTAAAAGCACAAATCCCTTGCTGATCTCTCTGCGGCTCGGTTGGAATGATAAGCAGTGAATCGCATTGACCGCTACATCTTATGGGAATGGTTGCGGGCCTTTACCCTGTCCATTGGCGCCACCCTGGGTTTGTTGGTGATTTATGATATGTACGATAACCTGGGCGATTTGCTGGATTTCAAGGCCTCGGTGAGGCAGGTCCTGTTCTACTACTTCATGGTGATTCCCACCTTGTTGCCGCTGGTTTTGCCCATCGCATTTCTGGTATCGCTGCTCTTCAGTCTGAGCCGGCTTCATGGCAATAACGAGGTCGTGGCCATGCGGTCCTGCGGCATGAGTTTCTGGCAAATAACCCGTTCCCTCTGGTTGATCGGGTTGTCGCTTTCCATCGGCCTTCTCTACCTGAACGCCAAGGTGGTTCCGTGGGCCGTAGAGGAGGCCCGTCTGATCTGGGATGACCTGGAGTTGCAGTATCTATTGCAAAGTGAGGAACTCCAAGAAGTGGGATTGCTATACAATGTGGCCTTCGATAACCCGACCGACCGGCGGATCTGGTTCATGAACCGGTTCAGTAAAAATTCTTTTCGCGGTTACGGGGTAACCGTTTCCACCATGGATGGGGAGAACCGCGAGCATGCCAAAATTCAGGCCAGCGAGTCCTATTTCGACACCGATGATCGGTTTTGGACGTTTTATCGCGGCAGGGAATTGAAGTTCGACGTGGACACGGGAGATCTCATTCAGTCCAAGCCATTCGACCAGCTGAAGAGGACCGACTACAACGAGTCTCCCCGCCTGATGATGACACTGGATAAACGGCCCAAGGATCTATCCCTTTCAGAATTGCGCGCCATCATGGACTATTTCGCCACCCACGATACCGGAAAAGTGACGAGCTACCGGGTGCGCTATCATTCCATTTTGGCCGGCACAGCCATTTGCTTCATCATCGTGGGTATCGCGGTACCCTATTCCGTGTCCGGGGTCCGTGTAAACGCCATGGTCGGGGTTTGCAAATCGGCCGGTTTGTTTTTTTCCTATTATCTGATCGCCAGATTGGCCGTTTTGATGGGTGAACAGGGTTACCTTCCGGCGGTCTATGCGGCGTGGCTTCCAAATATCTTCATGGCTTTCCTGGCCGGTTACCTCTACCGCAAGCTGTGAGAAGGCGGCCTTATTGCACGGATTGGTGAAAGTCGTGGCCGTCATGCTGAGAGCTCCCGTGGCAGGAGCTGTAAAAACCAGGTTGGCAAAATCCCTGGGCACGGAAGCGGCCTTGAATAGTTATCGCCTATTGGTGGAATTCCTATTGGGACGGCTGGGCCACCCTTGGCCCATTCACATTCACCATACCCCCGATAATGCGGATGATATGGAAAATTGGTTGGGGGATGCCTATTCCTACTTCCCACAAGTGGGCCGTGATTTGGGTGAACGACTTATCCACGCCATGGAATTGGAATTTGCCCGGGGAGTAAAAAAACTGATTTTTCTCGGGGGGGATTGCCCCTACGTGGACCGGGCCAGGATAGAGCTTGCCTTTCGAGAACTGGAGAATTGCGACGTTGTTCTCGGCCCCGCCACCGATGGGGGTTATTATCTGGTCGGTCTGAAGCGAAACCTGCCCGGGCTCTTTCGGGGCATTCCCTGGGGGAGCGGGGGAGTATTGGCATCGACGCTGGCCAAATGCGTTGACCTCGGATTGAAGCGTTCGCTCCTGGCGGAGGAATCGGATGTGGACGACTTGGCCGGATGGGAAGCGGCCCGGGAGTACTTGGCCGATCCGGGCTAAAATTCATAGGGGGGCAAGGTTTCTCCGGGAGGCGCCACGGTAATGCGATAGGATCGTTCCCGGTTTGTCCCGTTGGACACATTTTGGAAAACTTTTTCTACCGAATTACAGTCCTTGCTCAGGTGTGCCAGAAAAACCTGCTCCCACCGCGGTTCTTCCAGGTTGTCGAGAAGTTCGAAGGCGGCCTCGTTGGAGAGGTGACCGTGGCGCCCGCTGATGCGCTGTTTCACCGGCCAGGGTCGCTTGGGGTCCCGGGCCAGCATCCCGGCATCGTGATTGGCCTCCAGTACCAGCACGTCCACTTTTCGTATCCGCTCCTTGACCAGCGCGGAGACGTAACCAAGGTCGGTCACCCAAGCCAGGCTGCGTTTTGCCTGCAACGAGGCTCCCTTGCCATTTTTGAATATAAAACCAACCGGGTCGTAGGCATCGTGGGGGATGGCGAAGCTGGTAATTTCCAAGTCGCGAAAGGCGAAGGTCGATCCGGTCTCGAAAAGTTTCCAATTGGGGCGACGGGTCAACTTCGATTGCACCGCCTTGGCAGTTGAGCGGTTGGCGTAAAACCTGAGGTGCCTGAACCGGCACAACCCGCGAATGCCGGAGGTGTGGTCGCTGTGTTCGTGAGTCAGGAACACGGCATCGACGTGTTCGATCGATTCGCCCACGGTTTTGAGCAGGCGGCACAGTTGCCGGCCCGAGAAACCGGCGTCGATGAGGATCTTGCAATGTCGGGTAGCGAGGAGGCTGCAGTTGCCGGAGCTGCTGCTTCCCAGGATGGTGAAGCGCATCGCCATGGGCATTAATTCAGCGAGAAGCCGAGGTCCTCTTCAAGCGTATTCGTGCGGATAAAGGGTACGGTTTCCTAATGTGCTGCTGCAGGATTTGGATTAGCCCGCATTTCTCACAAAATTCGTAGCGAGCGATCGAAGACCGAGTGCTGGTGCGGGTTTCGTGCAGATTCGCGGGTGAAGCTGGGTCGACACCCTGCAAAGTCGCGAATCCAGCGATTTTCGCTCCAGTGCCGGGATTCGGGCGCGCAGTAGAAAATTGGTGAGAAATGCGGGTTAGATCTCGAGCCTTTGCTGGGATTCGGTGTCATCTTTGAGGAGACGGGGCAATCCGATGGCCTGGAAGCCCTTTGAGGTAAGGGATCGACCTTGTGGGGTGCGCTGGAGCAGACCCTTCTGGATGAGGAAGGGTTCGTGGACTTCCGCCAGGGTGCCCTCTTCCTCGCCCAGGGCGACGGCCAAAGTATTCAGCCCGACCGGGCCGCCCCGGTGGTTTTCAGCGATGGTTTTAAGCAGGCGCTTATCCATTTCGTCCAGGCCGTTGGCGTCGATTTCGAGGAGTTCAAGGGCGGCCTTGGCCATTTCCAGTGTAATTATTCCGTCTCCTCGCTGTTGGGCGTAATCGCGGGCAAACATGACGAGATTGTTAGCGATGCGGGGAGTTCCACGGGCCCGACCGGCAATTTCTTCCGCCCCTTTGGGATGGGTGTCGATGTTCAAAATATGGCAGGAGCGCAGGACGATTTTAGTGAGATCGCTGTGGTCATAGTAGTCGAGCCTGGTTTGCAGGGTGAACCGGGAGCGCAGTGGAGCGGTCAGCATTCCCATTCGGGTAGTGGCGCCCACCAGGGTGAAGCGAGGAATATTGAGGCTGACGCTACGGGCATTGGGACCCTGGTCGATCATGATTTCGATACGAAAATCCTCCATGGCGGAATAGAGGTATTCTTCCACCGTCTTGGAAATGCGGTGGATTTCGTCGATGAAGAGGATATCGCCGAATTCCAGGTTGGTGAGCAGTCCGGCCAGGTCGCCCGGCTTCTCGATAATGGGACCCGAGGTTATGCGAACGCCCCGATCCATTTCATTTCCCAGAATCAGGGCCAGGGTGGTTTTGCCCAGCCCCGGAGGTCCGCTGAAGAGAATGTGACTCAGCGCGTCCCCGCGCGCCCGGGCCGCACCCACCATGATCCGGAGGCGTTCCAATGTCTTCGCCTGGCCGGTGAAGTCGCTGAAATCGAGGGGACGAAGCTTATTGTCGCTGGAAGTATCCTTCTCGTTCAGGGAGGTCCTGAAAAAACTCATCCCCTTGGGGTGGATTTCCGAGGTGGAATTTTCCACGGGTTTCAGTTGGCTTGAGGATTTAATTCCTTGGGCATTTCCCTTTCGGGCAATCGGTTCATAGAGGCCCCGACGGCTTTGAGTTTGCCCTCGATGTCGTCATAGCCGCGATCCAGATGGTAAATGCGCAATACCCAGGTTACTCCTTCGGCCACGAGTCCGGCCAATATGAGGGCGGCGCTGGCGCGAAGATCGGAGGCCATCACCGGAGCCCCGGAAAGGCGGGTTTTTCCTTTGATTATGGCATTCGGACCTTCGATGGCGATGTCGGCTCCCATGCGCTGCAGTTCCGGCACGTGCATGAAACGGTTGGGAAAAACCTTTTCGGTCACGATACTGAGCCCGGGAGTAATCGACATCAGGCTGCTCATTTGGGCCTGCAGGTCAGTCGGAAATCCCGGATGAGGATGGGTCACAACGTCCACCGGCCGCAGGGGGGAACTGCTTTTCCGCACCGTGATGGAGGTTGGAGAGTCGATTTCAATGGGAACCTCTGCTTCGCGCAATTTATCGATCAGTGCGGCTTGGTCGGCCACGCGCATGTTTTGCAAAGTCAGTTTTTCCGCAGCCATGGCGCCGGCCATGAGATACGTGCCTGCCTCAATGCGGTCGGGCAGTATTTGAAACGTGCATCCGTGCAGCTTATCTACCCCGCGAACGATTAAAATAGGACTGCCGATTCCCTCGATGTCGGCGCCCATGGATTTAAGCATATTACACAGATCCACGATTTCAGGCTCACAGGCGGCGCACTCGATAAGGGTTTTGCCCGGGGTCAGTACGGCTGCCATGAGGACGTTTGCGGTACCCGTCACGGTACTGCCGTGGCGTCCTCCTAAAAATATGTGGTTTCCCCGAGCCCGCAATGCTTCCAATTGAACGTAGCCATTCTCAATGTTTATTCCCATTCCAAGGCCGGCAAACCCCTTCAGGTGCATGTCGATGGGCCGCGGTCCAATGACACATCCACCTGGGAGGGAGACTTCGGATCGTTTAAGGCGGCCGGCCAGCGGTCCCATCAAACAGACGGAGGCGCGCATTTTTCGGACCAGTTCGTAGGGGGCTCGTGGCGCGACATTGGCCGCGGTTATCTTCCAGGTGGTGGCCGCGGTTTGCTCCACCTCAGCTCCGAGGTATTGCAGGATTTTCCCCATGAACCGTATATCACTCAAATCGGGCACATTCTCCAGAATACAGGTATCCTCGGTCAGCAATGTGGCGGCGAGGGCGGGCAGGGCGGCGTTCTTCGAGCCGCTGATGGAAATGGAACCGCGGAGGCTATTCCCCCCTTCAATTCTCATTACATCCATGGTAGCAACTGCAGGGTAGGGACATCGGGATCAGGATGGGGGAGGTTTTTTTTGGGAGGCGGCCGGGGGAGAAGGCTTGGATCGCGCCTTATCCCCCGTCAAGTCTTTTTGGGCGTGAGGCCTTTTTTGCCCGTGGGGCGGCCCACCTCGTCGACGCCTGCGGCGGCGAGGTCTTCGGTGTTTGGGCCGGGTATCCCCGCCCGAGGTCTGCTTCGAATCACCTCCTTTGCGGGTGGGGCGTTTGGGCCGGTTTCCCTTTGCCTTGTTTGGTCGGTAATTCTTGCCCCGTCGCGGTTTGCGGTAGTGTCTCCGCTTTGGCTTTTCCGGTTCGGGCTCTTTTATGCCGAGAAGGGATTTGATCCGTGTGAGGATGGAGGCAACCAAGCCTTTTGGGGCGGGAGGCTTCCTGTGGCGGGCAGCGTGGGGGCGGCCGGGTTTGCGGGAGGGCCTGCGATGGCCGCTACGGTGATCCGCCGGTCTTTTGTTGCCCCTTTTTCGGGGGCCTCCGGGGCGGCCGCGATTCCCATGACGTTGTTGGCGGTGACGGGGTGGCCGCTTATCCTGGCCCGCTTTGGCCTGAGGGCGAGGTCCTTTGCGCCGAGGCGGGCGGGAGCGAACCGGTTTTTGACTATCCTCCGACCCTGCGGCCGGTTTCGGTGTGATCGGTGGAGAAGGGCGTTTGATCGGCCCGGTACGGGGCTTCCGGTATACCCTGTGGTAACGGGAACGACGGACCCGCCTGGGCGCGGCCGGCTGATCAATGTCAGCCTGGCTGTTTTTTACGGGCTTTGCCGGTTCGCTTTTATTTGGATGATTTTTGGATTTTAACTCGTAATCGGTTTTGGAGTCGACAGGTTTAACCTCATCAAATTCGGGCATGGTATGAATGCTATTAGAAGTTGTTTTGCCGCATAGGGTAGCTTGGGGGCACAGGCCGTGGGCGGGAATTCATGGAGGGGGAGGGAAGCCTGACTATGGTGTAATCGGGTCATTCGGACGCCTATCTCATCCCTATCCATTTTGCATGCGATTTTGGTTTGGCTCATTATTCTTCACCTCGCGGGGAAAGGGGTCAAGCCAATCCAGGGGTGGGAAGTATACATGAGCCAGCATATTAAAAAGGGAAAGACCTGAAAGGGCACGAAGAAAATTCCCGATTCCTTATTCCCTTGCCCAAAGGGGGAGGTTTTCCGAACCTTTTCGCTATGGATAAACTCGAGGAAATTTTTCGATTACAGGAACAATTGAACAATCGGATCGGGGTTGATACGGAGGGAATGTCGGAAGAGGAACAGGTCGAATGGGTGCTCAATTACACGCGGGCCATGCAGCAGGAATTGGCTGAGTTGACCGATTCCGTACCTTGGAAATGGTGGGCCAAATACCAGGAATTCGACCGCCAGAACGCCAGGGTTGAAGTGGTGGATTTGTTTCACTTCCTGGTTTCATTGGGACAGGTGTTGGGAATGAGTGCCGAGGACATACATCGAGCCTATGTAAAAAAGAATGCGGTCAATCACCGGCGTCAGGAAACGGGTTATGCCTGGAAGGACGAGAGAGACTCAAGGCACATTTGATACTTTTTTTGGAGCCCGAACGGAGGGTTTGGGGTCCAAGTTTTATTTGGAAACCGCAAAATTTCGCAGGGAACCCGTTTTGAAGATGATTGGCAAGTCGTTGGCCGGAGATTTGCTTCTGGCTGCCGCTGTAATGGCCGCATGGGCGTGGAGCCCGGTCTTATCGGGAGAACCGGCCAGTGAGGCCGAGGCCATAACCCCCCTGATCAGCACGGCTGAAGCGGAAGCCGTTGAGGCGGAACACCGGAGGACCTGGGAGAGAGCGGCGGCCGACTCCGCATTGAGGATGGGGTTGGGCAATATCGCCATCGGGTTCTACGATCACCTTCTGGAAGAGGCGGATGTCGCTGACGCGGTAAGGCATGAAATGGAACTCAACCGCATCACGGCCTTTATTTCCCTGGGCCGATTGGAGGAGGCTAAAGCGGCATTGGGTGAGTATCGTGGGATGCGTGCGTCGAGATTCTACCTTCGCCAAGCCCTGGTGGGGTATTTTCTGGGGGACGAGAAGGCGGCCGGGGCGGCATTGGAACTGGTGGATGGAGAGGCTTTGTTGGGGGAGGAAATGGCTTGGGGCTTCTTGATCCGCGGTTTGTTGCAGCGAAAGACCCGGGAAGAAGAAGGAGACGCTTTCCTGGAGCGGGCCCGCCAAGCCGCTGTTTCCACCGAGCAGAGGGCCCAGATCGACCTCATCATCTACCGGACCTCCTTACTGGAATCGGGCCGGATCAGCCCGGGCCAACTAAAGCTATTGCAGGAGGAGATGGATTCCCAAATCCTGCAAGGCAACCGGCTGGGTTTTCAGTTTGCCAAACAATATGCCGTTGCTCTCAATGCGGCGGGTCGGCCAGAGGAAGCGGTGGAGTCCATTCGGGAAACGTTGCCCTTGATATTGGAAGTGGATTACGATTTACGGGATGAACTGTTGCTCCTGCAGGGGATTCTATCGGGGCGGACCACGGAAGATGGTAGGGACGCATTTCGGCGTCTCTTGTCAACCGGTGTGACGACCGATCTGCGTTTGCATGCTTTGCATTCCCTGGTTGCCTCGGCCATCACCCCGGAGGACATAGACGCATTCCTCTTCTACACCAACGAACTTCCTCTGGCCGGTTT
Source organism: Opitutales bacterium (assembly GCA_965204545.1). Taxonomy (GTDB): domain Bacteria; phylum Verrucomicrobiota; class Verrucomicrobiia; order Opitutales; family UBA2995; genus JAABVD01. The sequence goes on along the minus strand of CBDBFA010000003.1, from coordinate 752,330 downwards.
GCCGGGAGTCTTGAAGGACCAGGTACTCTATAGCCGGGCTCAGCTTCTCTACAGGATAAAGGATTACGACGGGTCGGAAAATGAGTGCCAAACCTTGCTTGCAGAAAATCCCGAAACCGAGCTGAGGGAATCCACCCTGCGGTTGCTCGTATTGATTGCATTTCAACGGCAGCGCTATCGAACAGCGGCCGGATTTCTCATACAGTTGGGAGAGTTGGTCGCGACGGAAAGCGAGCGCAATCGCATTCAGTTGCTGGTGGCCGACTGCTTTTTCCTGGCCGAGGATTACCGCAATGCGGCGGATTCCTACGGGGTCGCCATCGAGCAGGATCAGAGCGACCGGGGCGTCATTCTCTTTCAATGGGTATTGTCGGAAATCAAAGCCGGCAATTATAAGAAAGCCATCGAGCACATGGGTGCATTCAAGGAGGACGACAGCGTGGATCCTGTGCAGAAATGGCGGGCTCTCTGGAACCTTCTGTCGGCTATGCAGCGGGTGGGGGAGGATAGTGAGGCTTATCATCTCCTCAGTGAATGGCTGACCCGGGAGTCTAAGGAAGCGCTGCCCGTTTCCCTTTGGGTTCGTTTATTATGGCTACGGTGTCAACTGACCCTGAAAACGGGACGTTACGACGCGACCCCTGCGGTGGCGGGAGAAGTTTACCGGGCCTTGAGCGAGGCCAAAGGGCAACTGGATGAAGGCTTGGGCATCGACATCACCAGCCTCACCCAGGTTATGGAGAGCCAGGCATTGGTATTTTCCGGCCGCGAGGAGGAGGGGATGGAATTGCTGGCGGCAGTGCGTCGGGATTTCCCCGGTACGCGAGCCGCGGTTCAGAGCATCTTTGCCGAAGCCCGGTATTTTGCTTCCCGGAACCTCATGGTCGACGCCCAGCAAAGATTGATTCAACTGGCCGACACCTATCCCGAGAGCGAACTGGCCCCGGTGGCCTTGTATGAAGCCGCCCTGCATGCCCTCACCCGGGGGACCGATTCCACAATGCGGGAAGCGAGCCTTATATTCGAGCGGATGGCGGACCACTACTCCGAACATCCCCTGGTATTTTACGGACGGCTGAATCAGGGTAATCTTTTACGAAGCTTTAATGATTTTGGCGGGGCTGAACAGGTCTTCGAGCAATTGCTGATCACCTTCCCGGGGCACAAGGACAGTGCAGTCGTGCTGATGGCCCAAGCCGAGTGCATTTTAGCCCAAACGGATACTTCGCTGGTAAGGATCGACCAAGCCATCGGAAAATTCGAGCGGTTGGCCGAGTTGCCCGACCTGCCCATCGACCTGCGGGTCGAGGCAGCCTGGAAATGGGCGTTTGCCTATCAACGCCGAAACAATCCCGAACGAGTGATCCAGATCTACTGGCTGACCATCAATCAGTTTCTCATCGAGGAGGACCATGCGCGCGAACTGGGGCCCACCGGTCGCTACTGGATGTCGCGAATCGTAATTTCTCTGGGCGAGGCCTTGGAGGGCAAAGGAGACCTGGAGTCAGCCCGCCGGGTTTACGCCCTCATTGCGGAGCGGGGATTGCCTTTTCAAAGCCTGGCCGAAGGCAAACTTGGCCGAATGGGTCAGACACAAGGATAGGGATGAACGGGTTCAATCTCAGTTTAATGGAGAATGGAGGACCGATCATGTGGGTTTTACTCCTCATGAGCCTGGTCGGCTTTCTCGTTTTCGTGGAGCGGGCCTTATACCTGCATCGCGGGCAAATACGATCTTCGGAATTTATTGCCGGAATCAAAATTGCGGTGCGCAAGCAACGGTTGGTGGAAGCGCTCACTCTTTGTGAAGAAACACCGGGACCTCTTCCCAACCTGGTCAAGGCCAGTCTGCTTCACTTCGAAGAAGACGAGGGAAAGATACGCTACGAAATACAGGAGGCGGCTTTGGTGGAGATACCCGGCTTGGAAAAACGATTGGGAGCGCTTTCCGCCCTGGCCAAAGCGGCTCCTTTGGTAGGTTTGCTGGGAACGGTTATCGGCTTGGCCCAGACCTTTTATGAAATGCAAGCGGCTGGTAACTACTCGGATGCCACTTTGCTCGCCCAGGGCATGTGGCAAGCGCTGTTGACAACGGCGTGGGGTTTGGCCGTAGCCGTCCTGGCATTTCTCGGGTATCATTTTTTACACGGCCGGGTGCGGGCTCTGGTCATGGACATGGAGTGGGCGGGTAACGAAATGCTTAAATTTATCGTGCGCGACCTGCGCGGCCAAGGTTTCGAGTTGGAACCGGCTTCCCAAGAAAATCGTCATGTTTAGCCAACCACTTGACCTGGGAAGGTTTATCCAGACCAGAGCCGACTCGAAATTGGAGGTCGTGCCCATCTTGGACATCCTGATCATCGTTTTGTTTTTCGGAATTTTCAGTTCGGCTTTTGTCCTTCCTCAGGGGGTGGAAGTCGATTTGGAACTGACTGAAGAATTGGTCAGCGGCATGGAGGTCACGGCCGTTCTGACCGTGAGGCGGGATGACATGCTTTTGTTTGAGGGCCAAAACCTGAAGCTTACCCAATTCAAGGGCAAAGCGATCGCTTATTTGGAGGGGAGAGAAAAGGCGGCTTTGCTGGTGCGGCTCGATCCCTCGATTCGCGCTCAAACCGTTTTCGATATTTTTGGACAAGCCAAACAGGCCGGATTTACCAACGTGCTCGTGGCCGGGGAAAATCAGGCCATCGAATCACCCACTTTTCATTGAAATGGGCAAAACCCGAGAATCGACCCATTATGGAAAGTGGCTGGCGCTGATCTTCGCCTTGGGCATTGTCCTGCACATGGGCATTTTGTCCGTATTCCGCATCGATCTGCAACACGACCCAGCTGAACCCGGTCAAAGCGCTTTTGTCATTCACCAACCTGAGGGTCAACGACTGGAAGGCGATCTTTTGTTGCGGCGGGCCTTTCTCTTCGACTCGGAGCCCATTTTTCTTCCCACTACTCGCAATTATTCCGGCCCTGTCAAAACGGATGCCAGCATTTGGGAACCGGAGGTGGATCTCTCCAAATCCTTCGGCCCCGATATCCGTCTGGACGATTCCATTTTACTGGCGGCGGCACAGTCGACAGTCCGAGGGGAATATCCCGAGGAACTGCTACGGAAAATTTCGGGAGATTACTTCTCGGAATTCGGGATGGGCAAACGAGCCAGGTTCCCGGCGGAAAAGAGCGGACTCTATGTCCGGGCCAGTGATGCAACGGGAAACGTGGTGGTCGATTCGTTCCTTTCCCTGGAAACCACTCCTTCCTTTTCCCTGGCCGCGGATCCCGTTGTTTTTGCCATTCTGCATTCCCCATTCGGTTTGGGTGGAGAGCCGCTCTTGGTCAACCCCAGCGGAGACGAAGAAACGGATGCCTTTTTGCGGAAAATTCTCCTGGAACGGGTGCGCCCACTGCTCCAGGGAATGACGGGGTATTTCCATGTGAAAATTGGGCCTTGATTCCCGTCTTAAAAAAGCGAAAATAAAGGTTGACGACCCTTTTTGCTTTTTGCCATTTTCTCGCCTTTATTTTCTCCACACCATTCTCTCGTAGATTGTGTGCCCTTGTAGCTCAGTCGGTAGAGCGCGTCCTTGGTAAGGACGAGGTCGGCGGTTCAAGTCCGCTCGAGGGCTCCATTCATAGTGAGGATATTATTCATACCCTATTAAAAACCAACCTGTTATCAATTATAACCTATGGCTAAGGGAACCTTCCAAAGAACCAAACCGCACGTCAATGTCGGGACCATCGGTCACGTCGACCATGGAAAAACCACCTTGACGACGGCTATACTAAAAGTTCAGTCCGAGAAAGGGCTGGCGGAATTCAAATCTTACGCGGAAATCGCCAAGGGTGGTACCGTGCGGGACGATTCAAAAATCGTTACCATCGCGGTTGCCCACGTGGAATACGAATCCGAGAACCGGCATTACGCCCATGTCGATTGTCCCGGACACGCCGATTTCATCAAGAATATGATTACCGGCGCGGCCCAGATGGACGGCGCAATTCTGGTTGTGAGCGCGGCCGATGGCCCCATGCCCCAGACCCGCGAACACATTCTACTGGCCCGTCAGGTGGGGGTGCCGAACATTGTGGTATTCTTGAACAAGACCGATCTCATCGATGACGAGGAACTGGTCGAACTGGTGGACATGGAAGTGCGCGAGTTGCTATCCAAGTACGAATTCGACGGCGACAATATTTCCATTATCAAGGGGTCGGCCACGCAGGCCATGGATGGCTCGCCGGAAGGCCTCGAGGCCATTGCCCAGCTTTTGGAAGCTGTCGACAACGATATTCCGGAACCGGTTCGCGAAATTGATCAGCCCTTTCTGATGTCGATTGAGGACGTGTTTTCCATCACCGGTCGCGGAACGGTGGTGACGGGAAGGATCGAACGCGGTGTGGTCAAAGTTGGCGATAAGGTCGAGATCGTGGGCATAAAGGAGACTCAGACAACTGTGGTCACCGGCGTTGAAATGTTCCGCAAGCTGCTCGACCGGGGCCAAGCCGGTGACAATGTGGGAGTGCTTCTTCGCGGTATTGGAAAGACCGCTGTTCAACGCGGGCAAGTGTTGGCCGCCCCCAAGACCATCAATCCGCACAAAAAGGGCAAGGCGGAGATTTACGTCCTGAGCAAGGATGAAGGCGGGCGCCACACTCCCTTCTTTGATGGCTATCGTCCCCAGTTCTATTTCCGTACTACCGATGTAACGGGCAATGTGAAGCTTCCGGAAGGCGTAGAAATGGTCATGCCCGGGGACAACCTCGGCTTGGGCATCCGATTGATCACGCCGATCGCCATGGAGAGAGGTCAACGATTCGCTATCCGTGAAGGTGGCCGAACCATTGGCGCAGGTCGAATAACCGAAATTGTGGAATAATTCTTGAAACCTTTCAACCGGGCCGGGAGTTCACTAAAATGGATCCCGGCTTACCTGTCTAAATTTTTGCCATAGGACAGTAGCTCAATAGGTAGAGTAGCGGTCTCCAAAACCGTCGGTTGGGGGTTCGAGTCCCTCCTGTCCTGCCAACATTTAATGAAAAATCCCTTTCGCAGCATCCGAATCTTCTGGAAGGAGACGGTGAGTGAGCTGAAAAAAGCTTCCTGGCCGACCCTCAAGGAGTTGCGGGATTCAACCATCGTGGTGTTGATCGCCGTATTGCTGTTGGGCGCATTTATTGGAATTGCGGACTTTTCCCTCTTCCAGGTGGTCAACCTCTTTACCGATTGGGTGCGCGGTTAGTTTGATTTGATGACGGCAGGAACCTCCCAGTCCAATTCCCAATGGTATGTGCTCCAGACGCTTTCCAACAAGGAAAACCAGGCCAAGACTTACCTTGACCGCTATAAGAAGCAGGAGGAAATGGAGGATATTCTCTTTGACGTCCTATTGCCCACGGAGACGGTTTCGGAGGTGAAGCAGGGAAGGAAAACCACCAAATCCCGCAAACTTTATCCCGGTTATGTCTTTGTTCACATGAAATTGTACGACGAGGAGGGCCGGTTGTTGAACAAGCCTTACTATTTTATAAAAGGAGCAACCGGGGTGATAGGGTTTGTGGGGGGAGCAAATCCCACTCCGCTGAAAGAGGAGGAAATAGAACGCATTATTGCCCAGGTCAAGGAAGCGGAAGGCAAGGAGGTCCCCAAGGTGAATTACGAATTGGGAGAGGAAGTCAAGATCACAGACGGCCCCTTTCTCAATCTCAACGGAAGGATCGATGAGGTCGATCCGCAGAAGGGAAAGCTCAAAGTTTCGGTATCCATTTTTGGACGTTTCACCCCGGTCGAACTGGAATACTGGCAGGTGGAGAGAAATACGGAATAAACGGTTATGGCCAAGAAAGTTTCAGGAACGATTCGTTTGCAATTACCGGCTGGAGCGGCCAATCCCGCGCCTCCGGTCGGTCCGGCCCTGGGCGCGGCCGGGGTCAATATCGTGGGCTTTTGCAAGGAGTTCAATGCCAAGACCAAAGATCAGGCCGGAATGATTCTCCCGGTGGTCATCACGGTCTACGCGGACCGTTCCTTCAGCTTCATTTTGAAATCGCCCCCTGCTGCCGTATTGCTGAAAAAAGCGGCGGGACTGGCCAAGGGATCGGGTGAACCGAACCGGGAGAAGGTAGGTCGAGTTTCCCGGGCGCAGTTGGCCGAGATCGTCAAGATCAAGCAAAAGGACCTCAATTCGTCGGATGAGGATCAAGCGGTAAAAATCATTGCCGGCACGGCTCGGAGCATGGGTATAGAGGTGGACTGGTAAATTTTCAATGGCATACCGAGATGATTAAACACAGCAGACGTTACACCCAAGCTTCCGGGCAGGTCGACAGGTTGAAGGCCTACGACCTGAATGAAGCCATCAAGATTTTGCAGGCCTTCCCCCCGGCCAATTTCGATGAAACGGTGGAACTGTCCTTCAGACTGGGGGTTGATCCCCGCCAGAGCAACCAGATGGTGCGCGGGACGGTCTCCCTGCCCAACGGGAGTGGGAAGAAAGTGACCGTGGTCGTGTTCACCACCGATGAGGAAGGGGCCAGGGAAGCCGGGGCCGACTACGCCGGATTGAAAGACCTGGTGGCCAAGGTTCAGGGAGGATGGCTGGAGTTTGACGTAGCCGTGGCCACCCCCGCCGCCATGAAAGAGGTGCGCTCCATTGCCCGTATCCTCGGTCCGCGGGGGCTCATGCCCAATCCGAAGTCCGGAACCTTGACCGACGACGTCGCCAAGGCCATTCGGGAAGTTAAAGCCGGTCGCATTGAATACAAAATGGACAAGACGGCCAACATCGGCGTGCCGGTGGGCAAGCGTTCTTTTGAGGCGGACCAGATCAGGGAAAATATCGAGACGGTCATGGCCGAGATGGCGAAAGCCAGGCCCACCGCTTTAAAGGGAAGGTATATTTTAAACGTATCGCTATCTTCCACCATGAGCCCTGGTGTGAGGCTGGATGCTTCGGGTTATTTCGACTAATTGGGAAAGGTATCATGAGAGCTGAAAAACAGTACCTTGTAGAAGAAGTTAGCAATCATCTGGGGAAGTCCGACTTCGTTTTTCTAACCAATTATGAACGGATAACCGTGGCGGAATCCCGTGAACTGCGGAGCAGACTATCCGAAAGGGGGGCTGAATTTCACGTGGTTAAGAACAGTGTGCTCGACGTGGCCGCCCAAGGCCGAAACCTGCCCGGGTTGGACGCTTGGCTGGCCGGCCCGACAGCGATCGTGGTCGGGGGTCAGGACCCCTGCGGAGTGGCTAATACCTTGCGCAAGTTTTTCAGGGAAAAGAAGAAAAATGAAGTCAAAGTGGGTCTGTTGGGCGAAAAGACCCTGGAACCTAAGGAGGTCAATGCTTTGGCCGACCTGCCCTCCATTGAGGCCCTGCAGAGTCAACTGCTCAACCTGTTCAACGCCCCGGCAACGCGGATGGCTTGCCTGCTGAATGCGGTTCCGACCAGTGTGGTCACCGTATTGAAAGCCCGGGCCGATAAGGAAAATGGAGAAAACTGATTTAACCTATGGCCGAGACAATACGGAAGACCATGAAAAGGAACACTTTACCCAGAAGGTTGGTCGGGAGCATTTCCCCGTAAACGTTTCTGACCGCAATACTAATCCGTCAAAGGAGATCAATCATGCCTGACATAACCAAAGATCAAGTTGTCGATTGGCTTTCCAGCCAGTCAGTCCTGGATATCGCCACACTGGTGAAGGAACTCGAAGATAAATGGGGTGTAAGCGCGGCCGCACCGGTTGCTTTCGCCGCTGCCCCCACAGCCGGTGATGGCGATGATGCCGAAGCGGCCGAAGAACAAACGGAATTCGACGTCATCTTCGCGGGTCCGGGCGAGAACAAAATCGCATCCATCAAGGAAGTTCGCGCTATCACCCGGCTTGGCCTGAGAGAAGCCAAAGACCTGGTGGAGAGCGCCCCCAAGCCCGTCAAGGAGGGCGTTACCAAGGAAGAAGCTGAAGAGGTTCGCAAGAAACTCGAAGCCGTCGGCGCTAAAGTCGAAATCAAATAATTGGCTTATCCTCAGTATCCGCTATTTTCGAGACGCGTCCAGCTTGGCCATCCCGCCAGGTTCGCGGCCTCGTTTGGCTGAACCGCAATTCCGCTCTGCTTCCCTGACAGACACTCAACCCTTACCCATGAAATATCCCCATGTCTGACCGCATCAACTTCGGAAAACTCAATGAGGTCATCAAGCCGCCCAACCTCATTCAGAATCAAATCGACTCCTTCAAGGGCTTTATTCAGCAGGAAGTAGCTCCATCGAAGCGCCAGAGGGCCGGGCTGGAAGCGGTCTTTCAGGAAGTATTTCCCATTGAAAGTTACGACGGGAAGTCGAGGCTGGAGTATGTCTCCTACCACATTACCGGGCCCAAGTTGACGGAAATGGACTGTATCCGGGAAGGGATTACCTTCTCCATATCCTTGCAGGTAAAGCTTCGTCTTCGCGATGAGGATCAGATCAAGGATGAAGAAATCTACATGGGGGAGATCCCCCACATTACCGAGAGGGGATCTTTTATCATCAATGGAGCCGAACGGGTAGTGGTCAGCCAACTCCATCGCTCCCCCGGGATCGCTTTTGAGTCCTCTACCCATTCCAGCGGAAAAATTTTGCATTCTTTCCGCATTATTCCGGACCGTGGAACCTGGTTGGAAGTGCAGTTCGACAACAAGGACCTGCTCTACGTTTTCCTCGATCGCCGCCGCCGTCGCCGCAAGTTTCTCATTACCACTTTACTCAGGGCGATGGGCTACGGTTCCGATGTCGATATTCTCGGCCTGTTCTACGACATCCGGGAACTCCAATTGTCGGAGGCTCTGGATATGGAAGTGGTGAGCGATTACACCTTGGTTGAGGATATCATCGACGCCAACCAGGGCATTGTTCTGGCACGGGCTTTCGAGCCGCTTACCAAGAGCGTTATCCGGCAATTCGAGCAAGCGGAGGTTTCCACTATCCGGGTCATCAATACCGCTTTTGATGATGGCCTCATCGTCCGCGCCCTGAAAAAGGATCCAACCCGCAATGAAGAGGAAGCCCTCAAGGAGATTTACAAGCGGTTGCGTCCGGGAGAGCCTCCCACCACGGCCAATTCAAGGGCTTTGTTGAGACGCCTCTTTCAGGATCCCAAGCGTTATGACCTCGGCCGGGTCGGCCGTTACAAGATAAACCAGAAGCTTTCCCTGGACACGGATCTCGAGGTTCGCATCATCACGGTCGAGGACATCGTTGAAGCCACGCGCTACGTGATCAAACTGATGCGGGGAGAAGGATCGGTTGACGACATCGATCACTTGGGCAGTCGCCGCGTCCGCACGGTGGGAGAACTCCTTTCCAATCAATGCCGGATAGGATTGGCCAGGACCGAAAGGCTCGTGCGCGAGCGCATGACGCTCTACGACCAAAGCGTCGATTCAATAACCCCGCAAAAATTGATCAATCCCAAAGCGCTGAGCACGGTCATCCGCGACTTCTTTGCCCGGAGCCAACTCTCTCAGTTTATGGACCAGATCAATCCCCTGGCGGAGATCACTCATAAGCGGCGCCTGAGCGCATTGGGTCCTGGAGGATTGAACCGGGAGCGGGCCGGGTTCGAAGTGCGCGATGTACACCCATCCCATTACGGCCGGATTTGTCCCATCGAAACCCCGGAAGGGCCCAATATCGGGTTGATCAACTCATTGAGCGTATTCTCCCGCATAAATGAGTTCGGTTTCATTGAAACTCCCTACCGCGTGGTGACGGATGGTCGGGTAACCAATGAGGTTCGCTATGTGACGGCGGACGCGGAAGAGGGATTGATCATCGCGCAGGCCAATTCGGAACTGGATGCCGAGGGTAACTTTGTGGGCGCGGTTACGGCCCGGCAGGGAGACAACTTCTTCGAAGCCGATCCCCGCGTCATGAACTACATGGACGTTTCTCCCAAGCAACTCGTATCAGTAGCGGCGGGATTGATACCCTTTCTCGAACACGATGACGCCAACCGGGCCTTGATGGGTTCGAACATGCAGCGTCAAGGAGTGCCCCTGCTACGCACCCAAGCGCCTTACGTCGGGACCGGGATCGAAGCAAAAGTGGCCCAGGATTCCAAGACCGTGGCATTGGCCGGAAACGATGGGATCGTGGCCTCGGTGGATTCCTCCAAGGTGGTTATTTCCAAGGATGGGACGCTTCCAGCCAATTTTGCACGCAGACCGAAGAGCAATTCGAAAAAGGGAATCCACGTGCACCATCTCCGCAAATTCATGCGTTCCAATGCCGGAACGTGTTTCAACCAAAAACCACTGGTCGATAAGGGGCAGGAAGTAAGAGAGGGCCAGGTAATTGCCGATGGGGCCTGCACCGATCACGGGGAATTGGCCCTCGGGCGCAATGTCCTGGTCGCGTTCATGCCCTGGAATGGCTACAATTTCGAGGATGCCATTCTCATTAGTGAAAAGGTGCTGAAGGAAGACATCTTCACTTCCATACACATTGAAGAATTTGAAGTGACAGCCCGCGATACAAAGCTGGGGCCGGAAGAAATAACCCGCGATATCCCCAATGTGGGTGAGGAGGCTTTGAAAAACCTCAATCACGATGGGGTCATCCGCGTGGGGGCGGAGGTAAAACCGGGAGACATCCTGGTGGGCAAGATCACCCCCAAGAGTGAAACCGAACTCGCTCCCGAAGAAAAACTCCTGCGAGCCATCTTCGGGGAAAAGGCCGCAGACGTCAAGGATACCTCCCTGGTGGTTCCATCCGGGGTAAGCGGTATCGTGATGGAAGAAAAAATTTCCACTCGCATAGAAGGGGAGCAGGAGAAACTCAGTCCGGCCGACCGTCGCCGGAAGACCAAGCAAATCAACGAGAGGTACCGCAACGAAGCCGAAACCCTGAGGGAAAACCTGACTGAAGCCCTGTCCAACATCCTGCTTGGTGAGAAAATTCCTTTGGATGTGGTAAACGGCGAATCCGGCGAAATCATTATTCCGGCCAACCGCAAGATCACCAAAACGCTCCTTCGGCGGTTGGCTGCGGTCTCCAAACACGTCGAAATCGACCCGTCTCCGGTTCGCATCAAGATCATGGAGATCATCAAATCCTTCCAAGGCCGGTTCAACGAATTGGAAGCGGACCAAAGGCGCAAGATAGCGGCCATCCAGGAGGGCACCGAAATTGATTCCGGTGTCATCAAGCAGGTGAAGGTTTACGTTGCCACCAAGCGCAAACTTCAGGTCGGTGACAAAATGGCGGGTCGCCACGGAAACAAGGGCGTGGTGGCCAAGATCGTGCCGGAGGAGGACATGCCTTTCCTTTCCGACGGAACGCCGATTGAGATTTGCCTCAATCCTCTGGGGGTTCCTTCTCGGATGAATGTTGGGCAAGTGCTGGAAACGCATCTTGGTCACGCCTGCCACAAGTTGGGCATTCATATTGCCACACCTGTTTTTGACGGGATCGACGAAGCGGGCATCCGTGAATATTGTCGCGCCGCCGAAATACCCGAACACGGCAAGAGCCAACTTTACGACGGCCGCACGGGGAACCCACTCGATCAGGAGGTGGTAGTGGGTCACATCTACATGATGAAGCTCAATCACCTGGTGGCCGACAAGATTCATGCCAGGGCCGTAGGTCCCTATTCATTGATCACCCAACAACCCCTTGGCGGTAAGGCGCAGTATGGGGGCCAGCGATTCGGGGAAATGGAGGTATGGGCTTTGGAGGCTTACGGGGCGGCCTACACGTTGCAGGAATTGTTGACCGTTAAATCGGACGATGTGCAGGGGCGCACCAAGATCTACGAAGCCCTGGTCAAGGGAGACAACTCTCTCAGCGCGGGGACCCCTCAGTCCTTCAACGTTTTGATGAAAGAAATGCAGAGCCTCTGTTTGGATGTTCGTCTGGATAGCCAGGCCAAAGCAGTAATTTAACCTTTAGAGCACTTATAATATGAGCACACAAGAAGTGAGAGAGGTACTCGGATTCGACCGGGACAGCACTTTCGATTCGGTCAAGATAACCGTGGCCTCGCCGGACACCATCCGTTCGTGGTCCCGGGGCGAGGTGAAAAACCCGGAAACCATAAATTACAGGACGTTCAAGCCCGAGCCGGGCGGGTTGTTCTGCCAACGCATTTTCGGGCCGGTTCGGGATTACGAGTGTGCCTGCGGGAAGTATAAGCGCATCAAGTTCAAGGGTGTGATTTGCGACCGTTGCGGGGTCGAAGTTACCGTTTCCAGGGTGCGCCGCGAGCGCATGGGGCACATCGAATTGGCCGTTCCGGTTACACACATCTGGTTCCTCAAGAGCATGCCCAGCCGGATCGGCCTGATGCTGGACATGACCGCCCGCAATCTGGAGCGGGTCATATACTATGAGAACTACATGGTGATCGATCCGGGAAAAACTCCTTTGGAGGAAAAGCAATTGCTCACTGAACCCCAGTATCAACAAGCCCTGGACGAATACGGGGACGACGCCTTCACCGCACGCATGGGGGCCGAGGCAGTGAGAAGAGTTCTGTCAAATACCGTTCTGGAGCCCTTGGTGAACGATTTGCACGAGGCCATGAACAACACCCGGTCGAAGCAGATCAAAAAGAAGATTTCCAAACGCCTCAAGCTGATCCAGGGGTTCATCAACAGCGGCACCCGTCCCGAATGGATGGTACTGGAGACCTTGCCGGTGATCCCGCCCGATTTGCGTCCTTTGGTGCCTCTGGAAGGGGGCCGTTTCGCCACTTCCGACCTGAACGACCTCTACCGTCGCGTCATCAACCGCAACAACCGGTTGAAAAACCTCATGCAACTGAAAACGCCCGATGTTATCATCAATAACGAAAAGCGGATGTTGCAGGAAGCGGTTGATGCCCTGTTCGATAACGGACGGCACGGCCGGGCCGTGACCGGGGCCGGAAATCGTCCCCTCAAATCCCTCAGCGACATGCTCAAGGGCAAACAGGGGCGCTTTCGCCAGAACCTGTTGGGTAAACGGGTCGATTATTCGGGCCGTTCCGTCATTGTGATCGGCCCCGAACTGAAATTACACCAATGCGGTTTGCCCAAGAAAATGGCGCTGGTTCTATTTGAGCCTTTCATCATCCGCCGCCTGAAGGAGTTGGGCTTTGTGCACACCGTTCGCGGCGCTCGCAAAATGATAGAAAAGCGTTCACCCGAAGTCTGGGATATCCTGGAAGAGGTCACCCTGGGCCACCCCGTGCTGCTCAACCGGGCGCCTACTTTGCACCGCTTGTCCATCCAGGCCTTTGAGCCCGTTCTCATTGAAGGAGATGCCATCCGCGTGCACCCCCTGGTATGCGCTCCTTACAACGCCGACTTCGATGGCGACCAAATGGCGGTTCACGTCCCTCTCTCCCTGGAGGCGGTGATGGAGTGCAAACTGCTCATGTTGGCTACCAACAATATCTTCCTTCCCTCGAGCGGCAAGCCGGCCCTGACCCCTTCGCAGGATGTTGTTCTGGGATCCTACTACCTGACCATAGAACCCAGGAAACGGCCTGGGAAAGGAGACCGCGTGCCTTTGGCTTCCGATGTGGAGGAAATTCTCCTGGCCGAGGCGGATAACGTTTTGAAGAAGCACGACTGGATCGACCTGGTTAATCCGGACTACCTGAATCCCCATACCATTTACGGCAACAGCAAGCGCAAAATCATCCGCACCACGGTCGGACGCATCATATTCAACGAAATATGGCCCGATGAACTGGGTTTTATCAACGTCCCGGTGGCCAAGTCCAAGCTGGGCGATATCATTCTGTCCACTTACCGGACCGCAGGTAAGGATGTTACCATCCGGGTCCTGGACGAATTGAAAGAGCTGGGATTCAGCATAGCCACCACGGCCGGAATATCCATGGGGCTGGAGGATATGATCATCCCCGATAACAAGGATGAGATCGTTGCCCAGGCCCGTTCCAGGATCGAGGGAGTGGAAAGAGAATACCGCAAGGGTGTCATTACCCAAGGCGAACGCTACAACAAGATTATCGACGAATGGACCAGCGCCACGGACCAGATTCAGCACGCCACCTTCCAGGAGTTGGAGTCCAACGCGGGCAAGGCCGAGCCCAATCCCGTTTACCTGATGATGGATTCAGGAGCCCGGGGCAACCGCCAACAAGTTCGCCAATTGTGCGGAACGAGGGGATTGATGGCCAAGCCATCCGGAGAAATCATAGAGCGGCCAATCCTCTCTTCCTTCAAAGAAGGTCTTTCCGTTCTGGAGTACTTTATTTCCACCCACGGAGGGCGCAAAGGCTTGGCCGATACCGCCCTTAAGACTGCGGACGCCGGATACCTCACGCGGAAGCTTTGCGACGTGGCCATGGACATGATCATTACCCAGGATGACGACGAATACCGCGACGGCATATGGAAGCGCGCCATTGTCGAAGGGGACGAGGAAATTGTTCCACTGAGCGACCGCATTATCGGACGTTGCGTGGCAGAGGAGGTTCGCAACCCCCTGGAACCGGACGAGGTTCTGGTGGAGGAGGGCAAGCTCATCACCGAGGAAATGGGCAAACAGATTGAAGATTTGGGCATAGAGAGGGTTAAATTGCTTTCTCCCCTGACCTGCCGCCTCCCCAATGGCATCACGGCTCTCAGCTATGGTATCAACCCCGCCACCAACAAGATGGTGGAAATCGGGTCTTCCGTCGGCATCGTGGCCGCTCAATCCATTGGAGAGCCCGGAACCCAGTTGACCATGCGCACGTTCCACATCGGCGGTATCGCTTCGAACTTGTCCAAAAGCAATGAGATCAGGGTCAGAAATGATGGATTCGTGAAGTTTACGGGCCTTCGATTTGTCGAACTCGGCGCCGGAAATCATGTGGTGGTCAATAAAACCGGTTCCATGCAGATTCTGGACGAGGAAGACAAGGAACTGGAAACTTATGCCATCCCGGTGGGGGCGCTTATCCGACTCGATGACGGGGCCGAGATCAAGACGGGTACCACCCTGGCGGAATGGGATCCGCACAACGTACCGATTCTCTCTGAAAAAGGTGGCCGTGTGGTTTTCCGCGACATGATTCCGGGGGTGACCATCAAGAAGGAACTCGATGAATCGACCGGCCGAGTCGGCATTGTGGTTACCGAACACAAGGAAGACTTGAATCCGCAACTGGAAATCCAGGATGAGGACGGAAAAGCAATCGCCACTTACGCCATACCGACAGCCGCTCAGGTGGCGGTGAGCGAAGGTGACGACATCCTGGCGGGAGCCCTGATTGCCAAAACTCCGCGTCAGGCCTCCAAGACCATGGACATAACCGGTGGTCTTCCCCGGGTAGCCGAACTGTTCGAGGCTCGTCGTCCCAAAGACGCAACCAAAATGGCCAAGATCGATGGAATCGTCTCCTTTGGAACCACCGTGCGCGGTAAAAAGCGCCTCGTCGTCACCGACGATGAGACTGGGCACCATGAAGATCACCTGGTCGCCCACGGCAAGCATATCCTGGTACAGGTAGGGGATTACGTGCACAAAGGCCAGCACCTCACCGAGGGATCGGCCGACCCCCATGAGATATTGGATATATTGGGTCCGACCGCCCTGCAGGAGTATTTGCTCACGGAAATTCAGAAAGTTTACCGGATGCAGGGTGTGACCATTAACGACAAGCACATCGAAATCATTATCTCGCAAATGTTGCGCAAGGTGCGGATTACGGATCCTGGGGACACGGATTTCTTCTGGGGTGAGCAGATCGAACGGAAGACTTTCATGATCGAGAATGAGCGCATCATCGATGCGGGTGGAAAACCGGCCGAAGGGGAACCGATCCTTCTAGGCATCACCAAGGCTTCCATTGAAACGGAGAGTTTCATTTCAGCCGCTTCCTTCCAGGAAACCACCCGGGTCCTCACCGATGCTTCCACCCTGGGCAAGATCGACAACCTGAACGGCTTCAAGGAAAATGTCATCATGGGTCACCTGATTCCGGCCGGAACCGGCTTGCCCCTCTACCGTAACCTCCGCATCGACACTTTCGGAAACGAATTTATTTCCGGCGAGGAGACGGGCGAGGAAGCTAGTTGACCGGCATGGCTCGCCAGGGGTGAGGCCGTTGGCTGGGGACTTCCTCGCTGGTCGCGGCTCTGCCAGATAGGCCTGGACCTCAGCCCAGCTGGTTGCGAAACTCCACAATTTCAGCGTTTTTCGTTTGGTATTGTTTCCGTGCCAAAATCTCCAATTTAATACTTGAATAACCCCAAGCCTCTGATACGTTCCACGTTTTTTCTAAAATTCCAACCTCAGTTATCACCCCATGCCGACCATAAACCAGTTGGTCCGTAAAGGACGTAAAGCGGTAAAGTCGAAGTCCAAATCCCCAGCTTTGGACGGGAATCCGTTTCGCCGTGGTGTCTGCGTCCAGGTGATGACCCGCACTCCCAAAAAACCGAATTCCGCGATCCGAAAAGTTGCCAAGGTCCGGCTGACCAACGGACAGGAAATTATTGCCTACATTCCGGACGAAGGGCATTCTTTGCAGGAGCATAGCATCGTGCTGGTTCGCGGTGGCCGCGTTAAGGATTTACCCGGTGTGCGTTATCATATCGTACGGGGCGCCCTCGATTGCCTGGGGGTTGAAAAGCGCCGTCGCAGTCGTTCCAAATATGGCGTTAAACGCCCTAAGAACTAAATAAGGTTTTCATGTCCCGCCGTCGAAGAGCAGAAAAGAGAGTTCCGGCTCCGGACCCTCGGTATGACAGTCCTCTGGTCAGCAGTCTCATCAACATGGTGATGCGGGAGGGCAAGAAATCCCTCGCCCAAAAAATCGTTTACCGGGCCTTTGAACGGGTGGCCGAGAAACTGGGAAAGGGCGATCCGATCGATTTGATTTTGGGGGCTCTGGAAAATATAAGGCCCCGTTTGGAGGTCAAGAGCCGCCGGGTGGGAGGCGCCACCTATCAGGTTCCCGTGGAAATTTCCTTTGAACGCCAGCAAAGTCTGGCCTTCCGTTGGTTGATTCAGGCTGCGCGGAATCGCAACGGCATACCGTTTACCGAAGCTCTGGCGCTGGAAATCGTCGATGCCTATAATAATACGGGGGTGGTCGTAAAGAAACGCCAGGACACCCACCGCATGGCTCGTGCCAACCGTGCTTTTGTGCACTTGCGCTGGTAGGGGGGGTTTTCTCATGCGTGGTGTAGCCATATCCGCTTATAATTCGCCCCACCGCGAATACCCGTTGGAGTACACCCGCAATATCGGTATCGCAGCCCATATCGATGCGGGCAAGACGACCACGACCGAACGCATTCTCTACTATACCGGGGTCGTCCATAAAATTGGGGAGGTTCACCATGGGACGGCCGTAACCGATTGGATGGCACAGGAACGCGAGAGGGGCATTACCATAACTTCCGCCTCCATCACCTGCGCTTGGACCACGAAACGGGGCCCCTATGGCGGACGGGAACAGCGCATCAATATAATCGATACGCCCGGCCACGTGGATTTTACGGCCGAGGTCGAGCGCTCCCTGCGTGTTCTCGATGGCGCCGTAGCCGTATTTTGCGCAGTGGGAGGCGTTCAACCGCAGTCCGAAACCGTCTGGCGCCAAGCCGATAAATACCGAGTGCCCCGTCTCGCCTTTGTCAACAAAATGGACCGAACCGGGGCTGACTTTTTTGGCGTCATCGACGACATGCGTGCTAAACTGGGGGCCAACGCCCACCCCCTGTTCTTGCCGATCTGCCTGGAGGAAGAATTTACAGGTCTGGTCGATCTGGTAGCCATGAAGGCCTACTATTTCGACAAGTCCGACCCACTCGGCGTCAATTTCCATGTCCGGGAGATTCCGGAGGAGGTGCAGGAGGAGGCAACGGCCTACCGCGAAGCCCTGATCGAGGCGGTCTCCGATTACGACGACGAAATCGCCGAAAAATTTCTCATGGCGGAGAACCCGGAGGAAGACGAATTGAAGCGGGGCATTCGCAAGGCCACCCTCTCCATCGATTTTGTGGGGGTCATCCCGGGATCCGCCTTTAAAAATAAAGGGATCCAACGGCTTCTCGATGCCATCGTCGATTACTTGCCATCTCCCTTGGATCTGCCTCCCCTTCGCGCCCAGAATGCGGTGGGGGAGGAGGTGGAATTAGCTCCCGACGACAGAGGCAAAGCGGCCGGCCTGGTATTCAAACTCTGGACCGACCCCTTCGTGGGGAAATTGGTCTTCTATCGGCTCTATTCGGGGAAGCTGAAAAAGGGTTCCCAGATTTACAATCCACGCACCCGCAAGATGGAGCGCGTCGGACGCCTTCTCGTCCTGAAAGCGGATGCGCGGGAAGATGTCGATGTGGTCTATGCGGGGGATATTTGCGCCATCATAGGGGTCCGAAATGTAACTACCGGAGACACCCTCTGCGACAAGGTGCTGGATGTGTCCCTCGAGCCTCCAACCTTCCCCGAGCCGGTCATTTCCATGTCCATTGAACCCAACACCAAGGCCGATCAGGAGAAGATGTCGATGGCTTTGGGCAGGCTTTCCGACGAGGATCCCACTTTTCGGGTTTCCTCCAACCCCGAGACCGGTCAGATCCTGATTTCCGGAATGGGGGAATTGCATTTGGAGATCATAAGGGATCGGTTGTTCCGGGAATTCAGGGTGCATGCCCGTGCCGGGAAACCGCGTATCGCCTATCGGGAAACGATTTCCAAAGGTGCCGAGGGA
The DNA here is from genome assembly GCA_965204545.1 of Opitutales bacterium. GTDB lineage: Bacteria > Verrucomicrobiota > Verrucomicrobiia > Opitutales > UBA2995 > JAABVD01. Next base: position 733,628 of record CBDBFA010000003.1, on the reverse strand, counting down.
GAAGGAAGGTTCATCCGCCAGACCGGGGGCAGGGGCCAGTATGGCCATGCCAAAATCATGATTGAACCTCAGAAACCGGGTGTGGGTATCGAGGTGGTCAGTAAAATCGTGGGCGGGGTCATCCCCAAGGAATTCATCAAGCCGACCATGGATGGGATCCTGGAGGCGGCCAACAACGGTGTGGTGGCCGGCTATCCGGTAATTGATTTCAAGGTGAGCATTGTAGACGGAAGCTTCCACCAGGTCGATTCCTCGGAAATGGCCTTCCGCATGGCCGGAGTTTTCGCTTTCAGGGATGCCATGGCCAAAGCCGGACCTACTTTATTGGAACCCATCATGCTGGTCGAAGTCACCACCCCCGAGGCGTATCAGGGAGATCTGATAGGTGACCTCACTCGCCGTCGTGGGCGCATCCAGAATATGCAGGTGGGAAACAAGGCCACCCATATATCGGCCATGGTCCCCCTGGAAACCATGTTCGGCTATGCCACCGACCTGCGCTCGCTTTCCAGGGGAAGGGCAAACTACTCGATGGAGCCGTCGCATTTCCAGGATGTTCCCGCTTCCCTTGCTTCCCACGTCGTTCAAACCTTTCATCGCGAACCCGCCCGCACCTGATTTTCACCATGTCCGGCCAGAGGATAAGAATAAAACTCAAAGGATTCGATTTCCGAGTCATCGATTCCTCAGCCAGGGACATTGTAGACACGGCAAAGCGTTCCGGGGCCCGGGTGGCGGGTCCGGTTCCGCTCCCCGTACACATTGAAAAGTTTTCCGTGAACCGTTCGCCTCACGTGGATAAGAAATCGATGGAGCAGTTTGAAATCCGCACCCACAAGCGCTTGATCGACATAATCGAGCCCACTTCCCAAACGGTGGACGAGTTGAAGAAATTGAACCTTCCCTCCGGGGTGGATATATCTATTAACGTATAACCCTTATCGAGTCGGAGCCAGATACTTTTTCCCATTAACCGCTAACGTAGGTCTATCCAATAAACGGAGCCCCGGTTCCCCCTACCGCTTAGAACGATGTTACACACCCTTTTCGGAAAAAAACTAGGAATGACCCAGGTCTATGACGGTGAAAACCGTCTGATCCCGGTCACCGTTATCGAAGCCGGGCCATGTCCCGTCACCCAGGTCAAAACGGAAGCCACCGATGGGCTGAACGCCTTGCAAATCGGTTACGTGGGGAAAAAGGCCAAAAACATGAGTGCAGCCCAGGAGGGTCATCTCAAAAAAGCGTCTTTGACCGGGCTTTCCCAACTCAAGGAAGTCAGGTGTGAGGGCGAACCGGCTTATGCGGTGGGCGATACCTTGACCGTATCCGGTTTTGCCGAAGGCAGCAAAGTCGATGTAATAGGCGTAACCAAGGGCCGCGGATTCCAGGGTGTGGTCAAACGCTGGAATACCAAGGGCGGACCCGCCTCACATGGCTCCATGTTTCACCGGAGGGTGGGATCCATCGGATTATGCCAGGACCCGGGCCGGGTGTTCAAAGGTCAAATCATGCCCGGACAAATGGGAAACAAGCGCCGCACCGTACAAAACCTGCTCGTGGTTAAAACTTACCCGGATAAGAATCTCATTCTGATCAAGGGGAGCGTGCCGGGGCACAACGGCGCCCGGATCCTGGTGCGCAGCGCCAAAAAGGACCGGGCGGCCCAAACGAGCTGAAAGGAAAGGGGATCATGCAATTGAAAACCTACAATTCGGATGGATCTTCCAATGGCTTGGAAGAATTCGATAGCGTACCCGCCTTCGAGGACGGCAAAGGCCTCCAGGCCTTGAAAGAAGTCATCACCGCGATCCGGTCCAATAACCGTCAAGGCACCGCCAGCAGCAAAACGCGGGCTCAGGTTTCCGGCGGCGGAAGGAAGCCTTTTCGCCAAAAAGGCACCGGTATGGCCCGCCAAGGAAGCCGTCGTTCCCCCATCCTGGTGGGCGGCGGGGCAGCCATGGGCCCCAAACCGCGCAATTTCGGCAAGAAGGTTAACAAAAAAGTGAAGGCTCTGGCCTTCCGGCGAGCCCTGTCCGACCGCGCCGCAGATGGATCCTTGCTCGTCATCGAAGAATTTGCCGTTCCCCAGGCCAAGACCCGGCTCATGGTGAATATTCTCAAACGGATCGTTCCGGAACGGGGTTCGATTCTCATGGTGGACAAGAAGTTCCAGGAATTGGTGGTTTTGGCTTCCCGCAACCTCGCGGCGGTGGATTTGGAAGAAGCCCCCTATCTGAATCCGCTGCAGCTTTCCCTCTACGACACCATACTCATTTCCAAGGCAGGTTTGGAAACGGTTCTGAATCGAATGGAGGCAGACAACTGATGAAACGGCCCGACCAGATTTTAATAGATTTCAGCATCACGGAAAAATCGAATATTCTGTCCTCCCATCTGGGGCAGTACACCTTTTCGGTCCATCCCGACGCCGACAGGATCAACATTAAACACGCCGTGGAAAAAACCTTCGACGTATCGGTTACCCGCGTGAACACCATGAACCGTAAAGGCAAGCGCAAATCGGACCTGAGGCGGCGGGGCAAGTTTGGTCGGAAGGCCTCTTCAAAACGGGCAATCGTGACCCTCAAGAAAGGGGATGTCATCGAAATCATATAACCGCGAGTTTTCCCATCATGCCCATCGTAGATAAAAAACCCGTAACGCCCAGCCAGCGCTTTCTCAAACAGAACAAGCAGGATCTTTCCAAGGATAAGCCCTTGAAGCGCCTGACCCTGCACAAGAAGAGTTCCGCTGGACGCAACGCCTATGGCCGCATAACGTCCCGCCGTCGCGGAGGGGGCCACAAGCGTCACATACGGATAATCGACTTCCGCAGAGAAAAGTTGGATATTCCGGCCAAGATCCAAAGTATCCAATATGATCCCAATCGCTCGGCAAACCTCGCCCTTCTGGCCTATGCCGACGGGGAGAAACGCTATATTCTGGCTCCACGCGGCTTGCGGGAGGGAGACCAGGTCATCGCTTCGGATACCCAGCGCAGCATCCGCCCCGGAAACTCGATCCGCCTGGCCAATATTCCCCCGGCCACCAAGGTTCACAATATTGAATTGATCCCCGGAAAGGGAGGTCAGATCGCCCGGTCAGCCGGCACAGCTGCACAACTTATGGGTATGGATGAGAAATACGCCACCCTCAAAATGCCAAGTGGAGAAATTCGCCTGATCAACAAGAAATGTCGGGCCACCATTGGTGAAGTGGGCAACTCCCAACACCAGTATCGGTCCAAAGGAAAGGCCGGTCGGTCCCGTTGGCTGGGCCGCCGTCCCCGCGTCCGCGGTGTGGCCATGAACCCCGTGGATCACCCCATGGGGGGAGGGGAAGGTCGCACTTCCGGCGGAGGGCATCCCATGTCGCCCTGGGGCCAATTGGCCAAAGGATTTCCCACCCGGAAGAAGTCGAAAACCACTAACAAGTTTATTCTGGTCAACCGTAACGGTAAGAAATTCAAGCGATAATCCCAATGGCGCGTTCCCAAAAAAAAGGCTATTTTGTCGATCCGAAGTTGATGGACAGGGTGGAGGCGGCCCAAAAGGCGAGTTCCCGTAAACCGATCAAAACCTGGTCCCGTCGCTCCACCATTACCCCGGACTTCATCGGCCTCACCGTCAGCGTGCACAACGGCCGGGCCTTTCTCCCAGTCTACATCACGGAAAACATGGTGGGGCACAAGTTGGGAGAATTCGCCCCCACCCGCACCTTCAGGGGTCACGGTTCCCACACCAAAAAATAATCCTGTGCCATGAAAGGGAAACTTTGCTTATCACCGGTTTTGGCGGCCAGCCTGGCGTGGGGGGCGTTTTGCGCCACCTTGCAGGCGGAGACCCCCGGCCGCGATGGGGAGTTGGTAGTGCAGGTCATTGAACAGGGGGACCTGACCGATCTGATCGGCATCAACGGAGGCCTTGAACAAGAGTTGGTCCCCGGCATGGTTTTATCCGTTTTCAGCAATGGCCGAAGGGTGGGGGAGTTGCTCCTTACCCGGGTCGAAGAAAAGTGTGCAGTGGCCTTGATCACGGCTCTCGAGCCCGAAAAAACGCTTGCGATTGGGGATGAGGCCACTGCAAAACTAAGAAAATTCAAACCTATTTGATCCATGGAAGTCCAGGCCCTCACCAAATACGTTCGCCTATCCCCGAAGAAGGCCCATGAAATCACCCGGGAGATTCAGGGCTTGCGCGCAGGGGAAGCGCAAGAACTGCTCCAGTTTATTCCGCGTAAATCCGCCCGGTTGGTGGCAAAGACCTTGCACTCCGCCATCGCCAATGTGGAAAATAACCATAACCGGGTGGGTGATGATCTGATCATATCCAAAGCCGTGATCGAACAAGGACCGACCTTGAAACGTTTTCGCGCCGGGGCTCGCGGCTCGGCCAAACCCATCAAAAAGAGAACCAGCCACATCCGCATCGTTCTCTCGGATGAAGACTAATCGCTGACACACCTCCTCATGGGACAAAAAACACATCCAATCGGATTCCGACTAGCCGTTCGCCGCAACTGGCAATCCCGCTGGTACGCGGATAAGAAAAATTTCAGTCGGTTCCTGGAAGACGATCACAAGATTCGCATGGCCCTGGCGGAAAGGCTCAAATATGCCTCGGTTCCGCGAGTTTTCATCGAGAGGGCTTCCAACCGGATCCGTGTAAAGATCTACACGGCTCGGCCGGGAATCGTCATTGGCCGCAAGGGACAGGAGCTGGATAAACTCAAGGTCCACCTCTACAAGTTGATGAACCGCGAGGTATTGTTGGACATCCAGGAAATCAAGAAGCCCGAATTGGAGGCCCAGTTGGTTGCCGAAAACGTGGCCCTGCAATTGGAGCGCCGCATATCCTTTCGCCGCGCCATGAAGAAGGCCGTGCAAATTGCCCATAGTCTTGGGGCGGAAGGGATAAAGATTCGCGTGGCCGGTCGATTGGGCGGGGCGGATATTGCCCGTGCCGAAATGGTGAAGATGGGCCGCATCCCCTTGCATACCCTGCGGGAGGATATCGATTACGGTTTTGCCGAAGCCCGTACCGTGTACGGGGTGATCGGTGTAAAGTGCTGGCTGCTCAAAGAAGGGGAAAAAACAGATTCATTTAAACGGAGTCGGATTTGAATTATGGCCTTACTTCCATCCAGAACAAAATACCGCAAACAACAAAAGGGGCGGATCAAGGGCAAAGCCCAGCGAGGTAATTCCCTGGCCTTTGGCGATTTCGGTATGCAGTCGCTGGAGCGCGCCTCCATTACTTCGGCCCAGATCGAGGCGGCGCGGGTTGCCGTTACCCGCCACCTCAAAAGGAAGGGAAAAGTGTGGATTCGCATCTTTCCCCATAAACCCATTACCAAAAAACCCCTGGAAACCCGCATGGGCAAAGGAAAGGGCGCCGTGGAACGTTGGGTGGCACCGGTCAAACCGGGAACCATTCTCTTCGAAGTTGGCGGAGTCCCCGTATCTCTGGCCCGGGCCGGGTTGCGCCTGGCCGATACCAAGTTGCCTTGCCGGTGCCGGTTCGTTTCGCGGGAGGTAGAGTGAGCAATGGAATCATGAAGGCCGAGGAAATCAGAAATCTTTCCCATCAGGAAATTGAGAAAATGCTGCGCGATACGCGGCAGGAACTGTTAAACTTGCGCTTGCGCAAGCAGTCCGGGCAAGTTGAAAAGACCCATGAACTGAGCGAGTTGCGCCGTGAAATTGCCCGCTTGAAAACCATAATCAAGGAGCGGGCGGTCGCCACAGCTCAATAAACCAGGAAGGAAGCAATGGGCCAAACGAGAAATAAACGCAAACGATTGCAAGGAGTTGTGACGAGTAAAACGGGTGACAAATCTATCAAGGTTACTGTCGCCTACAAGATTCCTCACCCTCGGTTTCAAAAGGTGATCAACCGGAAAACCGTCCTTCACGCCCACGACGAGAGGAACGAGACCAAGCCCGGTGACAAAGTCGAAATCATGGAAACCCGGCCCTTGAGCAAGTTGAAGCGCTGGCGCACCACGCGCATTCTCGAAGCCGCACCTCCACTCGACTAGAGAGCAGAAAGGAGAGAATAGTTCGCCGTGATCCAATTATTGAGCAGACTGGAAATTGCCGACAACACGGGGGCCAAGAAGGCCACCATGATTCGCCGTTTGGGCCAATTGAAGAAATCGGCCGGCATCGGCGATATCATCGTGGTCAACATAAAGGAAAGCTCCACCGACGCTTCGGTTAAAAAGGGTGAAGTAGTCCGGGCCGTGGTGGTCAGGACGAAAGCCCCGATTCGCCGCCCCGACGGCAGCTACCTCCGATTTGACAGCAATGCTATCGTGCTGATCGATGCCAACAGAAATCCCCGGGGCACCCGCATCTTCGGGCCGGTAGCGCGCGAACTGCGCCTCAAGCGTTTCATGAAGATAATTTCCCTGGCGCCGGAGGTACTGTAATGAAAAGTCACATCAAAACCGGAGACATGGTTGTTGTCATAAGCGGAAGCCAAAAAGGCAAATCCGGCAAAGTGCTTCAACTGGTCAAAAATAGGCAGAGAGCTTTGGTCGAAGGCCTCAATATGGTCCATCGCCACCAAAAGCCGACCAACCCCAATGACCCTCAGTCGGGGGGCATCATCGAGCGCGAGGCCAGCATCCACGTGTCAAATCTTATGAGGGAGTCCCGTTACAACGCCCGCCAATTGAAAAAATAAACCACTAAGGCTTGCCAACCCCATTTGAAATTGTCTTTGTCCAACGTTTTTCCCATTGGCTCAACCGGGCAGCCTCGTTAAATTGCCCGGTATAAACCATGAACCAACCCAGTTTAAAAGCCCATTATAACCAGGAGATTGTTCCGGAACTGATGAAAACCCGCCAGTTGAAGAACAAGCTTCAGGTGGCGAAGGTCGAGAAAATCGTTCTCAACTCGGGGGTGAGCACCACCAAGGACAAGAGCGTGATCAACGACGTGGCCAAAGATATGGCCCTGATTGCCGGGCAAAGACCGGTCATCACCCGTGCTCGCAAGAGCGTATCCAATTTCAAGTTGCGTACCGGCATGCCCATCGGGGTAAAGGTTACCTTGCGGGGAAACCAGATGTGGGAATTCCTCTACCGCATGATTTCGGTGTCCCTTCCCCTGATTCGGGATTTCCGGGGCATCCGCAACAAATTGGACGGTCGGGGAAATTACAGTCTCGGCATCGCCGACCACACCATTTTCCCGGAGATCAATTTGGACACCCACAAGCACACCATCGGCCTCGATGTCTGTATCGTCACCTCGGCCAAAACCGATGAGGAAGGGCTTGAATTGCTCACCATGCTGGGGATGCCCTTTAGAAAATCGAACGCCTGAACTTTTTTACCATGGCCAAAAAATCTGCTATCTACCGAAACAAAATGCGTGAGCGCCTGGTGGCCAAGTACGCGGCCCAGCGAGCCGAATTGAAAAAGATTCTGGCCAATCCCGATGCCAGCGACGAAGAATTTTTCCAGGCCCAGCGAAAATTGGCCCAACTCCCCCGCAACTCTTCTCCGGTGCGGTTGCGCAACCGTTGCGTTGTCACGGGCCGTCCGCGCGCCTATATGGGTCGGTTCGGACTGTCCCGCATAACCTTTCGCGAACTCGCCTTGGCCGGCCGCATACCCGGGGTCACGAAATCCTCCTGGTGACACGTCCACCGTTTGAAGCAGGGATAGCATCCGGCAAAGCAGCAACATGACCGATCCAATAGCAGATTTTCTAACCCAAATCCGCAATGCAGTGAAGGTTAAGAAACAGACCTGCACCGTGCCGCATTCAAAAATGAAAGCAGGGATCGCCGGCATTTTGAAAGAATGCGGTTATATTCGGGGATTTAGTGAAACCAAGGCAGCCGGCCCCCGGAAAAACCTGACCATCGAGCTCAAATACGTCGATGGCCAACCCGCCATTACGGAACTGCATAGGTTCAGCCGCCCGGGCCGCCGCCGCTATTTTGGTTCCGATGAGATACCCAAGGTCCTGGGCGGGATGGGAGCGGGAATCTTGACCACCTCCCATGGTCTGATGTCAGATCAGGAGGCCCGTCGGCAAAATTTGGGCGGTGAAATGGTGGCCACGGTCTGGTGAGGAGGACAGGATGAGTAGAATTGGAAAGTTGCCGGTTGAAATTCCGGACAAGGTCACGGTCACGGTGGAGGACAACTCGGTGGCGGTGGAGGGTCCAAGGGGCAAATTATCCCATGCCTTTCCGCATGTGGTGGCCATTGCAAAAACCGATTCCCAGGTAACGGTGGCGCCGAGGAACAACTCCCGGTTTGCCCGCAGCATGCATGGCACGGCCCGGTCTCTAATAGCGAACATGGTCAAGGGTGTGGTGGATGGCTACCACAAGGACCTGGAGATCAGGGGTGTGGGTTTCAGGGCTGTGCTCAGCGGCAGAAAGCTGGATATGAATCTGGGTTATTCGCACCCGGTCATCTACCCGATTCCCGTTGGGGTCGAGGTGACGGTCAAAGACAATACCAGGATCAAAGTGGAGGGTATCGACAAACAACTCGTGGGTGAGGTGGCCGCCTCTATTCGCAGGTTCTGCCCTCCGGAGCCGTACAAGGGTAAGGGTGTGAGAATCGTTGGCGAATACGTCCGGCGCAAAGAGGGCAAGACTGCCGGTTGACCCGGAAGGAAGTGAAATGAAGGTAAAAAAGAAAATTTTACTGAAGCAGAAGCGCCGTTGGCGCATCCGCAAGAAAATAGCGGGTAGCGCCGGCCAACCCCGGCTTGCAGTCCATTTCAGCAACAAGCACGTCTACGGTCAGGTCATCGACGACGAAGTTGGCAGGACCCTCGTCTACGTGTCTTCCCTGGACAAGGAGTTGAGGAAAAAATCGATCAGGGCAAATCGCCAAGGCGCGGTAGAGATTGGCCGAATCGTTGCGGAAAAATCCAAGAAAGCCGGAATTGATGCCGTGGTTTTCGATCGTAGCGGTCGACTCTACCACGGTTGCGTCAAAGCTTTTGCCGAAGCCGCTCGGGAGGGCGGACTTAAATTTTAATCTCCGAGAGACCCTATGGCTATCGAACAAGAGGCCCCTGAATTTTTCGACAAGGTCGTTCATATAAACCGTTGTGCCAAAGTGGTCAAAGGCGGGCGGCGTTTCAGTTTTTCCTCCCTCGTGGTGAGCGGGGATCGCAACGGCCGAGTGGGAGTGGGTCTCGGCAAGGCCAAGGAGGTTCCCGAAGCGATTCGCAAAGGCACGGAAAAGGCCCGCAAGAATATGGTTTTCATTCAATTGCGCGATGACACCATTCCCCACCAGGTGGTGGGGGAGTCCGATGGCGGTAAAGTCTTGCTGCGCCCGGCATCCCCCGGAACCGGGGTAATTGCGGGTGGAAGTGTCCGCGCCGTTTTGGAGGCGGTGGGGGTCAAAAACGTGCTCACCAAGTCTCTGAGATCGAATAATCAACGGGCCATGATCAACGCCACCATGGCCGGGCTGAAAAAGCTCCGTTCCAAAAAACAAATTGCCCAACTCCGCGCCGCGGAATAATCGAGGAGACCAACGAAATGAGACTGCACCAACTTTCCAATACACAGGGGGCTACCCACCGGAGGAAGCGCCTGGGTCAAGGGGAGGGTTCCGGACGGGGTAAAACCTGCGGAAGGGGGCATGGAGGCACAAAATCCCGCAGCGGTGGAAGCATCCCTCTCGGATTTGAAGGGGGGCAAATTCCCCTCTACCGCAAGCTTCCCCGACGCGGTTTCAACAACGCGCAATTCACCAAGCGTTATGAAGTCGTCAACGTGGGAGACCTGTCCAAACTGGGCGATGAGACCGATGCCACTCCTGAAAACCTGGCCAATGCCGGGTTGTTGCGGGCCGGAGCCAAGGCCATCAAAATCCTGGGAACGGGAGAAGTTGAAAAAGCTTACAAGGTAAGCGCCCATAAATTTTCCGCCACGGCCAAAGCAAAGATAGAAAAGGCCGGTGGGCAAGCGGTTCTGCTCAGTTGATCCTATACCTTCACTCCACAGCAGATGCTCTCCGCTTTTTCCAATAGCTTCAAGATCCCGGATCTGCGCAACAAGCTGTTCTACACCTTGTCCCTCCTGTTTGTGGCGCGCATCGGCGCCAACATCCCCATCCCGGGAATCAATCCCGCTCCTCTGCAGGAATTTTTTGCCGACCAAACCGCGGCGGGAGGTGGTGGCATGCTCGGGCTCTACAATATGTTTACGGGGGGTGCCCTTTTGAAAGGAGCGGTATTTGCCCTGGGGATCATGCCCTATATCTCGGCCTCCATTATTTTCCAGTTGATGACGGCGGTAGTGCCGAGCCTGGCCCGATTGTCCCGTGAAGGGGACGTGGGACGCCAAAAAATAACCCAATACACGCGCTACGCAACGGTGCTCATCTGCCTGGTCCAGGGAACGCTGATGATCATGGGGTTGAAAAACCCCCAGAGTCTGTTTTCCGGATTCGATCAGCGCATTTACAGTCCGATTATCCTGAGCGACAGTCTCTGGTTTTTCTTCAGCGCCGTTATCATTTTAACTACAGGCACCATCATCCTGATGTGGTTGGGGGAGCAAATCACCCAAAACGGAATCGGGAACGGGGTATCCTTATTGATTACGGTGGGCATTGTGGCCGATCTTCCGGGGGCGTTGGCTACCCTTTACCGCCTGGTATTTGCGCCCGTTGGCACCAGTCGGATCGAGGTCCCCCAACTGGCTGTCATGTTGATTTTGCTGATGGTCGTGACGGCGGGGCTGGTGGCGGTTATCCAGGCCATGCGAAAAATTCCCGTGCAGTACGCCAAGCGGGTGGTCGGGCGCAAGGTCTACGGCGGGCAGACCTCGTTTCTTCCCCTCAAGGTGAATTACTCCGGTGTGATGCCGGTCATCTTTGCCAGCGCCATCCTGCTCTTTCCACAACAAATTTTTTCCTACCTTGGAGCAAGTAGCGAGAACCTCAGTTTTTTCAGCAGTATGTCCGCCTGGTTCAATCAGGGAACGGCCAGTTATTATTTCATATTTGGAATGCTGATCCTCCTTTTCAGCTATTTCTGGGTATCCGTCATGTTCAAACCCATTCAGATTGCGGATGATCTGAAAAAATACGGAGGGTATATTCCCGGGGTGCGTCCGGGGGAGCCGACAGCGAAGTTTCTCGATTTCATCATGACCCGTCTGACCTTTGCCGGGGCGGTTTTCCTGACCATTATTGCGGTTTTTCCGGACATTCTCCTGTTCGCCTACAATGTTCCCTTCCAGATTTCCAACTTCTTTGGTGGGACCGGGATGTTGATTACTGTGGGTGTATTGCTGGACCTGCTGCAAAGGATTGAGACCTATCTGCTGCAGCGCCACTACGATGGCTTCATGAAAAAGGGACGCATTCGTGGACGCAGCCCGGCCAGGGCCCGTCGTCAAATCGCTTCCACGGGACAGTTGAAGAATATCGGACCCCTCATGGTGGTATTGGGCGGGATCTTCCTGGTAGGTATCGTTTCCTGGGTTCTGCGGTCCTGGGTTCTATGAGGAATGGCCGGCCATATTTTGTTTTTCCCACTCCATGATACCCATCAAGAACAGCTACGAAGTCGAACAGATGCGGCGGGCCTGCCGAATAGCGGCCACCGTGCTGGACCGCGTTGTGGAATTGGTCGTTCCGGGGGTGAATACCTATGACCTGGACCAGGCGGGAAAACGATTTATCCGGGAATCAGGCGCCACCAGCGCCTGCCACAATTACAAAAACGGCAGCCGGATCTATCCGGGTTACATCTGCGTCTCGGTCAATGACGAGGTCGTCCACGGCATCGGCTCTCTTCGGCGCACCATTCGCTCGGGCGACCTGGTTTCCCTGGATGTTGTCATTTCCTATAATGGTTTCATTGGGGACAATGCCCGGACCGTTATGGTGGGGGATGTTTCGCCCGAGGTGCGGCACTTGGTGGAGACCACCCGGGATGCCCTCAGCTATGCAATTTCCTTTGCCAGGGACGGCAGCCGGGTGGGGGATATATCCCATGCCGTGCAGACCTTCGTGGAAACCCGCGGGCTTTCCATCGTGCGGGAATTTGTCGGCCATGGCGTGGGCAGGTCCATGCACGAAGCTCCCCAAATCCCCAATCACGGCAGAAAGGGCAAAGGCGACCGCTTGAAAGCCGGAATGACCCTGGCCATCGAACCCATGGTAAACCTGGGAAATCACGAGGTGAAAGTAGCCGAGGACGGTTGGACTGCGGTAACCCTGGATGGAAAACCATCGGCCCATTTCGAGCACACCGTTTTGATAACGAAAAACGGTCCCGAAATTTTAACTTTATCTAAAAAATAGCTTTTCAAAAGGACTTGACTTGTTATTTTGGCCACTTTTCACAAATTTCATCATTGATCCCGCATGCCTAGGCTACTTGGCGTAGAAATACCTAATAATAAGCGAATTGCTTTTGCGCTTCGCTATATTTACGGCATCGGACCAACCCGTGCAGACCAGATCGTCGAGACTCTTGGGATGGACCCCTCCATGCGGTCCCATGAGTTGAAAGAAGAGGAAATGAACCGGATATCGGAAGTCATCGTGAAGAACCAATGGATGATCGAAGGGGATTTGAGGCGGGACGTCGCGGCCAATCTCAAACGACTGCAGGCCATCCAATGCTACCGAGGTTTGCGTCATCGCCGGGGGCTTCCCGTCCGCGGTCAACGGACCAACACCAACGCCCGCACTCGCAAAGGGGCCCGCAAGACCGTCGGTGTCGTTTCCAAAAGGTAGTTGTATTGACTATGAGCAAAGAGGAAAATTCGGGGGAAAATAAGGCTGAACCGGCCCAGGAACCCCTCCAGGCGACGGCAAAGAAAAAGGATGAGGAAGTGGTTTCCAAGGAAATCCCTTCCCAGGAAACCGAAGGCAAAAAGGTTTCCGGAAAAGAATCCAAACCCCCGGATCAAGCCAAGGAGAAGGAAGGTGAAAAAAAGAAAGACACCACCATCGCGGATCTCCTCAAGGACGAATTGGCCGGGGCAAAAATTCGCCGCGCCAAGGGGAGCAAGAATATAACTTCCGGGGTGGTGCATGTAGTGGCCACCTTCAACAACACCAAGGTGACCGTTACTGACACTAGGGGTAACGTTATTTCCTGGAGTTCGGCTGGAAAATGCAATTTCCGCGGTTCCCGCAAATCTACCGCTTATGCAGCTCAGGTAGTGACGCAGGATGCGGCCCGGGCCGCCATGGCGCATGGGCTCAAGGAGGTAAAAGTCCATCTGAAGGGTCCCGGTCTGGGACGTGACTCCGCTGTTCGCGCTTTACAAGCGCTCGGGGTGATCGTGCTGGCCATTGTCGACAAAACGCCTGTTCCGCACAATGGTTGCCGCCCGCCAAAGCGTCGTCGCGTATAATCGATCGATTTATTTCTGGTATGGCTCGTTACACAGGTCCCACTACTCGCATCAATCGCCGGTTCGGTATGGCGATTTTTCCGCCGAACAAGGCTTTTGAACGCAAAAACTATCCCCCCGGGTCGCACGGCTCGCGAATGCGCCGCAAGCAAAGCGAGTACTCCATCGGTTTGGCGGAGAAGCAAAAGCTCCGCTACACCTACGGAATGACGGAAAAACAATTCCGCCGCACCTTCCAACAGGCAAAAAGGGCCGGCGGTGTGACGGGTGAAGTATTTTTACAGCTTCTGGAAACCCGGCTGGATAACGTGATTTACCGCATGAACCTGGCCAAGACGCGTTCCGCCGCCCGGCAGTTCGTCAATCATGGACACATCCTGGTCAACGGCAGGAAAGTGGATATCCCCAGTTTCCGGGTTTCACCCGGTGACGAGATAGAGGTCAAAGACGCGACGTCCTCCAAACAATTGGCCACCCGGGCTTTGGATGAAACAAGGGCCCGCCTCATCCCCGAGTGGGCCTCGCTTTCGGAAGATACTTTCAAAGGAAAAATCCTTCGCTTGCCCACCCGCGAAGAAATCGAAGTGGGCATCAATGAACAGCTCATCGTCGAGTTTTACAGCCGCTGATACTCGCATCTAGAGTTTAATTTTACCTCCGGCAGATCATGGTTACAAGATTAAGAATATTCGAACTACCCAACCGACTGGCCAAGGACGAAGAAACAGCTACGGAAACGTATTCCAAGTTTATCGCCGAGCCCTTTGAAGGTGGATATGGGCACACCATCGGCAACTCTCTGCGCCGGGTGCTGCTGAGTTCCATCGAGGGCGCCGCTATTTCCTCGGTCAAAATCGAAGGAGTAGATCACGAATTCCAAAGCCTCGATGGAGTGGTCGAAGACATCACCGATGTGGTGCTCAACCTGAAGAAGATCCTGTTGATCAATCACAAGCGCGAACCGGTCAGTTTGATTCTCGATGTCACCAAGGTAGGACCGGTCACCGCGGCCGATATTCAGCCCGATTCCAACATAGAGGTTGTCAATCCGGATCAGGTCATCTGCACCCTGGACAAGGAGCGGCGGATTCTGGCCGAGTTGGAAGTCAAAGTGGGGCGCGGCTACGTTCCCGGGGAGGAGAACAAATCCGAAGAGGATCCCATCGGAGTGATCCCGATAGATTGTCTTTACAGCCCGGTGCGGTTGGTAAAATACAGCGTGGAAAATACCCGGGTGGGCCAAATGACCGACTACGACAAGTTGATACTGGAAGTGTCCACGGACGGCCGGATCTCACCGGATGACGCGCTGAAGCACGCCGCTTCCATTCTCAAACATCACCTCGACGTATTCGACGCCGTATCCGAGGAATCGGTCGAGTTTGAAGTGGCGGGGGCCGAGGTGAGCGAGGAGCAAAACAAGCTGCGAAAGCTGCTCAATATGAGTGTGAACGAAATCGAACTCTCCGTGCGCGCGGCCAATTGCCTGAATAACGCCAACATAACCACCGTGGGCGAATTAGCCATGAAATCGGAGCAGGAAATGCTCAAGTACCGCAACTTTGGCAAAAAGTCCCTCAATGAAATAAAAGCCAAGTTGGAACAACAGGGCCTGTCTTTGGGAATGAAGATCGACGAGCGCCTGCTCGATGCCCGGATGGACTAGGTCGCCTGCCTACCGATCAAAATGCGCCATTTAAAGCACAGACATTTATTGGGGGTAAAAAAAGCCCACCGATTGGCTCTTATGGCCAATCTCGGCTGTGCCTTGATCGTGGAAGGTCGCATAGAGACCACCCTGGCCAAGGCCAAAGCCCTACGTCCTTTTGTGGAAAAATTAATCACACGGGGAAAGAGGGGGACCCTGGCCGACCGCCGGATCGTTTTCTCCCGCCTACGCAACAAGAGAGCGGTGCAAATCCTCTTCAACGAAAAAGCATCCGAGTTCAAAGACCGCCCGGGCGGTTACACCCGCATTTACAAACTGGGCAGGCGTGTCGGGGATGCTGCCGAAATGGCGCTTATTGAACTCATTCCCGCCTCTGATGAAGGGTACACCAAAAAAAGGAGGACCGGGCAACAGGCCGGGAAAACGGGAAAAACCCAGTAGGAAGGAGCGACGGTGAAGGGCGCGCCTGAACCACCGGTGCGTTTGTGTTTGAAATGATCCCCATTACACTCGGTACAGGTTTCCTGATTTACCTGATGGCCGGAATCGGGTCCATTCTGCTGTTGTGGGTATATTACGATTACCGCGATAAGCAATTCTACCATTCGGAGCGCTCTAAAACGGTCTTCCATTGTATAAAATGCGGCAAGATTTACGCTGATAAGATGGGGTTGAAGCAGTCGCAATGCCCGCGCTGCGAATTTAAAAACACGCGTCTCCAGTATTAAAAATGGCCCAAGTCGTAGCTGTTCTCGATTTCGGATCTCAATACACCCAGGTAATCGCCCGCCGACTGAGAGAATGTCAGGTTTACTCCAAGGTTTATCCGTTCTCCACCTCCGCTGCCACGTTCAGGGAGGAAGGGGTGAAGGGCATCATCCTGTCGGGAGGTCCATCCAGTGTGTTTGCCGAGAAAGCTCCCTTCCCCGATAGAGGTATTTTCCAACTCGGTGTGCCCATTTTGGGCATATGCTACGGAATCCAACTGCTGGGGTATCTGCTCGGAGGAAAAGCCGAACCCAGCCGGGAACGCGAGTATGGAAAGGGCGCCTTGCGGTTAACCTCGGAAAGCCCTTTGTTCGAGGGAATACCGCGGCGGATACAGGTCTGGAACTCCCACGGAGATAAACTTACCCGGCTACCTCCCGGATTTGTCTCCATCGCCAAAACGGAAAACAGCGAATTCGCCGCCGTGGAAAACCCGCAGCTTCAATTTTACGGTTTGCAATTCCACCCGGAGGTTTTTCACACCGAGAGAGGAACGGACATCATTCGCAATTTCCTCTTCCGGATCTGCCAATTCCGGGGTGACTGGAACATGGCCAGCTACATCGATTCATCCATTGCGGCCATCCGACAAAAGGTGGGGAAGAGCAAGGTCATATTGGGCCTCAGTGGCGGGGTGGACAGTTCCGTTGCGGCAAAACTCATCCATGAGGCAATTGGAAATCAGTTGACCTGCGTTTTCGTGGACAACGGGTTGCTCCGGGAAAGGGAACGCCCGGCAGTGGAAAAACTCTACCAGGAGCACCTGCAGGCCCATCTCGTGGTGGCGGATGCCCGGGATACTTTTTTAAACCGTCTCAAAGGCGTGGAGGATCCCGAGAAAAAACGAAAAATAATCGGCAACACATTCATCGAAGTGTTTGAGGCAGAGGTGGAAAAGATGGGTGAAGTCGAATTCCTGGCCCAAGGCACCATTTATCCCGACATCATCGAAAGCATTCCCATCGACGGGAATCCCGCCGCGCTCATCAAGAGTCACCACAATGTGGGAGGATTGCCGAAACGGATGAAATTAAAAATCCTCGAACCGCTCAACCAGTTGTTCAAGGATGAGGTGAGAAAGCTCGGGGAAGAGTTGGGATTGCCGAAAAGCCTGGTCTGGAGACATCCCTTTCCCGGACCGGGGCTGGCCGTGCGGGTGATTGGCGAGGTAACCGAGGAGCGGCTCCGTATTTTGCGCCGGGCGGATGCCATCCTGTTGGACGAAATGATAAAGGCGGACATGTACTACAAGGTATGGCAGTCCTTTGCCGTATTTCTTCCCATCCGAACGGTGGGGGTTATGGGAGACGAACGAACCTACGACAACGTCATCGCCCTGAGAATCGTTGAAAGCATCGACGCCATGACGGCCGATTGGGTCGGCCTCGAGCACAACTTGCTGCAACGGATTTCCAACCGCATCATTAACGAAGTGAAGGGGGTCAACCGGGTCGTGCTCGATATCAGTTCCAAACCACCCAGTACCATTGAGTGGGAATAAAACCGCGCCCGCGGGAACGAAGTCGAATCAACCGGAAACATCCGAATTCGGATGCGGCAGGAAAAATTGGATTGAACATCGAATGAATATTCCAGTCCTATAACCCTGCCTCTATTTGCCGATATGGAAAAAAACCGGGCATTTTCCAGAATACAGCCGGCCACGCTTTGGATGAGAACCTCGATCCTTCTTGTATTGGGGCTCTTCTGTTTACCTCTTTTTGTGACGGCGGGTGATCCCGAAGCGGAGGCGGTTTTGGCCAAGGCCCGCAAGCGTCTGGGCAGTGAAGCCAAGCTGAACGGAGTGCAATCCCTGCGGTTCACCGGCACCATAACCACGGTTACGGGCAAGTCGAACACCATCGAGATTGTTTTGAAAAAACCCTATAAGCAACGCCAGGTTTTCGTCGGGGATAAATTGGTTCGCGAAATCGGGCTAAATGACTACGAGGCCTGGACCAAGGTGTACAACAAAAAAACCCCCAACCGTTACAACCTCATACCTCACACGGCCGAGGCGCTTCGACGCATTAGGGCCTCCACTTTTGAAAATTTGTACTTCTTTTTTCCCTTTTCGAACCGATGGCGCAAGGTGGAATACCTGGACCGGAATGACTACGATGGTCTGAAGGTTCACCGCGTTAAAGTTTCCTATGGAAAAGTATATTATCTTCGCTACATCGAGGAAACGACCGGACAGCTTGTCCTGACCGAAGTCGAGACCGGAGAACGCATCGTGGAAGGGGGCGAGATAGTAGCCGGTGGAATTCGCTTTCCCCGCACCTTGACCACTTTCCGGAAAGGGAACGAAGTGCACCGGATTTCCTTTGATGAAATTCAGGTGAATCCCGTATTGGACGATTCACTGTTTACCTTGCCCCCTCTTCCCGGGCTCAAGCAAAAGTAACCGATGGCCAAGTACCAGTACGAATCGGCCGGATTTTTTAAACAGTTGCAGTCTTTTGCCGAAGGCGCCTCCGGTTCCGCCGAGGTGGAGGCTGTGGTGACCGACATTCTGCAAGCCGTTGCCAAGCGGGGAGACCGGGCCCTCTTCGAACTGACCGCCAAACTGGATGGCGCCCCCATCTCAGCCGAATCGATTCGATTATCCCCCGAGGAACTGGAGCATGGTGTGCAGGGTCTTTCCCCCGGGGATCAACGGGCTGTCGGCGAATCGATTCGTTGCGTCGAGTCCTTCAACCGTCAATCAATTCCTGAAAATTGGACTGGAAAAAACCCGCACGGCGCCATGGTGGGAGAACGCTACTATCCGATCCGCCGTGTGGGGATTTATGTTCCGGGAGGCAGCGTTCCCTTGGTTTCCACTGTCATCATGACCACTACCTTGGCCAAAATAGCAAATGTGGGGCAAATTTGTGTCTGCACCCCTCCCGACAGAGGAGGCACAATCGCCCCCGCCATGGCCGGGGTGTTGTCGCTTTGCGGGGTGGATGAGGTCTACAAGGCGGGTGGCGCCCAAGCCGTGGCAGCCATGGCCTACGGGACTGAATCCGTTCCCCCGGTGGACAAGATTTTTGGTCCGGGCAACGCCTTTGTCAACGAAGCCAAGCGCCAATTGTTCGGGAAGGTGGGAATTGACCTTTTGCCGGGCCCCAGTGAATTGATGGTGATCGCGGATTTCCAGGCGGAACCGCAGTTTGTTGCGGCCGATTTGCTGGCCCAAGCCGAACATGGCTCGGGAAAAGAAAAAATCTATCTGGTGTCAACTTCCGGGAAAATTTCCGCGGAAGTTGAAAGAGCCATGGCCGCACAGGTGCTTCGCTTGACCCACCGGGAGGCGATTGAAAAAGTTCTCGAAACGAATTTTGCCCTGGTCGAGGCGCCTCACCTCGATGCGGCGGTGGAAGTGGCGAATTTTGTCGCCCCGGAACACCTCCAGTTGCAAGTGGATAACGAGGCCGTTGCCGGGATGACGCGCCGCATTACGACTGCCGGGGCGATCATGCAG
This sequence comes from Opitutales bacterium, assembly GCA_965204545.1. GTDB lineage: Bacteria > Verrucomicrobiota > Verrucomicrobiia > Opitutales > UBA2995 > JAABVD01. Next base: position 714,346 of record CBDBFA010000003.1, on the reverse strand, counting down.
GGCAATTTTACCGCCACCGCCTTGGGTGATTTTACCGCCGGGCCCAGTCACGAACTTCCAACCGGCCGGGCCGGGCGGTTCTCCAGCGGACTGACCGTGCGGGACTTTTTCCGTAGGAGCAGCGTGGTGCGTTACGGAAAGCCGGAAGTGATCAAAGCCGCTCCCACGGTTGAGGCTTTCGCCAGAATGGAAAACCTCGACGCGCACGGGAGATCTGTTTCTATTCGGGCGGAATAACCCTTTTTGCCCCATCATGAAGAATCCCAACCCGTCTGTTAGCGACCGGGCGCTCCCGCACGTGCGGGCCCTGGATGCCTATGTGCCGGGAAAACAGCCCGGGGATTCGGGATGGATCAAACTCAATACCAACGAGAATCCTTATCCACCCAGCCCGCTTGTGGAGGAAGTCATTCGCAAGTCGACCGGTGATGGGCTGAAAACCTATCCTGATCCCGGATGCGCTGCCTTACGGGAACAGCTGGCCCTGTTTTTCGGCCTCCCCGGTCCGGAATGGGCCTTTGTCGGGAACGGTTCGGATGAAGTCTTGAATTTGTTGGTTCGCGCATTTGCCGACCGGGATCGTCCGGTGGGATACATGGCCCCGAGCTACTCCCTCTATCCGGTATTGCAGAGCATGCAAAACGCGGCCAGGGCGAAACTCAGGTACAACCGAACCATGGGACTGCCGATCTCTGCCATCGCGGAATGCGGAGCCAATATCTTTTTCCTCACCTCGCCCAACGCGCCCACGGGAGTGGGCATTTCCACGGGGTCCGTCGAGGCCCTGTTAAACCGTTTCGGCGGGGTGTTGGTTGTGGACGAAGCCTATGCCCCTTTTGCCGATGAAGATGCCATTGGTTTGCTGACCAGGCACGAAAACCTTTGCATTACCCGAACTTTCTCCAAATCCCACTGCCTTGCCGGGATGCGCATTGGTTTTTTGCTGGGAAATCCCGAAATTGTCGAGTTGTTGGACAAAATCCGCGACAGTTACAATGTAAATACCTTGTCCCAGTTGGCCGGTCTGGCCGCACTCTCGGATGGAGGCTATTACCGGGACCTGGCGCAGAAAATCAAGCGGACGCGGGATCGGCACTTTAGCTCATTGCAGGACAGAGGATGGTTTACCTATCCCTCCCAAGCCAATTACCTGTTTACCGAGCCAAAGGATTCCAGGGGGAATACGGGTCCGCCAGTGGCCCGATCCCTCTATGACTTCCTCTACGGCAAAAAAATTCTGGTTCGCTATTTCGGAAACGATCCTTTAACGCATTCCTTTTTGAGAATCAGCATCGGTTCGGAAAACCAGATGCAAATTATTAGTGAGGCTTTCGATCAATGGCAGAACAGCGCATAGTTACCCTTAATCGCAAAACCGCGGAAACGGATATTACCGTTGCCATCAATCTGGATGGTAGCGGCAGGTATGAGGTGGATACGGGGATACCATTCTTCGACCATATGCTTTGCCTTTTCAGCAAACACGGGCTTTTCGACCTGACTTTGAGGGCCTCAGGCGACCTGAATGTCGACTATCACCACACGGTTGAGGATACCGGTATCGTTTTGGGCCAAGCCATTAAACAGGCGCTTGGGGAGAAGTTGGGCATTCGGCGCTATGGTTTCTTCATGGTTCCCATGGACGAATCCCTGGCCCGCGCGGCCATCGATTTGAGTAACCGTCCCTACCTGTCTTATCAGGTGGATTCTCCCTCAAATTACATTCGGGATTTCAACATCATCCTGATTCGGGAATTTTTTCAGGCCTTGGTTAATGGACTCGGCGCCAATATTCACCTTGCGCTGGAATACGGCGATGAACCGCACCATATATTGGAAGCGATATTCAAATGTTTTGGCCGGGCCCTGGATGCCGCCACGGCTATTGACAGCCGGATCGAAGGCGAGATTCCTTCGACCAAGGATTTGCTATCCTGAATCCACCCGTCATGAAACCAAGGGTAGCTGTCATCGACTACGGCCTGGGCAACCTCCGCAGCGTGTGCAAGGCATTCGAAGCCTGCAGAGCCGAAGTGGACCTGATTTTTGGGCCGGAGGGCCTGAGTGGGGTCCAAGGCTTGATATTGCCCGGCGTTGGCGCATTGGGCGATTGCATGGATGGTCTGAAGGCCTGTTCCCTAGTGGATGCGGTCAAGGGTTGGATTGCCGATGATCGTCCCTTTTTTGGGGTTTGCCTGGGTTTCCAGGCCCTTTACGACTACTCTGAGGAAGGGGATGTTCGCGGCCTGGGGATTTTTCCCGGATCGGTTAAGCGATTTCGCCTGCCGCCGGAATTTAAAGTGCCCCACATGGGGTGGAATTCCGTCGTTCTGAAGAACCCGAAGGACCCCATTGCGGCGGGGCTGGTTTCGGGGAAGGACCAGTTTTATTTTGTCCACAGTTACTTTGTAGCTCCGGAAGAAGAGGAGTCGGTGTTTTTCAAGACGGAATATGGAATGCCCTTCGCCAGTGGGATAAAAGTGGGAAATTGCGTCGCAACGCAGTTCCACCCCGAAAAAAGTCAGGACAAAGGACTCCGGTTATATAAAAATTTTCTGAATTTGGTTGAAAATCATTAACCCGCTTCGACTATCCTTGGGAGCAAATCGCAATACTGCTAACCGAAATCGTTTATGTCTGAAACCGCCATCATTACCATTGAGGGAGAAAGCCACGAGTATCCGGTAATTTCCGGGACTGAGGGAGAGAAATCCGTCGACATTAGAAAACTGAGAGCCGATACGGGATACATTGCCTTTGATGAAGGTTTTGGAAACACGGGATCCTGCCTCAGCGACATCACTTTCGTTAACGGAGAACAGGGTATTTTGCGCCACCGCGGGATTCCCATAGAGGAGTTGGCAGGGAAGAGTTCCTTTCTCAGCACAGCCTATCTGGTAATCTACGGGCATTTACCCACTAAGGAGGAATCGGATGCCTTCCGCTCCCGGATCGCCCAAAATGCCCAACTGCACGAAGACTTCCGCAATCATTTCCGAGGATTTCCGCGGGACGCTCATCCCATGGCCGTGCTCGGTTCCATGCTCAATGCCCTTGGTTGTCACCATCCCGAAATGGCCTCCAATAACCGTCAGCAGGATCTGGAACACTTCGATGAAGCGGCTTGCCGGCTCATCTCGAAAGTGCGCAACATCGCAGCCATGACCTACCGCATGAAGGAGGGGCTGCCTTTTGTCTGGCCGCGCAAGGATAACAGCTATGTGGAAAACTTCCTGCACATGATGTTCAGCGAGCCTTATGCCCCCTATGAACCGGCGCCCGAGGTGGCCAACGCCCTCGATCTGTTTTTACTGCTGCATACCGACCACGAACAAAACTGTTCGACGTCTACCGTGCGAATGGTTGCCAGCGGAGGCGCCAACCTGTTCGCCTCGGTGGCGGCCGGGGTTTCCGCCCTTTGGGGGCCCCTACACGGTGGAGCCAATACCGCAGTGGTAAAAATGCTGCTGGACATCCACCTTTCCGGCGACGACGGCAGCAAGTTTATTGAAGCGGCCAAAACGGGCAAGGCCCGGCTGATGGGGTTTGGCCACCGCGTTTACAAGAACTACGATCCTCGTGCCAAGATCCTCGGCGCCGCTACCGAAAAACTGTTGAATAGCCTGGGGCATGCCGATCCCTTGTTGGAAATTGCCAAGCGACTGGAAGAAGCGGCCCTGAAAGACAGCTATTTTATCGAGAGAAAACTCTATCCGAACGTAGATTTTTACAGCGGCCTCATCCTGAAAGCCATCGGCATACCAGTGGAGATGTTCACCGTCATGTTCGCTATGGGGCGACTTCCGGGTTGGATTGCCAATTGGAGGGAAATTGCCACAACCATCCGCATCCACCGGCCGCGTCAAATTTACACTGGTCTCGTCAACCAAACCTATATTCCGGTAGAGGATCGCGGATAATTCCTCCCTGTTCTTGCCGCCGGCCCGCGATTCTCATCGGTTCCTTCCCTTTCCCTTCTTCTTTGGCGCTTCCTGTAACATTTCTTCCAGCCTCAGGCCGGTGAGTTGCCCGAGTCCCGTAACCAGTTTCCACAGGGCAATCATCATGATAAGGGCGCTGGGAAGGGCGATTACGAACCAGCTCATGAAATTCATTTTGCCGAGCTGCGCATTGAACGCCACCAGATCATCGGCCGGGTGGGCCGTAACCATCATGCGTGCCAACAGGTAGTTGAGCACGGCGCTGAACAGGAAGGAGAAAATCAACAACTTGTTGCAGATGGAAAAAACCTTGTCGAATGCCCGCTGCGAGCCGGTTGCTTGCAGGCGCTCATCGATCAGTCGGGTGTTCAGGATCTGGGGATTATAGAGGAAGGTTCTTATCAGCGGCCTCTTGCTGCGAAAGGTCAGCAACACCATGATGCCGATGGCCAAGGGCACGGAGGCTTCCTTGATGGCAAACCAGAACGGGTCGACCTGAACCAGACCGAATGTGCCGCTTAAACCCACACTTATGACACCCAACACCGAAACAAAATTGAGTTGCTTGCGGTTTATCAGATCCCAGATGCCGTAACCCAGGGGGAAGGCCAATCCCAGGCAAAGCGCCACCACCGGACCCAAACGATCCGGCGTACTCAATTTGGTCAGAATCAACAAGGGGATGACGAGGTTGCAAATCACGCTCACCAGAAGGTTTTCACGTTTTCCAACCGTATTGGCTTGGTCCTTCCGCATCATGGGTGGGACTGTGTGGAGCCGTAAAAAACTTGGCAACTTTATAAAAACCCGCGTTCAATAGGAGTATGGACAAGGCTTTCCCAGGCAGCTTTTGCCAAGGGCATCACCTTCTGCAGCAATGACGGAAATCAGGAATTCCCGGTTGGACAAAGTCCTGGGACAACTTAGTCACCTGGACGAAACCAACCTGCAAAACCTGGCCAGCCGATTGGCCAGGGAGAGGGAACTTTTCGAGGGAATTTTCAACACCGTGTGCGAGGGAATCCTGGTTATTTCCGCCGATGGCGTCTTGCAGTATGCCAACCGGGAAGGCATGGCCATGGTCGGTATCAGTGAAAGCGATTTGGGGTCCGCTCTCTTATGGAAATGGATTCCCGACCTGGCTCCAGCCATAAATCTCGACCACCGGCAGCCTAAGTTCTCCGAGCAGGCTCTGGTTACGCGCGAAATTGAGATGACCTATCCGGAACCACGCATGGTGCGGGTTTACATTGTCCCTTTCGAAGAACTACAGGATGCCGAAAAGCACTACGTGGTGATTTTAAATGACATTACAAAGGACGTGGTTTCAACCGAGGAAAAGATCGAATCGGAAAAAATGGCCTCCATTTTTCTATTGGCCGCCGGTGTCGCCCATGAATTGGGAAATCCACTCAATTCGCTCACCATTCACCTTCAACTCATTCAGCGCCAGCTCGAACAGATGGAAGATCGGGAGGCGCGGAGTAAGCTGAAGCATTCGCTCGATATCTGCAGCGACGAGGTGGTGCGGCTCGATGGAATCATCACCCATTTCCTTGAGGCTATCCGACCCACTCCGCTCGATTTGAAGGATACCAACCTGGTCGAAGTTCTCGAATCCGTCCTGCGGGTTCAGGAACAGGAATTGAGGGATGCAGGTATTTCCATTGACCTCGAGATGGGAAATGAAGTGCCCACGATTACCGGGGACGCCAATCAACTGAAGCAGGTATTTTTCAACGTGATCAAAAATGCCTGCGAAGCCATGACCGAAGGTGGCCTTTTGACCTTTAAACTGAAAGCGGATGACGACTATTTCTACATTCTCGTTGGAGATACGGGCAGTGGTATAGACCCGCAACATTTGTCCAGAGTCTTTCAACCCTACTTTTCCACCAAGGCTTCCGGTAGCGGCCTGGGGTTGATGATTGTCAATCGCATTCTCCGGGACCATGGAGGCCAAGTAGGCATTGACAGTAAAACCGGCATCGGCACGGTTATTTCCTTGAAGTTTCCCAAGAAACACCGCCGGGTCCGGTTATTGCCGGAATAACCCTTCCCACCCAAACCGGCAATCCAACCGTTGTTTCATGCCCGCATCCATCCTCATTGTAGACGACGAGAAGCATACCCGGGAAGGGCTGCAGTTGGCTTTGGAGGATACCTACGACGTTTACCTGGCCAGCAACGCCGATCAGGCCTTCAATTTGCTGGATAGTCAGCCCTTCGACGTGGTTTTAACCGATCTGCGCATGTCGGGTAAATCGGGCATGAAGGTTATCGATGAAGCCCTCTCCCAGCCCCACAAGCCGATCTGCATCATGATGACGGCCTATGGCAATGTGGAAACCGCCGTCGAAGCCATGAAGCGCGGGGCCTTCGATTTTCTGACCAAACCGGTCAACCTGGAGCGATTGGAGATTCTCATCAAACGGGCCTTGAATTCAAAAAAGATCAAATCGGAAAATCGGGTCCTGCATCAGAGATTGGACCGAAAATTCGGTTTCCAGGGTATCATTGGCAATTCGGACGCGCTGAAAGAGGTGATAGACCGGGTTCAACTGGTTGCCCCGTCCCGGGCCACGGTATTGCTGGAAGGAGAGACGGGAACCGGAAAGGAGCTCATCGCGCAGTCCATTCACCAGAACAGTGATCGATCCCGAAAACCATTCCTGGCGGTCAATTGCGCCGCACTTCCGGCAAGCCTATTGGAAAGCGAATTGTTCGGACATGAAAGAGGGGCCTTTACCGGGGCCGTGGGAAAACGGATTGGGCGCTTTGAAGCGGTTCATGGCGGGACCCTGTTTCTCGATGAAATTGGAGAGATCGACGCCTCTACCCAAATTAAGCTCCTGCGCTTTTTGGAAACCAGAACCTTCGAACGTGTGGGAAGTATCAAATCCATATCGGTCGATGTGCGCCTGGTGTGCGCTACCAACCGGGATTTAAAGGCCCACGTGGACAGGGGTGATTTCCGCGAAGATCTCTACTACCGGTTGAACGTGGTCTCCATAACCCTTCCGCCCCTGCGCGAGCGCAAGGAAGATATTTTTCTTTTGCTGGATCACTTCCTCGGGTTGTACGCCAAGGAAAATGGCGTAAATATTCCCCAGATCGATCCTGGCGCAGTGAAGATCCTGCAAGGATATCGATGGCCTGGAAATATCCGGGAATTGAGGAACTTCGCCGAGAATACCGTGGTGCTGCATCGCGGGGGAACCCTAACCGAATACAACCTGGACCATCGGTTCTTCGACGGAAATTCCGCCGTCACCATCGATCCCGGCAGAGCGGCAAACCTTTCCATGAAGGAAAATGAAAAGCGCCTCTTGCGCCAGGCTTTGGTTAAGGCCAAGGGGAATCGAACCAAGGCGGCCCGACTCATGGGAATTTCACGCCGCACCCTTCACCGCAAACTCCTGCAGTGGCCCGAACTGGAATTCATCGGAAAAGCTGAAAAAGGATGAAACCGTGAATCGCCGCCGGCTTCCTTCCATACGGCTGATTCCCCTGTTCGCCTGGCCCATCTTGATTATGGGGCAAGACCCCCCTCTTCGAGTGGCGGGAAGCCATTACGTGAAGGAAATCCTCGACTACGACGTTTCCGAAGGGGAGGAATCCATAGCTTACCAGATGACGAGCAGCCTGCTCGGACTTATGAAAATTCGGGAGGGATTGGCTGATGTCGCATTCGTGATCCAGTCCTCCGAGGCGCACCCTTCCTTGCGGGGCACATCCAACCTGCCCCTCGGATTTTGGGGCGTCTATTTTGCCGTCCACCGGGACAACCCCCTTACGGAAGTGCCCCTGGGCCGGTTGTCGGAACTATTGCGTAAAACGCGCCATGGCCTCAAGTCCGAGTGGGGATTTCTCCTTCCCGGCGAACCCGATTGGGTAAACCGTCCCCTACTCGTGACATTCGGTCTGACCGAGGAAGATCCTTCCTACCCCGTACTGAACCACTGGTTTTTCCGGGACGAAAAAGTGGAGGATTTTGGAAGTCTCGGAGAAAATTTGGCCGATCCATATGGGGCGGGGCCCTCCGCCTTGTTGGTTTTGTCCCAAATGCCGGAGGCCGATCGAGGGCTCAGGTTGCTATCGTTGGTTCAGCCGGGGGATTCGGTGGGATTTCCCCCTTCCCGGGAGAATCTGTTTTTCGGGGATTACCCTTTGAGATATTCACTTCACTTGGTTGCTCGCGATATTGCAGAACCCCGAACCCGTCAATTCCTGGCCGATTTCTTCCAATCGGAGGACCTGGAAAAACTTAGGCAATCCGGCTTTGTAGCTGTGCCGGCCAATGTGCGAAAGCAAGCGCTTTTAGAGTTTGACTTGGAGTTCTGATTTTCCCTTACTCACTCACTTTCAGCTCGGTAGTGAGATATCCGGGCGAGACGCGGGCGTAGCTCAGTTGGTAGAGCACAACCTTGCCATGGTTGGGGTCGTGAGTTCGAATCTCATCGCCCGCTCCATCCCAGGTGCCGACGGCGCCGATAAGGAATGAGGAATTAGGAGTGAAGAATTGTTTGTTGATGACGAATACAGGGCGTCTGAATTACCCAAACAAAATTATGCTCCCACAGCGATCGCGGCATAAAGCCGCTCCTACAGTTTCACCCCCTTAGCACCCTTCGCGTTCTTTGCGAGATTCTCTTCCAGGCGTCCGGATTCAGCCTTCAGCCTTCAGCCTTTTCTTGGCTTGACCCCTTCCCCTGCGCCTTAAAAGTTAATCGCCTTTTCCAAGCCTCCTTAGCTCAATCGGTAGAGCAGTTGACTCTTAATCAATTGGTTCGGGGTTCGAGTCCCCGAGGGGGTACCAGGCCGGCGTAGCTCAATTGGTAGAGCAACTGATTTGTAATCAGTAGGTTGCGGGTTCGAGTCCCATCGCCGGCTCCATCCTGGACCGGCCTGACGGAGGGCGGGTTAGAACGAGGGCATTTCCCAGTTGGCGGTCAATTTCGGATCATGCCAACTTTTTTTGGCTTCTGGGGAAACTTTGTTCATGACCGGGCCGATTTGCTTTTCGGGAATGGTTCCCGCTCCTTGGGCGATTGCGTGCCAGCGTTTCGCCATGGCATCGACTCGCTCGGGGTTTGAGGCGGCCAAGTCATTTTGCTCGGTGCGATCTTCCGCCAAATGGAAAAGCTCCCATTTGTGTCCATAGAAACTGACCAGTTTCCAATCTCCCTGACGCAAGGCGCGGCAGTTGGAGAAAATGAAGAATAATTCGTCATGGCCGGTCCGTTTACCTCCTTTCAGGATGGGGACCAGGGATTTTCCCTGAAGCGGATTCAATCCTTTCCGCTTCGGATATTCCGCGCCCGCGACTTCGATACAGGTCGCCATAACATCGATGAGGTGACTGAGTTCGCCATGTAAACCGCCCGGGTTTTTTATCTTTCCCGGCCAGTGTGCAATGAAGGGACTGGCGATTCCTCCTTCGTGCTGAGTCTGTTTGTAATGTTTAAAGGGGGTGTTTCCGACGGTTGCCCAACTGGCGTCATAGAGGTACCAGGACCCGGCCTTCCAAGGTGGTATTTCGATATGTTCACTGCGCTCGAAAGGGCAGGCTCCATTATCGGAAACGAACAGGATGAGGGTGTTTTCGTAAACGCCCTTCTCCTTTAAATAGGCGATGAGTCGTCCAATATTCTGATCGAGGCTATCGACCATGGCGGCGTAGATGGCCATGCGGAAAGATTCCAATTGCCTTTGCTTTTCGGTCAGGGAGTTCCAGGCGGGAACATGATGGGGGAGGGGTGGCAATTCCTGGTCGGCCGGGAATAGTCCGAGTAACTTCTGTTTAACCAGACGCTCTTCCCTCAAAACTTCCCAACCGGCATCATAGCGGCCCAGGTACTTTTCGATATCCTCCTTTGGGGCCTGGAGCGGATAGTGCGGGGTATTGAAGGCGATGTAGTGAAAGAAGGGCTTATCCGTTTCCAGAGCCTTGTTGAGAAACTGAATGGAGAAATCGACGTTGGCGTCGGTGGTGTAAAAACCTTCGTGGAAATCATTCCAGGCCTCGCCGTTCATGCGAAAGGTGTCATCGCCTTTGAAAAAGTCGGTTGATCCGGAGATATGGCCCCAATACTGTTCAAAACCATAATCGGTGGGTTCGTTATCCAAATGCCATTTGCCGGTCATGGAAGCGCTGTAACCGGCGCTCTTCAGGACTTGGGCAATGGTCACGGCATTGCGGAAATCTTCTTCCCCGGCGTAATGGCTGTACTGGCCGCTCAGGAGACTGAGCCGGGAGGAGTGACATTTTGCGGTATTGTAAAACTGGGTGAGCCGAAGACCGTTGCTGGCCAAACGGTCGATATTTGGGGTTTGGATTTCGCTTCCGTAGCAGCCGAGATCGGCAAACCCGAGATCATCCACCATGATGAGGAGAATATTGGGTCTGTCCTGGGCGGACGCGCCGGCCAGGAAACTCAAAAAACAGATTCCAAAACCCAAAAGGGGTAGGATGGGGTTGAGTCCCCTCGGGGACCTATTTTCAGGTTTGGACTGGGCCGTTCCGGTCGAAGATGACGTCAAAGCTGAGAGAATTTTCATATGGTTTTCTACTAAAATCGCTTTATCCCCGGCCAAGCAATTCGGAATTTCACCAAGCCCTGTCCCAGAGGTCTGGAGGATAGATGCCGCGGGCGATCAGATCACCCAGTTTGGCCGCCGCCTCGGCTTTGTCCTCGGGGTGGGTCAGTCCCAGCCAGGTTTCCCCGGATGGTTTCAGCTTTACAGCGGCTCCACGCTCCTCAATCCACTGGAAGACGGCCGTTGGCAGGTAGAATTCATCTTTGTGAGGATCGTTCATGGAAAGGAGGAATGCCTCGAAATTTTCCTGCAGGAAGGGAAGAAAATCGGGCGCGAAACCCCATAAATTAAGGGAAACAATGGCCTTTGGCGGCAAGTTGCGAAGGGCGCCCTCGAAGTAGCCAAGGATGCTACCTTCTTTTTTGGAAATGCCGGTGTGTTCTTCTATGCGGGTAAGGAAATTCTCCTCGGAGGCTTCACAAACGGCTCGTGAGACGGTTCCATTGGAGGAAAGGGTTTTTTCCAATTGAAACCCGATGTTCACCCCGGATAGGGCAGTCATTTTTTTCAGGCTTTGGGCCAGGATTTGAAAGGATGAGAGTCCGTAAAAATCGTCCGCATTGATTACTCCCATGGGTCCATCGACTTGATGGACGGCACTGAGGAGGGCATGGCCCGTTCCCAAAGGTTTATCCCGGCTCACAGGGGCGCATTGCATGGATTGAAAGGCGAACTCGACCGTTATGCGGTCTTCAAACCTCCGGGTTATGCGTTGCCGAAAGCCCGGTTCCATTTCTTTGCGGATAACGATGACCGCTTTTCCGAATCCCGCTCGGATAGCGTCGTATACCGAATAGTCGAGCAACACTTCCCGGGAGGGCCCCAGGCCTTCCATTTGCTTGATCCCGCCATAGCGGCTGCCCATTCCTGCGGCTAAAACAACCAGGGTTAAATTGCTCATGGAGGACAAAGGAAGGCGCGGTTGGCGCCAGAGTTCAGAGTTCAGAGTGGAGAGTGAAGAGTGAAGAGTGAAGAGGTTTTTGTAACTACTCAGATGGTTTTTTGGCTGACCACGACGAACGGCAGAGCAGGGATGCTCTTGCCCTACCGCGACGAACGGCAGAGCAGGGATGCTCTTGCCCTACCGCGACGAACGGCAGAGCAGGGATGCTCTTGCCCTACCGCGACGAACGGCAGAGCAGGGATGCTCTTGCCCTACCACGCTTGAATTTATTGGTAGGGGGACTGCGTCTTCGCAACGCCGCTTTTGAATCTTTATCATTCAATAGGTAAGAACTCCCATTTTTTGAGGACTTAAGAACAGCGTTCCGAAAAAATACCCGCCGACCGTGGGTATTCAAAAGTCATCGCAACCAGCTCGGCGCAGGTGGAGGCCAGATACGAATCCTCAATGAGGTCCTGAGTAGTTACAGGTTTTTTTAATCTTGATCGTGATCTTGATCGTGATCGAAAAGAAACTTGGTTGAAGAGGATGGACAGCCTTTTCATTCCTTCCCCGCAGGTATCAAGCGAAGCGTTGATTTAAATAAACACACGGAACCCCAAGAAAATTTTTTTGAGTTTTTGGTGCCTTCTTGACCTGCGTAGCATTGCGAAGCACGGTTTGTGGTTCCATCTTTTTCTTGGCGGTCTTGGCAAGCTTTGCGAGAGTTTCTACATGGTTTCTATTCGATCACGACCGTGCGTCGCAAAGCTATGCAGCGGCGAGACTTCAAGATCACGATCACGATCAGGATTGGCGTCCCCGGCGCCACTTCCCTCTTTCCACTTTCCTCTTTCCTCTTGGCGGGAAGCGCCACTGGCGACCTCATCCCATTTTAGAATCCGGATTTTCAGCCTCTTTTTGGCTTTGTATCTGCTTTCCAGCATGCCGAAGCCGGTGCAGGGTGAGGATTCCATCCGTTACAAGTATGAGGATTACCGGGAGGATGACGACCGCATTCGGGTGAGAGCCCATTACGTCAGCGCCGATAAGGACCTCAGCCCGAGCACTCGTTTAGGCGTGGTGGGGTTGGTCGATACCATAACCGGTTCCACTCCCACGGGGGAACTGCCGGAGGCGGGAGCCGATCGCGTTCCCATGGGGGAACTGGTCGATGAGCGTCGCTCCATTATCCTGAATCTCGATCACCAGTTGCAGGACCACGCTTTCACCTTCGAGTTGAATTATAGCAATGAGAGCGATTATTTGTCGGAGGGCGGGGCCTTTACTTATCGACGCTACCTCAACAAAAAAAACACCACCCTGGAGTTGGGCTACTCCATGCTCCAAGATGAACTCAGCGCCCCTACCCTCCCTGAGTTGGAAAGCAAGGACAGCGAGGACGTTCTCCTTGGGATTACCCAGATCCTGGATCCCGCCACCGTTTGGTCGGCGGATCTGACCTACGGACGGGAGGATGGCTACTTGGCCGATCCCTACAAAGTAGTGGAAAAAGACATCGAACTCATTTCCGATTTCTTTCTCTCCATCACCTTTCCGGAAAACCGGCCCCGTTTCCGGGAAAAGTGGATTTTCTACACCGACGTTATACGGGATTTGGAGAAACTGAAAGCCAGCTTCCAAGCTTCTTACCGTTATTTTTCCGACGACGCCGATCTGGATGCCCACACCTTTTCCCTGCAGTGGTTTCAAAAAATCTCCGACCAAGTCATCCTCGAACCCTTGATCCGCTATTATAAGCAGTCGGCCGCCAACTATTACCACCACGATCTCAACCGCACCGGTATCATTCCCGACCGCAAAACGATTGGCCGCGCTCCCTATTTTTCTTCCGATCACCGCCTTTCCAAAATGGAAACCTACACTTTGGGGGTGAAACTGGTTTATTTTTTTGCGGAAGACCTGGAATTCAATCTGAAGGTCCAACGCTACGAGATGGCAGGTCTGGATTCCCTGACCCATCCCAGTGTTTACAGTGACGCCGATATCCTTACGGTGGGGGGACGGTGGGTCTTCTAATGTCTGATTGCTTCCAGTTGAGGGTGTCCGAGGTGGCGACCGATGATTTGGCCCGGGGGTTATTCCGGGTGAAATTTCGCGCCATGGGCACATCGTGCGAAATCCAATTTCAAAGCGACGATCGGAGGATGGCGGGGAACTTCAAGGAAGCGGCCCTGAATTGGGTGCGCAATTTTGAAGCCACCTATACGCGGTTCGAGGATTTTAGCCTGGTTAGCCGGATCAACCGTGCCGCCGGACGGGACTGGGTGCCGATCGATCCCGAAACGGAAGCGCTTTTTGACCTTTGCGACCGGTTTCACTTTATTACCCAAGGCCTCTTCGACCCCACCACACTGCCCATAATCGAGCTCTGGGATTACAAGGCCAAACATCCACGGATTCCCACAGCTGAGGAAATTCGGAGAGCAAGGGACCTAATCGGATGGGACAAAGTGGAGCGTAAGCCCGGGAGGGTTCGCCTGAAAAAAGTCGGAATGGGAATCGATTTGGGGGGTATCGGGAAGGAGTACGCGGTGGACCGTGTTGCCCTGTTGGCCCGGGACTTCGGGATTGGTGATGTACTGATAAATTTTGGTGGGGACGTGGCTGCCCTGGGGCAGCCTCCCGGCTACACCCATTGGCATGTCGGCATGGAGGATCCCGGGAATCCTGGGAAGTGTTGGGGAAGTTTGGCCCTCAATGGCCTCTGTGTAGCGAGTTCGGGGGACTACCGTCGATTCTTCGAACTCAACGGACAGCGGTACGGGCACATCGTCGACCACCGCAAGGGCTATCCCATTGCCAACAAGGTGAACCACGTCACCGTAGTTGCGGGCACCTGCACGGAGTCGGGTATCCTTGCTACCGCCGCCTGCCTCTTGGGGGTAGAAGAGGGAATGGAGTTGATAAACCAGTATTTTGGTGCGGAGGGTTGCCTCCACACGGAATTCAAACGCATAGATTCACATGGAATATATCATTATATGGTCTCGGATTAAAACCCTTGTCCTGGCTCTGTTGGTCGGGTTTTCAGTCATCGGTCAGCATGGGGCCGAGGCAAAGGTTGTAGAGGGAGACACCTTTCCCGATTTGAGCAATTTCGAGTTCGAGGGAGAAGTGCCCGAGATTGAGGGAAAAGTCGTTCTGGTTGATTTTTGGGCTTCGTGGTGCGCTCCCTGCAAGGCTTCGTTTCCCGCCATGGAACGGTTGTACCAGGAGTTCAAGGACAGGGGATTCGAAATTATTGCCGTCAGCGTGGACGACACCTCCTCGGCTTATTCCCGGTTCGCAAACAGATCGGGAGCCACTTTTCCCATAGTGCGCGACTTGGAAAAAAAACTGGTGGCGACCTGTGCCATTGAGGCCATGCCCACCTCTTTCATGCTGGACAAATCGGGCCGGGTGCATGCCGTGCACCAGGGATATTCGGGAAAAAAGACGGAGGATCAGTATAGAAAGGAAATCCTGGCCCTGTTGGCCGAAGATTGACGGTGAGGGCAATCCTTCGAATTGGGTGCGTAATGGCCTGCGGAATTTTTTTCTGGGGCTGTGATACGGTGGAACCGTGGGAACGCGGAACGCTGACGCAATACGGTATGACGGCAGACCGGGATCCCCTCGATGCCGCCATGGCCGAGCACGTGTTTTACACGCGGGAAGCGGCCCACGGGGGCGGCAGCGTTGGAGGTGGCGGTTGCGGTTGCAATTGATCGGTTGGTGAATTCCCGCAACGGGCAAGGCCAAAGCAAAAAGAAAAGGAACAAGCCCTGCTCCTCCCTGTCTTTCTGCGTCAAATTTTAGTCTCCATAATCACCGCGAACATGAATATTTTTGGCCAAACCCTCATCAGCTCGGTCCTGCTCCTGGGCCTCAACCCGGGAGTCTTCTCCCACCCTGATGTGGAAAGGGCGGAGAACTCCAGGAGTTCTTCCGAGGAAGCCAGGTCGATAACCTTCCTCGGTGTGGGAACGAACAGGGTCAGCAATGCCTTGCGCCACCATTTGGAAATTCCCCGAGGGGTCGGCTTAATCATCGAACACGTGGTCGGTGATTCCCCCGCGGATAGAGCCGGAATCGAGAAATTCGACATTCTGTTGGGTTTGGATAGCCAAATAATTGTCAACCAGGAACAGTTGACGACCTTGGTTCGGTCCAAAGAACCGGAGGACACCGTCGAAGTTGAAGTGGTTCGCAAGGGCGAAAAACTCAAGTTTCCCGTGAAACTGGAAGAAAGGGAGGCTCCGCGGCAACCCCGCACGCGTGAACATTTCAAATATTCCAATCCACATTCCCTTGGTCCGAGGGGCGATTGGGATTTTCCTTTCAAAATGGAGGATTTCGAGGACTACCTGAAAGAAATCCAGGAGAAGGCGGCTGAAGTGGGAAACAAGGCCCTTCAATACGTCCCGGAGATTATTGTGGAACGCGAGAACGAGGACGGCAGCCACCGAATCACCACTTATGGAAAGGGTCGAAAACGAGTCCGGTTGAGTAGAAACGGTCTGGCTGCCACAGTGGAAATTATCGATGGCGAAAAGCATTTCCGAATCACGGACGAGGATGGCCAGGTACTCTATGATGGCGGTGACCCCGAGGAAGAAGACCTGGAAAAGCTCCCAAAAGAAGTCCGGCCAATGGTAAAAAAATTAAGGAGTCCGGAATCTTTCAATCTGAAGTCCTTCAAGGACATGAAAGGCGACAAGATCCGCATCATCATCGACACCGAGAAGGAGGAGGCCGGGCAGGAGAACAGTTCCTCGGAGGGGGCGGAGGAAAGGGCATGACCCCGACGCCAGCACTCGATCAGCGTTCTCTGGCTACGAATTTTGTAAGAAATACGGGTTAAGTCAAACCCCAGAATCGACGCGCCGCTTCTATATCGACGGCGATCTGCTTTCTCAAAGCTTCGACATCCTCAAACTTTTTCTCAGCCCGGAGAAAGCGATACCAGCGGACCTTGATTCGGGACCCGTGGGTAAGGGGGCACCTGCGGAGGGCGTGGACTTCCAGAACGGGTTCTGTCGACTTTTCCACGGTGGGTCTGACACCGAAGTTGGCCACCCCGGGAAGGGTGATGGTCGCTCCTCCGTGCTCCCCCTCCACCTCCACGCAATAAACCCCATAAGGTGGTTTCAAATCCGGGTTCCAGGGCAGGTTCAGGGTGGGGAATCCCATTTCACGGCCCAGTTCTTTCCCTCGGATGGCTACCCCCAGGGAAAAATATACATCCCCCAGGAGAGAATTGGCCCTTTTCATTTCACCTGCTTTGAGGTGATTGCGTATTCTGGTGCTGCTGATGGGTTGGCCGTCGTAATGCACGCGTTCGACACTTATGACGTGGATTCCCTCCTTTTGGCACGATTGCAAAAGCAATTGCACATCTCCGGCCCGTCTGTTGCCGAACCGCCAATTCGAACCCACGTGAATGGAGTTCAAATTTGGTAAAAAGGATTTCAGGTGTCCGACGAAATCGGTCGCCTCGATAGCGGCAAATTCAGCGTCGAAATCCTGCTGGATCACGTATTGAACCTTGTGGGACCGCAGAACCTCCACCTTGATTTCAGGGGACATGATCATATGTACCGGATTTTCCGGGCGGAGCAAGCGGCTGGGATGGGGCCAGAAGGTAAGGACGGCGTTTATCCCTTGTGTTGCCTGGGCCAATTGCGTGGCCGTCTCGATCACGGCCTGGTGTCCCAGATGAACCCCATCGAACATGCCCACCGCGAGATGCAAGGGTTTTGTGGGAAGATCGACTTCATCCAACCGCAACGGATGACTGGGGGGGATTGCGCTCACAAATGGGTATCAGCAATTGGTTAGAGCAAGAGCTTGGGGCCCGGGAATCAACCGTTTACTGATCTCCGCATGGGGCAAGGATTGGAAATCCTCAAGGGGTATGGAATGCTCCACCTTCAAGTTGTGGGAGGCCGTGCGCCTCAATTGGGTCAGCAATCCCCCGCAACCGAGGTTTTCTCCCAGGTCGTGCACCAGGGTGCGGATATAGCTCCCCTTGCTGCAATACACGTAGAATTTCCCCAACGGAGCCTTCCATTCCAACAGCTCAAACTTGGAAATACGGATGAAACGAGGTTCGCGTGGCACAACTTTGCCTTTGCGGGCGTGCTTGTATAGAGGAACGCCCGCGACCTTTACGGCTGAAAACATGGGTGGGGTCTGGTACTGATCACCGATAAAGGTGCCCATTTCCGCCGCAATGGCTTCCCTGTCGAGGGTTGGTTCAATCGGCCGCGTTTCCAGAATTTGCCCATCACAATCATGCGAATCCGAGATTTTGCCCAGTTCGAAAGTTCCTTCGTACTCCTTGTCCAGGTTCATGAGCCGGGAGGACAGTTTGGTGGCCTTTCCCACTAGAATAATCAGTAATCCCGTGGCCAGCGGATCGAGGGTCCCGGCATGGCCAATGCGTTTCATTCTTAATTTTCTGCGCACCCGATCGACCACGTCGTGGGAGGTTATTCCGGCCGGTTTATCCACCAGCAGGATTCCTTCCAAATCCGTTATGGGTCGGGTCATGACGATCTAACCGACTATCCCTTTATCGACCCTTTCCAGGTGTTGGCCGATGGCCCCGAGCAATCGGGGAACAAATTTTTCAATGGGCATATCGTAAAAAAATCCGGCGGCGGCTGCGTGTCCACCACCATTAAATCCTTTGGCGATCAAATCGACCCGGAATCTTTTCTCCTTGGCCCGAAGGCTGCCCTTGGTTTTACCGAAACGTTGTTCCACCAACACTCCAATGTCCACCCCGGCTATGCTGCGGGCATAATCGACCAGGCCTTCCGAATCGTCGGGATTGGCACCCAGCGCTTCATAAATTCCCTCCTTGAGCAGACCAAGACAGACGCGCCCGTCGAAATGCAGTTGAAAGGACCTCAGGAAAGTTTGCAAAAGCTCCAGCTTGGCAAAGCTTTCTTCCTCATACAGCTCCCTGTTCACGTTGCTCAAGTCCACCCCGCGATCTACCAGGATGCCGGCCAGATCGAAGGTATGCCGGGTCGTGGAAGGGAAGCGAAATTGACCGGTATCCGTGGCAATGCCCACGTAGAGAGCAGTAGCCGTGACGGAATCTATCGGGTAATCGCAATCCATGAAAAAACCCGCCAGCATTTCTCCCGTGGCGGCGGAATTTCCCTCGATCAAGTTCTTCAACCCATAGCGCGTATTGGAAATATGGTGGTCGATATTTCCGATCGGCCGGGGCAGCTTTGGCGATAACTTCAGTCCGGTTCGCTTAACGTCCGCACAATCCACCGTTATGACCTCCCATCCTGAAAAATCAAAATCAGGACCCGTGATAAACGGCGTGTCCCCCAGTAAGAACTGCAGCGTCCCCGGCACCGTGTCCTGATTCAGGCATACCGATTCGATACCCACCGCATTGAGCATGCGACAGAGAGCCACTTGGGATCCGATGCAATCGCCATCGGGCCGGACATGTCCGACAACGGCGATTTTCTTTCCCTTTGCGGATTCAATCAAGGCCCTGAACAGTGGCGACTGGTCGGGATAGAATTTCATGGTTCCGGATTGTGAGAAGGTTCGTCCACTTGCTCAAATTGATCCATTAAATTGAGCAAGTCGACTCCGCGCTTGATGGAATCGTCGCGGAAGTACTTCAGGTGGGGGAGGTACTTGAGGACGATCCTTTTTCCCAGTTGATGGCGAATCTCAATGGCATTGCGGGAAAAAAACTGTTTCGCCGCCCTTTGTTCGGATTCCTCTCCCAAAACGGAATAGTAAATCCGTCCGCTTCTCAAATCCGGAGAAATGGATGCGTCGGTTATGGTGATTCTCACGGTTTCACCCCTGTAGCGGGTGTGAAGGATTTGGCTGATTTCCTGCCTGACCAGGGCATTTACGCGGAGATTTCGTTGACCCATTCTTATTTCCTGATTCCAAATTGGATTTAGCGACCGAGGTGGCCTGTTCCGACAGAGCAACCTCAGTCATGGCAAACGTCCATTCTGCCATTCCTTCGACAAAATTCTGATCGTTACAACGTCCGGGGGGATGGGCTAGAGGGATGCGCGCTTCTTTTCAATCTCGTAACACACGATGGTATCCCCCTCGGTGAAGGCATTGTAGTTATCGAGCTGGATACCGCACTCATACCCGGTGCGTACTTCGGTTACATCATCCTTGAAACGCCTGAGCATGGATACTCTGCTTTCTGCCAACACCTCACCCTCGCGCAGAATGCGGGCCCGCGCATCTCGCTTGATATGGCCGCTGGATACGAGACAACCCGCCACCATTCCACGGCTGATGGGAAAAACTTGCCGGACTTGAGCGGCCCCCATTTCGTTTTCCACCAACTCGGGTTCGAGCAGATCCGCCATGGCTTTCCTGACCTGATCGATCATTTCATAAATGATTTTGAACCGCATGATTTTGACACCGGCATGCTTGGCAATGGCGGGCACTCCACTTCCCAGTTTCACATTGAAGCCGATTATTGTGGCATTCGAAGTGCTGGCCAGATCCACGTCATTCTTGCTGATGGCACCTACCTCCCCGGATATGACTTCCAAATCCACCTTGGAACTCTCGATTCCCTCAAGCATGTCGAGGACCGCTTCGACGGATCCGAGAACATCGCATTTGACCACCACTTTGAAGGCTTTCTTCTTTGTCTGTGCGATGGCTGCAAACAAGGTATCGAGGGTAGCAGGTTTCGCTTCTTCCTCTTCCTCCTCTACCAGACCGCGTTTCCTTAGAGCGTCTGCTTCCGCCGCAGCCCGCTTGGCCAATTTTTCGTTTTTGACCACCTCAAAGGTGGCTCCTGAATCGGGCGTCCCGGACCAACCGTCGATCCTGACGGGGGTGGATGGCGGGGCCTGCTTGAGTTTATTGCCATTTTCGTCCACCATGGTCCGGACCTTGGCGAAATGGTGGCCGGAGAGAATGGCATCGCCTGCTTTGAGCAGGCCCTTCTGGACGATCACCGTGGCAGTGGTACCCCGGCCGACTTCCATCTGGGATTCGATAATAACGCCCGAGGCCGGTCCTTTGGGATAGGCCTTCAATTCCATGATCTCGGACTGCAGGTTGATCATTTCCAGGACCTCCTCGACGTTCTCACCGGTAAGGGCTGAAATCTCCACGCAAATGGTTGCGCCGCCCCAGTCTTCAGGAGCGATCCGGCGTTCCTGCATTTGCGTCTTGACGCGATCTACATTCGCTCCCTTGGCATCGATCTTGTTGATGGCCACGATGATGGGATCGCCGGAATCCTCGGCAAATTTCAATGCCTCATCGCTTTGAGGCATGAACCCGTCATCGGCAGCCACCACCAATATGGCGATATCGGTAACGAAGGCTCCCCGTTCCCGCATCTTGGAAAAGGCTGCGTGACCGGGCGTATCCAGAAAAGTTATCTTTTTCCCATCATGGTTTATTTGATAGGCGCCGATATGCTGGGTAATGCCGCCAAACTCTCCTCCCACCACGTTGGTCTTGCGAATATGATCGAGTAAGGTCGTTTTACCATGGTCGACGTGGCCCAGGATACAGACGACCGGCGGTCGCGGTTCCAGCAGCTTGGCCTGGTCGATTTTCTCGACTTTTTTCTTTGGTGGCGGGGGTTTGTCCTCTCCCCTGTGCTTTACTTCGAGCAGGAAGCCGTGTTTTTCGGCCAATTTGGCAGCTATTTCCTCTTCGATCACCTGGTTCATGGAGGAAAAAATGCCCAACTCCATGAGCTCGGAAATGAGGCGGAACGGTTTCAGCCCTATGCTGACGGCAAATTCCTTAACCACGATAGGAGGTTTCAAGGTAATCACTTGAACCTCTTTTTCGACTTTGCTTTGGCCGTTCTCCTCCTCGTCATCTGTAGTTTTGGGGGTCGGGGGAGGGCCTCCGGGAAGGGGCGGAGCCATGCGGGGAACGGTTGGAGGAACCCCGGGTCCTCTTGTTTTGGGGAGTTGGGATGGCCTCAAGGGTGGGGGACCCTTTGACCCCGGAGGAAGGGAATGTGGTCTCGGAGATCCCGAGTCGGTCCGTGGCGGGAGCCTTCCCAGCCTGGAAACCGGCGGTGGGGGAGGAGGAATGACAATGGGTCTACGCTTTTTTTCCTTCTCGCGCGCGATCTCTTCCTTGGATCGAACAAAGGCGCTCAACGGGGGTGGGGCGGGCGGTGTAGGAGGAGTCGGGGGAGTAGGAGGACTCGGTGGCTTCAGGACCGGCTTTTTCGGTTTCGGTTCGACGGCCGCCGGTTTCTCCACCGGGCTCAATTCCTCCACCAGGGCTTCGGCGGAAATCGGGTCGATACTGCTGGAGGCAGTGGAAACCTGGTAACCCCGTTCCTTGAGGATGGCGATCAGTTCCTTGCTGGGAACTCCGGTTTGTTTGGAAATTACGTGAATTCTGACACTCATTTATTGGATCACCCTAGGGTTGTCCCGGGACTTGGACCGGCAAATCATCGCGCGGTAAACTGGTTGACCTTATCTAAAATGTTTTCCGCTTCCTCCAGGGTAAAGCCGGAATCTACCAAGTCTGAAGCTTCTACACCGGTAAAGGCATCGGTGCTGACGAGTCCGATGGCCACGAGTCGTTGGGCCAGTTCGTCGCTGATCCCTGGAATTTGATTGAGTCCGGCAATGGCCCTTTCCATCCGATCCTCAAACCCACCAGCCACCTTTTCCTTGCTGATATCCAGTCGCCAACCCATGAGCCGGGAGGTCAGGCGGGCGTTTTGGCCTCGGCGGCCTATGGCCACGGACAAGTCCCGTTGGTTGACTTCAAAGTGAATGCGCTTATTGCGCTCGTCGATCTTCACGTTCAATGGAATGGCTGGTTTGAGGGCCTCGGCCAGCATATCCTTCGGGTCATTGTGGTAGCGAATGATGTCGATCTTTTCCCCACCCAGTTCACGAACGATACTTTTGACCCTGGCGCCGCGTGCGCCCACGCACGCGCCAACGGGATCCACCTTGGAGTCGCGACTGGCCACGGCAATTTTGGTACGATAACCGGGTTCCCGCGCCAGGGACTTTATCACCACGGTCCCATCCGTAACTTCCGTCACTTCAAGCTGGAGAAGGCGACGGATGAATTTGGGATGGGCCCGGCTCAGGATGAGTTCCGGACCGCGGTTTCTTTGTTCGATGGCCAGCAGGAGGCAGCGGATGCGTTCGCCCGGAGCATAATCCTCTCCATAGACTTTTTCCCGAGCAGGCAAAAGGGCCTCCGCTCGCCCCAGGTCGATGATCAGGTCGTTGCGCTCGCGGCGACGGACAATGCCGGAAACCACGTCCCCGATGGAATCCTTGTAATCATCGAAAATGCGTTCCTTTTCGAATTGCCGCACTTTCTGCATAATGGCTTGTCGGGCCGTTTGGGCGGCTATGCGTCCCAGGTAAGCCGGGTCGATCTCTCTTTCCAGCTTCTGGCCGATTCGGGCGTTGGGATCGAACAGCCGGGCTTTGTCGACATGGATTTCCGCCTGAGGATTGCTCACGTAATCGACTACCTGCAATATGCTCCAGGCCTGTAGGCCCCCGGTTTTCGGATTGATTTCCACCTTGAGCTCCTGACCGGCATTCACCCCCTTGGAGGCCGCTGTTTTTATGGCCAGAGAAATGGCCCCGATCATGTCCTCACGATCGATTCCCTTTTCCCTTTCCATGTATTCCAGGACGGATAAAATTTCACTACTCATCGCGATAGAAATGATAAAAAAAAGCGGGCTGATCAGCCCACTTCCCAGTATTGGTAAAGTGTGTTGGGAGCAGTGTTTAAACCGCTTCGCCTTCCATGTCAAGGGTCGTTAAACACCTCTTCCAGCCCGGATATCTCACAAAATTCGTGGCGAGCGAACGGAGGTCGAGTGCTGGTGGGGGTTTCGTGCAGATTCGGGGGTGAAGCCGGGTCGACACCCTGCAAAGACCCGAATCCAGGGAAATCCGCTCCAGCGCCGACATACCGTCACTTACAGCGGCAGAGCAAGGATGCTCTCGCCCTACCGTTATTGATGATTGGTAGGGCTACTGCGTCCTCGCAGTGCCGATGCTACCCCATGCTTCCCCCCAAGAGGCTCCGCACGGCACAGCGCAGGTCAAGTGACGCGGATGGGTGAAATTCAATTGGGAATCAGGAAGAAAATGAATCGCGGAAAGCGCAAACTGCACAATTTCCGCGGATTTCAATTAGTCGGTCCAAAGGCCTTTTTGATGCTGAGGTAGTCGAGTGCTGGCGGGGGTTTCGTGCAGATTCGGGGGTGAAGCCGGGTCGACACCCTGCAAAGACCCGAATCCAGGGAAATCCGCTCCAGCGCCGTCATTCCGGAGCGCAGCAGAAGATTTATGAGATATCCGGGCCAAGTCGTCCATGGTAATGGAGCGTCCAGCCGAGCAGGCCTTGGAAAAGACCGTTGCTGTAGGGCTGTTCCCGATTTCCACCCAATCCGCACTGCCGGATGAACCGTTTCAGGGAATTGGGCATATCGCCCGGATACCAGTAATACCAGGTGGGGAAGAGGCCGTTGATTTCCCGAGCGGCAAGCAGGGGCAAAAACCCATCGATTACCAAGGTGTCGAAACGCGTGCCGCCCACCGTTCCAACAGCTATTTGATCGGACAGCCTCTTTTTCAAGGCGGCACACCGGAGCTTGCTGCGGTTGGTCCGGAAAATGTCCCCGTTTTCGGCCTTTTCCATACCTCGGCCCACGGATTGCAAATCGGATGGCCAATAAGGTCTCGAGCGCACCCAGTTCAGATACTGGGCCAATCGAGTCAGGGGATGATTGGCGGGACGTGTTCCTGTTGCTTTCCAACGGCCCCGGCCGGCCGCGTAGAGATCTTCCACAGAAAATTGACCACTGCGCAGGGCTGGCAACGAGTAATCAGCCCCCGCCATCAACATGGCTGAACGATTGTAGCGGTAGCCGAGAATTTCCAACGCAGTATGGTGGCAGGCGGCTTCCCAACCCAGAGCCCTGATTCTTTTCCGGGCGTAGCCCACTTTCTCCTTCCAGCGGCGCAAGGCATATTCCGTCGCCAGGGCGTGCCGCTTCTCCTTGGATCGGGATACCCAGAACTCGAGAATTTCCGCATCTTCGTCGGTCAGGGCGCCGACCGCCGCATCCTCGGCATATTTTTCCAAGCCTTGGGGAAGCAGGTTCAAGAAAACCAAGGTATTTTTCACGCGGCATCGATCCAGTACCATGAGGGACTTGGGGGGAAACACCAGAATGTGCAAGACTACCTTCTCGAAAGCGGGATTGTCATCGTGTCCGTGGGCCCTCCAGTCGGCGGCATAAAAATGCAGTTCGGCATCGCCTTCCACCAATGCCCCATCCACCTTCAGCCGCACATTGAGGAAATCGGGACCGGCCAATCGGTTCCACTCACCCAAATCCAGGATTTCCAAGCGCCGACCTTCCTCCGTGGTCAATTCGCTTTGTTGAAAATCACCTGAGGCCCAGATGCTTTGGACGATGCGTTCGGAAATGGTGAAGGCCCCGTACTCCCCCTGGATCTCCGCAATGGTGTCCGGTTTCAATGGCTCCGTCACTTCAGGCTTCCGGTCAGGTGGCGGTCGATAAAGGCTTCGACTTGCGCCAGGGAAGTGGTCCGGGTGAGGTCGGCCGGAAAGGCGGCAAAGTCGTCCGAATCCTTACTGAACAGGATGACGGGTTTTTGGTATCGGGCGGCCAATTCCGCCTCTGACCGGGTTCCGGCGCTCCCCGGAAGCACGATGATTACATCCGCGGTGAGGATGTTGATGTGATTTCTCGAAAGCGGATCCTGGCCGCTTGTTCCGCTAAGGGGGAGGTGGGTCCTGACGGGCAGTTCGACAAAGGCATTGGGATAACCCTGCCTTGATGCCAGGGAAGCGTCACCGGACCGGGCCGGCAGGATCCCTACCACCAAACCCTTTCGCGGTTGTTGCTCCTGAAAACTTTGGCTGACGGCCTCCATCGTCCCCCGGCCACCCCCGGTAAGCAAATGAACCGGCTTTCGGGCCAATAGTTTACCCAGCGGTCGGCAGAGATGGCGGTGGGACTTGCTGCCCGACCCCATGACCCCAACGATTTTTAATCGGCTTTTTGGCATGACAGATGGAACAATTCGGAAGGCTGACGCCTCTTTTTTATGGTTTAAACATGAAAACCTTGTCCTTGTTGAGAACATTCAGGAACTTGACCATTCGCCATGTATTTGAATTCTGCCGTACAAAGACTTGGGACCGAGACTGCCTTCGGGGTTTTGGCCAAGGCAAAAGCCATGGAGGCGGAAGGCCGGTCCATCATCCATTTGGAAATCGGGCAGCCGGATTTCCCCACGCCGCCGAACATATGTGAAGCGGCCAAACGTGCTATAGACGAGGGTTGGACCGGTTATGGACCCACCTGCGGTTTGCCCGAATTCCGGGAGCTGATTGCCCGGCACATCTCGGAGAGCCGGGGCATCGAGGCGCGTCCTTCCCAAGTCGTGGTCACCCCGGGCGGCAAACCCATCATATTCTTTGCCTTGCTGTCTTTGGTGGAGCGGGGGGAAGAGGTCGTGTATCCCGATCCCGGATTTCCCATTTATCGTTCCATGATCGACTACATTGGCGGAAAAGCCGTTCCCATGCCTCTGGTCGAGGCCCAGGACTTCAGCTTTGAATTGGATCGCCTGAAAAGCCTCATTTCCGATCGCACCAAGTTGTTGATTTTGAATACCCCCCAGAATCCCACCGGCGGCATCCTCTCCCGGGATGATTTGAAAGCGGTGGCCGAGCTTTGCATAAGGCACGATGTCATCATCCTGGCGGACGAGATCTATTCCCGGTTGCTCTACCAAGGGCGATTTGAATCGATAACCCAATTTCCTGATGTGCTAGACCGCACTATTATTCTGGATGGATTTTCCAAGACCTATTCAATGACGGGTTGGCGCCTGGGCTATGGAATCCTGCCGGAGTGGTTGGTTGATTCCTTCGAGCGCCTGATGGTAAACAGCAATTCCTGTACCACTACGTTTATTCAGCGGGCCGGCATGGAAGCCCTGACCGGACCTCAGGATGCGGTAGAACGTATGCGCCGGGAATTCCTCAAGCGGCGCGATTTCTTTGTGGAGCGCCTCAACCGGATTCCCGGAATATCCTGTCGTCTTCCCAAGGGGGCCTTTTACTGCTTTGCCAACGTTTCCCAATTCGACCTGACTTCCCGGGAGCTGGAGAACTTTCTATTGAATGAGGGCGGTGTGGCTTGTCTGGCAGGTGACGGTTTTGGAGCCGAGGGAGTGGGTTATCTGCGTTTTTCCTTTGCCAATTCCATGGAGAATCTGGCGAAAGCTCTCGAACGCTTGGAGGATACTCTCAGCCCAGTGTGCCGGTTCTGAGGATCCACCGGATTTTACTTGGAATCTGCGGAGAGACGGGGCTAGGGTAGCCCGCTTTTCAACCAGGAATGTGCCATGATAGCTTTAGAGGTCTTGCGCCGTGAACCGGAACGTCTGCTCAAAGCCATTGCCGACAAGGGAATCGACTGCGATCTCGATGCCATCCTGGAACTGGACAAAAAGCGGCGCATCCTGATCCAATCGGTGGAACGGCTTCGCGGACGACAAAAGGGCGTGAACCAGGAAATGGCCGCATTGGAAAAGGGTTCGCAGGAATTTTTGGCCAAGGTAGGGGAAATGCGGGGCGTTTCCTCCGAAGTAAAAGCGAGGGATGCCGAATTGAAGGCACTGGAGGCGGATTGGAAGGCTCAACTGCTGACCCTTCCCAATATACCCCATGCCTCGGTTCCGGTAGCGCCAGACCCCAACGGC
Organism: Opitutales bacterium; assembly: GCA_965204545.1. Classification (GTDB taxonomy): domain Bacteria; phylum Verrucomicrobiota; class Verrucomicrobiia; order Opitutales; family UBA2995; genus JAABVD01. Next base: position 687,113 of record CBDBFA010000003.1, on the reverse strand, counting down.
AATGTAGTGCACCAATCCTGGGGGGACCCCGGCGGCGTCTCCCCTCATGCCCGTCCCCACTTCGAGGGGAAGGTCTTCAAGAATTATGCCGACTATGCCCGTGGGGCGAAGGTAACCGGCGCCGGTTGGCCCTTTTTCCGGGGCGGGTTGGCCAGGCTGATGCGAAGCCTGATAAATTTTTTCCTGGATGAAGCCCTCGGCAACGGTTACGAGGAGTTGACTGCGCCGTTGGTGGTCAACCGGGCCAGCGCCACCGCCACCGGTCAGTTGCCCGACAAGGAGGGACAGATGTACGTAATTTCCCGGGATGATTTCTACCTCATCCCGACTTCTGAAGTTCCGGTGACCAATTTTTTTCGCGACGAAATTCTGGATGAAGCGGAGCTGCCGGTTTACCGCGTCTGCTATTCGCCTTGCTTTCGCCGGGAAGCCGGCAGTTATGGAAAAATGGTGCGCGGTTTGAACCGGGTTCACCAATTCGATAAGGTCGAATTGGTGAAATGGGTGCATCCATCCGAGTCCTACCGGGAACTGGAAAGTCTGAAGGCCGACGCGGAACGGCTGTTGCAAAAACTCGAAATTCCCTACCGGGTGTTGTTGATGTGCACCGGGGATCTCGGGTTTACCCAGAGCAAGAAGTACGACCTGGAAGTTTGGGCCGGTGGACAGAAGCGTTGGTTGGAGGTTTCCAGTTGTAGCAACTATGAAGCCTTTCAGGCGCGCCGGGCCAATATCCGTTACCGTCCCCCTGGCCTAAAACCGGTACACGTGCACACCTTGAACGGTTCCGCCCTGGCGGTTCCACGCGTATTGGCGGCGATTATCGAGAACAACGTGTTGGAAGACGGCCGGATTAAAATTCCTTCAGTCCTGGCACCTTATTTTGGGGATGAATTCCTGGAGTGATCGTTGCAATGAAATGGCCCGGCTACGCTCAAGCGCTCGCTGAAAAGATACCCCTGGACCGACTCCATTCCCGGGTGGTCGATTACCTGAAGGAAGCGCCTTCCGGAGCGATGGGATTATCCTGCTCGGGAGGTATCGATTCCTTATCAGCTCTATTGCTCATTTTTTGGCATTTCCCATCCAGGCGGGATGACATGAGCGTGCTTCACTTCAATCACCTGCTTCGGGGGGAGGCTTCCCACCGGGATGAACGATTCGTTGCGGACGTTGCGGCGCAATTGGATCTGCCATTTTTGAGCGATTCATGGGACGACAGAGATGCCGATGCTCCGGTAAGCGAAGCCGTGGCCCGAGAAGCCCGTCACGCTTTTTTCGACCGCTTCCTGCGGGGAAAAGGCGGAGGAATGTTGGTGTTGGGTCATCAACAAAACGACATTCTCGAAACGTTCATGCTTCGTCTGGCCCGTTCCAGCAACCTGGCCGGCTTGGCCGCCCCCAGACCGCTGCACACTTTTTCCGACAAAAAAACCTACTTGAGGCCGCTACTGGGCATTACCCGCAGCGAACTCGAAGGCTATTTCAGGGGATTGGGTATTCCCTGGAGGGAGGACCTCAGCAACCGGGAGGGAAAATATGACCGCAACCGACTTCGAAATGAAATCATACCCGACTGGCAGGCTGCTACCCAATACGATCTGGTCCGGGCTGCGGCGCGGGTTCGCCAATACATGGAGGAGGCCGACGAGGTCATCGACCGGTTTCTCGCCGCGTCCCGGTATCCTGACCCGGAAAATAATCCCGCCCATTTACCCCGGGAGCCGGGTCCCCGCGGGGTGATGCGCCGCTGGTTGTATCAATGGTTGTACCGGCGGGGATTGTTGAAATCCGCATCGCCTGCCCGCGTCGATGAGATGCTGGACGCCGCCGAATCGGGCGCAGCGGCTGAATGGTCCATGGGAGGTGGATTTGTCCGCGTCGATCGCGGTTATATTGCGTTTGAGGAAACGCCCGCGGGAATCCCCGCCGATTGGCCTGCGGTATCCCTGGTGGCGGGTGGCGCCATCTATTTTCCGGACCGCACCCGGATCCGGGCAAACCGTCGGGAATTCACCCGCGATTTGTTCAGTGGCCTGTCCGGAAAGAAATATTCCGAGCGCAGGACGGTCTTTTTGGACCGGGATGCCCTTGAGGAGGATGCTTTGCTGGTGAGACCCTGGCAACCCGGCGACCGCTATCGCCCCCTGAATGCGCCGGGAAGCCGGAAGTTGCAGGACCTTTTTGTAGATAGAAAAATTGCCCGAGGGGAACGAAAACGCTTGCCCGTGGTCACAACAGCAAGCTCGCTCGTTCTCTGGGCGCCCGGGCTGCCGGTTAGTCATGACCACCGGATAACCTCGACTACAAAAGAAATACTACAATTGACTTACCGGGACCTTCACTAAGATTTTATAGGCAACCGTAGCAAAATACCTTTCCCATGCTTCCCAAGCAAAATCCAAAAGGCCGGAAGCCTTTGAAGAATACGCCCAACGACCGGTTTCAGCCCAAGGTGGCATTGATCTGGCTCCTGGTGGTCCTGGCCATTGCCAGTCTCTTCATACTGGGTCCCGGCAACAAGAGTGGAATCATCGAACTGGAACCCTATCAGGTATTTACCGAACTCGAACGCGGCAACATTGCCTACGGAACGATAAAATCGGAGCCGTCCGGGGGATCCTCGGAATGGTATGCCATTACCGGGGAACTCTATGTAAATCCTGGAGAAACCGTCCCGGAAAATCCAGGGGATGTCACCTATTACCGGGGAAGCCTTAATGAGGGAAAGGAAAAAATTCGCTTTCGGGCCGACGGACGGATTACCGGGCCGATTTATGAAAAGCTGCAACAATCAGGAAAATTTTCCGAAGAAAAGAGCAGCAGTGTCTTGACCGATCTTCTGGTGGGCCTGATCCCGTTTCTCATCATCATCGGACTGCTTTACTTTCTCTTTGTCCGGCAACTCCGCATGGCGGGGCGGGGAGCCATGAGTTTCGGTAAGAGCAAAGCCCGATTGCTCACCCGCGACCGCGACAAGGTCACGTTTTCCGAAGTGGCCGGTTGCGACGAAGCAAAGGAGGAAGTGGGGGAAGTGATCGATTTCCTGAGGGACCCGAAGAAGTTTCAGCGCATCGGGGGGCGGATTCCCAAGGGCATTCTCATGGTCGGCCCTCCCGGCACCGGAAAGACCTTGCTGGCCCGCGCCGTCGCCGGGGAAGCGGAGGTGCCGTTTTTTACCATTAGCGGGTCCGATTTTGTGGAGATGTTTGTCGGGGTGGGAGCCAGCCGGGTAAGGGATATGTTCGAACAGGCGCGCAAGCACGCCCCCTGCATTGCCTTCGTGGATGAAATCGATGCGGTGGGCCGTCAGCGCGGCGCCGGGCTGGGAGGCGGAAATGATGAACGCGAGCAGACGTTGAATTCCCTGCTGGTGGAAATGGATGGATTTGACGGGCATGAAGGAGTGGTCATCATTGCGGCCACCAACCGGCCCGACGTCCTCGACGAGGCCCTGTTGCGTCCGGGCCGGTTCGATCGTCAAGTGACCATTGATCTGCCGGATCTGGTGGGACGGGAAGAAATCCTCAAGGTGCACGCCAAGAAGATCAAACTCGGCGCCGACGTGGACCTCAAGGTGGTGGCCCGGGCCACCCCCGGGTTTTCCGGGGCGGATTTGGCCAACCTGTTGAATGAAGCCGCCCTCATCGGAGCACGCTATGATAAAAGGGAAGTCGACCGCCACGATATGGACGAGGCCCGCGACAAAATTGCCTTTGGCCGCGAGCGCCGCAAATTGATGGACGAAGAAGATCGGCGTATGACGGCCTTCCATGAAGCGGGGCACGCCATCCTGCAATCCTTGCTGGGAGGCAAGAAGATGGCCTTGCACAAGGTGACCATCATACCGCGCGGGCGCGCTTTAGGGCTGACCATGTCCACACCGACCAAGGATATCCTAGGGCATTCCAAACGGGAAATCCTCGACCTCATATGTGTCACCATGGGGGGGCGAATCGGGGAGGAAATTGAAACGGGTGACTTTTCCAACGGCGCCGCCATGGACATCAAACAAGCCACGCGCCTGGCCCGTCACATGGTATGCGATTGGGGAATGAGCGACCTGGGCCCCGTTGCCTATGGGGAAAATCGGGAGCACATGTTTCTGGCCCGCGAAATTACGCGGACTCAAAACTACAGTGAAGACACCGCACAAAAAATCGACACCGCCATCCGCAATATCGTCAGGGGTCAGTTCGAGCGGGCCAAGCAGCTTATCGGAGAACATCGGGAAGCCTTAACCAAAATCTCCGAATCCCTTCTCGAATATGAGACCATCGAAGGGGTCCACGTGAAGGAAATAATCGAGCACGGTGAGATACGGACCCCCATTGAGAGCAATACCCTGATCCACCGGAAAAAGGACGAGCCGGAAAAGGACGAGGAAAAGGCAGCCGAAAAAAAGGAGGAACCGGAAATCGGGCCCTCTGCCGACACCGCCGGCGCCGTCGCCTGACCGACCGTTTCCCTTCCTCCGCCACGGGCAGGTTTAACTTGATGGACCCTGTTTGCTGCCCCATTGTTCTGAGGCTTTATACAGCATCCGGGCATTTTGATCATGAGCAAATCAAGCATTTCCTACTCGGGGGTCGGAAGAATGGCGGAGCGCCCCGTCATAACGGACATTATGAGGGTCGCCCTGGAAAATCCTGAAATCCTCTCCCTGGCTGCCGGATTTACCGACACTCATTCCCTGCCTGTTTCCTTTGTAAGGGATGAGACGGTTTCTCTGTGCAGCAGCGGCGGAGCGCCTGAATACCTCCAATATGGCACTACCATTGGCCGCCCGGGTTTGCGTCGCCTCGTGGCAAGGCGGTTGTCCAAAGCGGACGGCTATCAAAGTCGTTCCTACCATCCGGAAAACGTGATGATAACCAACGGTTCGCAACAGGCGCTCTATTTGGCCGTGCAAGTGCTTTGCGATCCCGGAGACATCATCCTGGTAGAGAGTCCCAGTTACTTCGTCTTTTTGGAACTCCTCAAGGGGTTGGGTATTGAAGCATTGGGCATGCCGGTGGATTCCGAGGGCCGGATCGATCCGGATGGATTGGCTGAGATGCTCCAGGAATTGAGGGGGGAGAACCGATTGAGCCGGGTGAAGGGTGTCTACCTGGAGTCATGGTTTTCCAATCCCTCGACACGGTGCCTGGACAACGGGGAGAAGGAAGCCATTGCCAAAGTATTGAAATCCTTCGGTTCAATGGTCCCCATTCTGGAGGATGGGGCCTACAGGGAACTCTATTTCAGCGCCCCCCATTCATCCGCCAGTATCCTTGCCCTGGAAGCATTCGATGACTTTCCCCGCGTGTTTCTGGGAACCTTTGACAAGCCCTTTGCCAGCGGTTTGAAAATAGGTTTTCTCATTTGCGATCATGCCGGGTTCTTCGGCAAGATGCTCAGTGTAAAGGGCCACCATGATTTTGGCTCCTCCAATTACACCCAGGCCATAATTCAAAACGCGGTGGAAAGCGGTTCCTACGACCGACAGGTCGCCAAAGTTCGTTCCCGTTACAAGGCGAAAATGGAAATTCTCCATGGGACGCTATTACAGGAGGGCATGAGAGAGCATGGATGGACTTGGTCCAAACCGGACGGCGGCATGTATTTCTGGGTCAGGGGACCGGGGAACATGGACGTGAGCAAGGACAGTTCATTTTTCAAGTCCGCCGTGGAAAAGGGGGTCATCTACATACCGGGGGATTTGTGTTTCGCGTCTGAAGGCCCCACCCACTACATGCGCCTGAGCTTTGGCGTATTGGAGAGAGAGGATTTGATCCGAGCGGGAAAACGGCTGGCAAAAGTCGTAAAACAATTTAGCGGTCCGCTTCCCGTTTAATGGCACAGCCCATGAAAATCTGTTGTATCGGGGCCGGCTACGTGGGTGGTCCGACCATGGCCGTAATCGCGGAAAAGTGCCCCCATATCGCCGTTGAGGTGGTGGACGTGGACGCACAGAAAATTGAAGCCTGGAACAGCGATACGCTTCCCGTCTTCGAGCCCGGCCTGGCCGGGATCGTAAGCCGGACCAGGGAAAGGAATCTCTTTTTTTCTACGGATAAGGCAGAGGCCATAAGGGAGGCGGATATCATATTTGTCGCGGTAGGAACCCCGACCAAGAAATACGGAATCGGGGCTGGCAGGGCCGCCGATCTGGTCTATATCGAAAAATGCGCCCGGGATATTGCCCGCTTGGCCAAGGGTCCGAAAATCGTGGTGGAAAAGTCCACTATTCCGGTGCGTGCTTCCGATGCCCTGAAGGAAATATTGAACAACAGCATGGACGGGCAATTTCAGGTGCTCTCCAATCCGGAGTTCCTGGCCGAAGGTACGGCTGTTCGGGACCTGCATGAGGCCGACCGGGTGCTCATCGGGGGCGATCAAACCCCGGAGGGCCTGCGCGCGATTGATACCCTGGCGGGCATATACGAGAATTGGATACCCCGCCAACGCATAATCAAGACCAACCTCTGGTCTGCCGAATTATCAAAACTCACCGCTAACGCGTTTTTGGCCCAACGGATTTCCTCCATCAATGCCATAAGCGCCCTGTGTGAATCGACCGGCGCGGACGTGGATGAGGTGGCCAAGGCCATAGGCGCCGACAGCCGAATCGGCCAAAAATTTCTCAAGGCTTCGGCCGGATTCGGCGGTTCCTGCTTCAAAAAGGATATTTTGAACCTGGTTTACCTGTGCGAACACTTCGGTCTCCGGGAAGTGGCGCATTACTGGGGCCAGGTACTCGAGATCAACGACTACCAGAAACGCCGATTTTCCGCCAGAATTGTCCAGGATCTGTTCAATACCGTAAGCGGCAAGAAAATAGCCATCCTTGGTTTTGCCTTTAAGAAAGACACCAACGATACGCGGGATTCTCCCGCCATCTCCGTGTGCGGGGACCTGATGGCCGAGAATGCCCGGTTGTCGATTTTCGATCCTCAAGCGAGCGGAGAGTCCATCCTGCGCGCCTTGGGCCTGGACCCGGAAGATCCGTTTCCGGGGGTTGAAATCGAGCGGGATGCCTACGCCGCCTGTCACGGAGCCCATGCCCTGGTCATACTGACGGAATGGGATCTTTTCAAGGAATTGGATTTCCGGCGCATATTCCACAGCATGGAAAAACCGGCCCGCATCTTTGACGGCAGAAACATTTTGGACCGGGAGGCCTTGGAACAGATAGGTTTTAGAACCTATGGGATAGGCAAACCGGGCGGCACCAGTGGCGCCAAGAGGAAAGGGTAAAGAGGAAAGAGTAGATTATTGTTACTACTCATGTCTCCATAGCCTAGCCCGCATTTCTACCGAATTTTTGTGGGACATGCGGGCTAGTGTGGTGTATCTAAAGTTATATTACACAACCGAGCGGAAGCGGCGTGGCAAGGATGCCATCGCCCTACCCACCTTAGGCGCGGCAAGGCCCCAGGTAGGGCAAGAGCATCCTTGCTCTGCCGTTGGAGACTTCCAATTGTTCTTTTTCGTGGTTTTGCAATACAATTTCCACGGCTTTGTTTCTTGCGGTATTTTTCATCATGCCGGGAAGCTTATCAGATCTAATGAAAAGGTGGATTATTATTTTAGTTACACCACAATAGCTTACCCTACTTTCCTCTTTCCTCTTTACGTTTTACCCTTTCCTCTTTCCACTCGGTGCGAGGCGCCGTCAGTTGTTGCCAATCGCTGATCTTTACTTGTTCGGGACGGGTGGCGGGCTCGAATCCCCTTCTCCTCAAGCCTTTCAACCAGGCTTGAAAGCGTCCGGCCTCCGGCATCCGGGCAATGATGGATCGGATTTGTTTGCGCCGGTGACGAAAAATCCAGCGAATGCCTTCCTTTGCCAACGCGTCGAAGACCAGCGGCGCCTCTTTGATCCTGAGTGATAACAGGGCCGAGTCGACCTCGGGCACCGGGTAGAAACAGGATGCGCTCACTCGATGAACTGCTTCTACGTCGTAAGCGCTATGGATGAAGAGGGAGATAGGTCCAAAATTTTTGCTTCCGGTCAGTGCCACGAAACGGTCAGCCGCTTCTTTTTGCAGCATGAGCGCCAACCGGTCAGGCAATCTTCCGGACAGTACGGCGTCCATCCATGGTGTCGAAATGGAGTAGGGCAGGTTGGCCACGACCTTGAATTTTTTTTCCCCATCGGGAAGTCCGGCCAGCGGCTGGTCGAGAGCATCGCCCTGCAATAAATGGAGCGAATGGGGATAGGCCGGCGCAACCTGCTGCCACAGGTAACGAATCAGGCCGGAGTCCAACTCCACGGCATGGAGCCTGCAGCCAGCCTCCAGTAATAGTTGGGTCAAGGCTCCCAGCCCGGGCCCGATTTCGACGATGCAATCGCCCGGTTCCACCTCCGCCAAAGCCAACGATTTTCGCGCGATGTTGGCGTCCACCAAAAAATTTTGGCCCAATGTTTTATGAGGAGACAAATTATGGGCATCCAAAATCTTCCTGACTCTTTTCAAGGTGGGGTAGGGGAGCATTGGTTTGAAAATTGCCGGTATGCCTCACTGGGTCGGTTGCCTTGTAAAAGTGTATGAGGCACAACGGAATACAGTTTTCAAGGGGTTGTTGCCGAAAGACTTTTAAAACTTGGGGTTCTGTTGACTCTCAACCGATCGGTTGGCAATCCAAGCTGCAAGCAATTTTGGGCTTCAGCCGGTCCTGTCTTTTAAAAAGGGCTAATATCGAAGTTCTTAGGCCCACATATAGGTTTTTCAGGTCCACTTTTACCTGTGCAAGCCCATCTGCTGGCCTATTGGACGGTAGCCCGTGGGTTATCAGGATCTTGATGTTTTGGACGCTGCAGATGAGCCAGTCTTGTATGCGCTGCCTGTGCAGACGCCTCCAACGAGATCGTTTGAAGTGATGCAGGTTTGCCCCTTGGGCAAAACTGCCTTCTATCAGATAACGTCTGCGAATACGGTCCCGCTTGGCTTCCGCGCTTCTGGATTGTTGCTTGGCTTCATTGATGAGATCCTCTCCCAAGTGCCTCATGATGGTGCGTCCATTCTTGGCGGTCGTGCATTGCGCCCTCAGATGGCAACTCGCGCATGTCTTTTTATAAGCTTTGTATTCGGTCGCTTTGCGGTCCTCGTCATAACGTCGCGGATATAGGTTTTCTCCAGCCGGGCAGATGTAGACGTTTTGCTCGGGATCATACCTGAATTCGGTTTTGTCAAACATCTCCGTGTCCTTGCTCTTGTTGCCTCCATGCAGGGCCATGTGGCTGCGAATCCCGCGACTCTGCAATTGGCGCATCACTTCCACCGTCCCATACTGGCTGTCGGCAATGACCGCCCGCGCCCTCTCACCACAGTTTGCTTCATGCTGCTCAACGAGCGTTTCAACTTGGGTGGCTTCATCCACGTCTCCGGGCGTGCTCGAACTCGCCGTAATCACTCCCATTTTATTGTCTGCCGCGCGGTGGTTCTTGTAACGCGGACGAGATTCCCCTCCACCAGAATGCCTCTTGCGCGATACGCAGGCACTGTCCGGATCGGTCGTGCTGAGCAATGAGCGGTTGACCTGCTTATAATTGGGGTTGCCCAAGTGGCCGTCCAGCTTCGCCTCCACCGCCCCGTAGGCTTCGCGCAACTGATCAATCAGTTCCGGCGAGGATTTCACTATCGAATCCTTCGAGGCATTGGCATCCACCAGGCTGCCATCCAAGTGAAGTTTCGTTCCATCCACCAGCCCGGCCTCCACACAGTCCGTTACACTGCGCACAAAGAGTGTTTCAAATATTTCCTCTCCCCAGCGCGCCCGCGCCTTCGAAAGCACACTGTGGTTTGGCACATCATCGTCCAGAGTGTAGCCCAAAAACCAAAGGTAATCCAAACGCTCCGGCAACATCCGCATCAACTCGCGTTCGCTGCGAATGTTATCCCAGAACAACAAAAACATCAGCTTGAGGATGACCTCGGGGTCCAAACCCACATGACCATTGTATCCGTAACAATCTTTGACTTCTTGGCGCACAAAGGAAAAATCCACCATCTGGGCTACTTTGCGCAAGGGATGGTTTGCTCGTACGCGCTTGTCCAGGTCCACGTTGAAACTGAACAAATTCTTTTGGGGTTGGTGTTTTCCCATCATAGCGGAAAAAGTTTAACAATCCGGTCCGGATTTATCCAGAATTAAGTGAGGGATTTGGGCAACAACCCCTCAAGGACTGACCCTTTTCTTACACTTAACCAAGCAGTAGCGACATTCGGGTTAAAGTTCGTGAATCTGCTCGATAAAGGATTGGGGATCCTCGTGTTGCATGAGCGCCTGACCTATCAGGGTGGCATGTGCTCCGGCCGCTTTGACCCGGCGGACGTCTTCGAGAGTGGAAATTCCTGATTCCGCGATGGCAATCAGGGAGGGGGGGATTTTCGGAATGAGGTTCTCCGATACGGCCAAATCCGTGGAAAAGGTTGCCAAATTCCGATTATTGACCCCGACAATTTTGGCATTGGCCGATAGGGCTCGTTCGAGATCCGCCTCGGTGTGAATTTCGAATATGGCATCGAGATCGGCCAGGCTGGCTGCCCGGTACAAGGCCCGGATTTCATTTTGGTCGAGCATCCGCACGATGATGAGGATGGCGCTGGCTCCGGCCCGGGCAGCCTGGACCACTTGAATGGGATGAAGGAAAAAGTCCTTCCTCAGGCAGGGAATGGCGTTAGGACCCCGCCCGATGCGTCCCGTGACCTCGACCAGATCGTCGAGTGTGCCGGAAAAATATTTTTCGTCCGTCAGCACGGAAACGGCGTCCGCTCCGGCCCGGGCGTACAAGGTAGCCTGGTCCACCGCTGAAACCTCCGGGGCGATGGACCCGGCCGAGGGGGACTTGCGCTTGATTTCCGCTATGACGGAGAGAGTCTTGCGACCGGCAATGGCCCGAAGGAAGGAAGGTCTCCCCGGATCGGCCAATTCGCTCAGTTCTCCATCGCTCACTTGGCGCAGTTTGCCCCGGATTTCATGGCGCTTGTGGGCCATGATCGCGGTCAGTTTGTCCATATTTGCTGATTCCGTGCTTTATTTATAAGTCGAACTATTATAACCAAGAAGGGAAAAATCCAACCTATCCAATCAAAAAAGCTACCGTGAGTCCCATTGAGGCCCTGAAAGAGACGGTTTCAACATTGCGCGGCCCGGGGGGATGTCCGTGGGATATCGAACAAACCCACCAGTCCCTGGCCGTTTGCCTGATAGACGAGTGCTGCGAGCTTCTGGAAACCCTCGACAACCTGGACATGGAGCACATGCTCGAGGAACTTGGAGATGTGCTCTTGCAAGTGGTCATGCACGCCCAAATCGCCAGCGAGCAGGGGAATTTTACCCTGGAGGACGTCGCGGTTCAGGTGAATGAGAAATTGATACGGCGGCATCCTCACGTTTTCGGCCCGAAAGACCTCGGGCTCAAGGATGCCGCTTCCGTATTGGAGAAGTGGGATGAAATCAAAGCGAGTGAAGTCCGGAATGGAAAGGCGCGCGACAACAAGCTGTTCGACAACCTTCCCCCCGTCTTGCCGGCGTTGCTCTACGCCCGGGACGTCTTTAAACAGATTCAGAAAATGGATCTGGACCCATCCGAGACTCTCGATGTCGAAGTCATCGGGAAAAATGCCTCCGAGGTAACCGAGGATTCGGCCGGAAAGGCGCTGTTTGAATGGGTTGCGGCCTGTCGTTTGCGCGGTATCGACCCCGAGTCGGCCCTCCGGCGTTTTTCCAACAAGGTAATTGAATCATTTGAAAATGGGCAGGGGAATTGAGGTTGAGTGGGAATGGCATCATGGCTTTGAGGATGAGTTGATGCGTTATCCGATCTGGCCGGTCAGAAGGTAAGGAGCCATGGAGAAAGCGACATCGGAGGTGGCGTATTTGGAACGGTTCCTGGATCATCTGGCCAGGGAGCGGAGATTGTCCGCCTATACGGTGCGCAACTATGGACAGGCCATACGGGACTTTTATTTTTGGATGCGGGATAATGCCTGTTGGAACGGCGCTTGGGATGAGTTGGATGCCATGCAGATCCGTAATTTCATCATAGAGAAACAAGCCACCCATTCGCGCCGCACGATTCACGGCCACTTCTCCGCTTTGAAGACCTTTGCCAAATACCTGGTAAAGCACCGGCTCATCAAAAGAAACCCCTTTACCGGGCTCACCCTGCCCAAGCTTGGCAAACCCCTGCCCAAATTTTTTTCCGAGAAACAGATGGTCAGACTTCTGTCCGGGCCCATGCGTTTATTGGAAAATGAGAGCCTGGAACCATTTCTGGCTTGGCGGGACAGGCTGGTGCTGGAATTGCTCTACGGCGCCGGCTTGAGGGTCAGCGAACTGGCCAGCCTGAATTATGGCATGATCGACATTCCCAACGGCGTGGCCCGGATACGGGGAAAGGGCAATAAGGAACGCCTTTGTCCGCTGGGTAAGGTCGCCCTCCTGGTATTGGAAAAATTTCGGCGGGAATACGCCCCGAGCGTCGGATGGGCCGATCCCGTGGTTTTGGGCAATCGCAAAAAAAGGATCCGCGTGCGGCAGATTCAGTTGATCGTGAAGAAATACCTGGCCTTGGCGGATTTGCCCATGGATTTGTCTCCCCACAAGATCCGGCACTCCTTTGCCACCCATTTGTTGAACCGGGGGGCCGACCTCCGCCTGGTTCAGGACCTGCTGGGCCACGCCAGTTTGTCCACGACCCAGGTGTATACTCACGTCACCTTGGACAGGTTGAAGAAAGCCCATAGCAAAGCTCATCCGCGGGCTTGAATCCCTTTCAGCGCATGAGAGGATGCCGCGAAATCCTTTCCGGCCGGGGCAAAGCTCCCACCCGTTCAGCCCAAGCCGCCCACTGGTCCGCCAACCGGTAAACCAGGCCGGGGTATTCCTGCGCCAAGTCGTTGGTCTCGGACCGATCCGTTTGCATGTCGTAGAGACGCCATTGCCCGGGGGACAAGTGGGGTATCACATCGAGTTCGAGTGGGTGACGGTATGCCCCGGAGACCAGTTTCAGCCTTCCCACACGGATGGCTCGGTTGCCTTCGTGTTCCCAATACAGGGTGTCGCGATCGAGGGTTTCGTTGTGGAAACTGGGGGTCAGGCTCACCCCTTCCAAGGGATGGATTTTGACGCCGTCATACTGCTTTGGGTAAGAGGCTTCGGCCACGTCAACGCAGGTGGCCATGATGTCGATGAGGTGGGTCAGGTGACGGCGGTATTCTCCTTTGGCGGCGATACCATTCGGCCAGTGCACGATGAGGGGACTGGAGATTCCTCCCTCGTGGGACCAGTGTTTGAACATGCGGAATGGGGTGTTGGAAGCATTGCCCCAATTTTTTGCATACCCGATGTAGGTATCTGCCGGGCCCGGCATGATGCCGAAACCCACTTTGACCGGTCGTCCGTCCCGCGTGTAGGCCGGAACCATTTCAGTTTGGCGCTCATTTTCCCCCATGGGTTTCAATTCTTCTCCACCCTCAGGGGCCTGATAAGTTCTGTTCAAGCCAAATGCTTCCGCCACCCCGCCGTTGTCCTGAAGGAAAAAGATGAGGGTATGGTCGAATTGGTCCTTTTCCTTCAAGGCTTCTACAATCCGTCCGATTCCCTGATCCATATTGTCGATTTGAGCGGCATAAACTTCCATGCATCGTTCATGGAACGGTTTGTTTTCCGCCTCTTCCCAGGGGATGGAGGGATAACGATCCGACAATTTCCACCGCTGGTCGATCAACCCCATGTCGATCATGCGCTGGTAGCGTTCCTTGCGCAATGCATCCCAACCCCGGCTGTAGCGCCCCTCATATTTTTTGATGTCCGCCGGCAGGGCGTGCAGAGGCCAGTGAGCAGCGGTGTAGGAAACGTAAATGAAGTAGGGGTTTTCGCCCGTGTGATTTCGAATATGTTCGACGGTGGTATCGCTGATGGCATCGGTGTAGTAAAATCCGTCCGGTGGAACGATGAATTCATTGCCCGAGGTGAGGGAATTGGGATCATAAAAACTGCCGGCCCCGTGAATGGTGCCGAAGAACTTGTCGAAGCCCCGCTGCAGCGGCCAATTGTGTTTTGACGGGTTCTCCCTGGTGGGCAAAAGTGGTGTCAGGTGCCATTTTCCCGCCATGTAGGTCGAGTAACCAGCGGTTTTCAACACTTCGGCTATGGTCACGCAACGGTTGTTGAGATCCCCGGCGAAACTTGAGCCGCCGCGATCGGTCATCATATGGCCGATCCCGGCCTGATGAGCGTAGAGACCGGTCAACAGGGAAGCCCGAGTGGGGCAGCAGCGCGAGGTATTGTAAAACTGGGTATAGCGCAATCCATTCGCGGCCAAACTATCCAGGGTGGGTGTTTGAATCTCGCTTCCGTAACAGCCCAGGTCGCTGTAACCCATGTCGTCGCCCATGATGAGGATGATGTTGGGGCGCTTGGCGGATGACGCCCCGGAAAGCGCCCCGGCTGCGAGAGTTGTCAGGGCGGAAAGGAGGAGCAAATTCATACGGATTTTCATAACGTTTCAAATTCAATCATTGGTCGGAGTTGGAGTTCAACCGCTACATTGGCAAAATTTCCCGGTTTGTCCTGCCCTGGTTGGTCGATGGTGGCCGGAACGCTCGAACCCGTGGGAATCCCCTTGACAAAAGGCGTGGAGGCGGTGGGAATCGAACCCACAACGAGAAGGTGTCAAGTCTTTCGCCCGACACCAGCCGCGCCCCCACTGAGTCAAAGGCTGGTGTCGAGGCGCGTTGTTTGTCAACGCCGGTTACACCGCAAGTGGGTCATCCGAGGTTTAGCCGGTCGAAAATCCGGTCGCGGTTGTTCCGGTTGAACCGGTGGAAGGACTTCTTGGGCAAGGTATTCAAGAACCGGAGGCCGTATTGTTTGGTGAAGATGCGGGAGTCGAGTATGGTTATCAGGCCGGTATCGGTCTTGTTGCGAATGAGTCGACCCACGCCCTGACGAAATTTAATGATGGCATCGGGAAGCGAGATCTCCCAAAAGGGATTTTTTCCCTGCGACCTGATCCAGTCGCTTTTCGCCTCCGGAATGGGGTGTGATGGATTCTCGAAGGGCAATCGGGTGATAATGACCTGGGACAAGGCGGGTCCGGGAACGTCCACCCCCGCCCAAAAGCTGTCCGTTCCCAATAGCACGGCGTTTCCCGCCTTGGCAAACTCGCGGGTGAGTTCGGTGCGGGAATAGGTGCGGCCCTGCTGGAAGATGGACCGGCCCCGGCGCTCCAATCGGGATTCCAATCTTCGCCCGATCTGGTTCAGGTCGCGGTAATTGGTAAATAATACCAGGGAACCCCCCTGCACTCGGTCGACGCAGTAGAGGATGATGTCTTCCATATAGTCCAGATCCTGTCTCCCATCACTGAGGCTGGGCGAGGGGGAGTCTTCCGCGATGCAGACCTCCACGCATTTTTCATAATCGAAGGGGGAATCCACCTGGAGAGCCGGTTCCTTTTCCGCGCCGACCTGTTGCTGGAAATTATCCATATTCGGGCCCGCCGCCAGAGTGGCGCTGGTAAGGATCACCCCCGTTTCCCGCCTGAAGAGACTCTGCTTGAGGTATTCCGATACTTCGATCGGGGCGCTGCGCAAATGGATAATTCTTCCCGCTCGTCCCCTCCGCTCGACCCAGTAAACCTGATCTTCCAGGGATTGCGTGATAAACTGCAGGATCCCGTCGCGGTAATGGGCCAGGCGGTCCCCTTGGTCTTCCACCATCGCTTTCTCCGGACCATCTTTCAATGGGCGGGCAATTTCCCTGACCCGGGTTATCAATCTTCCCATTGGGCCGAGTAGGGTGGGCTCGGACCAGTTCGGTCGGTAGATGCGGGCCACGTCCTTTTGTTCCAAAAAGGTCTTCCGAACGTAACCGAAAAAGTCTTTCGCTTCTTCGCGCAACCGCTCGACCATGGCGCGGTCCTGAGCGGTTCCCTGGCGTTGCAGCAGCCCTTTTTGACTCTTGGGATTGTAAAAGAAAGAGAGAAGGCGGTTGAGCCCAAAGGAACTGATGGCCATGCCGAAGTGCTTGGTAGCGACAGCGGGGACGGTGTGCCCCTCGTCGAGAATGACGAAATCCTCCGGATACAAGACCCCGCCGCTCTGAGGAAGGGGCATGCCCGAACCGAGGAGGGAGAAAAGGAGACTGTGATTAATGATGAGCAGGTGGGAACGGCGGATTCTGACCCGGACTTTCTGATAGAAGCACGTCTTGAGGTCGCAGCGTTTTGGATGGCAGACGGAGGACTCCGCCGATACCCAGTCCCAGACCCCGGAGTTGGGGGCTGGAACCAGTTCCTGCCGAATTCCGACCTTTGTCCGGCCCGACCAGCGGACAATGCGTTCCAGTTCGGATTGTTCCTGCGAGGGAATAAGTTCCGTTCTTTGGAGGATGGCCTGTTTGAGGCGCGTAGTGCAAAGGTAGTTTCCCTTGCCCACCAGAAGAGCCACTTTGAAAGGTTTGAAAGCAGCCAGTCGGTCTACCTTGTCAAAGAGAGCCCGGCAAATTTTCAGGTCCTTTTTCTCAATTTGCTCCTGCAGTGAAATGGTATGGGTGGCGATGATCCCCTGACGCTTTTGATGGACCGCCACCAGGATGGAGGGAATGAGGTAAGCCAGGCTCTTGCCCACCCCGGTTCCGGCCTCGAACAGCAGGGGTTGATTGTTTTGCAAAGCTCCCGCCACTTTCCGAGCCATGATCTCCTGCTGGGGACGATACTCCATTCCGAGGTATTTCTGGAGCCAGCCATGCCGGCGGAAGGTATTACGGACCAAACCGGAAACAGGGTCTCCGGAAGGTTTGGCTTCGATCGCATTCTGAAATCCGATCATTACGGTGTTCAATGGTTCAGGTGGAAGACTGTCGAACCAATTATGGGACAAAATCAGTTTTTGGGATGAATCCAAAAAATATTGCAGCTTGAGGGCGGGGCTTCAGCATGGACCTTCTATGCGGGATAATAACTTTTCCACACCCGAGGAAACCTTGCAGGAAACCGGGGAAGAGTGGAAAACCCTGGCTTGGCTCGCCGGTATTTGCGGCACTGTATTAGCGGCTGCATTTGCCCTGAGTTTCGTTAAGGGGGTGGCGGAATGGGTCGTTTACGGA
This sequence comes from Opitutales bacterium, assembly GCA_965204545.1. Classification (GTDB taxonomy): domain Bacteria; phylum Verrucomicrobiota; class Verrucomicrobiia; order Opitutales; family UBA2995; genus JAABVD01. The sequence continues at coordinate 670,010 of CBDBFA010000003.1, read as the reverse complement.
ATGTACGCGGTGAGCCTGGTGAGCGGGGGATGGGATGCGGCCAAGGACAGCTATGAAAACATCAAGAAGGGTTCCATAGACATCCATTTTCTCATGCTTGCCGTTGCCGTGGGAGCGGTTGCCATCGGATCCTGGGCGGAAGGAGCTTTGCTCTTGTTCCTTTTTACACTTTCGGGGGCGTTGGAGGAATATGCGGAACACCGGACCCATCGTGAAATAGATTCCCTGATCCAGTCGGCTCCGAAAACGGCCAATCGGGTGAAACAGGACGGATCTATTGAAGCCGTGGCGGTGGAGGACATTGCCCCCGGGGATGTCATTCAGGTGAAACCCGACGAGCTGTTTCCGGTGGATGGGGAGGTAACCTCGGGGATGACCGCCTCCGACGATTCGAACCTCACCGGGGAGGCCACTCCGGTGGAGAAGGGCAGAGGAGATACGGTTTACAGCGGCACCTTGAATCTATGGGGAGTGGTAACGGTCACCGTGTTGCGCCTGGCATCGGAGAGTTCACTGCAAAAGATCATTCGTCTCATTCAGGAGGCCCGGCATCTTCGGGCCCCCAGCCAAAGGTTTACCGATCGGTTCGGAACCGGTTACACCTACCTGATCATAGGGCTCACCCTCCTTTATTTCCTGTTCACCTGGATGGTTCTGGGCATTCCGGCCTTCGAACGAACCGAATCGGGCTACTCCGCCTTTTACCGTGCCATGACCTTTCTGGTGGTGGCCAGTCCCTGTGCCCTGGTGCTATCCATACCATCCGCCATTCTGGCCGCCATAGCCTGGGGCGCTCGCAAGGGCATCCTGTTTCGCGGAGGCGCGGCTATCGAAAAACTCTCCCAGGTGAATGCTGTCGCCCTGGATAAGACCGGCACTCTGACCCAAGGGGATTTGACCGTGATGAAGGTGGAAAGTTATCCACCGGATCGGGAAGCAGAAGTATTGCAATTGGCCTTCAGCTTGGAATCCCAGTCCAATCACCCCATTGCCCGAGCCATTGTCAATCATGGAAAAAAACAAGGGCTGGCGCCCCAAACGGTGGGAGAATTCCAATCTTTCAGCGGCAAGGGCCTTCGAGGTCAAGTGGAGGAAAAGTCCATTTTTCTGGGCAGGAGGGAACTCATGAATGAGAGTCCATTGGCCGAATGGATTGCCCGGGTCGATGAGCCTCCGCCTTCCATAACGGAGGTTTGGCTATTTCATGGTGCCCTTCTGGGCCGCGTCTTGTTGGAGGACAAAATCCGGGAAAAGTCCAAGGATACTTTGGAACGTTTGAATGACCTCGGGATCAGAACGCTCATGCTCACCGGAGACCGGCGAAGCGCAGCCGAGTCGGTAGGAGAGGCCATCGGTATTCAGGAAATCCGTAGCGGGCTCATGCCCAGAGACAAAGTACGGTTCATCAAGGAAATGACGGACCGGGGCGACAAAGTGGCCATGGTGGGGGACGGGGTGAACGACGCCCCCAGTTTGGCCGCAGCATTCGTGGCCGTTGCCATGGGGGCGAGGGGGAGCGATGCCGCGCTGGAACAAAGCGAGGTCATTCTGATGAACGACAAAATCGAAAAATTCCTCACCGCCTACCAGTTGAGCCGCAAAGCCCGGTCGGTCATTCGGCAAAACCTGGTCATTTCCCTTGCAACGGTGGCGGTTATGGCAAGCGCTGCTTTGTTGGGCATCATCCCCCTGACCCTGGGTGTATTCGCCCATGAGGGTAGCACGGTGGTTGTTTGCCTGAACAGCTTTCGGCTCTTTCTGGCCAAGTAGGAGTTGAAAGGGGTCAGCCCTTTTTCTTGCCTGCCACAAAATTGGTATTGTCAAAGTCCCGCCATTTCTTTTCATGAGTAATTTACCCCAAAAACCTCAGAAACCAGAACGGAGAAACGACCATGGCGGTACAATCCGATAGACGGGTAACGGAAGTGGATCCTGCCAGCGCCCGGCTGCAAGACGCCAGCGCCCAGAAGCGGGTTCGCTGGGCCGTGGAAACATTTGGCGATCAGTTGGTTATGAGCAGTAGTTTCGGCGCTCAATCGGCCGTCATGCTGCATATGGTTTCTTCCATGGCTCCCCATGTGCCCATCATTCTGGTCGATACCGGTTACCTCTTTCCCGAGACCTATCGGTTTATCGAAGCTTTGAAAGGACGCCTCCATTTGAATCTCCAAGTTTACAGGCCCAGGATGACCCCAGCCAGGCAGGAAGCGCTCTTCGGCAAATTGTGGGAGAGGGGGGAAGAGGGTATCTCCAAGTATAACCTGATGAACAAGGTCGAGCCCATGAACCGGGCCCTGGTGGATTTCCAGGCCAAGGGCTGGTTGGCCGGATTGCGCAGAAAGCAGAGTTCCAGCCGCAAACACCTCGACGTGGTTATGAAGCAGGCAAGATCACCAAGGTTCACCCCATCATCGACTGGTCGGATTACGACATATACCTTTACCTGACCAACAACAACCTGCCCTACCATCCATTATGGGACGAAGGCTACGTATCGATTGGGGATACCCATAGCACCAGCCGGTTGATGCGGAACATGTCGGCCGAGGATACTCGATTTGGGGGCATACGCCGCGAATGCGGTTTGCACGAGTTGTCAGGGCAAAACGATTTCCAGATCTGATCTGCTGATTAACCCAAATGTATCACAAAGTTCGTGACATGTGATTGAAGATCGAGTGCTGGTGCGGGTTTCGTGCCGATTCGCGGGCGAAGCCGGGTCGACTCCCTGCAAAGTTGCCTGTATCTGTGCGGAGCACGGGCAGGCGAATCCAGCGATTCCCGTTCCAGCGCCGGTATTCGGGCGCGCCGCAAAAAATTGGGAGATGTCGCATTCGCTCGGTAGGTGAGACATACGGGTTAAACCACCTACCTGACCTGGGTGTAATTACGGCTTGTACTTGAGAAGCAGCGTATCGGGGTCGAGGTTCGCCACTTCGATCAGGTTAAGTTTTTTTCGGTGTTCCTCGGCGAAAACGGGCGTCCCGGACCCGAAAACTTTCGCTTCCAGGGTAACCCAGAGTTCGTCCAGGAGGTTTTCCCTCAGAAACAGGCTGTAGATTTGGCCACCCCCCAATACGGCGACCCGTTCATGGCCCTCGGCCCGGATACGGCGGAGGACATCGGCGGGATGGCGGTCGGTAAATTCCAGGCGGCCTGGCCTGGCCAGGGAACGGTACTTTTGGGGTGATCGTGTAAAAACCAAGCGGAGTTTGGAAGAGGAATTGCGAACTGCCTGGGCAATCGATTTCCTTTCCGCTTCGAAGGTAACCGATCCCATGACCTGGACGGAAAATGTCTCCAGGATTCGGGAAAACCACACCTTATCGGCTACCGAAGTGAAAGCGGAGCCGGGTTTGTCTCCTTGGGTGATAAACCCATCCAGCGAAATCGCCACGATGCCAATGACTTCCATGACCTACACTTTGAAGTTAACCTTTCCCTCTTCAAGAAAATCTCCCCAGCGCTTCAAGCTTGCAAAACAGGCGTCATTTTTTCTCTGTTTGTCCTATGATTACGCCCGATACCCGCTCAAAAATTGAAGAGATCAATAAGCGTGCCGGTTACCTTTGGAGGTATCTTTGACGTCGAAAGCAAGCAGGCGCAAATTGCGGAATTGGAGTCCCGCACGGTGCAACCCGGTTTTTGGGGAAACCAGACCGTTGCCCGGGAAACCTTGGCGGAGATCAAGGAACTGAAACGCATGGTGAACCGCCTGACGGACTTTCAAGGCGAAGTAGACGATCTCAATACCCTTGTCGAACTGGTTGACGAAGTCGGAGGGGATGAGGATGGAAAATTTTCCGAGGAGGTTCGCCAATCGACGGAAAAGTTGACCGGATCCATCGAAGAGTTGGAAATTGCCATGTTGCTCAGCGGTCCGCACGATTTGGCCAACGCCTACCTGACCATCCATTCCGGGGCAGGGGGCACCGAATCCTGTGATTGGGCCGAAATGCTCTATCGCATGTACACCCGCTGGGCCGAGCGCAATGGATTCACCGTGAGCGTGGAGGACCTGCAGGCGGGGGAGGAGGCGGGTTTAAGCCGCGCGACCATGCAGATCGGCGGCATGGGAGCTTACGGCTATGCCAAGGCTGAACGAGGGGTGCACCGGCTGGTGCGCATTTCCCCATTCGATTCCAATAAACGGCGCCACACTTCCTTTTGTTCGGTTGATGTCATTGCCGAGATTACGGATGATGTGAGCATCGAAATCCGGGATGAGGACCTCCGCATCGACACCTACCGGTCCAGCGGGGCCGGCGGGCAACACGTAAATAAAACCGAATCGGCCATCCGCATAACCCACCTGCCTTCCGGCATCGTAGTCGCTTGCCAGAAGGAACGCTCCCAGCACAAGAACCGGGCCACGGCCATGCGAAGACTGAAGTCCCGCCTTTACGAAAAATGGGAGGACGAAAAGCGGGCCGAAATGGACAAGTTTTACGGGGAAAAGGGTGAAATAGGTTGGGGCAACCAGATCCGCAGCTACGTGTTCCAGCCTTACCAGATGGTTAAGGACCTGAGAACCGGTGTGGAAACCTCGGACCTCCAAGGGGTGATGGATGGGGACATCAATCGATTCGTCTATAATTGGTTGCGGGCCGGATGCCCCACTTCGCGCAATAAGGCGATCAAAATGAAAGATTAGCCATGACCGGTTCACTCAAGCGATCGGGATTGTCCTACAACCACCTCAAGGAACAGTTTGAGGCCACCCCGTTATTCGAAGGCAAGACCTGGAGGCTTGCGCCCCACTCCTGGGCTTTGTCCAGTGGTCTGCTCGAAGAGATCAAGGCCCTGGGACAGGCTTGCCTCGATTTTCTCAAGGCCCTGGAATTCCTCTACCTCCGTTCGGTAGAAAACAAAAAGCTGCTCCGCAATGAATTCCTGTTGGCTCCGTGGGTGGCGGATTATCTGGATCGCGGCAAGCCCCGCTACCTGGTCGAACACGGCCGCCACAGGAACATCCGAGGCCAGCTTCCCCTGGTCCTACGTCCGGACCTTTTGTTGACAGATAATGGATTGGCCTTGACTGAAATCGATTCCGTGCCCGGTGGAATAGGATTAACCGCATTTCTCAACCGGTTGTATGGGCAAGTGGAGGAGGGCATTGTGGGAGAGGGCGACCTGATGCTGCACCGTTTCTACGAAGCTTTGGCATCTTTGGCTCCCCACCGCCACGCCCCTTTTATCGCCATCGTGGTCAGCGATGAGGCATCCACCTATCGGCCCGAAATGCAATGGATTTGTCAAGAACTGCAAAAGCAGGGCCGACGGATCTTCTGCTTTCACCCGGACGAAATCTATCCTTTGGGGGGAGTTCTGCACGCTTCTCTCGATGGCAACCCTGAGAGGATAGACGTGATCTACCGGTTTTTCGAGTTGTTCGATTTGCCCGGGCTGAAAACGGTTCCCTATTTTTTTGAAGCGCTCGACCAGGAGGAAGTTAAATTGTCACCGCCTATGAGGGCCTTCCAGGAAGAGAAATTGAGCCTGGCCTTGTTTCACCACAGAAAATTGGGCCAATTCTGGCGTGAAAACATGCCTAGGACATCCGTCAGGGTCCTGGCCCGTGCCCTGCCCGGAAGCTGGATTATGGATCCCGCCCCATTGCCCCCCACGGCCGTTCTCGATGCGCCGCTGGTGGGAGGAAACCCCATCCAGGAGTGGGCCGATTTGGCCAATGCATCCCAGCGCGAACGCAAGCTGATCATTAAGATAAGCGGTTTTCACGAAACTGCCTGGGGAGCTCGCAGCGTTGTTCTGGGAAGCGATTCCTCCGGAAAGGTTTGGAGGCGGGGGATTGAACGAGCCGTTTCCATGAGCAGGTCGCATTTGCATATTCTGCAGGAATACCGCAAACCGAAGCGCCTTCCCCACCGGGTTTACGCCAATCCTCGGGAGTCCTTCGACATGCAGGGCCGGTTACGCTTGTGTCCTTACTTTTTTGTAAGAGGCGGTCGAGCTGAACTATCCGGTGTTCTGGCTACGTTTTGTCCGGCCGATAAAAAGATTATCCACGGCATGCGCGACGCGGCCATGCTTCCATGCCGGAGGGTGGATTGACTCCTTTCAGAGATATCCGGGCTAAGGAAGGTGAAGTCCGCCATCCGGCAAGCGAGTATGGGTCCATGTGGTTACGCCCTCTTTGGGCGGAAACCTTTTGGCCGCTTCTTCGTCGATCTCCACCCCGATACCCGGCCGGTTATTTGGATAAATGAATCCGTTTCTCAAATCCGGATAGCCGTCGAAAACTTCAAAGATTCTCGCATCCACGTTACTAAATTCCTGGATGCCGAAATTCGGTTGGGAGAGGTCGAGGTGCAGGTTGACCATGTGCCCGACGGGAGAAAGGTCGGGAGGACCATGCCAAGCCGTGCGCACCCCAAAAAAGTTTCCCAAGACGGCGGCTTTTCGGGCCGGGGTGAGGCCTCCGATGCAACTCATGTGCATGCGCATGAAATCGATGCGTCGCTTGGTGATGGCCTCTGTGTATTCCATGGGATGAACGTAGAGTTCGCCCAGGGCCATGGGTGTTGTGCAATTTTGTCTAACCTGGTCCAGCGCCTCCGGTTCTTCCGGCGCTATGAGATCCTCCAGGAAGAACATTCGGTATTGCTCCAATTCCTTGGCGAACTCCACCGCCAGCGGCAGGGGCAGACGCTCATGAACGTCGTGCAGGATTTCCAGATTGGGGTCGAAATTTTCGCGCACGTGGGCGATGAGTTCGACCGCTTTACGCACATAAGTGCGCGGGTCGTAATAGATCCCCTTGTTGGCGCCCTCGGGAACGTCTTCGGGAAAGTCTCCCCAAACATTTTTTGCCCCGCCGTAGCCTTGCCATTGAACGCGCACATGGCGGGTACCGTGATTTACCAGATGGGATACGCGTTCTTCGATCTCCTCGATATTACTTCCGCTGGCATGGCGGTAAACTGCCGCGGCCTTCCGATAGCGTCCGCCCAGCAGGCTGTAGAGCGGCAGATTGGCGATCTTCCCCTTGATATCCCACAATGCCATGTCCACCCCGGAAATGGCATTGTTGGCGATCGGGCCGTTGCGCCAATACGCCCCCTGGTACATGAGTTGCCAAAGTTCTTCGATGTCATCGACGTCCCGGCCCTGCAAAAGGGGGTCCAGGTAATCCTCCACGACCGTGCAGACCGCTTTTACCTGATAGGCAAAAGTGGCGCAGCCCAAGCCGTAGAGACCGGGTTCGGACGTTTCTACCTTAACGACGATGAGATTGGCGCGCCCCGGAGCAGTCGGGATGGCTTTCACTTTTCTTATAGTAATGGGCATAATTGTAATAGAAGGATAAATGTTCTAACCAATAAACTTGAAATAAAATCCCAGGATTCCTGCAGCGAGCATGGATACACCCGAGACGACCAGGGCAATAAACAGGACGCCCTTCATGCGGAAACCTTGGGGCAGGTTTCGTCGGTCCGCCCAGGCCACTCCCAGACACCAGGCCCCGCAACCGGTGGTGCCACCCAGAAGGGCAGGGATGCTGACCACCGTAATGGGATTGGAGATGGGTTCCCAGATCAATCCGAACCAAATAACGCCAATTCCAATGACCGATGTGTTCAGAATGATCCATTTTTTCAGCTTCGCTATCGAGATGGTGTTTCCGGTTCTTTGCCAGGGCAATAGTCCTTCGTGAACACTTTTGGTCCAGACGTCAAAAGTTGCGAACAGGGTACCTCCAATAGCGGCGATGATTCCGACCCGGTAGAGGATCAGAAGATAAGGGCTGAGGGCAGTCAGAAATTTTTCCTGGTGGGTAAGAAGATCGAACTTGTCCGGAACCAGATGGCTTTCATGCAGTATGACTGCGCCCAACACCATGAAGGCGGAGGAGAAAATGAATACGGCCAGGAACGAACCGCCCACATCTATTTTTATCGCTCGCAACCAATTCCGCTTATTTGTCCGGTTCGCCTCGCTGGGATCGATTGTCGGAAATCCTGCTTTTGTGGAATGGTTGTAAATCTCTCGCTCCTGGAACAACCCCCACTTCTTGTCGCGGAGGAAGCCAAAATATCCGATGTAAGCAGGGAGGCCGCCCCCAATGATTCCGGTGTAGGTCACCAGTTCGATCCAGGGAGCATGTTGGGCAATGTTGGGATAGGAAATCCCTATCCAATCGGCATAGTTGGGCACGGTCGGCACGAACATTCCCCGGATCAACGCTGTCAGATCGGGTTGGCAGGCGACGGCGGCGATTAGAACGCTAACCAACAACAGAGCCACGACAATGATCTGGGTGGTTTCCAGACGCCGGTAGGTTTGTCTCCAGCTAAAGAGAGCTGCCACGACGATCAGGGTGGTGGCCCAGGCCCTTGAAGAGATTTCTGAAGCTATCCCCGATCCGAGCATCCAGGAGATAATCGATCCCACCGAAATGGACAAAGCTGCCAGCAAAAAAGGCAGACACACAGCCGTAATTATCAGCAAAGTGATGGGCAACCAGCCGGGCGGGCCGGGCAGCAGCATCCAGCTCTGCATGGGATGTTCTCCCGAAACCATCATGTAACGGGAGGAGGCATAGATCTGGACAGCTTTAAACAGCAAGCCAACGGTGAAGCACCACAGTATGGAGTATCCGAAAATGGCTCCGCCCCTCGAAGCGAAAATCGTTTCTCCCGTGCCAATGGAAACGGAGGCGATGATGATTCCCGGTCCCAGGAATCCAATCGATTTCCACCAGTGCCTATCCGTCAATTGGAGGGGTGGCGCGGGGTAACGGATGGGAGACATGAGATCGAGTTTCGAGCTTAATGGAAGCGGGGACCGTCGCTCCTAAATCTTAAAACCATTTTTGGTCCAATCCCTTGTCCCCCAGTGGCTCAACAATCCGGATCATTGGGGGATACCCGTATGGGCGAACCGTAGTAACCGGGATCGTAGTCATCCAGATAAGGATTGTAATAATTTTGCAAATATAAGGGATCAGGAGGTTTATCCGACCTTCGTCTCATGCGATCAAGAGGCATTGTATATGGCGGAAATCTCGTTAACTCGGCTACCTCAAATACGGGCATTCCGCGGCTGGTCAATAATTGAAATACGGTTTCAGATTCCTTTGCATTGGCGTAGGCGGAGGATGGGGGATTGAACTCGAGAATGATTTCTTCCTCCCCGTGCTTGAGGTGAATTTGGGATGCGATTTTCGAAATTCCCACCAATTCATGTAATGGAATTACGGTTATTTCTTTAGAGAAAAGGTACCTGATATGCCGGGATTCCAAACGTAAATCAGATTCGGTCAGAGCAATGATTCCTTTTTTAACTCCATACTTTCGGTTTTTATTTTCGATTTGTACAATAAAGTTTGCGTAGCTCAGAAATTGAATTTCAGGTTCATTTATCCCCAAACGGGAAGCCAATTTTTGCCTGTGTTTTTCCACACTCAATTGCTGCGAAACACAACCGCTGAAGATGATGGCCATAAGAGCCGAAAGAACCTGAAAAAACACTTTCACGGTGCGGAAGTTTTTCAGTTTTCCAGCGCCCCGTCAAACAAACAGAAATTTTGGATTTTTGACCGGGTTCAATTGCTCTGAAACCGGCCTCCGAGGTTGAGCCAGGAAGGTCTTATTACAAGGTCCGATAGTCGATCGGCTGCGTGCAATCCAGGATGTCCTCAGCTGGAGGCATCTCGTACTTGAGACCGGTTGCACAATTGAAGAGAACGGCGGTGTCCTTGGGAGAAATGAGTCCTGTTGCGATGGACTTCTTGTAGGCGGCGTAGGTGGCTGCGCCCTCCGGGCACAACAGCAATCCTTCCTGCTTGGATATTTCGTCGAGTCCGGCCGAGATAGACCCATCATCCACCGCGATGGCAAAACCGCCGCTTTCCCGGACAGCGCGCAGTATGAGAAAATCACCTACGGCCACCGGCACTCGAATGCCGGCGGCTACGGTATGCGCATCCCGCCAGAGTTGGGCATGTTCAGTCCCTTCTTCCCATGCCTTGACAATGGGCGCGCAACCGGTGGCCTGAACGGCAACCATCCTGGGGAGCTTCCCTGTAAGCCAACCCATCGTCTTCAATTCATTAAAGGCTTTCCACATACCGATAAGGCCGGTGCCACCGCCGGTTGGGTATAAAATCACATCGGGAACCTGCCATCCGAGTTGGTCAGCCAGTTCCAGACCCATGGTCTTTTTCCCCTCAATACGGTAGGGTTCCTTCAACGTAGAAAAATCGAACCAACCCATGGCATCTTTTCCTTCCCCCACAATGCGGCCACAGTCGTTGATCTGGCCGTTGACGGTCCAAACTTTGGCGCCTTGGGCAGCTATCTCACGAACGTTGATGGTAGGCGTGTCGTCGGAACAAAAGACGTATGATTCCATGCCGGCGCGGCTTCCATAAGCGGCCAGAGCGGCGCCCGCATTGCCATTGGTCGGAATGGCCACTTTCTTGATGCCAAGTTCCTTGGCCTTGGAAATCGCTACGCTGAGACCGCGCGCTTTGAAAGATCCGGTGGGCAGTCGTCCCTCGTCCTTAACCAGCAGTTTTCCAGTGCCGGGGGCGAGTTTGGGAAGGGGAACAATAGGCGTGTGAATTTCTCCCAGGCTGACGATGTTTTCCTTCTTGCGCACTGGAAGAAACTCCCGGTAACGCCATAGGTCGGCCGGTCTGTCAGCCATGTCTTCTTTGGAAATCGCCCTTTGGATACCGTCCAGGTCATAGCGGACCAGGAGCGGTTTACCAGCCTTGGACAAGCCATGCAGCCTATCGGCTTCGTAATAGTCGCCCTCCATTCCGCACTCCAGGTGGGTGACAAAAGTAGGTCGTTCGCTGGTCAGGTTAAGGTTTGAATTCATTGCAGCGCCTTCGGTTGTCTTGTCTATACCGCTTAGGAAAACCACTTTATCCCGGCTACCGCCGCGAACCGCTCCAGTGTTGCCGTGTAGTTGCCTGGGAATACATTCAAATGATGGGGCATGCCGGCGCGGCACATGGCCTCAAACCATTCATCAGGTTTGCGGTTAAGCAGTTTGGCACGCCCGTTGGTAGCCATGAGCCGGCGGTGCGGTTTTTCACTCTCAGCATCGCAGGATGTGAGTCGGAATTCTCCATCGCAACGCCAGAGCCGGAATATGGTAAGGGGCATGCCCGGCCGAATTTCAGCTTCCAGGACAGCCGGTTTCCTAATGTTGAAATGTTTGGCGATCCTGGGGGCGCCCGGTTCTCCAGTTGGAGGACACAGCGATGGAGGTGCCGCGCCAACGTGCCAGAGAGTGATGGATTCCTCGTCGTGCTCGAGCCAGTCCGAGAGATAGCAGCGGCCCATGCCAAACATTTCCCCGATTAAAGCACCGATGGCTCCGTCCACATCCCCTTCGCAAGCGATCGCGCGTCCCTCATCGGCCAGGCGAGCCATTCCGAGGTAGGGCCATTGGCCAAAAGTATTGGGCATCTCCGGCCAACAGCGCACCGCCAGCGCATCCAATTTTTCCTCATCCATGAAATGTCGCATCGCCAGGTAAAGCCGTGAGGCCATCGGCAGGTCATCCTCCACTGTGTCCTTATGTTCCAAACCCAGCGCTTGTACTTTTTCAACATCGGCAACCACTGCTTCCTCGCTGAGGTCGTTCAATACATTCTCAAATTCAATTAGACTGTAGGTCTGCAACTGCACGCCCAAGCCCCGATGCAATACAAAGGGATCCGCCGCCATGGCAACGAATCCGGGCGCCTGTCCGCCGATCACTCCGACCCGGGTATGGTTTAACTTATGGATGATGGCCGCAATACGAACCGAAGTTTCCAACTGTTCCAGGGTCTCTTCCTCTTCCGGGTCGCCATTCAGGATTTCAAAGGATCTGCCCATTTGCCGGAACGTCGATGCCCAAAGATGGGCTCCTACCAGAGAGCAGGAACTGATCATGTCGCCTTCCTGTTTTTCCGGCGTCGCCCAAAATAGAGGAGGATAGGGCCATTCCTGGGCCAGAGTGAGCGCCAGACGACCATCGGCCATGGTCGTCTGCAAAAGTAACAGCGCCTGAACACCTGCCGCCTTGCACTCAGCGACAACCTGACGAAGAGAGGCTTCATCCACCGCTTTTTGCGAAGGCTCGAAAACAGCGAAGGGGGATTGACTCAAAGCCTGGCGCGCCCTCATTTCCATGCCTGCACCCCATTCCATATCGAACCCCGGACGCTTGCGACCCAGGAACAGGAGGCCTACCTTGGCGGGCTTATCTGAATCTTTCGAACTCATCAGGCAAAGTCGTTTCAGGCCTTTGAACCGGGATTGTATGGAGGGTTACCAGAAGGAAAGGCCTTTGATCGCGAAAGATGGAGCATGTTGGGAATTGGAAAAAAGGAGTCAAGGAAGATATATCCATTTTCGGATATTTTAAATTGACCTGATAACCTATGCTCTGGTTAACTTTCTCACATTGTGAAGGATAGCATCATGGATTTACAGGCGGACACTGTCACCAAGAAAATGGAGATGAGGAGGAATCTGCTCCTTCAATATATCTATCGCAATGGTCCGATTGGCCGGCTGCAATTGGGCAGGAATCTCCGGATGAGCAAGTCGCGATTGTGTGAAGTCGTTCAGGAAATGATTGATGGAGGGCTGATCATTGAGCGTCTGGTAGGGACCGAGCGAAGGGGCCGCAATCCAGTACCCCTGATAACCAACCCCGATTATGGTTGTTTCGTGGGGCTTGATTTCGAGGCTAAACGAATGAGATTAGTGGTGGTAGATTTTTCCGGAAAGGTACTCTATCATCGGCAACGACACCTGAGACCGATGAAGAAGAGGAATACGTTGGTAGTCAGGCTCTTGGATTTCATTGATGAGGGACTGGGGGTCATACGCGGTTTAAATGCCAAAATTCTGGGCATTGGTGTGGCGGCTCCTGGAATCATAAGCCGATGGATGGGGATGCTCGTTCACTACGATTTAATCGATGCCGCCCGAAACATTCCCCTTCGCGACCTGGTGGAGAGTCATACCGGCTATCCCTGTGTGGTGGACAACAATATTCGGTGTTATGCCTTGACTGAGTGGACCACCGGGGTTGCCCGAAACATGTCCAACTTTATTTGTCTGGCTGTGCGAAGCGGGGTTGGATCTGCCATCATCCTAAACGGCAGGCTGTTGGATGGAAGTCATGGTTTTTCCGGAGAAGCCGGATACTCCCCGGTTCCAAATGGCCAGCCGGCCTCCAAATGGAAGACATTGCAGGAATTGGTTTCCGAAAAGGCCCTGAATGTGGATGATGAGGCCACGAGTTTCTCCCTTTCCAGAGAGAAGGCGCAAATGGCGGGCGAACTGGTGGGAGCACAAGCCGCCTCGTTGGCCGCGCTGTTGGATCCGGAAGCAATTGTATTGGCTGGAGCGCTACTGGATCGAGATGGTCCGCTCTGGGATATTGTAGAGCAAACCTATGGTCGATTCCTGTTGCCCGGTATCGCCGGCCGCGTTCCCTTGCTGCCCTCCGAGGCCGGTGCCCATGCGGCAGCTGTGGGGGCTACCCAAAGGTGTTTGCAGGAACTATACCCGACAAGCTCCAAGGCGGATCGAGTATCCTGGCGCCGAACCGCAACTTCGGCCCTTTGAGGAAAAACCAGGACTTTCAAATACAGTCACAGACCTTAAAATTTTAACCCGAATCCAATACTATGAAACTATTTCTAGACAGCGCCATGACAGATGAAATTGTCCATGCTCTCGAAACATGGGATATGGATGGGCTGACGACCAATCCCAGACATGTCATGGATTCGGGAAAACCATTTCGCACCGTCATTGCCGAGGTCGCCGAGTTGGTGCATGGTACCGACAAACCGGTAAGCGTAGAGGTCAATCCTCACTTCACCGATTGTAAGGAAATTGTCGAACAAGGTCGTGAACTCGCCGCGATTTCTCCTAATTTCGTCATCAAAGTAGGCGCCTGCGAAGGAGGTTTTTCAGCCATGAGAGAACTTTCCAGAGATGGAATTCGAACCAATGCCACCCTGATCATGACAGTGGCACAGGCCTGGCATGCGGCACGGGCCGGCGCTGCATTCATAAGTCCCTTTCTTGGATGGAAAGACCAGTTCGGTGATTCCCCTGATACCTTGATTCGTGAGGTTCGGACCATGCTGGACAACTTCGGATATCCATCGGAAATCATCGCTGCCGCAGTCCGTAATGCGAGGCAGATTGGAGATGTGGCGGTCGCTGGAGCCCATTGCATAACTGCTGGAGCTGCTGTCTACAAAGACAGTTTTCAAAATCCATACACGACTTTCGGCGAAGGGGTATTCCAAAATGCCTGGGATCAGACGCCTGAATCCTGAACCATTCAATAAAGTAGAGTTACCAAGGCATAACTGGCTCCTCCCACGATAAAAGCGGCGCAGAATCCGATGCAAAGGGCCTTCCATCCCAGCGCCTTTAATTTGGATAAGTTGGTTCCAAGTCCGACCGCGGCGATAGCGGTGGAAAGGAAGAAAATGGAAACGGTGCCACTATAGCTGATGATCGAATTCCAGGATTCCGGAGGGAGAATTCCAAAAGGCTTGTCACCGATATCTCCGATGGAGCGGAGCAAGGCCAATGCTAAAAAACCAATCAGGAAGGGGGGAATCCACTGGCTCCACTTCAACCAGTAGATTGGCACTTTGGCTGATGCCACCACGGCATGGCGGCGCTGATAGGTCACGGCAATAATGGGAATGACCAGACCCATGAAAATATTGCGCACCAGTTTAGTCGTAGCCGCGACTTCCAGGGTCAGCGGTGAATCGTAGTACAATTGATACATCAATCCCGCAGCCGCCACCTGGGAAGTATCGTGAATGGCGGTTCCCAGGAACAACCCGACCTGCTCGGCGTTACCATGGAAAAGCCAGTGCGCCAGAAAGGGATAAGTGAAAAGGGCAATCATGCCGAACAGGGTGATCACGGCTACCGAGTAACTGATCTCATCTTCATCGGCGCGCGTGGCCGTTCCGGTGGCAATGACGGCGGAAACTCCGCAGATGCTCGTCCCCACCGTGATCAAACTGCCAAGCCGGGAGGGAAGTTTAACCATGCGGCTCAGCCAGGAGACGACGGTGACGGCCGCCACGATACAGCCGATGACAATCGGCAGGGCGTTGAGGCCTATCATCCCGACCGTAGTGATACTCAATTTGAGGCCAAGTAGCGCCACACC
Source organism: Opitutales bacterium (assembly GCA_965204545.1). Classification (GTDB taxonomy): domain Bacteria; phylum Verrucomicrobiota; class Verrucomicrobiia; order Opitutales; family UBA2995; genus JAABVD01. The sequence goes on along the minus strand of CBDBFA010000003.1, from coordinate 654,821 downwards.
GATGCGAAGCACCAGCCGCAGGCATAAACGCAGTCCCCGTTCGTAGGCCCGGGGGAGGCCGGCAAGGTTTCGAACCAGCAGACCCAGGACTACCGCCAATAAAACCGGACTTAGCGGACTGCGCTCAAATCCGAGTAGCGCTTTACCAATCCAATCGGCCAATATTCCGCCGATGACGGCCATCGACATGGCCAATACTACACCCGGGGCCATTGTGCCGACCCAGTTAAATCCGCGGTGCAACCGTTTCTGCCAGGAGGTGGAAAGAAATTGTTCTCCCGGCAGGGGTTCAACGGCGGAGGGGTCGTAAACCGGGACACCTTCCATACTGTCCAACGATTGTATTTCCGCGGGATCAAGGAAGATGTTGAACGGTTGATTGGATCGAGCGCTCATGGCGATTTACACTTGCAGTCAATAATGAACGAGTCGGGCATTCTCATTGAAACCTTTGAAAATATAATACCCTCAATTTCTCCCCACCGCCAGTACTTCGTCCATGAGGCCGGCCGGCCAGACCTTTCCATCGAACCTGTATTTCACTGAATCGCGAACCGCTTTTTGAAACTCTTCGATGGCCAACTCGTGATGCGGCACAATGGTCATTCCCTTTGCTTGGAGTCGCTCTGCGATTTCTGCTTCAAACTCCTGCGTGAGAGTAGTTATTAGTTCCATGGCTTCATCGGTTGCCCTTTGCACGATCCTTTGATCTTCCCCGCTCAGTTTATCCCAGGATTTTTCTGAAATGGCAAAGGGGAGGGCGTTGAACTGGTGATTGGTTTCAATGGCAAATTTCTGTACTTCGTACCATTTGTTGGCCCAGATGGTGGGGTATGGATTTTCTTGTCCATCGATCACCCCCTGGCTCAGGCCGATGAAAATTTCCTTTAGGGCCATGGGGGTTGGATTCCCTCCCAGCCCCTTGATCACAGCCAATGACATGGGGTTGGGAACAGCGCGAATCTTCAGGCCTTTGGCTTCCGCAGGGCTTTTGAAGGGCCTGTTCCCGGTTGTGACAACCCGTTTCCCATAGTAATAGGCGCCGAGGATGCGCAAATGACATTTCGCAACGATCTCTTCGTTCCATTTTTGTCCTAATCGAGGATCATCCAGCAAGCGTTTGATATCTCCAAAATCTTCGAATAGATAACCGGAGGTCATGATGGTCATTTCCGGAACCGTGTCGGCCAGGAAGGGGAAAGTTGGCAAACAGAAATCAATCGCCCCGGTTTTTGAGCTAATGTAAATATTGCGGGAAGAGCCGAGCTGACCGGCCGGAAAGACCTTTATTTCAATACGGCCCTGGCTGTACTGGGCCACTTTTTCCGCGAAAGCCTGGAGTCCGATACCGCTGGGAGAATCGGGCTGAAGGACGTGGGCCAGCCTCATGATCTTTGGCTGAGCGCCGGAAACTGCCAGGTGCGCCATTAGAGCAAGCCATACCGCCAGGAATCGTCTTTGGTTTCTGTTGAAGAATTGATTCATCCTGAGACAGCTAGCGGAAATTTGCTGGAAAAGCGGCATGGATATTTTAATACATGGTTCAACTCGAAGGAAAATTAGGCCATGAAAATCTTCCAGCGACTCAAAAATTTAAAAATAGACATCCGGTTCCTTCAATTTTCAATCGTAGCCCTGATTGTTCTTTCTGTCTTACAGGTATTTACCCGTTATCTACTGAATGCTCCATTGTCCTGGACTGAGGAAGTCTCCACCTGGTTCTTGATTTGGATGACTTTCGTCGGAGCCTACTCTTTGCTCATTCGCGATACCCACGCACGGGTGGAAATCATCGATGAATTTTTTGGGAAACGTACTGCCCGGTGGCTGCATACGTTCTGGGATTTCGTCATTGGGGTTTTCCTGGTGGTTCTGGCCTATGCCGGTATCAGGCTCATGTATTTTGTTGTTTACGATAAGACTCCAGCCCTCCGGGTATCGTATGCGGTCATTCTTTGTATCATCCCCATTGCCGCAATTTTGATGCTGATCACCATCGTCGTTCGCATTTATCGGACCATCTTCAACCTGTCCGGAGGGCGCTGAAGTGGCTTTCGATGCCGGCCTGCTCTGGCTGATATTGGCCAGCCTCATCCTCATCTTTCTCGGTTTGCCGGTGGCCTTTTCCCTGGCCGTATGCGCCTTTGCTTACCTTTGGTTGAACGGATTTCCATTGAGCGTTGGGGCACAGGAACTGGGATTCTCTTTAGAGAACTTTACCTTCCTCGCCATCCCGTTATTCATGGCGGCCGGCATGACCATGAACGTTGGAAAAATTACCGATAAGATTTTCGACTTTGCCAACGTATTGGTCGGGCGGATACCGGGCGGTCTGGGGCATGTGAATGTATTTGCCAGCCTCATTTTTGCCGGCATGTCAGGATCTGTCCTGGCCGATGTGGCCGGTCTTGGATCCATGGAAGTTAAAGCCATGCGGCAAAAAGGATACGATACCAACTTTGCCGTAGGCATAACCCTGGCCTCTTCCGCCATAGGACCGATCCTTCCTCCAAGCATACCGATGGTGCTCTTCGGGGTCATCGCCGATGTATCCATTACAGGCCTCTTTCTGGGCGGAGTCCTTCCCGGCCTATTGATCGCATTGTGCCTGATGGTCTATATTTTCTTGGTTGCTCTTCGCCGGAATTACTATTCCACGCATTGGGTGGGTTGGAAGGCCGTCGGGGTAGCGGCTCTCGTTGCAATACCTGCTCTACTCACACCGATCATTATCGTGGGCGGTATGGCCTTGGGTATTTTCAGTCCCACCGAGGCGGCCACGGTTGCCGCGGTCTATGCCTTGTTCCTCGCGGCTATCGTTTATCGCGATCTTACCTGGAAGCAATTCTCGAAGATCTTGAAGGACACGGCGCTTTCAACGGCCAAGCTCATGTTCATAATCGCATCCGCAATACTTTTCGGCTGGGCATTGACGATAGGCGAACTTCCCCAGGCCCTTTCCCATTTCCTGGTCTCCACCTTCCAGGAGAAATGGAGTTTCCTCCTAGCGGTAATCGGGGTGCTCCTCATACTTGGGGCCATCATAGAAAATGCCATCCTGCTCCTGATTCTGGCCCCCATGCTGCTTCCCATCGCACAAGGAGCCTACGGAATGGATCCCGTTCACCTCGGCGTGGTCATGGTCTTTGCCATCATGATCGGCCAGTACACCCCGCCCATGGGCCTTTCCCTATTCGTCATGCGCGATGTAGCTCGGCTTTCCCTGGGCCAGGTTTTCATCGCGGTAGCGCCTTTCCTGATACCCTTGATCGGCGCATTGCTCCTCATGACCTACATTCCGGACATCGTTCTGTGGGTTCCGCGATTGCTGGGCTATTGACCCGCATGTCTCACTTACCGAGCGAATGCGACATCCCCCAAATTCGTCGCGAGCGAACGAAGATCGAGTGCTGGCCCGTTCCCGCGATGCCGTAACTTCGGCGCGGCAAGGATGCCGCCGCCCTACCGACCACACCCGGCGCGGCAAGGATGCCGCCGCCCTACCGACCACACCCGGCGCGGCAAGGATGCCGCCGCCCTACCGTTCACGTTTCGAAATGGTAGGGCTATCGCGTCCCCGCGATGCCGTAACTTGCTTGTTCCTGATGCTATTTTTTCAGGGCCTGATAACGGTGCCGTCTCCTTTTCGAATCGGCGGCCAATTCAAGGGATCTTCCGCCACGGGGAATTTTGCCGCCAGCTTTTCATCGAAATCCACTCCGTATCCCGGCGCTTCATTGACAAACAAATAGCCGTTCTCGATGAAGGGACACCCGGGAAAAACATCCTGGCTTGCCTGATTAAACGGAACGATTTCCTGAATACCGAAATTTGGTATTACCAGATTGAGGTGCGCGTTGGAGGCATGTCCCACCGGGGAGACGCCGTGTCCGTGCCAGGCGGTTCGAACATTAAACATTTCACCCAGAACGGAGATTTTCCGCGCAACACTCAGACCTCCTACATGAGAGACGTGGACGCGGATAAAATCAATCAGCATATCGGACATCAACCCTATCCATTCGGTGGGATTATTGAAGAGTTCTCCCATGGCCACCGGCGTACTGGTCTGCTGGCGAAGCATGGTGAAATAGTGCTGGGGAGTTTCGGGAGGAAAGGGATCCTCGATAAAAAACGGATGATACTCTTCGAGTTCCTTTATCAGGTTAATGGCATCATTAGGAGGGACCCGTTCATGAATATCGTGGAGCAATTCAACCTCCTCACCGCACGTATTTCGAATATGCTCAAAGAGTTTCGGCATTTGTTGCAAATACGCGCGCGTGTATTGATGGGCGTCACCTGGCGCTCCAAAACCGTGTTTCCTGAAGTCGGGTTCTTCTGAGAGATTGGTGCTGCCATATCCGCCCAACTGTATTCGAATATGGCGGAATCCCTCCTCCATAAGCTTTTTTACCTGTTCCTCTACCACGGCAAATTCATCACCTCTGGCGTGGGAATAGCAATCGACCGCAAAGCGGCATTTTCCGCCCAGTAACTGGTAGACCGGCATGTTGGCCCGTTTACCCTTGATATCCCAAAGAGCCTGGTCCAATCCGCTCAAGGCATTATTGAAAATGGAACCGTTGCGCCAATAGGACATGTTGTAGGTCGTCTGCCAGAGATCCTCTATTCGATCGACATCCTTGCCCACGACAAACGGTTTGATGTACCGATTCACCGCCTCTGCCACCAGATGAGGCCGCCGCCGGTAGGAGGCACATCCCAAACCGTATAATCCGGGTTCCGAGGTCATCACCTTGACAACCACGAGATTCTGATCCTGAGGAATGGTCAGAAATGTTTTCACGTCCGTGATCTTGAGCGGAGCCAGTCCCTTCGTTCCCGCAGCGTAGGTGGCTGCCGTTGCTTCCTCTTGCCTGGTCATAGCGCCCAACAATCCCGTTGACGCTCCCAGGGTGGTTAGTTTCATCATATCCCGGCGATTCATCTGCAACCTCCTTCAGCAATTGATATTTCATTCATGGTCTATCTACCTTGAGTAATGGGTGGAAATCTGGTGAGCATGAATACGATCACCATCACGATCAAGATCACGATTACGCTAATGATAAAAAAATTGGCAGGCAGATTTTCCGGATTCATGTGTCGTGCCAAAATATGCAATTCACGTTTTTAACCTGCTTAATGGCTAAAATTCCATTCACTCCAGCCTGATTGACTCGCTGCCATGAACTGATCCTCCGGTGGGACTTTTCCCCGACTCTCGCGCATGAACATCTACACCATCACCATTCTGCTCAGCATTATCGCTTATGTGGTGGTGGGCAATTACGTGGGCCGCAAGGTGAAACGGCTCGAGGATTACTTTGTGGTCGGCCGTCAGGCGCCGGCACTGCTCATCGTGGGCACCCTGGTGGCGAGCTTTCTCAGCACCAATACCTTTATGGGCCAGGCCGGGTTCAACTACGATTTCAATTCGGCTATACTGCTGGTTCCGAGCCTCTTGCTTACTGGGTATATTTACGGGGCTCTGTATTTCGGGCGTTATCTTCGTCGCAGTCGCAGTTTGACCGTTGTTGAATATTTTGCCCGTAGGTTTGACAGCCGGCGTGTGCAGATCGCGGCCGGTATAACGGTTATTGTGGGAATCGGGTTTTACCTCATCGCGGTGACACAAGCCCTTGCCCTCATTCTCTCCAATCTCACCCCCCTGTCTTATACTCAAGGCCTCATCGTGGCCTGGGCGAGTTACACATCCTTTATCCTCTATTCCGGATCGCGGGGAGTTGTAATAACCGATACCATGATGTTTCTGTTGTTTGCCGTGGTCAGTTTCCTGGCCATGTATGCCATATTTGACACTCATGGCGGTTGGGTCGCGGCAATGGAAGGACTGGTCCACCTGGAGGGGAAGGAGAACCTGATGGCTTGGCACGGGAGGGTTGGTCCGGGAGAAGAATTCGAGACCCCGGCTGATTTCCTCATTTGGTTGATCATTGTAATGCTGGCCTGGAGTTTCGTGACGGCCATCAGTCCGTGGCAGTCGAGCCGCTACCTGATGGCGAAAAACGAACACGTGGTGTTGCGTTCGGCTTGTGGGGCGGCCATCAGCATAGGGCTGATTCAAGCCATGGTATATGCGGCGGCAGCCACCGTTAACCTGAGCAATCCCGCCATCGAGCCCAGGGACGAGGTATTGGTCTGGGCCGCTCTCAACATTCTGTCGCCCCTGCTGGGGGCATTGCTCTTGGCGGGATTGGTAGCCGCAGCCCTGTCTTCGGCCTCCACCTTCCTTTCCCTTATTGGATTCAACCTGAGCAACGATATCCTGAAAGCCAAAGCAACGGAGGAAAAGGCCAAGTTGAAATTCAGCCGGAAGATGATGTTAACCGCGAGCGTCCTGATTTTTATCGTTTGTCTGTCTATCGAACAAAATATCTTCTGGTTGACCTATTTTGCCGGCACTTTGTTCGCCTCAGCCTGGGGACCGGTTGCCTTCATGAGCGTGTGGAGCGATCGGATAACGGCCAGCGCAGCGTTCTGGGGAATCTCCAGTGGTTTTCTTGGCAATGCTGTTCCAAAACTTCTCGTCAGCATGGATCTGATCGAGCTGCCGGTCTACCTGGACCCGATTCTGGTTGGGGCGGTGGTCAGCCTGGTGGTGGTCTTGGCGGTTACCAGCAATACAACCGTTACCGCAACTGAACGGAATTTCCGGTTGTCATTGCTGAAAACTCCCCCGGAGGAGCTGAATACCAGGGCGGCGAGAAAAACGCTCTGGTATGCCTCTGCCGTTGGCCTTTTTGGCGTGGCCATGGCCGCCATCATGTTCCTCTATTACGTTGTTCCCTACCAAAGAGCGCTGGCTCCGGCCGATGGAGATTTCAGCTTCGACTGGTTTAGTGGAGAGGCGATTTACGCCTACATTTGGGCGGTGGTTTTCGTCTTGGCGGCTTGGTTGATGTACCGGAATGTGCGCCGCGAGTACCTCCCCCCAAAGAAGAAAGAAAAAGGGGTCAAACGCAAAATGTTAAAATCGTCCTCTAGTTTCACCTGAATGGCTGAAGCGAACCAATCAGATGTTAACATTTTGCGTTTGACCCCTTTTTCTTTCCCGATGGGGTACTTCATGTATTCTTCCGGCTATTCGAGAAACATCAGTTCGTTCGACATGAGCAGGACCTGGGCATAAAGCTCCCAGGCGCTGAGCGGCTCTTTTCCCTCCGGATTCGATGGGTCCCTGGCAGCCACCAATCCACCGGCAGCTTCAGAACTGGTAATGAATTCTACGGCCGTTTCTATTTCTTCCCTTGTGGGATCCCGCTGAAAAACCACTCGGTAATACTGGCGGATACGGGATTGGGCATTGTCTCCCGCTTCTTGCCCGATTCTATCGGCCAGAAATTTGGCTTGATTGATGGTGAAGGGGCTATTCATCAGGAACAAAGCCTGTTGCGGCACAACGGTTTCAAACCTTCTCGGGCTGGTTGCGTTGAGACTGGGGTGATCGAAAGTGCGAAATACCCCCGGCGGCTCAGTTCTGTCCAAGTAACTGTATACTGTCCTGCGATTGGAGGTTGCATCCAATATATCCTGCTGCACTCCCCCCATGGTTCGATCGAGGTTTCCCGACATGGCCAGCAGGGTGTCTCGCATGGATTCAAAATCCAGACGAGTCCTTGGGAAGTGATGCCACAACAGGTTTTCGGGATCAACCGCCGCCGCCTCGGCATTGGGCCTGCTCCTCTGCTGATAAGTATTGGAAAGAACAATCAAGCGGTGAAGCCCCTTGACCGACCAGCCGGACTCTATGAAGGTCCCCGCCAGCCAATTGAGTAGGTTCAACTGCACCGGCTCGGGGGTACGCACCCCAAAATCGCTGGGCGTATTCACGATTTCCTCGCCCATATGCCATCCCCAGACCCGGTTTACGAATACCCTGGCGGTCAATGGATTTTGCGCGGAGGCAATGGTGCGGGCCAATTCCAGTCGGCCGCTACCGATGGAAAAGGGTTTTCGCTCTTCTCCGGCCAGAATTTCAAGGTACTGCCGAGGAACTTCCTCGCCTGGATTCTTTGGGTTGCCCCGTAAATAAACGGCTGAGTTTTTTGGTTCGGGAACATCTGCCAGAACGTGGGCCCGGTAGGGCGTCCCTGGATGGGTCCATTCCAAGGCTTCCATGTCCCTGTGGAGTTCCTTGAAATCCTGCCGAATCTTGCGTTCCAACCAAAGGGCAATCTCCGCGCGCTCCGGGTTGAGGGGAGTTCCAGGCTCGGCCAGGAAACCTCTTACTTCTGCAAAGCCTTCCAACTCTTCATCGAGAGCTTGGGTAAACAAATGATTGTAATGCGCGATCCCCGCCTCGGGATCCGTTTCGGCATATTTCTCGAACCAGTCCTTCAGGACCGGATGGGCCCTCCCTTCATCCGTATCCAGGTATTCGATCCAGAGTCGTAAAATTTGGGGACTGATCCTGTTGCTTCCGGTGAAAACGGTAAATTCATATTCATCGGAAATCGATTTTCCTTTTTCCACCGCACCCAGAAAGTTACCTGCCCGGGAGCGTTCCTTCATCAACCATTCATCGATCAACTTCTCGGTTTTCTTATCAATCTCATTTTGGATGCGGGCAGTCTCAGCCAGATAAGCCGTATAATCCGCTTCATCTTTGGGATGCTGGATTACGGGCAATTCTTCGGGAACCTCCGATGATGCAAAAATCCCGTGCAATGAATAGTAATCACTTGTGGGAATCGGATCGAATTTATGATCGTGGCAACGGGCGCAGGTAACGGTCAATCCCTGAAGGCCACGGGTTATCACATCGATCTGATCGTCTATAATAAAATCCTTTCTCCTGAAAAAGGAATTGCCCAATGTTAAAAACCCCAGGGCGGCCAATTCGGAATTATCCTGGCCCAGATCCAGTTGGTCGGCCGCGATCTGTTCCATTATGAACCGGTCGAAAGGTTTGTCGTCGTTGAAGGCCTTGATCACGTAATCCCGGTAGGTATGGGAATAGGGGTAACGGTTTTCGCTGAAGTTTGGCCTCCCTTCCGTATCGGCGTAGCGGGCCACATCCAGCCAATGCCTTCCCCAACGCTCGCCGTAAGCGCTCGAGGCCAGAAGTCGTTCGACTAATTGTTCATAGGCATCGGGGGATTCATCCGCCAGAAAGGCTTGCACCTCTTCATAAGTCGGGGGCAGGCCCGTGAGTCCATAGGTTACCCGTCGAATGAGGCTTCGCTTGTCGGCCCGACCGTTTTGCTCCAACCCACGTTCCTGAAGTTTCGCTAAAATAAATGCGTCTACTGAATTGCCCGACCCGACGTCAATAAGCGGTGGCTCGGGCTTTTGCAGAGGTAGGAAAGCCCAATGCGTATCGGCGGCAGACATATTGTGGGCGGGGTCGACCTGGGTCGTCGAGCCGTAGCCCATCCAACTGGAAGCCAGCAGACTTATCGCCACTCCATATGACAGCCTAATTCCCATTACTCTAAGCAATCAACTCGTGAACGACGTTTCCATGCACGTCGGTCAGGCGGAAATCCCTTCCGGCATAGCGGAAAGTCAACCGTTCATGATCGAAACCCATGAGGTGCAGAATGGTGGCTTGCAAATCGTGCACATGGACTCGGTTTTCCATCGCGGCAAATCCAAACTCATCCGTTGCTCCATGGACGTACCCTCCCCGGACACCGCCCCCGGCCATCCACATGGTGAAACCGTGGTTGTTGTGGTCGCGGCCGTTTACCTTGCCCTGATTGGCGCCTGGCCTGGAGAGTTCGACTACCGGGGTTCGTCCGAATTCCCCGCCCCAAATCACCAGCGTGTCTTCCAGAAGACCGCGCATTTTCAAATCTTTCAACAAGGCCGCGATCGGCTTGTCGCACTCCTGCGCCAATTTGCGGTGTCTTATTTCCAGATCGTCGTGGTTGTCCCACGGCTGGCGGAAACCCGTCCAGACCTGGGTGAAGCGTACCCCGCGTTCGGCCAGTCGGCGGGCAATCAACAACTGTCGCGCCTGCAGCCCTTCCCCATACATCTCCCGGATGTATTTGGGCTCTTTGGAAATATCAAAGGCGTCGGTGGCTTCCATCTGCATGCGGTAGGCCAGTTCAAAGGACTGAACGCGTGCATCGAAGCGACCGTCCTCGTAGGCTCCAGCGGGGTGGTAACGGTTGATCCTTTTAAGCAGGTCCAACTGCCTCCGCTGGGTGGCGTAACCGGTGTAGTCGTTTTGGATATTTTCCAACAGCTTATCAATGTCTTCGTGCTTGGTGTCGACATAGGTGCCTTGAAAGACACCCGGCAGGAAGGCATTTTGCCAATTCAAGGAGTCTGCCACGGGAAGGCCATTCGGACACATCACGATGAAACCAGGAAGATTCTGGTTCTCAGTGCCAAGACCGTAGGTAAGCCAGGAGCCCATGCTGGGGCGAGCCAAGCGCGATTCACCGCAATTCAGGAGCAATAGGGATGGCTCGTGGTTGGGGACATTGGTATACATCGACCGAATCACCGAGATGTCATCGATGCACTCTCCTACGTGGGGAAACAACTCGCTGACCTCGATTCCGCTTTCCCCGTAAGGCTTGAACGCGAACGGCGAGCCAAAAGCAGCCCCGGTGGTCCGCTCCGTCTTATAGGATATGGGCAAGGCCTTACCATGCCACTTGTTCAGCAGCGGTTTGGGATCGAAGGTATCGACTTGTGAGGGTCCTCCATTGGCAAAGATGTGGATGACGCGCTTGGCCTTGGCCGGGAAGTGGGGCGGCCTTTTGTCCAGGGTGGTAAAGGGTCCCGATTCGTTACCCCAGGCTCCGGCCCCGAAAATCGATCCCAGGGTCATTGCCCCGAATCCCATGCCGCAACGGCTTAAAAACTCCCGTCGGGTGTATCCGAAATCTTGTTGTTGGGGATGATAATTCATGGTCAAACCCTCTGCCTGGGAGTGACTTGCAAAGTTAATTCAACTTTGTCCCCTTTTGTTCATATGGTCAAGCCAATCCGATTTTCCCACATAATCGACCCCCAAGAAGCTCATTATGGATGCTGGATGCTGATTAGTAACCTTGGCGCTCTTGGCGAGAATCAATTCCCAATTCCTAATTGGCGCCCTCACTGTCACGCCGTAGCCCCCAGGGGCGAAGGAGGATGCGCCTCTTATCCCGTCTATTCTGTCCATTCATCTTCAATTCCCATTCCTTTCGATCACGATCAAGATCAAGATCAAGATCACGATTAATCTCTGAAACTCTTCTTCCCCAATTCCTAATTCCTAATTCCTAATTCTTAATTCGCGCGCCTTGGCGCGCTTCTCCCCGCCTCAAGGCTTGACTTTCTCAATCGATATCAAAATGATACCGCTATGAAATCAATACTCATACGCGGTCTTCCCGAGGATACGCTTGCCCGTCTCAAGCATCGGGCCAAGCGCCACCGCCGATCCCTCCAAAAGGAGGTCCAGGCGCTCTTGGAGGATGCGGCTCAAATGATCCCGGCCGAGGAGTCGACCGAGCCCACCTTAAAACTGCACATCGTCCATTCCGGCAGAAGCGATTCAACCTGGAGCCGGGAGGCGATTTACCATGACGACGGAAGATAGACGTCACTTTGTGGACACCAATGTATTGCTGACGGCGAGCGATGCCGATCGTTTTCAGCATCGCGCCTGCCTCAGCCTCCTGGAATCGGGGATGGCTGGGGAGGTCAGTCTTTTCGTCAGCGGGCAAGTCTTTAGGGAATACCTCGTCGTGGCTACGCGTCCTCACAAGGGAAATGGCCTCGGCATGCCAATCACCCGAGCCTTGGATAATCTTGCGGCCATCCGGCAGTGTATCCGGATCCTGGACGAGAATAGTTCAGTAGTACAAAGGCTCGCCCGCCTCATCGGGAAATACGAGGTGAGGGGGAAACGCATTCACGACTGTAATATCGCCGCCACCATGCTCGAGCACGGTTTGAAAAGTCTCATCACCCTGAATCCCGGGGATTTCGAAGGAATACAAGAACTCGATCTTACAGAACCACGTCGGCTGATACCCTCCTCCGGTTAGGCTTAGCCCGCATTTCTCATAAAATTCGTAGCGGGCGAACGGAGGGGGGACATTCCTGTCCCCCGTCTTTTTTAAATTTGTGCCTATCAGTGAAATCCGTGGTTCACTCCTCCGTTTCCATCGATCACGATCACGATTTATCTCTGAAACTCTTCTTCCCCATTCCACCACTCCAATACTCCATCACTCCCTTCTCTCTCTGTGGTTAACTAAAGGTCATGGGCGGCTTCGGGATTCAGATCGTATCGATGTGGTTTGCCGCGTAGGCCGCCCCCAAGGCGCCGGCCCTTTGGCCGAGAGAGGCAAGGACCACGGGGACCCGATGCCCGCCGGGGCGCCATTCCACCTCGTCCATTATTTCCTTGAGGGGGTCCATCAACGCATTCCCGGCCCTGGTGATTCCACCGGCCAGGACGACCAATTCCGGATCAATTATGTTGATGTAGGATCCGATGGCACATCCCAATGCTCGGACCGAGTGCAGCCAAATTGCCGTAGCCTCCCCGTCCCCGTCCCGGTGAGCCCGAACCAAGTCCCGGGTCGAGGTAAACCGGCCGGAGGATCGATCGCCGACCGTACAATCGCCGATCAACACCTCAATGGCTCCGGGCATGCCGGTATTGCTGGGAGGACCATCCAGGTCCAGGCTCATGTGCCCCAGATGCCCGGCTCGGCCGCTGACCCCATTTAAAAGCCTTCCATCCACCATTATGGCGCCGCCAACCCCGGTTCCCAGTGTGAGCATGACCACGTCTCTCATTTGGCGCGCCACCCCCACCCAACATTCCCCGAGCAATGCGGCATGGGCATCATTGAGCACGGGAACCCCGAAATCTCTTCCCAACGCTTGGGTCCAGTCGAGACCCTCTATACCGAACAGCTTGCCCGGCAGATAGTCGATGCAGCGCCGGTCCGGGGAAGCCAAACCGGGAGCTGAAACGCCGATGGCGGGAGCTTTGGAATTGAGTTCCCGTTCAAAGTCGGAAATCAATTTGCCAGCGCCATCCAACCACTGGGCAATCGAGCCCCTGCGGTTGTTTATGGGCAGAGATTTGGCCGACAATATGACGCCGTCCTCTTTGGCGGCCACCGCTTTCAAAACCGTACCGCCCAGGTCGATGCCGATACTCCAACTCATGTGAACAAGTGTCCCAGGCTTTTCCGGTAGGCTTCGTAGTACCGATCGAGTTGTTCTGCGGCCGCATCTGCGGTTGGTGTTCCTATAAACTGGTGGCTGGGCAGCATCACGGGCTCATGACCACGGGAAATCAATTTTTCAGCCGTGGCACACCGCAGCATATTCATGATCATGGCGCCGGTCACTGTAGAGGTGGGCCCGGTGCGCCAATTCAGACCGGGAATTTCCACGATGCAGTCTCCCGATGGGCAACCGTTGTCGATAACGACGTCGGCCACTTCCATCAATTTCTTTCCCGAAGAGTGAGCCGGCTCGGAGTTGGCAGCGTGTTTTATTGCGTTCAGCGCCACCAGGGGCAATCCACGTTCTTTTATCCCCTGCGCCATTTCAACGATCAAGGGCCGAATCCCACTGGTGGAAATCAGCATAAACGCATCGTGGGGGCCAAATTTGAAACTTTTGAGCAGCTCCTCGCCGTAGCCTTCCACCTTCTCCAGGTACAAGGGACCCCTCAGACCGTTCATTCCGACGGTGGCGCAATGGTAGGAGACGGCCAACTCGGCCCAGGAGAAAAAGCCCACAAAGCATCCCTGCCGGGGAGCCATCTCCTCGCAGAGCATGCGGGAATGACCGGCGCCGAATAGAAATACAAGGCCACCCTTAGCTATGCTGTTGGAAAAAATTACCGCTGCCGCATCGATGGCCGGGAGTTGTGTCTCCACGATCCGATCCAAAAGAACGGTGGTTTTTTCGAAGTAATCTTTTGCTGCGTCCATCGGAATGAAATTTTCGCCAGCCTAATTCCCCGTCTCAGCGAACCACAAACGAATCTCTTTCAAAATTGGAGAATTGATTCCCTTGGCGGACTAAATGCTTTGACTATGGGTCCTTCCTTGCGAGGATCAATTCCCCTTCCATATCACGATGGCAAATTTTCCCAAAATGCAAAACAGAGCTTTGATGTGGCTCTTGATGGGCCTTCTCACGCTGGTAGCCAGTGCCGGATGGTCGCAGGAAAAGCCCAATATCCTTTTCATTTTTGCTGACGATCAGAGCTACGAAACGGTGCGGGCCCACGGAAACGATGCTATCCATACGCCCCATCTCGACACCCTGGCGCAATCGGGAGTCAGTTTTATGAATGCCTACAACATGGGCGGATGGAGCGGGGCCATTTGCGTGGCCTCCCGCACCATGTTGCAGACCGGGCGCTATCTTTGGAGGGCCCATGCGGTTGAGCGGAAGATGAGGGAACTCGCCGCCAAGGGGCAAACCTGGCCCCAATTGATGCAATCGGCCGGTTACGAAACTTATGTGACGGGAAAATGGCATGTGAAAATTCCTTCCGGGGATATTTTTCAACACGCCGTGCACGAGAGACCGGGAATGCCGAAAGACACTCCCGAGGGCTATCAGCGCCCTATCGAAGGCCGTCCCGATAAATGGTCCCCCTTTGATCCGTCCTTTGGAGGGTTCTGGGAAGGCGGCAGGCACTGGAGCGAAGTGGTGGCCGATGATGCCGATTCATTCCTGGAGCATGCCGCCGGGCAGGATAAGCCTTTCTTCATGTATCTGGCCTTCAATGCCCCCCACGACCCGCGTCAGGCGCCCAAGCGATTTGTCGACATGTATCCGCAGGAAGATATGGAAGTACCCGTCAACTACGTGCGGTCGTATCCCTTCAAGGAAGAGATCGGCCTCTATGGAAAAAGGAACAAGAACGGAACTTTTTCCTGGCAGCGCGACGAAAACCTGGCTCCGCACCCCCGCACCGAATACTCCGTTCGGGTAAACCGTTCCGAGTACTACGCCATCATCACCCACATGGATGAACAAATCGGACGAATCCTGGCCAAGCTGGAGGATATGGGACTAAAGGACAACACCTACATCTTTTTTACAGCCGACCACGGTTTGGCCTGTGGCAACCACGGTCTTTTGGGGAAACAGAATATGTACGAGCATAGCCTCAAAGTTCCCTTTCTGGTGGTGGGACCAGGGGTTCCTCAAAACGAAAAACGCCATGCCTTTATCCACTTGCAGGATGTGATGGCCACCAGCCTCGAATTGGCAGGGATTGAGAAACCCGCCTACGTGGAATTCAGCAGCCTGATGCCCCTCATTGAGGATTCCGCCGGGGAAGGGCATTTGGGCGATACCCTGTATTTCGCCTACCAGATGGAATTGCAGCGCATGATTCGCGTGGGGGACTACAAATTGATGGCCTATCCTCATGCCCGTCGCCTGCGCCTCTTCAACGTGGCAGTGGATCCTCACGAAATGAACGACTTGGCCGGCCACCCCGGCCAGTGGCCGCGCATCCGCAAAATGTTCAGCCAACTCACCCGGTTGCAGGCCGAGATGGAGGATCCGCTCGACCTGAAACCCTATTACGCAAAGTTGTTTTGAAAGAAATTTGCATGGCATTTTTCAAAAGCATGACTAAACTATTCTGCCTTTTTACGAACCGGAACTAATTTCCCTCACCATACCGATATATGAAAACAAACCCTCTTGATCGTCGCGAATTCCTGAAAACTTCCGCCACTGCCGGCGCCGGCCTGATGATACTGCCCAGCGGCAGCCTTTTCGGTTCGTCCACTCCGAATAGCAAATTGAACGTTGCCCTGATTGGGACCTACGGTCGGGCTCGGGCTCATTTCGATGCCCTGGGGGGAGAAAACGTGGTGGCCGTCTGTGATGTGCACGACGACTACCTGGCCTATGGAGTGCGGGAGTATCCCCGGGCCAAAACCTACAAGGACTGGCGCAAGGCTCTGGATCAAAAGGATCTGGATGCGGTTGTCATTTGCACACCGGACCACACCCACGGCCATATTTCGTCCTGGGCTCTGAACCGCGACCTGCACGTTTACTGTGAAAAACCCTTGGGCAACGGGGTTTACGAAGCGCGCTACAATCGCCAGAAGTGGCTCGAGAAAAAGGACAAAATCGCCACCCAGGTGGGCACCCAGCGCCACGCCATCGACAACTTCGCCCGTGTGCGCGAACTGATTAAGGACGGCGCCATCGGCGAAATCAGGGATGTCCATGCCTGGGGAAACCGCGAACTGCGTCGGGATGGATACCCCAAGAAAATGGGTAAGGTTCCGGCCGGTCTGGATTGGGATCTGTGGATCGGGCCATCGCCCTGGCACCCCTATAATCCGGAATACTACCAGAACCTGCCCGATCGTCCCGGTTCCAATTGCCTGAATTGGAACATGTATTGGGACTTCGGCAGCGGCCAAATCGGCGACATGGGCGCCCATACCATGGATTTGGTATGGAATGCACTGGATGCCGATCTGCCGACTACGGTCCAGGCCAAAGGCGAGGCCTTCAATCCGGACGTCACTCCGGTGGATTTGCATGCCTGGGCCATGGTCCCGGCCAACGACTGGCGGGGGGAAGTCCGCGTCAATTGGTGGCAGGGCGCCATGAAACCGAAAATGCCCAACAAATTTATCGACGTGACCAAGATCGGGCATGGAGGAATGTTCGTCGGCTCGGAGGGCGCCCTCGTTTGCGATTTCACCTCCCGGGCCATTTTGCCCTATGGCAGAAATGCCAACATGACCTATTATAAGCCGCGCAAGGAAAAGGACCTGATTCCTCCGCTCGGTGGATTTCAGGAAGAGTGGATCAACGCCTGCAAGACGGGCGCCAAGACTTCCTGCGATTTCGATTACAACGGCAGGATGATGGAAATGATGTTCCTCGGCCTGGTGGCCTATCAGGCAGGGGAAAAAATCACCTACGACGGCAAGAAAGGCAAAGTGGTCGGCAATTCCGAGGCCAACGCCCTCCTCAAACGCAAGTACCGCGATGGATGGCCCCTGAATGGATAATCATCTTTTGCGCTTTTTGTGCTTTTTTGTGGCTAATCATTTCTCCACGTCCTCTCCCCCATTACCTCCCGCCAAGATCGCTGATTTTCCTCCTTCCGGGATTATTCCTCCTCTCGTTTCATAGTCTGGCTGCCGGTAACGAGGGAAACCGGCCCAACATCATCTTCCTGTTTACCGATGATCAGGCCTACGACACCCTGGGTTGTTACGGGAATCCCAATGTCAAAACCCCAAACATCGACCGACTGGGTAATGAGGGGGTAATTTTCGATCGCCACTACGATACCACCGCCATCTGCATGGCGAGCCGGGCCAACGTCATGTCCGGGCTCTATGAATACCGGTCCGGAACCAATTTCATGCACGGCCCCATGGCGCGAAAGCTTTGGCAGAAATCGTATCCCCCGCTTCTGCGGGAAGCCGGTTACAGGACCGGATTCGGCGGCAAATTCGGATTTGCCGTGGTGGATGATCCGAAAAAGGGGGGAGGAGAAAACAACTACCGCAATTTGCCGGTAGAGGACTTCGATTTCTGGGTGGGCGGAACGGGCCAAACCTCCTACCAGACGGACCGGAACAAGTATCTGGCCAGGTTCGCGGACCGTTTCCCCCACAGCACCCGGGCCTACGGCGCCGCCGGCCAGGAGTTTATCCGCGAATCGGTCGAAGCAGGGAAACCGTTTTGCCTCACCCTGTTCTTCAAAGCGCCGCACCGGCCCGTAACTCCCGACCCGATATTCGACCACGTCTATGAGGACACCGTGTTTCGCAAACTTCCCAATTATGGGCGCGCAGCAGGGGAGCACTTGGCAGATCAGAGTCGGATGGGTCGGCAATATCCGCGCTTCAAAACCTGGGGTTACCATACCGATGAGAGTTATCAGAATGCCTTGCGCAAGTACAACCAGCAGATCCACGGGGTCGACTACGCCGTTGGTATGATTGTGGCCGAGTTGCAACGCCAGGGGGTCCGGGACAATACCGTGATCCTTTTTTCCTCCGACAATGGTTTCTTCAACGGATCCCACGGTTTCGGCAGTAAGGTCCTGCCCTACGAGGAAGGGGCCCGAGTGCCCATGATCATCTACGACCCGCGCTCAAAGTCTCATGGAGGCGGACGCCGGGTGTCCGCCGTGACCGGAAACGTAGACGTGGCCGCCACCATCGTCGATCTGGCCGGCATCGAAGCACCGGATTCCATGGACGGCCGCAGCATGGTCCCTCTGGTCCAGGGCGAACGGGAGACGGTGCGTCAGGCCCTTTCCCTTATCAACGTCTGGGGCACGGCGGGAACCATGTTCCTCGGGATAGTGACGGAAACCCACAAATACGTTTTTTGGATGTACGGTGAAGAATTCCAACCGGCCGAAGAGCTGTTCGATTTGCAGGCCGATCCCCATGAGTTGAGAAATATCGCGAGAGATCCGGACGCCCAATTGATCCTCCGGAAGATGCGGGCCTTGCACGATTCGGAAATAGCCCTTTGGAAAGAACGCGCCGTGCCCTATGGCGACTACCGGATGTTCGGAAAAATCCTCGACCGCAACATACCCTGGTCGGAAAAAAAGCGCCTCATCCCCGACCGTTTTTCCTCCGGCATGCGCTACTACCGGGAAGAGATTTCGAATTAGCCGGACACAGGTGAGATTTTCAAACTAACCACAGAGGAAGAGGCGCCGGGGGCGCCAATTAGGAATTAAGAATTAGGAATTAGGAATTGAGAATGGCCTCTCGCCAAGATCGCCAAGAACGCTGAGAGATAACGGAGGGGGGACATTCCTGTCCCCCAAACAATTTGGGTAAATAGCCACAAAAAAGCACAAAAGGCGCAAAGAGGGGGAGAGAGGTATTAAACAACGCTACGCTTGATCTGCTTTAAGCAGAACAGGATCCGGCTTTGCCGGAACAGGATTTTTTTAATTATTTTCCTGTTGGAGCCCAGCTCTATCCTGTTGCCGACCTGTCACACCGTAGCCTTTGGCGTAGGTGGAAGGCATCCAGCAGCGAAGCGGGGATGTTAATAATTCATCTCTTAGCGACCTCCGCGATCTTTGCAAGAGCCCTCTTTCCCTTCTCTGTGTTCTCTGAGTCCTCTGTGGTTAGTTTCTTTCCTATCCGTTCGTCTTCATTCTCCGTAATATTGTCTTGCCATACAATTGAGTATGGGCAATATGGGTTTATGAAAACCACTGTTGACATTCAGGACGAGCTCTTGGCGCGGGCAAAACGTCATGCCAAGAATACGGGTCGGACCTTGCGTGCCGTTATTGAGGACGGGCTGCGTGAGATACTCGCCGCGCCTACCGTGCCCAACCCTTACCGTCTGCCCGATTTGAGCACCGGCCAGACCGAGGCGGAAGACCCTCTCGAAGCCTACTCCTGGCAGGACCTGCGCGGGTTGATCTACGGGGAGCCTGAAATCCGATGATCGCGGTCGATACAAACTTGCTCGTCTACGCACACCGCAAGGAATCCCGCCTGCATGAAACATCTTTCTCGATAATGAGAACCCTTGCCGAAGGGAACCGGTTATGGGCGATTCCCTGGCCATGCTGCTACGAATTCCTGAGTGTCGTAACTAACTTCCGGATTTGGAAAGAGGCCGCTACACCGCCGGAACTGGCGTGGGCGCAACTCCAAGCCTGGACCGCGTCACCAAGCAATCGTCTTCTGGGCGAAACGGACGATTTTTTGAAGATTTTGGGCGGCCTCGCCCAACGCCCGCGGGTGCGAGGAGCAATTGTACACGATGCCCGGATAGCCGCCATATGCCTGGCACACGGGACGGAATCACTCCTGACCCGTGATCGGGATTTTTCCTTATTTCCAGAACTGCAAACCCGCGACCCATTTGCTTAGGGAATTTCTGGATGCTCGATGCTAGATACAAGATGCTGGTTTCTAATCCGTGATTCATCTTCTTTCCCCCTTTTGCGTTTTTTGTGCGTTTTGTGGTTAATTGCTCTCCTCTTCGATCCCGATCAAGATCACGATTATCCGTGCTCATCCGTGTAATCCGTGGTTGTTGGGGGTCAGTTAGCCGATCAGAAGGTGTACAATATGGAGCTGTAGAAGCTGGTTTGTTCGGGTGGTACGGTCGGGGGAACCTGGTTGTCGTAGTTGAATTCGTAGCCCAGCCGCAGGCTCAGTCCCCGGGAAATTTTTCCGGTCAGCTTCACATCAAAAGAGTAGCCCCAGTTCTCGCCATCGCTTGGGTCCAGGTAGGCCATGGCCTTTTGGTCGATCTGGTAAACATCGTTGATTTGAAATTCCGTGTCCTGAAAGAACGATCCCAGGTAGAACCAACCTCCCAGTTCCTCGTTCGCCACCTCCAGGTCCCGGAAGAGAACCGCAATTTCCGGTCCTGCCACAAATGCCAGGCGAGGCGACACCTCCCAGC
The DNA here is from genome assembly GCA_965204545.1 of Opitutales bacterium. Lineage (GTDB taxonomy): Bacteria > Verrucomicrobiota > Verrucomicrobiia > Opitutales > UBA2995 > JAABVD01. The sequence goes on along the minus strand of CBDBFA010000003.1, from coordinate 634,409 downwards.
GCCTTCCCAGACCTATGCCCTGCTTGATCCAATGGTTGAATTGGCGAACCTCGTCCGTCTTGTAACTGGTTAATGATTGCAGGACGAGATTCTCCGTTCTATTCCGACGAAACCTGAAATCGGCCAGGAACCGGTCCTCGCTGATCTCCTTGTTTTTTTCGGAGAATCGGTAATCGGTATCCAGACGAAATTCGCTCTTGCCGTTATTCCATTGGCTATTGAAAAAGAACCGCCGGTCTTCGTTATCCTTGGTGCTTTCCTGGAGATTGTAGGACAACCCGATACTGGCATTCATTTTTACAAGAGTGCGAATCAGTTTTCGGGGAAGGTATTGCGCCAACCCGTGCAAGTCTTCCAGGCCGTTCACCTTCTCCTTCGCATCGGTTTCTCCCGTGGAAGGCAGGGCCGGCCCAGCCGCCGCGTCGGGCTCGGGGGAAGGGTCGGATGCGGGTGGGGTCGTTTGGAGTGAGGCAGGCAGGGTTTGCAAAGCGGATTTGGCGATTTCCAATTCACCCAGTTGCGGATGTGCCATTACTACGTGGGATTCCGTTTGCCTGACCAGTTCGCCGTTCAATCTGTCCCCATTTTTAAGTATTAATTCCAGAGCCTGGGCAGAGCCGGCGGCCAAAAGGTTAAAGGATAGGAAGAAAACGAGCCTGATATGCATACCAATTGGGGGATGTGATAAATTGATTTCCTAAATGCGGAAAAAAAAGGAGCCTTGGCAAGAAGGTAAAGGGGTGCCGATTATATACTGCCCCTTCCATCTCTGAGATGATCGAACATTCCCAACCGGCAATGTTCAGTGCAAAGAAATGATTACATTGAATATGGAAATTTCTACCCATGGATATGGGTGAAGAAGGTATTCCCATTTTGTCTGCAATTCCTACTTCTGATCTCACTGCAGATTGGCAGCACAGGGAATGAACCCTCAGCCTACCTTTCCTGGTCTCACTTGGCCGACCTCCCGCCAGTCGGTGGCCAATCCGAATCCCTCGGGGTTGCCGGACCCTTTGTCGGCGTCCATAACGATGCGCTGATTGTCGCCGGGGGTGCCAATTTTCCAAAACCTTATTGGGGAGAAGATAAGGTATGGCACGATGATATCTGGGTACTGGAGAGATCCGGAGAATGGACCAAGGGAGGAACCTTGCCACGGCCTCTCGGTTATGGCGCATCGGTTTCTCTCCCTCAAGGGGTACTCTGCATGGGCGGAAACGATGCAAACCAAACCTACAACGATGTTTTCCTCCTGAAATGGGCTCCTGGCAGAAAAACCGTTGAACAGAAGTCTTTGCCAAATCTTCCGACTACTCTGGCTTTTTCGATGGCAGCTACCATTGGAAATAAAGTCTATATTGCTGGCGGTACTGAAACCAACGACCTGGCATCCGCACTGAATAATCTCTGGGTCATGGACATGGAAAATCCGGAAGTTGGCTGGCATGAACTTCCCGGATGGCTGGGTCCGGCCCGAGGACTGAACCTGGTCACCGCACAAAACAATGGAGCGGAAGAACAAATCTTTCTCTGCAGCGGCCGCCGGGTTGCTGAAAATGGCGAACTCGAATTCCTCAAGGATGCCTACGCCTACAGCCCGAGCGCCAATACCTGGAAAAAACTGGCAGATTCGCCTGTCTGCGTCATGGCTGGTGAAGCCTTCCCGATGGGGGCAAATCACATCTTTGTCGTAGGCGGCGCCGATGGATCTCTCTTTTACCAAGCCGATGATCTCAAGGACGATCATCCCGGCTTTCCCAAACGGGCTTGGATCTACAATGCACTCACCGACAGGTGGCAGAAAGGAGGCAGACTTCCGCAAAACCATGTCACTACCCAAGTTGCCAAATGGGGAAACGATTACATAATAGCCTCCGGGGAGGTCCGGCCTCGGGTTCGCACCCCGGTCATTTGGAAGGTTGCGTTCCTACCGCCTGATCCAGCATTCGGCGCTCTGAACTGGATCGCATTGATAGCATATCTTGGCGGCTTGCTCTTTGTGGGATTCATATGCGGTCGTCAGACTCGCTCCACTTCCGACTTCTACCTGGGAGGGCGTACTATTCCTTGGTGGGCCGCAGGTATCAGCATCTTCGGTACGCAATTGAGCGCAATCACTTATCTCGCGCTTCCAGCCAGGGTATATGGAACGGATTGGTCGATCATCATCGTAAACGGCGGCATTGTGCTGGTGGCGCCATTGATCGCCTTTGCCTACATTCCCCGGCTGCGAAGAATGAACGCGGTAACCGCCTACCAGTTCCTGGAAAACCGCTTTCATGTCGGCCTGCGCTTCTTCGGAAGCGCCTCCTTTATTCTGTTTCAGTTGTTCCGTATGAGTGTAGTCGTATTCCTGCCCGCCCTGGCGTTGTCGGCAGTAACCGGATTCAACCTGACGCTCTGCATCATATTAATGGGTCTGATTTCCACAATCTATACTGCATTTGGAGGTATCAAAGCGGTGATCTGGACGGATGTCCTGCAGGTGGTTGTCCTGTTTGGTGGTGCGCTGCTGGCTTTGGCTTTGATCTCCATGAACCTGGAAGGAGGCTTTTCGACCCTGCTTTCGCTTGGTAGTGAAAACGGCAAATTCAGGATGGCGCCCATGGAGTGGTCCTGGGTAGGCGATACGTTTGTCGTCTTGGTATTGGGAGGTATTTTTTCCAATGCGCTGGTTCCCTACACTTCAGATCAGGCAGTGGTTCAACGTTACCTCACCACAAGCAGCGAGAAAAAGGCTCAACAGGCGGTTTGGACCAATGCCGTCCTGACCATCCCTGCCACTCTTCTCTTCGCCCTTATGGGCATCGCTTTGTATGTGTTCTATAAATCCCATCCGGATCTCCTCGGACCGTTGGCCAAGAACGATCAAATCCTGCCCTGGTTCGTGGCCAACCAGATGCCGGCGGGACTGGCCGGACTGGTGATTGCCGGAGTGTTCGCCGCAGCCATGTCCAGTTTGGACAGCAGCATGCACTCGATTTGCACGGCAGTTTCCAACGACTGGGTGGGTCGCTTCAAATCCGAATGGAGTGATGAAGGGCAACTCAAGTTCGCGCGCCTTCTGGTCGGGTTTCTCGGAGTTCTGGGTACCAGCGCCGCTTTGGTGCTATCGACCATGGATACGGGTCATTTCTTTGACTTTTTTATTGGATTCATGGGGCTCATCGCAGGTCCGCTTGCCGGGCTCTTTCTCCTGGGAATATTTGTGCGCCGCGCCAACCACCTGCACGCCTGGATAGGGGTCATCTGTAGCCTGATCATAACGATTTATGCCAAGTATACAACCGATCTCAACGGACTCCTGTTCGGGGTTATCGCGATTTGCCTATGCGTTGGTATCGGCTTCCTTGCAGCTCTTCTCGATCGAAGAAAAACAACAGGTATGACCCGCGCGCATCGGTAACTTTTTTTCCAGCCAGTTCCGCCTTCTTCCTTCTGTTACGTTTTCCTTAAGTAATCAGAGGGCGAGATAACAGGTATCCCCATAAATGGATTTAAGGTCAACAGATCCTTGTCTCCACTGATTATCAGGTCTGAGCCTCCATTCACCGCTGCTTCGAGAATCTTATCATCGCGAGGGTCGCGGCAAGCTCGAATCCGACGCACACTCTCGACCCGTTCACTAATGCGTCCAAGGAGCCGGATGAATTGTTTCCGGTCCTCCAAAGTAACGTAAGGATCAAATTTTTTTCTGCTGAGGACATCGGCCAATTCCTCAAGAGTGGCATCCGAAACCAGGAGCCTACCTTCCCGAACGGCTTTTTCAACAGCTTTACAGGCAGTTGAATCGGGTAGCAATAGACGGCTTACCAAGGCGTTGGTATCGACCACTATGCGTAGTCGCTTAACCGGCATTCAGAATGCTGTTCAGCTTGCTTTCATTCAGGCCGCGCTTTCCGGCCCGGCGACCGACACGATGGCAGAACCTCTCAAATTCCTCGATATTGAGGGCCGTCAATCTTTCGTAGTCCTGCACCGACAACATGACAGCAGCTTCACGATTATAACGCTTGATCACTACCGGTTCACGCTGAACGGTGTCGATGACTTTTCCCAGCGACTGCTTTGCTTCATTGGCGGTAAACTGCTTCATGAGAATAAATTGTGTCATCTAAATTAGATGAATTGGACGAAATGGCAACCCCTTTTTATGAATCCTGAAAAAGTTGAGGATCCGAGGAACTATTCCTGGCGCAGGATTTCCAGGGGAGCCTGCCGTGTAATACCCCGGCTGTTGAGCAATCCCGTCAAGGTGGTCAGGACCGTCATGGCCAGCATCCCGGCCAACACCACATCCCAGGCTACAATCAGGGGAAGTTGAATCAGGAATTTCATGAGGGCCCAGGTGGCAACGACGGACACCATTCCTCCAATGATCGAAGCCAGCAGTCCAATGGAGGCGAATTCGATAAAGAGAATGCGCCTGATGGTTTGCGAATTGGCGCCCAAGGTTCGGAGCAGGACGCTTTCCCGTATTCGCTGGTAACGGCTGGTGATGATGGCGCCGGCCATGACCAGCAAACCGGCTGAAATGGTGAACAATGCCATGAATTGCACCATCCATGAAACCTTGGTCAGAATGTCATCGATGGTAGTCAGGATCAACCGCAGGTCGATGGATGATATATTTGGATACTTTTTTATCAGGTCGGATTGCACTTGGGCAGTTGCCCGGGGATCGGGAGTCCTGGTAGCCACAATGTACATTCTCGGGGCCTCCTCCAATACCCCTTGGGGAAAGACAAAGAAAAAATTCGGCCGCATCTGGTTCCAGTCGACAATGCGCACGCTGGCGATTTCCGTCTCCAACGGCAGACCTTGGACATTGAAGCGCAGGCGGTCCCCCAAGTTCAGCCCCATGTCTTCCAGGAGCCCTTGCGAAATGGAAATGGGAATGGGTTCATCCTCCATAGATGCTTGGGGAATAAACCGGCCTGCCGCCAATACCTCCCCATCGGTCAAATGGCCGCGGAAGGTGGATCGGTATTCCCGCCGAAGAGTCCAGCCTTCCGGTCCGTCGTTGTTGCCGCGGGGACCTCGGCGAAAGAGGGACCGCACCGGGGTGCCGTTTACTTCCGATATGCGCATGGAAACGATTGGGGCGGATTCCAGTATCGGCATTTGGTTGCGCTCGATGATTTCCAATGACCCGTCCAGTTGCGAGGGTTGGATATCGAAAAAGATCATATTTGGAGCATTCTCGCCGCGGTCGATATTGAGCTGCTTGAGAATAGCCTCTTTGGTTAGAAAAAGGCAGAGAACCATGACAAATCCCACGCCCAGGGCTACCAGCATGAGAACGGTCCTGTTGTTGGGGCGGTAAAGGTTGGCGATACCGTAGCGCCATTCGAACGGCAGCCTGGAGGGCTTCGGTTTTTTTATCCATTTCAAGAAGAGCCAGGCAATCAAGGCCAGCAAACCCAGCACCGCAACCAGGCCCACGGAAAATGCCAAGTTAATCTTCAGGTTATCCGTCTGGGCAAACCCAAAACCGAAAAGGGTGAGCCCTAAAATCGCCACTATGGCATAGACCCAGGGATCCCTTTTCATCGTTCCCGGCTTTTCCACTTCAGTCCGCAGGACCCGCAACGGTGAGATTTTTCGAAGGGGGAGCAAGGGCAACAGGGTAAAGAGAAAACAGACTACCCAGCCAAACAACAAACCGATTCCCAAGTCCCACCAGGAGAACCGAGGTTTCAGGACAAAGGGCAGGAAGTCCTGGATGAACAGGGTAATGAAAAACTGAATGGCGCTGCCAATGAGCGAGCCTATCAAAGCGGCGACCAGTCCCAAGCCTGTGATTTGAAACAGGAAAATGGCTACCACCTGGGAGGAACGGGTCCCCAAGCACCGCAAAATGGCCATGGTATCCATCTTTCCGCTGAGGTAGACATGCACGGCGCTGGTTACCCCGACACCGCCGAGTATCAAAGCCATAAATCCAATCAAGGTGAGTAAATCGGTCACCCTCTGGAAGGATTCGATCAACTCCTCCCTTTCCTCCTCGACCGTATCGTAGCCAATCCGGTTTGCCCTGAAAAAGCCTCGGTTGCTGGCAAGTTCCGACTCCACGTTGGTCGGGTCTTCCAATTTTACATAAGCACGATAGGAAACCCGGCTCCCGAATTGCAAAAGTCCCGTATCCTCCAGATTCGATTTTGACAGGTATACGCGCGGCGCCACCCAACCGGTCAGATTGGACTCCCCGGGTATCCGATCCACAATTCCCAAAACCTCGAAATATAGATTTCCCAATTTCACGCGGTCCCCGAGGGCTACCGAATACTGGTGAACCAAACTTTCCTCCATCAGGACGTAGCGGCCGTTGTGAAACCGGTCCATGAGGTTTTCCGGCCGCGTCTCCGGAATTCCGTAGAAAGGAAAAGCTTCCTCGAAAGCGCGCAATTGCACCAATCGACTGCCGCCATTGGACTCGAACAACGCCATGGTGGCAAGTCGGACTTCGTTGGCGCGCCGACCCTGTAATTGGTCTATAAAAGTTTCCACCTCCTCCGGGTATTCGCTTCGGGAATGGAACTCCACGTCGGCCCCCAACAATTCTTTGGACTGCTCGTCAATGGCCCTTTCCACATTCGACCTGAAACCGCGTATGGCAATCAGGGCGGAAAGGCCGAAAACGATGGAGAGGACAAAGAGAAGGAGCTTGAAGCGGTTGCGGCGACTATCCCGCCAACTCATTAATAAAGCCCATCTCCAGCCGGGGCCATTGGTGGATTTCGGGTTCATAAAGAATCCACTTCTTCAACGGCGCCGCGATGGATCCGAAAAACCCGGTCTGTCTTTCTGGCCAATTCGAGGTTGTGGGTGACGACGATCAGGGTGGTGCCGGCCTCCCGGTTCAGATCGAATAGCAACGGCTCCACCACCGCACTGGTTTCACTGTCCAGATTGCCGGTCGGTTCATCGGCAAAAAGAATCGAGGGTTGGTGAATAAAGGCCCGGGCCAGGGCGACGCGCTGTTGCTCGCCGCCGGACAACTGGACGGGAAAGTGATCCAATCGATCCCTCAATCCGACCCGCTTGAGCAAATCTTCAGCCTGCTTTTGCTTGCTGGTTCCTCCGCGAAGCTCCAGCGGCACCAGAACATTCTCCAAGGCATTGAGCGACGGAATCAATTGGAAGTTCTGGAAGACAAATCCGACCTCGCGATTCCGGATTTCGGCCAGTTCGTCCTCAGAAGCGGCGTGCAGAGGGTGATCTTTCAAATAAATCTCCCCGCTGGAAGGACGATCCAAACCGGCGCACAGGCCGAGCAAAGTCGTTTTGCCGGAACCCGACGGCCCGAGAATGGAGCAGCGACTTCCCTTTTCGACATCGAAGCAAACCCCATGCAAAACGGGGACTTCATGCGTCTCGGTGGCGAAGGTTTTACTAACGTTATTAACCTGTAGGATGTTCATTCGGTGTCACCCGTGGGTTTTTCAGTTTTAAGGACGCCACGCAAGGTTCATCTTGAACTTGGCCTGGTGATTCAAAGTCTGTCATGAACCAGCAATGAAAAGTTTCAAGCAATTCGTTTCCCTTGGTTTCAGATCGGCATGGGTCCTCACCTCGTTTGCGCTCGGGACGCTTCCCCTGTCAGCGAGCAAGACGATTCTATTTATGGGTGATAGCATAACCGCCGGGTATGGTGTTGGCAGCGACTATGCCTTCCCAGCCTTGATCCAGGAAAAACTCGACGACCTGGACTTCGATTTTACGGTGATGAACGCCGGGGTCAGCGGAGACTCCTCTGCTGGAGGCCTCAACCGGATCAATTGGCTCCTGAAGCGCCCCATCGATATTTTTGTCTTGGAACTGGGCGCCAACGATGGCCTGCGCGGTCACCCGGTCGACTCCACCAGGGCCAATCTAATCCAAATCCTGGAACGGGTTCGGGACCAATACCCTGAGGCCCACCTGATTCTGGCCGGCATGCAGGTGCCTCCCAACATGGGGCCGGACTATGCCCAGGCTTTCCGGAGCGTGTTCAAGGAGGTAGCCCAGGAAACCGGCGCTCATCTGATCCCGTTCATTCTGAAAGGAGTAGGGGGGGTTGAAGCGTTGAACATACCCGATGGCATACATCCCAATCGGGAAGGCCATGCCGTCATAGCGGACCTGGTATGGACCCACCTGCAGCCGCTGTTAACAGAATGAGAAGGGGTGAGGGAGTAGTGGAGTGATGGAATGATGGAGTAGTGGAATGGGGAAGGGACTCTCGCCAAGAGCCCCAAGGCGCCCAAGGGCGCCAATTAAGAATTAAGAATTAGGAATTAGGAATTTTTGGTTTGGAGGGTCGGTGGGCGGAAAGATTGGCCACGGATTATTCAAATCCTGTTCATCCATGTTTTTTTACCACAATAGTTTGGGTGGCCACGATTTTCTGGCCCATTCTTTCAATGGCGGGCCAGGCATTGGTCGAGCCGCCGGACCTCTTGATCACTCCGTCACCTCGATTTCGGTAAGGGCTTTTGCCTCGTTCCTTGTAGGGCTCTTCCTTACTGAGGATAGCGTCATTGAGTTCCTGGGGGAAATAAATCTGGGTCCCCAGCATTTCCCGATCGTTCAGAATTACCTTGAGGTGAATGTGAACCGTTCGCGGGGTATACCATCCGGGGAAAATGGATTGAAAGGTCACCTGTCCTGCTTCGTCGGTAATTTGCCGTCCGCGGCAAAACCTGAGATCGCCCGAGGCCCTCGCCCTTCCCCGCACATTGGGGAATTCATCCGGGTCTGCGCCGGGAAATCCGGAGTAATTTCCCAAAGCATCGCAGTGCCAAACATCCACTGTTGCTCCCGGAATGGGACGGCAAGTTTCCTTTTCCAGGACATTCAATTTCAAAGTGAGAGAAACCCCGTCTTTGCCCTCGGAAATATCGCTTCGATAAAATACATCCTCCACGTAGTAGGGCCCGTCGATAGCTTCGGTTGTCAATTCACATGTGCCCTCGACGATCTTTTTTGAGTCCTTGGACTTGGCCGCGAGGGAAGGCATCCACCGGAAAAATCCTGCAAGGTAACCGGTCATCAACAGAAAAAATTTTCGACGTGTAGGCATATTGGAAGAACGAGCGATAACCGTTGGCGGTTACTTGCCGTCCGTTACGACGACGAGGAGATTTTTTCCTGCGCAGTGGCGTCTTTCAATTGCCTGGCGCGTTTCAGAAATTTGTAAATTCCAGTACTCCCACCAGCCAGGAACAGACCGCTCAGTACCATCGACAGAAATTCCGGTTCGTCTCTGCTGAGGATGGTCGCAACAACATCCACTTCAAGTTTTATGGTCAGGGTTAGGGAGACAGCTACAGAGATCCAAGGCTTTAAGTCCAGATAGTCGCCGCCTGCCTTCCGATCGATAAATCTTTCGATTTGGCGCCAGAATTTCGAATCGAATATCTGATAAAGAGCTCTCTCAATGGCCAAGCCCAGCAATGCGAACGCTCCCAGAACGTAAATTAGATTTTCCCAATAGTTTTCACTGATTTCGATCATTTCGTTTCCTTGTCCTCCTTATTTGGAATCAGAAACAGGTCCGAGCTACAGGCCGATGCATCAACAATTTTCCATTTCATCTTTCCTTCCAGTTAATTTGATCAATCTTTCCCTCCGGTTTCTTTCCAGATCCATCGCAATTGTGGCCTTTTATCGGACAAATGGGCTCTCCACAATAGCATTACCAGCTGATCCGCGAGGGAGAGAGGCGTCGGGGGCGCCAATTAGGAATGAGGATGGATAACCCCCTCCTACAGTTATCTCCAACACCATCCCATGAAAAATTGGTAGAAATGCAGGCTAGGCTATGGAGACCTGAGTAGTTGCGATTTATGAGAAATGCGGGTTAAGGTTCGACCAGTTGCTTCAACACCGTGTCCAACACCGCCAAATGGAGCGCGGAACGTTGCTCAAGGGGCCACGTTGTCGGCGTTTCACTTATGATCACATGCTCGGCGTGGAAGCGCAGGAGGTAAGGCGACAAACCCTGAACACCCCATTCCCGGGCCACCTCGTAAACCCCTTCGCCGATCAGTTCATCGCTTTCGCCTGAATCCTCGTCATCCATTGAGCCGATGGTTTTGACCACGGCAGCGATTTGGGGTCCGATGTGTTGCTTGTCCCTTTTTCCTTCGTAAAGGTAAAACCCCGTCGCATCGCAGTCCTCGTGGAAATCTATCGCGAACGCGAATTGGGCTCGCCCAAGGGCGCGTTTAACGATGGACGCCTCCGGCACATCATCAGTTGCAAAGGAGCGGTTGACATCCGCACCTTCACGATTTTCCCGGGTATCGTGCACGTACCCATAGGGATTGATACAGGGAATGACCCAAAAACTGAACCGTTTCAGAAGCGCCGCGTTGTCCCGTTGCAAAAATTTCAGCGATGCCTCCACGCCCGCCGGTTCATCGCCGTGAACCCCGCCTGTGATGAGGATGTTTTCCCGTTCCCCGGTTTGGGGTCCCAATAGAGCTTTAAATACCGGATAGCCGTGTACCGTACCAATTTTGGTCAACAACTCCAAATTGGCTGCCTTCAGACGATCTACGATCTTGGAATAGCTCCGCACAACCTGACTATATGCCAGCGATTTATTTGAGAATCCAGCCCGGAACTTTAGAATAAACCACAGAGGCCACAGAGAGCACAGAGGGGGAAGAGACTCTCGCAAAGCACGCTAAGCAACGCAAAGGGGGAGAGGAATTAACTACAAAAAGCACCCGCCTACGTCAAGGCCTACGGCGTGGCATGCAAAAGACTCAAAATGAGAGGAAATGAGGGATTAACCACAGATGACGCAGATTAGCGCAGATAAAAAAAAGGAGAGGGGGAGGCGCCGATGGGCGCCAATTAAGAATTAGGAATTAGGAATGAGGAATTGAGAAAAGGCTGAAGGTTGAAGGCTAAAGGCTGAATTCCTGGCAACTCTCCACTAATCACTGATTTTTGGCTCTTTTGTGGTTACTCCTTATCAGTGCTCATCCGTGTGATCCGTGGTTTATTTTCGATCACGATCACGATCAAGATTTACTTGGTGACTCTTCGTGTCCTTGGTGGACCCCATATCCATTCAGCCATTCCAAGCGCCTCTCTCCCCTTCCTTTTTGAGTCTTTTGTGCTTTTTGTGGTTACTTACCCCCCACTTCCATCGACACTAGCAAGTTTCAACCGCCCAAATCGAATGGCCGTTCTTCTGGAATCGGGATTGTCAGAACTATCCCACATGCAAAGCCATGTCCCGGGCGTATCCTCGATGAGGGTCGGGTAACTATTGCGGTTGTTATCCCAATAGAACAATTTGGCATCGGACCAGGCCTCATTTTCTGGTTTGATTTTGTAGCGCAGGGCCCGTCGCTCAAAGCTATCGCTGTAAACGTAGATATGTCGACCCAGGCTGTCCTTTCCGAAATAACTTTTTGCGCGGAAATTGGGCAAGTCCGGCTCGGGCTGCGCAACCGACCAGGTTCGACCGCTATCCCGGCTCACCGAGGAATAGGCCAAAGCAGGATTTAAAGGCCTCTCCGTATCCATTCGGGCGGTACGCATAACGATTTTGATCTCCTCTCCTCCGGTAGAAGCAATCTTTCCCTCATGCAAAAAAACCGGATCCTCAACCGGAATGTAGTCATTGAGTTTCCACTTCAACAAATTGACGCTCTCCAGGATGAACTGCCGGCGGTCTCCCGTCTTATCGTGGCGACGCGAATTGCGGTGAGCCGGAAGCAGGTAGTGAGGCGCCCCATCGCGATAAACCGTCGATATTCCACCCACTATGATCATGTTTCCCTGGTAACCCATGGCCAGTTCAAGCGGTATCCAGGAATACCCGCCGTCCGCCGTGTATGCGGCCACGAGGTCCGCGTTTTCGCTATCCCGATAGTGAAGCGGCACGCGCATACAGAATAACCAGATCACATCCTGCCCCGGTGGACGAAACAAAACCGCATTGTTGTAGGCGTATTGGACGGAACCGTTGCGTTGCCGATGATCGAAAACCATGATTCTCGGACTCCAGGACTTTCCCTTATCAAGACTGACCGAGCAGACGATATCCCCCATATCGCCTTTCCCTCTCACCTGCAGTCCGTAAGCGGATACGTAATGTTCGTCAGTCCATTTTGCGAAATGGGGTTGCCAGATCTTATTGTAGGGACCGGCAGGGTCCAGTGTATCAACCGTGACAATGTTGGTTACATCGCCAGTCGAACCACAAATGAATCCTCTCGGCATGAAGAGGAACGCAAAGCATAGGACAGCGGCAAATTTTTCAAATCTCATGATCCCGGAGACTAATCGTCGAAAAAGCTCCAATTCAAGATCCTCTTCGCAGAAGCAGGCGAAGAGCGCAAAGGCGGGGAGAAAGAGGAGGGAACCACAAAAAGCACAAAAGACTCAAAAAAGGAAGGAGAAGAGGGACCAATTTGGAATTAGAAGGAGTGATGGACTAATGGAGTGATGGAATGGGGGAGTGAAGAGATGATGAGTACGGATCCCGCCTCGCCTAAACCGTGCTTCGGAAAGCTACGAAGGGTTATCTTAAGGGATCGCGGCGTAAAGCCGCTCCTGCAATTCGATAACGATCAAGATCATGATCAAGAATTAACCGAACTCATTCCCTTTATTGATTTCGACCATGCAAGTCTATGGGTTGGTAGCCGCCCCGGGATTTGAAAAAGAAAAATAGGATCAGGTAGCATACCAGCATAAAGGCAGGCAGTATGGCTACCTTGGCGAAGCTTCCTTTTTTGCTCACCTTTTGAATAGCGGCCAATTGTTCCTGATCCTCCTCGCCCAGGTTTTCAAGTGACTGAAGGTCGAGGCTGGGAACTTTTCCGAATATGGTCTGTCGCGGCTCGCCATTGACCTGTTGGTAAAGGGCCTGGTTTTGAGAAGATAGCTGCTTATCCACCTCGCGGTCCTGCAGAACGCCCATGAAAGGGGCGCCGATTATCCCCATACCCAACGCGCCTACGGCGGAAACGCCGTTCAGGGTCAATGCGCCCCCTTTGGGAAACCGTTCGGATACCAAGCCCAGGGTGGTTGACCAAAGAAATGTCTTTCCGAAGGCATAGATGGTCGCGGCAATGACAATCATAAAGGCCGCCGCCTTTGATAAGAAGAACAACCCCACAATGGCAACTGCCGCACTGATGGCCAGCAAGCCGATGGGTGAAAAGCAATGCACAATCGGTCCGGCGTAAAAGCGCAGTACGGTCATGATGGTCGATACGTAAATAAACACCCAGGTTGCGCTCGTGGGCGACAGCTCGGCTCCCAGTAATTCGGGCATCCACGAGTCCGTCCCCAGTTCGGTGGTAGCCAAGGGCCCCATAGTGAGCAGAATGAGGAGAAACATCCAGTTACCCAAGCTGTGGGTGTAAGCCCCGGCAAGTCCGCCAACCCCAATTGCGATTGCGACGGGGATCATCCAATGCAGTTCTACCTGGAGGATCTGGGCAATGCCCATGGTCATCAACCAGCCGATGATAAAGAATCCGACCGCCCCCACTTCACTCAGCATGCTACGGTAGGGAACGCCGGCCGCAACCCGCTCATTGGGAGGAAACCTGCAAGGTATAAGCAGCACGGTGTAAACGATAACCGGAATGAAGCACATCCCGTATTTCACTTGCCAATCCAAATCCCCGAGTAAAACAGTGAACAAGGCCCCTAATCCCAACCCAGCCGGCCAGCCGGCATGGAGAATATTCAACCACTTGGCCTTATCCTTGCGGAAGGCGGTCGCGACCACGGGGTTTATAAATGCTTCCACGATCCCGTTGGCAATTGCCACCAGAAACATTCCCCAGTAAAGGGTCTCATACCCGGTGGAAAAAAGGGTCAGCAGCAAGGAGGCCACATGGAGAATGATGGCAAACACCGCCGCTGTCTTATAACCGATCGAATCGATAATCAGGCTGAACACCACGATGCTGATGGCAAACGGCCACAACCCCACACCCAGTATGGTCCCCTTTTGAGCCTCCGATAAATCGAACTTTATGGCCAGTTCGCCAATCACATTGGCCCTCACTCCAAAAACAAAAGAGGTGGCGACCAGGGCAATAAAACAGGCCCAAAATATTTTCATCCGAGACCGGTTCTCGCTCTCGGCACTGCTTGCTGAATCGTTCATTGGATTTGCTTGTAGGTTCAGGTCGATATTTCCGAAGCGAATGCTTCCTAGCAACCCTTTCCATCGCCTTTTGTAACGATTACTCAGCGCTCTCCATGGATTAATAATCCGGTTCAACCGTGTAACCTGTCCTGTCCCAGCCCCAAGCCTGGCGGGGTCTGCCGTTACTTTAATGGACGATCCCTAATAAGTATGCCACCAATCATCCCACATAGAAGCGTAAGGATAAATTTCATCCACATATCTTGGAAAACTTAGTCTTCCCACCCCACGAGGCCTCGTATATCGCGGAAATTCAGTTAACTCTGCCACCTCATAGATGGGTATTCCGCGGCTGACCAAAAGTTGAAACACGGTTTCAGATCCCTTTGAATTGTAGTGGGCCGATGATCTGGGATTGAACTCCAGGACGATTTCCTTCCCATCGCGCTTGATGTAAATTTGAGAGGCGATTATGGAAACCTCCTCCATTTCGTGAAATGGAATGGAGGTTAATTCTTTGGAGAAAAGGTACCTGATATGCCGGGTTTCCAACCGTAAATCGGACTCGGTCAGGGCAATGATCCCTTCAGCTACGATCCTTCGGTCCAGATTGTCGAAATGTGCAATAAAGTCCCCGTAGCTCAGGAATTGAATTTCAGATTCCTTAGTCCCCAACCGCGGAGCAAATTTTTCCCCGTGTTTTTCCACACTCAATTGCTTGGTAGCACAACCCCCAAAGAGGATGGCCATCAGGGTCGAAAGGATCTGAAAAAACTTCTTCATCCATGGAAAGTCTTGCAGATTTTTGGCGGTTTGTCAATTAACCACAGAGAGAGAAACCACGTATAACACGGATGAGCACTGATGGAATAAAAAGCCATAAAAAGGCACAAGATACACATAAATAGAGGGACTCTCGCAAAGAGCGCCAAGGACGCCAAGAGGTCCGGCTTCCATGCTTTGCCCAGGGGCTACGCACGGCACAGCGCCGGGCCAGGAGTAATGGAGTGGGGGAGTAATGGAATGGGGGAGTAATGGAATGATGGAGGGAATAACGGCGGAGAGGTTGGCTACGGAATATTCAAATCCTGTACATCCTGTTAATCCATGTTTTTACCTCAGAATCTCTGTGTCCTTGGCGGTCTTTGCGAGAGTCCATTTCTCTCCCTCCTTTGGGAGGGTTGGTTAGATGGCGGAGGACTGAATGAAACGGATTCCTTTGCGCTGTAGGGCGGCGCGTTTTTGGGCATAGTTTTCCCAGCTGAGTGGTCGGGTGGCGTCCTCGATGAGGGCGGTTTGGAAACCGCTTTCGGCGGCGTCCTCGGCGGTGAAAGCGACGCAAATTTCCGCCGCCAGGCCGGCGAGGTGAACTTCTTCCACCCCCAGGCCATGGAGCCAATGGGCCAGACCGGTGGCGCGTTTGCGGCCGTTATCGAAAAACCCGCTGTAACTGTCGATTTGCGGATCCATGCCCTTGCGGAATATGGCCGCTACCCGATCCATGTTCAATTCCGCCGCGAATTCGGCGCCGGGGCTGTTCCACACGCAGTGGTCGGGCCAGAGAGTCTGCTCGATCCCGAATAGATCGACGACGTCGAAAGGGTGCTGGCCCGGGTGATTGGAGGCGAAACTCGAATGGTTGGACGGGTGCCAATCCTGGGTGGCGGCCACGAGGCCATAACGCTCCTGAATATTGTTTACCACCCGCACAATGGCATCTCCCTCTTCGATTTCCAAAGGTCCGCCCGGGAGAAAATCATTCTGAATATCGACTATGATGAGGGCTTTCATGGACGGTCTTTCTCCAATAATTTCTCGGACAGGTCGTTGCGCAGTTGGTCCAGTCCCGGGCTGATGCCGACTCGGTAGGTGTGCGGGTTTTCCAACCGCAGGTGTTCCCCGGGAAGTTGTCCGATGCGTTTCCGAACGTGGGAGGCGATTTCCTGAACGGACCGCGCCGGGTTCATGACGGCGTCCCCGTCCAAGACCTGAGTCAACAGGGGTTCCGGTGTCAGGTCTTGCAGACTCATTTGCTTCTTCGGTTCATAGGGATGGATCATTCTATCGGGGATGTCCTCTGTGGCAAGGTGAATGGCATCGGCTTTAAAGCGTCCTTTGCCGTCCTTGAACCGCGTTACCGTCTTCCTTCCGGGAAGGGTTGCTTTTATCCGGGTATCGGAGAGCTTCATGCGCGGTTGGCCGTTGACCAGGCTGAGCTTGCAAACCCCGTCGAGGGCCGCATCGGGATGACCCACGGCCAGTTTCGTTCCCACCCCGAAGATGTCGATGGCGGCTCCCTGTTCGTTCAAGCTTCGGATGATCCATTCGTCAATCTGGTTGGAGACCACCACGGCAACCTGGTCGAATCCCGCTTCATCCAATTGTCGGCGCGCCATGGCGGACATGTAGGCCAAGTCTCCGCTGTCCAGGCGAACCCCGCGCAGGGTATCTCCCCGTTGGGCCATTTCCTGTGCCACCCGTATGGCATTGGGAATCCCGGAACGCAAGGTGTCGTAGGTATCCAGGAGCAGCACGGTGTTGGAGCAATGGACTCGGGCGAAAGCCCGGAATGCCTCGAGTTCGTCGCCGTAACTCTGCACGAAGGAATGGGACATCGTTCCCACGATGGGTAGATCGTACAATCGACCGGCTTCGAGGTTGGAAGTGCTGGCGCATCCCCCGATCACGGCGGCGCGACTACCCCATATTCCTCCCAGGCCCTGAGCCCGGCGCAAACCGAACTCGCTGACGGCCCGGTCCCCGGCCAGACGACAACAGCGGGCCGCCTTGGTGGCGATAAGGCTCTGAAAATTCAGGACGTTGAGGATCAGGGTTTCGATGACCTGGGTTTCGATCAGGTTTCCCTCCACCCGGAGCAGCGGTTCGAGCGGAAAGACGATTTCGCCCTCCCGCATGGCGTAAATGCGACCCTTGAAGCGGAAATCGACCAGGTATTTGAGAAATTTCCCGGGAAAGCCGCAGGCTTCGAGGTATGCCAGTGTGGGTTGGGGAAACCGGAAGGCCTGGACGGCCTTGAGCAATGTATCCAGTCCGGCAAAAACGGTGAAGGCGCCGCCGAATGGATTTTTTCTGAAAAAGTAGTCGAAGCAGGCCTTTTCTTCCCTGCGGCCCTCCTGCCAATAGGCCAGAGCCATTTCGAGTTGGTAGCGGTCGGTGTAGAGGCCGTGGATGTGGTATGCGAGCGTCACAGCGAATCAGGAAAAGAACATGGATAAACAGGATAGATGGGGTCAATAGCCACAAAATAGCACAAAAGGCTCAAAAGAGAAGGCCTCTCGCAGAGACCTACAAGAGCGCAAAAGAGTCCGACTTGGCCGGATCAGGAGTTAAAGGAGGGGGGACAAAGGCGCCGAGGGCGCCAATGAGGAATTAGGAAAAGAACATGGATATACAGGATGGACAGGATTAGGTATTGCCTCTCGCCAAGGACGCATCCGCCTTCGACTTGCAGGTCTACGGCGGGATAGGAAAGGATCCCGCTATTACGCCAACGGCGTTAAACTCCAAAGCCCAGTGTTGCGCAGCGCACGCTGGGTTACCGATCACCCCTATGATCGAACCCCAACGGGGTTCCACAAAAGGCCCATAGGCCCCAATGAGGAATTCTTGACCACGGATTACACGGCTGGACAGGATTTAATTTTTCTTCCTGTTGGAGCGTAGCTCCATCCTGTTGCCGACCTGTCACGCCGTAGCCTTTGGCGTAGGCGGAAGGCATCCAGCCGCGTAGCGGGATCCATGTTTTTACCCCAGAATCTTGGCGTTCTTTGCGAGATTCCTCTTTACCACCCTTGACCCCCTTCACAAGATTCACTTCCCTTCACCCGCCAACTCCAAAATCGAAACATTCCTAATTCCTAATTGGCGCGCTCCTGCGCGCCTTCTCCTCTGTGATTTCAAACGTTGAACCGGTGGGCTGGACGCTCCAAACGCGGCTTGACCTAGCCGTTTTGGCTCGCGGCACGGCGGCGATACTGCTCGTCCTGGCAAGTCTGCTGGGGACCTCGCAGCCGACCTCCGCCGCCGATGGCAATTTCGTCAATCTCTCTACCCGTGCCCTGGTGGAGGCGGGAGAAGAGGTCATGATCGGCGGATTTATCATCGAAGGTGGCGCCCAGCGGGTTCTCATCCAGGCGCGTGGGCCGGAACTGGCCGATGACGGTGTTGCCAATGCGCTGGCTGATCCGGTTCTCACGATCATCCAAACCAGCGAGGGCGAACCTCCCCGCACTGAACTCGATCCTCCCATTGAAATCATGGTCAACGACAATTGGGAGGAGAACGACCAAGGACAGTTGATATCCGATCTTTGGGGAGGCAGTCCGAACCTGACCGCCGGAAGCCTGAGCGCGGCGCTCGTTCGAACCCTCCCTCCCGGTGGATATACGGCCAGGGTTGAGGGAAAGGATGGAACTACCGGGGTTGCTATCGTCGAGGTCTATGCGATCGATTCTCCTGGCGGCGGGAATCCGGACTACGTGGCGCTCGAAGCGTTGTACAATGCGATGGACGGCCCGAATTGGAATAGGTCAGATTACTGGGGCACCGATGAGCTGCTCAGCCAGTGGTACGGCGTCGGGGCTGACGAAAATGGCCGCGTGTTCGAACTAAGTCTCCCCAGAAACCAGTTGAGTGGGCCGATTCCAGCTGAGTTGGGCAACCTCGTCACCATGAAATGGTTGGATCTCTCCAGAAACCAGTTGAGCGGGCCGATTCCGCCGGAATTGGGTAACCTCGAAAACTTGAAATCCCTGAATCTTCTCGCAACCCAGGTGAGTGGGACGATACCGGCCGAACTCGGCAACCTCCAAAACTTGGAAAGTCTGTTTCTTCAAGATAACCACCTCAGCGGGCCGATTCCGCCAGAGTTGGGCAACCTCGCCAACCTGAGAATCCTGGAACTCTCCATAAACCAGTTGAGCGGGGAGATACCGGCCGAACTCGGCAACCTCCAAAACTTGGAAGAGCTGGATCTTTACTCTAATGAGCTGATCGGAACGATACCGAAGAAACTGGGCGATCTCGCCAATCTGAGAAGGCTGAGTCTCTCCGGAAACCAGCTAAGCGGGCCGATACCAGCGGAGCTTGGCGACCTTCATAGCCTGGAAAGACTGGGACTCTCCTATAATCCTCTGGGCGGGGAGATACCGGCCGAACTCGGCAACCTCTCCAACCTGCAATCGTTGAGTCTCTCCATAAACCAGTTGAGCGGGTCGATACCGGCCGAATTGGGCAACCTCAAAAACCTTACGGGGTTGATTCTCTCCAACAACCAGCTAAGCGGACCGATTCCAGCCGAGTTGGGCAATCTCGAGAACCTGGATGGGCTGTTTCTCCGCGAAAACCAGCTAAGCGGGCCGATACCGGCAACTCTTGGCAACCTCTCCAATTTACAACGACTATATCTCCCCGGAAACCAGTTGAGCGGGCCGATTCCACCCGAATTGGGCAACTTCAGGAACCTGCAACATATGGATCTCTCCTCAAACCAGTTGAGCGGGGAAATTCCGCCGGAACTGGGCAACCTGAGACCGCTGGATCCATTCGGTTACACTCTGAGCACCCTGCGTCTCTACGATAACCAGTTAAGCGGACCTATTCCAAAGGAGTTGGGCAACCTCGACACTCTGGTAACGCTGGATCTCTCCGGAAACCAGTTGAGCGGGCCAATTCCGGAAGAATTGAGCAACCTCGTCAGCCTGGGAGCACTGGACCTCTCCAACAACCAGCTAAGCGGACCAATTCCAGCCGGGTTGAGAGGCTCGCGATTGCTGGATCTCTCCGATAACCGGTTGAGCGGGCCAATTCCGGCGGAATTTGGCAACCTCGAGTACTTGAGAACGCTGGATCTCTCCGGAAACCAGTTGAGTGGGGCGATTCCAGAAGAACTTGGAAACCTCGAGCACCTGGAAGCACTGTGGCTCGATGGAAATCAACTGAGCGGGTGCATCCCGAGCGAGTTGCGGGATGTTGAGGGCAATGACTTTTCCCTACTTGGGTTGTCGTTTTGTGGAGATTTCTCAGGACCCGACTTGGTAGTCCAGCTTCCGGTGGTCAGCGACAACAGTCCGAGTACGGGAGACCTCTTCACGCTGAGCGTCACGGTGGGCAATCTGGGCCTTGGGGAGTCTGCGGCCACAACGCTGCGCTACTACCGCTCGACCGATTCAACCATCTCCAGTTCGGACACGGAGGTCGGTACGGACACGGTGGACGCTCTGGCAGCAGCGGCCGCCAGCCCGAAGTTGATCTCGCTCACCGCCCCCTCCACGGCGGGGACCTACTACTACGGCGCGTGCGTGGACGCGGTGCCAGAAGAGTCCGATACCACCAACAACTGCTCCTCCTCGGTGCGGGTGGATGTCAAGTAGCCTGTGACGCTCACTGCCCCTACCACCCTTCTTGCTCTTCGGAAGATTCAATTCCTAATTCGCGCGCCTCTGTGCTCTCTGTGTCCTCCGTGGTTAATTTCTTATCCCTGTTTTTACCTCATAAACGCTCCAGTGTTTCCTTTAAATCCCGCAACCGTACTACCTCGATGGCGCTTCGCGATTGGCGGACTTCGCCTCCGTATACGACAACTTTAGCCGAGATCCCGGGGACTAGTTTCGCCACACGGTGAAGGGAATCGAAGTATGCGGAGGTGATGGTAGCGCCGGCCTTAATCTCGATGGCGCCAATGCCACAACCTGTCTCGTAAAATAGATCGCATTCCAGACCTCTTGAATCCCTGAAAAAGGACAAGTTGGATCTGTTTCCCTGGTTGAACCTGTGTTTGAGGGTTTCTACCACCACCATGTTTTCGAAAAGGGACCCGCGCAAAGGATGGGTGGCTATCTGGCCGGCGTGTTCGATGCCGATGAGATAACTGGCCAGCCCGACATCATAAAAGTAGAGCTTGGGGGATTTTATCAGTCGCTTTCGAATGTTGGCGTGAAAGGGTGGCAATTGGAAAACGATGAAACTCGTTTCCAAGACCGTAAGCCACTCTCGCGCCGTCGTATGGGATACCCCGGCGTCCGCCCCCAACGAGCTAAGGTTGATCAACTGACCGGTTCGCCCCGCGCACAAGCGAACAAAACGCCGGAAGTTGGATAGATTCCGGATCTCCCCCAGCCGGCGCACGTCACGTTCGACATAGGTCTCGAAATAGTCGCCCAGCGCCTGGCGTGGATCAAGTCCCTGATCATGGATACGAGGGTAGAATCCCGAGTATAGAATATCATCTATGGCCATGCTCGCGTCCGTCCGCTCCCTCTCCACCAGCGAAAATGGCAGTAGCCGGAGCAGAGCGGTCCGCCCCGCCAGCGACTGGCTGATAGCTTCCGAAAGCCTGAAGTGCTCGCTGCCCGTCAGTACAAATTGGCTGTTGCGCCCCTTCTCGTCTGCCAGAACCTGAAGATAAGACAAAAGCTCGGGAACATGCTGGACCTCGTCTATGATGGCGCCGCCATCGAGCTGAGAGATAAATCTTCGAGGATCCGTTTCGGCGAACTCCCGGTGGTCGGGAGCTTCCAGATTGACGTATTTGAGATGAGGAAAGGCTGCGCGGCAGAGCGTTGTCTTGCCGGATTGACGGGGCCCGGTTACGGTCACAAATGGATACTGCCGAAAGAGTCTGACCAGACAGGCCGTGATGTCGCGCTCGATCATGGCCATGAATTCACCGGATTCTTGCACATTTTGCAAGTGCTACTTTCAAATTGTGCAAGGGTTTCGGTCCGGACAATTTCGAAAACGCTCGGTGTTATAACATCCGTAATAAGAATTAGGAGAAAGAAACCACGGATTTGAGGCGCCGTCCTCCTTCGCCCGTTGGGGCTACGGCGTGGCAGGGAGGGCGCCAATTAGGAATTAGGAATTTTGTGTTTTTTGTGCTTTTTGTGGCTAATCATTCCTCCACTTCCTGTCCCCCGCCATGCCTTTTGAATGGGGGACAGGAATGTCCCCCCTCCGTTGATTCTTGTTCCGGCGGAGCCGGATCACTTAGCGATCTTGGCGCTCTTTGCGAGAGGCCTCTTTGCCACCCTTCCCAATCTTGGCGAGAGGTAGCGGGCGGAAGGTTAAAGGTAGATATTTTCGGGATTATTCCCCTAAAAGGTTTTCAATATCGTTGATATCCCGAGGTCTATTGGCAGCTTTTTTTGCCGCAAGCAGATCGGGCCGGGAGAGAAATTTTGCCGTGATGCCCTCGATTTCGTTGTGAACGGCATTTCGATGGGCATCCTCAAATTGGAGGCCTTTCACTTGGTTGAGGATTTCGATAGATACGGGTGGGCGGCCAAATGTGAAGACGTCGAGGCGGGGATTGTGAAGAAAGTTTTCTTCGGTCATATCGAAGAGAGGCATCCCAAAATCGGACATTGCCCCGACCAGTCTGCCGTAATTTTTCTCCGTCTTATGGACCCATACATCCAGGTCTCCGGTCGTTCTGGGATAACCGTGAAGAATAACGGCGTATCCTCCCACAATCAAATACTCGACCTCGTGTTGGTTAAGCGCCTGGATAAAATCGAGATAGTCCTCGTTCAGCAACTCGGGCATCAGCCTAACGCTTCCGAGTGGAATGCACTGTCCTAT
Organism: Opitutales bacterium; assembly: GCA_965204545.1. Lineage (GTDB taxonomy): Bacteria > Verrucomicrobiota > Verrucomicrobiia > Opitutales > UBA2995 > JAABVD01. Next base: position 611,689 of record CBDBFA010000003.1, on the reverse strand, counting down.
CGAGTCGGAGGGGGGAATCCTGCGAGTAACCATAAGCAATGCTGTTTAAATATGCAGCGGCTGCCAAACGTTCCTCAAAGGGTCTGGCGCTCCAGTATTTTGCATCGCGCCGCGCGTTCTGACCATGTGTGCCCATGCTGAAAGCACTACGATTGAGGCGAAAGGATTTCATCGGAACCACGATGTGATATGCAAAATTGACGATCAACGAAAAAGACGCCAAAAAAGAGGCCATTCTCTCCTCTCTCTGTGCTCTCTGTGTCCTCTGCTGTGCCGTGCCCTTCAGGCAGAGCGTGGTGGTTAAATCCTTCTCAATGTCTCTGCGAACCCTAAAAAAAGCTTCCGTGATCATCCCACATAGAGTCGTCAGGATAGGAAGGATAAAAATCTACAAACCAATACCTGGATCCCACACCAGGTCGCCTCGTATACCGCGGGAATTCAGTTAATTCCGCTACCTCATAGACGGGTATTCCACGGCTAGTCAGCAATTGGAATACGGTTTCAGGATCGTTAGCATTGTAGTAAGGGGAGGATGGGCGATTGAACTCCAGGACGATTTCCTTCCCATCGTGCTTGATGTGAATCTGAGATGCGATTTTGGAAACGCCTTCCAATTCATGAAAGGGAATGGCGGTTAATTCCTTGGAGAAAAGGTACCTGATATGCCGAGTTTCCAACCGTAAATCGGACTCGGTCAGAGCAATGATCCCTCTTTCGGCTACAATCCTTTGGTCCAGATTCTCGAATTGCGCAATAAAGTCACCGTAGCTCAGAAACTGAATCTCAGATTCCTTAACACTCAACCGGGGAGCGAATTTTCCTCCGTGTTTTTCCACACTCAATTGCTGGGTAGCACAACCCCCCAAGAATAGGGCCGTCAGGGTCGAAAGGATCTGTAGAATCTCTTTCATCCTTCGACAGTGTTGCAGATTTTTGGCGGCGTGTCAATTGAACATGGATTAACAGGATTAGGAAGGGCCTCTCGCAAAGAGCGCCAAGAAACGCAGAGAGGAGGGAGAGAATAACCACAGAGTTCACATCCGCCTTCGCCTTGCAGGTCTACGGCGTGACAGGAAGGACACAAAGATATTAAACAACGCTCCTTCCAGTCGCTTGATCCGGCTTCGCCGGAACAGGATCGCTTCGCGAACAGGATGAGCATGGGAGAAATAGCCACAAAAGGCACAAAAAACACAAAATTCTTCATTCCTAATTCCTAATTCGCGCGCCCTGACGTGCCTTCCCCCCCTCCGTTAACTCCAGTTTCGGCAAAGCCAGATCACTTGGCGTTCTCGGCGATCTTTGCGAGAGGCCATTCTCTCCTGCTTTTTTCGATCACGATCACGATCACGATCACGATTGGCGGCGCAGCCGCCCACTGGACTCATTCCTCTTTCCTCTTCTCTCTTGGCGCCAACGGCGCCTTTATCGCGGCGTAAAACTACTCCTACGGCTCGAATTAGGCGGGTTGGAAAACCCGCCCTCCTTTTATTAATCCCGTTCATCCTGTTTATCCATGTTCAATTACCTTCTTCTGGACCTGCGGGCGGACGGTCTTCAATATGGGCAGACGCAATATAATTCAGAGATAGGCCCATGAAAACGAAATCGGTATCGCGTCGAAGATTCATAACCTCCGCCGCTGTGGCCGGCTCCGCTGTGGCCATGAGCCGTTCTTCCTGGGGAAATGTGCTGGGAGCGAATGAACGAGTGCGCTTTGCCCTGATCGGCTGCGGGGGCCGGGGAAGGAACGTCACTTTGACGATGATAGGGCAGGGGGGTGAATTGGCCGGCCTCTGCGATCTGAATCCGGAGCGCATCGACAGGGTCGCTGCCCAGGTGGCCGATTACCAGGAGAAGAAGCCCAAGAGGTACGATCATATGATGAAGGTCTTCGAGGATAAATCCGTCGATGCCGTCATTATCGCCACTCCCGACCACTGGCATGGTCCGGCTAGCATTCTGGCCATACAGGCGGGAAAGGACGTTTACGTGGAAAAACCACATGCTCACAACATTTGGGAGAGTCAGCAGATGGCGAAACTGGCCAGGAGGAGCGGTTGCATCCTTCAGGTTGGAACGCAAAATCGGAGCGCTCCCTACAATTACCAGGCCCGCGATTACGTTCGCTCCGGTAAGCTGGGGGATATTCGGTTGGTCAAGGTTTACAACCTGAAGCCCGGGGGACCGTTTTATCTGGGGGATTCCGGGGAAAAACCGCGGGATTTCGATTGGAATGAATGGATCGGCCCGGCCGCGGCCCTACACGATTGGCACAAGGATATCTTCGTGAGGGGTTGGCATCATTTTTGGAATTACTCAGGAGGCGATTTGGCGGATGACGCCGCTCACCAGATCGACCTGGCCGCCATGCTGATGGGGGATCCCGGGTTGCCTCTTTCCGTTTCCAGCGCTGGGGGGAGGCTGCAGCATAAAGGGGACGATTCCGAAGTGCCCGATTTGCTGGAGGTCGTCTACGAGTTTCCGGGATTTGTCATGACCTTGGAGCATTCCAGCTATCCCAAATACATGAGGAAGACCGACCACAGCATTCGCCGGAATGACGAGTTTCCTTATTGGACGCAGAATTCAACCCGCATCGAGCTGTATGGTTCCGAATTGATGATGACCATCGGTCGGCATGGCGGGGGTTGGATCGTGACCAAAGCGGGTGGCCGTCTGGAAGAGAAAGTTTTCGGTCGTCCGGGAGACGAGCCCCATTGCAGGAACTTCCTGGAGTGCGTGAAATCGCGTCAAGCGCCCAATGCCAATCTTGAGGCCCTGCACGCCAGCACGGCCCTGCTTCACCTGGCCAATATAGCGCACCGGGTGGGGAATAAGAAGCTCTGGCTCGATACGGAAAAGGAAAGGTTCAAGGGCAATGCGGAGGCCAACCAATTGCTGGCACGGGAATACCGCAGGGGTTTCGAGGTCCTCGTCTAGGAATTGGATTTCGAAAAGACGGGATGGCACAAAGGGGGGAGAGAAGAATAACCACAGAGAGCACAGAGGACACAGAGGGGAGGCGCCGGGGGCGCCAATTAGGAATTAGGAATTTGGAATTAGGAATTAGGAATTGGGGAGAGAAACCACGGATTACACGGATGGGAACAGATGGGGAATAACCACAGAGGACACAGAGAGCACAGAGAGAGAAGAGAGGGAAAGGAAGAAGGATGAAGTTTAACAACGCTCCTTCCAGTCGCTTGATCCGGCTGCGCCGGAACAGGGTCGCTTCGCGAACAGGATTTTTTGTGAGGTACTTGGATTCCGAGATGCTGAGGTACTAAGGTTCCGAAATATCCTTATATCGCTTCGTGGCTTTTTCTCAGAAACTCAGTACCTTGGCATCTAAGCAACTTTTCATTTTTCCTGTTGGAGCGTAGCTCCATCCTGTTGCCGTAGGCATCAAGCGAAGCGTTGTTTTATTCAAATCCTGTACATCCTGTTCACGTGTCCTGCCGTAGTCTGTAGACGAAGCGGGATCCATGTTTTTACCTCAGAATCTTGGCGTTCTTGGCGTGCTTTGGGAGAGGCCATTTCTCATCCTGCTTTTTTCGATCACGATCACGATCACGATTAAACTCTGTGTCCTTTATTGGTTATTCCTGTGGAGCCAAAAAGAAAATCTTGGCGTTCTTGGCGTCCTTGGCGAGAGTCATCTCCTCAATTCTCAATTCCATTTTCAAATCTGTGAAACCTGTTCTTGCCATTACCATGGGGGATCCCGCCGGGATCGGGCCGGAGGTGGCTCTGCGGGCTTTGGCCGATGAAACGATCTACCGGCAGTGTCGGCCGGTGGTGGTGGGAGATATCGGGGTGCTGGAGCAGGCCATGCGGTTTACCGGGGAAGTTTTGAAAGTAAATTCCATTACTCGGGCAGAGGAGGGGAAGTTCCGGCACGGCACGGTGGATGTATACGACTTGGGCATGGTGAATCCCGGGCAATTCGAGATAGGCCGGGTGGCTCCCGTGACGGGTGAGGCGGCGTTTCAATACGTGGTCAAGGCGATTGAGCTGGCCCAGTCGGGTGAGGTGGATGGCACGGTGACCGGCCCCATCAACAAGGAGGCCATCCACTTGGCGGGCCATCACTTTTCAGGGCATACCGAGATTTACGCCCATTTTACCAAGACGGAAAAATATGCCATGTTGCTGGTGGAGGAAAACCTCCGGGTCATCCACGTCTCCACCCATGTTTCCCTGCGGCAAGCCTGCGATCTGGTGCGGAAGGAACGGATCCTGGAGGTGATTGAACTGTTGAACGAGGCCTGCATCGGTTTTGCCATAGAAAAACCCCGGATTGCCGTGGCTGGTCTCAATCCCCATGCCGGTGATGGCGGGTTGTTTGGGGATGAGGAGGAGAAGGAGATTATTCCCGCCGTGGAGGAAGCGAGGGCCAGGGGCATGGATGTTTTCGGACCCGAGCCCTCGGATACGATGTTTTCCAAGGCCCGAGGGGGCGATATAGACGGTTGCGTGGCGATGTATCACGATCAGGGGCACATCCCATTCAAAGTTGTGGGTTTCCAGTGGGATGGGAAGAAAGGGCAAATGAAAAGCGTTCGCGGGGTGAACATCACCCTGGGGTTGCCCATCATACGGGTTTCGGTCGATCACGGCACCGCCATGGATATTGCCGGAAAGGGAATCGCCAGCCCCGATGCCATGCTGCTTGCCATCGAATACGCAGTGAGAATAGCAAGAGGGAGAGAAATTGGTAGCTCGAAGTTGAAAGATGATCGGGGTTATTGCAGATGACTACACGGGGGCGGCCGAGATAGCTGGGATCGGTCTCCGATACGGTCTTCGCGTGGCTTACCAAGTAGCGGTTGAGCCGGTCGAGTCTGTCGACCTGCTGGTCATCGCAACCGATATGCGAACCTTGCCGGCCGATGCGGCCGCGGCCGAGTGCGAGGCCTTGACCGGGAAGTTGGCACGCCTTGGTCCGGAGATAATCTACAAGAAGACGGACTCGGCCCTGCGTGGCAACGTTCTTACGGAAATGGAAGCCATGTTGCGGACGCTGAACCTGTCCAGGGCGCTATTGCTTCCCGCCAATCCCGGTCTGGGCCGCACTATCGGTGGTGGGCACTACTTCCTGAACGGAGTCCGGTTGGATAAAACCGAATTTTTCAAGGACCCGGATTACCGTCACCGCACTTCCGAGATCCTCGGCATGCTGGGTGAATCCGATGGCACTGCCACCCGTTATCTCCGGCTCGAGGATGCGGTTTTGGCGCCTGGGGTGAACGTGGGGGAAACGCTCCGGGAGGATGATTTGGCCCGATGGGTGGAGTTGTTGGATGAAGCGACTCTGCCGGCGGGAGGTGCGGAATTTTTCGATCACATCCTCCGGGCCCGTGGACGCAGGGCGATCCATTCGAGGGATGATTTCGAAGAAGGGCCGGGCAAGATCCTTTACGTTTGTGGCAGCGCTTCCCATTACAGTCATGCGGCCATCGAACGAGCCAAAGCGGGAGGGGCCACAATCTGTGAAATCCCCGAGGAACTGTATTCGGGCAGGGGAAATCGATCGCTTGCCCTGCAAGAATGGGCCGAACAAATACTTGTTCAATTGACTGGTGAAAATACCGTGGCCGTGGCCATCAACCGGCCGTTAAAATCGGAAGCCGCAGCGCCTAGGAAACTGGCCCGGGACATAGCCGAGGTGGTGGAACGGGTCTTGCAAGGAAGCGAAGGCGTGGCGGCGTTGCGGATTGAAGGAGGCGCAACCTTTTACGCCATTGCCAACCGGTTGGGGTTCAAAACCTTTATTCCCACCCGCGAGTATTCCACGGGGGTGGTTGGGATGAGGGTGGGAGGTCCCGGCGGGCTGTCCGTAACGGTAAAACCCGGCAGCTATCCCTGGCCCAAGGGTTCGTGGTTTGCCCAATTCGAGGGAGGGGACTCTCGCAAAGAGCGCTAAGAAACGCTAAGGAAACCGGCTTCGCCGGAACAGGAGTTAACGGAGGGGGGACATTCCTGCCTGCCACGCCGGGAGGCGGGTCCCCCAACAATTACGGTTAACGGATAGGGAAGCGCCGACAGCTTTCAGCGAATTAGGAATTGAACATGGATAAACAGGATGGAAGGGATTTTTTTAACAACGCTCCTTCCAGTCGCTTGATCTGCTTTCAGCAGAACAGGATCCGTTACACGGAAAAGGATTTATTTTAGGAGGTACATAGATTCCGAGATCCTGAGGTACCAAAGTTCCGAGATATCCTTTTATCGCTTCGTGGCTTTTTCTCAGAAACTCCATACCTTGGCATCTATGCAACTCTTCATTTTTCTTGTTGGAGCGTAGCTCCATCCTGTTGCCGCAGGCATCAAGCGAAGCGTTGTTTAATTTAAAATCCGTGCTTATCCGTGTAATCCATGTTTTACCTCAGAATCTTGTGGAGAGGTGGAGGGGTGGGAATCAGGTGATGATGCCGCGGGTTACGAGGTTGTTGAGACGATGGGCCACATCCCCCAAGCCTTCGCACACACACTGCGTATAGGAACGGCCGTCGGTGGTGTCCACCCCGTGCCTCGGGTCTACCTGGCGCAGTCCGGCCAAGGCCGGATCCTCGTGATGAAATAATTCGACCAACACCATCTCCAGTCCACCGGTGGCGGCACAGGCGGTAAGCAGGTTCCCAATCCAACCGTCGTCGGTGGAAAGGCAGCCCCGGGTCGTCTTGGCCGAGGCGTGGAACATGCTGATTCCGCCTTCGCGCCCGATTTCTTCTATCATGGCTGCATTTTCTTCCATGGACAAATCGGAATCACCGCAGTGAGCCGCGTCGACCAGGACCTTAAAGGCGTTGTAGCCCAACGCTGCATTGGTTGCGCGGGCCACAGTCCAGGCCTTTCCAATATCGGTAAAGGTCTGGAACTCGACCCCGCGGAGAAATTCGAGGTGCCAGGCTTTGATACAACTGTCCGAGGCCCCGGCTTCCCTCCAGGCCCGGGCGTGCAGTTTAGCCACCTGAGCCAATGCCGCATCATAGGCCTTTCCAGTGAGGGTTTCTGCTCCCGCTTTCATCCATTCTTCGATTGAAGTGGAGGAAACGTGCTCGATCTGATAACGTTTGGCCGCCTCCAGACTTGCCACCAGATGCGAGCAGACGAAATCTTCATCGGCCGGGTCCATGGGATTGCCACCTCCAACCATGGCGATGAGCGAGGGTTTAATTCCCCTTTGCCTGATCGAGCCAAACAATTCGTCGCAATCGGCCTGGTCGAGGCCGGGAAAAAAGGGGACCTGCACCGCGGTGATATCGACCGGCGATTGGTCCAATATGCGGTCTACTTCGGCCAGCAAACGTAAGTTGCCGTCGCGGTCGCGAGGCAAATTACCGTTTTCGTCGGGGACGAGGCCCGGGACAAATTTGATATGGGTTGGAACGAACCCGAGTTCCACGGGAGCTTTCAGGATAATCTTTGCCATGCCGGAAGCCTTGAGAATATTTGGGGCCAGTTCCAGTTTTTAAATTAACCAGGATCTCGCCAAGGCGAGATGGCACAAAGGCACAGAGGACACAGAGGAGGGAGAGATGGAGTAATGGAGTATTGGAGTGATGGAATGGGGAATTGAACATGGATAAACAGGATAAAAAGGATGGAGAATGCGCCCAGGGGTGCGAATTAGGAATTGGGTTCTGGATGCTAGATGCTGGATTCTGGGTGCAGGGATGGAAGGACGGCGGAGGGGTTGGCCACGGATTATTCAAATCCTGTCTATCCTGTTCATCCATGTTTTTACCTCAGAATCTTGGCATTCTTTACGAGAGGCCATTCTGAAAATAGCCAAAAAAACTCAAAATTCCTAATTCCTCATTCTTAATTCCTAATTCGCGCGCCTTGGTGCGCCTCAGTGCTCTCTGTGTCCTCTGTGGTTTCTTCTGTTTCAACTTGTACCTTGCTTCGGGGTGGTGTCTGAAAATCATGGAATTTCAGCCATGCAGGAAACACCATTACGGACCTCGGTGATCGGAAGTTACCCGTTTCCGGGGTGGTTGGAATTCGCCTCGCAAAACCTGGACCGGTTCGGGGCAGACGACATCGCGGAAATGCAGGAGGATGCAGTGGTCGCGGCCATCCACGATCAGGTGGCGGCCGGGCTCGACGTAATAACCGACGGCGAGCAAACGCGCTTCGATTTCAACCTGTCCTTTTACGGATACCTCGAGGGAATCGAGCTGGAAAGCGCTTCACCCCGCCGCTTTGGACCGCCTGCCCACGATCAGCGCGGCAAACATGGAATCAGCGGAGAGCTGGCCGCCCCGAACGGTTTGGGGGCTGTGGAAGAATTTGAGCGACTCAGGCGCCTGGCTCCGGAAGGCCCGGCTCTGAAAGCCAGTATTCCGGGTCCATTTACCTTGAGCGGACGCCTCTTGCCCAATGACCAATATCCCGACCGCTATGCCATAACCGAAGCCCTGTTGCCCATCGTTCGCAAGGAGATCGAGGATCTTGTAGCTGCGGGTTGCAAAGAAATCTGCCTGGATGAACCGTCCATGAGTTGCTACGCTTACAAATCCGACACCCGTGCTTTTGTGGACCTGTTCAACCGGACGGTGGAACCCGCTGCAGGAAAGATTCGCGTTTGCTCACACCTCTGCTTTGGCAATTACAAGGGTCGAGCCGTGGGTAAGCGGACTCCTCGCGACCTGTTCCCGGCTTTCCTCGACCTGCACGTCGATGAAATGCACATCGAGATGTGTACCACCCATTTCGTTTATCTCGATTTAATTGAACAGATCGGCAAAAGGATCGATGCAGGAGTGGGGGTCATCGACGTGAAGAGCTACTACATCGAAACGCCCGAGGACGTCGCGGCCATCATACGCCGTTGCCTGGAATACGCCCCGGCAGATCGGCTGGTGTTCGCACCGGATTGCGGGCTTTCACAAACCGCCCGATGGGCCGCGCGTCAAAAGCTGCAAAATATGGTGAGGGGGGCTAAACTCGTTCGGAAAGAGCTTTGAAGAATAACCACAGAGAACACAGAGAGAGGAGAGGGAGAGGAGTAACCACGGATTACACGGATTACACGGATATGAGGCGCCTCCTCCTTCGCCCGTTGGGGCTACGGCGTGACAGGGAGGGCGCCAATTAGGAATGAGGAGAGATGGAGTAATGGAGTGGGGGAGTGATGGAATGGGATCTCGCCGAGGCGAGATGGCACAAAGGCACAGAGGCACAAAGAGGAGAGGAAGGGTAATTAGCCATAAAAAAGCACAAGAAACTTAAAAAGAAAAAGAATGAGGTTGTACTGCCCCCACTTAATTCAAGATTCAATTAGAGAGTATTTGTTGCTGGTTGATGGGTTAAATTGGTCCTCAAATTGTTGAGGTGTCCTGTGATTTATTTCTGAGTGAGGATAATCTTTATTATACTCTTCGATCCAATTTTTGAGCGCCTGCAGGAGTTGTTCGAAGCTAAACCACTCATTGAGCCAGATCAGGTCCTCCTTTAGGGTGCGAAAAACCCTTTCGGTATCGGCATTGCCTTTGGGGTTGTTGAAGGAAGTAAAGATTTGGGCGATGCCCAGCACCCGACAGGCCGCCATAAAGTTTGCCGAGGTGGGTTGACAGCCGTTGTCGCTGACCAACCTGACCGCGCCATGCTCGCGGATGCCTTCGCGAAACTGGCGCTGCACGGCCATTTCCAAAGCATCGAGCCAGTCCCTGGTCTTGCTCGTGACCGATAAGGACCAGCCTACGATCTTTTTACTGCCCCAGTCTTTAACCACCACCAGATACAGCCAACCCCAGGACTCGACCTTGATTTTGGTCATGTCGATGCCCCACAGCTCATTGGGCCTGTCCGTGGTTGGTTTGCTGCCCTTAGAGCCGCGTTTTGCCTTTAATTTGCGCACATTTTGCGCCAGTAACCGGTTTTCCTTCAGGATGCGGTAGATCCGGTTCTTGCCCACCGCCAGGCCCTTGCGGTATCGCAGATAGGCCCATACCCGACGATAGCCCCAGGCCGGGTGATCGGCTTTGATGGGCTCGATCAGCTCAAGCAGTTGCTTGTCTTGCTCCATCACCGCTTGACTGCGTTTACGCCGCCTCATAGCCACTCGTCGTCGTTTTTTTTTAACTCTACGGTCAGATCTCCAATGATGCCTTTGAGTTTCGAGATTTCCCTCCTTAAACGATCAGCTTCGCGGTCCGGACCTCCATAATTGAAAATCTTCGATCCGTCTTTGAGCAAACGATCTTTCCACTGGTAATACTGGGTCTGACTGATCTGATGGCGGTTGCATAACTCGCCTACCGTCACGTTTCCTTTCAGTCCTTGTATTACGATTTGAAGCTTCTGTTGAGCCGTCCATTTACGTCTTTTCATTATCGAGTAATCCTTGATTGATCACTCCCTTATTTCCATCATTTCCTTAAGTGGGGGCAGTATAAGGTATGAGCAAAAACTGGAAAGTAGTTGGAATAAATTTTGACCACATGCACATGGGGGACTTGCTCCGTCAGACCCATGAGCATCCTTCGGCGGAGATTGCCGGCATATGCGATGACGATCCCAGGCGCATGGAGGATGCCATTGCAAATTTTGAAATCTCGCCGGACCGCGTTTTTACCGACATCGACGTCTGTTTGGGGATGACTGAACCGGATCTGGTCATCATATGTGCCGCAACCGCCCGTCATGCCGAATACGTGGAAAAAATTGCCCCGTTTGGAACGCATATATTTGTTGAAAAGCCCTTTGCCGACAATCTGGCCGCGGCCGACCGCATGTTGGCTGCGGTGCGGGAAGACCGGCAACTCGTTATCAATTGGCCCTTGCGCTGGTATCCGTCTCACGCCACTACCTACCGGCTCATCAGCGAAGGAAAAATCGGCCGAGTGAGGGAAGTTCATTTTTATGACGGCAATCGCGGCCCGTTGGCCCATGGAGCGGACAAGGTCGTCCTTGAGGTCACCCCCGAGCGGAAGGCGGAAAGCTGGTTCTATAAAAAGAGCGAGGGTGGTGGTTCCCTTTTGGATTATCTCGGTTATGGAACCACCCTGGCAGCCTGGTTTAACGGGGGGCAAATTCCCATCGAAGTAACCACTGTAATCGGGGGCGATCCCAGCCTGGAAGTGGACGAGCACAGCATTTCCATTTGCCGCTATGCCGATGGAACCTTGTCCAAATTCGAAACCAAATGGGGCACCTTTACCGATCCATGGATCCACCAACCCCAACCCAAATGCGGATTCAATATCATCGGCAGCAACGGCACCATTGCCTCTTACGACCTCGAACCGTCCATCCACGTCCAGACCCGCCGACATCCCGAAGGCGAAACCATCCCTTGCGACGATTTGCAGCATCCGTTCCACGCGCCCGTTCCCTACGTCCTGCATTGCCTGGAAAACGGTCTTCCCATGGAAGGACCTCTCGATCCGCAGATCGCCCGCATTGGGCAACTCGTTGTGGACGCTGCCGTGCAAAGCGCCAACCTGAAGTCAACCGTGAGATTGGCAGACTGATGCCGGACGATGCCAACTACAGTCTGGATGCGGAAAAAGAGATCGTAGAATTCCCCGCCCCGGATCTGGAATACAGGCCACCCCAGCCAAAAGACTATCGTCCCGGAATCGGCCTGATTGGTTGCGGCGGTATCTCACCCTATCACTTAAAAGCCTATCGGCAAACGGGACTGGAGGTCGTCGGATTATGCGATCTGAATCCGGAAGCCGCCAGGGAGCGGCAGAAAGCATTTTATCCCGAAGCAGTCTGTCATGGGGCTTACCAAGACCTCCTGTCCGATGAAACCATCGAGGTCGTGGATATTGCCCTACACCCGGGACCTCGCGCTGCCGTCATCGAGGCCGCCTTGAAAGCCGGCAAACACGTGCTCAGCCAAAAACCCTTTGCCCTCGATCTGGAAGTAGCGGAAAGGCTTACGCAACTAGCCGAACAACTCGATCTCAAATTAGCGGTTAACCAAAATGGTCGATGGGCCCCTTATCTGCGCTACATCCAGCAAGCCATCGATTCCGGCCTCATCGGCCATATCCACACCGTAAACCTTCATTTGAACTGGGACCATACCTGGATCCAGGGCACTCCCTTCGAAACCATACATCACATAATTCTCTACGACTTCGCCGTTCATTGGATCGATGCCACGGTCAACTTTTTCAAAGGCCAGAATGCCGAACTGGCATTGGGAACCGTTCGCCCGGCCAGTGAGCAGACCATAATCCCGCCCATGATGGGGGGAGCGGTCATTCAATTCAGCAAGGGTTTTGCCACCCTCGGATTCGACGGCCACAGCAAACAGGGCGCCTTGGAACGCATTACCGTTACCGGGTCCAAGGGAACCCTCAGTGCTTCCGGCGAGGTTTGTAAGATTTCGGAAGTCATCCTGGAGACCGACCATGGCAAAGCCACCGCCCAATTGGAAGGTCAATGGTTTGAGGAAGGCTTCCAGGGAACCATGGGTGAATTGATATGCGCCATCGAGGAGGACCGCCAACCCTTCAATTCGGCGCGCAATAACCTGGACACCCTGGCAACCCTGTTCGCGGTCATTGGGTCCGCCGACCGGGGAAAAGCCATGAAGATTGGCCGGTACCGACTACTCGGCGACAACTGTATAGCCCAGGAAAGGAACATGGAGTGATGGAATGATGGAATGGGGGAGTGATGGAATGGGGGTAAGGACTCTCGCAAAGAGCGCTGAGAAACGCAAAGAGTGGGGGAAGGCGCCGGGGGCGCCAATTAGGAATGGGATCTCGCCGAGGCGAGATGGCACAGAGGCACAAAGGGGAGAGGAAGGAAGAAATAGCCACAAAAGGCGCAAAAGGGGAGAAGACTCTCGCAAAGAGCGCTGAGAAACGCATCCGCCTTCGCCTTGCAGGTCTACAGCGTGACAGGAAGGGGGAGGTTAGAAAGGCTGAAGGCTGAAGGATGAAGGATGAAGGTGCTGAGATTAATCGTGATCGTGATCGTGATCGAAAGGAAAGAAGTGATGAAGTGGGGGAATGATGGAATGAAGGAGAGAGGGAGAACGGCTGGGGGCGCTAATGATGAATGGATTTTGAGATGCTGAGATGCTGAGAAAGAGAGGAGAGGTGATGGCGTGGGGAAAGAGCAAACCACGGATGGGCACGGTTGATGATTTCGAGAGGCACGAAGGTGAGGTATTCTGGCTAGGCCAAGATATCCTCAACCACTCGTCCATGGACGTCGGTGAGGCGGAAATATCTACCCTGATATTTGAAAACTAACCGTTCATGGTCGATGCCCAGCAAGTGCATAAGCGTGGCCTGGAAATCATGAACGTGAACCGGGTTTTCAACGATGTTGTAGCTGAACGCATCGGTTTTCCCGTAAGAGAAGCCCTTTTTGACGCCCGCTCCGGCCATCCAGATGGTGAAGCATTTAGGATGATGATCGCGTCCGTAATTGGTTTCGGTTAATTCTCCCTGGCAATAAGTTGTCCGGCCAAACTCGCCTCCCCAGATCACAAGCGTGTCCTCCAGCAGTCCTCGCTGTTTCAGGTCGAGAATCAAAGCAGCGGTCGGTTGATCGGTGTCCTTGGCCTGGCGTTGGATTCCTTCCGGTAAATCGTTGTGCTGATCCCAACCGGGGTGGTATAATTGGATGAACCGCACCCCTTTCTCGGCCAGTCTTCGGGCCAGCAGGCAATTGGCGGCGAAAGTTCCAGGTTTTTTGGAATCCGGACCGTATAAGTCGTAAATGTATTCCGGTTCGTTGGAGGTATCGGTAATATTGGGAACGGAGGTCTGCATGCGAAAAGCCATTTCGTACTGAGCGATCCGCCCCTCGATTTCCGGGTTGTTGAAGCGTCGGGATTGTCCCTTCTGTAACTCGGTGAGAATATGCAACTGGGCCCTGCGGTCCTCCCGGCTGACTCCTCCGGGATTTTTCAAATAAAGAACGGGGTCGCTTCCGGACCGAAACTCCACACCCTGATGTTTGGCGGGAAGAAAACCATTTCCCCAAAGCCTGGAGTAAAGCGGCTGGCCAAAACGGGCTTTTGTAATCAAGACGATAAAAGCCGGTAAATTTTCATTTTCACTACCCAACCCGTAGTCGATCCAGGATCCGATGGCCGGTCGTCCGGGAAACTGCGAACCGGTTTGGATGAAGGTCGAAGCCGGATCATGATTCACGGCCTCCGTGTACATCGTCTTAATCAGGCATATTTCATCGGCAATCCTGGCATGATAGGGTAACAAATCACTCAACCAGGCGCCGGATTGTCCATGTTGTTTAAAACGGAAAATGGAAGGAGTCAAAGGTAACGAGGTCTGCCCGGCCGTCATACCGGTTAAGCGTTGTCGGCCTCGGACGGACTCGGGCAACTCCTGGCCAACCATCTGTTGCACAAGGGGTTTGTAATCAAACAATTCGTGTTGCGAAGGAGCGCCGCTTTGAAAGAGGTAAATGACCCGTTTTGCCCGGGGAGCGAAGTGTTGCATAGCCGGTTGCCTATCGGAGGCATGGGATTGAGAAGGATTCAGCAAGGAGGCCAAGCCCAGTGCCCCGAAACCCATGGCGGAATGGGTCAGGAATTCTCTGCGGGAAAGGAATTTTGTATATCGATGACACTCGCTCATGACATTAGGGTTGTATGTTCATCAACGTTTCATATAGGCCCCATCAAAGTTCATGACAGTATTGGCTACCATGACCAAAGCAGCGGTCTGAATTTTGTCCAACGACTCATCGAGGGGATACTCCCCCACGCTCAGAAGGGCATCGGCCTCTTCGGGATCGGATTGATACTTATTCAGGGCAAGCTGGAATTGTTGTTGCAGGAGTTGGAGTTCATTTTCATCCGGATTTCGGCCACACAGCAACCGGAAGCCATAGCGGACCTGACTCTCAACATTGCGCCCTCCTTCAAACTGCATTCTTTGCGCTAGAACTCTGGCACATTCCACAAACTGAGGATCGTTGAGGAGCACTAAGGCTTGCAGCGGGGTGGTCGTGCTTTCCCGTTTAACCGTACAGACCGATCTGCTTGGCGCGTTGAAGGCGATCATGGCCGGGTGTGGGGTCGACCGCCGGATATAAGTATACATGCTCCTTCGGTAAAGGCTATCTCCTGAATCCTGTTTATAGTCTCGGTCGGTCGGCCTCATCCAAATACCTGGGGGTTGGTAGGGCTTGACGCTGGGTCCACCGACTTTTTGCACTAATAGACCGCTGGCTTTCAGGGCATTGTCTCGAATCATTTCGGCGGTTAAGCGACGGCTCGGTCCTCGAGCCAGATAATTATTTCCGGGATCTCTTTCCCAATGTTCATTCGTCGCCGCTGAAGTCTGTCGATAGGTGTTGGAAGTGACCATGGTCAGCAACAGTTCCCGGACATCCCAGCCCGATTCCATAAAATAAATGGCGAGCCAGTCCAGCAACCCGGGATGACTGGGAAGAGCGCCTTGCCTACCGAAGTCTTCCGGTGTATCCACAATGCCCCTGCCAAAAATCATCTGCCAGTAGCGGTTGACCGCTACCCGGGCCGTGAGTGGATTTTTTCGGTCGACCAGCCAGCGAGCCAGCCCAAGGCGATTTCTGGGCAAATCTTCACTGAAGGGCAGCAATTTGCGCGGGGTACCCGGCCCGACCTCATCGGTCGGTAAATTGTACTGCCCACGGTAAAGAACAAATGTTTTCCTGACCTCCGGCATTTCTTCCAGGACCATAATCTCTGTGACATCTTCCAGGAGTTTCAGTTTTTCGCCGGTCAAATCCCTGAGTTGCCCGATTAGATCCTGAGTGACCGCATTGGTGCGGTGCATGGCGTGCTCGACGTAATCCTCTACGGTAAAACTATCCGGGGCAATCGGCACCCCCGATTCATGCTGATAGAGAGCCGCAACCTCCCGAGCCGTCAGGTATCGGTTGAATAGGTTGATCTGGTCAATACTACCACTGAATACTCCATTATCACCGGTATAAAACCGACCGCTTCTTCCCACCATGACCGGCTTCTGTTTCCAACCTTCCTGTTCCTTCCAAGGATGGACCAAGGTTCGGTACAAATTGTCGTAGTTGGTGAAAGATTTCACCTTTTTCCCGTTCAGGTAAAGGTGCGTTCCGTCTGCCCGCCCAGAACCATCGTAAGTAAACAAGACATGACGCCAATCACCTGTAGGGATGGAGACATCGCCCGTAACTTGTAAATAATTGTGGGGCCAGAAACCAATTAAACGAATGGAAGGCCGATTCTCTTTATCCAAAAACAAATCCCAACCTCTCCACGCTTTTTTGGTAAGGTTGCCGGAAATTCCCAAAATGCTTTGGTTTTCGCCCTCCTTGTTGGTGCGAATCCAGGCCCCGGCTGAGAAGGGTTCGTTCACATCAAAAGTGCCCACGTCCCTAAGGAAAACGAGATCAAACTCCTGATCGAAGTCGAGGGCTTTGCCAATTCTGCCTTCCACCAACTGAGGTTCACCCGAGGCAACCGAAACTGGATTGTCATCCACTATTTTATCAATCGGAGTATTTCGGATTACCCGGTGGATGATTTCCTCCACCTTGATTTCTTCCGGACGAATACCATCGAATGGAAAGAAGGCATCGGCCACGGGCGGCTCGATAATCTGCCTTCGAGCGGTTTCCAAAAAGTTCGTTTCGTCCGCAATGGTCGAAGCGGCCGTTTCCATTTGTCCAAGCGTCTGGTCAATTTGCTGAGAATGTTCAGCCAGGTCTTGTTCCCGATCGGGTTCCAGCAACAATAAAACCGGTCCGGAGGAGCCTCCGCCTTCCGCTACCATACCAATCTCCTTCTGGTTGTTGAAGAAAGCAAAGAGTTGGTAGTATTCCTCCTGCGAAATGGGATCAAACTTGTGGTCGTGACAGGCGGAGCACTCCATGGTAAGCCCCATCAAAGCCGTTGCCGTCGTGTTGGTACGATCCTGCACGTATTTGACACGGAACTCTTCGTCGATAATACCGCCTTCAGCCGAAACCGGGTGATTGCGGTGAAAGGCAGTGGCAAGTTTTTGCTCCATTGTGGCGTCGGGCAATAAATCCCCCGCCATCTGCCAGGTAAGGAAATCGTCGTAAGGCATATTTTCCTTGAAGGCCTTTATGACCCAATCTCGCCAAGGCCAGTGATAGCGTTCGCGATCGGAATGCATGCCCTGGGTATCGCCGTAACGCGCCACATCCAACCACTCCATAGCCATGCGTTCGGCGTGTTCGTCCGTCGTCAGGAGTCGATGGACCAGCTTTTCATAGGCGTCAGGCGAATCATCTTTTAAGAAAGCATCGATGGCCTCCAAATCGGGAGGTAGTCCAGTGAGATCGAAACTTATCCTGCGGATCAGGTGTTCCTTATCCGCTTCAGGAGAGGGTTCAAGGCCCTTTTCCTCGAGTTTTTGAAAAATAAAATGATCGATCGGATTGGCAGCTTCCCATTCGTAGCTGGCTTGCTTCTGTAACTCAGCCAAGGACAAAGCCATTACCATTGGTGGTTCGAAAGCCCAGTGTTCCTTCCACTCGGCTCCCTGCTCGATCCATTTTCTAAGGGAATCCTTCTCCGAAAGGGTCAAGGAATGCCTGGATTCAGGGGGTGGCATTCTGTCATCCTCGTCCTCCGCATAAATTCGCCAAATCAGTTCACTTTCATCGGGCTTTCCGGCAACAATGGGGTAATGGCCACCACCCAGGTCTCCAAACGCACCCTCTTCCAGATCCAGTCTCAGGTCTGCTTCGCGGGCATTCTCATCGGGACCGTGGCATTCGTAACAGCGATCGGTCAGAATCGGTTTTACGTGAAAATTGTAATCAACTTTGCCTAGTGAGCTAACCTGATTCCCGGGATTACCCCTTTCCACATAAACCTTGCCGGCCAAAAACAAGACCAGCAGGGTGCATAAGAAAGCTATGGCTTTGAACTTCATCTCAGGACTTGCGCTGAAGCGGGCATTTTGTATGGCCTGCCCCGGCATTGTAAAGATCGAAATCCTTGCCGTTAATAATGCTCGGCTTGGTGCGTCTTTCGGTCACGATCATTTGTACGATTAACTGCCAGTATCCAGCGCTTCTCGCCTCTCTCTGTGCTCTGTGGTTCTCATCTCTCCACAATTCCTAATTCCTAATTGGCGCCGCAGGCGCCTATATGGCTTGCTTCCGGTCGCGCATTCAAAATTATCAACCGGCATCGAATTGGCAGGAAAAGTCATCGTCATAATTGGCGGCACTACGGGGATTGGAGGCAGTGCGGCCGTGGCTTGTGTTCGCGCCGGCGCACGCATAGTGGCGGTCGGAAGATCTGAGGAAAACTGCCGGAAAATCCGGAAAGCTCTGGGGAAATCCTGTCAGGTCGTGGCGGCAGATGCCATTGCTCCGGAGACGGCCGACCGGGCCATCGACCTCGCGTTGGAGGCCTTCGGGGGATTTCACGGACTTTACCACGTGGCCGGGGGTAGCGGTCGCCGGTTTGGAGACGGGCCACTCCATGAGATCACCGATGAAGGTTGGGAAAGAACACTGGAATGGAACCTCACCTCCCTCTTTCGGTCCAACCGGGCTGCTGCGCGCAGATTCCTCCAACGGGAACAGCCCGGCAGCGTGCTCAACCTGGGATCGGTCCTGGCATACTCCCCATCGCCGCGCTACTTCGCCACCCACGCTTATGCCACTGCTAAAGCCGCCATTATCGGCTTCACCAAATCGGTCGCATCCTATTATGCTGGCAACAATATCCGTTTCAACGTGCTGGTTCCGGCTTTGGTTGAAACACCCATGGCAGAACGAGCGACACGGAATGAAGACATGCAAAAATACATTGCCACCAAACAACCCTTGGACGGAGGACGCATGGGCCTCCCTTCCGACCTCGACCAAGCCGCCCTCTACTTATTGGGTGACCGTTCCAAATTCGCTACCGGTCAGGTCCTCGCAGTCGACGGTGGGTGGAGCGTAAGCGAAGGCCAAATTCAGGAATAATCCGTATGTTTTATAAATTTTCTACTGTGCTGTGGTTACCTAAAAAGGGGTCAAACCTTGAATCGGTTGACTCCGCAGGCTTCGTCAAGATTGCAAGGAATGACCCCGACGGGCGTGAATCTGCCTATTCGGGTAAAACCGTTACCTGGGAGAAACTCTTGAGGTCAAAAAAGACCATGAAACTCAAAATGGAGCTAATATCATGAATCGACGTGAAGCCATAAGAACCAGTGCCTTGCTCGCCACCGGTGCCCTGATCGCGCCTCGGCTTCTGGCTGAAAATCCCAAACACAGGTTCCGGATTGGCGCCTGCGACTGGTCCATTAAAAAAAAGCTCGAACTCGACGCATTCCGCTTGGGACGCGAACTTGGCCTGGACGGTATCCAGTATTCCTTCGATGAAGCCAACGAAGGCATGGACCTGAGGAGTAAGGAAAACCGTCAGAAAGTCAGGAAAGTAGTCGAACAAACCGGAGTAGGCATTGCCTCGCTGGCCATAGGACGGTTGAACAAAATTCCCTTATCCAGCACCGAGGAAGGGGAGCGCCTAGTAGTAGAGTGCATCCAAACCATGGCAAAACTGAAAGAAGAGGCCGCCGATCTCGGAGATGAAAAGCTGGCGTCAATGGTTGCTCCGGATATCGTCCTGCTGGCCTTCTTCGGCCTAGGCGACATCAATGGAAAACCGGATCTGATAGAAAATGTCATCGAAAAGCTGAAACGCATTGCACCCTCAGCCGAAAAGCACGGTTTTACCCTGGGGCTGGAGACCAGGTTAAACGAGGGCGACCACCGCTACATTCTCGATGGGGTGGATTCACCTGCAGTGAAGGTTTACTATGACGTGGCCAACGCCGATAAATTGGGATACGATATCTTCCAGGAGATCAAGAGCCTTGGCAGCGAGAATATTTGCGAGATCCATTGCAAGGAAATCGGTTTCCTGCTCGGTCAGGGCCGGATCGATTTCAACCGGCTCAAGGATGTCCTCGAGGAAATCAGCTACAGGGCTTGGCTGATCATTGAAGCGGCCATTCCTAAAGGTATGGAGGTCGAAGAAGCCTATAGGCACAACGCCGCCTACCTTAAGTCGGTATTCGGCAGCGCCCCGGGTTAACCACAGAGAGCACAGAGAGAGGTGAGAGAAGGAGACCCGAAGGTTTATCGTGATCGTGATCGTGATCTTGATCGAAAAAAGAGGAAGGTTGAGCCACAAAAGGCACAAAAAACACAAAATTTCTAATTCCCAATTCGCGCGTCTTGGCGCATTCCCCCCTTCGATCGATCACGATCACGATTAAACTCTGTGCTCTCTGTGTCCTCTGTGGTTTTTTTAACCATGTTTTCACTCATTCATGACAAAATCGCACTCGGGCAGGGCCTCTCGGAGTTTGGTGATATGGTTTTCCTGGTAGAGATCGGTTTGGAAGAGATAGAGGCGCTTGAGTTGTTTGAGCTCAGTGAGGGAATTCAGGTAATCGGAACGGATGGGGGTTCCGTAAAGGTTGAGGGATCGCAGGTTGGGCAAGGCGGCCAATTGGCCGATGTTTCTCCCCTCTATTCTGGTTTTACTCAAATTGAGCGATAGGAGGTTTTTAAATTTGGAGAGGGTAGGGATAGCTTCATCGGTCAATTGGGTTCCGCTCAGGTCGGCCTGAACAAATCTGGAGGCATAGGGTTGCAATTGTTTCAAGGTGGTATGGTCGAAACGCTTTTGGATGGTGTAGGTCTCCAAGTTGAATTCCAGGGACCGGGGTTCGGTCGGTATGATGAGGACGCCGGTGGCTTCTTGAATTCGGCTGAGTAGGGCGTAGAGTTCCCGCCGTTCCTGCTCGCGTTTTTCCCGTTCTTCCTCCGAAAGCATGGAATTGAGCGCCTCCGCAACATAGGAATCCAGGAAAGGTGGTAATTCCGGGTAATCGGACAGCATCGTATCGGGTGAGGCGCCCTGATCGATCCACCAACCCAGCAATGCGACCTCCGCCTCGCTCAGCGGAGGTCTTTCTTCGGCTGGCATGAATTCGTCGTGGTCGTGGGGGAGGGTGATGCGGTAGTAGAGTTCGCTGTCATCCCGATCGCCCGGCGCTATGGCATAACCCATGTCGCCGCCCTTGAGGAGGTTCTGATAGGTCTCCATATTGAATTCACCCTTTCGATCATCCGGGTTGTGGCAACTCATGCAGTTTTGTTCCAATACCGGCTGAATGAGGTGGGTGTAGACCACCATCTCCTCTATGGCGGCCGGCCTTTCCCCTTCCGTTTGGCCCTCATTGCCGTGGGTTATGGGGCCGGCCAGGAGGAGAAGAATAAACACAGAGGCGCCGGAGGCGCCAATTAGGAATGAGGAATTAGGAATTAGGAATGGGGGAGGAGTGATGGAGTGATGGAATGGTGGATCTCTCGCAAAGCTCGCCAAGAACGCAAAGCGATCCGGCTTCGCCGGAACAAGAGTTAACGGAGGGGGGACATTCCTGCACGCCACGCCGGGAGGCGGGTCCCCCACCACGCCAAAAGTATACTGCCCACGGATTATTCAAATCCTGTCTATCCTTTTCATCCATGTTTTTACCCAGAATCTTGGCGAACTTGGCGTGTTTTGGGAGAGGTGTTGGGAGACAGGGGAGGGGTTCCAATCAGGTGAGGATATCCCGGACTATGTGGGCTTCTTCGACGCCGGTAAGCCTCAGGTCGAGGCCCTGGTGCCGGAAGTTCAGTTTCCGGAAGTCGATTCCAAACCGTTCCAGGATAGTGGCGTTGAGATCCCTTATGTGCACTGGATTTTTGGTGATGTTGTAACTGAAGGGGTCGGTTTCTCCGTAGACGGTTCCTCCTTTGACCCCCGCTCCGGCCATCCATTTGGTAAAGCAGCGCGGGTGGTGGTCGCGGCCGTAATTGTCCGGGGTCAATTCGCCCTGGCAGTAGATGGTCCTTCCGAATTCCCCTCCCCAGATAACCAATGTATCGTCGAACATTCCCCTTTGTTTCAGATCGGTAATGAGGGCGTAACAGGCCTGATCGATATCTTTACACTGATTGGGCAGGTCTTTGGGCAGGCCGCCGTGTTGATCCCAGCCTCGGTGGAAAATTTGGGAGAAACGCACCCCTTTTTCGGCCAAGCGGCGGGCCAGAATACAATTATAAGTAAAGGTGCCGGGAACCAAGGCATCGGGGCCGTACATGTCCAGGATATAGTCCGGTTCATCGGAGAGGTCGGTCAGTTCCGGGACCGAGGCCTGCATGCGGAAGGCCATTTCGTATTGGGAAATGCGGGCGTGGGTTTCCGGGTCCCCCACTTCCTCGTAAAGGTCCCTGTTGATGGCATTGACTCCGTCCAGCATGACGCGCCGGAGATCGCGGCTCACTCCTTGCGGATCCCTTAAGTACAATACGGGATCGCCGTAGGATCGCAGAGCCACGCCCTGGTGCTCGGAGGGGAGGGGTCCTGCTCCCCATAGACGGGAATACAGGGCCTGGGCCTCTTTGCGCCCGGTCCAGGTTGAATTCAGGACCACAAAGGTGGGCAGGTTTTCATTCAGGCTTCCCAGCCCATAGCTCAACCAGGCTCCCAGGCTGGGACGGCCCGGAATCTGGTTGCCGGTCTGAATGTAGGTGATGGCCGGATCGTGGTTTATTGCCTCCGTCCAGACGGATTTTACCACGGCGATGTCATCCACGACTTTGCTGGTGTAGGGCAGCAGTTCGCTTACCATGGTCCCGGATTTCCCGTGGGGTTTGAATTCGTAAATGGAGGGTGCAATTGGAAAACGCACCTGGTCGGAAGTCATGGTGGTCAAACGCTGGCCCCGGCGAATTGAATCCGGCAGGTCGGTGTCGAACAGCTCCTTCATTTTCGGTTTGTAGTCCCAGGTATCCAATTGGGAGGGAGCGCCGGACATGAACAGGTAGATGCCACGTTTGGCTTTGGCTGGAAAGTGGGGACTGCCCAGCATCCCCCGGCCGAGACCACCGTTTGCCAGGGAGTTGAGGGGCATTCCAGGCCCGGCCATGGAGGAAATGGCGGCAATACCCAGGCCCTTGGACATTTTGCTCAGGAATTGCCGTCGCGTTTCCAGTTTTACGTATTCTTGAATTGGATTCATGAGAGGTCGTTCCGGTTAAAATTTATTGACGAAGCTGTCCAGATTCATGATTTGGTTGGCCACCAGGGTGAAAGCGGCGAGTTCAACCGGCTCGAGTTCCGGCGGGGCAGGGGATTCTCCGACCCGAATCAAGGCCTCGGCATCCCGGGGATTGCTGCGGTAGGCCGATTCGAATTCTGCATAGGAGTCAGATAAGACGGTTTGATACTTTTGGGAAGGAGCAGCGCCAAAGGCGTAGCGATACATGGCGCGAATAGTTCCTGAGGTAGATCCCCGGTTTTCCCGCATGGAGCGCTGAGCCAATTGACGGGCCGCCTCCACGTATTGCGTGTCGTTCATCAGGGTGAGCGCTTGCAGGGGAGTGTTGGTCCTTTCCCGGCGCACGCTGCAAGTTTCGCGGGAAGGGGCGTCGAAAACCACCATGTTGGGTGGAGGAGCGGTGCGCTTCCAGAAGGTGTATAAACTGCGGCGGTAGAGGTCCTCTCCTTGGTCCATCTGGAAAATGGCGGTATCGCTGTCGGAATAGCCCACGGCATACCAAATCCCCTCGGGTTGATACGGTTTTACCGGTGGGCCGCCGCGTTCGGGGTTCAGCGAGCCGCTGACAAATAGCGCCTTATCGCGGATGGTTTCACCATCGAGGCGGTAACGCGGTCCCCGGGCCAGGAAGCGGTTTTCCGGATCCACTTGCAATTTTTCCGAGGTAAAGTGGGAACTTTGCCGGTAGGTGGCCGAGGTCACCATGAGTTTGATCAGGCCCTTTACGTCCCATCCGGAATCCCGAAACCTCAGGGCAAGCCAGTCCAGCAGATCGGGATGGGAGGGAATTTCTCCCATGATGCCGAAGTCTTCCGAGGTCTTCACCAGCCCGGCGCCAAACAGGTTTTGCCAGAACCGGTTCACGTTTACCCGTGAGGTGAGTGGATTGTCGGGATGGACCAGCCACCGGGCCAGACCGAGGCGATTGGCCGGAGCGCCCTCAGGTAAACCGCCAAAAATTTTTGGTATATTGGCAAAAACCTGTTTGCCGGGTTTATCGTATTCGCCCCTTTCCAAAATATGGGCCGAGGGCGTGGCGGCACGATCCTCCATGGCCAGGGAAACTGTGGACTGGTCGTAGACGAAATGGTATTCCAGTTCCTTGGCCGCCTGCTTGCGTTTCAGTTCCCGGTTTTCCGAATCCAGGACCTCGAAGTAATAATCCCTCAGCAGATTCCATTGCTTATTGCTGCGTCGGTCCTCGGCCACATTGAGGGCTTTCTCAAAGGCAGCTTTTTGCCCGGCGAGGTTGCCTTCGAAGGGATAGACAATGCGGTTGAAAAAGGCGATTTCCAGGATCTCGCCCTTGGTGAATGTGTTGCCTTCCCGGTCCTGTCCGATCCATAATTCGGAATCCGAGGCAGCCGTGCCCGTCAGGTTGTCGTGGAGTTTCGCGTAATTGAAGGGTTGGCGCGAGCCGGCTGAAATGGAGATGCCCCGCGCTTTTTTTGAACCGTCGTAACTGACATAGAGGATTGCCTGTCTACCTTCCCGGGGATTGGCGCGTTTGGGCCGGGTGGTGACGGATATCATTTGGTTGTTTTTGAGGGAATGGATCAGTTGAAAAGTGAACTGGTAGCGGGTGGGAAAGCGGCCATCGGTGTTGGCCACGGTCAGGCGCCAGCCCCGGTCTCCGTCAAATTGGGAGAGAAGGGGGATAAGCGGCTTCTTATTTTTGCCTTCTTCGGGGAGTTTAAACTTGAAGCGCAGGGTAAAGGGCCGGTCGGGGTTGAAAGTCAAGCCGAGTGCCCCCAAATCGACCTTGTCCTCCAAGTCAAAAGTCACGGTCGGGTAGGATGGGGGAGTCGTGGGACCTTCGGAGGCATCTTCCTCCACCTCCGTATTCTTTTTCGAGGATTTGGCCGGGGTGAGGCCAAATTGAACGTGTTTTTGCAGGAAATCACCACTATGGGCAGCCTCTCCACTGGTGAGCCAGGCCCTGAATGCTCCTTCCCTGGCATTTCTGTACCGACCCAGTTCTTCGTTCATGGCTTCAAATTCCCTCTTTAATACGGGCCAAACCTCGCGGTGTTCGGGTTTGGGGATGACGACAATGGGTTTTGTATCGTAGGCGTTGCCGTCCATAATGGGCCCGCTCAGGTTGTTGAAGAAGGCGGAAAATTCGTAAAACTCCTCCTGTTTGAAAGGGTCGAATTTATGGTCGTGACATGAGGCGCACCCCATGGTGAGCCCCAAAAATACGGTCGCGGTGGTTTCAACCCGGTTTTTCGCATAAATTGCCCGGTACTCATCGTCGATGGCCCCTCCCTCACTAGTGGTTGGGTTGCAGCGGTTGAATCCGGTGGCCAACCGCTGTTCCAGGGTGGGGTTGGGAAGCAGGTCCCCCGCGATCTGTTCGACCACGAATTCGTCAAAGGGTTGGTTGCGGTTGAAGGCATCGATGACCCAGTCGCGGTAAGGCCAGATCTCGCGATAGTTGTCCAGGTGCAACCCGTGGGTGTCGGAGTAACGGGCCGCATCCAGCCAGATGCGGGCCTGGTGTTCGCCGAAGGCCGGATCCTGCAGCAGGCGGTCGACCAGTTTTTCATAGGCCCGGGGAGAGGAGTCCTGGACGAATTGGTCGACTTTTTCGGGGTGGAGAGGTAATCCGGTTAAATCGAGGGCTAAGCGGCGGGCCAAAGTAGTGCGGTCGGCCTCCGGGTTGGGCTCGAGGCTCCGTTCCCTCATGGCCCGGTAGGTAAAGGCGTCGATTTCATTGTTACCCCAGGACAGAGGGGGAACCTTGGCCCGGACAGGTTTTACAAAGGACCAATGGTCCTGCCAAACCGCTCCCTCTTGAATCCAGCGGTAAAGGGTTTCCTTTTGCTCCCGGGTAAGGGTTTTACCGGAATCGGCAGGGGGCATTCTCTCACTCTTCAACTCGTGGGTAATGCGCTGGTAAAGGGGACTGTTATGCGGATCTCCCCCGACGATGGCGGGGGGACCGTCCCGGCGCTCCCGAAAGGCCCCTTCCTCGATATCCAGCCGGAGATCGGCCTCGCGGGTTTCTGAGTCGGGACCGTGGCAGGCGTAACAATTTTCCGATAGGATGGGGCGGACCTGGCGGTTGAAGTCTACCGGCAATGGCTCTTGGCTGGTGGTGACTTCCTCGCTTTCAACTCGCGGGCCGGTCAGGAGGAGAGGGATGCAAAGTGCAGCCCAAACGAAGAGCCGGGTGGAAAAGTCGTGCCGAACCCATTCCGGGCTTTTTTCACCGATCATGCCTGGGATCGAGTTCTTTAACGCCATCATGAAAATTTATGGGATTATTGCTTATTAAATCATATTACAACCATTCTGCAAATATTGCAGTACCAAAATAGGCGCGCTGAGGCGCGCCAATTAGGAATTAGGAATTAGGAATTAGGAATTGGGAATTGGGAATTGGGGAGAAGACTCTCGCAAAGAGCGCGGAGAAACGCCAAGGAATCCGGCTTTGCCGGAACAAGTATTAACAGAGGGGGGACATTCCTGCATGCCACGCCGGGAGGCGGGTCCCCCATAAAGAGGTGATGGCGAAGACGGACCCTCTTGGGGGTCTTGGCGAGAGGCCATTTCTCATCCCGCTTTTTTCGATCAAGATCACGATCACGATTAAACTCTGGGTTCTTGGCGAGCTTTGCGAGAGGTGTTTGGAGACAGGGGAGGCGCAAGGGGATGGGTTGTTTGAGAAAAATAGGGGGGATTTCTCCTTTTGGCTAGACCTG
The DNA here is from genome assembly GCA_965204545.1 of Opitutales bacterium. Lineage (GTDB taxonomy): Bacteria > Verrucomicrobiota > Verrucomicrobiia > Opitutales > UBA2995 > JAABVD01. The sequence continues at coordinate 584,910 of CBDBFA010000003.1, read as the reverse complement.
GAAAGGGCGCCTAACGAATATGGTCCCTAACAGATCGAGACTGTTTCCATGGACAAATCTTCTCCCCTGAGAAAGACACCGGAAGAATTGCGCAGCCATCGCTGGTACGGCGTTGATAGTTTGCGTTCCTCTACCCACCGTTCCCGCACCGCACAATTGGGTTATAGCCGGGATGATTACATGGGCAAACCGGTCATAGCGATTTTAAATACCTGGAATGACCTCAGTTCCTGCCACGGCCACTTCAGGACGCGGGCCGAGGAGGTGAAAAGGGGGATCTGGCAAGCGGGGGGATTTCCGGTGGAAATGCCTTGCTTTTCCTTATCGGAGGTTTTCATGAAACCTACCACGATGTTGTACCGCAACCTCCTGGCCATGGAAGCGGAGGAACAGTTGCGGTCTCATCCGGCGGATGGAGCGGTATTGATGGGGGGCTGTGACAAAACCACCCCCGCTCTCATCATGGGCGCCATCAGTATGGATTTGCCGGCAATATATTTGCCGGCCGGGCCCATGCTTCGGGGTGATTACCAAGGAAGGACCCTGGGCAGCGGGACCGATGTCTGGAAATACTGGGCTGAGCTTCGAGCGGGCAGGATATCCGAATGTGAATGGCGCGGCATCGAGGATGGAATTGCCCGTTCCTACGGCACCTGCATGACCATGGGAACGGCCTCAACCATGATGGGAGCGGCTGAAGCCCTCGGCTTTACCTTGCCCGGGGCGTCCTCCATCCCGGCTGCCGATTCGCGGCATTCCCAGATGGCCACCTTTACGGGGCGGCGCATCGTCGATATGGTCTGGGAGGATTTAAAGCCTTCGGATATTCTGGCTCCCGAATCGTTTGACAATGCCATCAAAACCGTCTTGGCCCTGAGTGGTTCTACCAACGCGGTCATCCATTTGGTGGCTATGGCCAGACGGGCGGGAATTCCCCTTCGGATCGATCGCTTCGACTCTTTGTCCGAGCAGGTTCCCGTACTCGCCAACATTCGTCCCGCCGGCGAATACCTCATGGAAGATTTCTTCTATGCCGGAGGTTTGAGAGCCATGTTGCAGGAGATGCGCTCCTTGCTGGCCACCGACTGTCTGACCGTCAACGGGAAATCTTTGGGGGATAATATCGAGGGGAGCGAAATCCACCATCACGAAGTCATTCACAAGTTGGATGAACCGGTCCACTCTTGGGGGGGCCTGGTCATATTGCGGGGAAACCTGGCCCCGGATGGAGCGGTGTTGAAACCGGTAGCGGCCGAACCGCATTTGTTGAAACACCGGGGCAAAGCCATCGTTTTCGACAGTTACGATGAGATGGAGGAAAAGATTGACGATCCGGACTTGGAAGTGGATGCAGATTCGGTTCTGGTTTTGCGCAATGCCGGGCCCAAGGGTGGACCCGGAATGCCGGAATGGGGGCAACTGCCCATTCCCAAGAAGCTCTTGCGTCAGGGAGTGCGGGATATGTTGCGCATTTCGGATTGCCGGATGAGCGGAACCAGCTACGGGGCGTGTGTCTTGCACGTCGCTCCCGAATCCTTTGTCGGAGGACCGCTTGCCCTGCTCAGGAATGGGGACTTGGTCGAGATGGATGTGGCGGAACGGCGCCTCGACATGCATGTGGAGGAAAAAGAGCTTGAACGCCGCAGGGCGGAAACCAAACTCCCTCCAACCTCATATTCCCGAGGCTATGGCCACTTATACTTGAAACACATTCAGCAGGCCCATGAAGGATGTGATTTTGATTTTCTAACCCGAGGGGCCGCAATCCCGGATCCCGAGATTCACTGAACATTTATATCCATGGATACAATTTACACACCCATCCCCAATACCTTTCGTCAGAATCTGCGGGCCAACAAGAAGCAAATTGGCTGCTGGTGTTCTCTGGGAAGCCCCCTGGCGGCCGAGGTTCTTGGAGCAGCCGGGTTCGACTGGGTCCTTATTGACGGTGAACATGCCCCCAATGAATTGCAAAGTTTTCTTCCCCAATTGTTGGCTTTGAAGGATAGCCGGAGCGCCCCGGTTGTCCGGCCCCAATGGGCAGAACCCGTTATCCTCAAGCGTTTGCTGGACCTGGGGTTTTTCAATTTTCTCATGCCCTTTGTCGATAATGCCGAACAAGCCAGGGAAATTGTGGCCGCCACCCGTTATCCTCCCGAGGGTATTCGCGGAATGTCCCTTGCCAACCGGGGCAATCGCTTCGGATATCGCCAAGGGTATCATGACGAAGTCAATGACAACATCACGGTGATGGCCCAGATTGAAAGCAAGGAGGGTCTGCGCAATGTCGAGGAAATTGCCGCGGTTGATGGAGTGGATTGTCTGTTCATAGGACCATCCGATCTTTCCGCCGCCTTGGGTTATTTCCCCGACACCCAGCACCCGAAAGTCCAGGGCGCCATTCGGGAAATCCTCCGGGCCGGGGAAGCAACCGGGACCGCGGTGGGAACCATCGCCGTGGTGGAAGAACAGGCCCGGCGTTATTTGGATATGGGCATGACTTGTGTGGCGGTTGGAGCCGATTTGGGGGTCTTGAAAAACGCCACTCAGGAACTGTGCGGCAAGTTCCGGATGGGTAATTGAAAGGGAAAATTTACCACAGAGGACACAGAGAGCACAGAGAGAGGAGCCGGAGGCGCCAATTAGGAATGAGGAATTAGGAATGAGGAATTGGTAAGAGGTACTCAGATGCTTAGATTCTGAGGTACTGAGGGGGGAGAGAGGAGTAATGGAGAGAAAGACGGCGGAGAGGTTGGCCACACATTATTAAAATCCTGTACATCCTGTGCATCCATGTTTTTTCCTCAAAATCTTGGCGTTCTTGGCGATCTTTGCGAGAGGTTATGGCGGAGTAGGGTGGTTTTCTTAACCATTTCCTTTTTCGAGATAGTCATACGTTCGTATAGAGGTTTAACTTAGTGCCAATCATGTCAGTGCGGTTTTTTTTATTTTGGGTCAATGTTTCCATGGGATTGGTTCTGTCGGGAGCTGATTCGCGACCGACATTGAAATTGCAAGGCGAGGCGGCTGCCCTGGTGGTCGACCTTGGCGGCGGATCGATTTCAGATTTTCACTTGCTGGATCACGGCCTCAATCCGCTGGATTGGGATTCCTGGTATTTCAGGAATCCGGGGGAAGGCGACCCTCCTCCGGGTCCGCGTCCCATGGGCCATTTCATTTGTCTGGATCGTTGGGGGTCGACCTCGGCAACGGAAGAGGCTCATGGAATGCCCAAGCATGGGGAGGCCGGTATCGTTGGGTGGGAAGTCACACGAGAACCTGAGTTGAAAAATGGTTATTGGAAGGCCGGAATGAGGGCCGAACTTCCCGTGGCCGGGTTGAGGATCGATCGCACCGTGGCCCTTTCGGAAAAGGAAGCCGTGGTTTCGGTGGTCGAATCCGTCACCAATATCCGTCCCATCGGCCGGATTTACAATTTCGTGCAACACCCTTCCATCGGGGGAACTTTCCTCAATGAAAAAACCTTGGTGGATTCCAACGGCGGCGGAGGATTCATGCAGAATGCCACCCTGGAGAATCCGCAGGAGCCCGTGGTGCATTGGCCCCGGGCCAAAAAGTTGGACGGAAAGGAGGTGGACGTTCGCTTTCTTTCCGGTGACGATCAACCGCCGGTGGTTACTTACCTCGTGGAAGACGAGTACGGTTGGGTCACCGGCTCGAGTCCGGACAACGGGTTGTTGATAGGTTACTTTTGGAGGACGGCGGAGTATCCGTGGTTGAACATCTGGCGCAATGTGAGGGACGGAAAGCCTTATGCGCGGGGGCTCGAGTTCGGCACCACCGGGTTGCACGGTCCGGGCCACGACCTGGTGGCCACGGGCAGGATCTTCGGTCGCCAGATTTACCGTTATATCGATGCCTCTGAAACCCAGACTTTTTCCTACCTCAATTTCCTGGTGGCCATTCCGGAAGACTTTGCAGGGGTATCCGAGGTCATTTATGAAAATAAAACCCTCTCCGTGGTGGAACGGGGGGAGAAAGGGCGTCGCTACGATCTGGAGGTTGGGGAAGTGTTTTAACTTACCACAGAGGAGGAGGCGCCGGGGGCGCCAATTAAGAATTAGGAATTAGGAATTAGGAATTGGGAGAGAGAAACCACCATGCTCTGCCTGAAGGCTCCGCACGGCACAGCGGATAACACGGAGGGGGGAGTAATGGAGGGATGGAATGGGGAATTGGGGAAGAATAGCTATGATAAGTTGTAGGAGCGGCTTTACGCTGCGATAGTTTCGAGGCTTATTCCTGGGATCGCGGCGTAAAGCCGCTCCTACAGTTTGAAACCAATACTCCACAGTCCCTCTTTCCCCATCCATGGTTCATCTTCTTCCCATTCTATCGATCAAGATCACGATCACGATTAAACTCTGTGCTCTCTGTGTCCTCTGTGGTTTTTTCTTACCAATGTTTTTACCTCGGAATTTCCGAGTCTTTTATTTTTGAGTATTGGTCGGCTTCCTCGGTGATGCGGAAGACGGACTCGAGGTCGACGCTGCCGAAGATTTCAACGTCCGGGTGGTCCTGTTGAAAACTTGCCATGGCTTCCGGGCCGACCCGGGTATTTCCCAGGTATAGTCTTCCAGATCGCGGAACTCGTAAATTTGCCAGTCCGGCGGCGGTAATGGAGCTGCCGAACAGGTTAAGGTACTGGAGAGAATGCAGTTGGTTGAGTGCGGTGACCACGTCGTCCTCGAAATCGCCGTTGCTCAGGTCCAAGTGAGTGAGATTGTTGAACTCTCCCAGGAGGTTAATGGCGGAATGGGTGAGAGCATGACCGGGGAGTCTGAGTTCCCGCACCTGGGGAGCCAGGGCTGCCAGATTCATTAGCGCCTCCTCCGGTAGCGGATCCGGTGCCTGCCGCAGGTCGACGATAAAGCCCGCTGCCTTAACGCCGCGTTTGTGGATGATGGCGCCAAGGGACCGCAGGTTGGAAAGGGCCGCTCGTTGATTTTCATCCAGGAGTTCCTCCAGGGGCAGGGAGTTGCGTTCGGCTGATTTGCTCCTTGCTCCGTAGTAGATCCAATGGGCAATTTTCAAAATCTCCTCGGGTGATGGATTGTCCTCATCCTCCGGTGGCATGGCATATTCGTCGCTTTTGGGCAACAGGAGGTATTCCAGCATGGGGCTGTGCATGGGCTGGAATGGAATAATAGGGGCTTCCTCACTGCTTCCCCCTCGCATGAGCCGTTCGTAGGAATCGAGGCGAAATTTGCTCTTCTGTTTCTCGGGGCCGTGGCATTTGACGCAGTACTGTTCCAAAATGGGAGCTATATCGGCATCGTAATCGTAGTCCTCCCCAGCCAGGGCCGAAGAAAAGCACGCCGCGGCAATCAGGGCCGATGACAGGAAGGGGCGACTGATTTTGTGGATTCCACTACTCACGCCAAAATTTCGGGTATGATTTCGCCGTGGACGTCCGTCAGGCGAATGTCGCGTCCACTGTAGCGGTAGGTCAGGTTGGTGTGGTCGATACCCAGCAGATGGAGCATGTTGGCATGCAAATCGTGCACGGTCAGTTTGTTTTCAATGACCCGGTAGCCGTATTCGTCGGTGGCACCGTAAATCGTGCCCCCTTTGATGCCTCCGCCGGCCATCCACATGCTGAAACCTTGGGGATTGTGATCGCGGCCGTTCGTTCCTTGGGCAAATGGGGTGCGCCCGAATTCTCCACTGAAGACCAGGAGGGTGCTCTCCAGAAGCCCGCGTGTTTTTAAATCCTTAATGAGGGCCGCAATGGGTTGGTCGACGGACAGGGCGTTTTTCCGATGCCCGTCGATCAGTTTACTGTGTTGGTCCCAACGGTCCCCGTTACCCGGGTTTATGGTCAGTTCGACAAACCGGACTCCGCGCTCGACCAGGCGTCGGGCCATCAAGCACTGTGCGCCGTATGTCCGGGTGTTTTTATAGGGAGCGTCCAGACCGTAAAGCTTTTTGGTGGCCTCGGATTCATGGGAAAGGTCGGTTACGTCCGGCACCTCCATTTGCATGCGGAAAGCCAATTCGTAGTTTTGTATGGCCGATTCGATTGCTTCTGCGTGGGTCAGCCGGGCTTGCAGGTCGCCGTCGATTTCGTCGAGGTAGCGGAGTTTTTGTTTTTGGATTGTCTTATCCTGCTCTCGAATGGAGGTGTTGAGAAGGACCGGTTTTTCCATGAGAAATACGGACGCGGCATGGTTAGACGGGAGAAATCCGTTTCCGAAGGTCTGCATACCCCCGGAGGGCACCTGACCGCCGTGTATGACCACGTAGCTGGGCAGGTCCTGACTGAGCGTTCCCAATCCGTAGGATACCCATGCTCCCATGCTGGGCCGACCGGAGAGCTGATGCCCGCAATGCAAGGCATAATTGGCATTGGGATGATTGGGTGAAAAGGCGGTCATGGATCGGATCACGCATAAATCGTCGGCACAGGATCCGATGTGGGGAAAGAGATCGCTGATGGGGATCCCACTTTCGCCGTAATGCTTAAAATCCCAGGGACTCTTGAGTAAATTCCCGTTATCGTTGAAGACGGTAGGGTCGACGGTGAACTTGGGCGGTTGACCGTGTTCTTTGGCCAATTGAGGCTTGGGGTCAAAACTGTCCACCTGCGATACCCCGCCATCCATGTAGAGGAAAATTACGCTTCGCACTTTCTGCGGGTGATGGGGAGTTTTGGGGTAGAGCGGTGAGGTCGTGCCGCGCAGGTCCCTATGCATAACGCCGGAAAGCGCCAGGGTTCCAAATCCCATGGAGCTTTTCTTGAGAAATTCTCTGCGGCTGAACATGTCGTCTAAAACAGATAGATAAATTCTTTTCGATTAAAAATCAAGTATCACCGAGCCGGAGGCTCGCAACATGGGCCATGTCAATGCCAAGTCCTCAGCACCGGCCTATAACGCGCAGTTGGCCGAACAGATGCTTGCCATTAGTCAAAGCGCTCCAGGCAAACAACGGCTCAATCGGCGTGCCCAGAGCGTCGAACCGGTCTTCGGCAATCTGAAGCATAACCTCGGTTTCCGACGTTTTAACCTGTGCGGTATGGGGCAAGCGCAGGGAGAGTTTTCGCTGATGTGCATCGCCCATAACATCCTCAAATGGGAGAAAATAACCACTGCTCAACGCTATTTTTGTCCGATAATGCGCCTTGCAAAGCTTATAAGGGCTTATGGGGGTGCTCTTTCAATCATAGCGCGTTCATATCGAAATTACTTCATGCCAGGACAGATTATCCATGCAGGCTTGTTGGACCCATTTTACTCGTTCAATAGATAGGTTCTGCAACAGCCTCCTTTGGCATAGGCGGAAGGCATCAAGCGAAGCGTTGTTTTATTTAAAATCCGTGCCCATCCGTGTTATCCGTGGTTTTTACCTCAGAATCTTGGCGCTCTTGGCGAGAGTCCCTTCCTCCTCCGTGCGACGAATTTTGTGAGAAATGCGGGTAGACCGCATTGACCATCCAGCCGGGTTGAAGTATTGCGGTTGGAGCATGAAAGTTATTGTGGCGCTGCCTCTGATTCTCCCCTGGTCCTTCCTGTTCTGTGCCCAGGCCGACCCGTCCAGCTACGTGGATTCGGATGGTTTCCAAGTGCATCGGTTGCCTTCACCTTATCAGGCTTCAGATACGACGCTACGGGTTCTTTTGCCGGACCACCTCGATTCCGATGGGCGTTACCGAGCGCTTTATGTTTTACCCGTTCATGAAGACGGCGTGCGCCGTCATGGTGATGGGCTGTTTGAGGTAAAAAAGTATGGCTATCACAACGAGCACCAGTTGATTTGCGTGGCTCCGGAATTTACCTCCAAGCCTTGGTTCGCCGACCACGATCTCAAGCCAGACAAGCAGGACGAGAGCCATATGCTCAAAACGGTCATTCCTTTCGTAGAGGATCATTATCCGGCGCTACCCGAACTTGAAGGCCGTCTATTGATCGGTTTCAGCAAGTCTGGTTGGGGAGCCCTTTCGCTACTCTTGCGTCATCCCCATCTATTTGACAAGGCGGTTGGTTGGGACATCGGCATTCGGGTCGACACGGGACCTTTTGAGGGTTGGGACCGCGAATTGGCCATCGAAAGAGATTTCGGAAGCTTGGAAAATTTTGAGAAGTATCGCCTATCCAATCTGATTCGAAATCGAGGGAGGCTTTTGGGGGATAAACCCCGTCTGTTTTACTATAACAGGGCCGGGCAGTCGAGGGGTCCCGGGGGTGCGGAGATTCATCGGCTCATGGTCGATCTCAATATACCGCATCGTTACCTCTACGAGCCTTTCCGTCTTCATCGCTGGGACAGCGGGTGGTTGCCTGAGGCGGTTCGGTTCCTTGTTGCCGAGACACTACCTTAGCCTGCGTGTCCCCCTACCGAGCGAATGCGACTTCCTCCGATTGGAATCATATGAAATACTCACACCGGTTAAAATGGGTTGGTATGTTGCCGTTCCTCTGTTTGGGGTTGGCCACGGATTGTTTCGGTCAAGATTCCGATCCCGACATGTCTGCCGGACGACAACTGGCCATACAGCATTGCACGCCCTGTCACCGATTTACCGAACCCGAATTACTGCCCAAGAAAAGCTGGGAGTTTTTACTCACTTACATGGGTTTTTTTCTCGGAGTGGTGGATTACCGTTATGTGGAAGGGATTTCGGAAAGGGCGATGGACGTCATCACAGCGCGGGAGGAATTTGTCAGGGCGGCCAATATGCTGCCGGAACAGCCCCTGCTAACCGAGGACCTGTGGCGCAGCTTGAGAGAGTATTATATTTCCAATGCCTCGGACAACCCCATACCTCAAGAACCAAAACCGGACCCGGTTGAGGATTCGGACTTGTTCAGGGCCAGGAAGGCGCAGTACCGGTCGAACGCGGCCATCACCTCCCTGGTGCACATCGATGAAAAAAACGGATTTCTCCTGGTTCACGATAGTGGGACGGAAAAGCTCACTTTTTTGGACCGCGATTTGGATTTTCACGATAGCCATCCCGCTCCCGGAGTATTCCTGATTGAGGCCTTGGCCAGGGATAACGAACTCTATCTTTTAAATATCGGCGATTTGTTTGCTTCCGAAATCGGCCAATCATTTGGGGAACTGCATTATGCCCGGCTTCTGGGAGCGGTATACGTCGAATTGAAAGTTCTCTTGGACGGCCTCCATAGACCGGCCGATTTCAATTTAGCCGACCTCGGTCGGGACGGACAGGAGGAGCTGATAGTGAGCAATTTTGGCGATTACACCGGAAACCTGTCGGTTTACCAACGGGATAAAAGCACGGGAAACTTTCTGCCGGAGCCGCACATTTTGAGCGCCGAACCGGGCATCGTTAAGAGTGAAACTCACGATTTTAATGGGGATGGCTTTCAGGATATCGTAGCGCTCATGAGCGCGGCTCGGGAAAACGTCAGCGTATTTCTCAACCAGGGCGATGGTTCCTTTTCCCGGCATATCGTTGTAGAGGGGCATCCATCCTTTGGCTACACCGGGTTGGTTTTGCGCGACTTCAACGGGGATGATAAAATGGATTTGATCACCCTGAATGGCGACAATGGTGACTCGGATCCATACAATACCTTGAAGCGCGACCAGGGGATTCGGATATACCTCAACCAGGGCGATCTCCAATTCGTCGAAACCTATTATTATCCGATGTACGGAGTTTACGGAGCCGAATTGGAGGACTTCGATCTGGATGGCGATCTGGATATCGCCGCCATCGCTTTCCATCCGGATTTCAATTCCGAGAAGCCGGAAAACTTCGTTTTTCTGGAGCAGACCGGTCCACTCGTTTTTCTGCCCAAAACCCATCCGGCCACCTACCTGGGAAGATGGCTGACCATGGATTCGGGAGATCTCGATGGGGATGGAGACAAGGATATCGTCCTGGGCGCAGCCTATTCACCCGTGGGCATGATGGAAAACCACGAGGATAAATTCCTGCAACTGGTGGAGGAAGGGCCCCCCCTACTATTTTTGGAAAACCAAACCAGAGGCGCGCCGGGCGCGCCAATTAGGAATTAGGAATTAGGAATGGGGAATTGGGAGAGAGAAACCACGGATAACACGGATGAGCACGGATAGGGAATAACCACAGAGAGCACAGAGGACACAGAGATATTAAACAACGCTCCTTCCAGTCGCTTGATCCGGCTTCGCCGGAACAGGATCGCTTCGCGAACAGGAATTTATAAATTATTTTCTTGTTGGAGCATAGCTCCATCCTGTTGCCGTAGGCATCAAGCGAAGCGTTGTTTTATTCAAATCCTGTGCATCCATGTTTTACCTCAGATTCTTGGCGATCTTGGCGAGAGGCCATTTCTCATCCTGCTTTTTCGATCACGATCAAGGTCACGATTAATTTTCAGCCTTCAACCTTCAGCCTTCAACCTTTCCCCCATTCCTCATTGGCGCGCCTCTGGGGATGGGGTTTACTTTCTTTGGGTGAGGGTGGTGGCTTCGCTTAAATCGATATAGGCTGCTGTGCGGATGTTTTCTCCGGGGTGATCGTGTCCATCGCCCAGATCGAGGCGGGAAGCCTGGGCCAGGGCTTGCAGATGGGTTACCTTATCGGGATGGTAGGCGGACACGTCGTTCGCTTCACCGATATCCTCGCGCAGGTTGTAGAGGGTTCCCGCCGGAACGGTGGCATTACCCCATTTGTAGGTTTTTACGAACAGTTTCCAGGGACCGCTGCGCACGGCATAGAGATCCTTGCCCCGACGGTAAAAGAAGGCTCGATGCGGCGTTTTGGTCTCTGATTCCCCGCGTAGAAGTGGAGTAATGTCCTTACCGTCGATGATGCGGTCGGTGGGAGCCTTGGCTCCGCTCAACCTGGCAAAGGTGGGCAGGAGGTCCATGGAGGTGGTCAACTCCCGGCAAACACTCTGAGGCGGAATGAGCCCCGGGCTCCAAGCCAGGGAACAAACGCGAAAGCCTCCCTCGAAAAGGGTTCCTTTTCTACCGCGCAATGGGGCGTTGGATACCTGGTAGGTATCCCTGCTCGCGGTGCCTCCATTGTCGGAGAAAAATAGGACCAGGGAGTTTTCATCAAGGTCGAGTTCTTTCAGTTTTTGGAGGATTTGCCCCACCGACCAATCGATCTCTTCGACGATGTCCCCGTAGAGACCGTTGTTCGATTTTCCGGCAAAGGCCGGACTGGCATAACGGGGCCTGTGCACCATGCTATGGGGCAAAAAGAGGAAGAAAGGGTGTTCCTTGTTTTCTTCCATAAAGGCCAGGGTTTCTTCCGTATAACGCTTGGTGAGCAGACCCTGGTCCGGTTCTTCCTCGATTACCTCCTCATTGCGTAGCAGGGGAAGGGGAGGATAATTCCGATTCGCGTTCCAGACTCCCATGTCGTTGGAGTAGGGGATACCAAAATACTGGTCAAAACCATAGGTTCTCGGGAGCCAGGCTTTTTGGTCTCCCAAGTGCCATTTACCGATGCAGGCGGTGGCATAACCCTTTTCTTTCAGCATTTCTGCAATGGTTATCTCTGTGGGATTCAGGCCTTTTGGTTCACCGGGGAAGAACACGATATTATTGGCCGTTCCAGGTCGCTCGTTGGTCGACATGTCTATCCGTTGGGGATAGCAGCCGGTAAGCAGCGCCGCCCTGGATGGGGTGCATACGGAGGCAGGCACGTAGAAGTCGGTCAAAACCATGCCTTCTGCAGCCATGCGGTCCAGATTCGGGGTGCGGTTGAGTTGGGAGCCGAAAGGGCCGATGTCGGCGTAGCCCAGGTCGTCGATGAATATGATTATGAAGTTGGGCGGGCGGTCGTTTTCCGTGGCAAAACCGGGGAGTAATGGGCTGAGCAGGACCAGGAATGCCAGAGTCAGGGAGTTGAGAATGGGAAGCTTAGCGTTCATTTGATTGGAGTTTTGGAATTGGGGAAGACGGTTCACGGTCGCCGCTGATCTGCCAGGGCCCAGGGGAGGTATAAAATCAAAAAGCTGATAATGCCCGCCACGGCAAGGGAAAGAATGTACCAGGGCCAGGGTCCCATCAGGTCCAGCAATGATGCGGAACTCGGTTTGGCACAAATGAATCCGTAGTTGGTGTCGAAGAGCAGGTTGAAAATTGCGGCCACCGCGCCGTAGACTAATGTAGTAAGAAAGGCGCGCAAAACAGAACCCCGGAGGGGTCTCATGCGCATGCCTGCCACCATAAATAGTACGGATCCTATTATGCCTCCGTGCCCCAGGAAAAAGAACCAGAATTCCGGTGCGGGAAAAGCGTGTTCGAGATCGGGAGTCAACATGCCATGCAGCGTCCCGGCCAGTCCCCAGAAGTAGGCGATCTCGAAAATCCGTTGATTGCGTCCCAGGCAAGCGATGGCGCAGGCAAAGAGTGCGAGGTCGCACAAGTGCAGGGGCATCATGTCCTGCCAACGGGGCGCCGACCCGCGATCCAACCAAAAAAATTGCGCGACAATCGTTCCCAGAAGCATGAGGGAGAACCCGATTCCCACCAGGTGGGTGCGGTTAAGGGTCGCTTTCCGGTGGCACCACCAGGAGAGAAGGAGCGGAACCAGTGCGGTGAGAGCGACCGCCACCAGGTGCGGAGGCCCCCATCGGACGAATGTCGACATGCGGCCATGGTTTCACCCGGCATTTGCCCTGTCAAAGCTTTGCAGGGGGAAAGAGGAGTGATGGAGTGATGGAGAGATGGAGTAAAGGAGTAATGGAGTAGTGGAATGATGGAGTGAGGAGATGACTCTCGCAAAGATCGCCGAGAAACGCAAAGAAAGGGGAGGAAGGCGCCAGGGGCGCCAATGAGGAATTGGATTCTGGATGCTAGATGCTGGGATGGTTTGTCCGGCTTTCCGGCTTCGCATCGAAGGATTATGGTATGGCAGGCAGGCGAACCAGAATCCATGTTTTAGCCTCAGAATCTTGGCGATCTTGGCGATCTTTGCGAGAGACCATTTCTCTCCCTATTCTGTGTTCTTTGTGCCCTCTGTGGTTGGTTTTGTTGGTCATGTTGGGATCTGGACAATGGAAGGGAGCCGTCTATCTTTGCAGTCAGTTGCGTGAAAGGATGATGGCATATGGGAAAGTCAAGGTTTGGATTGCCATGGCAATTGGGCTTGGCGCCCTCAACCTGGGTTCTGAAGAGGTGGACTTGAATCTGCCTGAAGGCTTTGAAGCCCATCGCATCTACGATGTACCCGTAAAAACTCAAGGTTCCTGGGTATGTATAACATTTGATCCGCAAGGGCGGCTCATTGCTTCCTCACAATTCGGGGGTTTATACCGCTTGACCCTTCCGCCTATAAAGGAAGACACGCCTCCATTAGTTGAAACCATGGATGTGGAGGTGGGAGCAGCCCAAGGATTGCTGTGGGCCTTTGACAGCTTGTACGTGGTGGTCAATGGAACGTCGAAAAGTGGGCGACAAAGCGGCCTCTACCGGGTGCGGGACAGCGATGGGGATGACCGCCTCGATGAGGTTTCCCTGCTAAGGCGATTTGATGGGGCGGGGGAACACGGTCCCCATGCCTTGTCCCTCACCCCGGATGGAAAGCGTATTTTCGTCTTGGCCGGGAATGCCACGGAAATCCCGGAACCCCTGGACGATTCCCGGGTTCCGCAAATTTGGGCGGACGACCACATCCTGCCGCGGGAGCAGTATCGGGACTCCATCATTGGTCCGGATGGGGCCTGGGTCTGTATCACGGATCCCGATGGCAAGTATTGGGAGTTATTCTGTCGCGGGATGCGCAATCCCTACGATATCGCCCTGGATCGGGGAGGCAACCTCTTTACCTGGGATTCCGATAACGAGCGGGACACGGGCCAACCCTGGTACCGGCCTACCCGGGTTTGCTTTTTGGCTAGTGGAGGCGATTATGGTTGGCGAAGTGGATCCGGAAAATGGCCCAAGTACTACAAGGATTCTCTGCCGCCGGCGGTGGAGTTGGGAACGGGGTCTCCCACAGGGATCGTATTTGGCTACGGAACGCACTTTCCCTCCAAATACCGAGATGCCTTGTTCGTCCTGGATTGGTCCTTCGGTAGCATAGAAGCGGTATTTCCAGATCCGAACGGAGCCGGATTTACCGGTCGAAGTGAAGTGTTTGCCTCGAGTAATGCCCTACCTGTTACCGATGTAGCGGTGGGGCGGGACGGCGCCCTGTATTTCACCACGGGTGGCCGAGGCATGGATTCGTTTTTGTATCGGATTCAACATCGATCCCCTGACTTTGATGAAGTTGATGAAGAAGAGGGCCCACAAAATGAACTTGCGGCGATCAGGCGCGAATTGGATTCCCACCACGTATCGAGGGATCCTGCCCATGTTGACAAGGCTTGGCCTCACCTGGGGAGCGGGGACCGGTTTGTCGCCGCATCGGCCCGCACCATTCTGGAGCACCACGAACCGGACCACTGGCGCGAACGCGTTTTCGAGGAGTCCGATCCCATGGCTAAAGTCAACGGGTTGATTGCATTGGCGCGCACCGGAAAGAAGAGAGACCAGGTACCGATACTCCATGCCCTGAACCGCATGGAGGTGGAAAGCCTCAATGAACAGGGTATCCTGGACCTGCTTCGGGCCTATCAACTTAGCTTCACCCGCTTCGGCAAAGCCTCGGATCCATTGGCTCGCGCTACCGCCGAGCGGCTGGAAATTCTCTTCCCCTCGGATACTTTTTTCATCAATCGGGAACTTTCCCGGTTGCTAGTGTATCTGGAAAGTCCCCAGGTCATTGCCACATCACTGGACCTGCTGACCAAGGGCCGAACGCAGGAAGAGCAGATCCATTTTGGCTTGGTATTGCGCCTGGTGGAGACGGGTTGGACTCTCGACCAGAGAAAGACCTACTTCCGTTGGTTCAATCATGCGGCCGCGTCCTACCGAGGCGGGGCTGGGGTTGTGAATCAACCTTCCAAATCAGAGCGCATATTCAAACAGGTATTCGGCCAAATTCGATCCGCTGCGATTTCGACTCTGACTTCGAAGGAAAAGACCGCGCTGAAAGAAATTCTGGAAGGGGGAGATGCTGCCTTCAAACCGGAGCTCGTCAAACCGGCCTCAGGCGGGGAAATCGTGCATCGTTGGAAGGTAGCGGATCTGGTGGATGCCTTGGATGGACTGGAGGGCCGCAATTTTATGAGAGGCCGGTCCATGTATACGGCGGCGAGTTGCGCGGCTTGCCATCGGTTTGTTGGGGAAGGTCAACCGATCGGCCCCGATCTGAGTTCGGTGGTGGCCAGGTTCAATCACCGTGCCCTGCTGGAATCCATCATCGAACCGAGCAAGGTGATCTCGGATCAATATCAGCAATCCCTGGTTGAGTTGAAGGACGGATCGAACCTGACGGGAAACGTACTGGAATACCGGGAGGGCACATTGAAGATACAGCTCAATCCCCTGGTTCCGGATGCAATCCTTTCCATTGACCCGGCCCAGGTTGAGCGATTGTCTCCTTCCCCCGTGTCCTCCATGCCAGCTTCCCTCCTCGATACGCTGAATCGGGATGAAGCGTTGGATTTAATGGCTTTCCTTCTTTCGCGCGGAAACCCTGAACATGCGGTATTTCAATAAGTTGTGCGCTCTCCTCCTGCTGGGGGGAATTGGGCAGGGCGCTCCAGCCCAACTCGGGGAGGAGCCGTTGATGACTTCCTACACCTTGCCGGAGGATTCCAAAACCACCGTTTCCATCGAAAACGGCGCCGCCCTCTATCATGCTATGGGTTGTGTGACCTGTCATGCCATCTCGGGATCGCAGGAGAGAAAGATTGGTCCGACCTTACGGGGGGTTTACGGGAAAAACCGGACCTTCATGGATGGCAGCAAGTCAGTGGCTGATGACGAATACCTGCGCGAATCCATCGTATACCCGACCAGGCGGACATTGCGGGGATTCGATTTGGAAGATATCAACATGCCGCCCTACCACGAACTGTTGACGGGGCCACAAGTTGAATCGCTCGTGCTATTTATCAAATCTCTGGAGCCATTAATGGAGGAGGAGAGCGATGGAGAAGGGAAGATCGTGGCGATGTTCGATCCTCCCGACCAACCATTCCGCCGCGCAACCATGGTCCGGTCGAGCCGCAGCATCGCTATTCCGTTGGGTTCGGATATGCATATCGCCTTTGACAGCAAACGGATGCGGACCCACACGGCCTGGAAAGGCAAAGGGTTGGCTTTGTATGGCCCCACCTACAGCAACACCAAGGAAACTCACATTTGCCAGGTCGATGGCGAGGTACTGTGGCACAACCCGCCGTTCTTTCCCTGGTCCGTCGGCAATCTGCCATCTCACGATCCATTTGAAGTGTTGGCCGGATCCGATTTCAAGGCGATCAAGGCCAAAGGTGGCGATACCGTTTTGATTTACCAAGTGGGCTTGCCTGGGGGGAATGCGGTGAGCATCTCGGAGCATACCAGGGTGGAAAGTTTGAGTGAGACCGAAACCATCATCCGTCGATTTGAAATTGGACCTTGTGAGGAGGATCTCTGGTTTCTCCCCCATGCGGAAATGGGAACGCTCGAGAGTCGGCCGTTGACGGGCCGAGCCGCTCTCATTCGCCGGACGGGGACGCAGTACGGGGACCTTTTGCTGGTCGCGGCGCGGGGTCACGAAGGTCTGTCTTGGGAGATCGAGGCAGGCCAGGTGGGTTATGAGGAACCATTCCTTTCGGACGAAAACACCGAGACGGGCAAAGAATTTCGGAAGGTCTCGGGGCATGAAGTGAGAGCCTTTCTCAAGGTGCCAGCGCACGAAACCGCCATCACCATCGAGGTCCTGAGCACGGTATGCTCCGACGACTCGTTGGTTACAAAGGCGCTGAATGAGATGGGAAATAAACGGCTTAAACCCTTGTCACCAAAACCCGCTGCCAAACCAAAGATCGTGCCGAGCCCCCGACCGGTCCGAGCGGCCCCTGTGACAGGGGATGAACACTTTCGTATCGAACCCTTTTCGCTTCCATCGGAGGTGGATCTTCTGGTGGGCGGGATGGACTGGTTATCGAACGGCCATCTGGCCGTCTGCACCTGGGCCAGAGGTGAGGTCTGGATTCTGGAAAATGCCACCGGCCCGGTCGATGAAGTCCGTTACCGCCGCTTTGCCCGCGGCCTCATGGAGCCCCTGGGTCTCAAAGTGGTGGATGACATCATTTACGTAGTGCAAAAAGGTGAGCTTACCCGGTTGTTGGATACGAACGGGGATGGGGAAGCGGATTTACAGGAGTGTGTGAATGACGATTGGGGCTTCTCCGGCAACTATCACTCCTATGCTTTCGGTCCCGTTGTGGATGGGGAGGGATTTTTTCATGTAATTACCTGCGGCCATCGCAGTCGCTGGGACGTTCCCTACGCGGGATGGGACGTGCGAATCGATCCCATCCGTGGTGAGTTGTCGGGTTTCGCCAAGGGATTTCGCGTGCCCAATGGAATGGCCGCATTTGGTCCGGACCGGGATATCTTTGGCACGGACAACCAGGGGAACTGGATTGGAGCCTGCAAGATCAACCATATTGAACGGGGAAAGAGCTACGGTTTTCCCAACAGTTATCCGGAACCGAGGGAACATTGGGATAATCCTCCACTGGAAAAGGCGCCGGCGGTGTGGCTGCCCTACCATTGGTCCCCATCGGCCAGCGGAATCACAACCATCGAAACCGATGAGTTCGGTCCATTCCAAGGCCAGATGTTGGTGGGCGATTTTCAGTTTGGCACGGTGCAAAGGGTATACCTCGAGAAAGTGAATGAGGTATGGCAGGGAGCAGTCTGGCCCTTCGCCAAAGGATTCAATGGACCGGTCAATCGGCTTTCCATGGGCCCCGACGGCCGGTTATACGTGGGAGGTTGCCGCCGCACCTGGCCCGCTGCAAAACCTCAGGAATATTCCCTGGACCGGGTGACTTACACCGGCTCGATGCCCTTCGAGGTGGAGAGGGTGCATGCCCTGGCCGAAGGGTTCGAATTGGTCTTCACTGAGCCTGTCGACCGCAACTCCGCCATCGAGCCCGGAAGCTACGCCGTCAGCCAATTCAATTATCGGCACCACCCAACTTATGGTTCCCCCATCTTCAATCACCTGGGTGAGCAGGACCAGGAGACCGAGTTGCCCGTTTCCGGCGTTGAAGTCTCGGTTGATGGAATGAGTCTGGCCCTGAAAATTGAAAATTTGCGGAGCGGATTTGTTACAAAGGTAAGCGCACCGGCAATTCGAAACTCCGATGGATCCGAACTGCGCCAAAAGACATTTTACTATACCTTGAACGAAAAGCCGGGAGGAGTCCGGTGAAGGTTTTTCTGATGGGCCGGGAACTTATGCACAGTAAGAAGGGTCCATTCCGGTAGTATAGTTTTATCTTGATTGTGGATTTTCTCCCCATCATTTTAACGTCGTTGGTAATTTCCCGGAAATGATTTGGAAAACACTATTGGTCGCTTTGTCGGCTTGCTTGTCGGGTTGTGTCAGTGTCACTCCACCCCAGCCTCTCTCTACCCGCAACAGCCCCCTGACGCAGGGGAATGTCCAAATGAACATTCGCACGGGTGTGACCACCAAAGCGCAGATTCTGGAAATATTTGGTGCCCCGAATGTGACGACGCGCGATGGACAGGGCCGGGAAGTCTGGACGTATCAACGCCAGGCCACGGTTAGCCAGCAATCCAGCCAGGAGGGTTATTGGAACGTTTTGCTTTTTGGCCAAACTGAATCTGCTTCCGGTTTTGAAACGAGTTCCCGCATGATTACATTGATCATAAAATTTGATGCCAATGACATTGTGTCGGACTTTAATAGCCGCGCTTCGAATTTCTAATTCGGTGTTTTTGAAGTTTCCCATAAAAGCGCCGGGTATTGCCCTCCTTTCCTTGGTTGGAGTCTTTCTGTCCGGATGCCTCACCCTTGAAGGTCCCCAGCCGGAAATGACCCCCCTTGAAATCCAGTCCATGCAGACCAGGGATTTCGAGCAGGAAAAGGAGGTCGTATTTCGCAGTGTGGTATCTGTTTTTCAAGATCTCGGCTACACTATCAAGAATGCGGATCTTGTGACCGGCTTCATTCAGGCGGACGGGCTGGCGGAATCCGACTGGCTAGGCAAGTTCCTGACCGGTTCTACGCAAACTTCCCAGACCAAGGCCACCGCTTTCGTCGAACAGATTGGGTCCCAAACCCGCGTGCGGTTGAATTTTGTAAATTTGCTGGAAAGTTCGACCGAATATGGCGCTCAGGAACGCAACGAGACACCTGTTCTCGAGGCCCAGGCCTATCAGAACGCCTTTGAACGCATAGACAGCGCCATATTTGTCAGGACCTCCACCCGGTAGGGCGGAAAGGCGCGCTAAAGCCCGCCAATGAGGAATTAGGAATGAGGAATGAGGAATTGGGGGAGAAGGGAATGTTGGAGTGATGGAATGATGGAATGGGGAGAGGCGCAGAGAGTTAACGGAGGAAGGGGTCAAGCCTTGAATCGGTTGACTGCGCAAGCTCCGTCAAGATTACAAGGCATGACCCCGACGAACCCCGAAGGAAATGCGCGATGGGGTCAGTCCTGGATTTTCAACATGGGGACATGTCAAAAATCAAGGAGCTGACCCCGACGGGCCTGACCGCTTCAAGAGCGGTTGATATTCTGCATCACCCGGATGGATTTCTTGTCGATGTAGTCCATGCCCTTGACCACTTCGTTCTGTCTGGCTTCCAGGTTCGATTGGGCGATTTTGGCAAGGTCGTCCAGGTTGTAGAGAAATACGTTGGGTAAATCGGCAATGGCGGGCTCAATGTTTCGAGGCAAGGCCAGGTCGATCAGGCAGAGGGGCCGGATGGTGCGTCTTTTCATGATTCGCTGGACCTGCGACCGATCGAAGATGAATTCCCGGGAGGAGGTGGAACATACCACAATGTCCACCTGGGTAATAAGGTGACAATCGAGACTGCCGAAGGGGGCAACGGTGCCTTGGTTGGCTTCGGCCAGGGCTTGGGCGTTGGCAAAGGTTCGATTGCTGAGGATCAGGTTTCTCACTCCCCGGCTGCGCAAGGCGGCCATGGTTTTTTCGGCAATGTCCCCGGCCCCAATGACCAGGACGGTTGATTTGTTCAGATTGCCGTAAATTTTAAGGACGAAATCCACCGCCACCGTGGCCACACTGATTTGTCCTACCCCGATACGGGTCTGGGAGCGTATCCATTTTGTGGTTTGGAAACTCCTTTGGAAGGCCTGGTTCAGTTTCCGGCCCACGGTTCCTCGCTTCCCCGCTTGCAGAAAGGCCTGTTTTACCTGCCCGGTAATTTCGACCTCCCCTACGATCTGGGAGTCCAGCCCGGCGGTGACGGCGAACAGGTGGGACAGCGCCGCTTTGCCGAATTTCAGGGCGGATTTTTGGCGCAGGGGGTCGATTTCTGCTTGGAGAATTTTGGATAACTCCACCGTCAGGCCTTTCTCGATGTCGCCGTAACCGGTTCCGTAGACCTCCAGGCGGTTGCAAGTGCTCAGGACGGTCAGTTCGTGCAACCAATCGCAGTGATCGGGCAGGGCATAGATTTGTTCGAGCTGAGTTGGGGCCGGGGCGATCGATTCCCGATAGTCCAGCGGGGCAGTGTGATGACTTACTCCCCAGCAGAATAAGGCTTGAGCTTGATTATCCATGGAGGAGGCTCGATTCCGGTAGCGCGGTATTCGGCCGGACGCCGCTGTGATTGACCGTCCAGAGGGAGATCACAGCGACGAGAAAAAGGATCAGACAGGTCCAGGCCAGGTTCTTGCTGTAGAGCCTGTTGCCCAACCTGAGAAAAAGAACGATGAGGTAGGCCAACCACACGGATAGGGTGAAGAGCAGTTTGAGCCAATCCACCGTGGCGGCGTTCCCGATCCAGTAAATCGATCCCACAACCAGGGAAACGGTCAGGACCGAGCAACCCGCAACCAGCATGCGCAAGCTCAAGGTTTCGGTTTCCACCAGTGAAGGCAGGAACAGATAGAAACCCTGAAGGCGGCGTTCCTGGAGGGAAAAATTTTGCAGTAGGTAGAGCAGGCTGCTCACGGCAAGCAACCCGAATATACCGTAGGAGAAGAGGGCGAGCGAGGCATGGAATTCAATCCAGGGGCTTGGTCCGAAGGGGCTGCCCGAATAGGGGGTGTCCCAGGATGGAATGGCAAAGGAAAGGATGGCCAATAAAACCGCCAGTCCGGCGGTGGTAAAGCCGAACAGACTGAGCCGGAAGGCCGGTCCCAGAACCAGGAAACAGAACGTTAGGGACCAGATGACGAACTGTACGATTTCAAAGGTATTGCCTACCGGGCAACCATGTACCGCAAGACCTCTATGGTACAATCCGAAGGTTTGTATGGCGTAGCCACCGGCGATTAATGCGTATAACACCCACCGGGGATGGTGCTTGGCTCGGAGCAGGTAGAAGATAGCGAAAATAAACCCCAGGCAATACAGCAGGTTGCCTATACCGATCCAGAATACATCGACGCCAATGTTCATGAAAAGGGGAGTGAATCAATTTTTCGAGACCATCTCCGTATTCTGTTTACGAGCCAGTTTATCCAGACCGGTTGGTCATTCAAACAGGGGATCATGGTGAAGGATTCTCCGCCTGCAGCAAGAAATTGTTTTCGGCCGGCCATGTCGATCTCCTCCAATGTTTCCAGGCAATCGGTTATGAAAGCGGGGCAAATCACGGCGATTTTTTTAATGCCCTGCTTGGGAAAGCCGGTCAGCACGAAATCGGTGTAAGGTTTGAGCCAGGGATCGCGGCCCAATCGCGATTGAAACGAAACCGTGTGCCGGTCGGTCGGTATGTTCAATTTTTTACAAACCTCTTCGGTGGTTCTCAAGCACTGGTGACGGTAGCAAGTGGCGTGAGCTGGATGACCGACGGAACAACAGTTCGGAGTGATTTGACAATGCTGATGGGAGGGATCGGTCTTTTTCAGGTGGCGTTCGGGAAGACCGTGGTAACTGAACAGGATTTTATCCAGATCTTCACTGATATACGGGGCGACACTCTCCGATAAGGCCTCGATGTAATCGGAGTCCCGATAGAAGGGCTGCAACAAAGTGCGGCGCAAATGCGGGGATTTTTTCCGGATGGATTCTTCCACCTTTACCACGACGGTCTCGTAGCTGGACATGGCGTAATGGGGATACATCGGCATGATGAATAGATGGGTCACGCCTCTTTCCACAATGCGATTTATGGCGTCGGGAATGGAAGGATTTCCATAGCGCATGGCCAGTTCCACTGGCATGTCGACCTGTTCCCGGATCCTTTCCCTCATGCTTTTACTTAGGACGATCAAAGGACTCCCCCGGCCGGTCCAGATTTTCGAGTAGGCTTCCGCCGTGCTTTTGGGTCGTCTGGGCAGGATACATCCCCTTACCACCAGGTTGCGAATCAGGGGAGGAGAATCGATGACCCGCTGGTCCAGCAGGAATTCCTTCAGATAGCGGCGAACGTCCGCTACGGAAGGGGAGTCGGGAGATCCAAGATTTAAAATGAGAACCGCTCGGAGAGCCATGGTTTCTTAACTTTCCCATTGGAAGGTTGGTGTCAATTCTGTTACTTGTTCCACTGATTTATGGATCGATTAGGCGCTGAATTTAAGAAGGCATCGGAGGAAGGCCGGAAGAGCTTCATTGCTTACGTGTGTGCTGGAGATCCGGATTTGGATACCTCCTTGGAAATTTGCAAAGTACTACTGAAGTCGGGAGTCGACATTTTGGAACTGGGGGTGCCTTTTTCCGATCCGCTGGCCGATGGCTGGACCAACCAGTGTGCGGCCAACAGAGCCCTGGACGCTGGAATCACCCGGAAGGACGTCTTTCAACTGGTTCGCTCCATACGTCGGAACGAAGGGCAAACCCCTATTGTCTTTTATGCCTACTACAATCAAATATTCTCCCAGGGGACAGAGGCCTATTTAAGGGAGGCTTTGTCGGCTGGGGTTGATGCGGTGCTGGCTCTCGATCTTCCCCCGGTAGAAGCAAAAGACTATCTGGATGTCTGCCGCCGAGTCGGAATGAAAACGGTGTTCATAGTGGCCCCGACCACCCCGAAAGATCGCATTTCGGAAATAGCGGGCGCTTCCACGGGATTCGTTTACTACGTGTCTCGGGAAGGGGTTACGGGTGTCCGCGAGGATCTCGAGAAGGGAATAGGGGCCATGGTCAAGACCATCAAAGCCAATACCGGGAAACCGGTAGTCGTCGGTTTTGGCATATCCAGTAAGGAGCAGGTCCGGGAGGTTGCGACCGTAGCCGATGGCGTCGTGGTCGGAAGCGCTATCGTCAATGTAGTGGCCGACAACCAGGATAATCGCCCACAACTACTCTTGCGACTGAAGGAGTTGGTCGGGGATCTCTCTTCGGGAGTCAGACCGTGAGCTGGAGCATTTCCTCCGACTTCGGTCCCTTCTTCCCAGGGTGATCCGACTTGGCTTTTTTGGCCAATTTTGCCTCTGCCAGGAGCTTTTCGAATGTGGGGTAATCAATGAGTTGGAAGCGCCCGTCCTTGTGTTCGACAATGGCGGTAAGCGATTCGACCCAGTCGCCGGAGTTGAGGTAGTGGATATCATCCAGCATCTTGTCTTCCGCGGTGTGAATGTGCCCGCAGATGACCCCGTCGCATCCATGATGTTTGGCTAATCCGACCAGAGAAGATTCAAATTTCCCAATGAAGTTGACCGCCTTCTTGACCTTTCTTTTGACCAATTTGCTCAGGGAATAATAACGCTTTCCCCTCCAGGACCGGTAGCGGTTGTACAAGCGATTCATTCCCAGGAGCAATTGGTAACCGATATCGCCCAAATGAGCGATCATGGCATATCTGGAGGTGATCCTGTCAAAGACGTCTCCATGCAGCACCAGGTACTTCCGGCCCTTGGAGTGGAGGGTGTAATCCTCCAGGATGTTGAATCCTTCAAAATGGATGGGCATGAACCGGCGCAGCACGTCGTCGTGGTTCCCACGCAGATAGATGACCTTGGTTTTTCTCTTTTCAATCTTCTTCAGGATCAAGCGGATAAAACGGCTACAATGCTTGTTCCAGGTTCCTCTGCGGCGGTTGAGGCTCCAGGCATCGATTATGTCGCCATTGAGTATCAAGGTGCGGCATTTCGTGTGTTGAAGAAATTTGTTTACCCGTTCAACTTTGCTGTTCCGCATACCCAGGTGCACATCTGAAATGACGATGGTTTTGAAGGTGAGGACGGTTTTTTTCATACCATTGTGAATAAGTTGTCGATAAGGTTAATGTGTGCCGGAAATTTGGGTGCTTCAACCTTGGTTATGGAATCGTGGAATTCTTTTTACCCGCCCGTAACAACCCAAACATTGCTGTAACACGCAGGATATCGAATCTGTAAAGAAAAGGTATCTTTAGACCATCAGGGGATGACTTTTCTTCCGGCAAAGTCATCCCATACCCGGATATGGCGCCTTTAGGGACAATTTTGCCCAGCCCAGGTCGTTATGTGAATAAACCCCTTCCTTTGGGCACAAGTTCCGGCTCTATCCTTCCCGGGAGTGGGATATTTCCCTTCCGGCAGAATTATTCACAGGATGTGCACACACTTTCGATATGTCCGAGGTAGGTTTGCAGGATGCTGTCCCAGTTGAATCCTTCGGCGGTTTTCCGGGCTGCCTTGCCAATAGCGGGCCATCGGTCGCGTTCTTGCAAGAGCCGTTTTGATTGGTGCAGAAAGGCTTCCGTATCGTTGAATGGCGCCAACCAGCCGTTTTTGCCAGGGCGGATACAGGTTCGAGGTGAAGCGTAATCGTAGGCCAGAACGGCCAAACCGCTGGCCATGGCTTCGAGGACGACATTACCGAAAGTCTCGGTTATGCTGGGGAAGAGAAAGAAGTCTCCGGAGGCATAATGCCGGGCCAAGTCTTCTCCGGTTTTCATGCCGGCGAAAATAAGCCCCGGATGGGCCTTTTGGATTTCAGCGCGTTCCGGGCCATCCCCGACCAGGACAAATTTCAATTGGGGACAGAGGAGTTTGAGCCTTTCGTATGCCCGAAGCGCCAGCGGGATATTTTTTTCCCCGGCGATGCGTCCCACGTACAACATGACCGGGTCTTCCCTTTTCGCTTCCCAGGATTGTCGTAAGGAAAGGTCTCGTTTTGCCGGGGAAAACAGTTCCGTATCCACCCCTCGGCCCATGATTTCCAGGTTCTTAAACCCCGATTTGCAAAGGGTTTGGCGCGAATCCTCACTCGGTACCAGGGTCAGGCGCGTTTTGTTATGGAAAAACTTCAATCCGGCCAGACCGATTCCGGTGAGGAATCCCAAGCGGTAATGTTTTCCGTAGGTATGAAAGTTGGTGTGGAAACTGGAGACCACGGGTATACCGTGACGAAGGGCGGAAATGAGGGCTTGTATTCCCAGTGGACCTTCCGTGGCGATATGGATGATATCGGGAGAGAACCTTTCCCAGTTTCTTTTGAGCTGGTTGATTCCGGCCAAGCCCATTTTCAGGACATCGTATCCCGGAATAGGCATGCCCCTGACCAAGTCCTCGGAGAAAGCCTTGCCCTTTCCCGGTCCGTCGTTCTTGAACTGCCGAGGCCTGATGACGTGCAGGTGGTGCCCCTTGCCCACCAACCCGGTGACCAGTTGGTTCAGTGTAGTGGACACCCCATTGACTTCGGGAGGAAAGGTTTCGGTAACCAGGCAAATTTTCACGGCGGCCTTATTGCCGTTATGACATAGTTGAACGGGTGGTGAGAGCAACGGGTTTTTTGCGAATCTCTCTTCCTCCCCTCTGCCGGGGTTGACCGAGACCATTGCTTTCGGACTATAGCAGGCGTGGATCGCTGTTTATATATTTTGACGGGCTATACCGCGGTGGGAAAAACCAGCCTGTCCCTCGATTGGGCCGAACGGCACGATGCCGAGATCGTCTCATGCGATTCCCTGCTGGTTTACCGGGGCATGGACATCGGCACGGCCAAACCGGGCAGGGAGGCCCGTTCCCGGGTGCCTCATCATCTCATCGATGTTACTGACGTGGCCCATCAGTATTCCGTCGACAAATACCTCCGAGAGGTCCGGCGGGTGGTAGAGGAAATCCATGGCCGTGGACACCGGGTGCTGGTGGTGGGTGGAAGCGGATTTTATTTAAAGGTGTTTTTCGGGCCTGTCGTGGACGACATTGAAATAACCGAGGAACTTCGGGCCGAAATCAGGGAACGGTTTGAATCTCAATCGCTGAAAGAATCTGTCGAGAAACTGCGCCGGATGAATCCCGATGGGTTGGGAGGATTGGACGTTTCCAATCCAAGGCGCGTTCTTAATTCCCTCATGCGATGTCGGGCCTCGGGACTGCCGTTGAAGGAATTGAAACGTCGACTTGTCCGGCGGCCGGGCATCTTTGAGAATTTGCCCAAGCGGCTCCTGGTTTTATCGCGACCAAGGGAAGAATTGGAACGGCGTATAAGAAAACGTGTGGATCGGATGCTGAAGGATGGATTGGTCGCGGAAGTAAGGGCATTGGTAAAAGAGGGGATTGAACAAAATCCGAGTGCAGCTCAGTCGATTGGATACCGGGAGACACTGGCTTTTTTGCGGGGGGAGTTGGGGGAAGGGGAACTACCCTTGCAGATAGCGCAAAATACGCGACGACTCATAAAAAAGCAACGGACTTGGTTCAAAAAGTTCCTCCCGGCGGAAGCGGTTGTCGAACTGAGCAAGGGCCCTCCGCCCGAGAAGTGGATAAGCGCGCCAAGGCGCGCGAATTAGGAATTAGGAATTAGGAATTGGGAGGGAATAACCACAAAAGGCACAGAGGGGTGAGATAAAGGAAGAAGGAGTAGGGGCGACGCATGCGTCGCCCATTGAGTATGCCCATCGTGATCATGATCGTGATCTTGATCGAAAAAGGACCACGGATTTCACGGATGAGCACGGATTGGGAACCAGCATCCAGAGGTTCGCGCCTGGGGAACCTACTGAAAACTCTCGCGAAGCGCCTTCCTATCTCCGGTAGGCAGTGTCGGCCAGTTCCCGATCGAGCAATTCGGAGATGATGGGGTCCACATTCCTGGAGCTGAGCACTCTTGATTGCGACTTGATGACTGTCTGCACCGGCTCATCGGCCAGGGTGTATTCCGGGACGAGTTTCCGTTCCGCAAATACCAGTGTTCCATTGGTTGGGTCGGCAATCCAGTTGGAGACTTCTCCCTCTTCCAGACCTTCGAGTTGATTGCGGGCCCCGGGGTTGAGACCTTCCGGCGCCGGGTCTGACTGCTTATATTCCTCGAAAGAGGCCAATTCGAGTTCTCGACCGGAGGCGGCGCTGGTAAAGGATTCACCGGCTGCCAGGGCAGCTTCGATTTCCGTTTTCATGCTCTGGCCCATTGCCATAAATTTTTCGCGTCGGATTTCTTCCACGAGATCGGCAGTTACCCCGTCTATCACCTCATCCAGGGTCGGCGCCCGCTCTGGGATCCGGCCTCGGTAGATTAAAATTACAAACTGGTCTCCATCTTGAATCGGATCGGAAAAATAACGCGATTCATTGAGACGAAACACTTGGTTAAGGGTTTCAGTGCCAAGTCCCTTTTGTGATGCCACCGAACCTTGTCCATAAGGTTCCAGGGGCACGAGTTCGAGCCCTTCTGACGCAATGGCCTCGGTAAAAGTGCCGCTAGCGTTGTCGATGTCTTGATCGAACAAATAGTAGGCAAATTCTTCTGCCGCGCTTTGAGCGTCTTTGGAGGCCTTTTCCAATCTCAATTCTCCAATCACTTTTTCTTCTACCTGATCCAGAGTTACTTCCGGAGTTTCCGAAGATTCGGTGGAGTCGTCCTCCTCTTCCACTGGTTCCAGAGGGGGCATGTCGGCCTGGTAGCGGGCCTTGTTGGTAACGAAATGAATTTGTTTTTCCCCATCGTCCGGCTGGTAGGTCTCATCGATAAAATTGGCCGGATCGAACCGCAGAAAACCGGCTTCCGTTTTTGCTGGTATGAGATAGCGGAAGGCATTCCGAGTGAAATAACTTTCCAACCCCTCACGGGATGGGCTCACCTCCGGTTTGAAGGATGCGTAAGGCAAACTCGCGGTATGCAGGTCCCATACCGTGTCGTTTTGCTTTGCCGTCTCAAGCGCTTCTTGGGGAAGCATATGGCCTGGTCCTTGCAGGAGATTGCGCATTCTATCGATTATGAAATCCTCTTGCAAAACCCGGGTGACCAGCATTTCGGTAAGACTGGAGTTGCTCAATGAGTCGAGAAAGGCGGTGTATCTGGATTCGTCGAACTCCTGGGTGGAGAAGTCCATAAAGGCAGGAAGGGAACGGACGAAAGTCCTGAACTCCTCCTCGCCCGGACCGGGAAGGCCAATGAGGTCGGCTTGGTGCAGCAAGGCGATTCTGGTGAGGGAATACATTTGCAGGAATTCCGGATTGTCGGCGTAGAAGGGAATGTTAATCGACAAGCTGACGCGTCCGCGGTTGAAAATATCCGATGCGTCCTTTTCCGAGGACAAATCGTATCCAAAAAAGGGTTGGTCGACGTATCGCCGGCCACCGCCACCCAGCGGGCTGAAGTTACCGATGGTGAAAACAAAGGAAACGATCAGAACTGCCAAGAGAATAACGATGAGCCACTTGAAGTGCCTGGTTAGGTAAGTCTGGATCCAATAAAACATGCCGAGAAAAGAAACCGCTCACCATAGAATCGGCCCTATCTTTGTCAACAGGGGATCCGTATCCTCGCTAATGCCATGTCCCTTAAATAACTCACCACAGAGAACTCAGAGGACACAGAGGGGCAAAAGCTCCAGAAGCTCTATCTTGATCGTGATCAAGATCGTGATCGTTACCGAGCGAAGCGACATCTTCCAATTGAAACATGGATGAACAGGATGGACAGGATGTTATGGTAAATGGAGAACGCCCTCCAGGAATTCAAATATATCAAAGGCCAATCTTTCCTCTAAAATACCTACCGTTTGCGTGAACGAATTAATGAGACATGACATAAGCTCCCGTTCCGTCAGTCCCGGTTCCTATGACTCCCACTCCACTTGAGTTTTGTTCTCACCACGTCGAAGTGTTTGAAATTGCTCTGGTGAATGAGGCTGAGATGGCTGGGAGCCAATTGTATGGAAATTTCTCCCCCTGAATCGACCTTCAGGTTCTCGCGTCCATCCAACAGCACCTGAAGGATTTTAGTTTTGGATACATCCCTCACCTTCAAACGGGTTCCCGCGTCGAATATGATCGACCGATTGGAAAGGGTGTGGGGGCAAATGGGGGTGAGCGCAATTACCTTCGCTTCCGGTTGAATGAGAGGGCCGCCGGCAGACAAGTTGTAGGCCGTCGAGCCGGTCGGAGTAGAAAAAATGATTCCATCGCACAGGAAATCGGTAATGCGTCCATCCTCGTTGCATACCTCCAGGTTTACCATCTCCCCGGAATGGATTTCCTTGATCACAACATCATTTAAAGCCAAGGCTTTTCGATGGTGGGTTGAGGCCTGTAACATGGTCCGCCGCGAGACGCTGTAGGCGCCTCCTACAACTTTGGAGAATTGAGCCGAGGCCTCGGAACTGGAGAAGGTGGTCAGGAAGCCGAGGCTACCTCGGTTGATTCCGATTACGGGCACCTCCCGCTCGGAACATTCCTTGGCAATACTCAACAAGGTTCCATCCCCCCCAATTACACAACAAGCCGAAATACCGTCCAAAAATCCCGCTTCAACGGGGTATTTCGAAGAGACCCTAACCTCATGGCACAGGTTTCCGGCCAACTTGACCAGAGAGTCAGCCAATTCGGGAGCCCCCGATTTGGTTTCATTGATGAAAAATGCGATGGATTCCAGTGGATGCATTCAGGTTTAGTTTTGGAAAGTAAGAAGTAAGAAGGAAAAAGTAAGAAGGAAGAAGTAAGAAGTATAAAGGAGCAGGTAAATTCTTAACACCTACCACGGATAAGACGGATTAACACGGATGAGGCGCCGTTGGCACCTACTTTCCACTTGGCGCCAACGGCGCCTTTATCGGGGCGTAAAGCTCCTCCTACAGTTCTTCGTGGGCGGCGGAACGGGATTAAGGTCAAGATTGGCGACTCCCTTTGTGCCTTTGTGCCTTTGTGCCTCTGTGCCTCTGTGCCTTTTCTTGGCGCGAAGCGCTTTGACGATTCCCAATAAGTATTCCCGGTTCCGGTTACCTCCACCGAAGGGGGATTCCACCCAGCCTTCCAATGCTGCGTTTTCCAGTGAAGCCTTCACCCAAGCCTGTATGTCGAGCAGGACCCTGAAGCGAACCTCTTCGTCGCGGATGACGCCCTTCCCCTTGTCGACGATGGATTTCTCAGCTTCGAATTGAGGTTTGACCAAAGCTATGAGCTTCCCCCCAACCTGGAGCAGAGGCCAGACCGCGGGGAGGACTTTGGTGAGAGAAATGAAGGATAAATCCATCACGATCAAGTCGTAAACGGAGTAGGGGAGTTGATCGGCTGTGAGATGGCGGGCATTTATCTTCTCCAAATTTTTCACCCGGTCGTCCCGCCGCAATTTGTAGTGCAATTGACCCCGTCCCACATCGACGCACACGCATTTGCGCGCCCCCTTTTGCAATAGGCAATCGGTAAATCCACCCGTTGAGGCACCCACGTCCAGCGCCACCTTGCCCCGAATTTCCGTGGGGAAGGATTTGAGATAACGGTCCAGCTTCTGCCCGCCCCGACTTACATAGGGCAAAGGCCGTTCCAACGTTAACGGAATTTTGTCGTCATACCGCTTGCCCGGCTTGTCCAGGACCTCCGTTCCCCGGCGCACTCTTCCGGACAGGATCAGACCCCTGGCCTTCGAGCGATTCGGGCAAAGTCCACGATCCACTAATAATTCGTCTAATCGCAGGCGGTTCCGGCTCACCAACCATATCCACTACATCCGAGAGAAAATCGCAAAAAAATACCACAAAAGTGGCCTGAAAGCTTGACATGTGTCGGAAAGTGGGGAGAAATGTCGTTACATCCCATATAAAGTGCGGTCATGCTCTTCAAAAATCGAAAATTTGCCGGGGGATACGTCCATTCCCTCGACGCGAAAAACCGGGTTACCGTCCCTAAGAAGTGGCGGTTTGACGGCGATGATGAGGATTCCGCTTACCTGGCCATACCGCATCCGCTGGGTTACGTCTGGTTTTGTCCGCCCGGCAAGATCGAGCAATTGGAGGAGACGATGGAAGCGATTTCCCCCACCGATTTAAAGGGGCAGCACTTCCTCATGTCGCTCATGGAACAGTCCGACATGCTGTATTGCGACAATAGCGGTCGCATCGTGCTCACACCTCAACTGATAAAGCATGCGGGACTGGAAAAAAAAGTTCAACTGGTGGGCATGTTCGGGGCCTGGGCGGTGTGGAATCCGGACCGCTATGGCGCATTCCGAGACAATCCCTACGCCCTGGACCTGGGTGCGAAGGGGCGAGAGACCTTGGAAGTCATGAAGAAAATTTGGAAAACGGGGATGAACTAATGGATTTTTGCATGATGAGACGGATTCAATTCCCCATTGCCTGGAAGCCCTTCCCGGGATTTTGGAAGGGGGTCCGGAGGTTTGCTGGAAATTTTTTGACTAATGTTTTGCGGATCGGATAGCCCTGCCAGTATTGCTAAAGGCCAAGAGCACCTCCCGGTATTGCTCCGGGAGGCGCTGGGGCTATTGTTGGGAACCTCGGGGAGGCGGTATTTGGATGCCACCTTTGGAGGAGGGGGGCACACTCGCGCCCTTTTGCAATCGGAGGAAGCGGTAACGGTGGTCGCCATTGACTGTGATCCGGAGGCCGCGGATCGAGCGCGTGAATTTAGCAAGCAATACCCGGGCCGGTTCCAATTTTACGATCTGAACTTTTCCGATCTCGATCGCGTAGAGGAGGATGAGTTTGACGGGGTATTGTTTGATTACGGAGTTTCCTCCTTCCATTTGGACCAGCCGGAGCGTGGCTTTACCTTCCGCCAGCCCGCTCCGGCCGATATGCGGATCAATCCCCGTGAGGGTCAAACAGCCGCTGAATTTCTGGAGACCGCGCCGAGGAATGAACTCGTGCGGGCGGTCAAGGAATACGGAGAGGAAAAGGCCTGGAAGCAGGTGGTGAGGGCCATTCTGGCAGCCCGCGGTACGGGCGCACTCGGTAACACTTCCTCTCTGGCAAAGCTAATTTCCAATACAATCCCAGCACCCGTCCGGAGACGGAGTAAGATACACCCTGCTACCAAAACCTTTCAGGGAGTGAGAATCGCGATTAATCGCGAACTTGAGCGGATCGAATCTGCATTGCCCAAGGCATTTGCCTTACTCGTCCCGGGCGGAGTGCTTGCTGCCATCAGTTTTCATTCTTTGGAGGACCGGATAGTAAAACGCTATTTTCGGCATCTCTGCGGTCAACCTCTGGACCGGAATGATTCCACTCCCGCTCAGATGCGATCGGCCGTTGCCAAAGCATTGACGCGAAAACCCATTACGGCGTCTGAAGCGGAAATGGCCCATAACCCCCGGTCGCGTTCGGCCAAGCTGCGCGCGGTCCGCAAACAGATTGGACTAAATTGAATTATGAAAAACCGTTTAAATTATTCCCGTTGGATTCTCACCATAACCTTTTTCTCCCTCATAGGCTTGCTCGCCGTAGGCATGATGACGGTGCATTGGAAGCGTGAGATTCGGTCCGTCGGCGAGGGGATCCGGAAAGCTGAATTACAATTGGAAGAGTTGGAGCGCCGTAAGGACACTCAGGACACCGAATTGGCCCATGCGTTGAATCCGGAACACCTCCAAGGTTTGGTTGCCGTGTCAAATCTCCGTTTGGGCCCCCCTCTGGAGAGCCGCATCATTGTGGTTCGTTCCGTAGATAAATCGCTGGAAAGCCCTTACTACACCGGTCTGGACAATCAACCCCGAGGGGTAAAGTCGCCATGGGAACTGGGCAAGGTCCAAGGCAAGGATTGACATGGCCCGGGGAGGCATATCGGTAATTCGCCTTCTTTTGGTCTTTTCTGCCTTCGTGGCAGGATTTTCTGCGGTTTTGCTACGCCTGGCCAATCTGCAACTCGGGGGCAGTGGGGAATTGGCCGAGGAAAGTGAGCGGATTCGCACTAAATTTGAGGTAATTGAGGCCAAGCGTGGAAATATATACGACGCAAGGCACAATCTACTGGCCGCTACCAACATGTTTTGGCAGGTGGGGGTCGATCCCGAGTCCCTCGATCCCGAGGATAAACCCAACTGGCCAAAGCTGGCCCAATTATTGGGTATCCCCTACCAGGAACTGTCCCAGAAAATGGAACCCGGTTTGCGGGTGATTAACGGGGTGGAAACTCAGGTTCGATGGAGAATGTTGGCGGAGGATATCACGGAAGTAGGCTACGAGGAGATCAAGGCTCTGCAAATCGATGGAGTGTACGGGAACCTCCACTACAGGCGGGTTTATCCCGGTAAAACCCATGCAGCCCACATTCTGGGTTTCGTCAACAAGGAGCTGAAGCCGGTTACCGGAGTGGAGTTGGCCATGGATTTTTATTTAAGCGGGCAGGACGGCTGGTTGGAAACCGAGTACGACGGCAAGCGCCAGGAATTGGTACAGTTTCGCAAGCGCCAGGTAGATCCCGTGGATGGATTTCATGTTTTTCTAACCCTCGACCTGATGGTTCAACACGTCATAGACGTGGAACTCAGGAAAATCGCCGCCATGAGACCGGATGGCGCCACCATTATAGTGAGTGATCCTTCCACCGGGTTCATACTGGGACTGGGTAACTGGCCCAATTACGATCCGAACGAATTTTACAACATGGCGAAATACCCTTTGTCCCATCGAAGAAACCGGGCCATAACCGACATTTACGAGCCGGGTTCCACCTTTAAAATCGTCCCGGTTTCCGCTGCCTTATCGGAAGAGATAGTCAGTCCCGACCGCCAAATCGACTGCTCTCTGGATCGTGTACGCTACCAGGGCCGCATCATTACGCTTCCCCAGGATTATAAGGATTTCGCTCATCTTGCGGTGCGCGACGTAGTGGCTTTTTCCAGCAATCGCGGTTCCGCTTATATCGGCATGATGCTGGGCGACCACCGGCTTTACAACTATGCCCGCGCATTTGGCTTTGGTGAAAAGACCGGCTTCCCTCTCAGTGGAGAGGTTCCGGGTATTTTACATAAGCCGAGCCAATGGGATGGATTGACCATTAGTCGGTTACCCATGGGCCACGCAGTCGCATGCACGCCATTGCAAATGCACATGGCCATGACGGTATTGGCCAACGACGGGGTAATCATGGAGCCCATGATTATTTCCCGGGTAGAGGATACGGAGGGCAAAACCATTGCCGAATACGAGCCCAAAGCCAAGCGCAGGGTCATTTCATCTACAGTTGCCCGCAACTTGTCGGAATTCCTGGTCAAGGCCGTCGGTCCGGGAGGCACGGCGCGCAACGCCCATATTTCCGGAATGCAAGTAGCCGGAAAAACGGGAACGACCCAAAAAATCATGAAAACCGGCGAGTACTCCAACACCGAACACGTGGCCTCTTTCGTCGGATACTTTCCGGCCGGGGATCCACGATTGGTCATCACGGTCGTCATCGACAATCCGAAGACCCGTTTTACGGCCTATGGCGGCCGGGTGGCGGCCCCGGTTTTCAAAAGAGTGGCTGAACAGTTGATTCACATAAGGGGGATTTCTCCCCACTCCCCAGTGCGCTCTTACGCAATGGACGAAAACTAGAACTTTCTCATGAATGGATTTGTCGACGTTGAAATACCAAAAAACGGGAGCCGTTTGCAGATTGGAAGTCGGGTAAACAATGGATTCAGGACCGTGGTTCCCAGGCAAAAGACCTTGCCGGCCACTCTGAGGACGCTGTTTCCCGAACCGATCCGAATTGCCAGCAGGGGTGATTTGAGCAAGCCGGTTTCGTCTCTGGTTACGGACAGCCGCCGGGTCACTCCCGGCGCTGTATTTTTTGCCATCCCCGGTCTGCGCACCCATGGAAGGTTTTATATCGAGCAGGCCATTGACGGGGGAGCTGTGGCAGTGGTGTCGGAAGATGCGCCTATGCCACGGGGGTGCACGGCTTCGATTCAAGTGGCTTCCATACGCCAGGTGGTGGCCCAAGTCGCCCGGAACTATTACGGATGTCCCGACGAACAACTCCGCGTTGCCGGCATAACCGGTACCAATGGCAAAACGACGGTAGCCTACGTTTTGCAGTACCTGCTCAGCCGGCATTTTGGCAGAGGTGGGGCCGGGTTGATAGGGACTGTTCAGTATGACCTGGGAAAGCGGACCATACCCTCCTTCAAGACGACTCCCGAAGCAATCGATACCTTTTCTCTGTTGCGGCAAATGGTGCAAGGCGGTTGCCGGTGGGCCGTCATGGAAGTGAGCTCGCATGGTATCGACCAATCCCGCGTGTTTGGATTATCCTTCGATGTGGGTGTATTTCTCAATTTGACGCAGGACCACCTGGATTATCACGGGGACCTCGAAACCTATTACCAGGTCAAACGGCGTCTCTTCAGATCGAAAACGGGAGAGGGGCCGAAAATAGCGGTGATCAACTGTGATGATCCCTATGGCCGTCGTCTGGTGGGGGAACTGGAGAATGGCATTCGGGTGATCACGTTTTCATTGAGGGATGAGAAGGCCGATCTGTGGGCCCGGACTTATGATTGTTCTCACCACGGTTCCAAAGTGGTCGTTCAATCGGGACCGGAGTCGGTAGTCTTTTCCACCCGTCTGCCCGGGCCTTACAATGTCAGCAATATTCTGGCCGCACTGGCCGTCTGCAAGGCCTATGGAATTGCGCTTTCCGATATCGGGCCGGAAATGGAATCCTTTCCCGGCGTTCCCGGGAGGATGGAGCGCCTCCAATCCACCGGAGATTTTGACGTTTTTGTGGATTACGCCCATACGGACGACGCTTTGGCAAACGCCCTGGGAATGTTGAGGGAAATAACGCGGGGCAGGGTGGTGTTGGTTTTCGGCTGCGGGGGATGCCGCGACCGGGACAAGCGCAGGCTCATGATGAAGGTTGCTCAAAGGTATGCCGACCATATTTGCGCCACCTCCGACAATCCCCGTTCCGAATCCATCGAGGACATCTTTCAGGATATGAAGGAGGGAGTTTCGGATCCGGGGAAGGTTGAATTCATTCCGGACCGCCGGGCCGCTATCAGTCGAGCCCTCGACGTCGCTCAAGCGGGAGATACCGTTCTGGTTGCGGGGAAGGGGCATGAAACCGTTCAGGAATTCAAGGATAGAATCGTCCCCTTCGACGACCGCCTGGTAACACGCGAACTATTGGAACTCAAGCAGTTGGTTAAAGCTGGAATCCCGTGAGTTTACTTTCGACTCGACCATTTGCCGTTTGGACCGGAGGGAGGTGGAATAAACGCCCTCCGGAGGGAATAACCGCATTTAATATCGACAGCAGGATCGTTCGTTCCGGGCAGATGTTTGTGGCACTGGCCACCAGTGAGCGCGATGGCCACGATTTTGTGAGCAGCGCCCAATCGAACGGAGCGGCGGCGGCTTTGGTTTCCAGGGAAATCGACCGTGTCGATATCCCGCAACTGGTGGTGGAAAATCCTTTGCAAGCCCTGCAGAAAATTGCTGGAAATCACCGCAAGGGATTCGGGGGATTGGTCATCGGTGTGACTGGAAGTTGCGGAAAAACCTCCACCAAGGACCTGCTGACACAGTTGCTTCCCACCACCACGCTTAAGACTCAGGGAAACCTGAACAACCATCTCGGGGTGCCCCTGACCCTTTCCCGTCTCCGTCCCGGCCATACCCATGCTGTTGTGGAGGTGGGTATGAATAAACCGGGTGAGATTGCCGAATTGGCCAACCTTACCGGGCCCGATTATTCGGTGATAACCACCGTTGCGCCGGCCCACCTCCAAGGGATTGGTTCCATCGAGGAAGTAGCCTTCGAAAAAGCCGCCATGGCTGCGGCCACCCAAAAATTGACCGTTCTGCCAACGACTTGTTTTCAATTCGCCGCCTTCCAAGCCTTGGAAACGCCGCTCCTCGCCGTGGGAACACCCGAATCGGGTATGAGCTATCCGGAAAATGTCCGGTTCCGGCATTTTGAAATTGAGCACCATGCGGGCATGACGCGGGTTTACCTGCATCGCGAAAAAGGGCCCGACTTGAAATTTCAGCAAAGCCGCATGAGTGAAGGCATGGCTCGAAACACGGTTTTGGCCTTACTGTTGGGATTGGAGTTGGGAATCGACGCCCATCTGCTTCAAACCCGATTAAAGTTGTGGAAACCGGGTCTCCTCCGGGGAGAGCGCGCCTGGATAGGGGATCTGAGTTTCTTTATCGATTGCTATAATTCCAACCCCCTGAGCATGCGGGATTCACTGGACCATTTCCATGCCATCACCCCGGAGGAAACGCCTCGGTATTACGTGTTGGGTGGCATGGGCGAGTTGGGCCCTTACACCGAGGAGTATCACTGGCAACTGGGACAGTCCTTTCAAATGCGTCCGGAAGATCACCTGTTCATTACCGGACGGGAGATTTTTGGGTTTCTGGCCGGTTATAAAACGGCCGGAGGCGATGAATCCCAGGTTACCATTTTTGAAGACAAACAGGCGGTGGTCCAATTCTTGCGAGAGGGTAAGGGCGCCGTATTTCTCAAAGGTAGTCGCGCTTACATGTTGGAGACAATTTATGAGGAATTAAAGAAGGAGCACTATTCATTGCGGGCAGTATGCTGAGTTATTTGGCAGATTTGGAAGCTTGGTGGGGACCGCTGCGGCTGTTCCGGTACATAACGTTCCGGGCCCTTTTAGGATCGGCCACAGCCCTCTTCATAGGATTTGCCCTGGCCCCATACCTGCTCGGGAGGTTGCGCAGGCTGAAGTTGCACCAGCGACTGCGAGACAAGAGCGAGGTTGGATCCCTGGCCGATTTACACGCCGGAAAAAAGGATACCCCCACAATGGGTGGACTGATGATTTTTTTCTCAGTGACCGTTTCCGTTCTTTGCTGGGCAAAACCCAATATATTTGTGCTGACTGCACTGGGGGTTTACGCGGCGCTAACCCTGCTGGGATTTGTCGATGATTATTTGAAGGTTTCGAAAAAGAACAGTAAAGGTCTGAACAAGAAGCAGAAACTGATTTGGCAGACCTTCACGGCGGCCTTCACGCTGTTCCTCCTCGCCACCCATCCCGCCAGTGCGGACAAGATAAGGGAACTATGGATTCCCTTTTTCAAGGATCCCGTCGTATTGGCCATGCCGATTCCGATATTGTTTGTTTTTCTTTTCTTTGTATTGGTCGGTTCTTCCAATGCCATTAATCTCACCGATGGCATCGACGGATTGGCCATAGGTTGTACCATAACCGTCGCCCTGGTTTACTCCATCATGGCCTACGCGGCGGGGCACGCCGTCATCGCCGACTATTTGGCAATCAGTTTTGTTCCCGGGGTGGGGGAGCTGAGTATCATTTGCGCATGTCTGGTGGGTGCGGGACTGGCTTTTCTTTGGTACAATTCGCATCCGGCAGAAGTTTTCATGGGAGATACCGGGTCTCTGGCCCTGGGTGGCCTCATTGGTTTGGTGGCGTTTATGGTGCACCAGCCGCTGACCCTGGTCATTGTCGGAGGGATATTTGTGATAGAAGCACTTTCCGTTCTCATTCAGGTCTTTGCTTACAAGACGCAAAAGAGGCGGGTTTTTCGGATGGCTCCCATCCATCACCACTTCGAATTGAAGGGATGGCACGAATCAAAAGTCGTCATCCGATTCTGGATACTTTCACTGGCCTTTGCCCTGGTCGGCCTGGGCACCCTTAAACTCCGATGAAGAGTCGGCAAGCAATGAATAGAATAAGGTTCTGGCTCCGTTCTCCCATCGCCATTTTGGGAGCGGGAATTAGCGGCCAGGCGGCGGATCGGTTGATCCGGAGTTTGGGAGGCACCTCGGTAGTCTACGATGAATTCCATGCGGATTTCCCGGACTTTACCGAGGAGGATGCGGCCCGGCATGAATTGGTTATCGTCAGTCCCGGTTTCAGCCGGGATCACCCTTGGATGAAAATGGGGCGCCTTCACTCGTGCGAGATCATCGGGGAGTTGGATCTGGCCAGCCTGCTGTGGAAGGGGAAGGTGGTTGCCGTGACCGGCACCAACGGGAAATCCACCCTGGTCGAGTTTATCGCCCACTCGCTTCGATATGCCGGTTTCGATGCCCGTGCCGTCGGGAACATCGGCATCCCATTTGCCCAATCCCTGACCTGGTGGAATAGCGCCGAGGCCTGG
Source organism: Opitutales bacterium (assembly GCA_965204545.1). Classification (GTDB taxonomy): domain Bacteria; phylum Verrucomicrobiota; class Verrucomicrobiia; order Opitutales; family UBA2995; genus JAABVD01. Next base: position 545,663 of record CBDBFA010000003.1, on the reverse strand, counting down.
GCGGTGGTGGAAGTGAGCTCGTTTCAAGCCGAAACAATGCGTTACTTCCGTGCCGATTCGGCTCTTTGGTCGAACTTTTCCGAGGATCATCTCGATCGGCATGGATCCATGCGTTCCTATTTTGAGGCGAAGGCGAACTTGTTATCGGTGGGGCGGCCGCGTCTGACCTTGTTGGGCAAGAATGTGGCTCCTTGTTTTTCTCGGTTCGGACGTGCCCTTCCTCCGGAAGCACAGGTGTTGTCGGGTCCGATTTTAAGGGGTCCGGAGGGTTCCGTCTTCAACCTTCGCCCGCAGTGGGAAAATTTCCAATTGGCCGCGGCATTGTTCAGGTCCTGGGGCTTTGATCCAAAAATATTGCTTGATTCGGTGACCACGTTCGAACAGAGCCCGCACCGGCTTCGCCGCGTTTCGAGAATAAATGGAGTGGAATTCTGGAACGACTCCAAGGCGACCAATTTTTCCGCTGCGGAGGCCGCCCTCAAGCATTTCAACCGGAAGGTTTTCTGGCTGGGAGGGGGTAAACCCAAAGGTGGCCGGATCGAATCCTTTGCCCGAAGGATTAGCCCCAGCGTGGGAAAGGCCTTCCTCACCGGGGATACTGCAGATAAACTGGGACAAGTTTTTGATGAGTTGCGCGTTTCCTGGCAGCGCTTCGATTCCCTGGAAAATTCCGTGCGGGCCGCCTTCGATCAGGCCGGCACGGACGATGTTGTGGTATTCAGTCCAGGCTTTGCCAGCCAGAAACCATTTAAAAATTTTTCCGAGCGCGGGCGCTGTTTTGAGCGAGTGTTGTCGGATCTGGAATTCAACCTGCAAATAACCCACTAACCCAAATATCAAATAAAATGAAAGCCAAAGTATTCATAATTGCGATTGCCATTCACATCCTCGTTGTTGCCGGACTCTTTTTTCTGTCGGCTTGCTCGACAAAATATGGGCCGGTCTCGGCGAGTGAACCACTTGCCTTGGAAGCGGTGGAACAGAGCCCCAGCTTGGAATTCCGTGCGCCCACCCGCCCCGAAAACAAGGAAGAATTATCCATTGGCGAAGACGCCCCGGCCGATGCGCCGTCCCCGGAACTCGACCCGGTCTTCAATGCCGGATCCGATTTGGAGGATTCCACCGCCGACCCGGCTCCTGAGCCTGAAATGGTATACGTGGTAGAATCCGGGGATAGCCTTTGGAAACTCTCCAAACGACACGGCGTGTCCCTGGACGAATTGGCCATGGCCAACGACTTGACCCGGAATTCCCTACTACAGATTGGGCAAAAGCTGACCATTCCGGCGAACACAGAATCCAATGCTGATTCTCCAGTGGTCGAGGAACCGGCTGCGGTGATTTCACCTGCGCCTGCGGCCGAAGAGGAGACGGTTATCCATGTTGTTCAACGGGGGGAGACCCCTTCCGGTATTGCCCATAAGTATGGAATTTCCGTGGCCCGGCTGATGGATGACAATCAAATAATCGATCCTCGAAAGATGTATGCCGGGGGAGAATTGAAAATACAATTGGTCGAATCTCGAATTAAACCTGCAAATAACCCCCTAAACAATTAAATCAAATGAAAGCGAAAGTATTCATAATGGTGATGGCATTTCACATACTGGTGGTTGCCGGACTCTATTTGCTGTCGGCTTGCTCGACAAGAGATGGGCCGGTCTCCGCGATTGGGCCGCCTGCCATGGAAGGGGCTGCAAAGACCCCCCGCCTCAACTTCCGTGCGCCCACCCGCCCCGATAACCCGGAAGAATTTGCCATCATCGAGGATGCCCCGGCCGATGCCCCGTCCCCGGAACTCGACCCGGTCTTCAATGCCGGATCCGATTTGGAGGATTTCACCGCTGACCCGGCTCCGGGGCCGGCAATGGTATACGTGGTAGAATCCGGGGATACCCTTTGGCAAATTTCCAACCGACACGGTGTGTCCCTGGACGAATTGCTGATGGCCAACGGCTTGACCCGGAATTCCACACTACAGATTGGTCAAAGGTTGACCATTCCGGTAGAGGCCCCGACGGAAATTATGCCGGAAACTTCAGATGTCGAGGAAATTGCCCCCTTGCCAATTGAGCCTATCGGTCCTGAACCGGCGGAGGCGCTTCCGGGAGCGACCCAGACCTACACCGTCGTTGCCGGTGACACGCTTTCTAGCATTTCCCGGCGGTTCAATACCAGGGTGGAGGATATAATGGCGGCCAGTGGCTTGATCTCGCATAACCTTCAAATAGATCAAGTGCTTTCAATTCCCGTGAACAGTATTTCCAATGCTGGTTCTCCGGTGGTCTTGGAACCGGCTCCAGTGGTGGTGGAACCGGTTCCGGTGGTCGTGCAACCGGTTCCTGTGATTTCGCCTTCCCCTTCGCCTTCCCCTGTGGCTGAACAGGAGACAATAATCCATGTTGTTCAACCGGGGGAAACCCCTTCCGGTATTGCCAGAAAATATGGAATTTCCGTGGCTCAACTGATGGATGACAATCGCATAAGTGATCCTCGAAGGATTTATGCCGGGGGAGAATTAAAAATACGTTTGTCAGAAGCTCAGCAATTGGAACCAGTTCCTTCCGTGGTGGACCCCGCCCCACCCATTTCGCTGGATGCTCCGGTGACGCCCACTGAATTCGATGAGTCGGTATTCGATGATCTGGAAGGTATTCCGGAGGTGGAAGTTGCACCGCAGTAAACACTTCCGTCCATCCCCCGCGCCATGCCGAAATTTTCAGGAGAAAGGAATTCCCGAGGGAGATTCTTCTATCAGAGGCTCTTGATTCTTATCAGTGTTCTGACATTGATGATGATCGGCCTGATTTCCATCTCCAGTGCTACCCAGTCCTTGGATGCTGGTTCCTACCGGTTTCTGGAACGGCAGATGATATGGTTGGGTTTGGCCATAGGGGTTGGCGTTTTTTCGTCGCTGATCGATTTGGATAAAATTAAACCGCTCATTCCAATTGCCGCATTATTGGCTGTAGTTGTGCTCATATTGGTGCTTATTCCCGGAATTGGGAAAATGGTAAACGGAAGCAGGCGTTGGATTTTGTTGGGGGGGATTGGATTCCAACCGTCGGAATTTGCCAAGATACCATTTATTTTCCTATTGGCCTACTACCTGAACGCTCAACAGCGCAATTTGAAAGACTTGAAGCTGGGACTCCTCATACCGTTAATTTTTATCGGGGTATTTGCCGGTTTTATTCTATTGGAGCCCGATTTTGGAACCTGCGCTCTCTTTGGGGCAGTTGGGATGTTGATGCTCTTTCTTTCTGGTGCCCGGTTGATTCACCTCATCCCCACAGTAGTGGGCGGTGGGGTGGTCTTCCTGGGTTTGATTCTTCAGGATGAGGTGCGGTCGCGGCGCCTGTTTGCTTTTCTGGATGTTGAAGGAAATCGCCAAGGGGGATCCTATCAATTGTATCAGGGATGGCTCGCATTTGTAAACGGGGGCGCCACCGGGGTTGGGGCTGGTAACGGCCGTTACCAGAACGATTACCTCCCCGAAGCGCACACTGACTTTATCCTGGCCATAATTGGGGAAGAGTTCGGTTTCATGATAACCACCCTGGTGGTAGTTCTATTTGCCACCGTATTTTGCCTGGTAATTTTTTCCCTGAAACGGGCCCCAAACATGTACCAGGCGCAACTGGTTATGGGCACTTTGCTGATGATCAGCATGCAGGCCCTGATCAATATGGGAGTTGTGACCGGTTTGCTTCCAACCAAGGGCCTGTCCCTGCCCTTCATCAGCTACGGTGGGTCGAACCTGATTGTGATGTGTTCCCTCACCGGCATACTAATTAATTGCCTGCGCACCTGGGAGAGACTTCCCCTTTGTTCAGAGCAAAGGAAATTCGTTGAAATAACAGCATAATGGCTTCGATTCTCATAGTGTGTGGAGGGACGGGCGGACACCTTGCCCCAGGTATCGCCCTGGCGGAACAGTTGATGTTGCGGAAGCATGACTGCACCCTGGTCATATCCAGGAAGAAGGTGGATGCCAGGCTCATTGAGAAGTACTCCGGCCTGGATTTTGCGGAGGCTCCCGGCGCGCCATTCCATTTTCAACCCCTGGCCTTGATCCGGTTTGTCTGCCATCAGTTGGCGGCTTTTTTCTATGCCTTTAAATTGCTCCTGGTCAAGAAACCGGACTTGGTGATGGGTTTCGGCGGATTCGTGACGGCTGGATTTGCCATACCTGCCTGGCTTATGGGTATCCCCTTTGTATTGCACGAAGCGAACCGGGTCGTAGGTCGGGCCAACCGCTTATTGGGGAGGTTTGCCACCCGAATTTTTCTGCCCCCCGGATTGAATATGGCAGGGGGAAGGTTCCAGCGCATTCGCCATGCTGCTTTGCCCTTGCGACGGGAATTTCAGCCCATGGACAAGTTGGCCGCCCGAAAAAGGTTGGGAATCGAGAGCGAAGGCAAGTTGTTGGTGATTGTCGGCGGCAGCCAGGGCGCACAACCGCTCAACCGTTGGGCTAGGGAAAATGCCGACGCCCTGGCTGAAAAGGGGATAGCGCTTTATTGCCTGACCGGAATGAGGCATAACCGGCACCAACCCATGAACCGTAAGATCGGGCAATCCGGAACCGCGGCCTCCCATTTTGTCGAGTTTTCCGATGACATGCCATCCGTGCTCTCGTCTGCTGATGTGGTGGTGTCGCGGGCCGGCGCCGGCAGCATTGCTGAGATAATCCGGTGTCAGGCTCCCTCCGTCTTGATCCCGTATCCAATGGCACGGGACAACCACCAATGGGCCAACGCCGAATATATTGAACAGTATGGTGCTGCCCAGGTTCTGGATCAGGCGGATCTATCCCAACTCCGCGGGATGGTCGAGACCCTGATCTTTGATGAAAACCGGTTGAACGAAATGGGGGAAGCCCTCCGTCGGCTCGATCGATCTCAGGGAGTATATTCGCTGGTTAATTTACTGGAGAAGCTGATCGATTGGGCCCATGTCCCCGGCGCTGGCGAGATCTCCTCTTCCGAGCAGATATGACTTCCGATTCCATAGACTTCCCAAACGCGCGATATCACATGTTGGGAATTGGTGGAATGGGGATGGCTCCCATGGCTCTCTTTCTCAAACAAGCGGGCTGCCAGGTTTCCGGAGAGGATGACAACTTTCATCCTCGGGTGCATAAGTTGCTGCTATCCAATGGGATTGAAATAAGTCGCAAGCCCGACTATACTTCCTTGAATGGTATTGTTTTCTCAAATGCCATCCCCTCAGCACATCCCGCTTTGCAATCTGGTTTGTCCAGGAAAGTCCCTTGCATTCGCAGGGGTGAATTTTTAGCCCTGTTGTGCCGACACTTCAAAACCTTGGTTGTGGCCGGATCGCATGGAAAGACCACCACCTGTGGCATGATAGTTCACATTTTGAGGCGGAGTGGTTTTGCCTGCAATTATATCATGGGCGGGCTCTTTGCCTCCGAGGATGAGGATCCGGCCCGCTTTGATTCGGACAGCGATTGGCTGGTGGTCGAAGTGGATGAGAGCGATGGCAGTATTTCCGAATTCGAGCCGGAAGGCGCATTACTGGTCAACATCGATTGGGATCACCCGGATTTTTATTCCAATTGGAACAATGCCCTGAATGCCTTTACTGCCTTGGCCGGTAGTACCCGTGAGTTTTTACTCTACAACAAAGCCTGCCGTAACTCCTGTGATTTGGATTTTTCGCTTTGTCCGGGACGGGTTTATTCTTTTGGAACCAACGGGGATTTCCACCTGGCGGGGTTTAAAAACCGACACCTCCATGTGGGGGGAAATTTCCGGGACCGAAACCTGGAGGTATCTTTCGAGGAATGGTTCAATGCGGAAAATGCCGTGGCAGCTCTTGCCGCTGCTCGACTCTTGAACTGCAATTTCGGGGGTGAAGTTCTGAAGTCTTTCGATGGGATTTGGAGACGTCAGGAAACCCTGTATAATGGGGATGGCCTTTGCGTTATGGAGGATTACGGGCATCATCCCACCGAAATAAGGAATCTTCTCGAAGCGGTTGGGAAGAAAAAAGGTCCCTTGACCGTCGTCTTTCAACCCCACCGTTATTCGCGCACCCTTCAATTTAAACAACAATTTGCCGATTCCTTGAAGTCGGCCGATCGTTTGGTCGTTATGGAGGTATACGGAGCCGGGGAGGCGCCCATACCCGGTGGTACCGGTTCGGATCTCTTCAACATGTGCGCCGGCCTCTTCCCGGCCCAAGGCTTATTTTTTTGCCAGAATGGTGATTCCGTCCTGCGCCGCTTGAAGGCGCTGGATATCGACAAAGGCGTTCTCCTGTTTCTCGGCGCCGGTGACATTCAATTGGCCGCGGAATCCTATGTCCATCACTTGCGGGACGCGGACCGGGGATGGGAATTCTCGCCCGGTTCGCCATCCGGTTCCTTTTCCGACAGGGACAGCGTAAAGCGAAATGAAAATCTGGCCTTGAAAACGACCTTGCGCGTCGGTGGAGCGGCCGAATATTATGCCGAACCCGCCGACGAAACGGAACTGAAGGAACTATTGCAGGAGGCAAATAGGAACCGTATTGCGGTAAATTTCTTGGGCAGAGGGTCTAATATCATTGTGCCTGATGCCGGGGTAAATGGTTTGGTCATTCGGTTATCCAAACCGTTTTTTCGACAAATCGAGTTTTTGGATGACGGTAGATTACGCGCCGGAGCCGGGGTGAGGCTAAAGCAGATATGCGGCTTTGCGCGAAGGAATAAGCTTTCCGGATACGAATTCATGGAGGGCATACCCGGGTGCATTGGAGGTTCCCTGAGGATGAACGCCGGCGCCATGGGCGGTTGGATTTCCGATGTATTGTCGGAAGTGATTCTCATGAATTATCAAGGCGATACCTACGAGGTGCCGGTTGAGGAACTGCACTTTGGCTACCGCTATTGCGAGGAGCTGAAGGAGGCCATTGGGTTGGGTGTAATTTTTCGACGGGGAAACCTTTCCAACCTCGCCGAGATTCAGCATACCATGGATACCTACAAGAGTACCCGGATGGAAACGCAACCCCGCCTGCCCAGCGCCGGATGCACCTTTAAAAATCCCGACGGAAGTGCGGCCGGAGCCCTGATCGATCAATGCGGTTTCAAAGGGGTATCCGTCGGCGGGGCCTCCGTTTCCGATATCCATGCCAACTTTATTATCAACCACGGAAATGCCACTGCTTCCGATGTCATTGCCTTGATCAACTTGATTCGAAAGAGGGTATATCGGGAAAAGGGCCATGTCCTCGAACCCGAGGTCATACTCTTTGGTGACCAATGGGAATCCTACCTTGAACCCTTGGTTGCGGAACACCGATCCACTGCTTAATTAACCCGCTGCTCCACTCATGCCGAAGAAGAAAAAAACATCCCAACCTGCTCGCGCTTCCTGGAAAAAGATTCCCCAGAAAACCGGACGACAATTGGTAACGATGGAATCCCAAAAGGTGAGAGTTCGCCGCTGGGGGCGTATATTTGGTTTCGGTATCGGAACCTGCGTCCTGGTATTGGGCCTCCCGCTGGGGGGGTATTACCTATTCAATACATCTTCATCCATCGCATCCAAAGTTCAGGTGGAATCTCCGGTCGAGGTCGAAATTCAAACGGGCAGGTTTCTCCCCGAATCCTGGATAGAGTCGCGACTGGACCTGGATCCTGCCCTGGGCTTGATGCAAATCGACTTGTTTGAAATCAAGGCTAACCTGGAAAAGTATTCCGAAATAAAAAGCGCTTCCATCGAGCGGCACTTTCCCAATGTGTTGCGAGTTAGCGTGCAGGAACGCTATCCGGTCTTCCGCCTGAAGGTGAGCGGACGGAACGGCCAGCATTCCATCCTCCTGGTGGACGAGGAAGGGCACGTGTTCGAGAATATCAATTGCCCGCAACACCTCTTGCGCAGAATTCCCTTTCTGGGCGGTGTCGTCCTGCATGCCGCTCCTCATGGTTATCGGCCCATCGAAGGAGTAAAAATTCTGGCTGAACTCATTAAAACTGCAAAGACCCACTATCCCGACCTGAGCCGCGATTGGGTGTTGATATTGGCCGATCAATTGATCATGGCCCAAACCTTCATCGAAGGATATATCCGGGTGCGTTCACGGAGCATCGGGGAGATATTATTTGCCCCGAAGCACTTCGAAAAGCAGTTGGAGAAATTAAAGTACATCCTGGATAATCACGAGGGTCAGTCCGGATACTCCCTATCCAGGGTGAACCTCTCTCTACTGGACCAGCCAACAGTGGAGTACTCCCGTCTTTCCGCTACCAACCGCTACCGCTAACTTCCCAACTTTCTTTCAGGGTGAGCTCCAAAATTATCGCAGGTGTAGAAATAGGTACCAACAAGGTTGTCGTCCTGATCGGCGAAATCATCCATGGCAAAACGCTCAACATCGTCGGCATGGGCACATCGCCCAGCAGTGGAGTAAAAAAGGGTGATATCATAGACTTCAATACGGCCAGCGACTGCACCCACACGGCAATAATGGAAGCGGAAGAGAGCGCCGGGGTGAGTGTCGAGGCTGTCTACCTGGCCCAGACGGGACGCCACCTGGAAACCTTTTTCAGCGATGCGGAGGTCACGGTTAAATCTTCCAAGAACATTGTTCACCATTCCGATATCGAGCGATTACTGGCCGAGGCCAAGAGGAAGCAATTGCCCGAAGACAGAGCCATTATCCATCACATTCAAAACGGTTTTTACCTGGACGAAAAACTGGTGGAGTCACCCGAGAACCTGGAGGGACACAAGCTGGAGGTGCGGTACTGGAATATTCACGGATCCATCAAACAAATGAGTAACTCCATCCACATCATCAACGGCTTTGGTCTCGTGGTGGAGGACCTGATCGTATCCAGCCTCGCCTCGGGCAAAATGGTGACCACCGAGGAGGAACGGGAAAGCGGGGTGCTGGTTATCGACATTGGAAGCGGAACCACCGATTACGTGTTGTACAAAAACGGGCACGTGGTTTACACCGGTGTTCTGGCAGTGGGGGGGGACCATATAACCAATGACCTGAGTATTGGCCTTCGAACCAATGCCAAGATAGCTGAAATGCTGAAAATCAAAGATGGCAAGGCCACCTTGCAGCCAAAATCACAGGACGACCGGGTCATGCTGGTCGGAGATTTGGCTATTGGGGACCGGTCCATTACCCGGTCCGGGGTTTGTCAGATTATCAACGCGCGGGTGGATGAGTTGTTCAGTCTCATTCGCAGCGACGCGGGTTTGGCTCCGTTTTTCAATTCCAGCAAGTGGGGTAGGGCGGTGCTGACGGGCGGCGCCTCAAAACTGCAGGGCATCGATAAGGTTGCGGAAAATGCGCTCGGTTTACCCGTCATGCTGGGGGCAAATCCCTCCTGGGTTGCCGCGGAAATCGAAGGTCCCGAATACAGCACGGCGCTTGGGTTGCTGCACTTTGGTCTGAGCTACAACCATGTGAGGAATTTCAAAGAGCGCAAACGAGGTGTTGCCCTGGTCAGGGGTGTCAAACATCTCTTCGGGTTTTAGGAGGTTTTGGCTATGGAAGATAGAGATATACTGGTGCCCTCTACCCGCATAAAAGTTATCGGCGTGGGCGGGGCGGGAAATAACACGGTGGACCGCATCCGGCTGGAAATGGAAGTCATGAATGGGTTGGAACTCTGTTGCGTAAATACCGATATGAGGACGTTGGCCGATTCCCCGGTGGGTGATCAACACTTGTTGGGGAGGAATCTGACCCGTGGTTTGGGTTGTGGAGGCGATCCTCAGTTGGGTAGGAACGCGGCCCGGTCCGACTCCGAATCAATTACCCGCATGGTTGAGGGGTATGAATTGATTTTCCTCGTCAGCAGCCTGGGCGGCGGCACCGGCGCCGGCGCCTCACCAATAATCGCCCAAATAGCCAGGAAATGCGGATGCCTCATAATCGCCTTTGTCAATATGCCTTTTACCTTTGAAGGGGAGCGGCGCTTCAAACAGGCCAATCAATCCCTGAAAGAACTCCGGGAGGTTTGCGATGCGGTCATCCCATTACCCAATGATGTGCTGCTGCAGGAGGAGGCGGCCCAGGAATCGGTGCTGCATGCATTCTCCAAAGCCGATGAGTGGATAACCCGCGGGGTCCGTTCCATCTGGGCCATGCTTTCCAAGCCGGGGTTGATCAATCTCGATTTTTCATCTTTGCGGGAGGTGTTCAACGTACATGGTGGCAAGACCCTGTTTGGGGTCGGTTCCGCCAGCGGTCCTGATTTTATGCGGGATGCCCTGAACGATTTGATGCATTGTCCCCTTCTGCATGTGCCGGATTTTTCCAAAATGGCGGACAATCTTCTGGTCAATATCGTTGGGGGAACGGATTTGTCCATGGCACAGGTCGAGCAGGTAATGGCTTACATAACGGAACAATTCGGCAGCAGGGCGAGCACTACTTTGGGTGCTGTGATCGACGAAGGGAAACAACAGTCCATAGAAATTTGCGTCATCGGTACTACCGATTTGGGAGGTTTGCGCCCCCTTCGAACCAACCGGCCCGCTTCGTCCGTACCAGCAAAGGACCGCACCGGGCTCGTTCTCGACTCCGCTTCCAGCGGGTTGAATACTTCTGCAGGAGGGAGGAACCCGGATCGCCTTGATCCGTCAACTTCGGTTCAGCAAGATTTGGGGATTGAAGTATCGGACGGAAACCGCGGATATTTTGAGGAGACCGGACCGAACGAGTTGGGAGGGCAGGACCTGGACGTGCCAACCTATCTGAGGCGGGGAATCAGGGTTGTTCTGACCTGAAAAATTGATTTGGCAGTTCCCGAGGATTCCAACAAGGTCGGGTCCAAACCTGCCATTCGACGCCTTTTGACATGCATGAACTCTTTATGTGCCTGGGATTCCTCCTGGCCGCTTACTCGGTTATTGCCAATGACGTCATCCAGACTCTGGGGACCTTTCTCAGTTCCAATAAGAGGGTTACGTGGTGGATATTGTGGGCCTACGCGGGTACCATTCTGACCGTAATTCTGGTTTACGGTTGGCATGTGAACGGTGGGGATGTCTCCTACGGCCGTTTGATCGGGGATTCCGCCGATGGTTTTGATTTTTCCAATCCCAGATATCCCCACCCCGATCCCATGGTTTGGTGGTATGTCCTTCCGCCCGCGGTGCTGCTTTGCGTTACCCGTCTCGGCATTCCGGTCAGCACCACCTTCATGATCCTGACATTTTTTGCTCCGGGCAACCTGGGCCCAATGCTGATCAAGTCGGTATCGGGCTATGCCGTGGCTTTCGCAACCGCCATTATCGGTTACCTCTTCATAGCAAGGAGAATTGAAAAACAATTTCTCGCCCACCCCCTGGAGGGGTCTTCAACCAGCAAACGGTGGTGGACTTTGGCGCAGTGGAGCGCTACCGGGTTCTTGTGGTCTCAGTGGCTCATACAGGACTTTGCCAATATCTATGTTTATTTGCCGCGAAAGTTGGGTTTGCCGGAATTGGTCCTGTCGCTGGTAGTTTTGCTGGGTCTTCTGGCCTACATCTTTTATCAGCGAGGGGGGGCCATTCAGAAGATCGTTCTGTCCAAGCGCAATACCACGGATATTCGGTCCGCCACCATCATCGACCTGCTTTTTGGATTGATCCTCCTATTCTTCAAGGAGGTAAGCAGTATTCCCATGAGCACGACCTGGGTATTTATTGGCCTGTTGGCGGGCCGCGAATACGCTTTGACCATGCGCATCGATCAAAAGGTATCGGGGAAGATTCACCGGATGATCTCTTTCGATTTCGGCAAGGTGTCGTTGGGTTTGGTGGTGAGCGTTGCCCTGGTCTATATCCTCAAATTCCTCCAAGGCTGATGGGAAGAAGGAGCTGCGCTCTTTTCCGTGGATGATCAACCGGACCGCCCCGAGACGTAGGCTTCCGTCTTGTCGTTTTGGGGATTGAGGAAAATTTCCTGGGTTTTGTTATATTCGATCAAATTTCCCGTGTAGAAAAAGGCCGTGCTATCCGATACGCGGGCCGCCTGCTGCATGTTGTGGGTGACGATTATGATGGTGTATTTTACTTTCAGTTCGTTGATGAGTTCCTCGATCTTGGCCGTTGCAATGGGGTCGAGAGCCGAACAGGGCTCATCCATCAAAATGACCTCGGGCTCGTTGGCTATGGCCCGGGCAATGCATAGACGTTGCATCTGACCTACAGACAGGGTAAAGGCGCTTTCCCCCAGGCGGTCCTTGACCTCGTCCCACAATGCCGCGGCCCGCAGGCTGTTTTCCGCGACCTCATCAAGGATGGACTTGTTGTTTTTTCCGGCTACCCGGAGGCTGTATACGACGTTTTCATAGATGGATTTGGGAAAGGGATTGGACTTCTGGAACACCATGCCGATCAGCTTCCGCAGGGAAATGACTTCCACCGCCGGGTCGTATATGCTGAAGCCCCCGATGGTGATGTCTCCTCGGTGACGAGCTTGGCGATTCAATTCATTCAATCGGTTGAAACTTCTCAGCAGGGTAGATTTTCCGCACCCGGACGGTCCGATAAAAGCCGTGACGCTGCCTTTTTGCATATCCAGGTTTAAATCTTGCAGCACTTGGGTATCGCCATACCAGAAACTATAATCCTTTACCGAAATATAGCTCCGATCCGGGGAATCCTGTCTCCGGATAGCTGACTGATTTTCCCCTTCTGGTTCCATCTATACTGCTTTTTCCATCGACTGGGGCGGTTAGGATCCAGCCAACCGGTATTTTCTCCTCAAGCGGTTCCGTATGAGAATGGCGGCCGCATTGAGCACTACAACCAAAACAATCAGAAGGAGAGTGGTGGCAAAAACCATGGGGAGGGCCGCTTCCGAATCGGGAGACTGGAATCCCAGGTCGTAAATGTGGAATCCCAGGTGCATGAATTTTCGATCCAGGTGAAGGAAGGGAAACCGATCGTCCAAGGGTAGGGAAGGAGCGATCTTGACCACCCCCACCAGCATCAGGGGCGCCACTTCCCCGGCTCCTCGGGCCATGGCCAAAATCATACCGGTAAGCACACCCGGCGCGCTGGCGGGAAGAACTATCCTTTGAATGGTTTGCCACTTGGATGCTCCGCAAGCCATGGAACTTTCCCTCAGGCCGGGAGAGACGGCGGTCAGCGCTTCTTCCGCCGCGACGATTACCACTGGAACGGTCATCAAGGCCAGGGTGAGAGAGGCCCATAAGATCCCTCCCGTGCCAAGGGTTGGAGTTGGCAATCGAAGAGAGAAAAACAATTGATCCAGGGTCCCGCCGACCAGATAGACAAAAAACCCCAAGCCAAATACTCCGAAGACAATGGAGGGAACACCGGCCAGATTGTTAATGGCTATGCGGACCAATCGCACGAATAAACCATCTTTGGCGTATTCGCAGAGGTAAATTGCCGCCAGAACCCCGAAGGGGGTGACGATGACACTCATGAACAAAGTCATAACGAAGGTGCCGAATATCGCCGGAAATACTCCGCCCTCCGTATTTGCCTCCCTGGGCTCGCTCAGTAAATACTCCTCGATGCGGGTACAAAACACTGCGGCACGACCCCAGAAGCCAATTTGATTGGGGTAGAAAAAATGGTAGATTTCGCCGATGGGCAGGTCGATTTCCTCTCCCGAGGCTAATTGATAGTGAAGTGTATTGGAGGTTTGAAGGTCCCTTAGAGACCGCGCCCGCGCGGCCAAATTTTCGAAAAGCGCTTGGTAGTGTGCTCGCTCCTCAGCAATCTTCTCCAAGGCTTCGCGATCTGCGGCGCTTAATTCACTTTGTCTTTCCAAGCGCAATTGAAGAAGTCGCAGGTTTTCCAGAGCTTCATGGATGGCCCCGATCTCCCTGGATTCCAGTTCGCGGATCTCCTTCCCTCGATCCTGGCATTCCTTGACCAGGGATCCCAGTGTTTTGGCAAAGGTGGGATGCTCAGCGGAAATGATTTGACCGGACGGACCGGAAATATACCGGGGATACCCAATGGCCTTGCCGTAGGCTGCCCGTTCCAAAACCAGTAATCCCTCGGGTTGGGTTACCTTTAGCAGGGAACTCCGGTCAAAATACGTATACGCAATACCATACTGGTCTTTATTTCCCAAAAAGAGTCGCCACTCCTCCACCGATTCCTGGGGTTTTTTCTTTTGGGCGGTGACAATGCCGGCAACCACCGATCGAGATCCCAGGTCGGATGCCGATTGCGGATTGAATTCCACCTGAACCACCCGCTTGGGCCAAAACACGGAAAGGCCGTTATACGCAATCACTCCCAGTAGAGCCACGATCATGACCAGGCCCAGACTCAGGCCGGCAGAGGAAAACCAGACGGCAATTTTCCCTTTTACGCTTACACGGCTCTTTTCTTTCAAGGTTTGCATTCCCTTAGGACACGTTTTTTCGGATTTACTGTACCGTCTTGTAGCGGTTTCTGAGATGCTGGCGAAGAAACTCTGCCAGGGTGTTGATAATAAACGTCATGATGAATAGGAAAAGCGCACCCAGGAACAGCGTTCGGTATAGGGTTCCCTGGAACGGCGCCTGCGGAAATTCCACCACTATGTTCGCCGACAAAGCGCGCATCCCACTGAAGATATTGAAATCCTTCAGCGGCGTATTGCCGGTGGCCATAACCACTATCATGGTTTCACCCAAGGCCCGGCTGACTCCAATCATCAGGGCGGAAATAATCCCCGGGGATGCAGTTGGAAGCACGATATTCACAGCTGTTTGCCAGCGGCTCGCTCCCAGGGCCAGGGATCCGGAACTCAGGGACTCGGGCACATTGCTCAGTGAATCTTCCGTAATGGAAAAGATAACCGGAATCACGGCAAATCCCATCATGAAGCCTATTACCAAGGAGTTTCTTTGGGTATAGGTGGCTCCGGTAATTTCAGGCCACCAGAGGCGGAAGTCCGCCACCCGCTCACCTGTGTCGGGATTGGTCACCACAAATAGGATTTCTTCCACGTGGGGTCCCGCCTTCCAGCACAAATAGCAGATGATGAGGATTATCGGTGATAAAAACAGGAACTCCAATCCGGAGGGCACTTGAGTGCGGACGCGTTGGGGCAACTTCCCCCAGCACCATCCGAGGGCCAGTGTTGCGCTGGGAATCCCCATTAAAACAAGGATCAGGGACGGAATGCGCGTATCCAGGAGGGGGGCCAACCACAAAGCAGCCATAAAACCCAGGACAACGGATGGCAGCGAAGCCATGATTTCCATGGTGGATTTTACGTAATGCCTCAACTTGGGATGCAAAAATTGCGAGGTGTAGAGAGCGCCCAAGAGGGCAATGGGGGCGGCAAACAGCATGGCGTAAAACGTGCCCTTAACCGAGCCCAGTATAAGGGGAACCATGGAAAGCTTCGGTTCGAAATCGTCGGTGCCACCGGTGGATTGCCAAATGTAATCGGACTCAACCTGACCCTCATATCTGATTTTTCCCCAAAACGCCTTTATGCCTGCTTGCGGGTGGGGGTCCTGCAAATGATAGAGGTGAAAGGTTCCCGTACTATCGAGGAATCCCAGGCGGTTGTATTTCTCACCGATGATCCCCCTGAGGATCTCGAAATCGAAATTCTTTTGCCAGCGAATCGACTCTGTGGTGCTGAAGCGCAGTGAAGCGTGAGTTTTACCCACCAGCAGAAAGCTCTTGTTGCGAACACCAGGGAAATAGCCTCCCGGCAGTTCCGGCACAGGTTCAAATTCCTTGGTCTTGGTATAGAGGCGTTTGCCTTTGGCCCTGTCCAAGGACAGACTGTAAACCCGATTTTCCCCTCCCCAACCGGTAAATACAGCCGAAGCGTCGCCCAGTAGAAAATACGCTCCGAGAACCCGGCCATCGGGCAGGTCGCCAAAAGGCCGGAATCGTTGCCCAAGCTCCAGTTTCCCGCTCCGATTGAAGAATACGAATACTTCCCCATTTTCCGCAGTGATCAAGACCAGATCCCCGTTCGTAGCGACGTCGACCTGCTGAATCTCTCGGTCGATATCCCCTGTCAGGTCATACCGGACCCCCAGGGAGATCTTTCCCCCTTCCCCAAAGAGAGATCGATTTTGCTCCAGGCTTACCGCGCGGACATGCCTGTTTCCCTCGGAATCCGTACACACCCCGACGGCCAATTTATTTGTATCCCCCTCACCGTAATCTACAAATTCCACCCTTTCCCCATTTCCCGAAAGATCGAACCAATCCGAACTGCTGACATCCGGATGAACCGTCCTGACGGATAAGGCATCGAACTGCGGCTGGTAACCGATCTTGGCGAAGGCAAACTTGCCTGAATCGGAGCCTGCCACCAGCAGGCGTTTCGGGGAATTGTAGTGGATCGAGGAAATGGTTTCCCCAACTTTGAAGACTTGGCTGTTTTCCATTATTCCCCGGTCGCCCTTCAAATCGAGGTAGCGCAGGGACCCGTTTTTTTGAATCAAGACCGGCAATTCCCCCCATTCATCGAGATCGACCGCCACTACTGAATCCACCGCATCGGTCAAT
Organism: Opitutales bacterium; assembly: GCA_965204545.1. GTDB lineage: Bacteria > Verrucomicrobiota > Verrucomicrobiia > Opitutales > UBA2995 > JAABVD01. The sequence goes on along the minus strand of CBDBFA010000003.1, from coordinate 529,188 downwards.
TTGTGACGGCTGAGGAGCTTGACCTTGGCCCCTTGAAAGAGCGGCGCGACCTGGAACAAAATAAAGACGAATATTCCCATGACAGCGGCAATGACTATCACTCCGCCCACTACGATGAAGTGATTCATAAACTGGTCGAACCACCGGGTACGCCGCGATACCCGGAACCTTTCCAGAGACTGAAAGTGGGGCTGAGGCTGATTTTTCATCCGGAGCCTAGATCCCTCCGGAACCGCAATGGGAGGTCGAAAACATATCTATTGAACCGATGCAAAAGTCTTTGCCGCAACCGAAGCCGGCAATGGAAAGTAACCAGCCTCTACTACGATCTCCTGACCCTCTCGGGAAAGGACGAAACGGAGGAATTCATAGCTGAGGGTATCGATGGATTCGTTGGGCCTCTTGTTTATGTAAATGTAATGAAGGCGAGCCAGGGGGTAATCACCGGAAAGACAGTTATCCAGAGACGGTTTCACGAGTAATTCCCTGTTTTCTCCCAAGGTAAGGGCTTTTACTCCGGACGTCCTGTAACCGATACCGGAATAACCCAAACCAAATAGATCGACGGCTACTCCTTGCACAACGGTGGAGGACCCCGGTTGTTCCTTTACACTGGCCCGGTAGTCGCCTTTTTTCAGGGCGACCTGTTTGAAAAACCCGTATGTACCCGAAGCGCTGTTTCGACCGTAGAGACTGATGCTACGGTCTTCCCATCGGCCCTTCAGGTTGACCTGACCCCAGCGGTCGATGGGGGTGCCGCCGGCTTTGAAAGTGTTCGAGAATATGCTGTCGACCTGTTGCATGGTCAGCCCCTCAATCGGATTGTCTTTGTGGGCGAACACGGCCAGGGCATCGATGGATACACTGACCTGGGTCGGCTTGTAACCGAAAGCGTATTCGAAGGCATCGATCTCCAAAGACTTCATTTCCCGGCTCATGGGGCCAAGTTGAGCCGTCCCTTCGATCAAGGCCGGTGGAGCGGTGGACGATCCCTTCCCTTCAATCTGTATGCGCACATTGGGGTAGAAAGCGCGAAAGGATTCAGCCCAAAGCGTCATCAGAAAATTCAAGGAATCCGACCCCACGGAGTTTAGATTTCCGTAAACCCCCGACACCGGTTGATAGATGGGGAGTTCCGCATCCAATGTCCCTCGGACGCTAGAGGGGAAAAGCGCCCAAAACGCGGTCAGAAGGTAAATCCTTTTCATTAATGCCAACAGGACAGGCTCTCTAAGCAGGCGGGATCGGAAGATAGAGGTTCTCGATAGTATAGGGCTGAATTGTCAAATTATTGTGCAAAACAAGTTACAATTGGATTACAGGAGGTCGCCGCCACGCTCCTTTTTCCAATGAAGCAAAATTGAATGGTGGTGGTCACCTGGCAAAGCTTATCAGGTAAATTTCACTTTGGAATGGCAATTGTTTGGTAGCAACTCCATAGCCGCCCCTGCTTTCTTGTTATATCCGGTTTTCACCAATTGGCTTATGATAGGGGTCCAAACCTGTGAATAGTCATTAACTTTCCGTTGACTTGCCCGTCCTGCAGCATACTGTTCAAGCATTCAAGCTGGGGCACGAGGGCGCCTTTCCTGCTCTTTGGGCCTATAGCTTGAAACTAGCCTAGCTTCTAAATCTCACTGAATGAAAAAACCTGTCCCCATTTTGCGGGTTTTAACCCTCAAAGCGGTTTTTGTGCTGGCTGCCTTTTTGGTTTCTCCCCCAACCCTTCAGGCATCCGAGGAAATGGATGCGCTCCTTAAGGTCCTCCTGCGACGCAACATCATAACCCAGGAAGATGTTGACGCTATCAAGGCGGAGGCCGCCGCAATGGTGGCAAAGGAGGAGGAGGCGGCGGCGGAACTCCAACCCTCCCCGCCAGAGGAGGCGCCCGTTCCCGTTCCGGATGCCCCTGCACCCCCCCCGGCGCCGGAAAACATCATTCAAGTTTCAGAACAGGTGGGTTCCGTCAAGCTCTACGCCAATGCCCGCTATCGCTTTCACCACCAAGATCTCGTGTCGGCATCGGGCCAAAGAACCTACCGCAGGCGCCCACTCTACAGGGTGAAATTAGGTTCCGTCACCCAATTCGAGGATTCCCCGTTCTCGCTTGGAGTGCAGTTGGAAACCGCTACCACCAACGATTCCACCAATACTGATTTCGGAGGGTTTTGGGACAAGCGGGGTGGAGGCATCAATGTCGGTCGTTTCTACGTGGACTACCACATCGATGACGATACCCGTGTCACTTTTGGAAAGCACGGTGGTATTTACACCTTGCCCACCATGCTGTGGGGTAGTGACTTGAATCCGGAGGGCCTTAGCCAAAGGTGGAAGTCGGGACCTGTTACCTTCTTGGCCGGGCAGTACTTGATCGATAATGAAAACGAATCGTTGGCCACTGCTACTGACCCCGAGGTGGGCGATGACTATATGTTCATGATTCAGGCAATTTTGCAAGCGGGGGACTTGACCGCGGCGCCACTGTTCATGACCTCCACGGGAGGTCAGTCCACCTATCCGGAAAAGGGTCCGTTTTCGGGTGTCAACTCCCAACAGTATTTTCGGCACTTCGATCTGGCCCTGCTCCCGTTCGATTATAAACTAGGCCCGGGAAAGATCTTTGGAGCTGTGGGCAGGAATTTTGAAAACAAAAGTCTACAGAGTGATCCATCTTCCCCCTTCTTCGATGTGACCGGGAGCGGGAAAGACCGCGGCAACCTGGCTCTTCTCGGTTACCAGCATGGCCTGGCCAAGAGTAAAGGCCAGTCCCAGTGGTCACTCGAATACCGTTATATCGAAGGTGCGGCCTATAATCCCAATCTAAGTGATCCCGACTGGTCCAGGGGGATGATAAATCAAGCGGGTTTTGTCTTCAATTACAAATACAGGATAACGGATTTCCTGGAACTCAGTGGAACCTTTATGGAGGGTAGTTCGATAGATGAATCCTTCGCTTCCCCGGCGGCGAATTTTTCTGAAAGCGAAATCATCCTGATCGACGCCATGTTCTCGTTTTAGTCCCTTCCTTTTCCCCTCTGCAGTCAGGGCAAATGTTCGTGGACGAGGCGACAGTCGAATTGACCGCCGGTAACGGTGGAAGCGGTTGTGTAAGTTTCCGGAGAGAGAAGTATATTCCCTTTGGTGGGCCCAACGGTGGCGATGGAGGAAAGGGTGGAGACATTGTCTTGGAGGCGGACGAGAACGTGGGAGACCTGACCGCCTTTCGCTTCAGGCATTACTTCAAAGCCAGGAATGGCGAGCCGGGCAAGGGTAGTGACAGCCATGGCCGATCCGGCCCGGACCTGAAGCTCAAGGTGCCAATGGGAACCATGATTTTGGATCTGAATACGGGAAGGGCCGTCAAGGAGTTGCTCCGGCATGAGGAGAAATTTGCCATTTGCAGGGGAGGTAAAGGGGGTCGAGGTAACGCCCATTTCAAGAGCTCTACCAATCGGGCTCCCAAATGGGCCCATCCGGGTGAGGAGGGCGAAAGCGGCCAGTATCGCCTGGTCCTAAAAATCATTGCGGATATCGGGTTGGTGGGGTTTCCCAATGCGGGCAAATCTTCCTTGACCAATCTGATTACCAAGGCTCATCCCACCGTGGCCGAGTATCCCTTTACTACTTTGCATCCCCACCTGGGAGTCATCGAATACCCGGATACATATGACCGACTACTGCTGGCGGACATTCCTGGCCTGACCAAAGGCGCCAGCGAAAACAAGGGATTGGGCCACCGCTTCCTGAGGCATATCGAACGGTGCAAGCTGCTCTGCCTCATGGTGGATATGGCCGGTGTCGACGGACGCAAACCGGGTGACGACTACCGGGACCTCTTGTCGGAACTGGGAAACTATGATCCCCGGCTGTTGGATAAACCGAGGCTTGTCGTGGCCAATAAAATGGATGAGGATGTGGCTTCGGCCAATCTTGAGAAATTCAAGAAGAACCACTATGCATCCGTATCTCCCATATCCTGTTTGAGTGAGGAAGGTATCCCGGAACTTCGCAAAACGTTTATCGATGCAATGACCGCTTTCGCCGCTAACCCATAATCCTGCCGTTCTTATAGACCGTCTTGCCGGCCACAATCGTTTCTTCGATTCTACCGGTGAGTTCCTCGCCCAGCCAAGGTGAATTCTTCGACTTGCCCAGTAGAGTTTCCTCCTCAACCGTCCATTTTGCCCGTGGATTCAGGATGATGACATCTGCCTGTAAACCCTCTGAAAGGGTTCCTGCGGGCAATCCGAGCAACTCGGCCGGTTTGTAGGTCATAAGCCCGAGCGTCTCGGGCAAGCTTATCCCGGCCTCTTCGCATAGAACCTCCCGACAAACGGCAAAACAGGTCTCCAACCCGACGACTCCGAAAGGGGCGTAATCGAATTCCCGGTCTTTCTCGTAGTTGGTATGGGGGGCGTGGTCGGTTGCCAGTATATCCAAGGTTCCATCTTTTACCCCCTTGATAAGGGCCTGACGATCCTCCTCTGTCCTCAGGGGGGGATTCATTTTAAAATTGGTATTGAAATTTTGGATGCAGGCATCGGTCAGGGCCAGGTGATGGGGCGTCACTTCGGCTGTGACCCCGACTCCCCGCTGCTTGGCCCGGCGCAAGACCTCCACGGCTCCGGCGGAGCTGATGTGCTGCATGTGCACTTGGGCGCCCGTCAGTTCGGCGAGCAGGGCGTTTCTCGCCACAATGATGTCTTCAGCCGTGGACGGCCAACCCCTCAATCCCAGCCTCAGCGACATTTCACCTTCATTCATGACCCCGCCTTCCGTCAGGTTCATATCCTGACAGTGGTCCATGATGGGCAAACCGAACATGTTGGCATATTCCAGGGCCCGGCGCATGATTTCATTGTTTTGCACACAGTCCCCATCATCGCTGATGGCCACAACACCAGCCCGCTTCAGGCTGCCGATGGGAGCCAGTAGTTCTCCCTTTCGTTCCACGGTGATGCAACCGGTGGGGTATACGTTGACCACGGCGCTCCGCTGCGCCGCATCCAGGATGTACTGAATGGTTCCGGCGTTGTCGGCAGGGGGGCTGGTATTCGGCATGCAGACGACGGTGGTGAACCCCCCGGCCGCCGCCGCCCACGAGCCCGTTTCAATGGTTTCCTTATGGGTTTGCCCGGGTTCGCGCAAGTGGACGTGGATGTCGACCAATCCCGGGCAAACAACCCGATCGGAAGCATCCGTGCGCATGGCGGATTTTTCCTCCTCGGCTGAAATCGACCCCACTATCTTGCCGTCCTTGATATACAATTCCCCCACCTCGTCCCGCTCGTTCTTCGGATCGATGATGCGGCCGTTGGAAATGATCCTTATTTCCTTCATTTATCGGCGGAATCCAATCCGGAGACAGATGCTCCACTGCAAAGGTAGAGTACGGCCATTCGGGTTGCTATCCCATTGGTCACTTGCTCAAGGATGACGGAATGTTCCGAATCGGCCAGATCCGAGTCGATTTCAACCCCCCGGTTGATGGGACCCGGATGCAGGATTATGGCATTGGGTTTCAACCAGGAGGCTCGTAGTTTGTTTAAACCGAACATACTGGTATACTCGCCTATGGAAGGGAAATGGGAAGACGACTGGCGCTCGTGTTGGATCCGCAATAGCATGACTGCGTCCGCTTCGGCCAAGGCGGTCTGGAGATCGTGCACCACCTTCACCCCGAGAGATTCAAATCTGTAGGGAACAAGGGTAGCCGGTCCGGCTACCGTAACTTCCACGCCCAACTTGGTGAGGGAAAAAATATTCGATCTGGCAACCCTGCTGAAGAGAATGTCCCCAAGAATGGTTATCTTTTTGCCTTCGAGGTGGCCCAGTTTCTCCCTCAGGGTAAAGCCGTCCTGCAAGGCCTGGGTCGGGTGTTCGTGGGCGCCGTCCCCGGCATTGATGACCGGGATATCCAGAATTCCGCTCAAGTACTTGGCCGACCCCGCTGCGGAATGCCTGAGAATAATCATATCGGCGTTCAAGGCGCGAATATTCATGGCCGTGTCCCGGAGGGTTTCCCCTTTGACGAAGCTGCTGGCCTCAGCGTTCAGGGAGATGACGTCCGCGCTCAAACGGGTGGCGGCCATTTCAAAGGCCAGCCTGGTCCGTGTGCTCGGTTCCAAAAAGAGATTGACGATGGTTTTTCCCCGCAAGGTCGGAACCTTTTTTACCGACCGGGCCAGAATGCGCTTAAAACCCGCTGTTACGTGAAACAGGGTTTTCAGTTCCTCCCGGCTCAGGGGTTCGATGGCGATCAGGTCCTTGCGGTTCCATTTCATGGTCAGTTTGTAATTGCAATGGAGTCGGGTAGGCCGGGATCGTTGTTTATGGAAACTTCCACCCGTTGATCCGAACGCGTCTCCAACCTCAAACCAACATAATCGGGCTGGATAGGCAAGCAGCGACCGACCCGTTCGACCAGGACCGCCAATCGCACGCAGTCGGGCCTCCCCTGGTCGAAAATTTCGTTCAAGGCGGCGCGAGTGCTGCGACCGGTAAATATGACATCGTCGACCAATATGATGGTTCGATCGTTCACGTCGAAGGGCAGATTGGCAAAGGACTGAATATTGGGAACCGGATTGGAGGAGATATCATCGCGGTGAAATGAAATGTCGATTACGCCGCAGGGCAGGGTCCTTCCCAAATGGTCCGAGATCATCCGGGCCAATCGCTTGGCCAGCCCATTACCGCCTTCGGCAATTCCGATAACCGCCAGGTTTTCGGAATCCCGGTGCGCATCGGCCAGATCGCGCGCCAGCCTTTGGATTGCCGATTCGATCGCCTCGGCTGAAGGCTGTTCGGGGGATTCCATAATGCCAAGATAGAAGGACAATTCCTCTATGGTGCAACGACTTTTCCTAACTTTTTGGGGCCAGGCTTTTTTCTATGAGTGCCTTGGATAATCGGCCCGAATGCCCCGACCAGACCACCCTCCCTTCCGCATCGACAATAACGGCGTAGGGAATGTATTTTACATTGAGGGCCTCATGAAATTGGCCTTCGCTATCCACCCCTACCGGGTAGGGCAACTCTTGGGATCGGATGAATTCCCTTACGTGATTTAACGGCTCTTGGGTCAAGGCTGCGAATTGGATGCCCGTGCCCTCGAGTTCGCCATACAACTTTTTCAGGTGGGGAAACAGTTTGATACAGGGACCGCACCAGGAAGCCCAGAATTCGATGACCAGGGGTTGCCCCGATTGCGGTCTGTCCCCTTGCGCCATGGTGAACTCGTAGCTCAGCAACCCGGCCTCAGCCAGAGCATCGGGGTCTTTCGTTCCGCAACCAGCCAGGGTCAGCGCTGCGGCGAGGTAGCTGAGGAGGTGGCCCGGTTTCATGACGGCAGGCTCAACCAGTTTTTCAACAATTCGAAGTTCTGCCGGCATTCTTCGGCCGGGTTTTTATCAAACCGGTAGTGTTCGATGGTCAGGTTTCCATTGAACTTTATTTCCTTCAGCTTCGACACGCAATTTTCCATGGGGATACACCCTTTGTTGTAGAGGCAGGTGCTAGCTGCCCTGGTGGATTTTATGTTTTTGAGTCGAACCAGTTTCAGGTTTGGAGCAAGGGCTTCAAAGGCCTCCATCAGGTTGACGCCCATTCGGTGAAACCCGGCGGTGTCGAAGGCCACGCCGATGATATCATGGTTGTCATAGCCGATCCTCCGCAGCATGGAATCGGTGTCTTTTTCCCGGCGGTTTACCAGGGCGATTTCCAGGTTGTATCGACGCAGAATCTCCACCGCGGTTTTTCGGTGAGAAGCTAGAAATGGCGCAGAACCGGTGAGCAACCGAACTTCCATGGCGTTGGCCAATCGGCATGCGGCCTCGAATTCCAACTGGTTTTCCCCCCAATTCCCCGCCATGCTGGAAATCTTCATGCGGTGTTTGGCAATGAGCGAGTTGGCAATTTTAGTGTGATTATTTGTCGCCCAGGCCCAATGCAAATGGGCCATCCAAAGATCGATGGCCTGGAAACCAAGGTCCTTGATTTCTCTCAAGAGGGCATTGAACCGCTTCCTGAAGGTGTCGATGGGGCGAAAATAGTCATTGGTCGCATTGTTTCCCTGGTACCACCCTTCCGTTACCTGGTACCCGAGTTCCCGGCCCACGAAATTTGCCGTAATGAACGAAATGGAATTCATCCCCTTCCTTAAAACCTTCTTCCCGTTTCCCAGCAAGACTTGTTCCTTGGGCCCTTTCGAAATCAGCAATTAGATAACCGGGCGATCCAACGAATCCTTTTCGCTTTGTTCAGCCCTCGCTTTTCCCGCTTTGAGCAGGCCGATTTCCCGCTTCAGTGTTTCCATGGCGGCGATGATGTCGGCGCTGTGCAGGACGAAATTTGCCCCGGCCTCGACCCAACTTTGTTCCAGATCCAGGGCATCGCTGCCCATGACGCAATGGATGCCTGCTCCCACACCCCTGGATCGCGCCTTTCCAATAATATGGCGAACGGCCTTGTCGAATTCGGGGTTCCGGTAATCTTGCGGCATATCCAGGCTGCAACTGAGATCGTGCGGCCCGATCAGTATCCCATCCACACCCTCCACGTCGAGTATCTCATCCATCTTTTGTATGCCCTCGACGCTCTCGATGTTCAGGATAAGGGTGTTTTGCCAGGTTCGCTTGGCCAGGTGATTTTCAAGTATTGGGGAGGGCGACTCTTTCCGGGAAAGAAATCCTTGCAGTTTTTTACCTTTGACCGGGTTCAGCTTGACGGCGCCGACCATGTCCCTCGCCTGTTGGGCCGATTCGACGTAAGGCGCAATAATTCCCATGGCTCCACCGTCCAATGCCCGGGTGGCCAGAAACGGGTCCGGAGACAGAATGCGCACAATGGGGTAGAGCCCGTAACCACGATAAGTGTGGCACATCCAGGCCAGTTTCTCCCGGTCCAGAGCGATGTGCTCGGTATCGATGAAGACAAAATCGAGGTCGAGCTTTGCTATATTTTGCGGCCAGAGAGGCGATGGTGACACAATCAATGTGCCGTAGAGCCTATCCCCCTGGCGGAGCCGTTCCGAAAAATTCTTTTTCATCGTAATAACTGCGATAGGGAATTATTGATTGCGAATAAAGACCTTCCTCAAATGTAGACTCAACCTCAATTCATAAAGGATCTTTGCTCAAACCATGACCGGGTTAGATTGGACCATACTGCTTTGCTACTTGGGCGCCATCCTTGTCATGGGCTTTTATTTGTCCCGAAAACAGAAGGATGAACATTCATTTTTTCTGGGCAACCGGAGTATGCCTTGGTGGGCGGTGACGGTTTCCATCGTGGCAACCTCGCTCAGCGCCGGGAGTTTCGTCGGACTTCCGCAAGTGTCGTTCAGGGGAGACTTGACCTTTCTTCTCATACCCATGGGTAGCACTATCGGAGGGATATTAGCGGCCGTTCTGGTCATTCCAATTTTGTACAGGGCCAACACGCTGACCATTTATGGATATTTGAGAGGGCGTTACGGGCCTAAAACAGAAGTGGCCTGTTCCTGGTTTTTCCTGGTCGGTATCCTGCTGGCTCAGGGCGCCAGACACTTTATCGCGTCCATTGTCGTATCGCTCATGCTGTTCGGATCCTCCGATACGGCCTATCTGCTGATTTCCATCATCATTCTTGGCATTATAGCCACCATTTACACCGCGGCGGGGGGAATCCATGCCGTTATCTGGACGGATGTGGTGCAGGTGGTAATCCTGACCCTGGCAGCTCTTTTCTGTATCGGTTTTCTCTTGCTCCAGGTACCGGTTGGGATTCCGGAAATGGTGGACGCCCTCCGGTCGGCTCCGGAAGGCAATAAATTACAATGGTTCAATACGGAGTTCGATCTTTCCGTTACTTACACCGTGTGGACGGGACTGATTGCCTACATGCTGATGAATATCGCTCAATACGGTTGCGATCAGGATATGGTGCAACGAATGATGACCTGTAACACGGCCCGCAAGGCGACCTGGTCCATGATCCTTTCCCGTGTGGTATCCTTTCCCATCGTCGTTCTGTTCCTGATCATTGGCCTGTTGCTTTATCTCTTCTATTCCCGGCCGGATCTCATGGGAGCCTCGATGCCGACGGATTTGGTGACCGACACCAGGAATGTATTCCCTCAGTACATTCTCGCCCATCTGCCTCGAGGGGTTGTCGGGCTGGCCGTAGCCGGAATGCTCGCCGCCTCGATGAGTAGTTTCGATTCGGCGGCCAATGCCATGGCCAGCACGATTCAGGGAAACCTCCGAAAACAAAAAGAACTGGGCAGGAATGGATCGGTCGAAGCGAGGGCTTTGTCCCTTTTACAGTCTCGCCATACCGTCTATTGGATGGGGGGCGGCCTGACCCTCTTCGCCGTTGTGGCGGTCTTACTGCAGCAGGCTGGTGGGCAGGGGCTGATCGACTTTTCCCTGGGCGTTTTGACCTTCGCTTACTCCGGGCTTTTTGGAGTTTTCATGGCCGCCATCCTGACGAAGCGAGGAAACGAAACTTCGGCCGTTCGCTCCCTCTGGGCGGGCGCCTTGGTGGTGCTTTCATTCCAGCCCTACATCATGCCCTACTGGAGCAAGCTCCTGTTCGGTCATGCCCTGGAAATTGCCTGGCCCTGGTGGTTCTTCTTTGCCGGCCTGATCAGTTTTCTGGTCTGCGTCTCCGGAAAGCCGAGTGGGGGAGGGGGTGCCAAGGCGCCAATTAAGAACGAGATCTCGCCGAGGCGAGATGGCACAAAGGCACAAAGTGGGAGAGAGGAGAAGGCGCCTAAGGGCGCCAATTAGGAATGGCTGAGAAGGGAATGATGGAATGATGAACCACAGATGACGCAGATGAGCGCAGATTAATAACGGAGGGGGAACATTCCTGCATGCCACGCCGGGAGGCGGGTCCCCCACCAGGCCAATTGGCGCGCCTCCGCGCGCCTTGTAGCCTTGTAGGAGCGGCTTTACGCCGCGATTGCTTCGAGGCTGCTCCCTGGGATCGCATCATAAAGCCAGTCCTACTCCCATTCTCCCAATTCCCAATTCCTAATTCCTAATTGGCGCGCCCCGCGCGCCTTGGGGGACAGAAATGTCCCCCCTCCGTTAACTCCTGTTCCGGCAAAGCCGGACGCCTTGGCGTTCTTGGCGATCTTTGGGAGAGGTTATGGGGGAGCAGAGGAGGACGGTGCAAAGAGGTCAAGGCTTGACCCCTTCCTCCTCACCTTGCCCTACTTCATTTATCGCTTTGGTGGAGCGAAACGTGGCCGCCCACACTGGCGACTTGGAACATGGAGGCGCGCGGGTGTCTTGGCAGGCCGGTATGGTCTAAGATTTGGCCCTGTCTTTTGAGGCGGTTCTGCAGTTCCTCGATGTCGATATGGCGAAGTTCCCGATTGGATGAAATGGCCAACGCCGCGGCCTGGCCTCCTCCTTGACCTTGGGCCATGGACAGCGGAATGACCCGGGTGGCCGCCTGGGCCTCGTGCGTTGCGCCGAAAGCGCGGCCGACCACCAATAAACCGTCAATAGCCTTGGGAAGCAGGCTTCGGTAAGGAATCTGGAAGGTGGGCGGACCGACGTAGGCATCGTTGTGGCCGTCGTTGCTGGGGGCGTGAATGTCCACGTGATAGCCACCCAGACTGATGACGTCTTTAAATTGGGTTCCCTTGGCCAGATCTTCCCCGGTCAGAATGTATTCCGCGTCTGCCATATGGTAGGTCTCGCGAATGCCGATTTGGTGGGGGGTTCCGGACAAAAACACCTTTTTGCATCCTGGAACATAATTGCGCAGAAACTCTATCCATTGCTGCGTTTGCTTCATGCCCTCCTGTTCGGCTTTGGTGAAACTATCCGGATCGGTCGGATCGAGGCCTTCGATGCAGGAGGCGACCGTGGTAATTTCCCCGGTTTTGGGGAACACCAGACCGGGCATGACTCCGCGAGAGAGTTCGAGACCGTCCCGACGCGCTTTGGCAATCAGTTTACGCAATCCACCGATGATGAAGATCTCCGCTTCCACCATTTGTTCCAGCAGGGCATCTATGTTATCGATGGGAAACGGTCGTATGTCGTCCGGATTTTGGCGGAAATAATCCAGCAGGGGATCGACGTCCACCCCGCCCAGAGTTATGGTATAGGAGGCCACCTGCGTTTTGTGGTCGCCCGCTCTGCCTTTCACCATTCTGGCGCCGGCCATGCGGGCAATATCTCCGGAATCGGTGCAATCCATGATTACTTTGCCCTTCAAGCGGTGAACCCCCCCCTTGTTCGTCATGAAAATACCCTTGGCGCGCCTGCGGCCATCGGTGCCCGATTCATCGAAATCCACATCCACAACGAGGCTGTGCAGTATCACATCGATGCCGGCCTTCTTCACCTCCCGCATCGATACGATTTTCCACCAGTGTGGGTTGACCGCTATGGTGCTGGAGCAAACCGGGTCCATGTAGAAGTCGGAAGCTCCTCCCACCTCCCAGAGTCGCTCAATAAATTCGTAGGCCACCCCGCCGATCACGCGCTGGCCGTTCAGATTATGGTAAGCCATCCAGGGGAGCCCGGTCGTCGCATTGCCGCCCAGAAAACCGTAATACTCGATGATGCAAACCTTCGCTCCGTCTCGGGCGGCTGCCACGGCAGCGGAGATTCCGGTCGTGCCGCCACCGACGACGATGATATCGTATTCGCGGCCTTCCTTGACCTCGAATGTTTTTTGCCGATGGGTCATGTGTTCCAAATGTACTCCCTAAAAAGTATTTTCCGTAGGAGCGGCTTTACGCCGCGATCCTGTTTTCTCTACAAGTGAAGGGTTAAAGTCAAAAGGCGGCTTGTTTCAATCTGCCAGCGAATATGGCTCGTTTGAAAAAAATACAATTAACTCGCATAACCCACCTCCGGGATAACGTTTTAACGCAACTTGTCTACCGACTAAACCATTGAGATGATTTTGACCCAATGCCCGGCCGCAATTCAGTGGGAGAACAACGTAATCAGTTTAACCCGAATTTCCGGAATCCTGACCGAATATGAACCTGTTGAGAACCGCTGTTAAATTTGTCCTCCTCACCCTTCTGTGCGGCTTTGTAGCTCTGCCTTTCACCGGGTGGGGAAGCGACTTGTCCTATGACTACCAACTGGAAGCGCCTTTGGCGTCGTATTTGAACGACCAGGAATTGTTCGATGCGTTTGCCGAAGATTATTCCGCCTTTCTGGAGGAGGCTATCGGGAAACCGGGATTGAGTATGGAGGATCAAAGGCTGCTGCAAGCCGGACGGGTTCACTTGGCCATTCACTATGGTGAGGCGGAAAAGGCCCTCGCTGCCGCCCAGGCCCTCAAGAACATGCAGACTGATGCCAAGGCCAAAGCGATGACCGGGCTTTTAACCAAGGCTATCGTGGCCGCTAAGGAAATTTCTCCAGGTGATTTATGGAGTCCTTATGTAATGGCGGTGCAGCGGCAATTCGCCGCCCAATTGACCCTCCTTTCCCCCAGCCCGAGTGTGGATGAACTCAGGGAATTGAGCGGCAAGTACGGGCAAATGGAAGCAAATGCTCTCGTAAATGAATTTTTACGCGGTCATCGGGAAAAAGTGGATGGAGAAGGTAGTCTGGATTTGGCCTCTGCCGATGCACTGGCCCGTGTTCGTCACAAGGTGTTGGACATTCTCCCCCTGACCCGAGCGGTTCGTGGGGCCATCGCCCGGACAATTCATCACCTTCAATCGCCTGATTTTCTGGATATTCCCGGTGTGCATAAGCAATTGCTCGTTCCCGCCACCATGAAGTATCCCAAAAATTCGGAGGGCTCCATGATTGAGCTGAAAAACGGCGATGTCCTGTTTTTGTGGTCTCAGTTCGTAGACGTGAGTCGGATGTCCCCGGATGAGAATCCGCCCTCCGCCGGTTTGCGTCGTTCTCCCTTGTCGGACGACGGATTTTGCCGGCTCGCCGCCATGGTATCGAAGGATGGCGGTAAGACCTGGGGCACCCCCTGGGTGGCGATCGATGACCGCGATGCCGAGGTCAATATCCTCTCCCCGGGACTGACGCGACTGCAAGATGGACGCCTCATGGTCGCCTACAGTTGGCGCAGTTCGCAAAACAGAACCAACAAGGATTTGGGCGATGCCACCAAGCGTATCCGATTTTCCAGCGACGAAGGCAAAACCTGGTCGGATTACAGGGAGATTCGCCAAGACCTCGAGGGATACCACACCGGCGCCTACGACCGCAGCTACGTCCTGCCATCCGGGCGGATACTCGTTCAGCGCCATACCCTCATTCCCAACCAGACCGGATTTAAGGAAATGGGCACTTATTACTCCTATTCCGATGACCAGGGTGAAACCTGGCAACGTTCGGAGGTTTTGACCGATTCGGTCAATGGCCACTTCGAGGAAGCCAGTATGGTCCAGCGAACCGATGGGAGCCTGTTTCAGGTGATGCGTGCCTCCAGGGGCCAGTCGTTTATTTCCGAATCCTGGGATGACGGAGCCACCTGGACCACTCCACGTCCTTCCGGGGTGGTAAACACCCGGGCTCCGTCCTTGCTGAAGCGCTTCCCGGACAGCGGTGATATTCTCATGCTTTGGAATTCCAATTACGTGGAAAAGGCATCCCACGGCTGGACGCGGACGACTTTGCAGGCCGCCGTAAGCCAGGATGAAGGCAAAACCTGGAGTACTCCCAAAGCATTGGAAGTGGACCGCGAGTACCAATGGGCCTACCCGGGGTTGTTGTGGAAAGACGGATACGCATTAATCCATTACTACCGGGGTCCGGCCTTTGCCGGGGGGCGGGAAATGGTCTTGGCTCGCGTGCCCATCGATTGGTTTTACTCGACCGAAGGATCGGAAAATGTGACCAGGTTTTGAGGAAAATGGATGATTGTTCATTTCTTTGTAGGAGCGGCTTTACGCCGCGATCATGTCGAAGTCGGTCCAATCGCGGCCTAAAGCCGCTCCTACACTTTTTTTTATTCCTTCTTCCCTCAGCCTTCTGCCTTGCCCAGGAGAAGCCCATGAACGTGTTGCTGCTGTTGATCGACGACACCAGCCCGATTTATAACAGCGTCCTGCAGGACAGCGGGGTCGGCACCCCCAATCTCGAACGATTAGCCAGGCAAAGCACCTGGTTTTCACGGGGTTATACGTATCCCGGGTGCTGCATATCGCGAACGGCGTTTTTAACCGGACTTCGGCCTTCCACAACAGGTGTGTACTACAATGGTCAGAACTTCCGGCAGGTCGAAGGGTGGGTGAGTAAAGTCGAATCTCTCCCTGCCAGGTTCAAACGGGCCGGATATCTGACGGCTGGCTACGGCAAGATTTTTCACAACCGCTATCAGGAATGGGATGAGCATTCCTGGTCGGAGGGACACGTCGTACATTATTCGAATGAAGCCGAGAAAGAGCTGCTCAATCACATTATCCCGGGCACGCTAACCGAAATTCCCGAGGGTCCGGGCAATTACACCTGGGGAATCCTGCCGGACGATTGGGACCGTGACGATTTATCGAAAATGTCCCAGGACCGGCGCAATGCGAAACGGGTGGTAGATTTTCTTGGGGAGGAGCACAATAAATCATTCTTTCTGGCCTTTGGATGCTGGCGTCCGCACGTGCACTGGACGGTGCCCCAACGATTCTACGATTTGTATCCCCTGGAGGACATTGAGATACCTGCGGGATTTCGTGGAGATGATTTGGAAGATATACCAAAACCCGGTCGTTGGATCGCCACGCACCGCGGATTTCACGACAAGATGGTAAGGAGCGCATTGTGGAAGCGGGCCTTACAGGGGCTGTTTGCCTCCACCACCTTTGCAGACGAGCAAATTGGTCGCGTGTTGGATGCGCTGGAAGACAGCCCGTATTCCGACAACACGATTGTGGTGTTTGCGGGGGATAACGGCTGGCACACGGGGCAGAAAAACCACTGGTCGAAGTTTGTTCTCTGGGAGTTGGCGACGAGAGTGCCTTACTCCATTCGGGTACCCGGAATGAAGCCACAGGTTTCCAATACCCCGGTGAGTTTGTTGGACCTATATCCGACCTTGATATCCTTGACCGGATTAAGCGGACCTCAGACCCATGAGCTGGAAGGTATCGACTTGAGTCCGGTCCTGAGTGGCGCGTCTTCCGAAAGGGGTGAACCGGTTGTATTGAGTTATGGTTGGCAGAACCACGCCGTGCGGGACGACCGTTTTCGTTTTATCCGCTATCGAAACGGTGATGAAGAACTTTACGACCACGCAAATGATCCTCACGAGTGGACCAACTTGGCCTCTCTGCCTCGGTTTCAAGGTGTCAAAGACAGGTTGGCCAGGTCTTTTCCCAAAGTGAATGCCGTGGAGGTGCCGCTGGTTGGAGCCGATATTAACGTTTTCGAGGAGGAGGCATTTGAATAATGATATATGGTATGATTTTTAGAGTAATGGTTTTAGCCTGGATATTTCACAAAATTCGTCGCGAGCGAACGGAGGTCGAGTGCTGGTGGGGGTTTCGTGCAGATTCGGGGGTGAAGCCGGGTCGACACCCTGCAAAGACCCAAATCCAGGGAAATCCGCTCCAGTGCCGTCATTCCGGAGCGCAGCAGAAGATTTGTGAGATATTCGGGCAAGGTTGTAGGAGCGGCTTTATGCCGCGATTGGTTCGAGGCCTTGTTGTGGGATCGCGGCGTAAAGCCGCTCCTGCCATGGTTATTTTTATCCTGTTGCTTGGCCTGAGAACTCTCCTTGCTGAAATACCGGACTCTCCCACGGGTTTATTGGCCATTCCCGAATCGGGATCCTCTTTTCTCATAGCTTGGGTGGATAACTCGAACAATGAGGCCGGATTCCGCATCGAGCGGCGCTTGCCAAATGGTGACTGGCGGTCGGAAGGGGTAGCGCCCCCAAACAGCGCCAGCTTTATCAGCGCCGGTTGCCGGGCCTATACCGATTACGAGCACCGGGTGATTGCCTTTAATGACCATGGTGAATCCGTTTCGGAGCCGGTTTCCGGGACAACCTTGGCTTTACTCAATCAACGCAGAGGACGTGTGATCGAAGCTGGTAGCGCACGGCAGAGCGAGGGCGCATTTATCAAACTCACGAATGGAAACCTGGAACTTTACTACAGCGACATGGTTACGGTGAGTGACTTGGCGGAGGCACGCATTAGCAAAAAGGTATCCAGCGACGGCGGGGATACCTGGGGAAAGCCGGAGGTGGTCTTCGTCGAAAAGGGGATGGCCCTGTTTCTCGCCAGCATTTTGCGGTTGGGGGATGGAAACATCGCCATCTCCTATGCGCGTCGTGTCCCCGGTGAATGGTATTCCAAACGTGTGGTCCGCTTATCTGAAGACGAAGGTGAAAGCTGGGGAGACGAAATCGTGGTGAGCGACGGCGCCTACAACTACCAGACCGGTTCGCACGACCGTTTCTACAAGCTGAAAAATGACGACCTGATCATTTTGATACATTCGGTAAAAGGCGACCCGGCCCGGCCCCGTCACCTGGTGACGGATGTTTTCGGATCTGGCGATCACGGGAAGAGTTGGGAACGCTGGACCGAGGATTCCCTGGACGTTCCGGTGAATCCGTTCGGGCATGGCGAATACGGATTGTGGGAATGTGCCATAGCCGAATTGGGCAACGATGAGATTCTCATGTATGGCCGAAACGCCACCGGTTGGATCTACAGTTGTCGGTCCCAGGATAACGGGCGGACTTGGTCCACTCCCATGCGGACGGATATTCGCAACCCTTTGGCCCCGCCTTATTTGAAAAATATTCCCGGCACTTCCACCCTTCTGCTGCTTTCCACCACCATGGTGGATGCCAAAGCTCGCTTGTTGGGCGATCGTTATGTGCTGGCCTCGCGCATCAGTGAAGACGGTGGTCTGACCTGGAAGAACCACAAGGAAATCGAATATCACACCCATGATATGTGGTATGACTATCCCAATGTCCTGTTCGACGGAGACTTTGTCCACCTGTCCTACCGCATGATCGAGCTCACCCCAACCAAGGGCTGGGACCGCGTGAACCTGGGTTATCTGAAATTGCCGCTGGTCTGGTTTTTTGAGTAATGGTTTTGAGTTGTCGTAGGAGCGGCTTTACGCCGCGATCCCAGAAATCAGCCTCGAAGCTAACGCAGCGTAAAGCCGCTCCTATGATGGTTCGAAATGAAGTTTGCCGTTAGATCTGTTTTCCTGCTCTTTGCTCTTTGCTCTCAGCTCTCTGCTGATTCTCGGCCCAACGTTCTCTTTGTCTTCTTCGACGATATGAACGATTGGACCCAAGTGCTGAGCGACCCTGGCCTTCCTACCCCCAACCTGGAGCGATTGGCTAACAAAAGTGCTGTCTTTACCCATGCCTATTGCGCCGCACCCATCTGCAATCCTTCGCGTATATCTCTGATGACTGGAGTGCATCCGTCCAGGTCCGGAATCTACCACAATGCCCAGGTTTACACGCAAGCCGATCACTGGATCGCTGATGTTAGAAACCTTCCTCTGCATTTTCAGGACAATGGTTATTTGGCTGCTGGATACGGAAAACTCTTTCACCACAAGCAGGCGGGATTATTCAATCACATGTGGTCCGAAGGTCACGTGGTTCCTTACAGCCAGGAGAAAGAGGACCGTTTAATGGAGGTGGCGGAAAAGAGATTCGAGATCGAACTCTGGCCGCACAATTACGGCTGGCTTCCCGATGACTGGGATCGTGAGGACCCAAATAAAATGTCCCAGGACACGGAAAATACGGTGCGCGTGATCGAACTGCTAAAAAAGAAACACGATAAACCCTTTTTCGCTGCATTGGGTATTTATAAACCCCATACACGCTATTACGCCGCCAAGCGTTACTGGGATCGTGTGCCCGATAAGTTTCTGAAACTCCCCCCGGGCTATCGAAAGAAAGACCTGGAAGACGTCCCACCATACGGCCGTATGCTAGCCCTTTCCAACCAGTTCAATAATCAACCTCCCTACGGCCGCGAAACCCCTTACGGAGATTATCGAAATTTGGTGGAAGTAAACGGCACTCTCCTGAAAGCAGACGAACCGAATTCCTTCAATTACCTGGTTCAGTCCGGCAATTTCAGAACGGCTCTTCAAGCTTACTTGGCCACCTACTTATATGCCGATGATCTGCTGGGTCGGGTATTGGATACACTGGAAGAGAGCGACTACGTAGAAAACACGATCGTAATTGTAGGTAGCGATCATGGTTACCATTGGGGCGAAAAGGAACACTTGCACAAGTTCGATTTGTGGGAACGGGCTGTCCATATTCCCTTTATGATATCCATTCCAGGTGTGACGGATCAAGGAAGCCGGCATGACACGCCGGTAAGCTTGTTGGACTTATACCCAACGCTGGTCGGGCTTTGCGCTTTGTCCCGACCAAGCCATGCCCTGGACGGTATCGATCTGTCCGCCATTATAAAAAACCAAGCCGATGAGCGTGGCAAACCGGTGTTGACCACCTACTACCGTAACTTTCATTCAGTCCGCAACGACCGTTATCGGCTCATTCAGTACCCTGATGGAACCGGCGAACTCTACGATATGCGACAGGATCCTTGGGAATGGAAAAACCTGTTTCATGACCCTGATTACACTGGTGTAGGGAAGGCCTTGGCTAACCACATTCCCATTCGAAACGAGCCTTACTCGACCATACCTTGGAAGAAAGGAAACAATTGATTCCCGGCGTAAAGCCGCTCCTGCCATGTCGATCTTGTCCAAAGGCCATACCTGTTTGTAGGGCTTTGCATTACGGGTGCAATTCTCGCATTGTCTAAGAATGGTTTTTCGAACGCGTATTCTCCTTCTTGCCATTACTGTCAATTCCTGGGGTCTGACCGGAGGGACTGAAGATTTCGACCCTGTGGATTGGGCCTTGGGCGGCCTTCGCGGACAGGTGGTAGCGCCTTCGACAAACCAGTATCCTTTTCAGTCCGAGGGGACGACGGTAAAGTTGAAAGACGGCACGCTTGTCCATGCTTTCAACCTGCGCTTTGGGGAAGAGGATATGAGCAACTGGCACGCCCATTATGCCCGCACCGTGATCGGCAAAGTGGAGTCCAGGGACGGTGGCAAAACGTGGAGTGAGCCGGAGGTGATGTTTGAAAGCAACACCGGCATCAATGCCTCGCATCCGGCCTTGCGGCGCCTCGCCAACGGTGAATTGGGAGCGACCTACCAGCGCATCAATACCAAACCGATCGATCAGTGGGACAATGAGAATTGGCTCAAATCACTCACCAATGCCGACAAGATTTTCCGTTATTCCAAGGATGAGGGGAAGACCTGGTCGAAGGAGATTCTCATTTCACCACCCACCGGTTATTGGACGAGTGGGCACGACCGGTTACTCGTTCACTCGAGCGACCGGCTCATTCAGCCCCTCCACACCCAAGTGAATTTTGACAAGGGTATCCACAACGTTGTGGCTACGAAAGTGGCTTGGTCGGATGACCACGGCCGGACCTGGCATTTGGGGGAACAACTTCTGGAAGTGCGCAAATTGGCAACGGGATACAGGAACATACGCGTATCCAACTTCCATGAAGTGGCGATTGCGGAACGTGCCGACGGATCGATCTACATGATCGGCCGGACCTCCGCGGGAAGGCTGTATCAATCGGAATCCTTCGATCGCGGGGAGACCTGGACGACGCCCAATCCGACTGAGTTGTATTCTCCGGAGGCGCCTCCCAACATCGAGCGCATTCCCGGGTCGGACGATATGCTGCTCATTTGGAACAGCCAGAGCGTCTACAACACGCATTCACACCTGGGGCAGCGATTGACCCTGGCTTCGATGATCAGCAGCGATGGCGGTAATACCTGGGGCCATTATCGTGAATTTATCACGGTGCCGGCTTATGAAATTGGGGCGGAGAGCTTTAACCGAAATGGGGTCAGTTATCCTTCGATTTTCTTCGACGAAGGTTGGGCTCACATCGGTTACTGGGGTCGCGCCTGGATCGATGGCCGGTCCTACGACCAGCAATACATGGCAGCGGTGCCGATTTCGTATTTCTACTCCTTGGAAGAGCACGAGCCCGAATCGGTGGATTGATTGTTTTTCCCAGGATCGCGGCGTAAAGCCGCTCCTACGGAAGAGCACGAGCCCGAATCGGTTGACTGATTGTTTTTCTCGTAGGAGCGGGTTTATCCCGCGATTATCCTTGGGGATTAAACTCGTAGGAGCGGCTTTACGCCGCGATCCTCTCGGGATGAAAAATCCTTTCAAAGGACATGCCGCTTTGCGAAAAGGTCGGATATCGGCGGTAGGATTGTTCTACTTCGTCACTATTTGTCTGGTGAAGAATGAGAACGGATTGGATTCGACTGACTTGTTCGAGGTTAGTCTAGCCACCCTTCTTGAGAAACAGGAAGATGGCAAAATTGAATTGGTTGCTTTGGTTCACATGCCCGATCACTTACATCTGCTTTTCCGCCTTGAATCTGGTCTTTCTTTGGGTGATTTCATCCGGCTTTATAAAGGAAAGATGACTCCATTATTGAGGAAAAATGGGTTGAAGTGGCAACGAAGCTATTATGACCGATGGTTAAGAGAACCCGATCCTATTGGGGTAATCCTACGTTACATGCTGATGAATCCGTATCGGAAAAATTTGTTAGCAGGTAATGAGACTTGGCCGTTTTGGTTTTGTACGAAGGAGGCAAAAAAATGGATGTCTTTGGATAAGGATGTGCCCTAACCGGAATGGTTGAACCGCTAGAGCAATCGCGGCGTAAAGCCGCTCCTACGTATGAGACGTAGGCGTAAAGCTGCTCCTACTGAGGTAGGGGTCAATCCTGAATCGGTTGACTGATTGTATTCGCGTAGGAGCGGGTTTATCCCGCGATCCTGTTGGGGTAATCCTACGTTACATGCTGATGAATCCGTATCGGAAGAATTTGTTAGCAGGTAATGAGATTTGGCTGTATTGGTTTTGTACGAAGGAGGCAAAAAAATGGATGTTTTTGGATAAGGATGTGCCCTATCCGGAATGGTTGAACCGCTAGAGCAATCGCGGCTACGTATGAGACAGCGGCGTAAAGCTGCTCCTACGGATGATACTCATGGCTGATGCTGGCAAGGTCGGACGCGAAGTCTTCATCCAGTTTCATGTTCTGCCAGGCCTCCACAAACTCCGCAACCGTCAGGCGGGAGGCGCCCGGTGGGGGCGAGATCGTAGCGACCGGCTTATTATTCTTGTATATGAGAATCGATTCGCCGGTATACCTGACCCGAGCCAGACAGTCGCCAAAACTGCGGACCGCTTCCGTGCTGGAAATTTTTTTCATGATGCTGTGCAAAATTTTGTCAAATACATAAATCTGTAGGCAGAGGATCGCGGCGTAAAGCCGCTCCTACGGGAAGATGATCGCGGCGTAAAGTTGCTCCTACGGATGATACTCGGGGTTGGGGATGGGCAGTTGGGCGCCGACTTCGCGCTTCCAGGTTTCCAATTCGATGGCCAATTTTCCGGCCACGTGGGGATGGGTCCTGCTGAGATCCTTTGTTTCGCTCGGGTCCTCGGCCAGGTTGTAGAGTTCGTGATGGCCAGTTTCGTAGAAGTGGATGAGTTTCCAGTCTCCCGATCGCATGGCGGTTGACGGGGATGCGTTCAATCCTCCGAAGGCTCTGCGGTAATGGGGCCAATGCCAGAAACGGGTAGGGGAGGGAATCGTTTTATCGTGCAAGAGCGTATCGACCAGGCTGATTCCGTCGAGCGATCGAGCATTGATGGAAATACCGGCCAGTTCGAGTTGTGTCGAGTAGAGGTCCAGATGCCCGATGGTAACCTGGTCGGTTACCGATCCGGGTTTTATCTTCTCCGGCCAGCGCACGACCATGGGCACCCGGATCCCACCTTCGTAGAGGCTGGCCTTCCCGTCGCGCAAAGGTTCGTTAAAGGCTATCCGTTCTTCCTCCGAAAAGCCCAGGAAACCGCCGTTATCCGAAAAGAAAATGACCAGTGTGTCTTCCGCTTTGCCGGACTGTTCGAGCGCCCGTAATATATGGCCGGTTGCGGTGTCGATTTGTTCAATGATAGCCGCGTAGTCGGGATTGAACGGGGTGCCTTTGAGCTTCCTTTCGTATCTTGCCTTGAGTTTGGGATTAGGTTCCAGGGGTATGTGCGGCCAGGCAAAATTGATATGCAGAAAGAAGGGCTTCTCCGATGCTGTTTTTAGATAACGGACTGCTTCCTCCATGATGGCTTCGTCTTTACCGGGAAAGTGCCGGATACCAAAGAGATCGGCTTTTTCGGTGAGGCCCCATTTGCCCAGGAGGTAACAATGGTAGCCGGCGCTTTCCAGGTCGGTAAAAAGATTCGGAGTGTCGTAGGGCGCGGTCGTTTCGAAGGGAGGATGAAGGAGAACACGCTCCGATTGGTCGTCCCGGAAATAACTCGGTTGGCCGGTTATGTTCAACCGGGCCGGGTACTGGCCAAAGAGGGCGGCCGCTCGTGTGGGCGAGCAAATCGGGGACGCGGCGTAGGCTTGGGTGAAACGCATGCCCTCGGCCGCCAGTCGGTCGATGTTAGGCGTTTGGTGAACAGGGTGGCCGTAACAGGCCAGGTCCGACCAGCCCAAATCGTCCGTGTGGATGACCAGGAAGTTGGGAGTCTTCGAAAGGCATAATGATGAGGGCAAAAGAAAGACCAGGAGGGTGAAATGATAGAATTTCAGGAATTTCACAGAATTTTCAATTTACCGTAGGAGCGGCTTTATGCCGCGATAGATCACACAGGCCATCGCCGAATCGCTATCAAATAATCCTTTTGAAAAACATAATATTCGAAAAAAAATTGGGAGCAATGCTCCAGTTTCGGAATGGTAGGGCAATCGCGTCCCCGCGATGCCGCTGGTCGGCGCGGCAAGGATGCCGTCGCCCTACCGTTTATGTTTCGGAATGGTAGGGCAATCGCGTCCTCGCGATGCCGCTGGTCGGCGCGGCAGGGATGCCGTCGCCCTACCGTTTATGTTTCGGAATGGTAGGGCAATCGCGTCCTCGCGATGCCGCCGGTCGGCGCGGCAAGGATGCCGTCGCCCTACCGTTTATGTTTCGGAATGGTAGGGCAATCGCGTCCTCGCGATGCCGCCGGTCGGCGCGGCAAGGATGCCGTCGCCCTACCGTTTATGTTTCGGAATGGTAGGGCAATCGCGTCCTCGCGATGCCGCCGGTCGGCGCGGCAAGGATGCCGTCGTTCTACCGTTTATGTTTCGGAATGGTAGGGCAATCGCGTCCTCGCGATGCCGCTGGTCGGCGCGGCAGGGATGCCGTCGCCCTACCGTTTATGTTTCGGAATGGTAGGGCAATCGCGTCCTCGCGATGCCGCCGGTCGGCGCGGCAAGGATGCCGTCGCCCTACCGTTTACGTTTTGGAATGGTAGGGCAATCGCGTCCTCGCGATGCCGCCGGTCGGCGCGGCAAGGATGCCGTCGCCCTACCGTTTATTGGTATATTCTTTAAACCTCCCGGGTAGAATCGTATTTCTGGAGAAGAAATTGCCAAATTAAGTCGATGAAGTTCCCCTGTCTCAGGTCCGTCTTATCTTGGGCCGCATTGATTTGGATTTGTTCCGTCATTCCAATCCTTGCCCAGGACAGGCCGAATATACTCCTGATTACCGCCGACGATATGAATTGGGATTCGGTGGGGGTTTATGGCGGTCCCGTAAAGACCGCGACTCCAAATCTGGACCGACTGGCTCGTGAAGGCATGTATTTCAAATACGCGCACGTCAATGTAGCCGTCTGCGCGCCTAGCCGATCCATTATCATGACGGGACTATATGCGCACCAGTCGGGCGCTATGGGTTTCGCCGGAATGGATAGTCGAACCAGGACCTTGTCCGCCCTTCTCAGGGCAAACGGTTACTTGGTGGGTATTATCGACAAGGTTGGCCACTTGAAGCCACGCGAAATCTTCGAGTGGGATTACGTCAAGGATGCCATCGACACCGGTCATGGCCGTTCACCCGGATTGTTTAAAAAACATACGGCAGAATTTCTGGCCAGAGCTGCCGATAAACAAAAGCCTTTTTTTCTCATGGCCAATTCCCGCGATCCTCATCGGCCTTTCGCCGGGAGCTATCAGGAATGGCAATATCTGAATGAACCTAAAAACCGGGACGAAACCAATTTCGGTCAGCCGCCGGAAAAAATCGCGGCTATTGAAACGCCCAGTCGTGTTTACAAAACCGGGGAAGTGCCGGTACCGGGGTTTCTGGTCGATACACGGGACCTGCGTGACGAGGTGGCCGATTACTATAGCTCGGTACGGCGTTGCGACGACATGGTGGGAGCGGTTTTGGAAGCCGTGGAGGAAGCCGGTCACAAAGGAAATACACTGGTATTGTTTTTGTCGGATAACGGCATGGCCTTTCCTTTCGCCAAGTTCAGTTGTTATTCGCACGGGACGAGGACGCCGTTCATTGCTCGTTGGCCCGGGGTTATAAAACCGAACACGGTGAACGAATACGATGTCGTATCCGGTATCGATATCACCCCTACATTTCTGGAAGCGGCCGGTTTGAAGATTCCTGGGGAAATGGAAGGTCGCTCACTTTTGCCGCTATTGAAAAGTAATGTGGCAGCGGGTTTCGACCGGGCCTATACCGCGTTTTATATTTCCGCACTGGAAGAAGAGGTGCCTACTCGAGCCGTACAGGAAAAACAGTATGGCTACATTTTCAACCTCTGGGCGGATGGGGCTTCCCAGGCGCAGGCGGAATTCTACAAGGGTCTGGCCCTTCGCTCGATGATCGAGGCGGGCATGACCGATTCCGATGCCGCCCAACGGGTTCTGTACTTCATGTTCCGTACACGGGAGGAACTGTACGATTTTGAAGCCGATCCCGACGGGCTCAATAATCTGGCCCGGAATTCTGCTTACCACGAAACTCTCGATCGATTGAGGTCCGAATTGTTGAAATGGATGGAAAAAACCGGTGATCCAATTACTGAAAAATACAAATTGTATCTGAAGGGTGAATACGAAGATTTTTCCGGCCCTCGGAATCCGGGCGAATTGCGCCGCATGCGTGAGGTTTATAGACGATACCAGGCCGGTGAATTTGAGACAAGATAGACAAATTGCAGGTGCGGTTTCATGCCGCGATTCGGAGGTCGGTAATGATCCCGGCGTAAAGCCGCTTCTAAATGACAAAGCAATTACTATGAAACGGTTTACCTATTTTCTTCTACTCATCCTTCATCCCTTATCCATCGACCTTTTTGGCGCTCGCCCCAACATCATTTTCCTGTTTGCGGATGACATCCGGGCCGAGGCGATTTTTGAAATCGAGGGCGATGAGGTATCCACACCGAATCTGGATCGTCTGGGGAGGCAAGGCATTCGATTCACCAACGCATACAGTATGGGAGCCTTGTCGGCGCCGGTTTGCCAGGCCAGCCGGGCCATGGTACTGACCGGCCGCGGAGTGTTTGAGCAGGAGCATCGGGGCATGCGGATTCCGGAAAGGATGACCACGTTGCCTGAAGCGTTGGGGGCATCGGGTTATCAGACCTTCATCAGCGGGAAGTGGCACAATGACAGTGATTCCTTATACCGTTCATTTCATAAAGGCGGAACGATTATCGGAAATCCCAAACCCCACCAGTGGGAGTTCTCGGCCAGGAATTTTGAGACGCGCAAGGGCTTTCAATATCGGGGCATCCATACCACGGATATGATCGTGAATGAAGCGATTGAATTCATGGACGCTTCCGGAAAGGAAGATCCGTTTTTTATGTATCTTTCCTTTAGTGCGGCTCATTGGCCCTGGGAAGCTCCCTGGCGTTGGATGTCTCAATACGATCCCAAGGACATGGACTTGACCGACAGTTTCCGCGTTCGGCATCCTTTCAATAATGGCGAATTGGGCTCGAACGGTACCACTACCGAAGTAAAATACATACCCTTTCCTCGTGACCCGGCTGAAGTGAAGGAAATCATGGCCGCCCACTACGCCATGATTTCGCATATGGATGATGCGATTGGTCGCCTGATGGAAGCCCTGCAAAAGCGAAGTTTTCTGGATAACACCATCGTGGTATTTTCGGCCGACAATGGTTTGGGCCTCGGACAACACGGGCTGTTGGGCAAGCAAAATATCTACGAGTGCGGAGTGCGCGTTCCTCTCCTGATGGTAGGACCGGGTGTGTCGGGAAAACAAACCTCTGAGGCCCTGGTATACCTTTATGACATATATCCGACACTTTGTGATTTGGCTGAAGTGGAAAAGCCAGATTCCGTCACTGGAAAATCACTGAAGCCCGTTATTGATGGTGGTCAGCCAAGCGTTCGCGATTCCCTCTTGATAGTGTACAAGAACTATATGCGGGGCTTTCGCATGGGACCTTGGAAACTGCACCAATACCATGTGCGAGGTGATCGGAATGAGCTTCTCTTCAATGTAAAAGACGATCCCATCGAAAATCGCAATCTGGCTGGCGATGAACGTTATACTTCGGTCATGAGAGTCCTGAAGCAGGAAATGCAGAAGCGGATGAAAGAACTCGGCGATGGGGTAATTCTGGATGCTCCCGACTGGGGTGTGGAAGAAATTCCCGAACATCCGATCGAATTGGAGTATTGGAAGAAATTGGAACAGGGATTCTAGTGTGGCGTCCTTTAAACAAACCACCACAGATGACGCAGATGAACCACGGATTACACGGATGGCCACTGATTTAAAAAATAGCCACAAAAAGCACAAAAGACTCAAAGGCATAATAAGTTGTAGGAGCGGCTTTACGCCGCGATTGTCCAGGAGTGTCGAGGTCACGAACCAGCCA
This sequence comes from Opitutales bacterium, assembly GCA_965204545.1. GTDB lineage: Bacteria > Verrucomicrobiota > Verrucomicrobiia > Opitutales > UBA2995 > JAABVD01. The sequence continues at coordinate 501,407 of CBDBFA010000003.1, read as the reverse complement.
CCAGCATCAAGCATCGAGGAATAGACTTTCGCAAAGAGCGCAGTGAGGCACAAAGGCACAAAGGCACAAAGGCACAAAGGCACAAAGGCACAAAGGCACAAAGCCTAAAATTATAAGGAAGGGACTGGAGGTAGAAAACAATTATTGAATATCTGCAGCATACCGGGAGGCGCGCCCCCCTCTCGAAAGACATGGCGGGGGACCCGCCTCCCGGCGTGGCACGCCCGCCTTCGCCAGAGGTCTACGGCGTGGCACGCAGGAATGTCCCCCCTCCTTTCTCTCTCTGTGTTCATGGCGATCTTTGCGAGAGGCAATTCCAAATTGGCGCCCCTTGGCGCCTCCCCTCCTACCTATGATCGAAATCGCGGCGTAAAGCCGCTCCTACCTGGGCAAACCATTTTATGAATTATAGTAAGGTCCTTCTTCTTCTCGTTCTTCAAGCCTTGGCTGCTGGTTTGGCCTCCGCCAAGCCCAACGTGCTCTTCATATCCATCGATGACCTGCGCCCTGAACTGGGTTGTTACGGGGACGAGCACATTATCAGTCCGAACCTGGATAAACTGGCCGCCAGCGGCATGGTGTTCGATAATGCTTTCTGCCAGGAAGCGGTGTGCACTCCCTCTCGGGCCGTTGTTTTTACCGGGAAAAGGCCTGATTCAGTGGGGGTGATCCACTTGCGTGATCATTTTCGCACAAAACATCCCCATATCCTGACTTTGCCGCAATTGCTGCAAAAGCATGGTTATAGAACGCAAAGCCTGGGTAAGGTTCTGGGAACCTCGGATTCCAAGTCCTGGACGGAGCCAGACATGAAGGATCCCAATCCCCGCAATTTGACCGGTGCGGCCCGGAAGTATGCCGATCCGGATACGGTCAATGAAGTGCAGGCTGAGCATGAGGCGGCCATTGAAGCAGGCCTGACCGGTATCAAATTCGAACGGGCGGCCCGCGGACCGGTCATGGAAATAGCCGACGTGGACGACGAAGCCTATTTTGACGGCCGTCTGACGATGGCCGCAATTGAGGCGCTGAGGAGGCTGAAAAGCCTGGGGGATCCGTTTTTCCTGGGAGTGGGATTTACTAAACCGCACCTGCCGTTTGCCGCCCCCAAGAAGTACTGGGATCTGTACGATGGAATGGAACTGCCCCCATTGACCAATGATTTTCATCCGAGCAAAGCGCCCTGGTTTGCCCTGGGCCGTAGCGCCGAGTTTCATGGATACGACGGTTCCCCTTCCGGCACGGTTCCAATGGAAATTGCCATGGATTATCGACGAGCTTACTTTGCCTGTATCAGTTATGTGGATGCGTTGCTCGGAAAATTGTTGGACGAGTTGGATGGGCTTGGATTGAGGGAAAGCACCTCGGTCATACTCTGGAGCGACCACGGCTTCAAACTGGGCGAGCACGATGCCTGGGGAAAGTCGACCAATGTCGAACTGGATATCCGGGTGCCCCTCATGATTCGTGTTCCGGGAGAAAAGGGTGGAGTGGGTCGATCTCCCGCGCTCGTCGAGTTGGTTGACCTGTACCCGACCGTTACCGATATCCTGGGTATCGATCCTCCTCACGAAATGGAAGGGATCAGTTTAACGCCGCTCCTGAAGAACCCGAATCAACCTTGGAAAACAGCGGTATTCAGTCAATATCCGCGCAGTGTAGGGGAAGATGAACTGGAGCGCCGCGCCTGGGACCTGATGGGCTACACCATTCGGACCGATCGTTACCGCTTGACCCGTTGGAATTCGGTCTACGTCGAAGGTCAGGTGGAAGGACTTGAACTCTACGACCACTCCGTAGATCCGGAGGAAAATTTCAATGTGGCCAGGGAATCCAGGTACGCGCACATCGTAGAGGATCTTTCACACCGATTGGACCAAGGCTGGAAGGCGGCCTTACCCTAACCCGCATGGATTTGCAGGATTTGCTCTCGTACCGAAATCGATCAATCCCCTTTTACAGAAACGGAATGAGGCAGGTGATATCGTCGTGTAGAATAGCCAGCGATTCGTCCAGGGTAACCAGTCGGCCCTGCTTTCTCCTGGCCAACTCGGCCAGCCAAGCGTCGGTGACTTGCCGTGGTCCCTGTAAATATCGATGGGGAACATCCCGGTAATTCAGTGAGCCATCCCAGTAAACATGTCTGGGATGGGCGCTGATTTCTTCCAACGCCGCCCAGGCTGCGGAGGCCGTGGAATCGAAGGCAAATCGCATATGCATTCTCAGCAAAGTTCCCTGAGTGATGCAGCAGGTAGCAAATTTGTCATTTCCCAAGTTGGCGAACCACCGGTGAGCACGATGGTGATGTGAGTGAGAGTCCAGCCTCAACGCGACCAGGACGTTACCGTCTAGGAGCCATTCCATTTTGCTAAATCCTCTGCCACTTCCAGGTCATAGACATCTGCCTCCGACATGGGCCGGCAATTACGGGAAATGGGAAAGGTGCTCAGACCTTTCCCTCCGGATTCCTTGGGCGCCGGTGGCCGGGCTGTTTCCAGCCCTTTGCGTATCAAAAGGTTGATCGCCTTGCTCATCGAGGTATCTTCAGCTTTAGCCAAACTCTTGGCTACCCGGTAGAGATCATCTTCCAAAGAAATAGTAAATCGCATAAACAAATAACTGGTGAAGTGGTGAAAGATGTCAAGTCCTGAATTTCGTTTGTTGATATTAGGTCTGATTCAGGTAGTTGCCTCATTGAGCAGTAATTTGTCAGCTCAACAGAACCCAGGTACTGCGCCCAACGTAATTTTCATTCCAGCCGATGAACTGACCAACTGGGTGGGTTACCTGGATGGGTTTCCGGGCTATTCGGGTGAGGTGCATACACCGAATCTGAACCGACTTGCGGCGCAAGGTGTGGCATTTACCAAAGCCTATTGCAATTCACCTGCCTGCAGTCCATCGCGGGCCAGTTTTCTGTCGGGCCTCCATCCATCCACCTCCGGTGCCTATTATGGTGAGAAGTTCCGCCAGATCATGCCGGAGGTGATAACCTTGCCTCAGTATTTTCGGGAGAATGGTTACACCACGGTGGGGGCTGGAAAGATTTTTCACAGCTTCAATTTGGAAGATCCCAAATCCTGGGATGACTACTTGAATATGGACAGGGAACCGCAACTCGATCCCTATCCGCTGCCCAAGGTGAGCGATCACGGCGACCATCAGTGGGCGCCGTTGACGAGTATGCGTGAAGAGGACCTGGGTGACTATAAAGCGGTGTCATACGGGGTCGAGTTTCTGCAACGGGATCACGACAAACCCTTCTTTCTGGGTGTCGGTTTTATCAAGCCGCACCATCCCTGGGTGGTGCCGCAGAAGTATTTTGATTTGTATTCTTTGGAAGACATAGAGCTGCCTTTGGTCAAAAAAGATGACCTCGATGACCTGCCGCCCACAGGCCGGTATTACGCCGATATCCGCAAACAACTTTCCCACTACGCCATCGTCGAAGCCGAACAATGGGAACGGGCCATTCAGGGTTACCTGGCCTCCGTGTCCTACATGGATGCCCAGTTGGGTCGGTTGTTAGATGCTTTGGATGCTTCTCCCTATGCGGACAACACCATCATCGTGCTTTTTGGCGACAATGGCATGCATTTCGGAGAAAAGAACCATTGGACCAAATGGGCTCTCTGGGAGCAGGCTACGAACGTGCCATTAATAATCGTAGCGCCGGGGGTGGCAAATGCAGGAAGCCTTTCAAATTCTCCAGTGGGATTGATCGACGTCTATCCAACCCTGGTGGAACTGGCTGATCTACCACCGAATCCGGCCAATGAAGGAGAGAGCCTGGTGCCCATTCTCAAGGATCCATCCAAACTGAGAAGTAAACCGGTGCTTATGACCTTTGGCGAGGGGAGCCACGCTCTGCGCGATGAACGCTGGCGCTACATCCGCTACCGCGACGGAACGGAAGAGCTTTATGATCATCACAGCGATCCGCACGAGTGGAGAAACCTGGCAGGGAAATCTGAATACAAGGCGGTTATCGAACGGCTTTCTCAACACCTGCCACTCCATAACGCCCCGGAGGAAGATTTCAGCAAAAAGATCTACTGGCCGAATGATCCAAGTCTTCCGGGGCAAAAGGAAAAGGGGTCAAACGCAAAACATTAACATTCGTTCTCGAAACGAAAAAGGACGCTACAAAATAAAGCAAAATGTTAATGTTTTGCGTTTGACCCCTTTTAGCCTGCCCCGATCTGCTGACAGGTTCAGGAAATAGACGAGTTTTTCCCGTTTCACTTACTTTGGGAAGCGGCATTCAATTTTTGCATACACCTGTGCATTTCAGGCACGCGCAACCGAGAACAGCATTTTATTCAGCGATGTAAAAATACCTGAATGGATTCGCCCGAATTGCTCTAACTGAGGGGACACCGCCCTTTCCAAAACATACAAAAGAGGATACTCCAATGAAAAATACACTCAATAGACTTATCGTAAAATTTGTCGTTTCCCTTTCTTTAGTCAGTGTTGCCGCGGCCCAGGAAGACGAGGAGGTATACGTCCTTTCACCATTTGAAATTCAGGACATGGGAGTTACCCGTTACGACGCGGGCGCGTCATTGGCCGGCTCCCGCATTGCCATTCCCAACATCGAGTTGCCTGCTTCCATCACCACTATCAGCGAACAACTGATTGAGGACACGGTGGCCCTGACGGTTCGCGATACTTTCAATATGGTGGCGGGTGTGAACGTGGGTAATCAGGGCACCGGCAGTCAAACCAGTAATGTCTTTGTGGTTAGAGGCTACACGATTAGCGGTTCCCAGAGGGATGGCCTGCCCGATACCCTATTTTCTTCGACCGGTGGCTTCGACTACTCCCTCATCGAGCGAGTGGAGATTGTCAAAGGCCCCAGTGGCATCCTTTACGGAAATCATTCGCCAGGGGGTGTGGTAAATCTAATAAGCAAGAAACCTCTGGCAGAGCCCAGAACCCGAATCGGCGCCATGCTCGGTAGTTATAACATGTATCGCGGCGAAATCGATACCTCCAATTTCTTCGATGCCGAGCGGAAGTGGGGTTACCGGGTTTCCCTCTCCTACTACGATTACGATGGGGTAACCGAAGCTCCTCAGGACGCCGAGAAGGATGGTCGATTGGCCTTTAATCCGAGTATTTTGTATCGCGGGGATGAAGGTCTCCAATTTTGGGTTTGGACGGCATTTGTTCGGGACGAAGCAAATCGACTGAACCCCATGACCCGGGGATTGGCCTCTGAGGACGGTCGGGGAAGGTTTATTACTGACAAGAGCTTCGTCTCCCAGGGAGGAGGAAATAACGTCCACAATAACTTGAGTGAAGTGGACGTGGATAATTACGAAGTCGGTTTCTCCAAATCCTTCCAGGGAGAAAAGTTGACCGCCGACTTGCGGATTATTGCCCGGCTTACGGAGCGGTTGAGCGACGGAAGTCGCGTGCGTGGAATCGGAAATGGAAATGGCCCCGGGTTCGAGGAGTGGTGGGATCAAAACGACCAACCCTACCAGACCTTGAACGGAAGGAATAACGGGGTGGATTCCCGCCAGATTCTTTTCAGTTCCCTGACCAATGGGACGGTGGGTTCCATAGCCCGGTATGGAATTCGCTGGGACCTGCGACCCCAGACCTTGGATACCCAAAACTATTCCATCGACTACAACTTGAATTTCGATACCGGCGATATTCGTCATAGCCTGCTGCTCTTTGGCATTTATGGTGAGACAAAATCAACCGCCCTGGATTTTCTCATCAATGTGCAAGCCGATCTCGAGACCATGGAGCGCATAACCGGCTCCCCCAATGGCCGGGTGGTCAATTTCCCTCAAGGCCAAAAACCACCGGCCAGTTTTTGGACCCCGGAATGGGTTGAGGCCAACGAGACCAGCCGACGCGACCGCGGATCCAGCGCCACGGATGGCGATAATATGGGACTCGGAGCCATCGAACGAGTCTATCTGATGGACGATAAGTTGATTTTCGTTCTGGGAACACGCTACACCGATTTTGAATCTACCGTTACCCGTACACTCAATGACGTGGTGACCTCCAATCCTCCCCAGGGTGACACAGATTGGACGAGCAACTTGGCTGGATTGTATAAGCTTGTTGAAACCGATAGAGAAACCATTTCGGCTTTCGTAAACTTCAACGAGACCTTTATTCCGGTTTTTGCCCAGGACGAACGCTTGGCTACTTTTGGCCAGAAATTTCCCAATCGCTTTGCCGAAACTGAAGAAATCGGTTTGAAAGCCGAATTGATGGAGGGAATAGTCTCCGCTTCCCTGGTATATTTCGACAACACCGAATCCGACGTTCTCATCAGTTTCCAGGACGATGCCTTGGGCACCGTAACGGGAATTCCCGAGGAGGGCTACAGAGCCCCTGCCGGTTCTCGGGATACCTCCGGTTGGGAATTTGAACTCTTTGCCAATCCAATGCCCGGGCTGGACCTCTTCCTGACCTGGTCGGATGTCTCGGCCACGGTTGAGGATGGCTCGAGGCCGGATGTCATTCCGGAGAGCACTGCTTCTTTCTTCGGCCGCTACGAACTCCAGGAAGGCCAATTGGCGGGATTGAGTTTTGCCTGGCAGGCCGCCTTCTGGGGCGAGGCAACCATGGGCCCGCGCACCAACTGGATTACTCCCAGTGGGGAGTTGCATAACGTCATCTTGGGATACCGTAGCGAGAGCAACTGGAGGTTGAACCTGCGCGTAGGAAATGTCTTCGATAGCGTGGAGATCTTTGCCAATACCTTTGAAACGGCCGTTGGAGTTGCGGACCTGCGGGATTACCGTGTATCCTGGTCTATGACCTATTGAGTTACCGTATTTTGGGGTAGGGCAGCGGCATCCTTGCCGCGCCGGAACAAAAGTTAACGGAGGGGGGACATTCCTGTCCCCCAATTCCAATTCCTAATTGGCGCGCCTTACTCTTTTGGCGATCATTGCGAGCTTGGCGAGAGTCAAATGCCTGTTCTTCTTTCGATTAAGTAACGGTAGAGAATCTCCAAGGCTCTTCCTCGGGTTAAAACTTCTTCCGGACCCTCCGGGCGTTCTATCCATTTCAGGTTTCGACAAAATTCCTCGGTCTTTAGAAACTCCTCCGCAACCCCTTTTTCCGCATTCCGGACCATTCTGGCCACATCATTGGGGTTTAGAGGCTCTTCCTCTCTGACGGCGGTTACATTTTCAATCCATATTTCCGCTACACTTTTCAGGAGCGGTTCATTGGGGCGGGCATTATAGTCTGCAAAGAAACCCTGATTTCCAAATAACAGGGCCGCCTCTTTCCAGGTTTCCTGCTTGGCCATGTCGAAATCATTGAAAAACGAAATCATGGCGCCATTTCTTACCAGGTGTTGTTGCAACTCGAGGGGGCGAAGCTCGGATAGATCGGTACCAAGCTTCAAACTCAATTCAACCGCGAAGGCACACACTTCGGCCAAATGCAGAAGACAGGAGGTTTGCCGCACCGTTCCCCAGGCGCAATGGGTTACGGAAGGCGCCGTCGGGACAAGCAGGTTGGATATACCCAGGGGAAGTAAACACCGAAAAGGTAAGGTGCCCGGCCGGCTTTTATCTTTTTCGAAAAACTGACCGTCCGGTAAACTTCCCTTGAAACGTTCCGGTGTGCAGGGAAGTGAATCGAGGGCGAATTCGGTAAATGCAATCCCGTCCCGGTGGATGGGGGCTCTTTGCAAACCATCCGCATTGAAACAGTCCTGTTCGCGATAGACGTAGACCCCTTTGAACCTTCGGGCTTCCCTGACATACAGGGCCGGGGGAACGTGTTTGTTTTCAAAAAATTCATCCTTGGCCAGTCCCCATTTCCGCGCTTCGCTTTGGATATCCTCGGGTACTGCGGAATCGTTCTGAAGGAAGTAAAGCAGGCCTATGGCATGGTTGAGGTGTTTGACCTCAATCAACCGCCTGCCTTTCCCGTTGGTTGTCGAGTATCCTTTCCCTGCACCCGTAAAATTTGTCGCATTCCAGCTTCTTTTGCGCCCGGGTAGTGCATGACCGTGAAAAAGGTGATCGTTCGCCATCATTTCTGCGATGGACTGGGTCAGCCAACGGTGGTGGAAGGGTAACGGTAGCTTTGCTTTTTCCTCGGGTGGAAGCAGAAGTGGTGCGAAGTTCCTGCGGTTGTATCCAGGGGGCATCAAGGGCAGAAGGCGATTTTCAGGATCCTCCGATAAGCAAAGCCGAAAGCTGTAATCCTGTATGTTTTCGTCCCCTTCGCCAGTGCTGCCCTCCAGGGGATCTGTGGTGGTCCAGGTCGGAACCAGATTCAATCTGCCCTCAAGGCTGGCTTTGGGAAAGCGGCCCTCTTTCCAATGGGTAAAGATCCTGCCGGCATGGGGTTCCCCATACCGGGAACGAGATTCCCTGCCCAAAAAAAATTCGGCACCAGCCTTGGCGCCCAAATCCCCGGTATAGCTGCAATCGGCAAAGCAGGATGCTGCAAATTCAAGGACTTTATTGCCTTGTCGACAGACGACGGATTGTAACCTTCCATCCTTCATTATCACCTTTGAAAGGAGACAGGAGGAATACACACGCAGGTTTGGCTCTGCCTTCATCAATCTCCGGAGTACTTTTTCAGCTACCTTAGGTTCAAAGGTTACCATGGGATTGTTGTCCTCCAGGGATAGGCATTCCCTTAATCGGGCTGAGTTTTCCCCATACCCGTTGCGGTAGTGGTCGATGATCTTCTTTTGAACTTCGTGCGATAAGGGAGCGCGACAACCGCGGTAATGGGTCTCCCACGCTCCCAGAGAGGGGAAGGAGCCAAACGGGTACTCGGATTGGGAAAGGAGAACCGTTTGCAAGCCACACCGAGCCGCGCGAACCGCGGCAAAGATAGCTACTTCGGTGCCTCCAAAGGCCAGGAAGTCGGCCTCAAATCGAACTGGAGAATCGGGCATATCAACTGCTATTATTTCCAGGTTAGACCATGAAAAGGCCTCTCGATTGTAAAGAGCAGGCCAAATTGCTTGTCCAGTTTTCGAACAATGGAAACGAACAGGCAAAAATTTCGGTTTTGTAATCCTATTGAACCTCATTAGGATGCTTCCATGAAGTTCCTTAGACGGCCGCTGTTTCTGAGGGTTGCGGAGCAACTTGAAGAATGCATTCGTCGGGGTGAGTGGACTAATTGGATGCCAAGTGAAAAGGACTTGGCCAAGGATTTAGGGGTGAGTCGCACGACTTTGAGACAGGCCTTGGGAAGGTTGCGGGACCAGGGTCTTATCATTATTCGGCAAGGGAAAAATTCCCGAATTGCACGGAATAAAATTTCCTTGCCTGCTCAAATTCTCAAATCGCAAACCGTGACCTTGCTTTCACCGGTTCCCCTGAGGCAGTTTCGGCAACATACTTTAGTCTGGATCGATGAGTTGCGCGGTTTGTTGCACGAAGTCGATTTAAGCCTCCATGTTCATGCCGGCCTCGCCCCTTACAAAGGACATCCGGAAGCAGAGGTCGAGAAACTGGTGCATCAGTACCGCTCATTGGTATGGCTCCTTCTTTGGACGAATAAATCGACTCAAATGGCATTCGCCAACCTGGATATACCGACAATTGTGATTGGAGCCACCGATGAGGATGTCCCTCTGCTCACCGCTTCTGTCGATAATCGCGCCATTACCTTCCACGCCATCGGGCAATTTACCTCGCGGGGACACACCTCGCTCGCGCTGGTTACCACCAAAAGTATAATGGGCGGAAACCGGCAGTTTGAATCCAGTTTCAACGAAACCCTTTCCGCTCTGGAAAATCGACATTTCAGGGGTCGGATAATTGTCGTAGACGAGCAAGAACCGGAAAAATTGAAACGCGCTTTGTTACGGGCGCTTAATCAAGTCGACCCCCCTACCGGATTTATCCTGGTCCACCCCTTGCACATGTTGACGGCTTACAATGTATTCCAGGGAACGGGTCTGAGGATTGGGCGCGATGTGTCCTTGATTTCCGCTTTTGCCGACAATTCCTTTGATTTCCTCACCCCGCAACCGTCCTATTACCGCCACGACCCCGAAGCATTTGCCAAGAAATTATTTTCCTTGGTGAGAAAAGTCAGAGATGGCGCGGCGGGAAAGGAAGATGCATTCAGCCTCTTTCCGGATTTAATCCCTGGAAAGTCCCTGGGCTGGGTTGAAGGTGAATCCAGTTGATTTTAGTCTAATGATGCTGAGCAAAAGGGGTCAAACGCAAAACATTAACATTCGTTCTCGAAACGAAAAAGGACGCTACAAAATAAAGCAAAATGTTAATGTTTTGCGTTTGACCCCTTTTAATCTGAGTTGGAATTTGCTCATCACCTTGGCTTTAATAATTCGAATGAAAAATCTCATATTACGGTTAGCACTATTTGTTGCGATGGGCGCTTCCTTGGTCCCTCTTTCAATTACCTCATTTGCCCACCAACCGGACACGGCGCCCGATCCCAATTTCTCCCTGATCCGACTACCCGTCCAATTCAAGGCCAGGAAGCATGCCGGTCGCGCCGTTCTCAATCAGGGGGATAGCTACGATATTTTCAATGCCACGGGTCCCGGCTGCATCCGACATATCACCGTGATCTACAAACCCTTTGGCGATCATGCTACCATCAAAATCTTCGCTGACGATACCGAGAAGCCGCAGGTGGAAATGGACTTGAATGCATTCTTCGGGGTTCTCCTGAATAAAGATCCACGCACAACGGGCTATCGGGCTGATGGCGCTGGAATCAAGATCCTACCCGAATCCGGCTACAATTGCTATTTGCCCATTCCATTCGAGAAATCCTGCCGGGTTGAGATAACGACTGAATCCTCGGAAACCATGCAACTGTACACGCAGACCGATTGGCAACAATACGGGACGGAGGTAGAATTGACGCCCTTTCGCCTGCATGCCGTTCACCGAAAGGAGACACCGGCCGAGACCTCGTACGGAGGTACCTTTCAAATTGCAGACATCAGTGGCGCCGGCTTTGTCGCGGGATTGTTCAAGGCCATTCGCCACCGAGATGAAAGCGACATTCTTTACCACACGGGAGGTTCGGTCTGGTTAGTCGATGGAGAAAGCGATCCCCATGCTATTCGTGGTTACAATGAGGAAGACGACTTTGGTTTCGGTTGGGCCTACCACCAGTGGCTGGGCCGATGGACCGGGTGTGCTTACGTGGTGAATCCCGGGCAGCGAGCTACCGAGTTTTCCGCTTACCGGTTTTACGGGCCGGATCCGATTCCCTTCACATCCTCCTTGATCGCCTATTCGGGGTCGCGGGCGGATGACACGGAAACAGTGCTGTATTTTTATAAGGAACTGGATTCCGGAGCCCCAGCCGTGGAGTCGCCACAGGATTGGCAAGTCGTGGGACCCTTTCGTAGCTTTACATTTGAGGAATTCCTGGAGTCCGAAGCCCCCGAGAACGAGGAAGTTTGGCCCGATAGCTGGCAGAATGACGGACGAACCTTGCCAACATTTGAGCTGTCCTCGAATCGTACTTGGGTGGATATGACCTGGGAGTTCAGAGGGCGCAGACCGCTTTGGAATGACTACGCCAAGGCTTACAGTGAACAAACCATTTCGCTCTTCAGCGACAAACCGGTCGCTGTATCGGCCTATGCCCGTTCGGTTATCGAGTCCGACTCGAATCGGAGCGTCGACCTTCGTATGGCTTTCGACGATTGGCTGACGCTATGGGTGAATGGCGAGAAAATTGCCACCCGCAGACATGACCTGGGCTATGCCGTTGCCAAATTTCCGGTCAACCTGCGAGCCGGGCAAAATACCGTTCAAATAAAACTCAGCAACTTCGACAACCAGGAACACCGGCTATGGGCCTTCAGTTGTGCAATCGAGGAAGGGAAACCTTGAATCCCGTAGGAGCGGGTTTATCCCCCGATTGCAGTGAGGCCGTGTGGAAGATCGGGGGATAAACCCCCTCCTACAGTTCTCTCAATCACCATTCCACATGAAAATTTGTTGGAAATGCAGGCTGGGAATGCGGGCGAGGCATGCCTCGCCCCTACGAATTGGCGGGTTGGAAAACCCGCCCTCCGTTAACCTTTCCATCCTGTTCATCCATGTTTCAATTGTAAGGTGTCGCTTCGCTGGTAACGATCAAGATCAAGCCTTTGGAGCTTTTGCTCCTCTGGGTTCTCTGTGGTGAATTATTTTAGGGACATGGCGCCAGCCGAGGAGAGTTGCCAGCAAATCAATGGTTATTTCGATCGATGGCCATGAGCAGGGCGGGGAGCAGCAAAAGGTCGGCAATGAGCGCAAAGACGATGGTTATTGCAACCAGGATGCCGAGTGCCCAACTGGGTTCGTATCCGGACGAGGAGAAAACCAGAAACCCGGCTGTCAGAATAAAGGTGGTGACACACAACGCTGGACCCGCGGCCCGGAAAGTGGCGCGAACGGCCTCGGATGAGGACAGCCCTTTTCTCCGGCCTCTCAGATAACGGGTGAGAAAATGAATGGTGTCGTCCACGATGATCCCGATGGCAAGGGCAGTTACTATGGATGCGCCAAGCCCAACCTTACCGACGAGATATCCCCATAAACCGAATGCCATAAGCGCCGGTATGAAATTCGGCACCAGGCATATCAGGCCGACGCGAATATTCCGAAAAACCAGCATCAGGATAAGGGTTATAACGGTTGTGGCGAGAATAGTACCGGACAGCATGCTGTTGATGTTGCGCTTCGACATGCGAGCGCTGATCATGGTGAGACCGGATGCCGGGCCTGCAAGTTCGGGAGCATTGGCCTGCAACCAGTTCTGCGCGCTTTCATCGATAGCGAGATGGTCTCTTGTGGAGGTGTTCTCCAGCACCACTGTCATTCGGGTAGCGGATTTGGCGAAATCCACTCGATCATTCAGATCGGAGCCAAAGGGAAGTGATAATTCGTAAAGCAACAGGAATTGGGCCACTAGTTCGGGATCGTCCGGTATCCGGTAAAACGCCGGATCGTCCCCATGCATGTTCTGGTTTACCCGCTTCATGATGTCCGTAAACGATTGAACATGATGTACTTTGGGATGGGTGCGGTACCATTGGGCAAAGGCTTCGACTTTGCGCAGGTATTCAGGGTCGGTGATGCCGCCTTCTCGTCCGGAACTCAGCGAGTATTCGAGCTGATCCAGCCCCGTCAGATTCTCCATGATGAAATCCGTATCGGTGCGGAAGGGGTAGCGGTCATTGAAATGGTGGAGCCAATTGTCGCTGAACTCGTTGCGGGAAACACCGGCCGCGAGCGCCACCACCACAAAAATGCCAGACCAGAGAAGCAGTTTGCGGCGTGCCACCACGAAATCAGCGAGGCGATTGAGGAAGGAAGGCCACCCGGTGCGAGCGGGAGCCGCGCGCAAGGGCAGAATCGAGAGCATGATGGGCAGGAGTGTTACGGAATAAATGAAAGCGAACAACATGCCCAGAGCTACTAGATTGCCGAGAACGTGGAACGACGGAGCATTTGACGTGTTCAAACTGAGGAATCCGACTGAGGTTGTCGCGGATGTCAGAAACACCGGATACAGATTGTCTCGAAGCGATTCTGCAATCGCCTCATTCTTGTCCAGGCCCCGTCTCAAACGTGCCATCGCCGTCATGATGATGTGAATGGAATCCGCCACGGAAACCGTCACGATGATGATAGGCACGCTTGCGTTGACCGGTGTGAGCATTGTGCCATACCAGCCTGCAACCCCCATGGTGCTCGTGAGCAGGAACACGAGAACGACCGTTATGGACAGGGTGGTGTAGAAGGAACGCAGGAGGAGGGCCGCCAAAGTCAGGATGACAAAAAAAACGATCGGGAGAAGGATTCCCATATCCTCTGCCGCGTCGGTGAAAGTCTGGTACAGAATCACATTGCCGGTCAGGAAAAACCCGAGGTGAGGATGAGCAGCCCGGGCCTCGTCGAGCAGGCGCCTGAGATAGGCGGATATCTCGGCCAATGCTGGGTCCTCAGCCTTGGGAAGGGCAAAGCTGATGCTAATTCCGGCAGTTCGCCCGTCCTCGGCAACCAGTTGCCCAACCAGTTCAGGTTGGTTCAAGGCAATGTTGCGGACCCGGCCGAGTTCGGCCGCGCTGAAAGCCGCTGCGCCCTCCACCAGCGGGGCGATTGCCAAGTCGTCTCCGACTGCTTCGCTGTGGTAATAATTGGTAAGCGAATTGACCCGAACCGAGTAGGGGGTCTGCCACGCGGCTTCTGTCAGCTCTTCGATTGCAGCGAGAGTATCACGGGTGAATACCGTTCCCTCCCGCGGTGAAATCGCGATCAGCGCCGACTTGGAGGCGGAATAGGTGTCCTGCAATTTGTCGAAAGCAAGGAGGTGGGGATTGTCCTTGCCGAACAGCACGCGGTAACTGCCGGAATACGTGATGCCGGGAATCCCCGCAGCTGCTGCCAACATGACGAGCAATGCGGCTCCGACAATCAGCCATCGGCGACGAAGGACGAAATCGACATAACGGTCCAACGGTGTCATCCTATGGCCGGTGTTTCACATGCCTGAACTCCGGGTCGGCATCCCATCGGTTTATTCTCGAGGTGATGCCCCATTTTAAATATTACCTTACACAATACGTCTCACCCGATTTAATGGGATGAGGACCGGTTGAATTAAAGGGAACAAGCTGAGGCAGACGGCCAGGCATCATTGAAAATCATCAGGTACCGACCAACCATTTTCCTTTCTGTTCCCTCTTGCGATGCAAAAGGGGTCAAACGCAAAACATTAACATTCGTTCTCGAAACGAAAAAGGACGCTACAAAATAAAGCAAAATGTTAATGTTTTGCGTTTGACCCCTTTTAGCCCCCGTACCAATAAATTCAAGCGTGGTAGGGCAAGAGCATCCCTGCTCTGCCGTTCGTCGTTGTCAGCCAAAAAACCATCTGAGTAGTTACAAATGAAACTAAATTCTGACAAAATCCCCACTGTAGCAAATTCCACCATCATAGCTCTTTGGTGTATCCTTTTCCTTACCACGTATGCGCAGGCTGCGCGTAGTGAGACAGGAAGCCCTCGAGTCATCAATGGTCCCATGGTGGGCTGGGTGTCTCCCACTGAAATCTCGGTGTGGGCGAGGATAACGGGCGAGTATGCCTTTTCACTTCAGTACGGCACCGATTCGGAACTAAGTGACTCGCAACAATCCGACTCAATCCTGGCAAAACCGAAAAACGACTTCACGGTCCACCTCACCCTCAAAGACCTGAAGCCTGACACCACCTACTATTACCGCGTCCTGGTGGAAGGATCCCCCAGCGGATACCATAGGGGGGAACCATTCAAAGTGAAGACCGCGCCAGCGCCCGGAGAAAAGACGCGATTCTCAATTGGCTTCGGATCGTGTGCCAGAGCCCGGGTGGACCCCGAACAGATCATCTGGAAACATGTAATGGAAACGGGAGTCGATCTATTTTTCTGGCTCGGCGACAATATTTACGGGGATTCGCTATATGGGCAGTTTCTGGCTGAAGAGTACCGCCACCAGCGAGACATCCCCTCGCTCCAACCCGTACTCCGCAGCATACCTCACCTGGCAATATGGGACGATCATGATTATGGCCTGAACGATCACGATAGGGAAAACCCGATCAAGGACATTGCCCTTGCCGTATTCAAAAATTACTGGGCTAACCCAAGCTACGGTCTGCCAGAGACTCCTGGCGTCTTCTTCCATTATCACTACGGCGGAGTGGATTTCTTCTTTTTGGATGGGCGATATCATCGGGATCCTCCGTCAATGCCGGATCAACCCGGAAAAACGCATTTGGGCAAAGAACAATTGAACTGGCTGAAATCCGGCCTCTCAAAGAGCAAAGCTCCCTTCAAGGTTCTTCTTACCGGGACGGGATGGACAAGCCTTAAAGGCCCCAATGGTGACTCATGGAGCGCTGCCCTGCACGAGCGTAACCAGCTTTTTGATTACATAAGGGATGAATCCATATCGGGCGTTCTACTGGTGAGCGGCGACACTCACCGAGGTGAACTCTATTGCATTCCCTGGTCGGACAAAGGAGGCTACGATCTATACGAATTCGTAAGCTCTCCACTCGCTCAGAAGCCTTCCGTCAAGGTTAAACCCAAGCTTCCGGAAATCTACATCCGAGACTGGTACCACGACTCTTCAAATTTCGGATACATGACGTTCGATTTAACAGAGAACGATCCCGTCATGCGTTACAATCTGATCGATACCTTGGGAGATACGGTATACGAGTGGTTTGAAATCCGGGCTTCCAAATTGGTAAACGGCACGAAATCCTGGCCCTCCAAGATATCCGAGGAAGAACGATTGAATCGTGAGAAAGGTCTCCTTCCCGATTAAATTCCGGAATAGCATTCATCCATGGATTCATTTTCTTCATGAAGATCACCTTAAGGATTCTATTTCTCCTTGGGCTTGTGTTTTCGGTCTCTGCGGCCACGCGGCCCAACGTATTGATCATCATCGCCGATGACTGCACCTATAATGACCTGCCGCTCTACGGAGGGCAAAACGCCAGGACACCACACATTGACAAGTTTGCCAGCGAGGGGCTGACGTTCAACCATGCTTACTTGAGTGAAGCGATGTGTCAGCCCTGCCGGTCGGAGTTGTATTCTGGGCAATATCCCATGCGCAACGGTGCGGCTTGGAATCACTCCGGTAGCCGGCCGGAAACCAAGAGCCTTCCGCATTACTTGGGAGATTTGGGTTACCGAGTGGGCCTTTCCGGGAAGGTACATGTAACTCCGGCTTCGTCATTTCCCTTCGAAAAGGTCGACGGCTTTGACCCCAACTGCGTACGTTCGCCAACCTTGACCCACGATGTGAATTCCATGCGTGATTTCTTGATCCGGGATGAGGATGAGCCCTTCTCTCTGGTAGTGGCTTTGGTGGAACCACACGTGCCTTGGGTAATGGGGGACCGTTCGTTGTATCCGGACGAAAAAATTAAATTACCTCCCAACTTGGTGGATACTAAAATCACTCGTGATGCCTTTGCGCGTTACCTGGCGGAGATCACCTATATGGATAAACAGGTGGGTGAGATACTCGATGTCCTCGAAAAATCGGGTCAGGCTGATGATACCCTGGTTCTGTTTACTTCGGAACAAGGCTCTCAGTTTCCAGGATGTAAGTGGACCAATTGGGATACGGGTCTGCACACCGCGTTGATAGCTCGCTGGCCGGGCAAAGTTGCCGCGGGCACACGAACGGATGCCATAGTGCAATACGTCGATGTAGTGCCGACCCTGGTGGAACTCGCAGGTGGGAATCCGGGGGTGTATCCATTCGATGGAGAAAGTTTTGTGGCTTCGTTGTTCGATCCGGAAAAACCTTTCCGGAATTACGCCTATGGTTTGCACAACAATATCCCGGAAGGTCCTGCCTATCCGATCCGAACGGTAAGCAATGGCGAATTTCGCTATATACGCAACCTCTTGCCCGATGATATCTTTATCGAAAAACACCTTATGGGTTTGCGAGGAAACGGGAGTCTTAATAATCCTTATTGGGGCACCTGGATGTTCCAGAGCGGACAAACCGAAGAGGCCGAGTGGCTGGTCCAGCGCTACATGAAACGCCCGGCAGAGCAGCTCTACCGAACTTCCGAAGATGGCTATGAGTTGGTCAACCTGGCAGGAGATCCTCGCTATGCCGCCATCAAGGCCAAATTGAGCCGCGAGCTCGATAACTGGTTGCATGATCAGAGGGATCCCGGAATTCCGGTTGATACCCGTGAGGCCCATGAAGCGGGAAAAAAGGGAATGCATCTGTATTGAGTGTAAATCCCGTATAATATTCTGCTGGCAGCTTTTCTCTTTAAATCCATGGTTTGAATATGCGGTTCCATTACGCTTCCACCAGCCCGCTACTCCTCGTCTCGAGTGTTGTTTTGAGCGTCACCCATTTGTGGGGCCAAACGCTGGAAAATGAGAGGATCCGAGCTGACTTCGACGAACAGCGCCCCAACATCATCATCCTCTTCGCGGACGACCTCGGTTATTCCGATATCGGCTGTTTCGGCGGGGAGATCGAGACTCCGAACCTGGACCGTTTGGCTGCGGGCGGCGTTCGTTTTACCCAGTTTTACAACGCCGGGCGCTGTTGTCCGGCTCGAGCCAGTTTACTGACGGGTCTTTATCCTCATCAGGCCGGGGTGGGAATGATGGTTTATCGGAATTGGGGCGCTGGTTACCGGGGATTTCTCAATCAGCGCTGTGTGACCTATGCTGAGGTGCTGGGCGCCTCGGGATATCAGACCATGATGACCGGAAAGTGGCACTCCGGCCATATGCCCGGGTCCTTGCCCGAGGAGAGGGGATTCCAGCGGTTCACCGGGGTCTATTTGCATATCGACAGCTACTGGAAGGTTCTGCGCAACTGTGACGTTTACCGGGATGGCGAACTCTTGATCGCCGCTCAGGAAAATCCGGTTAATCCGTACCGTCCCGATGAAGCGTTTTACACCACTGATTTCTTTACCGATGCGGCTCTGGACTACCTCGATCAGGCGTTGCAACAGCCGGAAAAACCGTTCTTGTTGCAGGTCAACTACAATGCGCCTCATTTTCCCCTGGAAGCGCCGGACCACCTGATCGAAAAATATCGGGGAAGCTATTTGGCGGGATGGGACGAACTTCGCAAAGAAAAGATAGCGCGAATGAAAAAGATGGGGCTCCTCCCGAGCAAACAGTTGCTGCCGTCAGGACTCAGCAATGTCGGTCAGCGGGTACCCCACTTACCGTTCAAAGACTTGGTTGATTCCGATCCCCTGCCTCTATGGAAGGAACTCAGCAGTCGCGATCAGGAGGAACTGGACTTTAGGCGGGCGATTTACGCAGCCCAGATCGACCGCATGGACGAAAACATCGGCCGAATCGTTACATGGTTAGAGGAAAATGGAGCCCTCGAAAATACGCTGATCCTGTTCTTCTCAGATAATGGATCCTCCGGCGAACTGGGCCTTTTCGGCATGAACTGGCATCAGCACAAAAGCAGCAATTTCGAACAATGGCGTAAAAAAGGGGGATGGAGCATTTCCCAGGGACAGTGCTGGGCCAATTATTCCAATACGCCCTTGCGGAAATACAAGCAATATGTGCATGAAGGAGGTATCGCCTCACCGTTCATTGCCCATTGGCCGAAGGGAATCAACCAGGGTGGGCGTATTGTCAGGGACCAGAGCTTCCATCTGATCGATATCATGCCGAGCCTTTGTGAATTAGCGGGAACGGCATATCCTTCCGAATTTAAATACCGTGACATTACCCCCTCACCGGGGATCAGCATGGTTCCCTATTGGCGTGGTTCCGGAACCGCCGTCCCGGAGCGTACTTTGTTCTGGCAGCACATGGACCATTCGGCCGTTCGTCACGGCGATTGGAAGCTGGTTACACTGAACGACCGCAATGCGACTGGCTGGGAGCTGTACGATATGTCCTCAGACCGCAGTGAGTCCGCCAATCTTATTGAAAAGTATCCCGAGGTGGCCAAAAACCTTAGGGACCGGTGGAATGCGTGGGCCGTGCAATCCAATGTCCTGCCGTTTCCCGAAGTGCGGGGTGAACCGGGGCGTAATCATCCCCCTAAGGCCCCCCCGCGGCCGCCTGACGATTGAAATCGAGGACACCGAATGCCGTTCAATAATCCTATTGAAGAGAGGGCTAAAACCAATCTTGTAATGCGGCCAGGGCGATGCTTTGGCTTCGTCCTGTTGGGATGTTGGTTTCTCGCTCCCGGTATGATGGGAGCCGAGCGACCGGCGAAGCCGAATATCCTGCTGATGATGGCAGATGATATGGGAATCGGGGATACGAGCGCCTATCTTGGGATGCGTCTCATGAAGTCGGCGGAACCGATTGAAAAGACTTTGCGCACGCCAAACCTGGAGAAGTTTTCGGAGCGGGCCATGGTCTTTACGGATGCCCATGCGCCCGCCTCGATGTGCAGTTCGACGCGCTATTCGCTGTTGACCGGGCGTTTCGCTCATCGCGCCTATCTCAAACATCAGGGCTGGTTGCCACACGGCCCCAATATGCCCATGATCCATCGGGATCTGCCGACGCTTCCCGGCATGCTCCGGGCAAACGGTTACCATACCAAGGGTGTCGGTAAGTACCATGTGGGTATATCCTTTGACAATGGCGAGGGAAAGCCGGCCTCCAGTTTTTATTATCACGATGTCGATTTCGGTAAACCTATCCTGGATGGTCCTACCCACCACGGTTTCGATGAATATTATGGTGTGCCCGGCAATACGGAGGACCCGCTCGATAACGAACCGCGCGTGATGATCGTGAATGAGGGCTATTCTTTTACGGATAAGGGTAAAATGCGGTTCATTGGAATGGGGCGCCGGGAAGGGAAAATACTGGCGTCTCCCGATTGGGATCTGCGGAACCTGGGCTCGCTTTACCTCAAGGAAATCGAGGCCTACCTCAATCGACGTGCAGCCATCCCGAATGGTCCCTTTTTTCTCTACTTTGCGCCCAATGCCAACCACAACCAGCGCAATCCCGATGGATTATTTGCCGTGCCGGATGAAGTCACAGGAGTCAGAATCAAAGGACAAAGCCGCTACACAGATGGAACGCCGGCAGGTCCTCGCGAGGACATGGCGCTGGAGAACGATGTCATTTTCGGGAAGATCCTGGAAAAGCTGAAGAAGACGGACGATCCCCGCTGGCCCGGACATAAAATGATCGAAAACACGCTGATCATTTTCACGAGCGACAACGGACCCAACCTAACAGGCATACCCGAAAAAGCCCGTGTGCAGGAAAGCGGTGGAATGCGTGGAAAAAAGGCCAAAATCTGGGAAGGCGGACACCGGGTTCCTTTCCTCGTTTATTGGCAGGAAGTCTTTGAAGGCGGAATGAACCGAAATGTCTTCGCCCACACGGACCTGTATGCGACGTTGGCCCAACTCGTCGGACATGAATTGGAAACGAACGAAGCGCGAGACAGTCACCCTTCAATTCATTATTGGACGGGTTGGGCTCAGGGGGAGGACACCCGACCGCGGGTCTTCTTCTGCAACCTGGGGTCGCCCTACCTGAATGATGTGTTGGCGATTCGCGAGGGATCGTTCAAGCTGCTGGTTAACGGAGGACTCGCCAAGCCATCCATGAAAAACGGCAGCCTCGGAGGGCTCGAGTATCTGATGTTTTACGATCTCCAAGCAAATCCCTACGAGGAGGGAGATTTTCTCGAAGGCCGCCCTGGGGCAACCGCCGTGGAAATGGGCCGGCGATTGCTGCGAATCCACAACCGAGGTCATGCCCGAGCCATGGCCATTCCGGAAAGTGGCGGGCTGATTGTCGATGACGGCTGGAATAACCTGCGCAACGATATTAATGGTGCGGTTGGGTACGAATTCCGGATGACAACATCCCGTATGGCAACGCACCTTGGGATGTGGGACGATCATGACAAGGACGCGCCGGTCCGTCCTCCGCGCGACGTTCCGACAGAATTTGGCTGTGATCGCCCCAGCCTGACCGGAGAAAAGGGTCGAGGCATCGACGCCTCCCACTTGATTACACTGTATGAACTGGATGACGGCAGATCGGACCGTGTGATGGGAAAGGTTCAGGTAACCTCCAAATCGCCCGGTCAATTGGAAAGTGAATTCCGCTACGTGCCATTACCCGAACCGGTCAAATTGCAAAAGGGGACCACCTACCTGTTGACGATGTCCACTCGCGCCCAGGATGGAGACCAATTTCATGATCCGGGGAGTTTTGATGGCTTGTCGCCGTTGTTTTCCCAGTCGGTTGAAATCGTCCGCGGGATTTTGGTGAGGAATGACGACCTGAAGGGGCGAGGAGCGATTCCGGCGTTTTCCGATATGTCAGAAGACTATTCCCGTTTCCGGCTTCCGGTCGGGCCGACTTTGAAATTCAGGATTAACTGAAAGCGGAATACCGTCGGGGTCATGCCGTGAAAAAGTGATGCCTGACCCTTTTTCTCCAAAACTGGCAACCGTAATGGGGTCAGTTCCTTGATTTGATTCCGCTGATAAACCCCCTTATTTTGATGGCAGTTAGATTGCATGACGGCGGCCAATTTCCTTCGGCCCATGCCGGTGGCTCGGGCCATTTTTTCCAGACAAGGGCCCAGCATGGCAATTCTGCCGCTTTTAAGCCACTCTACCATCCCAACAGGACCTTCAGAAGTCCGCAAAGCGCCCTCTAGGCCGCTTTTATCGGTTCTCGGCACTGCCACTGCACAAGCCGGAGCCAACGGTTGATGTTAACCGCTGCACCCTGCAGATAATTGGCCAAGGCGGTCTTGGCCAACCCTCGGTAGCGGGTGCGGCGAGCCCCCTGTCGGGTCAACTCACTGATGCTGCCCTCAATAGCAGCGCGCCGATGCATCTTGAGCTTGAAGGCCTCCGTTTTCATCTCCCGGCGGCGTTGCTGAAGCAGATCGTGATGCGGGCCCACGCTCAAATGCCGCCGACCGTCTTTTCGCTCGGTACATTGCTTTTGCAACGAACAGGTATCGCATAAGCTGCCCCATTCGAAGCGCAGATAAGCTTTGCCCTGGTAACTGTCATTGATCAAACTACATTGAGTGCTGGTATGACCCGCTGGGCAGATGGCCCGGCGATTAGCGACATCGACATCGACATCAAACTTGGTGGCATCGAAGATGGTTTTGCTCGCATTGCCCGGAGGGCGCGCCGGTCCCATCAGTTTACGGTCTTGTTGCTCGGCCTCGGCCAGGGTGTCATCGCTGACGTAACCAGCATCAACGTAGAGTTCACAAGGAACATTATCATGGTGCTGCGCCTGGGCTTCCAGCACCCGGTGCATGCCCTCAAAATCACTCGTAATGGCTTCAGTGGTGGTGACCTCCAGCAAAAATTGCTCGGTAGGTTCTCCCTTTTTCTTGGGCTTATCACTATCCGGCACGCTCTCGGCCACTTGAGCCTTGAAGCCGACCCAGGCTTTGGTTTTAGCCGAGCCCTTCGTACTCCATTGCGCCTCCGCATCATGGGGGTTCCGTACCGCGCCGCTTTTCTTGCGCTTGCGCACCGTGGGCTTTCCCTCGCACACCTCATACTGCTCCTCAAAAACCCGCTTTAACAACAGCGCTTTGGCATGATGGCGGATCTTGGCCGGTTGTCGGCCCAGCCATTCCAGCACGACTAGGGCATCGCGGCCGGTCCTCTCGGCTTGGCTGGCCAACTTCTGTTTGTTCAATCGGTGCCAGGGCAACTCACTTTCGCAGTATCGCTCGCGATACTGCCGGTAATTGTCCAACGACTCGGCTAATGCCCAATGGCCTACCTGCTCGATGAAAAGGCGAAGGGTTTCGCGCATACATTCCAGATAGCTCATCTTGGCCACGCATCCGAAAACATGGGTGGAGTCGAGCCGTTGTCGGCCACCCTTGCGCACCAGCCCCTCCGCCACCAAGGCATCGAGGATAACATCAAATCCAACCCTCTGCATCCCCCCATCAATCAAGCGCTGGCGGAACTTCACCAGGGTGGTGGGATGGAACCCCTTTTCATCAACCTCCAACTCCAAAGCATACTTCCAGCCCAGATGCATAGCTACTTGCTCCAAGGCTTTTCGGTCCGGCAACTTTTCGATGAATTGCAAAAGGCTCACCCCCAACATCAGCACCGGCTCGAGCGCAGGGCGCCCATTATCCTCACAATACAACGCGCACAGTTGCTCGCGCTTGGCCCGCAGGACGGGCAAAATCTTCTCGCGAAAGAGCCGATAACGGTTGGATGGATCGAAGAAATCCTTCATTAACACCGACACATCAAAAAAACTGCTTTGGACCTTAGCTTTTGGCAGACTCATGGTTAAGGTAAGGATAAATTGACAATAAAACGGTCTGTAACTAGCTTAAAAGCTATCAAATGAAGAGGCAAGCAAATTATCCAATGAAACTGCAAGCGATTCGATCCAAAGGGCAGAAGGAGCGCTTGTATGTCCATATTCCCGTTCCCTTAGCCGCCGCCCTGGGCATGCACAAAGGCGAGCAAGTCCAATGGGAGTTGCTCGATAGAGGGGAGTTGCATCTGATCCGCTGTGAGCCCCCTCAACCTCTTACCGAACTCCGCGCTCAAAGACCCCAATCATGAGGGGGGTTTTTCAGCGGAATCTGATTTTTGACATGTCCTCATGTTGAAAATCCAGGACTGACCCTATGGCGGATGTAGGAAAGCTTATGGAGGAAGGGGTCAAGCCTTGAATCGGTTGACTCCTCAAGCTACGTCAAAAATGCAAGGCATGACCCCGACGCCGCGATTGCTTCCGAGACTGTTTCTTAGGATCGCGGCGAAAAGCCGCTCCTAAAACTTTTTCCCACGACTTGAGGATTTCTGTAAACTCTTTTTGCTGTCCAGGATTTGGAGACCAGGATGCTTGACAGTGCACGATAGGGTGGGATAATCCCACCATGAAGATTGTGCGAACGGATGCCAAAAGACGGATCACCCTTCCCGGGAGTCAGCCTGGAGAAGTTTATGAGGTCGTAGAGGAAGAGCCCGGACACTACTCCCTGGCTCGGATGGTTGCACTTCCCTCTAAGAAAATGCCTAAGACGGTATCGGAGGTGGAGAGAGCCATGGAATCGGCGCCGCTCACGCCAGCGACATCCTGGGAGAAACTCCGGAAATTGACCCGCCAGTTGTGATTTTGTTTGATACCAACGTTCTGATTTACGCCTTCTCACCAGAATCACAGTTTCATGATTGGTCGAGGCGCACCCTTGCCAAGGCTGCAGCGAGATCGGATGCCTTTGTCAATACCGTCATTCTGGCTGAATTCTGTGTTGGAGACGCCGATCCAAATTCGGTTATGGAGCGGGTTCGTTCCTGGGGAGTGCAGCGCCTTGATTTACCAACTGCTGCCGCACCCATATGTGCTGCAGCCTTTCGGAACTATCTTCTTCGCAGGGAAGGCGAGGGCCGAAAAGCCGCAGCCCGGATTCCGCTGCCAGATTTCTTCATTGGTTCTCATGCCCAGTTGTTGGGTTGGCAAATCGCCACCGCAGATATTGGCCGGTATAAAACGTATTTCCCCCAGGTAAAGTTATTGTCCCCATTGTCGCTGAGTTTGTGATGACCGCTTTGATGAAGGCGCAATTAGGAATGGAAAGGCATAATAAATTGTAGCGGCTTTACGCCGCGATTGCTGCGGGACTGTTTCGTGGGATCGCGGCGTAAAGCCGCTCCTACGGTTATACCAGTTGGAGGTTTGTAGGAGCGGGTTTATCCCGCGATTGCCTGGTGCCAGGTTCAAAATATTGGACCTTATTGAGACAAGCATGCTAAGGGTACCCGCATGCTTCATTTTTCCTTTCGGATCAGGGCACTTTTCCTCGTCCTGAGTTTTGTTTTGAGCGTTACGCATTTGTGGGGCCAAACGGTGGAGGATGTAACTGAAACCAGGGAAAATGTACGGGAAGTCGTGGAGTTGCGGCGGATGCTTTCGGTCGAGCTGCGTGCTTGGCGCGAGCAGAAAGAGCTGATGGAAAGTCAGCTTCGCCTGGACCGGCAGTCCTTGGGGCAAATCGAGGCGCAGTTGGAGGAGAGCGGGCCCTTGTTGGAGTCACTCCTGTCGGAAAGAACCCGATTAAAGGAGGATTTGGAAGCGTATCGGGGCCTGATCGGTTTCTGGCAAGAGAAGCTGGTTGTCTTGCAGCAGAGGCTCGGCGGACTGGTGACTCAATTTCACCCCGGTTTGAAGGCGGACCTGCTCCCCAAAGTCCGGGACCTGGAATCCATTGACCTGACAAGGGATCTATCGGGTTTGAAGAGGGCGTTTGGGATTTGCCTCGAAGTCATAGAGGAGGCCAATACATACGATAAGGAAGTCCATCTGGTCACTGAAATCCACCTGCGCAAGGATGGCCGGAACGGTAAATTCAGTGTCATTTACCTGGGGCTTTCCGGTGGATACTATTTCTCCGGGGAAGCCGGGCAGGCCGGGCGGATTATTTGGAAGGATGGGCAATGGTCCTGGATTGAAGAGACCGAATTGTTGGGAGATTTGATGGATCTCGAGGCGGTTTTATCGAAGCGGGATCAGCCTCGTTTCGTGGGGTTGCCCTTTACCCTCGATATGGTGAATTCCCCATGAACCGGGTCATAAGTATAATCGGCTGTATAATCCTTTCTCCCTTTCTTACGGAGGGGCAAACCTTGGAGGATGCGCTTTCCTGGAGCCGCCAGGAGTTGCAATCGGCGCGGGAGGAACTCGAGCGCGGCCGCGACGAGATTGTGGAAGAAAAGCTGCCTTTGGTCAGGGACCTCCGGAACCTGAAAGAAACCTTGCAGGCCCAACAGGAGGCCTTGCGGTTACTCGAAAGAAGAGAGGAAACCATCGAATTCGAATTGCAGGGGCTCAGGAGTGAGAGCCTGGAATCCGCCGATTTGGCATACCAGGTCGACAACCAGGTGAAAGGTTTTCGACAGGAATTCGAATCGGGCCTGGGGCCCGGTGAGCGCAACAACTTTGCGGATACCTTATTGGGACTCGATGCGGCCCATTTCGCGGAAGGGGGAGATTTACTGGATCGTGCGGAGGTCCAATTTGGCTTTCTGGAACAATCACTGGATCGATTGGAGTCCCTGTTGGGAGGCAGCAGTTTTGAAACGGAAGGCATTTCCGAATCGGGTGCGGTGGAGCAGGGTAGGGCGCTGGCTTTCGGCCCCATTGTTTTTTTCAAATCGCATAATGGAATTGCAGCCGGGAATTTGTTATTTGGATCTTCGTCCCTTATTGCTGAAGTACAAACCTTGGATGCCGATCATAAGACCTCGGTGGCAAACCTGTTCGATGAAAGGGAGTCGGTTATACGGGTGGATCCAACCCTTGGTCAGGCCACCCTCATATCGGATGATCGGGTAACGTTTACCGAACAACTCAAACTAGGCGGAATTTGGATGGTCCCGATTGGTTTTTTCGGGACCATTGCCTTTTTGGCAAGCATCCTGAAATGGATTCGAATCAGAGGGGTGTCGATTCCCTCCTTGAGCGAATTCGAACGGCTGCAAAAAAGACCACCGGCTGAATGGAACAAGCAATACGGCGGTTATTCCAAGTCCCTGTTGGAAAAGATGGTCGCCGCCATGGGCCGGGCCCATAAAGTTGGAGGGGCGGAGCTGGACGTTGCCTACCAGGAATTTCGATTCCTTCTCAATCGATGGTTGCCGGTTATCGCGTTGACGGCAGCGGTATCGCCCTTGTTGGGCCTATTGGGAACGGTGACGGGAATGATTAAAACCTTTGAGTTGATCAGTCTTTTCGGAACGGGGGATGCCAGGTTGCTTTCCGGTGGTATTTCCGAGGCCCTCATCACTACAAAATTTGGCTTGGTGGTAGCAATTCCGGCCTTGGTTTTGCATGCCTACCTGCAACGCCGAACAAAAAAAATCCTTATTCAGGCGGCGGGTTTGCTGGAGCAAATCGTCCCCCGTCCTTCCCCTTGAAATGGTTCAGGCGCTTCAAAATATCGGAACTTATCTGGCGAAAGGCGGTTGGATGATGGTTCCGCTAATGGTTCTGGCTTTTGTATTATTCACCTCCCTCTTCAGCGCTTTGATGAATCAATGGTTTTCTTGGGAAGGGGAAACTTCCGAGAGAGCCGCCTTCGACCAGCGTTTGCGCATTCTCAAGGTGTTGACGAGTGTAGCGCCACTTCTGGGGCTATTGGGAACAATTGCCGGGATGTTGAAAACTTTTCGAGGATTGTCGAGTAGTGGAATATCGCTGACCGAGGATTTGGTGGCGGTAGGTATATCCGAGGCCCTGGTTACTACCCAATTGGGTTTATCCATTGGAGTCATCGGACTTGCCGGAATCATGGTATACGGGCAGGCTCACCAAAGGAATTTGCTGCGGGAGTACAGGAACCAGGCCGCCATTATCGGATTTCCCCAAGCGGAGGATGACGCATGAAGAGGGCCTGGGAATCGGATCTTCAACAAGAGGATGGAGCAAATATAAATATTTCTCCGCTCATCGATATTGTATTCATACTGCTGCTCTTCTTTATCGTAACCTCGGTTTTCGTGCAGGAAACCGGAATTGAAGTGGAACGGCCAAAGTCAAGTCAGGCCGTTACCCTTGAACGGGAGAGTATCTACGTGGCCATCAGCGCGGACCGGAAAGTCTATTTTGGAGGTTCCGAAATCGGTTTGCAGGGGATTTTACCAACGCTTCAACGATTGAGTCCGACTGAGGATCAGCCGGTGATAATTCAGGCGGACGGCCGGGTGCCGACTCAATTTCTGGTGTCGGTTATCGACGAAGTGAAGCGTGCCGGCATTAAAACCGTAAACGTGGCAACCCAGGACCAGGCGTGAATGGGTCGATAGCGGGAAAACAATTTGCCCTCACCGGCTTGTCCGGAATCGGCGCCATGCTTGTTCTGTTCGGTTTACTCTACCTGCTATCCTTCGTCCATCTCCCAAAGGCTCCCAACCGGGAGGTTGAGAGTCTGGAAATTCATAGCGTGGAAATTCCCACTCCGGAGGAAGATAGCGGGAAAGTCGCTTCCCATCCCGCCAGCCAGATTTCCTCGATGAATATGCTTCCCTCCCAGCCACGCCGGATTCCCACCTTGGCGGTTGAACCGATGCCGTTGGACTTGCAGGTGAATATAAACCAGGTTCTGGAGCAGCGGGATACCCTGGAGTACCTGATGTCTCAGCGCGACCTCTACGGCCCTTTCGGTTCGGTTCGCTTGCAGGGCACCGATTCGATCCCCAGGCCCCTTTTCATGCCCCCGAATCTATACCCTGAGGAGCTGAAAGAACAGGGTATCATGATGGGAAAGGTCCTTTTGATTCTGGAGATCAGCGAGCAGGGTATTGCCACGGTTCGCCAGGTCGTGAATGCCGATTACCCGGAATTGGTGGAGCCCGTCATCGAATCCGTCGAGACCGCCATTTACAGCCGGCCGCTCCGGCATGGAAAACCAACCCGGACCATAATCAAGAGCAGGATATATTTTCGGGCCGGACCCACCAGGGATAACATGATAATGAACCTGCCGGATCAAACGAGAGGGGCCCGAAGGTGAGAATAATTATTCTGACTTCCCTAATGTGGGGCTTGGTTGCCGGACCGGGCCTTGGCCGGGACGACGCCTTGCCCTTCGCGTTGCCGGAAGGTCTGTTCAATTGGAAGGAGGAGGATTTTGAAAAACGATTCATGGGTTCCTACGGTATCAATTCCTACCTGGAACCGGAATTGGACGTTAATAATTTCAACGTCTACGAGGGGGTGCTTGCTTATCTCGACAATACGGACGAGGCCATTGCATATCTGATAAATGGTATGTCCGATATCAGGGAACAAGGGTTTGAGGTCAGCGCTACCCTCAATTTTTTGTTGGGCAATTTTTATTTTGAAAAAAAGGATCATACCAGGGCCATCGAGCAATACATCGCGGCCATTCACAAACACCCCGACTTCCTGCGAGCCTATGAGAATCTCGGCTACTCGTTCATGTCAAATGACGAGAAGGAGAATGCACTCCCGGTTTTACTCAAGGCTATCGAGTTGGGCAGCAACGATTCGCAGATCCACGGATTGATCGGGTTCCTATACCTGGAAAAGGAACTCTATTTGAGCGCTTTGGCGGCATACGAATCAGCCATGCTGTTTAATCCGAGAAATAACACCTGGCGATTTGGCATTCTGCAGTGTCTCATCAACCTTGGCCGGAACGAAGATGCTCTGGGAGTGGCCGAGGAAGTGCTGTTGTTCGACCCGGACCGGGCGGAAAATTGGAAAAATGTGGCCAACCTGTTGCTCAGGATCGACCGAACGGAAGAGGCCGCGGCTCATTTGGAAGTCATGCATCGATTGGGAGGCGCATCCTATGAGAGCAGACGCCTCCTCGGTAATCTTTATTTCACGCACGAGAATATTGAATCCGCTTTCCGCGAGTTCATTCAACTTCTGGACCTGCTCAGTGAGGAGGATCAGTTGGATGATATTCTCCTGGTTTGCCAGGGATTGCTTGCCCATGGCTACCCCGAGGAAGCGGGGATCCTGGTTTCCAAAGCCAAGGAGAAAAGCCGGAAGGAACAATTCAGGCTGAATGCGATGGATCTCGATCTGGTGGAAGGAATGATCTTTTTGGAGAAGGATCAATTGAGTCAGGCGGAATCAACCCTGGCTCGCGTTCTCGAGGTCGACCCGGCTCATCCCCGGGCCTTGCTTTCCCTGGGCGAGGTTTATCTGAGAAGTGGCAAATGGGACCAGGCGGTCCTGCATTTGGAACTCGCTGAGTTGAACCCGGAGATAGCCTACGACGCCTATTACAGCCATGCCCGATTGCTCCTGGGGTTGGGCCAAACCCAGGAAGCCCTGGAAAAACTCCGCGCCGCCTATTCCCTGGAACGCAATGATGAGATCCTCGATATTATCCGATCCATCCAGGAATCGGGCCGTTTGATTCCCTGATAGACCGTATGCGGAAATTATTCTTCAACGCCTTGGAAATCGGAATCGAAATCGCGATATGAGGTGTCTCCTGATTCGTCACCGTTCAGGTTAGAGCCTTCCGGGTCTTGTGTGTATCCGGTCATTCTCCCTTCAATGCGTTCCAGTTCGTTCCGGGCGTTTTGGGACCGGTTGGCTGTCCGTGGGTTTGTTCTTCGTTGGGGGAGCAGGCGCAGGGGGGAGGCGCCGTTATGTTGGACAAAATGAAGGAGTCGATTTACCAGTTTTTGCATGGCTTCGACATCGTAAGCATACTGTTGAGGCAGGTTGGGAACGGGCGTTTCCCCTTCGTTTACAGCAGTGACGGGTTCCAGGGTGCGGAGGGGTCTATCGGTGATGCTCAGGTAGAGTTCTTTGCCGCTTTTCATCAATGGATTAAGCAAGGCCGATTCATTGATTCCAAGGATGGGATTCTGCTTTTGCCTCATAATCAGGATGGGACAATCTATGGATGCAGTCACGGATTGGTATTTTTTTATCAACTCAGTCATAGCAACCGCGTCTTGGGCAGTGGCCGGCAATGAAGCGCCAAAGATGCCGCTCTCCGGTTCCTCCACCAGGAAGCCCTCCAAATCCAACTGGCCGGCCAGTCGGAAAGCCGTATCGGCATATTCCCTGGTTGAAACCAAAAACACACTCTCGGCATCCATATCTCTGATGGACAGAATATAATCCAACACGGCCTGCCAGTCCTCAATAGGAATACTGTTTAGATTCTCCAGGGTATTGAGAATGGGGATAACCACAGCGACTCCATGCGCCATAAGTTGATTGCCGATTGGGTTGTGGGTGATATAGCGGCCTCGAAAAGGTTCATCATAGGGCAATTCCATTTGTGCGGGAATCCCACGTATTGTTTGGGAGTATTCCTCCTCCCCGACCTCAAATTGCATAGCGATTTCCGGATCTATGACGAGAGCAACGGGAAAGGGCCCTTCGGCGTTAGCATAGCAATAAATGAACGGCAGCCGTGCGCCCGATGGTGTTTTAATTCTTGCCTCGACCCAGAGGAGCACCTCCGGATCGACCTTGGTTATGAGCGACTTATTCTCGCTCATATTCAATGGTTGGATATTCAGATAATCTTGGGACCCTTCTTCGGGGTTAAAATCATCATCGTCCTGAGGGGCAGACCCACGTTGTAGCATCCGCCTTAAATTCCTCAGTCTTGGATCTTGTTTTCCCAGGCCTAGAGAATAAAAGACCTCCGGTTTTTTGAGGGTCGATTTTTCCTCTGGCCCAGGCGGGGGGCCCAGGACCTCTTCCAAACTCCGTATGAGGTCACGTGAATTGAGGTTGGCCATGGGCAGCAAGCTCAGAATCGAAACCAAAATGAGATGGAAGACGGGACGTGCTGAACTGGAATAATGGTGCATCAAGCGCTAATTCCTAATGGGTTGCGCGCCGCTTAACAAGGACTTAACCCAAGGGCGCCAATTAGGAATTAGGAATGATGGAGCGTTGGAATAATGGAATGGGGGAGAGAGGAACTACGGATTACACGGATGAAAGAGATTTTTTTAACAATGCTCCTTCCAGTCGCTTGATCCGGCTTCGCCGGAACAGGATCGCTTCGCGAACAGGATGAGGAGGAAGGTTGAGCCACAAAAGAGCGCAAAAAACACAAAATTCCTCATTTTTCATTCTCCCCCCGGCGCCTCATATCCACCATTCCATTCTCCCCAATTCCTAATTGGCGCGCCCTCGGCGCGCTTCCCCCTCTGTGCACTCGGTGTCCTCTGTGGTTTTTTTCTTATCCTTGCCTCTGCGCTCTTAGCGAGAGGCTATTTCTCTCCTTTCCTCTGAGTCCTCTGTGGTTATTTCATTTTGTATCAATGGGGCTCTTCCTTTACTACCGCCCCATCTATGATCACAGCGGTGCAATGGGTGGTGTATTCGAATGGGTCCCCATCGAACAGGGCCAGATCGGCGTCCTTGCCGACTTCGATAGAGCCGATCCTGTCATCCATCCCGAGGAGCCTTGCAGCGTTAATGGTAATGGAGCGCAAAGCAGCTTCGAAGGACAAGCCATAAGCCAGGGCCATGGCTGCCTCGAATAGGACGACCCGCGTCTTGGGGACGTAGGTTTCGTATCCGCTCTGCATGGCGAAGAGGATTCCTTCCCGTTCCAGGATCGCTGCCATTTCCAGGCTGGCGTTCTCCAGTTCACCCTGGGCGCGGACCATGGTTGGGTGAACAATGACCGGCACCCCGGCTTCCACGATCTCTTCCAATACGAGATGGGCCTCGCTGGCCCCGTCCAGAATGAGTGGAAAAGAGAACTCGTTGGCCAATCGAATGGCGCTGACGATATCCTGGTGGCGGTGGGCTGTCAGCAACAAGGGCACGCGGCCTTGCAGAACCTCCCCCAAGGCTTCCAGTTTGAGGTCCCGGGGAGGTTTCTTGTCACCTTCGGCCTTTTCCAGTTTTCCGAGGTATTCACGGGTTTTGATCAGTTGTGTCCTGAGCATGGCCATTGACTTGGCCCGGGTGCCGGGGGACTTTTTTTCGTTGCGGCTAAATCCGGATCGTCCCATGGACCCGGCCAGCATGGCATAGGGTCGAAGAATACCGTCACTGATATTTTCCTTGTCCGTTTTCAGTATCATGGTCTGGCCGGAAATCAAGGTCCCGGGGGCGTGTCCGGTATGGATGGTCGTCACGCCGAAATTTCTCACCCATTCGACCAGTTCATCCCGGGCATTGTAAGCATCGAAAGCGCGGAGGTCGGGCTGAATGGCGGAGGATAACTCGAGTTGTTCCTGATCGTGTTTTTGATTCAATATGCCGGAAAGTCCCACCACGGTGTGGGCGTCAATCAATCCCGGGGTAACAACAGCGGCGGATAGGGTAAGCCAGCCATCCGGGATAGCCACCGCATCTGAGGATCCGACCTCCAGGATTTTTGCATCCCGGATAAGAATGACCCCGTCCGGAATGGCTTGCCCTGCCATGGTGTGGACCGTGTCTCCTTTTACGGCCAACTGTGCCGACAGGGCCGATGCGGCGAGCGAAAACAAAACGGATAACAGAACTGTGAAAGCATTTTGATTCATGGATGTGGAGGCGCGCCAATGAGGAATGAGGAATTAGGAATGATGGAGTGTTGGATACATCA
This sequence comes from Opitutales bacterium, assembly GCA_965204545.1. GTDB lineage: Bacteria > Verrucomicrobiota > Verrucomicrobiia > Opitutales > UBA2995 > JAABVD01. The sequence continues at coordinate 467,814 of CBDBFA010000003.1, read as the reverse complement.
TCTTGATCTTGATCGTGATCGATGGAGGGTTATGGAGTGTTGGAATGATGGAGTGTTGGAGTGATGGAATTGGTGAGAGAGGAATGAGGAATGGTCAGCTCTTTGGGTTAATCGAGGTCTTCATAGCAGCATAGGCGCAGGGCTCTCGGGGAACCGGCTCCCAATCCTCCGTGGGCCCATAATCGATCGTCGGGATCGTTGAGATCGAAGACTTTTCGGCCTTCCACCCAGGTTTCCTCCACGCGGGTATAAACGCTGAGGGGAGGGCCCGACAGGATAATGAAATCGGCATCCTTGCCTGCGGTGAGCGATCCTATTCGGTCTTCCATATCCAGCATGATGGCACCGGCCATGGTCATTCCATATAGTGCCGCATCCTCAGACATCCCGGCGCGCACGGCAAAACCTGCCGATCGCAAAAACCAACGTGAATCAGTGATGCTGTCGTCGGTGTGAAAACCGGTTACCACCCCCAAGCGTTCCAATTCGACGCCGTTCTTCCAATCGATGTCTCGGGCCTCCAGTTTGCCTCCCGGACTGTCCAACATTATGAGGGAGCAGGCAACATCCGCCTTGGCGATTTCTTCGGCCACCTTCCAGGCTTCGCTCACGTGATGAAGTACTACCCGAAAACCGAATTCCTCTTTCAAGCGGAGCACGGTGATAATGTCGTCGTGCCGGTGGGTATGGTGGTGTACCATTCGCTTGCCTTCGAGAGCCTCCACCAAAGCTTCCAATCCCAGGTCCCGATCGGGTGGATCCTTGTCCGGATTCTCAGCCGCAATCCGGATTTTGTCCCTGTATTCCTGGGCCTTGATATACTGCTGCCTGACCAGTGCGGCCGATTTGGCTCGGGTGCCGGGAAAGGGAGGTTCTTTGAGCGAATTCGTTCCATTGGCCATTTTTATTCCACCGGCGATATCCCCTTCCTCCGTATAGATAAACAGGTCTTCGATGGTGTTTCCGTCCCGCAATTTCAGGTAGATGGTTTGCCCGCTCAGGAGATGTCCCGATCCCGACATGACGTTCACCGTGGTTAGGCCGCCGGCTCGGGCCTTTTCCACCCGGGTTTCTCTGATGTTGATCGAATCGAGGGCGCGCACCTCGGGTTGGATGGGTGTGGACCGGTCTCCCCCGCTTACCTCGCCAATGTGGCTGTGGGTGCAAACCAATCCCGGCATGATGACCTTGCCCGAGACGTCGTTCACTTTGGCCTCGGCCGGGATATCGACCTCCCCGGCGCTTCCCACCTCGAGGATTTTGTCCCCCTGGACGACCAGAACTCCATTTTGGATGGGATCGCCGGTGATGGGAATCAATCTGGCTCCAACAAAGGCCTGAACGGAGTCTTGCTCTCCCAAGGAGTCATAGCTTATCCCCAGGATCACCGACAGGTTGAGAAGCACGGATTTGAGGAAAAATTGTTTTCTATGCATGCCGCCAAAAAACCTACTGGGCTTTACCGGCTGGGGCAAACCCTTTTCCCTTCATGCTCTTGCGTTGACGGTCTATGGAAATTCCCTAATTTTGCGGTTCTTTAGGGCGGGCGTAGCTCAGGGGATAGAGCTGCGGTTTTCTAAACCGTAGGTCGCAGGTTCGAATCCTGCCGCCCGTACCATTCCTTAAATAAAGTCATCATGCATATAATCGACCGTCTGTTTCATACATCTTCTTCCGCCCTTCTCTTCAGGGTAATAATCTTCTCAGCTGTTTTCGGGTCTTCGTTTTTGGCCACGGCCTCGGACTGGCCACAGTGGCGCGGACCGGACCGCGATGGCACATGGAGGGAAACGGGCATCATTTCCAGGTTTGACGCTCCAGAACTCCAACCGCGCTGGAGCTCCCCTGTCGGGGCGGGTTATTCGGGTCCGACCGTCAGCGGGGACCGGGTATTTGTGACCAGTCGCCTGGATGAGCCCGAGCAGGTCGAGCAGATCCATTGCCTGGACCGGTCCAGCGGAAGGGAAATTTGGAAGCACGTCTACCCTTGTGAATACCTGGATCTTTCCTATCCGCTCGGCCCGAGGGCATCGGTATCCGTTAGCGATGGCAAGGCCTACGCGCTCGGAGCCATGGGGCATTTTCACTGCCTTGACGCCGCAACCGGGGAGGTGTTGTGGAGCAAGGACCTGATGGAGGAATACAACGCCAATCGGCCTTGGTGGGGCGTCACTGCATCCCCCCTTGTCGACGACGACAACGTGTATTTGCAAGTGGGGGGCAGTCCAAACGCCTGTATATTAGCGCTGGATAAAAACAATGGGAAGGAACAATGGCGGTCCCTAGATGGAGGGGCATCCTATTCTGCGCCCAAATTCATTGAGCAAGGGGGGCAAAGGCTATTGTTGGTCTGGACTGCGGAGTGGTTTGCCGCACTCGATTTGAAATCAGGCCAACCCGTGTGGAAGGAAAAATTCCCGAGGGCAAGGACTGTTATCAACGTAGCAGATGCCGTTGTGGACGTGGACACCGGGCGGATTTTCCTCACCTCTATTTACGATGGATCCTATCTCTATCGTCTGGACCACGAAAATATGGGGGTTGAACTTCTCTGGAGTCGGCGGGGGCCGAGTGAGACCAACACCGACGCTCTGCACAGTATCATTATGACCTCGGTCATTATCGACGATCATGTTTATGGCATCGACAGCCACGGCGAATTTCGCTGTCTGGAACTGGGCCAGGGAGATCGGGTGTGGACTGACCAGACTCTATTGGAAAAAGGTCGTTGGGCCACGGCTTTTTTCGTCCAGAACGATGACCTGACCTGGATATTCACCGAGAAGGGAGATCTCGTTATCGGACGCCTCACTCCTCAGGGGTTTGAGCGCCTATCCACCACCCATATCATTGACCCCACCACCTTTCTTCCACGGCGCAGCGGCAATATCGTGTGGACGCATCCGGCCTTTGCTTACAGACACATTTTTGTCCGCAACGACCGTGAACTCGTATGTGTGGATCTTTCCCAGGGCAAAAAGGGGTCAAACGCAAAATATTAAAGTCAGTTTGCTTTCCATCTATGATAAGCTGAATGAGAGGCCGCCAGGACTTTAATATTTTGCGTTTGACCCCTTTTTGATGAAGTTATTTGTGAGCGCAGAGACCGATCCCCGAGTCAACATGGGATTGGAGCATTTTTTTCTCGAGGAATGGGGTGGGGAAGGGTGCCTGGTTTACCGGAATTCCCCCTCGGTATTGATTGGGAAAAATCAAAATCCATACCGGGAGGTGAACATTCCCTTTTGCAAGCGTGAAGGGATTTCCATTTTTCGGAGGATCAGTGGGGGAGGCGCCGTCTATCACGATCTCGGTAATATCAATACCGCATTTTTCGGAAATAGAGGATCCACCTGTTGCAACCTCTACCGACGATGGAGCGAACCACTGCTGAAATTCCTTCAGGGTTTGGGATTGGATGCCCGGTTGGGAGGAGGAAACGCGGTGGTTATCGCGGGCCTTAAAGTATCCGGTTTTGCCCAAAGTCTGAAGAGGCAACGGTTTTTGTGTCATGCAACGCTGCTCTACCGAGGCGACTTGGCGGCGCTGAAACGTTCACTGGAGGCGCAGGATTTCGTAGTGAAAGCCCAGGGAATTGCTTCGCGCCGAAGCCCTGTGGCAAATGTCTCCCAATTTCTTTCAAGGCCGAAACCTTCCGAACTCTTTCAACACGATTTGGTGAAGTTTCTGATCCGCTACCTGCAATGTGATAGAATTTCCACTCTGCCGGAAGGTGCGGCTATTTCCACGGAACGCTTTGTGGAGAGCAATGTGGGTCTCTGGGAATGGAACGTCGGCCGCAGTCCCCCCTTCACCATAGCCCTGGATGGGGTCAATGGGAGTGGAACCCTCCGGCTGGCGGTATGCCGGGGAAGGATAGAATCTGCCAAGTGGGAGAATGGCATAACCGCCCAAGGGGAGAGCATGTCTCATCTGGTCGGTCGACCGTTAAGGGCGATTGCGCTACCCTCGGTCCCCGGATTGGACCATTCCGTATGGGAGAAGCTGCTCATCTAGCGTGGGGCGTCCTTTAAATTAACCTCAGAGGACACAGAGAACACGGAGGCGCCAGAGGCGCCAATTAGGAATTAGGAATTAGGAATTAGGAATTGGGAGAGAGGAACCACAAAAAGCACAAAAGACCCAAAAAGGTAGGAGAGGGGAAGGTAAAGGAAGAGGGAGTAGGGGCGACGCATGCGTCGCCCATTGGGTATGCCCATCGTGATCGTGATCGAAAAAAGGGTGGAAATAGACTCTCGCAAAAGTAGGGAAGGGAGTAATGGAGTGTTGGAATGATGGAGTTTTGGAATGATGGAGTGATGTAAATGCGGAGAGAGGAACTACGGATTACACGGATGGAATGGATTTATTTGACAACGCTCCTTCCAGTCGCTTGATCCGGCTTCACCGGAACAGGATCGCTTCGCGAACAGGATTTTTTTCTGATTTGCTGAGGTGCTGGGAGCGAAGTGTAGGAGCGGGTTTATCCCGCGATCCCGCGAAAATTTATCTGAGCAATCGCGGCGTAAAGCCGCTCCTACAACTTGAAATTTGCCTCATTCCATCACTTCATTACTCCCTTACTCCATTCTTTGCGTCCCTTGGCGATCTTGGCGAGAGGTAAGGAGGGCCTGAACAGGGGTTGTAACGCATTATCTTTGCGGTAAAATGACATGACACCAGCGTCCATGAGAATCGACAAGTGGCTTTGGCATATCCGCGCTTACCGGACGCGATCCAAATCCGGCTCGGCCTGTCGAGCGGGGAAAGTTCGATTGAACGGGCAGGTTGTAAAACCCGCTAACCAAGTGAAGCCCGGGGACGCCATTGAAATACAATACCCGCGTTTTAAACGGTCCATCGAAGTGGTAGCCCTTCTGCCCCGTCGCGTGAAGTACGCCAAGGCGGTCGAATACTACAAAGATACTACCCCTCCCAACGAGTACCGGCGATTGAAGAAGCAGCCCCCGGCCCAATCCCTCCTGCAACGGGAACGGGGAATGGGCCGACCCACCAAAAAGGAGCGCAGAGATTTGGATAGGATGCTAGATGCTGGATGCTAGATGCTGGATTCTTGATGCTAGATGCTCGATTTTGGATGCTGGGAGGAAAGAAACCACGGATAACACGGATAGACACGGATTATCCAAATCGCGTGCATTCTGTTCATCCATGTTTTTACCTAAGAATCTTTGTGTTCTTGGCGCTCTTTGCGAGAGGCCATTTCTCTCCTCTATCTGTGGTTAATTAATTTACAGGATATGCCACTAACCGTAGGCTAATCCCCAAAGCTCGACCCTGCCGGCAAACCAATACTTGAGACGGCGAACGGTCGCCTGGTCCTGGGAGATGCGTCCCCTGTCCACAAAGCTTTTCAAATGGTCCAGGGTCAGCTCTTCCACCGGCACGCTGTCTTCGACCGGGTAATGTTGGGATGCATTTTTTGTAAGCAGCTTGATATCGTAGTCCTGGCTACGATTGATCAGACACAAGCGGAGGTTGTGCTTTTGCCCGGTATACTCGCAGGAGAGAAAGGACTGGGTAAAATCCAGGTGCAACTGCATTTGCCTGCGGTCGTCCCCAATGCGTTTCAAAAACCGGGATGTGGAGGAAGTTGGCGATACCCTGGCCTTGCCGCCCAGGACCAGGGTAATGAGGTCAAGGGCCGACAGGTGCATTTTTCCTGCCCTGTTGTTCACCCAATCCTGGGCTTTGGGGTCCAACTGAAAGGAGGTGTATTGAACGCCCATCCGTACGACAATGGACAAAATGCCATCCTTCGATGTCAGAGCCTGAATCATTGGCGGATCGTTTTTTGCGGTGGGAGACGCCGACAAAACGCGGAATTCTCCCGAAGGAATTGGAAATAACAACAAATTGAGCGCCGGGTTCAACCAAATTTACCGTGAGATATCGCGCAAAAACTCCCGCCGCCAATCTCCCGGTTTCTCCGTGGCCGTTGGATCCTGGGCCGACAATGCCTTGCCTTTCCTTGCCGGAAGGCCTTCTACGACGCGGTCGTAGGAACCTTTCACCATGTCCTGGAATCGTGCCTGGGGGATGCTTCCGTCCACCGTGACGGTGTTCCAATGCTTTTTGTTCATGTGATATCCCGGCTTGACGGCGGCATACTCTTCCCGCAATTGCAGGGCCAGTCGAGGTTCGCATTTCAAGTTAACCTTCAAGGGGATAGTGTAGGTGGTCAGGGCGAAAATTTTGCCCATTACTTTGTAAACCACCACCTCGGGACCAAACGGCTGTTCTTCGGTAACCCCTCTGAAGGATAACAAGTAATCCCGCAATTCAGTTGGATCCATGGATTTAAAGGAAGAAGGCAGAAGGCAGAAGGCTAAAGGCTAAAGGCTAAAGGCTAAAGGCTGAATAATCGTGATCGCGATCGAAAGGACTTGAAAGAGGAATCTCGCAAAGAGCGCAAAGTTCGCAAAGGGGTCCGGCTTCGCCGGAACAGAAATAAACTGTAGGAGCGGCTTTACGCCGCGATTGCTGGGAGCACGAAACCCAGGAAAAGGACCTCCAGTATCCGGTATCCAGCATCAGGCATCGAGCATCGAGCATTAAGCGGAAGCCGTTTTTTGGGGAGCAGGAAGGAGTTCCTTGCCTTGGAGTCGCCCATTCTTCCATTGCTTTTCCCAAGATGCTTGCTCCATATTGACTTTTAAAGACATGGAGATGCTTGGTATAGATGTTGGGGGCTCAGGCATAAAAGGCGCGGTGGTGAATTTGCAAAGCGGCAAATTCATCACTAAACGCATTCGTTACCCCACACCTCAACCTTCTACCCCTCGAGCAGTTTCCGAAATAATTGACCGGATCTCCCGTGAATGTTCCTGGAAAAATGCGATTGGGGTCGGGTTTCCAGCGGTGGTCAAAAAAAACGTCATTTTTTCAGCGGCCAATGTGGACCGTTCATGGATTGGCCTGGATGCGGGCGAATTTTTGACCGAGGCCACGGGATGTCCGGTTGCGCTGGTTAACGATGCGGACGCCGCCGCCTTGGCCGAATTGAATTACAGCGGGTTGAAACACAAGTCGGGTACCGTATTATTCCTCACGGTGGGAACCGGCATTGGTTCCGGGTTGATCAGGGATGGCAAATTGATACCCAATACCGAGTTTGGGCATTTGATCCTCGAAAAGTGGGGCGAAGCGGAAAGTTACGCCTCGGATGCGGCCCGCAAGAGAGACCGCTTGGGGTGGAAGGATTGGGCGCCCCGATTCGGCTTATACTTGCGCCATTTGGAAGACCTGTTCCAGCCGGACCGCTTTATCATAGGAGGTGGGGCGTCGAAAAAAGGGGATCGGTTTGTGCCCTACCTGAATATCAACACTCGGATTCTGATGGCTTCCCTGAAGAACAAGGCGGGGATTATCGGAGCTGCGCTTGTGGCGAAGCAGGCCTTTTACGGTTAAGCCGCATGCCTAGTTTTCCAGGCCTACACCGGTGCAAATAATGTAACTGATGGCTTCGTCATCGTCGCGGATGACGGAGTTGCACCATCGAATTTTCAAGGCCTGGTCGAATTTCGTCTTCCACCTGCAGTCGAAGGTGCTCTCAAGTCGGTTGCAATTGAGGTGCTTGAAAGAGGATGAAGCGAAATCGGTCTCCTCGGAATCCGAGCATAAATCCCAGAAAAATTTCTTGTGGGCATCTCGTTCGCTCAAACCGGTCAGATTCTGAGCCTTCCGGTTAAAGCGGATAATCTTGCCATCCCGGTCGGTCACCACCAGGTAGGCGGACAGGGAGTCCAAAACGGCCGGGATGAGATCTTCTCGATAATTGTTTTCCGCTTCAATACGTTCGGAGGCATCTCTGAAAACGAGAACTGCGCCCAACACACCCTTGATGGGGTCCACGATAAGGGTGGCCGTTTCGTCCACCGGATGGATGGCGCCCCCACGGGCAATGAGGAGGGCTTCCCCTTTGCGAACCACCGTCTTTCCCGTTTCCAGCGCCAAGTGGATGGGGGTGGGGAGGTCTTCCCCCGTAGCGGCATGGCAGGTGGTGTAGACCTGGGTAAACAAACGGGATTTGGCATCTTTTTCCAGCCAGCCGGTGATGCGCTCTGCCGCCTGATTCATCGTCTTCACCCGGTACAGTGCATCTACCGTTATGATGGCTTCGTTCACGGAGGATACGGTGGTGGACAACCAGCGCTCGCTTTCCTGTATGCGACTCTGCATCTTGTGTTTATGCAGGGCGATTTCTACCGCAATCTGCAGGTCGCGCTGGTTGAATGGTTTTAGCACGTAGCCGTAGGGGTCGGTGATCTTGGCTCGCTCCAATGTCTGCGGATCGGAATACGCGGTGAGGTATACCACAGGGATTTCGTAGTGCTCCCGAATTATATCCGCCGCTTGAATACCGTCGACGACCCCGGCCAGACGGATATCCATCAGCACGAGATCCGGTTCCAGAATCCTGGCCTTTTCTACGGCGCCTTCTCCGGTGCTGCAGATGCCCAATACGTCGTATCCCAGGCCAGTCAGGTAATCCTTGATGTCCTCAGCGGTGATACCCTCATCTTCGATGACCAGGAGTTTCGCTTTTGTGATAGTTTGTCTTTTCACTACAATTTAAGGTTGGGATTCCTACCTATGCATGGCTTCCATACGGTGTTTTTTAGGGCACGAAAGCAACACAATTCCGGTTGGCCCGTCAGGGCATGAAGGAGAGTCGAAATTCCACCCCCCTGTTACTGATGATTTCCATTTCTCCGCCGAGTTGCCGGGTGAGAGTGCGGACGACTTTGAGTCCCAACGTTTCGCTGGCTTCAATATCCAGGCCCTTGGGAAACCCGGCTCCGTTATCTTTGATAATCAAGGTTAACCAGCCATTTTTTCGGTAGGCATTTATGGATATTTTTCCTTCGCTCTTTCCCTGGAAGGCGTATTTCAAGGAGTTGGTGACCAATTCGTTGGTTATCAGGGCGCAAGGTATGGCTTTTGTGAGGCTGAGGTAGATATCCTGAAAATCAATAGAACTGGTTACATTCAAATTTTTCAGGTCAAAAGTATGGAAGAGTTGCCTGAGGAGTTGGTTCAGGTAGTCGGCGAAGTCGATTTCAGCAAAGTCGTCCTGCTTGTAGAGTTGTTCGTGGATCAGGGCAATGGAGCGAATGCGGTTCTGACTCTCCCTCAATAAGGGTTCGAGAGCGCTTCCTTTCACCTCGCGGGCTTGCATGCGCAAGAGACTTTGGATGACCTGCAGGTTGTTCTTTACCCGGTGATGCACCTCCTTGAGCAGCACTTGTTTTTCATCGAGGGATTTTTGGATAAACGCCTCATTTTCCTTTTGGGGAGTGATGTCCTCCAGCATGTGCACCACGAATTGTGGAACCTGGTTGACTCCGAGAATCATCGACGTGGTCAGGCGACCCCAAATGGTGTGCCCATCCTTTGCCTTCAGCCGTTTATCAATGCGGTAGGACCTGCGTTTGCCGTGCTTCCGTTCCCTCAAAAACCTCCGCTCGTTCTTTCCGACCGGTCCGGCATAAAATTCCTGGATGCCATGGCCCAGGATATCCGGTTTTCGGTGGCCGAGAATGTGTTGAAAGGCAGTATTGCAGTCAATGATGGCTCCCTTCAGATCGGACAGGGCGATTCCCGTGGCCGCACCCCGGAAAAGGGCGGAAAACTTGGCCTCGGTTTCCATCAAACTCTGTTCGGTGATCAGTTTTTCGGTAACGTCGGATCCCACTATGAAATAACCCAGGACTTCACCTCCCTTTTTCTTCTTTTTTTTGTGGGGGGTGAGCGCGATATGGTAAGTATCGTAGGTCCTGTTGGCGTTGGCTTGGCTGTGCTCAAATTCCTGTTGTTTGCCCCGCAAGGCTTTGCGGCGGGCCTTTTGAAAAGCATCCCCCAGGTGGTCGGAAATTTTCCGCCCCAGGATTTCACTCTCTTTGCAGTTGAAAACCCGTTCGTATTGGCGGTTGGCAAATCGATAGCGATCCCGGTGATCCACATAGGCCATGAACGGGGGAACCGCGTCCACGATCATCCGGTTGAATTTTGCGTTTTCCCGAACTTGGTGCTCCGCTTTCCGGCGCTCCTCGATTTCCACCAGGAGCCGCTCATTGGTGAGGAGAAGATCGCGCGTCCGTTCCTCCACCAACCTTTCCAAGTGGTCTTTCATGACCTGCAGTTGATGGTTTTTCACCTCCAGGTCGATGTGCTGTTGTTCCAGGCGCTTTTCCAACCGTACCTTCTCCGCCGCGTTTTCAATGGCTCTTTGCAGGAGTTCAGGAGTCAACCGCAATTTGGAAAGGTAATCGTGCGCACCTTGGTTCATAGCCATTACCGCGTCTTCCTCACTTCCCTTTCCGGTCAGCATCACGATGGGGCAGACGCAATCCCCAAATCTCTTCTTGAAACGGGAAAGGAATTCCAGACCGCTCATGTCGGGAAGGTGAAGACCCAGGAGAATACAGTCCACCTCGTCTTGGGAAAAGGCTTCCAGTCCGGCTCTTCCCCTTTCTTCTTCTAAAAAACGAATTTCGCAATCGGAAAACCTGTCGATGTAGAGGCGGAAATTTTTGCGGTCTTCTTCTTCGTCCTCTACGATAAGGACGGTTTTTATGGCGGCGATGGGTGTGCTTACGGGCATTAGAGCAATTTCAAAGTGTTCCGTTTGAAGATAATCGAGAATGCCGCATGGGCAAACCCGCAAACCAGTTTATTCCTCGTTAACCCGACTTGCAAAGCTCGCCAAGACCGCCAAGAGGAAACCACAGAGGCCACAGAGAGCACAGAGGGGGGGGAGATAAAGGAAGAAGGAGTGTTGGATGGAGGCGCTTTATCTGCGCTCATCCGCGAAATCTGCGGTTAATTGTAGAAAATTTGTAACTACTCAGATGGTTTTTTGGCTGACAACCACGAACGGCAGAGCAGGGATGCTCTTGCCCTACCACGCTTGAATTTATTGGTAGGGGGACTGCGTCTTCGCAACGCCGCTTTTGAATCTTTATCATTCAATAGGTAAGAACTCCCATTTTTTGAGGACTTAAGAACAGCGTTCCGAAAAAATACCCGCCGACCGTGGGTATTCAAAAGTCATCGCAACCAACTCGGCGCAGGTAGACGCCGGATACGAATCCTCAATGAGGTCCTGAGTAGTTACGAAAATTTTTTACGCCCTTTGTCCTTTTTGTGGTTCCATTTCGATCACCATCAAGATCAAGATAGAGCCTTTGGCGCTTGGGCCCCTCTGTGTCCTCTGAGTTCTCTGTGGTGAATTTTTTCTGGGACACCACACTAGAACAGCGTAAACGCTTGGGCGCTCTCCAGGATCAGCCAACCGAATAATAGCGCACCAAAGGTGAGTGACCCCCGTTTCCACAACGCCTTTCTTCGCAATTTTCGCTCGTACCGATCGAGGTTCCTATAAAAAAACCGTGTCGATTCCAAATAGATGACAAACTGCGGATTCCGCAATCTGGAGCCGGAGCGTCCCTTCATGCGTACGATGCGGAAAGTCTTTTTCCGCTTGAATCCGAAGAATATAAATTGAAATAACTCGAATAGAACCCTTTTCAATAGAGCAGAGTTTAAGGATAAATGGATTTCCACCCCTTCTAGCAGCGCTTGGGGAAAAGGTCAAGCAATGCGCAAAAAAATAGAGAAAATTCGGTTCTTTTATTTTCAATTTCTCCCTCCTAAGCTCGTCTCCCTTTAATAAATGAATTTCTGCCTACTCGGTGCCGGCGCCTGGGGAACTGCCATGGCGCTTCATCTTTTGAAAAAGGGACATTCGGTAACCCTGGTTCCACGCCGTATGGAGATGGCCTTGGAAATTTCCACCACGCGGGAAAACCGCGATTATCTGCCGGGTTTCGCACTTCCGGAGAATTTGCAGATCGGTTTTGAGATTAAACCGGTTCTGATGGAGGCGGATGTGGCGGTTTTGGCCTGCCCTTCCCAGGGATTGAGAAATCTTTGTCGGGCTGTGAACAAGGTGAGGCAGTCATCTCACGCTCTTAAGCTGGTCATCACGTTGTGCAAAGGGCTGGAGCGGGAAACCTTTCTTCGACCCGGGGAGGTCGTTAGGGACTCTCTTCCCGGAGTGCCCCACGCCGTATTATCAGGGCCCAGCAATGCGGCGGAAGTGGCCCGGGGAAATCTCACTGCTCTCACCCTGGGGGTAAAGGTTGTCTCCGGCTTCGTCCGGAAGGTGCAATCCGCTTTAAGCAGTTCCAACCTGCGGGTTTACACCTGCGAAGACGTCAAAGGAGTGGAGTTGGGAGGATGTCTGAAAAACATTTACGCCATAGGGTGCGGTTGTGCCGATGGTCTGCGCATTGGAGACAACGGAAAGGCGGCCTTGATCACCCGATCCCTCAGTGAGATGATCCGGCTCGGGGCCTCTCTGGGGGCCAATGCGGAAACATTTTTCGGACTCAGCGGTTTTGGCGATTTGGTTGCCACCTGCAATGGCGCCTGGAGTCGCAATCGGACGCTGGGTCAACAATTAGGGGAAGGAGCGAAGTTGGACGATTTGATGCGCCACCGCAAAACCGTAGTCGAAGGTGTTTTAGCTACCCGCGTCTTCCACGAACTCTGTCGAAAGCGGGGAATAGAGGCGCCCATTCTCAAACAAATCTACCAAATCCTTTTTGGTGGCATGGCGCCGCGCAATGCGATCGAGGCCCTCATGCTACGCGATTTGAAATCGGAATAGAACCGGGTCGGACCAGTGAGGGTGGTTATCCAGAGAGTATCTCGCGCATCCGTTCGGGTGGAAGGCCGTGAAACGGGGACCATTACCCTGGGTTTGGTGGTCTTGCTGGGTATCGATCGCGACGACGTGGACGACGACCTGAAATGGTTGTCCAATAAAGTGGAGAAGCTGCGGATTTTCGAGGATGATGAGGGCTACATGAATCGGGATATCGGCGAGGTTGGCGGTGAAATGGTAGTGGTGAGCCAGTTCACCTTGTTCGGAAACCTGAAAAAGGGCTCTCGCCCCTCCTTCAACCGCTCCGCTCCCCCCAAAAAAGCGTTGCCGCTTTACCGTTCCTTTGTCCGGGAAATGGAAAGACGTCTGGGGAAACCCGTGGTTAGGGGGAGCTTCGGCGCTATGATGGAGATCGAACTGATCAACGATGGACCGGTCACTATCGTGATCGATTCAAAGGACAAACGGTTCTAGTGACCAGCCGGCCTGAAATACCTCATTCCTTTTTCGACCGGCCGGTTCTGGAAGTATGTCCCGAGTTGTTGGGACATTTCCTCGTCATCTGCCAGGAGGGGCGCATCGTGCGAACAGAGGTGCTGGAGGTTGAGGCCTACGATGGACAGGAGGACCTGGCTTGTCATGCTTCCCGGGGAAGGACGCCGCGCAATGCGGTGTTGTTCGGACCTGCGGGTTGTTGGTACGTTTACCTGTGTTACGGTATACATTGGCTGCTCAATATTGTGACCGGACCGGTCGGTTACCCGGCAGCCATTCTGATTCGGAGAGTTGGGCGTTATCATGGACCCGGTATACTGACCCGGGAACTGAAAATCGATAAACGCTTCAACAAGCTCCCGTCCGGTCGGTCTACCGGGCTTTGGTTGGAAAGAAACCCCGATCGCCCCAACTCCATGGCGTATGAGACCACCCCCAGAATCGGGGTCGATTACGCCGGGGAATGGGCCCTCAAGCCCTATCGATTCATAAAGCAACCGGGGTAGTTGCGGAGCCGTTTTCAGAGTCAGGATTCCTGGTTCAAACCTTCTTTTGAATTACCTCTCGCCAAGGCGCAAAGATCGCAGAGGGGGAGATAAAGGAAGAAGGAAGAATGAAGAAGGAGTAGGGGCGAGGCATGCCTCGCCCATACGAATAGGCGGGTTGGAAATCCCGCCCTCCGTTAATTTCCAGTTGAAAATTCAATCCGTTTTTATCTGTGCTCATCCGTGTATTCCGTGGTTTAATTCCTCAGAAGATTTCGATCACGATCACGATCATGATTGGCGCCTACTGAACTCTGATCACTGAACACTGGGCGCCTGCGGCCCCCCTCTGTGCTCTCTGTGTCCTCTGTGGTTAACTAAGTGACATTCGGGTTAAGGCGGAGCTGTTTCCGGGGAATACTGACCCTGATCAGGCCGATTTTTCCTGATCGGGAGAATAGGGAATCGCTCAATTTTTCAGATAGCAGGGGCGATGATTGTTCCTCAATCGAACCATCCGAAAGGACAATTTTCATATGTTCCGCCTCGCCCAAGGCATAGACGATGGGAACTTGGCAAAACGTGAAGGCCAATTGGCCAGGTTCCAGTTCCATGGAGTGACGTTTCCCACCCAACCCATGGAAATCCAACCTTCCGGGCTCCGTCAAAAATTCGCTTGTTCTGAGCAAGAGGGGTTTGAAGCTCAAACAGCCTCCTTCGATCCGGATGCCGAGTTCGCCCCATCGAACGAGGATATCCTCCTTTACCTGGCCGGTCATGCCCGGTTGCTGAACCCCGCCATGTTTTGGAACATGAGAATAAGGGTCCGACGGAAAAGCGCCGTAATTCTCAGGTTTGTCGTAGATTCCCAGCCCTTCCAGTGTTAAATAGTAATGCCGGGCCAACTGATCCAGTATGGTTCTTTCAGGATATGCTTCAGCCGCAATCAGGTAGGTTTCCTGGATGGCCAGCAACAACTTGGATACCATATGCCAGTAGATGCTGCCAAGTCCTTCATAGGCAAAAAAGGTACCCGATCTTCCCGTAAAAGCGTGGTGGGCAAAAGTAGTTTCGAAAATCTCCCCGACCTCGCCGATCTGATCGGAGGAAAAATCGGCAAGGAGACCATCACGGAGAATTTGCAGTTGTTTGCTTAGGTCTTCGACATTCCTGAAAGCGCTGTTGAACCGGATGTTGCCACGGATGTCCCGGTAACAGACTCGCTTATCGCCAGATTTCAACAAGTGCTGAATGACTGGAGATTTCCGGGATTCCTTCTCGGGAATGCGATTCTTATCCAGAAATCGCGGAAGATTCCGATCGGGATACAACATGTAACTACCTTTATCGGGACGAAATATTTTGCTCCGCTTCAAACCATCGAGGAGTTGCACTGCCGTCCCGGGAGAAAGGCATTGGGAACTAAGGATGGATACCTGCCCTTCCAACATTTCGTACAGGTGTTCAATGCCGATGCTATTGGACGACCGTCTCATCAGGTTGTAGGAATGGAACAACCCATCTTCCCTCGAGTTGGCTTTCAAAGAATGTTCCACCGAGGCATTGGCTGTCTTCAGGAACTCGACCAACCGATTCAGGCCGATCTCTATTCGAGGACCACGAAGCCGGTTTTCATATACTTCTTGGCGGTAATTTGTCCCGGCTTCTCCGAGCATCTTCGTGATCCGATACCGGTCTTCATCTGCAATGGGATTGGCCAATAATCCCGCGTAGGTTGTCAGCGTGGAGGACTGGCTCATGAAGAATCGGTGAACTGCTTCCGATATGGAGCCCGAGCAGTGGACCGATGATTCGCCCAGAAAAGAGATGAGAAAATTGAGGTATCGGCGCATATAACCCAGGGTCACCACTGAGAGACCATTTCCGGGCAGGGCCAAGACAATCAGGTATAAAAAAAGGCACAAAACATGCTTTGCGACACACGGACTTGATCGAAGTTTAAACATGGATGGGCAGGATGGGCAGGATGCTTGATACTAACCACTTTAATCTTTCCACTATCCTCTTTTCTCTCAGCGCGTAGGGCCAGCCCATGCCTTTTCGACTGACCTCCAAAGAGAGACGCGCCCTTACCGTCCTGGCCCTGGTACTGACCCTGTGCCTGATAGGGGTGATCCTTTTTTAAGGGGAAAGGGGAAAGAGGACATTCTTGCCTGCCACGCCGGGAGGTGGGTTCGCCATTGCCTTTATCAGGCGGGTTGGAAAACCCGCCCTCCTTTGATTTCCTGTTGAAAATTCAATCCGTACTTAATTCTCCCTGCCTTTTAATTCCTGATTCCTAATTGGCGCCAACGGCGCCCCTCCCCTTTCCTCTTTCCCCTAACCACTAATAAACGGCAGGGGCTGGAATTTCTGCCCCAGGACGGTCTGGGAATCGCAATCCAGCCATTGGTCCAGCACAGTAGCGTAGACTTGCCTGAAGTCGGTGGAAAAAGTCAGGTCCTTATTTTTGCCCAGGTTCAGGTCGGGAGCTTGGCCCACCATCGAATCTCCCAATTGGTTGCCCATGACAAACAGGGGGGCGGATGTTCCGTGGTCTGTCCCGCCACTCTGATTTTCGCTCGCCCTGCGGCCGAACTCGGAAAACGTCATGGTGAGAACCTGGTCCTCCAACCCCTTGCCCTTCAGGTCCTTCTGGAAGGCCAGCAGGCTGGAGCTGAGGTTTTTGAGCAGGATCTGGTGGCGGTTTGCCTGACCCTGGTGAGTGTCAAATCCACCTAACGAAACAAAATAGACCCGCGTGGGAAGTCCGGCGCTGATGAGGGAGGCCACATTGCTCAAGGAAATGCCGAGGGGCTGGTTGGGGTAAGTCACTGAGGGCTTGAATTTGGCAAACAGCGCCTGAATGCGTCTTTCCGTGATGAGGGTATCCATCATGGTGTGTTTCAGGTAGCTGGAGTTGTCCTTGCTCCTGCTTTCTCCCACCATCTTGTCGAGAAGCCCGTAATCGGGACGCCTGCCCGCGCGGCCCAGCCGGTTGTTCATGGCGAACAGGTTGTGGGCTTCATCTCCTTGCACCGTAATGGGGATTTCGTTGCCGAAGGACATC
Organism: Opitutales bacterium; assembly: GCA_965204545.1. Classification (GTDB taxonomy): domain Bacteria; phylum Verrucomicrobiota; class Verrucomicrobiia; order Opitutales; family UBA2995; genus JAABVD01. The sequence continues at coordinate 451,070 of CBDBFA010000003.1, read as the reverse complement.
GCCTCGGGTTCCCCGATTTCAGGTATTCCACTGCAGTTGTTGTCCAGGAAACGGCCCATCCATCCCGATGACTTGTATTCATCCGATTCGGCGGCGGTTTCCCATATTTCCATGGACCGGAAGTGGCTCCGGTTGGGATTGGGATAACCGACGTTTTGCACGATGGAGAGCAACCCCTCATCGAACAGCTCTTTCATGCCTTGACAACTCTGGTGCAAACCGAGCTCATCCGTCAGCGGCAAAGCATCCTCCTTGCGAATTCCCAGGGATGGTCTGAGGCGGTAGTAGTTGGAATCCTCGTAGGGAATCAGGGTGTTCAGTCCGTCGTTGCCCCCGGCCAATTGAACCAGAACCAGAATCCTCCGGTCCTTCTCCGGAAGCGGGGCTTGTTTTGCTACCGAGTCCCGCAAAAAGGCGGGGACGAATTGGCTGAAAGCCAGCAAACCGGCTCCCTTTGCCGAAGTACAGAAAAATTCCCGTCGTGTGGCTGGAAAATTAAAGGTCGAATTCTTCATGACGTTTTCAACTAGACTAATTGATATTGGGGTGATTGCAACAGCGTGATGGCCACTGCTTTGGTGGCGGGTAGGGGAGAGGACTGGTTATCGCGCAAGAACCGAATCAAACTTTTCCGTTCCGCCTCTTCCAGAGGATTGGCCAGCCACTGTTCCTCCATCTGGTCCAGGCGTTCTTCCGGGGGAAGTTTGGCCCAGGCTTCGCCCTGTCGGCGAGTGACAAAAAAACGGCCTTGGCCCGCTTCCCGGGCTTGTTCCAGGGCCATCGTCTCATCGGAGTTCAAGCTATTGCGATGGGGCGGGATGAACAGCCCTTCCACCAGAAGACGCCTTTGGATTATGGTGGCGCTGTTGATCCACAATTGGCCGCCCACCCAGCCGCGCACATTGGGCGGATTCAGATAACTCTGGCCCATTCCGCCCAAGGCAGGGAGAACGCGCCTGGGCAGTGGCGCCAGGTCGAGATCGAGATCCTGCAACAACCCAATGAGGAATTCGAAGGGGCTTTTTATCTTGTTTCCCCTGAATTGCGGGTGGAAGAACAGGCGGGAAGAAAAGAAGGTAGAGGCCAGCCAGGCGAGGTCGAAATTTTCATCCGCCCACTTCTCACCAAGGATTTTCAGGTATTCATCCGGAATAATCTGGTCGCTCAGGTAGTGCTTGCACAATTCCCTGGGGATAAAAGTGCGGGCGGCGGGTTCCTGGAGGGCCAGGTCTACGATGTCATCACCCATCCAAGTCCCGGTTTTTCCAAAAACGGTTTTCCTGCTGGCGTCATGCTGATTGGGGATGAAGCGGAATTGGCCGTTCGTTTGCCGGTATCCGGTAAAGGCGCGGGCCGCTTCCTTGATGTCTTTTTCGGTGTAATTGCCTTCTCCGAGCAAAAAGAGTTCGAACAACTCCCGAGCGTAATTTTCGTTGGGGCTGCCCTTTTTGTTCTGTTGCAGGTCCAGGAAAAGGACCATGGCCGGATCCCTGGAAACGGCTTTGGCCATTTCTGCCAGGGTCTTGAAGGAATGGCGCCGCAAGGTTAGCTGGTACTGGTAGAGCATGGCGGGGTTTTTCACCTTTTGTGCCGTAACCACGAAAATATTCTCCCAGAACAAGCCCCATTTCTCAAAAGCGGAGTTTTGCGTCTCGGTTGCGTTCTTCAACCAATTGATGGTGATCTCCTCCAAGGTGGCCCGGCGCTTTCGGTTCATGGCCTGTCTGATCTTACGGCGCTCTTTTTCGGGGAGGCCCTCTTGGCGCTGGCGCATGGTGCGGTATCCCTCCGCCACTTCCCGAAGGCTTTCCGTGGGCTTCATGACCTTCGCCCCGGCGAAAGCTTGCCGAATGGCCGACCTCATGCCCGTTTCCATGGCATTTTTCAACGCCTCGGGGCGGACGCTGAATCCGATTCTCCTCAACAAATGTCGCGCTGCGCCTTCGTTCCAGTCGGATTCTTCCAGCGGCAGCCAGGCTTGGGACGGTTCGATGTTCCTGATGGCTTGGGTTTTCATGAGTTTAACAATAAGTTACGGTGGTTGTCTCCTTTAGCAAGATTTATTAACGAAAGGCACAAAGGCACAAAGGCACAAAGGCACAAAGGCACAAAGGCACAAAGGCACAAAGAGAGCGTTACTATAAAAAATCTTGGCGATCTTTGCGAGAGGCAATTTCTGACCACTGACCACAGATTACACGGATGGGCACGGATAAGTAAGGATTGAATTTTCAACTGGAAAATAACGGAGGGCGGGTTTTCCAACCCCCTATTTTAGGGTAATGGGGGACAGGAATGTCCCCCCTCCTTTCGCTATCGCAATTTGTCACTGACAACCGACAACTTTCCACTGAACTCTTCCAAATCTGACCACTGAAACTGGCGCCAACGGCGCCTTTCTTTTGTGTTTTTTGTGCCTTCTGTGGTTTCCTCTTTGTGCTTCTTTGCGATCTTTGCGAGAGGCAATTTCTGACCTCTGATAACCGAACTCCGAACACTTTCCTATCGATCAGGATCACGATTAGCGGCGCAGGCGCACACTTCCCACTTCCCACTTCCCTCTTCCCTCTTACTCCCGGAACGTTTTGTAGACCCTGGGCACTCGTTTTGAAATCGAGCAAAAACACTCCCAGGGTATGGATTTGGCCCATTTGCTGAATTCGGCAACGGTGATTTCCTTATCCTCTCTCTTTCCGATCAAGGTGGCCACTTCACCGCTTTCGGGGAGGCTGGGCAAATCGGTCACGTCCACGATCAATTGGTCCATGGTGACACGGCCCAGGACGGAGCAGCGACTGCCCTTGATCAGGACCTGTCCCCGGTTGGTATATTGCATCGGGATCCCATCCGCATATCCCGCGGCCAAAACGGCGATGTGGGAAGGCCGCTGCAGGGTGAGGAGGCGTCCGTAGCTGATGGGGGTCCCTTTGGGAAGCGGTTTTACCAAGGATACCCGGCTGTGGAAGGAGAGGACCGGTTCGGTTGAAACGCTGGCAAACAACGAATCGGGGTAGGGCGCCGCGCCAAATTGGAGCAAGCCCACCCGCACCGCGTTAAAGGGGCTCGACTGGTCAAAACTGCTCAAACTGGCGCTGTTGTCGGCGTGAATGAGGCAAGCTTCCAACGGGTGATATTTTGCCACTTTTTCCAGCGCGGCGAGAAAGCGGTTCCGCTGCAGAAAAGTGAAATCCCTGTCTGTCGGGGCCGAGCTGAAGTGCGTGAAGATGCCGGTCAACCTCAATCCGGTTGCTTTTCCCAGTTCCTCGATGACCGGTTGGGCGTGTTCGTGCCAGGCGCCCAGACGTCCCATTCCGGTATCGATCTTCAGGTGCACGTTCAGGGTGGTCTTCCCCGCCGTTGCTTTTCCGTCGAGCCTCCTGATTTCGTCCAAGGTCGAGACCGTAGGAATCAGGTTGTGATGGAAGAGGTAGGCATCCTCCTGCGGAAGGACGGCCGATAAGACCAGAATAGGCCAACCGGATCCCATTTCACGGATGGCGATGGCCTCCTGGACATTGGCCACGGCGAACATATCCGCACCCGATTGCATGAGCCGGGCCACTGTTTGGGCCAGGCCGTGTCCGTAGGCGTCGGCCTTGACCACCGCCACGTAACGAATGTGGTCCGGCAAGGCGGAGCGGATCTTGAACAGGTTGCGTTCCAGGGCGGCCAAGTCAATTTCCGCCCAACACCTGGCTTGCTCCTGGTTAAACATGTTCATCCTGAGAATATCCCGACCGGATGCTGGTTAGCGTGGCCTCCTTAAAATAACCACAGAGAACACAGAGGGAGATAGGAGTGATGGAGTGATGGCACAAAGGCCAGGAATTATAATGCTGGGCACGGTTGCAGAAAACAACAATAGGATATCTGTGGTTAAATTCTACATTATCCGAACCACAACAAATAATTCCAACATTCCGACATTCCTAATTTCTCCAACCTCTCTCTTCCTCTGAGTCCTCTGTGATCTCTGTGGTGGTTTATTTACAGGACATGGCACTAGCGATGTCTTTGCGGGGTCCACTTTTTGAAGGTGTTCGTAGTTGTCTGAAAGGGAGTGGGTGTTTGCACTTGTCGGATCAGCCCGGCAAAATCCTTGGGGCTTTGCAGGGCTTCGATTTCGTAAGGCAGTAATCGGCTGCCCGGAGGAGCCCCGGGGGAATAGAGGCGTTGACGCAGGTGAAACCGGGTATTGGGCCAGTTTACCAGTTCTTTTGATGCCACCACCTGCACGGGGGAAAATTGACCCGTGGAGTCGATCCGTATGGCGTTCCACTGGTCGGCGCGCAGATCGGAAAAGATGGCGAAAGGACAGCTCTGCCGGCCTGACTGGATGACAGCCATGGCTTCCAGGCTCTTGTAGGCGTAGACGGGGGTTTGGTCCGCATTCAGCCAGACCCAGGTTCTCAACGCCATGCAATTAATCCGGATTCCCAGAGTGGATCCCGGGCCCTCGCAGAAAATAAAGCCCTGCAGATCACCGAGGTGGAGTCCCGTTTGGGTGAGGATGTTTTGGACCGAGGCAAAAAATGTCCTGGAAGTGGAGCCCCGTTCCGAGCGGTAGGCCATCCAGCCATCTTCGCCCATGATTCCCGCCAGAACCCCCACCGAGCTGGAATCGGTAACCAACAGGGGAAAGGCATCCGGCAGGGAGGAATCGGGCATGACTTCTAATCCACATAATGAAAGATGAAAATGAAACCACAAAATGCACAAAAGGCGCCGGGGCGCCAATCACGATCACGATTGGCGGCTTAGCCGCCTACTGAACTCTTTCCCCTTTCCTCTTTCCTCTTGGCTCCCCCGGCGCATTGGGATTGACCACCGTGGGCCGGCTACCATGATAAAGCGCTTTTTTACTTCCAACAATTGCCCATTGGCCCGTGAGGATACGAGTAGAGGACGTCAATAAGACCCGAAAGAATGTGATGGTTTCGGTAGAAGCTTCCGAAATCGACCGGGCCCAAAAGAGGGTGGTGGGACAGTTCTCCCGGGAGGTCCGCATACCTGGATTTCGCCCTGGGAAAGCCCCCGCCAATATCGTTTTAAGGCGATTCGGCCGGGACGTGGCTGAACAGTTGGAGCGAAAGGTCAAAGCCGATGCCTTCGAGGAAATCGTCGAAGATGGCCGGTTGAAGGTATGTGAGGTCGTCGCACTCGAGCCCGGGGTCATTAAGGCGGGTGAACCCGCCGAAATCACTTTCCTGGTGGACGTCGAACCCGAATTTACCCTGCCCGAATACAAGGGAATTACGGTAACGGTTCCCGCTGCCGAAGTGACAGACGAGGAAGTGGAAAGTGTCCTTTACAGGGTGCGGTCCTCCCGGGCCGATTTTAAGGAAAAGAGTGCCCCGGCCGAAGAATCCGATTACCTTCAGGTCAGTTATGAAGGCGCTTTGGAGGGTCGTCCGCTGGAGGAAATAGTGCCGGACCACCCACTGCTTACCCGACAATCCATGACCTGGGAAGAAGCCTCCAAGGAAAATGCGGATTTTCCTGGTTTGGCCGAACAGTTGATCGGATTGGCTGCGGGTGAGGAAAAGGAGGTTACGGTGGATTTTCCCGAAGACTTTGAGGTTGAAACCCTCAGGGAAAAGTCGGTTCAGTACGCCGTTAAAGTGGCCGAGGTGAGGGAAAAGGTCCTTCCGGAGATTGATGAGGACTTCCTCGAGCTCCATCAAGTCGAGTCTGTCGAGGAACTGAAGGAATCGTTTCGAGCTGAATTGACCGATCGCAAGGAAAGTGAAAGGCGGCGCATGAAACGCGAACAAATCCTCAATTTCCTGGCCGAAAACACTGCTTTTGATCTGCCGCAATCGGAGGTGGATGATGAAAGGGAGTACCTGTTGCAGGCCATGCGGGAGAGGGGCTGGAACGACCAGGAAGCGGAGGATGATCCGGAGGCGGTGGAGGCCGGTTTACGCGAGGATGCCGCCAAGGAGGCCCGACGGAGGGTAAAAAACAACTGGGTCATCCGAAAAATCGCTGAAATCGAACATATTCAACCTGAGGAAAGAGATTTTCAAAAATTCATTCTCATGGAGGCTATGCAGACCCGACAGAAACCCGAGAAAATCGCCAAAGCCCTGCATAAGGATCGAGCCCGAATGCGTGCTTTGCAGGAATCCATCCTTTTTAACAAGACCCTTGATTTCCTGGTGGAACAATCTACCGTCGCGGAAAATCAGGAAATATAGGAATAAGGAGAACCAATTCGTGAGCTTTTACGTTCCCAACGTCATCGAAAATACCGGCCGGGGAGAACGCAGCATGGACATTTACAGCCGGCTGCTCAAAGACCGCATCGTATTTATCGGTACACCGATTGACGATTTGATCGCCAATCTGGTCATTGCCCAACTCCTGTTTCTCGAGATGGAGGATCCCAAAAAGGACATCAACCTCTACATCAATTCGCCCGGGGGTGTCGTGACCGGGGGCATGGCCATTTACGATACCATGAACCTGCTCAGTTGCGACGTCGTCACTTACTGCGTGGGCATGGCCGCCAGCATGGCCACGGTTCTTCTCTCTGCCGGAACAAAGGGTAAACGTTATGCCCTCCCCAACAGCCGGGTCATGATTCACCAGCCTACGGGAGGGGCCGGGGGCCAAACCTCGGACATTTCCATCGCGGCAAAGGAAATCCTGCGTTGGAAGCGAACCTTGAACGAGATCATTGCCAAACACACCGGAAAATCGGAAGCGCAGGTCGAAAAGGATTCAGACCGCGATTATTACATGACCGCCGAGGAAGCAAAAGCTTATGGAATCGTAGATAACGTCATATCCATTCGCACTGAGGTGGAAAAGGCATCCTGATCCATCATGGCAAAATCCACTAAATTGACCTTTTGCTCGTTTTGCGGAAAATCGCAAAACGAGGTCCGCAAAATGATTGCGGGACCCGGCGGCGTTTATATCTGCGATTCCTGCGTGACCGTTTGCAAGACGGTCATCGACCGGGAAGTGAAGACGACGATTCCGCCCGGAGTCGTCCCCTTCAAGCTGCTCAAACCCAATCAGATCAAGGCCGGGTTGGATCTGCATATCATCGGGCAGGAGCACGCCAAGAAAGTATTGTCCGTGGCGGTGTACAACCACTACAAGCGCATGATTTACCGCAACCAGGTACACCAGCACACTATCGACGAGTCGCTCCTCGAAGTTGAAATTGAAAAGAGTAACATTTTGATGATCGGCCCCACCGGTAGCGGGAAAACCTACTTGGCGCGGACCTTGGCCAAAATGCTCGATGTTCCCTTTGCCATCGCCGATGCCACCACCCTGACCGAAGCGGGCTACGTGGGTGAAGATGTGGAGAATATCGTCCTTAGGTTACTGCAAGCGGCCAACTACGACGTAAAAAAGGCGGAATGCGGAATTATCTACGTGGACGAGATCGACAAGATCGGCCGTAAAACGGAGAACGTATCCATCACACGAGACGTATCGGGCGAAGGGGTACAGCAGGCCCTTTTGAAGATTTTGGAGGGAACGGTCTGCAATGTTCCCCCTCAAGGGGGACGGAAGCATCCCAATCAGGAATACATCCAAGTCGACACGGAGAATATTCTCTTCATTTGCGGGGGGGCTTACGTCGGCCTGGACAAGATCATCGACAAGCGGATTGGGCAACGTTACCTGGGTTACAACCAGTCGCATGTGCAGGAATTGCAGAGTTTGACCGCTATCGTGGACGATTTGGAACCGGAAGACCTTATTAAATTCGGCATGATCCCCGAATTCATCGGCCGCCTGCCCATCCTCACCGTATTGGAGGAGCTTTCCCCTCATGACCTGGAAAGGATTCTGCTCGAAACCAAGAATGCCCTGGTCAAACAGTATGTAAAATTGTTTGCCCTGGAGGGGGTCAAATTGAGGTTCAACCCCGAGTCGATCAAAAGTATTGCCCTTCGGGCCAAAAAGCTGAAAACCGGAGCGCGCGCTTTGCGCTCCATCATGGAGAAAATCATGCTCGATATCATGTACGACCTTCCTCACCAAAAAAACGTGAAGGAGATTCTGGTTACGCGGGCCGTGGTGGAAGGGAAGCAGAAACCGAAGATCAAGTATTTCCCAAAAAAGTCCCCAAAGGAGGCGGGGAAAAAGCAGATGGAAAAAACCCGGGGACAAGTCCAGGATTCCGCCCCGGTCTCTCCTCCTTCAAAAGATGCGGCTTAGAAAAAAAGGCTGAAGGCTGAAGGAAGAAGGCTGAGTCCTAATCGTGATCGTGATCGATAGAAGGGCGGGAAAGGACTCTCGCAAAGCTCGCCAAGAACGCGAAGAACTCCGGCTTCGCCGGAACAGGAGTTAACGGAGGGGGGACATTCCTGTCCCCCTTTACGCCAACGGCGTTAAACTCCAAAGCCCAGCGTCGCGTAGCGCACGCTGGGTTACCGATCACCCACATTACCGAACCCCAACGGGGTTCCACAAAAGGCGTCCCCCAGCGCCCCTTATCCTGTCCATCCTGTTTATCCATGTTCAATTCAAACCACGGCCCGATCACCCGTCTTCAGTGACTTGATGTAGGCTACCAGGAGTTGCACACAGGCTTCGATGTCCTCCAAGTCCACCATTTCACTGGGCGTGTGCATGTAGCGCAGGGCCAGGCCGATAGTAGCGGTGGCCACACCGGGACCGGCCACCTGAATTGCCCGGGAGTCGTTGGAAATGACGCCGCGTTCCGCTTCCAGTTGGTAGGCGATATTTTCCGCCTCGGCGGTGGCGATCAGTCCATCCGTTACCAGAGGATTGAGTTGAGGCCCGCGTGTTATGATGACGCCGCCACCTAGTTTGAACTCCCCGAACCGTTTATTATCCGCATCGGGGAAATCCGTAGCGTGACCCACGTCGATGGCGATTCCGTAATCCGGCGCCACTGCAAAGGTGGAGGTGGCGGCGCCGCGAAGCCCGATCTCTTCCTGGGCGGTGCCCACCGCCACTACTTTTGCGGCCAAGCCCGGTTCACCGGCCAACCGCCTCAGGGTTTCGCCGGCAATGTAGGCGCCGGTTTTGTTGTCAAAGGCACGGGCCGTACCCACCGAACCGTGCAATAGCTCGAATTCGTGGTCGTAAGTGCCGGTATCTCCTACCCGCACCAGTTTTTCGGCCTCATCCTTGCCGGAAACGCCCAAATCGATCCACATGTTGTGAATCTTTGGCACTTTCTCCCGCTCCCGGGGATCCAATTGATGGATGGCGCGCTTGCCCGTGACCCCGGTCACGATTCCATGACGGGATTTTATACGGACCCGGCGGCCCGGTATGAGGGAGCGATCGTGTCCGCCTACCGTGTCGAAAAACAGGTAGCCTTTTTTATCGATATACTTGACGATGAAGCCCAGTTCGTCGAGGTGGCCGGCCAGGAGAATGGAAGGATCGCCCTGAGGGTTCAGGGTGGCGATCCGGTTTCCCAGGACATCCCTCTCATAGGAATCGGCCTTGGGGGCCACGAACTCATCAAAAACCGCCTGGGCTTCCCCCTCGTGCCCGGAGGGAGACCGGCTGGCCAAAAGTTTGGTGAGGAATCTCGGAACTTGGTAATCGCTTTTTGCCATGCCCACAACCTACCACAGATTACACAGATTCACACGGATTTAAATTAAACAACGCTTCGCTTGATGCCATCGGCAACAGGATAGAGCTATGCTCCAACATGAGGGGGTTATTGGCTGTTATGAACTGCAAAGCAGTTTCACTTCAAAGCCCAGTGTCGGGCCGTGCGAAGCACGGAAGCGCACACTGGGTTGAAATTGAACTCTTTCCTCTTTCCTCCGGCGCCTTAACCCGCATTTCTCGCAAAATTCGTAGCGAGCGAACGAAGATCGAGTGCTGGTGTGGGCTTCGCGCCGATGAGCGGGTGAAGCTGGGTCGACACCCTGCAAAGTCGTGAATCCAACGAAGTCCGCACCAGTGCCGAGATTCCGGAGCGCAGTAGAAGATTTGTGAGATATGCGGGTTAAATCCTTGCCAGTTGTTCCATTCCCTATAGCTCATTGGGAGTGATCATTTTTCCCGCTATCGATATCCACAAGGGTCGCGCGGTTCGACTGCTGCAGGGCAGGGCAGACCTGGAAACCGTCTATTTCGACCGGCCTGCAGAGGCCGCCAAGGTCTGGCTGGAAGCGGGAACAACCTGGGTCCACGTGGTCGATCTGGACGGCGCATTTTCCGGAATCCCCACTCATCTCGATCGCGTGGAGGAGGTAGCCTCCTTGGGATTAAAGGTTCAGTTGGGTGGAGGCCTGCGGGATTTTTCCTCCGTAAGCAAGGCATTCGCTGCCGGCGTGGCACGGGTGGTGATAGGGAGCAGGGCCTGTAGGGATCCGGATTTCGTGGGAGCCCTGGTGGGGGAATTCGGGGATCGTATCGCGGTGGGAATCGATGCAAAGGACGGCCTTGTGGCCGTGGATGGCTGGGTCCACACCTCGGGAGTGGATGCCTTGGAACTGGCCGTCCGGGTTTCCCAATTGGGAGTGCGCACCATAATCTATACCGATATCCGCAGCGATGGCATGATGACCGGTCCGAATCTGAAAGCCCAGGAAGTCATGCTGAAAAATTGTGCGGCCGATCTCATAGCCAGCGGCGGGGTAGCCCGAATGGAAGATTTGGCAGCCTTGGCCGACTTGGATCGAAAATATGCCAATTTCCTCGGGGTGATAACCGGTAGAGCCATTTACGAGGGATCGATCGATCTGCGGCGTGCCTTAGAGAAATTTAGCCACGGAAAAGGAAAATTAACCACAGAGGACACAGAGAACACAGAGTAAGAAGAGGGAACCACAAAAAGCACCCACCTACGCCAAGGCCTACGGCGTGGCATGCAGAGGCTCAAAAGAACCACGGATTACACGGATGAGCACGGATAAACACGGATTGAATTTCAACTGGAAATTAAAGGAGGGCGGGTTTTCCAACCCGCCAATTCGTAGGGGCGAGGCATGCCTCGCCCATTGGGTATGACCGGAAAAACTACGGATTGCACGGATTATCACGGATGGAGTTGTAGGAGCGGGTTTATCCCGCGATCCTACCAAACAGCCTTCGAAGCAATCGCGGCGTAAAGGCGCTCCTGTAACTTGAAACCATTACTCTCCCTTCCCCCTTCAACCATCATTCCCATATTCCATTACTCCATCACTCCTTTCCCCTCTATCGATCACGATCACGATGAAAACCCTTTTTCCTTCAGCCTTCATCCTTCTTCCTTTCCCCCCTCTGCTCCCGCTACTCCTGTTGGGTTGTAAGGCGCGGGAGCGGCCGGTGGATGCGGGGGTGCGGAACCAGGTCTTGCACATCGCCAGCGGGGCGGAACCCCAGTCCATGGATCCCCACGTGATAACGGGTTTTCCCGAAATGAGGATTCTGGAAAACGTGTTCGAAGGCCTGGTGCGAATCGATCCGGTTACCTTGGAACCGGCTCCGGCTGCGGCGGAAGGTTGGGAAATCAGTGAGGACGGTAAGCAGTATACTTTTTTTCTCCGAAAAAATCTGAAGTGGTCGAACGGAGATCCGCTTACCGCGTATGACTTTCACTACAGTCTGAAACGCGCTTTGTCCCCCGGTCTGGCCACGCCCTATATCCAGTTTTTTCAGGGCATTACCAATGCCATTGCATTTAACAAGGGTGAAGTCGTCGATTTTGATAAAGTCGGATGCACAGTGATAGACGACCACACCCTGAAGATCCTGCTGGATCACCCTCACCCCGTCTTGTTGCTGTACATGAATGGTCAGTACTTTTACCCGGTTCACCAGGCCACGGTGGAAAAATTCGGGGCCATGGACGAACGTGGCACCGGTTGGTTTCGCCCCGAAAATATCGTCTCCAATGGAGCCTTCAATCTGGTCGGATGGAAGACCAATACAGTCGTAACCTTGGAGCCCAACCCACACTATTGGGATGGGGAAACCGTTCGGCTGAAGCAGGTGAATTTTTACCCCATCGAAAGTCACGATACGACTTATCGGGCTTACCAGAACGGCCAGGTTCACGTGGCCTTGGCCCTTCCGCTCCACGTCATCAAAGAGATGGAAAAAACGAGGCCACCCGAGTATCGCAGTCACCAGTTTCTTGGGACTTATTACTTTGCTTTCAACGTGGAAAAACCTCCTCTGGACAATCCGCTGGTGAGAAAAGCCCTGTCTCTGGCCATTAACCGGAGGGACATCGTCGAGCAGATTACCCAGGGAGGGCAACGGGAAGCAGTTTCCTTCATTCCGCCCGGAGCCAATCATTATCAGCCCGATTACACCTTCAAAGAGGACTTGGAGGAGGCTAGACGATCGTTGGCGAAGGCCGGTTATCCTGGCGGGGCGGGATTCCCTCAACTGGAAGTGCTTTATAATACAGCGGAAAGCCATCGCAAAATTGCCGAGGCCATTCAGCAGATGTGGAAGACCGGGTTGGGGATCGATATCAAATTGGTCAACATGGAGTGGAAAGTGTATCTCGATGCCCGGGATAACGGGGATTTCCAGATAGCCCGGGCCGGTTGGGTAGGGGCTACCGATTATGCCGGCTACCTGGACATTTTTCTCAGTAATTCCGGAAATAACGATTCCAATTGGGCCAATGAGAGATTCGATGCCTTATACGCCAAAGCATCGCGGATCATGGATCCGAAATTGCGCATCAAAACGATCCAGCAAGCCGAGGCCATCCTGCTGGAGGATATGCCTATTGCCCCCATTTACCATTACAGGCGCAATTACCTGGTGGATATCCGGGTAAGGAACTGGTACGACAATGTGATCGATAGGCGGCCCTTGAAGTACCTTTATTTGGAATGAGGATTTAACCACAAAGGCACATGAGGCGCTCAGGGGCGCCAATTAGGAATTAAGAATTAGGAATGAGGAATTATTCTAACAACGCTTCCGTTGGTCGCTTGATCCGGCTTCGCCGGAACAGGATCCGTTACAAGGAGCAGGACCTAACCCGCATGTCTCACAAATCTTCTACTGCGCGCCCGAATACCGGCGCTGGAGCGGGAATCGCTGGATTCGCAACTTTGCAGGGTGTCGACCCAGCTTCAGCCGCGAATCGGCACGAAACCCGCACCAGCACTCGATCTTCAATCGCTCGTCACGAATTTTGTGAGACATGCGGGCTAACTCCTTCCCCGGTTCCTATATGGCGGGTTGGAAAACCCGCCCTCCGTTGATTTGCTATTGAAAATTCAATCCGTGTTTATCTATGCTCATCCGTGGTCTATTTCCAATTTCTCCGCGATTTCCTCCAACGGATAGGTGACCATCTCGGATAAAGTGGGGTGATACCAGGGCGCTTGCAGCAAGTCCACCACGTTGGCTTTTAGACTGATGGCGACGGAAAAGATGTGGATCAATTCCCCCGCGTCCTTGCCCACGATTTCGGCTCCGAGAATTTCGCCCGAACGATCGGCCCAGACTTTGACATAGCCATGCTTGGCTTCCATGAGAATGGACTTACCGTGGTCGTCCCAGGGATATTCTGCGCTGACGTAATCGACACCTTCGGCCTCCAGGGTTGCCCCATTTTTTCCAGCCAGTGCAATTTGGGGGTCGGTAAATATAACCCCGAGGAAGTCCCATTCATTCGGGTCCCGTGCCTTTCGTCCCGTTGCATGTCGAGCCGCAGCCTCAGCTTGGATAATGGCCACGTGGACAATTTTTTCCGGCCCCGCCACGTCGCCTGCGGCATAGATATCGGGATTGTTCGTTTGGTTGTAGGGGCCGGTCTTGATAAAACCATTGCTCCTCAACCTCACTCCGGCTGATTTGAGGTTCAAACCCTCGGTGTTGGGCGTTCGACCGAGGGCGTTGAATAGGTGTTTTGCCCGGCGAATGCAGCGCTTTCCACCCGACTCGAATTCCACTTCATATTCTTCTACGGTTTGCCGGACCCGGGCAATTTGACAACCGGTGATGAGATCGATGCCTTCCTCGCGAAATACCTTTTCCATAAGGATGGCTGCTTGTGGAGAAATTTCTTTCAAAATGCGGGGGCTGCGCTGAATCTGGATTACCTTCGATCCTATCCGATTCAGGTATTGGCTCAGTTCGCACGCCACCACGCCTCCTCCCAGGACAATGACCGATTCGGGCAGAAAATCCAGCTCCAGGACTTCATCACTGGTCCAAACGCCATCGAGTTTTCCTAATCCGGGGATAAGAGGAACTTGGACGACTGAGCCGGTTGATATGATAATTTTATCCGCCGTCAGTTGGCGTCCATCGTCGAGTCGAATGGAATTGAAACCCGTAAACTCGGCACGGTGGCGAAAGAGAGTGAAGCGATCGCTTTCCAATCCATTTACCCGGTAGTCGGCGAATTCTCCGATAGTTTCGACCTTTCTCCGGTACAGTTCAGCCATGTCCACTCCGGCTTTCGGAATATGGAGGCCAAAGAGGGAGCCGCGCTGGGCGTTGTGCAGGACCTCGGCTGAAAATATGAGCGTCTTCGAGGGCATACAACCCTTGAGGATGCACAGTCCGCCCAGTTGTTTGCCGCCGTCCACAATGGCCACCCTGTCCACCACCTCCCGTGCCGTCCGGGCAGCGGCGTATCCAGCACTTCCGCCGCCCACCACCAAAAAGTCAAAATGGTTATCGTTCATATGCCGTTAAGGATTGGATCGAGAGATGCTGAGATTCTGAGAAAGTGGAGGAAGACGCCCAAGGATATTCATCGTGATCGTGATCGTGATCTTGATCTTGATCGAAAGGAAGGGAGAAAGATGCTGAGATGCCGAGGTACTGAGATGCTGAGAAGAAAGAACCCGAAGTTCATCTTTCTCCCAATTCCCAATTCCTAATTGGCGCCTTCGGGCGCCTCTCCCCTTGACACCGTGCTGCATCAGGGAAATGTTGCATGGATGCCATTCCATTACGACGGATACGGCGCTTTACCTTGGACTCGCGCTGGGATTGGGTAATATGAAAGCGGTGAGCTTGCTGTCGGCAAAATGAGCGACGGCGTTCTGATTCTTGCCATCGGTGATGTTCATCTCGGCGCGGCGTGTTCGGGGTTGCCGGGCGAGATCAATTCCTGGGGGGTGGACCCGGCGGAACTCACACCCGTTGCGGTATTGCGTAGCGCCGTAGATTTCGCGATCGAAAAAGGAGCGGATGCGGTGCTGTTTGCCGGTGATGTGGTCGACGGCGACAATGCCCGATTCGAGGCCATGGCGCCTCTCGAAGAAAGCGTCCGGCGGTTGCTAGACAAGGAAATCCAAGTCATGGCGGTGGCGGGCAATCATGACTTTGAAGCGCTGCCGCGGCTGGCGGCGCTGATGGATGGTTTCACCCTTTTGGGGAAAGGAGGCAAGTGGGAATCGGTAACCGTTGCCAAGGCCGGCATACCTCGAGCCCAAGTGGTCGGCTGGTCCTTCGGGGATCAACATGTGCATCAGAGTCCGGTGGCAATGCTGCTCACTGATCCGATGCAGGCGCCCTCGCCGCCGGTCCCAAGAATCGGCTTGCTGCACGGCGATCTCGACGCTTCCGGCGGGCCCTATGCTCCCATCCGGCAGACCGAACTCAACGACACCGGTTACGACGCTTGGCTGCTGGGCCATATCCACAAGCCATCGCTGGAAGGGCTATCGGGATCGGGCGGCTCGCGGCCTTGCGGCTATCTGGGTTCCCTGGTCGCGCTCGACCCCTCGGAAACGGGTCCGCATGGCCCCTGGCTCCTGAAGGGCGCCGATGACGGCGGCATCAGTTTGGAGCAGGTTCCCCTGGCTCCTCTGCGGTGGGAGGGCATGGACGTGGATATAACCGGAATCGAGCATGTCGAAGATGTGCCGGACCGGTTGTTGGATGCTTCGCGACAACACCTCCTGACACTTGAGCAGGGGGGAAAGCCGTTGCCTCGCGCTCTTGGTCTCCGAGTGCGGCTTACCGGCACGAGCGCCTCCTATGAGGCAATCCGGCAGTGGATTGTGGATGGTCAATGGCGTTTGATGAATCGCGTCGTTGCCGGCACAGTCATTTTCTTTAACAGGACCATTGACGCGATGGAGTTGCATTTGGACCTTGAGCACATCGCATTGGGTGATGATCCCGCCGCCCTGCTGGCGAGGCGTTTGCTTTCGCTCGGGCGGGACGATGACCAAGCCAAGGAACTTCTCGGAAGAGCGCGCGCGCGGCTGGGTGAAATCACCGATCAGGCTGTGTGGAGCCCCTTACGGGAACAACACAACGCCCCCGACCCCCTGTCGGACGAGGACTTGCGTGATGTGCTGCTTGGCTCGGGAAAGGCGGCTTTGAGCAAAATGTTGTCCGGAATGGAGGCCGGTGATCGGCCATGATTCTCAAACGACTCCTCATCCATCGGCTTCCGGGCATCGGCCAACCGTTTGAAATCGAAGCCGAGGGATCTGGAATCCACGTCATTTTCGGACCGAACGGCATTGGCAAATCGAGTATTTGCCGAGCTCTGGAGGGACTCTATTGGGAGGACCGCGGATCCTTCCGGCATACCTCGGTGATTGGCGAATTTGATTGGGACGGCACAATCTGGCGTGCCGAGCGCGAGGGAACCATCGTGCGCTGGAGGCGCGATGGGGAAGGGAGGATTCCCCCAGTTTTGCCTCCTTCCCGCCACCATAATTGCTTCTTTCTGCGGTTGAGGGATCTACTCGATCCATCCCATGAGAGCACCTCTGGTATCGCTTCCGAAATCCGGCGCCAGATGTCTGGCGGTTTCGACTTGGACAGGATTGCCTCGGATTTGTTCACCCCGGTCACACCCCACCGTAAACGGCAGGAACGGAATAAGTTCAACGAGGCGCGCAATGAGGTCCAGCGTGAAGTAAACCAACAATCCGATCTCCAGCAGCGGGTCGACCGACTTGAGCAATTGAAAGCTCAACTCCAGGAGGCGGAAGCGGCCGAAGGCCGCCTGCACCAATTGAAACGCGCCTCCGGTTTGGCTGAACGCCGTGAAGAATTAACCCGAATCGAGGAACGACTTGGAATCATGCCCAACGCGTTGGCAAACCTGACGGGAAAGGAGCACGATGACCTTAGTGGGCTTCGCAAGCAACTGACCGAACAGGAAACGTCTGATCACGAGTTTGAACGGAAGCTGCAGGAAGCCCGGGCCAAAGGAGAGGAATCCGGACTATCCGGTCCCCTTGAGCGGGCCGAACTGGCAACATGGCGGGACAAGGCCGACGAATTGGAGCGGGTCGAACTGGAACTCAAGCAGGCGAGAACCGAATGTGCATCCGCACGAGGTGAGCTGGATGCGGCCTTGAAAGCGGTCGGCGGCAAGGATGTGGACAAGGCGGCGCTGACCTTGCCCAATCATGCTGAACTGTTCGAGTATCTTCGCGCCGCCCAGGAGCAAGCTTCACGCGTCCAAAGCGTTGAGGAACGATTACGTTTGCTCAATCGGGTGAAATCATCCGGACTGAACCCGCAACAGGAACTTGAAAAGCGCCGGAGCGGAGTTGATGCCCTGCGTGCCTGGCTACGGGCCAGACCGCCCTCTGTGGGGGGCACACGATGGACCTGGGTTCTGACCGGCATCTCCCTGCTGGCGGTTGGCGCAGTACTGGGTTGGTGGGTTGATCCGAGGCTGGCCCTACTCGCCGCACTGGGCGCTGGGATTGCCGTGGCGGCGACGTTCATGGGCAAGCTTTCTACTTCGGGTGATAATGGAGCATCCTCCGAGAACCGATCCGGGGCGCGGAAGTCGTTCGAGAATCTGGGGCTCGAAGGCCCTGAGGTATGGGACATTTCCTCGGTCACATCCCGTTTGCGCGAAATGGAGAGCGAAACGGCCGAGCTTCAGGCGTCCATGCAACGCGCTCGCGACCGCGACGTGGAACGGGAATCGTTGAAAAACGAATTGGAGGGTCTGTCTGAACGGGAGACCGCTCTCGCCACCCGCAGGCAGGAGCTGAAGGAAAGGCTCGGCTTGGATGCGCTTCCGCCGGATGCGGAGTTGGTGGATTTCGCCCGGGCCCTTGATCACCTACGCGGCGCTCAAGGCGGCCATGCAGCAGCAAACGGCAAGGTGAAACAGCTCGAAACCAGCCATGGGAAGCTTCTGGCCGATCTGGCTGGCATCCTGAAACGTCACGGCGAACCGCAGCCCGAAGACGCCGCCGCGGCCAAGGCACGCCTCAACAACCTGGCCAAGAGAAATGGGATGCTGGAGAAAGCCCTCGGAGAAGAACAGTCGATCGCCACGCAGAAGGAACAGAATTTCGTCCAGCGCGAAACAACGCGCGTTGCTATTGAACGCATCTACGCGGAAGCGGGGCTGGAAGAGGGCGATGAACAAGGTCTTGTGTCTCTGCTGGAAAGGTTGCCCGAATACCGTAAACTGATAGGCGAAAAAAGGGATCTCGAGAGCAAGAACGATCTCGACCGTAAGGAACTGAAGAGAGTCGGTGAGGCCGAACTGACAGAACTGGAAACTCATTCCATCGAAAAACTGAAGAGTAAACTGGAGACTACCTCATCTCAGAACAGCCGGTTGCGCGACGAAATCGCTGAGGTGAGGAACAAGAGGGATGAAGCCAGGGGCGGGAATAAATTACAGAATCTCATTGCCGAGCGCGAGGAAGCGCGTGCCAACCTTCGGAGTCTCCGGGACGATGCCCTGTTCGTGGAGGCAGGAAACTTTCTCCTCAAGGAAGTCGAGGAAGAGCACGAGCAGGCCCAACTCCCCCGCGTATTAAAGCGAGCGGGGGATCACTTTTCCCGTTTTACCCTGCACAACTACGAATTGCGACTGGAGAAGAGCGATGCGCAGCCGCGGCTCTCTGCCGTAGAACTGCGAAGCGGGAAAGTGCGTCAACTCGATGAACTTTCCGCCGGGACTCGGGCCCAGTTGCTGCTGGCGGCCCGAATTGCCTACACCGAAGAAGTAGAGCAGGGCAAGGTCATGCCGCTGTTTCTCGATGAGGCCCTCGACCAGAGCGACCCACAGAGATTCCAGGCCATCACCGCAAACCTCGGTTGCGTCGCGCGAGACCAGGGTCGGCAGATTTTCTACCTGACCAGCGACCCGCTCGACGTGGACAGAATTCGGGACGCGCTGGCAACGGAGGGTTGCGACATAGCCGCGGAGATCGATTTGGGCCTGGTACGGACCGGCCAAGTCAGCGTCAAGGGCCCACAGGATCTACGGGTCGATCCGGAGGCACCGGTTCCCGAGCCCGACGGGCTTTCTCCCGAGGAATACGCTGCGCTTCTCAAGGTCCCGACCTTCCGTCCCATCCTCGGTTTTGCCGAGCAGCATTTCTTTTACATCCTGTGGGACGACCTGCCCCTCCTGCGCGACTTCCTGGACAACCGCATCGAACGAGGAGGCCAGTGGAAGACCGTCTCAGGTACCCCGCTGGCAGAAAAGTTGGGTTCGCGGTCAATCGACGCCGACCAGATCGGTTTGCGGCTGGACCTGTTGGAGGCCTTTTGCGGGTTGTGGCAAGAGGGGAGGGGCCGGCCGGTGGACAGGGATGTGCTGATCGAGAGCGGCGCCGTGTCCAAGGTTTTCCTGGAAAAGGTGATCGCAATTGCAAAAGAACTGGGCGGGGATCCTCAACGCCTTGTCGCCATGCTGCGCGATCGGGGAGATGACCGATTGAGAGGTTTTCGGACCAAAAGCATCAAGCAACTGCAAGATTACCTGACCGAGAACGGAATTCTGGACCACCGACCCATCCTCACCAAGGACGAATTACTGCGCCGCGCACTAACCACTCCCGCAGCCAATCAATTGCCCGAAGGCGTGGCCAAGGCCTGTCTGCAAAGGTGGTGGGGATGGGGACGGCATATTAGACCTTGAAAACGCCGAACCCTCCGTATTATTTTGCACTACACCATTGGCTTGAACTGCTTTAGTTCACCCCTTGTAATCCTCTAAATTGAAGAATGGCACACCCCACGTTAACTACTCGCGTATTGCTGTATCGTGATGAAGGAGAATGGATAGCTCATTCTCTTGAATTGGACTTGGTTGGCACTGGTGAAAACGAGGAAGAAGCCAAAAAAGAGTTGGTAGGAGCAATCGTTACCCAGTTAGAATTTTGCTATGAAAAAGGCTGGGATCCTTTTTCTTCCGCACCTGAAGAAGTTTTCCAAATGTGGGAAAAGATCCAACTTGAAACTTGGGAAACTGTGTTAGCCCATGTTCATAAGAAAAACCAAGATTACCGTTTTGCCAGTTCCTTGAATTTCCGTTTTAGTGATTCAAATCAAGGTAGAAGGCTTAAATTCCTACAAATGGCATAAGCCTTGGCAAAATCTCTCAATACCCGGCAAGTTCTAAAAATTCTTAAAGCATACGATGACGGTTTTAAGTATTCCTCCCGTAAGGGGCCAGGTTCACATGGAACCATTTACCATGAAGGTTTAAGGCGCTCGTGCCAAATCCCTAACCATAAAGGCAGAGATGTGAGTAAATATGTTCTTGGCGTTATTAAACGCAGATTTAATTAGGGAAACCTCCAGCATAATGATAGAGAAAGAAATCGCTGATCATATCAGGAGCCTCTTGACCGCCAGCGCCAATGGTGATTCCGAGGGGGTCCTTAATTCGACCCTGGCCCTCGATTCCTTGAAACGAGAACACGCTTCCGAGATCGATGGCCATCTGAATCACTTTTTGCAGAACCGGAGCTACCAGAAAGCCCTTGCCTTTCTCCAAAGCAAGCCCGGCGTTTGATGAAAGGAAGAAGGATGAAAAGGCACAAAGGCACAAAGGCACAAAGGCACAAAGGCACAAAGGCACAAAGGCACAAAGTGAGCGGGGTTAGAACATATCAAGATTTGATTGTTTGGCAAAAGGGAATCGCGCCGGTGTGGCGTGCTTTGCGAGAGTCGATTCCTAATTCCCAATTCCTCATTCTTCATTCCTGATTTGCGCGCCTCAGCGCGCTCCCTTTGTGCCATCTCGCCTGGGCGAGATCCAATTCTTAATTGGCGCCATTGGGCGCCCCCTTTGCGCTATTGGCGTGCTTTGCGTGATTTTTCCGCTTGCCAGTCAGTCCGGAAAGTAGCCACGTTCCCGCAGGTTATGTAAGATGCCCAGGGCCGATTTACTCTGGTTCAAGACGAAAAGGTGAACCCCGGGCGCTCCTCCATCCAGTAAATCGGCGATTTGGTCGGTGGCCCAATCAATCCCGATCTGTCTTTGCCGGGCCTTATCCTTTCCGGCTGTTTTGAGTTGATGGAAAAGTTTTTGCGGAAGGGTAATTCCAAAGCGCTTGACCTGGGCGATGCTCAGTATGGGCAGGATCCCGGGTAAAACCGGTTGGTCGACCCCTATTCCCCGCAGCCTGTCCACAAAATCAAAATAGGCTTTGTTATCGTAGAATAGTTGCGTGGTGATAAAATCGCCTCCCCGATCGACCTTGAATTTCAAATGGGCCAGATCTTCATTGAATGAGGCCGCTTCCGGATGCTTCTCCGGATATCCCGCCACGCCCAGGCAAAACTCGGGGAAATGTTCCTTGATAAACGCCACCAGATCGCTGGCGTAACGAAAGCCGTCCTTGACCGCCACAAATTTGTCAGCCCCATGGGGAGGATCGCCCCGCAGAGCCATGATGTTGCGAAAACCGGCCCGGTGAAAGGCTCTGACGATTGAGAACAGCTCACCCCGGGTGGACCCGACACAGGTAAGGTGGGGCATCATGAGCCAGCCGAACTCGGATTGCAATTGCCGGGTAATTTCCTGGGTGAATTGCCGGGTGGACCCACCGGCTCCGTAAGTGACTGAAACGAAGTCCGGGCAAAATTCCCGCAGGCGTCCGGAGGCCAGAAGGAGGCGGGATTTGTCCTTCTCTGTCTTGGGAGGGAAGAATTCGAGCGATTTGAGGGGGCGCCCCTGCCGCAACAGTTCTGAGATGTGGGTAATGGCCATTTTCAATTTAATATCAACGTATCAGGATATGTTGATATGTCTAGCCCGGATGTAGCCCAAGAGGAAAGAGGAAAGAGTTCAGTAATCAGTGGTCAGAAATTGCCTCTCGCCAAGATCGCAAAGAGGAAACCACAGAAGGCACAAAAAACACAAAGGAAGGGCACCAGGGGCACCCATCTCTGTGGTCTCTGTGGTTTTATAATTCCGAATTGTCGCCTCCGGCGCGTACCATTGTGCTTTTTGTGGTTTCCTCTTCCCCTCGCCGCGCCGCTGTTTACCGTTGTCGAGGTGGGCCCATTCCGGTTATTGCTATGGCTCATTGCAAAGAGGGAATGGAAAAAAGGTGAGCACGCTTAACTTATACATATTCAGGCAAGTCGCCTTTTCCTCGATTTTATCCATATCGTTGTTCACCTTCCTTTTATTGATGGGCAATGCGGTCAAGGACGTAGTCCGGCTGCTGGCCACGGGTTACCTGGATTGGATTCAGTTTTTCCGGATCATTGCTTCGCTCGTTCCCTGGGTCGTTTCCTATTCCCTTCCCCTGGGTATGTTGACGGGGGTATTGCTTGTTTTGGGGCGATTGTCCTCGCAAAACGAAATTACGGCCATGCGCGGCGCCGGGCTCAGTTTGTGGAGAATTACTTCTCCCATTTTCGCCTTAGCCGTATTGGGGGCGGCTTTGTCCATCATGATCAACAATTACTATGCCCCTAACGCCAAATCGGCCTATCGCCAATCCCTTCGGGAGACCGTCGGTCAGGATCCCTTGAAGGCAATTGTGGCCAAGACTTTCATTCGGGAATTTACCGGGCGGATCATTTACATTGGGGAAAAGGATGGAGCCACCATGGAGGACTTTTGGATCTGGCAGTTGGACGAGCGGCGATATGTCCATCAACTGGTGCGGGCCGAGTCTGGTGAGCTTCATTTCGATGAGGCCGAGGACGCATTGATTCTCACCCTTTTCAACGGCTATGCCGAGGACCGCGACGTCGAAAACCCCAATGATTTGATGAAACCCTTGGTGGCGGGGTCCTTTCAGAAAGCCCGTATCAAGTTGCCCCTATCCCGGTTCCTGGGAGGTGGGACCTACCACCGGAAAATTTCCCGCCTGAATTTCAATGAATTGATTACGGAACGCCGAGCCACTCTGCACGACGAAGAGCTTGATCCCGGGGAAATCTCCCAGCGGGTGACGCGTCTACAGACCCAAGTCCAGAAAAATTTCTCCATGGCCTTTTCGGTTCTTTCCTTCGCATTTCTGGGAATTCCATTGGGGATCAAAGTCCGCCGAAGTGAAACCTACGCCAACTTCATGTTGGCCCTGGGATTGGCTTTTGGGTTTTACTTTTTAGTTATTATTGTGGGCTGGTTGGAAAAACGGCCGGAATGGCGACCCGACCTTCTGATTTGGATTCCCAATCTGCTCTTTCAGGCCTTGGGGTTGTTCCTCTTCAAGCGGGTAAACGGGCAGTAGATAGTGGTTGGTTAGTGGAGAGACCCCAAGAATCAGCCTTCCTGCATCTCATTATTCTTTGCGGTCTTGGCGAGCTTCGCGAGAGTCATATTCGATCACGATCAGGATTTCGGGGACAAGAATGTCCCCGCTCATTTGTACCCCGTCGCGTTCTTGTAGGATCCTTAAATTAAGGGTTGCTGAAATTCCGGCCTGCCCCAAATCTACCTCTATCCCTTTTATCCATGTACCTGAAAGAGGTCAGTATTAACGGCTTCAAGAGTTTTGCCGAATCTACCGATATTGTCCTGCAACCGGGAGTGACCGTCATTGTGGGACCCAATGGTTGCGGCAAGAGCAATATTGCCGACTGTATTCGTTGGGTATTGGGGGAGCAGAGACCCACCGCTTTGCGCGGGGGAAAGATGCAGGATGTCATCTTCGAAGGGACGGAGAAAAGAAAACCGCATTCCATTTGCGAAGTCAGCCTGACCTTTACGGAATGTGAAAAGCAACTGGGAGAATCCTTCCATGAGGTGGAGATCAAGCGGAGGGTCGTCCGGGACGGGGGAAGCAACTACTTTATAAACGGCAAATCCTGTCGCCTGAAGGATATCGGCAGGCTGTTCATGGATACCGGGGTGGGGCAGGCTTCCTACTCCTATATGGTCCAGGGCCAGATCGACCAGATTTTGTCGTCCAACCCGGCGGAACGGCGCGTTATCTTCGAGGAAGCCGCCGGCATTACCCGTTACAAGGCTCAGCGCAAGGAGGCTCTGAAGAAGCTATCCCACGTGGATGCCAATCTGGCCCGGGTGACGGATGTCATGGAGGAGGTGGTCCGGCAGATAGGTTCTCTGCGGCGTCAAGCCACCAAGGCTTTGCGCTACAAGCGGATAGCCCATCGCCTCAAGCACATGGATTTGGCTCTCGAAGCCTACAGGTATTCCGGGCTCAAAGCCAGCCTCGAGGAAGCGAACCGACTGTGGGCCCAATTTACCCAAGAGGTGGAAAACATGCGCAAACAGGTTGCTGATCGGGAAGCCTTTTTGGATAAACAACGGGTCTCGAGGACTGAGCTCTATTCCGGTGTGGGGGAGGCCCAGCAGAACATTTTCGACCTCCGATCCGAGAAGGAACAGGCTGATGGGCAAGTGCGGTTCGCCCAAACCCGAATGGAAGATATTCGGGTCAGGCTGGAGCAGATCGACCGGGAGGTAGGAGCCATCGAAAAGCGCAAAGAAGGGGTTGCAAGTCGCTCGCGGGGGGATCTTGAAACCTTGGAGTTGCAGTTGGAATTGGTGGGAACCTCAGATGAGAAGTTTCATAAACGGTCGGAAGCGTTTCGCCAGGCCCAGACCCGCTTGGCCCATGCCGAAGCCAAGGTCGTCAACGGGCGGGGTTTGATAACGGAACAGGAGGCAAAAGTCGAAAGATTGCGCGCGGAAGTCTACCGTCTTCAAGTGGCCCTGAAAACGGATGAGGTGAAGCATGGCAGCTTGCAGGAAGACCGACTCCGCTTGGAGGAAGAGCAGTCCATATTGGAAAAATACCTGGGGGAACTGGCCGGGAGGACGGACCGATTCGTCACGGAAAAAATTTCTCTGACGGGGGAAACGGAAGAGCGGAAGGGGGAAGCGGAGAAACACTTGCAATCCTTTCGTCAATTTCAGGTTGAAATTCAGGAATTGGACAGGGGTCTCGCCAAAATGGCCGCCCACTTGAATGTATTGAATGATCTGAATCAGAAATTCGAAGGTTACAGCGAAGGGGCCAAGGCGGTGTTGCAGGGCCGGCTCGATGCCATTATCCCCGCCGGAGATTTCATATTGCTGGCTAAAACCATCGAGGTTACCAGGAAATATACCCGGGCGGCGGAAGCGTTGTTTGGCGCCTCGCTGGATGCCATTCTGGTCGACTCGGCCGATTTGGCGCACCAGATAGTGGATCACCTCACGGAGCGTCAATGGGGCAAAGTATGCCTTCAATTTCCGGTCGAATCCCCCGGGCCGTGGGAGAAAAATGATCTGCCCACGTTTTTGAGGCCGGCAGTTTCGGTGGTCGAATCGGGTGATTTCCGGACCTCTCGTGCCCTGGAAAAGGTTTTGGAAGGTTGTTACGTCTGCGACGTCCTGGAGGACTTTTTACCGTACTGGAAAGCGAATCCCGATTTTCCCTTTGTGCGGGTGGCTTCCCTTTCGGGCGAACTTTTGGACCGTCGGGGTTGGTACTTTGGCGGACAAGGTAAAAGGGAACCCGAAAGCATCCTGGAGCGTAGTTTCAAGATCGATGAACTGAAGCAAAGGATGGTTGCTCAGGAAGCCAGGATAGCGGAGAAGCGCACCGCCGCCCGTCGGCGGAACAATGCCTTGGAAAAGGTCAATGAGCAGGTTGATAGTTTGAAAATACGCCTGAGTGAAATTGAACGCGAGGAAGTGGCCCTGCTCACGGAAAAGCGCACGGTGGAAGCCGGTTTGGCCAAAACCAGCCAGCGCCTGGGTCAGGTCCAAGGTGGGATGACCGAGTTGGAGGGTAACTTGAAGGTGCTGGAAACGAATCTGGGCCAAAGGGTGTCGACCCTGAAGGAAGCGGAAGGTGAATTGGAATCCAGACGCGAGAGCCTGACCGTGTTGGAAGACCATTTGCAGACCCTGCGGCGGGAACGGGAGGAGATGCAGGGAGCTTTATCGAAGGTTGAGGTCGAATTAGCGGCAAAAAAACAACAATTGGAAAACCTTGAACGCAACCTGACCGGCCTGAGGGAGCAAACCGTCGAACTCGAAGCGATGCGCCTGCAGAGAGGGGAGGAAAAGGCTTCCTTGATCGGACAAGAGGCCCATTTGATCCGGACCATTGCCCGGCAGGGGGAAGAGTCTGTGAGACTTTCCCAAGAATTGGAGGATGCCCAGGAAGCGACACGAGAGCTTCGCGAGACCTTGATGTCCAAGGAAGGGGAGATCTCCGAGGGAGAGGGATCCCTGGCCCTATTGCGCCGGGAATTGCAATCCTCTGAAGCGAACCTTAACCAGGAAGCCGTCAAACTGGCCGAGAAGAAATCGCGCATGCGTTATCTTTCCGAGGAGATCAGGCGGGAATACGATCTCGAATTGGACGGCGTCGATTGGCGGCGAGAGTTCTTCATGGCCAAACAGGAACTGGTGGAAAAACTGGCCATCGATCTGGAGGAAGATCGGGCTGAGGCGCCCGATCCCGAACAGCCGCCGCGATTGGTCGAACCGACCGCGGAGGATTTGGAAACAACGGAGCAACCGGATTGGGATCTCATCGAGGAAGAAGTCAAAGCGGCTAGAAAGAGGCTCCACTCCATGGGTCCGGTCAACCTTGTGGCCATAGAGGAATACGCCGATTTGAAGGAACGCCACGATTTTTTGAGAACCCAAAGTGAAGACCTGAAAAATTCCAAGGACCAATTGTTGGGAGCCATCGATGAGATCAACAAGACATCGATGGCACAATTCAAGGAATCCTTCGATCAGGTGCGGGCCAATTTCATTTCTACATTTCATACCTTGTTCGGAGGGGGAAAGGCGGATTTGATCCTGCAGGATGCGGAGGACCCGCTCGAATCGGGAATCGAAATCGTGGCTCGACCACCGGGCACCCTGCTTAAATCCATCTCTTTGCTTTCGGGGGGACAGAAAACCATGACCGCCGTGGCCCTCCTCTTCGCCATTTACAGGTTGAAACCCAGTCCTTTTTGTTTGTTGGATGAATTGGATGCGCCGCTGGATGAGGCCAACATCGGGCGTTTTGTGGACATGTTGCGCCAGTTTACCAAGCACTCCCAATTTGTGATCATAACCCATAACAAGCGTACCATCGCCAGCGCCGATACCATATACGGAGTGACCATGCAGGAACAAGGGGTGTCAAAAATATTGTCCATGCATTTCAATCGTGAATCCGGTGTTGCGGAAGAGGTGAAGGTGGTTCAAGCCAGCGCCTGAACGGTTTCCTGCCCGGTTCCCCCAGGTTTAACCCGCATGTCCCAAAAATCTTCAACTGCGCTCCGGAATACCGGCACTGGTGCGGACTTCGCTGAATTCACTGCTTTGCAGGGTGTCGACCCGGCTTTACCCACTCATTGGCGCGAAGCCCACACCAGCGCTCGATCTTCGTTCGCTCGCTACGAATTTGGGAGATGTCGCCTTCGCTCGGTAAGTGGGACATCCGGGCTATGCTAACCAAAATAAGAAACTGGTTGTCACCGGTTGAGCCCTCGGTGGGCGCATGGGGCGAAAATATTGCGGCCGAATTTTTGCAACGGGATAAGGGGTTCCGGATTCGGGAGCGCAACTGGCGATCGGGTAAGGAGGAAATCGACCTTATTGCATACGATGGGATGGTCCTGGTATTCGTGGAAGTGAAAACCCGGAAGATTGGAGGCCTGGTTCCGGGCTACTATTCGGTGAACAAGCGAAAAAAGAAGGCCTTGAGACGGGCCATGTGGGCATATATGCGTCAATTCAGGCAGCGGCCGAGGACGTATCGATTGGATGTGGTGGAGGTGAACAAACATTCCGATGGGAATTGGGAAGTTCTCCATTTCTCCAACATTCCCACTCAACCGTGAGGTCGGGGCCGGTCGTTGGCTTTTTTCGTATCCCAATGTCGAAAAATGCCTTACTCATTTTTTCATCCCGTCCCGTAAACGAGCAGAGGGTATGAAATTTTCTTCATACCCTCTACAATCCCAACTTATCCTTTTAACCTGCTACCAAAAAATTTTAACCATCGATGGACTGAAATCCGTAGAAAAAACGCTCACTTACGCATAGGGGGTTACTTAACTAGCCTACAACTAAAGGGAGGTCTGGCAAAAAGTAAAACGAAAAAATCAGGAAATTTGCCCAACTTGCCCAGGTTTTGGGCAAAAAATGTCTCTTCAAGGTGAATTTTGTTAAAAATATGTAAAATTTGCCGCCTCTCTCTCCCCATTTTGGCCATTTCCTATTTTGCTGCCTTGGGCCGGACGCCGACTTTTGACGTGTCCGAAAATCGCTAATTTTGGCCCGACTACTGTCCCCTGGATAATGTTGCATGACGAAGTTCATTCGGGTCAGGGGGTAATCTTGAAAAACAGGCGCTTTCCCGCTCGAACGACCAGGGTTTTTTTCGGCCTTTCCAGGACCGGATTACCCGTAATCTTTTCACCGTCGATTTTGACTGCCCCCTGCCGCAGCATGCGCCGGGCCTCTTTCTGGCTCTGGAACATACCGGATTTGCCCAAAATTTGTACAATGGGTATTGCCTCACGGCCTTCCGCTATTGTCATCCAGGACAGGGTTTTCATTTCGTCCGGTTGTCGGCCCTTGGAAAACACCTGTTCGAACTGCTTCAGTTCGTAAGCGGCCGCCTCTTCATGGTGAAGTTTTGCCGTCACGGCGCGGGCCAACTCCTTTTTTACGGCCATGGGATGGTCGTTTTTCAGAGCCTTCAATTCAGATGAGGACTTGTGGAAAAGGACCTTCCAGTAGTTCCACATCAAATCGTCGCTAATCGACATCACTTTTCCGAATACATCCCGGGCCGTGTCGTTGAAGGCGATGTAATTGCCCAGGCTCTTGGACATCTTCCGGCGCCCGTCCAAACCGATCAACAAGGGCACGGTCATGACGACTTGTTCCTCCTGGCCCGCGTCTTTCTGCAGTTGTCGTCCCACCAACAGGTTGAACAACTGGTCCGATCCTCCGAGCTCGATATCGGCCTTCACCATAACCGAATCATAGGCTTGAGCCAGGGGATAGACAAATTCCACCAGGGAGATCGGGCTGTGGGAATTGAAGCGTTGGGAAAAGTCATCGCGCTCCAGGATGCGGGCAACGGTCATTTTGCGCAGCAGTTTTAAAATTGCCTCGAAATTCAATTTTGCCAGCCATTCGCTGTTATAGCGTATTTCCGTTTTCTCCGGATCGAGAATGCGGTAGACCTGTTCGATGTAGGTGTCGGCATTCTCTTCCACTTCTTCCTTTTTCAGCTCCGGGCGGGTGGAAGATTTTCCCGAGGGATCCCCGATCAGAGCGGTAAAGTCTCCCACTATGAGGACCGCGGTATGTCCAAGATCCTGAAACTGCCTCAGCTTTTGTAAAACCACCGCATGCCCCAGGGTCAGATCGGGTTTGGTTGGATCCGCTCCCAGCTTTACGCGCAGGGGCCTGTTCTTGCCCAGCTTCCCCTCGAGTTCCTCCGGGCTCAATATCGCCTCGGCGCCGCGACTGATCTGCTCGATTACATCCATGGGAAACGGCATATAGGTTTAGGGCTGGAGGGCGAGTTTCAATAGAAAACGGACCGGGGGCGGATGGAGGGAAAATTGGAACTCGAGGATGGTTAAAGCATTGCCAAGCCCCAAAATCCCCCCATGGTTAGGAATCCTTTTTGGTTCTCAAATTAAAATTCAACCCTTTTTAAATTATGGCCTTAGATACAGGAACCCAAGCTCCCGATTTCACCCTCAAGACAAAAAACGCCGACGGATTGCAGGATGTCACCTTGAGTGATAATTTTGGCAGCGGCAGTACCGTTCTCCTTTTCTTCCCTCTGGCCTTCACCAGTGTTTGCCAAGAGGAGTTGTGCAGCGTGCGCGACAGCCTGCAGGACTACAATGACCTGGATGCCACCGTTTACGCCATCAGTGTGGACAGTCCCTTCACCCAGGAGGAATTCGGCGGTAAGAACAACCTCAACTTTACCTTGCTCAGTGATTTCAATAAGGGGGTTAGCGCGGCTTACGACGTTCAATACGAAGACCTTATCGGCCTGAATGGTGTGGCTAAGCGATCGGCTTTCGTCATCGATTCAAATGGGATTATTCAGTACAGTTGGAGTAGCGATGACCCGACCGTGGTCCCCGATTTTGACGCCATAAAAGCCGCGTTGAGTTGAATTCCTCGGAAGAGGGGCCCGTAACGGAAATCGCCGATTTTCTCCAATCATGATTGATCTCCCCGATCCCTACGAGGCGCTGAGAGGGCTGGATGGAAAAGGTTCCAGGGTCTACTATTCCCTGCCCGCCCTGGAGGCCGATGGAGTGGGTCCCATTTCCAGGTTGCCCGCATGTATTCGGGTGGTGCTCGAATCCGTCCTGCGCCATTGCGATGGAAAAACAATAACCGAGGAGGATGTCCGAAGGTTGGCCAACTGGAAGGCATCGGATCCGGACCAGAGCGAGATCCCTTTCGTAGTGTCGAGAATTGCCCTGCAGGACTTTACCGGCGTGCCCTTGCTGGTGGATTTGGCCGCCATGCGTTCGGCCGTGGTCCGGTTGGGCAAGGATCCCAAGAGTATTGAACCGCTTGTCCCCGTCGACCTCGTGGTGGATCATTCCGTCCAGGTCGATCGCAGCGGAACGGTCGACGCTTTCAAGACCAATCTGGATATCGAATTTGAGCGGAACCGCGAGCGTTACGGATTTCTCAAGTGGGGACAGCAGGCCTTCGATACCTTTCAGGTCGTTCCCCCGAGCATGGGAATCGTCCACCAGGTCAACCTGGAATACCTGGCCAGAGTAGTTTTCGAAAAACAGGTGAACGGGAATACCCTGTTATATCCTGACTCGTTGGTGGGCACCGATTCCCATACCACCATGATCAATGGTCTGGGAATCGTCGGCTGGGGCGTTGGCGGTATCGAAGCTGAAGCCGGTATGCTGGGCCAGCCCGTTTATTTTCAGACCCCCGAAGTGATCGGGGTTCACACCACAGGAGCCTTGCGCGAAGGGGTTACCGCGACCGATCTGGCTCTGCACGTCACTCAATTGCTGCGGCGGGAACATGTAGTGGGAAAGTTTGTGGAGTTTTATGGTGAAGGAGCTGAAAATTTGACCGTGGCGGACCGCAGCACGGTGGCGAATATGGCCCCGGAATACGGAGCAACCATGGGCTTTTTCCCCATCGATGACAAGACATTGCAATACCTGCGGTTGACGGGGCGCCCCGAAAAAACGGTTCAACAGGTAAAAGCTTATTTTGAAGCTCAGGGAATGTATGGCGTTCCCCAAGCCGGGGAAGTGGAGTATACGAAGTCGCTCCATTTGGACCTGGCCGATGTGGTTCCGGGGGTGGCCGGGCCCAAGCGTCCCCAGGACTGGATCGATCTCCCCGATTTGAAGGATCGGTTCCGTTCCCTTTTCACCATGCCCGTGGAGGAGGGTGGATTCGGGAAGCGCGGGGAGGAGTTCACCCGATCGGTCAGGGTGCGATCGGGTGAAGGGGGAGTCGCCCTGGCCGGACCCCGCATAGGCCACGGCAGCGTTTTGATCGCCGCTATCACTAGTTGTACCAACACCTCGAATCCCAACGTGATGATCGCCGCCGGTTTGGTGGCCAAAAAGGCCGTTGAAAGGGGCCTCACGGTGGGGGAGACGGTAAAAACCAGTCTGGCCCCTGGCTCGCGAGTGGTAACCGACTACCTGCGGGAGACCGGGTTGCAGACCTATCTCGATCGAATTGGATTCAACCTGGTAGGGTATGGTTGCACCACCTGCATTGGCAACAGTGGTCCTCTGGCCGATCCCATCGAAACCGCAACCAAGGAAGGGGATCTGGTAGTTGCCAGTGTGCTTTCGGGAAACCGCAACTTCGAAGCCCGTGTGCACGGTTCCATTCGGGCTAATTTTCTCATGTCCCCGCCCCTTGTGGTGGCCTACGCTTTGGCCGGCACCGTGGATATCAACCTGGAGGAAGATCCTCTCGGCACGACGCCGGATGGCGCTCCCGTATACCTTCGCGATATCTGGCCCTCCCAGAGGGAAATAGAGGAACTCGTGACCTCCGGACTCAAGTCTGAGATGTTCACCGGGCAGTATGCCAAGATTTTACAGGCTTCACCGCAGTGGCATTCCATCGCTACGTCTTTCGGAGACATCTACGATTGGCAGGAGGAGAGCACTTATATTCAGGAACCACCCTTCTTTGACGATTTTTCCATGGAAACTTCCCGCATCATCGATTTGGAGGGGATGCGGCCGCTGGCCATCCTGGGCGATTCGGTGACCACCGACCACATCTCTCCGGCCGGCGCTTTTCATCCCGAGACTCCAGCCGGACAATTTCTCCTATCCCAGGGAGTGGAGCCGAAAGATTTCAATTCCTACGGATCGCGCAGAGGCAATGATCGCATTATGACCCGGGGGACCTTTGCCAACGTCCGAATCAAGAACCGCATGGCCCATGGCAGAGAGGGCGGTTTTACCAGACTGATGCCGGAAGGGGACCTGCTCCCCATTTACGACGCATGCCAGGAATACAAAAGGCGCGGGGTTTCCACCATTGTCTTCGCCGGAACGGATTATGGCATGGGCAGTTCACGGGATTGGGCGGCCAAGGGGACCAGACTCCTTGGCGTAAAGGCCGTAGTGGCCAGGAGCTTTGAACGTATCCACCGAAGTAATCTCATCGGCATGGGGGTGCTGCCCCTTGAATTTCTCCATGGCGAAAACCCGGACTCACTGGGACTCGATGGATCCGAGGTCGTTTCCATCAAGGGACTGTCAGATGATTTGGAACCCGGTATGAATCTCCACTTGTTCGTGCAGAGGGCCGATGGGTCTCGGCTGAAAACCCAAGTGAAACTCCGTATAGATACCGCAGTTGAGATCGAGTATTATCGACACGGCGGTATTTTGCCTTACGTTCTTCGTAGAATTATCGCTTCCCCCTAACATCGTCCTGTCATGGCCGAAGAAACCGATCCGGTTTTCCTGGTAGACGCCCATTCCGAGCCGATTCGGATACGCGTCTACGGACGTGCTAATTTTCTGAACTGCAGTCCGCTCCGGACCTTTTTCCGGAAGATGATCGCCAGGAACCGACATTCCTTTGAATTGGATTTCACCGATTGCACCGGAATGGACAGCACCTGTTTGGGAATACTGGCCGGGGCAGCCTTGAACTTGAAGCAAACCAAACCCAACGGAGTCATCTTCCTGGTGGGTTTAAGTGACCGCAATCTCGACCTCATAATGAACCTCGGGCTTCACCGGATTGTCCAATTGCTGGAATCACCGCGGCCGCATCAGGGCAATTCCCTGGAGGTGGGGGTCCACCTTGACGCGGAAAGTCAATCGGAAGAGGAAAAGAAGGAAATGTTGATCGGTGCCCATGAGGATTTGGTCCAGGTCGACCGGAAAAACCTGTCCCAATTTGAAAACCTGTTGAATTTCCTCAGATCGGAATGATCGGGGTGAGTGGTGAGTTTTTTCGATCAAGATCACGATAACCATCAGGATCAAGCTGATGTGGCCTTCATCCTTTTTCCTTCGTCCTTTTTCCTTCATCCTTCATCCTTTCTCCTATGAATCCCCAGGCATTGCCCGATCCGGCCGGACATTTTGGCCCCTATGGAGGGGTTTATGTACCGGAAACCCTGATGACGGCATTGCAAGAATTGGGGGAGATCTACCGTCAGGCCAGGCAGGATCCGCAATACCGTGAGGAACTCCATTGGCATCTCAAGGAATTTGCCGGCAGACCGACCGAGTTGTATTTTGCCCGCCGCCTTACCGGGGAGTTGGGCGGGGCCAAAGTCTATTTCAAGCGCGAAGACCTGTTGCACACCGGAGCGCATAAGATAAACAATGTTCTCGGGCAGGCCCTGCTGGCGCGGCGCATGGGTAAGAAGCGCATTATCGCCGAGACCGGGGCGGGTCAACATGGGATAGCTACCGCGGCAGTATGTGCAAAATTCGGCCTGGAATGTGTTATTTACATGGGCCGAGTGGACATGGAGCGGCAGGCCCTCAACGTCTACCGCATGCGGTTGAGCGGAGCGGAGGTGCGGCCTGTCGATGCGGGACAAAAAACACTCAAGGAGGCCGTCAGTGAAGCCATGCGCGACTGGGTTACCAACGTCAGGAATACCCACTACATCCTCGGCTCCGCCTTGGGGTCCCATCCCTATCCCATGATGGTGCGCGATTTTCACCGGGTCATTGGCAAAGAGGCGCGGGCCCAAATATTGCAACGGGAGGGGCGCCTTCCCCATGAATTGTGCGCCTGCGTGGGCGGAGGAAGCAATGCCATAGGGTTATTCTACGAATTCCTCGGGGATGAGGAGGTTCGAATGGTGGGTGTTGAAGCCGGGGGCAGGGGAATAGTCCCCGGTAACCATGCGGCGCGGTTTCATGGAGGTAAATTGGGTGTGCTCCAGGGAACGAAGACTTACATCCTGCAAAATGAGGATGGTCAGATCGAACTGACCCACTCGGTTTCAGCAGGGCTGGATTACGCTGCTGTCGGTCCGGAGCATGCCTACTACCGCGATGCCGGTCGCATCGAATACACCTACGCCACTGACGAGGAAGCGCTTGAGGCCTTCCAACTGTGCAGCGCCATTGAAGGCATTATTCCGGCCCTTGAATCGGCCCATGCCGTGGCCTATGCCACCAAGAGGGCGCCCGAAATGGGCAAGGATCAAATCCTCCTGCTCAATATGAGCGGTCGGGGTGACAAGGATGTTCAGGAGGCAGCCCGCCTGTTGGGAGAGGGAGAGGTTTGATGCGGTCAATGACCGGATACGGACGCGGATCCGCCCTCTATGGAAATTATGAGATTTCGGTCGAAGTGCGCTCATTGAACCGCAAGAACCTGGATGCCATCGTAACCTTGCCTCGGGAGTGGCAGGCGCTGGAAGGCAGGATTCTCTCGGCTCTCAAGGAGAGGGTGGAACGCGGGCGCGTCGTTATCCACGTCCAGGCTCAACTGGCCAGTGACCGGGGTGAGGAGGCCTTCGATTCGGCTTCCATCGCAATTTTGGTCGAGGAGTTTCGAGCGCTCTCCGATTCGCTCAAGGCGCCCTTTACCATTACTCCCGATCTGCTTCTTCAGTTGGCCCTTTATGCCAAAAAAAATCAAAACCTTCCCGATCCCGAGGTTATTGAAGGCATCCTGCTGGAAGCCTTTCAAAGCGCTTTGGCTTCCATGGTGGAAATGCGGGAAAGCGAGGGACTGATACTGGCCGCTGACCTGAAGGCCCGCGCCGAGGTGCTCCGGGAGTTGATTGCGGCGATCGAGGGTTATGCCGAGGGGACGGTGGCGCGGTATCGCGAGTTGCTTTTACAACGCTTGCGCCAGGGAATGCTAGACTTCGATCTGGAGGACGAGCGGGTACTCAAGGAAATCGCCTTGTTTGCCGACCGCTGTGACATCACCGAGGAAATCACCCGCTTGAAAAGCCACCTCGATCAACTCGGTCAATTTTTGGAATCCGCCGGGCTGGTGGGCCGCCGCACTGATTTTTTGCTGCAGGAAATGAACCGGGAAATCAATACCATAGGGAGCAAATCCAACGACATCCGCATTTCCCGCCAGGTCATTGCTTTCAAAAACGAACTGGAACGCCTGCGTGAACAGGTCGCCAACATCGAGTAGCGGATCAGGGTTCCGTCCCGGTTGAATTTGTCTTGATGCTGGTCCAGGTAAAAATGCACACCCCGGTGAGAATGGCCATGTCGGCAATATTGAAGGCGGGCCATCGGTAAAAACCGAGGTGAAAGTCTAAAAAATCGACTACGTGTCCGAGGGCCAGGCGATCGATGAGATTGCCGATTATTCCCCCGGCCAAAATGCCCCAGGAGATTTGAAAATACAGGTTGCGCAATCCCAAGGCTCGCCGGAATACAAAGATGAATCCCAGTGCCAGAATGGCAAACACCGCCAGCATGAAACTCCTGTCGTGAAAGATGCCCCATGCGGCGCCCGTGTTCCCGATGTGACAAAGGTAGAAAAATCCCGGAATGACCTCTATCATATTGGATTTATGGTAGCTGCCGTATGGCAGGGTCAACTGGATGATCCACTTCGTCAGCCGATCGAGCATTACGGTGCCGAATACCACTAGGTAGAACCAACGGTAGGCCAGAATCCGGGTGGACAGCTTTCTATTACCCATAGGGTTACCCATTATTAAGAGTCGTCACCGAGATATTGGCTGAAATCTTCCAAAGCGCTACCAAAAATGCCGCCGCGCTGAAGGGTGCGGCGCTTGCTTCTTTCCAGATCCTCCTTTCCTTGCAAGGAATACTTGGTGAAGGGCACGGTCAACAACCGTTCCCTGGATATCTGTTTACCGGTAACTTTGCAAACGCCGTACGTCCCATCGTAAATGCGCTGAATCGCTTCCTCGATTTCTGCCAATGCATCCTCTTCACTGGATAGCAGGCTGAGGGCGAAATCCCTGTCAAAGGGCTCCGTTTCCTCATCCGCGGGATTCTGGTTGTTGCCGGCGCTATTCCCCGAAGCAACCTTACCGGGCTTTTTTCCGGTTTCCCGGGTATGCGGGTCGAGTTCTTCGGTCAATTGTCGGCGAAGCTGAACCAGCAGTTTGTAATAAGGCTCGAATTTGCCGGGTACCTTGGCTTTATCCGCCACCGCTTTCACTCCCTTGCCCGGATCGTAACCGAGGATTTCCATAACGGATGCGGCGCCCAGATTCCGGTTCTCCCGGGGCCGGTCGACTTGGAGGAGGGGAGGCGCTTTTCTTGGCGG
The DNA here is from genome assembly GCA_965204545.1 of Opitutales bacterium. Taxonomy (GTDB): domain Bacteria; phylum Verrucomicrobiota; class Verrucomicrobiia; order Opitutales; family UBA2995; genus JAABVD01. The sequence goes on along the minus strand of CBDBFA010000003.1, from coordinate 414,226 downwards.
GGCCTTATCGGGAATTTTCACCTCGGTACGGGCGGGGGTATCCTTTTTGCTGGCCAGGAAGTCTTGCACGTCATCCAGGGTAAAAGCGGCTACCTTGGAAGGGGAAACCCTGGATTTGCCCGAGGTCGATTTTGCCCGGGCCACCGCTTTGGCGATAGTTTCTTCTTTGAAAGATGATTTATCGGTCGATTTAAAGGTAATTGGCATGGAAGGTAGGGGTTGGTTTAGGCTTGGAGCGCTTCTTGGCAACGGACGCAGAGAAATCCATGGTTCTTGGTTTCAACTAGTGTTTCCACGGTTCGCCAACAACGAGGGCATCGCTCACCCTGCGCTGGAGCAACCTCAATGGATACCTCTTCAACCTCACTCGTTTCCAGAGAGACTTGCGAGGTGATAAAAATTTCCGTAAGTTTGGACTCGAATTGAAGCAAAATTTGGAACAGGGGATCATTTTCAGAACCGGTTACCGAAATATTGGCGTCGAGAGATTTTCCAATTTTTTTTGCTTGTCGAGCCTTTTCCAACAATTCGTTCACCTTATTGCGGAAATTCATAACCCTTTCAAAATCCTCCATTCCTTCCCAAGCGGTCCAGCTATCCGGGGGTGTCGGCCAGGATCGCAGATGGATGGATTCGGGACTGAAATCGCCTTTGGTATGGAGGTGAGACCAGGCTTCGTCGGTGGAGAAGGCCAGCACGGGGGCCATCAGGCGGGCCACTGTGCGGAAGATGTGGTAGATGGCGGTTTGGGATGACCTCCGCAGCCGTGAATCCGGAGCCAGGGTATAGAGGCGATCCTTCAACATGTCGTGGTAGCGGGCAGAAAGGGTCACGGAGAAAAACTGGTTCAAAAGCTGATAAGCCCGGTGAAATGCATAGGATTCGTAGGCCTGGGTAACCGGCTTTACCAATTCGGCTGTCTTATGCAGCGCCCAGCGGTCGATCGGGTCGAGTTCCTCGACGGCCAAGCCGTCCTTTTCCACTTCGAAATCATACAAATTGGACAATTGAAAGCGCAGGGTGTTGCGGAACAAACGATAGGTATCGACGATGCGGTTGAGGATATTGGGGGAGAAGGGAATATCATTCCGGTAATCCTGGGAGGAAACCCACAAGCGGATGACATCTGCTCCATATTTTTCTACGAAGGTGTCGGCGGTCTGGGGTCGGCCTCTCGCATCACTCTTGCTCATCTTCGTGCCATCCTCTTTGACCACGTAACCGTGGGTGAGGACTTGTTTGTAGGGGGGTATGCCCTCCGTCACCATTCCGGCCCATAGGGAGGATTGGAACCAACCCCGGTGTTGGTCACTGCCCTCCAGGTAGAGATCTGCCGGATAACCGAGTTCCTCGTATCTTTTTAAAACGGCCTGGCTGCTCGAACCGGAATCTATCCAGACGTCGAGTGTGTCTCTTCCGCATGCCAATGACTTGCCCTTCCATGAGTCCGGTAGTTCTATCCCTTCAAGGATGGTTGCAGCGTCGTTTACGAACCAGTAGTCGCTACCTCTTTCACCGATTTTTTCCGCAATGGAACGGACCACACCAGCATCGATATAGGCCTCGCCTTCCTCATCGAAGAAGGCCGGTATGGGCACTCCCCAACTGCGTTGCCGGCTGATGCACCAATCGGGACGGCCTTCCACCGCAGCGCGAATGCGGTTCTCTCCCCAGCCCGGGATCCACTCCACGTCCCCAATAGCCTCCAGGGCGCGTTGGCGCAGGCCCTTTTCATCCATGGCTACAAACCACTGATCCATGGCCCGGAAAATAACCGGCGTCTTGGACCTCCAGCAATGGGGGTAGCTGTGCTTCAATTTGCGGAATTTCATCAGCGCCCCCGTTTGGGCCAGTATCTCCACCACCGCTTCATTAGCCGGGCTCCGGCCTCCGCGACCGAGAACCGCTACCCCGACCAATGCCTGGGGGATTTGACCGTCATCCGCATACTTACCCCCGTCATCGAGCGGGCTGTAGATTTCCAGGTTATTGGTCAATCCCGACAGGTAGTCCTCCAAGCCGTGACCGGGGGCGGTGTGAACCACGCCGGTTCCCGCCTCGGTGGTAACGTAGTCGGCCAGGATAATGGGGCTGGGCCGGTCGATAAACGGATGCCGGGCCACAAGACCCTCCAGTTCTTCCCCGGCAATGGTTTCTACCGTCTGCACGGCCCCCAATCCGGTGTCCCGGGCAAATGCCTCAGCCAGGTCCCTGGCCACCAAGTAGAGTTCTCCACCCGATTTGAGCACGGAATAGGTCAGGCGAGGATGCACCGCTAAAGCCAGGTTGGCGGGAAGGGTCCAGGGGGTGGTGGTCCAGATAACCGCGGTTACCGAGTCCCTTATTCCGATGGCGGAAGCATCGGATATGAGAAATTTTACCCAGATGGACGGACTCAGGTGTTCTTTATACTCGATTTCGGCCTCGGCCAGAGCGGTTCGACAGGGAATCGACCAATAAACCGGCTTCTTGCTGCGGTAGACGGCTCCCTGGTCTAAGAAAGAAGCAAAGGTGCGCAGAATGTCCGCCTCATAGGCGGGATCCATGGTGCGGTATTCGGCGGTCCAATCGGTCAGGACTCCCAGACGAGTGAACTGTCTGCGCTGGGTTTTCAGGTATTTTTTTGAGAATCTGGCACAGGCTTTGCGAATATCGAGAGCGGATAAATTTCTCTCCCGGTCCCTCAACTCGAGCATCACCTTGTGTTCGATAGGCAGCCCGTGGCAATCCCATCCCGCGACATAGGGAGTGCGGAATCGGCGCATGGATTTGTAGCGCAGGATAATTTCCTTGAGGACTTTGTTCAGGACCGTTCCCATGTGGACGAACCCGTTGGTGAAGGGAGGTCCGTCGTGCAGGATAAAGGGACGACCCTCGGCATTTTTTTCCTGAATGCGGCGGTAAAGGTCTTCCTTTTCCCAGAATTTCAACCGTTGGGGTTCCCGCTGAACCAGATTTGCCCGCATGGGAAATTTGGTTTTCGGGAGGTTCAGGGTATCTTTCAACTTGACGGGCATAATGTGGAATTCTAACGGCCATATGGGTAAAGGCAGCCAATAAGCGCGGAAACATGCTGTTTAACCCTTCCAAGTCAAGCGCGTAGGGAGGAAGAAGAATTAGTAATGGCGCCGCTGGGTTATCCATCACCCCTATGATCGATCTCCAAGGGGGTTCCACATCTTCCCCAATATCCGGATTAATGAAACCAGCATCCAGCATCCAGGAATTGGCCCCTTCCTCCGCGACCCCGGAGTGCAGTAGAAGATTGGAAGATGTCGCTAACGCTCAATAATAGAGATTTCCAGGCTAGACTTGAGGGCTCAATTTTCAAAAGCTGTCCGGCTTCGCGTTGTCCTTCTCAGGATGTAAAGGGGAACGCTTTGAAATTGAGGATTAAAAAACTATGACGGTAGAAAAGGGTCCAGTGCTTTTGGTTATCCGGGATGGATGGGGGGCCAATAACAACCCCCGACACGATTCCTTCAACGCTATTAAACTGGCTCGGACCCCTGTTTCGGACCGTTTGACTGCAGAATGGCCCAGAACCGAGTTGGCCGCATGCGGATTGGACGTCGGGGTCCCCCCAGGGGTGATGGGCAATAGCGAAGTGGGGCACCAGAACATCGGGGCCGGCCGCATTGTGGATCAGGAAGTGGTGCGGATCTCGAAGGCTTTCGCCACCGGGAGCATCCGTGAAAACGAAACCTTGCGAACGGCATTCCAACGGGTAAGACGAGGAGGAGCCTTGCATTTGCTGGGGATTGTTTCCGATGCCGGGGTGCACGGATTGCTCGAACATCTCTACGGATTGTTGAGGGAAGCCAAAGCGGCCGGACTGGAAGAGGTTTACATTCACGCTTTCACCGACGGCAGGGACACGGCCCCCCAGAGTGGTCTGGGCTACATTCGGGAGGTGGAAGCGAAGTGCAGGGAAATCGGGGTGGGAAAAATCGCCTCCGTTTGCGGCCGTTTTTGGAGCATGGACCGGGATAACCGGTGGGAACGGGTAGCTGAAGCCTATCAAATGCTGACCGGCTCGAAAGCGGGGAACACGGCCATTTCCGCCGCCCACGCCGTGCAAAGCTATTACGAAAACCCGTTGGACAGTTCCCGGAGAGGAGACGAATTCATATTACCTACCTGGGTGGTCGACGGGAATGGTGATCCGCTGGCTACCATCGGGCACGGGGATACGGTCATATTTTATAATTACCGAGGGGACCGCCCCAGGGAAATTACCCGCGCCTTTATCGAAAAGGATTTCAACGCTTTTGACCGCGGGGAATTGTTGGACCTCCTTTACGCCGGAATGACCGAATATCAAGAGGGACTCTTGGACCATGCCATATTCACCAGACCTCCCAAAATGAAACATATCCTGGGTGGTTATTTGGCCGACCAAGGATTGAAACAGTTCCGGTGTGCCGAAACCGAGAAGTACCCACACGTGACCTACTTTTTTAACGACTACCGGGAGGAGCCCTTTCCCGGCGAGGACCGGGAGATGGCAGCCAGTCCCAAAGTCACCACCTATGACCTGACCCCGGAAATGTCCGCGGAAGAGGTGAAGGACCTCACACGTCGAGCCATCCTTTCCCGCCGCTACGATTTCATACTGGTCAATTTTGCCAACCCCGACATGGTCGGGCACACCGGATCCCTTCCAGCCGTGGTTAAAGCCTGCGAAAAAGTCGATCATTGTGTGGGCCGGTTGTTGGAGGCCGTAAACGAAGTCGGGGGGGTAGCGCTGGTGACGGCGGACCATGGAAACAGCGACCAGATGTGGGACCCGGCCCTTAACAGTCCGCACACCGCCCATACCCTGAATCCGGTGGAGTTGGTAATTTACGGGAAAGGTTGCGAAAATATGAAACTTGTCCAGGCTGGTAGACGTCTAGCCGATATAGCTCCCACCGTTTTGCGCCTCTTGGGCCTGGAACAGCCAGCCGAAATGACGGGACAAAACCTGATACGCTAACGATTGACCATGGGAATAAAGCAGCACGCCATAATGGGCCTTCTTCTGGCCGCCGCCTGGGGGTGGCTTATGTCGCGACCTGGCCATGGAATGGATATTTTGCCCTTGGATCAGGTAAAACCTGGAATGGCAGGGGAATGGCGAACGGCTGTTTCCGGATCGGACATCCAGACCTTTCAACTGCGCGTCATAGGAATAGCGGACCACTTTATCGGTCCTGATCAACCCGTCATAATTTGCGAAGCAACGGATGAGGAAAACAGGCTTTCGGGTCCGGTTGCGGGAATGAGCGGAAGTCCTGTTTTTATCGATGGCAAACTGGTCGGGGCTTACGCCTATGGCTACACTTGGCCCAAGCAACAGGCCATTATTGGCGTAACCCCCATCGAAGAAATGCTCCCGGTTATCGATGAGCCTGAAGTTCAGCCCACTTCCAGGAAAGGGAATTCCCCCCGTTGGAAATCGGTGGAACCGGCCAGCCGGAATCGCCTCCTACAGTACCAATCGGCTCTGCAACCCCTTCCTTCACCCTTGTTCGTATCGGGAATTTCTCAAAGAACCTTGGAGGCTTTCCGATCGGATATCGATGCCTTTGGGCTCGACGTGATGAATGCCCCCATGGGCACGGCCAGGCAATCCGGGGATTTTACCCTGGAGGCGGGATCCCCGGTCACCGCCATTCTCATGTATGGAGATTTCAATTTCGGGGCCACGGGAACGGTCACTTACGTGGACGGAAACCAGTTACTGGCTTTTGGACATTCCTTTTTCCAGTGGGGGGAGGTAGAGATACCCTTGGCCTATTCGGAGGTGTTGACGGTGGTACGGTCCTTGCCCCGTTCCTTCAAGCTGTCCAATTACGGGAAGGTCTTCGGTCGCGTATACCAGGATAGGCTGACCGGTATCGCGGGAGAGGCGGGAAGCTTGGTCCCCATGACCGATTTTTCCGTTCACGTCTCCTATCCCGATTCTCAGCAAAAATCCTTTTCCGCCAAGATGTTTCGCCACCCGCGCTTCAGTCCCCTGCTGAATGGTATGGCTACCATGGAGGCGCTGACCCAAGTGCACGAATTTTCCGAGGAACAAACCCTGACCGTTACCACCAGCATAAAGGTGGAAGGCCACGACCGGATCGAACTGACCGATATTTTTGCGGGAGTCGATGCGGCCCGGGAGGCCGCTTTTCAGGGAAGAGCCATCCACAGCCTGATTGCCGATAGCATTTTCGATCCTCCCGCAGTTGAATCGTTTGAGGTGAGGGTCGATTCCCTTCCCCGAACCCTTGTCCATCTTCTGGATGCCGTCTACCTGAAAGACGATACCCTGGATGCCGGGGATGAGGTCGAATTGACCCTCAGCCTGAAGGACCACGCGGGAAATCGGTTCCGGCGCAAGGTCAGCTTTCCCTTGCCGGAAGAAATCCGCCAGGAACGCGTGGAAGTCATGGTGGCGGATGCGGTGGCGGCTGAGAAAGTCGACTATGAGGAATTCTTTCCCGCCACCCGCTTTGAACATGTCCTGGAAAGGTTGGATGCTCTCAAAAGCCGCGACCGGATCTACATAAAAATCCTGCGCAGGTCCCCAGGGATCAGCGTGGAGGGAACACACCTCTCCGGATTACCGCCTTCGACCCTGGCCCTCTTGAAAAATGCCAAAGGTCTGAAGATTGACAAGAACTTGCAATGGGACCCCGTATTCGAGTTGCGCATACCGGTCGAGGCTGAATTTCGCGGCAGCGCCTTCCTGCCCTTAACCGTCAGGTGATATGAAATTATTACAAACCCTTTCAGTGTTGCTCTTATTCGCTTCCCCAGCTTGGGCGCGGACCAACCAAACCGTGCAACAGTCGTTCAGTGACTTCATCAAGGGCGAGCTCAATGGCATTTCCCTTCATTCCGACGGCTACTTGCTGGCTGCCCCGAAGTTGACCCCGTTCGCCGAGATTGACGCCCCCATTCTCTGGGCGGCAGAAATGGATTCCAAAGGAAATCTCTACGTCGGCACCGGGAATGAAGGGACTATCTATAGAGTGGACGCGGAGGGAACGGTTACTGAAGTTTTCAAACCCAATCGCCTCATGTCCCGGGCTTTGGCCATCGATAGCCAGGATCAACTCTACGTGGCTGTTTCTCCCGAGGGTGGATTATACAGGATTTCCAGGGAGGGGACGGTGGAATTTTTTCTGAGCATTCCCGACGCTTACGTCTGGGATATTCTGGTGGACGAGGAGGATGTCCTCTATATCGCCTCGGGCCCGCACGGGGTCGTCTACGAGGTGGATACGCGCGGCAATGAGCCCGAAGCCGAGGTATTCTTCGACAGTGAGGAAACCCACATTACGGCCATGGATTTTGACAGCGAGGGCAATCTCCTGGCTGGAAGCGCCACCCATGGGCTCCTCTACCGCATCGATAAAGAGGGTGGGGGGAAGGTTATTTATGCCACAGGTGACAGGGAGATTCGCCGGATTATGGGCAAATCCGACGGATCCATCTTCTTCACTTCCTTCAACCGTCCCGGAAGACCGGTTTCAAAAACGCAAACATCCCGGGAAAGTTCCTCCACCAACGCAGCGGAAAAAGCGGGCGCAGGTTCGAATTTTGCCGACGATACCCCTCCCAACAACTCTGCCGCTTCCTCCCGTTCCATTTTTTCCATGACGGTAAGGGAAAAACTCGACGATGGCAGCTCCCTCTACCGCATGGATGCGGAGGGCTTCGTAACCAGGTGGTGGCAATACAAGGATACCTCCATCTATTCCATATATGAGGGGGGGGATGGAAGGGTATTCCTGGGCACGGGCAGCCAGGGACACCTTTACACGGTGGCTCAGCCCGGGGATTGGACCTTCCTGCACGACCTCGAATCCGGTGGGGAGATTACCGAAATCGTCAAGGGTCCCGGAGACAATACCTCATACCTGATTTGCAGCAATCCCGGGCGCATCCTGTTATTGGATAACGACCAGCGGAATGACGGATATTTCGAATCCGAGGTAGTCGACTTCAAACAGGTCTCCCAATTTGGCAGTTTTCAGGTGTTTATCGAACCAACCGGCAAAGAGGCGGTCGCCGTTGAAGTGCGGGCGGGCAACGTGGAGGACCCGGATCGCACTTGGACGGACTGGACCGGATTGGTTGGAGAGAACCTCATCTTCGACAATCCTCTGCCGCCCTCCCGCTACCTGCAGTACCGATTGCGGTTCAGCGGAGAAGAAGTTTCCCCGATTCACCAGGTCCGGTTCTTTTCCAGAACCCAGAACCTGGCCCCCTTGGTGACCAGCATCAAGATCCTGGACCTGGGGTATGAGGCAAAATCCATAACCTCCACGGCATCCGCCCCCAACGTAGATTTGGCCCGTAGCATAAATTCCGGCATCGAAGCAGAATTTGAAAAATTGGCCAACAAGCCGAAACAGGTGAAAGTTTTTGAAAAGCCGGGTTCCCAGACAGTGGTCTGGAGATCGATAGACGGAAACGACGACGATTTGACCTATAAAATTCAATTGGCCCGGTTGGGAGAAGGAAATTGGATAACATTGGCCGATCATCTCGAGCACACTTACCACTCGTTCAATACCAAAGGATTCCCGGATGGATTCTACCGCTTGAAAGTCACGGCTTCGGATGAACCTTCCAATCCCCGGGCCGAAGCCAAATCGGGAGAAGCGATGAGCGAATTATTTCCTATCGACAACACACCGCCCGTCATCGTGCTGGAGAATTTTCGCCGCGATGGGGACACCGTGACCTTGAAGTTGACCGCCTCCGATTCCACCAGCCTGATCCGCAAAGCCACTTTCAGATTGAACGGTAACGACCTGGATTCGATTCACCCGGATGACGGCATTCTTGACGAAAAACTGGAATCGTTTACCCTGGAGCTGGATGTCGAGGCGGAACCAGGCCAGAGCCTCATGGTGGAAATTGGGGATGAAGTGGGCAATTCGACCGTTCTGACCCGCAGCCTGGGCTAGCCCGCATGTCTCACAAAATTCGTGACGAGCGATTGAAGATCGAGTGCTGGTGCGGGTTTCGTGCCGATTCGCGGCTGAAGCTGGGTCGACACCCTGCAAAGTTGCGAATCCAGCGATTCCCGCTCCAGCGCCGGTATTCGGGCGCGCAGTAGAAGATTTGTGAGACATGCGGGCTAGTATCCCGTCCCTAAAATAATTCACCACAGAGAACTCAGAGGACACAGAGGGGGGAGATAAAGGAAGAAGGAGTAGGGGCGACGCATGCGTCGCCCATTGGGTATGCCCATCGTGATCATGATCGTGATCAAAATTGAAACATGGATGAACAAGATGGACAGGATGTTATGGTAAATGGAGGGCGCCCTACGAGAATTCAAACATCCCAAACGCCAATTCAATTCTCAAAAATTTCTGCCGTTTATGTGAAGGAATTAACAGGGCATAACACTAGAAAGAAATTCACCGTTTCGGGTCCCGATCAAAAATGGTGTTGATTTATGGGCCTTCCTTAAGGTTTATAGCTCGCTTCCCGTTTTCCCCCGGGAATTGGCAAATTTGAATTAGAGCAATCAGGAAAAACCATATGAAACGCACGCATCATTGTGGAGAACTGCGGAGATCGGATATCGGTTCGACCGCTATACTCAATGGGTGGATCGATTCGGTGCGCGATCATGGAGGCGTATTATTCGTCGACTTGCGCGACCGGGAAGGGATCACCCAGGTCGTTTTCAATCCGCACCACGGTGATGCTATTTCCCAAGCGCTTCACCAATTGAAGCCGGAAAGCGTTATTGCCGTAGAGGGGAGCGTCACGCAGCGCGAAAACGATGCCATCAATCCACGCTTGGCCACGGGGGAGGTGGAAGTGCATGCCGAATCCTGTGTCGTGCTCAATACCTCGCAGACGCCTCCCTTTCCCATCGAGGACCGGAAGGGAGACAGGGTAAATGAAGACCTTCGGTTGACCTACCGCTACCTCGATCTCCGGCGGCCCAAAAACCTGGCCGTACTGAAGAGGCGTCATCGGGCCTGTAAAATCATTCGTGACTACATGGATGAAGAGGGATTTATCGAGGTGGAAACCCCCATGCTTTTCAAGAGCACCCCGGAAGGAGCCAGGGAGTATCTGGTGCCGAGTCGGGTGAACCCCGGGGAGTTCTATGCCCTGGCTCAATCGCCCCAGCAATTCAAGCAAATGCTCATGGTAGCCGGGGTAGAGCGTTATTTTCAGTTGGCCCGGTGCTTCCGCGATGAAGATGGGCGGGCGGATCGACAACCTGAGTTTACTCAGGTCGACCTGGAGATGTCCTTCATCGATCGGGAGGACATGTACGCCCTGATCGAGGGCATGATGCAGCGCCTTTGGAAAGGACTTCTGGATGTGGATCTCGACCTGCCGTTCGAACGACTGTCCTACGAGGATGCCATGAATAACTACGGCTCCGACCGTCCGGACCGACGATTTGATCTAAAGCTGGCCGACCTCAACGATATTTTCAAGGGTTCCGAATTCAAGGTGTTCAACCGGGTGATAGAAGGCGGAGGACACGTCAAAGCCATCAATGCCAAGGGTCTTTCCGATATCACGGAGGGCGAACTGAAATACCTGACCGATATGGCCACGGCCATGGGCGCCAAGGGACTGGCCTTCATACGCGCCCGTAAAAATGGCCCATGGAAATCCCCCATCCTCAAGTTTTTCAGCGATGTGGAGATGGCGGCCTTGACCGGGCGAATGAATATCGAAGACGGCGACTTGGTGTTTTTTATGGCGGCGGATTGGGAGAGAGCCTGTTCCATACTGGGCAAGGTCCGCCTGGAGGCGGCCGAACTGCTCAGGAAGCGTGGAATCCTGGCTATCGACCCCTCGATTTGGGACTTTTTCTGGGTCATCGAATTTCCTCTGATGGTATTCGATGACGAAGCGGGCCGCTTTGTATCCGCCCACCACCCCTTCACCGCTCCACTGGTGGAAGATAGGCATTTGTTGGATGAGGATCCCAAACTGGCCCGCGGCCAGCACTACGATCTGGTGTTGAATGGGATGGAGTTGGGGGGAGGGAGTATCCGTATCCATCAACCCGATCTGCAGCAGAAGGTATTCGAGGAGGTGCTTCAACTACCCAGGAAGGTCATCGAAGATCGTTTCGGCTACATGGTGAACGCCTTTCGCTATGGCGCGCCACCCCATGGCGGGATCGCTCTGGGGTTGGACCGCATCGTCGGCCTGCTCTGCGGGACGGGAAGCATACGCGATGTCATTGCATTTCCCAAGACCCAGAAAGGGCAATGCCTGATGTCCAGCAGCCCCGGACCGGTCACCAAAAAACAACTGAGGGATTTGCACATAAGCCCGCATTTCTCACAAAATTCGTAGCGAGCGAACGGAGGTCGAGTGCTGGTGCGGGTTTCGAGCAAATGAGCGGATGAAGTTGGGTCGACACCCCGCAATGACGCGAATCCAGGGAAATCCGCACCAGCACTCGACTACCTCAGCATCAAAAAGGCCTTTGGAACGACTAATTGAAATCCGCGGAATTTGTGCAGTTTGCGCTTGCCGCGGTTCATTTTCTTCCTGATTCCCAATTGAATTTCACCCATCCGCGCCACTTGACCTGCGCTGTGACGTGTGGAGCCTCTTGGGGGGAAGCATGGGGTAGCATCGGCACTGCGAGGACGCAGTAGCCCTACCAATCATCAATAACGGTAGGGCGAGAGCATCCTTGCTCTGCCGCTGTAAGTGACGGTATGCCGGAGCGCAGTAGAAAATTTGTGAGATATGCGGGCTAATTCCTTTTTGGCGCTAACGACGCCACCCTAACGGAACTGAATTGTACATTTTTGTACAATCCAGGGTCTCCCCAGGTAAAAGCACGGCCAAGTAGGGGAAAAAAAGGGTCTGCAAGCTGACAATCCGGAAAGATTTGGGCAAAACCGCTCAGTTGGCATGTAGAGTGCTTCGATCAGGTACGCATTGGCATTTGACCGCATAAATTTGAAAGCTAACCGATCATATTATGCACCTGAAATATAAAAAATTCATTACCCTTTTCCTGGGGCTCATAGCTGTAATGGGATTCACCTGCACCGGTTTTGCCGAGTGGGAATCATTGGAGCAGTTCCAGGAGTCCGCCGCTTATCCCAAATTCCTGGTTGACAATTTGTGGCTACTCATTGCAGCCGGTTTGGTGTTCGTCATGCACTTGGGATTCGCCACACTCGAAAGTGGGCTGACTCAGTCCAAAAATACCGTCAACATCCTGTTCAAAAATGTGTTCATCATCTGTATGGGGACCCTGGCTTACGCCATTTGGGGATTTAATTCCATGTATCCTGGTGACAATTGGATCTGGGATGGTGTCATCGGCAAGGGCGGTCCCATACCCGATGCCACCCAGGCGGTGGGCAATTTGACAAGCGACTATGCCGACTACACCTTGTGGACCGACTTCATCTTCCAGGCCATGTTTGCCGCAACTGCCGCTACCATCATATCCGGGGCAGTGGCCGAGCGCATCAAACTGGGGAGCTTCATGGTCGGGGCAACCATTATCGTTTTGATCGGGTATCCTATCACCGGGTCCTGGGAATGGGGCGCAGGATGGTTGGACCGCCTGGGTTTCGCCGATTTCGCCGGGTCGAGTCTGGTGCACGCTTTCGGCGGATTTGCCGCCCTCGCCGGGGTAATGGTGTTGGGTCCACGCAAGGGAAAATATTTGGAGGGTGGAAAAATCAAACCCATCCTGGGACATTCCATGCCTCTGGCGACTATCGGGGTTTTCCTGCTTTTTCTGGGATGGTTTGGTTTCAACGGCGGATCCGTCTTGAGCGCGGACGCCGCCCTGGTCTCCCTCGTTTTTGTGACTACCGCCTTAGCCGCTTGTACAGGAGGTTTGGCCTCTATTTTCGTTTCCTGGATGGTGCTGAAAAAGCCCGACCTTACCATGGGGTTGAATGGAATCCTGGCCGGCCTGGTAGGTATCACCGCCGGGGCCGATGCTGTGGGGACCTGGGAAGCCGTCATCATCGGTTTGATCGCCGGCGTCATCGTGGTGTTTGCCATTCTTTTCTTCGACAAGATCAGGATCGACGATCCCGTTGGGGCTATTTCAGTACACGGAGTTTGTGGCATTTGGGGGACGCTGGCCGTAGGAGTTTTCGGCGGCGGCAATTTCCTCATTCAACTCCTCGGGACCTTGTCCATTTCCGCCTTCGCGTTTGTCTTCGCATTCGTAACTTTCAGTTTGGTCAATGTCGCCCTGGGATTACGCGTGAGCGAGGAGGAAGAATTTGGTGGATTGGATATCGGGGAACATGGGCAGGAAGCCTATCCGGACTTCGCTCCATCCATTCATTGACCTTGAAGGGGCTTGTAAACTGATTAGTTGGACCATACCAATTGTATAACCTTTAAAAATAGGAAAAAATGAAGCTTATCTCAGCCATCATCAAACCCTTCAAACTGGAGGAAGTTAAGGAAGCGCTTTCGGAAATCGGGATTGAAGGTATGACCGTTACCGAAGTAAAAGGCTTCGGTCGCCAAAAAGGACATACCGAAATCTATCGCGGAAGTGAATACACCGTGGATTTCCTTCCCAAGGTGAAGATCGAAGTAGCCGTTTCCAGCCATTTGGCTGCAAACACCGTGGATACAATGGTAAAGGCGGCCAACACCGGCAAGATCGGTGACGGCAAGATATTCGTGACTCCTGTGGAAGAGGCGGTGCGCATTCGCACCGATGAACGAGGCGAAAGCGCCATCTGACCGGGACCATTATCCGAACTGGGGGCGTGCAAGCCCCCTGATAAGATGGTCTATATCCCGGCCATGAACGCCGCTTTGGGATCGTAATCGGTGGCGTCGTCCTCCATCCAGTGGGCCAGCTCGGCTCGACCCACCACAAACCAGTGCACCTCATCGGGTCCGTCCGCGATGCGCAAAGTGCGCTGGTTCAGGTACATGTCGGCCAACGGTGTCCACTGGGAGACGCCGGTGGCGCCGTGGATCTGAATGGCTTCATCGATGATGTGGCAGACCCGGATGGGAACCATCGCTTTAATGGCGCTTACCCAGACCCGGGCCTCTCGATTGCCCAGTTCATCCATGGCTTTTGCCGCTTTCAGGACCATCATTCGCATGGCCTCGATTTCGATTCGGGCCTTCGCGATAAGCTCGATATTCTTTCCCAATCTGGCGATGGACCTGCCGAAGGCCTGGCGGGCCAACCCTCGCTTGGCCATCAGTTCCAGGGCTCGCTCGGCCGCGCCGATGGACCGCATGCAGTGATGGATCCTGCCAGGGCCCAGGCGCAACTGGGAGATCTCGAAGCCGCGGCCTTCCCCCAGCAAGATGTTATCCTTTGGAACCCTGCAATCGACAAAGCGCAGGTGCATGTGGCCGTGAGGGGCGTCGTCTTTGCCGAATACGTGCATGGGACCGAGAACCTTGACCCCCGGATTGTCGGTTGGAACCAGGATTTGTGATTGGCGCTTGTGGGGAGATGCATCCGGATTGGTCTGGACCATCACGATCATGATCTTGCAGCGCGGATCCCCGCCACCGGAGATGTAGTACTTTTCGCCGTTGATGACCCATTCGTCCCCAACCAGCTTGGCCTGACAGGATATATTTTTGGCGTCGGAGGATCCCAGATCGGGCTCGGTCATGGCATAGGCAGACCGGATTTTCCCTTCCAGGAGCGGTTTGAGCCACTTTTCCTTTTGTTCGGGGGTGCCCACCCGCTCCAGCACCTCCATGTTTCCGGTATCGGGGGCCGAACAATTGAGGCACTCGGCAGCCAGGGGATTTTTCCCCAATTCGGCCGCGATGTAGGCGTAGTCGAGGTTGCTCAGGCCCTGGCCGGTTTCGTCGTCGGGCAAAAAAAAGTTCCAAAGTCCGCTCGTTTTGGCTTTCGCTTTGGCGCTTTCCAGCAACTCGAGCTGCCCGGGTTCATAGGAGAAACGCTCTGCCCGGTTCTCGCCCAGTTGGTGGAATTTACGGGTGATGGGTTCCACCTCATTTTTGACGAAGGCTATTACTTTTTCCAGAAGCGGTTTGGCTTCTTCCGACATTCTGAGGTCGAACATTTCCGGAGTGGTCTCGAGACCTGGCATTGTCTATCCCTTTCCTTGTTTGTTAAGCTGTCTGAACCGATACTGGCGCTTCCCTGAAAGATCGGCTCGTTAAATGGGTTTTTTGCGAAGCTTTGGCGGCAATCGTGAGAAGTCAACCCTCGCCATACAGGTGGCAGGCGACTTTCGTGCCCCATTCCTTGCCCGCATGTCTCACAAAATTCGTAGCAAGCGAACTGAGATCGAGCGCTGGTGTCGGGATCATGCCTTGTAATATTGATCCAGCTTGCGGAGTCAGCCGATTCAAGGCTTGACCCCTTCCTCCACCCTCCAATCACACTTGGCTGCATTCGGGTTTTGAATGCTCCCGGATAGTCGAGATAGAAATGAACGCGATGAATGGTTTTTCCAAATTCATTATAGGGTTTCTTTCCCTGGGGCTTTGCCTCCCGATTTGTGCCGCCGCCGAAATAGACTCCGCCCCAGCCGGCCTTCGGCATGCCCGGCAAATGAGTGAAGGCCTTTCTCTGTTTAAAAATGAGGTTCGGGATATACTTCTGAACAACTGCATCGAATGCCATGGAGGGGAAGAGATCGAAGGGGAACTCGACCTTTCCACCCGTGCCTCTCTTTTTGCCAGCGGATATGTGGCTGAACTTGCCCAAGATAGCGATCTCATGGACTCGATTACCCACCGCTTCGAGCCCTACATGCCCCATGAAAGAGTTAAACTGGATGAGGAATCGATTGAGGCCATGGCTCGTTGGATCGATTTGGGAGCCCCCTATGACAAACCGCTGGTAGAAGGAACTGCGGGCCTATCGATGGTCCCGCTCATCGTTACTGAAAAGGACCGCAACTACTGGGCTTATAGGACGTTGGCCGAAACGGAGTTACCCGAGGTCCAGGGGGATGCCTGGCCGCGAAACGAAATCGACTATTTTGTTCTCCAGCGATTGGAGGACCGAAATTTGCCACCCAATGAGGAAGCTGCACTGCGCGTTCTAATACGACGGGCCTATTTGAGCCTGATCGGGCTGCCTCCCTCTCCCGATGAGGTGGCCGAATTTTTATATGACCGTAAACCCGGCGCTTACGGGCGAATGATCGATGGCTTGCTGGAGTCGGTCCATTATGGAGAGCGGTGGGCCCGCCACTGGATGGATATTGCCCGCTTCGCCGAAAGCATGGGCTTTGAAACCGATTTTGATCGACCCTATGCCTACCACTACCGGAACTTTTTGATTAAGGCGTTCCATCGAAATATGCCCTACGATCAATTTGTGCGGTGGCAACTCGCCGGTGACCAGTTGGAACCGGAAGAGCCGCTCGCTTTGATGGCCACCGGTTTTCTGGGGGTCGGCGTTTTATCCACCGTAATTACGGAAAAAGAATTTGAGTCATCCCGCTACGATGAGATGGATGACATGGTCAATACCTTGGGCACCGCCCTGTTGGGCACCACTGTGGGTTGCGCCCGTTGTCACGACCATAAATACGATCCCATCACCTCCAAAGACTACTACGAGTTGGTATCCAATTTTACCCGGACGGTTAGAACCTACATCGACCACGACCCCGAGTCGGCCGGGTATGAAGCCGCTATGGCGGAGTTTGAGAGTAGGGAAACAAAACTCGCTCAGCGCCTGGCCGATTATGAGGAATTCAATCTCGAGGAACCTTTCCGGAAGTGGCTGAAATCGGGGCCGTTCGAAGTGCCCCCGGAGAAGTGGATCGTTCTCAGTCCGGACACCTTCACCTCTCTGGAAGGCGCCCATATGAAAAAACTATGGGACGAATCCGTCCTCATCAGGAGTCAGCATTTGGACATCGATAACGAGACCATTTTTTTTGAATGCGAAACGAGTCTGTTGAATCTCTCGGGTCTTCGCATGGAAACGCTCACCCATCCTCATTTGCCCAACAGCGGACCGGGAGGAGACTATGAGGGAGGCTTCACCATCGACGAGGTGAGCCTTGAGGTCCGGGATCTCGCCGCCGAAGAATCCAGGTGGAAAAAGGTCGCCCTGGAATCCGCCCGGGCCACTTCCCAGGAAAACGACCAATCCCTTGGGGCGGGAGCGGCCATCAATGGGGTTACCCAGGGTTGGTCTATCGATAGGGGAGCCTTTGGGAAAGCCCAGGCTATCGTCATTCGATTTGCCCAACCAATTGGCTTCGAGGGGGGAACCCGGATCAGAATTCGGGTATCGAGCGGTCTGAATATCCACCAATTGGTGGGTAGGCCCCGCTTCTCCGTTACTCAAGATGGGCGTCCCCCCTTGGAAATCAGCCAAGGCGTTCCCGTCTTCGCTTTGCAGGGAATATTGAAGTTGAGTGCGGGACAGAGCCCCGAGGCGTTATCCCAGAGGGAAAGGGATGTCCTGAAAAAATGGTATGCCCGCGGCGATTCCGATTGGATGAGCCTGAGAAAGAAGTGGATCGATCACCAGTTGAGTCAGCCCAAATCCACCATGACCCGCATCATGGCCTGTTCCGATACCTTGTCCCCGGTATGGCATCGAAGCGCCTCCAAGGGATTTCCGTCTTATTATGAATCGACCCATTATTTGGAAAGAGGCGACGTAACCCAGAAGGGAACCGTTGCCCAACCGGGTTTTCCACAAGTATTGGTGCGGGATCCGTCATTGTTGGCGAATGCAGAGGACTCTACCCCTTCCCGTAGCGCCTTGGCCCGTTGGATTACCGATGTCGAAGGAGGCGCCGGAAGTTTGCTGGCCCGAGTATTTGTCAATCGGGTGTGGCATTATCATTTTGGCCGTGGCCTCGTTGAAACACCGAGTGACTTTGGACGACGGGGCGGAAATCCGAGTCATCCCGCCTTGCTGGAATGGCTCGCTCACGATTTTGTGCGCCACGGTTGGGACGTTAAGCGATTGCAGAAGCTCATCGTGACCAGCGCCACCTTTCGACAAAGCGGGCAATTCGAACCCGGCAAATCTGAACGGGATTTTGAAAACCGTTTACTCTGGCGGTATCCTCCCAGGCGTGCAGAAGCGGAGGTGATTCGCGATTCCCTGCTGCGGGTATCCGGTCTATTGGACACGACCCCCTTTGGGCGCGGGACACGGGACCCCGACATGCTTCGCCGCAGCATTTATTTCTTCGTCAAACGGGGGGCATTAATTCCCGAAATGGTTTTGTTCGATTGGCCGGAACATTTGGTGGGAATCGGACGGCGTGCCCAAACCACCCTGGCCCCCCAGGCGCTTCAGTTCCTCAACAGCCCCCAAACGCGTAAATTCGCCGAGGGATTGGCCGAGCGGTTGGAACCCTGGGAAAATTATTCGGACCAAGTCGATCAAGCCTATCGTTATGCTTTTAACCGGTATCCTGAACCGAGAGAAAAAGAGGCAGGGATTCAATTTCTCCAAGCGCAAGAAGCCTCCTACCTGCCCCGTAAACGGGCCCGGAAGTTGGCTCTTGTGGATTATTGCCAATCCTTGTTTAGCTTAAACGAATTTATCTATATTCGGTGAGGTTTCCCAATCCATACGGTCATTGTGGCCCGGAACGTCGGGATGCCCCGCTGTCCATGACTCGGCGCGAGCTGCTGAAACGCTGCGGCATGGGGTTGGGGTTACTGGGTTTGTCCAGTTTATTGCAACGGGAAGGTTTGCTGGCGCGGGCCGGGCCTCTGGGTGAGCGAGGGCTCAGTCCCCTGGCGCCTAAAGCCCCCCACATTACGCCGAGAGCCAAGCGGGTCATCTGGTTATTCATCAATGGCGGGCCCAGCCACATGGATACCTGGGAATACAAGCCGGCCCTGGAAAAATACCACGGCAAGGAACTGGAAGGCTTTGACAAGTTTACCGGTTTTTTCTCCCAGGAAGTGGGCGCTATCATGCAGTCCCCTTTCAAGTTTTCCCCGCGTGGACAGTCGGGGAAAATGGTGTCGGAAATATTTCCGCACCTGGGGGAACACGTGGATAAAATGGCATTCATTCACTCCCTTTACTCCGAATCCAACAACCATGCCCCGGCCCTGTTGATGATGAACAGCGGGTTGCCCCGTAGTGGGTTCCCCTGCATGGGTTCATGGGTTACCTATGGATTGGGCAGTGAGAGCCAGGACTTGCCCGCTTTCGTGGTCATGGCGGACCCTCGAGGCCGCGGTTTGCCCAAAGGGGGCCGATCGAGTTGGAGTTCCGGGTTTCTCCCCTCCGTTTACCAGGGCGCCTTACTCCGGCAGAAGGGAGACCCCGTCCTCAACCTCCGCAAACCGGATAAACAATCCGCCTCTCAGCAACGCGCTCAAATTGACCTCATCAATCAGCTCAATCGGTGGGATTTGGAACAGCGATCCAAGGACGCGGAGCTGTCCGCTCGCATCGAAAGTTTCGAACTGGCTTATCGCATGCAAACCGCTGCCCCCAAGGCCTTCGACATCCAGGCCGAATCTCCAAATACCAAAGAACTCTACGGCCTGGACGACCCCCGCTGCGCCCATTTTGGCCGGCAGTGTTTAATGGGCCGCCGGTTATTGGAACGCGGTACCCGTTTCGTGCAAATTTACTCGGGTGGCAACGAAAACCAACGGGCTTGGGACGGTCACATCGACATACTTGGGAACCATACCCAGTTTGCCGGGGAAACCGATAAACCCATCGCGGGGTTATTGACCGATCTTGAGCAGCGAGGATTGCTCAAAGATACCCTCGTCATTTGGGGGGGAGAATTCGGGCGCCTTCCCGTCGCCCAGATCGGAACCTTGAAACCGGGAAGAGACCACAATCCGCATGCCATGACCGTCTGGATGGCCGGCGGTGGGGTAAAGGGCGGGGTATCCTACGGGGAAACCGATGAACTCGGGCATAAGGCCGAGAAGGATCCCGTTCATATCAACGATCTTCACGCCACTGTGCTCCACCTGCTCGGCATGGACCACGAGCGCCTCACTTATAAGTATAACGGCCGCCGCTACCGTTTAACCGACGTGGCCGGTCGGGTCATCCACCAAATTCTCGCCTGATGCTGGATACTCGATCCTCGATGCTGGATGCTGGTTTCCAGCGCCCGACTCCTTCTTCAGTCTTTCGCCTTCATCCTGACCACTGTATTGCCCCGCCCTCGATTCTGCTCGAACAATTCGAAAGCCTTGATGAAAGAATCCAGGGGGTAAATCCGGTCAACCCTCGGCCTTACCGCCCCTACCTCTGCTCCTCTGCGCCTTTCCAATTCCCAATTCCTCCCCATTCTCCATAAAGCGGACAATATCCCTCACATTCATCCGATGCCCTTCCGGATTTTCGTTGGCCCATCGACCCCATAAGCTGCCAATGGCCGCGACCTCCTTGATCAGCAGCATACCCGGCCGTATCGGTTTTTGTCCGGCGGTGAAGCCCAACAGGCAAATCCTTCCCAGGGGCCGAACCGATGAAACCAGCGCACCTTCGAAGAGTTCTCCTTGAACCATGTCGACCACAACATCGACGCCGGCCGGATGGCCCAACTCCCCGGCGGCTCATTTCTCGTTTCTGGGTACTCGGTGCTGGATGCTGGTTTCTAGCTCCTAGTGGCCAGCGCCCAGTATCTAGGAACTAGCTTCCAGCCGTTCCATAGTCAGTTGTTTCACAGCGAGCTTGTCGAATTTTCCCGAGGCAATTCGCGGTAACCGATTCTCCACAAAGTGTACGTGTTTGGGCACCTTGAAGGCGGCCAAGTGGGACCTGACGTGGTCCTTAATCTCCTCTTCGGTGGCGCTGCATCCGGTCCGAAGGTAAACCGTCGCACAAACGCATTCACCGAGGCGCTCGTCGGGGGCGCCGTGCACAGCCGCTTCGTAGACGGAAGGGTGTTCGTGCAATACGTACTCGATTTCTCCACAAGCGATGTTTTCGCCCCCCCGGATGATGATGTCTTTGGCGCGTCCGGTGATGTAGAGAAAACCCTCCTCGTCCAAATGGCCGAGGTCCCCGGAATAGAGCCAACCGTCTCTCAAGGCTTCCGAAGTTTCCTCCGGCTTGTTCCAGTAACAGCGCATAAAGGCGGAGGACTTCATGCAAATTTCCCCTTCCTCATTGGGGCCGAGGACATTGCCGGCCGGGTCCCGAATCTCCATCGCGACCAGTGGGGCAATGGGTCGACCCACCGAAGTGGGACGGGCCAGGTAGTCGGAGCCTCCAATCACGGTGCCGACGGCGTTGGTTTCCGTCATCCCGTATCCCACACTGGGAACAACGTGTGGGATGCGTTCCTGCATGAGTTTTACGTGCTCGGGAGGCCGGGCTGCTCCTCCGCCTCCAATGCCGACCAAACTACTCAAATCCCACTTGGGTAAATCGGGTGAATGGAGGACTTCTCCAATCATGGTGGGAACGCCATCCATCTTGGTAAGGGACTCCCGTTGGATCAGTTCGAGCGCCTTCTCGGGATTCCATTTGTACATGAGGACCAGGGTGCGGCCGGCGCGATAGCTGAGGAAGAGCATGGTGTGCAAGCCCGACACGTGGAAGAAGGGGACGTTGACCAGCATTAACTCCCTGGGCAACCGGGCCGCGAGGGGATCGTTCATGGCAGCGGCCCCTCCCTTGAGCCATTGCACTATTTCCTGCCGAATCTCCTCCCTGGGGTCAAAAAGCTGCCCCATTAAAAAGGCACAGTTAAAATTCAGAAGGGCACTGATGATGCTCCGGTGAGTTAGCACCACGCCCTTGGGATGAGCGGTCGACCCGGAGGTATACATGATCAATGCATCGCTGTCCGTATCGATGTCAAGCGGAGCGAAAGCTTCATCCGAATCCGGCTCCATAAGGTCCGCCATGGACAAAACGCCGTCTGGCAGCGGACCTTCCAGGCGGGTAATGGCCACGCCCAGTTCCAACAAGTTTCGGGAGGGGACAAATCGCGGCCAGCGTTCATGGTCTATAAAGGCAAACCGGGAACCACTGTCGATGAGGCCGTACTCGACCTCCTCGGATTGCCACCAGGAGTTCAAAGTGACCGCTACCGCGCCCACGGCAAATATGGCGTGGATGGCCACGCAATATTCCGGATAATTGCGCATGGAAATGGCAACACGGTCACCCGGTGCAATCCCCAGTTTAATCAGGGATTTGGCCAAGGCGACAGCTCTGCGCTGCACTTGGCCGAAGGTCAAACGTTCGTCCTCATAAATGAGAAATTCCCGCTCCTTGAAGTGCGCGTTGGAGAAGGAAAAAAAATCGCGCATATCGTTGGGGGCATGGGTGAAGACATCGTATTCAATCCCGCGAATAAGGGCCTTCGAGACCCTCAGGGGCGATTCAGGACCTGTAATCAGGGCCAACGCGTCAGCAAGGGTCAACATGCTTGAGGACAAGGTTGGGGGTGATGGGGATCAACGATGATTCTTTCCGGATCGATTATGGGCTCGCTCACTTGCCGGAGCCATTCTTCGCCAGGTGGTTTAGTGGCCATGCCCTATCTCAGGTCTTTGAATCCTTTGCCCTCCGCCACCAATTTTTCAATCAACGGCGAAGGCTTCCAGAAATCGTCACCGTGCTGCTCCTGAAATTCTTTCAGTTTTGCCAGGATCTTATCGAGGCCGACCGTATCGGCGTAAAACATGGGGCCGCCCCGGTAGACGGGCCAACCGTAACCATTTACCCAAACCACGTCGATATCGCTCGGCCTTTGACTGATACCTTCCTCCAGGATCTTGGCGCCCTCGTTGATCATGGGATAAATGCAGCGTTGCAGGATCTCCTCGTCGCTGATCTTCCGTCGGGTCTTACCCATTTTTTCCGAAAATTCGAGGACCAGCTTCTCCACCATGGGCTCCGTGGTTCGGAAGCGCGTCTCGGGGTGATAGTTGTACCAACCCTTGCCAGTCTTTTGCCCGCGGCGGTCCAACTCGCATAATCGGTGATGTATATTCTTGTCTCCTTGGGAGCTTTCCGCATCCCAACCGATGTCGACACCAGCCAGGTCAATCATGGCGAAGGGTCCCATGGGAAACCCGAAGTCGAAAATGACGCGGTCCACATCCCAAGGCATGGAGCCTTCAAAGATCAGCTTCAGGGCCTGCACACCGCGTTGGCGCAGGATTCTATTTCCGATAAAACCGGGGCAAACCCCCGATACCACCGGGACTTTACCGAGCCGTTTGGCCAGGGCCATGACCGTGGCCAGGACCTTCTTGGAAGTTTTTTCCGCCCGGATCACCTCCAGCAGTTTCATTATGTTGGCGGGGCTGAAAAAGTGAGTTCCCAACACCATTTCAGGACGATTGGTTACCGCGGCTATGGCGTTTACATCGAGACCGGAAGTATTGGTGGCCAGTATGGCGCCCTCTTTGACGATGGCATCGAGTTTGGTGAATACACCTTTCTTCAAATCCATGTTTTCAAACACCGCCTCAATGACCAGGTCGCAATCGGCTAAGTCTTCGAGCGAGAGAGTAGGGGTCAGGCGTCCCATGAGCACTTCCACATCAGCCTCCGTCAGGCGACCGCGCTTAACCCCGCGCAGGTAGTTTTTTCGTACCACCTCGAGGCCTCGGTCGAGGGCTACCTGATTTGCTTCGACAATCGTCACCGGCGTTCCTCGGGAGAGGAAGTTCATGGAGATACCACCGCCCATGGTCCCGGCCCCGATCATGCCGACTTTCCCGATCGGAATTGTTTCGGTGTCCTTGGGAACGTCAGGTATCTTTCTGGCCTGGCGTTCCGCAAAAAAGTAGTAGCGCTGGGCCTCCGACTTTATCCCGTTGACCAGGACCTTAAACCGGTCCCGCTCAGCTTGAATCCCGTCATCAAACGATTTTATCAGGGTATCTTCGACACACTGGATAATCGATTCCGGGGCGTCGAAACCCCGGGTCTTGCGGGCCACTCGCCTGCGAAAGCGGTGGAAGAACTTAGGATCCTTTTTAGCTTCTTCGAGTTTATCGTTGGTGTCTCTTACTTTGATCAAAGGTCGACCTTCCTCCACCACTTTTTTTGCCATTGCCATCCCACCTTCGTAGAGGTCGTCCACCAAAGCGTCGATCAGCCCGTTTTCCAGGGCAAAATTTGCATCTACCATGTTTCCACTGACCATCATTTCCAAAGCCTTTTCCACCCCCACGATTCTGGGAAGGCGCTGAGTGCCCCCCGCTCCGGGCAGAATCCCCAGTTTGACCTCGGGAAATCCGAACCGCGCCGTCGGAATTCCCACTCGGTAATGGCAGCAGATGGCGACCTCTAATCCACCACCGAGACAGGTTCCATGGATGGTGGAAACAACTGGCTTGGAGGCTCCCTCGATGACGTCTTGCACTTCGAAGAGGGGCACGCCCCGGTGCGGCTTGCCAAATTCCCGTATGTCCGCCCCGGCGATGTAGGTCCTGCCCTCGCAGATGATGAGGATGGCAGAGGCTTCGTCGTCCGCATCGGCCTTCAGAACCGCTTCGTAGAGGCCGTTTCGCACGCCTTCGCTGAGAGCGTTCACCGGGGGATTGGCGACGCGGACCACCGCCACACCGTCTTGTATTTCAAGGTCAACCATGTTCGTAATTGCAGCCATATTCAAAAATTAGTTTTCCGTTGATGAGTCATAGAGTTACCTCGACACCTCTCAAATCTCGAATCTCGGGATGAGAGTTGCGGAGGAGGAGAGTAAATGGGAGCCATGGATGGGACCACAGGTCATTATCAGCCATTGAAGAACCGTGTAGAGGGGAGATGGTTTTAATCCAAAAAGGTCCTTGAAAGTCAAACCTTAAACAAATAATAAAATGCGGTTGTCAGGTGAATTTCCACGCCATCTTCACCGGTAGGTTTGCATCTCCAGCGGGAGGTGCGGCATGGCATTGAATTGATCGAGGGAAATGCGATCGGCCCGAAAAGTGAAGCGGGTTATGGACGCATTGTAAACGCGCCAATTCAGTTCCCCAGCCTGCTGTTCGGGAGCTTGCAAACAGGTTTGAATGGAGACCCCGACCGGTCCTCCCGAGGTAAATACGGCGATCCTTCGACCATGCCCTTTGCGATTGCGAATTGTTCGATAAGCTTCTGTGACACGATGGTGGAATTCGCGCCAGGTTTCGAAACCGGTCGATTCGTAATCGCCCGCTATGTAGTAGTGCATGACTGCTTCCAGTAGCTTTTGGAAGGTGCGGTAGCGTTCACTTTCTTCCGTGGCAGCGGTCTGGTCATGGTAGAGTAGCCGAACGTGTTCATGCTTTGTTATCAGTTCCCGCTTCAGCTCGTCCAGGACTACGTCCGAATCATACTCGTTGAGGCCATCAAGGATTTGGACCTCTGGCCAAAATCTACCGTCGGAGGCATAGGATTCACCGCATGCCTGAGCCGTTTGAAGCTGTCGCTTGAGTGATCCCGAATAGACTTCACTTATTGCTACTCCGCTTTCTCGCCAATATTTTCCCAGCAGCCGGGATTGTTCATAGCCCTTTTCCGACAACTGATCGTAGTCACCGGAAAAGAAAGCAGCTTGGCCGTGTCGGACGATGTAAAGTACGCTCATGGGCTACCGGAACGTCGGGATGAAACGTTTCTTGTCTTCGAATATTTTCAATGAGGAGCCTGCCTAACCCTTGGGATGGAAAGGCGGGCTAGCGCCGGTATGCCAACTCTTTGGCCAAGGGTATATCCATTTCCTTACTTGTAATAAACTCCAGGAGAGCGGCTTGACCCTTTTTAGTAGCTTCAATCCCACGTTCCAGGGCCCCCGTGATTTCGCCGGGTTGAGTGATCCTTTCACCATACCCACCCAAGGCTTTAGCCAACTCGGCATAATTCCCACTGATGTCAGTCGCGCCATATTTTTCCTGGGAGATCCGCATAACCGGGATTTCCACCGCCATGGAGAAATTGTTCAACAAGATCGACAGGATGGGTATCTTTTCCCGAACCGCCGTTTCAAAGTCCATACCGGTAAATCCGATAGCGGCATCTCCCCACACGTTGATGCAAAGTTTCTCGGGGTGCACAATTTTGGCTCCCATGGCCAAGCCGAGCCCGTAACCGAGTTGAGTTGATTTTCCCCATCCGATGTAGGTCAGGGGACTCGTGCTTTCCCAAAAGGGAGTCAGTTGATCCCGTGGGCTGCCCGCATCATGAGTGATGATGGTATTGGCCTTATCGACAAGTTGGTTGAGCTCTTTGATGACGCGGTACGGATTGATGGGAGCTTCCTCGCAATCGAGCTTGTGGGACCACTCTTGCAAGAATATTTCGCGTTTGCGGCGAATGGAATCAGTCAGTCCATTCTTGCGCTCTTCCGCTCGATGGTTGGGATGTCTGCTCAATTCGTCAATGAGGGCCCGAAGCGTCAGTTTGGCGTCGCCCACCAATGCGTGATCGACTTGCACATCCTTGTTGATATCGTAGGGGTCCAGCGTGGTTTGGATGAGTTTGGGCCCATCGGGGAGGCGAATGCCGAAAATGGTGGAGGCAAAACTGCAACCGATTCCGAAAATGGTGTCGGCTCCGAGCATGAAATCAACTACCGGTTTGGGACACGACCGACCGGCGCAGCCCAGAGACAGGGGATGGTCTTCGGGAAATGCGCTCTTGCCCCCGATGCTGGTTGTCACCGGCACGTGCAAAAGCTCAGCCAGTTCTTGTAACTCCTCCCATGCCTTGGCATAGTGGACTCCCTGCCCCGCGTAAATCACCAAGTTCTTGGAAGCCGCTAATTCGGTTGCCACCTCTGACACCGCGGCGGGATCAGGCCCATAACGATTCCTGCGACTGGGGATATAGTCGAGCGGTTCGTCAATTTCCTCGCCCATTACATCCCACGGGATCTCTACCAGAACCGGACCGGGGCGACCGTTGCGCATGGTGGCAAAGCTCCGACGCATCACCTCACAGACGTATTTGCCTACATTGAGGGGCTCGGAATGTTTGGTCACGTGCTTGTAGTTTAAGGCAGAATTGAAATTCGGATAATAATTTGCCGCGCGCCTGGGGTAACCGACGGGCATTACCAGAATGGGAACCGCCTCGCTGTAAGCTTGTGCCACACCGCCGAAAGCGTTTTCGCTTCCCGGCCCATTTTGCATCACGAATACCCCCAGCTTATCACCCGAGGTAAGTCGACTGACCGCGTCGGCCATGTGTAAACCTATGCGTTCCTGGCGAACGATGAAGGGCCGGACATCGGCCGCCGCCGCCGCCTCGATAATGGGATTTACCGGATAGCCGAAGATGTATTCAACGCCCTCTTGTTTGAGAACCTGTACGATGGCCTCAGCAACCTTCATCGGTTTTTGCCTCCTGACGGGGCTGTTCTTTTAATCAGGTCGGGGTTAGGTTGATATGAGTTGGTTAATCGAAGGGGTATACGCCGGGTTCCGGAATGGAATTGATTTCCAGGGCGCGTAACCCCGCTTCGGCCATTGCCAAATAATCTTCGATAGTCGCGCTGCCGCAGTGGGGAGTGCCGATAAAGTTTTCAAGCTTCAACAGGGGGTTGCCGACGGGTGGTTCCACGGCATAAACGTCCATGGCGGCGCCAGCCAAATGACCGCTTTTGAGCCGAGCTTCCAGTGCCACCTCGTCTACGATGTTGCCGCGGGCGAGGTTGAGAAAAAAGGATCCCGGCTTCATTTGATCGAGCACCTCGGCTGTATAGAGCCCGCGCGTCGAACTGTTGAGGGGCAGATGGATGGTGAGAATGTCGCTCCGGGCCCAGAGCTCCTCCGGTGGGACCGACTCAATTCCATGCTCCGCGCAGAATTCTGAAATATCGACCCGGTCACAGGCAATCAACTTTACCCCGAAAGGAACGAGTCGCTTGGCCACCTCGCGCCCGATATTTCCGCAACCGTGGATTCCCACCGTTTTGCCTTGAAGCCGAATTCCGGGTTGCCGGAAAGGCCAATTCCCATGGTGGGTTTGCTCGGATAGATGGTAGAGATCCCGGGCAATGTTTACCATCTGGCTTACCGTCATCTCGGCCACAGCGACCTTGTTGACCCCGCCTATCCAGCCCACTCTCACTCCATGTTTTTTGCAGCAGGCCGGATCGAGGTGATCCACCCCAGCAGTGGACATGCCGAGGATCCGGAGCTCCGGTAGATGGGATAGCACGTAGTCGTCATACCGTTCCAAGCCGATGCAGGCTGCGTCGTAGCCTTCGCAAAACGCTATCAACTCATCCCCGTCCAGGGTATATTTCTGATCCCAATACTTGGCATCGGGGTATTTTGCCAGGAGCATATCTTTGGCCCCCGGAACAAAATGATATAAGCTGGTAGTCGCTACAATTTTCATATTTTCAAAAGTCAAGTAGTGAAAATCTGACATTGCCACGCAACACAAAATACCCAAAAATCCTTCAACCTTTCGCCTCTACTAATCTTCATGGTGATCCATCACACCAATTTCTAATTTCTAATTTTCTCCCTTTGGCCATGCCCAATACCGTTACTCTGGAAGAACTTAAGGACTACGAAGGTAAGGAACTTTCCCCTTCCGATTGGATTGATATTACCCAGGAGCGCATCGACCGGTTCGCCGATTGCACGGACGACCATCAATACATCCACGTCGATCCGGAACGCATGAAGGACTCTCCCTACGGATGTACCATCGCCCACGGTTTTTTGTCCCTTTCTCTGCTGTCCGAGCATGGTCCAGCTGATTGGCCGGAGCTGGAAAATCGGGTGTTGAGCCTCAACTACGGTCTTGATCGCGTTCGTTTTCTCCAGCCGGTAAAGGTTAACTCCAGAGTTCGGTTCCATACCAGAATCGTTTCCGTCGGAGAAAAGTCTCCCGGCCGCGTGCTCATAAAATCGGAAAAAATCCTGGAGATCGAAGGCTTGGGTAGGGATAAACCCGCCATGGTTGCGGAGTCGCTCGGCATGGCGGTTACGGAGTAGAGGCTTACCGGTTGGCGATTCTCCAAGCTGTGTCGGCCGTTTCGGTGATCCTGCCTTTCATTTGCAGCGCCGTCGATGAACTCGCGTTCCCCTGGAGCCCTCGCTTATAGACCCCTTGAATGATACTGGCCATGCGAAAAAATGAAAAGGCCAGGCAGAAATTCCAATTCCCGATGTCCCTTCTGCCCGTGAGCCGGCAATATTCTTCCACCACTTCCGATTCGCTGGGAATTCCATCCGCCTCGGACAAGGGCTGACTCCCGTTCTGCTCATGGTATTTCATGCAGTTGTAGGCCAAGTCCGCCAGGGGATTTCCCAGGGTCGATAGCTCCCAATCCAACACCGCGATACACCGAGGCTCCGTGGGATGATACATCATATTGTACAACTGGTAGTCGCCGTGCACGATGCTGGTGGTATCGTCAACGGGAACGTTTTGGGGCAACCAACGCATGAGGTGTTCCATCGATTCAATCTCGTCGGTTTGGGAAGCCAGGTACTGTTTCGTCCAGCGGCCGGTCTGCCGCACGAAGTAGTTGCCGGGGTACCCGTAGTCGGAAAGCCCTTTGGCCGGATAATCCACGGTGTGCAGGGCGGCCATTATCCGAATCATGTCGGAATAAACTGCCCGCCGCTGCTCCGGGGAAACACCGGGGAGCGCGGAGTCTTTGAAAACCCGTCCATCCAGATACTCCATCACGAAGAACGGAGTCCCTACGATTGAACTGTCCTCCGTCAATAAATAGGTGCGGGGCACGGGGACATCGGTGTCCCGCAGGGCCCGGTAGAGACGGTATTCCCTCTCTACGGCATGGGCGCTGGGCAGGAGCTTCCCCGGCGGTTTCTTCCTGAGCACGTAGCGCCCACTGGGGGTGGTCAGCAGAAAAGTGGGATTCGATTGACCCCCTTCGAATTGCTGAACCCTCATGGGACCGGTGTAACCCTCGAGCTCGCGTTCCAGATAGGCATTAAGAACGCCTTGGTCAAACCGATGCATCGGAGGCGGTTCAATGAGAAGGCTGGCTTGGCTCATTAGACTTTTTCGGCTCAAAACAGGTAAGCGAATTCAATGGATTCGCGCAAGCTCACATATGGTTGCGCTTTCCCTTATAACCTCAACCTGATTTTGGATGCCCTGGGAATAAAATTTGCTGGTTTCATCGGGTTCCCCCACCCATTTTGTTGGACAAATAGGGAGAAACCACGGATTACACAGATGGGCACGGATAGAAATTTTTACGCCAAAGGCGTTGAACTCCAAAGCCCAGTGTCGCGTAGCGCACGCTGGGTAGGAAAAGGAAAAAATTTCGAACCCCAACGGGGTTCCAAAAAAAGGCGCCTTCGGCGTCAATTAGGAATGAGGAATTGGGAGAAGAGAAACCAAAACCAGAATACAAAATTCAGTGACCACTAGCCACTGATCACAAATGGAGCCAATCCATGAAACTATATCCCATCAATACGGGACACTTCAAACTCGATGGCGGGGCCATGTTCGGGGTAGTTCCAAAGGCCCTTTGGCATAGGACCAATCCGGCTGATGAAAATAATTTGTGCACTTGGGCCATGCGATCCCTCCTGGTTGAAGATGGCGACATGCTCATGCTTATCGACACCGGTATAGGTGACAAACAGTCGGAAAAATTCTTCAGCTACTATTACCTGCACGGAGAGGATACGCTCGACCTGTCCTTGGCTCGCTATGGGTTCGGCAAAGAAGACATCACGGATGTTTTTCTCACCCACCTCCATTTGGACCACTGCGGAGGATGCATCGCCTACGACCCCGCCAGGGAACATCTCATTCCAGCCTTTCCCCATGCCACTTTCTGGACCAATGAGGCCCATTGGCATTGGGCGCTCGACCCCAACCCCAGGGAAGGGGCCTCGTTTTTGAAGGAAAATATCCTCCCGATGCAGGAAAGCGGTCAGCTCAGATTTTTGGCTGAAGGCGAATCCATCCACCCGAAAATCGATGTCTTGCTGGTGCATGGACATACCGAGGCACAGATGCTGCCCCGCATCAAAATCGATGGTAATACCGTAGTATTCATGGCCGACCTCGTCCCCTCGACTGGGCACATACCGCTTCCCTACGTGATGGGGTACGACGTAAGACCGCTACTGACGATTGAAGAAAAAGCCAAATTTTTGCGGCAGGCGGTGGATGGGAACTACTACCTCTTCCTCCAACACGATCCGGTCAATGAAATTTGCACCGTAAAGGACACCGAAAAAGGTGTCCGTCTCAAGGAGGTCCTGCAGTTTGATGAGGTGTTCGGAAGGTTGGGGGAAAAGGGGTCAAACGCAAAATGTTAACATCGTCCTCTAGTTTCACCTGAATAGCTGAACCGAACCAATCAGATGTTAACATTTTGCGTTTGACCCCTTTTCAGAAGGCCCGACATCTCCCAATTTTCTACTGCGCTCCGGAATATCGGCACGAAACCCGCACCAGCACTCGATCTCCATTCGCTCGTAACGAATTTTGTGAGAAATGCGGGTTGAGAAAACGCAATTTGATCCTCCTGGGAGCCGTAACGAATATCTGAGGTTGAGCCATGAACACATGGGAGGAAAAAATCGTGGGCAAACGGCCGGAGGCGATACTGTTCGACCTGGGGGGAACCCTGCTTCACGACCGTGTTTCCGGGGGTCTCGGCGACAGGATGCGGTCCCGGTTGGAGCGGCAGGCCTTCGTTCCCTTCGTTGGAGAAGACCTGAATCTCCCGCAGGCGCTGGCTGACGCCATGGATGCTGTCTACCGCGATGGGCTGAGGGAATTTCACGTGAAAAAGTGGCTGGAGGACCATCTCTCTGCCGGTTCAGATCCGGAGAGATCCCCGGAAGATCTAGAACGGTTCATTCGATCGGAAATAATCGACTATGCCCCGCCGAAAGATGCCCGGCGCGTCCTGCGGGAGCTCCATGCTTTGAAGATGCCGATGGGCGTGGTCAGCAACTCGATTTTCAGCAGCGATCTTCTGCGGAGCGATATTCGGGAGCTTTCCCTGGTGGAGGCCTTTCGCTTCGTCGTCTCCAGCGCCGAGTTTGGTTTGCGGAAACCGCACCCGGCCATCTTTCGGGACGCGGTCGGGAAACTGGGGGCAAACCCCGCGGAAACCTGGTACGTGGGGGACCTTTGGGAAAACGACGTGGTGGGCGCCAGCCGGGCGGGTCTCCTGCCGGTATGGCTCAACGCCAATGCAACCGAGCCACCCGCCTCCATCCCCCATCTTCGCGCCGGGAACTGGGCCGAGTTGGGAAAGCTGTTGGGGGAAAAGGGGTCAAACGCAAAATGTTAACATCTGATTGGTTCGGTTTAGCCATTCAGGTGAAACTAGAGGACGATGTTAACATTTTGCGTTTGACCCCTTTTGGCTGTGCTCCTGGGAATTAATTGGAGAAGACCACCCTGAGTCGCACGAACGCTCGGTTGTTGGAACCGGGTTTAATTGAATGGATTACCTTATCGAAGACATATCCCAAAGGCTCGATTCTCGTTTCAAGCATCTCCATGGTCGTCCAGGAATCAGCCTCCAGATTATCGCTCCATTCGAGCAAATAATCCAGACCGTGCTCCTCGTAATCGGAGCGCCGGCGGAAAGAAAAATTCACCTCCGAGTCGTCCGAAAGGGCGATGATGGGGCGGAAATGGGATAAATCGCCGGCATCCGTCGGATTTCCGCCAAGGGCGTACTCGACCAGGTTATTTTGACCATCCCCATCGGGGTCCAGGTCGTAATTGGCGCGAACATCGTTTGGGTTTCCGAAATATCCGGACTCCCATCGGTCGTCCATGCCGTCCTGATCGACGTCTTCAAATTCATCCACGAGCTCTACGTTCACACTTCGACCATCGATGCAATAAACCGTCAGCACCGTCGTGTTGCCGACGATCTCCGCCTTCAGGATATCGGGTGGTTGGCCGACGACCTGCCAAAACCCCTGCAAAACCACATTCAGTTCCACCGGGGCGCTGCCATAGTGTTCCCTGATTCCATTGGGACCCAAATTCCTGAAGGTATAACGCGGGTTGTAATCGCCAACCATCCGGAGATCCAGGTAGCTCACGGCCAAATTCAAGGCATCGGGAGCGGTGCTGTCGATCAGAACCGCGTATCCGGGATTGGCGCCCACGGTTTCGTGTTGGTGGGGCAGGGCTTTCCTGACATTCACGGCCTTGAGAGGACCGTTTTTCTCGGAATCGTAGTCGGCATAGAGGGCATAGGCCCAGAGGCTGTTTTCAATATCATGAACGATATGGGCTTGGGCGCTTTTTTCCCGTACTTCGTAGACCTGTCCCAGGTCCTGTTGCCGCCGGAAACGTTCCACGGCGTTGAAGTCCTTTCCCGGCAATACCACGTATTCGTAGTCATCCCCTTGCGGGTTGATCCCATGGTCCAACCAGGCCAAAGCGCGGTAAGCCTGGGTGAGGGGCGCGGCCAAGGCCTCTTGCTGCCTCTCCTCCGTACTCCCGCTCCTCTCCAGTGTAAACCTTAGCCGCCATTCGCTCAACTTTCGCTCAACGTGTAAATGTTGACCCGGCGGCACATAGTAACCGGTTCCATAGGAATCCACCAGCACGTGGCTGTTCCTCAGGTCGGGCTCATCGTAGGTGTAAGTATCCTCTGTGACCGCGGTAGCGCTGTTAACGAAAATCGGACTGCTTTCGCGATTATCCTGATTCAGGTAAGTCTGGAAGAGAGTGGTGTGGATCGGGTAATTTTTGGGCGATTGGGATCGGATATTATCCCCCAGCATGATGATGCGATCGCCCAGGAAGAAGTAGCTCTTCCGTGCTTCCAACCCCGGGTCCTTCATATCCGGCGGGGTATTTTTCAGGTCGAACATGAAAATTCCCTGTTCTTTGTTCAATTCAACCCCGCCTACTGCGGTAGAGTCGATTCTCATCCTGGAAGTGATGACGTCATTGACCATATCCACGTCTGTACGTACGGGGGTTGTGGATCCATCGCGGTGGGACATGTCCTTCCCTTGAGTCGTCATGGGATTCTGAGTGGCTCCCCCGGTGGGGTTCAATGGATCGTTATAACGGATTTCCAAGGCTCCATGGCTCTTGTAGATACCGTAAATTCCCTGGGGATTGCTCGCCGTGAGGCCTCCTTCATAGGACCACCACCACTTGCTCATGCCCTTGGCAAAAGCAGTCCAGTTATCGCGCTTCATGGCCATGGCAGGGCTGTAGGGATAGGAACGAACCCCAGTGATTATGCGCGGTTCAATGTTTCGCCGTTCAATCTCCTGCCGGGCCCATGCCATAGTCGCGACATAACCCGGGAACCCTCTTTGATTCAGGCGATTGTCAGGTATGTAGGTGGTGGCAAACCCGGGTTGGTAGGTGTTTGCCATTACTTGCAACAACTCCTCGTCGGGCGACTCACCCGACATCGCGGCCAAGGGCAACAAGAAGTAACATTCACCCACCATACCGATATCGGGCCTGCCCCGGCCGCTCAAGCCGTCGGGAACGCGGTCGTAATGGGCATAGAAAAACAACTCCCGGCTATATCCCTTGATTGCATCCAGTTCCTCCTCCGACAATTGCCATGGAGTTCCCTGGAGGAATTCCGCCATGGCCGCCAAAGCGCCCGCAGCCTGAGGCACGTAGGCCGAGGTATAGTGATACTTGTGATGGTTCCCCGTGAAGTCGGGCTTGAGAAAAGCGCGAACGCCCGATACCGGAGTAGCTCCGAAAATGATGGTGGCCCTGGCCCGGTCCAGATACTCCAGCTTGATTTCAAGTTCCTCTTCCGTTTCGTGAGGAAGCATCAGGATTCCCGACAATAAGGACCCGCTATGTTGCCGCAAGACATCGGCTTGGCGAAACCCGGTTGCCCGATCGAGTTGGCCAATTCCGTTCTCGGTGATATACAAGTTCTTTTCGATACCCCCCTGTGAGTTGTCCGCCAGGAGGGGCAAGCTTCCAAAGATCAGGGTCCGGAAATGAGTGAAATCCTCCGCATCCATCACCGAACGCGTCAGGAAAGCGGCCCGTCCGAGAATGCCCCGAAAGTTTTCCTCCTCTTCAATTTTTTCTTCGTCCAGGCCCGCCCACTGGAGCCATTTGATGAAATTGCGGGCTTTTTCCTCGTTCTCCCTTCCCGGAGACAGATGCAGGGCCAGACCCAATCCGTAAAAGGTTCCCATCAGTCTCCCGAACCCCCCCAGTTCCATCCCTCCGACCACAGCGCCTGCTTCGTTCAATTCGATGTTGTACTCCTCGTAGCGTTCCAGACTCTGGTTGACGAATGCACCGGCGGAATCCAAGGCCGTCTGGTAATCTTCGTATCCCGTTTCCCCCGGAGAAATTTCATAAAAGCCGCCTCCCACATGCCGTTCGATCATTTTCTGTTCCAGGAATTCCACCCATTCCAGCATGGTCGATTGGCCATGCGTCTGATTTCCAGCCAGCAGAATTGCCAACCACGACAAGGAAATTAGGACACACCGCTTCACTTGAAAAATCTCTTAAGTCGTCTGAAACCAAAAATTAACCACATAGGGGGAGGCGCCGTTGGCGCCAATTAGGAATAGCCGCCAAAGAACGCAGAGAACGCAAAAAAAAATTTATGGTTTGGTATTCCTGTAAGGCGATAAAGACTATTCTTGTGCTCTTTGCGCTATTGCGCGGCTATTCCTTTTGTTCCTCCTTTTGAGGCTATCGAACTAGTGATAGAGCGTACTTTTTTATCTAAAAACGAAAAGATCCAAAGTTGATGAGAAGCCCGTGTTCAATTTGTGTGGATTTCAAATAGCCCAATAATTGTGCTTCGTGTTCTCCAGATAAAGATTTTGTAGCTTTAATTTCTACAATGAGCTTTTCCTCGACAAGTAGGTCGGCAAAATATTCCCCAACAATCGTTCCGTCCTGGTCATTAACCGTAATTGGAGATTGTTGATCGACTCCAAGGTTTAATTTGCTGAGGCGGTGAGCGAGGGCATTTTCGTATACCTTTTCTAAATGACCATGGCCGAGAAATTCGTGGATTGCATAAGAGGTTTCCCGAATCGTATCACACAGATTTCTAATCTCTTCATTCATAGCCGCAGATGATGAATCGTTCAATGAGCAGGCTCAAGTTGAAGAGTTGTGGCAATATCTCCCTGTATTTTTTGTGATCTTTGCGCTCTTTCGCGGCTATCCTAATTGGCGCCCTTGGGCGCCTTTAGCGCCTTACGGCTTGGACGAATCGGACTTTCCGAGTGGAGAGGTGAAGTTGTGGATTGTGGTATTCCCCACCTGCGTGCTCGTTCCAACCGAGGTTCCCGATGGCGTCGTCACGATGGTGATATTTGTGTTGCCCACCTTCTGTGTGATGGCGGAAAAAGACTCCTTCCCGGAGGACCCCGTCGTGATTTGAACATTGCCGATTGATTGAGTCGTCGCGGATACCGGGTTGCCACCCGAGCCGGTGAAATTGTGGACGGTGGTATTCCCCACCTGCGTGCTTGTTCCACTGATGGATTCCCCTGAAGAGGATGAGAGATTATGAACCGTCGTATTGCCGATTGGGGCGCTCGTGACAGTCGCAGTTCCCGATGATGTCACCACGGTTGCTACGTCCACGTCGCCGACCTGCTGTTGGACCACGGAAGAAACCTCTTTGTCCGAGGAAGACATGCCGACAATCAGCGCGGCATTGTTTTGCTGGTCCGATCCTTCTTCGGCTGACGCATTGCCATCTGCTGCCAGAGCATGAACCACGGCGGGATTTGCGGCAGGGGCGTTCGTTTCGCCTTTGGATTCCCCGGTTGGCTTTGAGAGATTATGGACCGTCGCATTACCGATTGGGACACTTGTGATGGTCCTGGTTCCCGATGGCGTCGTCACGGTCGTTACCCCCACGTTGCCGACCTGCTGCTGGACCACGGTAGAAACCTCTTCGGATGAGGAAGACAGGCCTATAATGAGCGCGGATTCCTCTTGCTGATCCGATCGTTCTTCGGTTGGCGCATTGCCATCCGCGGCCAGGGCATGAACCACCGCGAGAAAACCGATCTGCATCAGGCTTATCCGCCATCTCAGTACATGCCTCCTGCTGTGAAAGGTGAATCGCTTGGCGTCTGTTCCGGTCGGAAACAGCATATTCATGAGGTTGGTGAGGTGTTTCATGTTATTAACGTTAAGTGGAGCGGTTTGTCGTTTCTACGGAAGGACTCGGATCCGGCCCGGTATGTTCCTTTGTTTTGGGACCTGATGGCCGGTTTTTCTGATACCCGTAACGGAAATCACTCCTGAAATTAACTCGATGAGAGCATTACCGTCAACGCGATTTAGAAGAAAGGCACAGGAGGCCCAAAGGGGAGAAGAAGAACCGCAGATTTCGCAGATAAGCGCAGATGGGATTAAAAGCCACAAAAGGCACAAATACACACAAAATTCCTAATTCCTAATTGGCGCCCCTGGCCCCTCATGTGCCTTTTGTGGTTTCCCTCTCTCCCTGTCCCCGCGCTTGACGCTTTCGTTCCGTTCTCCAATATCAATTTACATGACAGAGCTTTTTCGGACCGGTGCCAGTGGGGAAGGGTATCCCTGCCAACCGAAAGACGCTTTATCCCCCTCTGTCGAGGCGAGCCTTCCCGGACTGGAAACCGTCCGGGAAGAGGGGAGTACCCAACCGGACCGATCCGGATTTAAAGGGCGGATAATCTTCGGGGATGGCTCGGCCTCCTGGAAAGCCATCGAAGATCCTCCAACATGAAGTACGACTTCCAAACTTTTCGCGGGGATGTTTTCGGTGGCATTACAGTTGCAATAGTGGGACTGCCATTGGCGCTGGCTTACGGGGTAGTCTCGGGCCTTGGGGCGGTCGCCGGTATGTACGGTGCAATCGCGGTGGGTTTATTCGCCGCTATTTTTGGGGGAGGCCGAACTCTCATTTCCGGTCCCACCGGACCGATGTCAGTGGCCATGGCGGTCATCGTAACGGGCCACGCGGGCAGCTTGGCAGAGGCGTTCACCATAGCCATTATGGCAGGCCTGGTCCAATTATTACTGGGTGTAGGGAAGATCGGCCGCTTTGTGGCCTATACCCCATACTCCGTGATTTCCGGATTCATGTCCGGCATCGGAATAATCATCATTTTGCTCCAGACCCTTCCCTTTCTTGGGGTAACCGGGCCATCGGGTCCTCCCCCAAGCGTGGTCTTGGCTTGGCCCGAGGCCATTCGGAATATCGACTTCAGCGCGTTTACCATTGCTTCCGTCACCCTTCTCATAGGCATATTCTGGCCCAAGCGGTTCAGGAAATATCTGCCCCCTACTTTGGCGGCGCTGATTGCCGGAACCCTGCTGAGCGTCTTGTGGTTGCGGGGTGTGCCCGTCATTGGCGAAGTGCCCACAGGTTTTCCGAAATTGCGGCTGCCTGATTTTTCCCTCAGCATATTTGCGCGAGGTATTGAACCGGCCCTGATCATCGGTTTTCTTGGCGCCATCGACACTCTTCTCAGCGCCTTGATAGGTGATTCGATGACCCGAACGCACCACAACCCGGACAGGGTGCTGATCGGCCAGGGCCTCGGCAATATGTTTGCGGGGTTGATCGGGGGTCTGCCCGGGGCCGGATCCACCTCGCGCACGGTGGTTAACATACGAGCGGGAGGGTTGACCCGGTTTTCCGGAGCGCTTTATGCGGCAATCCTGCTGGGCATCGTTCTTGGCCTGGGTAGATTCGTGGAGGCCATTCCCCATGCCGTTCTTGCCGGAATCCTCATTAGAGTCGGCTGGGGCATTATCGACTGGCGTTTCATCACCCGCATCCACCGCGTCCAGCGGGAACACCTTGTCGTAATGCTCGTCACTCTCGGACTCACCGTCTTCCTCGACCTGGTTACCGCAGTAGCCATCGGGTTGATCGCCGCGGGGATGACCAGCGCGCGGGTGCTGGAACGCCTGGAGCTGGACAGTGTGGTCTCCGTGCCGCTACTGGACCAGAGTTTCTTTTCCGGAAAGAAGGAGGATTCCGATGGGGGAGATTTTTCTGCCCGCGTCGGCCTGGTGGCGCTCAGGGGGCGTTTTTCCGTGGCTTCTTCCACCAATTTGATCGCCACCATAAGCAGGGACATAGGAGAACATGAGGTCGTCATTTTCGATTTCACCGACACCGTCTACATGGACGACAGCGCCGCCCTGGTGGTGGAACGTTTGATCGATGCCGCCATCGATCAGAAAACCGAGTGCATTGTAATGGGGCTCTCCGGTTTGCCGGCCGTCACCCTCGGGGCTCTCAATGTTTTGAAGCGGGTCCCCCCAGACCGCATTGTCCGCAATCTGGGCAAGGCCAGAGAAATAGCGAAGAAGATCCTCGATGACTAGGGGGCTGAAAGGCTGAAGGCTGAAGGTTAAAGGCTAAATCTTGATCGTGATTGTGATCTTGATCGAGCTGTAGGAGTGGCTTTACCCCGCGATTTTTACAGCCACAAACCGTGCTTCTTGACCTGCGTAGCATTGCGAAGCATGGTTGCGAGAGTCATTTCCTGGATACTGGATCCTGGTATCTGGTTACTAGTTTTTGGTTTCAGCCTTATTAATCATTGAGTCTTTTGTGCTTTTTGTGGCTACATACCTCCTGTTCGCGACAGCGATCCTGTTCCGGCGAAGCCGGATCAAGCGAAGCGTTGTTAGAATAATTCCTCATTCCTAATTCCTAATTGGCGCCAACGGCGCCTTCCCATCCACTCCGTTAGTAATATGAAAAAACGCATTAATTCCAACCTGGCCCCACCTTTAACCGACCCGGTACCTTCCTTCAGGCATTCTGCCTTCGGTCTTCTGCTGGTTGGTTCCCTTTTCTTCTACAATACGCTTTGGCCGCAGGAGTCGCAGCCATCTGCGGAAGGCACGGAAGATGCCTCCGAAATCGAGGAGTACACCCTGGAGGAACTGGTGGTCGTGGGGACGCGGCATGCGCCCCGTTCAGTGGAAGAATCCGCCGCCCCCATAGACGTGTTGAGCCCGGCTGATCTGAGCGGCCAAGCCTCGGTTACCCTGGACGATATACTGCGTACCTTGGTCCCCTCCTTCAATGTCCAGCGGCACGGTATCGATGACGAGGCGACCCTGGTCCGTCCCGTTACCCTGCGGGGTCTGCCTCCGGACAACCTGCTGGTACTGGTCAACGGCAAGCGCCGCCACCGCTCCGGAGTGATCGCGTTGCTGGGCAGTTCCCTCAACACCGGCTCCCAGGGACCGGATTTAAGCGTCATCCCCTCAATCGCAATTGAACAAATGGAACTTCTACGAGACGGCGCCGCCGCTCAGTACGGCTCGGATGCCATCGCCGGAGTGCTTAACCTGAGATTGCGCGACGCCTCCGAAGGTGCGATGCTGGAAATTCGCGCGGGTGAGTACTTCAAGGGGGACGGCGCCCTGGCCCAAACAGCCTTGAATTTCGGATTACCGCTCACCCAAGATGGTTTCCTTAATGTAAGCCTCGAATACAAGCAGCTCGACCCGACTATCCGCTCCGGTAGCAGGGCCGATGCCGCAACCCTTATTTCACGGGGTTATCCCGTCAACCAACCGGCCCAGATCTGGGGCAACCCCGACGTAGACGGCGCCTGGAACACATTCTTCAACGCCGCCGTCCCCCTCGATAGCGGGATCGAAGCCTACAGTATGGGAGGTTGGGCCGAGCGCCGGACCGAGGGCGGATTCTTCTTCCGCGCTCCCGGCACCTCGTCCGCCCGCAGCGCCGTCTTTCGCTTCGGGGATCAGCGGGCTGTCGTCGATCTCGACCTCAGCGACGACATCACCGTCGACAACGTGAATGTGCCTTCCTTGGATGCCGACTTCAGGGAGGTGGAATCATTTATCGACCAATACCGAGGTGAACTTTTCCTATTCAACGAACGGTTTCCAGGCGGTTTTACCCCACGTTTCGGAGCGGACATCCGGGACCTGAGCCTGGTGACCGGGCTGCGCAACGAACCCGACAGCCTCCTCAAATGGGACGCCAGCGTGAGCGGCGCTCGAAGCAACGTCGATTTTTTCATATTCAACACCATCAATGCTTCGCTGGGGCCGGATACTCCGACTTCCTTCCGTCCGCGCGAATACATTCAGACCGAAGTGGCGGGCAACCTCGACTTCGCCTACTCCGCCGAGGTGGGCGGCCTGGCCTCCCTGCTCGACATTGCCTGGGGTGGGGAATGGCGTGAGGAAACCTTCGAATCCGTTGCCGGCGATCCAGCCTCTTACCAGACCGGTCCCTTCTTCGATCAGGGTTTCAGCATTGGATCCAACGGCTATCAAGGCTTGGATCCGAGGAATGCTGGAAAGTGGGATCGCCCCAACTATGCCCTCTACCTCGATATGCAAGCGGACGTGACGGACCCGTTGCAACTGGGTGTAGCCGTGCGTTACGAGGATTTCTACCGCGATTTCGGCAGTACCCTCAACGGCAAGCTCTCCGCATTCTGGCGGATGAAAGAAGGGGTCTCCTTGCGTTCCACCGTCAGCACCGGGTTTCGCGCGCCGTCTCCCGGCCAAGCCAACTTCACCGCCGTGACCACCGGCTTTTCCGGCACCGGCGGATTGTCCGAGCAAGGTCAGGTACCGCCCACTCATCCCATCGCCGCGGCTCTGGGCGGGTTACCTCTGACCGAGGAGGAATCCGTCAACTTTTCCATTGGCACCGCCATTGAACTCACCGACGAAGTCCACATGACCCTCGACTTTTTCCAAGTTTCCATTCAGGACCGTATCGCCTTGACCGGGAATATCAATATCACGGATGAAATCGACCAACTCATCCGGGAAAAGGAGGCCCTGAGGGGCACCGGCGTTCTGCAGGAAATCAAGTTCTTCTCCAACGACTTCGATACTACTACCCGAGGAGTCGACCTGGTCCTGCAGTGGAGGAAGGAGTGGAGCGACCAGTCCGAATCGAGCATCGATTTCGCCTATAACTGGACCCAAACCAACCTCGATGATTTTTCCCAGTTGCGGCAAGTCTCCGAATTCCTCGGCACACCCTTGGCCGAACCGATCGGGGTCCAATTAATGACCCCCCGTCGTCAGGTGGAGCTGGAAGAATTGAACCCCGATCACCGCCTGGTGTTTTCCGCTCGTCACCAAAGGGGTTCCTGGGACGGCTTGCTGCGATCCAGTTTCTTCAGTTCCTGGGATGCCTGCCGCTTCCAGTCAAATTCCTGCACCGACCTCGATGCCTTTCCTGGAGCCATCATATTCGATGGCGAAATCGGGTACAGCTTAGGCGAGCTTTACCATTTGGCCTTCGGAATTCAGAATATTTTCAACTCGGTCCCCACCGCTCCTTTTGAGGAGACCGCCGGCCAGGGAAACCTGCGCCCGGAGAGCGCCCCCTGGGACTACAACGGCTCATTCTGGTACACCCG
Source organism: Opitutales bacterium (assembly GCA_965204545.1). Taxonomy (GTDB): domain Bacteria; phylum Verrucomicrobiota; class Verrucomicrobiia; order Opitutales; family UBA2995; genus JAABVD01. The sequence goes on along the minus strand of CBDBFA010000003.1, from coordinate 371,983 downwards.
CTTGACCGCCGAATTCTAGTGCGCCGCCTCTTAATTTAACCACAGAGGACACAGAGGATCCTAAAGGAAGAAGGAAAAAAACATCGTGATCTTGATCTTGATCGAGCTGTAGGAGTAGCTTTACGCCACGATTTCAATAGCCGCCAAAGAACGCAGAGAACGCAAGAAACATAAGAGATGCTGAGATGCTGGACTCCGGATCCTGTTTTCTGGTTACAAGTTTTTGGTTTCAGCTTTCCGCCTTCAGCCTTAATAACCTTTGTGTCTTTTGTGCTTTTTGTGGTTCCTTTCTTCTAATTCCTAATTGGCGCCAACGGCGCCTCCCCCCATGCGTCTAATCTGTCTCATCCCTCTGCTCCTGTCCACAGTCCCGGTTCATGCCGACGAATATCACCGTGCCGCGGTAGATCGCGTTCCCAAAGAATTCCCCGACCGCATTGTCCTCAACTGGTCGGGAGACCCCGCCACCACCGCTTCGGTCACGTGGCGCACCGATACCAGCATTACAAAGGCCGAGGGCCAGATCGCCGAGGCCGATGGCTCGCCCAATTTTGTCACTTGGGCCAGGAGCGAAGAGGCGCGGACGGAAAAATGGAAACGCAATGCAAACGTGGCGCATTTCCATTCGGTCACCTTCAAGGATCTCAAACCCGACACCCTCTATGCCTATCGGGTGGGTAGCGGCAACATCTGGAGTTCCTGGTATCAATTTCGCACGGCCTCGGCCGAACAGGACGATTTCACCTTCATCTACCTGGGCGATGCGCAAAACAATATACTCGCCCTGTGGGCGCGCACAATCAGAACCGCGGTGCTCGACGCGCCCCATGCCGACTTTATCATCTACGCGGGGGATATCGTCAATCATGCCAACATGGACAGCGAGTGGCAGGAACTGTTTGATTCCGGCGCCTGGATACATGCAAAAATCCCCAGCATTCCTTCGCCGGGAAATCACGAATACTCCGACTATCGGGATGCGGACAATCGCCGCTTGTCCACTCTATGGCGCCCGCAATTCACCCTGCCGGAAAACGGCCCTGAAGGCTTAACTGAAACCACCTATTTCACAGACTATCAAGGCGCCCGCATCATATCCCTCAATTCCTGTGAGCTCCATCAGGAACAGGTTCCCTGGTTGGAACAAGTGCTCGAAGACAATCCCAATAGATGGACTTTCGTTACCTTTCATCATCCGGTCTTTTCGGCGACTGGGGGCAACGAAAATGAAATCCTGCGCAAATTGTGGAAACCCATTTTCGACAAATACGCCGTCGACCTGGTACTTCAGGGTCACAACCATACCTATGCCAGAGGACACAACATCGGCAACGGTGCAGCCGTGCGCGATCCAACCAAGGGCACGGTCTACGTCGTATCGGTCAGCGGTCCCAAACAATCCAGAATCAAAAAAGAGCCCTGGATGACCCGCGGTGGGGAAAACACGCAACTCTATCAAGTCATCACCGTTTCGGGCGACACCGTGCAATACCGCGCCATGACTGCTGTGGGTGAACTTTACGACGCATTCGATCTGGTAAAGCAGACGGGCAAACCCAACAAACTTATCGATCGCATCCCTCAATCCCCCGAACGCCGATGGGGCAATACCCTTGAGAAAAAAGACGAGGACGACAAAATCTTTTAGTGATACCAACCAGTGGAAAGGCGCCTTTGGCGCCTGCCCCTCGGTGGTTGGTCAAAAAGAAAATCCTAGCCCGCATGTCTCACTTACCGAGCGAATGCGACATCTCCCAATTTTCTACTGCGCTCCGGTATGTCGGTAAAAGGGGAATCAAATGGTAGGGCAATCGCGTCCCCGCGATGCCGTAACCTCTTCTATACCTGGGTTTTTTGTGATGGATCATTTAAGAGACACCACTTCAGGCGCGGCAAGGATGCCGCCGCCCTACCGCTTAGGTTTTGAAATGGTAGGGCAATCGCGTCCCCGCGATGCCGCAACCTCTTCTATATCCGGGTTTTTTGTGATGGATTATTTAAGAGACACCACACTAGCGTTCTTGGCGAGCTTTGCGAGAGTCATATCCAAATCCTCATATGCTTGTAACCTTGGTCATGGATTGTGTTCAACAATTGACAGGACAGCAGCCGTTTGGCGGTATCGCTGGATGACCTTTGCCCAATTCCGCATCCCGGGTTTGATATTTGCGTCGATGTGCGTATTTGCCGGGGCACGGGCGGAATCGTCCGATTGGTACATGGGAGTATCCTTGGGCGGCAACTGGGCCTCCGGGGCCGACCAACGCGGTTGGAACGGCGAAGGCACCTGCTATCCGACCTTTGCCTGTTTCGATCAGAACCCCGTGCCAATGGTAGACGGGTATCGCTGGAGCTACGCCAACGACCTGGACGCCGGCTACGCGGCCGAAATTACCCTGGGCCGTTCCTTTAACCGATGGCGCCTGGAAACCGCGCTGGCCCAGCGGGAAAACGACATCGGCCAGGAACGGTTTCTCGGTCTGACCCACCTGGACGGCTCCCCTGTCGGTCAGAGCGCCAACACCGTCACCAACCAGGCCATGACGGCTTTGGGCGGTTACCGGGCCCGGAGCATTTCCCTCAACGCCTATCTGGATTTTCCGGGAGTATTTGCAAAAGTCACACCCTACCTGGGAGCAGGCGCAAGCTTGGCTCACCTCCGCGTCTCCAACGTATTTTATGCCGACGTCTATTCCGATACAACCAGTCCTCCCGGGACCTACGATCCGCCCCTGTCCTTCTACGGCAGCCGCCAGGACAACGACCTTTCCGACACTGTCGCCGGCGGCCATCTCTATGCCGGCCTGGACTATCCCTTGACCGAGCGCACCCTGGTCGGCCTCAAGGTGGCCTGGTCGCGCTTTGGCGCCATGGAGGACGAAGGTCGTTACATTTCACATCCCTTTCACCTGGTCGATCCGAATTTCTCCAACCACAACCGGTTTGATACCACCAGCCACTGGTCCGTCATGCTGACCTGGAAGATGGTGTTCAACTTCTCGAAGAGGAGTGATGGAGGGAAGGCGCCCAGGGGCGCCAATTAGGAATTAGGTATTGAACATGGATAAACAGGATGAACGGGATTTAATAACGGAGGGGGGACATTCCTGTCCCCCAATAATTACGGAAAAAAGATGGAAAAGCGCCCAGCGCGCCCAGGGGCGCTTCCCTCTTTGTGTTCTTAGCGCTCTTTGCGAGAGGCAGAGGCGCCGGGGGCGCCAATTAGGAATTTTGTGTTTTTTGCGCTCTTTTGTGGCTATTTTCCATAACTCTCTCCTCTCTCTGTGGTCTCTGTGTCCTCTGTGGTTAATTCCCCACGCTGGATCACTCCATACGGACTAACGCTTCCATCAGAACCGGTAGCGGAACCATGTTGATATTATCACGCAGCCTATACCGTTCGTTCCCCGTGTAAACGACCCACTTTCTCGCCGGCTTTACATCTTCACAAGCCGCGTAAAATCCCCTGGTTAGCTTTGGCGCGGTAGTACGTTTGATCTCCACGGCCCATTGATTGTCGCCGAAACTCAAGACCAAGTCAATTTCCGCCCCGGCCGCAGTGCGGTAAAATGCGGCATCTACCTCCGGCGGGGCGACGGACAGAATATTTTCAATCACAAAACCCTCCCAACTGCCCCCAACAACGGGATGGCCCAATAGTTCATCCAAGGATTGAATATTGAGAAGGGCATGGAGAAGCCCGGAGTCGCGAATATAGGTCTTCGGACGCTTCACCAGCCGTTTTGCCACGTTCACGTACCAGGGATTCAACCTTCGCACCAACATGAGATCTGCCATCAGATCAAGGTGCCGCACCGCCGTTTGCCCGGAAGCATTCAGATTACCCCCAATTTGGGTTGCGTTGAAAAATTGTCCCTGATTGTGGGCAAGCATAGTCCAAAACCGGCGCAGTGTCTCCGCAGGTATCCGGGAACCCAGCGCGGGAATGTCGCGTTCAAGATAAGTGCGAATGAAATCCCGTCGCCAGGAATAGCTGAATTCCTCGTTCAGCATGGATTCCGGAAACCCGCCTCGAATCCACAAATCATGGATGCTGCCCTTACCGGTCTCAAACACGTTCAGAGGCCGAAGCTCCTGATAAGAAACCCGGCCGGCAAGCGATTCAGCCGATTGGTTGAGAAGTACCCTCGACGCCGAACCAAGCAGTAGAAATTGACCGTATGAATGGCCGGCACTGCGATTGCGATCAATCTGACCACGCAGGACATTGAATAGGTCCGGTTTGCGTTGGATTTCATCGATGACAATCAGCTTATCGCGGTTCTGCTCGAAATAGAATCTGGGGTCCTCAAGCCTAAGGAGGTCGCCGGGATCTTCCAGATCGAGGTAGATGGAAGGGCGCTCTGCCGCGATGGATTGCGCCAGCGTGGTCTTCCCTACTTGCCGCGGTCCCAGTAGGACGACCGCAGGGATATGATTTAGGGTTTCCTCAATGCTTTTATGAAGCCACCTCTCCAACATCCTTGCAAATCTCCCACCTCATGGAGGATTTGCAAGGAAAAAAGACTGCAAAGAAAGGAGTGGTGGAGTGATGGATTGGTGGAGTGGGGAAGGATAAACCACAGAGGACACAGAGAGCGCAGAGGGGGAAGGCGCCCAGGGGCGCCAATTAGGAATTAAGAATGGGGTTCTGGATGCTGGATTCTAGATGCTGGGATGGAAGAGCGCAGAGACGGAGAGCGGGAAAGGAAGAAGGCTGAAGGTGCTGAGATTAATCGTGATCGTGATCGAAAGGAAAGGAGTGGTGGAGTAATGGAGTGGTGGAATGGGGGAGGGGAAGCACCGAGGACATTAACCCGCATCTGCCTTTGGCGGAAATCCCAGATGCTGAATGCCGGTTCGTGACCTTTTCCTGGATATGGAGATCCTGGGCAATCGCGGGATAAACCCGCTCCTACAACTCTTCATTCCTAATTCCTAATTGGCGCCATTGGGCGTCTTTTGACTCCATGGCGGATGTCAACTTAACTAAGTACCATTCCTTATTGACCCCTTCCATAGCACTCAATTGCATTATCCTCATGAACATGGACCGCCGCACTTTTTTAAAGGGAATCGGAGGCGCTCTCGCGCTTCCGTTGTTGGAGTCCTTTTCCTTTGGAAGCGGCGTTACTCCAAGTGCTCCCACCCGCTTTCTGGTAGTGGGCAATCCGTTCGGAATGCACCCGGACAACTTCTTCCCCAGAGAGTTCGGCCACGGTTATACCTTTCCCAAGACACTGCAATCGCTGGAGTGGCTCAGGGACCGCCTTACCCTTTTGTCCCACACCGACCATGGCATGGTCAATGGACACGGCCGTGAGGTTACCTTCCTCAACGGGATCCTTCCGGAGAACAGCATGGCCTACCCGGAAAAGAATATTTCGATCGACCAACTGATCTCCCGCCGCACCGGCTCCAAGGTTCGGTTTCCCTCCATCAACGCCGCCCTCGAACACGGCATCCGCATGAGCTGGAACTCCAACGGAGTAGAAATCAAGCCCCACACCGATCCGCAGAAGCTATTCGATCACCTCTTTCTCAACATGACGCCGGAGGAACGCGGGATACGCCGCGAATTGATCGAACGGAACGGTAGTATTCTCGATACCGTAGGAGATCAACTCGTCAGTCTTAAACGCAAAGGATCCGTCCGTGACCGGGAACGCCTGGACCAATATGAAACTTCAGTCCGGGAGCTGGAAAGGACCTTTTCGGATCGCAAGAACTGGATCGATAAGGACAAACCGGCCTACGACATTTCCGAGCATTTCAACGACTACGAAGTCACGGTGGAGAATCGCTACAATGCGATTTTCGACATGATAGGTTACGCCTTCCGGACCGACCTGACCCGCGTAGCCACGGTGGCCTTTCCCAACCAACTGAGCTACACCGACGTGAATGGCGTCACCCGCGGCTACCACGCCTGCACCCACAATGGAAAAAAGCCGGAAGTAATTGCGGAGTTGGTTGCCATTGAATCTTTCCAGATCGCGCAGCTATCCCGTCTTTTGCAAAAATTGGATGCCGTTACGGAACCCAACGCGGAAGGCAGCATGCTCGACCATACCGTGGTCCTGTTCGGCAGCGGCATGGGCTATGGAGGAACGCACTCCAACCGCAATTTGCCCATAATGGTAGCCGGTGGCGGGTTCAAACACCGCGGCCACGTCGACACGCGCAACAGCGCCGGCAGGAACATGCCTCTCTGCAATCTCTACGTCACGCTTCAACAGCGTTTCGGAATCGAGCGGGATACCTTCAATACCAGTACTGGAGCCTTCGACTTACCCTACAATGCGTAGTTGTTTTCTTGGGTCCTGGTTGTTTGCTGCCTTGGCCGCCGGTTCCGCCGCTCACGCCAATCCGGCCTTGATGGAGGAACACTGCGGCAAGTGCCACAACGATGAGGAACTGAAAGGCGACTTCAGCCTGAGCCACTTGGGTCAAACTCCCGACCGGGACACTATTTTCCTCTGGGAGGACGGTCTCGAATTCGTTGCCACCGGGGAAATGCCCCCTCCCGAAAAGAGCGAACTTTCCCATGCCGATCGAGAGCGCATCATTCAGTTCCTCAAGCAAAACGTCCGCGACTACCATGAAGGGAATGCAGGTCCCGAGCGGGTGGGGCCACGGCGACTGAACAACCGCGAATTGGCCAACAGCATAGCGGATGTCCTCATGATCGAAGACGTGGGAACCCACCAACCCGTTGCCAACCTGGTGGGAGATAATTTGGAGGACGGTTTCGACACCAACGCGAATGCCTTGGGGATGAGCCAGTATCACCTGGAGCAATACATCACCTCCATTCGAAAGATCCTCGACGCCACCCTCCTTTCCGGAAAGAAACCCCCCGCCAAAAGGTATACCGTCGGCCCGGATAAACTGCAGGTGACCAACTTGTCGGAGCGAAGAAGAGCTGAAAGAGCCAATCGCACCGAGGAAAGTATCGATTTACTGGACCTGCGCCTGTTCGCCTGTTTTGAAAACTTCGAAACGGCCCCCGAGGCGGGCAGATACCGAATCAGGATTCGTGCCACGGGGATAGACCGCGGCATTTACGACGCCGAGGAAACCGGAATGTACCATGGCGACCCCATTCGCCTTAGGGTCCATCTGGGAGATCGCATTCGGGACTTCGACCTGCCAGACGAGGAGATACTGGAAATCGAGTTGGATGAGTGGATTGCCCGCGGAACCCGAGTGCTGCTATCCCATCCTACCGACGGACTGCGCATGAAAGGCAACGGAAACTTCAAATTTCAGTATCGTATTACCCGCGACTACCTGGAGAAACATAACCAAGAGCTTTACCAATACGTTGTGCGGGAGGAAGTCCCGGTGGCAAAAAACCGAAAGGATCGCCCCGACCATTGGGTTCACTGGACCAAGTACTGGCAGGGACCGAGGCCACGCCTCTTCAGCGCCGAAGTTGAAGGGCCTCTTTACGAAAGCTGGCCGCCAAAACGCCAGGTAGCTTTGCTGGGCAAAGAACCCCGGGTGGAGAATGCGGCCGGAATTCTACGGCCCATCGCTGAGCGTGCCTGGCGTCGGGAACTGCGCCAGGGGGAGTTGGACCCCATTGTCAAACTCGTCCAATCCAGCGCTGAAACGCTCGGTGCGGTCGAAGCCTTCAAGGAGGGAATTGTGGCTATCCTGGTGTCCCCCTCCTTCCTCCTGATCAATCCCGAAGAAGGTGATCCGGCCGACCGTTTTGCCACCAAGCTCAGTTTTTTCCTGAGGAGCAGGATTCCGGACGAACGAACCCTGACGGCATCCCGAAGTGGACAACTCGATAGCTACCAAGCGGTTCGCTCAGAAGTGGAACACCGGCTTGGCAACGGCGAGGCCGAGGAATTCCTGAAAGAGTTTCCCCACGCCTGGTTGCAACTGGACCGGATCAATTTCATGTCTCCCGATCCCGACCACTTCCCCCTTTACAACCGCAAACGCCTCAGTGAGGACATGATTGACGAGGTGCTCCATTTCTTTCGGAACGCGGTCGACAACAACCTGGCGGTCACCGAGTTTCTGTCGGCCGACTATTCCTTCATCAACGCCGACCTGGCCAAAGTATACGACGTGGAAGGAGTGGCGCAGGATTCAATGCTCAGAAGGCATACCTTCAAGGACGGACGACGCGGTGGATTGCTCGGCATGGGCGCCTTCCTCACGCTCACGGCCGACACTCTCGGAACCTCTCCCATTCACCGGGCAATTTACGTAATGGAGAATTTCCTCGGCATGCATCCCTCTCCCCCTCCCGCCGACGTAAATATTGAAGAACCGGATGTTCGTCAGGCTAAAACAATCAAGGAAATCCTGTCGGCTCACGCGGCGGATGAAACCTGTGCATCCTGCCATCGAAATATCGATCCCTATGGATACGCATTTGAAAATTTCGATCCGGTTGGAGCTTGGCGCGATGAATACACCATGCACATAAGGACTCGTCCTTCCGGGAATGTGCTATTGGAAATTCAAAGGGAAAATGAGCGCCTCGCCAAGTTGGGTCTTCCACCGATTGCCATGCCCTCGGAAGATAAACCCATTCCGGTGGATGCCTCGGCCAAATTCCGTAACGGCCTGGAATACCGCGATATCGTAGAGTACCGCCGGCTGTTGCAATCCGAGGTCAACCGCGACCGTTTCGTCCGCTGCTTTATCGGCAAGTTATTGACCTATGCCAACGGTGTCGAGCCGGAGAACTATTGGGAACTGGAAAAAATCATGGCCAGGTCGTCCCAGCACGGCTACCGCATCATCGACACCATCGCCGCCGTAATCGACAGCCCGCTCTTCCGCGAGGAATAGGGAGGGATTAACCACATGAGGCGCCGGTGGCGCCCGGTGGAGAGTGAAGAGTGAAGAGTGGAGAGTGAAGAGTGAAGAGTGAAGAGTGAAGAGTGGAGAGTGGAGAGTGGAGAGAAAAGAGGCGCCGTTGGCGGCATAATCTGTCTTCTACGCCAAAGGCGTTAAACTCCAAAGCCCAGCGTCGAGTAGCGCACGCTGGGTTATCGATCACCTACATGACCGAACCCCAACGGGGTTCCACAAAAGGCACTAAAGATATGAGAATCTGCGCCCATCTGTGTAATCTGTGGTTCTTTTTCTCCCTTTTTTGCGTTTTTTGCGTTCTTTTGTGGCTATTGATATCGCGGCGTAAAGCCGCTCCGACAGTTCGATCACGATCACGATTAAGCATCTCAGCATCTCAGCAACTCTTATCCTCTGTGCTCTCTGTGTCCTCTGTGGTTTATTCCTCCCCCTTTGTGCCTTTGTGCCTTTGTGCCATCTCGCCAAGGCGAGATCTAATTTCTAATTGGCGCCGGCGGCGCCTTTCCCCCATAGTAGAACCATGAGTCAAAACCATCGCTATCCTGAAATTCCCGAAGAACTCAAGTCCCGTAAATTGGTGACCCTGTTGCGCTTTTTTGGTCCTGGTGCCATCATTGCCTCGGTGACCATTGGCAGCGGCGAAACGGTATTTGCCTCGCGCGGGGGCGCCCTCTTCGGCTATGCCCTGCTGTGGTGTTTCGTGGGGGGAGGATTGATGAAGTTCGTCCAGGTCTACACCGCCGCCCGCTACATTACCCTTACCGGTGAGCATCCCATTGAGCGGTGGTGCTACCTGCCGGGACCTCGGGGGTGGGCCGTGTGGGTATTGTCCATCATTACGATCCTGTGTTTTCCCCTGTGGCTGTCGGGGTTGCCCAAAATGTTGGGGGGTTTGACTGTGTGGATCTTCGACCTGGAGGGCGGAGGCCTCTGGGGAGATCCCCGGGTTTGGGGCACCGGATTTGTGATTTTTGCCGTGGTCCTGACCATGATCCAGAGCTACGGGGTCCTGGAACGCACCCAAACCATAATCGTAGGTTTCCTGCTGGCCAGTATCCTGGTGGCCACCCTGGCGGCAAAACCGGACTGGCTGGCTGCCCTCATCGGGGCGGTGGTTCCCACTATTCCGGAGTACAAACCCTGGGTGTTCAGCAAATATCCCGCCATAGCCGCCCGTTCTCCCTGGATAGAATTGGGCACTTACCTGGGGGCAATCGGGGGAGGCACGCAGGACTACTTCGGCTATATCGGCATGCTTCGGGAAAAGGCCTGGGGATTGATGGGCCGCAAGGTAAAGGGGGATAGCAAAGGAGTGAAGATCCAAGCCTCGCCACAAAACTATGCCATGGGACGGAGCTGGTTGCGAGCCCCCTTGATCGATGGGACGGTCTCCTTCGGCTGTATCGTCGTGTTTACCATGGCGTTCATGATGCTCGGGGCCGCGTTGTTGAATCCCAAGCAAGTCGCCCCGGACGACATGAATCTGCTTACCCTTCAGGCTGAGTTTTTGACCCGTTTGCACCCCAATCTGCTCTACCTCTATCAACTCGGGGTATTCGCGGCGTTTCTAGGCACGATCCTGGCCGCATATGAAATCTACGTGCGGTCCACCTACGAGTGCTTGAGACCCATCGTGCCCCTAGTGCGCAGAAAACCCCTGGCCGCGCTGCGTCCCTGGGTGGTGGCCTATTGCGGAATAGGCGGGGTAGCGATCATGTGGCTGGGGGGCAACCCGGTGCATATCGTCACGCCGGCCGCCATTTTTGGCGGAGTCCTGACCTGTGGACTGTGGTGTTTGCTGATGATCTGGACCGATCAGAAATTCCTGCCCAAGCCCCTCCGGATGGGCCCCGTATTGATGGTGCTCAACCTGATCAGCGGCCTGTTTCTGACCGGGTGGGGCCTGAAGGGGGTCTACGATTTCATTTTTGGTTAATTGAAGACTGGCAGAGGGGGGAACCACAAAAGGTTCTCGATGCTGGATGCTGGATACTCGATTCTCGATGCTGGATGCTGGATGCTGGATGCTGGATGCTGGATGCTGGATGCTGGATGCTGGATGCTGGATGCTGGATGCTGGATTCTTGATACTGGGTGTTTAACCACGGATAAGCACGGATAGACGCGGAGCTAACGGCGCCTCCCTCTCTGTATCCTCTGTGGTTAGTCAAAAGACTGAAATGGGTGGTTTACACGGGGAACGAACGGTATATGATACGAGATAACATAAGCGTTGTTCCACTGCCGGTTCTGATGGAAGAGTTAGTTGGTATATGAAATCGTTTCCCTTTATCGCGTGTCTTGTGATCGGCCTGTGGGTGGGTTTTTTCCTCGGGAAGAACAAGCCCGTCGAGGTGGTTGTAGAGGAAAGGAAGCAATCGGAACCGACGAGGTCGGTTGAGGACAATGCGTCCGGGGAAATCGCCTCCTTGAATGAAAGGATTGTTCATCTGGAAAAAGAGTTGGCCGTTTTCCAATCGGAACAGGCTTCCAGAGAATGGGAAGAGAAGGAGGCAAAAGAGAAGTTAAACGCCCGAGAGCAGGCCGCGAAAGAGAAGGTAATCGCCCGACGCCTTCAAGAATTTAGAGGCTTGTTTGATTTGACGCCTGAACAGGCTGCTCGAATAGGTGAATTAGCATGGGAGTCTTCAAATTACTGGAAGAAGGTTCATGCCGGAGAAATCGATATTAAGAAACAACCCTGGATTGATGTAGATGCCGAGATCAAGGCGCTGCTGACACCGGACCAGTTGGAAATCTTCGAGGTGCACCTCGAGGAAAGGAACGACTCAATGGCGTCACTCGCAGCAACTTCAACCTTGGCGAGGTATCCGGTTACCTTGTTGCTTTCCGAGGAACAGAAGGATTCCATTTTTGCGAACCTGTATTCCTACCATAGCTCGAATCAACAAGACGGGATCAGGGAAGCCGTTAAAAACACCATGCCGGAAGATTATAAAGGAATGGACCAGGCGCTTATCTGGGCCGCCAAGGATATTTTGGAAGAGGAACAATACCTCGCCCTGCTTCAATCGTTGAAAAAGGAGTGAGGCGCGCCGGGGGCGCCCGGTGGAGAGTGGAGAGTGAAGAGAGGCGTCGGGGGCGCCAATGAGGAATTCGATCTCGCCAAGGCGAGATGGCACAAAGGCACAGAGGCACAAAGGCACAAAGGAACCGGGACTCTGACGTACTGAGATTAATCGTGATCGTGATCGAAAGGAACGGAGAAATGGAGTGGTGGAGTGAAGGAATTGACCACGGATTACACGGATGAGCACGGATTAGGAATTGAGAAAAGGCATTTGAATTGTAGGAGCAGGTTTATCCCGCGATTGCCCAGGAGCGCCATATCCAGGAAAAGGACATACGGCATCTGGCCTTTACGCCAAGGTCGTTAAACTCCTAAGCCCAGTGTCGCGCAGCGCACGCTGGGTTAAAGATCACTCAAACGACCGAACCCCAACGGGGTTCCACAAATAATTCCCAAATTGCCAGTAAACTGAAACCAGTATCCAGTATCCAGTATCCAGCATCCAGCATCATGCATCGAGTATCATGCTTCCAGCATTGAGGATCGAGACAGTGTCCGGACAGATCTCGACTTGACCCCATTCAATTCCAAGGTTCACCATCAGGGTAATTATGAAATGTTTCAGTAACTCTCGCTGCCTCTCAACCCAAACCTTTGTCACGGCTTTGTGCGCCGCGCTGGCGTGCGTCCAATATGCCACCGCTGCCCAAGGCGATCGTAACGGCTATTACGTCGGTCTGCAATTCGGCGTGGCTGACCCTGCCATGGTGCAATCGGCCCGCACCTACATCAGCCACCCGACACGCTGCGACGAGCTGTTGTATCCACCCTCGGTGAGTCCGCCCATGGGCGATCCGGCCTGCTCCGACTACTTGCCCAGGACCGCGTCTAACGAGTATAATCCGGGCAGCGGACCGGCCGGGGGCTTCATGGTGGGTTACGCGACTGGCCGGCTGCGGTTCGAGTTGGAGTACCTCAACACCTCCATGGGAAGCGCGAAGTCACTGGTCGGCAGCACCACCAACACGGTTCTGCAGACCAAGTCCTCAGAGTGGAGCGTTGAGCAACCGCCCTTCGAGAGGATCTCAGAGTATTCCATCAACCAATTCTTCGCCAATGTGTATTACGACTTTCCCAACCGCTCGCGCTGGACGCCGTTTCTCGGAGCCGGCATCGGCTGGGCCGCCGCGGAATTCAATTACTACCTGCAGTTCATCCGCAAACCCGAAGCGGAGTACCTGCAGATCGAATTCGACCCGGACTGGCCGGAGGTAGCCAAGCGCGCCGCCGCCGGAACCGCGAGCATCCTGGACACCGACCCGGCCAAGGACATCTTCGGATACCAAGGGCTGGCGGGGGTAGACTACGAGCTGAGCGAACGGATGTCCTTGGGTTTTACGGTTCGCTGGGCCAGGTTCGACGACATCGACCACAAGTCGGGGTACGACATCGTTAGAAGCCACGCTGGCGTCCTGGCCGACGGCGTGACCCCGTTCGACATGGACCTGGAATACTCCGGTATCGGCTATGAGGCATTGACCGTAAGCCTGAAGTACCACTTCTGAGCCATGATCCGTATCGGTAGTTCACTTTTGGGATTTGTCCTTCTCGGGCTGATGGCCCATCCACTCTACCTGCGCGGGGTTGATGTTTCATCGGTTTCGCCTTCCCGCGGCATGAATCCAGGCGATCCCCCGGAATCGTACGTCATTGGAGGAGAAGATGCCCCCTGGGGAGAATATCCATGGATGGGAGCCCTGGTAGACAACAACGATTCCAATGCTTCTCAATTTTGCGGCTGCACTGCAATTGATCGTTACTGGGTCCTCACGGCGGCTCACTGTATGGATGATGGCACGGAACCCGATGACTTCAAAGTGTTGTTCGGACCCGGCACCTTGGGCAATGAACCCTTCGTCGAGTTGTTCAAAGCCGATGCCCTCGTTCTGCACCCCAACTATTCTTCCATTCACGATTTTGAATTTGATATCGCCCTGGTAAAGCTCAAGACGCCATTACCCGAATCCTTCCCCGTCCTTCCCTTGATAAGCGATCCCCGTTTGGAGTATGCCGGGGAGTCCGCAAGAGTTGTGGGTTGGGGTTGGACCAATTACGATATTGGGAATATAATGGACGCGAGTTTCCTGCAGGAAGGCGATGTGAAAATAATCAGCCAGGTATTGGCCAACAGCGGCCAATTTTTTGGAGGATTCATCACCGATAGCGAGTTTCCTGCAGGAAGGCGATGTGAAAATAATCAGCCAGGTATTGGCCAACAGCGGCCAATTTTTTGGAGGATTCATCACCGATAACATGTTGGCGGCCGGAAGCCTGGATCCTTACACCTCCGCCCATTTTGGCGATAGCGGGGGTCCGTTGCTGGGATTCAATGCCGAGCTGGACCGATGGGAGCAAATCGGAGTCGTCAGCTTCGGGGTCGGTTGCACCAAAGCCAGCAACCCCTTCGGCGGCTTTACCCGGGTTTCCAAATTTATACCGTGGATAGAAGGGATAATTGCCAACGATTTCTTTAGTTGGATGAGAGGCAATGGCATCGACTCGTTCGACCATGATGATGGTGATGATAATGCCCCCCTCATGGAATATATTTTTGGACTGGATCCCACCGAACCGGATGCCCTCAACTGGTATCCTCAACTACGGGCCGATCCGGAAACGGGGGACCAATCGATATTACTTCCGGTCAGGCTGAGGCAAGAAATCCCAAAACTCGGTTTTCTTTTTGAGAAAACTTCGAATTTGAACAATTGGAACTTTTTACAATTGCCTTGGAATGAATTTACCCGGGAAGCATTTCCGGATTCGCGGGAAGTCCTTTATCAAATCCCACTGGTTTCTAAGGCCAGCTCCGAGGGATTCTTTCGGCTGACTCACCAGGATTTTAGCGGCATACTCTACGGACCCTATCCGTTGCGGGTTGGCTCTACCGCTTTTGGACAATTCAACCATGAAATTGATTCTACGGGAATTACCCGTTACGATTATCTCATCGATAGTCCGGGAATTTTGCATGAGATCCGATTGACCGTGGTTTCCGACAACGACTCACCCATACGATTGCGCGTGGTTGATTTGGAAACCGGCGAGGTGCAATTGGACAGGGAGCATGATGCGAAGACTGAAACCACCCCTTCACAATTAGCCGGAAGGTTTGCTCCCCAGCCGGGAAAACAATACCTCGCCCGGGTGGAATCCACGCAACATTCGCATCCACAGAACTTCAAAATCAGCGCCGAACCGGGAGGGGCCAAAATGGCCCTTCTTCCCGGTGGCATCGAGGAAGGTTCGCTTTCTCCAGCGGATATCCATTACAAACGATCGAACCATTTCGCCGACACCTACCTGGTTCAGTTAGAACCGGAGACAACCTACCGGATTGTGGTCAGGACCGAGGAGTTTGATCCCATCCTCTTTGTCCGGGACAATACGACCCTTGAGCAAATCCAGGAGGTGGATGAACGCCCTCCAGGAATGCCGGAAGAGGTCTTAATCAGAACCGGGGCCGCGCCGAATGTGGAATTAACCGTGAGTTCATGGAGACCGAAGGAACTGGGTGAATATTCCATTGAGGTTAACGCCCACACAGAACCTGATTCCATACAACCGGGTGAGGAGACCATTGGCTTTTTCAATTCCAATGACTCTCGGGGTAGGACAAACCCATTGGATTCCATTGCTTTAAACCTGGAAGACACCCGAACTCCAGTTACCGTGTACGTTGCAGGATTTGGTTCCTTCCTTCCTACCTTTGGGGTTTTGAATGTAACCGATGAGGAATTCCTTACCATTCAACTGGCTTGGTGTGAGGACCAGTATTTTACCTTTACCCCCGAGGTGGATAAAACTTATGAGGTCAGGGTAGCCACCGGCAGCTGGGGCCTGGGTGAAAACTACCACTTGGCCTTGTATGGGAATAGTTCCACACCGGTAGACCTTTCAAATGTTGCGACCAAGCCGCATAGGGACAGGTTGCCCCCACGGCCGGAAGCGTCAATTCCGATCGGGATACTCCCATGACTCTCGCAAAGCACGTCTAGAAAGGGGAGCGAAACCACAGAGGCCTCAGAGAGCACAGAGGGACTGAGATTTTGACGTGCTGCGATTAATCGTGATCGTGATCGTGATCGAAAGGAAAGGAGAGATGGAATGGTGGAATGATGGAGTGGGGAGAGGAGGTGCCACGGATTATCCAAATCCTGTTCATCCATTTTTTCCTCCTCTTTCTTGGAGATCTTAGCGAGAGGTATTGGCAAAGCGCGCCTTGTGCTTGATTTGTTTTTTCTCTCCGTCTTATCCTGAGAATAGGCGTATACGACAACCCACATGGATTTCGATACCTACGAATTGGACGGCACGGTTTACGACGAGATGTTTCTGTCGGACGGCACCCCGCGCGATCACTGCCGAAGCCTTTACGACGCCCTGCTCCGGCTTCCCGTGGACGAACTCAACCGGATGCAGGAGCGGGTCACCAATTCATTTTCCAATGAAGGCATCACCTTCACCGTTTATGGAGACGACGAGGCCAACGAGCGAATCATGCCCATCGACTGCCTGCCCCGCATACTCACGGCGGCGGAATGGCGCCAAATAGAAGACGGTCTCACCCAGCGGCTGGAAGCGCTGAATCGGTTTCTCAAGGATATCTACAGCGAAGCCCGCATCGTGGAAGACGGTGTCATACCCGTTGATATGGTGCGGGGGTGTCCTCACTACCGGGTAGAGATGCGCGGCGTCTCCGTGCCGCACGGAATCTACGTCGCCGTCTGCGGCACCGACCTGGTGCGGACGAATGAGGGATTTCACGTGCTGGAAGACAACCTGCGCGTTCCCTCGGGCGTATCCTACATGGTGGCCAATCGAAAAGCGGTAAAGACGAACCTCCGGCGCCTCTACCGAAGTTGCCGGGTTCGCGAGGTTGAACACTACGGAGGTCTTTTGCGCAAGACCCTGCACGAACTCGCTCCGAGAGACCTGGAGGAGCCCTGCGTGGCGCTGCTTACTCCGGGTGTGTACAATTCCGCTTTCTACGAGCACATCTACCTGGCCCATGAGATCGGTGCGGCCCTGGTGGAAGGCCGCGATCTGCTGGTCAACGATGGATTCGTTTACATGCGCACGGCCTCCGGACTGAAGCGGGTGGACGTGATATACCGCCGCGTCGACGACGATTTCCTGGATCCCCTCGTCTTCAGGCCCGATTCCCTCCTCGGCGTCCCCGGGCTGATGAGCGTTTACCGGGCCGGAAACGTGGTCCTGGCCAACGCGCCCGGAACCGGGGTGGCGGATGACAAGAGCGTCTACGCCTATGTGCCGGACATGATTCGCTATTACCTGGGTGAAGAACCGCTTTTGGCCAATGTGGAAACCCATATCTGCAGACGTCCGGAGGGTCTTGAATACACCTTGGACAATCTGGAGAATCTGGTGGTGAAGCGCGTGGGCGAATCCGGTGGATACGGCATGCTGATGGGGCCTCACGCCACACCCGAAGAGCGACAGGCCTATGCGGCGGAGCTGCGCAAGGATCCCGCGGATTTCATTTCGCAGCCAGTGCTTCAGCTCTCCCGCGCGCCCTGCATGATCGACGGCCAGGCCGCTGCGCGCCACGTGGACCTGCGTCCCTTCGTATTGCGCGGCCACAAGACCCGAATCGTCCCGGGCGCCTTCTGCCGCGTAGCCCTCCGCGAAGGCAGCCTGGTAGTGAACTCCAGCCAGGGCGGGGGCGGAAAAGACATCTGGGTATTGGAGGATTAGATGCTTTCACGCAGCGCACAGGGCCTTTACTGGATGACCCGTTACCTCGAACGGGCGGGACACCTTTGCCATCTGCTGCAACTGCAGGTGGAAACCCTGGTGGACCGCCCGCTCCGGGAGATTCATTTCGGGTGGGATCGTGTCTACAAGAGCATGAATCAGTCCCCGATTTCCGGCGGTGCCATTGAAAAGTTCGAAAGCGACGATTACACCCTGGCCGATTCATACACTCTGGCCGATCACCTTACCTTCGAGCGCTTGAATCCCGATTCGGTCTGGAACTGTGTGGCCTGTGCCCGCGAGAACGCCCGGCAGGTGCGCAACCATATCGCCGCCGAGATGTGGATATCGTTGAACACCACCTATCTGCGCCTGCAAAAGCTGGATATCCAGGAAATCTGGAAGGTTGCCCCGGAGTCCTTCTACGCGGAGACGATAGAAGAAATTAGCGCCTTTGCGGGCGTGGCGGAAGCTACCATGTATCGTGACAAAGGCTGGCACTTCATGCAGCTGGGGCGTTACATGGAGCGGGCCCAACTGTCGGCGGCGATTCTGTTGGCCCAACTGGACGCGGACAGACGGCAGGACGAATCTTTCGATGCGGATTGGGCCAACTTGTTGCGCGTATACCATGCATTCGACGCCTATGTGCATACCTACAGCGTTGTGGTTCAACCCGAACAGGTTCTGGACCTGCTCGTTACGGACCCTTTGCTGCCCGGTTCGCTTTCCCGGTCTCTCGAATCGATTGCCTCGGAACTGAACGCTGTCGGCCCGGGTCCGGGTTCGCGTTCGAGCGCGGACACTGCCGCCCTGGCCAGCCGCCTGTGCCAACTTATCCGGCGCGACTGGCGGAAAAAGGATGATCGGGAGGCCACTCTCGTCCAGGTTAACGCCAACTGCCGAAAACTCCACGACCTGGTAATAGAAGCCTATATCGATTATCCCATAGAGGAATCTACCATTCCCTGACCGGCATGGTCGAAACTATCCAGTATGGTATCGACCACGTCTCCTGGTATCGCTACAGTTTTCCTACGCGGCGTTGTTCGATGTCGTTGTGCCTCGAGCCGTGGGAAGGGCCGAGTCAACGACTGATCAATTTCGATATCGAAACGGAACCGCCGACCGCTCTCCATCGGGAGGTCGACAGTTTCGGCAACCGCAAATTCAACCTGAATATCTACCGGGAACACACCTCTCTCAAAATCACTGCGCGTTCCAAAATCAGAAAATTGCCTGTTGCCCCGTTACCGGACGGGATCGGCAGGGGAGCGTGGGAGGAAATCCGGGGATGGAAGACATCGTTCCATTCCTGGGATTTTTTGCTGGCCAGCGCTTTGTCGAAACCCTCGTCGGCCTTGGACGCTTTTGTCGTACAACATGGGATCAAACCCGATAACGACCCACTGGTTTCCCTGTTGCGGCTATCGGATACGCTCTACCACAGTTTCGAGTACGTGCCGGGAAGCACCTCGACCGCTTCCCCTATCGAGCACATACTGGAAACCGGACGCGGGGTTTGCCAGGATTACGCCCACGTCATGATAGCCATTGCGCGTTCGTGGGGTATTCCCGCGCGCTACGTAATGGGATACTTCTACGATGCCGCCCTGGCCGGTGGCGAGAGCGAGGAACACTCGACCCACGCCTGGGTGGAATGCCTGTTGCCCGGGCTCGGCTGGGTGGGCTTCGACCCCACCAACCAAAGCTTTGCCGATGAGAGGCATATACGCGTGGCAGTGGGGCGGGACTTTCAGGATGTTTCGCCAACCCGGGGGGTATTGTACGGAGGCGGAGAGACCCGGCTCGATATAGACGTCCGCATGCGAACCTGAGGCTGGAAATTAACCACAGAGAACACAGAGAGGCGCGCCTTGGCGCGCCAATTAAGAATTAGGAATGAGGAATGGGGGAGAAAAGGCTGAAGGCTGAAGGATGAAGGCTAAATAATCGTGATCGTGATCGGAAGGAAGGCACAATTAACTGTAGGAGCGATTCCGGGAAAATCGCGCTCTTTCCAAGATTCACTCCACCTCCTCCGCCAACTCCCAAATCGAAACATTCCTAATTCTTCATTCCTAATTCCTAATTGGCGCCCCTGGGCGCCTCTCCACTTCCTACACTTTACAATTTGGGTCTTTGGGTAGAGGCTGGTTGGTGAACTTATATTCTCGGTTGTTTATGTTACGTATTATTGGATTTCTTGGAGTTTTGGGGCTATGTATGGCCTTGACTGCGGCCGCGCTGGCTCGCCGCCCCAATATCATTCTCTTGATGGCGGACGATATGGGCTATGAGGCACTGGCCTGCAACGGCGGCTCCAGTTATGAAACTCACGCTTTCGACCGCATCGCTGCCCAGGGCATGCGGTTTACCCGCTGTTACGCCCAACCGGTGTGCACACCGTCGCGGGTCAAGATAATGACCGGACAGTCGAACGCTCGCAATTATGTTTCATTCGGAGTTCTGCGCGAAGGGGAAGTCACTTTCGGCAACGTTCTGAAGGATGCCGGCTACAAGACCTGCGTGGTGGGCAAGTGGCAATTGTCGGGCGGAGGGGGCAAAGGGCCAAAAGGAATGTGGTGGGAGGATTGTGGTTTCGATGAAAGTTGCATGTGGGCTTATGCGCATTATTTGCAGCCGAAGGACCTGGAGCATTTTTTTGCTAATAGCTCATTGAAGGAGGGTAAGAATCCCTCACGATTCTGGAATCCATCCATTCTGAAAAACGGTGTATACCAACCGACTACCCCGAAGGATTTCGGGCCGGACATCTATTCCGGATACCTCCTGGATTTTATCGAGCGAAATAAGGAAGAGGAGTTTTTCGTCTATTATCCGATGGCGTTGACCCACGGTCCTTTCGTGCCGACTCCGCAATCCCGGGATTTTCCGGAACAGGACAAGTTCTCCAGCGATAAGAAATACTTTGGCGATATGGTGCGCTATACCGGTTATATCATCGAGCGCATCCTTCAAAAGCTGGAGGAGACCGGAATTGCGGAGGATACCCTGGTTCTCTTTACCGCCGATAACGGAACCGGTCGAGGGATGGTAAGTTGGCTGGGCGATCGCCTGGTGACCGGAGGCAAAGCCTTGCCGGTCGAAGCGGGCACACATGTTCCCATGCTGGCATACTGGAAAGGTACGATTGAACCGGGATCGGTTTGTCACGACCTCATCGATCTAAGCGACTTTCTTCCTACCTTGGCCGAGGTGGGTCAGGGGAAACTTCCAACCGACCGGGTTCTCGATGGGCGGAGCTTTCTGCCCCAGCTCAAGGGGCAAAGGGGTAACCCGCGCCAATACGTGGTTATCCACTATGACAAGGATCCCGATTTCTCGAAACCGACCTTCAGGCGGGTGCGTTTCGCCTATGACGGAACATACAAGCTGTATCTGGACGGCCGTATGTTCGAGGTGGGAAAGGACTATCTGGAGCAGTCACCACTCGATATGAACCGTGCCGGCCCGGAGGTTCGAGAGGCCCGAATCCGCCTGCAAGAAGCTTTGCACGACCTGCCCGAATGGAAACCGGATAATTCGGCCTTTGGGGGCAAACCGTCCAAGACCTTTCAACAGTTCCTGAAACTTCATCTGAAATTGGAGCAATCGGGGGAAGGCGCCGGGGGCGCGCCCAGTGGAGAGTGAAGAGTGAAGAGAAAAGAGGCGCTGTTGGCGCCAGTGTTCAGTAATCAGTGGTCAGTAGGCCCCGCTACCCACTTTGCGTCTTTTGTGCTTTTTGTGGTTAATCCCTCTTAATTCCTAATTCGCGCCCTCAGGCGCTTTCTTCTCCGTGGTTAACCAATACGTCGCTGGTTGGGTGGGCTAAAGCTGGATTTTTAACCGGTCGAACTCGTGCAGGCCCGATTTTTTTTTGAGCAGGCCCTTTTTTGCGAGTCGATCAAATGCCTCGATTGCTTCGTCCAGGAGATCGTTCTCGATATCGAGGCGGCCATGGCCCGGCAGGAGCTTTCCAATAGGGGGGAGTTCCCGCAGTCGTAATAGTGAACGGTGGTAATCCTCCGGGTCCGAAAATTTCAAGCCTCCCAAAAGCACGCCCTTGTAGAGCAGGTCGGCCGTTGCCAGATAGCCGCGTTCTTCCTCATGGATGCATACGTGTCCCGGTGAATGACCGGGGGTGTGAATGATCTCCAGGCGGCGGTCTCCCAGGTCGAGGACTTCGCCGTCGGAGTGCAGGTTATCGACCTTGCCGCCGAATGGTCGATACTTCTTGATGTCGAAATGCGGGGGAGGTTCCTGGCTGAAGGGTTCCTTGACCAACCAGTCGCCAATTTCCTTGGTGTAGCGTCGCCAACTGCTCTCAATCCAGTCGCGCTCCAGGACGTGAGCCGAAAACCGATCGAACAAATGATGACCCCCGGTGTGATCCCAATGGGCATGGCTTGTTACCACCAAAACGGGGAGTTTGGTCAGCGCCTCGACTATGGTCCGAATATTGCCGACTCCCAAGCCGGAGTCGACCAGGACGGCTTTCTCGGTTCCTACAAACAAATAAGAATGGACTTTCATCCACTGCCCATACTCGCTTATGCCGAAGGTTGAGCTGTCCAGGGCATCTACCGTGAACCAGTTGTTTTCCAATGCTGATGCGGGGTGGGTCATATGGATCAAAGGGCTAACATTTTGCGGCTAGGCAAGGAAAGCCCTTAAACACTATTCTGGGAGGAAAGAAACCACGGATTACACGGATGGGCACGGATGGAGAGGCGCCGTTGGCGCCAAGAGGTCAGTGTTCAGAGGGCAGAGTTCAGTGAATGAATTTACAGGACAGCACACTAGCCCGTATGTCTCACTTACCGAGCGAATGCGACATCTCCCATCTTCTACTGCGCTCCGGTATACCGGCACTTATAGCGGCAGAGCAAGGATGCTCTCGCCCTACCGTTATTGATGATTGGTAGGGCTACTGCGTCCTCGCAGTGCCGATGCTACTGGAGCGGGAATCGCTGGATTTCATGCCCGTGCTTGGCATAGATGCATGCCGACTTTGCAGGGTGTCGACCCAGCTTCACCCCCTCATCGGCTCGAAACCCGCACCAGCACTCGATCTCCGTTCGCTCGCGACGAATTTTGTGAGACATGCACACTAGCGCCCGCAGGAGGAAGAACCTGACAGACGGTTTTGTTGTTGTCCCTGGGCTCCTTGTCGTTATCGCCTGTGGATGCCCTTAAGAGAGAACCCTAAATGAAACACATACCGCTCCCCGAAACTTCCTTTGAACCCGAGCCCTATGACGGGCCTTCGGCCAAGCATGTGCTCGCCCTCCGGCGGCGGTATCTCAATCCAGGCATCTTCCTTTATTACGATCAACCGATCATGATCGTGGAGGGAAAAATGCAGTGGGTCTGGGATCACACGGGAAAGCGGTATCTCGACGGTCTCGGAGGCATTGTGACGATCAGTGTCGGCCACTGCCATCCGCATGTGGTTGCCGCGGCGCAAAAGCAGAACGCGACTCTTCAGCATGCCACGACGCTCTACCTGCATCCCAACATCGCACGGTTTGCCGAAAAACTCGCGGCAACTTTCCCGGGAGATCTCGGCGTCTGTTATTTTGTCAACTCCGGTTCCGAGGCAAATGATCTGGCCTTGTTGATGGCGAGGCTCTACACGGGCAACTACGATGTGGTTGCCCTGCGGAACGGATATCACGGCGGAAATGCCTCGGCCATGGGAATGACCGCCAACAGCAAATGGAAGTTCAATGTCCCGCATAACTTTGGTGTCCACCACTGCATCTCGCCTTATCCCTATCGCGGGCTTTACGGGCACGAGGACCCGGCCGCCGGGAAAAGATATGCGGCGGATGTGAAGGAGACGATCGATTACGCCACCTCAGGCATGGTGGCCGCATTTGTCGCGGAATCGATGCAAGGTGTCGGCGGCTTTGTCGAGTACCCGCCGGATTACCTCAAGCATGCCTACTCCCACGTGCGGGCGGCTCGCGGCGTGTGCATCGCCGACGAAGTGCAAACGGGCTTTGGCCGCACGGGGACCGATTTCTGGGGATTCGAGGGACACGGGGTGATTCCCGACATTGTGACCGTGGCGAAGGGTATCGGAAACGGGGCGCCGTTGGCCGCTGTCGTCACGACACCGAAGATCGCCGAGGTCCTTTCCGAGAGGATCCATTTCAACACTTTCGGCGGGAATCCCGTTGCTTGTGCGATCGGTATGGCGGTTCTCGAGGTGATCGAGAATGAGAACCTCCAAACGAATTGTCTCAAACTCGGCGACCGCATTCTTGCGGGTCTGCGAAGGTTGCAGGAAAAGCACCGGGTGATCGGAGAAGTTCGAGGCAAGGGCCTCATGCTCGGGATTGAATTCGTGAAGGACCGCGCGTCAAAAGAGCCTGGAAGCGAAATCTGCTCCAGGGTGCTCGAGAACGCCCGCGTACTCGGAGTCCTGCTCGGCAAAGGTGGGCTGTGGGGTCAAACGATTCGCTTTGCACCACCGATGAACATCACCGAGGAAGATGCGGATTTCCTCGTAACCGTTCTCGACGAATCCGTTCGCGTTGCAAGTCAGTAGAAGGTCGATCCCGCTTTGCCCAAGGGTTACCATTCATCGCACGGCACAGCGGCAGATTTCACTTTACATAAAAGCATAAATATATTTTTACATAAATGATGAGGACGACAGTGGACATTCCGGACCCTTTATACCGGCGGGCCAAGGCGAAGGCGGCGCTTCGGGGCGAAACGTTCAAGCGCTTCCTGGTAAAAGCCGTGAGTAATGAATTGAAGAAGGCCGAGCCGCCCGAGGGAAAGCGCCTTGAAGGACCCTTGTTTGTGAACCGGGAAACCTTGGTTTACACTGGCGAAGAGCTGAGCGAAATACTCCAGGATGACGACCGTGCCCTACTTGGCTGATATAAACTTCTGGTTGGCGCTGACCTTCAAGAAACATCCTCATAGCCCGTCCGCCTGGAATTGGATGGAAGGGCAGGGCCCCGCAACTTGCTTTTTATGCCGCATGACCCAACAGGGATTTCTCAGATTGGCCACCAATGCAAAGGCCATATCGGCTCCACTCACTCATCATCAGGCCTGGCAAGCTTACGACAAATTTCTCAGCGATGAGCGAATCGAATTTTTAGAAGAGCCACCCGACATCGAAACCGCTTGGCGAAGGTACTCCATTGGATTGCAGTATTCTCCAAAGGTCTGGAACGACGCTTATCTCGCGGCTTTTGCCGATAGATGGCGTCTGAAAATCCTCACTTTCGATAAGGGTTTCACGGCCTACCAGGATCTCTCAGTCGAGTTGCTGAGTTAACAGATTTTCGGCTTTATGCCGCGATATCAATAGCCGCCAAAGAACGCAGAGAAAGGGAGAGAATTGGGAAATAGGAGGGATTAACCACAAAATGTACAAAAGGAACATTCGGCATTGCTACTGAACTCTGAAAACTGACCACTGAACACTGGCGCTATAGGCGCTTCCCTTTGTGCCATCTCGCCAAAGCGAGAGCCCATTCCCGGTTTCTAATTCGCGCCTTAGGCGTTCTTGCCCCTCCCTTCTCTAAATAACAATAATTTTGTTAATTTAAACAATAATTTTGTTTTTTTCTTGGCAAATCATCCGTCGGATGTATTTTATCTGCCAATGCGTGTGTTCCCCTTCTGATTACCCTCCCGGTAATGGATGGAGTGATACTTGCACCTTTTTTCCATTGAGACTGGTCCTATGAAATTCGGATACCTTCCTCTTTATATGAAGGGCGAACTGTTGTACTGCCCCCACTTAATTCAAGATTCAATTAGAGAGTATTTGTTACTGATTGATGGGTTAAAATGGTCCTCAAACTGTTGAGGTGTCCGGTGGTTTATTTCTGAGTGAGGAAAATCTTCATTATACTTTTCGATCCAATTTTTGAGCGCCTGCAGGAGTTGCTCGAAGCTAAACCACTCATGGAGCCAGATCAGGTCCTCCTTGAGGGTGCGAAAAAACCTTTCGGTATCGGCATTGCCTTGGGGGTTGTTGTAGGAAGTAAAGATTTGGGCGATGCCCAGCACCCGACAGGCCGCCATAAAGTTTGCCGAGGTGGGTTGACAGCCGTTGTCGTTGACCAACCTGACGGCGCCATGCTCGCGGATGCCTTCGCGAAACTGGCGCTGCACGGCCATTTCCAATGCATCGAGCCAGTCCCTGGTCTTGCTCGTGACCGACAAGGACCAGCCTACGATCTTTTTACTGCCCCAGTCTTTAACCACCACCAGATACAGCCAGCCCCAGGACTCGACCTTGATTTTGGTCATGTCGATGCCCCACAGCTCATTGGGCTTGTCCGTGGTTGGTTTGCTGCCCTTAGAGCAGCGTTTTGCCTTTAATTTGCGCACATTTTGCGCCAGTAACCGGTTTTCCTTCAGGATGCGGTAGATCCGGTTCTTGCCCACCGCCAGGCCCTTGCGGTATCGCAGATAGGCCCACACCCGACGATAGCCCCAGGCCGGGTGATCGGCTTTGATGGGCTCGATCAACTCAAGCAGTTGCTTGTCTCGCTCCATCACCGCTTGACTGCGTTTACGCCGCCTCATAGCCACTCGTCGTCGTTTTTTTTTAACTCTACGGTCAGATCCCCAATGATGCCTTTGAGTTTCGAGATTTCCCTCCTTAAACGATCAGCTTCGCGGTCCGGACCTCCATAATTGAAAATCTTCGATCCGTCTTTGAGCAAACGATCTTTCCACTGGTAATACTGGGTCTGACTGATCTGATGGCGGTTGCATAACTCGCCTACCGTCACGTTTCCTTTCAGTCCTTGTATTACGATTTGAAGCTTCTGTTGAGCCGTCCATTTACGTCTTTTCATTGTCGAGTAATCCTTGATTGATCACTCTCTTATTTCCATCATTTCCTTAAGTGGGGGCAGTATACTGTGTGACGCCCAATCCGGGGAACGTCACTCTGTGACCTGTCCGGCCACCGATGAAATCATCGGCGAAGTGGCCAAGGCCGGTCCCGCCGACGCGGAAATCGCCCTGAACGCCGCTCAGGAGGCCTTCACAACCTGGAGCAGGCTTCCCCTGGAGGAGCGCATCGGTTGGATACAAAAGCTGAAGGATGCCATCGGCGAGAACCGGGAAGCTATCCAGGAAGCGGTGATGTACGAGACGGGAAAGGTTTGGGCCCAGGCCGAAATGGAGCACGGTCTCCTGATGGATTCCCTGGATTATTTCTGCGACGCCATGAGAAAGCAGGAAAGTGAAGCCATTCCCGACCCGGATGGCGACTGCCTGCACGAACTGCTCTACGAGCCTTTGGGAGTCGTCGTTTCCTACCTGCCCTGGAACTTTCCTCTGGAGACCATGAGTTTCAAGTTGGGCCCCGCGCTTGTCACTGGTTGCACGATAGTGATCAAACCGTCTCCGGAAACGCCGATCAGCGCCTACCTTATCGGGAAAATCTGTCACGATATCGGATTTCCCCCCGGAGTGCTCTCCTTCATGTATGGAGACAACGAGGTGCTCCCACCGGCTTTATCCGGTAGTACCATCCCGGCATTGCTGTCCGCGGTGGGATCGTTCGCCACGGGAAGGAAAATCCTCACCCAGGGCAATACCAGCCTGAAGCACTATTGTTTCGAGCTGGGAGGGAACGCCCCGGCTATCGTTTTCGACGACGCCGACAAAGACATTGCGCAAGGCATCATCTGTGGATTCAAGATGTTCAATGCCGGTCAGATCTGCATCGATCCGAATCGGGTTTTTGTTCACAAATCGATCGCTCCTGAAATGGAAGAGCGATTCGTGGAGGGGACCGCCGACCAAAAGCTGGGCTTTGGAAAGGATTCCGGGGCGACCTTGGGTCCGTTGATTCGCCACGAGGCCCGGAACCGCATTCATGACTGGGTGACGGATGCGGTGGAAAAGGGTGCCGAGATTCTGGCCGGAGGCGATCTATCAACCGTGCCGGAAGATGGTTCTTTCTATCCGCCTACCGTCATCAAGGGCGTGACTCCCGAGATGCAACTTTACCGGGGTGAGATTTTCGGACCGGTAATCAGCATCATTGAATTTGAAGGTGACGATGAGGTTTTGGAAATGGCCAACGATACCGAGGCGGGGCTTTCATCCTTTATTTTTACCGAAGATGGGGACCGGATCGATCGATTCAGCCGGGAGCTGGAGTTCGGGGAAGTGATGGTGAATGCGGCCAAATGGGCGCCATACCTGCCCCATATGGGCATCAAACAAAGCGGCTTGGGATTAGTTGGATCATCCAAAGCCCTGCATGAATTTCAACGCATCAAGCGCGTAACACGGAAGGCAGGATAACAGCTTCGGACATAAAAAAACAAACAATACGAAAACGCATCTACGTTAATGATCAAAAGACACAAGCACGATGAAAAGTAATTCTCATAATTGGAAAATGGCGGCGGGACTTCTTGTTTTGAGCCCGTTTATTGCACTGGCTCAGGAGGAGGAAGAGGAAGAGGAGGTCTACGAATTGTCACCCTTTTTTATCGAGGAAGGTGAAATACAAGGCTACCTCGCCACCACTACGCTGGCTGGAACGCGTCTGAAAACCAGGTTGGCGGACGTGGGTGCAGCCATTTCCGTCTACACCGAGGAGTTGCTCGCGGATCTTGGAGCCACCGATTCCGAAACCTTGCTGCCTTATGCCGTGAACACGGAGTCTGCCGGCGTCTTTGGTAATTTCTCCAACGGTGTAGCGCAAGATGACAATCGGATCAACCCGCACTATGCACAACGTATACGCGGCCTTAACCCTGCTACCCTTACTCGCAATTATTTTACGACGGACATCCCCTTTGATGGCTATAATACCCAATCGGTCACGATTAACCGGGGACCCAATTCCCTGCTTTTCGGGATTGGATCAGCAGGTGGGGTAATTGAGAATTCCATACGCAATGCAACCGTAGGTGGCGATCGAGGCTCTGTTTCCCTCCGGCTTGGTGAACGTGGGTCGCATCGAGGAACTTTCGATATCAATAAGGTACTCGTCGAGGACCGTTTGGCTGTGCGTGTAGCCGGTCTCTATGATGAGGCAGAATATAAACAAAGGCCTGCTTTTGAACGGGATAAGAGAATGATTGTATCCCTGGAAGCTGTCTTGCGTAAGGGAGAAGACAGTTGGTTTGGTCGCACAACTATGCGCGCCAGTCACGAACAAGGTCAGATTAACAGCAACAGGCCCAATATTGTCCCTCCGGTTTATGAATTCGAGCAGTGGTTTGACGATGAACACAGCCTTAGCCGAGCGGGTCCCGAATGGTACCTCGAACACAATACCTTATCCAACAGAGGACCGCACTTATTCGGAGGCGGCCAGTTCTTCTGGTTGGGCGCCAGCCCTAATTTGGGCTACCCAAAAGCGCTTTTTAACAGCAACCGACCGCACGAGTTTATCCATCACCGCCCACCCTATGATGTGGTAGAGGACGATGAAATTATCCAGGGGTGGCTTTCGGACGGGACCTTTCGGGATCATCCGGATGTGCCTGCCCCGATGCCGATCAATCAGAATTTGAACTTCAACTCGATCGGCACCCCGGTTACACTTAACTTCTTTGCTCAGATAGCGCTCATTTCCCCCGACCACACCGTTCCCGCATTTGGGGATTGGGACGCCAGCCGCGGATTTCAGGGTCAGCAAGGCGCATCCTTCGACTTTAAACCTCGTGGTCCGGGAAGGAAAGGCTGGCCTGCAGTTTACACGTCTACACAGCACGCCCTCCGCGGCGCAGGCTTCAAACGGCCGACCATGCCTTTGGTGATGTTCGACAATAATAACCTGTTGATTACCGGAGATATGAACCGGGTAGGTCAGGAATTCGATGCCACCGACTTTTCATTGGAACAGATTCTGTTCGACGGCAAGGGTGGCTTCGAATTTGCCTTCCATGAAGAAAGCTATGATACCGAGGCCGACCTAAGCTTCAGCCCAGGGAATTTTGGAGTATTTGGCAACAGCCGAAATGTAAGAATAGATCTGAACATTTGGCAAAGGGATGGCGCAGCGTTGAATCCGCACGTTGGCCGAGCCTTCATGAACGATTTTACCCGTGACCGCCGGTTTAATCAGATTGGCCGCGAGTCCTGGCGCGCCAACGCATTTTATGAAATCGATTTCACTGAAAGCGACGGCATAACCAAGCATTTTGGCCGGCACATCCTGTCCGGCATCAAGCTGTATGAAGAGCGCACCGTTCATAGTCAATCGAAGCGATTCCATTGGGGCGATGATGTTACCGGTGGAGGCGCGGAAGCGCGGGCTTTCGGTGGGCAACCTCTTGGCGGCGGCGCCCGTCAAATTCGACATTCTGTTTATTTCGGGCCCTCCTTATTGGGCGATCAATTCCGGACAGCTACCGACTTCAGGATCACCGAACCCATCAACGCACCCAGGATCAATGAAGGCGATGTTTTCAAATTGCAATTTATCAACCCCGGATTTGGATGGGGCGGCTATGGATCCGGTGAATTTCCGGCAAGGGATATCCTCACAAGAACAACCGGGAACAGAATTGAGGTCAGTTCAGAGGTGTTGGCCTATCAGGGATTCTTCTTTGAGGAGATGGAGAACATTCCTACCCTTGCCTTGGTATACGGTACCCGTAACGATGAGAGCAGGCAGTTCCTTTCAAGGAATTCGGATACCAGCTTCTCCTCAAATCTGCCCGATGGCACTGCCGATCCGGAAGGTGGAGAATTACTGGCTGTCTCTACGGATCCCATCTCAGGAGATACCGAAACAATGAGTGTAGTTGCTCGTATCCCGGATTCCTGGAATCCATTCAGTGACGCTGTGAGTTTGTCCGTTCACTGGAGTGAATCCGAGAACTTCCAGCCTACCCGGCTGCGCCGCAACATATTTAACGAGGAGTTGAACCCGCCGACTGGAGACACCGAGGAACGTGGGTTTACCCTGTCCATGTTGGAAGACCGGCTTTCGGTACGTCTTAACTGGTACGAAACGAATGAATCTCAGTCAACTTCAGGAGGAGCCACCGGTTTATTTCAGCAGTTCTTAAATAACGCTGGCCGGACATCGATCATCAATCTGATAACTGACCGGAATGATGGTATCCCCTTTGTTCAGGATGCTGAAGAAACTCGGGAGCAGGGCCCATACACCTATTTTGTCAACGGAATCATTGAAAGAGGCGGGACAGACCCAGGACTAATTATAACGAACGATGGTGCGGCTCCCAATGGAGATCCACCTCATGTCAATTCTACCAATGTCGATGATAATGCTTCTTATGATAACTTCATAAACGCCATTATCAATCTCCTCCCTGCCAGGACACGGGACGCCCTCAATTGGAGGGTGGAAAACGACCAGTTTCAACAAACATTTATCCCGGGCTTAAGCGCGGTTGAATCCAGAGCAGCCGAAGGATTTGAAGTCGATATCGTGGGCAATATTACCAGCAACTGGAGTGTCATGCTGAACGTGGGCCAGCAGGAGACGATCAACTCGGATGTTGCGCCTGCCCTTGCTGCGGCAAGCGCCGAAGTGGTCGCCAATATGCAGGCCGCTCAATTCTGGCAAGCGAACCATCTTCTTAGTGTAAGAAATGCTCTTCTCTGGGATAGCGAATACATCCGGTTGTTTTCCGGTCCTCTTGCATCGATTAGAGCCAAGCAAGGGCAGGTATCTACTGAACAACGTGAATGGCGTGCCAACCTGGTGACCAACTACCGTATCACGGAAGGACGTCTTCGCGGCTTTAATTTGGGGGGCGCCTATCGCTGGCAGTCAAAGGTGTCCATTGGTTATGATTATGACTATAGCGAAGAGGTCGACTTGTTCCTGCCCGACTTGAACGAACCGATTTGGGGTCCGGAAGAAGATAATATCGACCTGTGGGCTGGCTATAATAGAAAAATTGAGCTGTTTGGAAATCCGCTTAATTGGAAGATTCAACTGAACATCCGCAATGCCTTCAAAGGTGAAGCCTTGATTCCAATTGGAGCAGATCCCAATGGAGTTCTTCGCCAGTTCCGTAGTCCATCGCCTACCACCTACTATTTGACCAACACTTTAAGTTGGTGAGTGTAACTACTCAGGACCTCATTGAGGATTCGTATCCGGCGTCTACCTGCGCCGAGTTGGTTGCGATGACTTTTGAATACCCACGGTCGGCGGGTATTTTTTCGGAACGCTGTTCTTAAGTCCTCAAAAAATGGGAGTTCTTACCTATTGAATGATAAAGATTCAAAAGCGGCGCTGCCAAGACGCAGTCCCCCTACCAATAAATTCAAGCGTGGTAGGGCAAGAGCATCCCTGCTCTGCCGTTCGTCGTTGTCAGCCAAAAAACCATCTGAGTAGTTACCGTGAGTTTAAGTTTGTTCCTGGTATGTTCCAACGTTGTAGTGATACAGCCCCTACAGGAATAGTAGGGGCTGTATTGTTTATTTGAATACAAAACAATTAGAAAATCCGATGAGTAATATAGATGTCATTCTTACCTACTGGGAATTCGAAGGAAACAAAGACCTGGAAGGGATTCTCAGTTGCTTTCAACCGGATGCCACCTTCAAGGCTCCCATTTCGGAAGAGTTGCAAGGCCTCGATCAATTGCGCGAACTCTATTCCGCAGTCATAACCAGCTTTGCCGATGCCAAGGTCCGGATGCAGCGTTATACCGAGGAGGGCGACCGTCTGGCCGTGGAGTGGATGATTCCTTTTACCACCCACGACGGCAAGACCGGGGAAGCCCGCGGCTGCAATGTGTTCACCGTCAAGGACGGCAAGATCCAGGACCTGCGCTCCTACTTCAACCCTGCCGAGTTCGAGGCGTAGGAACGGCTTTACGCCGCGGTATCATCAGCCGCGAAAGAGCGCAAAGAATTTTTAAGGAATCGTGCCTTTCCATAGACGGAAAGACCTGCGGAATGACCGCGGAATGCGGGAAATAGGTTAACTCAAATTAAGGATTTTTTTTGCGCTCCTTGCGTTCTTTGGCGGCTATTGCCGGTATCTGAATTCAGCTTACCGATTCTGAGATAGAACTTACTTTTTTATCTGAAAACGAAAAGACCCAAAGTTGATAAGAAGCCTGTGTTCAATTCCAGTGGATTTCAAATAGCCTAGTAATTGTGTTTCGTGTTCTCCAGATAACGATTTTGTTGCTTTAATTTCTACGATCAGCTTTTCCTCGACGAGCAGGTCGGCAAAATATTCCCCAACAATTGTTCCATCCTCATCTTTAACCGTTATTGGAGATTGTTGATCGATTCCCATGTTCAATTTCCTGAGGCGGTGAACGAGGGTATTTTCGTATACCTTTTCAAAATGACCATGGCCATGAAATTGGTGGATTGCGTAGGAGGTTTGCCGAATCGTATCACATAGATTTCTAATTTCTTCATTCATAGTCGCAGATGATGAAGCGTTCTATGACCAGGTTCAATAACCGCGAAAGGGCGCAAGGAAATCAGAGAAACTTTGGGGAATAGCCGCGAAAGAGCGCAGAGAACGCAAAAATTTTTTATGGAGTTGGGCCTTTCCTTAGGCGAGAGGTCATCCTAGTGTGGCGTCCCTGAAATAAACCACCACAGAGAGCACAGAGAGCACAGAGAGGAGAGAGAGAAACCACGGATTACACGGATGGGCACGGATAGAAATTCTAACGCCAACGGCGTTGAACTCCAAAGCCCAGTGTCGCGTAGCGCACGCTGGGTAGGAATAGGTAAAAAATTACGAACCCCAACGGGGTTCCACAAACATGGTGATCGTGATGGGAAATATCCTGAAGGCAAATTCATAGGAAAAAGTCCACCGATTGTGTGAACGAATTAACGGGACAGGACACTAGTTGACCGTTGAATGCGGGAAATAGGTTAACCAAATCAAGGATTTATTTTTTTTGCGCTCCTTGCGTTCTTTGGCGGCTATTCTCCATTCTCAGCTTCCCAGAGTTCCTTTTGTCGCGAGATGAGGAAGTGATGAATCATTTCGACCTGTTCCTCGTCCAGGACATCGGCGAAACCAGCCATGCCCAGGGGAGCATAGACCCCGTCCAGAACAATCTGTTTGAAAATAGCATGGGTGCCCTCGGTCATCTTGGACAAGTCCGGGTATTGTGAGAAAAAGATTTCATTCGGACCGGCCTGATGGCAGAGGCGGCAATAAAAGGCAAACGTGTCGCCCCCGGATTCGAGGTAGTCGGGATTGACCTGGATGTCGGGCGGAGCGGGCCGGGGAACGGGCTCGGCTTTGGGCGGGAGCGGCGTATCCCCTCCACCCAAACGGAAGGCCAATATACGGCCGTAGTTTTTGTATTTGTGAAAGGCGACCTCCTTTTCGGTAGATCCGAAGGCAAGGCGTCCGCCTCCGTAACTGGCCATGACAGCTACGTATTGCACGCCGTCGATCCTGTAGGTCATAGGTGCGGCCATGATGCCGGTACCGGTAAACAATTCCTTGAGCAGCTTCCCGGTTCTGGCGTGATAAACGTTAAAATACCCGGTATTGGTCCCCTGAAAAACCAAGTCCCCACCCGTGGACAATATTCCTCCGTTACCCATGGCGACGGGCAGCTTGACCTCCCACACGGATTCCTGCTTTACGGGATCCCAGGCCTTTAGAATATCCTCCTTTTCCGTGCCCTTCTGGCCATCGGCATATTTCTTTTTATCCTCGGGGGAAAACGGCACATTGATGCCCATGCCCAGGCCCATGGACCAGGTCGCCTTCTGGTAGGTGAAGGAGGAGGGCGAACCGAACACCATCGGCGTGTTGGTTGTGGGGATATAAACCAGTCCTGTTTCCGGGCTGTAGGACATGGGATTCCAGTTGTGTGCCCCATAAGGTCCCGGCACCACAAACTTCGGTTCGTCCCGGTAGTCGGCCAGGCCGGTAAATACCGGACGACCGGTTGCCAGATCGATATGGCTGGCCCAGTTGACTTCGACAAAATTTTCTGCCGAAAGAAGCTCACCTGTTTCCCGGTCCAGCACGTAGAAGAAGCCGTTCTTGGGCGCCTGCATCAGCACCTTGCGCATCTGGCCGTCGAATTCCAGCTCGGCCAGGATCATGTTCTGGGTTGCCGTGTAATCCCAGCTTTCTCCGGGCGTTTCCTGGTAATACCAGATGAGGCGCCCGGTGTCCGGATCGATGGCCAAAATGGAACAGAGAAACAGGTTGTCGCCTCCACTGGGACTTCGGATCCAGGCAGGGTAGGGGGATCCATTACTGGTACCTACATACAAAAGATTCAATTCCGGATCGTAGGTCATTTGCCCCCAAACCGTGCCGCCGCCACCGGCTTCCCATCTCGATTCGGGGTCCCAGGTCTTGGCCGCTATTTCCACCTCGGGGTGCTCGTATCCGTTTTTCGGATCTCCCGGCACAGTAAAAAAGCGCCAGACCAGCTTTCCGGTTTCGAGGTCGTAGGCGGAAAAATATCCGCGTGCTCCCATGTCCGCTCCCGAAGTGCCGATGACGATCACGCGGCCGGCGATTTGAGGGGGCCCCGTGTTGGCATAGGCCATTGTCCGGTCGATGATGACATCCGACCGCCAGTTCACTTCTCCGGTAGCTGCATCCAGACTGGTCAGCCATCCATCGATGGTTCCCACGTAAACCTTGCCTTTCCATACAGCCACCCCCCGGTTGACCACATCACAACAGGCTTTGCGGCTATAAGTCGGATCCACTGGTGGATCGTAGCGCCAGATTTCCCCACCGGTATCGGCCTCAAGGGCATAGACCACCCCCCAGGCGCCCGAGGTGTACATGACCCCATCCACCACAAATGGCGTGGCCTCGAGGCCGCGCGGCACCTTCCCGATTCGGGAGGAGGCGTCGTATTCCCAGGCAAAACCCAGTTCAGCCACGTTGGAGGCATTGATGTCGTCCAATGGCGAGTAGTGCTGTTGCTTCCAGTTCCTGCCCAGCGAGAGCCAATTGGCCCCCTCCTGGTCCTCCTTCAGGAGGCGCTCCTCATCGATCCATCCTGCTAGGTCGTTGGATGTGGCTTGCCCCGACCTGTTGAAGGATAGGAAACAAAGCGTAAAGAATACGGAGAGCAGGATCACATTTACTTTATTCACGGCAAAACGGATCATTAACCTCGTACCAGAACCTATCGCTACGAATCCGATGTCAGTTCGTTCAGGTCTCGGGTGGTCAGGTTTACCGCGCCGTTCTCCTGGGTTAAAATAATATTTTTGCGCCACTTCTCATCGTTGATTTCCGGGAAATCCTCGCGGTAGTGATTCCCCCGGGTTTCTTCCCGGGCAAGCGCGGC
The DNA here is from genome assembly GCA_965204545.1 of Opitutales bacterium. GTDB lineage: Bacteria > Verrucomicrobiota > Verrucomicrobiia > Opitutales > UBA2995 > JAABVD01. Next base: position 336,067 of record CBDBFA010000003.1, on the reverse strand, counting down.
CCGGACCATGAGCTCGGCTACCTTGAGGGAGTTCTCAGCTTCAATGGTCCGGCGAAGGGAGGGGAGGTCCATTCGCCTTAAATTCGGCAGCCAGCCGCCTCGTAGTTCCTCAATGTCCTTCAGGAGCTTCTCACAACCAGTGCGGCTTTTCACGTTGAGGAAATCGCGTCCCATCGTTTCCTGGAGGTTGTCGAACAGATCGTCTGCCTTCTTGTCGCCTCCCTGGGTATTCAGTCGTTCCAGAGCCGGGGCCAAGGCGCTTTCCTTCAGCGAGGCACGGTTGGTTTGCTTGGCATGCTTGGCCGCATATTTTCCGGCTCGTGCGCCGAAGACGATACCCATGCTGACCATGCCGCCACCCAAGCGGTCTGCGCCGTGAGGTCCGGAGCAGACTTCGCCGGCGGCGAAGAGTCCGGGTAGGGAAGCCTGCGCCTGTTCATTAATGAGGATGCCTCCATTGCTGGCGTGAGCGGTGGTAACGACACGTGCCTCCTTGCCGGGACGAATGGCTTTGCGCCTCAGTTTTCCTTCATCGAAGTGGTGTTGGATGACCGGTTCGTAGTTCTCCAGATCGCATTCCGAAAAGTCCAGGTGGAGACCTCCACCGGGAACATCCCGACCTTCATTCTGTTCCTTGGCCACGGTCACGTCGATCCAGCCGGAACCATCGCGCATGGAAAAAGGCATGTGCAGGCAGCGGTTGCGCATCGCTTCCTCCGCCGTCAAACCGTCCGGAAGGTAGCGGGAGAGCACCTCCTCCCCCAACCGGTTTCTCATTTTCGGAAAGGCGCTCCAGTACATCCCCGGAATGTCCATCATGCTAAAATCCTCCGGCAGCACCATGTATTGGATGTACTCCATATTGGTCAATTCCGCCCCGGCCCGCAATGCCATGGCGTACCCGTCCCCGGTGGTATCGATGCCCCGGAAAACCACGGGTGGAAAGATCTGGCGGGCTCCCCCGGCGCCCAACATGACCGCCCCGGTCCGGTAAACCATGGCTTGCCCATCGGGACCCAAAGCCATGGCTCCCGCGCATTGCCCATTCTCCACCAGCAAATCGGTGATAAACACATCCTGGTGCACCTCGATGTCGTATTTCTTCGATTCGTCGATCATGGCCCAGACAATTTCCCCGGCGTGACCGCGGCCGGTGTCGCGTACGGAGTGGGCCCTGTGGTGAGTGGCGAAACAAGAGTGTGCGGTAAAGTGCTTTTTCCTGCCGCTGGGGTCTTTGACAAATTCCACGCCCCAACCCTCCAATTCGCGGGTGCGGTACACGATCTCAGTGGCCTGAATGCGGGCCAGGCGAGGATCGGCCATGCCGAGACCCACCCTCACGATTTCTTGAAAATGCACCTCGGGGCTGTCACCGGTATCGGCCGAGCAGCCGTCGGCGCATTGCCAGGCCACGGCCGGAGAATCGAGTGACACCGAGGCGCCCACCTTGCCGGTTTTGCCCTTCAGGGCCACGGTCACTTTAACCCCTTGTTTTCCAGCTCCGATGGCGGCGCGCAGGGCGGCGGCTCCGCCGCCTACTATGAGCACGTCCGTTTCGATTACTTTTTCAATCTTCAAAATGTCCCAGGATTTCGGATTTGGTCTGCTTGCCTCCCGCCACCGCGAGAATTTCGCTGTATATTTCTTCGCCAACCTCGTCGATGGTCTTGTCGCCAGTCATGATGGGGCTGGCGTCGACATCCATCTCGTCCCCCAGCAGGGAGCAGGTTTTGGGATTGGCGCAGACCTTCATGGTGGCGGCGACTACGCCTCCTGTTACCGTGCCAATACCGGTTGTTTCCACCACCACGTGGGCGCCGCAGGCCGCCATGTTCATAGCGCATTGAGGATCGCTGTAATCCTCGAAGGATCCCGGCACCATGACTTCGAGATAGAGACCCGGCTCAGCCGGTTTTTCAAAGGTGTTCACCACCCCCATGAATGGTGAGCTGCCCGCTTTGGCGAAAGCGCCGATGGCTTTCTCCTTGGCTGTGGTGATTCCGCCATCCCGGTTGCCTTTGCTCACAGTCGGGGCTTTGCAATCGGGCATGACGGCCCGCAGTTGTGCGGCGGCGTTTCCATTGGCTGCCCGGGCCACGTATTCGTCTTCCATTCCCACCAGTTCCTGGTCCACGTTAAAACAGTAGACCGTGGCGCCCGCTTTCACGAGCAGGTCCGAGGCAACACCCACTGCCGGGTTGGATGCCAATCCCGATGTGGCATCTGATCCGGCGCAATCCATGGCCACCACCAAGTCGGAGATTTTCAGTGGCACCCGCGGCGCCTGCTCCGCTTCCTTTATCAATTCCCGGAGTTTCGCTGTGCCGTCCTGAATGGTCTTGATCGTGCCCCCCGAATCGGTGATCTGCACGAATTCCACCCGTTTCCCGGAATCTTTCAGCGCTTCGACAAAGCGTGGGGCTTCATTGAATTCACAACCGAGACCCACAAACAGGGCTGAGGCGGTATTGGGATGCTTGACCAGGGCTACAAACTTGTCGAACAAGGGCTGCCATTCGTGACAACTGTTTCGCCGACCGAACATCTGAGCGTTCTCAAACTTGTCGGAAATTTTCTGGGCCACGAACTTCGAACAACCGACCGTATAAATGACCGCCACGTTGTTTCGGATGCCCACTTGTCCGTCTACCCTCCGGTATCCCAGGCCTGATATCTCACTACCGAGACCGTAGGCCGACATTCCGCCAAATTCGTCGCGGGCGACAGAAACCCCCATTCCCAGGCTCTTATTCATCAACCGGCCGCCTTTCCAATGTTTTGCACCAGTTCGTCGTCATCCCTGTCCAGGACATTGTGGGTGTGCACATGCTCACCCACGGCAATTTCACGGGTGGACGGCCCGATGGAAAGGCCGTATTTCAGAATCTCCGCTCCCGCCGGAATGGGAGCAATGGCGAATTTGTGGCCCAAGGGAATGTCATCCTTCAGTGGGATCACCCGGCCTGCGCTTACCGATACCCCATCACCCGCAGACAGGTCGGTCAACGCCGCCGCTACGTTGTCCATCGGGTTCAACAATATGGCTTTCCTTTGCATGGATTCAGATGGATAACGATAGGAACGAGCGGTATTTCATCCTATCCGTCTAACTTGCCCAAGCGAGTATGGAAGTCCAACAAAAACAACATATTTGATCTGAATAACAATATAATAGTTATATTGAGGAGAGATTAACCACAAAGGGAGAGGCGCCGTTGGCGCCAAATAGGAATTAGGAGGAGTGATGGAGTGATGGAGTAATGGAATAATGGAATGGGGGAGTGGGGAGACCTGCAAGGCGCGCCCGATCTTCCATCGCTCGCAACGGACCTTGTAGGATATCCAGGCTAAAACAAGGGGTAGATAAAGGGTGCTACCGCACTTCCGGAAAAGATAATCAGAATTCCCAAGATGATAAATGTCAGGAGGATAGGAATCAACCAAAACTTCTTGTTGTGCCTTAGAAAACTCCAGAATTCCGCGATGATTCCCTGGGATTTGGGAGCATTTACGTCCTCTATGGATTTCTGTCCATTACCATCCATCGTATTCCTCAAAATTGCCGAAAATACCGTTTCAGTTCTGGCTCCCCTTGGCAATTTATCCAGTAGGTTTTTCTATTTTTGTCATATTGTATGGGTAAGGGCTTTCTCCCGAATAATTTCATAATCAGTCCAGTGGGAACGAGGGTCAGGTAATACATGATCAGGGTGCACATTGAGGTAATCATCCATTCCCCAATTGCCGCCAACCTATGCCAAATCACATAGACGGTTTTTCCCGAACGCTTTGAAACAAGGGATAACCCACACAGCAAGAGCCCCATCCCGGCAAAACCAATCAGCACCCAATAATTAAGGGCCTGGGCAGACAACCAAATGATACCCATCCAGATAATTCCGAGTACCGGAAGAGCGATAAGGATGGTGAAGGCAAATTTTTCCACCTCTTTCCGGCTGGGATTTCTGTTTAGCCCGCATTTCTCACAAAATTCGTAGCGAGCGAACGGAGGTCGAGTGCTGGTGCGGGTTTCGGGCAGATTCACGGATGAAGCTGGGTCGACACCCTGCGAAGGCGGGAATCCAACGAAGTCCGCTCCAGTGCCGACATACCGGAGCGCAGTAGAAAATTTGTGAGAAATGCGGGTTAGGTTTTCAAACTTGGCTCTAATCCGATGCAGAGGATTTTCCATACCACGGTATTTTTGAACCAGACCGGCTGATTGGTCCTCATTCCGAAGAATGTAGTTTTCCAATACCAACACATCCATGCCGGTAGACAGGAAACAGCCCAGGGCATCTTCCGGCGATTGCGCGATAGGTTCTCCCCGAACATTTAAACTGGTATTGACCAGAACGCCGCAACCGGTCCGCTCCTTGAAAGTTTTAATCAGCCGATAGTATCGACCGTTCCTTTCCTCGCTCACGGATTGAAGGCGCGCTGAGTAATCGACATGGGTAATGGCTGGAAGGGTTGACCGTGCAACGTTTACACGTTTGTGAATATCGGGATCCTTCATCTGTTTTGCTTCCTCTTCAGACAGGTGCCGCCGTAAGTTCCGACTGACAGGTGCGGTTACCAGCATGTAGGGTGACGGTTCCTCCTGGTCAAAATTTGGTTCGATGTTTTCTTCAAGAACCGAGGGCGCAAACGGACGAAAAGACTCCCTGAACTTGATTTTGAGGTTCATGCGGTTTTGCATATTTTTTGACCTTGGATCGCCAATAATGCTTCTCGATCCGAGTGCGCGCGGGCCAAATTCCATACGACCATGAAACCAGCCCACCACTTTTTCCTCCATAAGGTATCGGCTCACGGACGATAACAATTCAGCTTCCCCCTCGATCCTTTCAAAAACCGCTCCTTCAGCTTCCAAGGTTTCCTTTATTTCACCGTCTTCAAATCGGGGTCCCAGGAGGCTCCCTTTCATGGCGTCCTTTGGATTTATTTTGCGCTCATTTCCCAGGAGTTGGTAGTGAGTGAAAAGGGCTGCGCCCAACGCTCCTCCCGCATCTCCCGCTGCCGGTTGAGTCCAAATTCTGGCAAAGGTTTTTTCGCGCTGTATCTTGCCGTTAGCTACACAGTTCAGAGCCACTCCTCCGGCCAGACAGAGGTTGGTCTTTCCCGTTATGTCTCTTGCATGATGGACCAATCCCCTGATCAATTTCTCGGTAACAACCTGTATACTAGCCGCCAGGTCCATGTGAATTTGCTCCAAGGGCTCTTCCGGAAGACGTCTTTTTGCCGCGAACAGCCGCTCAAATTTGGAGCCTGTCATGGTAAGGCCATTGGCAAAGGTAAAGCATTCCATATTGAGGGCAAATGAGCCGTCGTCCTTGAGGTCCACCAAGTTATCGAGGATAAGATCGACGTGTACAGGATTCCCATACGGCGCCAGTCCCATCAGTTTGTATTCCCCACTGTTTACTCTAAATCCTGTAAAATAGGTAAAGGCGCTGTACAATAATCCAATGGAGTGGGGAAAGCAGATGGTTTTCAGCATACGAATCCGATTGCCCTCACCAATGGCAATGCTCGTGGTATCCCATTCCCCAACCCCATCCATGGTGATAATGGCGGCTTCTTCAAAGGGGCTGGGATAAAATGCACTGGCGGCGTGCGACATATGATGCTTCACAAAAAGAATGGGACCTTTGTATTCCTGGTCCAGAGACCTCCGGATTTCACGGGTATGATGCAGCTTGGTTTTCAACCACTGAGGAATGGCCTTGGAAAAGGATTTATACCCCAAAGGGGAATAGGCCAGATAGGTTTCGATTAACCGGTCAAATTTAAGGAGTGGCTTTTCGTAGAACACTACGTAGTCCAGATCCCCAGGTCGGATTCCACCCTCCTGAAAACAGTAATCGATGGCTTGAACAGGAAAACCTTGGTCGTGCTTTTTTCGACTAAACCGCTCCTCCTGTGCAGCCGCGATGATGTCACCTTCTTCGACCAAGGCTGCCGCACTATCGTGATAGAAGGCAGAAATTCCCAATATCTTCTTAGCCCGCATGTCACATAGTCGAACGATTTTGAAAGAAGGGCTAAGCTCCAAGCAAACGAAATGAGTTGAAGCCCAGCAGGAGTGCAATCATTTTAATACAAATGGCAAAATTATTGTTATTTCCTCTGCCATCAGCGTGGTTTACGGAGATCAGCCCCATGAGCCTCCCCATGCAACGCCTTTCGATGAGAGGAGCCTTCCAAATTTAAGCGGAATACTGTGGGGGAATGAGAAACGTTCGAGCCTACCTTTTCAACCCATGAAGCAGATGATGAAAGTTAAACTGCCTGTCCCCGTTCTCTCTCTGTTAAGTTTTGTAATTCTAATGTCGTGCCATTCTAAATCAGCCGGAAGCGGGTTTGTCGAGGTCCGAGAGCTGGATGGCGCTTGGTGGTTTATTTCTCCGGAGGGGGAGCCCTTTTTTTCCATGGGAGTGAATCATGCCATCACGCCGCCCATGTGGCTGGGCTCTTATAACCGGGATAATACAGCCAAAATGTTTGGAAAAGGGATGCTGAATGCCAAGGGGGATTGGTGGCAGGAAGGCAACGAGCAGGCCAGCGAAGCGGAAATAAAATGGCTCAGGCATATTGAAATGCGGATGGAGGAGTGGAATTTTAATTCCTTTGGCATGCATTTCTATGGTTTGGACCACAGCCTGATCGCTCCTCAATTCTATTACACGGCTGAGATCAAGCTGATGAAATACCATACGGCGATGAGGCCGGGCGACGAGTGGCCGGACGTGTTTTCGGAAGCGTTTACAGAGAGTGCTGATGCTGAAGCCCGAAAGGTGTGTGCGAAGCACAAAAACAATCCAAAATTACTGGGGTATTATTTCACCGACGAGGCGGCCTGGATGGGATTTTTCCGAGGGGTGAAGGAGGAGAATAAATGGTGGTTTTATTTTAGTCCCTGGGTGGATTATCTCAGGCGTAAGCCAGCGGACGCTCCCGGCAAACGGGTTTGGATGTCGGTATTGAAGGAGAACTACCCCTCTCCCCAGGAAGCGGCTAACACCTATGGAGTCGAAGCCTCCGATTGGGACACATTGTCAAACACGATCCATTGGCCAAGGCCGGACAATACCTCCAATACGGTGAGAGACAGCAACCGAATGCTTATGCTTATCGCCGAGCAATGGTATGCTAAATTGAACAAAGCCGTCCGGAAGTACGACTCCCATCATCTGATTTTTGGCGACAAACATTATAACGACGCGCCTGATTGGCTGCTACCGATACTGAAGGTGTATGTCGATGTGATATCCATCCAAAAGTACGGTAGGGTCGAGGCGTTCAAAGACCGCTTCGATGATATTCATCGCAATACGGGGAAGCCGATTATTATTGGAGATGGGAGTGCGGATTATGCTCCGCATATGAAGCCATCGATGCGGGGCGATATTCTAACTCACCTATACGATGAGGAGCGCATGGGTGAAGGTTATGTTCGGTATGCCGAGGCGCTCTGTTCGCTTCCCTATATGGTGGGAATACACCACTGTGGATTCATCCAAACCTGGATCCCTCCCGAACATGGCAGTTATACGCGGATGCTGAATTCCGAGCTTACCATTGCGGCCTTGCCGCGGAAGGGTTTGGTAGATCCCTTCGGAAAACCATATGAGACTTTCACCCGAATGGTAACCGAAGCCAATAAGCGAGCCCAGGCCTGGCATGAGGGCTCAACTGATCCATTAAAATAATGACCAGAGTTGTCAGACTTCTGTCCGGGTTAAGCATTTCTGTGGGAGCTGCTTTGGAATTGTCAGCCGCAAATGTAGAACTGGACTCTTATGGCGGTTGGACAGCCAGACAATTTGAAACTACCGGATTTTTCCGTCTCGAACAGGGGGAAGACCGTTGGTGGCTGGTTACGCCGGAGGGTAATGCCTTTCTCATTAACGGTCAGGACCACGTCAGCCTGCGGGCCATTAACCAGCCCTACAACCGGGACCATTGGAACGAGAAGCTGGGTCTGTCACTCGAGTCCGGCATGGAAGTACGCCTTAAGGCTTTCTACCAGAAGAAGGTGGCGAAGGATGCGGAGTATCTGGGCTTCAATACGCTCTACAGCCATTTCGTTCCGGTGGGCATGAATGTCACACCTTATATTCCACGGGCTCAAACCATCTATCACGAATACTGGCGAACTCATGATCTGGCGCCGCATCGGCCCAAATGGAGCGAGGAGAATTTCCTGGACGTTTATTCCGATTCCTTCGTGGAGGCGGTTAAAGCCACCGGGCAAAGGATGATCGATCAAAAACGCCACGCGGATCCTTGGGTCCTGGCTTGGTGTCTGACCGATGTTCCCATCCTGATTCCCTATGAAGCGCGGCCTTTCCCGCCCGGATTTTATCACAAGCCCCTTCCCGGCACGACCACCTGGCCGGTTCGCCTACGCAACCTCGGAGCTGCTGCCCCGGGCAAACAAGCCTACGTAGGCATGATGCGTGAACGTTACGGGAACCGGATCGAAAGGTTCAATGCCGCCTACAACACGGCATTTGATTCCTGGAATGCTCTGGCCGAAGCGGAAGATTGGCGAACCGTGATCGATATAAATGGGAACATTCGTGAGGAGCGGGACAACCACGCCTTTTTGCTCGATATCCTCGACAAAGCCTGGGGCAGCCAGGTCAAAGTGTTAAAGCATTACCTGCCAAATCACATGATCTGGGGCGATACACTGAACCTGAACTCCCCGCTTCCCGACGACCTCATCCAACTCTACGCCAAACACTTTCCGGTCATCGTCTATCAGTTTTACGGGGCCACCTGGGAAGATCATAGGCTGATAATGGATCGTTTACGCGAACTGACCGGCAAACCGGTTTTCAGTGCCGATAGCAGTTGGGCGGTTCCACAGCCTCCCCATATGCCGGATCCACTCGGGCCACATTGTGCCAACTATTCCGTGGCAGCCGATCGATTTGAGGAGGTCTATCATGCCGCCTTTAAACGCCCGGATTTTATGGGCTGGGGCTGGTGTGGTTGGATGGACAACTGGGCCTCCGCCGAGCCCGTCAAACAACACGGGGGAGTTCAGGATGCCTTTGGAAAATGGCATCAACCCCTGGCTGATCGAAGGGCCGAGTTTGGAAAGGAAATGTATCTCATATCCCGGCCCTAGTGTGGCGTCTTCAAAATTTATCACCACATGGAGGGCTGGCGCCCGGTGGAGAGTGAAGAGTGAAGAGTGGAAAGAAGAGAGGCGCCGTTGGCGCGCCATCCCCCCCTTTTTTGCTCTGTGAAAATCTGTGTCATCTTCGGTTTATTCCTCCCAGTCCCGACACGGTCTAATTCGCCCGCAGGGGAAGGTGTTGTTCATAAGCGGATAGACAGCGGCTGATGAAATCGGCCAAGCCGTCCTGCTTTTGCGCTCGGGCCAACTCCAGAGCCTGGGTCGCCGTTTCAAGGGCCTCTTCGAAGCGTCTGTTTTCGGCCAAAGCCGCCGCCAGCACCTGCAGTAAATCCGGGTTGGAAGGTGTAGCGCTCAAGACCTGTTGGCCAAGCTCTAAAGCCCTTGGTCCGTTGCGCAACCGTTCATCCCTGGCCGTGGAATAAATCCAGGTTAGTTCCCGAAGGATTTTGGGGCTGTTGGGTTGTCGCTTCAGGCCTCGTTCGTATACTTCGATCGCTTCCCTTTTTCTTCCGGCGAAGTCGAGGGTGAGTCCTAAAATCGAATGGCCTTCCCGTATGTCCGGGTCGGCTTTCAATTCCTCCTGCAACAGGGAAATTGCCTGATCGGTGCGACCCAATTGAGTCATTATTTGAACCCACATCGAGCGAGCTTGAAATAGATCGGGATTCAATTCCAAGGCCCTTCGGTAAGATTCCTTGGCAGAGAAGTATTCCTTTTGTTCCATCAACAATTCAGCCCGCGTCAAAAGAGCGTTTGTACTGGTGGGGTCTGCTTTCCTCCATGCCTCGACTTCTGTCAGGGTGGTCTTGGCATTGCCGAGCTCGCGAATGTGTTGAACTCGTTGCTTCCAAGCTCTGCTGTGAGTTGAATCGATTTGGCAGGCTTGGCGAAATTGCTCCAGGGCTTTCCTTTTGTTTCCCCTGGCCAGCTGGATGAGGCCGGCAAGGTGTCTGATGTCCGGGTCTTGTGGATGATCCGCTACCAGTTTCCGGCTATACGTTTCAGCATGATCCAGGTCTCCTCGTTCAACCAGCAATCTCAGGAATTCGCTTCGCAATTCGATGGCATAGGGGTTACGTTTGAGCAGAAATGACAGGTGGCGTTCCGATGTTTCGAAATCCTTTTCTTCCATCGTCAGGTAAGCCAGACTGAGGCGGGTTGCGAAATCATGCGGATTGCCATCGACCAATTTCCGCAGGAGTTTTCGAGCCTCCGATGGGTTGCCGGTCTGCCTCAGGAACTCGCTGAATCGAAATTGGAGCTGCCGATCGTGGGGTCTGTTCACTAGGAGTTCCCGAAACTGATTGGCAATCACGGTCACCTCGGTGGGAGTGAGTCTGTCTGCCAGGTGCCGGACTTGGCGTTGCTTTTTTAGTTGGCGATGCACGTGATCCGGCTGGTTGGTGAAGGGCGGCTTGTTCAACAATTCATCAGCCAGTTTTTTGGCGATGCGGTGGCGGTCCCAATCGTTGAAAACCAGCAAGCGAGCGGTTTCGGTCTCGTCTGGAAAGCCGTTCGCGGGGAGCGCCGTTGCAGCCATAATAGCTTCGGCCAGGGCACGGGCCACCAGGTAATTTCCTTTGAAGGAAAGGTGCACGTGGTCGACGAGCAACTCTTCATCGGGTCTTTTCTTATACGCCCCCATAAGGTTTCTGGCGTTGTCGACCAGAAGAGTTCCTTCGGGCAAGTCCCTAAGGATTGCATTGAGTTGGCTGTCGGCCCTGAATCTGAGAACATCGAGGTCACAGGAGGCAACAAAGGCTTGTTCGGCTTTTGATTCTACTTCCAGAGCAAGGTAACACTGGCCAAGTCTGTAGTGGAGTTCTGCATACCCGTCGTCCATTTGGTTGGCCGACAGATAGGCGTCAATGGCCAAGCCATACTGCCCCTTCTCCTGAAACTCCCTTCCCCTTTTAAAATTGCTGGCCCACTGGCTGGATTCATCCGGGGAAAGGGACTTTTTTTTCTTGGAGGCAAAGGGCGGATTATCCAGAAGGTTAACCGCTACCGTCGAAACGATGACTGTACAGTCCACCTTTTCCGAGGCATCAAACACTTCACGCAAATTGGCCTCGTAGTGTTCGTAGACAGCCTGCAGGCGTGAGTCATCTCCGGAGACCGTGTTTTGCAAAAACTGGTTCATTCCCCGCCAGGAACCGGCGGGCGATTTATGCCTGCCCATGACCAGGGTCATGAGTTGGTGGAGCCGGGTCGATTTGAGCGCCGCAGATGCCTTGATGATGAACCGGCTTTGCCTGAACCCTGCAAGCGTGGTTCCTGGACCGAATGGACCCACCACCTCATTGTTACCCACGTAAATTACCAGGAAATCCGGGTTGTATTTCAGGCAGGCTTTTGCAATTGGAAGGACCACGTGAGAATTTATCGCGGTTATGGCGGTGTTGATTACTTCGATCTTTCGTTCCGGATAGGCTTGTTCCAGTAAAACCTGTAATTGGGCAGCCATGCCAAATTCCGAAGCCGGAAAGCCTTGTGCGGCAGAGCCGCCCAAAACGAATATCCGCAGGGCTTCTTCCGGCTTTTCCTCGCTGAAGCTGACCGGTTGCATAGGCCGGGCCATGGACCAGGGAAAATACGGGAAGGTAAAGGCCCAATTGTTTCTTGCTTGCCCCTTTTCTTCCAGGAACACCGCCGTATTGTAACCAAACCCAACCAACCTCAGCCCTAACTCCACGGCAATGAGGAAGAGCGCCGGGAGCAGTAGAATCGCGACCAGCTTGAAGAATATGATGCGCCAACGGTTCATTCGAAACGGTTCTCAGTTGCAGGGGTCCAGAGCCGAAAATCACATGTATTTTGTCAATATCGTTAATAATATTGGTTTTTCTTGCTGTCAAACTTCCGCTGGCCCACATTGGTTGGAACTATTACCCTTTTCCATACGATCATAGCCTTCTAATCCTGTGTCCTGCCGGATGAAGAAACACTTATTATGCCTGCTGAGTTTCTCCTCCTTAATGGGGTTCATTTCGTTCTCCAAGGGCAATCAGGCGGCTGGAACCCTGGTTCACTATTACCCTGGACCGGACAGACAAATTTCTCAAAACGGTATTTGAACCCTTACCAAAAACTGAAGTACAATGAGTAGGAACCTGGAAATCGTAAAAAATTACTGGTCCAAGGAAACAGCTGGAGACGTCGATGGCGTCATGGACCACTTTACTGAAGACGCTACCTTTAAGGCGCCCATATCCGAGCTATGCGAAGGAGCCGATGCGGTGAGACAACAGTATGCGGCCATGCTGAGTGGAGGCGTGGATTTCAATTGCCAGGTTGTTCGCTATACCGAATCGGGCAATCGAATAGCGGTGGAGTTCAACCTCAACTTCACCACTCCCGAATGCAAGTCCGGAACCATGGCGGTATGCAATGTGTTCTGTATGCGGGATGGAAAGATCGAGTCGCTTCGTTGTTACTTCGATCCCTCCGATCTGGATGTGTGAACTCGGGGTATGGGGTCAGCCCTAGTATTTAAGTATTTCCCTTAGTTTTCCGCTAATCGTTGATGGGATTGCTCATGTTGGGGGAAGGGCCATGTCGGAAAGCCGAACATCCAATACGACCCCGCCAATACTTAAATATTAGGGCTGACCCCATCTGCCTTCTCTCAGGACGACGATTTCAGGCCCGCTTCGAGATACCGGCGGAAGTGCTCGAAATCGGGCGTCGTCAGGTCGGCGTCTTTGGCGCGCTCGTCGTAGCGCCGCAATTGGACCGCATCGCGGTAGTGGTCGTTCTTCTCAAAGGCCTTGGCCTGGGCTTCGGTAAAGGGGCCCCCCTGGAGTTCAAGGCTTTTGACCGATACCGGCGAGAGGGTGGCGAAATAGGTCTCTTCGGTGGCGCAGAGGTAGCGCTTGGCGGCGACGTGGAGCTTGCCGGGCTCGGTGACCGCCGCTACAAAGTACTGTTCGAGAAACCTCGATCCCACCAGCTCGTGGCGTCCGTCCTTTTCCCGCTCGATTGAATCTTCCGATTCGTCCATCACATGGCCGTAGTCGTGCAATAGGGCGGCGGCGATGAGAGTGGGGGAGCGGCCTTCTCCCTCGGCCCAATGGGCCGCTTGGAGGGCGTGCTGGGATTGCGTTACGACTTCGCCGCCGTCGTAGAGCGCATCGCCGTTGCGGCGAAAGGTGTCGAATATCTGATCGATGATAGTCATGGGGTGGCCCTGGATTTTGTTGGGTGAAAGTGTTGTCTGCGGCGTTCGGCTTTCCCGCCATATATACTGATAGGAATTTGCTTTGTTTTTCTCACTTCGCTCGTTGAGGTGTCGTCGTTCCACTCCTCGGTACAGCGGCGCAGCCGCCAAGGTGGGTGTTTTTCAATGCCTTACCCTTCCTCAACTTTGAACTCTCCTGTCTCTGACCAGTCACTCCAGTTGAGGTTTTGATCTCGATACCTCACTCGCCAGAAGTAGTTTTTATTGGATTCGATATGGAGTATTAACTCATCCGTCAGGTTGTCATTGGCCTGTCGGTCAATATCCGCATACCAATCCTGGTGCTGTCGCCATCGATCAATGACAGGCTCGGCAAAATCTTCCGTCGTGCTAACCTGCCAATGCGCGGCACCATGGACTGCACCAGCATGTTTTGAATCAAAATCACTTGCCTTGAGAAGTATCTCCCGGTTCGAAATAATCACTCCATTTTTTGGAGATTCAATTACTGGAGTTGCAGGCTTCTTTTCATATCGCCAAACGGTCAAACTATCTCTCATTTCATTGTCCCTGGGTAGGTTTTCATTCCCTCGACTCAGTCGACGTATGGTCATGGCCGGATCACCATTATTTTGATCAATATCCACTACTACAAAACCATATTCATCCTGAGTGACTGAAAACTCTTCATAGTTTCGTTGCGCATACTCGCCCCAATAGTCGATATTGCCACCGGCAGTCGCCACATTGATCCAAAGATGTTTGTGATCACGTGATTGCCCTCTTGAGTATGCATGGGTATGTCCAAAGAAATGAGCACTGGGTTTTCCTGTAGCTGTCGAAAATGCTTCCAGTTTCTTCACAATCCTTCCGGTGTAGTCCAATTCTCCATCCAGCCACATTTCGGATTTGAAAGGGTGGTGAAGCTGTGCAAACACAAAATCGATGTTTTCATCAGATGCGGACATTTCAAGAACCTGGTCTAACCAGGTTAGTTGATGATTCAATGTATAACCCCGATTGGAATCCAATCCGATGATCCTGACATTTCCATAATCCTTGTACCACCAATGCTCATGGTATGCGGGAGTGCCATTCTCAGGCAGTGTGAAATACTGAAAATAATAAACGCTATTGTTTTCGTGATTACCAGGAACAGGATACACTGGAACCTGTGAAAAAAGAGGAGCAGCGGGATCAAAGAAATCACGCTTCCACTGGTGATAAGCGGCACCATTCTGAACGAGATCCCCCGGGATCATCATAAGTGCCAGGTTATCGGGAAGAGTCCCATCATAGTTTTCCTCCAGGTAGCTGATCAGACCCTCGTTAATCAATTCTTCAAACTTGTTGGGATACATCTGATCTTCCTGCATGTCGCTCATGGCAGCTATACGAAAGCTTTCCTTATCCTCCGCAAACGGCGGTGTTTTAAACTGGTAAATGTCTGAAACCAAATCGCCGGTTTTCACTCTGTAGTAGTACATCGTGAGTCGATCCAGGCCTGCAAGTTTGACTTCATGCAAACGAGAATCGTCATAGTTGATACCATAGGCCTTACCTTTTGTCTTTTTTCCCAGTTTTGGACTTTTACCATATTCCACAATGCTTTCTGCTCCATTGCTGGTTTCCCATTTGATCACAATTGAATGGGGGGATGCGTCCTGCAGAAAAGGCTTTACCAGGAATTCCGACTTCTGGGCACCTACTAGATGACCATAGAGAAATGTGAGTGTGAAAAGGAAATGGAGAGCTGTAGCTTTCATAACAAAAAGAACCAAGTGGAATGTCGGCTGATTTAACCGCAACGTGATAAGATGAAAATCAATTTCCTTATGAAAGGATTATTAAGAGCAAAAAGTGTTAGTGCTTTACCCTTGCTATTACGAAAATGAAACGCAACAAGGCCGATAAATTCGATCCTAGGCGGATGACAAAAGTAATGGATTGACACTTTTTCTCCCCGCTTGGGAGGAATCAAATAATCCAGTAAATCAAAACGCCAGTGACAAGACATTTGATTTTTGAATCTTTTGATCGGAATCCTCAACCTCAAAAACAAATTCAAAATGGCCCTTGTCTTCATCAATTTGTGTCGTGAATTCGTAAGGATAGATTGCGTCGACAGTCTCTTGCCAGTCTTCATCGCCCTGCCGATATCTGAGCTTCGCAGAAATGACGTTTTCCGGCAGGGCGTCCGTATAGACATAGGACGTCGTTAAACCTCGGCCCAGGGTGATGAGCATGGCGTGTAGTTTCCCGAATGGCGTTTCAACATCCACTGCGATGCTTTTATCACCCAGGGTGATCGCTTTTTCATCAAACATCTTGGCATGCAAACGCGTTTTAACCGTCACATCATCGATGGCATAGGCGATGATACCCTTGGAAGAGATTTCGAATTCAAGACTATTATCATGAACCCTTGTCGTACCACTGTCTTTATTGTCTTTCCATACCCGAGCCGTGTGCTTACCGGTGTAGTCTACCCATTCCGGATCAAAATCAATCTTCACTTTTTCTGACTTGAACGACTGATTCCAGAAGACAATGTAAAGTTTGCCATTGCCGTAACCTGCCAGGTAGTCGACCTGTCTGTTATCAGAGGTCAGAAGCTTTCTCGGCAACCATAAACGGACATTGGTTTCATCATAGAATTTGCCTGCTCGATCGCCATAGGTTTTTACTCTAAATGCACTCCCATACATCGTTCGGGAAGGGAAATCGATGTTCTTATCCGATCGATTGAAGCAGTCATTAACCAGAAAATCCATGACCGCGCCAATCCACTCGATGGCATGACCGGGGTTAAATGTGGAGAAATTGGTCTCATAAATATAGCGCATCGGAGCGTCCGGCATTTCTGCAACAAGAGAATGTTCAATCGAGCGAAAGTCGCCGGGATAATTGGCATATCTTCCTACCATGGCCCAGCGTTGCATGTCGCGTATAAAATCGTCTTGCGCGTGAGTGGCCAGTCGCATCAGTTGTCCGTGATTGCTTATCCAGTATCCGCCGCGGTAGGCGCTTAGTTGGACGCCAACCAATGAAACTCTCCAGGCCGGCACAGTCTGCTCAGGCCCATAGATGTTTTGGGGCGGCGAGAAACCCCAATCCCTGTGCCTTTGGAAAGCGTGACCATGAATAGGAACCTTATTTCCTTTTTCAATGACTAGCATCGTATCAGGAACCATAGGAAATAAGTTGTATCTATGCATATCGCGGTAAGCATTTTCTACTGATGCCTTTAGATAGTTATCGTATCCGGTTTTTTCATACATCTCTAATTGATCCATAAAATGGCCGCCTTTATCCGCCAACCTCATAGCATTTTCAAGATCCTCAGCATTTCCATAGATTCGATACCTTGATAGCAAATGCATATAATTGTCTTCTTCGAAACCCTTCTCTTCGAAGTAATGTTTGAATGCATAGGTGCGATTCTGAAACATACCATAGAGTTCGGCCAACTGGGCAACATCCGGATAAGGCGAGCCAAGATCTCTTCCCCACTGCGCCATATAGGTATTGATCACGTCATAGGGCTGAAATGTGTTTGTTTTTCTGGAGAGGGCGAATTCTATTATCGGCAGAGCATGCTTTTTATAAAAACTCTCATCGTCGGTCATGATGGCAGCCGCTAAACTAAACATGGGCGAGAAAGGTTTAAAATTACCGGCTCTGTCTGACCAGTAATTGTAATATTTCTGCTCGGTGTGCCACATGGCATAATTGTGTCCGCTGCGATCGCTCAGGTAATCCATGATGTTTTCCAATGTGTTGCTCATGGAGCCTGCGCCGCTGTTGTCACGCATATCGCGAAAATCATAGATTTTCTTTGCAATGTATTTGTAGGTATCTTGCCATTCTCCTGGCCGTAAAACATAGCGTATTGTGAAGCGATAAGTGTCACCTTTGAACATTCTCGACTCGTAGCCAGCCATGATTGGCGTCAAGGCAACCGGTCGCACTCCATTGGCATTCTTTTGGATCATCATGCCAAATCGGGAATTGCTTTCTGAACCTAAGGCGTAGGTCTGAACCCCCTTCGAGTCTTGCACCAAACGGAATGGGCTCTCTTTCGGATCAATGACAATTACAGAATTTGTTTTATTGGTGGCAACATGCGCCCTTGGCAATGTCAGGAATGCTTCAGATATAACGATATTGGTTTCCCTAAACCCCGGCAGATCCATATCCTCAGCAAACCCTCTTCCTGCAGCCGCTTGCGGTACCGGAATTGTTTCGTCAGAATCCAGCCAGGGCGTGCCGGTGTAGGCGATCGAATAGTAGCCATTCTCCCTGACTTCCAAATGATAGGTTATTTGCGGATCGCCATCACCGTGTGGGAGAAAAATTTCGGCTGATAGTGCAAAGCCCGCCTGATCTTGAAAGTTCCAAGTAATTGTTCTGTCACTTACTCTGGATTTTATGGCTCTAATAGTGGTCCGTCTCCCTGCTAAAAATGGATCAAGGGTCTGTTGGAGGTTGAGATCTGCCAGCGCCTTAATCGTATAGCCTTGCGAGTCTATGAAGACCCAATTGTCTTCTCCGGTCGTGTGATTGGTGACCATTAGTTCGCCTCCACTAGCGACTCCAATCGACTGAAGATTGTGGGCTTTAGCGTCAAGCTTGTCACTGTAGACAGGCCACCTACGTGCACGGACGGAGGCATCCGGAAAAGGCCTGGGATAAGCAAAATCGAATTCACCGACTCGGTTCATAGCGAATCCAAGGTGTATTGGACTGTACATCACGGTGAATTCGCCGGAGAGAATTTGAGGCGCTACACCGTCGACTCTCACTTCGACGGCATGATCGTCTAGAAGAACCAGTTCGTATTGCCGGTTTTTGAGTATTTGCGCGTTTAGGCCAGCGCACACGTGAACACAAAAAACCGTTGTGACCAATACCATTAGCGCAGGGAACGATTTTTTTGTTCTCAGAATCTGATTCTCGCGCAGGCATTCTCTGCGAGGTTTTTTCATAGCGATTATGGTTCCTTTCAGGTTACGATTCAAAATTTGTAGACATTGCTCCTTTGCTCCCAATTCAGGGTGCCGCTTTTGCAAGCTGTTTTTCAACGCGCATCACTCTTAACCCATAGCGTACTTTACATCTCTATTTTTCTAAAGAACCCTTGTTCAATATTTTAGAAATTGCGTTCGTGTTCGGAATTTGTCTCGTCTCAGGATCGAGCCAGCGGTTGGCAAATGCCTTATTGGCGATATTTTTCGGCCAGCCTTTTTCAATCCAGCGTATATATAAAAACTCGTTAAACAACTTGTCCCAATCCTGCTTGATTACTGCACTGTAGAATTCATCGCTAAGATTTTCAGGACCCGTCGAATACGCATGATCCAAAAGAATCTCCTGGCTTTTACTGCTTAGCTGGTCGAAAGGATGTTCCGGATAATGGGTTATCAGATACTGACGCAAATCAGTCAGAGTTTTTTCCAGACCGTTGCGCAGATTGTTTTCCGCCTCTTCCTTTGACATGCCTTGCGAATAATACTTCTTATCGAATACGCTCTGCCCATAGCCAATCATTCTTCCACCTGGGCGGGAATATGGGTAGAAACGGCCATTATCTCTTAAACCCCACTCGTAGGGATTTACGGTAGTTTTGATGTATTCAACGAATTCATCGCTTATGTTGAATTCGTTTGTGACTGGTGGGGTACTGGCACAAGAAATCAAGACCATTGTTCCAACAATTACGGTTGCTCTGAATATTCTTTTCATAGCGTTTTACCTCTCCAGTCTTTCAGCTATGGCAGACGTTTCACATAGACATAATAGGCCCCGCGGGATTCGCCTGTTTTGTCGTCCGAAAACCAGGTCTGCAAGCGTGTCTTTCCGGCTTTGAGCTGGGCCTCGAAAGTTACGGAAACCGCGTCTTCGGGAATGGGTTTGGTCAGATCTACATCAGCGATCTTGAGTCTTGCATGGTTTAGGCTGAGGGGTCGGCCAGGTTCGGTGTGAGAATTATGGTACACACCAGGGGTAGGAGCAATAGGCGGGAGAGCCGCCCTGATGGATTTATTAACTTCTTTTGGCCAGCGCCTCAGTTGGAACTGGTAGGTGCCAACTCTGTCAACTTTCACGAGCCAGTAGCCGTTAATCTCTGTGCCTTGGCGTACCTGTGACTGAGACGCTAAAAAACCGTCATGCCAGTCCATAGCGGTCATTGTTGTGGGGTTGTCATTATCCGAGCCGATAATAATATGAGATAATTTGAAGTCTTGACGGACATCTGCCCACCATTCGTCGTAGGCCTTGCGTAACCTCTCCACAATATTAGGATAATCTTTAGCAATGTTGTTTTTCTGAGCCGGATCGACCTTTATGTCGTAAAGCTCTGAATTGTTTACAAACCTCCATTTCCCGTTAATAACAACACCCTGTTTACCCGAGGGAACACCTTCAAGATCTTCTCCCAGGGTGCCCCGGCCTCCCCATTTAGTCGGGAACTGACCAGCCCAGCGATGGACAAAGAATGTGCGTTCGGGCCATTTACGTTGCTGTCCCTTCAGTAGCTTTGCCATGCTTAAGCCGTCCAACTTTAATTCTCCAGGTTTCTTTAGCCCGCAAAGGTCAATAAGCGTAGGTAGCACGTCGATGTGAGCCGTAAGGTTATAGATATCTTTTCCCCCTGTAATACCGGCGCTGGGAAATCGGATAAAGAATGGTACACGATGACCGCCATCATAGACACTACCCTTGCCGCCACGCATACCCGAATTGAAGGGCTTGCCATATTTTTTTACACTCCCGACACTCGCCAAGCCCGAGCCGTTGTCAGTCAGAAAGATAAGAATCGTATTATCTTCCAGATTTAGTTTTTTCAAATACGCCGTTAGTCTGCCTATATTTTCGTCAACATTGGTTATCATGCCATATCTGTGTGCGAGGGCAGCAGAGATGCCTTTTTCTTGGTAAGGTTTTACGTACTTGATCGGGACGTTCCAAGGCCCGTGTGGCGAGGTAGTGGGCAGATACATAAAGAAAGGCCGGTCTTTATTAATTTCGATAAATCTCATAGCAGCATCAAAGAAAACATCAGTGCTGTAACCCTTTACCTCGAGAGGTTTTCCATTATGAAGGTACGTGTCATCGAAGCAGTCATTACCCCAGTTGTCGCCAATTTGTCCGGTGCCACCGCTAAGATTAATAAAGACTTCCTGAAAACCTCTATCTTGGGGGCGAAATGGGTAATTGTCGCCTAAGTGCCATTTATTGAAGATACCCGTGCGATAGCCTTGGGCCGAGAAAACATCGGCTATCGTCACCCGATCAGCCCGCATGAAAGATACGCCATTAGCAGGACGCCACGCTCCTGTTCGGACCGCTTCACGGCCGGTCAGCAAAGCTGCACGTGTAGGCGAACACATCGGGCTTACATGAAAATCGGTCAAACGAACACTCTGCTCGTACAGCCTATCGATATTTGGCGTCTTTATGATTGGGTTACCGTGACAGGCCAAGTCTCCATAACCCTGGTCGTCAGTCATAATAATGATCACATTAGGGGGGTTATCGATATCTTCTGAAACACGCGCAAGAAGTTCTAAACAGCCGAGCAACGTTATGACTGCCGCGCCAAAGCCTGCAGTTTTAATCAAAGGCCGAGCTTTAATACTGTTCGAAAAAGTTACCATGCATCAGCTTAACGATAGGAGATTGCTTTGGGTGATGTCACTGCGTTTATTAGTATAGCGGGGCGGGCCAGAGACGTGGCCGCGAATGTAGCGACCAGCACGGCGAGAGTCCATTTATCAATTGTCCATCCTCAGCGCTCCACAGCTATGCAAGGCGAGCAGCGCCATGTTGGTGCCTGCCTGGCTGATGTAGTGACGGCCGTCGCGGCGGGGAGAGTGGGTGAACCAACGGCCGCTTTGGCGCTGATTTGTCTTCAGCCACTTGATACCACGTACAATGCCGGGGTCCTCCCTGGACACACCAGCCTGACGCAGAGCGTACACGACCATGGCAGTGGCATAGCCGTCGCTAATTTGATGGTGCGGCTTCCCATCTTCACGCAGCCACTGCGCATCGCCGAGCTGAGCCAAGACCCAACCCCCATCATTTTGCTGAAGTTTCCGGAGCGACTCGATCCACTTCTGTTTTTGTTCGGCCGTGGCCAATTCGGGAACGTGCCTTGCTGCCCAAAGCATCATGGCTTGCTGATGCGGGGCGGAGGGCGCATTGATCTTGAGATACTGGTGTAGTTTCTTCTCGGCCTCTTTGGCGTTTGGCTTACTTCGATAGTCGGTTGGCGCCATGGCTAGAGCGATAGTGGCAAGGGTTACGCCAAAATGATCATCCACTTCATACGGACCCCAATGGCATTTGAGCCAGTCCTCCCACGCACCAGAGGGATCTTGCTTCGACCAGATATAATCCAACGCACTGATGGTTCTCGCATCCAGATTCTTATCCGTTGTCATCTCGCTGATAGCCAGGAAGCTGGCGCCGGCGACAATACCCTCGATAGCCCCGTGCTGACCGCGTGGCTTGGCCGTGCCTGTAATGTAGGATGTCAGATAGTCGCGGGTGAATTCCTGACTGCTGATAAGAATCCTCGAATTTGGTGTGGTCTGGGCACCTGCGACCAGGTGTAAACCGTTTGTGTGGCAGGTGACACAACGGCGTCTCTCTTGCCAACTGCTGACTGACCGCTCGATAAAATCGATGGCCTTCTCGGGAGAGTATGCGGCTCGGGCTTCATCCGGACGATTCTTGGCAACACCGGTGGATTGGGCGCGCACATTCCACGCTGCAGAAAGAACAACGCAAATCGTGATGATGCCGAGCCGATGCATACCTAACAACCTACGCTGAGTCGGGCGTGATGAAAATGCCGGATAGGAACGATTACTGATAACTGATAGGAATTGGTTGATGTCGCATGAGTCTCGGTAGCTTTTTAGCGGCGAGCGGCCTTTGCGAGTGAGGACTTCATTATTTCTCACATTGCTTCCGAAATGTCAACATTACGGGCAATCTTTCACGTATTGTAAGTAACACGTACAGGGCGAAGTGATGTCCTTTCGACCGGGGATCAGGGTCTTCGATGACGAGGAGAAGTCCGTTGTCCAGTTGCTCGAGAATGACGTCTCTCAAGTCCGAATTGATGCGTTGACGGCTCAGGTTCAGCCGCACAAACTCCTGCCATGACGTCCCTATCCAAAGCCGTTGCCCGAGCAAAGCGGAGCTACGAAGCAGGGACGGCCGTCACCGAGAAACTTGACAGCGTGCGAGCAGCGCAGAGCGAGTGGGCGCGTGTGCCCGTGCGTGAGCGGGTCGCCATCCTGCGCGAGTGTCTCGGGTACTTTGATCGCAACCGAGAAGAGGTTGCCAACGACATCACGGCCTCGATGGGAAAACCGCTCGACCAAAGCCACAACGAACTGCGTGGTTTCTTTGAACGGGCTGCTTTCCTCCTCGATGCTGCCGAGCCAACGCTCGCTCCGGAAGTCTTGCCGGAGAAGGACGGCCTGCGACGTCGCATCGAACACGTACCCTTGGGGGTGGTTCTCATTATTTCGGCGTGGAACTATCCGCTCATGATTTCTCTCAACGGAGTGCTCGCCGCTCTGCTCGCCGGCAATACGGTTCTCCTGAAACACGCCAGGCTCACGGCGCGAATCGGGGATCATTTCGAAGCAGCATTCGGTGAACTCGAGAGTCATGCTGGCCTGTTGCGACACGCTTTCGCCGATCACGAAACGGCGGGCGATCTCATTCGACGTCGCATGGTCGACCACGTCGTTTTCACCGGTTCGGTTGAGGGGGGGCGAACGATCAGCCGCCATTGCGGAGAGGCCATGCTCGATTGCCACCTCGAACTCGGTGGCAAGGACGCAGCATATATTGCCAGCGATGCCGATCCACAGGTAGCTGCTGAATCGGTGGTCGACGGGTGCATGTACAACGCAGGCCAGTCCTGCTGCGGTATTGAGCGAGTCTACGCCCATGCCGATATCTTCGAGGCGTTCATCGAACACGCCGCTCAACTGATCGGCGCATACAAACTGGGCGATCCGAAGGATTCGGATACCACTATGGGACCGCTCGCCGATCCGAATTCCACTGTGTTGATGGAAAGCCAAGTCGAGGAAGCGCGTGCGGCCGGAGCAAAGATTGTTTGCGGGGGCCAAAGAAAACTGCTCGGCGATGCGACTTTTTTTGAGCCGACACTGGTCCTCAATCCGTCGGCAGACCTGGCAATCATGCGCGAAGAAAACTTTGGACCGATCATGCCTGTGGTGAAAGTAAGCGACGACGAGGCCGCTCTGGTTCACATCAACGACAGCGCATTCGGACTGACGACGGCGCTGTTCACCAATTCGATCGACCGGGCCGAACGGCTCGCTTCGAGAATCGAATCCGGAACCGTTTACATGAACCGCTGCGATTACCTGGATCCTGCCCTGCCGTGGACCGGCTACAAGTTGTCCGGCCGCGGAAGCGGGCTATCCCGATTTGCTTTCTACGGTCTCACGAAACGCAAAGCCATTCACTTCAGACTCCCTCAGCCATCCGACCCATCATGAACCTCATCGAGCAATACGAAAACGAAGGTGTGAAACGCGTGAAACTCGCCTTCACCGATATCGACGGCGTCCACCGCGGCAAATATGTCAGCCTGTCAAAATTTGCATCCATACTCGACGGCGGGGCCGGGTTTTGTGACTGCGTCCTGGGCTGGGACATCGACGATCAGCTCTACGACAGTGCGCGCTTCACAGGCTGGCACACTGCTTTTCCTGACGCGCGTTATAAAGTCGATCCGGGCACCGAGCGCCGGATTCCGGATGAAGGCGGCACACCGTGCTTCTTGCTCGATTTCATCGGCGAAGACGGCGGGTCGCACGCCATCTGTCCGCGCAGCCTGCTCAAGCGCGTCCTCGAGAAAGCCAACGGAATGGGCTTCGGCGTCACGCTGGCCTTTGAGTACGAATTCTTCGTGTTCAACGAAACCCCTGACAGTATCCGGGAGAAGAGCTACCAAAAACTGAACAGCCTGACGCCTGGGAACTTCGGCTACAGCGTGTTGCGCAACAGCGCCGAGTCCAACTTGTTCCACGAATTCATGGACTATTGCGTTGCGATGGGCTTTCCGCTCGAGGGCCTCCATTGCGAGACGGGACCGGGCGTCTGGGAGGCGGCGATTTCCTGCACCGACGCGCTCGCGATGGCGGACTCCGCCGCGCTGTTCAAGACGTTCTCCAAGGTCTTCTTCCAAAAGCGCGACCTGCTGGCGACGTTTATGGCAAAGTGGTCGATGGACTACCCCGGTCAAAGCGGTCACGTCCACCAGTCGCTTACCGATCGAGAGACCGAAAGGAACCTCTTCTATGACGAAACCGGTTCAAATAAAATGAGCGAGCTTATGACACAGTACCTCGCCGGCCAGCAGAAGTATCTGAAACCGTTCCTGGCGATGAGCGCACCAACGATCAACTCCTACACCCGCCTGGTGAAAGGATTCTGGGCGCCCACCACCGCGACATGGGGCATCGACAATCGCACCTGCGCCCTGCGCGTCATTCCCGGTTCGGAGAAATCTCAGCGCATCGAGTTTCGCGTCGGGGCCGCGGATGGCAATCCCTACTTGGTGGCGGCAGCAAACATTGCTTCCGGCCTGTTGGGAATCGAGAAAGGCCTCTCGCCGACCGATCCGGTCAAGGGCAACGCCTACGAGATTGAAGACTCCTTGCCTGATGCATTGCAGCTTTCTTCGAATCTGCGCGATGCCGTCCGCGATTTCGAAGCTTGCCCGGAGGCCGTGGATTGCTTCGGTGCCGAGTTTGTCGAACACTACGCCTGCTCGCGCAATTGGGAGGTGCGGGAATACGAGCGACATGTCAATGACTGGCAGTTGAAGCGCTATTTCGAACTCATCTGAACCGCATTTGGTCTCCAAACGGTCTGACGCCAGTTATGCAGCAATTCAACTATCCAACGATCATCTACTTTGGCGATGGCGCCCTGGATCAGCTCAGCTCGTCCATCACAGATCGCGGACACAAACACGTTCTCCTGGTGACTGACGCTACGCTCGTGGAGCTCGGTTTGGTCGCCAGGGTGACAGAATCCCTCCTCGCCAGCGGCGCTGAGGTTACGGTCTTCGACAAGGTTCACCCGAATCCCATCGAGGAGGATACCGAGCTCGGGGCTGCTGCCTTCAATGACAACGGCTGCGACTCCATTGTGGCCCTCGGAGGCGGTAGCCCGATGGATGTGGCAAAGGTGATCAAGTTCATGGCAACTCACGACGGCCCGCTCGCGCAGTATGAGGACCGTCTCGGCGGCGACTCTCTCATCACAAATCCGATGCCCCCTGTCTACGCGATCCCTACGACCGCAGGCACCGGAAGCGAGGTCGGGCGCTGTAGCGTGGTGACCTTGCGCGCCACCTGCAAAAAGACGATCTTCTTCTCGCCCACGCTCATGCCGGACATCGCCGTGCTCGCCCCCGAACTGACGACCGGGCTCCCGCCGCACATCACAGCCGCCACCGGGCTCGATGCATTCACCCACTCCCTGGAATCGTGGCTGGCCCCGGGCTTTCACCCGATGGCAGACGGGATCGCGATCGAAAGCCTGAAGCTCTGTCTCGACTACTTGCCGGTCTGTGTGGAAGAGGGCACCGACCTGGAGGCGCGCGGCAAAATGTTGATGGCAGCCACGATGGGAGCGACAGCGTTTCAAAAGGGCTTGGGGATGATTCATTCGCTCTCCCATCCTCTCTCCGCTCACTTCGGATTGCACCACGGATTGACCAATGCACTCCTCCTACCCGCTTCCATCGAGTTTATGGAGTCCAAGTCTCTCAACAATGACCAACGAACGCGCCTGGCAGAAGTTCAGAACTTGTTCGAGGAACGCGGCATCGCCGGCGAAGTCCTATCGTCGAGTTGCCGTTCGTGGTTTGAAAAACTCGGGATAAGATTTGGGCTCTCCAACCACGGAATCGCTGAAGAAAAGCTTGAATTCCTTGCCGAGGAGGCTTTTGACGATCCCTGCCACGCCACCAACATGATCCCTGTCAGTCGCGACGATTTGCTGGCGACACTCCGCGCTGCGCTGTGAGCATGACCACCATCGGCGTCTTGCTCTGCGACCATGTGGCCCCGGAGCTCGAGCCCAGCGCGGGCGGCTATCCCGATATGTTCGAGCGGACGTTCCGTGCTCACCCGGCGGTGCGGCTGCAGTTTTATGACGCGACGGCTGGCGAGTTCCCGGCGAACCTGGACGAGTGCGACGGCTACCTCACCTCTGGCTCAGCCGGATCTGTGAACGATAATGTGGCTTGGGTTCGCAAATTTGAGGAGTTCGTCAGGCTGTTGGATGCGGAGCGGGCGAAGTTGTTCGGGATCTGTTTTGGTCACCAGATGATCGCCAAGGCCCTGGGTGGGGAAGTGCAAGTCGCCGATCAGGGCTGGGGCGTTGGGGTCCACGAGGTGACGATCGTCGAGCACCAGCCTTGGATGGATCCGCCTGCGAACAGCTATCAGGTCATTAGTAGCCACCAGGAACAGATCACAAAACTCCCAGTGGGAGCGACCGTGCTGGCATCCACGCCGCACTGCCCGGTTGCGATGTTTCGATGCGGGTCGCTCGTCGGGATCCAGGGACATCCGGAGTTTCCCAAGGACTATGCGGCCGCTCTCCTCGAATCGCGCGTCTCCATTATTCCTCCTGACGTGTATTCAGCCGCGGCGTCGAGTTTCGTGAGCCAGCTTGATGTGGAGCTCCTGTCCAGGTGGATCGTTGCCTACATCACCAGCCCGGTATCTACCAATTGAACGGGTCAACGCGACGATCCCGGCAGCTGCGAGGAACCGATACCGTAGTAGGTCTCGTAGATACCGCGCGCCTGGGCGGTCGCTTCTGCCCAGTCCCACTCGGTCTCGGTGAAACGGTCGGGGTTGAGATTCTTGTGGTAATCCGAACTCGTCCCGTCTGCGAGCGACTCCACTAGCAAGCGTCCGATTCCGCCGGAACCGGAAATGCCATGCGCGTTGCAGCCGCCCGCCATCACGAAGCCAGGCACGCGCGAGCTCTCGCCGATGATGAACTGCCCGTCCGGGGTGAAGGTCGGCCAGCCCTTGCCGACGCGCGATTTCTCGCTGCCCCTCACCGCCGGAAAGAGCTGCGCCATCTTGTCCTCAAAGCTACCGAGCACATTCCAGTCGGGCTCGATCGCTGGTGCTTGTGCTCCGAGCGGAAACTGGCGCGGGTCGGTGTGGAGCGCGGCAGGTTCCCAACCGCCAAGGAGCATGCCGCCATCGGCGACGCGGCCGTACAGTGTCAGGTCGGGTACCCGGAAACACGGGAACTGCGGGTCGAGCCCGTCCCAATCGACCGTGACAAAGTACTCGTGACGGACGGGCACGATCGGCAACTCGAGCCCGGCAAGCTGGGCGATGTGGTAGGCGTGGGCGCCCGCCGCATTAATTGCGTATCGGCACCGGATTTTGCCCCGATCGGTTCCGACGCCCGTGACGCACCCGTTTCCGATCTCGATCGTGTCGACAGAAGTGCCAGTTACAAATTGCACGCCCATGCGCTCGCACTCGTGGCGGTAGGAACTGGCGACTGACTTAGGCAACATGTAACCGTCGCTCGGGCACCAGAGCACTGCTTTGACCTCATTAAAGTCCATCGGAGGCCACCTCTCTTTCGCCTCCGCGATGTCGATCATCGCGCTCTCGAGCCCGCAGTGATCGGCGACCCCTTTCAGGGCTTCGAATTGAGCGACGGCCTCATCGGAGAGCGCGAGCCGCAGGGAGCCGACCTCATTCCAGTCCGGTTTCACTGCGGCATGGGCTTGCAGCTCGCGGAACGTTTGCACCGAATGCATGGCCAGTTTTGTCCGCTCGACCGAACTGCGCATCTGTCCGGCGAGCCCGGCGCCTTGGGAAGTGGTCACCGCGCCGACCTCATCTGCCCGGTCGATGAGCAAGATGTCCGCCTTGCCAGACTTCGCCAGACTGTAGGCGACGCCACAGCCGACAGCACCGCCACCGATGACGACGAACTCGAACTCGGTGCCCGGCAATTCTATCATCGATGCGCTGAGGCTGTCCGGATCGGATGTCGCGTTCATTCTTTCCGGGCGATTTTCGCGCCGGCATCCTTCGCTTTGCCGAGGAAGTAGACGCAGCTACTCGCCATGAGGACTACCCCGAGGATGCTCATGCCGTATGTGAACCGGCGGAAGAAATCGAGCCGCGTCGCGTCGGTCTCGACAAGATCCTTATAGAGTTGCACACCTACCGAGCCAGTGTAGCCGATCGCGTCTGCGACATAGATGGCGAACACCGCCGTGCCAATCACACGGGTCGCGGCGATGAGCCGGTCGAAAAGCACCGAGCCAAAAGGCACGTAAGCAAGGTAGGCACCGAGCCCGACCAACACCATCCAGATATCGCCCCTGATAGCTCCATTGTCGAGTAAGAGCGTGCTCCCTGCCATGAGTACGAGGCCAAGCAGCATGATCGCATACGCGCCGATCAAGCCCCACCGGTTGTTCCGGATCAGAAACAGGCCGCCGAGCATCACCAGGACGCCGAAGGCCACTGGTAATTCTGATAGGAGCATGAACTTGGTTTGCTCCTCGATTCCCATTTCAAGGAGAATGTTGGACATGTAGTTGTCACGAAAGTCCCGGTAGGCAGTGAGGAAAAAGTACGCCGTGAGCAGCATCAGCATACCCGGCAGAAACTCCTTCATGAAACGCATTCTCTCGCCCGCATTCATCGGTTCGCGTTGAACCCGGGCGTCGATGTCCCGTTGAGTTGGCTCTGGAATCTGGTTCAGCAGAAACACGGAAATCACGAACGGCACCAGAAAGATAAGCCCCGTCACGGCAGGCATGGTGAAGTCGCCGTATCCATGCGCCTCCATGAGCCAGCGCCCAGCGCCCTTCACCACGCCACTGGCGATGATGAACGAACAACTCAATCCGGCGAGCAAGAGCTCCGAAGTCCGTCTGCCCTCCAGGTAGAGCACGACCAAGCCCCAGACCATTCCCAGTGGCAGGCCATTGCAGAAGATCGCAATCAGCTTCCATTCTGCGGGCAGCACTGCGAAGAGCACCAGTGCCACCTCTGCGGCGATGATCATCCCGCAAAGCCTCCACATGCGTTGTTTTCGCGTCGTCTCCGAGCAGACTTTGATCCCGATGTACTTTGAGAGCATGTATCCGAGGATCTGGCTGATGACGAACGCCGTCTTCAGATCGATGTCAGTGCCGAAAAACCGAAGCCCCTCATAGGTCGCCGCCGCAAAGGGCTTGCGAAAGGCGTACATGCAGAAGTAGGTAGAGAATGCGGCGAGAATCGCGTAGACCGTCAGCACCTGAGCTGGTACCCTCTCGAGGAATCGGGTTATGGGGGATTTAATAACCGTGCTCATCTCAAGATCTTCTCGCGTTTCGGATCGTAGGGCGAACGCAAATACGCTTTCGCGGCGTAGCGAATGCCGTCAATGAGAATCTCGAAGGCGCCTGCTCCGATATAGTCGTTGCCAACGACTCCCCCGTCGGCGCGTTTCACGTAACCCATGGCAATGGCTGCTCCAAGAGTCGGACTGTAAGCCCCGGAGGTGGTGTACCCAACCGTTTCGCCATGGCAGAGGATCGGTTCGCTTCCCCAGAGCGTGGGCTCAGGGTCTTCCAGCACAAAAGTGACGAGACGTTTGCGGATTCCGTCTCCCTTCTGTTCCAGCAGGCGGTCCTTGCCGAGGAAGTCCTTGCCCCAATCGATTGCAAACGCCAGTCCGGCCTCCAATGGCGTTTCGTCGGGAGAGATGTCATGCCCCCAGGCACGGTAAGCCTTCTCCAGCCGCATCGCGTTGATGGCATAGTGGCCGGCGTGCTTGAGATTGAAGGCAGCGCCGGCATCGACAAGTGCATCGTAGACAGATATCTGATCTTCGGTGCGACAGTGGAGTTCCCAGCCGAGTTCGCCGACGTAGGTGATGCGCAAGGCGCGCACGTCCGCACCTCCAATCGCAATGGTTTGAGCTGTCGCGAAAGGAAACGCCTCGTCGCTGAGGTCGATATCGGAGACGGCGTCGAGGAGCTTCCGCGCATTCGGGCCCATCACGCTGACAACGCCATATCCGGAGGTCACATCGACGAGCTTGGCATCGGCACCGTCAGGGATATGGCGGCTGATCCAATCGAAGTCGTGGATGGTTTGGCCGGTCGCGGTGATGATGTAGAACGCGTCCTCGCTGTCGCGCACGAAGGTCAGGTCAGACTCAAAGGTTCCCCGCTCGTTTAACATACTGGTGTAGACGGATCGTCCCGCCGGCACATCGACGTTGTTTCCGCAAAGGTGTTGCAAGATGCCGACGGCATCCGAGCCCGAGAGGGCGTATTTGGAGAATGTCGACTGGTCGAAAATGGCGACATTCTCCCGGCAGGCGCGCACTTCTTCCGCAACGAACGGTCCCCAGTTCTGTCGAATAAAGGAATACTCGACCACCGGATTAGCACCGGGAGGCGCATACCAATTCGGCCGTTCCCATCCCATGGATGATCCAAAACAGGCACCGCGGTCCCGGAGACGGTCGTAGAGCGCCCCTTTGCGAATCCCGCGCGCCGTTTCCATTTCGCGGTTCGGCCACGCCATCTGGTAGTGAAGTCCCAGCACTTCCGTAACGCGAGAGCGCAGGTATTCCCGGTCGTTTTGCAGCGAAGTGAACCGGCGAATGTCAACGGACCACAAATCCATTGTAGGACTCCCGCTCTCCAGCCACTCGGCAGCATACTTCCCTGCTCCTCCGGCACTGGCGATGCCGACCGAATTGAAACCCGCGAGAACAAACAGTCCCTTGGTGCCTGCCGGTTCTCCCATGATGAACTGATTGTCGGGAGTGAAGCTTTCCGGTCCGTTGACGAACTTTGGGAAGGCAGCGTTCTCCAACACCGGAATGCGGTGTTTTCCCGCTTGCAGCGGTTGCGCGTATTTCTCCCAATCAGGCTCGAGTAATTGAAAGCTGAAATCGTTGGGAACGCGCTCGACCCATGCCGCCGACACCTTTTGAAAGGCGCCGAGCAGGATCGATCCGTCGTCCTCGGAACGGTAGTAGATCATCTCGTTCGGATCGCGCCCCACCGGCCGATTCTTGTCCACGCCTTCGATTGGCTCGCTGACGATGTAGTGGTGCTCGACAGGGTAGAGCGGGATATCGACGCCCATCCTGAGGCCGATCTGGCGGGTCCACATCCCACCGCAAAGGACGACCCGGTCAGCCCGGATTTCGCCACGACCGGTGCGCACGCCGAGCGCACGCCCGCCCTCGACGATGACGTCGTCCACGCGCACGCCCTCGACGATTTGCGCGCCACGATTCGATGCCCCAGTGGCGAGCGCTTTGGCAATGCCCTCCGGTATGACCTTGCCATCATGGGGCAGCCAAACAGCACCAAGAACATCGTCGGTACGCATGAGCGGCCATTTCTCACCCGCCTCTTGCGGGCCAATGAGCTGCGCTTCGACACCAAATACTTCCGCCATTGCAGCTGTGCGCCGGAGTTGCGTCATACGCTCTTCCGAAGTGCCCACGATCAAGCTACCGACTTCATTCCATCCCGTCTCCTGCCCGGTTTCCTGTTCCAATGTCTGGTAGAGTTCGACACTGTACTTGTTAATCTTGGTCAGACTGTTCGAGGTGCGGAGCTGCCCGACCAATCCCGCGGCATGCCAAGTCGTGCCCCCCGCCAGCTTCCCTTGTTCGAGCAGTAAGATGTCCTTCCACCCAAGTTTGCTCAGATGGTAAGCCACGCTGCAACCGACGATTCCACCTCCAACAATCACCACTCTCGCGGAGGTTGGAAGATCGCTCACGGAAGTGACTTGCCGTTCATCTTGGTCGGACATCGGCTCGCAGGCTTGCAGAACACCCCCCGATGATGACCACTTTGCTTTCGGTTGGAAGTGAAGTGTCCATGGCCGAACGTTAGGGAATTGGTAGGGTAATTGTCAATCGACGTCACTCACGCGCCCTGCGTGCAAGTGCCGAGGCGTCTCGCCTCGGCGCTTCTCAGGGTTTGTCGACGCGGGACGCGTGCGTGACGAATCCCCTTGAACACCTTTCCCTGCCACATTAGTTTCAGTCCATGGCTTTTCCCGCTGATTACCACATGCACACGCCGCTTTGCCACCATGCGGGCTAGAGACAAAGTACTCTTTACCCCGGGGCCCTTGACCACAAGTTTATCGGTCAAGCAGGCCATGTTGCACGATGCTGGCTCCTGGCATTGGGATTTCAACAACCTGGTCGGCCAACTCCGCCAGGAACTCCTGCAGCAGGCTGGATTGTCGCGTGAGAAAGGTTTTGAGTTGGTTTTCATGCAGGGCAGCGGCAGTTTTGGGGTGGAGGCCATGCTCGGATCCGCGGTCCCTCCCGATGGCAAACTGCTTCTCCTGGCCAATGGCGCTTATGGGGAACGCATGGCGGCCATGGCCGAATACCTCAAGATTCCGTCCACCGTCATTCGAAGCTCCGAAGATCAACCCCCCGGCCTGGATGAGATCGACCGCACCTTGGAATCGGATCCCGCCATTACCCATCTGGCCACCGTCCATTGTGAAACCACCACTGGTCTTCTTAATCCCATTGAAAAAATTGGTCAGGTTGTCAAAAAGCATCAACGCATTTACCTGGTGGATGCCATGAGCAGTTTCGGCGGCATGCCCATCGACTTTGATGAGGCCGGGATTGATTATTTGGTCTCCTCACCCAATAAATGCTTCGAGGGTGTGCCGGGCTTTTCTTTCATCTTTGCCCGTCGGGATTTGTTGGTGGCCAGTGAAGGGAATGCCCGGAGTTTGTGCCTGGACCTTCTGGCTCAATGGAAATGCTTTGAAGGCAATGGCCAGTTTCGTTACACCCCGCCCACTCACTCCATCCTGGCCTTTGCCCAGGCCATGCGCGAAATGGAAGAGGAGGGGGGAATCAAAGCCCGAACCGCACGCTATGCCTCCAACCACGGGGCCCTGATGAAAGGCATGAAACGCCTCGGGTTCAAATCCTATCTCGACGCCTCGGTCCAAAGTGACATCATTACTTCCTTTCATTTCCCCAAGGATCCGAAGTTTAATTTTCAGGAATTCTACCGCAGCTTGAGCGACAAGGGATTTATCATTTACCCAGGTAAAATCAGCCAGGCCGATACGTTCCGAATCGGTTCCATCGGCCGCATCTTCCCGGCCGACATTGAAGCTCTCCTCGCGGCCATTGCCCGAACCATTGAAGAATTGGATATCAGTCTCCAGGCATGAAATCATTTCGTGAAAGGGGTCGGGTAATGGGGTCAGCCCTAGTATTTAAGTATTTTCGTAACTACTCAGATGGTTTTTTGGCTGACAACGACGAACGGCAGAGCAGGGATGCTCTTGCCCTACCACGACGAACGGCAGAGCAGGGATGCTCTTGCCCTACCACGACGAACGGCAGAGCAGGGATGCTCTTGCCCTACCACGCTTGAATTTATTGGTAGGGGGACTGCGTCTTGGCAGCGCCGCTTTTGAATCTTTATCATTCAATAGGTAAGAACTCCCATTTTTTGAGGACTTCAGAACAGCGTTCCGAAAAATTACCCGCCGACCGTGGGTATTCAAAAGTCATCGCAACCAGCTCGGCGCAGGTAGACGCCGGATACGAATCCTCAATGAGGTCCTGAGTAGTTACGTATTTTCCTTAGCTTTCCATATTTTAGGCGAGTTTTCCGCAAATCGGTGATGGGTTTTCCGATATAGGCGGGAAGAGCCATGTAGGAGAGCCGAACATCCAATGCAACCCCGCCAATACTTAAATACTAGGGCTGACCCCATTACCCTCCGATTGACGAGTTGATCAAAGTGTGCATACTTAGTGCACACAATAAGAATAATGAAAGCAACCCTCTTAGAACTTCGCAGACAAACGAACAAGGTCGTGGAGGCCATCGATAAGAACCAAAAAGTTACCCTGACCCGGCGAGGCAAACCCTTCGCTGTCATTACGCCCGTGAAATCCGAGGGCAAAGGCCTTTGTGTAAAAGATCATCCTGCTTTTGGAATGCATGCGGATTTGCACAATACCAAGGATGTCCTTTATTACGTGAAGAAGATGAGATCGAACCGCTATGCTCTTTGATACGGACGTCCTAATCCGGTGTTTCAGGGGAAATGTAAACGCTGCAAGGCTCATTGATTCGGAATCAGGCGACAGACTTCTTTCGATTGTGAGTTATATGGAGTTGCTTCAAGGTGCCCGAAACAGTCAGGAAAAAAAGTGGATCCATTCCTTCCTTTCGGATTTCGCTTTTACGGTTTTACCGCTGAGCGAAAATATCGGAAAACGTGCATCCATATACATTGAAGAATACGCACTTAAGCACGGTATTCAAATGGCGGATGCTCTAATCGCTGCAACGGCCATGGAAAATGGATCCAAACTTTGCACTTCCAACTATAAACACTTCAAGTGCATTGAAGACCTGTCGCTCAAGACGTTCAAACCTTGATGGAATTTTTGGGGAGAAGAGAACTCTCCATTTATCAAGTCTTTGGGCCTGCTCTTTTTTCGCGGACCGGATCAGCTGGCAGGCAAGCGCCTGCTAAAGACTGGATTTCATGGCTTTTGGATCAACTCCCCGGATCCGGGTTCTGATTTTTCACAATCTCGATAAGCGCGACATCATAAGTCGTAATATCAAACTCATAGACAAGTGTTCCGCCGGATAAGGATTGCGTATCAACCGTGCGCAAACTCGTTCCATCATTCCTATTACTTTTATAGATATACCTCTTAAGCGTATATTCACCGGCAGGGATTTCTTCGAAGGTTGCTCTCACGGTATTCGTTTCGGTCCGGATTCCGTAAGGACCTCCCGGGAAATCCCATATCATGGCAGATACCTTTCCATCTTCTCTTGAGGCGAGGATGCCTAAGGCGGTCTCGCCTGACTTTGTCGCCCGCACTCTCTGGGATGGCAATCGATTGAACATCTCGAAAGTCGAGAACGCATAATTCGGGTGGTTCAGATTCCCGTTGATAACCAAAGCTGTGGAAAGGTTCGCCATCCTGAAATTATTATCTACCAGGTCGTGGAAAACCTGAGCGGAAAACGCTCCGTTATAGGCTCCGTTCAACACCTCGCTAGGAGTCCAGCTCCAGCCCCATTCGGTCAATGTGAAAAAAGGATCTCCAATACCAGGATTCTGATCGACCAGTTCCTGGATCAATTCAGCTTGGTAGGCAACGCTCCTTGCCCGACCGGCTTGCTGAGCATACAGTTCATAATAGTGCCAGGAGATAAAATCCACAGGGACATTGTTCTCTGCGCTATACTCGAT
This sequence comes from Opitutales bacterium, assembly GCA_965204545.1. Lineage (GTDB taxonomy): Bacteria > Verrucomicrobiota > Verrucomicrobiia > Opitutales > UBA2995 > JAABVD01. Next base: position 300,363 of record CBDBFA010000003.1, on the reverse strand, counting down.
GAATGCCTTTGCCCAATTATACCGATCGGCGCTGCCTTTTGGCAGCGGTCCCCCCGCAATGCCAATTCCGCCTACCAAAGCATTGGGGTCCACTTCTTTAACCACCCTTGCGGTTATTTCATAATATTCGAGGACCTCTTGCAAGGTGCCCCTCCAAAACCAGTCGGAATTCGGCTCGTTTACGATTTCGAAAACAATATCAAACCCTTTTACGATATTCAGGTAATGGACTGTTTCTCGAACAAGCTCTTTCCATTTTTCATAATCTGCAGGCGGCTTGGCGTTGCCGATTTTCATGAAATTAAGAAACCTGAACTGAGATGGAGCAGCGAGTCGTTGTAGCGCGGGATCATCGGGATCGGACCAAAGCCACTGCGGCGTCCATCCGAAATTGAGCGTCATGCGAATCCCTTGATTGATATAATCCTCCACGAGTCCATCGAGAAAGCTCCAATTATGATTCCCGTCTTCTTGCCAAATATGCGGCCAAATACCACCGCAGCAATAGCGACCGCCCGTTCCCCCCATCGCCGTCAAATAATCCAACCGGTTTTGCGAACCGGCAAGATCGCTATGGATGAAACCCTCGACATTCTGATTAACGCTTATGGTTACCGAATACTCCCCTGCAGAAGTTGGCTCTTTTTCTTCAACGGCAACCCGGTAGAAATTAGCCGAGGTTTGGATAGCATCCATTTGAGCAAAGATCTGCTGACAACTCTGCTGGGCGAATCCGGGCGCGGACAGGAAGGCGCATAGGAGCAACGCGCAAATCGAGAAGCGAAAAAGGGCGGATGCGTTACAGAAGAGCATTGCGGATTTCTAATTGATGATCTCTTCCAGGTTTGGGAAGTCGCCTTTTGGGGATTGGGTCGACCGATCGAGCCCGCAAATTTCCGCGCCGCACAGTTCGGTCAAAGGACATGAGCAAAAATACAGTGATAAATTAACAAGAGTATTGTTGTTAACGTTAATATTTTTGTTTTTGCTTGCCGTCAATCATTATTTGGCTTTGAGTGTTGCAGATGTGGGATGGTGAAATCCCTGAATCAGAACATGAACAAAAAAATTCTTTGGTTTTTAGTAGTAACCGTATTGACCATGACCCTATCTCAAGCGTCTGCCGATTCACATACCTCTCCGGATGCCGTCCGCATTTGTATGGATGTTACCAAAAGCGCCGGAAAAATTAATCGGGATGTGGCGGGCATCATGACCGATCCCCCGCGCCCGCAGTGGCTGCAAGACCATTTGTTTTCCATCGGTAGGGCCGGAAACCGTGAAGCTGTGTCCAAACACGCGGGTGGGGCTAATCACTTCTGGTTGCCGGAGCTCAAGCCCACCTTCACCAACCTGGGATGGGGCGGTGATACCTGGATCCTGTTCAACACCTGGCCGGCCGAGGGAGAGTACAATTTCGAAGAGCTCGATGCCTGGATTCAAAGCCATAAGGACCGGGGAACGGAAGAGATCTCACTTGTTTTTTCCGCTGTTCCGGAATGGCTCTGGTCGCGTGAGGATGCGGCCGAACCATCCGGAGTCGCTTTGAATTTTTTCCCCTATCTGAAAAAGGGTCACGTCCTGCCGCCGTCCGATTACTACAAATACGGAGAAATGATTTACCAGACGGTGAAGCATCTGAACGTCGAAAAAGGCTTCGGTGTGAAATTCTCGGTCTGGAACGAGCCCAATGTCAAATTCTGGATGGGAACCCAGGAGGAGCTTCACAAGATAGCGGAGGTGACGACTCGGGCAATCAAGCGGGCCGATACCGATTCCATGTCGGGTGGACCGGCTACAGCGGGCTTTGCCCCGGACTGGATCGAGGCCTTTGTTCAGTATTATGCCGAGAATGATCTGCCGCTCGACTTCGTCTCCTGGCACTATTATTACTGGTATGCCAAGCAGGCCGGGAGGGTAAAAAGTTTCAGTCAGCAGATCGAGACCGTCAATGACATCGTCAAAAAGTATCCATCGGTGGGTCATCCCACGTATTACATCACGGAATGGGCTTACGATTGGAAAGTATCTGATTTGTTGGGACCTACGTTTAACGGGGCCTTTGTCGCCCAATCGCTCTACGAAATGTTGGAAGGTGGAGTAGCGGGCGCCACCTATTGCGGCAACCTGGGTTGGTTGGATGCGCCGGACCCGGCGGCGCAGGCCTTTAAATTTTTTAACCTGTTAGAGGATTTCCGGATACGGGCCGAGGTGGACGGAAAAGATTCCGGGATTGGGATTCTCGCTACGGGGACCTATGGCCGGGTCGCGCTCATGGTCTGGAACTATCCCGAGGATGAGGGAGCGAGCGGCGTGGAAAGTCGATCCGTGTCCATCAACTTGAACAATTTAGGAGCCGGCGCCTACCTGGTAAAGCGACAACTGGTCGATCCGGATCACCATACCAAGGTGGACCCACACGTCGCCGAGGAATACACTATCGATTCGGACGGTGAAATGAACCTGAACTTTGACCTCAAAACCTTTGGCATCACCTTCGTTGAATTGAGACCTAAGTAAGGAAAGGCTGAAGGTTGAAGCTTTATTTCAATGCACAACGGGGCGGAGGATACGGAATTTTGAGGAGTATCGTGATCTTGATCGTGATCGTAATCGTGAGGCTGATAAGTCCGAATTAATTGAGAATCGCGGCGTAAAGCCGCTCCTACAACTTAAACAATTGGAGATTTGTAGGAGCGGGTTTAACCCGCTACTGCCCTGCAATTTTTGGAATGGGCATGTCGGCTTCGACTTCCGTCCACCAGGCCCGGAGTTCATTTTTCAGGCTGGCCACCAACTCGGGATGATCAGCTGAAACGTCGGTGGTTTCGCCGATGTCGTCCCCCAGGTTGTAAAGTTGGACCTTGCCGGTCTCCAGGCTTTCGATGAGCTTCCAGTCCCCGCGCCGAATGATTGATTCGGGACGTTGGTCAAAACCCGCGCCCTGGCCATCGAAGGCCGGCTTGAATGTCATGCCCCGATAGCCCGGATGGTGGAAGAAAATGGATCGCTCTTCCCAGATGCTGTTTGGATTCTCCAGGATGGGCTTCAGGCTGCGTCCGTCCAGGCTGACACGGGCATTCTCAAAATCCGGATACCCCACTACGTCGAGGATAGTGGGAAGAATATCGAGCTGGGTGGTTACCCCGGTAAAGGTATTACCGGGTATTCGATCTCCGAACACAATTCCCATGGGCACACGGACGCCGCCTTCCCAGAGTTGGACCTTGCCCCCCCTCAATGGATACATGTTGGTGACCTCACCCAGCATGTAGCCGTTAAGTTCAGGGCTTGCTTTGGTGGGTCCTGTCATACCGCCGTTGTCAGAAGTAAAAATGATAAGGGTGTTCTCCATCAGCCCGCGTTCTTTGAGGCCGTCGATAAATCCCCCGATGCTGTCATCCAGCATCTCCATCATGCCGGCATAAACGGCATCCGACTGAATGAGTGTCGGGCTTTTCTTCCTGTATTTCTCGAGCAGATCCGGAGGCACATCAAACGGGGTGTGGATGAGGGGATGGGCCAGGTAAAGGAAGAACGGTCGGTCACCGGCCCGGTCGACGAATTCAAGACCGAGACGGACCATGTAGTTTCCGGATGTGCCGAAGGGTTCGGGGTAGTCGGGAGTCTTGACCGTTCGGCCCTTGGTCACGTCCAGATGGGCTCCATTGACAAAGAGTTGCAGGGAGGCGTAATTATCGAATCCCCGATCATCCGGATTTTGCGGTCCCACGTGCCACTTCCCGAAAAACCCCGTGAAGTAACCGATTTCCTTGAAATATTCCGGCATGATCTTGTGGTTCTCAGGTAAGTCGAGATTGTTGTGGGGTGGATCGAAATCGACCTTTTCTTCCCAATCCCAAATGATATCATCCTTTGTTCCCGAACCGTATCGGAGAAAGAAGCCGGTTTCATCCCACTTTCCGGAGACGACCTCATAACACTTGGCGCGCGCGCAATGGCGCCCGGTGAGCAAACCGATGCGCGAGGGGGAGCATAACGGCGCGTTGCTATAGGCCTGGGTAAAACGGAGACCCTGTGAGAGGAGAGAATCGATGTTGGGCGTCTCGTAAAACTCGCTTCCATAGGATTCCAGATCAACCCAGCCCACGTCGTCGACGTAGATGACAATGACGTTTGGTTTTTCGCCGGGTTTTGCCAGCTCCGAGCTTTTAACGCTTGCCGCAAGCAGAAGACTTGGAACAAGGAGAAATAGGGATTTTCTCAGAATTGACATGGGGGAAGCGCGCTAAAGCGCGCGAATTAGGAATTAGGAATGGGGGAGTGGTGGAGTGGGGGAGTAATGGAATAGTATGGAGAGGGCGCCAGTCGGGGTCAGCTCCTTGATTTTTGACATGTCCCCATGTTGAAAATCCAGGACTGACCCCATGGTATACGCTCTTGCGATTGGGGCCTTTCATTGATTGGGCCCGGCAGTAGGAGTCAATTCCACCAAAGTTACGGCATTGGTTTCCAGTTCGAATTCCAGTTGGGCCCGACCATCGGATTGGAGCAGCTTGCTTTCGGCAATCCGCAAACTGGTTTCCTTCCGGGTGTCCTTGCCGAGGTAGCGTGCCTGTTGGTAACGGCCTGCCGGCAGGTTATCCAAGTTTAGCTGCACGCTTTGGGGTGATGAATCGACCGCCTCCGTCCTTTCCGCAAAATCCCAGAGCAGGATGGAAATTTTGCTTTCCTCGGCAGAGGCGAGCGCTCCGATCTTGGAGGTCCGGTTTTCGAGACTTGTCTTGAGCCGGACGCTGCCCAGGCGATTGAACATCTCAAACAATGCAAAGGTGGGATTCGGAGCGTCCGGAGAATCGCCCACACTGGTGCAGTAGGCGGCCATATCCACCCCGTTAGTCACCATTTCATACAAAGACTGAGCCGCCCAGGCTGCATTGAAGGGAGAATTTATAAGCGCCTTGATCTCTTCGTCCCTGTTATCATTCCAGTCGTAGCTCCATTCGTCGATGACCAGCTTGGGATTTCCGATGGCGGGGTACTTTCTGATAAGATCTCGGACGGTTTGAACCTGCTCCGTAAAGCTGAGGGCACGGTCGTATTTCCGGGCGTAATATTCGTAATAGTGCCAGGAAATAAAGTCTACGGGAACATCGTTTTCCGCACAGTATTTTATGAAGGCTTCCATCCATTCGTAGCCGGAGGCTTGGGCGAACGAGGAGTGTTTACGATGGCTCGGTCCGCCCGCCAGAGTGGGGCCGCCAATCATGGTATTCGGATCGGCCCGTTTGACGGCGCGCGCCGTATGTTCATAGAGTTCCAGACTCTCTTCCATGGTTCCTCTCCAGAACCAGGCGGCATTGGGTTCGTTCCAGGCCTCGAAGATTATTCCGTATTGCTTATCGACATTCAGGTGCTTGACCGTCTGGTAGATCAATTCTTCCCACTTTTCATAGTTGGCAGGCGGCAATGTATTGCCGATCCGGATATGGTCGAAAAACGCGAATTGACCCGGAACGGTGCGCTCATTCAGCGCCGGGTCCTCGGGGTCGGACCAAAGCCACCGCGGTACGTAGGAAAAGGCCAGTATGACTTTCCTTCCTCCAAGGACGTAGCCTTCCACTGTTTCGTCGAGTTTGCTCCAATCGTATTCTCCTTCCGCCGGCCAGGCGCCGTCGGACCACACGTGGCCGCAACAGCGTCGGGCTATGGGAGAGTCCAAGGCGTTCAACCATTCCAGGCGCCAGTCGTGTTGCCCGGACAGGTGTTTGCTGATCGGGCCGGTCGGTTCCGCCACATCGACGTGTATCCGCACCGTTGCCTCGCTTCTTTCCTTGCCAGATAAGGCGGATAAACCGGGGAGCAGAACTCCGACCGCGACAAGCGCTAATAAACCGCTCTTCAAGACGTTTGGCAAATATCCCCAAGGCTGGTCAATGCTACAGGACCTACCCTTCTTCCGATTTTCCAGCATCCCGATAAAGCTGATTGAAGGGCCCGATTTTGCCAAGTAAAAACAAATACATTGACACAATTAACAAAATTATTGTCATGACTTCTCATCAGGTTGGCAAATCCTTGCTGAGGGCCAATAAAAAGGAATAGAAACAGAGAAGGAAGGCGAGTCATGATTGGTCGGAGAGAGTGGTTACGCAGAGTGAGCCTGGGTGCGGCCGGATTGGCCCTGGCGCCCTACACGCCTTTGGTGAATAGTCTGGCGGCCGCGGGAGTGTCCCTTCCGCGGATCAGAATCACCAAGATAAAGGTCCACCGGATCGTACAGAAACTGGAAGTTCCCATGGGATATTGTTGCAGTGTAGAACCCTATGGAATGAAAGCGATTGCCACCCTTGTGATCGAAGTGGAAACGGACCAGGGCATTACGGGCTGGGGAGATGGCTGGGGGGCCACATGGGGCGGTGATTTGCTGAGAAAATCTCCGGAATTGGTCATTGGCCGGTCCCCTTTTGAAGTAGAAGCGATTTACGAAGAAATGGGAGGTCATGGTCGGCGGGTTTCCGAACCGGGAGGACTGGATACCGCATTATGGGACATTGTCGGGAAGGTCCTCGGCAAACCGATCAGTGCCATTTTTGGAAAACAGTACCGCACGCGGGTCATGCCCTATGCATCGGCCGGATACCGGAAAGACTGGCCGGATACGGCAGAGGGTTTTGCCGAAGAGGCGGGCTACTGGACCCACGAAATGGGTTACCGCGCCACCAAGATGAAAACCGGCTATGGCCCCGAGACGGACGTGGAGATTATCGCTGCGGTCCGTGAGGCGATAGGACCCCGCATCAAACTCGGGGTCGATTCCGGTACGCCTGGAATTTACGACGATGGGACTGCTGTAGGGTTGGGGCGGCAATTGGAAGGATTCAATTTGGAGTTCTGGGAAGAGCCGATTGAAAAATATGATTTGGAAGGATACGCCAGGCTGAAGAATTCTCTGCGCATTCCCCTGGCCAGCGGGGAGGGCCTTCCCATTGACTTCGTCATCAGGAATTACATCAACCGCAACACCGTGGACATTGTTCAACCCGACATCAGCACGGCTGGATTCACTGGCGCGCGGAAGGTAAATTACGCCGCGTGGTTGAATTGGACGCGGGTGATGCCACACACCTGGGGGTCACCGATTCGCATCGCTGCTACGATGCATTGGGCGGCTTGTATCCCCCAGCATTCGGAGCGTTACATCAACCCTCCGCCGGTCTTATTCGAACTCCATCTTCCTCACGAAAGTCCGGCCTGGGAGCTGACCGAAAAACGCATTGAGGTGGATAAGGAAGACGGAATGATCGAGGTCCCAACGGGGCCGGGACTCGGCATAGAAATTGTCCCGGAAGTTCTCGAAAAATACCGGTCGGGAGATGTGGAGGTGATTTCCTGAATTTTGTCTCGTTCCTTACCTGCCTAACCCGATAACAATTTACCCTTCATCAAAAAATGACTTCCCCATTCCCAATCTTCAGGCGCGCGCTTATCGTTTCGCTGCTCATCTTTGCTGTTCCGACCGTTTTATTCGCCTCGAAGCAGGAGCAGGTTTATCTCATTCGCCATGTACCCACCGCCTGGGAAAGGCCGGACGACCTGACTCGGGGAACTGAAACGGCTTCCTATAAGCCAATATTCGGAGAAGGAGACAAGCAGGCCGATTTGCTCAATGGCGTGATTCGTTTTGGTCACCTACGCGTGGAGGCGGGAGGGCGAAGTTCGGTGGTGAGCTATCCTTCCGAAGAGCAGATCTACTTCATTCTCGAAGGGGAAGGGAAGCTGATCTACGGAGAGGAGAAGGTTCGCATTGGGAAAAACGATTATATCTATCTTCCAGTTGGGGTCAGGCGTGGAGTGATCAATGACTCCGAGTCGCCGATAAGTTTATTGGTTATGGGATTTTCCATCCCAAATGGTACCAAGGTAGAGCCTACCGAAACCTTGCAGATAGCCAACACGGACGAGGTGGAGCTCCAGGTTCTCGGATACCATGGTCCGACCACCCGGTATCAATTGCTGATGGGTACAACCGAGAGCGAACGAGACCGGCTCGCGGCCGCCTACCAGATGGTCAGCCTGTTCACAATGGATTTCTTGCCCACCGGAACGAATATCTCTCACCGGCACGAGACTCAGGAAGAGATCTATTACGTATTGCGCGGATACGGCAACATGATAGCCGGTAAGGACAAGTGGGGTAATGGCATTCGTCATCCCTGCCTGGTGGGAGACGCCTTCTATTTCGCCGCAGGCACGCAAGTCGGTTTTTTCAGTGGCGGGAAGGAAGGGGAAGAGCATGCCGTGATCCTGGCGGTGCGATCCAACGATCCAACCCTGACCGGTCCCGAGGAGTAGGATATGTCAAAGCGAACCTGATATTTTGATGTTTGATCACCAGATATGACAAAAGATTCTAACAAACCCAAGGCCCTTATGTTCGATGTCGGCGGAACCTTGCTCGACTGGCGAACCGGACTGATCGGTGAGTTGGAAAATTGGGGCGCCAACCGGAAGCTGGAAGCTCCCTGGCCCGACTTTGCCGATCGCTGGCGGATCCTGGGATTGAAGAACACCCTGAATAAGAAGACTGATGAGCTGCCCGGAGGAAATATTGATGGAGTTCACCGGTCCCAGTTACCTCGTGTATTTGAGGAATTTGAGCTTCCCTGCCCACCCGATGACGAACTCGATTCTTTGACGCTGTCGTGGCATCGCCTACCGGCCTGGCCGGACGTGGAGAAGCAGATGGCCAGACTTCGCCGCCGCTACTTTATTTCCACCCTCACCATTCTAAGCGTGTCACTGGTGATGGCTTGTTCCCGTCGCAACCGTATTCAGTGGGATGCGGTGATTTCTTGTGAGATGATGGATGCTTATAAGTTCCATACCGAGACCTACCAAAGGGGTTGCGAACTGCTTGGGTTCCATCCCGGAGAGGTGATGATGGTGGCTGCGCACGACCTCGATTTGGAAAGCGCCGCCAAGGCCGGCATGAAAACCGCCTTCGTAGCGCGTCCGGAAGAGTGGGGTGAGGAAGATCCTGAGCATGCTCCCGATCATTCGGATGGCCAGTTTCGGTTCGACTATTTGGCCAGCGGTTTGGAAGACCTTGCCAATCAGTTGACAAAGGGTGAATTGTGATATGAAAAATTCCCATCAAAACGATGCAAACACCTATTCATTAACCTCCCCGAATATGGATAAGTGGCCAAAGAAAAGAAAACTCGCTACCACCTTGTTCAAGGGTCTCGATGTACTATTTATCATTTGTTCCCATCCCGATGGCATCGACGTGCCCTCAGTGGTCAAGCAACTGGGACAGCCGCGGAGCAATACCGTGTGGTTGCTCGACAGCCTGGAGCACTACGGTCTGATCGAGAGACGAAACCGGCTTTGTTTTCCTTCGGATCGTCTGCCGCAGTTGTTATCAGCGGGCGCTGACTTGGCGCTGAAGGACAAATACCGTCCTGTCATGGATAAAATAAATGCCGCCCTGGGTGAGTTGGTGGTACTGGCTCGTTTGAAGGGGAGCGAGTTGGTGCCAATCGACACCGTCAAGACCATTCACCGGGTGGGTTTTGATCCCAATGAAATTGTACCTGCCGCCTATGCCTCCGAAAAGACGGCCTCAGGTAAATTACTGCTGACCCAACGACCGGACCTCATTCGCAAAGACGCCCCGAAAAAGCTGGAAAAAGAACTGGAACTGGCTCGCAAACACCATATCGCTTTTAACATCCAGGATTCATTTCAGGATATGGTCGCGATGGCTACCTGGGTGGATATCCCCGCACCGGCGGATCCGGTGGTATCGGTCTGTTGGCCGCTTTACCGGTTCAACCTGAAAGAAGCCGAAAAAGCCATTGCCGCCTTTCAGGTGGCGGTTCCGGTTTCCGCCCCCTTGAAGAAACATAATCCTTCCTTGGACGATTTCATTTCCTTCTATCCGCAACTGAAGGATCTTTAAGCGATTGCCGATCGACCCGCTTGGAGACGAGTTCCCTTGGAAGTATGCGGAGGTTCTGCTGGATTTAATGACGATTATATGAACGCATATGACAAAAATATTGCTTACATTGGATCATTGTGCCTTTCCTAGCCAACACCATCACTTTCTCTCTCGTTTGAGCTGACGGGGCCCAGCCGAATTCTGTTACCTATCGATGTCAAAAACTTCAAAGTCCAGCCTTGGCAATTTCGATGCCCACGAGGATCACATAATCCTGCCTTTTGGGAAGAAAGTGGCCTACGGGGTTGGTGGTGCCACCCACATGCTGATGTCAAACGGCATTGGGCAGATGACGGTGATCTATACGGTCATTTTCGGGGTGGATGCATTGATAGTCGGTGCCGTTCTCTTCTGGCCGAGGATGTGGGATGGAATCTCCGATGTCCTGATGGGGCATATTTCCGACAATACCCGGACGCGGTGGGGGCGGCGACGGCCCTATGTTCTGATCGGTGGTTTAATTACTGCAATCGTGTTCCCCTTGATGCTGATGATTCCGGATGCCTTTTCCGGGCGTGAAGGGACCTATCTTCTAATTACCTCACTAATTTTCTATACCGCTTACACTGTGTTCCTGGTTTGCTACAACGCCTTGGGAATGGAGATGAGTATGGATTATAATGAGCGGAGTAGGGTTATGGCCTTTCGGGCCTGGTTTGCCTCCGCCGGTATGCTACTTCCCTTCTGGTCCATATATTTCATGGAGCTGGACATTTTTGAAAACTCCATCCAAGGAGCAAAGTATTACGGTTTGTTGGTGGGACTTCTGGGGGTTATCACGGTGCTTATCGTCGCCACCAGAACCCGGGAAAATGCCGAGGTTCAGACTCAGGAGCGTATCAGGATCTGGGATGCCTTCAAATACACTTTTTCCAACGGAAGGTTTCTTGTACTGGCGCTGGGCATCCTGATATTTGAGATCGGATTGGTGGTGTGGATACCGCTGAGCAGTTTTGTCATATTTTATTATGTTTTCGGAGGGGACATCCAAACCGGCGCTTTGTGGGGTGCAATGTCCGCCACTGCGTTCGCCTTGCTCAAATGGTTTTCGGTAGGTCCGATTGCCTGGGTCGGAACGAAGATCGGAAAACACAAGGCCTTTGCCATTGGGTTGTTTTTAACCGGTGTTGGATTCGGCTTGACCTGGTTCTTCTATACCCCGGCATACCCCATACTAATATTGGCGCTTCAGCCCCTGATGATATGGGCGCTGCCCGCGTTTGAAATTTTTCCTTACGCCATAATGGCCGACATTTGCGACCTGGATGAGTACAGGACCGGTCTTCGGCGGGAAGGTCTTTTCGGCTCCAGCCTGGGTTTCGCCCAAAAAATGGGTGTGGCTGCCTCGGCCCTCATAACCGGAATCGCGTTGAGTTTAGCCGGTTTCCAGGAGGGAGTTTTGGTGCAGACACCCGAAGTACTTTTCAACCTGAGGTTGGCCATGGTAATCGTTCCTGGCATATTCGTGCTGCTTTCGGTGGTGGTGCTTTATTTTCTTCGCCTACCGGAATCCGAGATACGCGAGATCAGGGAAATATTGAATCAACGCCGGGCAGAAGAGGAGGCCGGGGGGCTTTAGATGGAAGCCACCGCCGAGAGTTTGTTGCGTTGGCCGGATCTCGTAATCCTGGCCATTTTTTTGGGAATTGTCATTGCTATCGGCGCTTACAGCGCTCGCAAGATGAAGTCGGCCGACGGCTACTTTCTGGCCAATCGCAATTTGCCAGGTTGGGCGGTTGGTTTGTCCATGATGGCTACCATCGCCAGTTCTTTGACCTTCCTGGCCCTGCCCGGAAAGACCTTTGCAGGAAACTGGGAATTCATTCCCTCGCAAGTGCTCTATTTTCTACCGGTCTTCCTGGCTTACTTCATTTTCATGCCCTTCTTTCGGCGGGCCAATTTTCGGTCCGCCTATGAGTATTTGGAACACCGCTTTGGCCCCTGGGCCCGGGTCTACTCCGCCTCCATCTATGTGGGACACAACATGTTCCGGCTCGGTTTGATTTTGTATATCACCAGCATTCCCCTTCAGCAGATGAGCGGCTGGTCCATGCCGACCATAATCGTAGTTCTCGGTGTGCTGGTAGCCGTCTATACCATTGTCGGCGGTTTGGAAGCAGTCATCTACACGGACGTCTTGCAAGCCATCTCACTTTATGTCGGGGGATTGATTTGCATTCCGATCATAACCAACCTTTTACCGGGAGGAGGCAGCCAACTTTTTGCAGATGCCTTTGCCAATGGGAAGTTTTCCTTGGGCAACACTTCCTTCACTTTGAGTGAGACGACGGTGTGGAGCTATATATTGCTCTTTCAGTTTCTTTTTATCCAATACTTCGCGTCCGATCAAACGGTGGTGCAGCGCTACCTGGCCATGAAGTCGGATAAGGAAGCCAAGCGTGGCCTTATAATCGGTACCGTTGTGGCAGTGCCGGTTTGGGCCTATTTTGCCTTTGTCGGTACGGCTTTGTGGGTATTCTACCTGAATTTCCCCGAGACGGCTGTCGACAATATGGAACCGGAGGGAGTATTCACTTATTTTATTCTGACCCGCATTCCGGTCGGCCTGACGGGATTTGTCATTTTTGGCATTCTGGCCGCTGCCATGTCATCGCTGGACTCGACCCTCAACGCCACGGCCGCGGTTATGAATAACGACTTCTACAAACGCTTCGAGTCTGAAGAGAAAAGTGAGAAGCGCTACCTGGTGGCGGGAAGGTGGTTCACCGCTATCATCGCCGTCTTTATGATCGCGGTTGCCCTGGCCATACACTTCATGCGCAACGAAACCCTGTTGGATTTGATGAGCTTTGCCCTGGGTTTGATAACGGCCGGTTTGTTCGGGGTATTATATCTGGCTTTTTTCACCAAGCGTATTGGATCGGTTGCGGCGGGGACCGCCCTGGTGACGACGGTTCTGTTCGTGGCCCTCTGGGTCTTCCTCACTACCGATGCCGGTGAAACCGCGTTTCCCGGCTTGGCCAGCCTGGTGCCGAGCCGGTTCTGGATCGCCGTCATTCCCAATCTGTTCTTGATTGCAGTCGCTCTCCTGGCCAGCCTCATCTTTCCACAATCCCCCGATAAAAATCTGCACGGCCTTACGGTCTGGACGAATGAAAAGTCTGCCAAAAGCGTATGAAAGTGAGTCTGAAGGGCCCTTTAAATGACAAAAGTATTGCTGATTTAGCCAAAATATTTGTTTTTTCTTGGCTTTATGAAAATTGCTAGAACAGTTTGGTTGAATCTTCAGGAGTTGAGTGGCGGTCCCGGCAAACTCATAAAGTCAGAGAAAGTGAATTTCATGAATTATGCGGGCTGGTTGAAATAACTCCCGGCCAAGAAAAGACCAACTGTGAAAATAGAAAATATAGAAACCTTCCTGATTGAGAGCCCCATTGACGAGCCCTTCGGATGGGGAATGGGATGGACGGACCGGCGTCAGGCCCTTATTTCCAAGGTTACCACCGATGACGGAATCATCGGTTGGGGAGAGGGGGGGGGAGGCCCCTCGGCCTCGGTCATTCACGATTGCTTTTCCAAATTCCTGATCGGCCAGGATCCGCGCAACATCAATAAGCACTGGCACAGTATGTTTCAAAGCCTGCACAACGCCTTTGCCACTGGTGGCTTTGGCGGAGATGCCATCAGCAATATCGACATAGCCCTTTGGGACATTGCCGGCAAAGCTTCGGGAAAGAGCATCTCCGAAATGCTGGGCGGGGCGTTGCGCGGGAAAGTGGCCGTTTACGCTACCGGGCTTTACTACCGGAAAGACGAGTTTCCGACCAAGCTCATCGATGAGGCCTTGTCGTATGTGGAAGCCGGTTATCAGGGCATGAAGACCAAGGTTGGCGGTCTCAGTGTTGCGGAAGACGTAAGGCGGGTATCGGCCATTCGCCAAGCAATTGGGGAGGAACCATATCTGATGATTGACGCCAACAAGGCCTACAATGCATACACTGCAATCGACCTTGGAAACCGCTTGGCCGATCAGAATATCCACTGGTTTGAAGAACCGGTCATGGCCACCGACGTGGAGGCCTATCTGCAGGTGAAAGCGGGGCAACCCATTCCCGTTGCCGGTGGAGAAGTATTTCGCAACCGATTTGAAAACCGGGACCTTCTCATCAACCGTGCCCTCGATATCATTCAGCCCGATGTAATGCTGGGGGGGGGAATTACTGAATTCAGGAACACGGCCACTATGGCCAATGCCATGGGTATTAAAGTTAATCCCCATGTCTGGGGCTCGCCCATCATGATATCTGCCTCCATCAGCCTGGCCTCTACATTGCCACCTTGTCCCTACAGCGTGAATCCCCGTCCATACGAACAGGAACCGGTGATGGAATTTGATCAGACTCCCAACCCGATCCGAAACGAGCTTGCTTCCATAGTATTTGAACAGGAGGGCGGTTATGTCGATGTTCCCCAAGGTCCGGGATTGGGTGTGGAGATCGATGAATCCGTCCTAAATAGTTTCTGTATCCGTAACACTTCTGTGGAGTGACTCCTGTTTCGCGATGAATTTCCCGGATCTGAGAAAACACCGCGGGAGTTATTCCATACCGATGACTCCCTTTACGGAGGATGACAGAATCGATCAGGATGTCCTGGCCAAGGAGATAGAGTTCTGCATCTGCAGTGGCACAGACGGATTCTGTTCCCCTGCCATGGTAAGTGAGTTTGAGCACCTGAGCGAGGAGGAACGGAAAATCATGATCCGCGTGCCTCTGGAAGTGAATGATGGGTGCCTGCCTTTTATTGCCAATGTAGCAGCCCAGAACGTAAACTTTGCCGTTGAACTGGCCGAATATGCCGAGGAGCAGGGAGCAGATATGGTCATGGCTATGCAGCCTTCAGCTATTCCCCTGACCTTTCCCAAAGTAATCGAATACTACCAGCGTATTGCCGCCGCTACTACGCTGCCCATCATGTTGCAAAACGCTCCCATTGGTCCTCCTCCGCTTTCAGTCGGCCAGATTGAAATTTTATGCAGGGAAGTGGGGAGCATAACCTGGATCAAGCAGGAGCTATCTCCCCAGGTTGTTTCCATCGCCGATGTCATGGACGGCAACATGCCGGGATTCCAGGGGACCATGACCGGCCTGGGAGGCCTCTATATGCCCTACGACATTGAACTCGGTGCGGTGGGGACTATCCATGCCTGCCAATTCTGCGATGTCGTTTCCTATCTCTGGAAATTATTCGATAACCGGGAAACCCCAAGAGCCTACCGGCTATTTTACAAACACCTGCGTGGAATCATCCTGGAACTGCGCCACGGTTTCGCCTTCGACAAGGAGATCATGGTCAAGCGTGGTATTTTCAAAAACCACAACATTCGCACCGTGAACGCGCCGTTAAGTGATCAGGCCATGCGGGAAATTGACGATTTCTGGAGAGTTTATAACGAGGAAATCCTCCCGGAGCTATCCTTACCCCAAGCGGCTCGTCCCTGAGGACGGACCGCAACCCATTCCCGTTGCTCGAATGAAGATTACCAAGGTAGAGGCGATACCCACGGTTATCCCTCATGAAGCTGCCTATTGGGATTTGGGGTGCAACGTATCGGTCATATCAACGGTGGTAAGGGTTGAAACCGATGAGGGAGTTACCGGTTGGGGCTATGTAGGCCCAAATCTTCCGCCTCCACCCAGAGTGGAGGCCACCATCGAAACGGAAATTCAGCCTCTCATATTGGGCGAGAGCCCCTTCGATGTTGAGAAGATGGTAGCCAAATACCTGAATGGTTTTCCGGCCAAATGGACGCTGGAAACAACCACCATGGCCATGGCCGGAGTTGAAACCGCCTGCTGGGACATCATCGGAAAGTCTTTGAACGCGCCTCTTTACAAGTTGCTGGGGGGAAAATGCCATTCACACGTGGAGACCTTTGCCACCATGCGCTACCGCGAGCCGGTGAGTTTGGACATTATTGCCAGCGATGCGGCCGAAGTCGTTGAGCAAGGTTACCGAACCATTATGATAAAAGAGTGTGAGCCAAACCGTACCATCGAAGTTGTCAGGACCATCCGGGAAGTGGTTGGCCAAAACATTCAGTTGCGAGTGGACCCCAACCAAGCCTGGTCCATCGCCACCGCCAAACAGGTCATCAAACGCTTGGAACCCTATGGTTTGCAATGCGTGGAACAGCCGATCTTCCGTTGGGATATCGACGGATTGGCTCATTTGAGGCAGTCGGTCGGAGTACCCATCATGTTGGATGAAGGAGCTACCACCATCTATAGAGTTTTTGAAGCGGTTAAAAAGGAGGCGGTGGACATTATCGGATTCGATATCGTTCGGGTGGGAGGTATCAGTGGCTTTAAAAAGGCTGCAGCGATCGCCGAGTCCGCCGGCATTCCCGTCGTCATGCATTGGACCGGGGATGGAGGAATTGGAACCGCCGCCGGCCTCCACGTGGCGATCTCCACTCCCAATCTGAATTTAGCCCATCACATTGGCCTCGACCACACCCTGATCCGAGAAACCTTCGCCTACGAGCTTCCCATGATTGAAGCGCCCGAAGGTCCCGGTCTGGGGGTCGAGGTGGACCTAGAACAACTGGCCAAGTATTCCATGAAGGGACGCAACGAAGCGATTCCGGCATGTTACAATGATGTCTGATTTGATAATGGATGGGTCGGTACGAGTCGGCACAAGGAATACCGAAACGGTTTTTCGCCGACTCCTTCAAGACGCAGGGCGCGCCCAGGTCTATGCAATGATTGGCAGCCCCGTCGGGCAGGTGAAGTCCCCCGACTTTTTCAACCGGTACTTCGATGAGAAGGGCCTGCATGCAAAAATGGTCGCCATCGACGTCCAACCTGAACAGGTGGAGGCCTTTTTCTCGGTCATGCGCGCGGAGTGTTCGGGGAGAGGTTGTATTGTGACGGTTCCACACAAGGGCGCCGCTTTCCTCTGCATGGATGAGGTCTCCCATCGGGCAAGTCTGTTGAAAGCAGTGAATGTGGTTTACAATGAGGATGGGCGGCTCATCGGGGACATGGTGGATGGCATGGGCTTTTTGGTAGCGTTGAAAAGCCGTGGTTTTTCTATCGAAGGCAAGCGGGTGGCCCTGATCGGAGCTGGTGGGGCCGGGGCAGCTATCGGGCAAGCGATTGCCCAGGCCGGAGCCAGCGAGTTGTTCGTGCGGGACATCGACCCGGAACGCTTGGTCCACATGAAACGAGTGATCCGTGAAACTAATCCCGCTGTTACCATTTCCTTACAATTAAAGAGCCTGGCCCATATCGACTTGGCAGTGAACGCCACTCCCTTGGGGATGAATCAAGATACCCGGTTGCCGTTTCCAACCGATACCCTGTCGCCAAGGACCCTGGTAATGGACGTAGTAACCCAACCCAAAGTGACTCTCTGGTTAAGGGCAGCCCTGGAAAAAGGTTGTGAGGTCGTATATGGCGCCGAGATGGTTTATGGTCAGTTTGGCTGGCTGGGAAGGCGCATGGGCCTTGAGATTGAAGACCCCTCCCCAGGCTCAGAGGGAATTAAAGGAAGAGGGAAGAAGGAAGAAGGAAGAAGGAAAAAAATATCGTGATCGTGATCTTGATCCTGATCGAAATTGACTCTCGCAAAGTTCGCCAAGCGATATAAGCGGAAATGCCTATACAGTTACCGAGATCGTCCAAATGCGTCTACTCCGTGATCGGAGCCTGCCTTTTTTTGGCTCTATCCATTTCTTGGGGGCGAGAAGGACCGGTCAATTACTGGGCCATCGAGGACGCCGAGGTGCGCAAGCAATTGCCCGAATACAAAGTCATTCCGGCCGCCAACGTCGATGAGCTTACTCCCAGCAACAGACTGCCCTTTCGTGAGGATTACCGGAACTGGCCGCGTTCCCATGGCGATGCCTATTCGAGCCGCTATTCGGCGCTGACTCAGATCAACCGTTCCAATGTGGACAGTCTGGAGGTGGCCTGGATCTACCGCAGCGGGGATGCCCCCGGTAATATTCAGTGCAACCCGATCATCGTGGATGGCATCATGTATGCTTTCACTTCGGGAAATCACGTGGTTGCGGTAGACGCTACCAATGGAAAGGAAATCTGGCGTTTCAATCCAAATGGAGAGCCTACCAAGCGGGGCATCAATTATTGGAGCGGTCCCGATGGTAAAGGAGACCGGATATTTTTCACCGCAGGGTTGAAACTGTTCGCCTTGCTGGCCGAGAACGGGAAGCCGGATCCCGCCTTCGGAAATGGAGGCAGCGCTCCCATCCCTGATACGAACCGGGTTCCGGTCACCGTGTTTGAGGATATTCTGGTGTTTGCCGGCTACAGCAAGCACATCTACGGTTATGACCTGCATACGGGGGAACAGCGCTGGGTGTTTCACACCGTGCCGGAAGAGGGAGAATTTGGATACGACACCTGGGATCATGTTGAACTGGTGGCGGCCAATGCCTGGGGAGGCCTTTCCCTGGATCCCGAGCGGGGCATAGTCTACGTGCAGACCGGTTCTCCCAAGCCCAATTTTCTCGGAGAACGGCACCGTGGAAGGAACTTGTTCGCCAACTGCCTGCTGGCCATCGATGTGCGATCGGGTAAGCGTTTGTGGCATTTCCAGGAGATCCCCCACGATATCTGGGACCAGGACGGTTCCGCTCCCCCCGTACTCACTACCATTACCCGGGAGGGAAAACATTACGACGTGGTGGCTGCGGTCACCAAGTTTGGAAACACCCTTTTATTGGATAGGGTAACCGGAAAGCCTATTTACCCTTTTCGGCTCCGGCGGGCGCCTACTTCCAAAGTCCCCGGCATTCTCACTTGGCCTTATCAACCGGATGTGGAGCTTCCGGAACCCTTCAGCCGACAGCAGTTTACCCTGGAGGACGTGACCGATCTTTCCGAGGAAAGCCGCGGCTACATCCTCGATATGTTTGCCAGGGACGGGGCTACCATGGGTTGGATGGTTCCCAATGCTCTGAACAGGCCCAATGTCATTAACAACCTTCATGGCGGCGCCAATTGGCCGGGCGCCTGCGTTGATCCCGAAACATCCACCCTGTTTGTCAACTCCAACGACTTTCCCTATTATATCACCATCACCCAAGCGGAGGATGACTTTGTCGATGAATCGAAACTGATCCCCACGGCGGGACGAAAGGTTTATGAATCCCTGTGCATGGTCTGCCATGGCTCGAATCGCGAGGGCAGCGGTGAGTACACGCCCCTGATTGGCTTGAAACACCGGTCCAATGACGAGGAGGTGAAGATGCTGCTTGCCACGGGTAGGAACCTCATGCCGCCAACCCCCCATATCCAGGGAAAAGCTCTGGAGGATCTACTTGATTACATCTTTGAACGCGACCGGCTGGAGCAGCTTGGGAAACCGACGGAACCTGCGAAGCGTCCCCGGTATACCTTCGACCGGAGGGGAGGCTGGCTAAAGTTGGTGGATCAGGATGGGTACTTCGGTAGTAAGCTTCCTTGGGGAAAATTGAACGCCATCGATCTCAATACCGGGAAGATCAAGTGGCAGGTGCCTTTCGGAGAATACGAGGAACTCATGGCCAAGGGTTTGCCCATCACCGGGACCGAGAATTTTGGCGGACCCTCGGTGACGGCCGGGGGGTTGGTATTCTCCACGGGAGCACGCGACAAAAAAATCAAGGCCTACGATGTGGATACCGGGGAGGAACTCTGGCAATACACACTGCCTTTTGGAGGTTCCGCCCCGCCCAGCATATACGAAGCCGATGGCAAACAGTTCGTCGTCGTTGCCGCTACGGGTGGGGGAAAGCTTCGCTTGCCTCCGGGGGACGCCTATGTTGCCTTTGCCTTGCCCTGAATTTCTTTACCAAATCAATCTATGCGATTCTTACCCACCTTTCTCATTCTATCTATCCTCAGCTCTTCAGTTTTTGCCGAGAAGCGCTCCGTTCGACTGGCTCAGGACAGGCCCAATGTGGTGTTCATTTTGACCGACGACCAACGTTGGGATGCCATGAGCTGTGCTGGAAATCCGCATTTGCAGACCCCGAATATGGATCGCCTGGCGGCGGAAGGGATCCTGTTCAAAAATCACTTCTGCACGACCTCGCTCTGCTCACCGAGTCGGGCTTCCATCCTTGGCGGCCTGTATGCCCATTCGCATGGAGTCACCAACAACTTTACGGATTATCCCCGCGACCTGCCCACCTTTCCACGCCATCTGCAACAAGCCGGTTACAAGACCGCATACATCGGCAAGTGGCACATGGGAGAGGAGGACGACAGCAAGCGTCCGGGCTTCGATCACTTCATTACCCATCGGGGACAGGGCAAATACTTCGATACCGAATTTCGGGCTAACGACGGTCCCCGCAAAGTGGTCCCTGGGTATTACACCACGGTGGTTACCGACATGGCTATCGAGTGGATGGACTCCCTGGAAGGAAACGAACCCTTCCTGCTCATGCTTGGGCACAAGGCGCCTCACAGCTTCTACTATCCTGAAAAGAAATATGAAAACGCTTTCGACCGCGTCCGCATTCCTTATCCCGACACCGCCTTCCTGCTCGAAGATAAACCAACCTGGATAAAGCAGCGATTGTCCACCTGGCACGGGATTTACGGTCCTTTGTTCGATTGGCGTAAGGACTTTCCGGATACCTCTGCCGCCGGCATGGTGGCTTTCGAGAACATGACCCGAGCCTATTGGGGGACACTGTTGTCGGTGGACGATTCCGTGGGGCGCATCTATGACTATCTCTACCGAACCGGGCAATTGGATAACACCTTGTTCATTTTCACCAGCGACAACGGACTTCTCAATGGTGAACACGGCATGGTCGACAAACGCACCGCTCATGAACCCTCCCTGCGCATTCCCCTGGTAGTCCGGTATCCCGCCCTGGTGTCGCCGAAAATGCCCAAGGTCATCGAGGCCCAGACCCTGACCCTCGACTTTGCCGCCACCATCCTCGATATCTGTGGAGCCGAACCACTCCCTTGGACCCAGGGAAAATCCTGGAAGAAACTCGTTACCGAGGGCGATCCGGAATGGCGCACAAGCTGGTATTACGAATACAACTACGAGGTTCAGTTCCCTTATACGCCGAATGTCCGCGCCCTGCGCACCGACGAGTGGAAATACATCCGGTACCCCCACGGCGACGGTTCCCCCGACCGCCACATGGCCGAGCTCTACAACCTCAGGAAGGATCCGCAGGAACGTCGAAACCTGATCCATGATCCCAGGTATGCCGACCTGATCGACGAGCTGAGAGCCAAACTCGACCGGCGCATTGCCGAGGCCACCGATGGTAAGGATCAGATGCCCATGGACGAAGGGATCAAAGGGGAACTACCCGACGAAAAAATCAGGTGAGTGAATATGCGCCTTTGGCGCGAATTAGGAATGAGGAATTAGGAGGGAGGAACCACAAAAAGCACAAAAGACCCAAAAGGGTAGAGGTAAGGGGGCCATTGGCGTAGAAGACAGATTATGCCGCCAACGGCGACCATACATCCACTGAACTCTGCCCTCTGAACACTTATCTCTTAGCGCCAGCGGCGCCTCTCCATCTGCGGTTCTTCTTTTCCCCTTTGTGCTATCTCGCCAAGGCGAGATCCCATTCCTAATCCGGATGTCTCACAAAATTCGTCGCGAGCGAACGGAGGACGAGTGCTGGTGTGGGTTTCGTGCAGATTCGGGGATGAAGCCGGGTCGACACCCTGCAAAGTCCCGAATCCAGGGAAATCCGCTCCAGTGCCGTCATTCCGGAGCGCAGTAGAAGATTTGTGAGACATCCGGGCTAATCCGCGCGGCTTGGGTTATTGATGACAGGCCGGCCGCGGGAGGCCAGGAGGATGAGGGTGGCAAATAGAATGGTCAGCAAAACGGTGATCCCGCAGGCGAGGAACACCATGGATATGGAGGTGTGTTCAATGATCTTTTCGATACCCCAGACGGAGAGGGCGCCGATTGAGAAAGTGACGGTGAACTTGAATCCGTAGCCGGTGCTGCGCCAGCGGTCGGGGGTAAAGCGCGCCACCAGGCTATTTTCGATCGGCTGCATGCCCAGACTGAAGAAGAGAAAGACGGTGGTAACACCGAGAAGGAGCGAACCGGAGGCCGCCGACATCCAAATGATGAAAGGAAGACTGGCGCCGTGGAAGATCAGGTAGATGATGCGCAGGTCGTAACGATCGGCCAAACGTCCACCGACGAAATGGCCCAGGGTACCCAGTAAAAAGACCAGTGAAGTCGCCGCCCCATAGCTGATCCAATGAACCTGCTCCTCGAAATAGGCCGGTTGGGCTACGGTTACCGCCCGGTAGGTGAGCCCGGCCATGGTCATGGCCGACATGAGAATGAGAAAAAGGCGCAGCCTTTCCCACGGCAGGTGCTGGTGTTCGTCCCGCTTCACCGTCCCGGCCTTCGGTTCTTCGATCTTTTGAAGCGTCACTGCGAGCCCGAGGAGGAAGAGCAGCGCCCCGAGAGTCAGGTAGGCGTTTCTCCAACCCCATTCGTTCGCAACCCAGGCCGTCATGAAGGGTGCGGCGGCGATGCCGAGGTTTCCCGAAATTCCGTTGATACCCAGGGCGCTTCCGCGCAGCCTGATGGTGCGGGAGATCAGGCTCATGCCAGCGGGGTGGTATAAGCTGGCGAGGATACCCACCAGGGCCAAGGCAAGAATCAGGGAAACTCCGGGTTCAGCCAGGGAAACCAACATCATGGCGGGACCGATCCCGAGCACCCCGGCCCGAACCACCCATTTGGCGCGGGTTCGATCTGTCAAAAAGCCGACCGGAAGGGCTCCCGCTCCGAAGAGGAAATAACCCCAGAAGCTCCAACCGAGTACCGTAGCGATGGGAACGCCGGTTTCATGGGCCATGGGAACGGCCGCCGTGGGAAAGACCAACATGGCAAAGTGACAGCCAAAGTGGCCCACTCCGGTGAGTTTCAGGGTATTGATTTCGCTACGTGAAAAATTCATTTGGGCGGTTCATACCCATGGGGGAAGGCGAAAAGGGGTCAAACGCAAAATGTTAACATCACCTCCTAGTTTAACCTAAATGACTGAAGAGACCCAATCGGATGTTAACATTTTGCGTTTGACCCCTTTTTGCCTGCCCACTATGACCCGGCCTTGGATAATCCCAATGGAAACCTCGTGGAAGAACCGTTTCAGGATGATGAGAACTACCTTGTGGTTGGTCATTTGTCTCTCGGGTGTGTTTTGCCAACAGGTATTTGCGCAGGTATCCTTTAATAAGGATATTCGCCCGATCCTGGCAGACACCTGTTTCCAATGCCATGGTCCGGACCCGAAAGCCCGAAAAGCGGACTTGAGGCTCGATATCCGGGAGCAGGCGATTGCAGATCGGGATGGTTCTCCTGCGATCATACCGGGAAAAGCAAAGGACAGCCTCATCATTTGGATGATAAACGCTGAGGATGAGGAGGATAGGATGCCCCCGAAACGGCATCCGCGCGTCCTCACATCCGAGGAGAAGCAGTCATTTTCGGATTGGATCGATGAAGGGGCTGAATACCAGGAACACTGGGCTTATTTGCCGCCTGAGAAAGGTCCTTTGCCCGAAGTAAAAGACCTCTCCTGGCCGAAGAACGAGATTGATCGTTTTGTTCTGGCACGTTTGGAGAGGGAAGGGTTGGCGCCGTCACCCGTGGCCAAAAGGGAGACTTTGATTCGCAGGGCAAGCCTCGATCTCACCGGGCTGCCGCCAAGCCCGGAAGAGGTGGATACATTTATTTCGGATGAATCTCCGGGAGCCTACGAAAAGGTGGTGGACCGTCTCCTGGCCTCTTCCCGTTACGGTGAGCGCATGGTCTGGGACTGGCTGGATGCGGCGCGTTATGCCGATAGCAATGGCTACCAGAATGACCCCGAGCGCGGTATGTGGCCTTGGCGTGACTGGGTGATCAAGGCTTTCAACGACAACATGCCATACGATCGGTTTTCCATTCAACAGATCGCGGGTGATCTGTTGCCCGATGCCACGCGCGAGCAAAAATTGGCTACGGCTTTCTTGCGTAATCACATGATAAACGGGGAAGGCGGCCGGTTACCGGAAGAGAACCGGATCGAGTACCTGTTTGATCAGGCCGAGACGGTTG
Organism: Opitutales bacterium; assembly: GCA_965204545.1. GTDB lineage: Bacteria > Verrucomicrobiota > Verrucomicrobiia > Opitutales > UBA2995 > JAABVD01. The sequence goes on along the minus strand of CBDBFA010000003.1, from coordinate 276,302 downwards.
GGACGGTTTGGATGGGCGTCACCATGAACTGTGCCCGTTGCCACGATCACAAATATGATCCGATCACCCAGCGTGAGTATTATCAACTCATGGCCTTTTTCAATAAGACCGAGGTTACGGGCGAAGGTAGGAATCCCCATACGCCGCCTGTATTGGATTTTACCACGGAGGCTCACGACCTCAGGCTCAAGCAGGTGGAAACGACCTTTGCGGAGATTTCCCGGGACATCGATGAATTGGAATTGAAGCTGTTTCCCAGGCCCGAAGGTGAACCTGCCAGCAAGTCTGAAAAGGTATTGAGCATAGAGAACGGTCGTTGGGCTTCAGTAGTCGAAAAACCCGCAGAGGAGCGCAGTCCCAAAGAATTGCGCAATATGTTGCGGTTTTTTGGCGCCGCCTATCCGCAATACGCGGATGCGATCAATCGTTGGTGGGACGCCTATGACGCCAAGGAACGATACTCGCAGCGACAACCCATTGTAATGGTCATGGAGGACGCGGTGGAACGGGATACCTTTATCCTGAACCGCGGCATCTATAACGACCCGAAAGACGAGAAAGTTCAACCGGGATACATAGCGATCATGAACGGCGGCGTCAGTGATGCGGGCGACTACAACCGTCTGGACCTGGCCAATTGGTTGTTTTCCGAAAACCATCCCTTGACGGCCCGGGTCACGGTGAACCGCTACTGGCAACACTTCTTCGGGCGCGGGCTATTGGAACAGATCGAGAACTTCGGGGTGCAATCCCCGCCCCCGGTCTACCAATCCCTGCTCGATTGGCTTGCCGTGGAATTTCGCGATAGCGGATGGGATTTGAAGGCCACCTTTAAGAAAATAGTCATGAGCGCCACTTATCGGCAGTCTTCCATAGCTTCCGGGGATGCCATCGGGAGGGATCCGGATAATGAACTATTGGCCCGGGGACCGCGCTTTCGAATGCCATCCTGGATGATACGGGATCAAGCGCTTTACGTAAGTGGACTTCTGGTTGAAAGAATGGGGGGTCCGGCAGTTCAACCTTACCAACCCGATGGCGTTTGGAAGGAAGCCTCCTTCGGAATAGACAGGTATATCCAGGACCGTGGAGAAGATCTCTATCGAAGGAGCTTGTACACATTTTGGAAACGCATCGTCGGACCGACCCATTTATTCGATTCTGCCGGCAGGCAAGTTTGCGAGGTTGAAGTTCGACGAACAAACACGCCATTGCATGCATTGACGACGCTCAATGATGTGACCTTCGTCGAGTCCGCTCGCAAAATGGCCGAGCGTGTTCTAACCGATTACAAGAATGAAGAAAACCCGTTGGGAATTGCTTTCCGATTGGTCACATCGCGCTGGCCGAATCAGATGGAGCAAACGGTTTTGGAATCGGCCCTTTCCAACTATGAAAAACGATTCTCAACGGATCCGGACAAAGCGGCGCTGGCAGTTGCAGTTGGGGAGTCCCCTCCGGACACATCTTCGGATACAGTGGAGTTGGCCGCCTGGTCGACGCTGTGCCTGATGTTGTTGAACCTCGATGAAACCCTGACCAAAGAATGAATCCCTTAAACGACGCCAAACGCCAATTCACCCGCCGCGAATTCTTTGGAAGAGCAACCCTGGGAGCAGGGGGTGTCGCTCTCGCCAGTCTATTGAATCCAAAATTGTTTGGTTCCGCCATCAATGCCCCGGCAATTTCAGGCCTGCCGCATTTCGCGCCAAAGGCCAAACGGGTCATTTACCTCTTGCAGAATGGCGCTCCCAGTCATGTGGACCTGTTCGATTACAAACCAAAATTGAAAGAAATGCAGGGCGAACCTGTTCCGCCTTCGATTCTTGGAGACAAGCGGTTCAGTTCCATGACCAATACCAAGGATAAGTTGCTCTTGCCCAATATCACCGAATTCGAGCAATACGGGCCGAATGGAATGTGGATGGGGAGCTACCTTCCGAAGATGGCCGAACTTGCCGGGGAGTTGTGTTTCATCCGCTCCATGTATACCACCCAGGTAAACCATGCCCCGGCCATTCAGTTCTTCCTGAGCGGTTCGGAAATTCCAGGCCGACCAACCATCGGTTCCTGGCTGAGTTATGGAATCGGCGCTGAATCTGAAGATCTGCCTGCCTTTGTGGCGATGACTTCCCGGGATAAGGAAGCCTCCTGCGGGCAAATGTTCTACGACTTCTATTGGGGAAGTGGATTTCTGCCGTCGAAATACCAGGGAGTTAAATTCAGGGGAAGCGGAGACCCGGTATTGTACCTGCAAAATCCACGGGGCACGGACCGTGAGCTGCGACGGGATATGTTGGATGATTTGGCACGATTGAATGAAATAAAGTTGAGGGAGTACGGAGATCCCGAGATTTCCACGCGCATTTCGCAATACGAAATGGCCTACAAAATGCAGGTCAGCGTGCCGGAACTGACCGATTTCTCCGATGAGTCGCCGGAGACCCTGGAGATGTATGGGCCTGACGTTCATAAACAAGGTACTTACGCCTATAACTGTCTCATGGCTCGACGACTTGCCGAGCGCGGCACACGCTACATTCAGTTGATGCATGCCGGTTGGGATCAGCACAACAATCTGACTACCCAGCTTCAAATCCAGTGTAGGGACACCGATGCCCCGAGCGCCGCTCTGATCAAGGACCTGAAGCAAAGAGGGCTTCTGGACGATACGCTCGTTATCTGGGGCGGTGAATTCGGGCGCACGCCATTCCTGCAAGGCGAGTTCGATGACGTGCCTCGCTGGGGTCGTGACCATCATCCCTATGGTTTCACCATCTGTCTGGCGGGTGGGGGAGTGAAACCGGGTTTTGTCTATGGAGCTACCGATGAATTGGGGTTCAACGCAACGGAGAACCCGGTGCACGTGCACGATTTCCAGGCAACGCTATTACACCTGCTCGGCATCGATCACGAGAAATACACCTACAAATTCCAGGGCCGCAACTATCGCCTGACCGATGTGCATGGCCACGTGGTGAAGGATATCATTGCCTGAAGGGGTCAAACGCAAAATATAAAGATTTTGACTAAAATCTTTATATTTTGCGTTTGACCCCTTTTCATCTAGTAAACGATGAGGGTTCCCTTCATGACTTGCCAATGTCCGGGGTAAGTGCACACATAGGGGTACTTGCCGGAGGCGGTTGGAGCGTTGAAATGGATGGTTTGGGATTCCCCGGGGTTTAGCATACGGGTATATTCCAGGACGCTTGGGTCATCGGGAACGTAGTGACGCTCGGCCGCGGTCGGATCTTCCACCATGGCGTCCGCCAACTGCCCAATCAGTCCGTAATTAAACCAACCGGTCAGAATCCAGTTGTGGGGCATTACGTCGATATTCTCCAGGGTCAGGGAAATTCGCTCCCCGGCCTGCACCACGATTTTTTCCCGGTCGTACTTCATCCCGGTTATCGCCTTGAGCAGGATGGGTCGGCCCGGTTCATCGCTTCCCGGTTCCTCTTCCGGGGTTGGGGGAGGTTCCCGAATCAGCAGGTTGAGGGATTCCGGCTTCCCGGATACCAGAGGGTGTGGGTTGGAGATACCGGAAAACGGTTCTCCCAATTGGTGTATGGTTGCGAATAAATCCGTTGCATGGGGATTGCCATCGGCGAATTTCAAGTGAAGTCGCAGGTGAACGGTCATGGCGGGAATGAGGTCCGGGATTTCCAGGAACAGGGACTTGCCTTCATTCATGACCGTGGCCGAACGGATTTGCAGCGGATCATGGCCGACGCTACGGGGATCACGGATGGAATACTCCGGTGAACCGTACCCCATGGAGTAAAGGTACTGCCATTGTTGAGCGAAATACCGGCCGTGTTCTTCGACTTCCCTTTTGGAAAGCCTCTCGTTGAAATCTACCCGAATGCCGTTTTGAAAGACTTGAAATCCGGATGGGTAATAGACAGGTTTACCGGTGTAGCGAACGCGTTCAAAGGATCCGTCCTGTTGGGCGTAATTCATCCAGCCCTGGCTTCCCACCGCGTAGACTTGCCCATCCGCCGGGTTCACGCGGGCGCGGTGCATCCCCGATAGAAAATCTCCCTCCAGGGGAACGATTCCCCCTTGGGGTGTCGAGCCTTCCGAATCCTCCAGATAGAGGTAATGTGAGGATGCCCCATAGGAAAAGACGACCAGTTTGTCTTTCATGGGTCCCCACCGGTCGGACGTTATGTAAACGAATCCTCCCGTGGAGTTATCGATTCCCCGCGGCACGTAAGACGTGGCCGGGGTGATTTCGCGCTCATCGAGGCGTTCCCTCCCATGTCCGTAATAACCATCGGGTTGAATGCGGACAATTTGAGAAGCCGGGGTCCATTGACCTTCCTGGAGTGGGCACCAGACGCGTCCATCGGGACTGACACCTATGCCATTGGGGTTTCGCATCCCGGCTCCCAGGGAACGCACTTTCCTTCCATCCGGGGAAACCTGTACAACCCCGGCATGTTTGGTAGCGAAATACATGAAACCGGCATCGTCCCGCTGAAGCCCCGTATTGTAATTGTGACCGCCGGGCGATGTGACATAGGAATTGCAAAAGTTTTCGTAGAAATCGATTTCCTCGTCCCCATTGAGGTCGTGCAAAACGGTAATCTGGTCTTTGCCCAAGGCATGGATCTTCCCATCGATGACCAGCAATCCAAGCGGCTGGTTCAACCCTTGGGCGATTCGCTTCCAGCGGACGGATTTTAAATCCCGGTCCAAACCGCGCACGAGCCAAACGTCTCCGAAGAAGGTGGATACGGCCGCATCTCCATTGGGAAAGAAATCCAGCCCGCTCAGGAACATCGGCGAACGGTAGGGGTTTTCCAATGGAACGGGAATGGTATCGATCTGGTAGGGGCCATTTCCCGAACCTGTTTCCCCTGTCAGGGGTTCAACCTCGGTCCATCGGCTCGGACCGCCGCGAAGTAATTTTGGAGAAATGCCAGGTTTTAACTTGCGGATTGCCCTTGCCGCCTCCTCGGCTTCAAGAACCCCGTTCCATGCGTAAAGGGTGATCACGGAGCCGACTTGTCCCGGGGGTATTTCCACAACCAAGGCGCCCGTTTCATCTTCCCGAATTCCGATCTCGCCGATTTCATCCGAGGCCTGGATGAGAAGTCCCATTGTGCCGGCGGCTGTTTTGTAGGCGACTCCCGCCAAGTTTTCAGGGATAACGGACTCCAGCCTGGTGGCCTCTTTGGGCAGGAGAAAATGGTTCAACCGGAGACCGGGAGAGCCATTGGTGAATTGCAGGGTTCGCGTAAATACGGCAGTCCCGGCTATGCTGAGGGCTCCCGGAAGGTCGAGAATCTCAGCGGAATGTACCCGGTATTTGAATACGGTTTCATCTCCATAAAGGTAATAGCCGCGGTAATTGTGCGTTTCGCGCTTACCGCTGTAATGGTTTTTCGCAGTTGCCGACTCAATCTCGTCCCCGGTAAGGGCGGACCAGCCGGAAGCGGGATTCTCGAGGATGATTTCCCCTCCCGGTTCCACCCGTCCGGAAATGCCCCACTGAAAGCTGGGATAACGCAGGAAAGCCTCCCCCCAGACCTGGCCATAGGAAAGACTCAGGGGATCGAAGACGGCAGACAGGGGTGGATTGCTGCCGAGGCGGAGGTTGACCGCTTTCACGATAAAATCCTCTCCTTGCGCCACGACCGAACCGACGGTGGAACCGTTGTCCATTCGGCTCCACTTATCGTCCTGAATCTGAATTTGAGGATGGGTTCCCCAGTGCCCGTTCAAGCCTGCGTCCATACCTGGGTAGGCCGGGATGATTTCGGGAACGGTTCCTTTCTCCAGGTAATAGTCCGCCTGCCGGGAGTAAAAATCGTAGAGCCTCATTTCGTTAACCTGCGCATCCGTGTAACGGTGCCGGTCCCGACCACCCGCCGGATCTGCGTAGGGGTGAACGGCGGGGTCGGCGTAGTTCAGCAGATTGAATTCGGAAGCAACCGCCGGGATCCCCCAAGAGAGGAGAAGGGTGAAAGCTATTGCCCCGCATATCTTACAAAATTCGTAGCGAGCGAAAGGAGATCGAGCACTGGTGTCGGGGTCATGCCTTGTAATCTTGACGCAGCTTGCGGAGTCAACCGATTCAAGGCTTGACCCCTTCTTCTGCTTTAGACGGAACCCCAATGTTCCCGGCCCGGGGGAAAGTATTCTACCAATTGACATCGACATGACTATTGCGCTTCAAACCGCATCACACAAAGCATAATCCTATTAGTCAAAAAGTCTCTTTTTTCGGATAACCGTACAGGGTTGCAAAATACAGTGAATTCGACCAAGCTGGTTTCTCCTCTTTTGCGCATCCCGATGGCTCGACTCATACAAACGACACTTTTGTGTCTCCTTCCATTTGCCCTGTTTGGAAAATCCGGCACGGTGGATTTCAGCCGCGAGGTATTACCGATCCTTGCAGAGCACTGTTTTGAATGCCATGGGCCGGATCCGGAGGCGCGCCAGGCAGATTTGAGGCTGGATACTCCGGAAGGAGCCTATGCCGATCTCGTCGGAGCGGTGGCAATCGACCCGGGGAATCCGGACGACAGCGAGCTGATCTACCGTATCAACCACAGGGATCGAGATGAACGGATGCCGCCGAAGGAGTTCAAAAAGAGACTTACGGCGGAACATAGGGACCTGCTCTACAAATGGATAGAAGAGGGAGCCGTATACGATGAACACTGGGCCTGGCAGAAGCCGAAAAAAAGAAAACTGCCAAGGCATTCCAAACACCCGATCGATGCCTTTGTGCTGGACCGGCTGGAAAAAGAAGGTTTAAGGCCTGTCAAACAAGCGGACCCGTACACCCTGGCCCGACGCATCTACCTCGACCTCATCGGCCTGCCCCCCAGCCCGGGGGATATCGACGCCTTTGTCTCAGCTTTTAAAGAGAATGAAACCAAAGCGATAGAGGCGCTGATTGACGATTTGATGCGGCGGCCCGCATTCGGTGAAAAATGGGCTCGACACTGGCTGGACCTGGCCCGCTATGCCGACTCGAACGGCTACGAAAAAGACTTGGCCAGGGACCAGTGGATTTACCGGGACTGGGTCATCGAGGCCCTGAATGAAGATATGCCCTACGATCAATTCCTGATAGAGCAATTGGCCGGCGATCTTCTGCCCGGCAGAACCCAGGACCAATTGGTGGCGACCGGATTTATGCGCAACGGTATGATCAACGAGGAAGGGGCCATCGTTCCGGAACAGTTTCGGATCGAAGGGATTTTCGACCGGATGGACACATTTGGGAAAACCGCCCTGGGACTGACGGTGCGTTGCGCTCAATGCCATACCCATAAATTCGATCCCATCACCCATGATGAATACTTCAGTCTGTTCGCATTTTTCAATGAAACCCATGAGGCCATGTCCTGGGTTTATTCGGATGAACAACTGACCGAAATCGAATCCATCCGCGCCCAGGTCAACAAACTTGAGGATAAGATCCGGCAAAGCAGGCCGGATTGGAAAACCGAGTTGGCGGAATGGAAAAAGCAACAGAGGGAAGCAAATTCCATTTGGAAAATCTGGGATACCACCTCCCAGCTTTGGCATGGAGGCCTCAACCACCCGGTGGAATTGCCCGACCATAGTATCCTCACTTTGGGTCATCCGACCGTAAACGGATATTCCATTACCGAGGGGGTTTCCAACTTGCCCATGGTGACCGGTATCCGGCTGGAAGCGCTCACCCACGCGGATTTATCTTTCACAGGGCCAGGCCGCAGTTATTGGGGAACCTTTGGCATCAGCGAATTCAAGGCGTTTCGCAAGTGGCCGGGTGAAGAGGAATGGATGCCCGTCGAGTTGGGCCATGCCAGCGCCGACTTCGAAATGGAAGAAGGCACCATGCGCGAATATTTCTCCGACGAAAATCGGGATAGGGAAGGAAAACGAAAAATTGGCCCGGCGAGCTTTCTCATAGATGGGGACGAGAAGACGGGCTGGGCGCCCGACCGAGGTCCTGTCCTGAGGCATTCTGAATACGCTGCCGTAGTGACCTTCAAGGAACCCCTGGCCATGCCCGAGGGGAGCCAAATCAGGGTAGAACTGGTTCAGAACCATGGAGGCGGCGGTAGAGGGCGCGAAAACCAGCAACTGGGGCGGTATCGCTTCTCCCTTACGGATTCACTGAATCCCTCCGCTCCGGATTACGACCATGCCGCGGCTCTGGCCTTGGCCAAGGATGAAAAAAACCTTTCCGACAAGGACCGATCCGCGCTCTTTCGGGCCTGGAGTAAAAGCCAGGGAGATTTCGCCGAAATTCTGGCAGAAATAAACGAACTCGAATCGGGTTACCCGGAGGCAAAAACCAGCGTGCTCCATACCCTTGATACCGATCCCGAGTTTCCCCGGGTAACCCGCCTGCTCGATCGTGGGGCTTGGAATAAACCGAAACACCAGGTTGAAAGGGGTACTCCGGCCATTTTGAATGCCCTCCCCCAAAAAAATCCATCCAGGCTTGACTTGGCGCATTGGGTTACAAGGGAGGAGGCTCCCTTGACGGCGCGCGTGCAAGTGAACCGGATCTGGCAGTCCATATTTGGTTCGGGACTCGTAATCACCCCCGAGGACTGGGGCACTCGCGCCCCGAAACCGGAACACCTCGAACTACTCGATTGGCTGGCGGTGGATTTCAGAGAAAATGGATGGAGCCAAAAGGCCTTGATCAAGCAGATCCTGACCAGCAATACCTACCAGCAGGACTCCTCCGTATCCTCGGAGTTGAAAGAAAGGGATCCGAATAACCGCCTGCTGGCGAGAGGGCCGCGATTTCGTGCGGAAGCGGAGGTCCTGCGAGACCTTGCCCTGGCGGCCTCGGGATTGCTGACCAAAAAAATTGGAGGCCCGAGCATATTTCCTCCGGTTCCCGAATCCGTCCTCAATTTCAATTATGTCGTTCCCGAATACTGGTACCCCGCCGAAGACGAAAACCGGTATCGAAGGTCCTTGTACCTGTTCAAGAAGCGGTCCATGCCCGATCCGGTGTTAACCAGTTTCGATGCGCCCAACGCGGATGAATCCTGCAGCGGCCGGGTGAGGACGAACACACCCCTTTCCGCGCTCACTTCCCTGAATGAAACCATTTTTGTGGAGGCCTCCCAAGGCCTGGCCCTGAGAATCCTCAAGGAAGGGGGTCAAACCAACCGGGAACGGGCCAATTACGGTTTTCTGCTCACTTCCGGTCGTCCCGCAACCAGCTTCGAGGCCAGGGAAATAGCGGGCCTGGTCGAATCTCAAAGCCAACGGTTGGCGGAGGGTTGGCTCGATATTCGCAAAATCGCTTTCAAGGATCCGGATACGATTCCGGATTTACCGGAAGGAGTTACCCCAAAGGATGTAGCCTCCTGGACCATTGCCTCCAGAGTCCTCCTCAACCTGGACGAGACCCTGACCAAAAACTGACTTCGGCCTTACCGTCATGAAGAACGAAATACAAAATGAATTGGCAAAGCTCAATACGCGTCGTTGGTTTTTGCAGCGATGTGGAGTTGGCATGGCGGGCTTGGCCCTTAACTCCCTGTTTCTGCGCGATGGATTTGCGGCAGGCTCATCGAACCCTTTGGCGCCCAGAGCGCCCCACTTCACACCGAGGGCCAAACGGGTGGTTTACATTTTCATGGCCGGCGCTCCCAGCCATTTGGACCTTTTGGACTACAAACCCGAACTGGCAAAACGGCATGGGCAACTCCCTCCGGCCAGTCTGCTGAAGGATTACCGCACTGCTTTTATCGACCCCAACTCAAAGCTTTCCGGCCCCGAATTCAAATTCAGCCCACACGGTAAATGCGGCTACTACCTCAGCGAATTACTTCCCCACATCGGAAAACACGTCGACGACATTTGTTTCATCCGGTCCATGCATACCAATGAGGTGAATCACGCCCCTGCCCAGATCTTCATGAATACCGGGCACCAGCAATTCGGGCGTCCCAGTCTGGGAAGTTGGACGGTATATGGCCTGGGAAGCGCTTCGGAGGACCTCCCGGGTTACGTGGTTCTCACCAGCGCCAAAGGCACCAGTGGGGGGCCCAGCAACTATGGTTGTGGTTTCCTGCCAACCATTTATAACGGCGTTCCCTTCCGGGGTAGCGGCGATCCCATCCTCTATTTGTCCAATCCCGCCGGATACGATGACCGGGCCCAGAGGGATTCTCTCGACGTTCTCAAACGGTTAAATGAGCAAACCCTGGCCAGAACGGCCGACTCGCAAACGGCCGCCAGGATTCAATCCTACGAAACGGCTTACCGCCTGCAGTCCAGCGCCCCGGAACTCATGGACTTGAGCCAGGAATCGCAGGCCACCTTGGATGCCTATATGATAAAAAATCCCAAGGAGTCCAACTTTGCCCGGAATTGCCTCTTGGCCCGCCGCATGTTGGAAAGGGACGTGCGATTCGTCCAGCTCTTCCACGAAGCCTGGGATCAACACAACACCCTGGTGAAAAATCACACCAAGAATTGTTTGGATACCGATCAACCGGTTGCGGCCCTTTTGCAGGACCTGAAGGACCGCGACATGCTCAAGGACACTCTCGTCATTTGGGGTGGCGAGTTCGGCCGCACTCCCATGACTCAAAATCCAGGGGATGACAGGGGACGCGATCACCATAATGCGGCTTTTACCATATGGATGGCCGGCGGAGGGGTAAAATCCGGTTACACCTACGGCGCCACGGATGACCTGGGGTTCAACGTGGTGGAAAATCCGGTCCACGTACACGACCTCAACGCCACCATTCTACATCTGCTGGGATTTGATCACGAAAGGCTGACCTACCGCTTCCAGGGCCGGGACTACCGCCTGACCGACGTGCATGGCCACGTCGTGCACGATATCCTTGCCTGAGAAAGGCTGAAGGCTGAATAAGCGCCTGCGGCACCGAAAGCACCTTCCTCTGTGCTCTCTGTGGTTTCTTATTTTGACCTGATCCGTGTTAACGCGTTTCCTATGTAAATCATGAAAAGAGCAGTCGTATTGATGGCGGCGCTGGCCGCTATGGGGGCATCGTATGGTCAGGATTCTCCCTCGGTAAACCCGGATGATAATTTGAGGTTCGAAAAAGGGCCATTTGACAAAACCCTCCTGACCACACCTGCCAAACCCGTTACCTTGAATATCTGGCCCGGGGAAGCTCCGGGTGAAACCGAGAAGCTGACCCCGGAATATGACCGAACCGATGAGAAGGGTCGTCTGGTAGCAGGTAAACGCGTGATTCGGCTTACCAATGTTTCCACACCCCAGATTACCATCCATAAGCCCGAGCCGGCCATGGACACCGGCACATCGGTAATCATAGCACCGGGAGGGGGTTTCAACATCCTGGCCCTGGATCTGGAAGGTACGGAGGTGGCGGAATGGTTAACCTCGATTGGGGTAACCGGCATCGTTCTCAAATACCGTGTTCCCGCACGCAATCCGGATCAACGATGGAAGTCGGCCGTACAGGACGCACAGCGGGCGGTAAGCCTGGTTCGGGCCGAGGCCGACAGGATAGGGATCGATCCGAATAAGATCGGGCTCATGGGCTTTTCGGCCGGCGCCATGACAGCCGGGCTCACCACCCTCCTCGAATCCCGGCAATACGCCTCGGTGGACGATTCCGATCAATTTTCATACAGGCCCGATTTTGTGGGGATCATTTACCTGGGCTACCAAATTCATGAAGCGCCCGGTATCGACATTGCGGTTGGTTTGCCACCCGTCTTCATGGCCGTTACCCACGATGACAAGGACAGGTCCATCGCCAGCGCGGAACTGTACATAAAGCTCAAGAGAGCCGGTGTCCCCGCGGAATTGCACATCTATGAAAGCGGTGGTCACGGTTACGGGCTCAGGCCGACCGGCCAGCCGGTCACCGGCTGGAATCACGTGATGGCGGATTGGATGAAGCAGATAGGGGTGTTGAATTAGGGGGCCAGGCACAAAATCTTGCACTTCGCCGTCTTCTACCACAAAACACATTACCACAATGAAGCATCTATTTGTTATTCAACTCTCCGCTCTGGTCTTTGTTTCCGGTCTCCAAGCCGACGTCACCTCCTGGCGAAATGGAGGAAACGGTATCTATGAAGACACCACTGCTCCGATCAACTGGGAGGACGAGGATTCCGTTCTCTGGAAACATGGGACGCCCGTTCGGGCCAATGCCAGCCCCTTGATCGTTGGGGAAAAATTGTTCTATACGGCCGAACCCACGGAGCTGATTTGTGCCGATGCGAGGACCGGAGAAACGCTGTGGAAAAGCTCCAATTCCTATGAAGATGTATGGGTGATGTCCGACAGTGAGAGGGCACAATTAATAGGGACAATCGAGAAAATAAACGCGCACGCGGGAAAACTGAAGCCGCTTGAACGCCAGATCTATCAACTGAACCGCCGCCTGCAAAACGACAAATCCAATGACCGTCTAAGGGACCAGCTTACCAGAGCGCGCAGGGAGCTGGCACGCCTCAGGAAAGAGGTTGGAACCGTCCCGCAAAAATTCAGGAAACCCAGAACCCACAGTACCAACGGTTATACATCCATGACGCCCTGTTCGGATGGTCGATACGTCTATACCTGCAACGGATTGGGGATCGTTACCAAGCACGATCTGGAGGGGAACAGAATATGGGCCAAGATAATGGAAAAACCGGATCACAACTGGGGAGCGGCCTCATCTCCTCAATTGATCGGTGGAAAACTGATAGTACGGTTTGCCGACTACGTGGCATTGGATCCTGAAAACGGAAAGGAACTCTGGCGCGTGAAGGACCCGCAAACTTTCGGAACGCCAGCTTCTTTCCAGGTGGAGGGAGAATGGTTCGTTTACACGGCGCGCGGGGAACTGATCCGGGTAGGGGACGGGAAAAAACTGCCATCGCAGGACTGGACCATTCGGGAGAAAAGGTGGGCTTTCTTCAATTCCCCCTTCGTCAACGGAAACCGCGTCTATGTCGTGCATGGAGCAGCGGGTATTCAGGGGGATGTCTATTGTATGGAGATTCCCGCTACACTTTCCGAGATCAACCGCCGGGGATTAAGGAAAGTCTGGCACACGGTGGCGTCCAAGGAGCGCTACTACACTTCACCGGTCGTGCATGAAGGACTTCTCTATATCCATTCCATGGGCAACCGGCTTCAGGCGCTGGACGCTGCCACCGGTAAAATCATTTACTCCCACAAAGTCCCCGGAATGCGGGGACGGGCCTATTCGGGCATTCTGCTCGTCGCGGGCAAACTCTTCGTTGGTGAGGAAAACGGAACCGCCATTTTCGTGGAACCAGGTCCTGAGTTTAAGGAAATCGCTCGTGTCGATCTCGGCGAAAACCGCAGTACTCCAATCTTTGACGGTGACACCGCCTACTTGCGTACCATCCAACACCTGATCGCATTCAAAAGCGGGTAAAGCGCGCCAAGGCGCGCGAATTAGGAATTAGGGAGTGATGGAATGAAGGAGTAAGGGAGTGATGGAATGAGGGGGCTGGCGCCCGGTGGAGAGTGAAGAGTGGAGAGAATAACCACAGAGGACACAGAGGGGGAGGCGCCGGGGGCGCCAATGAGGAATAGGCACAGGGGCACAAAGGTGAGAGAGAAACTAACCACAGAGGCCACATAGAACACAGAGATTTCTCAAAATCGTGATCGTGATCTTGATCGAAAATGAACCACGGATTTCACGGATGAGCGCCGATAAGTACTAACCACAAAAGGCACAAAATATACAAAAAGCGCCGAAGGCGCTACTGAACACTTTCCTCTTTCCCCTTTCCTCTGGAGTGAAGCGCCATCATCTGGCTTTTACGCCAAAGGCGTTAAACTCCAAAGCCCAGTGTCGCGCAGCGCACGCTGGGTTACCGATCATCCCCATGACGAACCCCAACGGGGTTCCACAAAAGGCGCCAAGGGCCCCTCTTGATCATGATCGTTACCGGACGAAGCGACATCTTCCAAATGTAACATGGATAAACGAGATGGACGGGATAAGGATGGGGTAGGGTGGTGAAGGCTAAGGGTTGAATGCCTTTGAAGCTTTTGAAATAATGCAGGTTCTATGAGTATGAACCGAAGAAAATTTTTGGCCGGCGGGTTGGCTGGTGGATTAGGCGGGGGATCGCTTTTGACAAATGCTTATGGCCGATCGGAAGAAGTGGAGTCCAGGAATGCCAGATTGGACGAGGTTCTGGCCCGGCCGGTTTTCAAGCAGGAGTTGTTCAAGGATCCCATCATTATCGAGTCTGTGGAATTGTTGAAAAAGGACCGGTCCTATTTATGCCGGGTTCGCTCCACTGACGGAGCGGAAGGCCTTTCCGTTTCACACAATACCATGAGCCTGCTCTATCCGATATTCGTGAATCGCCTGCAGAGGTTCTTTGTCGGCCAGGACGCGCGGCGCATGGATCGGTTGGTGGAGAAAGCATTGGAGTTCGCCTTGAATTTCCGCCTCGGTGGCCTGGGTATAGGCATTCCTCTGGCAACGGTTGAATTCGCCTTGCTCGACATGTTGGGCCGCATAGCCGGAAAACCCGTGGGTAAATTGCTGGGTAAGGTTCACAATACCCATATCCCGGTTTATCAGGCCACCGAGTGGCGGGAAAAACCGGTCGAAGAATCGGTGGCCCTGATCAAAGGGGCGGTGGAAAGAAGCGGGGCTCCAGCGGTCAAAATCAAGGTGGGAGCCCTCATGTTCATGACCAAGGATCTGGATGCCCGGGGTCCTGCGGGTCGCACCGAGGCAATCATTCCGCTCATACGGGAAACCTTCGGACCGGAAATGGCGCTCTACGCCGACGCTAACGGCTACTACCGGGACCCGAAAGAAGCCATAAGGGTGGGCAAGCTGCTGCAAAAATATGACTACCGCTATTTTGAAGAACCGGTCTACTTCGACTGGCTGGACGGCACCAAGGAAGTGGCGGATGCCCTCTCCATTCCCATCGCGGGAGGGGAGCAGCAACACAGCATGTATTCCTTCCGCTGGCTGCTGGCAAATGACGGCCTCGACGTGGTGCAGCCCGACCACTTCTACTTCGGAGGATTGATACGCTCCCTAAAAGCGGCCCGGATGGGAGAGGTCCTGGGCAAGAAGTGTATCCCACACCTGTCCGGAGGATTCGGATACATCTACATGTTGCACCTGGTATCGCTCATGCCCAACGCCGGAGACCACATCGAGTTCAAGGGTTACGAAGATCTGCCCATCGAATGCAAGACATCGTCTCTGCGCCTCAAGGATGGAAAAATCAAAGTCCCCACCGGACCGGGAATCGGTGTGGATATCGACCCGGACTGGGTAAAGAAATATACCAGGGTCGAGAACGTTTAGGGGCCATTTCTCACTTACCGAGTGAATGCGACATCCCCCAAATTCTTAGCGAACGAACGGAGATCGTATTAAAAGGGACAGGCTAATAATATTGTTGACCTGGGATTAGGAATGGGCAGAGTGGGGGGCATGAGAACGTCCAGGTTGAAAGTGAAGGGGCAGAGTGCGGTTTATCACTGCGTGACCCGCGTGGTGGGTGGCGCGATGCTGTTGGATAATCGGGCCAAGGAAGTGTTGCGCAAGCAGATGTGGTACATGGCCCGGTTCTGCGGGGTGGAAATTCTGACCTATTGCATCATGACCAATCACTTCCACGTCCTGGTACGGGTGCCGGAGAAACAGCAGGTCGACGACACTGAATTATTGGCCCGGTTTTCCGAATTGTACGGGCGGAAGAAGGGGCGGGTGGAGGCCTTGGAAGCGCTTCTGAAGGAGGACGGGGAGCATGCGCAGGCGGAACGGGAGAAGCTTCTGGCCCGGATGGGGGATATATCGTTGTATATGAAAGAGTTGAAGCAACGCTTCAGCATCTGGTATAACCGCACTCACCGGCGTTACGGGACCTTGTGGGCGGAGCGGTTCAAGAGCGTGCTGATCGAGGATACGGCGAGTTGCTTGGGCGCGGTGGCCGCTTACATTGACTTGAACCCGGTACGGGCGAGCCTGGTGGAGGATCCCAAGGACTATCGTTACTGCGGCTACTCCGAGGCGGTGGCCGGGAACATCGAAGCGCGAGGAGGGCTGGGCCGGGCGCTTGCCATGAAGGCCGGGAAGGTTGCCTTGTCGGAGTATCGCAAGATTTTGTTCCTGATGGGAGCGACGACATCGCGGGAAGGCCAGAAAGCGATGGACCGCGAGGCGGTCAGGAAAGTGTTGGAAGCGGATGGAACTCTGCCGCTGGGACAGGTGCTGAGGCTGCGGGTACGTTATTTTACCGATGGCATGGTTCTCGGTTCGAAGGATTACGTAAACGGGATATTCGAAACGCATCGCGGGCTTTTCGGGAAACGCCGTATTTCGGGGGCGCGCCCCATGCTGGGCCTGAAGGATTCGGGGTTGATGGTGATGCGCGACCTGAGAAAAGGCGTTTTCAGTTGAGTTTGCATCCGTACACTTCCCTTTGGTTTAGCGATTCGATCCAGTCATCCCCATTTATTTCAATTGTTGGTTCAATAGCTGGCGCATTTCCTTGAGAACGCCGGAAAGGGCAGGATTCGACACCGCGTTGGTATTTTCGATCCGGTAGGCTTGGCGGATGGTGACGCTACCTGGGTCCCCGTAGTCATAGAGTTCCTCTGCGATGGTTTGGCGGCTCTCGAAGTCGATCCAGCGCCCATAGCGGTGGTTGGAAGTTCGGATGGAGTAACCCATGATTTCAGGATCGGTTTTCTTGAAAGGACGGGCGAACTGGCTGCGAACAAATTTGCGACCGGCTGCCGAAGGGTCATCGAGGATGGGCCTGAAACTCCGGCCGTCCAATGGCCCGGTGGGCTTCAAACCATTCAATTCGGCCAGGGTTGGATAGATGTCGACCAACTCAACCAATGAATTGGTGGCCACTCCCGCATGCTTCATTTCAGGTAGGCGGACAATCAGAGGCACCCGGGTATCGAGCTCAAAGTTGGTTCCCTTGCACCATCGGTTGGCTTCTCCGATGGCAAAGCCGTGATCGCCCCAAAGGACAATAATCGTCGTATCATCCAAACCGAGCTGCTCCAGGGCTTCGAGCAGCTTACCGACCTGGGTATCGATGTAGCTGATACAGGCGTAGTAACCGTGCCTCAGGATAGCGGTTTGCTCTGAAGACAGCCGTTCGTCTTGCGGCATGTCGACGTAACCCCCGAGTTCCCTGTGCGTATGGTAAGCTTCCTCCGGGGCGCCTGCCACCTGGGAGATTTCATCTTCCAGTGAGAAGGCGGATCGATCGTAGAGGTCCCAGTATTTCTTTGGCGCAGAAAAAGGCAAATGCGGCTTGAAAAAACCGACAGCCAGGAAGAAGGGTTTACTCGTGCCATGTAGATCCGATAGCGTCTGGAGGGCGAGGTTTGCCAGCTTTCCATCCGAGTAACCGTCATCCGGCACATCCGCTATCTCGTAGGATGGACCCTTACCCTGGTATTTTCTGTTTTCCGGGAAGAAATAATTGTGCCAGTCCGCCTGGCGCAGGATAGCGGGAACCGACCAGGATTTCGGATCCTCCTCACGTGGGTCTCCGCTGAATATCTTTCCCAGGTTGACCGTCGTGTAACCGCTTTCCATAAATAACTGGGGCAGGGTGACGATTTCCGGCAAGGTATCGCGGAAAAAATTCCGGTTGTGCCAGACCCGGGTGTTGTCGGGCAAACGGCCGGTCAACAAGGATGCTCTCGACGGTCCGCAGACCGCCTGTTGAGCATAGGCTCCGTTGAATAGCCTGCCGGTAGCGGCCAAGCTGTCCATATGCGGAGACTGGACGATGGGGTCGCCGTAACACCCCAGGGTGGTTCTGAGGTCGTCAATTGCGATAAACAGGATGTTAAATTTGGGTGAGTCAGCCGGCTCAGCCCATACCGGTTGCAGGATACCGAAGAAAAGAAAGCAGGAGAATATGCGCTTCATTTTAACCTACTTCTTTTTGGTGTTTCCGGTCTGGGATGGTATATAATCGGGGTTGGGCGTCATCATGTCGGCGTCGACTGACCGGCGCCAATCCTGCAGTTCCTGCAGGAGACTCGCGGCCAATTCGCTGTTTTTCCCGGACAGGTTATTCGCTTCTCCGGGGTCCTGCTCCAGATCGTAAAGCTGCAGACCGGGTGGGTCAAAGCTCTCGATAAGCTTCCATGATCCTTTCCTGATTACTCCTTGCGGCATGGTTTCCGGGTGGCGGTTGTAGTGCGGAAAATGCCAGAAGAGGGATTGGCGTTGGAGTTCGGCAGCATCCCGCAAAAGTGGCGCCAGGTTGATACCGTCCAGGTGCTGGTTGGGGCGGGGGGGCAACCCGGCCATTTGGAGCATTGTCGGGTAGAGGTCCATTCCAATTACCGGTGAATCGACTACTTTGCCGGCTCGTGCGTGCCCGGGCCACTTGATGATCAGGGGCACGCGGATGCCTCCTTCCCAATAAGTTCCCTTGTGACCCCTCAAAGGAGAATGGTCGGTGGCCCTCCATAATCCGCCGTTATCCGAGGTAAATATGACCGCTGTGCGCTTCTCCAGATCCAGTTCGCGCAAGGTGTCCATGACCCTCGCCACGCTCTCGTCGATGCTCTCCACCATGGCGGCATAGACCGGGTTTCCCTGTCTATCGCTCTCGGGAATGGCTCGGTATTTCTCGATCATTTCCTCCTTGGCTTGGAGCGGGGAATGGACCCCATAGTGTGGAAAATAGAGGAAAAAGGGGTGGTTTTGGTTTTCCCTGATGAAGGCGGTGGCTTCCTCGGTGAGGCGGTCGGTCAAATATTCTCCTGGTTGGCCGTCAGGCAAGACGTTCCAACGGGACCTTTCCCCGGTCGTCGGGATGGACCAATTACCAGCATAGGGGAAGAAATATTGTCCCGGGGCGCCATGGGCTGAACCGCCGATATTCCGGTCAAAGCCATGGTGTTCGGGCATGGAGAAGGGCGGTCCTCCCAAATGCCATTTGCCTATGGATATGGTCTTGTAGCCGGCTTCCCGCAGTGCTTCCGCAATGGTAAACTCCTCGAGTGGAAGGTCGCGGAGAAACCGGCCCCCGCGCAGGCGGGCTTGCGGATTCCATCGGCCGTCCGGGGTCCAAGTGGTCATCAGCATGCGGGCTGGATAACGTCCCGTCAGGATGGCTGCTCGCGAGGGGGTGCAAACCCCGCATGCGGAATAGGCCTGGGAGAAGCGCACACCCTCGCTCGCAAGTCGGTCAATAGCCGGTGTCTGGTAGTAGGTGCTTCCGTTGCAGCCAATATCCTTCCATCCCAGGTCGTCGATCAGAAACAGGACAATATTAAATTGGGAAGCGGCTGCGCTTCGCGCTGAGAGGCAAGAGGCAAGAGGAAAGAAGAAAGATAAGGCCAAGAGGCACAAAGGAGCTGCGCATGGAAAGGCGCAAAATGTCCTTCGCAATGTAGCGCAGGTCAAAAGGCTCAAGGGCGCAAAGGCACAAAGTTGGGGGCCGGTGGAGCCTGTTAAGTGAAGAATGATCGCCAAAGACTCCAAAGATGATTTTTTGTGAATTTTGTGCATTTTGTGATTAAATTACGATCACGGCTTCAGTTTCAATTTGCCGAACAGAATTCGGGTCCGCGGTCGCGTGGGCGTTCCGTTATCCCAAACGGCCCGAAAGTCGCCGGGAGCCACTTCGAAAAGGGTGGGGTAGGAATTTTTCACCCCGGCGTCAAAAAAAGTCATTTGCTCGCTCCAATTGCCACCGGGTTCTTTGGTTTTATAGCGCAGGGAAGTCCGACCGCCGTGGGGAAATCCGGGCCAACTTCTGTCGCGCTGGGCGGGGCCATCGTTATAGACATAGATATGCGTACCATTTGAGGCCATCCCGAAAAAACCTTTGGATTTGGCATTATGCAATTCGGGTTCCTCAACCGCAACGCTCCACGTGCGACCGCCATCCCGGCTCGTGCTCGAATAGGCGCGTGGTGGACTGGTGGTTTTACTGGAATCATCGTAATCAGCCGTGCGCATGACAATCTTCAGTTCGCCCGAATTGTCGCCGGGTGCGATGTTGCCTTCGTGAAGAAATACCCGCGCCTTCTCCGGTTGAGGTATGAAGGCTTCCAGTTTCCATTCAAGCAAGCTGCTGCTGCTCAGGATAAAGTGATCGCGGCTTCCTCGGGGATCGGAGGCCAGCGTATTTCTATGGGCCGGGAGCAAGTAACGTTTCCGACCTCCGATAAGGGTTTCGACCAAAGTCGCGTTGGTGATCAATGGTCCCGTGTAATGCATGGCCAGTTCCACGGGAATCCAGGAACGGCCTCCATCCGCGGTGTAGGCTGCTACGAGCTGGGATTCCTCACTGTTTTCCTGATGGATTGAACAGCGCATGGCAAAACACCAGACAACTTCCTGCTGATCCGGTTTGAAAAGGACCGGATTGGCATAGGCAAATTGGATCGCCCCCTGCCGGATATCGTGGTCAAAGATAACCACCGGTTCCTCCCAGGTGTCCCCGTCGTTGCGGGAGATCATGGCAAAGATGTCTCCCATGTCCTTTTTCCCATTTGTCATGGCTCCGAAAGCCACGATCAAGTGCTTCATCTTCCACTGTAGGATAACGGGTTGCCAGATTCTCCATGAGTCCGGGTGCTGTTCAACATTTCGCAGGATTCGCACATCGGTCACATCCCCTCGGTAGTCGGGCAAGTTGGCCTGACAGACCAAAGTCGGGAAAAGAAAAAAAGCGGATAGAAGCGTTTCTCTCATGTCCGATTCAAAGGTAATATGGCGTCAGTCGAGGTCTACAATTTTCCAGTACATAATGCCTGGTTTGCTTTACTTATCCTGTCTATCCTGTCCATCCATCCTCAATCGTCTAAGTGGAGAAATAGGGACTGGATGAAAGAAAAAGTTGACCTTGCGGTTAGTGAACGCATGATCACATTCCGTATGCCCAAGGTTCCCAAATCTCTGCGAGGCCGCTCTGCGGCTTCCAACCCGGCCAACCGTTTCGAACCCCACCATTATGAACCCGATGAAGCGGAGTATCGGGCGCGCGATTCCGTTAAGACGGCAGTCATCGATGACCATGTCGTCAGCATCGTCAGTCGCAATCAGAGTCCCGACATACCCTTCGATGTCAGCTTGAATCCCTACCGGGGCTGCGAGCACGGTTGCGCCTATTGTTACGCCCGTCCGACCCATGAATTTCTGGGTTATTCAGCGGGGCTGGATTTTGAAAGCCGCATACTGGTCAAGCGGGAGGCCGCCCGTTTACTGGAAGCCGAACTGGCCAAACCGGGATGGGTAGCCAAGCCCCTCGCCATGAGTGGAGTCACGGATCCCTACCAACCATTGGAGAAAAAGCTGCGGATTACGCGTCAATGCCTGGAAGTGTTGGCCCACTGCCGTCATCCGGTCATGATCATCACCAAGAACGCCGGGGTGCTACGCGATTTGGACCTGCTGCGTGAGCTGGCCCAATGGGACTGTGTTGAGGTAAGTCTTTCGGTGACCACACTCGACCCGGAACTGGCTCGGAAGATGGAGCCGCGCACCTCCACCCCCGGCAAACGACTGGAAGCCGTAAAGAAGCTGAACGTTGCGGGTATACCCGCCGGGGTGATGGCCGGCCCGATGATCCTGGGACTCAACGATACGGAATTGCCTGCCATCATCCAGGCGGCTCAAGAGGCGGGCGCAAGGGGAGTCAACTATGTTCCACTGCGTCTGCCGGGAGCCACCGCCGAGGTGTTTCAGGAATGGTTGGAACGCGAAATTCCCGGAAAGAAAGACCGCATTCTCGACCGGTTGAAAAGCTTTCACGGCGGCCGATTGAATTCAAATACGTTTGGGGAACGCTTCCGCGGGCATGGCCCTTGGGCCAAGGAACTCAAGCATCTCTATCAGCTCGGTTGCCTGAAAGCCGGGTTCAGGAAAAAACCTGTCCAACTGAGTACCACCCATTTCATACCACCGGGAAAAAGCCAGTTGAAGTTTTTGTAGGAGGGAAAAAGGCGCCGAAGGCGCCAATTAAGAATTAAGAATTAGGAATTAGGAATTAGAGAGATGCTGAGTTTTCTTAGAATCTTAATCATGATCGTGATCGAAAATACCTGAGGAATTGACCACGGATTACACGGATGGGAACGGATATTTAGCCAATATTCTTAGACAAAGAAGCGGCTTTACGCCGCGATATTTTCAGCCACAAAAGGCACAAAGTCAGGTGCCGTTGGCGCCAATTGGGAATTAGGAATTAGGAATGTTTCGTTTTTGGGCTCGGTGGTGGAAGTGGGACGTTGTGACGGAATAAAATCTGCGAAGGGACTGTGAAGAATAGGAAAACACACAACTCCATGCTTTTCCGTTCTTGGCGTTCTTGGCGTGCTTTGCGAGATTCACTTTCTAATCCCCTCGAAAATAAACTCTCTGCAGAAACGTCCAAAGCTGCTCGATGATCGAACTTAAAGGAATTTCCAAGATTTTCAAAAAAGCCGAGGCCAAGAAACGCAAGGTCTATGGCATTGCTCCCAAAATTTCCTTGAAGGCCCTCGATCAGGTGTCCTTTACCTGCCGCCCCGGTCGTATTTACACCTTGATCGGACCTAACGGCGCCGGCAAGACAACGGCTCTCCGCATAATTGCCAGCATGCTCAAGCCTTCGGAAGGCATGGTGAGGGTTGCCGGCATCGATATCAGCAAAGACGCGAGGCAAGCCCGGGCAAAATTAGGTTTCCTGACCGGGTCCACCGGGCTCTACGACCGTCTGACCCCGCGAGAGACCCTCAAGTATTTTGGAGCCCTGCACATGGTTGATCCGAAGACTATCCAGTCCAGAATGGGAGAGCTCATCGACCGCTTGGCCATAGGTGAGTTTGCCGATCGCCGGGTAGGTAAGTTATCCACGGGGCAGAAACAGAGGGTCTCCATAGCCCGAACCCTGATGCACGATCCCGAAGTCATAATTTTTGATGAGCCAACCAACGGCCTGGATGTATTGACCTCCCGTACCATTACCGAATGGATCCGCGAGTGTCGCAATACCGGGAAGACGGTAATTTTTTCTACTCACATCATGGGTGAGGTCAGTTTGCTGAGCGACGATCTGGGGATCATCCACAAAGGCAAGCTGTGTTTCAATGACAGCTTCGAGAATTTTAAAGCAAAATTCGGGCAGCATTCCCTTGAGGGCGCCTTTATTTCGATCCTGGAGGGTGCGGAATGAACATAGTCTGGTCAGTTTTTAAAAAGGAAGGCCTCGATACCCTTCGTGACAGGCGGGCAATTATTGCGATGATCATTATTCCCATGGTTCTTTTTCCGGTATTGTTCGGTGGCATAGGGTTTTTTGCCATCAAGGAAGTAAGGAAGGCCCAGGAAAAACTTGTTCGCATAGGCCTGGTTCAACCGGCGCCGGACAATGCGCTCATCGATAAGTTGAAAGCCAAGGAAGGACTTGAAGTGAGCCTGCTGGAATCCGGGGTGGATCCAATGGACGAGGTGGAGAATTCCAAGGTTGATGCCGTAATTGTCTTTCAATCCGATTTTGCCGAGCAGCTTTCTACGAAAGGTGCGGGAAAGATGACCTTATACTACCATTCTACAGGTAACGGGAGAATCCTTAGGGGGCGTATCATGAACGTTGTGGATGACTACAGAAGGGAAGTCAGGGAATCCCGAATACGCGGCCTTGGATACACTTTGGATTTCATTAATCCGGTAGATGTGAAATTTGAGGACAGCGCCACGCAACAGGAGCAAATAGGAGAGGCTATTGGTGGATTTATTCCATACATCTTCATAATCCTGGCCTTCACCGGAGCCATGTACCCCGCGATTGATTTGGGCGCCGGTGAAAAAGAGCGGGGGACTCTGGAAACATTGCTCACATCCTCCGCGCCGCTCATTCAGATTCTCATGGGAAAAATGTTGGTCACCATATGCTCCGGGTTGTTCGCCGCGAGTTTGTCGCTGACCAGCATGGCCATAGCCTTGTTTTCCATGGGTTCCATGATGGGTGACTTCCCCTCCTCCATTGGCCCGATGCTGCAGCCCATGAATATTGTCCTGTTTTTCTCATTGCTCCTGCTTCTGACCATTTTCTTTGCCTCTTTTCTCCTGGCTCTTTCCTTTTTTGCCAAAAGTTTCAAGGAAGCTCAGAGCATTATTTCCCCTTTGATGGCAGCCATTCTTTTTCCACTCATTTTTGGCATGATGCCTTGGGTCAAGCTCACCTATGTAACGGCTCTTGTGCCTATCCTGAATATTTCCCTGGCCAGCAAGGCAATCTTTTCCGGAAATGTGGATTGGGGCCCGACCGCGATTGTTTATGTATCGCTAACGGTTCTCGCTGCATTGGGATTTATGGCTTGCACCAGGTTTGTTGGACGGGAAAGCATTCTCTTTCGTATCTAGTCGAACCTGAAAAAGTCACATTAACAACGTTCCCTCCAGTTTCCTTGCCGGCATGTTGCCGCTCCGGTCTTCAATTGCCGTGATTCCCTGCAACGGACCGCTTTGGGCTTTGGGTCCCTGGCGTTTTCGTGTCTGCATTCCCCAGGATTCGCCGCTAACAGGACATTTGGTTCGATATCATCCCTCGACGGAAAGACGACTGCCTTAGCATCTTCAGGTCGTAATTGCCTACATATCCTTCATTCACTGATTAATCTTCAACCAATGAAAAATTCCATAATACTATTCATCCTGTTGCTAAGCATTGGATGGCAAACAAAAGCTCAGGGAGTTAAAACACAGCCCAATATAATTTTCATTTTGGCAGATGATTTGGGATATGCCGATGTTGGAGTTTACGGACAAGAACTCATAAAAACACCGGCAATCGATCAATTGGCTGCAGAAGGAATGACCTTCACTGATTTCTATGCCGGGTCCACTGTATGCAGTCCCTCTCGGTGTGTTTTAATGACAGGCCTTCATACCGGTCACACAATAATTCGTGGGAATTCGACTTTTGTGGGAGGCGATCCGGGAAAAAAAGGAGAGCGCGTTATTTACAGAACTAAATTAAAAGATGACACCTACACGGTTGGCAAAATGATGCAGGATGCTGGGTACAAAACAGGCCTGGTGGGTAAATGGCATCTTGGAGGATACGATATTTCGGCGACGCCCCTGCAACGAGGCTTTGACGAATTCCATGGCTGGCCTTTGAGTATTTCATTCAGACGATGGCACAGCCGGTGGCCAGATATGATCTACGCAAATGGCCAGGTTGAAGCCATAGAGAAGAATAGTGGGGGCAAAAAAGAGTTGTACCACACGCAACTATATACGCAGTATGCCATAGATTTTATTAATAGAAACAAAGACAGCGGCCAACCCTTCGTGCTGTTCCTTTGTCTCACAGATCCCCACTCACCCTTAATCGATTCCGGAGACGATACTTATGCGGATAAGCAATGGAGCGAGAACAATAAAAAATATGCTACCATGGTACATGAAGTGGACAAATCGGTTGGTGAGATTAAAAAACATCTATTAAAGGAAGGCTTGGCCGATAATACCATTTTAATTTTCACATCGGACAACGGCCCTCGCTCAAATAGAGAACAGACCTATGTTGATGTGGCCAACTTCTTTAATTCAAACGGCGAATTAAAAGGGTACAAAGCCGACCTGCATGAAGGAGGAATTCGTGTTCCGATGGTAGCCTGGTCACCTCAACTGATCAGTGCTGGCTCGGTCAACAAAACGGCATACTATTTTGCCGATGTGATGGCCACATTTGCCGATATCGCCGGGCATAAACCAGATAAGCAAACCGATGGGATTAGCTTTTACCCTGCTTTACTGGAAGACGAAAAACCTGAAGACCGATACTTATATTGGGAATTTGATTACAAGGGTTTCGGACAGGCAGTCAGGTACGGTAAATGGAAAGCCGTAGTACATAATTTCAAATTGGAGCTCTATGATTTATCGAAAGATATTGGTGAGGAAAACAATGTAGCTAAGGACAATCCTGATATTGTTAAGCAAATAAATCTTTACCTTGAAAATTGTAGAACTGATTCGCCTTATTGGCCAGTTTCTATAAGGTAGCTTTTTTCTACTCTATTACTATGAAAAATAAGTACCTCATCCTCTCGTTCGCCCTTTTCGCAAACGGACTATTCGCCGCCGAAGAACGACCCCCTAACATCGTTTTCTTTTTCGCGGATGATCAGACCTCAAACTCTTTGGCTTGTTATGGAAATCCAATTGTTCAGACGCCGCATATCGATCGATTGGCGGGGCGTGGCACGCTGTTTCAAAATGCCTTTGTCAACCAGGCGATTTGTTGGGTGAGCCGCACGAACATTCTTACCGGCCTTACCGGTCGTAGTTATGGGGTCCCGGGTAATCACGATCAGGCACGGGCCGAAGCAGTTGAGACGCTTTTCTCCGACCTCCTGAGGGATGGTGGTTATCGCACCGGATTTTTTGGAAAATGGCATGCGAAGATGCCAAAGGGCTACGTGCCTGCGGATCACTTCGACGAGTTTGAGGCTATTTCCCGCAATCCGTTTTACAAAACACTGCCCGACGGTTCGCTTCGGCATGAAACCGAGCTCATTGTGGATCGAGGTATTGAATTTTTGAAGAACCATCCCAAGGACAAGCCATTTGCGCTGAACCTGTGGTTCAACGCCTGTCACGCAGAGGACAGCGATCGGCGTCCTGGTATCGGACACTTCCCCTGGCCGCGCGCCGTGGATGGTATGTATGAGGATGTGGATTTCGACCGACAGCCCCTCGACACACGAGAGATTTTCGATAGCCAGCCGGATTTTCTAAAAACCACCATCAATCGTGAGCGCTATTTCTGGCGCTGGAATACCGATGAAAAATACCAGATCAATATTCAGGCCTATTATCGCATGGTTAGCGGTATCGATGGAGCCATCGGTCGTTTTGTAGAGGCTTTGGAAGCAGCTGGATTGGCCGACAACACCATCATCGTTTATTCGGCTGACAATGGTTACTACAAGGGCAACCGCGGTTTCGCCGGCAAATGGTCTCACTACGAAGAATCCATTGGTGTGCCGATGATCATCATGGATCCTCGGGTGGCGCGTCGGCATCAAGGCAAGAAGACCGACGCCTTGGCCCTCAACTTGGACCTGCCATCCACCTTTCTCGATTGGGCCGGTGTGCCGATACCCGAACGCTATCAGGGGCGAAGTTTGGCTCCTGTTATTTCCGGAAGAAAACCAAATGACTGGCGAACGGAAACCTTCCACGAACACTTTGCCGTGCGTCACAGGATTCCGGCTTATGAAGGTATTCGCACGGAGCGGTATAAGTACGTGCGCTACTTCGATCATGGTAACCAAGAGTTTCTGCACGATCTGAAAAAGGATCCCAACGAATTGGTGAATCTGGTAGGCAATAAAAAGTTTAAAAAAATCCTGGAGGACTTTCGTGAGCGGACCGACAAAACGATCAATGGCTACGGCGGACCACTGGAACCGATGAAGGGCCCTTTCACATCTTCCACTGTTCCGCATCCGGTCGCTTCAGCCGCGGTCACTGTGAAGCCGGGCCCTGACGGGTTTGTCAATTTGCTGGCCGGAAACCTACTGCGAACTTGGGATGGTAATCCGGATTACTGGTCGGAAGAAGACGAAGTCATGACCGGTGTCACCGATGGTTCTCTTAAAATGAACCGTTTCATAAGTTGGAAAGGCTCGACGGTTCGCAATTTCGACCTTCGTGTGAAGGTAAAGATTTCTGCAGAAGGAAACAGTGGAATTCAGTATCGCGGTCAAATGGCTCCTGATCTTGGATTGGATGTCGTCACCGGCTACCAGGCCGACGTGGTTGCGAATAATCCCAATTACAACGGCATGCTCTATGAAGAAAAGGGTCGCCGGATTCTGTCTCACACCGGCGAAAAAGTCATTGTCGATCCCGAAGGCCAACCCTGGATCGTGGGCACCATGCCCGTGAAAGAATTTACTCCTGGTGAGTGGCATGACTATCGCGTTCTTGTTCGAGGCAATCATCACCAACATTGGATCGATAATCATCCCACCGCCGATCTATTGGATTTCGATGAGGAAGGTCGCTCTTTAGATGGCGTATTGGCTGTCCAGGTACACGTGGGTCCGGAAATGATCGTTCAATACATGGATTTCAAAATCAAGCACCTGCCCGACGATCTGCCACTTCAAACACCCAAAGACCATCCCATCCCTAAAGGTTCCCTCGGCGTAAAACCCCAAGGCAAACTACCGAAGGATTGGACACCACCGGTGTACGGGGAAATTTGAGGAACGAGATGTTTTTAAACCTCCCTCGCATTTCAGGAGGGAGGTTTCTAATGGAACCAACTACGTACTTAACTGAACTTTAAAAATCCACCGTGGTGGTTAGAATGAACTGCCGTGGATCCAGGATACGGTAACCATAGGGATCCCCGTTGAGATTGAATGCCACGGTTTGCAATCGTCCATTTTCGAAAGCATCTACGATATTCAACTGTACCTTGACTCTCTGTCCGCTATTGAGGCGCCAGGAGTAAGCGCCCCAAAGGTCGATCCGGGTATTGCCACTATCGTAGATAGGGCGAGCAACATCTGAAAGCGCCAGATCGCCCGAAATTGAACCAGGAAGTGGATTGCCGTAGTAACCGGCAATGGCTTTATCTTCCCAGCGCATGCTGCCACCGACAGAAAAGCCCTTCAGGCGACCCTCTTGAAACTGATAGTTGGTCAGGAGTGAGGCGCGGTATTTACGCTGACCTTTGGATACCTGGCCTTCAATGTCCTTACCCAGTGTTACTTGGGGAACGATGACTTCATCCCAATAGGCTTGTTGATTAGGTCGCCGCGGATCTTCACCCGTAATCTGCGAGGTGTAGCCGTAAGAGTTCCAGAAATCGGTGATATTGACTTCCCTGCCGGCAAAGGTGGTGTGGGTGGCAAAATGCTGGTACTCCGGCTTGAGGAAATTAGCCGCGCGGGCGTTATCCCAATACGCGCCACGGACGGCTATCCATTCGTCATACTCCTTAAAGGCGTTGGCGAATACGGTTTCCTGTTTACCACCCGTAAACTTGATCGTCCAGTTGTTGGTTGGATTGTACATGATTTGTATTTCCATGCCCTTTGCTTCTGCCGTTTGCGTATAAGCGACCGATCCTGGGAGATCATCGTGGTAACTATAGGGAAGGCCATAGATGGCTGCCGTGTCTGCTTCGATCTGATCCTCTTGCGCGGCCGTCAACTCATTGATATCGGCAGAGAATGTTTCAGAAGTCGGATCAAAGCCAAAGTTGATGAGCGCAATTCTGCGAGCCCAATTGCGGAACTGGATTTGGTCAATTAAATTCCATACGCGTGAGGGCGTCACACCACTGTTGGCGCGTTCATTCTCGTTGCTTGCTTTAAACCAGTTTATACGGGCAAACAACCTGTTGTCCATGAGAGAAAACTGAATGCCGTAATCCTCTCCGTTGCCTTCCGGTTTACCCAGAGCCTGACCAAAATGGTCAACTTGAGCAGCGCCGGGCGGATTAAAGTTGTCCGATCTGTTATAACTGAAACCGAGGCTGCTGAGGAATTCACTTTGAATGCCGTCCCGGTTGTCGAATGGGCGAAGAACCGCACCCATAGTGCTTGTTTCGCCGGAGAGTTCGTCCCAGCGGTTCCAGCGGTCGAAGACCCTTTCAGTATCGTAATAGCCATCCACCCACTGTTCCGCAGTAGACAGACCTGGCTCAATGACATTGTCGTCCTGATCGACGATGGGGCCGGAGGTGGTTTCCCGAGCGCGGTAATCGTCTTCGCGCCAACCTACGGTTGTTATGAGACGTTCATCCCACAGGTAACTGGTGAGACCAAAACTAAGGGAATCCACCTCACGTTGAGCCCGACGGGTGTGTGCGGGGTGGTCGATGTATCCCGTACGGTAACGTTGAGTTTTCCAGGCGTTGTCATCGTAGTTGAAATACTGCATCTGGCCTTCGTAAGTTGAGTGGTTCCATTCGCCAGAGCTTTGAGTAACCGTACCGTCTTGTGGATCGCCCGGGCTGGCCAAATAATAATTACGCCTTACGCTTCGATTCAGCAAGCTGTAACCCGGCACATTGGGATTCCGCATAAATATGTTCACCTTGTTTATGCCTTCGTCACTATCGGTGATGTACCAGCGTTTGCGCCACCTGGAATCCAAGGTGCTATAATTGGAAGCCAAGCCGATTGCCTGGTGACGTCCCAGCCATTTGAGCCAGCCATCGTTGTCCGTGAAATCCGGTGTCCAGGCCAACATGGCGCGGGCGGTTTCGTTTATTGTCTCGTAATGGAATTGGTCGGGTGCAGTCGAACTCATCATGAAGGGAAGACCGAAGAGTTCGTTCTCCCTGCCATCGGGTCTGTGCGTCATGGTATCCACATAGATGGTCGCTGTATTGAGCTGGGATATGGTGTAACTCGTAAACCCATCGTAATCCTGTTCGAAGTATCCCAGGCTTAGATTGAGATCCGGCAAGATCTCCTGCTCTAATTCCAGATTGGTAGTGATGTTCCTTTTCTCACCAAAGTTCATCTGGAGCGTGTTGATTTTCTCCCAGTCGTAAATGGATTTATCAGTCACGCCGGGGTAGATATAATTCGCGACGCCGGCGTTTTCCTTGGAATGAAAATGTGAGTTGCTCCAACTGGTATCGTAAGCGGACCAGGATGTCGGAATTTCGTAAATAGCAGATAGCGGAAGATTGTTAGCTCCGGAAAGTACTCTCGGTGCGTTGCCCGCAGGGTTGGTAGGAGTGCCAAAGCCCAGGCGATAGTTCCCCTGTCCCATTCCTCTCCAGTAGGTGTAGTCGTGGACCTGCCCATCAACGATCCTGAAAATTGGGCGAGCGTTCCCTCGCGTTCCGGTATGGCCACCCAGTGCCAAGCCGGGTGCGTAGAGGATTGAATTCGGAGTTAACACCGCTCCGCTTCCAAAGATATTTACCCCGTTATATTGTCGTTTGTTTCCGTTCCAGAGATCCGCATCGAATCCTGGCAAGGATTCGATGTAAGCCCGCGTTTCATCGATACGCGGACCTCTATTATTCATGGAAAGGGGTCCTTTTACCTCGCCGCTATCCATACTGGTGAGGAAACCGGTAACCGGATTATAGGTCCAGCGACCGCCACTACGCCATTCGCTCACCGAATCCTCGGGCGAAATAGTATTGGGGCGGCGATGATCATTACTATAGTCTTCGACGCTGGCACGAAAGATGGTTTTTTCGAAAGGCTTAACGGTGATGGTGCCATAGGCTCTTTCCGTATTGTCATAAGAGGGCTTCCGCACGAAAGCTCGTTCATCTTTCAGGATAGCTCCCATCAAGGCTAATCTGCCTTCAATCAATGATTTGTTAAAGCGGACGTTGCCGCGAAAAGAACCTCGATCATCGAAGCGAGCTGAAACTCGGGCGCTGTCAGAATCGATAATGGCCTGCGCTGTTGACTGATTGACGATTCCGGCCGGATTACCCAAGCCGAAAAGCAAGGAGTTCGGACCCCGGGAAATTTCGACTCTTCCAGTGTTATAGCTATCAAAGGGGATTGTAGAAAGAGCCTGGTAGTAATTAATGGTTGTGCCGGGTCTGCCAATGCCACGAATTCGGTTGGCAGTGGTGTGCCCGTGGGGCTGCAAACCTTGCATACCCCCAGCGTTGGTATCCAATAAGCCATCGTTACGGTTCGCATTTACGCCTTCCGTGTAAGTGTCGGCCCCCTCCGTATTTGCCTCGTAGCGGAACACGTCGTTGATATCGACAGAGGCGGTGTCTTCCATCTGTTCCATGGTAATCACACTGATGGAGGCGGCTAAATCGGCGAGGTTGGTGCGCAAACGACTACCAGCCAAGGTGTTTTCCGCATAGTAGCCTATGTCATTGGAAGCATCGATTTCAAAGGGTGAGAGTTCGTAGATTTCTTCTTCGTCTTCGTTATTTTGCGCCCATAGAGGAGCACAAACGATCAAGGAAGAGACCAGTATTAATACTCGTCGGAATAACTTATTTCGTATCTTGGGTGAGTTCATTGCTTCGGGTGGTTAAGATTAGATCCAGGTGTTAGTTTTGAGTTCGTTACAGTTGTTTGAGCTCTTCGCGTTTATCAAAGATATGTTTCCATGCCAGGCGGTCAAGAAAATCTTTAGCATCCGCAATGATCTGATCAGCCGCATGGGAAGACTCAATCGAATCGGCTTGTTGTGGATTGCAGGATTGGATTACGATCCCTGATAGAACCAGGAATTACATTGGAAATAAAATTCTCATTTTTTGAATCATTTGTTCCCAAATAATAGCCAGTCATCGGAGTCTGATGGTAACCCATTGAAAAATGTGCAACAGTGGCCCTGTAAACAGGATCCTGGATCAGGGTAACTCTTCTGTCAGCCGCATGAATGCTTGTGGTATAAATCCTCATTTCACCTGGCAAGACCATAACCATTTCCTCTCTCCAGTCTCCAAAGAGGTCGGCAACCGTATTTAACCTGCCTTCGATTTGCCGCGGGTAGGTTTTTCCACCGTATTTTGCAACCGAACTTCCCCCGGTATTCCGGTCCGTTCCGCCATTGGAAATTAGTGTTTCTCTCAGCAGATCCGCATCCCAGAACACCCATCCGCCAAACTGTGGAACCCCATGGTTACGAGCGAGGTATTTGCCTTCAGCCGATAGCATGTATCTATCGGTTGAGCCTGCTTTCGCAGCCTCACCGGCAAAACATTCGAGTCCGGCGTGTTCCGGCATAATATCCGCAACCATCCCGCTTCCCACATGGATGGTTTTATGCCCGATTGTCCATATTGTTTCCCCGCTGGCCGCATCCACCAGGCAGACTCCTTTGCCATCCTCATGGGTATCTTCAATGCTGTAAAAAATTTCCATGCCCGGCCGTTCGGGCAGGATGTCGGTCACGAAACATTTATCCGGATGCCCGTAACCGGTTGACCAGAGGGCATCACCGGTATCATCGATAATAACCGATCCCAAGACTACCTCTTCCCTTCCATCATTATCAACATCAGCACTTTGCATGCTGTGGGCTCCCTGGTGCCTTACAACCGGATTCTCTTCATCCCCGTCCCAACGCCAGTATTTTTTCAGTTTCTTATTCCTGTAGGTATATGCCTCCAGGAACATAGCCTTGTAGGTACCCCTTTCAATTAATAGGAAAGGGGTTTTCCCGTCAAGATAGGCCACACCCATCTGGTTGCGGTTTAACCTGCCGTAATTGCCAAGCCGGGGTGAACGGGGAATCCAGTCAGCCCTGACCATCTCTTTGCCCGACATGCCATCATAAATGGTCAGGTATTCGGAACCGGAAAGCACACGCCCTGACTCATCCCTTTTAAAATCCGCACCCGCAGTTTTTGCAGCAAGCTCTGCTTTGCCATCTCCATCAAAATCGTAAACGATATAGGGGGAATACCAGGTGCCGGGTTCTATTCCCAGTCCCATGTCCTTCCTCCAGAGAAATGTCCCGTCATGAAGGTAGGCTTCAAGTTTATAGGTTGTTCCCTTATCCAGGCCCAGGTTGACATTTCCTCTTATTCCCCCCCCAAGTGAACCATCGGATTGCTTTATTACAAAGTCGAATTTACCATCACCGTTTAAGTCCGCTATTGCAATTTTTTCGGGACTGTACTCTCCCTGCAGTGGGATGCTCAGGTAGCCCTCAGGCAGATTTTCAACGGAAGATGGTTTTGTCTCTTTTCCTCCGGTTACCGCCTTTACCTGGTAGTTGGTATTCTCATGGAGCTTCATGCCCCTGTCGAGAAAATCGCAGGTCCGGTCAATGGGCTGGCCATTGATCATACGATACTCCCCGCCGTTTTCTGAGCGGTAAACATCAAAAGCCACATCAGGCGGATCACTGTTTAGCAGACGCCAGCTAAGGTAAGTTCCTTTATCTTGTTGGACAGCTACGGCACCTCTATCAAGATGTTCAGTGATCCGCTCCTTGGCCCATCCTTCAATGGGTGGTTTCTTATCAATGGGACGGGTATCCCTGGACGGAAAACTCGGGATGAGATAATGATATTCCAGGGGATCCTGGGCATTTATCAAATTGGAGCAGAGAATTACAATCGGAAATATTTGCAGGTAACGCATAACTAAATAAATTGGAATAGGCTGAAGGGGTCAAACGGGAATGGCTAACCTGGCCCGGATGTCTCACAAATTTTCTACTGCGCTCCGGAATACCGGCACTGGAGCGGACTTCGTTGGATTTCCTGCCCGTGCTCCGCACAGATGCAGGCCGTTTTTGCGGGGTGTCGACCCAGCTTCACCCGCGAATCGGCGCGAAACCCGCACCAGCACTCGGTCTCCGTTTGCTCGCTACGAACTTTGTGAGACATCCGGGCTAGCCGGCACCTTGGGGCCGGTTACTCGACGGCGATTCTGAGGAAACGGGGATATCCGTCGATGGTTACCACTCTCTCAGTTTCGGTGGCGGATGCTACGATACCGGAATCCACCAGGGTCCAGTCGGCCTCGGTCAAGGTGTGGCTGAGGTAGATGCTGTAGCTTTTTCCGCTCACGCTACTCCAGCTCAATAATAGTTGACCGGGTCTTCCACTCTTTTCGATATGCCTGATGGTGAGGGAGGAGTTTGCATCGGTCGGATTGGTTCCGGCCAGGTATTCCTCCCAGGCGGAATAGCCGTCACCATCGCTATCGGCCAGGTCGGCTGCGGTGTAGTCGGCATCGGTTGCAAGTCCGGGGTAGTATTGATCGAGAAAACGGTAAGGGGTGCCGTTGGAGGTGAATTTGGTTTCCTGATCAATTACATTGGAGATTTGAAGGGTGAGGGTATCCAGGGCCATGATGGCTCCACCGGTTCCGATGCGGTTCCAATTGAAATCGATCCCGGTTCCGGGGGAGAAAGCCCGTTTTGGGGTATCGACCTGATAGTCATCCGGATCGAAGTTGGTTTCCTCAGTCAGGGTTTCACCGGTTGGGGATGTGATGGAGTAGTCGCGCTGGTTGTTATCCCTTCTCCCGGTAAAAGTAAAGTTCGTCACTTTAAAATCAGCGCTGGAAACCGGTTCTCCGGCCCGGAACATTTCCAGGTCGAAGCGCAACCCTTCGCCCACTTCGATGTCCCGCGGGTTTCCAGCAACTACGGCCAATCCGTTAGCGGTGATGCCATTCGGGACTTTGTGGATGTTTGCCGCAGCGTTTCCCGCATAACCGGTGATGGTCAAGTGCACTTCATGAGGGCCATTGCCGATGAGCACATTGTCCATGATGATCGTGTTGGAGGGGGTTCCGATGCCTTCTGACCGCGCCCCATCTCCCAGGTTGAAAGTCAGCGATATCTCCGGATCGTAGAATACGGCTTCCGAAGTGGTAAATTTCCATACGTCCCCCACGGTAAGGCCGGCGGCGTTGAGGGTGTCGACTCGCCAAAAGTAGGTAGTATGGGATTCCAGAGTTACGTCCGGAAATCTGTTCGTAGTCGTTGTGCCCAGGAAACTATCCGATCCGGTATTGGCCGAAGCGACAACGGTTTGATCTGTGCCGAGATAGACATGATAGGATTCCGCTCCAATAGCCGGCCACCATCTGAGTCCCTGATTGGCTGGCACGTCCACGGAGCCATTGGTGAAACCATTGCTTCCAGGCATGGCCTTGAGGTGGGCGGGTCCGGGCAAAGCCATGGGCAGACGGGTGAAATGAGATTCGATATCCGGAATGCTGTTTACCAGATCCTCCGGGGTTCCGAAGATCCAGAAGATTTCCTGTCGGAGCCGTTCGTATACGCCCTCGGGCGTGTGGTCCGGGCTTAGGATGCCGACGTAATCAACGCCGATAATGCGTTTGGTAAATTCACTGGAGATATCATTCTCCGGTCCCCTCCAACCGCCTTTGGTAGCTTGAGCGGCGCTTGCGGTAGTGGACAGGACACGGTTTTCGCGGTAAACCCTTGTCCCGGTTTTTCTATCGATTCCAACAATCGGATACTGATTCAGCTCGGACCATGGGGGGAAGTAGAGAGCCACGGCTTGGCAGTTGTCGGCGTCGTTGGGATCTCCGCTGTCGGCAACGATGCTGAAGGGAGAATTGGATGGCGCTTCCACGCTTTCTCCTCCGTTTACGACCAAGTCATGGATGGTCCAGGTCCCGCTATCAGGGTTATAATTCCATAAGTAACGAAAATTTGCTTCCAGCACATCCAGCCGGTCCGCCCAGCGGTAGGGGATGCGGGTCATGTCGGTGGCGGTCGATGGCTGGGAGCCAGGTAAAATGCTGGAAAGATCCGCTACCGCCCAGGCGCCGGAAATTAGGTTATGCGCGCTCTCCGGAGTTCGTTGGCGGTCATAAGCTATGGCGTTTTCATTGAACTGCAAGGTATTGTGACCGAGGCGGGCAAAGTCCTGGTAAAGATTGATTCGCAAGGCCAGAACCGGTTCGGCGGTCAAGGAGGAAACATCTTCGACGAATCCGCCCTGGTCGAAATCCGAGATCACTTCGATAGCCTGGGTCAAGTTGCTTTCCTCCAAGCCATCGTCGTCCTGGAAATGCCGATCTTCCCAACCCGCCCGATCGCGGTAAGGATGTCCCTGGGTCAAATCCTCGTTTTCTGCTACGTCAAACTGCCCGTCTCCATGCCAATTGGCGATAGGCGTCGGACCCCATTCGTAACGTAGTCCGCCGCCCACACTGGAATCCGTCGTGGCGATGGGCGTGGGCATGCCGTAAAACTCATCGTGACCGGCTTGGGTGGGGTTCCATTTGCCGTCATGGTAGAAGGACCGGAATGCGTACTGGCACTGCCGTCCGTTCATGGCGGCAATGGCGTTCCGGGGGGTATTCCAGTACATCTCATTGAAGCTGGCGCCGGACATGTCGGACATGCCTACTCGCAGGTTGTTTGGACCGTTAAACCAATGGGAAGCCTTGCCCGGGTGGTAGTAGATCAATGCTTCATATTCGCTCAGCCGGAATCCATTAATGGTGAGAGGCGCATTACCATCGCTTCCGGATATGTATATCCCGAATCCGGTGACCTGCGACAGGTCAGGGGTGGCATTCGCTCCGAGGGCCAGGGGAACCGACCTGTTTCCGAGTTGGTTTATGGCGGTGTTGTTTTCGATTGCCTGCCAGGCGTTCCGGGAAACGGGAAAGGCGGTCAGGTGTCGCTCATCGTTGTAGGTGGTCAAAGTCGGCTCCCAGGTTTCATCCGAAAGAAACCAGTGGCCCGCTCCATTGCGCACCATCCAACGCAGTTTCTGATTATTGGAAACACGGGTAGCTTGAATCTTGAAAGTCGCTTCGTGGCCGGACAAATCAATGGAGGCGGTTTCGCTGGAAAAGATGGAATAGGCGTAAGAGCCCACCAAATTCGCTGAAGATGGGACGTTCAATTGGTTGGATTCCGCCTGGATCGATCCCGAACCTGCATTGTAACCTCCCCAGAAGGAACCGGTAGCGCTGGAAGTGCGCACGGTCTGGGTATTGTCCGCATTTACCAAGGCTCCCCTGGATGAGAATTCCAGGCCTTCATAAATGAACCTATCGGAAGGCTCGGTGGCGTCCGGAACCAGATGCGGTACCACCGTCAGTCCCAGAGATCGAAGTTGGAACGGCTCATCGGATCCTTGACTGGTGAGAACCAGCTCCTGATGCCGGTGGAGAGGGTAGGGGGACTCGAGCGAGGTCAGGGCCTCGGCGAGGCCCGAAGTGGTTACCTGGATATTGCCGTTCCCTCCCGAAAAATCGATCGACTTCCCCGTGCTATGTGCCATGTGTGAATAGCCGACTTGATAGATCCTGATACCGTAACCGGAAACCGCGTTCCCCTCATTGTCTTTCAAGGTAAAGGTGAACTGCAATTTCTCACCTGTATCGAAGCGGGTGTTATCCCCTCCAGCCACGGCCAGACCGTTCCCGTTTGCGTTGAGCAAGTCTGAGGCCTCTCCAGTGGAGGATTCGGCTCTCAGATCCACTTGAAGTAAAGTTGCTCCCGGGACGTAATTAAAAGGAACGGAGAAGGTATGGGTTGCAGCCGCATTGGTGGAGATGGTACCTGGATCTGTAAAATCGAGTTCCAGCCAGTTGGGCGCTGTTGGGAGGGACTCCGCCATGGGAGCGGATAGCGCTGCGCAATTTATTCCCAATACCAGGGATTTCAGTATTACTTTATGCGCTATTCCCATCGAAACGGTGGCCTGTTTGAGGGCTTCGATATCCTTGGCGCTTTCCCAGCCCCTCACCAGTGAAAACGGACGAGGAGTTTCATCTGAAAAAATTGTAACTACTCAGATGGTTTTTTGGCTGACAACGACGAACGGCAGAGCAGGGATGCTCTTGCCCTACCACGCTTGAATTTATTGGTAGAGGGACTGCGTCTTCGCAGCGCCGCTTTTGAATCTTTATCATTCAATAGGTAAGAACTCCCATTTTTTGAGGACTTAAGAACAGCGTTCCGAAAAAATACCCGCCGACCGTGGGTATTCAAAAGTCATCGCAACCAACTCGGCGCAGGTAGACTCTGGATACGAATCCTCAATGAGGTCCTGAGTAGTTACAAAAAATTATCCTTATCAAGGGAGATTGTCAGATCGATATCCCAGACCTCCGCGTCGATATTGTCTGTCGGATTTTCGAAATACAGCCACCATTTTGCACCTGTTTGGCTTCGGTCATGAGCGCCCGGTTCCTTTTTTCGCCTTTTCGGAGCCTTGACATCTAAACTTTACCAGACCAGATTTTCTAAAAATTTCCATTGGGATACCCACGCATTTTCATTAACAAATACTCCAACCTCAATCAATAGACTAAAATGAACCGCAAAAACAAAAATTGGTTAACGACAATCGCCGCCATACTAACCATCGGAATAGCTGGTCAACAAGGCCAGCTTGTTGCACAGGAAGAGGAAGAGGAAATTTTTGAATTGTCCCCTTTCACGGTCGAATTCGATGAAATTGAGGGTTATCAGGCCACAAACACCCTGGCGGGTTCCCGTTTGAAAACCCCTTTGCGCGACGTCGGGTCCGCCATTTCCGTAATGACGGAGCAATTCTTTGAAGATACCGGCGCTACCGACGCTGCCACCGCCTTGTCCTATGGACTCAATACGGAAGTTGGAGGCGTTTTCGGTAATTTTGCGGGGTCCGGTTTTGACCGCAGGAATCAGCGTTCGGACACCGATAATACCCGAGTCAATCCCCAGGGAAACCAGCGGATCCGCGGCTTGGGTGTAGCAACCCTGACGCGGGATTTTTACCTGACGGAAATACCTTTTGACAGTTACAACTCATCGAGGGCGACCATTAACCGTGGGCCCAACGCCATCCTCTTCGGTGTAGGCACCCCTGGCGGCATCCTCAACAATACCCTGAACACTGCCAATCTCGGAGATGATTTTGGGGAAATTCAAATTCGCCTGGGGAAAAACCGAACGCACCGCGAGTCACTGGACATCAATCGCGTCCTGGTGAAAGACAGGGTTGCTCTGCGCATTGCCGCCTTGAACGACGATACGTTGTATCAGCAAGATCCCGCTTTTAAACGCGACAACAGGATATATGCCGCGTTGCGGGCGGTTTTACTGGAAAACGCCGACAGCCCCTATATTGGCCCTACCATCCTCAAGGGCCACCTCGAACACGGCGCCATCAATTCGAATCCGCCCAATGTTCTGCCACCCAATAATATTTATCATACTTGGTGGGATGGTGTTAAGGTCGATTACGAAAGATACACCGGCGTAGCCGTTTTCGATCGTTTGTTGCCACCGAACTTTGTTCCCAGATTTACGGCCAACACCCTGGTTGATACATCGGTACCCGATATGCTGACGGTGGCAGATATTCCCAACTTCATTCAGGCCGCCCTGGTTTATGGAGATGCGAACCAAGGTCCCACCCCAGGGTTTTCTGCCCAGTTCCCCAACGCCCATGGGTTTCAGGGACGGGTGAGGTTGCAGCCCAGCAACGAAAATTTTGATATTTTCTTCACCCGGAGCCCCGAATTGGAAAGGTATTCGGCTGGATTCGTTACGCCTTCCATAAATGACCGCAACGTATTCGATTACCGCAATAAGCTGTTTTCCGGGAATTTGGACCGGGTTGAGCAGGACTTCAACGCCTACAACGCCACACTGGAACAATTATTTTTCGACGATCAGAGCGCGGGTATCGAGCTTGCTTTCGACCGCCAGGAGTGGTCCCGGTATTCACGCTTGATCGTCAACAGTGAGGTGGCCGCGGTATTTGGCAATAAGGACATCGCCATCGATATTTCGGAGTTTCATGGCAACGGGGACCCCAATCCCAATGTGGGTAGAGCTGTGGTTCGTCTCGATCGTTTGGGGGATTTCAACCTCCGGGATGTGGACCGAGAAGCCGTCAGGGCCACTGCCTTTTGGGAATTGGACTTGACCCGGCATAGTGAAAACCTCGGCCAATGGCTGGGCCATCATACCTTTACCGGATTCATGAGCAGCCAGGAATTTTCCATCGAGAATCGAAGAATGTCCAGCACTTGGGTCAGCGACACGGTGAATATGCGCACCCAAGCCTTTGGGGGCCGGCAAGGGGGCTGGGGACGCCGCGTCCAGGGATTTGTTTACGTCTCGGACGACCTTAGAAACACCAATGGACCGCAAGACGTGCGAATTCAACAAATGAACATAGACGCTCCGGAAGCGGGCGATGAATTCACCCTCTGGTATCAGGACCGAACGGACAATGTATTTAAGTCTGCCACCTTTGCAGTGGAATCCATGCTGAACGGCGGCGATCTCGTAGGACGGGAAATCGACTCCCGCGCCCTGACCGCTCAAAGCCGATTCCTGGACGATCATTTGGTCACCTTGT
This sequence comes from Opitutales bacterium, assembly GCA_965204545.1. Classification (GTDB taxonomy): domain Bacteria; phylum Verrucomicrobiota; class Verrucomicrobiia; order Opitutales; family UBA2995; genus JAABVD01. The sequence continues at coordinate 235,529 of CBDBFA010000003.1, read as the reverse complement.
TCGGATGGCGCAACGATGAATCGACTACCTACGAATGGTTGACTCAAGATCAGGTACAGAGTCTGACCGGCAACCGCAATCGCAGGAATGCGGAGGGCGCTTTGAAGGAGGAGAACTTCATGCTGCAGGATGATCCCAGCGCCGTGTCAAAGGGGGATACCTTTACCTCTAGCGTCGTTCTCCACATACCCGATAAATGGATACCGGGAAGCTCCGGTCTGAGCCTGCACTTCGGGCAATCGGAGAATTTCAATCCTGCCGGTCTGCGGCGTTCTGCTTTCGGAGATGTGATCGAACCTCCCACTGGAAAGACCGAGGAATATGGTTTCAGCGTGGAATTGAGCGACAAAATCATTGCTCGGTTCAATTGGTTCGAAACCACCCTCAATGACGCAGATGCCGGTCTCGATGTGTCCCGAGCCGTAGGACTGGTCGCTGCCTGGATTAATCGGGGGTATATTCAACCCCAAAATGAAGGCATGTCCTGGGATGAGGCCAAGGCTTTTATGACGCAGGTGACCGGGGATGTAATCCCTGGCATCAATTCCTATGAGGACTTGTATAGCACTCTGCTGGGATTCGTTCCGGCGGAAATCCAGGCGCAGGAAAATTTCCAGGTCGTAGACTTTGATGGGACTCTGGAATTACAGAGGGAAGGTATTCCGTCACAGATAGCCACGGCGGGATTGCTGGCAGAGGGATTCGAATTGGATCTGGTCGGGCAATTGTCTCCCAATTGGCGTCTCATGCTGAACATCGGCAAACAGGTAACGACACAAAGCGATTCGGCAATCCGATACAAGCGCTTGGCCGACATGATGCAGGAGCGGATAGACGCAAGTGGACTTTGGCTGCTGAGCGATTCTCCCGTTATTGGAGAAATCACCACCTACGGCCGTCGCTGGTCCGAAAGCGTCCTGGCGCCCCTGAATTCCGTGTTGGCCAAAGATGGAACCAAATCGCTCGAACAGAGGAAATGGCGGGCCAACCTTATTACCAATTATACCTTTGACGAAGCTTCTTCTTTCAAAGGCTTTTCGGTGGGCGGCGCTATTCGCTGGCAGGACGAGGCCGCAGTTGGATATGGACAGTTGGTCTCTCCTGATGATGGCTCCGTATTCCCGGACTTGAACACACCTTATTTTGCTCCGAGTGAGTTGAATGGTGATGTATGGTTTTCCTATAACCGCATGTTGAGCGACTCGATCAATTGGAGAATTCAGGTAAACCTGCGCAACGCCATCGGGGATGACGACGATATTCCCTTCAAGATCAATCCCGACGGCCAAGTAGCGGTGATCCGGATCCCCAACGAACAGTTCTGGTGGATTTCGAACACTTTCTCATTTTAAGTAGTATTCAAGACTAGCACTTGCGGCGCCAACGATGGAGGGTCGCCTTAGAAATGCTGTGCTCACGGCGCGCGGGCATCTTGCCCCCTAAACGGGGTATGGGGTGTCCCCATGTAGGAGCGGGTTTATCCCGCGATCGCGCGGCAACCGTTCCACAACCAGAAAATATCCAATTCTTCTTAATCATTTGGCCGCAAAAAAGGCGCGGGGACATTCCTGTCCCCGTAATTCGCACGGTTGCGTCCCCTTGCCCAGAATCTCCCACCCTGCCTTCCGCGCCCAAAAACAAACCTCTGATATCTTCCAATACCCCAACGAGGTTAAAGATAATAGCCCAGGGTCGGCGAAGCGCCACCTGGATATGCGGATTGAAAAAATCGAGCCCCAACCGGGTTGTGAATTTGACTATAGAAAACCTGAATAGTGGGATTGGACTGTGGGCGCATGCGCTGTAATTTACTACGAATGATCAGAGTCCTGCTTGTCGGATGGTGCATTCTGGGTTTTGGGAAAGGGCATGGCTCGGATAATCCGGCTTCCTTTTCCTTAAAAGTCCAAAGATTAACCTCTGGGCCTTCTCATCATCTTTTTGGATACATTGGTCAGTCACTTACCGTTCCCTGGAATGCCAGCAGTCGTTATGTAGTGGCATTGAGGACGGATTTTCACAATCGTCTTCCGGGGGCTGAAGATGCAGCCGAGGTGGTTTTAGTGGATATGCAGAACCAAAACAAAACCATAATCCTTGATCTAACCCGCGGTTGGAACCTGCAACAGGGATCTATGCTTTATTGGAATCCGTTGCAGCCGGAATCCCAGTTTTTCTTTAATGATCGAGATCCCAAGGATGGACGCGTGTTTACAGTACTTTATGACATAAAGCAGAGGGACCGGGTAAAGGAATATCGATATCAAGGAGGATCCATAGGAAACTCGGGAGTTGCTCCGAAAGGTGGTTTCTTTGCCGCCATCAACTATGGGCGATTAGCGCGATTGCGACCTGTGACGGGTTATGCCGGAGCTATGGATGAGACTGATGGAGTCCGCGCTCCTGAGAACGACGGCATATTCATCATCAATGTTGAATCGGAAGAAGTTCGATTGATTGTGTCCTTCAAGGAACTGTTAAGCCTGCTGCAATCAGCTCCAGCTTGGGAGTTGATTGGTAAGCGATGGACACCCGCGCAACCATCTGAGCGGAGTACTGTGTCTCTAGATCTCAGCGAGGCTTCTCTTTACCTTAACCATACCCTGATAAGCCGCGACAATGAACGGATCTACTTCTTTGTAAGGGGCAGGGTGGGTACGCGATCGCTTTGGTTGAACGCTCCTTGTTCGATTAAAACCAATGGCTCGGAACTGACACTGCACACGACCTCAATCGGCGGGCATCCGGAATGGGCTGAAGGATCGCTGATGATTGGCGCACATGAAGGGCGCCAGGTCGTTTATGATGTATTAAGTCAGAAAATTATTTTAACTCGCGCCTTGGGGAACTCGGCTATTTTCCCTGTTCCTGAGGGAGATATTGCTCTGTCTCCTGATGGCCGCTGGTTCGTCAATGGGTACTCGAGTGAAGATCGACAAACAATCAGTTACGTGGTGATGGATCTTTTGGATGGGACTTTTGCTCGGTCAGATCCCTTTGACCGCGGCCCCTATACCAAAGGGGATTTGAGGACGGATCCTTCACCTCGTTGGAATCGTGAAAGCGACGCCCTATTAGTCCCTGGTTGGACGAAAGATGGTACTCGGCAGTTGCATGTGATACATATTGAGACTCACCCCAAGGTGATCGACTGACCGGCAAATTTTATAGAAAATGCTGGAAAGATCCGCCACCTCCCAGGCGTTGGAAATTAGGTTACGCGCGCTACACGGAGTTCCGGCCAGTTGGGTGCTGTTGGGAGAGATTCCGCTATGGATTTTTGAAGCGAGCGAACCAGACTTCATCGGCTTCGCCCTTCAGGCGGGCAATGCCTCGAAACTTCGGTATATCCACGTGGTTTCTCACCATCCAGCCAATGACAATAGCAGAAATTTCTTCACTTGGGCGGAAATCCTCATATTCGGAATCACCGAGCATCAAATCGGCGACCAAAACGTGGGTCTGCAAGCTATTGTCGATCAATGGGATTGGGCCATGGGACATAGCGAACCTGGGATCGCCTGGATCTGGGAAAATCTTGACTATGCTGAAGGGGACGGTGTGGTTTCCTTCCAGGAGAACAAATTCGATTGCTCCGATGCGGGCATGATTTATTGGTGGATCATAGGAGCCAACGAAGGCGGAAACAAGACTTCAACGCCTCTTGAAATAAAAGATCTATTGCTCTATGATGGGGCAAAGGAGCCAGCTAAACGATAAGATAATCCCCTATTCCCAATAATATGACTCAATCCATATCCAACAGCTTCTTTAGTTGGCTGTTCCTCCTCGTTCTTCCGATTGACGCGGCTCAATCTTCCACCGCCGATCCCATCGTCAGCGATGCCATCGTTTTTGAAGAAATCGATGGCCTTGTCGCTTTTGAAGCCGAGCATTTCTTTAAACAGGAAAACTCTGACATTCGAGCATGGCATTTATCCACCGGTTCTCGAGTTGCCAGACTGAAACCCGACCCCGATGGTCCTCACGTCATGGGAGCGAGCGGCGGCGCATACCTGGAGATACTGCCCGACAGCCGTTGGACCCATAATGAGGAACTGATCAGGGGGGAAAATTTTTCCAACGAGCCGGGAAAATTTGCCATCCTCTCCTACCAGGTATATTTTAACAATCCCGGACGCTACCATGTGTGGGCGCGGGTATACTCTACCGGCACCGAAGATAATGGCATGCATTTTGGCCTCAATGGGCAGTGGCCCGAAAGTGGCCAACGCTGGCAAACTACAAAGAAAGAAGAGTGGCAATGGGACAGTAGGCAACGGACGACAGAGGTTCACGTCGGTGTGCCCGGTCAGCTCTATCTCGACATTCCATCTCCGGGCCAACACATCATCAGCGTGTCCATGCGCGAAGATGGCACAGAGTTAGACCGAATCCTGCTCACCTCCAATCCCCAATACACACCTGAAAATCAAGGTCCTCCCGCGCGTTTGAAGCAGGGCAACCTACCTCAGCCTTTCGCTATTCCCCAGGGCTACAAGGAAGGAGAAATCGGGAGTGTAAGGTTGCGGGGAGAAAAAGCTTTGGTTCGGCCTCGCGGGGATGATGGGGACGGATCGGTCGAGATCGGTGGTGAACTCAAGCAATGGCACAAAATCACCCTGGATCTGGCTGGACCCTACGCAAACGAAGGCGACCACGACCCCAACCCATTTACCGATTACCGTTTTAGCGTCACTTTCACCCATCAGTCGGGGGCCCCGGTCTATACCGTCCCCGGTTATTTTGCCGCCGATGGAAATGCGGCCAATACCTCGGCCGAATCCGGCACGGCCTGGCGGGCACATTTTGCTCCCGACCGGCCAGGAGAATGGAGCTACCGAGTATCTTTCGTACAAGGAGAGTGGGCCGCGGTTGAACCCGATGTTGGGGACGCTCTGGCGCCTTACCACGGAGTATCGGGAAGTATCCGTATCGGCAGAAGCGACAAGAGGGGTAGAGATTTCCGGGCCAAGGGCCGTCTCCAATACGTCGGGGGGGGATATCTTCAGCACAAAGGGAATGGGAAATTTTTTCTCAAAGCTGGACCCGATGCCCCTGAAACCATCCTGGCTTACGCCGATTTCGACGGTACCATGGCGATGAAACCCAATGTGCCGTTAAAAACCTGGGACCCCCATGTCAAGGACTACAACCCGGGCGATCCCTCCTGGAAAAATGGCAAAGGCAAAGGCCTGATTGGCGCTTTAAACTACTTGGCCTCCAAGGGATTGAATTCCTTCTCATTCCTCCCCTACAACGCGGGGGGCGATGGGGACAACGTTTGGCCTTTCGTCAGCCGAAACGACAAGTTCCGCTACGATTGCTCCAAGCTCGACCAGTGGGGCATCGTCTTCGAACACGCCCAATCCAAGGGTATCTACCTTCATTTCAAGTTGCAGGAAACCGAGATTGACGACAACCGGCATCGAGACAAAGTCAACGTTCCCGAATCCCTGGATGGTGGACAACTGGGACCGGAGAGGAAACTCTATTTGCGAGAACTGATCGCCCGTTACGGCCACAACCTGGCCCTCAACTGGAACTTGAGTGAGGAAAATTCCCAGTCCTATGAGGAACAAAACGCCATGGCGGAATTCATCCTCAACACCGATCCTTATGACCATCACATCGTCGTTCACACTTATCCCAATGCCCAGGAAAGCGTTTACCAAGCCCTACTGGGACCTCAGTCCGTCCTGACCGGCGCTTCCCTGCAAAATCCCTGGAACAAGGTTCATCAACGGACCTTGCGTTGGGTGGAAGCCTCCCGGGCAGCGGGCAAACCCTGGGTGGTGGCCAACGACGAACAAAACCCGGCTAACCAAGGGGTCCCGCCAGATCCCGGCTACCAGGGATTTTCCGGTTGGGCCGATGAGGACGAACCCGATAAAAAGTACAACCTGCACGACATAAGGAAATACACCCTGTGGGGAAACCTCATGGCCGGTGGAGCGGGGGTGGAATACTATTTCGGATACGGTCTGCCGGAGAACGATCTGGTGTGCGAAGATTTCCGCAGCCGGGACAGGAGCTGGGATTACTGTCGCATTGCCCTCGCGTTTTTCCGAGACGAAGGGATCCCCTTTTGGTACATGCGCACCGATAATGCCCTGGTTGGAAATGGGCAGAACGACAACTCGCGCTATTGCTTCGTCCGGGAAGGCGAAATATACCTCGTATACCTTCCGGAAGGAGGGACGAGCGTTCTCGACCTTTCCGCTGCCTCCGGCGCCTTCAATGTGCGGTGGTTCAACCCGCGCCTTGGCGGCAATCTGAAAAGGGGTTCGGTCAGGTATTTAAAAGGTGGGGAGACCGTTTCCCTTGGCCTCCCGCCAACCGACCAGGAGGAGGATTGGCTAGTGGTGATTCGCAAGTAAACGCATGTAAAATGGAGGCAGGAATCAAGGTTGACCCCTTGGCTCCAACTACTGGTGAGGATTGATTAATCGTAACTACTCAGATGGTTTTTTGGCTGACAACGACGAACGGCAGAGCAGGGATGCTCTTGCCCTACCACGACGAACGGCAGAGCAGGGATGCTCTTGCCCTACCACGCTTTTGAATCTTTATCATTCAATAGGTAAGAACTCCCATTTTTTGAGGACTTAAGAACAGCGTTCCGAAAAAATACCCGCCGACCGTGGGTATTCAAAAGTCATCGCAACCAGCTCGGCGCAGGTAGACGCCGGATACGAATCCTCAATGAGGTCCTGAGTAGTTACGATTAATTTAGATTTTTACCAGAGTGAACCTCCCCTGATTTTGTGGAAACGAACAGCGCAGTCCGAGAGAGAATATCAGACATGCGGCAATTATTCCAGTTGAGTGTACGGTAGCCTGAGTGTTAAGAAACCTTAATGAATGCCATTCCAGAGTTAACGGCATTTGATTTGCGTCAACTGACAGGAAGTCTGGGTGCCGATATTGTTGGTATAAATCTCCTCACTGCAAGTGACGAGGAGATCGCGCAGGTGCAAACGGCCTTGGATCATTATCATGTGCTGGCTATACGTGACCAGAATCTGGATCCTGCTGGCTTTCATAAAGTAGCTCGTAGATTTGGGCCTTTTAGTGGAAACATGATTCATACGCCGCTCGAGGGTTTTGAGGACATTGTACGATTTACTCGAAATCCCGAAGATTGGGGTCCGGTGGTGGGTGAACAATTTCATATGGACCTCGCTTGGATGGAAAGTCCTCCAGGAATTACAATGCTCTATGGAGAAGAAATCCCGCCGGTGGGTGGCGATACTTTGTTCGCCAGTCTTTCGGCTGCTTATGAAGGACTATCAGATGCTATGCGTAATCTCATCTTTAACCTGATTGGGGTACATTCAGGTAAAGGGGTTTTCGCAATCAACGCTTCAAATACAGCCCTTTCCGTAAAGGCAAGTGCACAAGCGGTTGATGAAATCGAGACTGAACACCCGCTCGTCTGCCGTCATCCAGTCACAGGTCGGCGATACCTCTATCTGAGTAGTGTGCTTCAACGCTTTGTCGGTATGACCGAGGAGGAAAGCAAGCCGATCATTGATTTTTTGATATCGCATGCGCAGCGGGGTGAATATACCTGTCGACTTCGCTGGGAACCGCGTACGCTCACCATGTGGTCAAATCCCTATCTCATGCATGCAGCCATCAACGATTATCACGGTCACCGCAGGGTTGTCCTAAGATCCACGGTAGCCGGGTCCCCGCCTATAGCTGCGCGTCCGGGTATCAGGAAAATGGATCTACCACCTTCAGGAAAGGGAACTTCAGAAAATCCCGGTCTCGGGAATAGATGCGTTTAACGCCCTGCTCGCGAAGCAGGGAGGCAATGTGGGCATCGGGAACGAGGTTTCCCCGTACGCTCATCCCTTCACAGGATTGTTTGTAACAATCCCAGAAATCCTCTCCCTCTGAAATAAATCGAACGTGAGAGGCTGATTGCAGGGTTTCCATATTCCCCATCGCTTCGTTCGGGGAAAGGGGCGATGCGAATATGCCGGGGTGTGTAGCGATTCTCAAGTAGGCGAAAACGGTAGACCAGCAAAGATAAAGAGGGTCCGGTTCGCTCATACACTGGCCAAGAAAATCGACTGCCTTTTCGAAATGCGCCGAGTCTTTGTTTGAAGCGTAAATCAAGATGTTCGCATCGAGAGAGTAACTCATTTCAATTCGTCCAAAACTCTGTAAAGCTCTTCTTTGTCCTCGATATCGATTCGAGCCCCCATGGACCTCGCATTCCACCTGAACGTCTTTCCCGAATCGCCTTCGCCTTTTTCCTTTTCGCGCTTCAAGGACGTTGCCAATAGTTCACTGGCTAATTGGCTTAACGACCTTTTGCGACGCTTCCCCAACCGTTTTAATTCGTCGAGAATCGGTTTATCGATATCCAGGGTCGTCCTCATATACATCAGATGCAAAAATAAACTGCATCTGATGTCAATTGCGAATGCGCCACCAATCCGCGGATAGCCCAACGCCTGAACATGAGAGACCCGAGCAACGCGGGTCGCCAGGTAACGCGATACCAAACATCAAGGGGTTGACCAGAATGGCACTAAGTTATGGGGGTTTGTAGAGGAATTTGGTATGGACGCCATTCGGGGTTGACCCCTTAGCCGGGGGAAGGAATTGGAAGATCCTGCTCGCCTAGGCCAAAAAGAAGATTTTACGTTGAACTCCGCTTTGAGCGAAACAGCCATTTCAGACCCCTGATAAATGAAATCTTATATACCCTGTCTGCTAGTAGCGGTCTTGCTTATGAATACACCTCATTTCGCTCTCGTAAACGAATCGACCGATGACCCATTTCTATGGCTGGAGGAAATCGATTCCGATCGATCAATGGAATGGGTCAATCTCCAAAACGCGGTCACTAGAAAACGAATCGCGGAAGACCTGCTTTTCGAAGGCCTGTATCGAAAAAACCTGGAGATACTCGATTCCGACGAACGGATTGCGTATCCGAATATCAAGAACGATTTCGTCTACAATTTCTGGAGAGATAAAACGAATAAACGCGGACTGCTCCGCAGAACCGCCAAAGCCTCCTATCTGAAGGGGGAAGCTGTTTGGGAAACGGTATTGGATCTCGACAAGCTCTCCCGCGATGAGGACGTCAAATGGGTTTACAAGGGGGCGAATTGGCTGCGACCTGATTACAAACGGGCGCTTCTTCGCCTTTCTCCGGGAGGAGGCGACGCGGTCGTTATCCGCGAGTTCGACCTGGAGGAGCTATCCTTTGTCAAAGATGGGTTCAATCTCCCCAAGGCTAAGACCCACGTTACCTGGGTCGATAGAGATCATCTTTACGTGGGCACCGATTTTGGAGACAACTCGATGACGGATTCCGGTTATCCTCGCGTCATTAAAAAATGGCGGCGCGGCACTTCAATTGACGAAGCGGAGACAATATTCGAAGGCGAAAAAACGGATGTTTCTTCTTCGGTAAGCTTGGTCCATCGTCCCGAAGGAATCTATCGTTTTTTTGTACAATCGCATACTTTCTACACCAGGACGCAATACTACCTTGATGGAGAGAAATTGATAGAACTCGATCTCCCTGACGACTGCGACACCCATGGTCCCTTCAAAGGCGAACTCATCCTGGAGCTGAAGTCTGACTGGGTTGTCCAAGATGTAACTTATCCGCAAGGAGCGATCGTTAGCGCCCGCTTCGAAAGCCTGATAAAAGGAGAGCATAAAATAAAACTCCTGGTTTCTCCCGACCCACGAGCGAGCACTGCCTCAATACGTATCACCCAAAACAAGGTTCTGATCAATCGATTGGAGAACATTACCAACGTTCTCTACCGCTATGATCTCGTCGATGGCGAATGGCGAAGTCGAAAAATCAATACGCCAACTCTCGGAACCTTCGCTCTCAACAACACTCAGCCGGATAGCGATTCCTTTTTCTTGAACTACGAAGGATTCTTCACGCCGGATACCTTATTCTTCAGCGACGATGGTTCTTCCCTGTCGGAGATCCAATCGCTTCCGAGCTTTTTCGATAGCAGCCCCTATATGGCTGAGCAATACGAAGCGGTTTCGAAAGACGGCGAAAAGATTCCCTATTTCATTCTTCATAGAAAGAGCATGCAGCTCGACGGAAACAACCCGACATTGCTATTTGGGTACGGAGGATTCGAAATTTCCCTCAAGCCGAGATATCAACCGGACATCGCCGTTTCCTGGCTCGACAAAGGCGGCGTATACGTGGTCGGAAATATTCGAGGAGGAGGCGAGTTCGGCCCACGTTGGCACCAAGCTGCCCTGAAGGAGAATCGTCAGCGAGCCTATGATGATTTCATCGCGATCGCGGAGAATCTAATCGAGAGAAACATAACGTCCCCCGACCGATTGGGAATTAGCGGGGGCAGCAACGGCGGGCTTCTCGTGGGAGCGGTCTATACGCAGAGACCCGATCTATTCAACGCTGTCGTCTGCGTGGTGCCCCTCTTGGACATGAAGCGTTACAACAAGCTCCTTGCGGGAGCAAGCTGGATGGGAGAATACGGCAATCCGGATATTCCGGAGGAATGGGCCTTTATCTCGAGGTACTCCCCTTATCAAAATCTCAACGCCGAATCCGGGTATCCTGAGGTCTTCTTCTATACGTCCACGCGCGACGATCGCGTTCACCCCGGTCACGCGCGGAAGATGATGGCCCGCATGGAAGCTCTCGGACATCCCGCTCTCTATTTCGAAAATATCGAAGGAGGCCATGCCGGCGCATCAACGAACGACCAGGCCGCCTACCGTCTCGCGCTCACTTACGCTTACCTCCTTCAGAAGCTCGTTATTCGCTAAGCCAATCGATGCCGCGCTGGATGATGGAGTAAGCTCGCTTGGCATAGGGCTGAGAGGAGAGGGCGTTCCGGGTATGGAGTCGTATTTGGAATGGCGCTACTCGGTTATCCCCAGGCGAGCGCGAACGGTCTCCGGGAGAAATTTGACGGGAATGGAACCTTCGTCGAGTACGGCTTCGTGGTAGGAGCCGAGATTGAAGTCGTCGCCCATTTCCCGTTGGATTTCTTGCCTGAGGCGATAGTGGGCCATGCGGCCGACGAAATAGGTGCTGAGTTGGGCCGTGCTTTGTTTGGAGCGGATGACCTTGAGTCGAGCTTCGCTTTCGGATTGGAAAGCGCCTTCGACCATGAGGGCGATCGCTTCCTCGTCCGTCATTTTTCCGGCGTGCATCTTGTGGTCAAGGATGGCGTTGACCACGGCGCGCAGGTAGAACTTGAGCTGCATGAGCCTCAGCTTGAGGTCCTGGTCGCCGTAGCCTTCGTCGAGCATCATTTGTTCAGTGTAGACGGCCCAGCCTTCGATGTAGACTCCGGAGCCGATGACTTGTCGAATGAGCGAGGGGTGGCGGTTGGCATAGGCGAGTTGCACGTAGTGGCCTGGGTAGGCCTCGTGAATGGTGAGGATCTGCAGCATGTGGGCGTTGTATTCCTCCAAGAAGCTTCGAACGCGTTGGGCGCTCCAGGATGAGGGAGGTGGGCTGACGGCGTAATAGGTAGAGGCTTTGGGATCGAAGGGGGGTGCGGAATCGAGATAGGCTATGGAGTTGCCTCGGCGGAATTCCGGCATTTCGACGATTTGGCAGGTATCCGGTTCGGGCAGCGTGAGGATTCCACGCCTTGTGATGAATTCTTTGATTCGATCTACGGTGGCTTTGGTGTCGGCGAGGAGGCTTTCCGGTTTCCCGTGCTCTTTGCCGATGGCGGCGATGACGCGGGCGGTTGTTTCGCGTTGGCCATCCGTGTCGTCGGGAGGCAGGGTTTCGCCAGGATAGAATCGGCTCCAGAGCTGACGGGAGATCACGTACATATCGCGTTTTACGCGCGCGTATTCGTCTTCAGCATACGAGAAAACCTGCTCGGCGCTCATCCCTGCATCGAGGACGAACTCCAGTTTGCGTGAGAATTTCTCTTTTCCGATTCGCCAATCATCTACCGCTTGTTCCATGAGTTCTCCTTCGAGGAAGGATTGGTAATCCTTGAGGGATTCGATGATGGGAGTGGCAGCGGCGTTAAGCGCCTCGGTTTGTTGGCTTTGGCCGGCCAGTTCGTAGATGCCGTTTTCGTAGAAGGATATCGCTCCTTTGTTTTGCAGGATGGCGGTTTCGAGGATGGGTTTCGGCGGATGGGTCAAGGTTTGCTTGGCGATCTCGACGATTTTGGGGATGAACGCCATGCGAGCGATGCTGTTGGCGATGTTGGTTTCTTGGGGTAGAGTGGATTTTGCGAGAAGGTTGTATACGCTGCCAGTGATGTAGGAGCCGTAGGCGCGCGGGTCTTCTTCAAAGGGCTTGAAGTTTTCGGCGAGCCAGAGATCGCGTTTCAAATCCTGCTCGAGAATCGCGTAATCGATTTGAGAGGCGCGGGAGAGTTGATCGTATTTGATTTCTTGAGGCAGCGCTTGCAGGGTCTCTCGCTTCTGGGCGATCCGGGCGTCGCGCCCTTCCGGTGAAACGTCGTCCAGAAGGAGGTCGTAGCGATGGTCTCCGAGATAGGTGGCGTAGACGGGGCTGAGACGAAGGGTTTCCTCCAAATGCTGACGAAAGAAGGCCTCCAGCTTGGCGTCTTCGGAGCCTGCGGTTTGAGCGGAAAGGGAGGCGCTTGCGAGAGTCATGATAAAGAGAGGTAAAAGACGATAGGCTGGTTTCATGGGTTCAAGTTCTCCTCTGGGAGTTTCCATTCGCAGGGAGGCCATGAATTAGGGCGCGTCTAAAGGTTGAGAATGGCGAGTGGATCGGCGCTCAATGCGTTTTCGATAATGGCGTCGGTTTGGGCGAGTTCCGATCCTTCAAGGGGAAGGCGAGGAGGACGCACGCGATCATTTCCCATTCCAGGGCAGGCAAGGGTTTGCAATCGTTTCAAGAGCTGGACGAATTTCACGACGGTGTCCATTCGCAGGAGCGGAAGCGACGGGAGATAGAGCTCCATCGCTTCCGCGACGCGGCCGCTCCTACCCAGTTCCCAAAGACGAACCATGTGGCGGGGGAGCTGCCCCCCTACGCCAGAGATCCAAAAGGACGCTCCCATGGCGGCGCCTTCCAGGGCGCAGTCGTCTATGCCGACGCCGAGGGCGAGGCGATCGCCGATCAATTCGCGGATGGCGGCGATGCGGCGTGGATCGGTGGACGATTCCTTGACCGATTCGAGGTTTTCGTGCTCAGCGGCGAGCTCGGCGATTTGCTCGGGGACAAAATCGGTTTTGTAAGCAATTGGGTTGTTGTAGAGAATGCACGGCAAGTCGGTGGCGGAAATGACGGCGGCGACGTGCGCTTTCATCTCTCGCCAATCTCCAGGATACTGATACGGAGGGAGAACCATGAGGCCGGAACAGCCGTTGTCTTGGGCCGCTTTGGCGAGATCGACACATTGGCGCGTCGACAGAGCGGCGATGCCGGGGATGACAGGCGCGTCGGAGACGGCGGCGACGTAGGTCTTTTGCAATGACACCTTTTCGGAAAAAGTTAAGGTAGCTCCCTCGCCGAGCGAGCCATGCGGCACGAGAGCCGAACAACCGTTTTCGACCAGCCATTGCGCATGGCGGGCCATGAGGCCATGATCGATGCTCAGGTCTTCGTTGAATTGAGTGAGGGTTGCGGGCATGACGCCCTTCCAAACTATGCTCATTGGGGTTGCTGCGAAATCGCGGGTTCAGATTTTATTTCGTTTGCAAGTCGCGTGATAGAGCGATCGTCGATTCCATATTTTAGCGGGTCGTCAGGATCGATCGCAAGGACGCATTCTCCGGTTAACCAAGCTTTGGCGGTGATAGTAGGAATGACCGCGTTTTCGCCATCGGAACGAAAGCTTCCTTCCATTAGCGTATTAAGAATGCTCGCTTGTAGATAGCTTTGGTTCGGTTTCAATAGACCGGATTCGGCGAGGCATGCGAGGCGGGCGGAAAGGCCAGTTCCGCAAGGCGAACGATCGTATTCGTCGCCCGGGCAGAGGACGAAATTCCGACTATCGGCAATTGATTCATTCGCTGGAGCGAAGATTTCGATATGATCGATTACCGACCCGTCGTTTCCGGTTATGCCGGCGGTGGAAAGCGCTTCGCGCGCGTTAATGCAGAAGCGGGTTAATTCTTTGATGTTGGCGTAGTCCACAACGGGACCTTGGCCGTCTATGATGAAGAACCAATTTCCGCCCCAAGCGATATCTCCGACTATGGGGCCAAATTCCGGAACCAGAATCTCGACATCTTTCTCGGTCCTGTAGCTGCGGACGTTTTCGACGGATACGGAGTCGTCTTCGTTAAGCTTTACGATTACGATTCCCACGGGCGTTTCTATGCGATGGACGCCCGTGTCGATTCTCCCCATATGTTTGAGGGTAATGGCCAATCCAATAATACCGTGCACGCACATGTTGAGGTAGCCGGCATTGTTGAAGAAGATCACGCCAGCAGTGCAGTTGGGCAGGGTTGATTCTTGCAGCGCGGCGCCGACTATGGCTTCGAATCCGCGGGGCTCGAGAACGGTGGCCCGTCTAAGCCAATCATACTGCTTTGACAGAATTTCGCGCCGCTCTGCCATGGAGCCAGACCCGAGGTCTGGCATGCCGTCGATTATGGCCCGAGTGGGTTCACCGCCGGTGTGCGAATCAATTATTTTAAGCTGCTGGAACATATGCTTACATTTGTGAGAAATGCGGGCTAGTGTGGCGTCCCTGAAATAAACCACCACAGAGAGCACAGAGAGGGGAGAGAGGGAGAAACCACGGATTACACGGATGGGTACGGATAGAAATCTTAACGCCAACGGCGTTGAACTCCAAAGCCCAGTGTCGCGTAGCGCACGCTGGGTAGGAAAAGGAAAAAATTACGAACCCCAACGGGGTTCCACAAAAATGGTGATCGTGATGGGAAATATCCTGAAGGCAAATTCATAGGAAAAAGTCCGTCCATAGTGTGAACGAATTAACGGGATATGACACTAGAATCGGCATGGACTGAGGCGCGCGTCTGGATGGCCGTCGCCTGTGATGAGATCCGTGACCAGCTTGCCGGTAACGGGCCCGAGGCTCAATCCCATCATCCCGTGACCCGTGGCGATGACGAGGTTGCGGCATTTAGGCGAGCTTCCGACATAGGGCAGTCCGTCGGGCGAACATGGGCGGAGTCCTGCCCAGGGTGTGACGTTCCTGAAGTCTTCGTGATGGAATTGCGGGAGATAGCTGGAAGCGGATTTAATGATGCCCTGAATGCGTCTTGGGTTGATGTGCGTGCCGGCGGCTCCCACTTCCATGGTGCCTGAAAATCGTAGGGATGGCCCCATTGGCGTTACTGCTACCTTCGCTTCGACCAGAATTGAGGAGAACGTCGGGAGCTGAGGAGGTTCGCTTAAGGTAAGGGAGTAGCCTTTGCCTGCTTGCAGAGGAAGGTTGAGACCGATTGTACGGCTTAGCTGGTTGGACCAGCTCCCCCCGGCGAGCGCGAAGTGGTCTCCCTCGATGGCTTCGCCATCTGCGAGAATCGCTCTTGAGATAGCGGCGTTTGCGTATTCGAATTTTCTGACATCGGCACCATATCTAATGGTGCCGCCATTTTCGAGGATGCGTTTGCGCAGGGCCTCCATCAAGCGGTGAGGATGAAGGTGGCAATCCTGTTTGAACCATACGCCGCCGCATACATCCATCTCGACGGAGGGATCCAGCTCCTTCAATCGCGAAGAAGAGCAGACTTCGGTTTGCATGCCGAGCTTGTTGGCGAGGTCCGCGGTGGCCGATTCTTCGTCCAGGGATTGTTGTGTTTTGCAGAGCATGAGCAATCCGCGTTTCTTCAGTCCAATCTCATTGTCCTCGGATAGGTCGTTAAACAGTTTTCGGCTTTCCAGATTAAGCTGGGCCAGCAAATCCGCGCAGTTGCGGACATGCGATTTGTTTGAGTGCCTCCAGAAGCGCATCATCCAGCGGATAAGGCTCCAATTGAGGCTTGGTTTTATGTAAAAGGGGCTTTCCGGATTAATCAGCCAACGGAGTCCTTTTGCGATTGCACCTGGAGCCGCGAGAGGCACGATATGACTGGGAACGATCAATCCCGCATTACCGAAAGAGCAGCCTTGGTGGTCGGGTTTCGAACGTTCGAGAACCAGGATTTCGTACCCCTTTTTCGCGGCATAGTAAGCGATGCATAGTCCTATGATTCCGCCACCGATGATTACGATCTTTTGCGGTTTCCTTGACACTTATCGAATCGAAGCTCGGAAATGGAGCCATCGATTGCTTCATTTGACCGTGTTTCGATGGGTGGACAGCTTAATGAGGCCTCATTCTCAAAATATTTCAGGTGGTGTCAAGCAGCCTGAGGCTACCGGATCAGCCCTTGATGTTTGTGCGCCGAGCGAAGCAAGGCGCTTCCGTTGGGGAGCAAAACCCCATTATTGAAAACCTAACCAGTACAATATATCGAGTGTTGCGTGGATGTTAGCTAAATCGTCAAAAGGAAATGGATACATAGTGATGGTCCGAACCGACTGGCCTGGGAAGGTGTTGTCGGACGGTAAAACAGCATCTACGAAGCGTACACAGAGAACAATGCAGGCCGCAGGAGGAGTCGCAGTCCTCCGAAAGTTGACACAGCCTCGTAACAGGGAAGACGCGGATGGCGACGCTCTTAAAAAGGGCGGTTTAAAACTGACCCACTATGGGCGGTTTAAAATTGACCCACCTGAGAGGGAAAATCGGGATGGGGGAAGCAAAGGAACAGGGACACAAGAAATGCGGCTACGGTAATCACGGCCCCAAGAAGGTAGATCAACACGCGTTTCATGCATCCGGCCGAGTATTGTTCCGCTTTGCTATAACGCTCGGCTCAACCTGTCCCTTGATCCCTATAACCAAGCGCCCATCGAAAAACCGGAAGCACACGACGCCCGGCAATACGGATGCAACGCGAATACAATCTCACCCAGGTGGAGACATCTTGGTTAGGCTATAGGACGGAACGGGTGGTAGTAACCGGTTTAGTGTTTGCCAAATCAGGCTTGAAATATTCTATTTTACTGCGATTATGGAATCATAAATTCCAAATTTCGACCTAAAATGGAAACTTTAATTCCGAGATGCTTTAAACCGTCTGAGCAGCATTTTTTTCTGTTTGGTCCCCGTGGAACCGGAAAATCCACCTTTCTGAAGGCAGTTTATCCGGATGCATATTACATTGATTTGCTTCATCCCGCTACCTTGAGGCGCTATCAGGCCAGACCGGAATTGATTATAGAGCAAGTTCATGGGAATCCTTCGGCCCCGGTAATCATCGTGGATGAGGTTCAAAAAGTTCCGGAATTGCTGGATGCGATCCACAAGCTCATGGAAGAAAAACGGGGGCAACAGTTCATACTGACCGGTTCCAGCGCACGAAAGTTGAAACGTTCGGGGATAGATCTGCTCGCGGGTAGGGCTGTGCTCAAACACATGCATCCCTTTCTGCTCAACGAAGGAAAGGGAGATTTGAATTTCGATGCGGCATTAGAGTGGGGCATGCTTCCATTAGTTGTTCTCTCCGAAAACCCGGTTGAAACGCTGGAAACTTATGTGGCCCTGTACATAAGAGAGGAAGTTCAATATGAGGGTTTCGTAAGAAACATCGGCAATTTTTCCCGGTTTTTGGAGGCGATCAGTTTTTCACACGCATCTCTTCTCAATATCAGTAATGTCGCACGAGAGTGCGAAGTGGAACGCAAGGTTGTGGAAAATTACATTTCAATATTGGAGGACATTTTATTGGCAACCCGTTTAAAGGCATTCTCCAAGCGGGCGCGAAGGGCAATCGTATCTCATCCTAAGTTTTATCTCTTCGATGTCGGCGTCTTTAAAATCCTTCGTCCTAAAGGTCCTTTGGACAGCCCGGAGGAAATTGGTGGAGCTGCCTTGGAGGGCTTGGTTTACCAGCACCTTCGAGCCTGGAACTCGTATCGGAATAATCCCTACGAAATCTATTTTTGGAGGTCTCGTGGAGGTGTTGAAGTCGATTTTGTTCTCTACGGTGAACATGGCATTTATGCTTTTGAGGTTAAAAATACCGCCCGGATTCGTCCGGCCGATCTCAAGCCATTGATTGAGTTCAAGAAGGATTATCCAATCAGTAAAACCGTCTTATTGTATCGTGGTGAAGAGCGGCTTCTCCGTAAAAATACCTTGTTCATTCCCTGTGGGGACTTTCTGGAAAATCTCGATCCGGAAAAGCCGCTTGACGATGTTTTGGGATAAGGGGAATTCCCTCGATTTCGTGGACACGGAAAGCACAGGCTGAGAGACAAGGCTGCATTTCGGATGCACAGGTCTGAAGGCCTTGGTTGGAAAAGCGAACGCCTTCAGGGATGGGCCTCCATGGACCCCTTAGCTTAGCCAAAAAGATTTGTAATCTAGCCTCCTTATTGCGTAACTTAAAGGGATGAGGCCAACCTTTTGCTGAATCGGCTTTCCATGGCAATTCATCGCTTTTTTTTCTACTTGGCTGCTTTCGCTCTGTCTTCAAAGTCCTTTGGAGCAGGAACGGTCGATTTCGATCGGGATATCAGACCCATTCTCTCGGATAATTGTTTTCAGTGTCACGGTCCGGATGCGGCTCAGCGGGAAGCCGATTTGCGATTGGATACCCACGACGGCCTGTTTGGCGATTTAGGGGAATTCAAGGTTGTCGCCTCGGGAGACTTGGAGAAGAGCGAACTTTTCTACCGCATTTCCCATCCGGATCCGGAAGAGCGCATGCCGCCGGAAGAGGCGGATCGGCATTTAAACGGGAGTGAGATCGCGCTTATCGAAAAGTGGATTTCCGAGGGTGCGGAATGGACCCGACATTGGTCCTTGGTTCCTCCGACGCGTCCGCCCGCGCCTACCGTTTCGAAACCTGAATGGATTCGGAACCCTATCGATGCCTTTGTCCTCGGGCGGTTGGATGCTGAGGGACTGTCACCCTCGCCACCGGCCGATCCTGGGGTCCTGGCTCGTCGTTTGCACTTTGATCTGACCGGCCTTCCTCCGACCCCGGAATCGATTGAGGAATTTCTCAATTCTTCCGTCGGGCGGACCGCTAAGCGCTTGCTGAAGTCGAATGCCTACGGGGAAAAAATGGCCATCCGCTGGCTGGACGCGGCGCGCTATGCCGACACCAGTGGTTACCAGAACGATGGCTGGCGCGAAATGTGGCGCTGGCGGGATTGGGTGATCGAGGCTTACAATTCCAATATGCCGTTCGACCGATTTACCATCGAGCAGTTGGCGGGTGACTTGTTGCCCGATCCGAGCCTCGATCAAATGATAGCGACCGGGTTCAACAGAAATCACCGCGGAAATGCTGAGGGTGGAATCGTACCGGAAGAATTTCAGGTCGAATACGTGGTAGACCGGGTGGATACGACCTTTACGATTTGGCAAGGAATCACCATGGGTTGCGCGCGTTGCCACAATCATAAATACGATCCGATTTCCCAGCGCGACTACTACCAGGTCTTTTCCATGTTCAACAACATCCCCGAGTACGGGCGCGCGTGGAAAGAAGGGAATTCCGAACCCTGGTTGAAAGCTCCGACCAGGTCCCAGCAAGCTGAGTTGGCGGACTTGATAAACCGGGAAGCAGCGGCTCGACGGGCTTGGGCAATGGAAAATAAGCGATATGATCGCTATTTTTCAGAGTGGGAATTGCAGGTTTCCGCATTACCAGATGATTGGACCGTAAAGGCCGGGCTGGTTACTAACCTGAAGGAAGACAGGCTCGTTGGTCGGGAATTTGAGGACGAAGGAATTTTTGGTTACTTTGACAAATTTTCTTTTGGAGGGTGGATCAAGATCGAGGACTATTCTTCAGGCACGATATTGTCCCGGATGAAACCGGTGCCGAAAGGGCGTGGTTATAATTTACACCTGACAGACAAGGGAACGGTTCAGGCAAACTTTGTGCAACGGTGGTTGGATGATTCGGTAAAAGTTGAGACGCTTGAACCTGTTCCTCAAGGTGAATGGGTACACTTGTTTGTGAGCTATGGAGGCACGCGCCGGGCCAAGGATATTCACGTCTACGTCAATGGTGAGCGAGTGAGGCATAAGGCGAATTACGATTTTCTGAATCAGGATTTCGATTCAGAGGAGCCACTCAGAATCGGTAAGGGGATGGCTCAATTGGACGGGCAAGTGAATGACGTTCGCTTTTTTGACCGGGTGCTGAGTCCCGAGGAAGTACGGGTGGTTTATGAACCGGCCAGCCTCGATAATATTCTCAATCATTCTCCCGGGAATCGGAGCGATTCCCAAAGAGAAAAAGTACGTCATTTCTTTTTGCATCAGGGAGGACCCGAGAAACTTCGGCAAGCATACAGTGACTGGCGATCAGCGGAAACCGCTTTGAGAGAATTTGAAGAAAACATTCCCACAGTGATGGTCATGCGGGAAGAGATGCCGCGGCAGGCCCGCGTTCTCACTCGTGGTATTTATGATCAACCGGGAAATCCGGTGGAGCCGGGGGTGCCTTCTTCCTTACCGCCGTTGCCGGAGGATTTTCCGCCTAACCGCCTGGGGTTGGCCAAATGGCTCGTGTCAGGAGATAATCCGTTGACCGCGCGCGTAGTGGTAAATCGCCTCTGGCGAGATATTTTTGGTACGGGTCTGGTAAAAACGACGGAGGACTTTGGCGTTCAGGGAGAACGGCCCAGTCACCCAAAACTACTCGATTGGCTGGCTGTCGAGTTTGTAGAGTCGGGCTGGGACTTGCAGCACATGCTGTTCCTTATGCTGACCAGCAATACCTACGGGCAATCTTCCCGGGTGAGCCCGGAACTCCTTGAAAAAGATCCCGAAAATCGCCTGCTCGCCCGAGGCCCCCGTTTCAGGTTACCGGCAGAAATGCTCCGGGATCAGGCCCTCGCGGCAAGCGGCCTTTTGCATCGGGAAATCGGTGGCCCCAGCGTGAAGACCTACCAACCGGAAGGGCTCTGGGCCGATTTTGCTTCGGACACGGATTACGTGCAGGCAAAAGGGAAAGATCTGTATCGGCGAAGCATTTACACCTATTGGAAACGAACGGTTCCGCCGCCCATGATGATCAATTTCGATGCAGCGGGCCGCGAAGCCTGCGACGAGGCGATAAGAAGGACGAATACTCCGTTACAAGCGCTCAACCTGATGAACGACGTTACCTTTGTGGAAGCCGCGCGTGTCTTCGCCCAAGAAATTCTATCCAATTCCTGGAATGACCGGGAGATACTAAGCAACGCCTACCTCCAATTGCTTGGAAGATTGCCAAAGCCGGAAGAAACCCGTATATTGCTGGCTAGTAAGAACCAATATCAGAAAAAATACCTTATGGAGCCCAAAGCGGCTGAAGCCTTGGTCTCGTTTGGCGAATGGCCGGTCGAAAAAACGATTCCAACCGCCGTGTTGGCCAGTTGGACAATGATTTGCAGCACGCTTTTAAACCTTGATGAAACCGTAACCAAAGAATGAGCAAGCTTACGCGCAGAGACTTTATGAGCGGCATGTGCGGTGGGATCGGGACCATGGCCCTGAGCAGCCTGCTGGGTACGGTCCCGACGCTCCCTCCTAAAGTGAAACGCATCATTTTCCTGTTTCAATCGGGAGGGCCGTCACAGATGGATCTGTTCGACCACAAACCCTCGCTCTACGACCTCCGTGATACCGATCTTCCGGATTCCATTCGTCAGGGACAGCGCTTTACCGGGATGACGGCTACTCAAGATCGGTTTCCGGTCGTTCCAACCTTATTTGACTTTGCCCGGCACGGGGAGTGTCAGGCTTGGGTGAGTGACTTGCTTCCCCACACGGCCAAGATCGTGGATGATCTCTGCTTCATCAGAACCATGAAGACAGAAGCCATCAACCACGATCCGGCCATTACGTTTTTTCAAACCGGGTTTCAGCTAGCCGGTCGGCCCAGTATCGGGGCCTGGTTGTCTTATGGATTGGGGAGTGAGAATGAAGATCTGCCGGCCTTCATAGCCCTCATTTCCGGCGATGGAGGCCAGCCTCTTTACGATAGGCTTTGGGGAAGCGGTTTTTTGCCGACGAAATACCAAGGCGTTAAATTTCGATCTACCAAGGATCCGGTGCTCTATCTTTCGAATCCGGAAGGAGTCGATTCACAGACTCGCCGTAAAATGATCGACGATGTAGGCAGGCTGAACGAAATGCGTTACCAGGATTTTGGGGATCCTGAAATTCAGACCCGCATAGCTCAGTACGAAATGGCCTATCGCATGCAGTCGTCCGTTCCGGAGTTGACCGATATTCAGTCTGAACCGGACCATGTCCTTGATCTCTACGGTGAGGATTCGCGCAAACCGGGGACCTATGCCTACAATTGTCTGTTAGCGCGTCGCATGTCGGAGCGCGGAGTGCGCTTTGTTCAGCTCTTTCATCGCGGTTGGGACCAACATACGGAGTTGCCTGAAAAGATTCGCATTCAATGCAAGGATACCGACCAGGCATCTGCTGCTTTGGTGACCGATTTGAAACAGCGCGGCATGCTCGATGACACGCTGGTTATTTGGGGCGGGGAGTTTGGTCGCACCGTTTATTGTCAGGGTCCGCTTTCGCCTGAGGACTACGGTCGGGACCATCATCCGCGTTGTTTTACCGTTTGGCTGGCGGGTGGGGGAGTAAAGCCTGGCTTTACCTACGGCACAACGGATGACTTTAGCTACAACATCGTGGACAAACCGGTCTACGTGCATGACCTGCATGCTACGATTTTGCACCAACTCGGAATAGACCACACCCAACTGACCTATAAATTTCAGGGCCGTCACTATCGCCTTACAGATGTTCACGGCAATGTGATCCACGAGATACTGGCATAGGGGCAGAGGAAGGGGTCAAGCCTTGAATGGCGCTTTGCTCCAGAGGAAAGAGGAAAGAGGGAAGGAAGAAGGATGAAGGAGGGGAGCCGGGGCGCCAAACGGCCTGAAGCAATCGCGGCGTAAAGTCGCTCCTACAATTCGATCAAGATCAAGATTTTGAGGCAGGGATGTGGGCGAGGCATGCCTCGCCCCTACGAATAAGCGGGTTGGAAAACCCGCCCTCCGTTATTGATGCCGACCTATCTGGAATGAACTGCAACGCAGTTCCACTCCAAAGCCCAGTGTCGCAAAGCGCACACTGGGTTGGAAGGGGTAAAAAATAAAGAACCCCAACGGGGTTCCACATCGAATTCCACCAAGTTCGTCGCGGGCAAACCAATATCAACAGCCAGATAGAATTTTAAGTTATTGTAACTACTCAGGACCTCATTGAGGATTCGTATCCGGCGTCTACCTGCGCCGAGTTGGTTGCGATGACTTTTGAATACCCACGGTCGGCGGGTATTTTTTCGGAACGCTGTTCTTAAGTCCTCAAAAAATGGGAGTTCTTACCTATTGAATGATAAAGATTCAAAAGCGGCGTTGCGAAGACGCAGTCCCCCTACCAATAAATTCAAGCGTGGTAGGGCAAGAGCATCCCTGCTCTGCCGTTCGTCGTTGTCAGCCAAAAAACCATCTGAGTAGTTACAAGTTATTTAAGGGACATGACATTAGAAGCTGGCATTCCGGGCTGCCAATCGGGCCCGCATGTGTTCAAGAACACCGGAGTGCTCCTTCGATGAAGCCAAATTGGTGTACTCCTCGGGATCATTTATCTGATCGTAGAGTTCCTCGGAGCCATCCCCCCAGTAATTGTAGCGGTAGCGATCGGTACGGATGGACTCACCCATCTTTTGCCTGTTTCCCACCACGGCGTAGGCCTCCTCATGCCCCGGTCCTGTGGAAGCCCCTCTCATCAATCCCGTCAGGCTATCCCCGTCGAGATTGGCAGGGACTTTTTCTGCGAGTCCTGCCAACTCGGCGATGGTCGGATATATATCAACCAATTCGACCAAAGCATCGGAACTCTGCCCGGCGAATCGTTCGAAGCCCGGAGCCGAAATCAGCAA
Source organism: Opitutales bacterium (assembly GCA_965204545.1). GTDB lineage: Bacteria > Verrucomicrobiota > Verrucomicrobiia > Opitutales > UBA2995 > JAABVD01. The sequence goes on along the minus strand of CBDBFA010000003.1, from coordinate 211,592 downwards.
AGGAACACGCACACTGTTCTCAAACAGACTCCCCTTTTGCCACATGGTGTGATGGCCCAGATTGTAACCGTGATCCGAGGTGAAAATGACCACGGTGTTTTTGCGCAGGTCCAACCTGTCCAATGTGTCGAGTAAACGCCCCACCTGTTCGTCCATAAAGGAGACACTCGCGTAGTAGGCGGCAAGGGATTGTTTCTGCTGCAACTCGTTCATGCCATATTTGAGCTCATTGGCATTCGTAGCGGCCAAGGTTGGAATGTCGTCCAGGTCTCCCTCGGGCACGTGAGGCAGCACGGACTCTTCTTCGGGGTATTTATCGAACTGATACTTGGGAGCAACCAACGGCACGTGCGGGCGCACAAAACCTACCGCGAGAAAAAAGGGTTCATCATGGCGGAGAAACCGTGAGTGGTCACCGCCCCGGGCTCTCGTTTCGAGGATGGCTATGGCGTGATCGGCTGCCAGAATATCAGCCTGTGTGGCAATCTTGTCGTTCGGCACAATAATACGGGCGAAGTTGGAACCGTAGTGCTTACGCTTGGGTGAGAGCAGCTCCAGTTTCCCGGGACTGGCGGTTTCCGGCGCCATCACGTCAAAGGCCCGGTCCCAGGAGTCGGGCTCATCGCCTCCGCGTTCCCCCGCTTCTATTCCACCGGGCACCCCCATATGGTAGATCTTGGATACGCGGATGGACACATAACCATTGGTTCGAAGAAACTCCCCGATACTTGGATGATTTGCCAGGGTTGGATTGGTGACCTTGTAACTGCCCAGCTTGTAACTGTTTCCCAACAACTTGGTCCTTTTGGGATACAAACCGCTCATAAAGGAGGCGCGAGAGGGTCCGCACACCGGATACTGACAATAGGCCCTATTGAATCGTATGCCTTCCCCGGCCAGCCGATCCAGGTTTGGGGTTTGACACACCTCGTTCCCGTAAGAGCCAAGACAGGCATTGAGGTCGTCACTGACGATAAACAGGACATTAGGCTTTTCCGCCAGCGCAGCTTGACAGATCAGGCAGGACAATAGCGATGTAAGTACCAAAAGCTTCAACTTGTTCATAGGTCAATTTTTTGAGAAATACGGGCTTGTGTGGTGTCCCTGAATAAACCACCACAGAGAGGGAAGAGGGAAGAGGGAAGAGGGAAGAGGGAAGAGGGAAGAGGGAAGAGGGAAGAGGGAAGAAGGTGCTGAAATTAATCGTGATCGTGATGGGGAATATCCTGAAGGCAAAACCATAGGAAAAAATCCGTCCATGGTGGGAAGGAATAAACTGGGCATGACACTAAGGATAAACCCGGCTTTTGGCGCCATGCTCGGGAGGAATGTCCCAGTGTTTTCCTTCGGTGACGATGTCCTTGTGAATGCGCACCATTTGGGACTTCATCTTTTCGAACTGCTTCGGATGCCGATCCAGAACGTTCGATTCCTGAGCCAAATCCTGCCTGAGGTTATACAGTTCAAAATCGATCAGCTCACTGGACTTGATGATGGGAAGGTCGGCACGACGCAGCACGTGGGTTTTTGGCCGGTCCTTGTCCGTAGTGTTGGCAAGCAGAACCCAATCTCCCGATCGCATGGCCATGGCCGGTTCTACCCGGTAAAAAAACCAGAACAAAGGGTAGGCGCGGTCGACCGGTCTGCCCCGCGTCAAAGGATCGACCAGACTGATGCCATCCAACCAACGGTTTTCCGGCAGGTCTACGCCGGCCATCTCGCAAAAGGTGGGCAACATATCGACAAAGCCAATAGGATCGTCGGATACCGATCCGGCTTTAATTTTTCCGGGCCATTTAAAAATTCCAGGTACCCGGTGACCCCCTTCCCAGACAAAAGACTTTCTTCCGCGTAGTCCCCTATTGGACCAGGGGTTCAAACCTCCATTGTCCGAGGTGCAGAAAACGACCGTTTTTTCATCCAAATCCAGATCCTCCAGCGTTTGCACAATCCGGCCGATGGCCTGATCGGCATTAGCTACGTTGGCCAGGTATTCCGCCTCCTTCTTACGAATGCCCGGATAGCGTTTCTCGTATTCTCCGACCAGGTGTGGGGGCGATGCAATGCGGGCGTGCGGCTCGTGAAACCAGACGCTGGTAAAGAAAGGCCGTTGCTCTTCTTCAGCCATGTGGGCCTTGATCCAGTTGATCGCTTCGTTAGCCACGATATCGCAGGAGTAGCCTTTGATCATTCCCGGTTCGACGCCGTTGCGAACGAAGTTAATCGGATTCAGGTGGCTAGGCTGAGCGTTATTGTCAGTTCCAAAGTAGTAATCGAAACCGTGGTCTGCGGGCTGAGCCTGCTCGGAATTCAGGTCGCTGACATGCCATTTCCCAAAGTGACCGGTCGCGTAACCGGCGTCTTGGAGCAGATTGGCTACCGTTACTTCGTGCGCTTCAAGATGAGCGGACGTCCCCGGATCCAGATAGTTCCAAAATCCTGCGCGAATCGGACTCCTGCCGGTTAGCATAGCGGCCCGAGATGGGGAACAGTTGGGAGCGCCAGAGTGGCAGTCGGTAAAACGCATACCTTCCTGGGCCAAACGATCCATATTCGGAGTCTGGATGCGGCTGCCGTAGGAACTGAGGTCCGTCCAACCGGCGTCGTCGAGAAGGAGCACTAAAAAGTTAGGACGGGTATCACTTGCAAAAGCAACCGACGCCGTTGCCCCTAGAAAAATTAAAAGTATTGGAGAAATGTACGTTTTCATCGATAGACGGTTAAATGAATATGGAAACAACCGAGACGTAAACCGTCGAAATGGAACCCGATCCAAAGGTTCGTGTGGGAGAATTTTCCTGTCTCTCTCACGTGTTGAATGGGGTTAAGGCTACTCCTGCCGCAGCAGAAGCATTCGCATTCGGGCGATTGCACGATAGTGCTCGATCGTTTTGTGATATTCGTCGTCGAGCTTTCTGATCGCCGTCTCCCCGAGCGGACGGCGGACGGATCTATAGATGAACGCGTTCGATTCTTGGGCTGTTTCGATCGTTTTGCTTCTGGGTTCGTTGTCGACAGTGAAGAAACCCGGCTGCCCGCGATCATAGGGTTGGAACCAGTGCGAGTTGTCGTGCAAACAGGCGCAAAACGACACGCCAATGAAATCGGGATCGGCCGCCAGTCGCCGGGAGAGAAGGTGGTAGAGCACGCGCCGATCGAGGTGATCGGGGACGGGTTCGGGTGTCCTGCCGGATTTCAGAAGCGGCTCCGGATAAACATTGCCATAAACCTGGTCGCTGAGCATTGCGGGTAGCTCCGTGCTTTTGACTATTGGTTTGATCTTGTGGGTAGGGCTGAAATGTTGGGGGGCCAAAACGTCGATGTAGGGCTTGAGTCGCGCCCAGAGCTCGGCGGAATAGGTGCTGCCCTTGACGTAGCAACCGAGGATCATGTGGTTGGAGTCCACCTTGCGAACTTCGGTGTGGCCCAACACGTGGACTTTTTCGATGATTTCTTCGAGCAAGGCCCTCTGGTCCGCGGCGATTGTGGGGTTGTTAGAATACTGAAGGTATCCCTCCGGCCAGGTGATGCCGCCTTTTTGCCGCAAGTCATCCCAGGACTGGTAGTCCTTATCGTAGACGGTGTTCAGCTTTTCGATGTCGCCGCCGTAGCGTTCTTCCAGCGTTGAAATGAGATGTTCCCGGCCCGCACTGCCCGGCTCACGCGCAAGGGTATGGTTGATCCACTTGCCGCCGCGGGCGAAGGACCCAAACCCGTAGTAGTATCCCATTACCCAGGGGTTGTCCTTGTTTGGCTTCACGTATCGCGCGACGGATTTCCGAACGAAGCCCGCAAATTCAGCGCTGAAGACATCCGCGTGTTTCTCGCCGGGATTCAGTTCCACGTTGTGCTTGATCAGAGGAAGGTGAATGGCATGGGGAATTTTTTCCTCACGATAAACACGTTCGGCCAACTCCAGGTCGACGAATCCAAGGCGAACGCGTTCTGTGCTGTAGGGCCCACTCCAGACGCAGTTGTAACCGAGGTCCCGCATCTTCTTGATGCCGTCGCGTAACCAGGCCTCCTGGTTGCCGTTGTAGGCGAACATCACCGCTCCTTCCGAAAAACTGGTCACGGGATGGCTGAGAGCGATCCCGAAGAAGCCGTACCCCTCCGGCGTCACCAGCCACCAGCGGCCATCGATGTATTGAGTGTGGAAGAAACCGGTCTTCTCACCTTTCACATCGGTAAAGCCGCCGTAGGTGTCGAGTTTTCCTGCCTGCGCCGAAACGCTGATGAGACCTCCCAACAGCCAGGTAAGGATTGTTGTGGTGATAAATGAGGTTTTCATGATCATGCGGGTTAAAATTGGGAGTCCATCCACTGGGTGATTTTCTCATTTGCGGCGGTCATTTGGGCGACGTGCTCTTGATCGGGATTCTCCATTTCGTCGAGCAAACCGCGGCGCCGGGCCTTATTGCGTTGATAGGCGCCGCAAAGATGAAAACCGATGCATCCCGGGTTCCGGAAAAGGCTTTCGAGGGTTTCGGCGTACCAGGCGCCGTTGTTCGGTTTGAAGAAAGCCTGGCTGCTCCAATCAACGCCCGCGGCGTCAGCTAACAAAACGGGCTTGCCTGTTTTCTTGTACCACTCGTCGAGGTGTTCGATCGGGTTTCTGAAGTCTTGGAATGACAACACGTCAACGAACGGTTTGGCCGCGTTGACGACTTCCATCGCGATCGGCGCATTGGCTTCATAACGATCTCCGAGCAGCAAGTGGTGCTTGTCGTAACGACGAATGGCGTCGTGCGTGGTTTTGTAATACCGATGGGCAAGGTCGAAGAGTTCTTTGCGACCAGCTTCCGTCTTCAACCGCTCGGGATCGAAAATCGGGCCACGCCATTCATTGGCCGGCCGCTGGTGGATCCAGGTCGGGCAATCGCTGTAAAAGTATCCGATCAGGTTCGGGTCCTCGCTCAATTCCGCGCAGTGAGAGCGGGCAACGTAGTCACACCACTCTTTCCAATCTTCGCTTCTAAAGTCATAGTGAACGGTGAACTTCTCCCATTGATGCGACTCGGTGAAGGGCAACAGGTGGCAGTAGGGCATCTCGAGCGCCCGGTACTCGTCTATGGTAAAGGAGCGCGAATGCTGCCAAGTTCCGGTTCCGGCCGATCTTCGGACCGTCACCTCCTGCACCCATCCGACGGAATTGAATCCCCAGGCTTTGAGGTTCGGAGCAACCGATTCCTTGATCCAGCGTAGCGTGCTGCCACCATATTTCTCCCGCCAGATATCGATGTTCTCGGGGTAACGAAGGCTCGCCGGGTCGATGTGGTTCAGCCCCAGGGTAAAGAAGGGTTTTCCGTCCGGGGTGATCAGCCACCAATGATCTTTTCGTTTGCCCAGGGTGAAGAACCCATCCGCCTCTAGCTGAGTAGTCTTGGCCGCCTCAACTGCCGCGAGACGCCATAGTGGGGATACCGCCAAACCGGCCCCCAGAGCGAGACCGCCTTTCAGGAACTGTCTTCGATTTGCATTTTTCATAGGAGCCAGTGCCTGGTTAAATAAGTTTTAAGATCGAGGCCAAGGTCGATATCAGTTGCTGACAGTTCGATGCTCGATGGTAGTGGCAGGAAAGGGACAGAAATTTGCATTTCAGGGCCGGTAGATCCTCAAATATCCGGGCGGGGCAATCGAACAAACGCAATGCCCATCTCGTTTGCGCTTTTTCGCAGCGCGGTAGCGCCGGCAATTCCGCGACTTTCGGCGGCAAGTATAATGGAACCCAAGCGCGGAAAACTCCGGAAATCTCGCACCGCTGCATCCCAGGCATCCGGGTAATTTTCCCGGAAGGACTTGGCTGTTCCAGCGGCCAGGGCAAAGTAGACCGCGCGGGCGTTTTCTTCCTTGCTGCCGGGACTTGTCAGGATTCGGTCTATTTCAAAATTCAGTTGTCGCTGCATCCATTTCCTTTGCTGATCCATCGGGTATACGGGAAGTATGTTTGCCGGTGACTGACGCTCAAAGGTGTATGTCGTAGCTTGTGGACCCCTTTGCACAACTGCCATTCCTTCCTCTACGAGGGTTTTTGTGGCGAGTTGGGTCAGTCGATCGGCAAAGCTCGAAATGGTTTCGTTCAGGGGCATATTGAGCCGGTTCCGGTTGATGTAGATGTCCTTCACCTTCCAACCTTGATCTTCAATCCACCGATAACCTTTCATAATTCCCAGGATCGTCCCCACGGATGCGGCTGTGTTATCGGCGTCCCACCCGAAATTGAAGGACAAGCGCAGGGATTCGGCAAGGTCACCTTTGCCGTAGAGCAGGGCGGCCACGGTAGCGGCTCCGTTTAGCTCGTAGCCATTTCTATCCCGGAGCGCCCCATCGTGCTTGGAGTAGCGTTCCTTGAGGAGGCGACGTGTGTGCCGCCAATCGGACGGGTTTTTTTCCACCAACTGTCGCGTTGTCTGAACAACCTCATAAAAGCTCGATGTCGGGTCAACCGACGCTAGTCCGATATCTATCAACCGGTTGATGTCCGTTTCAAAAAACGCCATGGCGTAAATGGCGGTGAAGAACTGGGTCATCTGCGCAGGTTCACCATCGATGCACACGGTGGTATAGTGTAATCCGATACGCCCGGCGGTTTCCGGAAGCCCGGGAGCAATCATTCCGAAACTCTCTGACAGGAAATGACCCGCGATGTTGAACTCGGCAAAGGGATTCAGCACCCGGTTTCCTGAAAGCGGGGGTTTTATACCGATTTCCATGAGCCGCTTGGAATATCCGGTGGCAAAGAAGATACGCTCGACTATTTGCTCTTTCCAGAGCTTCATAATATGGTCGGGGCTCAGGTAAAGGCGTCCAGATTCCTCCATGGCGTAGACGTAAACCCATTCGATGTCGGTATCGTCGTTGGTCCACGCCCCGTCTGACAGATCCGGTGTATAACTTTCCACCGAACCGGGCTCATGAATATAGGCCATCTCGTGAGGGAGCCCGTTGAGGTTTCCGAATAGTTGTCCGACCAGCCCTCCCTTCATCTGGTCTGCCAGTTGAGTGTGCGTTATGCTTAGCGAGTTTTGCCCCTCGCTGGCATCGGAATATGCTCCGGTGAAGATAACCGCCAGGGCGATAATTATAGCCCCTTTCAAAGGGAATCCGGGTTTATTCATGGCATTTATTATAACAGTTTGTGACCAAATCAAAGCAATTTCCTGTCAGCCAAAGTGGCCATTGTACAATTCAGTCACTCGCCACGAAAGTGGGTTCACTTTGGCTGACCTCGGTAGTGACCGGCGATCCCTGGGAGCAGAAGAATCTAATCGATGATCCGCGATACGACAGTGACAGTAAAAAACTGGCGGAACAAATGCGTTCCTAAGGCCAGGCAACGCAAGATCCTCGGTTTACCGGAGAACTGGATATTTTCATTCAGACGCGGTATGTGCAGATGCGCAAGAAAATGGGTTATGAGAAAACCCTGAAATTGCCCTTCGATAAGGCAGCATTTCAGAGCCGGTAGATCCTCATATTCCTGGCCGATCAAGGGTCAAGCATTGTGACGAGGAAGCACTGACCACGCCGTCATCATTTCATGGCTGACGGACCAGGCGACCTGTATACTTGTAACTATCAAACGCATCGGCGCCGCCTACAAGTCGTGGGTCCTCAAATCGTTCGAGCTCGGCAAACAGCTTTTTCTTTAGCCGCTTCAAGGTGTCTGCGTATTCGGCACGATCCGCTACATTATGCAATTGATCGGGATCGAGCCTCAAGTCGTATAGCTCATCGGCGGGTCGTTTGCCACAGGATAGTTGCCAATAAATTTCCATATCTGGATCGTCCTTGTGAGTGACGATGTAGTCCTTGGTGGGACTGGCATCGATATCCATATAAATCTTGCCATGATAACTTCCATCCGGATGGCCGGCCGGCCAACGGTCGGGTTTGAAATTGTGGATATAAAGAAAGTCGTCTGTACGAATGGCGCGCATGGGCGTACCGCCGGGATGGTCCAGTTGGGCCAATGTATGGCGCTCCTTGCCCGTCAATACATACTCTCGATCCAAACTGACACGGCCTTCAGCTTCGGATTTCAAAATCGGCAGCAGCGATCGGCCGGTCGTACCTGGAAGCATGTCAACACCAACAGCTTCCAGGAATGTCGGAGCCAAGTCGGTCGTACTTACAAAGTCGGTCACAACACGATTCTTGGGAACGGCCTTATGCCACTTGATTGCGAGGGGCACCCGGGTTCCATAGTCATATAGATTCGCTTTTCCTCTTGGAAATGGAAATCCATGGTCACCGGTCATGACCACGATTGTGTTGTCGATCTCACCCTTTTCTTCGAGCAATGCTAAAGCCTCCCCGACTTGTCGGTCAAAGCGCTGCACCTCCCAGTAGTAATCGAGGATATCTTTCCGAATAATTTCAGAGTCCGGATAAAAGGGTGGCACCTCAACATCCTCAACCTTCATCCCGGAACGCACACCGGACTCCCATATGTAGGTGCGGTGAGGGTCGGAAGCCCCAAACCAGAAACAAAACGGTTGGTCATCCGGTCGCTGGTCAAAAAATTCTTTCAGGCTGGAGAACTTCTTTCCGGCTACTTCACGGCCTCCATCGTCCCCAGGCCCAAATGCTTTTCTGTAGGAACCCACAAAATATCCGGCGTCTTTAAGAGCTTCCACATAGGTAGGGAATCCATCCGGATAAATGCTCCATAAGTTTCCACCGGATTTTAACCTCCAAAAGTGTTGCCCCGTGAGAATGGCGTTTCTCGAAGGTGTGCAGGAAGGAGAGGAAATATAAGCATTGGTGAAAAGAACACCGTTGGCTGCGATACCGTCGAAGGTGGGTGTTTGCACCACCGCATCCCCATAACTGCCGGAATGCGGCCAACCCCAATCATCAGCGATGGCGAAGAAAATATTAGGGCGATCCGAGCCATGAAGGGGTGGGGTTATTGACCAGCACATAGTCAAGGCCAACACGATTGAGAATATTCGGCATAGTTTCATGGCAGGCAAAATTCCTTTCTAACGTCGCCGGCGAACCCATCTGGGGCCCACTTCACGTGCCCATTTATGGGGATCGATTTCGGTGTAGTCCGGATTCAATGACGGCATTTGCGCATCTACCGATTCGCGCCATGCGTGCAGCATAGCGGTCAGTTCCTTCGCTTTTGCCGGATTGGATTTCGAGAGATCGTTCTGCTCGCCGATATCTTCCTTCAGGTTGAATAGCTGAACCGTGTTGTTCTCGTAGTACTCGAGCAATTTGTAGTCTCCCGCTCGAATAGCTCCTGCAGGAGGCTGCATGCCGTGGTTGCTGTAGTGCGGAAAATGCCAATAGATCGCTTCCCGATCGAGTGATGGCGCCCCTTTGAGAAGCGGCGTAATACTAACGCCATCCGCATGCTGCGATTCCATGAGAGGAAGTCCTGCCATTTCCAGAATCGTAGGATAGAAATCGTTACTGATGATCGGTTCATCCGATACCGTTCCCTCATTTCCTTGCCCGGGCCATTTCACGATACAGGGAACCCGGATCCCTCCTTCGTAAAGCCAGCCTTTGGCTCCACGGAGCGGCAGGACGGATGTTGAGAATGCCACGTCAAGTTTATCTTCGGTCACAGTCCTCATAGGACCTCCTACATTCATCCCCGCCATGCCGCCGTTGTCCGCGAAGAAAATGACAATGGTGTTGTCGTCGATACCGAGTTCCTCGAGGCGATCGAGTATTCGCCCAAGGCTTTGGTCGACCGCTTCCACCATTCCCGCGAATTGGGTGTTATCCTGAAACTGCTTTATCTTTACCGTGTGCTGAGGCAGGACGCCATATTCCGCAAAGGCCGGATCCGATATCGCTTTATCCAGATATTCCCGCGAAAGGGGCTCTTTTAGATCGGGATTCCCTTCCAGCAAATAGGGCGTATCCCCTTTGGGTGGATTTGCCTTAAGCTTGGCTTCGTACTTTTCCACTAGATCCGGGCGACCGTGAATGGGGTCGTGCACCGCGAAATGAGCCAAGTAGAGAAAGAAAGGACCGTCTTTATTCCGGTCTATGAACCCAAGCGCCTCGTCGGTGAGCCGGTCAGTCAAATACTCTCCTTCCGGGGCATCCTCCAACCCTTCCAGATTGTAGGGCGCGTAGAAAGTGCGGTTGGGCGCCCCTCCGGGCCAATTCCTTGGAATATGCCAATCAAACCCGTGCTTATCCGGGGTAGACGGCGCCCTGCCAAGGTGCCACTTGCCCACGGCAGCCGTCTTGTAGCCTTGGCCTCTCAAGGTCTCCGCTATCGTCGTCTCCTCATAAGGGAGATGCTGCCCCGTCCGTATGTTGAGGTATTTCTGAAAGGGAAAGTCGCGTCGGCCCGGTATCCAGTCTGTCATGTTGTTGCGGGCCGGATACTTCCCCGTCAGGATGCTGGAGCGTGTCGGCGAACACACGTGGCAGGCGGCATAGGCGCTGGTAAACTTTACGCTTTCGGTAGCGAACCGGTCGATGTGGGGCGATTCGTAAAAGCTGCTTCCGAAGGTTCCAAGATCGGTCCAACCCAGATCGTCCACGAGAAAAAAAATGATGTTGGGGCGCTCTTCCTGACCGTGCAAGGGGACCGACAGGAACAGAGCTACCGCCAGTGTGAGAATTCTACTTAGCCCGCATATCTCACAAAATTCGTGACGAGCGAACGGAGGTCGAGTACTGGCGGGGGTTTCGTACAGATTCGGGGGTGAAGCCGGGTCGACACCCTGCAAAGTCCCGAATCCAGGGAAATCCCCGTCGGTGCCGACATACCGGAGCGCAGTAGAAAATTTGTGAGAAATGCGGGTTAGGTTCATAGGGAGTGAGATTGGGGGTGTATTAGCGGCGGTTGATAGTGGGAAGCAATTTACTTAGGGTTTCTATGGTAGATTGGTGTTGCTCCATGGAGGCAAGGTTGTGCCATTCATTTGGATCCGCTTTGCTATCGTACAACTCCTCGCCTCCGTCGTTGTAACGAATGTAACGCCAGCGGTCGGTTTGCACCGCGTGGTTCTTATAACCGTAGGTCATGAGTACGGGGCGATCCCAGAGGTGTTTTGGATTCTTCAAAAGCGGAACCAGGCTTTGTCCATCGAGTCCGGCACGTAGAGGAACATCGGTCAATTCCAACAGTGTCGGATAGATATCGATAAGGCTCACCGGTCGGTCGCACAACTGGTTTTTCTGAATAGGTTCAGGACCGGCCATAATGAGTGTGATCCTCGTGGTCACGTCCCAAAGGGCATGTTTGCGCCAATGCTGTTTTTCCCCCAAATGCCAACCATGGTCACCCCAGAGAACGACGATGGTATTGTCGGAATGCTCACTGTCGTCCAAGGCATCGAGCAAACGCCCCACGTGCGTATCCACAAAACTGATGGTAGCCAGATAACTTTGAATGGCACGATGCCATTGGCCGTGTTTGGTAACCATGTCGTGGTCCTCACCATGAGTTGCAACATTGCGCGGTCCCGATACATCGTGCACTTCGATAGCGAACTTCCTGCCCCAATAAGGAAGGTCGTCCCGATCGGTCTCCAACGTTTCCGGAAGCACGATATCTTCCAAGGGATGCATATCGAAATACTTTTGCGGAACGAACCAGGGCAAATGCGGTTTGGTAAATCCACAGGCCAGGAAGAACGGCTTATCATGCGATTTTTTCAGCTCGGAAATTGCCCAATTGACGTTTTTCACGTCGAACATCTCAGAGTCCTCGACATCGAGAGGTCCCCAGGGGGCCCAGGCATCCTCCGGCAAACCGTCATCGCGCTTTCCCCTCTGTCTCGAACGCCGAGGCGTATTGTAATGGTCCCAGGAATCAGGATCATAGGGGCTGGCACCGTGGAACAATTTTCCTCCACCCTGAACGGAATAGCCTCCTTCCTCACGGAGGTATTGCATCAAAGTCACCGTATCCGGAATTTTATCACGCATCTTTTCCCCATTCCCGTAAACGCCAGAGTGGGATGGCAGAATACCGGAGAACAAACTGACCCGGGAAGGATTGCAAAGCGGCGCATTACAGTAGGCCTTGGTAAAGGACACCCCGCGACCCGCCAATCGATCGATATTCGGTGTCTTGGACTGTGGATGACCACCGAGGTGACCCACCCAATCGTTCAAATCGTCCACTGAAATGAAGAGGATGTTCGGACGGACCTCCGCCGAAATCGGCAAGAGGAAAGAGACCGGAATCAAGAGATTCAGAACAGTGAGTAAGATCCTCTGCATAAATAACGTTTTCTATTTTTTAGTCACGTAAACGTAGTAGGCGCTCAACGTCGTTTGAGGACCCCTAAACCAGGTGTGGAGCGCAATGGGTCCCTTCTTGAGCTGGGCCGTAAATGTGACGGAGGTGTCGTCCGGTCCGATAGGCTTATTTAATCCTTCAAAGCGATAGGGTTTTTTATCGCCGATTTCCAAATGGTGGTAATCACTGAGATAGAAACTCGCCGTATGGACATCCAGGGCGCCGGCGCCCTGTTCGGACGGCGCCGTGATCGGACGATCGATTTCTTTCGGCCAACGTCGTAACTCGAAGTCATACTCTCCATCTTCCGCTACTTCCAACATCCAATAGCCGCTCTTTTCAGCACCCCTGCGGATTTGTCCTTGCTGGTCGATAAATACATCCAGCCATTCGCAGCCCGTCAATCGCGATGGATTTTCATGCTCGCTTCCGATAATCACTCGTTGGACCTCATTGGCATTCGGTCCGACATCGGCCCACCATTCGTCCAGGCGTGCCCGCATTTTGGATACGACCTCCGGGTATTGGTCGATGACGTTCGTAGTTTGCAAGGGATCGTCTTCAAGATTGTAAAGCTCACGATCCTCCAGCAGTCGCCAACGCTTCCAAAGCACTTCACCCAAATTGCGGTAGATCAAAGTTTGGGCGAATGGTGTGGGATAGTTTACGAATCCCGGCATGCGACTGTAGTTGATTACCAACATGCGATCCTCGGGGACTACCGCCTTGCCTTTCAGAATGGACGCCAGACTCATTCCGTCGAACTTTGCATCCGTCGGAATGTCGCAAAGATCCAGCAGGGTAGGGAGCAAGTCCTGCACTTGGGTCAATCCGTGGATATCCTGTGGTTTTAAGAGATCGCCATTCGGCCAACTGATAAAACAGGGAACCCGGTGACCCCCTTCCCACAATTCGGTTTTTTGCCCACGCATGCCCGCATTGTAATATCGTGGCCCGTGGGTGCTGCCGTTATCCGTTTTGAAAATCAGGATGGTATTATCCCGCAATCCTTCCTCATCGAGAAATTTCATGAGCCTGCCCATGTTGGTATCGATGTTTCGGACCATGCCCAGATAGTCTGCCAACCGTGCTTTGAGGAGCCGGTCCATCCCGGCGAATGCTTCCCCGGCAAGGATTGCGGCAATCGCCTTCTCGTCTTCCTCGGGAGCAACCAACGGCCCGTGGGGAGTATTAGGCGCAATGTAGGCCAGGAAGGGTTTGCCAGCTCCGGCAGACTTCTTCATGAAGGCAATTCCTTCGTCAAAAAAGATATCCGTGCAGTAGCCCTTATATGGTTTGAGCTTCCCGTTATTGACGTAGGTATCATCCCAATAATCATTACCCCAATAATCCGGAACGGAGCCGATGTGCGATGAAGGGAACCAAACGGTTTCGTGCCAGCCTCTATCTTCCGGACGAAATGGGTAATTGGCTCCGAGGTGCCACTTGCCGAAGATCCCGGTCCGATACCCGGCATCGCCAAAGAAGTTTGCCATGATGGGTATTTCAGGCCTCAGCAATGCCCGTCCGCTACTCACATTGATGGCTCCGTTGCGGGCCGGGTCCAGGCCGGTCATGAGTTGCCCTCGCGTCGGGGTGCACATCGGAGAAACATGGTAATCCTCCAGGCGCAAGCTTTGGCTATGCAAACGGTCCAGATGCGGGGACTTCAGGATTGGGTTTCCATGGACCGACAGCTCCGGGTAGCCCTGGTCGTCGGTCATGACCACGATGACATTCGGTCTCGCCAACGCCGCTGAAGCGAAGAGGCCAATTAAAAGGAATGAGACAACTGATTTCATTTTTTTTTTTTCAGAAGGGGTGGAGTAAGTAACTATTCGACGCCGTAATGAACCCTTAACCGGGCGAGTTCCGATTTCAGTTGGTCTATTTTCCGGGCGTATTCAGGGTTTCCGTATTCGCTCTTCATTTCACTTGGGTCGCGCTCGCGATCGAAGAATTCCCACTCGTCCACGTCGTCGAACTTGTAGTGGATAAGCTTATACCGGTCATCGGCCACGCCTTCCTGCGGCGGCACCCCGTGATTGTAGTAATCATCACTGGCATTTCCTCTTTGGAACCGCGCCGGCCTTTTCTCGCCGGGGTAATTGTAATAGAAGCTCTTTCTCCAGTTTTCGGGCACGCTGCCTTTCAGGAACGGCACCAGGCTGTTGCCCTGCATTTCGCTGGGAATCGATGCCCCCGCCATTTCGAGAAACATGGGAGCGAAATCCAGATTGGAAACGATTTCGTCAACGGCCTGCCCTCCTTTGGCAACATCGGGCCAACGGACCAATAGCGGCGTCTTCAGGCACTCCTCATACATCCATCGCTTATCGTACCAACCATGTTCCCCCAGGAAAAATCCCTGGTCCGAGGCATAGATCACGATTGTGTTTTCCGCCAGTCCACTCTCGTCCAGATAGTCCAGCAAACGGCCCACATTTTCGTCGATGCCCTTGCTCGTCAGGAGGAAATTCCTGATAAAGCGCTGGTAGCGCCATAATGCCAGTTCGTCGCCCTGGAGGTTAGCCTGTTCCAATGCCGCATTGGCTTCCTCGAAATGACTTCGGTATTGCTCTAGCTGCTCTCCCTGAATGTTTCTATACTCCAGGCTGAGATTAGTGAGGGGCATATCGTCGGCGATGCCCATTCTGTGTTTCGCGGGTAGGGAACTGCGACCCGAATAGTCATCGAAAAAGTTGTCCGGCACCGGGACGGTGACATCGTCCAATTCGCCGAGGTGTCGCAGGGCCGGTTGAAATGGGCCATGGGTCGCCTTGAATTGGCACATCAGCATGAAAGGCTGGTCCGAATCCCGGGTGCTGAGCCAATGCAATGATCGGTCCACAACCACGTCCGTATTGTAGCCTTCATACTCAGTGGGTTCCCCATCCGTGTAGAGAACGGGATTGTAGTAGCGGCCCTGCCCTTGCAAGACCTCGTGATGATGGAAGCCCGTGGGCACAGATTTCAGATGCCACTTTCCGATGATCGCCGTCTGGTAACCCGTTTTCTGCAGCAGCTTGGGAAACGTCACCTGGCCTCCGTCAAAGGTATTGAAATTATTTAGCTGCCCATTCAGATGGGAGTATTTCCCGGTGAGCACTACCGCTCGGGAGGGCGCGCAAATCGAATTCGTCACCAGGCATCGATCAAAGCGAATGCCCTCCTGGCCGATCCGATCGATGTTTGGGGTCGGCACCACTTCGGACAAAGGATGGCCGTAAGCGGAGATCGTCTGCCAAGTGTGGTCATCCGAAAAAATGAACAGGATATTGGGTTTATCCCGAGCCGAAGTGGCCGGCCCGGTTAGTATCCACAACCCAAGGACAGCTATAAGTTTACTAATCGATTTCATGGTCTCTCATCTACTTTCCAGTTTTTGTTAACACGTCTCCCGTAATGCGGGTAGTAATCCCAATCGATGGGTCCCCCAACGATCCGAGGGTCCTGCGTCTGTTCCAAGTGGTCGAAGCGGGTGTTTTGCACCAGGATGGCCTCATCCCGGTTAGGCCTGAATACGGAGGTGGCCTGAGCCTTCTCATCTTGAACCAGTTTAGGCGGAGTTGCATAAACCGAGGCTAACGAAACAGTCAGAAGAAGAGCGCACAGCCTTTTCATGAATCAAGGTAATAGAAAAGAACTATAGGCTGTCATTCCTGCCAAGCCAAGTCTTGGAATTCATGGACTAAATTGCATTGGGAACTGATGGTTTCGGGCTTAGTGAAACCCGTGATGATTTGCGAAATTATTTTGAAATCAGCGCGGACTACATCATTCAGGCGGCGTTAGCCGAAATGTTTAAAAGTAACAGGATCGATAAGGAACAGTGGCGGGAACAACAGGCTGGGCTGTATATTAATATTGAAAAATCAATCCGGTTGAACGTCAGTTTACTTTAAATAAACGAAAAAAAGTCCTGGAGATCGTCCTGATGATTAAATCCCGGTTACACGCAGCAATCGCAGATGAAAAACCTCTCCAGTGTGTCGGAGTGATGAACGCGTATCACGCGCGAATGGCGGCAGCTACCGGCTTTAAAGCGCTTTACTTGTCGGGAGGCGGCGTGGCGGCTGGTTCCTGCGGGATTCCCGATCTTGGCATCACTACGATGGATGACGTTCTGACTGATTTGCGTCGGATCACAGCGGTGACCGGTCTGCCTGTGCTAGTCGACATCGACACGGGTTGGGGTAGTGCTTTCAATATTAGCCGGGGCATTCGCGCGATGGAGCAGGCGGGAGCCGCCGCGGTTCACATTGAAGATCAGGTTCAACAGAAGCGCTGCGGGCATCGGCCCAACAAGGCGATCGTGACAAAAACTGAGATGGTCGACCGGATAAAAGCGGCAGTTGACGCGCGGCGTGATGACGCATTCGGAATCATGGCGCGGACCGACGCGTTGGCGAACGAGGGACTTCCATCGACAATTGACCGGCTTGGAGCTTGCGTTGAGGCCGGTGCGGATATGGTTTTTCCTGAAGCGGTGACGGAGCTTAAGCAATACCGGGAGTTGGCCGCCGCGGTTAGCGTGCCGGTCCTAGCGAATATCACTGAATTTGGCTCGACTCCGCTTTTCACTACCAGGCAATTGCTGGAGGTGGATGTGAGCATCGCGCTCTATCCGCTTTCCGCATTTCGCTCTGCCAATCAGGCCGCGCTCAACACTTTCCGGGCGATTCGCCAGGATGGTGGCCAGAAAACCGTGATTGATACGATGCAAACCCGCGAAGAACTATACGATTTCCTCAATTATCACGCTTACGAGCAGAAACTCGACGAGCTTTTCACTAACCCACCTTATTCTGATGAGTGATCCCCTAACAAAACCAAAAAAGTCTGTCGCACTTTCGGGTATTCCGGCCGGAAACACAGCGACCTGCTCCGTCGGCCAGACCGGCGATGAGTTACACTATCGTGGTTACAACCTTCGGGATTTCGCGGAGAAAGCGGAGTTCGAGGAAGTAGCCCATCTACTGGTACACGGCGCTTGGCCCAATCGGGCGGAGTTGACTGAATACCAGGGGAAACTCAAATCGCTGCGCGGATTGCCGGATGCGGTTGAGACCGTGCTTGAGGCATTACCGACTTCGGCGAATCCGATGGATGTGCTTCGCACTGGCTGCTCAGCGTTGGGCTGTGTCTATCCTGAAAGCGAAGATCGACCGGCCGCTGGCGCACACGACATCGTCGACCGGTTGTTGGCTAACTTTGGCTCAATGCTTCTCTGCTGGCGCGGGCTATCCTCCGAAAATGAAGCCGAGTCAATCGGCGAGCATTTCCTGACCGGCCTGCATGGCAAACAACCTTCGGATTCGTGGGTTCGGGCAATGCACACTTCGTTTAATCTTTACGCCGAGCACGAGTTTAACGCGTCGACCTTTACTGCCCGTGTCATTTCCGGGACCGGCTCCGACGTCTACTCCGCCGTTGCTGGTGCGATTGGCGCACTGAGAGGACCGAAACACGGCGGCGCAAACGAAGCCGCTTTTGAGATTCAGAATCGTTACGCTGATGCCGATGAAGCCGAGGCCGACATTCGCCAACGGCTTGCCCGCAAGGAAATAGTCTTTGGCTTCGGTCATCCCGTTTACACCCAGGTCGATCCACGTCATGAGATCATTAAAGCCACCGCGCTGGGATTATCCGAGGAGGCCGGCGACTTGCGCTTATACGAAATCGCCGACCGTATCGAATCCCTGATGTGGAATGAAAAACGAATGTTTCCGAACCTGGATTGGTTTTCGGCAGTTGCATACCACCATATGGGGATCCCGACAGCGATGTTCACTCCGCTTTTCGTTATGTCGCGGATCACCGGCTGGGGCGCTCACATCATCGAGCAGCGAGAGGACGGAAAGATCATACGACCGAGTGCGAATTATACCGGACCGGAACAGCGGGAGTGGATTTCGATGGAACATCGATGAGCGGTTTTGATCCTAAGGACGCCACCAGGCCGGAGTATGATCGCGTGATTCAGGACATCGCCGATTATGTCCTCAGTTGTGACGTCAGCTCGTCGGATGAGGTGATGAAAATCGCGCGATACTGCTGGATGGACACGATCGGTTGCGGGCTTTACGCACTCCAGTTCCCGGCTTGTGAGAAATTATTGGGACCGGTCGTCCCGGGCGCTGACATGCAATGCGGTGCGCGCGTTCCGGGCACGGCCTTCGAACTCGATCCCGTGCGCGCGGCCTGGAATCTTGGTGCGATGGTGCGTTGGCTTGATTACAACGACACTTGGCTAGCCGCCGAGTGGGGCCACCCTTCGGACAATCTTGGCGCGATCTTTTGTCTTGCTGATTACCTCAACCGAGGCGGGACCGGCCAACAGCTGCTAACCATGCGAGACCTGCTCGCTGCGATGATCAAGGCTCACGAAATTCAAGGGGTGATAGCGCTGGAAAACAGCTTCAACCGCGTCGGACTTGATCACGTGATGCTGGTGCGTATCGCGTCGGCCGCGGTCTGCGCGCAGATGCTCGGCTGTTCGCGCGATGAGATCTGCGCCGCGATTTCACATGCCTGGATCGATGGTTCTTCGCTGAGAACCTACAGGCATGCTCCAAACACCGGCAGCCGGAAATCCTGGGCTGCGGGGGATGCAACCGCTCGGGGCTTGTTTCTCGCGTTCATTGCGAAACGCGGTGAAATGGGTTACCCATCAGCGATAACCGCAAAATCCTGGGGATTTCAGGATGTGCTTTTTCAGAGTCGGAATTTATCGTTCGGTCAAGGTTTTGGGACGTACGTAATGGAGAACGTGCTCTTCAAGATTTCGTTCCCCGCCGAGTTTCACGCCCAAACCGCGGTTGAAGCAGCGTTGCAGTTGCATAACGAAGTCAAGCACCGGCTCGACGCGGTTGAGCGGATCGTGATTCGAACGCAGGAATCCGCCAATAGGATCATCAACAAAACCGGCCCGTTGGAAAACCCCGCTGACCGCGATCATTGCCTTCAATATATGGTCGCGGTAGCGCTGATATTCGGACGTCTCACCGCCGAGGACTACGACGACGGAATCGCTGCCGATCCGCGCGTGGACGCCTTGCGCGAAAAAATGGAAGTTGTCGAAGATGAACGATTCACTCGCGATTATCTGGACCCCTACAAACGCGCCATCGGCAACGCAATCCGGGTATTCTTCAAGGATGGGACTGCAAGCGAAGAGGTGAAAGTGGATTACCCCGTCGGCCATCGCCGTCGTCGCGCTGAAGGCATTCCGTTGTTGCTGGAGAAATTCGAACGCTACCTGCGTGGAGCGATCAACGCGCCCGATGCTGACCGAATCGTGGAAATCTGCGCGGAACAATCAAGATTTGAGAGCACGCCGGTAGACGAGATGATGGAATTGTTAGTAAAAACCCCACCTCAGCACCTCCACCTCTAAGGGAGTTGATCGAAGGCGCCAATCCGGACTGCCCCATGAGGCTAATCGGTAATACTATAACCTGTTTGTTAGCCTGAGAATTGCGAAACAATATTCGTTGAAAATGTCTGGGGAACGACTCAACAATCCCGTCTGCTCGGGCTGTAGATCCACGTCATTGTTTGACCTCCAGGCCCGTGCTGCGAAAAGCAGCCTTGCCAGGCCATTGGAAAGCGCGCCAATTTTTATCAAGATAAATCTTGACGGGCAGTCCTTATGTTCCCCAAATGGAGGGAAATAATGAAGGGTGTGCCAAGAGAGAAGTTTTCCAGCCAAGCCTCGCCCGAGTTGCTAGCTGCGCTGCGCAAGATTGCCCGCAAGGAAGGCCGTCAATTTCAGGTGGTGTTGGAGGAGGCGATTGGGCAATACCTTGAAGAGCGCGACCGGGGAAAGCCTCGCGCCGCAGTCATCGCCCAATTTCAGGCCAGCGTTGAGAAAAATCGCCGACTGGGTGAGTTGCTTGCCAGATGAGCCATGACTTTCCTACCGTCGAGGAAGTCATTTTCATGCACGAAGCCTTGATTGGCGCCTTTGGCGGCAGACAAGGCATCCGTGATGAAGGCGCCCTTGCCTCTGCCCTGATGCGGCCGCAACTTGGTTATTACGACGGCCTGGTTCCGGAAGCGGCGGCCCTCATAGAGAGCCTAGCCAACAATCATCCATTCGTGGACGGTAATAAACGGGTCGCTTTTTTTGTTACGGACTCCTTTCTACGCATGAATGGCCACTTCATCGATTGTGATAACGATGAAGCCTATGACTTCTTCATGCGGATGTTCGAGGCCGGCACCTTCCAATTCGGCGAATTGAATGTCTGGCTCGCGAAGAAAGTCGGACGCTTGCCCGGGATTCGATAGTTGAAATGCTGCTGCGGAGGCAAAATGGGGACATTGTTTAGCGTTTTGAGTTGCTTGTTGTATGGGCACCGATTCTTCTCCGTCTGATTGTAGATTCCAACCAGCTTACTCATGGTGGCAGTATAATTAGGAGAGACCTGCGTATTTCTTTGAAATCAGCAGGCAGAGGTGTTAGAGAATTTGAAACAGGAATTTCTCCTTTTTGTGACGATTTCATGGTCTCTCATCTACTTTCCAGCTCTTGTTTCTCCGATTTCCATAGTGCGGGTAGTAATCCCAATCGGTGGGTCCACCAACAACCCGTGGGTCTTGCGTCCGTTTCAAATGATCAAAAAGCTGTTGTCGCAAATCGGCTTGAACATCCTCGAAACCTGTCGAGCCGGCGACATTCCGCATTTGGTTCGGATCGTCTTTCAAGACGTACAGTTCCTCCACAGGACGTTTGCCGAACGCCAGATGCGCCAATTTGGCGATTCCATATTCGAACTGGTGCTCGACCATAAAGGTTTTGGTGGGGGATGAGTCGTATTCTCCGAATGGAATTAGCCGATTGCAAACGGAAGGATCGGGTGATCCCGCCGGCCACCGGCTCGGTTCGAAATTATAGATGTACAGGTAGTCCCTAGTCCGAATCGCGCGGCATGGGTAGCCTTTACCGCCCGCCCGAGCCCCGCTGTGTCTTTCAAAGCCAATGTAAGCGGCGTTCCAATCCGCAGGCTGGGCGCTGGCAAACAGACCCATGAGGCTTCGCCCTGTCATCATGTCTGGCACGATTACTCCGGCTGCTTCCAGGAAGGTCGGCGCCAAATCGCTCAAATTGACGGGATCGGCCACGGACCGGCCGGGATCATTGATCCCTTTCGGCCAGCGAATCGCCAGGGGAACACGCGATCCGTCATCGTACACCGCCGCCTTGCCCCGCGGAAAGGGCATGCCGTGATCGCTCGTTACGACTACAATAGTATCGTCCAGCAACCCACGTTTTTCCAAGAGCGCGATCGCGCGAGCGACCATGCTGTCGAAGTGTTCGACCTCCACCAGGTAATCGAGAATATCGTTTCGAACGATGTCATTGTCCGGAAAAATGGGCGGCACTTTCACCTTCGATGGATCCTTGCCTGTAGCGACTCCCGAACCGGCTTCATATCCACGATGTGGCTCGCTCGTTCCCAGCCAGAAACAGAAGGACTCACCCTCATCCACCTCTGCCATGAAGTATTCAAAATTTCCGGCGTAATCGGTGTTGCGAATTCCTCTAAAGGGAGATTCCAGCGTTCTGCCCCTAAAGACGGGTCCCGCGGGATTCTCGGTCCTGCCGCCGGGTTCCAGGCGTCCGGGACCCCAGCCTTTTCCGGTATAGCCAATCTTGTAACCGGCCTTTTTCAGTTCGCCGGTATAGGTCGCGAACTTGGCTTGCAGCGTACTCCAGATATTGGCCGCTTCCTCAAGGCGCCAGATGGGTTGTCCTGTAAGGATGGCGCTACGCGAAGGTCCGCAGGTCGGAGCATCGCAGAATGAATTGACGAAGCGTAGTCCTTCCGCCGCTATCCGATCGAAAGCGGGCGTCTTGACCACCGGGTCGCCATTTACGCCGGTATGCGCCCAGGATTGGTCATCGGAAATGCAGAAAAGGATATTCGGACGCGCCTTCGTTTGGTGACTCCAAACCGCAAAAAAGGTTATAGCGAAAAGCGACCGCAGCAAAAACGAAAAACGCCGGCTTGAGACATCGCCCCCGCGCCTTGGGTTATCTGTACGGGATCGAATCAAAGAGCGTCCTCGGGTTTCTTGTCTACCGTCCAACCCTCTGTTCTAATCCGGCCGTAGTAGGGATAGTAATCCCAGTCTACCTTGCCGCCCACCACACGTGGATCTTCAGTTTTCCGTAGATGAGCGAATAACTGCTCGCGAAGCTGGCCGCGTATGGGCTCAAAATCCGTGGAGCCGGCCACATTCACCATTTGTTCGGGATCATTCTTCAAGTCGTACAACTCCTCCGCGGGGCGCATGCCAAAGGAAAGCTCTGCCAGATCGGCGATACCGTGAGTACTTCGATTCTCCATCAAAAAAGTCTTGGTGGGCGAAGAATCGATTTCCCCGTAAGGTATGGCTCGCGCACACACTGAAGGATCCGGCGAACCCGAAGGCCAGCGGGTTGGCTCGAAGTTGTAAATATACAGGTAATCCGCTGTGCGAATGGCCCGGCAAGGATACCCTTTTCCACCCGCTCGACAGCCATCGTGTCGTTCCATGGCGATGTAGGCAGCGGGCCGAGTTCCCATTTCCTTGTTGGCGAACAGGTCCATCATACTTCGGGCGCTCATCATGCCGGGCGGTTCGAGTCCGCACGCTTCCAGAAAGGTGGGAGCGAGGTCGCTCAGGTTGACAAAGGATTCCACCGTTCGGCCGGGGTCGCGAATCCCTTCCGGCCAACGGATAGCCAAGGGCACGCGCGAACCCAAGTCGTAGAGACTTGCTTTGGCTCTCGGGAAAGGCATCCCGTGGTCACTCGTTACCACCACGATAGTGTTGTCGAGGAGACCGCGTTTTTCCAAGGTCGCCAAGGCGCGCCCCACCATGGTGTCGAAATACTCGACCTCCACCAGATAGTCCGCGATGTCGCTACGCACGATTCCGTTGTCCGGAAAAACTGCGGGCACGACTATCTTGCTGAGATCCTTTCCGGTCGCCAGCCCCGCCCCATCCTCGAAAAAACGATGGGGCTCGCTCGTTCCCAGCCAGAAGCAAAAGGACTCATCCTCAGCCACATCAGCCATGAAGTCCTCAAAATTTCCGGCATAATCTATGTTGCGTATGCCTCTGAAAGGAGGTTCGAGCGTTTTCCCGGCATAGATTGTCCCTGCCGGGTTCTCTGTCCGGCCACCCGGTTCCAATCGTCCGGGACTCCACGCTTTGCCGGTAGACCCAACCTTGTAGCCCGCAGCCTGCAGCAACTCCGTGTAGGTGGCGAATTTAGCCGGCAAGGTGCTGTGGATATTGCCCGCTTCCTCCAGGCGCCAAATCGATTGGCCCGTCAAAATGGCGCTGCGTGAAGGTCCGCAGGTCGGTGCATCGCAAAATGAATGGATGAAGCGCAGGCCTTCCCTTGCTACCCGGTCAAAGGCCGGGGTCTTGATGACCGGGTCTCCGTTGGCCCTGGTGTGCGCCCAGGATTGATCGTCGGAGATGCAAAAGAGAATGTTGGGACGTTCAGCGAAAGCCAAGCCGTGGAGCCAGACCAACAGGACAAAGGTTCCAAACCATCTTTTCATCACTATTCTATCGGATGAGTGGTTCTCAAAAAGCCAATCAGATCGCGTACCTGCGTATCGGATAGCGCCTGAAGAAGCCCCTCGGGCATCATCGACATGGGTGAAGTCTGACGGGAAAGAATGTCGGGCTTGGCGATGATAACTTCTTGTCCAACCAAGCGCAAGGTTACCCGTTGATCATCTTCACTGTAAACATTGCCGGCATAGGTGCGCCCATCCTGGGTGGTTATGGTTACGAGTTGGTAGGACTCCGCAACCTCTCCATTCGGATCGATCATATTGGTCAATATGTAATCCAGGTTAGCGCGATTGGAACCGGTTATATCAGGACCAATTTCTGTGCCTTCACCGTACATCTTGTGACAAGATGCGCAGACAGCCGTATAAACCACTTTGCCGTTTGTCAGGTCTGCATGGGATAGGTATTCGTCGGTAAGAAGGAACTTATAACGGTCGATGGCCAATTGCTTGTCCTTCTCCAGATTTTCCATAGGTCCCCACCAATCGACAAAGCTGGGTCCAACCACACGGCGCATTTGACGAGCGGTAACCGCTGAAACATCCCTGCGCGGCACTACACCGCGTCTGAGTGCGGCCAACAAGTCCCGGCCACTACCCCGCCTTGTAGCCAAGGTTTGTAATGCCACCATTTTTTCATCCGCGGAAAATTCGGAGTATCGACGCAAAATGGCTTTCGAAATTCCGCTTTCATCATAAGACGCAAGCGTTCTCAGCGCATCCAACCTGAGATCGGGATCTTCAACGTATCCCAGAATCGATTCAAAAGCCGGTGGAAATATCATCTGGGCGAAGGTGCGGAGAATTTCCTGGCGCCGCTCCAACGGCGTCGAGGGATCATTCAGTTCAACCAACTGACTCTTACCCGCTTCAGCGCTTCCAAACAGCTGTCCCACCTGCAAGGTCAGGTTCTTCATACCTGGTTCCTTCAACAACTCCTTTTCCAGGCTGGACCATGTCGCCGGAGCGCTCAGGTCGCGTTGACCGAGCAGTCCATCGCGCATCCCTTCCAGTAAAACCTTACGAGTTGCGGAAGAGCTGGAAGCTGCCAGCGCATTTATTACAGACTCGAGCAACCTGCCCGAGGTGGCACGTCTGGCAATAAACTGAGAGACCATCGGAATCCGGCTCTTCGACGCTACTTCCATAGCCCGAACCGGATTCTCAGGCACAAGCGGCTCAATACCGTACCAGACTATTTTGGGAATATTGTGATCATCGGCGTCCCCCGCGTGACTCATCAGGGCTGAGGCAATACCCCAGACATTTTCCTTGGGGATGCGCTGCAGAGCTGAAGCCAAGTAGAGGCGAACGACCGGGGATGAATCCGACTTTGCCATCTCGGTAAATTCGGTCAAAGCAGCTTTCCCGGGATCCTTATCTTCACAAAGCAACTGAACCGCCCAAGCGCGTATGTATTCATCATCATGCTTCAGCATCCCGGTCAGGTGTTTCCGGGTAATTCCACCCGTAACATGCAGCGCCCACAGCGCCCTCAATTTTCTGCCAGTGTCTGTTTGGGTCCTGAACATCTCCCAAAGGCGCATATGCTCATCCCGGGAAAGACCATTCTTCTCAGCGCGCTCCTGCAGGATGACGCGAGCCCGGCGAACGTACCAGTCATTTTTGTCCAACTGCATTTCAACCAGTTCCCGGTCGCTGAGTGTTTTCAGATCGAAGTTTGTGGGATACGGCGTGCCTTCCGGGGCCAAGCGGAAAACCCGTCCCGTGTCCTTGTCGTGCACGTCATTGCCGCAGATGTCGGCATCGTGCCAGTCCAGCATGTAAATTGCGCCATCCGGACCGATCTCCAGGCTGAAGCCAACCCATTGCGGATCATTGGCAAGGACCGTGTCGTCGCCGTGTTTGGCGATAAAGCCGGAACCGTTCCGCACTAAAATTTCCGAAAGGAGAGCGTGCTCGTGGATGTTAGCCATGAAGAGCCGACCGTGATACTCCTCCGGTAAAAGGTCTGCCAGGTAAACGCGGGCTCCCCCGTGGGCCGAACGGTGCCGGTGATCCGCGATGGTCTTGATATCCGAATAGACATGGGGGTTTATGTGGCTGCCTCCCTGGCGGTGGAAAATCCCGCCTTGCACAACGTGCCAGGCATGGGGAATTACACAGGCCGAAATGAATGCCTGCCCGGTATCGTCGAAGTCTAATCCCCAAGGATTGCTGAATCCGTGGGCCACGACTTCAAAGCGATCCTTGATGGGATGATAGCGAAATACCCCGCCATCGATAAACTGGCCGTCGACGACTTCCTGATTTATGGGAAATGGATCCCCTTTCTTGTAGATGCGTCCTCCATCGACCGGTTTACCCACTGTGGAAGGAGTGGCAAATCCCTGACAACCGTAGAGCCAACCATCGGGCCCCCAAATAAAACTGTTCAATACTTCGTGACGATCGCGAATACCCCAACCGGTCAGGCGTACTTCAATTTCATCATCGGCTTTGTCATCTCCATCCCGGTCCGGAACAAACATGAGATTCGGCGGCGCTCCCAGCCAGAGTCCATCAAATCCGACGGCAATGGCCGAAGGAAAGGGAAGGCCTTCCATGAATACTTTCCTGGTATCCATTTTCCCGTCACCATCTTCATCTTCCAGGATGAGAATGCGGCTCTCCCCGTCATTGGAAAAACCCGATCGCCGCGTTTCGTAGTCCCTGTTTTCGGCAATCCACAGACGTCCTCGGTCATCGTAGCAGAATGCCAGAGGCTGCGTGATCTGCGGCTCCGAGGTAACCAAAGTGACTTCCATACCTTCGGGAACCGTCATCTTTGCAATGGCTTGTTCTCCCGTAAGAAACGCTGCTCGCTTGGCTTCCTCACGAGCCAGGATCCACTCCGCATGGGTGTTATTTTGGCCGGTATAGGCCAACCAGTCCTCGTGCATGTGAATGTCATTCAGTCGACCGGTATAAACGATAAGCCGGTGCTTGTAGGTAGCAACCTCCCCGGCCTCGATGTGCCAGTCACCCAGTCGGGAACGGGCCGGACCGATGCCCAGTTGCCTGTCCACCCGCCAAGGGGTTGGATAGGCGTCATTATCGATGTGGTCGAGAATCGCGATGTGCCCCCAATCGTCGGGATCGCGTCCCTCGATTTGCATTCCCACATTGACCCAGGATGCGCGTTGCCCCTCCGCCCTTCCATTGACCTGACGAGTGCTGTTCGTGGCTTCCCCTTTGGTGATGCCTCTCTGATACGGCATCCGCAGAAACAGGCCTCCGTAATTGTACTTGGATATCGTGATATCGGTGTGGGCTTTTCCGGACCAGATCAGATCGACGAAATACCGGTCCCCCATGTCTCGCATCGACCATACCTGCGTTTCCTCCATGAGTGCCGTTCCTTCTTCGTCGAGCAGATGGTAAAGGGTCTCCCACTGAACAATGTCCCCGTCTGCTGCGATGATGTTGGCCTCGAGCAACTTCCAGTAGCCATCGGATGGATTGTGGAAATAGTCACGTCCATTCACGCGGGTGAATCCCCAGTAGAGGCCGGTCTGGTGAGGGTGATGTCCGGGGCTGTACTCGGTAAGGATTCCATTTCCGTCCGGCGCCACAATCGGATGCAGGTAGGGCCGATGGTCGGAGTGGGCGTTTTGCACCAGGATGGCCTCCTCCCCATCGGGTCTGAATACGGAGATGGTCTCAGCCTCCTCGTCTTGAACCAGTTTAAGCGGAGCCGCATAAACCGAGGTTAACGAAACAGTCAGAAGAAGAAAGCAGAGCGTTTTCATGAATCTAGGTCGTAGCCAAGCACTACAGCCTATCATTCCCGCCGTGCAACAAAAAAGGGGTCAAACGCAAAATGTTAACATCTGATTGGTTCGCTTCAGTCATTCAGGTAAAACTAAAAGGCGATGTTAACATTTTGCGTTTGACCCCTTTTTTGCCAAGGAGTTGACATTCAAGTCCACCGTTGCATTTCATGAGTCATGTGGACATTTTCCGTGCGATCGCTGACCGAACCAAGCGGGCCATCCTGGATGGACTCGTGGATCGGCCGGGTCAATCCCTCTTCGAGCTTTGTGTGCGTCCCGCTGAAGGCAATCAGGGAGCGGTGGCCGATCTCGACAGACGAGGAAATCCAGAAATGAGAATCAACCTGGCCGCCGTCTTCGTGGACGACCAACAGAAGGCACTTCGTTTCTACATAGAAACGCTTGGCTTTCTGCTCAAGCACAACATCCCTCTGGGAGAGCACGCGTGGATCACCGTGGTATCCGAGGAAGCTCCGGAGGGGACGGAGTTGGTGCTTGAGCCTGCTGAACACCCCACAGTCGGTCCGTTCAGGAAGGCGCTCGTGGAGGACGGGATCCCCTATAACTCCTTCGCGGTCGACGATGTCGGAGCCGAGCACGAGCGTCTAGTGGCGAAAGGTGTACGATTCTTGCAGCCGCCAACCGACCTGGGGACTGTCATTACCGCAGTCTTCGACGATACATGCGGCAACCTGATCCAGATCATGGAGGAGAAGGCTCAACCGTGACGATCGCAACCGCCTCCCCCCCTCTCTGTGCTCTCTGAGTCCTCTGTGGTTATTCTTTTTTTCCATCTTTGCGCTCCTACAACCCGGTAGTGGGACATGCGGTTTAAAGCTCCTGAATGGAGAATCTTGAGAAAACGATGTCCGTGTTTTTCTCGTAGAGAAGCCCCACCGATCCGTCTGGAATTCTTATTAAGCTGGAATAGGCGGATGGGCCTTCGTAGATCAATAAGTCAGAAGGCCAGGTTTCGCCATCATCGTGGCTTAGTCGGACGGTCATGCGGATTCGCTCTCCGCGTTCTGCTTTTATGGGTGGACTGGGGTTGGAAAATAATAGGCGGTGTTCGTCATAACGGATGAGACTGGCCTGGCAGCGCGGATCTCCCAACTCGTCGTCGAATTTCGGGTCCGACCAGGTTTCCCCTCCATCGCTACTGTATGAAATGGATCGGTATCCATTCCTGGGTCTGGATGTTTCGGGAAACCCTTGAGAGCGCATATTCATCATGAGCCGGCCATCGGACAATTCTACTACCTGGCTCTCGTTGGTAGTGGGTTTGATTAAACTGCTTACCTTCCAGGTCTCACCGCCGTCATCGCTGTAGAGGGTGTGGGATCCATAATAGCCTTCAGCTGTGTGGTTGGCCGGGATAACCAATCTTCCTGTGTTCGGGCCTTTTTCCAGCTGTATTCCGATCCCGGGGCCGGTGGCATACCACCACCAGGTTGGGTGTTTCACCATGGAGGTAATTTCTTTGGGCTCCGTCCAGGTCAAGCCGTCGTCATCGGAATGCGTTTGAAACACACGGCGCGTATCTTTCCCCGTTCCACTATGGAGTTCCCGACCGTGGTCGCTCCCGAGGTTCCAACAAATGATGTTGATGATCCGGCCGGTTCTTTGATCCACAACCGGGCAGGGGTTGCCCGCTGTATCCTCTCCGGCATCCCAAGCCACAATTGGCTCTGACCAGGTTTTACCGTTGTCGGTGGATCGCTTGAGGATGAGGTCGATATCGCCGCTATCCCCACGGTGGTACTTGCGGGCTTCGCAAAATGCCAGGAGGGAGCCGCCCTTCGTCGTGATCAAGGCTGGAATTCGATAATTGGAATAACCTTCCTCGCCGGATTTGAAGAGCATGGTTTCATCGATTGCGGAAACGGAAGAAGGAAGAATTGTAAAGAGCAGAAATGAAAGGGTATGATGCATAGGGGTAGGGCTTTATCGCCGATCAAAAAAATAATCCGGGTAGGTCAGGGTGAGTTTGGCTTTGTCAGGTTGGCCCTCAACGAAACAGGCATCCACTTCTTCCTTTAAACGAAGTAGATTGATGTATTTCAGCATTGGGTCCCTCGTCTCATGCCTCCAGGCATCCAGACGTTTCTCCAGGTCGGTTCGGATTTCCCAATAGTTGGGGTCTTCTGCCAGATTGTTGAATTCGTGTGGATCTTCCTTGAGGTCGTAGAGCTCGAATTTTTGGGGTCGATCCATTTTCCGGTAGGCAGAGCGGATGGGGTCCGGCGCTTGATCGATCGTTGCTATCAAATCCTCAAAAAAACGGTTTAAAGTAAATTGGTTCCCGGGGTTTACCCTGCCTGGCATCAGGTTCAAAATGAGCTTGTAGCGATCATTCCTGATGGTGCGTTGAGGGTAGAAATTTTGGGCTGAATGAAGGTGAAACTCTGTAAACAAGTGGGTGCGCCATTCCGTTTTATCGCCCTTCAACAAGGGTGTGAGGGACTTGCCCGGCAGGTTTGGAATGGGGGCGGCGCCAGTGGCTTCCAATAACGTGGGCACCAAATCAATGAGCGAAACCAGTTCAGTGGATACGAGTTTGGTTTTTGTCCGGCCGGGCCACCGCATAATAAAGGGAATTCTCGTGCCGCCTTCATAGGAAGTGCGCTTTCCTCGAAGCATGTCGGCTCCATGGTCTGCGAAATAAGCTACCAAAGTATCCTTTGCTTTTCCACTTTCTTCGAGGACTTGAAGTAAATCTCCAATGAGCGTATCCAACCGCATCATGCAATTGTAGTGATCAGCGGTTTGTTGCCGGAGCTGTGGATTATCTAAGCCAAAATAGTCCAGTGGCTTAACTTCGTTCCCGGTCAGAGGCTTTTGGGGCAGACCATTTACTTGAGGAATAAATGGTCTATGAGCATCAGGGTAGTTGATGCTGAGAAAGAAGGGCGCATCGGCGGCATTGATGAAAGCCTTGGCTTCCCGAGCGTAGCCTGGCAGATCCTGGCGGCTGAAATTGGATTTGCCTATGGCTTCAAAATCGAAGGGAAAGGCTGATTCGGGGTTGATGTGAAGTTTACCTATGATTCCCGTGCGGTAACCAGCCTCTTTCAGGCTGCGCACGATATTCGGAGTGTTTTTGTCATACATCCGAAATTTCCAGGTCGCCAAACCGATCTGGCCGTTTTGGTGCGGGAACAGGCCGGTCAGGAACGAGGCCCTCGACTGACTGCATCCGGCTTGGGCTACATAGGCGTTCTTGAAGAGAACCCCTTCGGAGGCCAATTTATCGAGGTTCGGCGTATTTACATAGGGTTCTCCATAACAACCAAGTTCCTGCCCGTTATCCTCCGAGACAATCAGGAGAACGTTGGTTGCCGATTCGGCTACGAAAGGAAAAAGCGAAAGGGATAGGATAAGAGCGAGAGTTCGTGTCATTTTTGGGTGGCCTCAATTGGTTTGGCGTTTGTTTTGGGAATCCATTTTGCCATTTCGTCCATAAGTTTGCGACTGCTCGTATGATTTGCCAGATTGTGCCACTCATGCGGGTCATTTTCCGTATGGTAGAATTCTTCTTCTCCATCCACGTATCGGATATACCGGTAACGATCGCTACGTATCGCATGATTGCCCCGGCCGAAGGTGATGATGGCGGGGTTCCTCTTGGCTTTTGGATTCTGTAAAAGCGGGACAAGGCTTTCGCCTTCAAGGTGGTCCGGTTTTGGGAGTCCGCAAAGTTCAACCAGGGTGGGGTAGAGGTCAATGAGAGAGACCGGTCGGTAGCTGACCTGGCCTTTTCTAAAACCGGGCGCTACAAAAATGTAAGGAATATGAGTCGCTTTTTCGTAGAGAACGAATTTCTCCCAGTTTTCTTTTTCGCCGACATGGAAACCGTGGTCGGACCAGAGAACGATTATGGTATTGTTCCCCTTCCCACTGGCATCCAAAGCATCCATTAATTGACCTACCTTGAAATCTGCAAAACTCGATGCTGCCTGATAGCCGCGCACCGCCTTATCGAATATTTTCGGATCCCGTGTTTTTTCAGCGGCAAAGGTGCTCATGAAGGCACGGGCTCTTAGCATTTCGATTCCCGATTCGGGCACGTCCTCTAAATCATCTTCTTTGATGACCGGATTTTCGATTTCATCCAATGGATATTGGTCATACCATTTCTTAGGCGTGAAAAATGGCATGTGAGGCCGATAGATCCCTGTGGCTATGAAAAAGGGTTCTTTTGCGCTTTCAATTCTTTCGATGGCCCAATCGATGGTACGGTTGTCGATATGGGAATCTTCTTCGGGCGGATAAACACCCCAGTCAAAGTTTCGACTGACAGGACTCTGGCTTCCATCTTGGCGAGTCCATTTCTCAATGCCGTTCATATTGCCATTCTTGGGCATGGGCCGGTCCGGTTGCCTGGTTGGGAATTCCAGGTATTCATCAAAGGCCTGGTAACGAAAGAAGGCGGCGCCATGGTGATGAAAGATCTTTCCGGAGGCATAGGTTTTATAACCGTGATCTTTAAAATGCTGTGGCAGAATGGTCACGTCGGGCATAGCTTTGTTCCAATTGCTGCTGTTGTCGTAAACGCCGCTGGTGGAAGGCCGCACACCACTCAAGAGGGAAGCTCGCGATGGATTGCAGGCCGGGGAGTTGCAGTAGCCGCGTGCGAAGAAGGTTCCGCGGTCGGCCAGTCTTTCCAGATTGGGCGTTTTGATTGGATTGGATTTATCGAATAGGGTCGTCCAATCGTTCATATCATCGATGGAGATGAACAGGACGTTCGGTCTCTCGCTATCCGCAGGTAAATCACCAACCGGGAACGCTATTGCTATCAAACAGCAAATGCGAAAATAACGCCCAGTATTCATCTGTCTTTTGGCATCCTTCCCATCAGGATAACCGATACTTCATTTCTTATCCAGATCGATATCTAATTTCCATCACTCAATTTCAAGCCAAGTTTTCTATTGTGCCTTGGCATAAGTGCCCAAAAATCAAAACTCCGAACCACCTGAGAACTCTTATGCATCACCCATTTCTTCGCCTCCTTCTTCTAGCCGTTTTTGTCCCGGTCGCATCCGCAGAACGGCCCAACCTTCTATTTATTTCAGTCGACGATATGAACTGCGATTCGGTTGGTGTTTACGGCTGTCCCTTGGAGGGCATAACCCCGAACATGGACCGGCTGGCGGCTGAGGGGCTCCGGTTCGAATACGCCCATGTCATGGTGGGGAACTGTTACCCCGGGCGGAATGTCATGTTTACCGGGCTTTCTCCACACAGCAATCTCGTCGAAGGTTTTTATCCGATTACCAACCCACACTACCCGCATCTCGTCGATCTGATGAAGGCGGGCGGTTACTTCACCGGGATCTTTGGCAAGGTGGGCCATACGACGCCTTACAGTCCTTATGGCTGGGACCTCGTGATGGGCCGTGGCAAAGAGAAGGAGAATCACATCAAGGATGCGGGTTCCTATTATCGGACCACCACCGAGGGCATCGCGGCGGCAAAAGAAGCGGATAAGCCCTTCTGCCTGCTAATCAATATTTCCGACCCTCATCTGCCGTTCTACGGTTGGCATCGCCGTGAAGAAATCGAAGATCCCTACCTGCCCAGCCGCCTCTACACGCCCGAGGAAGTACCGGTTCCGGATTACCTTCCCGATACCCCCAAGGCACGGAAAGAACTGGCACATTATTACATGTCCGTCAGCCGGGCGGACGATTGTGTCGGGGAAACCTTGCGCGCCTTGGCCGAATCAGGTCAGGCAGAGGAAACGGTCGTCATGTTCCTTTCCGACCACGGGATGCCGTTGCCCTTCGCCAAGACCTGCCTCTACCACCATAGCACGCGGACTCCCTGGATGGTTCGCTGGCCGGGGCAGATCAAACCGGGAACTCATGACACCGAACACATGATCTCGGCGCTAGATCTTTTACCGACCCTGCTCGATATCGCGGGCATCGAAAATCCCAAGGGCCTCGAGGGGCGTTCCTTCTACCCGGTCCTCAAGGGACAGAAACAGCCCGAATTGGATCACGTAATCAAGGAATACAACGAGAGTTCGGGCTCGCGCCGCCACCCTATGCGGGCGGTCCAGACCATGCGCTTCAACTATATTTTCAACCCCTGGGCCGTCCAAGGACGGAAATTCCAGGGCGCCGCCCAGGGGACTTTATCCTACCGGGAAATGGTTGAGCTGGCCAAGACGGATCCCACTTGGGCCGGGCATCTCCACCAATTCGACTTTCGCGGTGTGGAAGAGTTTTTCGACATTGAGAGCGACCCGGACAACCTGAACAACCTGATCGATGACCCCAAGTGGCAGGAGGAGATTGCCGCTCACCGTGCCATCCTTGGCCAGTGGATGGAAAAGACCAAGGACCCAGTCTATGCCGCCTTTCAGAATCGGGAAGACCCAAGGTTCCTCGACGGATTTGTCGAGGCCCTACAGGCTGAGGCCTTCCGGCGGAAACAGGTCATACAGGCACAAAAAAGGGGTCAAACGCAAAATGTTAAAATCGCCTTCTAGTTTCACCTGGCAAAAAAGGGGTCAAACGCAAAATGTTAAAATCTTATTGGTTCGCTTCAGTCATTCAGGTGAAACTAGAAGGCGATTTTAACATTTTGCGTTTGACCCCTTTTTTGCCAGGTGCTTTTTGATCACCTCGATCACTTTCCTGAAATTGGGTCCGAAATTCCTGGTCCCGCGTCTCCTGGTCTGAGTTATCACCAGGTCATGTTCCGGGACTACCCAGAAGGTGTTGGAAGTGGCTGAACCGTGTCCGATGACGTTGTCGGAAATCAGCCCGCTACGGTCCTGATAGTTGATTCCGATGCCCCATTTCCTGTTCACCCCAGGGTAGAATTCGTTGAGGTCTTTTGGGAGGATCATTTCCAAGGTTTCCGGTGTGAAGAATTGCAGGTTTCCATAGCTTCCCCCATTGAGCAATAATTGTCCAACCTTGGCCAAGTCATAGGCCGTGCTCTGACAACTGAATCCCAGGTCCCAGTCGTGAACCGTATCGTTCATTTCCAGGGGATCGTAGAGGTATTCCCTGAACAATCTGAATACGCTTTTTCCGGTGACCAACTCCATGACCTTTCCTACCAGGTTATAACCCATTCCATTGTACCTGTGCTCTTGGCCCACGGTATCGTCCTTTATGACCAGGGCCAGGGTGTTTTCCAGCCAGGGATTGTGAACGCCATCAAAAAGGGCATGACCATAGAACCCGCTGGTATGAGTAAAACAATGGCGCATGGTCACGGCATTAGGGCCGGTCAAAGGGAATTCGGGCAGGTATAAGCCCACGGGATCGTCAATACCTATGATCCCCTGGTCCACGAACTGGGCAAACAGCACACCGGTCAGCAATTTGGTGATGGAAGCAATTTCGGTGGGTGTCTCCGTGGTGAATCTTCCATAATTGTCCTGCCCGAAACTTCCATGGAAAATGATGTTACCTCGCAAGGCCACCAGTATATCGAATGGCGCCCCGCCATCTTCCATCCATTCGTCGGCTGCCTGTATCAGCTCTGACCTCAGGTCTTCATATTCTTCTGCCTGTGATTCGGATAGGTTTGTCAAAACGGGAGCTTTTTTTCCGGTAGCGGCGGGTCGATTAAGTTTCGGATACTTGTTTTCTACGCCCAGGATCTTTTGCTTCAATCTGGCGTGATAGTCCCCGTTCAAAATCAGCGGTGTCGTCCGTGGACCCGGCCTAAGCTTCTGTTTGTTCACTTCCTCGGCAAACGCCAAAAGAACGGCGCCTTCTTTCTGAAGCATCATGGATGACTGCATGATTGAGCCCGCAAATTCGCCGATCGCCTCTCCGTGTGCCTCCCATGTGCTTTCCGGGATGTCGTTTACAGCGATATAGCCCAATTTGGAATCCATCCTCTGAAATTGGCCCCTCCAGTCGTCCGAACAGAACAGAGTAGCCGATTTTTTCAGGGTGATGCCATTCGCTCCGTTGATTTCCGCGTAATAGGCATAGCGCCCGGGATTTTTCGGATAATCCACTTCCACCGGATCGGCGTCAAACCACCTGGTTCTGATGCGATAACTTCCTCCCAAGTGTTTTTTAACCAGTTGCGGGTTCTCGAAGACCAATACGGGAAACCTTCCCGGCCGAAACCTGGGATCGGCCGCGGTGCCTGTTCTTATCTCCAGGTTGCTGTGAAGGAATTTCTGGTATTCATTCTCTTCATCATCTTTGTCGAGATACGACGCGGCCCGTTCTTCATCCAGGATCCTCACCGATAAGCGCCAACCCCAGTCCCGGTTGGGCACCTTGATAACGACGTTGTTCTTTCCTTCTTGTACATTTGCAAAGAAGTGAAGATAGTTCGGCCCCATTCCTCCGAAGGACGCGTGTACACTCTCGCCATTCAGGTAGATCTTGGCGCCATCTGCCGCGGATACCAGGAACAGTACCTCCGCCTCTTCGGAGGCTTGAACCTCGAATTGGGCATAGGCGAGAGCCATTTCGCTTTCGCCAAGAACCTCATTGAAATCGATGGAATCATCAGGTCCGATTTCTGCCACCACTGAATCGTATTTGTCCTCACCCAGGCCAAACCGGTTTTCATTATCAATGAATTCGATTTCCATCAGTTCGGCAAAACGATCGGGCTGCAGCCCTTCCTGGTGGAAAGGACCAGCGACCCTGAATTGTCGGACGTGCGCGTTTGATGACAATTCGTGCGTCAGCTGTGCCTGTAATCCAGAGGTTGCTGAGAGGAATGCGATCAAGGCGAGCCTTGGAATGTTTTTACATTCTGTTTTTCTCATGAGTTCTTTCCCTTGGGATCACAAAGGGGTCAAACGCAAAATCTAAAGATTTATGCTTTATTGACCAGATTGCTGACGTAGTTGGGGTGTCCCATTTTCAGGCGTTCGGCGATCCATGGATTCTTTGCTGTCGTTTCTTTGCGCAGATGTTTGGCTATGCCCACCTTCCAGGCGGTTCCTTTAGGATCTTGAGCAATTGCAGATTCCTTTTTCTTTAGGCGCTTCAGTTCGGCTTGCACGATCTGCTCCCAGCGCGTTTCGTTCAGTTCCTTTAGATCGACGCCCTCCCAGTTCACCATTGGTGCCGATTCGAATAAATCTTTTGCCAGATCCTTTTTGGCTTGCGGGCTCCCGAGGAACCACCCGCGGCAATACTGCTTCGCCAGGGCTTCACGCTTTCGTGGGTCCCCTTCATCCTGCAGCTTCAGGTGTGCTTCATACTTTCGCATCCCAGCCAGCGTGTCGGGCAAGTCAAAGAGCGAGAGTAGCGTCGTGCGATCCAGCCATTCAGGCCGCTTTCGCTTCCAATACTTCGGGTAGCTGGACAGCGCGTAGTCCTTGAGCTCATCGACCGTGCAGAGCTTCGCGCGCACCGGATTTAAATGGATGTAGTTGATCAATCCGATCAATGGTCTGTTCTCATTGATGAGGATCGATTTGTAGCGCCCCTGAAAGACATGACCACGCTCATTGTGGAATCGGTTAAAGCGCGTGGCAAAGGTACTCTGTAGCCAGCGCATTCCGTCCACCAAGTTCGGCTCCGGTGTCTCCACCGCCAAGTGGTAGTGGTTACTCATGATCACATAGGCGTGCAACTTCCATCCGCAGCGCTCAGCCACCTCGAAGATCGCCCTCTCAAACGCAGCCCCTGTCGTCTCCGCCGTGAACAATTCTTTACGGTAATTTCCGCGACTGATCACGTGGTAAATCGCTCCCGGATACTCAATGCGTGCTTTGCGTGGCATTCGGATACGCTACAGCGCCCAGGGGAATGTGGTCAAATATTTATATTTTGCGTTTGACCCCTTTTTGGTGCCCCCGCTTTCCGGGAATCACCTGTAGGTCCTGGATTTCCCCGGTGAATGGGAATGCGCCGTGTCGCTCATAGAGCGGCCATGATACCGGTCCACGTCGATCCAGCCCTATGTCCAGGCCTTCGAATATCCCGAAGGCAAGGGTAGGGGAGAGCACCGTCCAACCGACGGCTTCGACGGCATCGACGAGCAGCCTCCCTCGTCCCTGTCGGCTACCCAAAGCTTCGTAAACGAGCGTCACCTCGTGACTCCCCGGCGG
Source organism: Opitutales bacterium (assembly GCA_965204545.1). GTDB lineage: Bacteria > Verrucomicrobiota > Verrucomicrobiia > Opitutales > UBA2995 > JAABVD01. The sequence continues at coordinate 173,942 of CBDBFA010000003.1, read as the reverse complement.
CAGAGCCACAGGGACCAACGACGTCTCCTCGCCAAACCCATTATAGTGGAATCCGAGTTCACCGTCTTCGAGGTAAAGGACCATCCCTCCGATGGGATCTCCCAAGGCCCAGAGGACACCTTCGTCCTCGCTTTCGGAATTGAAGCGTACCGACATTGTAAAAGAGCGGTCCGCCACAAGCGGCAGGATATCCGCCCGGTGAATGGTCTGAGTTCCGGGAAGGAAAGTGCGGGGACGATCTGCCGCCGCCTTCTGCTTCTCGGAGAGGTCCGAAAACTTCTGAATGCGGTCCCGATTGTCCAGCGGGTAGACCCTGTTCTCCCACGCCGCCTTGTCGAATGCCTCCACCAGATCCGCCAGTTTGTCCGGGTGTCGATCTCTGACGTCGGTAGCCTCTGAGAAATCCTCCTCGAGGTTGTGTAGCGTCCAGTTATCCATCACGATTGGCTCGCCCCGCTTCTGTATCGAGCGTGCCAGCCATCCCTCACGATAGAAGGCGCGGTTGGCCCAGCATTCATAATACTGTTCAGTCCGTGGTGACGGCTTATTCGAACGCAGCACGTCGGCGAAGCTCAGTCCGTGCATCCCCTGTACCGCTTTTCCATTCACCTCCGTCAGCGCTTCAACGCAGGCCAGTTCCAGCAGTGTCGGCATGATGTCGGTCACGTGGACGAATTGTCGGCGAATTACGCCCTGATCCTGAAGGCCGGACGGCCAGGATACGATAAAGGAAACGCGTCGGCCGCCAGCGCCGGTATAGGTCTTGAACGAAGGGAAGGGCGTGTTGCACACCTCACCCCAGCCCGTGGGATAAAGCGATACGCTGCGCGGCCCACCCAACTCATCGACCCGCGCGCGATCCGACTCGACAGTATCCGGAGGGAGTCCCATATAGCGACGGTTATTGTTGAACATTCCCGTTGTCTCCCCGGCATCGGTTCCCCCGTTATCGGAAGTAAACACGATAATGGTATTGTCCAGCTCGCCGAGTTGGTCCAGGCACGCTACCAGCTTACCCAGATTCTGATCCACGCAATCGAGCATTGCCGCATAGGTTTCCATGTGCCGCGCGAAAAGTTTGCGGTCAGCCGGATCCGTGTCCTGCCACAGTGGGACCCGAGGATCCGATTCGGGCAGCCGGGTTCCCTCCGGCACCAGACCCATCTCCAACTGGCGATGAAAGCGCTGGAGTCGAAGCTTTGTCCAGCCCTCGTCGTAGCGCCCACTGTACTTGGCCCGGTCGGCGGGTTTCGACTGCAGTGGCGCATGCACGGCGTTGTGGGCGAGGTAGAGAAAGAAAGGCTTGTCCGCTGAGGAACCGCGCAGGTCCTTTATAAACTGGATGCTTCGGTCAGTCCAGTCGTCCGTGGCGTAATAGTCCTGGGGATACGCGTCGATTGCCACGAGTTGGTTGTTCTTCTGGATCCGGGACGGAAAAAAGAAATGCGTCTCGCCTTCCATGAAACCGTAAAAATTATCGAATCCGCGTTGTGTGGGCCAGTTGTGTTTGGGCCCGCCCGGCACGGTGTCCAGCGTCGGTGTGTTGTGCCACTTGCCCGTCATCAGCGTCTCGTATCCGGCAGCCCGAAACGTTTCCGCCAGGGTCGGAACATTCAGCGGAATCTCGCCGGTGTAACCGGGAAACCCCGCATTCGTATTGGAAAGCCATCCCGTGCCCACTGCGTGACCGTTTCTCCCGGTAAGCAACGCGGCCCGAGCCGGAGAACAGATCGGATGGGTCGTGTAATGAGTGAAGCGCTGCCCACGTCCCGCCAGTGCGTCGATGTGCGGGGTATCGATCTCCGACCCATAACAACCCGGATCGGAATAGCCCATATCGTCCATATAAACGATGACCACGTTAGGCGCTCCTGCCCGCGCGCGTTCCGGTTCCGACCACCACGGGGTGGACTCACCGTGTGTGCGTTCGATGCGGCCTTTGTACTTACTCATTCGTTCTGCTTCCGTCTCTTACCAGGGTAACTTTGGCATCAATTACAGTTTCATCAGCAACAAAATTTTCAGTTAAATCCCAAATTCCCCATGCACCCCCTTGTTCCGATGCTTTAATTTCATAAAATATCATGATTGCAAGCTGTAGGAGGGGGTTTATCCCGGGCTAACATGGAAGATTGACAGGCGGTTCAAGCTCTTCGATACTGTGTAAATGAAAAATATCACAGTTAGTGTGGAAGATGAAGTTTATCACAGGGCGCGGGTACGTGCAGCTGAGCAGCGCACCTCGGTTTCGGCCATCGTGCGAAAAGTATTAAAGGAAATGGCTGCGGAGGAGACGGAATCTGAACGATTGAAGCGGCTCGAAAAGGAAACTCTGGACCGGATACGTGCCCGAGGTGGAAAATTCTCAGCAGCTGATCGACTAGCACGCGACCAAATCCACGACCGGAATGCCCTTCGTTGACACTAATATTTTTTTGTACCGGATTAGCACAGATCCAGGTGAAGCCAACAAGCGAGCGGTCGCAGAAAAAATACTCGACTCGGATGATTTGTGTGTTTCGGTGCAAGTTTTTCAGGAGTTTTATGTGCAAGCAACGCGGTCTTCCCGGTCCGGGGCCCTTCTGCACGAGGAAGCCGTTTCATTGATCCAATGTTGGAAACGGTTTTCCATTCAGGACATAACCGTCCAATTACTTGACGCCTCATTCATAGCGAAAGAGCGTTGGCAGCTATCTTATTGGGATGCGGCTATAATCGAAGCGGCCCGATGGTCCAACTGTGAAACCGTTTATTCAGAGGACTTAAATCCGGGGCAAAACTATGGGGGCGTATCCGTGGTGAATCCGTTTAGCACACGGATTCCAAAAATATAGATGAGTATGGATTGGCGACCTGCGGGCTAATGTGCCGTCTCTTAAATTTATCACCACAGAGAACCCAGAGGACCCAGAGGGGGAGAGGCGCCCAAGGGCGCCAATTAGGAATGAGGAATGAGGAATGAGGAATTAGGAATTGAATAAAGGAGGGGGGCCGGGGCGCCAAACGGCCTGAAGCAATCGCGGCGTAAAGTCGCTCCTACAATTCGATCAAGATCACGATCAAGATCAAGATTTTGAGGCAGGGATGTGGGCGAGGCATGCCTCGCCCCTACGAATAGGCGGGTTGGAAAACCCGCCCTCCGTTATTGATGCCGACCTATCTGGAATGAACTGCAACGCAGTTCCACTCCAAAGCCCAGTGTCGCGAAGCGCACACTGGGTTACCTATTACCCACACAATCGAACCCCAACGGGGTTCCACAAATGGCGCCAACGACGCCAATTAGGAAGATACATCCAAAAATTATGTCCGCTAACCGCCTGACCCAAAATCAACTCTTTGAAAAACAATTTATGAAACGCATAATCTGGCAATGTTTAAGAGGGGTGGCGCTTTGGGGGCTGCTTGCCGGGCAGATTTATGCCGACAATCTCGCGATCAGGTAGGTCGGGTTGTCGCGTTCGGGTGGACTATGCCCGCCATCTTGAAAATTATTGTCAATTCTGTAACTGCTTCATGAATACTACGATTTTCGATTCGAAGGAAGAAATGGGTGCATCCGCTGCAGCTGCGGGTGCCCAACGGCTAGAAAATGCTCTGATGGAAACCGGGACTGCGGCCATGATTGTCGCCACGGGCGCATCACAGTTTGAAATGTTGGCCAGCCTTTCAAGAGCAGAACTGGATTGGACTTCCATAGTCTGCTTCCATCTCGACGAATACATTGGCATGTCCATCGAGCACCCGGCTTCCTTTCGGAAATACTTGCGAGAGCGATTTGTGGAAAAACTTCCCATACCTTTGAAGGCTTTTCACTACCTGGATGCAGACACCGAACCCGAAAAGGAATGCAGGAGGGTAGGGGACATCCTGGCATTGACTTCCATAGATGTGGCCTTTGTCGGCATTGGCGAAAATGGCCATCTGGCATTTAACGATCCTCCCGCCGACTTCGAGACCAACGAACCCTACCTGGTAGTAAACCTTGATGATGCCTGCCGAAAACAACAATTAGGTGAAGGGTGGTTTCCGGATTTCGATTCCGTGCCCGAGCAAGCGATTTCCATGTCGATTCAACAGATTCTGAAAAGTCAGACCATCATCTGTACCGTTCCCGACGGAAGAAAAGCTGAAGCGGTCAGGGAGGCGTTACAGGGGCCGGTTACCCCCAATATTCCTGCTTCGATCTTGCAGACTCATCCGGATTGTCACCTGTTTCTGGATACAGCGGCAGCCTCACTTTTGTGAAGCCCTTTGATTTACAGGTTAATGGCTATGCCGGGACCGACTTTTGTTCAATTGATCTGTCAGGTGAGCAATTGAACTCAGCCTGTCTTGCTTTGGAAGCTGATGGAGTTGATTCCATATTGGCGACCATAATCACGGACAGCTTGGACAAGCTGCGGTTGAAGATAGCAAATCTGGTATATTTGCGGGAACAGGATCCTTTGGCAAAAAAAGTTATAGCAGGAATCCATTTGGAGGGACCGTTTCTGAATCCTGCACCCGGTTACATTGGTGCACATGAGCCTGAGCATGTGAAACTTGCCAATGTCGATGACACAAAACGTCTTTTGGAATCTGGAAAAGGATTAATCAAGTTGGTGACTCTGGCTCCGGAAATGGATCCCTATTTTGAAACCATCCGATATCTCTTTGAAGAGGGAGTTGTCGTATCGGCGGGCCATTGTAATCCTACATTAGACCAGCTACGTGGCGCTATTGATGGCGGGCTTAGCATGGTGACGCATATCGGGAACGGATGTCCGGTGGATCTGCCACGGCACGATAATGTAATTCAACGCTTTCTTCATTGTCGCGATCAGTTATGGATCTGTTTCATTCCCGATGGGCATCATATTCAGTTTTACACTTTGAGAAACTACCTGGATCTGGTAGGGATTCAGCGGTCGATTATGGTGACCGATGCCATTACTGCATCGCGATTGGGACCAGGGTTGCACAAGCTCTCCGGATTTGACGTGGAAGTTGATGAAGAAGGTGTTGCCCGTCGGCCCGGTTCGGCCAATCTGGCCGGGTCAACCTTGACCATGTCTCGTCTGCGCGGGAATTTGAAGGATCAACTCGGTCTGGAAGAATCTGACATTCAATGCCTTGTGGATACAAATCCCAGGAAGGCTCTGGGCTTGCTACAATGAAGCGCTTACTGCAATCGATTGGACCTGCGATTATCGTTGCTGCCGTGGTGTTAGGCCCCGGGTCAATCTTAACCAGTTCCAAGACAGGCGCCACTTTCGGTTTAATCGGTGTTCCGGTTATTTTGGGCGCGGCCATATTGATGATTGCCATGGTGGCCCTTTCCGCTCGCCTTGGAGTTGTTTATAAAGGAAGTCTTGGGGATGAGCTTTCCAGTTGTCTTGGACGGCCGGTTACTGTCCTCATCGGGTTGGTTCTATTTACCTTGGTAGCCCTTTTTCAGTCTTCAAATAATATTGCACTGATAGGTGGATTGGAACCTCTGTTGGGAACAGGTGCCTTCCCCACGGCTCTACGAATCCTGATCCTGATAGTGTTCAATGCTTTCGTGATCGTCTGTCTTTACCAGATGCGGGACCTCTACCGTTCAATTGAACGACTCATGAAATTTTTCATTGGCCTCATGTGTCTGGCCTTTGTAGTCAATCTCGTGGTTGCCATATTCAGCTCGCCCCAATTTGAACCTGTTCTCTCGAATGAGCCTCGGGATTTACTTCCCTTGTTGGCGATGATCGGCACCACATTTTCGGTTGCTGGGGCGTTTTATCAGGCCTATCTCGTAAAAGAGAAAGGTTGGGGAATTTCCGAAGTCCGCCAGGGGTTGTTGGATTCTATTCTCAGTATCAGCATATTGGGGCTTATAACAGCGGTCATTCTTCTCACAGCCTGGCGTGTTTTCTACGGCCATCCCGAACACATTGTCCTGGCTTCGGTGGGAGATGTGGCTCGGCAATTAGAGCCACTGTTCGGGCCTGGTGCGCGCGTTGTTTTCTCGGCTGGCATACTTGCAGGTTGTCTCAGTTCCTTCCTTGTCAACACCATGATTGGAGGAACTGTTTTGGCTGATTCATTGGGTAAAGGTTCCAGGCTGGAGGACCGATGGACGATTCACCTGACAACGGTAGCTTTGATGGTCGGGATGATTGTAGGTATTCTGTCCCTCGCTAAAGAAGGCAGTACCGTTCTATTGATTACCATCGCTCAGGCGTTAACCGTTCTTGGCATTCCTGCACTTGCCGCTGCCCTGATTTACCTGGGTACACGCAAAGAGCTTACTGGTGACCGCCGGATTCCCAAACCTATCCTTACACTAGCGGTGATTGGATTCATGGTCTCTCTGTTTTTGGCCTGGTTAACGGCTGACAAGGTGTATCAAAGAATCAATCCACCGGCAGAGAATTTAGCTCAGTCCATTGAGCCTGAGCGCGGGATATTTTATTGATTCTAGTAATCCTCGTCCAAGAGGCAGAAGTCCATGCCTCGGGAAGCATCGAGAAATGCGGGCTAAACCGTCAAAATGCCCCATCCCTCACCTCGAGGTACTTCGGCTTGCCAAGCAGGGGTTTACCGGATTGAATCCACTTCGCTGTCCACTCGGTAACTTGTTGGAGGAAACGGATGGCAGGCCCAGTTCCTGATACAACCGGGAAGCTTATGATGATGATGCTTTCTCAAAGATTTACCCAAGCGGGTTTACTACAGTCAGTCCATCGAATGATTGCCCGGGATTGAGATCTTCCGTCCACAGTTCAATGGCCTGAGAACGCTGGGCCGCCGCAACGATCATGGCATCCCAGTAGGATAGTCGGTGGCCTTGTTGTAATTCCAATGATCGACAAAAGAGATCTCTTGTATTCTCGACCACTCTCCAGGAGAGATATCGGCTGACACGACGAGCAGATTCTTCTGTCGTCACACCTTTGCGGATCAGGTTGACGTGCGTTTCCTGCAATACTTGCACACTGATCGCAGGTAATTTACGGGACTTCCATATGTCCCGGATTAGCGCCTTGGCATGCTGATGTCTATCCCCGGCATCAACATCCTGCGCATAAATTAAAATATTGGAGTCAATGAAAACTTGCATGTCAGCGGATGTGCAGATCTTCCCGGTTCAGGGGAGTCCCTCCCAGATGCAGCACATTTTCCAGATCTTCCAAAGCGCCTTTGCGTGACGCTTCATACGCATCGCGATCCCGCAAGGCTGTCTCTATCAAGCTGGCCACCCAGGCAGATACCGAGGTATCGGCATCCACCGCAATGTGCTTTACCCGGTTAATTAACTTTTCTTCGAGTTTTAAAGTGATATTTTTCATACTGAACAGGGTCAATTTTGCACAATAATCGTCAAGCACAAAAATTGTGCAATATAGTAGCGGCGCTTTTTACCCACCATTCGGATCGATTTCAGGATCAACTATCTCAACGACGGTTTTGATCTCGTTTCCGGTAACGCTAACTTGTTTGGCGTCCTTTAAATAATTAACCACAGAGAGGGAAGAAAATGCTGAAATCGGGAAGGCCGTTTTTTGAAGAATTTGGGGACAGGAATGTGGGCGCGGCATGCCTCGCCCCTACGAAGAGGCGGGTTGGAAATGCGCCCTCCGCTATTGATACAGACCGGGCTGGAATGAACTGCAACGCAGTTCCACTCCAAAGCCCAGTGTCGCGTAGCGCACGCTGGGCAGGAATGGGCAATAAATATAGAATCCCAACGGGGTTCCACGAAAGGCGCCGAGGGCGCCAATTAGGAATTAAGAATGAGGAATTAGGAATTACCTCTTGCAAAGACGCCCAGGTCACAATCAAGCATCCAGGAATAAACCACGGAGGATAAGGGGGACTAACCACAAAAAGCACAAAAGACACAAAGGGGAGGGCCTGTTTACAATCCGGCCAAAATCGAGCTGTAAGCGGTTTTACGCCGCGATTGCTTGGAGACCGTTTGGCACCAACGGCGCCCCACCACTCTGCACTGAACTCTGACCGCTGAACACTAGGCATCGCTAACTATGGTCCAAGGCTTACCGTTTTGACAAACAGAAGGAATTTCCAAGAATGTGCGGTCAAAAGCGCTCAATGAAGTTTTTTCCCTCCATTTTTCCAGGATGCGCTCGTTTGGGTGGAATGGGGCTCTTTTTGGGGTTTGGCATTCCGGGCTCCCCTGCCTTGGCCGAAGTCGACTTTGCCAAGGACATTCGTCCCATTCTCAATGCCAACTGCATTGAGTGCCATGGGGGTATAAAAGCAGCGGGCAACGTCTCCTATGTTTACGAAGACCGCGTGGTCAATTTTGAAGGTAAATCGGGTTATACGGTGGTTAAACCGGGAAACACGGAAGAATCGGAACTGTATTTCCGCATTACTACCGACGATGAAGACGATCGCATGCCGCCGCCTGATGAGCATGATTCCCTTTCTGAAAAGGAAATCTCCCTGATTGAGCAATGGATCGAGGAAGGTGCGAAGTGGAGGGATCATTGGGCCTTCGAGGCTCCTGCAAAACCCCGGGTTCCCAGGACTGCATTCGACAAACTGGCAAACGGGAACCTGGACCGTTTTCTGTTCAGCCGATTGGAGAAAGAAGGGCTCGAGCCAAGTCCCAAGGAAGAGCCGGGCCGGTTATTGCGTCGACTAAGCCTGGGCCTTACCGGTCTGCCTCCGAGTTTGGCAGAACTGAACGCGTTTGAACGGACCTATTCGAAAAATGCCAAGCAGGCCGTGGAGAGAACAGTCGATGACCTGATGGATCGTCCAGCCTTTGGTGAACGATGGGCAACGATGTGGCTCGATCTGGTTCGCTATGCCGACTCCGCTGGACTGGGTCAGGATCAGCCGAGAACGATTTGGGCCTACCGGGATTGGGTGGTGGATGCGTTTAACAGGGACCTTCCCTTCGATCAATTTACCATCAAGCAGTTGGCGGGTGACTTGCTGCCAAAACCGACCATGGAGGACCTGATTGCCACAGCCTGCCAGCGCAATACGCAGACTAACGTGGAAGGCGGCACAGACGACGAGCAATTCCGGGTGGAAGCAGTTGTGGATCGGATCAATACGACCTGGCAAGCGTGGGGATCGGTCTCGTTTGGCTGCGTTCAGTGTCACGATCATCCCTATGATCCTTTTCGGAACGATGAATACTACAAATTCATGGCCTTCTACAATAATACGGCGGATTCGGACTTGGGGAACGACGGTCCCTTGCTGAAAGTTCCCGATGAGTCGAATCGATTCAAGGAGGCTGGGGCATTGCGTAAGCAGATTCTGGATCTTAAGGAGGAGATTTGGAAGAGTGGTGCTGCTCTGCGTGATAAAGTGGAATGGACCGGCCTCAAGCAGCTCAGAGTAACCTCAAATAATAGCACGGAATACGCCGTAGTTGAAAAACAGACACACGACGAATTTCACACCATAGGAACCGTTGAGATCGAAACGCACACCCGGATCGACGTCCCGGGTTCCAGCTTTGGCGGCGAGGAAATAAGGGCGTTGCAATTGACCGTGTTACCCTGGGATCCGGAAACCGCAATTCATAGTCCGGAATGGGGTTTCGTCGTGGATGACCTGGAAGCATGGATCACCTCCGAGAGTGGTTGCAAGATCCCCATCGGTTTCCGGTGGAGTGTTCCCGATGTTCCCTGGATGCCTACGGATCCGATGCAAAGCATTGGCCCCAACGGGCAGCATTGGGGTGCTGACACGCTTATTCATCATGCAAGGAAATTGGCGCTTGTTCCCGAGCAGCCCATCCTCGTGAAAGAAGAAGATACGCTGTCTTTATATATCCACTGCAATAAGAGAGGGGCAGGCGGTAGTCACCCGATGGTCATTCAACGCGGTCACTTGGCCAGCAGTTCAGACGAGCGCTGGGAGAAATTGGGGGATCCGCGAAGTAAGGACTATCGCAAGAGCGAAAAACTGACCGAGGCGATAACTCGTTACTCCGAAATACCTGGGACGACCATTCCCATTATGCACCGGCGCCCAAAGGAATTAACCAGGCCGACCCACGTATTCATAAGGGGCAATGCCTTGGAGAAGGGGGCTGAGGTTTTTACCGGCCTGCCTGAGACGCTGACCGAGGCGGCCCCTGTCGAAGGTTGGCTCGACCGCCTGGCCATGGCCCGCTGGTGGGTTTCGGATGATCATCCGCTTACCTCCCGAGCTTTTGTAAATCGACTTTGGGAGCAGCTTTTCGGGGTTGGGATTGTCCCTACACTGGAAGATTTTGGTTCCTCGGGTGAAGAGCCCACGCACCCGGAACTACTCGACTACCTTGCCGTTCGTTTTCAAAAAGACCATAATTGGAGCGTGAAAGCGATCTTGCGCGAGATCGTTCTCAGTCATGCCTACCACCAGTCTTCCCGTGTGACCCCGGAGCTTCTGGAACGCGATCCGGATAATCGCCTCATTGTCCGCGGCCCCCGTCTCCGGCTGACGGCGGAGATGGTCAGGGATCAGGCTCTCGCCGTGAGCGGACTTCTCTCCTCAAAACTCGGCGGACCCTCGGTCTATCCTCCCTTGCCGGAAGGGGTGTGGCAGCCGTTTCAGAAAAGCAACAAGTGGACGACGCCGGAGCCCGGCGACGAAGACCGCTACCGCCGTTCCCTCTATACCCACGTCAAACGAAGTATCCCGTTTCCGACCTTCGCGACTTTCGATGCGCCCTCACGCGAGTTTTGCACACCTCGCCGACTTACCTCCAATACCCCTTTACAAGCGCTGGTTACCTTGAACGACCAGACCTTTGTCGAATGTGCCGAAGCTATGGGCAAACGGCTTGAGCTCGATTATCCGGAGGCGCCGGAGGAGGCGATTGCTCAAGCACACCGTCTGGTGACGGGACGACCGGCCCATTCCAACCGGTTGCAAACCTTGACACAGCTTTACCGCCAAGTGAATATGGAATCGCCAGAAAACGCCTGGACGGTAGTGGCGCAAGTCCTTCTCAACCTCGATGATACCTTAACGTTTTGATCCGGAATGAAACTCGAATCGCTACTAGATGAGGCCCGGTTCCGTTCATTGGAACAGGAGACGCGGAGACAGTTTCTGGCGAGGTGCACCACGGGACTCGGGGCGATGTTCCTGGCCAGCCAGGCGAAGGCCGCCCCGGGAAGTCAATTACGGCCTCGGCGCGATCCCGCTAATCCGCTCAAGGCGCTGCCTCCACATTATCCAGGTACAGCCAAACGGGTCATTTACCTCCATATGATCGGAGCGCCCAGCCAGTTGGAACTCTTCGATTACAAACCCGATCTGGAGCGACTCGATGGTCAACCCTGTCCTCAGTCGTTTCTCGAAGGAAAGAATTTCCCCTTCATTCAAGGGACACCCAATATGTTGGGTCCTCAGTTTCCCTTTCGACAATACGGTGAGTCAGGCGCCTGGGTGTCCGATCGCCTTCCTCATTTCTCTAAGTTGGTGGATGAGGTGAGTTTTATCAAAACCCTGCAAACGGACCAATTCAACCATGGTCCCGCACAATTGATGGTACATTCCGGCCAACCCCGCATCGGTCATCCCTCCATGGGTTCCTGGGTTACTTGGGGTTTGGGAACTGAGAACGCGGACCTTCCCGGCTTCGTAGTGCTTCTTTCCGGCGGAAAAATACCTCGGGTCGGCAAGGCCCTTTGGAGCTCCGGTTTTCTTCCGTCCGTTTATCAGGGAGTGCAATGCCGTTCCCAGGGTGATCCGGTTCTCCATGTTTCCAATCCGGAAGGCATGTCCCGCGAACTTCGTCGATCGGCCCTCGATACCCTGAAGACACTCAATCGGCAAACGCACGACGAATTCGGTGATCCGGAAACGCTCACTCGCATTGCCCAATACGAGATGGCCTTTCGCATGCAGACGGCGGTGCCCGAGGCCATGGATATTTCCAAGGAACCCGCTCACATTCACGAATTGTACGGTACCGCTCCCGGGAAAGAAAGTTTCGCCAATAATTGCCTTTTGGCGCGAAGACTCATTGAGCGCGATGTTCGGTTCGTTCAGCTATACGATTGGGGCTGGGATTCTCATGGAGCCGCCGAAAACGAAGCTCTCAATGAAGGATTCAAGGACAAATGCCTCCAAGTCGATCAGCCCATGTCGGCTCTGCTGATGGATCTCAAACAGCGCGGGCTATTGGAGGATACATTGGTGGTTTGGAGTGGTGAATTCGGCCGCACCCCCATGCGGGAAAATCGCCACGGCCGCGAAATGAAGCTGGTTGGCCGGGATCACCATCCCGGCGCCTTCACCGCCTGGATGGCGGGTGGCGGGGTAAAGCCCGGGGTGACTTATGGTGAAACCGACGAGGTCGGCTACAATCCCGCCGTAAATCCGGTCCCTCTTGAAGATTTCCACGCCACCATGCTGCACCTGCTTGGCTTGGAAGACAAAAAGCTCATTTATCCTTTTCAGGGTCTGAACCGGCGCCTCACCGGCATCCATGACGCCAAGGTGATCGAGGAGGTTTTGGCCTAACCCGCATGTCTCGCAAAATTCGTCGCGAGCGAACGGAGATCGAGTGCTGGTGCGGGTTTGAACCATGAAAAAGAAAAACTTTTATCGTAACTACTCAGATGGTTTTTTGGCTGACAACGACGAACGGCAGAGCAGGGATGCTCTTGCCCTACCGCGACGAACGGCAGAGCAGGGATGCTCTTGCCCTACCGCGACGAACGGCAGAGCAGGGATGCTCTTGCCCTACCACGCTTTTGAATCTTTATCATTCAATAGGTAAGAACTCCCATTTTTTGAGGACTTAAGAACAGCGTTCCGAAAAAATACCCGCCGACCGTGGGTATTCAAAAGTCATCGCAACCAACTCGGCGCAGGTAGACGCCGGATACGAATCCTCAATGAGGTCCTGAGTAGTTACCTTTTATCAAAAAATATTGCTGACGGTGTAACGCTTGAAATGGCGCATGGGCAACAACCCGTAACCCCCTACCGATTGCTCAGCATGCCGGTATCTTTCACAACATAGGAGAACAAAATATCCTGGTCGCGCAGGTAGAGCTTGCCGTTGGCAATAACCGGGTGCGACCAGGCGGGCTTTCTGCTACGGTCCGGTTGCTCGAAACGGCCACGCTCCAAATAGCCATCCCGGTTCGGTTCGATCAGCAGCATGGCACCTTCCTCGGTGCGGTAGTAAATGCGTTCATCTGCAAACATCAACGAACCTTTCGGCACCCCTTGTTTATCCCGGTCACCTTCGTTCCAGAGGGTTTCACCCGTCTGGAAGTCAAGGCAGACCAGGTTGCCACCACCGACGTCACCATTGGCGCCATACAGGCAGCCATCGACCACGACCATACCTCCATGATGGTTTTCCATATCGCTTGAAGTCCAGATCTCGTCGGCGCTGATATCGTCGTTGTCATCGGCAGCTAGTTTCACCAACACACCTCCGCCTCCATAAGCTGAAGCGGCGCAAACGAAGCCATCCTGATAAATAGGTGTTGAACAATTAAGACCGGTAGGAGTGACGGGTCGATTATGCCTCCAGAGCAACTCTCCGTCCGAAGCTGCAACTCCGACAAGTCCCTTGGCGACAGACTGCACATAGTGCCGCTGATTATTAAAATCAACCGCCAGAGCCGAGGCATAAGCGGCTTTGGATCTCGGGGGACTTACAAATTGGGCACCGACTTCCTTTTCGTCTAATAGGCCGTCCCCATTTTCGTCCAACTTTTTTAAGGCATCCACCGAGTTCTCGATTTCGGAAGCGTCGATTTCACCACTTTCATCAGTATCCAGTCCGGCGAGCACTTTGAGAGACCGCATGTAACTACTGCCCCTTCGTCGACGCAGTTCACTGCTTTGGCTCTCCGCTTCCTCCTCATTGGATTTCTCGCGTAATTCATCTGCCGTGAGTTTGCCGTCCCGGTTTCCATCCAGTTTTCCGAGTATCGATTCAGAACCACGAATTTCAGCTGTGGAAATCTCCTGGTTGCCATCTGTGTCGAGGGCAACAAGCAAGGGTGTGGTTACCATGATACTGGGTGGTTCAGGCGCGTTATCATCTTCGTGCGGCACCTGGCTCGTCCAGATCGTCTCTCCATTAAACTTGTTCAGGGCTGCCAAGGTTTTCTCTTTTCCGCCGGGTGTGCAAATGACTTTGTCACCATCCACAAGCGGAGATTCATTGTATTTGAAAACGGGAATGCGTCCGTCAAGATTTTCGATGAGATTGCGTTGCCATAGGATGCTTCCATCCTCCACCCGCAGACAGACGAGGTCGCCACTACGGCCAAGGACATAGACCCGGTCACCGTCTACCGTCGGTGTACATCCGCCACCTTCTTTTCCTTGTGACAGACCGTCCGTGTTCACCGTTGCAAGACGCGTGACCCATAATTCCTTGCCGTCTGTCTCCGAGAGAGCCCATACGACTTCGTCGTCCCCACGGTGGCTCAAACCGAATATTCGGCCATCGGCTATGGATGGCGAACCGAAGCCGGTGCCTATTCCACTGATCTTCCAGGCGAGTGGCGGACCGCTTTCAGGCCATTCCTTCAGCAGATTGGTTTCCCTGGATACCGCATTCCGATCCGGTCCCTGCCATTGCGGCCAGTCAAATGAAGCTGCGTTAGCCAAGATGGCCGATAAGCCAAAAAGAGTAAGGGAGAATAAAATAGGAGAATAATTCATCTGATAGGAAATGGTTGATGTCGCATGAAGCTCGGTAGATTTGGGTGATAATTGCCCCAAAAATATTCTTGTCTTCTACGCATAAAATCACCTACATCATATATTGGGGTGGATTATTGATAGCAAGTTCTGAAGGTGTCTTCTTTTAGCGATGTTTCCTGTGTTCAGTCCGCACTAAAAGCCGGTGGGGGCTTAAAAATGGGGGGGAAATTTACTTGTATTTCCGACCCGTTACCTATAATCGAAGCTGCGAAAGTATGTCTATGTTCAGACACCTTATAGTTCAGTCGAACTGTTGCGGGGCCAGCCTCCGCCATGTCTTTTCGATCACCGTGGCACTGGTGCTTACGGTGGGTGGACCGCTGTGTCAGGCGTCCGCCAGCGACAGCGAGATTCGGAAATCCGATAAAGTCACGGTGGCAGACCGTAATTTCTGGTCGTTTACGAAACCAGTGCGCCCTGAGGTCCCCGAAGTCAAAGATTCTTCCCGGGTGCAATCCGTGATCGACCGATTCATCCTGAGTAAGCTTGAAGAAGAAGGCCTCGGTTTCCATGAGGAGGCGGACAACCGCACTTTGATCCGGCGTGTGACCTATAATATGACCGGATTACCTCCCGAACCCGAGGCGGTGGAGGCGTTCGCAAACGCTCAGGATCCCGCGGCCTACGATCAATTGGTGGATCGATTACTTGCCTCCCCGCGTTACGGGGAGCGATGGGGCCGCCACTGGCTGGACGTGGCCGGTTACGCCGAATCGAGCTATTTCATCGGCGACATAATCCGGCCGGATTACTGGCGTTACCGCGACTATGTCATCCGGGCGTTCAATGAGGACAAGCCCTACGATGTGTTTGTGCGCGAGCAACTGGCCGGCGATGAGATGTTCGACTGGAGAAACGCCGAGGTCTTCACGGAGGATCAGATTGAGAAGTTGGTGGCCACCGGATTCCTTCGGACCACGCCCGATGCCACCGTCCCAACGCAGACCTCCACCCAGTTTGAGAAAATCTCTGCCGTGCAACAGGCCGTGGTGGAGGTGTCGATGAAGGCCCTGATGGGGCTGACCCTCAATTGCGTCCGCTGTCACTCCCACAAGTACGATCCGATCCCGCACGAAGACTACTACAAGCTATCGGCGCTTTTTGAACCGGCCTTCGATGCGGATCCGGAACGGTGGTTGGCCGGAATCTGGAGGCGGGACACCCCGGGACCCATCCGCGCGATCCCCTTGACACCCAAAGCTGAGCGGGACGCCTACTTAGAGCAATCCGCGGTTTGGATGGATGAGAGCGCCGCTTTAAAACAACAGTTGCGTTACGGATTGCCGCGGCGGTGGCGGAATCAATTTCTGCGGGAAAACAGCGAGAAGATCCAAGATGACACCCGGCGCGAGCGAGTGCTGGAAATCATCTCGCAAGGACAGGACAATACATATGAAGTAGAAGAAGCGATCCTTGTGGAGACCTTCCAAGAGCTGGGAGGCACAGGTCAAGATCAGCTCAAGGAACTTTATCCCGAATACGAGCAACAGGATAAGCAGTTGAATGAACGCCTTGAGGAAATATATGAAGAGGCAGCGCTGCCGCCCATTGCCTGGGGGACCTTTGACGTTACGACCTCTCCGTCTCCGACCCCGCTGTTGCTGCGTGGAAACTTCAAGACCCCGGGTGATCCGGTGACTCCCGGCGTGCTCCGGGTGCTAGACGATCCCGAACACCCGTTTGACTGGGAGGGGGCGGCCGCGAAATCGCCCCAAGGCACCACCGGCCGAAGGCTCGCCCTGGCCGAATGGCTGACCGATCCCAAGCATCCGCTGACCGCGCGCGTCATGGTGAACCGCATCTGGCAATACCATTTCGGGGAAGGACTGGTTCGAACACCCGACGACTTCGGCGAGCGGGGGAGCCGCCCAACCCATCCGGATTTACTCAATTGGCTTGCGGTGGAATTCATGGAGTCGGGTTGGAGCATCAAGCATATCCACCGCCTGATCCTTCGCTCAACGGCCTACCGGCAAAGCTCGCGCTTCGACCAGACCCGGGAGGAGGCGGATCCTTCCAATAAGTTATTGAACCGGTTTTCCAAACACCGGCTGGAGGCGGAATCGATCCGCGATGCCATGCTGGCCGTGAGCGGCCAACTGGATTTGACCATGTATGGTGAATCCGTTCCCACGGAACGCCTGGAGGACGGCCTCGTCGTCGTGCCGAAGGACCATCCGGGTCGAACCCGCCGATCGGTGTATATCATCACTCATCGATCGGGGACTCCTAATATTCTCACCACCTTCGACGCCCCGATAATGGACACCAATGCGCCCAAACGCAGGGAGTCAGCCATTTCCCAGCAGGCGTTGGCGGCCATGAATCACCCATTTATGCACGAGAGCGCCGAGGCCCTCCGGGAGCGCATCGAGAGTGAGGGTCACGCTACGTTCGAGGAGCGGTTGAACCGGATCTGGATGCTGGCCTACTCCCGATACCCGACCGACGAAGAAACCAGTAGCTTGCGGGCATGGATGCAAAGCGAGATGGATGCGAGCAACCCGGAAATCGGTCAATCGGATGATGTTTGGAAAACCCTATGCCACGCAGTCTTGAGCTCAAACGAATTTCTTTACCTCAATTGATAAAACCCCTTTCAAAATGAAACCTTGTTCAGACCCACTTTGCGACCGCCTGGCCCGCCGGATGCTCTCGCGCCGTCAAATGTTGAAAGACTCCGCCGGAGGTCTGGGAGCCCTGGCCCTCAGCTGGCTCACGGCACAGCCTCTGATGGCTTCCGGGGGTAACCTCCCGCCGGTGCACAACCTCTTGCCGAAACAGCCCCACTTCGCCCCCAAGGCCAAGCGGATCGTATTCGTTTTTCTGGGTGGAGGCCCCAGCCAGATGGATCTCATGGATCCGAAGCCGATGCTGACAAAGTATAACGGACAGCCGATTCCGATATCCGTCACGCAACGGGCCACCAACAAGACTGCGAATTTGATGGCCAGCCCTTACAAATTCCAGAAATACGGTCAGTCCGGCATTGAACTCTCAGAATTGTTGCCCGGCCTCTCCAAGGTGGTGGATGACATTGCGGTGATTCGTTCCGGTGTGACCACGCGGATCGATCACGGAGAGGCCATCCTGATGACGCACACGGGACGTCCGATCTCGGGGTTCCCGTCGATGGGGTCCTGGATCACTTATGCCCTGGGATCCGAGAATGAGAATTTGCCCGCTTACGTCGCCATTCCGGACACCACTCCGGTCAAGGTTCAAAGCACAACCTCCTCGGGCTGGCTGCCGGCCTTGTACCAAGGTAGTCCGTTCAATGTCACCGGCAACCCCATTCATAATCTTCAACGGCCCGATTCGGTTTCCACCCAAGACCAGAAACGGTATCTTGATTTGACTCAGATGTTGAATCGGCGTCATCAGGAAGCCACCCATGGCCTTTCGGCTCTCGACGCCCGGATCCAGAACTTCGAGCTGGCCGCCAACATGCAATTGGAGGCGATGCAACAGATCGATCTCTCGGGCGAATCCGAGGCCACCCGGAAGCTCTACGGACTCGACAACAAGATTACCGAAAAATTTGGAAAACAGTGCCTGGTTGCACGGCGGCTCCTCGAGTCCGGAGTGCGCTTTGTCCATCTCATTCGCAACGATTGGGATCATCATAGTGATCTGCACAATCGACTCACTCAATCGACCCAGGAGACCGATATACCTGTCGCCGCGTTGGTGCAGGATCTTAAGGTGCGTGGTTTGCTCGAGGATACCCTGGTGATTTGGGCGGGGGAATTCGGACGGCTTCCCGTCTCGCAAGGGGCCGACGGACGCGATCACAATCCCTTTGGTTTCAGCTTTTGGATGGCAGGTGGTGGAGTCAGGGGCGGCATCACTTACGGCGCCACCGATGAATTCGGCTACGCGGCGGTGGAAGATCCGGTCACGATGGCCGACTTCCACGCCACCGTCATGCACTTGTTGGGGCTAGACCATACCCGTGTGACCTATGAATTCGAAGGCCGGGACGAGAGCCTCACCGGTGTGGAGCCGGCGGACGTCATCCACAATATTCTGGCCTGACCATTTGCCAAAACCGCGTTTCCCCCACTTGTTGCCGGTCACGTAACGAAGCAATGCGACGACCACCATCAGGGCGTTTCGTCCATCGGGGAAAGAGCCTGCCACGCGGGTAAGCTGGAAAAATATTTTAAAACCCAAATGTAGCCCGCAACGTCCATTCCTGCCTTTGACGCTGAAAAATATACCTCTGAACAGTATCACGCGAATTTGTTCCGTAAGGAAGCAGGTCTTCTTCTCCAAAAACGTTATCAAAGTTCAATTGAAAGTCGAGATACTTCCCTGATTTCAAAGGAATCCGCTTCCCTAACATCATCCGGGCTATAACATAGGATTCTCCCTCCACTGGCGTTGGTTTGCCGCCTTCCGGAGAATGAAAACCAATCACCGGAGCGGACCGGTAGTTGCCACCAAAACCTATTCTTAAATTCTTGAGGATTGCGGACTGAGCATCGTCAAATCGGTAAGACGTAAAAAAGTTTAACGAATCTTTATTGTGGTTGAATGGGATTAATCCAATCTCGTTTCTTATCGTCTCTACTACTTGATTTCCAAATTCCCAGACGTCATTGAATGTTGCTGGTTCGGCAGAGAAATCACGATCTGGCGAGTTATCTCTTTCAATGATGAAATTTCTGACATTAACAATGGGGTCCTCCAGCAAGACATTTTGGTTACCTTGATAGAGACTTTGATTATCAACTATAAAAGCATGATAGCCTGGGGCAAAGTTCGAGCCAACTTCCATATCGTTGGAACTGTAATTGAGGGAAATACTCCATTGAGGCGTTATATTGCCGGTTAGTTCGTACTCAAACCCCGAACCAACAAAGTCCGCGACGTCCCAGAATGTAGGATCAAACTGTTGGAGCCCTCGACTTTCCAGCTTAGGTGGTAGAGGAACTCCTGCATCTACAGAGGCATCGAACACCTGATTAAAAGCTCTGTGGACCGGAGACCACTGTATTCTGGCAGTACCAGATATTCTTTGATTTGCATCCGCACTCTCCCAATAGGTGGCTGAAAAGTACGCCTTATCATCAAGCAATTTGATCCTCAAGCCGAAGTCGTCTCCTTCCCCAGACCGAGTTCCAATCGGATCTCCGTAAATATCTGTCTGAGTTTGGGGTTGAATACTATCAGAAGTATTAAAAGTAAGCCCAAGCCATGGCAACACACTAAAAAAACCTCCAAATTTGGTAGTGTCTCCTTTAAACACATCCTCCCGATCCTTCTCGAAGATCGTGTGTGGTTCAAGGCGAAGGAAGTTAATCGAACCGGGGAAATCCTCCCCTCCTTGAGTGGCTCGGTTTGTGGTTAGCGTGTCTTCCCTATATCCAGTCGTAAAAATTAACCGGTCATCCCAAAAGCGACTCTGAAGCACACCCATTACCGCCTCGGCTTTGTTCAATATGTCTGCCCATACTCCTCGATGAATGAACTCTGCGGTGACACCGGTATCGGTTGGAACTGGATTCTCCCTAGGGTTTGCAAACCATTTGGCGCCTCCCGGACTCAAATCCAAATACGTTCTACGCAAAATTCCGTTCTGGGCTGTGCGAATACGATCATTGTTATTGGGGGTGGTATTATATTCTGAGAATGGTGCTGTATTGGTTAATTCTTCGTCCAATTGCCAAAGCCCTGCAAACGTGTGGCGGCCTAACCATTCTGAACGGTCTGTTAAATCTAGTTCGCGGCTTACCGTGATTCGGTAGTAATCACTCCATTCCTCGAAGGTTCTTCCGGCACCCCAGCCTTCGATATACAGATTTCCTGCCTGGGGATTGGGTGCGCCGATGTCGGGGAGGAGAGTACCAGGACTTTGCCCTCCAGCTACATTCGAATCTCCATCGGCAAAATAGGCTCCTGGGAGAACGGGATTCGGGTCTCCGTAAATCCCCGAATTCCAAGAAATTGGATTAAAAGAAATCGAAAACCATGCGCTTGGGGGGCGCGGCTAGCTTAGTCGCCGCCGAAGCGAACCGGCGAAAGCCGATGGATTCGAGAAAAGGCAGAGCGATCAAGGCGCTACTGCTGCGGATAAAATGGCGCCTTGAGGTGATAGTAGACATGGTTAATCCTTCGTTGTTTTTGGAGGGATAGCGTCTTCCGGATTTGCCATGAGTAGCAGAGGAGGAAAGGTGATTTATGCCAAAAGGTCATTGACTACGTGACCTTCGACATCGCTCAGTCGATAGTCGCGTCCAGCGAAGTGGTAGATGACGTTTTCATGGTCGAGTCCGAGCTGGTGCTGCACAGTAGCCCAAAGGGAGTAGATGTTCACCTCGTTTTCGACGACGTGGTAGCCGAACTCGTCGGTGGCCCCATGAACATAGCCGCCCTTAAAACCCCCACCGGCCATCCAGAGACTGAAGCCGTAGGGATCGTGATCGCGCCCGTCGCTTCCCTGGGCGAACGAGGTCCGTCCGAATTCACCGCTGAAGATGACAATCGTGTCGTAGAGCATGCCACGAGCTTTTAAATCTTTCAGTAGGCCGGCCACTGGCTGATCGACCTGCTGGGCCATATCGCCGTGGCCTTCCTTGAGCTTCCCGTGCTGGTCCCAGGGATTGATCGCCGGAGCGAATTTTCCGGAACTCTGTAAACAGGAAAGCTCGACAAAGCGGACGCCACGCTCGACGAGCCGCCGGGCGACCAGACACTGCTGGCCAAAAAGCCGGGTGGTCTCATTGGCGTGATCCAGTCCATAGAGCCTGCGCGTCAACGCGGTCTCGCCAGTGAGATCGCAGGCTTCCGGAACCGAGGCCTGCATGCGAAAAGCGGTCTCGTATTGCTTTATGGCGGCTTCGATTTGATCCGCTCCTCCCAGCGAGTTGTTGAAGGCCCGGTCGAGAGTCTTCATGGCAGCAATCTTCGATTGTTGCCGTTCCGGCGATTCCGACGGTTTTAGGTTTGGGAGCGGAGAATCGCTATCCACCTTGAGAAACGAAGCCTGGTGCTCCGCGGGAAGAAAACCGTTGCCATACATGCTCGCCCCTCCGATCGGGTCCGTCGCGCCACCGCTTCGAAGGACAACATAGGCTGGAAGATCCTCAGCCTCGCAACCGAGTCCGTAGGACATCCAGGCGCCGGCGCTCGGATGTCCCTGAAAGGAGAATCCACTATGGAAATAGAAATTCCCCTGGGCGTGTTCGCTGGCTTTGCTAGTCATGGAGCGCACCACGCAGAGTTCGTCGGCCATGGTTGCGATGTGGGGAAACAATTCGCTCACCGCCAGGCCACTCTCCCCGCGCTGACGAAACTCCCAAGGCGACGGCATAATCGTTCCCACGTTGTCGAACATGGTGCCCTTGACCGGGATGGGCATCGGCTCGCCAGCCATCCTTTGGAGCATCGGCTTAGGATCGAACGAATCCACCTGCGAAAGGCCGCCGGATAGATAGACGAGAATGACGCTCTTCGCTTTCGGCGCGTGATGAGGGACCCGAGACCTTCCGGCATGGGCCAAACTTTGCAGCCCGAGCATTCCAAACCCGAGGGAACTCGATTTGAGAAATCTTCTGCGGTTCATTTCAAGGGAGGTAAATAAATTCTTTGGCGTTGAATACGAGATGGGCCAGTTCGGCGAGGCCCTCAACCCCGCTTCCATTCTCGCGATAAAATTCGGTTGAGGTCGTCACCTCGTCCTCACTGGGAGGACGCCCTAGCGCTTGACGAAAAAGGGCGCGCAGACTGGCATCAAAGGGCTCTTGTTCATGGCGCTCGGCCCATGTCATTGCTTGATGCCGGACAAAAGGAGAGTTGAGCATGGTGATCGCCTGAGAAGGCGTGGTGGTAACACCTCGCTTACCCCGGGTCGAAGCAGGCAGAGGCATGTTAAATGTATCGAGAAAATCGTTACGGTTTTTGCGTCTTCTTTCCACGTAGATCCCGCGCCTCGTGTCCTTTTCCAGCGGGAGCGATGACTGTAGCGATGGTCCATAGAGCTGGGGATCGAGATTACCGGAAGTGTCTAGCAAATGATCGCGAACCACTTCAGCGTCGAAACGTCGTAGCCTGGCATGGGTCCAGTGACGGTTGGAGGGATCGTTGTTTCGCGCCGCTATAGTGGGAGCGCTGGATAACTGGAATAAATCGGTAGTGACCAGGTAACGGATGGCCTCCTTTAAATTGTATCCGCTATTCCGTATCCGAGAAGCAAGATAATCGAGCAGTTCCGGATGGGACGGCTGCTGACCGGTTCTACCGAAGTTGTCCATGGTGGTCACGAGACCCTCGCCAAATACATGATACCAAATACGATTGGCTATGACGCGGTTGAAGAGCGGATTGTCCTTGGATGCAATTTCGTCGGCCAATTGAAGGCGACCCGTTTCCGCTTCGAGTTCGAACGGCTCCTCATTCATCACCGAGAGGAACCCGCGGGCAACCGGGGCTCCCGGAGCCTGGTGGTTGCCTCGTCGATACAAGGGCTGGTCGAAGCCCGCCGACTCTACCACCGCTGGCGTAGAACGTCCGGCGATAGCGGCGAATTCGAACTCCGTATTGCGAATGTCAGCGAGAGCCGCCCGAACAGGATCGCTGAAGCAATCCGCATCCCCGTCGAGCAATCCAGCGCGGATGCATTCGGTGAGAAACAGGGCATCGAGATCGGTGAACTCGGGAGAGCGCCAGCGTTCCACCACCTCGCGGATGGCCTCGGCGTATCGCCGGGCTAGACTACCGCGATCGACAGGAGTTGCTGCGCCCGAAGCTAACAGAGAACAAACCGGAAATTCCGCGCTTCGGATCCTGTCCGATTCGCCACGCAGCTTGCGCACCTCTCTGACATGGAACCAGGAGCCGTGAGGCTCCGCATTGGTGGGCATCAGCTTTCCGTCGTTCCCTCGAGAGCCGCGAGGCGGGGCCGGAGACGTCAGACGGGTCTGGAAGTGGAAATACCCGCGCCGTCCGTTCCAAAAGTCATTCTCCTCGCTGAACCAACGCGTATTGCCATTATACCGCGAGTCGTTCTGCCGGTAGATGCCTTCGTTGCCACGAGGGAAATTTTCCGGTACGAGCCGGAAGAGCGACCAGCCGGCTCCCGACCAGTTTGCCGCAAGAGCTCCGAAGTCGATCGTAAAGTCGGGAGAGAACAACGCCGCTTGCTCGTGGGTCGTCGTCGCGTGGGTGGCCACCCCGGCGGGGAGAATACTTTCGACAAGGCCATTTTCCTTGACCGAGAGTCCGAGCGCCCCGGCCTTCACCGCTGTCACCATCCCGTCGGTCACCAGCCAGTCATCCGGAATGCCGTTTCGAAAATCGAAGGTCTCCAAGGTGATCCGGTTGTTGTGATCGGCGGCTTCCTTTTCTTGCTCAGAGATGTGGGCTGGCCATCGCGCCCATGCGTGGGCAATGTCTTCGTCCTTCCATAGAATCCATGGCTCGAGGGCATCGCCGGGCCTGACTAGAATGTGATTCGGAACGGGCTCAAAGCCAGACAAGGTCGTCACCGGTTCCTTCTTGTTCTTTTCTGTCTCGGCGTGAACCTCGGCAATGCGATCAAGACGGGCCCGGATTTCCCTCTCCGTCGAAATCTCAAGCCAGTGAGAGCGAATCTCGTCAGCCAGTTTTTCACGCTGCCTATGCAAGGTGTCGCGGCGGGAATCGATCACGCTGTGGGCGAGAATCGGTCGATGTCCGGGACGCGAACTCGCGAAAATTCCGAACAACGCGTGGTAGTCCGCCTGGCTGATCGGGTCGAACTTGTGGTCATGGCAGCGAGCGCAAGAAACGGTGAGGCCCAGGGTAGCCTTTGAGACCACGTCGATCTGATTGTCGGTAAACTTTACCAACTCATCTAGGGCATCCACTGGAAAAAAACCGTGCTCAACGAAGCGATACTGGGCCAAACCGATGATCGATTCGTTGATCGTGCCGGACGGGTCCAAACGCGGCTCGGGAAGCAAATCGCCGGCGAGATGCTCGCGAATCAGCTGGTCATAGGGGATATTCGCGTTCAGGGCCCGAATAATATAGTCACGGAATTCGGTTGCCCGCTCATTCGTTGGATCCCCCTGCCCCCCATGCCCTTCGGTGTATCGAAACCAATCAAGCCAATGCTGGGCCCAGCGCTCTCCGAATCGTTCCGAGGCGAGCAGAAGGTCGACGCGTTTCTCCACCGC
The DNA here is from genome assembly GCA_965204545.1 of Opitutales bacterium. Classification (GTDB taxonomy): domain Bacteria; phylum Verrucomicrobiota; class Verrucomicrobiia; order Opitutales; family UBA2995; genus JAABVD01. The sequence goes on along the minus strand of CBDBFA010000003.1, from coordinate 149,094 downwards.
TTTAGCCCGGCCAAGGGCGTCCCAGTCTTCGGAGAAAGCCTGTTGCTCCATTTCAGACGCAGGCAACCCGGAGAGAACGTAATGTAGACGTCGCAAAACGGTCCAGCGATTCGCCATTGGCGAAACCGTTAGCCTAGCTCCAGAGCGCGATGCTTCGAGAAATCGATCCACGGGATGCAAAACGCGGTCGCTATCCGGGACTTCCGGGCTTGATAGCGGGTGAAAACTCCACCACTGCCCGCGCCGTTCCGAAATCGCGTCCCAGTCCGTGTCCTTGGCGACTTCATCGGCGCTCGACGGGACGTCGCGAGGATCGACGGCGCCCTGAGCAATCCATTCTTTGAAATCCGCCAAAACGGAATCCTCGAGTTTCGCTCCGGACTTCGGCATATGAATGTCTTCGTGCCCATGAGTGATCGCCTGATAGAGCAGACTGTTTTCCGGATCCCCCGGAATGATGGCCGGCCCGCTCTGGCCTCCCGCCTGCCAACCCGGCCGACTGTCCAGTTCAAGGCCGGCCTTTACTTTGCTCCGTTGCGAATGGCATTCATAGCATTCCTGAGCAAGGATGGGGCGAATGCGCTGCTCGAAGAATTCGATCTGGTCCGTATCGGAGCCTTCAATGGGGAGCAGCCAAATGGCGAGGGCCCACAGGGTCAGGCAGGCGGTCCAATCGCGTTGCAATGCGACCCGTCTCCCCAATGTGGAAACCCCTTGGCCCTGGCATAATGTCGGCATGAGTCAATGGCGGATGCGAGATTCAATTTGCTCCTTCGCGCGGTGGAGATGCTCGACAAAGCTGGGGATATCCTCTTCTTGCAAACGATTGGCCGGCGCCATAATCGTGATTGCCCCAACCGGTTGCCTGTAGTTGTCCGCAACGGTGACGGCGACGCAGTGAATTCCCTTAAGCCCTTCAGCCCAGTCGATCGCGTATCCCTTGACGCGGATGCGAGCGAAATCCTCTTTCAACGCGGTTTTACTCGCGACAGTGCGAGGAGTGAACTTCTTGAGCGCCCGTCCTGTGGTTCGAAACCATTCGGCGAGTCTTTCTTCGCTCCACGCGGCTAGCATGGCCTTGCCCGGGGCGCAGGAGTACATCGGGATGCGCATCCCAATCTGACCGCAGACCTGGAGCGCCCGGAGGCCCCTAAACTGTTCCAGCACCGACATCTTGCCCTCGACTTCGATGAGCAGCTGCACCGTCTCGCCGAGGACGTCCCGCAGCTCCCGCAGCGGCTGATAGGCGGCCAACGTCAGGCTTTCCTCGCCAATCTGCGGCCCAGATAGCTGGAGCATGCGATTGGTGAGAGTGTAGGCCGAGGAATCCTCCCGCTGGTAGACCCAGCCGAGTTCGAGCAGTGTGCGAAGGATGCGATAGACGAGATTGGAAGTGAACCCAAGTTCACGCATGACCTGGGGGGCGGAAAGTCCCTCGGGTCGCTGCGACAGCAACTCAATCACGAGAACGGTTTTGGCCCCGGTGGGAGACGGCAGGCCATCACAGTCGGGAACGGAGACGGTAGTGAGCGATTTATTCATCGTATATAAGTTGTGAATCGTATATGCGATATGTCAACTTCTTTGGGGCACTTCACGAATCCACTCATTATTTTGACTGACAAGAGGTGGTATCACTAGCGATAGCTATCGACCGGAGGCAATTGCGCTCCCGTCAATCCGGTAGGCTTTTCCTCCCCGATGACAGGAATGTTCAGTGTTCCAATGCCTTCAATGGAGGCCTCGATCATCTCCCCGGGTTGGAGGAATCGCTGGGAGCCGCGTACGGCGGTGCCTGCACCTGTGCCTCCCGAGGTTCCGTTGTTGATGACATCGCCCGGAAATAGGGTGATGATTGACGAGCCGTATTCGATGATCTCCCAAATCGAGTGGATCATGTCTCCCGCGGTGGCTTCTTGCATTTGTTCGTCTCCAATTTTGAGGCTCTGCTTCAGCTTTTTCATCGGATCCCCATAAAACTCTTTAGGCACGATCCAGGGACCTTGGGGAGCAAACGTGTCGTGACCCTTGCCTACAAACCAGTCGGAGCGTAGTGGGTTTCCTCCCGGAGGGCGACCACCTCGATCGGAAATATCTAAGGTAACCATGTATCCAAAAACGTAGTCTTCCGCATCATTTGCTGAAACATATTTTGCCGTGCGGCCGATAACCGTGCCCAACTCAACCTCCCAATCGGTGCGATTGCGCCCGTAGGGAATCACAACCGCTTCATTATTTCCAATTACCGCGCCGCGACTCGGTTTCATGAACAAATAAGGAACTCCGCGATTGATTCTTCGCTGGCGGCGCGCTTCGGCACGTTCTTCATCCGTTCCACTTTCATCGACGTGGCTATAAAAATTAACCGCTGCGTTGAGGATTTTGCCTGGGTAAAGGATGGGAGCCAGCGTGCGAACCTCGTTTAGCGGGTGGACGTAATCCGGACGGCGAATTCCCAGTCGATCTTTCTCCACCAAGTCATTCACGATCTCGTAGAGTCGTCGCTTTAGACCATACTCGTATCTTTCGATAAGCTCCAGCATGTCGGCTGGAGGCGGTAGTTCCGGGAAATCAGGGTCTTTTTCCAACGCAGAGTTTGCCGGGTTCAGATCCACTACCAAACTGTCGCGTAAAACGATTCCGACTCGGGCTTCTCCATCAATTTCAAACGTGCCAACCTTAAAGGCCTCTGCAGCTTCAAGGTGTTCACTACCAACAACTTGTAGTGAAGAAAAGAATACGGTAGCGATAGCGACAAAAAAATAGAAGTTTTTCCGGATATGAATTAATGTGTGGCCTTGCATGCCCGAATGGAAATGGGTACTAGCATTTAAGTCAACCCGTTGTCGTAGGCCGGCTCTTTCTCCTCATCGACGATTTAACCGTCCAAAATTTATTGAAGCTGAACCTGAACTATTCAACCTCTTCCTAGGCCCAATGTCCCAAGTGTATCGATATACCTTGATCATTCTATGTATGACCACCAGTATGCTTGTGGCCAAGGATTCGCAGATACCCGATGCTCAGCCCGTGCCGGCCTACCGCCTGGAGCGCGGATATAAACCGGAGATCACTGCGGTGCGCGTGGATACACCACCAAAGATCGATGGACATTTGGATGAAGAGATTTGGCGTACCGCGCCGCTTAGCAGCCGCTTGATTCAGAGCAGCCCGCGAGCTGGTGAACCATTGAATCAGCCAAGCGAGTTTCGGGTCGCCTACGACGATAACTCTATCTACATGGCATTATGGCATTGGGACTCGGAGCCGGAAAAAATTGTTGCCCGTTTCATGCAACGAGATGACAGCGTTCGGCATGACGATTATTCTATCATTGTATTTGATACGTTCAACGATCAGCGCAATGGCTATTGGTTTCGAATCAATCCCAATGGTTCGCGACAGGATGGAATCGTGAGCAACAACGCCACCTTGAATACGGAGTGGGATGGCATCTGGGAAGTTAAAACACAAGTCACCGAATATGGATGGTTCGCGGAACTTGCCTTTCCACTCACCACCTTCAGTTTCGATCCGGAAAGCCCGGAATGGGGCCTCAATGTCGCGCGCAGCATCAAGCGGCTTGATCAACGCGGAATCTGGTCCTCGCCCCGAAGCTCCATTCGGTCTTACTATGTATCCGAAGCAGGCAAGTTGAAAGGTTTGAGCGGGCTTAAACAGGGATTAGGCCTGGAATTCAATCCCTACATCCTTGGAACACAGTCCGAGGACAAGGATCTGGGCACTGACGATTTCGATTTTGAATGGGGCGGTGACTTCCGCTACCGCATCTCTCCGAAAATGAGCGCCACGCTCAGTTACAACACTGACTTTGCCGCCGCTGAAGTCGATGAACGCCAGGTAAATTTAACGCGCTTCTCTCTGTTTTTTCGAGAAAAACGGCGGTTCTTCCTCGAGGATGCCGGTGTTTTTAATTTTGGCGGATTTGGCACGCGGATTCGACGCCGGTCGAGAACGACTCCGGTATTTCTACCTTATTTCAGCAGACGGATTGGGTTGAGTAGCAGCGGACAGGTTGTGCCCCTGGTTGGAGCTGCCAAACTGACGGGTCGCGTGGGAGAGTTCGACATTGGCATTATTGATGCAGTGGTTGATTCCACAGATGATCTCGATAGTCAGAACACCTTTGTTGGACGGGTAAAACGGCAGATATTCGATCAGTCCAGCGTTGGAGTTCTAGTTACACATGGAGATCCGAACTCCGACTACGATAACCTGTTGCTCGGTTCCGACTTCAGCTATCTGACCGACTACTTTCTCGGTAAATACCGGCTGGAGGCTAACGTGTTCCTATTGGGAACCGAGTCTGATAATCCGGCCTTCGGTGACGGTCTGGCACCTAGTTTTGGAGGCAACGTGATATTGCCCACTGATGAATTCGATGCGGAGCTTGCCCTGTTGCAAATAGACGAGGACTTTAAACCCGCTCTTGGCTTTTCACCGAGGCGTGGGATCCGGCGGTATTTCACAAACCTGACCTACCAGCCTTATACTGAATCGCTGCCCTGGCTCCGGCAGTACTATCTTTATTACGAAGGAGAGGTGGTTACCAACCTTTCCAATGAGCTGGAAACATCCATACACACGTTTACCCCGATCGGCCTTTCTTTTGAGAACGCGGATTACGTGGAACTGAGAGTCGAAAATTCCTCTGATGCCCCGGAAGAGGATTTCGAGATATCGGACGACGTTTCAATCTCTGGCGGTGACTATAGCTGGACCCGTGGGATCATCGGCGTGGAGACCGCCACTCGACGCATGATCAGTTTGGAACATGAGTTTTCCTTTGGGGATTTTTATGACGGGACTAGAACGGAAAACACCTCGGAGTTAACTTTCCTTCCTTCAAAACACTTTGGTACCGAACTGAGTTACACAAAGCAAGATGTGGAATTACCGGAAGGAGATTTCGACATAAAATTGGCTTCCCTGACCGCCTTGATAAACTTCACTCCGGATTTCACCTGGTCGAACCTGGTCCAGTACGACAACATTTCCGATTCACTTGGAGTTAACAGTCGCCTCATTTGGGAATATCGTCCGGGTAAAAAAGTTTTTTTAGTCCTGAACCAAAGCTACGTGGATGAACGAACCGGCTTCGTCCGCAAGCAAATGGATGCGACCTTGAAGCTGAGTTCGATTTTTCGCTTCTAGAGCGCCGCGCTAACGTGGGTAGGGCGACGGCATCCTTGCCGCGCCGCACAAAAAATCATTCCCGCCAATATTCATATGTCCATGGCCATTCGGATGACTTTGCGCAAAGACCTTTCCAAACTGGATTCGGGCGTAATCGAAATATACGCGGCAGAGCAAGGATGCTCTTGCCCTACCAAGGCCAGAATAAATCATCCGTAACTAGCCCCCATGTCTCACATATATTCTACTGCGCGTCCGAATCCCGGCGCTGGAGCGGGTTTCCCTGGATTTCCTGCCCGTGCTCCGCACAGATGCAGGCGGACTTCGCTGGGTGTCGACCCGGCTTCACACCCGAATCTGCACGAAACCCCCACCAGCGCTCGGCCTTCAAACGCTCGTCACGAATTTTGTGAGAAATGCGGGTTAAAAATTGCAGTTGGTGGAACCGGGACCGTCTTTGGCAAGGCTGCATTTCGATTGCATAGGCCTGAAAGCCCTGGTTTGAACCCTTTCAAGCTATGGTATCGTGTCTTTGGTTTCTTTGAGTGTCTGTTCCTTGGCTGGGGACGAGCCACCCGTATGGCAGGGAATAGAGGTCATCTCCCAGCGATCTGCATTGGCTGGATCCCGACAAATCTAGTGCCTGCTGCAAGCGGCCCGCAATCCACCGATCCCTAAATTTATTCATGGCATGAATAAATTTTATAAATTGGATGAATGTAAGTATTCTTTCGAAGGCATTTCTTCCAAGGATTTTAACCATGGTCTGAAAGCCTTGGTTGGAAAAGCGAACGCCGTCAGGGATGGTTTGGCGACTTTGGCAAGATTTAAAATAATGTGCCTGATTTGAGGGGTTGGGATTGACCGATCAGGTGTAAGACGTGATCTTACTGATATGAAAACCGTTGTTTCGAGTAAAGGTCAGGTGGTGTTGCCTATTGAGATCCGAAAGCGTGACCGCATTGTCGCGGGACAGAAATTTGAAATTGAACGGCTGGACGCCGGCGAATACCTGCTGAAACGCCGGGGATACGCCAATAACGAGGGGTTGGTGGATTGGTTGCTGGAATGTCCCGAGAAGAACTGGTTTGAACCCATTCCATCCGAATCCACCGACACGTTGTGAAATATTTGGTTGATGCCAATATTCTAAGCGAACCGACCAAGCGGAACCCCTCTTTCCGGGTCATCGAATGGCTTCGCAAAAATGAACGAGACCTGACCATAAATCCGATCATTTTGGGCGAATTGGAATACGGCATCCTTCTTCTGCCTTCCGGACGTCAACGCAAGCTGTTGGAGGAATGGTTTTCTTCCGGTGTTCAGAGACTACGCATCCTGGATTTCGATGCTATAACTGCCTCCCATTGGGCACGGCTTTTGGCTCGGCTGAAAAAGAAAGGCTTTGCCATGCCGGTAAAGGACAGCCTGATTGCCGCGACGGCCATAACCTATGGCCTTTCCATAGCGACCCGAAACACAGGTGATTTCAAACATGTTGGAGTAAAATTAGTAAACCCTTTCAAATTATAGATCCCTTTGAACCGATGGATGATATCGAAGAGAGCCTTTCCTACTTCCTGTGACAGATCGTGGCATGAGAAATTTTCAGGCGCGGCAAGGATGCCGCCGCCCTACCGCTTACGTTTTGAAATGGTAGGGCAATCGCGTCCCCGCGATGCCGTAGCCTCTTCTATATCCGGGTTTTTTGTGATGGATTATTTAAGAGACACCACACTAGTCAGGATTCCTCTTGACGATATCATGGTATATATCATGATAGATACCATGAAAACTGCCCGTCTATTCAAAACTGGAAGATCAAAAGCCGTTCGATTGCCAAAATCCTGGATTGGAGACACGACGGAAGTGGAAATGGAGCGCAAGGGAAAAAATATCATCTTGCGCCCGAAACAATCGGACTTGTGGCAAGTTGCGGAAGAATGCGCCTTGCTTGGAGGCCCTACCATCAAGCGCCTCCCTCAAACCAAATCCGGAGTGCGGGCCAAATTCTGATGGCGCGCGTTCTATTGGATACTTCCTGGTGTATTGAAATATTGCGTGGCAATGCCCTGCCCGAAAAATGGCGAGCGCACCGATTTTGTCTTTCTTCCATAGTCGAAGCCGAACTTTGGGCCGGCGTCTACCACTCGGGAGGAAAAAACGAGCGAATAAAAGTTGAGAAATTGTTGGCCTCCGTGGAACGAGTTGCTTTCGACAGCGAAGCTGCGGAAGCTACTGGAAAGATTCTCGGAACTTTAACCAAATCAGGAAATCCGATAGGAGATTTTGACTGCCAGATCGCCGGTCATGCTCTTTCTTTAAAAGCTCTTTTGGCTACTAAAAACCGTCGTCATTTCCAAAGAATAATAGGCCTGGAACTGCTCGATACCTAACATCACTCACTGCGCGGCTTGTCCGGCTGAGCGGGCTCAACGAAAGGTAATCGGGCCTGTCCTTTGACAAAAGTTGTGTTTGCACCGCTGCGCACGTACTGATCCTTGGCACTCTTGTGTGGCTGGAATACCCAGGGGTTCGGGGTGGTTTTTGACAATACGCGATGAATGAACCACTGACGATTTTGCGATGCCAATGCGTCTTGCCGATACTGATCCGGATCCCAGACTCGAAGCAATTCATCGTGCATATCGGACAATACACCGGCATAGGCTTCGTTCCCGGCAAGATTGTTTAACTCGCCGGGATCCTTTTCCAGGTCGAAAAGCAGCGCCGGATCCGTCTCACAATAAATGTATTTATACTTTCCTTTTCTTACCATCAGGCAGGGCGCATAGGTGCCTTCCGCGGAGTATTCGGCAAACACCGGATGCTCCCAGGAATTATCTTCCCCTGACAACAGGGGCAGCATGCTATGGCCGGCAATCGGCTCGACATAGTCGACTGGACCATCCTCGGATCCCAATTCAACAAAAGTCGGAAGCAGGTCGAGCAGAGAAACGGTCTGTAAAACTTGCCGCCCCCTTGCCTGCGATTCTCCCGGCATCCGCATGATCAAAGGCACGCGAACCGAACCTTCCAGCAAAGACTGTTTATACCACAATCCCCGTTCTCCCAGCATTTCGCCATGATCGGAGGTGAAAACGACCACCGTTTCCTCCTTCAGGCCCGCATCCTCAAGCGCAGTCATGAGTTCGCCGATCTTGTCGTCGATATAACTCAACATACCATAATAAGCATGCCGGGCGTTGCGCACGTGTTCATCGGTGACGGTGTACTCATCGATGTGGAACATATGATGCAGGCGCCGTGAATGCGCATCCATTTCTTCCAGAGAAAGTGGCGATATCAGAGGCATGTCGATTTCATCCTCATCGTATCGATCCCAGTGTTCGCGACTGGCAACAAACGGACTGTGCGGTTGTGAAAATGAGACCGTCAGGAAGAACGGTTCAGGCTTCGGTCGGCGAGCTAGATGGTAGATCTTTTGAACGGCCTGGTGCGCTACCTCCTCGTCGTAATCGAGCTGCATACTTCTTGAGCACGGGCCGGCCTCAAGAACCGTGCGCGGGCTGATTCCGGTTGGCGCCCAGGGGATTTCCGGGGTGCCGGCCCGCCAGTCGGGACCCCATCCGAAATCAGAGGGATAAATGTCCGTTGTAAGCCGTTCTTCGTATCCATGAAGCTGATCCGGCCCGAGAAAATGCATTTTGCCCGACAACGCGGTATGGTAGCCGAGGTGACGAAGATAGTGCATCAGGGTCGGTGAAGAGGCCGGCATTTCGCATTGGTGATCGAATACCCCCATTTCGGAAGCCATTCTACCCGTCAGCATCGAGAATCGTGACGGCGCACAAATGGGGTTGGTGCAATAAGCTGTTTCGAAAACCACCCCTTCATCAGCTATTTTTTGAAGGTTGGGCATTTTCACGACCGGGTGGCCATAGGCCGGCAGGAAAGCCGGATTCACCTGGTCTGCCATGATAAGAAGAATATTGGGTTGCTTGGACATCCTGGGTTCAACTTTCAGTCATTGCGGTTAGATCCTAACCCGCATTGCTCACAAATTTTCTACTGCGCTCCGGTATATTGGCCCTGACGCGGACTTCACTGGATTCTCACTTTCGCAGGGTGGCAACCCTGCTTCAAGCGAGAATCTGCGCCAAGCCCACGTCAGCGCTCAATCTCCGTTCGCTCGCTACGAATTTGGGAGATGTCGCATTCGCTCGGTAAGTGAGAAATGCGGGCTAATGAACGTATGTGAATCAGCAACATCCAAGGAAATCCCAAAGCTGGGGGCTGCGCAGCTTTACAAGGGCCTCCATGAAATAATGGTCGCCGTAAATTATCGATTCATCCACCCCGGAACTGCGTGGGTAATCCACGGTTCCGTGCATCAGTAAACCCGGTTTATCCGGATGATCAAAATCGATGCAGGTATCGATCAAACCATGGATCATTCGCTCACCCGCTTGGGCGTAAGCCTGTTCTCCTGTCCTTCGGCCCAATTCAAGCAATCCACTGGCTGCAATCGCACCGGCGGCTGAATCTATCGGTTCATCGGCATCATTCCGGTCAAAGTCCCAGGGCGGGATGGTCTTCTTTCCCAATTGGGTGAGGTAATAATCTGCTGTCTTTCGTGCCGTAGCCATCATTTCCTCCGACTCCAGAACAACTCCCATACGGGTAAATCCATAGAGAGTCCAGGCCTGTCCCCGGGTCCAGCAGGAATTATCGTGCGCACCCTGATGGGTTCCTTTGTGTGTGATCTCGCCTGTTTCCGGATCATGATCGACCACATGGTAGGTCGCGCCATCCGGGCGGATGTGCTGCTCGCGGATTGTCTTGGCCGTCTGCACGGCGATGTCATGCATGCGGCTATCGCCGGTTTCGTTTGCCGCCCAACAGACGATAGGCAGGTTCATGACCGTATCGACAATCGCCAGCGCCAGGTACTGTTGGCCTTCGGACGGATCCCAGGCTGGAATGTATCTGCCTTCCGGAACAAAGCGAGAGGCGAGGGACCGGCCCGCCGAAATCGCCAGGGACCGCAGTTGCTCGTCGGCCTGGATGTTATGACCGCGCACACAACTTGGCTCGAAAAGGAAACCCAGGTCGTGGGTAGAGCGGTCCGTGGCCCGCGGAGCCAAGCGCATGGCCCAGGATCGCGCTGTTTTCAGGATTGCCGGATCCTCACGCACCGTTCCCGCAAGCCACAGCATTCCCACAAAGAAACCACCCGTCCAGCGGGCATGTTCACTGATTAGCCAGTCCCCGTCTTTCGTCACATGTGGAAAGGCAGACAAGCGACCTGCATCGCTCAGGCATTTGGCGATTCCCAGGTCAAGGGCCCGGTCGAAATTGCTGTTGTTTCCTTCGGTCGGTTTCGTCGTCATGCCTTCCTCCCTTTCCGCTTCATGTTGAATTCTGTTATCGGTATCGGACATTCCCTACTCCTCAGGCTCCTCATACAATACTCCTTTGGAAAAGTATTCCTCTATTTGATCCTCAGTGAAGCCCAGTTCGTTGAGTATATCCCTGCCATCCTGACCGCAGCGGAGGGCAATGTGCCTTAACTCGGGGACCTTTTCATCGTACCGCAAAGGGTGGTTGATCAAGGTGGCCTTTGATTGCTTAATCGGCACTTCCCGCAGTACCTGGTTTAATGCGACTTGAGGATCGGCGCGCAGGTCACTGTAATCCTGCACACGCGCATACCAGATGCCTGTACGGTCAAATTTTTCGGCCATGTCCGACAGGGGCAATTCCTTTAACGATTTTGCCAACTCATGGGCAAACGCATCCCGTTCCTCGAGCAGATCTTTTTCCGCTAATTCCTTTAACACTTTGTTATTGAGCAATTTTGCCAATGATCCGGCGGTGTTGTTCATTGAAATGGCTACAAAGCAGTCGGCCATCTGGTAGATGCCGTAGGGCGCCGGATGATACCAGGTTGCCAGATGTGGATCCCGCTTGAAAACTTCGCTGGTTAAATCCGGCCGGCTCAGGAACGAGGTAAGCGGCTCGGTTTGCAAGTCCAGGGCTGCATTCAAAAGATTTGCCTCGATACGCGTGCCCTCACCGGTTTGAAGCTGCTTTACATAAGCCGCGACAATACCCATCGCAATAAGGGTTGAGCCATGCTGATCGATAAGGGCATTGCCGGCCGGGACCGGGCGCGAACCGTAGTCGCCCATGGTTGCGATCATACCGCTACGTGCCTGAGCCAGCATATCCTGCCCGGGGGCATCTTTCATCGGTCCCGATGAACCATAGCCAGTGGCCGAAACGTATATGATATCGGGACGGATCTTACGCACTTCCTCCAATCCATAGCCAAGCCGATTTAAAACCCCCGGGCGAAAGTTTTCCACCAGGACGTGGGACCGTTTGATGATGCGGAGAATGACTTCCCTGGAATCCGGATGCTTCAGGTTCAAGGCAAGGCTGCGCTTGTTTCTGTTGGCAGAAAGGAAGAAGCTGCTTACGCCATCGACAAAGGAATCGCCACCCGACCACTTGCGCTCGAGCGGTCCACCGGGTGGCTCGACCTTGATTACGTCGGCCCCCATGTCCGCCAGATACTGCGTTGCCGCCGGTCCATGCAGGTAGTGGCAGAAACTTATAACCTTCATACCATTGAGTAGCATCTTTGCGTCCTTTCTGTCTTTTAACGGTGTTTGTACTCCGGAGTTCTTTTGTTGAAAAAAGCGTCGACACCTTCCTTGGCATCCTCAGTGGAGAAAACCACTTCACTCAAAGCGTAACTGATTTCAACAGCCTCATCCCGCGATTTGTTCTCGAAGTCACGCATACCTTTTTTCATGATCCGGACAGCCTTTGCAGGTCTATTCGCCAGTTCGGCGGCAAACTCAATAGCCGTGCTGAGTACCTCTTCTTTGGGTACCATCCGGTTGACCGCACCCCAGTTCAGTGCCAGTTCGGCGGAAATGAAGTTCCCGAGATAGAGCATTTCCTTGGCACGCGATTGCCCGATAATACGGGGTAACCGGATCAGGCCGCCGCTGCCGGGGAAGACCCCCAATTTAATCTCGGGCAGTCCAAGTTTCATATCATCCGCCGCCACCCGGAAATCGCAACAGAGCGCCAGCTCAAAACCGCCACCGAGCGCGACGCCCTTCATGGCAGCCACGGTGGGTTGCGGCAAATCCTCCAGGCGGTTGTAGACTTCGTTCTCGTGGCGGAGTTTGACGTCGATTACCGATCCGGTATCAAAAAATTGCGGAAACTCCTTGATGTCGGAACCCGCCCCAAAGGCACGATTTCCCGAACCCGTCAAAACCACGCTTCGGATGGAGGAATCATCTTTGATCTCCTGCAATCGCTGGCCGAAGACCTTGGTCATTTCCAGAGTGAAGAGATTTAATGGAGGACGGTTAAGGGTAAGGATAGCCACCCCGTCCCGTCTCCTCTCCAGCGTCACCATTTGTGATGGATCGGTGTCGTGTTCAGAAGTGTCTTTTGTCATGGGAAGAATGTCGTTGCAGCGAATTGGCGGATACAAAATTGCTTTCGTGGCTACCTCTCCAGCATCAGTTCAAGGGATGGACGCGGGATAGAAATAGCCGGGTTCAGGGTCGTCGGATTTGAGGGAGGATCTATCGAGGGAATAGAGCTCCGACAGGGGAATTCGGACTACTTCCATGTCTTCCTTATTCACTGAATAGATTACCCACAGGTAATTTCCGACAACAACCGAATGCGGATACTGGTATCCAGCCCCCTTGAATTTCCCTTCGTGTCTTCGTGGCGGCGCTATGAATTTTATGACGGCCATTCGATCGAAATTGAGACCGTCCCGGGACAATGAGATGGCAAGCATAGAGCGTCCTCCCTGACGTGGTGTCATTGGCAGGATGTTGTTGATCGCGTAAACTTGGCCATCCGGTAGTTTTCCGGAATTGGTTCGAGCAACGGAATCCGGGAAATTGGTTCTTGTCGGAATCGTCCAAGAGTTGCCCCCATCGAAGGAAAAGGAAACGTAATTACGACGAGGCCGCGATGCGTCCACCTCGGCACGGGATTGAGCGTGGATGCTGCCGCCGTCACGATAGAACCGCACCCAGGTGCCGTCGGCGAGCCGCCACGGGGGACTCGGTTCATTCATGCGGTGTTCATCATCTGAATCCGGGTATTGTCTTGGCCCGAAGAGGAGCTGTGGCAAGTTGGCCGGTTCCTTGAAATAAGCGCTGATCTTGTCAACAAGCGAAGGGTTTCCCGCCGGACGCGCAGGATAACCGGGTTCCGGTTCGGGGGCCGTGTCGGACAACCAGAATATTTGGCCGAGTGTTCCATCCGTTCGCACCTCTCGGGCCAGGAATCCGATCCGGACCCGCGATACCTCATTAAATCGATAGACCTTTTCTTCCAACTCCCTGTCGGCGCAGGTGACGGCGTAGAGTCGATTATCGATCTCGGCAAAGCCTTGCGAGGTTTGAAAGGGTTTGGGGCTTTCAGTCTCGGAAGCAGGCACGTTGTCTGCAAGCGGCGGAAACAAGACCTTCGGTTCGGACCATGTTTCTCCGTCGTCCATCGAATACCGGAAAATGCTGTGCTGGCCCGAAGTGTTTTCATCACGGGCCTGGCTGTCCCAGCAGGCGAAGAGAACTCCCTCGAAATAAGTGAGGAATCCGTGGTGGCTAAAGGTTCCGGTCTCCGGGGTCGCGTGCCAAAGCTTTGTAGTTCTCACATTTTCGAGAAAGTGGAAGCGAAAACCCGGTGCATCCCTAACCGTCCATTCGACCACCGGCATCCGAGCCGGTTGGGCAACCGCCTCTGTCACACTCACGGTCCCCGGAAGTATCAGAGAGAAAGCTAGAGAGAGTTTGTCGATGACGTTCATGGGCAATGCATTTAGCGGTTAAGGTATGTCAGAAAAATTTTGTCACCCGCCTGGACGAGTTTCGCCGATAGAAGAATTAGCCCGCATGTCTCACAAAATTCGTGGCGAGCGAACGGAGGTCGAGTGCTGGTGCGGGTTTCGAGCAGATGAGCGGGTGAAGCTGGGTCGACACCCTGCAAAGTAGCGAATCCAACGAAGTCCGCACAAGTGCCGACATACCGGAGCGCAGTAGAAAATTTATGAGACATGCGGGTTAGTATTGGTTCTTAAATACGAGTGTTTTCAGCTGGCTCATCTCCTCCAGTGTGAAGCGTCCGCCCTCGCGGCCAATACCACTCATTTTGTAACCGCCGAACGGTTGGTCGGCAGAGCGGTAAAGGCCGCTTCCATTGAATACACAGCAACCCGTCTGCAGGGCTCGCGCAATCTTCATCGCTTTCCCGTTGTCCCGCGTAATCACGCCCCCTGAGAGTCCATAAATGGAGTTATTTGCTATTTCAATGGCTTCTTCAATGGTATCGAAGCCGATAATGGGCCAAACCGGGCCGAATATTTCCATATCCCGTGCAATATCCATATCGGGAGTAACATCCGTCAGCAGGGTCGGCTCAATAAAGGTCCGGTTAAAACGTTTTCCGCCAAACAGCAGGCGTGCCCCTTGTGAAAGGGTATGTTGAATTTGCCGTTCAACATCGATTGCTGCTTTTTCGGAAGTGACGGGTCCGAAGGTCGTGCTTTCCTCATTCGGATCTCCGACTTTGATGGCCTTGATTTTCTTCAGAAGCCGGTTGGTAAATTCCTCACTGATTGAATTTTGGACGATAAAGCGTTTGCTGGCGCAGCATATCTGGCCTGCATGCACGTGACGTCCACAGAAGGATTCATGGATTGCCAGATCCATGTCCGCGTCCTCCAGGATGATCAATGCGTCATTTCCACCCAATTCCAATGACACACGGTGCAAATGCTCGGCACATTCCTTGGCAATTTGAATACCGACTTCCGTGCTGCCGGTTAAACTGACCACATCGATATCTTTGCTCGACACGATGTATTTTCCGACTTTGGAACCGCTGCCGGTGATGATTTGCACTGCATTCGGTTCAATACCGCTTTTCAATAACAGTTCCGTCATCACGATATTACAAAGCGGGGTATCGGAGGCCGGTTTCACTATCACGGCATTGCCCATCAGCAGTGCAGGAATTGCTTTCTGAACATAGAGCGAGATGGGGCTGTTGAACGGGAGTAGGCAAAGTACAACTCCCCAAGGTTCTCTGACGGTCAGAACCAGATCTTTTTCTACAATAGGATGGTTTCCCGGCGCGAATGTTTCACCGCCCAGTGAGCGCGCGGCTTCACAGAAATTCCTGATAAGGAGCGTGGCCACATTGATTTCTCCCGCTGCCAAGGCTTTCGTTTTTCCCATTTCCTGCATGCCCAACTCGATGAGGTCTTCCCTGACTTCCTTAAAGAGCTGTTCGAAGGCGTATAGTATCTCTATTTTCTTATGAAGCGGTACTTTTGACCATGCGCTGAAGCCTTTACGCGCATTCGATAAAGCCAGGTCCATGTCTTCTATCGTGGCCATGGGTACGGTGTCGACCACTTCATGCGTGGCGGGATTAACCACCTCTTGTACCGCACCATCGCTCGCTTCGACACTTTCTCCGCCAATAATCATTTTCATTTTTTGGTTCCTTCCTTAATGGTTTCATGTCGCTTTATCGAATTTCCGGATATCCTCCTTCAATCCATTCGACCAACTTTTGAATTCGGCGCTGGCCACCAGCAATTGCGCTCCCTGGCGAGCGCGTCGATTTAAATCCTCCGGCAATAGAGCGGGGCCTCCGAAAGCGACTCCGTGCTTCTGGCAGGCGGCAGCCACGGTTTCCCATGCCTGCTCAAGCGTCATCTCGCCACTC
Organism: Opitutales bacterium; assembly: GCA_965204545.1. Classification (GTDB taxonomy): domain Bacteria; phylum Verrucomicrobiota; class Verrucomicrobiia; order Opitutales; family UBA2995; genus JAABVD01. The sequence goes on along the minus strand of CBDBFA010000003.1, from coordinate 133,191 downwards.
TGCCGTAAACGCAATCCCAGGTCTGCCGGTCCCACGAAGATCATGTCCACTCCTTCGACCGCGGCAATTGACTCAACATTGCGAACGGCAAGCGGTGTCTCGATCTGCACGCAAAGAAATGTCTCCCGGTTTGCCCATGCCGCAAATTCATCCGGATCGTGATATTGGAAGTCGGCGTCCAAACCGCTGTTGTCAATTCCCCGCTCACCGAAGGGGGGAAACTTGATAGCGTCGACAAGCTTCTGCGCCATTTCGGCGGTGGACACTTGTGGAACGAGCAATCCAGCGGCGCCGTCCTCAAGATAGCGATACAACCCAATCTTTTCAACCGTCGGGGGCCTCAGCATGATGTCGATATCGTAAAGATGCGAGAACGCCAGGAGGGCCTGGACCTCGCGAGGTGAGAAAAGCCTGTGTTCCAGATCCAGCCAGATACAATCGTAACCCGCTCGAGCTGCATGGCAGACGAATGCCGGTATGTAATGTCCAAGCAGACACGTGCGGATGATTTCACCCTTGCGCATGCGGGCGAGAGCTTTGCTTTTTCTCATGATGGTTTTTTCTGCGTAATGTGTTGATGTGTGAAAATTGACGACATACCAACTAGCTTTTCTTAGTCCTGGAAAACAGTTTGCAGGCTACAATGCCGACCAGCAGACCAACAATCAGGCTGGAGGGCAGAATCAACTGGAAGCTGATCGGATCCAGTCCCGTAACCGGATCCGGTCCAAAAATGACTCCGGAGAACGCAGCAATTGCGGCGGTTGCGACACTGGCCAAGGTTGCGATCCAAACCCCAGGCGTGTTGGCAAAGGGCACAAAGAGTGCAAAAATAAACAACAGCGCTATGGGTCCGGTGAGCAGATTGGTCGTCTTATTCGTGACTGCCAGGAAATTGCCCGGCACATACTTCATCAGCGTACTGATTGAGACAACGATGACTCCGATGCCGATGGCCAGGCTGCGCGCCATGCGCAGATGCTGTTTCTCCGACCGGGGTTTTCGCCCAAATCGGTCGAGGAAGTCGGTCATCACGACAGCCGTGATGGAATTTACACCGGAGTCGATACTGGACATTGCCGCCGCGAAAAGGCCCGAGACCACCAGTCCCGTTACCACCGGTGGCAGTTGAGCCGCTATGAAGTGAGGAAATAGCTGATCGGCTTGAGATTTTATGGATCCATCCGCCGGCAACAAATCTGGATTTACCTGGAAAAATCCAAGCAGGGCCAAGCCAACCACACTCAGCGTCGAACCAACAACGAAGGCTGTGGTCAATTGCATGGCGATAGCTTTACGGACGGCCCTGACATCCTTTGTCGACATGAAACGCTGGACGGAAACCTGATCGCCCATGGAAGTGCATACGAGAAACAGGAAAATCCACAGCATGGAGCCTGCGACTGTCACTCTTGTTGACGGATCAATACTGAAAAATGGTTGCTTATCCCACACATTCGATTGCCATTCAGTTGGAAACCAGGCGAAGCCGCCCAGCTTCCAGGTAACCGTTCCGATAACGATCAATGCCCCGCCGTATAAAAGAAGGGATTGCATCAGGTCGGTTATGACGACCGCTCGAAGCCCTCCGACAGAGGTATAGGTTATGGCAAAGATCGCGGTTACTATAACGATCCAGGGAATCGTTTCATCTCCCGCGCCGATCATGATGGCAATAGCCTTGGCCGTCAGGTAAATAAGCAAGGACATCCAAACCAGTCTTAACGAGAGAAACATCGCCGCACCCAGCATGCGAACACTCAATCCAAGGCGTTGTTCCAGCAACTCATAGGCGCTTGTGACACGATTCTTCATGTAGACGGGAAGAATCACAAATGCCAGGACGAGGAAAATGAATGGATAGGAAAGGTAGATGGCCATATAAGCGGGCCCCTTGCCCAGCACTTCTCCTGGAATTGCCAGATAGCTGATCGTACTCAGAAGCGTGGCGAACAAAGAGACGCCAATCAGGACCGGATTCATGCTACCCGATCCAATGAAATACTCTTTTGTGTCTTCCTGTTTTCTGCCAAAATACCAGCCAACCGCGATCGTCGAAGTCGCGTACATAAAGACGAGAATCCAGTCAACAAGGGTCATTACTAATCCAGCACTTCTTACAACAATAGCGCCAGAAGGATCTCTTGCGCCTTTTAAACCTTAACCATTTTCCACGTCTGCTCTTTTTTCGAAAACTCAAGGCAGGGATCCAGGGCGGTGATAGTCGTGCTGAGGGGCGACGGGCCTTTGCGATGATCTATCGAGCGCGTAAAGTTCCGCCAGCGGAATTCGGGCCACTTCCATGTCTTCCTTGTTCACGGAATAGATTACCCACAGGTAATTTCCGACAACAACCGAATGTGGGTACTGGAATCCATTGGCTCCCTTTGCCATACCTTCATAGCGCTGTTGCGGAGCGATAAACCTGATAACAGCCATGCGATCGAAATTCAGACCATCGCGAGATAATGATATGGCAAGCATGGTACGCCCCCCCTGTCTGGCCGACATGGGAAGGGGGTTGTTGATCACGTAGAACTGGCCGTCCGGCAATCGTCCTGAATTGGCCCGTGAGCCGGTATCGGGAAAATTGGTACGCGTGGGTGGGCTCCACGTTTTCCCGTCATCGAAGGAGAACGAGGCGTAGTGCCGCCGGGGCCTGGAGGCTTCGATTTCGGCACGGGTGGTCCCATGGATCGTCCCCTGATTCCGGTAGAGTCTTACCCAGGTGCCGCTGTCGAGGCGCCAGGGCTGTGTGGGCTCGGTCATGCGGTGTTCATCATCCGAGTCTGGCCACTGTCTCGGTCGGAAGAGGAGTTGAGGCAAGTGGGCCGGTTCCATGAAATAGGCTTTGAATTTGGCGACGAGCGACCGGTCGCCGACCGGAAGAGCAGGATAACCGGGTTCCGGCTCGGGGGCCGTGTCGGACAACCAGAAGACTTCACCAAGCGTTCCGTCCACACGCACTTCGCGGGCCAGGAATCCGATCCGGGTCCGTGATACCTCATTATAACGATAGACCTTTTCTCTCAAGGCTCTGTCAACACAGGTCACCGCGTAAAGCCTACCGTCGATTTCAGCAAAACCTTGGGAGGTTTGAAACGGTTTGGGTACTTTTGCTACTGAGGCCGGGACCTTATCGGCAAGCGAAGGAAACAAAGATCTCAGCTCGGACCAGGTCTCTCCCTTGTCGGTAGAATAGCGGTAGACGCCATGCTGGCCCGAAGTGTTTTCATCGCGGGCTTGGCTGTCCCAGCAGGCGAACAGAACTCCCTCGAAATAAGTGAGGAATCCGTGGTGGCTAAAGGTTCCGGTCTCCGGAGTCGCATAGAGCAATTGGGTGATTTTCACATCATCCAGAAACCGATAGCGAAAATCGGGCGTGTCGCCAGCGGTCCATTCGACGACCGGCATCTCGGTTGGCTGCGACGCTGCAACTGTCATATCCGTGGTCAACGAGCAGATTGGCAGAACAGCTGGAATTAATTTAGTAAGGAGGTTCATTATTGAGTTGTTTCCAATGAATTTAAGGCGCTTCGTTTCGCCCTGTTGGCGAATCTATCACGGAGCTGTGAAAAAATAATCCGGATAGTGCCAGGTCCTGTCCGCTCTCTTCTCGGGTTCTCCGTTTGCAAAAGTGGCTTCGATCTCCGCTTTCAATTTCCCCAAGAGTTTGGGATGACGCAACGGGTCGTTCGTCCTCTGCTGCCACAAAGTGAGTTCCCGCTTTAACTTTTTGAGAATATTCCGATGGTCCTTATCATCGGAGAGGTTGTTGAACTCATAGGGATCGCGTCTCAAATCATACAACTCGAATTCCGGGGGGCGTTTCATCCGGCTGTAAGCGGCGGAAACAGCATCGTCTCCCTCGATAATGCTATCGGCAAGTTCCGGGAAAAATGCATCCATGGTCCAATCATAGCCGGGATTCTCTGTGCCGGGCATCAGGTTGTGGATGAGTTTATAGCGGTCGTTGCGAACCGTGCGTTGCGGGTAAAAGTTCAGGGGGGAATGCAGGTGCCATTCCGCATACAGGTATTCACGCCAGTCGGGCGTTTCCCCTTTCAGCAGCGGAACCAGCGACCTGCCTGGCAGGGAACTTGGGGCTTTGCCACCCGAGACCTCCAGAGCGGTCGGAAACAGATCTACCATGGAAACAAGTTCCTGCCTGACCTGTCCCGCTTTTGCCTTGCCCGGCCATGACACAATCAAGGGCACACGAAGCCCCCCCTCGTAGGGCGTCCTTTTGCCTCGAAGCAAGTCCGCTCCGTGATCGCCGAGATAGATAACCAGCGTATTTTCCGCCTTGCCGCTCTTTTTCAAGGTATCCAGAAGCTTGCCGATCAGCGTATCCAGGCGTTCCATACAGCTATAGTAATCGGCCGTCTGCTTTCGTAGCTCAGGATGATCTACTCCCAAATAGGACAGGGGCTTGACATCGTCTCCGCTCAAAGGATTCTCCGGCATGTCGTCCACCTGGGGAATGAATGGGCGGTGCGCATCCGGATAGTTTACCATGAGAAAATACGGTTGCTCTGATTCCCGGATAAATTCACCAGCGTGTTTCTCATACCCGGTGAGTTTATTTCGAGTGAAATTGGCTTTCGGGAATTCCTTGAAATCAAAGGGGAAAGCCGATGCCGGATTGATGTGCAACTTACCGATAATCCCGGTGCGATACCCCGCCTCCTTTAAGCTGCGAATCATATTCGGTGTCTCCTCCCGATACATCCGGAACCCCCATGTTGCCAGCCCAATCTGGCCATTCTGATGCGGATACAAGCCCGTCAATATGGAGGACCGGGACTGGCTGCATCCTGGCTGGGTTACAAAGGCCCGGTTGAAGCGCACGCCGTTCCGGGCCAACCTATCCAGGTGAGGGGTCTTCACGTAGGGCTCACCATAACAACTCAATTCAGGACCGTTATCCTCGGAGGTAATCAGGAGAATATCGGGTGGGTTGTTTTGGCCGTAGGCGGAAGCAGCAACCAGTAAGATTCCGACAAGTGCATGATGGAAAACCTTCATCCGATTGCCTTGCTTACGGTTGCGAATCCGCCCTTTTAAAACGAAAACGTATTGGTGATCATAATCGTTCTCGGATTCGGGATCCGTATCACAGCTACTTCCCCATCCGGATTTGTCTTGACCGGAATATCATCGTCATCCCCAAAGGCGTTCCTGATGTTTAACTGGATTTTCCAGTCTATTTTGTCGGTCAGCTTCCATCTGTAGGAAGCAAAAAGGTCACCATGCAGGAGGGAATCACTCATAAGGGGCTGATCGACCAGGGGTATGGGTACTCCTGCTTCCGGATCCAGTGCGAATACATAGCCGGTTGCCACCTCGTCCTCCCAGCGGATAGAACCGCCCACGTTCAAACCATTCAACCACCCTTGCGTGAAGGAATAGGAAGTAATGCCATTGAAACGCCATTCGCGTTGTTCATTGGAGACGGTATTATCCAATGCGGTGGCGGCACGAAGTACAGCAACGTTCTGGGATAACCAGAGTTCCTCGATCGGACGGAGCACGGTCGTACCCCCGGCAGACATTCTCAGCTCGCCCAACCTGCTGCTTCTTAAATTGGCCGTAAATGCTTCCACCACGGGTCCCATCGTCGAAGCCGTATTGCTGTTAATTGTTTCCTGTTGGCTGACATTTAGAATCATGCGCCAGTTTATGGTTGGATTGGCGACCACTTCGAATTCGACGCCCTTGGCGATCCGATTCTGGGTTGAGCGCAGGTTTTGAACGCTGTCGGCTTCCATGCTATCCCAGACACCATCCCCCGTTACGTCCACTTGCCTGATGTTGGAGATATTCCTCAGTTCATCCGGAATGGCATTCAGCATGGAAGAGTAGAATGCGTCATAATCCTTAATCGGGAACGAGGCCGGATCTCCACTGATTGTCTCAAACTGATCAGAGAAGGGAAGTTCAAGATTGATTTCAGCATCCCGGTAATCATTGATGCGATTAAGCGCATAGGAAAGCGTATTCACCCTCGGGGGCGCATTCTGATCATTCAGGCTCGTTTCGAACCAATTTACCTTGAAATTGAGTTTATTATCAACGGTCTTGATCAAAAACCCATATTCCTTGGTGGTTGCGGTCGGTTGCCCTATGGGCCGTCCCAATGCATCATTCCTGAAACCTATTGGATTGAAGTTTTCCGATTCGGCATAATGTACCTGCAAATCAAGGTTTCCGGGGAGATCGCCCAATAGCCCTTCGGGATAACGTCCAACAACACTCCAGGTCTGGGTGTCACCGAACTCTTCCAGGGCAGGGGTATTCGATAGCCTTGTAAATTGCGGCTTCCAACGGCCTTCTTCATCCCGTTCTTCAAATCCGACTTCCCCAACGGTGGCGCGGTTAAAGCTGACGGTATCGTCCTCACGATAACCCAGTAACCCGACAATGTGATTATCCAAAAAGTAACTTTGCCAGGCAAATGCTTTGGCCTCGATTTGGGTCTGTGAAATATCCATTCCATCGAGAAAACGCTCGTTCGTGACCGTTCCCGTTCGCAAAGTGCGCCCCGCGTTACTGGAGCTGGTGTCCGCGTAAAGTACCCGATAGGAATCACCCGGTTGGGGATGGGGTATGTTAATCTTGTTCAAGCGAACATCGTCGATTGAGGACAACCCCAGTAGGGAGTCGCTTGTCCATACCACCGTAGTAAAGCCCCTGCGATTAGCCGTCAGGGTATTGCCCTGGACGGCATCGATAACATTAAAATCATCGCTTACCCAGGCGTGTTCCCATTGGGAAGAACGCCTGTCAAAGGTGTGATCGTTATACAGGGCTGTGAAACGATGCCGCCCCAGATGTTGCAACCAGTTTTCCTTCTCCGAGAAATCAAGCTCGCCGAAAATTGTTAAACGGACGGTTTCCCGATCCAGTTCCTTTAATTCAATCTCAGGAATCGCCACCCGCGAGTAGGCCCGGCCAAGATTCGGGTTCGGCTGACCGTTTTGCAAGTACTCGGCAATCGAGACATTGATGTCGTAGGTTCCGGATGTACTCTGGTCGCGTCCGCCTTGAAAGAAGAAGTCCTGAGTCGTCTCATAATGTTGTTTGTCGAATGTCGCCTCAATAGCCATTTTGTTGTTAAAGAAACCTTGTTCCAAGGTCACGCTGTGGGCGTCGAATTTCCGTTCAAGATTGTCGATTCCGCCTGAGTAGATATGATTGCGGTAATCGAATACGTCGGTATTCCTTAGGGTTGGCGCAGCAAATCCGATGGCAAACGGTTCCCCGAAAGGACTCTGGGCATGGTACTCCGAAGTCCTATTTACCGGCGTATCCCCCGGAGCGTCTGCTCCAAAGGCGGCTATTGCGCCCGGAGTGCCGGCCAGACCCGTACTGTCCAATGTATCCAGATTCGTCCTCCATGTAATAACGCCCTGGTACCCCTGAAGCCCGTCTCCGGTCCCCACATCTGCCGTTGTCGCATTGGGATCGTTAAAATGCGCGGCAATAAAGCGAAAGTATGCCGGATGCACGTTGGTGTTGATTTGGCTTTCCAGTCTGGCAACGAGAGGATTGTAAGTTTCCTGGAATTCCCATGTCCCTCCCTCATTGGGATGAACGACTTTCGCTGGGGGGGCTATACCGGTAAATTGCTGGATGGATGATGGAACTGGCTCAAACCATCCGCTATAAGCCACCGTCGGCGGTATCACTTCAATAGGAGATTCCCTGGTGGTTCCAACTTCTCCATTTGCCCGAATTCTCGTCGCGCCAAGGAAGTCGCTATTTTCATTTTTGAACAGAACCAGTTCCATGTTGGCGTAAATCCGCTCGTCCCGCGTCCAGGCCTCTTCCTGTTTGTATCGCGCATCATTGCGCAATGCAGCCACCCGGATGGCCAGACGGTCCTCCACTATGACTCGATTCACGTCGAATTCCGACCGGAATGTCCCGTAGTTATCCACCCTGGCTTTTACCTCGCCAAAGTTGTTGTTTTGCACCGCCTTTTTCAGGCTGGCGTCGATCACACCTCCCGGACTACCGATGCCGAATAAGAGTGAGTTTGGGCCGCGGCTCACAGTCACACGTTCTGTATTGTAGGAATCAAACCCGATATCCGTAAGGAATAAACCGCGGGTCAAGTCCGCTCGGCCAAGTCCACGTATGCGGGTGTTCAATTGCGGATCCGTTCGTTCTTCCTTTTGGTAATAGCGGCTGTTGGCAATGTCCCGGGCGTCTGAAAAATTACCCTGGTCGCCGCCTACCTCCGTGTTTGTCGTGTAAGACAGCAGAGTTCCAAGACCGGTTGCCCCGGTGTCTTCCAGGAAATCCTGCGTGATCACGGAGATGGCCGATCCAAGGTCGGCCAAGTCCGTCTTGATGCGCGTTCCCGCCAAAGTGCTCGTCGCGGTGTATCCTTCCTGGTCTGTACTTTCCACCACAAACGGACTTAACTCATAAGGTTCCTCGTCACCTTCCTGGGCAAACAGTCCCAATGCGCCCACCAGCGTGAACAAAATCAGTCTTTCTATCAGACGGCCATGATTTCTTAAATTACTGCTCATATCTTTTTTCGGTTTGCTGTTGATTTTATAAGGATTCAACATAAACAGACCAGTTCAAGAAAAGGCCTCTGCCCCTAAAATAGAACCAGGCTCCCGGTCAAACAGGGTGCAGTTCACAGGGTTCTTCAAATACCTCAACTGACTGATTTTTTGCCAACTGAGTCGTTCGCGTGAAATTGGACAGGTTACCGTACTCTGAAAATGGCTCCGTCGCAATGCGGGTTAAAAATCGACAGCCCTTGAATCAAACCTAACCCGCATATCTCACAAACTTTCTACTGCGCTCCGGTATGTCGGCGCTGGCGGGGATTTCCCTGGATTCGGGACTTTGCAGGGTGTCGACCCGGCTTCACCCCCGAATCTGCACGAAACCCCCGCCAGCACTCGACCTCCGTTCGCTCGCCACGAATTTTGTGAGATATGCGGGCTAACAGGGAGATTGGATTGCCAGAAACATTTTTTATGCTCCCTTTATCCATCGGAATTCCCAAGATGGATTTTCTACATCATCTGGTCTGCCATCGTTCGGATTCGCGATGCGAGATGCTGCCTCCTTCCACGAAATCCGGAATCAACAAAATGGATTTTGGTTTTATCGAGGGATTGTGGATCAGCCTCTTGATGTTTCGGTACAACTTTCCGGCAAACATGATGGGATTTTGCTCATAACGGGCAGGAGTGGGCCTAAGGTAGCGCAGAAAATACTCTGACCCCCTGCAAATCAGGGAAACTTCATTCGGGATACGAAAGCCCCCTTGGGTGAGTGCGCTGAACACAGTCAAATACTGGAAAGCATTGTTAATGAGTATTGCGGTAGGCCTGGAGCGCTTCTTCATGAGTCGATTTACCGCGTATACTATGTGATCGAACGAGGAATCCAGATGCAATAAGCTTCCCGCCGCTGGATTTTCTCCAAAACATTCGTGGATGCCTTCGAGAAAGCCGGTTTCACTTCGAATGTCTCCAGCCAGTAGCGGGGGAGGTGTTAAGTAAACGATGTTCCGATGACCCAAACGTCGCAAAGTTACTACGGCATGGCGACATAGCGCCCGATAATCAACGTCTACAAAAGGCAAATCTATTCCTCGATGACAGGAGCCGGCGATCAGGCAGGATATGTTGTTTGAAGAGAACCAATTTTGGACGGCTTTATTAGATGCAACCAGCATCCAACAGTCGCACTGCTCCTGTTCAACCAATCTTTGAACAGCCTTTTCGGATCCCGTCTTAAAGTATTGGTTGCCATCATAGTATTTCAGGATGTAGCCGTCTTTTGCCAAACGATCGCGCAAAGCGTCAATATAGAGGATCTTTCTGGGATACACGGTTTCGATAGGACTGGGAGACAGGACTCCGACGACATGGCTTTTCTTCGTGGTTAGCTTGGAGGTATTCCCGACAATTCGAACGCCTTGTCTGTGAATGATATTAATCATCCCCTCCAATTCCAGGATCTTAAGAGCTGACCTCAGGCTGTTTCGACCTACCCCCAAGTCCTTGGACAGTCTCCGTTCGCCAGGAAGCCAACCACGCCACTCATCATTAAGAATGCCATCTCTGATGACAGTAGCTGTCTGATCAATTACGGAAACCCTATCAACCGTCAAAGGCATGAGAAACTGTTAGCCTGAATAACTCACAAAAAAGCCTTGTGTTCAAGTCCGGACATTCCTCGGAAGCCACGCATTCAGTATCCCGAAGCGATCTGCCATATCCGGTCCCGGGGCAACTTGCAGACTTCCGATGACATAGTTATGCTTGACATAGTTACGCCAGGCGGAATTATTGTGATCCGTGATCCGGAGCTTTCCTTCAACGAGACAGATTCCCCTCTGCACTCCCGGCGAATTTCTGGAAGAAGAATTTTTAAAGCCGATGCGGATCACCTCTTACCGGCTGGCCAAGGACATCCATGTTCCGGCTACGCGCATCTATGCCATCATAAAGGAAAGCCGGAACATCACGGCAGACACCGCCTTGCGACTGGAACGGTATTTTGGGCTTTCGGAAGGCTACTTTCTCCGCCTGCAGGCTCAGTATGACATCCGCAAGGCCAAGCGGGAGAGCGTACATCGCATCGCCGAGGAAGTGGTTCCTTTAGTGGAATAACTAATTAAAATTTGCAGTTGGCGGAACCGGGACGGGGGATCTTACCGCCAGGTTCGGAACATTTAGGATACATGAGTACTATCATGAGTGCGTCCCTAGCGTTTGGGATAATGCCTGGAACGACGAGCCTTTGGATTCCACCATGACTTTCCCAGGAGGAAGAACAGCGGATACCCTGGGCGAGCTTTTGACTGAGATCCAAGCGGATACGCTCCACATGGAAAAGGTTAACAACACCTCGGATACACGTCAGCCTTTGGAATCAATGAATTTGGTCGGTAATTATACCTTCGCTAACGACTCGGCATTGAAGGGTCTCTCGCTTGGCGCTACGTTTCGTTACCGGGGTGATCGCTTTCTCGGCTTTGGTAGAAATTCGGATGGGACATTCGATGCCAACACCCAATTTAAGGGCGGCAGCACGGAGATTTTCGATGGGATGGTGCGCTACCGGTTGAAGATCTTCGATAACAAGGTCGATTGGAGTCTCCAGTTGAACATCAGGAACCTGTTGGACGATACGGACTTGCTTCCGTCGTCGACCGATGGCCTCGGCTTGGGCAATGTCGTGCGTTGGACTTTCCAAGTGCCGCGCACCTATCAGTTGACCAGCACCTTCAGGTTCTGAAGTATCAGGTATTATATTCAATGTAGTGCAGGCCTGATTATGAGTACAAAAACCACCCGTCGCAACTTTTTGAAAACCACTGCCGTTGCCACCATCGGCATGCCCGCCATTATACCGGCCAGTTCGCTCGGTAAAAATGGAAGCGTAGCTCCCAGCAACCGGATTGTGATGGGAGGCATCGGACTTGGACCACGAGGTCGAAAGGTCCTGGATGGTTTCTTTAAGCATCAGGACTGTCAATTCGTCGCCATTGCCGATCCTCAGAAAGAGCGCCGCGAAATTATCAAGCGCAAGACCGACCGCCATTACGAAAACAACGATTGCGTTACTTACGACGACATGTCCGGAGTCCTGGAACGCGATGACATTGACGCGGTCATCATCGCCACGGGTGACCGCTGGCATACCACGGCATCCATTTTCGCCGCACGTGCGGGCAAGGAAATCTATTGTGAAAAGCCTTGTGCCATGAATATCCAGGAATGCCAGGAACTGGACGACACCATTAAAAAGCACAAGCGCGTCTTCCAGGCCGGAACGCAGAGGCGAAGCGTTCCCAACTTCAAACTTGCCGTCGATCTTGCCCGGAATGGCAAGCTGGGTCAGATCCGGGAGGTTCATGCAGGCATCCTGAAGTTGCAGGAATACCTTGAACCTTTGCCAGCTCAACCCGAGCCGGATCCGTCGGTTATCAATTGGGACAAGTGGGTTGGACCTGCTCCAATGATTCCTTTTAACGAAGACTATTGCGTACGAAGCCGGTGGCGCAACCACAAGGGGTTGTATTCGGCATGGAGACTGCCCGAGTGGGGATCCCATACCATTGACCTCTGTCAGTGGGCCGCGGATGCCGATGGAACGACACCGATCGAGTATGAAGCCGTATCGGACAGCCTTTTACACGCTACCTATGCCAATGGCATCAAACTGGTCATGCGTCTTTCCTCACGCGATGGGGTGGGTGACTGGATCGATGGACTGGGTACTTGTCCGGTGCGATTTGTGGGCGATGAAGGCTGGGTGGAAGCAGGGGATTTCGATCGAATCGAAGCCAGCAATCCCAAACTCCTCAAAAACAAGCTTGCGGACCAGATCTACGGCACGGATCCGGTGCACCATGCCCGAAACTTTCTGGATTGTGTGAAGACCCGTGAACAACCGGTTTGCAACTCTACCGCAGTGCGTTATGGACACATGGCTTGCTTCGCGGCCGCGATAAGTTGGAAGCTCGGCCGCAAAGTCACGTTCGATCCGGTGACGGAAAACTTCGTCAACGATACCGAGGCCAATCGCATGCGCACTTACAGACGGCGCGCTCCCTACACGATTTAGAATGAACATTCTTCCCCCAGGGAGGGAAAAGAGGAATCAGGCGCCGCTTGACTGATGTGCTTCACCTTGCCGTCACAACCAAAAAAACGATTGTTGATAGGCAGAATTTTGACTCATTCCTCATTTCCTTCGCGATTCTGTCTGGTTCTGTGCGCGGGCTTCTTTTCCTTATTCGCTGCCGCCGCTGAAACCGTTTCGTTTCCCCCTCATACCTTCAGCCTGCCTGATGGCTATGGGCTGGAAATTGCCGCGGCGCCTCCCCTCGTGCAACGGCCGATACATATGTATTTCGATGAGGATGGCAGTTTGTATGTCACGGATAGTTCCGGAGATACCCGAGACGGGCCAGTTCAGCTGGCGGAGTCCAGCCACCGGATTCTACGGCTGGTCGATACCGACGACGACGGAGTGTTCGATGAATCGACGGTATTCGCCGACGAGGTACCGTTTCCGGAAGGCATTCTGGTTTATGAAGGGGACGTGTATGTCGGAGCCCCTCCGAACATATGGAAATTTAGTGATACTGATGGTGACCATGTGGCCGATGAGCGGGTGTCCTGGTTTAACGGCGGCACGATTGAACGTTGTGCGAATGACTTGCACGGTCCGTATCTCGGTCCGGACGGTTATTTCTATTGGACCAAAGGGGCTTATGATGAGCAGAACTTCATCCTGGGGAATGGAAAACAGCATCAGTCAAAGGCCGCCCACGCCTTTCGGGCCCGGCCGGACGGCAGCGATTTAGAGGTCGTCTTAACGGGCGGCATGAACAATCCGGTTGGCTTGGCTTTCAGTGAAACCGGGGAGCGCTTCCTTAGTGGAACGTTTTTTGTACTTCCAGCCACTCATCCCGGACAGCGTGACGGTATCTTGCATTCGGTTTATGGGGGTGTGTATGGGAGGAAAAACCCTTCAGCCCTGTCCGGTCACCCTCGTACGGGAGACTTTTTACCGGTCATGACGCATACGGGAGCCGCGGCCCCTTCAGGAGTCATCATGGCTAGGAACGATGCCTTGGGACTCAAGGGAGACCTGCTTTGCGCCGACTTTAACCTGCGAAGGATTTCCCGATACCCCTTGAGTCGGTCCGGGTCGACCTTTGCATCGGAAGCCGAGGTGCTTCTGGAAGGTGATCAAACAGACTTTCATCCGACCGATGTGATTGAAGATGCCGACGGCAGTTTGCTCGTAGCCGATACAGGAAGCTGGTATCTGATGTGTTGCCCCACATCGCAGGTGGCCAAACCTCATGTCCTGGGTAGTATTTACCGTATCCGAAAAACGGATGCAGCCGTTCGTGAGGATCCGCGAGGCTATAAGCTCGATTGGGATCAGCCCTCAGTCGCCTACCTCTCCGATGATCGGCCGGTAGTCGTAACCCGTGCTATCGAGGCCCTGGCCAAGAAAGAAAACATCGATGATTTAAAAGCTGCCAAGGCCGGCCTACCGGCTTTGTGGTCCTTGCATCGTATCGACGGGCCTGCGGCTCGCAAAGCCATACGGGAGCGAATCAATCAGGGAAGCGCTGATGAGCGCTCGGCGGCCATCCAAAGTACTTCTCTTTGGCGGGATCAGGCTGCGGTGCCTGCCCTGCAAAAGGCTATCACTTCGAAGGATCTCCACATTCGTCGTCTGGCCGCCATGGCCTTGGGCAGAATTGGCGACCGCTCATCGATGAGTGCGTTGTTGAAAGCAGGCCTTGGAGAACTCGATCCGTTTTTAAAACACGCCATTACCTACGCACTGTTTGAGATGGGTGTGGCGGAAGAGGTTCCCGAAAACCATGCCTTGGCGAAACAGCTCCGAATCATGGCGGAGGTTGCCCGGAGTGGTCCCAACCCGAATGTCCGGCCTTATATAAAACAGGCCGATCCGGTCGACACCGATCCTATCAAGGTAGCTCACCAGTATACTCGTATGGGTGAGCTTAGAAAACATTTCAACCAGACAAAAGGAGATCCCGTGCGAGGAGAAAAGCTCTTCGCCGATGCCTCCAAGTCGCTGTGCATCACCTGTCACAGAATGGGTGATCAGGGACTGCATTTTGGTCCGGATATGACGAACATTGGTGCCATGCGGGGTAAGTGGGATCTATTGGAAGCCATCCTTTTTCCAAGCTCCTCCATCGTCCGTTATTACGAGATGGTCCATATCCGTACCAAGGAGGGCGAATTCTCAGGTATTATTACCGACGAAACCGAAGAAACCATGGTCCTCTCCGCTGCACCTGGAGCAGAAGTCACCATACGCACCGAGGACATCATCGAGGCGAAGTATTCGAATACATCCCTCATGCCCGAAGTGTTCGATGCCCTTTTAAGTCCCGACGATCTTAACGACATCGTCGCCTACCTATCCCAGGCAAAATAGCCCCGACAAAATTTACCCCAGGAAAAGCATGAACGAATCACACGACCCTAAGCACGGCATCCATCGCCGTGATCTACTCAAAGGCGTAACGGCCGCCAGCCTAGGGTTGGCGACGGGCGCAATAAGCGTATCCAATTTATATGGACAAAGCCCATCGACCGGATCGAATCCGATCCAGATTGAAAACGCCAAGCCTGGTACGCGTGACTGGATGCTGACCAAAGTCGATGTCGTTATGAACGAACCGGTGGAGTTGTGGCGTAGCCCGCGCATCGAGGGCTACTGTTCCGAGACGAGTGTGGCTGCCGGCGACACGCTCAAGGTTATGGTGAGCATGAACCCGGTGTCAGAATTCAGTCTGGAGATTTATCGTACGGGTTACTATGGCGGAACTGGTGGTCGTTTCATGAAGAAGTTTGCGTCCATCCAGGGCGAAACCCAGCCGGATCCGGAGGTCGGCAAAAACCGCCTGCGCGAATGCAAGTGGGAACCGTCGGTAGAGTTTAAAATCCCACAGGATTGGTTGAGTGGTGTCTACCTGGGTAAACTCACCGCAAAAAAGGAGGGCTTCCAAAGCTACGTCATATTCATCGTGCGTGATGACCGTCCCTGCGACCTGCTTTTTCAGTGCAGCGATACGACCTGGGCTGCCTACAATAGCTGGCCCACCAACGAGTGGTCTCTCTATCATAACGACGCGAATGGTTACACAGGTTATAAGAAACGGAAGAAGTGGAGCACGGACGCGGCTGATACCGGCTGGGTGAGTTTTGACCGTCCCTATTCGCAGTTCTGTCAGGATCACCTGGTTGTGAATACCAAGTCGGTGGGTTCAGGAGAGTTCCTGCTCTGGGAATTTCCCTTGTCCTATTGGATGGAGGTACAGGGCTACGATGTTTCGTATATCTCAAATGTGGATACGCACCGACACGGTTCGAGATTGTTGAGGACGAAAGGGTTCATTTCCGTAGGGCATGACGAGTATTGGACACTGGAGATGTACGACAATGCCATCGCGGCCCGCGATGCCGGCGTGAACCTGGCATTCCTGTCTGGCAACTCGGTCTGGGGTGTTGTGCCTCTAATGCCCTCATCGAGTGGGCAACCTCATCGGGTCATGCGGCGTGAAGGGGTGTTCGTTGGCGAGGAAAACTACGAGAGGTTTCTGAAATCGAGAGGGGCTACGCACAATTATCCACCAGGGCCGGATGGGGCGCTGCTGATGGGGGGGCGGATGGCCGGTATTGGCGGTGGACCCTGGACCTGCGTGAATGCCGATCACTGGCTTTATGAAGGCACCGGCATGAAGGAAGGCGATACAGTCCCAGGCCTGATCGGCTGGGAATGGCATGGCACTCCTGCCACAGATTTACCGGGCATGGAATTCGTGGCTCACAGTGAAACCAAAAATGGTGCGGGAAAGACCCTGTCACCGCATATTGCGACGATCTACGACGGGCCCAAAGGCAATGTCGTGTTCAACGCTGGGAGCATCTGGTGGGCGCAAGGCTTGTCATCGCCGCCCGGTCATGTGCTGCCTGGCCACAGGGCTGCTCAACCCCAAGGTCCGGACCGGCGCATCCAGCGCATGATGTCCAATGTGTTTAATCGGTTTATTAAATAAGTTTTAGCAATTGAAATAGAAAAACCCCGGTCAGGCATGGCGTCGATCCACGTGTTCAGCAAATCACCCACAACCTCTTTCAGCGCTTCATAAGCTCAAAATCTTAAGCCCTAAGATTCATGCTTTCAATAATCATTAAGAAACAAACAAGCATACTTCTATTATCCGTTTTGCTGAGCTGGGCATTTTGTTTCGCCAATAACGAGAAACCGAATGTCCTCTTCATCGCGGTCGATGACATGAATGACTGGAACGGCGTGCTGAAGGGCAACCCCCATTCCAAGACGCCCCATATAGAGAAGCTGGCGTCCAAGGCCATGGTGTTTTCCAATGCGCATTGCGCGGCGCCTGCCTGTGGTCCTTCACGTTCCGCCATTATGAGTGGGATCAGGCCGTCGACGTCAGGTAATTACGTAAACAAGAATTCGTTTACGAGAAATCCGATCCTCAATGATTCGGTTCTGTTGCCCGAGTTTTTCCAACAGAATGACTACCACGTTGTGGGTACTGGAAAACTGTTTCACGGCGGTCATTTTCAGAGAGAAGTCCAAGGGCGGGGCTTTGATGAGTATTACCCGAGCAAGACGCAGGACATTCTTTGGTTCGAGAGCCATATGTTTTCCTCCAAGCCTCCCCTGGGGGGATGGGCACGGCAGGCCGATTGGGGTCCTCTCCACCCGGACAT
Organism: Opitutales bacterium; assembly: GCA_965204545.1. Classification (GTDB taxonomy): domain Bacteria; phylum Verrucomicrobiota; class Verrucomicrobiia; order Opitutales; family UBA2995; genus JAABVD01. The sequence goes on along the minus strand of CBDBFA010000003.1, from coordinate 115,900 downwards.
GACTTTGGATGACCACCCGGATGGCAAAACCGTCAATTGGGCGAAGAATAAGTTGCACGAGGGCGAGTTGAAGGAACCTTTCTTTCTCGGCGTCGGCATCTTTCAGCCCCATTTGCCCAATTATGCTCCCCGGGAGTATTTTGATCGATACCCTCTGGAGGATATCCAAATTCCTGAAGGCTTCCGTGAAGATGACCTGGATGATGTGCCCGCGGCTCACGCCAGGATGGCTCATAATCCCTGGTTGAAGAGAATCAGGCAGATGAACCAATGGAAACCGGCCATCCAGGCCTACCTGGCCAGCACGGCCATGGTGGACGACCTCATTGGTCAAATCGTAGCAACGCTTGAGGATTCCAAGTACGCCGACAACACCATCATTGTGCTGTGGAGCGACCACGGTTTCCAGCTAGGCGAAAAAGGGCGTTGGGGAAAATACTCCCTTTGGGAGCGGGCTACCCGGGTCAACCTCATGTGGGTCGCTCCTGGCGTGACCACGCCCGGAACCGTCACCGACAAGCCGGCGAACCTGCTGGATATCTATCCGACCCTGGTCTCATTAACAGGACTCGAGCCCCCGGAGGGACAACTGGAAGGCAACGATCTTTCCATTTTGATGAAGAATCCGCACGCCGCTTGGGATGATACAACGGTCACTACATTTGGATACAAGAACTACGGCGTTCGTTCCGATCGGTATCGATTTATTGTATACGAGGACGGAACGGAAGAACTGTACGATCACACGAAGGACCAGTGGGAGTGGAAGAACCTCGCGGACAATCCTGAATACGCGGCGATCAAAAAGAAGATGCGCGAAGAGATTCCCACCCACCATGAACCTATGGGCGCTATAGAAGCCTATTTTGAGTCTAGGAAATAAAAGTAATTCTTAAGTATCATGAAATACACCAAGAACCCCAGGCCCGGACCCGCGCGTTCAGCGGATGATGTCCAATGTGTTCGACCGTTTTATCAAGTAATATCCAGTAAATTTACCTTAGTTGTAGGAGCGGCTTAAACATTGATCCATTACTCATGAAACCGGATAGAAATTTTACCGTTGGAATACTGCTGCTAGTAACTGTATTCGCATTTTACTTACACGCAGAATCCAAAAGGCCAAACATCATTCTCATCTTCACCGATGATCACGGCTGGGCTGATCTGAGTAGCCAGGGAGTGTTTGACGATGTGAAAACGCCATTCACTGACCAACTGGCGGAGTCGGGTGTGCGTTTTACTTCCGGCTATGTCACCGCACCTCAGTGTCGCCCTTCAAGGGCGGGCCTTATGAGCGGCCGTTACCAGAACCGTTTCGGTTTGGAGGACAACCGCCATAATGCCTACCCCTGGAGCGAATACACCATTGCCGAGCGCTTACGCGACGTAGGTTACGTTACCGGCATGGCCGGCAAGTGGCATCTGCAGGGGCAGGTGGACAGTCTGGGGAAGCTGCCCGATGGTAGTGATGCAAGTAAGGAAGTCATCCAGGCAGGCATTAAGTACAATCTTGGAATGAAAGATCCGGGACAGGTTCAATACCACGGATTCATGGAGCACTTGAGCGGTACCATGAATAACTATATCGCTACGCATAGTGCGGATGGCCGGGACCTTGGAGGCATCGTCGCTCACAAAGACCCCCGTTACCGGCTGGAGGTTCAGGCCGAGTGGTCGGCCAACTTTATCAAACGCCATGCCCGGGGAGCTAAACCATTCTTTTTATACACCGCCTTTTTCGCTCCCCATGTTCCCCTGGAAGCGCCTGAGAAATACCTGAACAGGTTCTCGAGCAACATGCCTTTGCGGCGTCAGAAGGCGTTGGCCATGATTTCGGCGGTAGACGACGGGGTAGGATTGATTACCCAGACACTGCAAGAGGAAGGAGCCCTCGAGAATACCCTCATCTTCTACATGGGAGACAATGGCGCCCCGCTCAAAATTCACAAGCTGGACGCTCCCGGAAATGGTCCCGGGTGGGACGGATCTCTAAACGACCCCTGGATCGGTGAAAAAGGCATGCTGACAGAAGGCGGTATCCGGGTCCCTTTTCTGGCCAGTTGGCCTGCGGGAATTCCCGGCGGGCAGGTGGATGATCGACCGGTTATTTCACTCGATGCGATTGCCACGGCCCTGGTTGCCGGAGGCGCAGAACCGGATGGAAACATCGACGGAGTAGACTTGCTTCCCTACTTGGCGGGAGGACTCAATGCGGACCCGCAGGGCTACCTGTATTGGCGCTGGGCTGGGCAGTACGCGATTCGGTCGGGAAACTGGAAATACCTGAAGGCAGGAGATCGCGATTACTTGTTCGATCTTTCCACTGAAGCCCATGAATCGGAAAATCTGATCGAGCAATTTCCGACCATCGCAAATCAACTCAAGAACAAGCTGATGGCGTGGTCGGATGAACAATATGAACCGGGGTTCGACCACAGGGTCGAATATGCCGGGGATAGATACTTCGATCATTACCTGGACGGCAAATTGGCTCCGGCTCCCGCCCCGGTCGCCCCATCGAATAACAGACAATCGTTATTTAAAAAACGTGATGCAAATAGAGACGGCTTTGTATCCCTTGCAGAATACATCGGGAATCCAAAGGGAAGAAATATTCCGGCGTTAACCAAACGGTTTCATGCCCTGGATCAGGATGATGATTCCCGGCTAAGTGAAGACGAAATAGAAAACTAAATGTACCAGGGATTAAATATGCTGGGCTCTGAGAAACCGAATTGAAATTTGGATGAAGACAATTAATATGAAATACCTGTCCAAAGTCGCTGTAATAATATTTCTGATACAGGGCTTGGCCAACGCTCAGGGAAAACAGCAGCCCAATGTCCTGTTCATCACCTCCGACGACCTGGGTCTCCAGCTCAGTTGTTACGGCGACCAGGTCATCGAAACGCCGCATCTCGACGCCCTCGCCGCCAGCGGTGTCCAATTCGATGTCGCCTACGTCGCGCAAGCTTCCTGCAGCCCTTCGCGCAGCGCCATGCTCACCGGACTCTATCCTCACGCCAACGGGCAATACGGACTCACCGCCGTTCCCAGTATGGAATTACACACCCACCTTAGAGACGCCACTCTTCCCAATATCCTCAAGCGCGCTGGCTATCGAACGGGGATTATCGGCAAGCTCCACGTCGCCCCGGGAAATTCGTTCAAGTTCGATTACAACAAGCAGAGCTACATCGATGCTTTGGACATGAAACTGGTCGCTGAACGCAGTTCCCAATTTATGTCCGAGTCGGGTGACCAGCCTTTCTTCCTCATGGTTAACTACACCGATCCGCATGCCTATCGTCCGGCAGGTACGACGACGAATACGATCGGCGACTGGTCCTTTCGCGATCGTGTTAAGGGGATACCCGAAACACTCGTCGAACCAAGCGACAAAACCGTTCTGCCGTTTCAACGAATCGATACGCCTCAACAACGTAAACGCGTCGCTGGCTATTACAACTCTGTCAAGCGAATGGACATCGGCGTCGGTATGCTGCTGGATGAGCTGAAGCGCCTCGGTTACGAAGACAACACCCTGGTCATTTTCATCGGCGATCACGGCCCTCCTTTTGACCGTGGTAAGGCCACCACCTATGAAGGCGGACTGCGAGTTCCTTTCCTGGTTCGCTGGCCAGGCGTCTCGAAACCCATGCGCAGCAACGCCATGGTCTCGACGGTCGACATCCTGCCCACCATCCTCGACGCCGCCGGCGCCACGACCGATATTGAGCGGCACGGCCGCTCGCTTCGCCCCGTGCTTGAAAACGCCAACGCGCCGTGGCGCGAGTATCTCGTCGGCGAGTACCATCTGCACGGCCCGCCGTGGTTCCCGCAGCGAGCGATCCGCGACGACCGTTACAAGCTGATCCACAGTTTGCTCGCCGACTCGGTGACTCGCAGAACAATGATCGACGGCGACATCGGCTATCACACTTCGCGCGAGGAACGCTATGCCGGAACTGACATCCGCAAGGCTTTCGACACTTTTGCCAAATCGCCCGAGTTCGAGCTCTACGACCTTGAAAACGATCCCTGGGAATTTCACAACCTGGCTGGAAAGGCCGGGTACGCTGAAATCGAGCAGCGAATGAAGACCGCTCTAAAAACCTGGCGACGCGAAACCGACGACCCAGCCCTGGACCCGGCTTGGCACGATCGAGTCATGCAAGAGGTCACAAGCCGTGCAAGGAGATGAGAATCCGCGTTTTTGTTGATGTGTACGAGCACAACGGCGATCTTGATAGGTTTGATGATCCCGATAACGGATTGATGGCCCGCGCAGTCATCAGTGGCTGGGACAAATCGATTGCCAACCGCCGGGGCAAGCAACTTTACGTATCAATCATTTCCGACAATTTACTGACCTTTTCTGCATTCTCCGATGCTAAATCGGTGCGGTCGCCGGGGTCGTTCTTAAGATCGTAGATGAAGGCAACGCCGCCGATGAAATAGCGGAAGAACCATGAAGAAAAGCGGAACGCATATTTTCCTTAAAGATTGAAAAGAGCAAGGCCGACGAGGGAAAATCTTCGCTATTGGAAATCGTTTCGATGCTTGTCGGATTGATTCGGGCCAATTCGCCAGATCGTGGTATTTAAGTCTTTTGATGTAACTACTCAGATGGTTTTTTGGCTGACCACGACGAACGGCAGAGCAGGGATGCTCTTGCCCTACCACGCTTGAATTTATTGGTAGGGGGACTGCGTCTTCGCAGCGCCGCTTTTGAATCTTTATCATTCAATAGGTAAGAACTCCCATTTTTGAGGTCTTCAGAACAGCGTTCCGAAAAAATACCCGCCGACCGTGGGTATTCAAAAGTCATCGCAACCAGCTCGGCGCAGGTAGACGCCGGATACGAATCCTCAATGAGGTCCTGAGTAGTTACCTTTTGATTAAGATTGGGAGAAAGATCAAGGTTACTATGAAAGCAATTTAAATGAAAATCCTGACATTAATTATCACAGCATTTGCAGCTTCCGGTTTCGCCCGGGAACGTCCCTTCGACAAAGCTCAGGGAAGGCCAAACATCGTCGTCATCATGGTCGACGATCTGGGCTTCTCGGACCTCGGCTGCTATGGTTCCGAGATTGAGACCCCGAATCTCGATGCGCTAGCGGCGGAGGGTTTGCGATTCTCCCAATTCTACAATACAGCGAAATGCCATTCGTCCCGCGTGTCCTTGCTCACCGGGCAGTACTGCATCGCAGCAGGAAATGAAGACCTGACCCACGCGGTGACCTCGGCGGAAGTACTCGGCGATGCGGGTTACTTCACGGCGATGACCGGGAAGTGGCACTTGAAAAAGGAGCCCACCGATTTTGGCTTTGACCGGTATTTTGGGCACCTGAGCGGTGCGACTAATTTTTTCAAGGGGGACAAAACCTTTCGCTTGAACGGCGAGCCCTGGAGTGTCCCGGAATCAGGCTTCTACACCACCGTAGCGAAGGTCGATTTTGCTTTGGATTTTCTGGAGGAAGCGAGACAGAACAAACAACCGTTTTACCTCTACGTTGCCTTCAATGCGCCGCACGCTCCGCTGCACGCGCTACCGGAGGACTATGCGAAATACAGGGGTCGTTACGACAACGGATGGGACAAGATTCGCGATGCTCGGATTGCCAGGCTGAAGGAATTGGGGCTGCTCCCCATGGATTTGAAGCCTTCCCCGAGACCCCCGCATGTCCGGGCATGGGATGAACTCGTCCCGTGGCAGCGCGATTATGAAATCAACCGTATGGTGACCTTGGCCGCGATGATCGACCGCGTTGATCAGGAAATGGGGCGATTGGTTGAAAACCTTAAAAACAACGACGAGCTGGAGAATACCTTGATCCTGTTCGTCTCCGATAATGGAGCCTGTCCCTTCGACCGGCGAGTGCCGCAACTGAATGTTGAGCCGACCAACGGAGATATTTCGCTGGGCGATTCCACGGGCTGGGCCTGGGCACGCAATGCACCCTTTCGTTTTTACAAGCAGAATCAGTATGAGGGCGGCATCAGTACACCTGGTATCCTTCACTGGCCGGCTGGCTTGAAGACGGAACCTGGTTCCATCGTCGATACGCCGGTACATCTGATTGACGTACTGCCGACGATGGCCGATCTGGTCGACACAACGATCCCGGAGGTGCATCCGACACGGTCCTTGCGTCCCGTTTCCGGGATTTCCCTGCGGCCAATTCTCGAAGGAAAGACACTGAAGCGTTCCGAGCCGATTTATTTGCAATTCGCCTATGACTGGGGCCTTCGCGATGGAGACTGGAAATTGGTGAGTTTCAAAGGCCAGGAATGGGAACTCTACAATATGGCGAACGATCGCACCGAACTCTCCAATCTGGCAAAGGCAGAGCCGAAGCGTTTGAAAACCATGATCGCAAAATGGAGAGCCATGTCAGCCGACGTCCTTCATCATAAACGATTGGCCAAAGCACAGGTGAAGCCCGCAGAGAATCCGAAATTGCACCTGGAATGGACGGTTTTCAGTGACTCCAACGAACCGCTAAAACTAAGCCCAAAGGAAATACGTCAACTAAGACAGGGTCGAAGCACAACTTCAACTTCTGCCGGATCAAAACCTGCGGCCGAAACTTCGAAATGAGCGCAACGAAGGATACCCCTTAGATTAACCCCTACATTTAACACAGGAGAAACTAGGAAGTAGCATGACCCATACCCCATTTCCTTTTCGATTCTGTGTGCGGATTCTGCCGGGGTCGCGTTAGACTTTATAGAAAGAGTAAAAAGCAAATCTATCATTACAAAATGAAACTCGGTAAACTTCCCATCATCGGATTGTTCCTACTGACCCACGCGCTGGCCTCAGCCACAACAACCGTGGCGAAGCCCAACATCGTCGTGATCCTGTCCGATGACTTGAACCGGCATCATCCCGGCTTCAACGGCGGCCCGGTTTCGACTCCGCATCTCGATCGGCTCGCCCTTGAAGGAACGCGCCTGACAGAGTTTTACGTGCATGCAGTCTGTTCGCCTACGCGCGCGGCGTTTCTCACGGGGCGGTATCCCTTTCGAAACGGCATGGAGGAACGGCCCCACGGGAACGACGTGGCGGGCATGTTGACAGACGAGCGCACGCTGGCGGAGGCGTTGCAGGAGGCGGGGTATTTTACTGCCATCATCGGCAAGTGGCATTTGGGAAACTGGCATAAACGCCATCTGCCGATGCAGCGCGGTTTTGACTATCAATACGGACTATATGGCGCTTTGATTTCCTACTACGGCAAAGCAAGGGACCGTTACTATGACTGGCATCGCAACGAACAGACCATCCGTGAAGAGGGCTATTCCACGGATTTGATCGGCCGCGAGTGTGCCCGGGTGATCGCGTCGCATGACGGCAAGAAGCCCATCTTCCTTTACGTGCCTTTCAACGCCGTTCATGGGCCGAATGAGGCTCCTCCCGAACTAAGGAAGAAGTATCAGGCGATTGTCGAGAAACATGCGGGTGATCTGTCCCGTTCAAGGCAGAGCTTCCTGGTTCTGAAGTATGCCATGCTTGAATCCATGGACAGCGCCATCGGCGCCATCCTGGACAGTCTGCAATCCAAGGGTCTACTCGACGACACATTGATTATCTTCTTTAATGACAACGGCGGGCGCATGGACAATCCCCCCTATCGCGGTGGCAAGGGCAGGACCTACGAAGGCGGCGTTCGCGTGCCCTGCATTCTGCGCTGGCCGGGAAGAATTCCAGCCAACCGTACCTTCGATGGCATGATGCATGTCGTCGATCTGTTTCCAACTCTGCTCAAGCAGGGCAAGGGTTCGCTCGAACAAAAACTGCCTCTGGACGGGATGGACATGTGGGAGGTAATCACGGGCGGTCTGGAGTCGCCGAGAACCGAGGTCGTGCACGCCCTGCCGGGCGAGCATGCCGACACCGGTGTGGTGGCCATTCGTCAGGGCGACTACAAGCTTGTCGGCAAGGAGTTGTTCGATATTACACGAGACCCGTCCGAGACGGTCGATCTGGCGGCAAAACATCCCAAAATCTATCAATCGCTGCGTAAACGAATCCAGGAACTGGTAAAGGAACGGCGTCCGCCTGAAATTCACACCAAGATCACCGATACGATGGAGACGCCGCTCCTGGTGTTCGGCAAGGAGGAGAACGCGAATCCGCCCTCCTGGCTTGCGCCTTACGTCAAGTCGCTGCCGCCATCGGCGAATGAATTGCGCCGAATGGAGAACCGATCAAATAACAAGTAGGAAGCGGGCAACAAACTTGCAGAAATGAATCCCTCTTGAAAGGTATGGGACCGCTTCACCAAGCTCCTCATGACCTATGAATAGAAAGCTTTTTATCTACGGCCTCCCCGGTATCCTGATATCGGGTACACCCTTAACTGCTCCCAACCGTGTATCCGGTAAAATGTTTGCCACCCGCTCTGAAGTGCTGGCCCAAAACGGCATGTTGGCAACCAGTCATCCCCTGGCTACTCAAATCGGATTGAATATCCTTAACCCGCATGTCTCACAAATTTTCTACTGCGCTCCGGTATGTCGGTACTGGAGCGGACTTCGTTGGATTCCCGACTTCGCAGGGTGTCGACCCAGCTTCACCCGCGAATCTGCCCGAAACCCGCACCAGCACTCGACCTCCGTTCGCTCGCTACGAATTTTGTGAGAAATGCGGGTTAAGCAAGGGGCCTCAGCGGTCGATGCGGCAATAGCGGTTAATTAATAATACAGAATTCCAAATTTATGTGCCGACTAATATCCTACCTGCTAATCACAGTGACTTCGCTGGCTTTTGCCAGTCTGGGCCAAGCTGCCGATCAACCGAATATAATTGTCCTCCTGGCGGATGACCTTGGCTACGGAGAGCTGAGCTGTCAGGGCAATCCTGAGATTCCGACGCCGCATATTGATTCTATCGCGGCCAATGGTGTGCGCTTTACCGATGGCTACGTGACGGGTCCGAACTGCAGTCCCTCGAGGGCAGGGTTTATGTCGGGACGGATTCCAACTCGCTTTGGTTATGAGAACAACCCGATCGGTCCCAGGAATGAGGATCCGGCCATTGGCATTCCGGCGAGTGAAGTGACGATCGCGGAGACCTTGCAGGATGAAGGCTACGTCACGGGCATCATTGGCAAATGGCATCTGGGTGGTACAGCGGCCTACCATCCGTTTCGGCATGGCTTCGAAGAATTCTTCGGCTTTACCCATGAAGGCCATTATTTCGTGCCGCCGCCTTGGAAAGGTGTGACCACGATGCTGCGGCGCAAAACGATTCCCGGTGGAGGCGAAGGTCGCTGGATAGGAAAAAAGAAATTGATTTACCACACCTGGCCCAGCAACGAACCAGACTACGATGCCAACAACCCCATCGTACGTGGAGGACAACCCATTGAGGAACACGAGTACTTTACCGACGCCATTACCCGCGAAGCCGTCGACTTCATCGATCGTCACGACGATAAGCCCTTCTTCCTCTACGTTCCCTACAATGCCGTGCACAGTCCGCTTCAGGGAGCCGACGCCTACATGCGCAAGTTTGCTCACATCGAAGACATCCAACGACGCATCTTCGCGGCAATGTTGGCGAATATGGACGACAGCGTGGGAGACATTTTAAATCAGCTGCGAAAATCGGGATTGGAAGAAAACACGATTGTGTTCTTTCTCAGCGATAATGGCGGCCCGACCAAAGAATTGACTTCTTCCAACCTTCCTTTGCGCGCGGGAAAAGGGGCTATGCATGAAGGTGGTTTGCGGGTGCCGTTTATGGTCCAGTGGAAAGGAACCATACCGGCAGGGAAGGTCTATGACAAGCCGGTCACCTCACTCGATATCTACGCGACCGCAGCAGCGAATGCCAAGGCAGTTGCGCCAAAGAACATCGAAGGCGTTGATTTGGTGCCTTACTTGACTGGGATAATTTCCGGCCGGCCGCACGAGACTTTGTTCTGGCGACAGGGCAGCAAGGCCGGCTTACGTCACGGCGATTGGAAACTGGTTCGCATGGGCGGACGCAAGAATGTCGGAAATGCCAAGTGGGAGCTGTATGATCTTTCCAATGACCTTTCGGAGGAAAACAATTTGGCGAAGGAAAATCCAGAGCGTCTCGCCGAGTTGATAGCGATTTGGGAGAAGATGAACGGCGAGATGCAGAATCCGATGTTTTGAGATGGGTGGCGTGTTTGTATCGGTTCTGCAAGCCGAGGACGCGAAGATGCTTGAGGTGGATTTCGAAACGCACATCCTGCCTATTTTCCAGGAATCCTGTTTTGAGTATAATAGTGATCCAACGTAGCGCAACGGTAAGAAGCCGAAGGGTGGTTTGCGGGTGCCGGGTATACGATTTAATTCATGAACAATCCATTAATCCATATGAAATTAAACATCGTTTTCTCCTTGATAGTGGCGAGTCTGCTGGGTGCTTGCGCGAGTCTGCAAACGCAAGTCGGCCCAGTGCTTGGTGAATGGCAGTATGTCGTCGAAAACCTTCCCCGCGGAGAACCTGAAGGAAGCTTTACCATCGTAAAGAGTGGAGATGGCTATACCGGGACGCTTCAACGAAAGGGCGACCAGGCTGTTCCTCTCGATGAGATAATCCTCGAAAACGGCGTTCTCGAAAGCAGTAACTTTACGACGCAGGGATATTCTGTGACCATGAGCGGTACCTTTGAAGGTGATTCCTTCGAGGGGACGCTTTCTGTCAGTGGACGAACCTTTCCGATAACGGCTGTAAAGAAGTAGTGGTTAATTCCTTGTAACTACTCAGATGGTTTTTTGGCTGACCGCGACGAACGGCAGAGCAGGGATGCTCTTGCCCTACCGCGACGAACGGCAGAGCAGGGATGCTCTTGCCCTACCGCGATGAACGGCAGAGCAGGGATGCATTGATAAGGATCGTGTGTATGTGATGGGCTACAGCGCGGGGGGTGGGGCTACTTGGAGATGGATCAATCAATCGCCGGATCGTTTTGCTGCTGCTGCCCCTTGTGGTTTTACGGGTGGTAGCGCTCAGGACGATGCGAAGAAGCTCGCGAAGTTGCCGATTTGGGCGATGGCGGGCGGCGAGGATGGGAAGAATCCAGCTGGAATTAGAAAAATGGTTAAGCGATTGAAGGCGGCGGGCAATGTGAATGTGAAACATACGGAGTTTGAAGGGGCGGATCATCGCGCGGGGGGCAGAGCAGTGTTTGGGACGGTGGAGTTGGTGGATTGGATGCTAGCCCGCATGTCTCACAAATTTTCTACTGCGCGCCCGAATCCCGGCACTGGAGCGGATTTCACTGGATTCGGGACTTTGCAGGGTGTCGACCCGGCTTCACCCCCGAATCTGCACGAAACCCCCACCAGCTCTCGGTCTTCAAACGCTCGTCACGAATTTTGTGAGACATGCGGGCTAGGATTTGATAAATCAAAGTCCAATTGATGAAGGCGTATTTCATAACCGCAAAAAACCTGGTTTTCTGTTTTTTGCTCTGTTCATTTGCGGCAGCCAAGGATCGGCCGAATATTATTCTTATTCTCATCGACGACCAGGATTGGTCCAGCATCGGAGCATTCGGCGGGGACACCTATACGCCGCACTTGGACCGGATGGCGGCTGAGGGCATGAAGTTTACCCAAGCCTATGTAAGTAGTGGGGTTTGCACGCCCTCTCGTTACAGTTTTGCTACGGGACGTTACGCAGGTAATTCCTACAGTAAGAAGTATCTTGAAGCTGTTGGGGGTCCTGATCAACAAGGTCATCCAAACTTCAATATGGCGATTGAACCCGATGGCATGAATATCGGCAAGGTGCTGAGCGATGCAGGTTATGAGACTGGCTGGGTCGGCAAATATCACATCGAATCGGAGGAGGATTTTCCGGAGTTTTTTGAAGGAAAGGATGCATTCCGAGCGTTCCCGAAACGGGGGCTGGAAGACAACGCGGAAACTACGGCGATCTTTGCCCACAATGAAAAGGTGATGCGACGTTACATTCGGAGTCTGGGGTTTACATGGGCCAAGCATACCTATCGCGGCAATATGAATTCGCCCTACAGTCACCACAATCCTGAGTGGACAACCGAAGCGGCCCTGGAATTTATTGAAGAGAATAAAGACCGCTCCTTCTATTTGCATTATTGCACGACGCTTCTGCATGGGGGAAAAGGATCTTGGCGTAAGTCGATGGACTTTCCATCTTCCTCGGGCGAAGGCAGATTAACCTCTCTGCCCGATGTTATGACACCACGGAAGGAACTATTGAAGCAAGTGGAGGCAGCCGGCTTTGATCCCGATAGTAAAACGGCTGGAGAGGCATGGATCGATGATGCCATAGGCGCTGTATTCAAAAAACTTACACAGCTCGAGATCGACGATAACACCCTGGTCTTATTTGCTCCCGATCACGGACGACGCGGTAAAGGTTCCGTCTACGCCGCCGATGGCCTTAATGTTCCTATGATTGCTCGCTGGCCTGCAACAATCCCTCCCAATTCTATCATCCATGAAATGGTGCAAAATGTAGATTGGGCGCCGACCGTTTTCGATGCAGCCGATGTAGATCTTCCGGAAGGCTATCGCATGGATGGAAAAAGCTTCCTGCCGATTTTGCGTGGTGAAGAGAATGCGAAGGGCCGTGACCATGTATACCTGGAAATGGGCTATGCCCGAGGCGTTGCGACCAAGCGGTGGAAATACACCGCTGTGCGTTATACAGACGAGCAAATCAAAGTGATCAAGAAAGCCAGTTTAGAAAACCTGCCAAAGCAGATGTCTTATATCGGTCGCCTGGGAATTGGTGTGCGGGGTGCAGATCGCCCTGGCTTTTGGGATGGTGATCAACTTTACGACCTGCATAAAGACCCGGAGGAGCATAATAACCTCGTTGCGGATCCTCGCTACCGTGCGAAGCTGAAAACCATGCGCCAACTGTTAAAGGCGGATCTCGAAACCATGGGTCGGCCCTTTGGAGAATTTGTTCCCGGTGGAAACGCTCGGCCGGGTGGAATGGTGGATGAGCAGATTGCGCTTGTTAAAACGCTGAAGGTTAAAGGTAAAACCGTGACGTTACCAGATACAACCGCATTACCCTAGTCAAAAGAGGTTAGAAGAGCCTCTGGCAAGGCCCAACGTGAACAACGGAAAGCAGCCCGTTCCGCCAATTAAGCTTATCTATAACAATGAGACCCTTATTTGTATTTTTGACTTGTCACTCGGTACAAGCTGCCGATGCATGCGCTTACTACCCGTCCCATTCAAGCTTCGAGGATGATGTAGAGAGAATGCGAAGTAGGGTACTGCGAATGGACATTGGCATTGCTCAAATTCTCTCTGAGTAAAAGGCGAAAACACAACACTTTAACCAATCGATTTTGGCAGCATCCAAAAGGGACTCCTCAGATTTTGTGTCACCATGGGTTTCGCTTACCTTCGAAACTAAATGAGCGCCAAAGCTTCCAATCGCTACTCCAGATGATCACCGATGCCGTTCCGGTTCTTGTCGGAGACTCCGGAGAGGGGGTGCTCCACGACCGCCTTCCAGGCAATTTCACGAAAGACTTTATCCATGTTGGCGTTTAGGAAACCTGGGTTCTGGTCGAATTGGATAGGTGCTGAAATGAGTTCAGGGGATTTGCCGTAGAGAGTGGCGTAGAAGACATATCCCTCCAGGCGATCGAAGCCCGGTCCCAAGTGACCGCGTTGGTCTCTCCAGATAGAATGTTCTTTTCCGCCAACTACCGTAAACAGGCCTTCAACGCCGGGGAGTTCTCCCCGGTTGAACCGCTTGGCCGCCTCCGTCATCGCGGCGCGTGTGGGCAGGATATAGACGTCTTCGGATGTTTCGCGAATGGTGCTCACGAGATCCGCAAAGCTAGTGTCCGCGGCAGCGTTCATTTGATCCAAGACCTCATCCGTAAAGAAAGAATCTGACTCCGGGTTTCCTTTGAGATTGAAGACCATCTGGGCCTGATGGAGCGTGGGCCAGCCATCGATGACAAAATACTTCATGCCAGGATTGTATTGCTCGCAGAAATCGATCCAGCTCGTATAGAATTTCGGACGGTCTGCGGTGTAGGGGCCCCAGATCATCGCCTCCCATTCCGCGTTGGAAATAGCAGCCAGGAGCTTGGGCAGGGGCTTGCCATCAAATTCGAAGATGCCGTTTTCCTGCTCCCACTTATAGCTCACGCTGCCCGTGCGCCCGCCGCCATTGTGCAGGCAAAGCGGCTGCTCGAAACCAGCGGCACGGGTGATGGCGGGCAAGGTTCTGTAACCGGGCGCGGTAAAGCTGTGGCCCGTCCCCACGATGCGCAGGATGCCTTCAGCTTGCTCGGGAAAAGACATGGCGTCGGCCGCTTCTGCATACGTGCGCCCCGGCTCGCCGCGCTTGTAAATGGCCATGATTTCTTCGGGTGTTTTGAGACTGACCGCGTGCGATGGAAATTCATCCTTCTCCCAACCTGGATCGAATTTCGGAAGCGCTCGTGCGGCTGCGGCTTGGCGCGCATTGCGCTCGGCGTTTCTCTGGGACTGTTGCGCGATTGAGAACGGCGCGGTCGCCGCCAGGGCAAGGACCACAAAGAGAAGGGTAGGGCGATGATATTTCATGGGTATACGAGTCCGCTGATTGAGTTTCGAGGCATTTTCAATTTAAGGTAAGTGGGCGTCAATACGCTTGCCGGAAAGAATGGCTACCCTGTTCGAATGTTTCATTTAATTGATACATTCATACCCTATAAACGCCATGCGACATCTCATTAACCCCACGAAGTAACCGCCCTCATTCCTCACCGTTAAAGTCCTTGAGGGCCTCCATTCGGCGCCCTAACATGGGCCAATCTATAGCCTCAAAGCCATGAAAAATCACCACCCAGTCCCACTCTTTGCGATCCTCGCCCTGGCGTTGACCGCGCCCTTCACGAATGCACAAGCGCAACAGCCCTCCGAAGAGAAACTGGCGCAAATACTCAAGCTTTTTCCGGAAGCGGATGCGAATAAGGACGGCAAGCTGACCGCAGAGGAGTTTTCGGCCGCCCGAAAACAGTTACAACAATCCAAGCTGGGGAATGCGCGCCCGGCCGCAGCGGCACAACCGCTGGTTATTCCCGATCACGTGACACTTGAGAAAGACATCGTTTATCTGGTCGCGGGCGACTATGAAGTGGCCTTGGATATCGCCGTACCGAAGGGATTAACGAAACCGGTACCGGCTGTGGTGCACATTCACGGCGGCGGGTTTTGGGGCGGGTCGAAAAGCGCGCGTCACGCGGTACGTTACGCGGAGGAGGGATTTATTGGCGTGTCGATTAACTATCGACTGAGCGGTGTGGCCCCCTTCCCAGCAGCCGTGCAGGATTGCAAAGCGGCGATCCGCTGGCTGCGAGCCAACGCGGAAAAATACCAGATCGACGCAGACCACATCGGTGTTTGGGGCACTTCTGCCGGCGGGCATCTGGCGGCGATTCTGGGGACGTCGGGTGGCGATCCCTACCTCGAAGGCTTTGGCGGTATGCCGACCAATACTTCACTCCGCAAGTACCGGGGGAAAGAGGTGACTTTCGAATTTTCGAGTGAGGTGCAGGCGGTGGTCGATCACTTTGGCCCAACCGATTTTTTAAAGATGGGCGGGAATCATTCAATGCCAACGTCAGCCGAGTCGCGTTTTCTCGGAGGCCAGATCACGGGACTCAAGGAGCAGGTGCGGCGCGCGAATCCGATCACGTATGTAGACAAGGATGATCCGCCAATTCTGATTATCCACGGCCGCAAAGACATAGGGGTAATTTTCAATCAATCCGAGTTGCTTTACGCGGCCTTGAAAAAGGCGGGGGCCGTGACGAAGCTCGTACCGGTCGCCAACGCGGGACACGGCTATCGCCCAACTCCGGAGGGCGCGGAGATCAAGCCGAGTAAAAATGAGATTGACGCGATGGAGTTGGCGTGGTTCCGGGAGTATTTGAGGTAGGCATTTTCTTTGGTAAGCAAAAGTAGTAGGATTTATATATGAAATACCTCACTCGCTCGTTTCTCCTTATTCTTTTGGCCTCAACCCCTTTTCTTCGGGTAGAGGGATCTGCAATGCATTCCATAACTCCATTTTACATTTAGACGTCTAAATGTAAAATACATTTTTGGGATTATCTTCTCAATTGCGGTTTTAAGCGGGAAATTTCTAGATTTCCTGACAGAATTATCCCACAAAAGAGTCGCGAGGAATTCAGCGACGACACATCTATAAACGAAAACGCGGATAAGCATGAACGAATCTCACTACCCCAAGCCCGGCATCCATCGCCGAGGTCTGTTCAAAGGCGTCGCCCTCGCCGCGCTGGCCGCATGTGGTCTCGTTGCCACAGGTTACGGTGCTGCGCCGGAGCCAAGTGCTGCAAAGCAAATGAACGTCGTATTCATTCTGGCCGATGATCTCGGATGGAGCGACACCGAACTGTACGGCAATACAGAACTATATAATACACCGAATATCCTGCGTTTGGCGGAACTCGGTTGCACGTTTGACCGGGCCTATTCCAACTCGCCCTTGTGTTCGCCCACGCGGGCCAGCTTTCTAACGGGGCAGACCCCTGTGCGTCACGGTAGCACCCAGCCGAGGCATCATACGGCAAAAGTTGCGCTGAAGGCCGAGTTGGCCAAAAGGGCAAAAGCCTCCGAAAAAGCGCTGCCCGTGGTAACCGCCACGCGCCTGGATACGAAATATCCGACGATTGGGAAAATGATGCAGCAGGCCGGCTATGCCACGGCGCATTTCGGTAAGTGGCACCTGGGGGCGGAGCCTTACAGTCCGCTGGAGCACGGATTCGATATCGATATACCGCATCACCCCGGCCCCGGTCCCGGAAAATCTTATGTCGCTCCCTGGAGCCTTAAACACATAAAGGAGAACTATCCGGGGGAACACATAGAAGATCGTATGAGTGAAGAGGCGATCAAATGGCTGAACGATGTTACGGGAAGCAAACCCTTCTTCATGAACTACTGGATGTTCTCGGTTCATGGTCCCTTCAATGCCAAGGAGGAACTGATCCGGAAATATAGAGGAGAGATCGATCCTGCCAGCGAACAGAAGTCCGCCACCTACGCCGCCATGGTGCATTCGCTTGATGATGCCGTCGGCGCTCTGTTGGACGAGATCGAGCGCAAAGGGATCGCCGATAACACGGTGATCATTTTCACTTCGGACAATGGCGGCAATATCCACAGCAAGCTTCCCGCCGATGACGGTAATCCGCCCACCTCGAACTCACCGCTGCGCGGAGGCAAGGCTTCGATGTGCGAGGGTGGGGTGCGCGTGCCTTGCATCGTGGTCTGGCCGGGACTGACCACGCCGGGTAGCCGCAGCGATGAAATCATCCAAACCTCGGACTTCTATACGACCATCCTGAAGGGACAAGGCATCGCTTTGCCGGAAAACCATCCGGTGGACGGCATTGATATCAGGCCCGCGCTTCAAGGCCAAAAGCTGAAGCGTGACGGAATCTTCACTTATTTCCCTTGCATCGTTCCCGTGCCGGAATGGTTGCCGCCTTCTATTTCCGTTCACGCCGGCAAATGGAAACTGGTTCGCGTTTTTCACGGTGGCGAGAACGGGCAACACGACTATAAACTCTTCGACCTTTCCAAGGATATGGGAGAGGCAAACAATCTGGCGGCGACGTTGCCTGATCGGGTGAGGACGCTGGACCAGATGATTGAGGAAAATTTAATGGAAACGGGAGCGGTCATCCCGGCACCCAATCCGGATTTTGACCCAAAATTGTTTAACCCGGATGCGATTGGAAAGAGGCCCGCGGGAAAGAATTAGAGAAAGAAGTGCTTTCTTAAAGTTTTCGGATGCGGACGTTGCGAACCCAGAACTCCTGACCATGATCCTGAATTGCAATCCATCCTTTTTTCGCGAGTGGCTTGTTCTCGGGGCGTGCTTTTTCCAGATCCACGTTTTGAACGACCTGGTCGTTGAGCCTTGCGAGGAGCTTCGAACCTTTTAGGCGAACGAACATGGTGTTCCATTCCCCAGCTGGTTTTACGGCATTCACCTTTGGTCCTGAGGTTTTGATGACGCCCCCGACGCTATGGGGTCCCAGTTCTTCTTTTCCGTAATCGTCTCTCAATTGAATCTCAAAACCGTGCAGGGTGGCATCCGACTGGTCCGCGATGCGGAAGTAGAATCCCGAGTTCCCACCTTCTCCGAGCTTGAAATCAAACCGGCAGACAAAATCCTGGTATTGTTCCGGGAACCAGAGGTAAGCGCCGTAGCGTTTCCAGCCCGTCTCGCCTTCCCTTGGCTTCAGGTGGAGTACATTCCTTTTCTCCTCCATCCAGTTTCCGGTCGTCTCGAAATCAGAGAGCTTGAAAAGTTTCGTAAAGGGCTCATTCTCCTGAGCGCTCAGAGACAGGGAGAGGACCAGGGCAATCGATAAGGTGCTTAGTAAAATCTTCATAGCGTAATAGAATCACTCTACGTCAAGAATTGTCACGATGAATATGTCAACAATGGATTTTATCAAGGCCTGAAAGTATGGTTCCTGTCCTTGGCAGAAGCCCGAGTGGTCATCGAGAACTGGCGCAACCAATACAACCGAATCCACCCCCACCGCCATCTCGGATTTCTTTCCCCAAATAGGTTTGCTAGGCACTGGCAAAAAGCTAAACAAAGAGCACTTGGTTGCGGTCAGGCT
Organism: Opitutales bacterium; assembly: GCA_965204545.1. Classification (GTDB taxonomy): domain Bacteria; phylum Verrucomicrobiota; class Verrucomicrobiia; order Opitutales; family UBA2995; genus JAABVD01. Next base: position 97,232 of record CBDBFA010000003.1, on the reverse strand, counting down.
CTGCCTTCCCTGCACCAAGCACTGTTATCAGAACCAACCCTACAATCACCATGAACACAGTCCGGCAAGAGTCTCATTTGAGTTGGTACGAAGTTTGGGGTCCGATCATATCCTTCGTTCCCCTTTTTAAGGATAATAACGCGAGCTGGTGGAAGGCGTTCCTCGCCGAATACTATCTCGAAAAAGTCGCGCCACGCGTAGCCCCCTGGTATGCAGTCCGGACGTCCGAATGGAAATACATTCACTACCTCATACCCGACAAGCAGGGGGATCCTTATGGTTATGATGAGCTGTATGATCTGGAGGCAGATCCAAAGGAGTTAAAGAACCTGGTGAATAACCCGGAACAGAAGACCCGGCTCAAAGAGATGAAGGCCCAACTGCAAGGCCTGTTCAATCAATTTAACTGAAAACTGACGAATGACTTTTACTATGTATAAATACTTTTTCTTTTACTTGCTCATTGTGACGAGAGCGTTTGGCGCGGGTCCGAACATCGTATTAGTGATGACGGACGACCAGGGTTATGGAGATTTGTCTGTCAACGGGAACCCGTGGATCGAAACGCCGAACATGGACCGTCTCGCGAATGAGGGAGCGCGGTTCGAGCGATTTTTCGTGCAACCGTCGTGCGCCACAACGCGGGCCGCATTGTTGTCCGGGCGCTACGCGAACCGCACCGGAGTGACAGGAGTGACGCGCGGCTATGAATTCATGCGGGGCGAGGAAGTGATGATCGCCGAGATCTTGCAAGAGGCCGGATATGCGACGGGATGTTTTGGCAAGTGGCACAATGGCGGGATCTGGCCGTATCATCCGAACGCGCAGGGCTTTGATGAATTCGTGGGTTTCTGCGGCGGGCATTGGAACGATTATTTTGATCCGATCCTGGAGCGAAACGGTTCCTCTTTCCAGGCGCGTGGATTTATCGCGGATATAATTACCGATTACGCGATTGAGTTTATCGAGCGCGAGCACGAGGCGAATGAGAGCCCTTTCTTTTGTTATATTCCTTATAACACACCGCACACACCGGCGAGTGTGCCATTGGACAAGTGGAGGCAGTGGGCAGATCGGACGGACGTGGTAAATCCCTTCGACCGGGCGATGTATGCGCTGGTCGAAAATGTGGACGAGAATATGGGCCGTTTGCTCGCGAAGCTGGAAGCACTGGGGATACTGGACGAAACTGTTTTTATATTTCTGACGGACAACGGCCCGAATGGCTCACGCTTCAACGACGGAATGCTTGGTTGGAAAGCCAGTGTCAACGAAGGCGGCGTTCGTGTGCCGCTTTTCGTACGTTGGCCGGAACGAATCCGGGCAGGCACGGTTGTAAAGCCGAATGCGGCGCATATCGACCTGCTGCCGACGCTATGCCGGATCGCGGGGGTAGAGAATCTGGAAAGCAAGACGCTGCCGTTAGACGGGATGGACGTGACACCCCTTCTCTTTGAGCAGGAAGATTTCGAAATGCCCGAACGGAATCTGTTTGTTTGGCGCGATTCTAAAAGATGGTCTGTTCGGACAAGCCGCTACCGGGCGACCGAAACGATGTTGCACGATCTAATTGCGGATCCGGGGCAGAAAGAAAATCTGGCCAAGACACGGCCGGAAATACATGGCGAGCTGATCGAGGTCTACCAGGGTTGGGCGGCGAAATCGACGGAAGAGGAGCCCGCCCTTCTACCGGTACCGATTGGCTATGAGGAGTGGCCTTCGGTAGAAGTAAAGGCTCATGAGATGGTTATCTATCCGGGAATGGGCGAAGGGATCAATTACAGTGGGAGGCAGGGATTTGCCCATCAGTGGATTGAGAGCTGGTCGGACCCAAAAGCGTATGCAGCCCGCCCGATCGAGGTGGTTTCGAGTGGACGGTATCGGGTGCGACTTCGCTATGCCTGTCCCGAGGATGCAGTGGGCTCGGTGTTTCGCCTCAACGCGGGAAACGCGTCGCTAGACATTCGTATTCAGGAATCCTGGGTGAGCGCGCCGCATGCGGCGGCGGAACAGGTGATTAAAAATCAAGGCGCTTATCTATCTCGGGAATGGAAAGATCTGGATGCGGGTGAACTGGTGTTGGAGGGGGGGAGTCATTCACTGGAGCTGAGGGTGGTAAAGAAACCTGGAGCGAAAATGCCTGATATCAAGGCATTGATCTTCGAACGACTGGGAACCTAATTGTTTCCATGAGACAGTACCTCATTCCGGCTGAGCCCAAGCGCGACCCGAGGCCTCAGTCTGCCGAGTGTGACCAACTTAAATCCTTCCTTTAAGAGAAAAAACCTATGAAGATAAAATCCTTCCTTTCAGCGATAAGCTTCTTGTGCGTACTCGTATTCGGATCCCTGACACAGACGCACGGAGCTAGCCCGCCTAATATCGTGCTCATCGTTGCAGACGACTTGGGCGCGCGTGATTTAAAAACGCACGGTTCCGATTTGCACGAAACGCCCCATTTGGATGGCTTCGCCGCGGCGGGAGTCGAGTTTACCAGCGCCTATTCCGCCTCACCGGTCTGCACGCCCACCCGCGCCTCCATAATGACCGGCAAGAACCCAGCCCGTCTTCGCATGACTATCTGGCATGAGAATGCCCTGAGGGGACCCAGGCGTGACCGGCCCATGATTCCTGCAGATAGTGAAGGCAATCTTCCATTTGATGAGGTTACCTTGGCGGAACACTTTAAAGACGCGGGCTATCAAACCTTCCACGTCGGCAAATGGCACCTCGGCGAGGCCAGTTCCTTCCCAGAAGTTCACGGCTTCGATGTCAACATCGCCGGGCATCAATGGGGCGCTCCGCCCACTTTTTTCGCTCCCTACAAAGGAGTGGTTTACAATGAGATGCGTTATGTTCCCGGCCTGCATGGATCGAAAGAGGGGGAATACCTGCCTGACCGGCTTACCACCGAAGCGATCAAACTAATGAAGAACGCGGGCGACACACCCTTCTTCCTTAATCTTTGCTACTTCATCCCTCACGTACCGATTGATGGGAAATCAGAATACGTGGAAGACTTTGCCTCCCGTATTGGTCCTGACAATCGGCATCGAAATCCTGGATACGCCGCCATGGTTAAGTCACTTGATGACGGGGTCGGCCGAATACTCGAATGGCTTAGGCAATCCGGGAAAGACAAAAATACCGTGGTAATTTTTGTATCGGACAACGGAGGGTTTACAGGAAAATGGGATGGAGAAACGGTCAACAACAATGCCCCGCTTCGCTCCGGTAAGGGTACCCTTTATGAAGGAGGGATTCGTATTCCCTGGTTCATGCGTGTTCCAGGAATTAAAAAAGCAAGCAAGGTGGATGTTCCCGTCACCACAACCGATATCCTGCCTACCCTTTTAGATTTGGCCGGATTGGATCATCCCGAATCCGATGGCGCATCTCTGAAACCATTGCTCTACAAGAAGAATTTTAATAATGGAAAGTCGCGGTCATTGGTTTTCCATTATCCTCACTACTACTCAGGGACCACTCCGGTTTCGGTTCTCAGAAGAGGTAACCTGAAGCTGTTTCAGTATTATACGCCGGAGGGGCTTAGATTTGAATTATACGATCTTTTGAAAGATCCCACCGAATCGAACAATCTCGCAGAAGATCGCGTGACCTTTGTTAAAGAAATGAGCGCTGAACTAAACACAAGCTTATGGAAAATGGGTGCCAATTTCCCAAGTATCAACGCCAATTATGAATCTAAAAACTAACAGGCGTTTTTAGAATACTTGCTTCAGCGCTCTGCTCGATTATCGATTCTTTTTCTTACTCTATCAATATCCTAAAAAGACCTTATTCCAAGAGAAAACTGTAATGACTAGCGAAGATTGGATTAACAATTATATAGATGCGGAAGTGCGACTCATACGGTCGCTTCCTATCAAGGATATCGATACCTTTATTGGTATCGTCGAAGAGGCTCATAATAGCGAAAAACAGTTGTTTTTATGTGGAAATGGCGGGAATGCGGCCAGTGCATCCCACTTGGCTTGCGACATGGGTAAAGGCTCTTCGGATGCCCTGGGAAAGCGTTTCCGAGTAAGCGCCTTAAATGACAATGCAGCATGGCTAACTGCCATAGGAAACGATTATGCCTATGAGGATGTATTTGTCAGGCAGTTGGAGAATTTCGCCCAGCCTGGAGATGTATTAATCAGCGGAAGCGTCAGCGGAAACTCACCGAACCTGGTGAAGGCGTTCGAGTGGGCCAAAGAGCAGGGACTGACCACCGTGTCTATTACGAGTTCCAAGCGCGGGCGAATGTCCGACTTGGCGACCCTGCCCATTGTGTTGCCCGATGAGCACTATGGCCGCGTAGAAGATATGCAGATGATGATCTATCACCTGATCGCTTTCTGGCTTATTGAAAAAGAAACTTTATAACCAAAACCAAAGTCCATGAACCGATATATCACTCTAGTTCTATTCATTCTCCTTCAGCCCTTAGCCTTCTGCCTTGGCGCAAGCCGGCCCAACATTCTATTTGTATCCATTGATGACTTCAATGACTGGGGACCAACTCAGCTGGACGGCGAGCCGTTCGATGTGGATACACCCAACTTCGACTCACTGGCGGCTGAAGGGATATTGTTCAACAACGCCCACTGCAATGCCCCTTCGTGCAATCCGTCTCGCACCTCCATCATGTCGGGGCTCCATCCAGCGTCGACAGGAGTTTATGGCAACGGTCATGACTGGTTGGTGAATGAACGATTCGATGACATTCTCCTGCTACCTGAATATTTCAAAAAGCATGGCTACGCTACGCTGGGAGGTGGGAAGATCTATCATGCGAATCAGGGAACCGAATTCGATCGGAAAGGGCTTTTCTCGCCCAGAGGGTGGGATGATTTCTTTCCGTCTTTTAATTTCCAATTGCCAGTGCCGAGCATGCCGGATGTCATGCCGGGACGTGGCGAGGGGAAGTTCGATTGGGGCGGCACCGGTAAGCCCCTTGAGGAGATGGGGGACCACAAAGTGGTGAATTGGGCGATCGAGCAGCTCGAGGCTTCTCGCGATAAACCGCTATTTCTGGCAGTCGGGATCTATCGCCCGCATATGCCCTGGTTTGTCCCAGATGCGTTCTACGATCAGTACGATACCGTTGAAATTATGCCTCCAACGAATCCGAAAGGGTGGGAGAAAAACATTCCTGAATCTCTTCTACCATCCCAACGGTTTAAGGAATTCGCCGGAAAACCGGGCCCGAGTCGGGGCTATGCGGCGTGTGTCAGCTATGCGGATTTTGAGCTGGGTCGACTTTTGAAAGGCTTGGAAGATTCACCGATTGCGGACAACACGATCGTGGTGGTCTGGACGGATCACGGCTGGCATCTAGGCGAGAAGGAGCATTTCTCAAAGTTTACTCTCTGGGAAGAATCCACGCGGGTACCGTTACTCATCTTAAAGCCAGGCGCGAAACAGAAAGAAGTCGATACCGCGGTAAGCTTGGTGGATGTCTATCCCACGCTGCTCGCTCTTGCGGGTCTACCAGAGAACAAAAACAACGACGGCCAGAACCTGCTCCCGATTATCGAGGCAGAGACGGATCCCAATCGAGCCATCTTAACCTCGAAGAGCGAGAATTATCACGCAGTGCGCGATGGACGCTATCGCTACCTCAAATTAAACGACGCAGAGGCCTTGTTCGACCACTTTAACGATCCGTGCGAACTTCACAATATCGCCAACCGTCCCGGAAGTTCCGCTATTATCGAGCGCTTATCACGAACATTGCCCGAAGCGCCACACCCAAGCATGCCCAAGCGAATAAAACCGAACTCCCCATAGTGCAGTGACTCCAACCATGTATATCCTGATGTCGAATACCACGGTGGGCTTTCTTCCAACGGAGCCTGGCTCGCTTCCGTACTCTCGGGCGTTGGCCAAGACAACTGCGGCGCGTTGCCGGACTTTGGGAATTTCTATGTTGCGAGAAACCGAGGCAATCCTGAGCGATACGCTCTGAGCAAAAAGCCCTACGAGAACGATCCGATCTATCAGGAGGACGAAATTGGCTTGGAGTATGACCGTTACAAGGGAGTGACTGACCTAACCCGCATGTCTCACTTACCGAGCGTAGCGACATCACCCAATCTTCTACTGCGCTCCGGTATACCGGCACTGGTGCGGACTTCGTTGGATTCGGGACTTTGCAGGGTGTCGACCCAGCTTCACCCCCTCATCGGCTCGAAACCCGCACCAGCACTCGATTTCCGTTCGCTCGCGACGAATTTGGGGGATGTCGCATTCGCTCGGTAAGTGAGACATGCGGGCTAATGCCGTTCGCTAAAGGAGTCAGCGCCAAGTCGCATGACTTCGACGCGCAAGGAAAGGAAGTGAATACGGATTATCGTCGCATGCTGAAGATAGTGGCAGATTCCGGATACACCGGATATATCGGAATCGAGTATGAAGGAAGAACAACGCCGGAAATGGAAGGAATTCGGCTCACCAAAACCTTGATTGAAAAGACCCTAGCGTCTTTACATCAGTCGGCTTAGTATTGAACGATCGAATGGCATCGTCCTGGTATATAGGTGTAGACATCGGAGGCACCAAAATTGGCGTCTCCCGATTTGATGTATCCACAGCTTCGGTCGTCGAAGTCGAGCGGTTCCCCACGGGAATTCACTGTGATCCGGTAGACGCGATCGATCGAGTCGTCGATATTGCCCGCGCTTGGATCGAAAAAGCAGGATGTTCTCCAGAAGCAGTCGGGGTTTCCGTTGGAGGTATGTATGATGTTAATTCGGGATGCATACGGCATGCCCCGCATCTTCCCTTGTGGGATGCATTTCCGATCGTTTCTTCATTGAGCGAAGCGTTGGACGCGCCGGTGTTTGCCGAAAATGACGCCAACGCGTGTGCATTGGCGGAGTGGCGTTTCGGCGCGGGTCGTGGTTGCAACGATCTCATCTTTCTGACTTTCGGAACTGGACTGGGCGCCGGTTTAATCCTCGATGGAAAGCTCTACCGGGGAAAGACCGGATTAGCCGGTGAAGTCGGAGCCATTCGTGTATCAGAAACAGGACCACCGCTACGGGAAAAGCCAGGATGTCTTGAAGGATTCGCTTCGGGCGCGGGAATCGCTATGGTGGCAAAGGACAGGCAAAGAGCGAATCCGAGTCCTCTTTTGCCGCAAGAACCGACCGCAAAAGACGTAGCCGAGGCAGCGCGTCAAGGAGACGCTCTTTCGTTGTCTATACTTGAAGAGTGCGGCCACAAATTGGGCCAAGGGTTGGCGATTCTCATTGATCTGCTGAATCCTGAAAGAATTATCCTGGGGTCGATTTTCACTCGTTGCGAAACGCTGCTACGCGCTTCGATCGAAGATTCTATTTTGAAGGAAGCTATGCCTGAAACCTGCAAGGCTTGCGAGATCGTTCCTGCAGAGCTAGGCGAATCCATCGGCGATTATGGAGCTGCCACGGTGGCTGCCCTCGGAGTCGAAAACTGATGTGTACTGGAAAAAGTGGACACGAGATTCTCTTAACCGGAGAAACTTATTTCATCGGCGCGAAGCCCACACCAGCACTCGATCTTCGTTCGCTCGCTACGAATTTTGTGAGAAATGCGGGCTAGTGGGAAATAGGGGGACAATATCATGACCCGGAAGCGGCAAAATAGGGATTTACAATTTTAACAGATCCATAGCGCTGCCCGTGGCTGAGGTCCTCGGAATACAGGATCTTCGCTTTCAACCTTTCCGCCGCTGCGATGATGGCGCCATCCCAGTAGGAGACTTGGAAATTCACGGAATTGCGTATCCCTTCCGTGATTGGGCAGGATTTTTCCGGGTTTCCACTTTCTTGATCCTTGACAATTGAAGGCACTATGACAGCATATATGCTACCATTATTAAAAAATGGAGAAAATTGTAGTGGACACCAACGTATTTGTTTCTGCTCTTCTGAAGAGTAGCAGTGCTCCTCGCCAAGTATTGAGGCTTTGTTTAGAAAAGGAGATTACACCTGTTATGGGCAATGCATTGTTTAGTGAATATGAAGAGGTCATTGGCCGTGATTCGTTGTTTAAAAATTCCGTCCTTAGCCCCCGGGAAAGAGATGACCTCTTTAATGCATTCCTAAGTGTTTGTAAGTGGTTACCCATTTACTATCTCTGGCGACCGAATTTACCTGATGAAGCCGATAATCATCTCCTTGAGTTGGCGATTGCTGGAAATGTGGAGTGGATGGTAACTGGCAATACGAAGGACTTTGAACATGGAGAGCTTAAATTGGGAAATTTCACGATACTGACTCCCGCTGGATTTATGAAAGAAAGGAAGAAGAAATGGCAACAATGACTATCAGAATACCTGATGACCAACATGAACGCCTCAAAGCGCTTGCTGCTCGACGTGGCGTAAGTCTCAACAAGTTGATGGAAGAATTCTCAACGCGAGCAATTGTTGAAGCTGATGCTGAATCTCGTTTTCTTGTCCGATCAGCTAGAGGTAATTCCATAAGAGGCTTGAAGTTACTAGACAAGCTCGACGAACATTTTCAGAAAGCCTAACTGCATTTCGAGTAGAACCACTTTGGTCTGACGGTATTTGCCGCTTTCGGCCAGTGTGGATTTCTTATTACCGAATACGGCATCACCCAAATTCGTAGCAAGCGAATGAAGGTCGAGGGAGACATCCAGGCTAAGAAGAGAGAGGAAGATCATCCTGTCTATCCTGTTTATCCATGTTTCAATTCCCCATTTTCCCTGCCTTTTCCTTTGTGCTATCTCGCCTCGGCGAGATCCAATTCCTCATTCCTAATTCCTAATTGGCGCCATCGGCGCCTTTCCGCATCCAGAATAAAAGAATATTGACGGTAGACGGGTGACGCCCGATTTTAAAGGTGTGGCTGTCAGAAGGGCCTGAATGGAAGAAGCCGAACAGGATCAATGGTTTACAGAGGAGGTTCAGCCTTATGAATCCCAATTGCGGTCCTATCTCATTAACAAATTCCCTACTTTGGAGGATGTGGACGATGTCATTCAGGAATCCTATGCTCGGCTTCTCAAAACTCGCTTATCGCGGCAGGTGGATCAGCCCAAAGCCCTCTTGTTCACCATTGCCCGCAACATCGTCTACGACCTGTTTCGCAGAAAAAAGGTCGTTCAGTTTGATAGTTTAGCCCAATTTCCCGATTCATCCGTCCTAGATGATAAGGCCGCAGTTGCGGAAATTGTCAGCCTGCGTGATGAAATTAAATTATTGGCCCAAGCGGTGGAGTCGTTGCCCAAGCGGTGTCGCCAGGTAATGACCTTGCGGATGGTTTATGGATATAGAAACAAAGAGATTGCCAAAGATCTCGGAATCTCCCCCCATACGGTGAAAGCCCAGTTAGCCAAAGGGATGCGCCGAACGGCTGAATACTTGGCCCGATACGGCGATTGAAAAGTGAAGAAATTTTAAAGATTTGCATGTTTGAGGACAAGAAAAGTTTAGACCGCGAGGAGAAGCGAATCCGCAAGCAGGCTTCCGAATGGTTGGTGGAGCGCGACGAAGGCTGGGAAGAAAGCCGCAGGGAGGCGTTTGAGGCCTGGAAATCCCTGGACATTCGTCACGAAATCGCTGTCCGTGATCTGGAGGCTTCCTGGAACCGCATGCAGAAACTTCGCCTGGTGATTGAAGATCCCACCCTGCGGCCCAATCCGGATTTTCTCTCCGATGTCGGGGGCGGCAAATCCCGCCAACGAGTTTCATTATTCATCCGGATGGGCTCTATTGCGGCAATCCTTGTCCTATCATTGATGGTCTGGCTTGGAATCCAGCGGATGGCTGATCCCGATGCGGCCTACGCGACCGAATACGCCACGACCATAAATGATTACAAACAAGCAACCCTGCAGGATGGCAGCATACTCGAATTGAACGCCAGCAGCCATGTGGAAATTGATTTCACCGACCAGTGGCGTTCCATTGTCTTGCACCGTGGAGAAGCCCACTTCCAGGTGGAAAAAGATGCCACCCGGCCCTTTCTGGTCGAAGCCGGGTCCATTTCAGTGAAAGCGGTCGGGACCGCCTTTAATGTCCGTTATGGCGCAGATGAGGTCCAGGTCCTGGTTACCGAGGGCAGGGTATTGGTGGACGCTTCTTCAAAGGAGATCCTGACTTCCGGGGAAACCTCTGACGCAGCTCTGGTTTCCGAACTGGTGGCGGGAAATCAGGCGACCATATCAACCGAGAACATAAACCTCGTTCCGTTTATTTCCAAAGTCGATCACGAGGAATATGAAACGCTTTTGGCCTGGAAAGGTCCTCGCCTGTTCTTTAATGCAACCCCCTTGGAGGAAGCGGTCCGGCATTTTAACGAATACAACGACGTGCAGGTCTACCTTAACGGAGACGATCTTAAAAACTTGGCCATTGGCGGCAGTTTTCTGGCTGAGGACGTGGAAGCCTTTGTTCGCCTGCTGTCCGGGGATGGCTCCGTATGGGTCGATAGACCGTCAGAAGACTCGATCGTGCTCAAATCTTCCCAGTGAGGATTTCTTGTAAAGGATTTTGTTGGTTCGGGTCCGACACCAGGATTTTCCATTGGATTGGTGTTCTCGATTTGCGTCGTTTTGAATTCGCGTTTTGGTTGAAAACGCGTTGAAACTTTTCTGAAACAATAACCCAAAATTTTGCATGATTCGTCTTCCTAGGTGTCTGGCTTTGCCAGTGATGCCATGGATACGAACGCTCTCCTTGAATTTTTTCCCATTCTACTGGTGAATTTCAACCAGCATATGGTGTTGGTTCTGGGTGTTCTGGTCCTGGGGCTACCGATGCTGCTCGCGGCTCAAAACTCAGAAAGAACCTACAATATTCCCGCTGGCGACGCCTCCGAGACCCTCTTGGAGTTCGTCGAACAGTCCGGTGCGCAGGTTTTCTTTTTGGTTGAGCGCGTGCGCGGGTATGGAACCCGGTCTATCCGGGGTGAGTATACCAGCGTTGAGGCTTTAGCGGCGATGTTGGAGGGCAGTTTGTTAACGTATGTGACAGACAATTCCACAGGAGCTGTTATGGTTAGGCGTATCGAGGGCAATCAGTCGGACGATGAAAATGGATTTGAGGATGAACCTTTGGTTTTGAATCAAACCAAGAACTCCAACCCTGAACAAGAGACTGATATGAAGCCCAAAAACAACAATTGGTTAAAAACGCTGGCGGCAGTGCTAACCCTTGGAATAGCTGCCCCGGGAGGGCAGTTGAGCGCCCAAGAGGAAGACTCGGAGAGAATTTATGAACTCGAACCGTTTACCATAACCGAAGAGGATGCGGATGGTTACCGTGCTTTGAACGTAATCAGCGGAACCCTTACCAAAACGGATATTCGGGATCTTCCCATAAATATTGGAGTGGTGACGGGAGACCTCCTGGAGGATATGGACACGCTGCGAGTCGAAGAATCAATCCGCTATATCAGTGGAGTTGGATTGTCTCGCCGAAATGAGACTAGACGAGGCGCGACCAGGGGTGAATATTTCGCTATCAGGGGGTATGAAACTTCCCAAGTTCTCCGAAATGGCGTCCGCCTTCAAGGGATTACCAATTCAGTAAACATTGAACGGATTGAAATCCTCAAGGGCCCAAGCGCGATATTCTATGGAGCATCCGATCCAGGCGGGGTCGTAAATTACATTACCAAAAGGCCGCATGATACTCGCACCGGAAGGGTGAAAGTCGGATTAGGGTCCTGGAATTATAGAATCGCTGAATTTGATTATAATACTCCTTTGGACGCTGATAAAAAATTTCTTTTTCGGGTTATGGGTTCTGCTTTATCAACTGAAACCCGGCGCCGTTTTGAAAATATTGAACAGTATTTCATAAATCCGATATTTCAATTCAATTTATCGGAGAACACCAAGCTGGTATTTGACTATCAATTTCGAAAAGCGGATGGCATTCAGGAGCGTGCTGGCGATATGTGGTTGACTGCCGATAATCCCAGGCCTCATAGACAACAGCTCTTAGAGGGGGAATTACTGGCCCGTTCACTTGAAATTGGCCTGCTTACACCATCGGATACGTTTCATCAGGATGAGGAAAATTACCTTATGGAGTTTTCACACGATTTTGGTGATGATATGTATCTGAAAGCAAGTTTCCAAACAGCCGAATCCAATCGGTTGCATCGATTTGTTCTAACTACAGGTCGGATCGCAAGGACACCGGATGGTGATTGGAGATTTACGGATCGTCCCTCAATCCAAGAGGGGTATGGTTTCAACGATACCATAAACATAAATCTCTCCAAGACGTTCACCACCGAAAAATTCACAAACAAAATTCTTATCGGTTGGGAAAGGTTTGAAGTCGAAAATACTAAAGTTCTTTTAACCGATTTTAGTAATTGGACTACTCAACGCACCTTGTTCCACGACTGGGAAACCTTATCTGAGGAAGAGTATTTCGCCGTTAAGCAGTACCCGGATTTGAACTATCCCGGTCATTGGGATCCTGTCACACGGACAGCCGGAGCTGGCTACAGAGCCATTCAAAACGACGTTTATAATCCGGTTTGGGACCAGGGAGCGTATGTTGTCAACCAGTTTACCGGAATGAACGAACGATTGAATATTCTTGCAGGTCTCCGCTGGAGTACTTTGCGTCGAATCGATCAAACGGATACGACTCCACAGTTTGGCGTAACTTATAGCCTGACTGAAAATTTGCAGGCCTATTACCTGCAATCAGAATCTTTTACACCTAATGGTCGATCTGATCCCAGTGATCCGAATTCGGACTTTTTTCCTCCCGAAAATGGAGAGGGACAGGAGGTTGGTTTGAAGTTTAGCGCGATGGATGGAAAACTAACCGGTACTTCAACGCTTTTCCTTATCAATAAAACCAACGTCCAACGGTCTGATTCAGGGGCTGTTGTTGAAGGCCGGATTGGCAGGTATCTGGCCGACGGGGAACGCAGTGAAGGTTTTGAACTAGACCTCGTTTACACACCACTTCCCAGCTTTCAAATGATTGTTGCTTATGCCAAAATCAACGCTCGTATTCTTGAAAGTCCTATTACAAACAACACCCCAGACGTGGACGGTGATGGAATTGCTGATATAGTAGGTATGGGTTTGAGGGCTAATTCACCAGAATCGATAGCCATGTTTGCAAAATACAACATCGACGATGGCCCATTGGATGGATTCGCCTTTGGCGGAGGATTGCAGTGGAGAGATGGACCTATACACTTGGACGGTTCATTCAATCGGGCTTTAGTGGTTGAACCGGGTTACACCAGAATAGACCTGTTTGCTTCCTACGATACCACGATTGGAAATTATCCGGTCAAGTTTCAGCTTAACTTGGACAACGTTACGGAGGAGTTCTATGCGGATAAAGCTCTCCAGTACGCCGACCTTGCAGGCGAAATGGGTGTAAAGTTCTCTGGTACCCTTCTGTTCTAGGGCATTTTTTCTAAAGATTGAAGAGTTCCTTTCAGTGACCTACCTTTTCCCTATGGGGGCTAGAAGGCTGAAGTGGATGTCTGCGGGCCGCATCGGGGCACGACAACTCCTCGGCACCCTCGCGGTTATGGCGTTGGTCCTGGTGCTTCAGTCCTCGGTTCGCGCCCAGGAGACCGTCAAGGCGGTGCTGTTCGATTCCTACGGGACGCTTGTGTCGTGGGAGGGGGTCGAAGACGCCGTGGCCGAGGTTCTTCAAGGCAAGGGGATTGATGTTGATCCGGGAGTCTTTACCCAACTGTGGCGGTCCAAGCAGCTCGTCTACATCATGTACAACACCCTCGTCGACAAAGGGTTCGAGCCGTTCTCATTCGTGACGCGGCGTGCGCTTCGTACGGCGGCTCGGTTCAACCAAGTACGCCTCACCAAGCCAGAGGAAGACCAGTTGATCCAGGCTTGGCATGAACTCGACCCGTATCCGGACGTCATCGAAGGCCTCAAAGCGATACGAGCTCTTGGCTACCCCATCATGGGGCCGCTCACCAACGGCGACAATGAGATGGTCCGGATCGGGATCGTCGACCGATTCGCGGAGATGGGATTCGAATTCGATGTCTATCTCACTGCCGATCTGTGGGGCAAAAACAAGGTTCACCCCGATATCTATCTAAAATCAATAGCCAAGCTCGGACTCGACCTCGACGAAGTCGTCTATGTCTGTCGTGGCCAGTTCGACATCGTTGGTGGGAAAGCAGCAGGGCTGCGGGTCATCTGGGTGAACCGGGCCGGGGAACCGCTGGAGGACCACGGTTACACCCCCGATTGGGAAGCGCGAGACTTCTTCGATGTGGCCGAAATACTGGAGCGCGAGCGACTGTAGTGGCAGGGTGTTCAGGGCTCCCGGAGCTGAAACCTGATAAATAGAGATTTTAAAAGAAAATGATAATGAAAACAGTACCAACTATCCTATTGATCTTATCGCTGGCGACGATGAGCGGCGCGGCGCAATCAGCGCCGGCGGCTGAGAAGCAGGGGCAATTGCTCGCCCCGGAACTTGAGATGGCCATTTTCAGGCATCTCAATAAGGAGGACCGATTATTGAACCGCCAGGCAGTCTGGCCCAGAAAGACTGATGAACTGGAGGGAGGCGACGACGTCTCCGGGGAATGGGTCCTCTTCACCACCATGTTTATGAACGGCACGACGGGGGAGGGTATCATGTATGTGAAACTGGAGCAGGACGGGGATGTCATTTCCGGGATCAACGGGCAGCTCAAACACCCATTTGATCCACCGTCGACTATCAGAGCTATTTCGGACAGGACGCTAAGAGGACTCATCAAGGGCAAATGGTATCCGGGTAATCGCACCAACATGATAGTGTTCGAGCGCCAGGCCGGTACGTCGGAACGTGGGAATGTCCCTGCACGAACCTGGGCAATATTTACGGCGCTGATTGCCGCAGACGGAAGATCCGCCGTGGGAAAGATTGTCAACCATGGCGGTTATTACGGGTCCTTTTTAATGATTAAAAGAGAGGCGCTGAAGGACTATCTGCCCCTGCTGGAAGAGGAGGGAAGGCAGGCTTATGAGGAAAAAAGGCTTTTGGGAATCGAGCAATTGGAGGCCGGCCTCCCTCCGGAACAACTGCATTTCTCCGTGCAGTTCTGGTGGCGGTCGGACAAAAATAAGGACACTTACCTTTCCTATGAGGAGTTCCCGCACCCGGACTGGCACCGGGCCAATCTCAATGGAGATGAGTTCCTGAGCTGGGCCGAAGAATTGACGGACGTGGCATGGAGACGGCTGGCCAGGGATGGCAGGTATTTGGCGAGCTACAGCGAATCCTCGACCAGGGAGTGGTCCTCCCGGTCTGAATGGGGCTGCGACAGGCCCGGTTTTGACTGGCTTTTCCCGTTTATTGACCGGAACCGAGACCAGAAGATAACCGCTGCCGAATACGAGACTTTCGAGGTTCAGGTAAAGTCCTACCTCGACAAGTCCTTTCCCAAGACGAACGAGCGCGGAGAAACGGGAATAGAGGTTTACAAGAGAATGACCGGTCAGTAGGAGAGTTTTTCAATGAAGATGATAAATTATTTCAAGTTTCTGACCCGCGCTGTCTTAGCGGGCCTTTGTTGCCTTGCTTTGCCGCCGGTCGGCCAAGCCAACGCGAAAGAGGATACAGTCTACGACGTGGTCGTGGTAGCGGGTACTCCCGCAGGAATCGCGGCGGCCATTGCAGCGGGCCGAATGGGAAAGAGCGTAATTATCATTGAGCAGTCGCCGGTCCTGGGCGGTATGCTTGCCTCCGGGGTCCTGAGATTGGACGATCATATCCGGCAGGCGAATAGCGGGGTCATGGAAGAATTCCGGCAACGGGTAAAGACCTATCACCGGACCTCCCTGGCAGACGACCCCCTGGTGAAGGCGCATATGCAACAGCCTGCTAATCTGACATGGAACGTCGCCGAGGGTCAGGCCTGGGAACCCCGCACCGCAGCCAGGATCTATGCGGAAATGGTGGCGGAAGTGCCGACGGTCGCGACGCGCTTCAACGAAGTTGCCGTCGATGTGAAAATGGAAGGCAACCGAGTGGTGGGAGTGATAACGCAAGATCGCGACAATCGGGGAAAACTCGGAAGTAAGCATGAATACAGTGGCCGGGTGTTCATTGACGCGACTTACGCAGCGGATCTCGCCGCCTTTGCCGGCGTACCCTTTCGAATAGGCAGAGAAGCTCGTTCCAGAGAAGAACCCCATGCCGGGCACATCTATACCGATGCCTTCGGTTCGAAACCGGGCGTGCTCAGAGGTACGATTTTCCCGGGTGGAACGGGAGAGGCAGATAACCTGACCCAGGCTTTCACCTTCCGCATGACGGGAAAGGACTACGGTCGGCCGGACCACCCCTTTCGGATGAAAAAGCCGCCGCCAGATTATAATCCTGCCAAGTACAAATGGAATAAGGCTCAGAAACCCATCATCCCCAATGGCAAATTTGATATGCTCGGTATCAACTATGGCGCCGATCTGGCCGGGCACTCGACCGACTTTGTGTTGGCCGACTGGAAGGAACGGGTAAAAATCGAGGAGATCTTTCGCAACCATTCCCTGGGCTGGATGTATTTCATCCAGACGGAGGGAGGCTCGCCCAATGTCGGGCTGGCAGACGACGAGTTCACGGACAACGGCCATTTTCCCTATCGACTGTACGTGCGCCAGGGGCGAAGGATCGAAGGACTCTACACGCTGACCGAAAGCGATCTCCACAAGGATCTACGCGGCGATGGTATTCGGCCACCCCTGCATCCGGAATCGATAGCGATTGGCATGTACCCGATTGACTCGCACAATGTGCAAAACCCTACCACCCCGGACGCAGGTCCGTATGGGGAAGGAGCTGCGGAAGGGGATGTCCATCTGGAGGACGTCACCGGTCCCTATACGATTCCCTATGGCGTGCTGGTGCCTAAGAATCACAAGGGCTTGCTCTTTCCGGTTGGCATTTCCTCCACTCACCTGGCCATTTCAAGCGTTCGGATGGAGCCCCCTTGGTCCTCCCTGGGGCAGGCTGCCGGAGTGGCAGCCGCGCTTGCCCTGGACAGTGGGCGCGAACTCAGTGAGCTGCCTGTCGGGGACATTCAGGATGAACTTCTGCGGCAGGGATCCTTCCTGTTCTTCTACAAAGACCAGACGGCCGATGCCCCGGAATTTGAGGCCGTCCAGAAGCTGAGCCTGTTGGGTGCGCTGGATGGCGATGAGAACTATTATTTCCGCCCGGACAATCCCATCACCATGGGCGAATTTGCCCGCCTGGCGGTGATGGGACTCGATATTCCGATCAGTATCACGGCCGCCCATTTTAATGACGTGCCGCGTGGACATCCGGCCTTCAAATACATGGAGACCCTCTACGATTATTCGACGCAATCCATGGAGCCCTTCTTCGACTATGAAGTGCGTAACTTCCTGAACTACTGGTGGCGGGATCAATCGGGGGTCGGCCCGCCCGTCTTTGCCTATCCCGATCAAGCGGTAACGGGAGCCAAGGCGATGAAGATAATTTCGGGCCTGCTCCGTAAGCCGGCAGTCCCTTGGCCTGACCCGGAAGCTAACCTGACCCGAGGCGAAGCCGCCCGTCTGATTTACCAACAAATAACAATGAGGAATTAGGAATGGGATCTCGCCAAGGCGAGATGGCACAGAGGCACAAAGGCACATAGTTTTATCGTGATCATGATCGTGATCTTGATCGAAAGGAGTGGTGGAGTGGTGGAATGTAGGAGTAATGGAATGAGGGGGAGAGGTTAGAAAGGCTAAAGGTTAAAGGCTGAAGGCTAAAGGTGCTGAAATTTAACGTGGTCGAAAGAAGAGGAGGATAAAAACCACGGATTACCACGGATAGAAAAATAGCCATGTTAAGTTGTAGGAGCGGGTTTATCCCGCGATTGCTCAGGAGCGCCATATCCAGCATCAAGTATCAAGTATCCAGCATCGAGGAATTGACTCTCGCAAAGAGCCCGAAGGTCGCTAAGACTGGGAGAATTGGGCATTGGATAACTACTTAAAATCTGGGCTCCGATTTGATTTTAAAACAAGACATTCCGTCGGAATTGATTCGACCCACCAAAGCAGCTCTTGCCTGGATTAATCATGAGCGAGGGGAGAGCTATGAGTTGACCGGGCTGGTGGACACTGAAGCTGCGTTGGCGGCGAAGCCTGGTGAGGCTTTTGAAATCGGCGTGGTGTTGTGTTCCGGGGACGTCTGTGCTCGTGAACAAGTATTGGTTACCCCTGAGGGAAAGGATTTCGGTTTCAGCTTTTTGGACCAGATAAGAGATGGAATCCCGCCGCTGCTCGACCCGCCCGAAGGTGTGCGATCGACTTGGGTGGACGATCGACTGGCAGACAAGAAACTCATTATTTTGCTCTTTTATCGGGGCCTCTGGTGACCACCCTGTCGCCTCGAGTTGCGAGGTTACGTCGAGACAGGCGTTCTCGACAAAATTCGCCAGGCGGGAGGTGAACTCTATGGCGTAACGAGCGAGCCGCAATCTCTGGCAACGGAGGCTGAGGAAGAGTGGGAGCTTGGCTTTCCCGTGGTGGGGGATCCACACCATGAGATTCTCGCAACCTTACGCGAGCGGGAATGGATCGATGTTTATTTCAACGAGAACATCGGTCATTTGACCGAGCGTTCCTGGGCCTCACATCCCAAGGGTTATTACCAACCCGCGGTTCTTGCCGTGAATTCGGAGGGTAGGGCGCTCTATCGTTGGCGCATGATACCAAGCAAAAAGAACCAGGCCGGCGCCGGTACGCGCCCCGAGGCCAATTATGTCTGGAACGCCATTGAGTCCGCGTTTGCCAGCGGTGAGGAACCGCCCTTGGACGAGAATCCGGTCCTGACGCACAAAAGCCGCTCCTGGTTTGTCTTTATGCTGTTGGCGCTCGCACAAGGATGGTTCCTTTGGCCAAAAATGTCTCCTCTGGCGCGGCAGGGCGATAAACCCAGCGCAACTCCACTACAACGCTGGGTGCGAACGTTTGTGTTTTTTGCACTGTGGATCACGGCTCTTGTTCTATTTCCGGTCAAGTTCGTCGGGCTGGCGTTCGCCGCCTGGGTGATTGCGATTATTCCTGGGCTTGTTCATATTCACCGGGTCCTGCAAATCGAACCGGAATAACGGCATTTTATAGAATTAACTTTGAACAGGAGGAAACGGAGGAAATAGAGAAAGAATAAACACACTCTCCTAATTCTCCGTTCTCTCCGTTTCCTCCTGTTCAAACTAAACAAAAGAACAGAATCTTACAGGAGGAAACAGAGGAAATGGAGATAGAAAAAACGCACTCGCTGAATTCTCCGGATTAGAATCTATATTTCTGATTTGCTCCGGGAAGGATTAAGCGTTTTACGCCATCTGTAAGTTTCATTTCATGAAAGTTTATGAGGAGACCTACAGGAACATCGAGAAGTTTCATATAACTCAGCAACTGGGCCTTGTGGATAGGAAGTAAATCCTGGACAGCTTTGACTTCTACTAGTACGCAATCTTCGACAAGGATATCGAGTCGAAGAGGCTCGTCGAATACAAGACCTTTGTATTCAACTTTTATTACCTGTTGATTGACAGCAAATAGGCTTCGGATTTCTAACTCCCGTTTGAGGCATCGTTCATAGATGCTCTCGATCAATCCCGGTCCTTTATCCCGATGCACTTCAATTGCACCGGCGATGATTTCACCGGTAAGTTTGTCAGCTTTTTGATAGAGTGGGTGCATTGGGTCTAATTGCCTTGTGTAACTCAGAAAGGAAAAAAATTAAAATCCTAATTCTCCGTTCTCTCCGTTTCCTCCTGTTAGGAAATTGAGTTGTTTTTAGCTACCTCCTGGTGTCGTGATCGTTTTTGTTTCAGGTCCCAAACTCCTCAAATTCCCTTGGCGAACCGTGATGCCTTGCTTATCGAGAGATTCAAGAAACGGGACCAGGTATTTCCGGGATAACTTGGCAGCCTTTTTGATTTCGCTCACTCGAGCTAATCCCTTTGTAATCAAATAGGATTTCACCCGCTCTATTTTCTTATCATAGGCTGATTTGAGGAGATAAGCTCGATTACCGACCGGCATGACGCGTTTGTTTTGCGAAAGGTAACGAATCACCTTCACTTGATCATTGGCATCCTGGGCGATTTCGACGGGTCTTTCCACGTCCCTTGAAAAGGCTTTCAGGAGTTTGGCTTCCACTTCCTGGAGCTGCGCCGTCAATAGAGGTAAATGGTTTTGGTCACGAATGAAGGCGTCTTCGATCCGGTAGCCGTCATTAGCAAGCGTCTCAAAATAGAGATGAACGGGCATCTCTTTTTGATCTCGATTGAATTGATTCTTTAAAGAGGACAGCGATAGCCCGGCTTCCTGAGGTTCCTTTTTATGATGCCCATGAATCATTTTTTTTATAAACCTCAGCCCTTGCTCCCAATATTCGTTCTCGACTAACCAATCGCCGCGAACGTGCAAAAAACCGGCCTCTTCCTCGACCAAACAAAGCGCGGCAAATGCTTCCTTGGAAACCGGAAAGCGCCATTCAACCTGTATCCGGTTCAGGCAAAAATCGCGCTTAACCAAGGCAATTAGAAACTCTTTCGGTGTGAGTGAACCGTTAGCCAACGCCTTTAAATAAACCTTCTGTAATCCTCTCCTTGGAGACCTGTTTCTTGGGGGCTGCGGGTCCAAAACGGCGCCTCCACACAAAGTGGTTTGTTCCGACCAGTCGCGAACGATGAAACGATCTCCCAGCAAAAATACGGATGGTCTCTCGAGCTTCAAGCGCGCCAAAGCCTGTTCGCCTGGAAGCAATTGAGATGACTCTATCAAAATCAATTGCGCAGCGATATTGCTACTCCCGATATGAATGCGTACGCGGGTATCATGTCTAAGAGGACGAAGCCCCATTTTGGGCACATGATCGGTACGGCCGGACCGATAAAGTAGAACGTCAATGACCTGACTTTCTTCCATCGAGCCTGAATCGGTCAGCAATTGACCGCGGGCTAATTTATCAAGGGAGTGTTTGTTGCCATGGACCGCCGCCAGGTTGATTGCCACCCGTGTGCCAGGGCCTGCTTGGGAAAGTTTCCGGCTGTGACTTTGCAGAGAACGAACACGCAGGATTTCCTTCAAAGGAAACCACCGCACTGATTGCCCCTCCTGCAGGGTTCCTCCCTGTAGTGTGCCTGTCACTACGCTTCCTTGACCAGAAACGGTGAAGACACGGTCTATATAAAAACGGACGCGACCGAAATTATCCGGCTCAGGTAGGCCATCAAGGGTTTCCACCAAAGCAGCCCGCAAGGAGTTGAGCCCTTCCCGGTGCAGCGCAGAGGTGAGGATGATCGGGGCATCCGCATAAGCCGTCCCCGCCAATTGCTCTTTCGCTTGCTCCGCCGTCAAAGCGGTCAACTCCCGATCCAGGTCCGATTTATTGACCGCTACAACCAAACGCTTAACTCCCAGATAGGTTAAAATCTGAAAATGCTCTTCAGTCTGGGGCATCCAACCATCGTCTGCGGCCACAACCACCAGTCCTATATCGACCCCTCCCGTTCCAGCGACCATGTTTTTGACGAAGTCGGCATGGCCCGGCACATCGATAATTCCCAAGCCAAACCGACCCTTGGAAAGTTTCAAACCGGTGAAGCCCAAGTCAATGGTAAGGCCTCGTTTTTTCTCCTCGGGCAAGCGATCCAGATCTATTCCCGTCAAGGCTTTAACCAATGCCGTTTTCCCATGATCGACATGTCCGGCCAGTATGAGGACGTGGGATTTCATCACACTGAGGTAGTTTCCACCCGCCTACTCGTTTAAGGAAAGTAAGCCATTTAACAAAGCGTCATCCTGCTCAGGAAAGACCGTTCTCAAATCGAATATTAAAGTGTCTTTTTCGATTATGCCGATGATCGGAGGAGAGCTGGATCGCAACTGGGCTGCCAGAGCATCGGGACTCACCCTTGCTACTTTCAGGCATAATGCAAGTGAAGGCACCAGCGCTGCCGGCAAGGCGCCCCCACCGATCTTGGCCACGTGCTCCACAATGGTCAATTGCCCGTTTCTTCCACCCCATGCGGCTACCATGTTTTCCGCCCGTTGCCTTAAACGTTCCATGGATTGGTTCAGCATCTGAAAAAGCGGGATTTCATCCGCTGGATCAGAGGATCCCAAGTAGGCTTCGACCACCGTTTGCAGCGTAGCAAGAATCATCTTGTCACAGCGAACTGCTCGATAAAACGGGTGCTTCTTTGCCTTTGTGACGATGCTTTCGCGCCCTACGATCAAACCTGCCTGAGGTCCCCCCATTAATTTATCGCCGCTAAAGCAAACGACATCGATTCCTGCATCAATTGCGTCCCGCGGCATGCTCTCACGTGGAAGGCCTTCCCACCTGGAGGATTCCACCAAAGCCCCACTCCCCAGATCTTCAAACAGCGCTACCCCGGCTTCCTGGGCCAGTCCGGTCAATGCTGTTCGGGAAGGGGATTCGACAAAACCGGACATTACAAAATTACTTCTGTGCACACGAAGGATTAGAGCCGTCCTTTGTGAAATTGCGCTGCGGTAATCGTTCGGACTCGTCCGATTGGTGGTGCCGACTTCCCGCAATTGAGCTCCCGCCGCATTCAACATATCCGGGATGCGAAAGCCTCCGCCGATTTGAATCAGTTCGCCCCTTGAAATAAGGACCTCATTCCTTTCTCCTTCCATCAAAGCTTTCAAAACCAACACCAGGGCAGCGGCGCAATTGTTGACGACTGCAGCCGCTTCGGCCCCGCATAATTGAGCTAAACAGCCCTCGACATAATTCCCGCGTTTGCCGCGTTGTCCTACAGGCAGGTCGTACTCCAGATTGGAATACTGGCGCGCAATTTCCCCACTTGCCCGTAGTGCGGGAGACGCCACTGGGACTCGACCCAAGTTGGTGTGAATCAAAACACCAGTCGCATTAATGACGGGTTGGATACGGGACGCCGCCAGTGATTTCAATGCCGTGTTCACTTGCGCGAGGATTGCCTCCGGATCGGCAGGTTCGGGACCTTTCCTTATGGCCTCCAATATCTCGCGAATCAAATTCAAAACCATAGGCCGCGGAAGGGAATGATCCGCCACCTCTCCAAGGAGTTTGTCCACCGAGGGAATAGCGCGATTCGGGTGTTCCATTTGCTTCATGCAGGCATGTGTTTTTAAACAACCGTAATCAGAGTTTCGTTTTGAGGAAGCAGTTCGCCTATCGAAGAAAGCGTTAAACCATGGTTATCTACAACCTGCAGGAAAGCGTCATCATCGCTCACGGCAACGAGTAATCCCCCACTCGTTTGTGGATCTGCCAGCAAAGCTACCTCCATATCTGTCAAATCACTGACGTGATGCCCGAAACTCGCCCAATTGCGCTCCGTTCCGCCAGGGATACAGTCCTGCTCGATATACTGTTTGACCCGAGGCAAAACCGGAAGGCTTTCCTTATGGATCCGAGCACTGACGTCGCTGCCACGGCACATTTCAACCAGGTGTCCAAGCAAGCCGAAGCCTGTGACATCCGTCATTGCTTTTACCCCTTCAATCCCGGCGAGGTCGACGCCGATACGGTTCAAGCTCAGCATACTTTGCTTGGCCGCTTCCAGATCTTCCAGGCTCGCCAAACCTCGCTTGTGCGCCGTCGTGATCAGTCCCACCCCCAAAGGCTTGGTTAAATAGAGCTTGCAGCCTGCTTCAGCAGTATCGTTCCGTTTCAGTTTATCCAAATCGACCCGTCCGGTAACCGCTAAGCCAAAAATAGGCTCGGGGGAATCAATACTGTGACCTCCAGCAAGGGGTATTCCCGCTTCCCTGCACACACTGCGACTTCCATTCAATACACTGCCGGCCACCTCCGGGCTCAACTCATCGATGGGCCAGCCAAGAATCGCAATCGCCATAAGCGGGCTCCCGCCCATGGCGTAGACATCACTGATAGCATTAACCGAAGCAATCCGTCCAAAATCAAAAGGATCATCTACGATAGGCATAAAAAAATCCGTTGTACTGATGACGGCATCCTTGTCATTGATTTTGTAGACGGCGGCATCATCACAGGTATTATTTCCCACCAACAACGCAGCGTGGGGAGCCGTCGGACTTCCGGAAGCTTCCAGGATGTCCCGCAAAACGGACGGGGCAATTTTACACCCGCAGCCGGCGCCGTGGCTGAATTGGGTAAGAGGTGGATGGGCGGATGAGGTTGTTTTATTCAATGCTTTGGACGAAATTTCAGTATTTCTCGGGTTGATAACCTTATCTTGGCGGAGAGAGTAGGAATCGAACCTACCTCTGCCTGTTCGACAGACAGACAACGGTTTTGAAGACCGCGAGGGCCACCAGGCACCTTTTTCTCTCCGAGGTAGGACACGTCTAAGCTATAGGGTCAATAAATTGAGAATTTGATACCGAGCACTATCGATCTGCTCATTAGTCCCGCATTCGACATCGTGTATCTGATAAACACCTACGTAATCGGCCCGCAGACGTTGCAAAGATTCATTGATACTCTCTGTTACACGTAACAGTGCTTAACTTTGTCTGGGCATCAAGTGGATTCAATTGTGTTTGTTAAACGGCAAAAACCGTATTAACAACTCTGCCTTAACGAAGGATATTGACCCTCAATCCAAGTTGATACTGACCGCTCATTTTACCCAACTAAAGAAAGGAATACCGAAAATGCCCAGGCCTAAGATTTCAGAAGTCGACCCCTACGATAGAAAAGTTATCCCCGTATTGGATAGCACGATGTCCTACATCGATGTTGGAGAAGGGGATGCGATTGTTTTCATACATGGGAACGGCACCTTTTCCTACGCATGGCGCAATATTATTCCCTACGTGGAATCCCTGGGACGTTGCCTGGCCATGGATCTGATGGGCTGTGGAAAATCGGGAGACATTCCATCGGGAACGTACCTGATTCCGGACCAGGCCCGATACTTGGATGCCTGGTTTGAGGCTACGGATCTCGGTGATAACATCCACCTGGTCCTGCACGATTGGGGCGGTCCTCTCGGATTCGATTGGGCCTATC
This sequence comes from Opitutales bacterium, assembly GCA_965204545.1. Taxonomy (GTDB): domain Bacteria; phylum Verrucomicrobiota; class Verrucomicrobiia; order Opitutales; family UBA2995; genus JAABVD01. The sequence continues at coordinate 72,217 of CBDBFA010000003.1, read as the reverse complement.
GCAACCAGGAACGGGTAAAGAGTATCACCTATATGGAGACCCTGGTTACCCCGTTGGAATGGGAAGACTGGCCGGAGGTTCGAAAGGACCTGTTCAAGCAGTTTAAATCACCCATGGGTGAGGACATGGCCTTGCGGGATGGTCTCTTTATCGATACGATCGAAACGCGTATGATCCGCAATTTGACGGAGGTGGAATGGGCAACCTATCGCGAACGGTATGACGAGCCGGGCGAGTCTCGCAGACCAACCTATGATTTTGCCAGGTCCTGCCCCATCGGCGGTGAACCCCAACATATTGTCGACATGGTGAACCGCTTCGCTGAATGGCTGTCGACCAGTCAGGTGCCGAAGTTATTTCTCAATGCCTATCCGGGTTCCATCCTGACAGGACGGCAGCGGGAATTTTGCCGATCCTGGCCCAATCAACAGGAGAGAACCGTGATCGGCATCCACTACCTTCAGGAGGATTCTCCGCATCTGATCGGTCAGGGTATAGCGGAATTAATTGAATCTCTCGATTAGGCAATTGACCCATTGTCTGTCCTGGGAAACCAGTTATAGTAGCCACGAAAGAACCTTAGTATCATGAAATTCGCGATAGGAGGCGACAGCACTCCATACATAACCCAATCCATAACCAGGCACCTGGAAGATAAAGGAATCGACCTGATTAAATGCGGAGCGCTCAAGGGAGAGGATGCCGATTACGTCGACTCATCCCACGAGGTCAGCGAAAAGGTAGCTTCCGGTGAAGCGGATTTTGGTCTCCTTTTCTGCAATACCGGCACCGGTGTGACCATCATCGCCAATAAAGTTCCCGGCGTGCGCGCGGCGCTTTGCGTAGATAACTATTCTGCAAAAATTTCAAAGCTGGCAAACAATGCCAATGTGCTCGTGCTCTCCATGCGATATACCGGGGAGGGGCTGGCCAAGGAAATTGTGGATACCTGGCTGGAAACAGAACCTTCCACGGAAGAACGCCGCATGAATTTCCATCGCAAGACCGACCAGATCGATGCGAAGTATAAGCTGTGTCATTAAACGCAAAACCGTGAACCCAGCATCAAGGAAACGACTCTCGCCAAGCACGCTAAGGGATCCGGCTTTGCCGGAACAGGAGTTAACGGAGGGGGGACATTCCTGTCCCCCAATTTTTACGGTAATTGGATAGGTAAGTGCTGAAAGCCCGTCTCATCAAACATCTGGCAATTACGCCAAAGGCGTTAAACTCCAGAGCCCAGTGTCGCGCAGCGCACTCTGGGTTACCTATCACCAAAATGACCGAACCCCAACGGGGTTCCACAAAAGGCGCCAGAGCGCGAATGAGGAATGAGGAATTTTGCGATTTTTGTGCTTTTTGTGGCTATGTACCAAATCTGCGCTTATCTGTGTGGTCTGCAGTTCATCTTCTTTCGATCACGATCACGATCACGATTAACTTCAGCACCTTTAGCTTTAAACCTTCAGCCTTTAGCTTTTAGCCCTCTTCCCCCTCTGTGTTCTATGTGGTTTCATCAGAAATATACCGATTTCTAACCTCAAATATTCCAGATATGCAACTCACACCTCTCATCCTATTCGTTCTCGCGCTCGCCTTCGCCTTCAGCGCCACCGCCCAACCAAAAGGCAAACCGCAACTCAAATGGCGCTTGCAACAACTCCATCAGGACAACAACGAAGGCATTGCCGTGGGCGACATCGACGGCAACGGCTGGAAGGACGTCATCGCCCCCGGAAAAAGCGGCACATACATCATCTGGAATAACGGGAAATGAGGATTAGATAGGCGCCTTCTCGAAAGTCGGAAATATATGAATCCAACTAAGACGAGAAAGCTCGGTCGCACGGAGATAGAGTTGACGCAGTTCGGGTTCGGGACCGCCTCGCTGGGGGATATTTTTACTCTGGTGAGCGAGGAGGATGCGCATGCCACTCTTCAGACACTATGGGATCATGGTGTACGCTACTTCGATACCGCACCCTTATACGGATGGGGCCTGAGCGAACATCGGGTGGGGAATTTTCTCTATCAAAAACCGCGACATGAGTTTGTCCTTTCTACAAAGGTGGGACGCATCCTCCGGGCTCCTGCCGTCAGAGAAGGTTTCAAAGCCCCCTGGTTCAAGGGAGGACTTCCCTATGATCATGTCTTTGACTACAGCTATGATGGAATTATGCGTTCGTATGAGGACAGTCTGCAAAGACTGCGGCTGAACCACATCGACTTGTTGGTGATTCATGACCTGGAGGTCCTTCACCACGGAGAAGGACTACAAGCCTTTCGGGATCAACTGGCCAAGGGCGGCTGGCGGGCACTTGAGGAACTGCGCTCGACGGGTGAAGTTCGTGCCATCGGAGCCGGGATTAATGAAATGGGCGCGATCCCCTGGTTCCTGGAAAACTTCGATCTCGATTTCTTCATCCTGGCTCGACATTATACCCTGTTGGAGCAGGAAGCTTTGGATGAGGACCTCCCCCTTTCCCGGGAACGGGATATCGGGATTATCCTGGCCTCCGTGTTCAACTCGGGGATCCTGGTCACCGGTCCCTCCCAAGACGCGAAGTATGTCTACGAGATTGCGCCTCCCCGGATTATTGAAAAGGCCAGGCAGCTCGAACGAGTATGTCATGATTATAACGTGTCACTGGCGGCTGCGGCCATTCAATTTCCCCTGGCCCATCCCTGCGTGACCACGGTCATTCCCGGAGCCCTGCATCCGCGTGAAGTGGAAGAGGATCTGAGTTATTTTCAAGAGGAAATCCCCTCAGAGTTGTGGGCAGAGCTCAAAGCGGAAGGACTCCTGCGACGGGATGCGCCAACCTTTTAGGAAATCACCTCATCAAAGATAAAAGGAGAATCTAATGTCATTATTCTTTCTCGAAGCATTTGAACGCGTCCACAAAGACAAGGCCGAAGATTATGAGCAGCTCTCAAAGGAGACGGACGTCAAGGTCAAGGAAACGGAACCCGGGAACTTGATTCACGTTCAAACGAAGGTTTCCGAAGATGACCGGGAGGTCGTCTACCGTTGGCTTGAAGTTTTTGAAAACTATGAAGACCTTCAAGTGCACCTCGATAATGAGCATGTCCAAGCCCATGTGCAGAAATTGAACGATGAGTTTTTGTGTGGGCCCATCGAAGTGATCATCTATTGTAACTGGACAGAGAAACAGAAAAAGCCTTGGCGACAGATTGCCGGAATTTCCCTGACCTTTGCCCCGTTAGTTAATGGATATTTTCGTTAAGCGAAGGTGCTCAGCGATGATAATCCGCTTCGAGCATGCTACTCGTGTCGGAATAATTCCTACGAAATCTATTGTTGGAGGTCCCGTGGGGGTTTTGAAGTCGATATTATTCTCTACGGCGAACCTGGAATCTATGCGTTTACCCCCTTTTTGTTTTCCCCGTGTAACCAATCGTGTGGTTCAGGGGTTATAGGTAGGGAGTATGTAATCGATATCGGACATGCGAATTTTCAATAATCCTCAGTCAATCGGCCTTTCCATCTGTTTATTGCTTTCAGGCCTGAACCAAGTCTCGAAAGCGGAGGAGAACCCCCTACCTGATGCCATTGGAGATTTATCGATCTCAATCCAAGATATGGATGGGCGCGAACGCTTTCCCTTCAGGACCGGAGATGCCAAAGCGGTTGTGCTCCTTTTCGTGACTCAGGACTGTCCAATATCGAATGCCTATGCTCCGGAATTGGCTAGATTGAAATCGGAGTTCGAACCTGAAGGCTTCAAACTGATGCTAGTCTATGTCGATCCGGATGTATCTGATGAGGCTGTAGCGAAACACATGAAAGACTTTAGGCTGACGGGATACGTGGCTATAGCCGATAGGCGCCATACGTTGGTTAAGGCTGCAGGGGCCTCAGTGACGCCAGAGGCTGTCGTGGCGCTATCGGATGGAGTCATCGCCTATAGAGGAAGGATCGACAACATGTATCCTGCTCTAGGAGATCGACGCCGTGTGATTACCGAGCAAGACTTGAGGAAAGCGCTGGGCGCGATAAAAGATAATCGAGAAATCCCGGTGGCGAGAACACAGGCTGTTGGGTGCCATATTCCCAATCTGTAATTTGCATATGCCCACAATTATGAAACAAATCGTTATTTGCTCTCTTGCGGCAGCTGTAATTCCAAGCGGTTCACTCAGTGGGCAGGCGGAGGAATCTACCGGAACCATTACTTTCAGCGAGCATATCGCACCCATCGTTTTCGAAAATTGTTCCTCCTGCCATAGGCCCAAGGAAGCCGCTCCGTTTTCATTGATGAGGTACCGAGACGTGCAAAAGCGTGGGGAGCTGATTCTTAGTGTGGTTGAAGATCGCTACATGCCTCCCTGGCATGCGCGATCGAAGGATTTTGAATTTCAGGACAATCGCGCACTGAGCGAAAGGGAAATCGAGTTGATCGGGGACTGGGTTGAAAGCGGAATGGCTGAAGGAGATGCTTCAAAGCTCCCGGGTCTGCCTGAGTTTACGGAGGGTTGGCAACTTGGCGAACCAGACTTGGTGGTCAGCATGAAAGAAGCCTACACGCTTTATGCGGAAGGGCCGGACATCTATCGGAACTTTGTGATCCCGCTCAACCTGGATGAGGACAAGTGGATTCAAGCCATCGAGTTTCGACCCGGCGTTCGTTCCGTGGTACATCATTCTCTTTTCTTCTATGATACGAGCGGGAAGGCTAAGAAGAGAGATGATGAGGATCCGGTTCCTGGTTTTCAAACCATGGAAGGAGGTCAGGTGAGAAATGGTTCCCTCGGCGGATGGGCTCTCGGGGGCAATCCAAAGAAGCTTCCCGACGGTCTGGCGCTTTATCTTCCGATGGATGCCGATTTGATTCTGTCTACGCACTTTCACCCTTCGGGCAAGGAGGAGACCGAAATTTCGACCGTCGGTTTCCATTTCGCGGATGAACCACCAAAGATGCGATTTACTGGAATTCAGCTACCGCCTGCATTCGGAGCCCGGGCAGGTATCGACATCCCGGCAGGAGATAGCCACTATGTGAAAAGTGATTCTTTCGTTCTTCCCGTAGACGTAAAAGCGTTTGGAATCAGCTCCCATGCCCACTACCTGGGAAAGAGCATGAAGATGACGGCGACTCTGCCCGGCGGCGCCATCAAGGAATTGATGTCTATTCCGGATTGGGACTTTTCCTGGCAAGAAAGCTATAGGTTTAAGGACTACATTTCGCTTCCCGCCGGAACTCGACTGGACGCTGAGGTCGTTTGGGATAACTCCGAAGGCAACTTCAACAATCCCAATATCCCGCCGAAACGCGTCAGATGGGGAAGGGAATCCGAGGACGAAATGGGAAGCATAACCTTGCAAGTAATCCCCGCGGACCAAGGGGAATTCAGAGAACTCCGCAAGGCTATCCGGAAACATAGGATCGAGGCCGCCCGAGATTCCTTTCGTAATCGTTTTACGCAGCGCGGAGGTTAACTCGGTGGGGAACTGCTTGAGCGTTCCGGAGAAATAAGATGGGGATGGTGATGGTGTTCTTAACACCGATGAAGGCGAAGCCGCTATGGATGCTTTAAGGGCCTTGACATTTAAACCAGACCAGACCAGGTTTTATTCATGAAAGTAGTGAATGTCCAGCAAGCCAAAACCCACCTGTCGCGATTGATTGACCAAGCTGCTGAAGGACAGGAGTTCATTTTGGGCAAACATGGCAAACCTCTGGCGAAAATAACTGCTTATGCTCCAAGCAAAGAGCAGCGCCCACTGGGAGGTTACGAGGGTCGGATCAGGGTAGGGGAAGACTTTGACGAGGAAGACCCCCGAATTGACCGGATATTCTCGGGCGCATGAATTACCTGTTGGATACACACGTATTTCTCTGGGCGCTGGGCAATCCGAATGCCCTGAGCCGTGAAGCGAGGCAACTGATTCAGGATCCGAAATACTCCGTGTTTGTCAGCGCGGTCAGCAGCGTGGAAATTTCCATCAAACAGGCTTTGGGTAAACTGGAGGCGCCGCCGGGCCTGGAGAAAGAAATTGAACAACGCGGGTTTCAGGATCTACCGCTTACTTATACGCACGGATCTCGCATGGTTGAGCTACCCTCCTATCACCAGGATCCCTTTGACCGAATGCTTCTGGCCCAGGCCCTGCATGAAGGCCTCATATTAATAACACGCGACAAGAAACTGAAGCAATACCCTGTGAAATGCGTTATGACTTGACGCGCTTCAGCGGCGGCATGTCCGGCCGGAACTAGTGTCTTGTCATGTCAGAAATGAATCGGTTCTCTGCTTAACCCTCTCGTCTACTATTCCATGAGGCTGATTTTGTCCTGTCTTTTGCTCGTTTGTATTGTCGCTGGCTACGGAGAAATTGAGACCGTTCAAAAACTCAGCGAATTTAACAACTACCGCGATTGGGGTATCTACCGAGGTGACTCAGGGGCCAATCAATATTCGGAGCTGGACCAGATAAATAAGGAGAACGTCCATCTGCTGGAGCCGGTTTGGCGGTATAACACGAGGGATCACACCGATCGATCCGCATTTCAGAACAATCCCCTGATGATCGATGGCTGCCTTTACATTGTATCACCTGGTGGCCGACCCAGCCCGTTCCGCTCCTGCCTCCGCCACTGGTCCGGCAAGGATTCACGGATGAGGACCTTTCCGATGAATGGAAAACAGTATGTCGTTATCTGTGCGGGAGGGAGTCCAAAAACACCGGTTCGGTCGGGAGATGCGGTAATCGCTTTTGCACTGCCGGAATGATTCAGGAAGAAATTGCAGGAGTTCTTGATTGTGATCCTGATCGAATAAGAGCCACGGATTACACGGATGAGCGCCGATAAGGAATAACCACAAAAAGCACAGAATACACAAAGGGAAGGGCGGGTTTTCAATCCGGCCAAATTCGAGCGGCTTTGCGCCGCGATTGCTTGGAGGCCGTTAGGCGCCAACGGCGCCCCGCCACTCTGCACTGAACTCTGACCTCTGAACGCTAGGCGCGCCAGCGCTCCCATCACCCATGTGACCGAACCCCAACGGGGTTTCACAATGCATGAACATTCTACCCCGCAATTCGTTTTCGAGTTTGCGAGAAGGCCAGACATCGGACAAATTGAATGTTCCATCCACAAAGAAACCGCCGTCAACCGTACCCAGCCCCTCATTTATGAATACCCCAAATGCTAAACTTTCCCGCCGCTCCTTTTTAAAATCCACTGCGGTAGCCTCGGCTGCCGTGGCAGGACCCAACATCTTGAATGCTATCGACAAGTCCGGGTCCAAGCGTCCTCGCGTCGGCAGTGGGGAACATACCTATGAAGTTTATCACGATTGGGGGATGGACAGCCTTCCCGGCAACCATACCTATGGCGGGGCCTCACACGGCGTATCGATTGATGCGGAGGGACTCGTTTACGTTACCCATTATGGTCATCCCGGCTCGATATTCGTTTTCGACCCCGATGGGAAAATCATCAAATCGCTCGGGAGCATCCACCAGACAATAGGCAATGACGGCAAACCAGCGGCCAAAGGCCACGGCATCGATATCCGCAAGGAGGGAAATCAGGAATTCGCCTATCTCTCGCCAAGCGATCCTTCGCTGTTTTTTACAAAGATTTCATTGGAAGGCGAAGTAGTTTGGAAAAAGGGTCGCGAGGAATTGGAAGAAGCCAGCGACAAACTTGGCGAGAAGGTCAATTTCCGACCTACCAACGCCAGCTTCCGGCCCGATGGCGGTTACTATCTCGGAGACGGCTATGGCAGCAATTGGATATTCGAGTACGACAAAAATGACCGTTTTGTCAGAGCGATAGGAGGCAAAGGGGAAGCAGACGGCCAATTCGAAACGCCGCACGGCCAATGGCTGGACGATCGAGACGGGACGCCGAAACTCGTCGTCGCCGATCGCGCCAATAAGCGTCTGCAGTGGTTCGGCATGGACGGGAAGCATCTCAAGACACAAGGTGGCTTCCTCTTTCCGGCGGACATCGATGTTCAGGGCGACCTCATGCTGGTCCCCGACTTGCATGCGCGCATTACGCTTTTGAACCTGCAGAACGAGGTCATCGCCCACCTTGGAGACGATCAGGCCTGGCGGGCCAAGGTCCTGGAAGGGAATTTTAGCGTGCGAAAAAAGCGCAACCTGTGGGAACCAGGCAAATTCGTCCATCCCCACGACGCCTGCTTTGACGCCGAGGGCAATATTTTCGTTGCCGAATGGGTCGTGACGGGGCGGGTGAGCAAACTCGTCAAAGTCGGATAGGAAAATCAGTAGCTCATGAACCGATCGATGAGATATCGTATACCTCTTTTAGCTTTCCTGGCCTTTAGCCCCCTCGATTCCGGCCAACCCGGAGACAACAATTGGGTCGCCCCAGCATGGGCGCCAGGGTAGCCTACGGCCTGGGAGCCCTTAACGATGACCTCTCCAGTTATGTGGTAATGATAAAGATAAACACCCTCGGTATCGATCATGAGCGGTTCGCCTACCGCCATCAAGGGCTCGACTCCCGCCTTACCGGGGTCGAGAAACGCCGGGTGGTCACTGAGATTCTGATTTAATTCGATAGACATTCAATATCAAGTCAACCAACACATCGCCCCATGAAAATGAGACTCCTCATCCTATTTGTTCTCGCCTTCTCCTTCCGGGCCACCGCCCAACCATCGGGAAAACCGCAACTCGAGTGGCGCGTGCAACAACTCCACAAGGACTACAATGAAGGCATCGCGGTGGGAGACATCGACGGCGATGGCAAGTTGGACATCACCTCGGGCGAGTTCTGGTATCAGGCCCCCGACTTCAAGCAGCGCCCGCTCCGCAAGGTCGAGCCCTTCAGAGACGACTACATGCAGAACTGTTCCGAGCACCTTTACGACATGGACGGCGACGGGGATCTCGACGTCATATCCGGCGGGTTCACCCTACAGAACCTGGATTGGTTTGAGAACCCGGGGCCCGGTAATTACGATGAGGGTCACTGGCCCGTTCACCTGCTCGCCGATACTGGCTCCTTCCACAATGAAGCGAGCTTTCTCCATGACATCGACGGTGACGGAACTCCCGAGTTCATCGCAAATTCCTGGAACGAAAAAAACCCCATGCAGATCTTCCGCCTCCTCCGTGGCGGGGACGGAATGGTCACCGCCAAGAAACACATCGTATCCAATAGTGGCAACGGTCACGGAATTGGCTTTGGCGATCTCAACGGCGACGACAAGCAGGACATCGTTTTCCAAGCCGGTTGGTATGAGCAACCCGCTACCGGCCCATTTTCCGGCCCTTGGAAGTACCACCACGACTTCGACCTGCCCCACGCCAGTTGCCCGATTCTGATTCTCGACCTCAACGAGGATGGCAGAAACGACATCGTCTGGGGGGATGGGCACAACTATGGTCTTTACTGGTACGAACAACTTGAGCCACAGTCCGACGGCTCCACCACCTGGCGCCAGCGCCTCATCGACAAGAAGTTTTCCCAGGGCCATGCCCTGGCCTGGGACGACGTCGATAACGATGGTCAGCCCGAACTCATCACGGGGAAGCGGTATTACGGCCATTCGGGAAGAGACCCTGGCGCAAATGACGAAATCACCATTCAATACTATGACTGGAATCCGGAGAACGGAACGTGGGTGAAGCACCTCGTATCCCAGGCTCCCGCAGGAAAAGGTCCCGGCATCGGCCTGCAAATTCGCGTCCATGATCTCGACGACAACGGCTGGAAGGACATCATAGTCGCCGGAAAAAGCGGCACTCACATCCTCTGGAATAACGGAAAATGAGGAAAAGGCGCCGAGGACGCCAAGTGGAAAGAGTAAATCGGAAAGTAGGGGTAAGTTAACGCTTCGTCCGGATGGATTTCAATTTGAAATACCCTATGAAAAAATTATTGAAAGTGATATTGTCAGCCGTCGTTTTTGGTTGGTTGTCAGTTGGTATTGGAGCTGCCGATGACAAGCCTCATGTCGTGCTCGTGGTCGGGACTTTGCATTACTCGCCGGAGTTGACCATGCCCGTTTTTGCGGAGGAATTGGAACGCTTCGGCTTCGAAACCACGGTCGTGATGGGGGAGGGGGATCCGGAGAAAAAGACGACGAATGTGCTCCCTGGAATTGAAGCGCTGGCGGATGCGGACGTGGCGATTTTCTTTTGCCGGTTCTTGAAACTGCCGGATGAGGAATGGCAGCCCATCGAGGACTACATCCAATCCGGAAAACCGGTGATTGGACTTCGCACGGCGAACCACTCCTTCAGATATCCCAAGGGGCATCTCCGCTATGAATGGAACCTTGGTTTTGGCAGACGCGTGCTGGGTGGTCCCTATGTCGTGCACCAGCAAAGCGCGACTGAAATTTCGGTGGTGAAAAAATACCTCAAACATCCGATCATGACCCACGTGACCAAAACGGAATGGGTATCGAAAGGGACACTTTATCTGACACGTTTGGAAAGCGGTTGCGCCCCTCTGCTCACAGGCGTGGGTTATGGCAAGGAAAGGTTGCTGGAAAGGGAATTTGGCTCCATGCTGGTAAATGAAAGCGAAGCCGACATTGTGGCCTGGGTCTGGGAAAATGAATGGGGCGCCAAGGTGTTTGGCACTTCCCTGGGTCACCCCGGTGACTTTTCCGAAGCGTCCTTCAACCGAATGCTGATCAACAGCGTGTGTTGGATGACGGGCAAACCGCTGCCCAAGGCAGATGCCACCATCTCAACTTGGGAAATAGAACGGGTAGACAAAAAACCTAGACAATGAGGATCCCCGTCTTACTACGCTCGCTTGTATTTGGTTTGTTGTTGATGGCAGGAGCCGGGGTCTGCGCAGCTCCGATTCAGGGCGGTGATCACATCGCCATTGTCGGCAACACTTTTGCAGACCAACTTAGAAACCACGGTTATCTGGAGACGTTGCTATTGAATGAATTTACCGATGACCCGGTCTCCATGCGCAATCTCGGTTGGGGAGGGGACACCCTCACGGTACGAAATCGACCGACCAATTTTCCCACCGAGGAATCCACCCTCGATGAGCACGAGACGGACGTCATCATGGCCTGTTTCGGAATGGGTGAATCTTTCGCGGGCGATGCCGGAATCGAGGATTTCAGGAAAGACCTTCATGCCTTTATAGAATCTCACAATGGAAAGCAGTACAATGGTCATTCCGATGTGCGGCTGATTCTCCTTTCTCCCATCGCCTGTGAAAACCTGGGTGGCCTTACTCCGGACTGGAAGAGCCGCAATCTCGACCTTGAAACCTATTCCCGGGCCATGAGGGAAGTGGCAAAGAATGCGAAGTTGCCCTTTGTCGATCTTTACACACCTACCAGCGCCTTGTTCGAAGATCCGGACGGGTCTCGATTCACCGTGAACGGAATCCACCTGAATGGCTTTGGCTATTGGGCCGTGAGCAATATCATCTTCGAAAAGCTTATGGGCGTGAATTCGAAGAAGGCCAAGTCATGGCAATTGCATATCGATGCCAACACCGGTGCGGTCAGTTCCAATGGCGTAGAGCTTTACGGATTCTCAATCCAAGGACAGAACCTTTCAATTTCCGTTGAGGAAAAATCGGGCCCTTCCTTGCCGCCGCCTCAAATGAACATTCCCGAGGCCCTTGCCAAATTTCGCGACAGGCTGACCATTGAGAACCTTCCTCCCGGCGAATACACCTTGGAAATCGATGGCCAGCCCATCGCCGCCGCCACCCACGAGGAATGGGCTCAAGGGGTTCCCATTGACAATTCTCCGGCTCATGCCGAGGTGGAGGAATACCGTACCGGTGTCATAGAAAAGAACACCCAATTTACCTACGGTTGGAAAGCGCTCAACCAAGTGCATATCGTGGGTGAACGCCGTAGCTCACCCAGTGGCAGGGCTCTGCCGGCCGAGGTCAAACAGTTCAAACAAATGAGCAAGGAGAAGGACGCATCCCTAGGTGGTGGCATTCAACGAAAAATCCGGCAGTGGCAACTCGTCCCCGATACCAAGCTTACCAATTAATGTGGTTCCCCAAACCTGTTTTCCCGTGAAGGAGTTTTTCATCGTTTCTTTCCTTATGGTTTTTGGCCTGGGCGCCGCCTCGGCCCAAAACGCCGGCGGTATCAAGGAAAGCAATTTGCGGGGCGCCAACCTCGATTTGATGAATGAACACGATCCGGGTTCCCAATTGGAAAACTTTGAGTTGTTGCCCGGTTACGAGGTAAACCTGTTTGCCGCCGACCCCATGCTGGCCAATCCGATCCATATGGTCTGGGATTCCCGCGGTCGTCTTTGGGTAGCTTGTTCCTGGGCTTACCCGCAAATCAAACCGGGGGATGTCGCAAACGATAAAATCATCATTTTGGAGGACGTGGACAATGATGGGGTTGCCGACAAATCGACCGTCTTTGCGGATGGGCTCTACCTGCCAACCGGGATTGAGCTGGCCAACGGCGGATGCTACGTGGGTCAATCGCCAGATGTCTATTTTTTAAAGGACACCGATGGAGACGACATTGCCGATGTGAAGGAACTGGTCCTTACCGGTTTCGGTATCGAGGACAATCACCACTCGATCAGCGCTTGGCGTCGGGGGCCGGGAGGATGGATATATTTCCAGGAAGGAATTTTCCTGCACACCCAGGTGGAAACACAGCACGGCATCGTGCGAAACTACAACGGCGGGGTCTATCAGTTCAATCCACGCACGGGAGAACTGAAAGTCTTCTGTAAGGGCACCGGCGGAAATCCCTGGGGCCACGTATTCGATTACTGGGGTCAATCTTTCATGGTTAACAACCCGCGTATCATGTACCTCTCTCCGGGCACCGGCGCTTTCAAGGAGAATACGCGCATTCCACCTCTAATCAGCACGGAAAAACAATGCGGTGGGGATCTGGTTACCGGAACCCATTTGCCGGACGAGATTCAGGGGCAGCTTCTGACCTGTCGCTTCAAGAGCCGGACGATTGTGCGATATGAATTTATCGAGGACGGAGCCGGCTACTCGGCAAAGGTTCTCGAACCCCTCATGACATCCAAACACCCGAACTTTCCGACCGGTTGACTGTAAGATCGGGCCGGATGGAGCAGTGTACGTGGCGGACTGGTACAATTCCATTATCAACCATGCTCAACATGACTTTCGCGATCCGCGCCGGGACCACGAGCACGGCCGTATCTGGCGAATTACCTACAAGGACCGTCCCCTGGCGGAAAAACCGGAACTGGTGGGAGCCTCCATCGACTCACTGGTTTCCCGGTTGAGCCGCCCGGAGGCATGGACCCGTCACCAGGCCCGCAAGGAACTGAGTGAGCGCAATCCCGAGGCCGTACAGGCCGCGGCGGAAAAGTGGGTGGACTCCCTGGATCCCCAGGCCCCCGAATACGATCACCATCTGGTCGAGGCCATGTGGGCTTGTCAAAATGTGGAGCGCGCCAGCGAGGCCATACTTGCCAAGGTCATTCAGTCCAAAAGCGGTCACGCGCGTTCCGCTGCCGCCCGAGTGATTCGTTATTGGCACGATCAACTCTCCGACCCCGTGGGCATGATCGCTCACCTGGCCGACGATCCTTTTCCTGGCGCCCGCATGGAAGCGGTCCTTTCCGCCGGTTACATTTCCCAAGCGGAAACCTTGCCCGCCGTCCTGAACGTCCTCAACCACGACCGCGACAGGTTTATCGATGCGGCAATACCATCGACCATGACCGCGCTGGAGCCCTACTTCATTCCAGCTCTGGAGAAAAATGCTCTCGTTTTCAGCGATCCTCAGCACCGCGTTTTTGTGGAACAGTGGGCCGGCATCGGCCTCGACAAACGCCTTCTTGCCATCCTGAAAGCGGACCATCCGCCGTCTGAGGAAATCAATGAAGTGAGTCGCCGGTTTTCGGCAACTCCGAGCGCCAAGCTGGTGCGGATACTGGTCAATGCCCTGGCCCGGGGTGGGGAGGCTTCCGAAACCGTGGCGGTCGCCCTTCTGAGCGAACTCCAAAAACTGGGGAGTCAGGGAAAATTTAAAGCCGGCCGGTATTTTTACGGGCTGATCGACCGTCTGTACGACCCCAACGACGACATCGCGGCCGGTGTTGCCTCAAGTCTGGGAGCCTGGCAATACCGCAATGCGGGGGACGCTTTGGTGGCCGTCCTGGAGGATGGCAGTCGTTCTTTCAAGGTGCGTTCTGCCGCGGCCATAGCCTTGGGTCAAATGAAGCAAACCAAGTATCTGAACGCACTAAATGCGCTAGCTGTCGATGGAAATATCGAGACCCGCTACTCGGCTGTCCTCGGTCTTGTCGAGGCGGACATGGTCAATGCCAAGCTCGCTGTGGCGAACCTGTTGGCCGCTGATCCCGGCCATGCGGACCCAGTGGCTCTGGTTCGCCGTTTTACCCGAATAAGAAGAGGTGATGTCCACTTGGCATCAGCCCTGGCCGGGGTCAGGATTCATCCCAAGGTGATGTCCGCCGTGGCCGCCTATCATCGTCGGACCGGGCAACTTCCCAAGAGACTTCACGTAGTCTTTCTGGAAAAGACCCCGGAGTCATTGAGCGCTCTACTCCTGCGGGAAGACCCTGATGCTCTTTCCAATGAGGTGGACCGCCGCGGCCATGCCGCCCGTGGCGAGAGGATTTTCAGACGGAGTGAAGTGGCGTGTATGACCTGCCATGGCATCGGTTCGGTTGGGCCGACTATTGGCCCCAACCTCGTTGCCGTTGGATCCGCCGCGGCCACCAGCTACATGGTGGAATCGATTCTCAAGCCCAACGTTTCAATTTCTGAGGGCTACGAGAACATGCTTTTTATCCTGAAGGACGGGACCACACGCATGGGTGTCATCGCCTTTGAAAATGAGCAGGAAGTCATTATTCAGGATTCCGCCCTGGGCGGTGAAGAAATCCGGCTGCCCACAACCGATATCGCCCGTCGCAATTCCATGCCATCACTCATGCCGGCAGGACTTGCCGACCAGTTGAAGAGTCGCCAGGAGTTTCTCGATTTGTCCAAATTCCTTTCCGTTCTAGGTCATCCCGGCGCCTTTGCCAACGATGAGCGCCCCTATATTCGCAAGTGGAGAATTGCTCCCGCCAATGGCGTAATTCCTCCAACAGATCCGGCTGCCTGGTTGCCGGCCTATAGCCTGGTTAGCGGAGAGTTGCCCTCCAGCGAATTCGATCAGGGAGACATAGTCCACGTTCGTGGTTTTGTGGAAATGTTGACCGATGGCGAAGTCCGGCTGCGGATCAATCAGTTAAAGGGCCTGCGGTTGTCGGTCGACGGACAAGCCGTTTCCGATCCCGCTGGAACGCTTTCCCTGGCAAAAGGCCGGAGGACGCTGACCTTCCGCATCGATCGCTCCAAGCGGGGGAATACCGGCCTGCAAGTCGAACTCTCCGCCCCCGAAGGCTCCACAGCCAAATTTAATCCGGAGGGGGGTATTTAAAGCAAAAAAGGGGTCAAACGCAAAATGTTAAAATCTGATTAGTTCGCTTCCGTCTTTCAGGTGAAACTAGGTGACGATTTTAACATTTTGCGTTTGACCCCTTTTTTAGTCTACCGGTACGAGCTGTCGTACCCGGCCGTCGCCTTTGCTCAACAGGTACAACTCGCCGGACTCATCTACGCCCAGGCGAACGTCGGCTCGCGGGCCCGGCCGGTAGGTATTCGGGTAACCGACCAGGTCTATCAGGTCTTGCTCCTCGCCTTCGATTGACAGCCTCAACTCCCGAATTTCGGTCGGCTTTCCGGGCTGCAAGTTGTCCGTGTTAATGTAAAACAGCCGCCCCAGCACAATATCGGCAAAGATGTATTTACCTTTCAAACCCTCGATTCCGGTCCCTTCATAAACATAACCGCTGCCTATGGCTCTCCCCTCGTCATGGTCGTATTGGGCGACAGGATCGGTGAAGTTTTGAGATTCCTGAGGTGGAAGATCGTAGACCGGACCCACCGTTAAACCGGGGACATCGAACCCGGTGGAAAATGTGCCTTCTCGCAGACGCCAGCCATAATTGGCGCCGGAAACCCCTACGTTTACCTCTTCAACCTGGTTCTGTCCGATATCCGCGATAAACATGCGACCTGACTTGTCCCAGGAAAAATGTTGGGGGTGTCTCAATCCATAAACCCAAATTTCCGGGGCGACACCCGAGCGGCCAATGAAAGGATTGTCCTCGGGGATGCCGTAAGCGCGACCTCCCGATCTCCGGAGCGGATTGATCCTGAGAATGGCGCCGTGAGGGCTTTGCAGGGATTGGCCGTAGTCCTTGGGATCGAAAGCCGAACCACCATCTCCCAGGCAGAAATACAAATTTCCATAGTCCGCCGATCCAGGTTTTGCCGCCGGATTGAAGGCGAGGGTGCCCATGCTGTGATTGGGGGCAAATTGCCCTATGCGAAACACCTCCCTGTGAGTGCCCTCAAACGGAACTGCCGCCGGGTTGTTTGCGGTCCATTCCACGATTACGCTTTCATGGCTGGCAGCGTCGTCCTTCAGGTAATCAGCCTCTCCGGATCCTGACCTTGCGCTGATGCCAGTATAGAATTTGCCGTAACCGGGTTTTCCCGCTTCGGAAAATTGCGGGTGAAAGGCAAAACCCAGCAAACCCGTTTCGTTGGGCATCATGGATGCATCAAAGGCAATGGGATAGGTGTTGTGATCCAAGTACAGTTGAACCGATCCATCCTTTGGATTTGCCAGGTATAACTGCCCCCTGAGATCACAGATGGCCACGCGACCCGAGCCATCGCCAACCGGCTTGAGGTATTGAATGCGGGCAAAAGCATTGGTCGGGGAGCCGCCGTTGCGGGCGTCTTTTGTCCGGGGCATTTGAAATCGGTCCATAACCCCGACCGTTATCTCGCTCTTCTTTATTTTTTGAGGAATCGGATCGGTCAGCGGGGGCGGCAGTTCATCCTCGGTCGCAGATGCCAGGCCGGGAAAGGCGGAACAAGATGCGATGAAGAACGGGAGCGAGGCCTTTGGGAGCAGTGTTGCTAATTTCATGGGGAAAAGCTTGGCGACTTTTGCGCCATTTGTGAATTGGAAGGTAACACAATAGAGCAAAAAAGGGGTCAAACGCAAAATGTTAAAATCTGATTGGTTCGCTTCAGTCTTTCAGGTGAAACTAGATGACGATTTTAACATTTTGCGTTTGACCCCTTTTTTAGTCCCTTCAGCTCCATTTGCCAAGGTTTTCTTTGATGTGGGAGATGATGATTTTTTGTTCTTCCCGGCCGGTTGATGTTATGGAGGATGGAGTTCCGAAAGCGAGGTGGACATCGAGCCGGGGTCGAACTCTCCCAAAATCCTTTAACCATTTGGAGGTTCCCCAGGCATCTGTTTTCAGGGCCAGAGGCACGATGGGGACTCCAGCCCGTCTGGCCAATTTTACCCCGATGGAGTTGAACCCGGCCGGGTCGAATTTCGTCATGCGGGTGGTTTGCGGAAATACCGCTACCGAATAGCCGGCCTCGATCCGTTTGGTTCCTTCTTTCATCACCTGCACGAAGTCCTCCTTCGCACTCCGCCTCCCCACCACGATGGGGTTGCGGGAAATCATGATGTGTTTGAAAATGGGGTAACGGATGAGGGATTCCTTGACGATATAAGTAAACTTGCGGTGGGGACAAATGAGGTAGGGAAGGAGGAAGGTTTCCAGGGTGCTCATGTGATTGCCTACTACGACAAAAGGCGCAGTCAATTCGGTTACTGCCTTTAAATTATGGATGGAGCATTTCGTTCCTACCCCTTCGATGGCCTGGAAAATATCATAGCTCGACCGGCACCAGGCCGGATCGTCGTAAAGACCGCGTTTCGCCAAACTGGAAGCTTTGCATACGATGGGAAGGATTTTCAGGTAATAGGCCAAGGATGGAAAGCGCCTGGGGAACCAGCCTGGATGGGTGTCGGGAGACCTGTAACGGTCTACAATGACGGGGAAATCCAATTGAAAACGCATGCGTTCAACGGGGTGGGTGGCCTCAGAGGGCCTCGGCTTGGAGTCGGGTCAGGCTTTGGCAACCCGCTTTGGCCAAGTCCAGCAGTTTCCGGAGCTGTTCCTCGGTGAAGATGGCTTCCTCTCCGCTTCCTTGTACTTCCACGTAATGTCCGGCCCCGGTCATGACCACATTGAAGTCGACCGAGGCGTCGCGGTCCTCGGGATAGTTGAGATCCAGGATTTCCCAACCCTTGTAAATCCCCACCGAAACAGCAGAGATGGAGTCTGTAAAAGGATTCTCTTCAATCACATTCTCGGAGAGCAGTTTCTCCACCGCCAGTTTGCAAGCCAGGTAGGCGCCGGTAATGGATGCGGTCCGCGTCCCTCCATCGGCTCGGAGCACGTCGCAATCCACCCACAAGGTGCGCTCTCCCAGTTTCTCCAAGTCCAGCACCGCCCGGATGGACCGTCCGATCAGTCTTTGGATTTCCACCGTTCTTCCCTCCGGCTTTCCCCTGGAGACCTCGCGTCTCTTGCGCTCCAGGGTAGAGTAGGGCAACATGGAGTATTCGGCCGTGGCCCAACCCTTGGAGGAGCCCTTTTCCCGCATCCAACGCGGAACACCGTTAGTTATCGTGGCCGCGCAAATTACGCTGGTATTGCCGAAAGAACAAAGCGCCGAACCGGTTGCGTTGGGGGCAATATTTTTTTTGAAACTTACTTCCCTCAGTTGATCGGGAGATCTTCCATCGGGTCTTTCCAGGTCCTCTGATCCATTCATGGCACTACGGAATGGACGGCCTGCCAATTGGCCAGGAAAAAGTCAAAAGAATACCGGGCGCGCAACCTTTCACCCTGCGGCTTTTGCGGGCGCTTCCGTCCATTTTCCTTCCCTTGTGATGAGGTCGATAAGCCGTTCCACCGCCTTTTCCTCCGGCACTTGGTATTCTACGCAGTCTTTACCAACGTATAAATTGACTTTGCCGCGAGCCCCGCCGACGTAGCCGAAATCGGCATCGGCCATTTCTCCAGGTCCATTTACGATGCATCCCATTACCGCGATCTTCAACCCTTTCAAATGTCCGGTGTGTTCCCTGATTTTTTGGGTGGTGGTTTGCAGGTCGAACAAGGTGCGCCCGCAACTGGGGCAAGCCACGTATTCGGTTTTTGAAATGCGGGACCCGGCCCCCTGCAAAACATTGTAAGCCAGTCCGACTGCCTTGGGCGTATGGGCGACGGACTCAACGCTGATGAAATCTCCGATTCCGTCACAAAGCAGGCTGCCCGACAACAGGGATGCCTCCAATAGGTCGTTGAGAAAGCCGGGACTCTCCTCCAAATAAAAGTTTCCCTTATTGCGAATCCAAATGGAGGCCTTGATTCCAAGGCTTTCCAGGGTTGCGGCCAGAGCCCGGTACTGCCCCAGAACATGACCGGGCCAACTGCGTCCATGAAGGTAGAAGATCTTATTGCCCCAATTCAGTTCGGAAAAGGAGGGACCAAGCGCTCTGAGTTCCTTGGGGTGGGTTCCCAGGGCGAGGGGAAGTCCTTGGGCTTCTGACCATGCAAACCAGGATCGGAGGGAATCGGGGGAAAGGTCTTCCAAGCGGAGAACAAAGACCACCGGAGAACTCGGATGGTCCACTTCGGTCAACCACCAACCCGATGCCAAGCCTGGGCCGACTTCCGCGAGGAGGGGAACGCTTCCGAAGGGTCGGCGCTTTATTTGGCGTAAAAAAGGCTCCAACTCGGAAAAATCGTCCAATTTGACGTTCCAGCCCTCTACGGCATTTTCCGCTTTCATGCCCCCGGGGAAACCCTCTTGTGGAGGGGAGTAATCTGACGCGGGATTCACGGAAAAGACCCGAGGTGGAGTCTGGGAATCCATGGTCCAGCAACCGGGAAGGTTAATCGGTTCGATTTCCCTGCGGGAAAATTGAAAGGGATCCAGATTTTCCCCTTCCACTCCGGATGGTGACGTTCCTTCGCTTACCCATTGTGAGGATACTTTGTCGGCGAGGGCTTGGGCTACCGGTATTTCGTAGATGGGGTCTTCGGTAAGGGACACGCGTATGGTATCCCCTAGGCCATCCATCAATAAACTCCCTATTCCGATAGCGCTTTTGATCCGGCCGTCTTCACCATCTCCCGCCTCGGTTACTCCCAGGTGTAGAGGATAATGCATGTTTTCCGCCACCATCAATTTTACCGTGAGCCGGTAAGCCTGAATCATGACCTTCGGGTTGCTGGCTTTCATGGAAAGGATGATTTCCTTATAACCGTGGCTCTCCGCGATCCGGATAAATTCCAGGGCCGATTCCGCCATGCCAAGGGGTGTGTCGCCGAAGCGATTCATGATGCGGTCGGAAAGCGATCCGTGGTTAGTGCCGATTCTCATGGATCTTCCCAGTTCCCTGCACCTCAGTACCAGGGGAGAAAATGCCTCGTAGAGCCGATCCAACTCCTCCTCGTATTGGGCGTCGGAGTACTCCCTGATGAGAAACTTCTTCTTATCGGCGTAGTTGCCAGGATTTACCCTGACCTTTTCCACATGTTCAACCGCTTCCATGGCGGCGGAGGGAAGAAAATGTATGTCGGCAACCAGCGGGACGTGCAGTTTATCCTCATCCAATCGCTTGCGGATTTCACTCAAGGCCTGAGCGCTTTGCCTGTTTGGCGCCGTAATGCGCACAATTTCGCAGCCCGCTTCGATAAGGGCGCGGGCTTGGGATACGGTTGCCTCGATGTCCAGGGTCGGGGTTGTCGTCATGGACTGGACCCGGATGGGGTTATCGGCCCCAACGCCCACATTTCCCACTTTGACCTCCCTGGTCTTTCGGCGGATGGTGACAAATCTTGAAGCGCAATAATGGTCCATTGATTATTCGGGATTGGGGAATGAGAATTCGAAACTGGAAGATGCGGTTCCTCCCGATTGATAGCGGAAGATGCGCAACCCATCAAATATGGTGACGTAAACCATCAGGGATAGCAGTAACAGAAGAAAGGCGCTTTGCAGGCTGACGAGCAGATTTTGCGGCATGGGCTTGCCCAGCAACTTCTCCAAACTGGCAAACGCAATATGCCCGCCGTCCAGCACGGGTATGGGCAATAAATTGAGAATGGCCAAATTGACGTTTATTATGACCACGATCCAGAGAACATAGCGAAAATCTGCCAGGGCGAACTGGAAGATCAAGGTGCCGATTCCCAGGGGTCCGCTGAGGTGGCGAATACCGATGTCCGAACCGGGATGAATCAACCTTTCCAGAGTGGTAAAGGTCAAATGGATGACATTTTTCAGTTGGGTCACCGGATCTTCTCGCAGGGTTGTTGTTCCAGGCATCCACCTGATCCCCAACATGGGAGCGTATTCCCCTTGCGGGTTTATTTGAATTGAGACCGGCTGGATGATTTTGGTGATGACATTCCCGTCGCGGCGGATGGTAAATTCAATGGGAGTTTCATCCACTTTGCCCACGTATTCGGAAATCTGCTCAAGGGAAATGATCTCTGAGCCGGCCATGGTCAGGATCTCGTCCCCTTCCCTCAATTCAGCCCGCTCGGCGGGAGAGTTTTTCATCAACTTCCCCACGATGGCGGGGGTAGCCGGCCTCAGGTAGACAATGCGGGTACGTTCCGCCCCCCCAATGATGGGAAAAACCTCTATTTCCATGGCTTCACCCTGGCGTAGCAGGCTGAATGTCGACACCGGCCGGTCATCGTGCGTATTGCCCGAACCCATGATTACTTTCAGGTCCACTTCCTCCCAGCGGTTGACGGGTTCCCCATCGATTGCCGTGATGATATCCCCCCGCCGGAGTCCGCCCGAGAAGGCGGGATTGTTCACCGTTTCGCCATCGATGGTGATCGATTGGGGCACGAACCCGATTTGAGTGGTCTCGTTGGTGGCCTGGACGGGCCGTCCGCCCAGAAGGTACAAAAGGGAGGCCACAAGAAGGGCGAAAATGACGTTGAAGAAAGCCCCGGCCACCAGCACGATCACTTTTGAAGTCCAACTGATGCGCTTGGGTTCAACTTCCTTCTCCGCCTTTCCTTCGATCGCTTCCATGTGTCCCAACTGGGGAAGGGCCACGTATCCGCCGATGGGCAGGAGGGATATGCAGTATTCGATGCCTTCACGTTTCCAGGTCCACAACCGGGGACCGAATCCGATGGAGAACCTCGTGACCTTTAGTCCGCGCCACAGAGCGGCCAGAAAATGGCCCAACTCGTGAACGAAAATCGAGGCTCCAAAGAAGAAGATAACCAGGAATATGGCCTTGGCGTAGGTAAGTATCTCCATCAGGAAATCTGAAATTCTATCAATTCTCGGGAAATTTTTCGCGCCGTGCAGTCAGCCTTCATGACCTCCTCCAGGGATTGAGGTTCATAGTTTTTTACCCGGCCCAGTGTCTTTTCAATAATTTTGGGGATATCGGTAAACCCGATCCTCTTTTGCAAAAAGGCATCCACAGCCACTTCGTTGGCCGCATTGAAGGCGGCGGGAAGGATCCCTCCGTGCTCGATCGTTTGGTAGGCCAGACTCAGGCATGGATAACGGTCGAGTTGAGGAGGTTCCAAATTGAGTTCCATAAACCGGTCGAAATCGAGACTGGGCTCTGTCCCCGCTGCTCTATCCGGATAAAGGAGCGCGTTTTGAATGGAAAAGGTCATGGAGGGCGGGCACAGTTGTGCGAGTATGGAACCATCTACGAATTCCACCATGGAGTGAATAATGCTGGCCCGGTGGATTACCACCTTGATCCGATGGGGCGGTATGCCGAACAACCAATGGGCTTCAATGACTTCCAGGCCTTTATTGGCCATGGTCGAGGAATCCACCGTTATTTTCCGCCCCATCTTCCAATTGGGATGCCGGGTCGCCTCCTCCGGGGTTATCGTATGGAAGGTGGCCAAATCCCGATCCCTGAACATTCCTCCCGAACCGGTCAAAACCAGCCGTTCGATTTGGCGGGGGGAAGCCCCGTTGCAACACTGAAAGATGGCATTGTGTTCGCTGTCCACGGGAAGGAGCTTTACACCGGTTTCAGCGACCACGGAGGTAAAGAACCGCCCGGCCATCACAAGAATTTCCTTACTGGCCAAAGCCAGG
The DNA here is from genome assembly GCA_965204545.1 of Opitutales bacterium. Lineage (GTDB taxonomy): Bacteria > Verrucomicrobiota > Verrucomicrobiia > Opitutales > UBA2995 > JAABVD01. Next base: position 49,187 of record CBDBFA010000003.1, on the reverse strand, counting down.
TCCTTTCCGGCCCGTACCGCCGCCAGAGCCGGTTTCAGGCCAAGCGTTCCAACCACGGCCACCAACACGAGATCGGCCTCCCCGAGTTGGGCGAGCCGCAATAGCCCTTCCATTCCCCCATGCAGTTGAGAGGATTGGAATCGACCCGATTTCCGGGCTTCCTCAAAAGCGGATTCATTAAAGATGGCGGCGTGGGGAACGCTGAATTCGCGGCAAATTGCGGATAGTTTCCGGTGAGAGGAGTTGCAGGCAACACCCACCAACTCAAGGCGGTCGGAATGTTTCCTCAGGACCTTCAGGGTACTTTCTCCTATGGACCCCGTTGCCCCCAAAAGGACGAATCGCTTCTTTTGAGTAATCATGGGGAAGCAAAAAAGGAGAGCAGGATATAGGCGACCGGCGCGCTGAAAAGCAGACTATCCAGCAGGTCGAAGGCGCCTCCGATCCCGGGAATGCATTTGCCACTGTCCTTGACCCCGGCCTGCCGCTTGATTACCGACTCGAAAAGATCCGAAGATGCCGCCATGGCGGCGATGGGGATGGAGCAACAGGCCGCCATCCAGGGTTGGAAATTCGCCGGAAAATAGCCGGGAAATCCCAATACCACCAGATAACCCATCAAGCACCCCAGGAAGATTCCACCGATCAACCCTTCCCAGGTTTTACTGGGGCTGATCTCCGGGGCCATTTTGTTTTTGCCCAGAAGACTCCCGGCCAAAAAGGCCCCAATGTCGGAGAATTTTGCCACCCCTACCACCCACAGGCTGGTCATTGGTCCCACCAGATCGCCGGGGAATAGCTGAGCTATGCGAATATAGAAGCTCATCATGAAAGGTATGAGCAAAAGCCCGAGCATGGTCCCGCCAACACGCTGGAAGTTATTCTTGATTTGGCGGTTTCGGATGCCAAAGAGGGAACCAAGGATACAACCGATGGCCAGCACCACGGTGTCGTCCACTACTCCGCCGGTCATTTCCTGCAGGAACTCATGCCAGGATGTGGCCAAAAGAAAACACCCTCCGATGACCAGACCAAAGGCTCGATAGGCCTTCCAACCCAGTTGTTTGGACATGTTGTAAAGCTCGTTCTGGGCGATCAGGGAAAACACCGTGGCAATGCAAACGAGAGCCGGAAGCCTCCAGAAATAGATCGCTCCAATCAAGACGCTCCAAAGCGCCACCGTACTTAGCGAGCGGTTAATCACAGGGTGGAATTTAGGGGGGCTGTCCTTTCTTGTCGAATTTGATCCCCCGTCATGCCGAAACGACGTTCCCGCTTGTAGTAATCCTCAATGGCTGCTTCCAGACAATCAGGCCCGAAATCCGGCCAGTAAACCGGACTGAAATAGTATTCCGCGTAAGCGCTTTGCAGTAGGAGAAAATTGCTGATGCGGTGTTCACCCGAGGTTCGAATGACCAATTCGGGATCCGGAATGTAACCCGTGCTCAAGTACTTGCGGAAGGTGGGCCAGGAAAGCTGGGAGAGACTCTCCATTCCAGTTCGCACCGCCTTCACGTATCGGCCGACGGCGTCGAGGACTTCGTTTCTGGATCCGTAATTGAGAGCCAGAATCAGGTGATAGTCCTGATAAATCGAGGTTTCCTGCTGAATTCGTGAAAGGATGCGGAAGACATTTTGATTTAATTCCTCGATCCGGCCAATGGTGTGCAATCGGATATTGTGTTCGTGCAACAATTCCGCCTGCTTGATCAGGAAGGTTTCCAGGAGGGACATCAGATCGGATACTTCGGATTGGGGCCGTTTCCAATTGTCGGCGGAAAAGGCGTAGAGGGTCAGGTATTTGATTCCCAGCGCCCCGGTTTTTCGCACAATCTTCCTCACGTTTTCGACCCCTTTACGGTGTCCTTCTCTTCGTGGCAGGTTGCGTTCCCTGGCCCACCTGCCGTTCCCGTCCATGATAATGGCGACATGTTGCAGCATGTCCGAATTCTTGTGGTGGTTGTCCAAGGCGATGACTGAGGATTTGCTTTTATGGAACCCGACTCAAGTTCCTACGACCGGGTTATGCGTTAAAAGGGTGGGTTGTTCAACTTGAATTTTTGGGTCATGCGCTCCGGATGGGAAAGGAGGTTTGCGTTTAAACCATACCGGAAGGATTGAACAATACGGCGGCCATACCCATATTTTGCTTTTTTACCCCGCATGCACGATCACAAACCGCAAATTACCATCGCCTATTGCAGCCAGTGCAGGTTCGTCCTGCGGGCTGCTTGGCTGGCCCAAGAGTTGCTCTTTACCTTTGGGCAGGATCTCGCAAGCGTAAAACTCGTTCCGGGCCGGGATGGGGTTTTCAGGGTTTCCCTGGATGAGGAGATAATTTTTGAGCGCGCCTCCGTAGGGCGGTTTCCGGAATCCAAGGAACTGAAGCAACTGATCAGGGATCGGATCGATCCCGAGCGAGACCTCGGGCACAGCGATAGGCTCAAAGAAGGCTGACGGAGAGAGGTTTTCCAACCCGCCTATTCGTAGGGGCGAGGCATGCCTCGCCCATTGCGAAGAGAGTTAAATCCTGATCGTGATCGAAAATCCCTGAGGAATTACCTCTTGCCAAGAACCCAAAGAGGCGCCTTCGGTGCCATTATCCGGCTTTTACGCCAACCGCGTTGAACTCCAGAGCCCAGCGTCGCGTAGCGCACGCTGGGTTACCGATCACCCATTCGATTGAACCCCAACGGGGTTCCACAAAACCCGCCCTACGTTGATCATAATATCCTGCCCATCCATGTTTCAATTTCAATCAGGACCATGATTGCAAAAAATCTTGGCGCTCTTCCGTCTTCATGGATTGCGGCGTGACAAGTGGCGAGCTTTGCGAGAGTCTCTTCCTGATTTTCAGCCTTCAGCCTTTTTTATGGATAGCCAGATTGTAATGACCCTGATGGGAAGGGATCGGACCGGCTTGGTGGAATCGGTTGCTTCCGTGGTGGCCAAGCACGAAGGGAATTGGCTGGAAAGCCGCATGTGCCATCTGGGCGGTCAATTTGCCGGTGTGCTGCGGGTTTCCGTTGAGGAAAAAAACTTGAGTGCTCTGACTGAAGCCTTGGATGCCCTTTCGGTAAAGGGGTTGACACTGATACACAAGGCTGGATCCGTGGAGGAGGCGGATCCCGTGGCCCGGTCTCTGGTATCTTTGGAGGTTTTGGGACAGGATCGCCCGGGAATTGTAAGCCGGATTACCGAAGTGTTGGCGGGCCTGGGCGTGAATGTTGAAGAACTCCATACCGAGCTGACAACCGCGCCCATGAGCGCGGAATGTCTTTTTAAGGCTTGGGGAATTCTAAAATTGCCGAGGTCCATGCAATTGGCCTATTTACGGGAGCAACTGGAATCCGTGGCCGCTGATCTGATGGTGGATTTCCAACTTCAGGAGGAACATTGAGATCTTTTTGTTGTCAGGTATGGGGAGCATGGGTTACCATGCTTAAAAACCCAATTATTCCGAGATGAAACAGGTTGTTCTTCAGCCCTTGAAACGCGGTTTGTCTATTTTCCTGGTAGCGCTTGTCCCGGGTTTTTCCTGGGGTGTGGAAAATTTTGAATCGCTCAAGATTATTCAAACCACCTATCCCAATTATCCCATGCGCCTTACCCAAATCGGGTTGTATGAGGGCTACGTCCGCTTGTTGATCGCGGTCGATTACATGGGTGAACTCAACGATGTGTTCGTGGAAGAGTACACCCACGAGCTTTTTGCCGAAATCGCCGAGGAAACGGTGTGGGAATGGAAGTACATACCGGCCAAAGTAAATGGTGAACCGACTACGGTGGTGAAGGCTCTGGACTTCCGGTTTGAAGATCGAACCGGACTTCACTCGGTCGACGTAATGGCTGCGGCTGCGGATAAGCTTGGCCTTAACAGGATGTTCGGGAAAAAGCGTGTTTACAGTCCTGAAGACCTCGATTCGATCCCGGAACCGATTGAAGTGGTGAAACCCCAATATCCCCTGGAGTTCAAGGATGAAGGCGTAGAAGGGGAAGTCTCGGTGTTGTTTTATATCGATGAAGAAGGTAGGGTGCGAATGCCCCACATCACCGAATTCACCCACGAGGAGTTTGCCGAATTAGCCTTGGTGGCGGTTAAGCAGTGGAAATTCAAACCGCCCATGAGGCGGGGCAAACCCGTATCCATCATAGTGAATCAACCCTTCAGTTTCGTCGGGGATGTGAAGAATTAGCCCGCAGGGCGTTATTGAGGAAGAGACTCTCGCAAAGCACGCTAAGAGCGCAAAGGGGGAGAGACCACGGATTAAATAACGGAGGGGGGACATTCCTGCCTGCCACGCCGTAGACCCTTGGCAAAGGCGGGCCAGCCACGCCGGGAGGCGGGTCCCCCACCACACCATGGACCTCCGGCGAAGCCGGATCCCTTGGCGTTCTTTGCGCTCTTTGCGAGAGGCTCTTCCTGGATGCTGGATGCTCGATGCTGGATGCTGGTTCGTGACCTCGGTGCAACCGCGGGATAAACCCGCTCCTACAATTTAATATGCATTTTCTCTCCTAATTCCAAATTGGCGCGCCTTTCCTCTTTGTGCCTTTGTGCCATCTCGCCTGGGCGAAATCCCATTCTGATATAATTTTAGGACTGACGTGAGAAGGGGGCTTCATGTCGATAAGGTGGGGGCGTTATTGCCTCCTGTTTAACCAGGATTTCAGCGGGAATACAGGCCTTTGCCCCCTCCACGGCGTCCTCGAGTTGATCGAGTGATTTTACCCCGACGACCAAAGAGGCCATGGCTGGTTGAGTCAGGGACCAAGCCAAAGAGTATTGGGACAAGGCAAGTCCCGCCTCATCCGCCAGGGACTCGGTCGCCTCCAATTGGTCGAAAATAGCGTCCTTTGGGTAGGACAGCCACCCGGGACTCTCATCCAGACGAGACCCCTTTGGAACCGGTTTGCCCCGTTTATATTTTCCGGTCAAAAGCCCTCCTTGAAGTGCCTGATAGGGCGTAACCGCAATGTCGTGGTCGACACAGAACTCGAGGTCGTTTTGAAAATCCCGCCTCAATAGGCTGAAGGGAATTTGGGATGCGACTACTTTGGGCCAGCCATACTTGTCGGCCAGCCAGAGAAATTCACACATTTGGCAAGCCATGTGATTCGACACACCGAAGGCACGAATCTTGCCCTGGCGGTAGATGGTCTCCATGGCGCTGAGCGTTGTTTCCAAGGGAGTGTGTCTGTCCGGCCAATGGACTATGTACAAGTCGATATAATCTGTTTCCAGTCTTTTCAGGCTCGCCTCCAGTGCGTTGAGAATGGTGGTGACCGAATTCCCCATATCCTGGGGTCCCGGTCCATTGGGTGAACCCACTTTTGTCGCCAGAATCACCTTGTCGCGCCTTCCCCGAAGGGCTTTCCCGAGAATTTCTTCCGCTACGCCGCCTGGCGAACCCAGAACGCGGCTATAGCCTTCGTATACATTGGCCGTGTCAATGAAATTGATCCCGAGGTCGATGGCGGCGTGAGTCAGTTTTACCGCTTCGTTTTTGCTTACCGGGGAACCGAAAGTCATCGTGCCCAGGCAAATGGGCGAAACCAGGAATCCGCTGGAACCAAGTCTTCTGTATCTCATGTGGTCGGGAAGGTTATTTACCTTTTTGGTTATTCGTAGGTCCACTTCAGTATCCAGGGGTCGTCTGTGGATTGCTGGTAGGATTTTATCGCTTCCTGCAGGCGTTCCAGGATTTGGGCGTATTTTGGGTTTTGAGCCAGGTTCCTGGCTTCGTAGTCCAACCTGCCCAGATCGTAGAGTTCCCATTTCGGACGGTTCACGTATTGGTCCACTGTTATCATTCCATAGGGAGCCTCGGGTCCCTTGGCCAGTTGAGCCTGCCAGGTCGAGGAGGCCCAGAGGTCTGATGCAAAGGGGTAGGGGAGACCATGGGCAATATTCCAAATCAACTTGTAGCGGCCATCGAACACGGAGCGCATGGGGTAATACATCTGAATTTCGTGGAAGGTATGGGATGCGAACACGGTTTCCCAATGACCAGCCTGCCCATCGCCCAATATACCGATCCAGGATTTTCCGTGGTAGCGGGTATATTCGCCCCGTCCCAGGTTCTCCATGTGGACGTAGGATTTGTCTTTCCAGTATTCGCTGGCCCGGACCAGATGCTTTGGCGCGTTCTTTTCCCGATCCAAACCACCGGCAAAGTCCAGCAATGAAGGGGTGATGTCGATGTGGCTGATCATGGCCGTGGATACGACCCCGCGTCTTTCTTCGTAAGGATTCCGCACTACAAAGGGAACCCGCAGTCCCCCTTGGTAGATGGTGGTCTTGGCGCCGGCAAAAGCCATGCCGTGATCGGAGGTGAATACGATGAGGGTCTTATCGTAGAGATCGTTTTCTTCCAGAATCTCGATCAAGCGTCCCACCCCCTGATCGATGCGGGCACAACTTTGATAGTATTGAGCCAGTTCACTGCGGCCTTCCGGCGTATCCGGCAGGAAAGGGGGAACCACCACCTCGTCCGGGTCGAAAAATACTTCATCAACACCCGGGCGAATTCCGCGGTTTGGAAGATTGCCGAACAAATCGGGCTTCAGATTACCGGAATAATTCCGGTCGATTCCGCCGCCCCGATGGGGATCGGAGGTGGCAAAATAGAGAAAGAACGGCCTTTCATCTTCCCGGTCGGCTATGAAATTGCGCGAGGCCTCGGCCATGGCTACGGCGTTCCTTGCATTGCCGGGCAGGTAGGTCTCGAAGTGAAACACCTCTTCAGGAGCTACGTGGTATTTTCCAATCTGAGCGGTACGGTATCCGGCATTGGCCAAAACGCGTGGAAGGGCCATGCTGATCACGTTTCGGAAGGATTCGAACTTGTGGAAGTCGTGGGTGTGACCGTATTGGCCGTTGTGGTGATTGTGTAAACCGGACATTACCACGGAGCGGCTGGCCGAGCAACTCGCCGTGGTGGCATAGGCCCGGGTGAATCGGGTTCCATCCGCCGCCAGTCGGTCCAGATGGGGGGATACTGCTATGGGGTCGCCGTAACACCCCAGGGTCGGGCTTTCGTCATCCGTAATTATGAATATTATGTTTTTTTCGGCGGCGAACGAACCGGCCGAAAAGAGGAGGAGAATAAGGAGGCTGAAATGTCTCATCATCATATTTTGGTTGAGGGAAGCGGTTTGATCCGGTTGACGGAACGAGCCGATGGGACAATTTATAGTTCCTTGGCTTTCATCTTCATGAATTTCTCAGAGGGGTTATAGTTGCTTTTGCAATTTTAGAAATAATAAAGTTTCGGTCCGCGTGGAAATTGACACCGTGTTTTTAGATTCCGGGTTATGAATAAGACCTTGCTGGTAGATTCCAGGGACACCGTCGCGGTTGCCCTTCAAACCTTGGCTCCCGCAACTGAGGTTGTGAATGGGTTGAAGACCTTGGAAACCATACCGGCAAAACAAAAAGTTGCTCTGAAGACCTTCAATGCGGGCGATACCATTCACATGTATGGAGTGACGGTGGGTTCGGCCACGGAACGGATACCGGCTGGCGGATTGCTCACCCAGGAAAATGTCGAACACCGGATCGACGCCTTTTCCGCCGCCGAACGGCAGCCCCGGAACGATTGGAAAGCCCCGGACGTGGCAAAATGGACCAATCGGACCTTCCTCGGTTACCACCGCCGGAACGGCCAAGTCGGAACCGCCAACCTTTGGCTGGTCATACCCCTGGTATTCTGTGAGAACCGCAATGTCGAAGCTATGCGTGAAGCGGTCGCCGAAACCCTGGGGGCTGATCGAAGCAGCCGCTACCAACGCCTCTTCAAGCGGTTGGCTCTTCTTAGGGAAAGGGGAGCGACCCCGGAGGAGATAATGGCGGAGGACCTGCCTGAGGAAGAGGCCAAGGCTCCCCGGCTCTTTCCCAATGTAGATGGGGTAAAATTTCTCATTCACGGCCAGGGTTGCGGCGGAACCCACCAGGACGCCGCCTCGCTCTGCGGGCTTTTGGCCGGATATGCAACCCATCCCAACGTGGCCGGAGTGACCGTCCTCAGCCTGGGCTGTCAAAAGGCGGAACTGCGGATTCTGGAAAAGGAAATTGCCAGGCGCGATCCTCAATTCTGCAAGCCTTTCCATGTCTTTACGCAACAGAAGAGTCCCTCCGAACAGGCCATGTTGACCGAGGCTCTGAAACGGATATTTCTGGGCCTTGATGAAATAGGACAATTCGAGCGGGAACCGGCTCCCTTGTCTGCTCTTACCATTGGAATGGAATGCGGCGGGTCGGACGGTTTTTCCGGGATTTCCGCCAATCCCTGCTTAGGGAGAGTGGCCGATAACGTAGTGGCCTTGGGAGGGAAAACCATTTTGTCTGAATTTCCCGAACTCTGCGGTGTCGAACGGGAACTGCTTAACCGATGTACAACGAATGAATCGGCTGAGCGGTTTGAATTTCTCATGCGCCTCTACGAAGGCCGCGCCCAGGAAGTCGGGACGGGCTTCCATCTGAATCCGTCTCCAGGCAACCTCGCTGACGGATTGATCACCGATGCCATAAAATCCGCCGGAGCGGCCAAGAAGGGTGGAACTTCCCCCATCGTCGACGTTTTTGATTACCCGGAATGGGCCAAGGAGCCTGGTCTCAGCTTGCTCTGCACCCCGGGAGGCGACGTCGAATCGACCACCGCCATGGCCGGGGCCTGGGCAAACGTAATGATCTTCACCACCGGTTTGGGAACGCCTACCGGAAATCCCGTGACTCCCGTAATCAAGGTGGCTACCAATTCCGAAATGGCCTATGCCCTGAGGGATATTATCGATTTTGATGCCGGTCCCATTATCCGGGGTCAAACGTCCATTGCGGAATTGGGTGACGCTTTGTTCGATTTGGTTATTGAAGTGGCCAGCGGAAGACAAACCTGTGCCATGCGCCTGGGTCAGGACGATTTCCTTCCCTGGAAACGGGGCATCTCGCTTTAGGCGCCCAGGAGCGCCAATTAGGAAATGGCGAGGGATTAACCACAGAGGACTCAGAGAGCACAGAGGGGGCTGGCGCCCGGTGGAGAGTTAACCCGCATGTCTCACAAATCTTCTACTGCGCTCCGGTATACCGGCACTGGTGCGGACTTCGTGCAGATTCGCGACTTTGCAGGGTGTCGACCCAGCTTCATCCGCGAATCTGCACGAAACCCGCACCAGCACTCGATCTCCGTTCGCTCGCGACGAATTTTGTGAGACATGCGGGTTAAGAGAGGTGGAACCACAAAAGGCACAAATTGAATTTCAACTTGAATTTAACGGAGAGTGGGTTTTCCAACCCGCCTATTCGTAGGGGCGAGGCATGCCTCGCCCAAGGGGGTGGCACACCCCACAGGAGTCGAACCTGTAACCTCCTGATCCGTAGTCAGGTGCTCTATCCAATTGAGCTAGGGGTGCAGAAAGGGAAATGGCCTAATTCAGAGAGGCATAGGGGGTCAAGTCGTAAAAAGGTATAAGAGGTCAGTCCTGGATTTTCAACATGGGGACATGTCAAAAATCAAGGTGCTGACCCCGGCGGGACCAGGACCCTAGACCACTTTGGGAAAAACGGCCGGAATTTCCACCCCGTGGGTTATCTTACGCTTAACGCGGTTGAGCCGCGACTTGCGGCGGAGCATGCGGTCCAGCTTATCCACCATGATATCGATCGATTTGTAGAGATCGTCACTTTCCGCTGTAACGTTCATACCAGGACCCCGCATTTCTATGTGACCCTTGGCGATAAACTCATTTTTGCGGGTGACGTTCTGGTTGTATTCGAGACCCACCCTGAATCGAATGATTTGGTGTTCGTGATGAAAAAGCTTCCGGGCTTTTTCCTGCACGATGTTTTTCAGAGACTTCGTCAACTCGAGGTGACGACCAGTGATTATTACCTCATTACTGTGCATACTTGTTTCCTTGGTTTGGGGTTAAATTCTGAGGCGGACCGGGCTTGGGGAAGGGAATAGGGGAGGTTCCGGAAGGGGAAAAGTCCCCCAATTTTTTCGCATTACTCGGCAATCAGTTTCCAGGAATGACAACATTTCACAGGGGTTAACCTGAAAATAAACCGGATTTTGGGAAAATTGCAACCCCTCAGGCCCGGAAATTAACGCGGTTATCTCGCATAATACGTCGCGAGCGGACGGAAGTCGAGCACCGGTGCCGGGGTCATGCCCTGCAGGGACTGTTGCAGAAAACCACCTCTATCGGAGTGTCGCGTGTCCTTTCCAGGATATGGCATTCCGGAGCAATCGCGGGATAAACCCGCTCCTACAGCTTTACCAGTTGAAGGTTTGTAGCGGCTTTACGCCGCGATTCTTCAATCTATTTTTCCGTAAAAACGCCTTTACAAATGGAACAATTCCGTTACATTTGTGACGAAATTGTAACATTTTTAACAAAACTTATCCCGATGAAAACGCTTTTGATTACGGTTCTCTCTCTCCTGTTGCTGGGCGCTGCCGCCACAGTTGGCCATGCGAACGAAAGCGACAATAAGAAATCTCCCGATCCCACCAAGGTGGGTCCGGTAACCGCCAAGGCGGAAGAACCGGTATTACCCAGGAGCCTGCTGAAACCAGGTGAATCGGCGGAAATAGTCATCTGTGCGGCTATTGACGAAAAAGGGAAATTGGTTAACACGAGAACCGTATCCGCTACGCACAAGGAGTTGGAAAAGGTAGTAATTAAAAGCCTGGAAAAGTGGGAGTTCCGACCCGCCATGCTGGATGGCAAACCGATCAAATCTCGGGTGGATATTCCCTTCAAATTCGTAGTGGCCAAGAACTAGTCCGGCGTCTAAAAAAAACCACAGAGGACACAGAGAGCACAGAGGTGCTGAGAGGGAAATAGGTCCAAAGGCACGAACGATTATCGTGATCGTGATCGTGGTTGATGGAGGGTGAGGAATAGACTCTCGCAAAGCACCCCAAGAACGCAGAGGGGGAGGCGCTGATGGCGCCAATGAGGAATTAGGAATTTTGTGGTTTTCCTGTCACGCCGTAGACCTTCGGCGAAGGCGGATGTGCCTTTTGTGACTATTTATCCCAACCCTCTCCTCTCTCTGTGGTCTCTGTGTTCTCTGTGGTTTCTTTCCTACAAGGGGTGTTTCAGATGGCCATTCGCGCCTTGTCCAGTTCTTTCAGTTTCATCCTGAGGAATTGGCTGAGGGCGTGGAGGTTGCCTCTGGCCTTCGAATTGCGCGGCAGATCCATTAAACAGGCAACCGCCTCATCCAGCAAGCCGGATACGAAGATAATTCCCTGCTTATAGATGCCGTGAGATTCCAGAATGGCCCGGACGGTAGCTTCGTCTGCGTTTTGGAGGGCCCGGGTCAGTTCCCCGGTGGCTGCCTCGTTTTGGCGGTTAAACAATTGGATCAGCGGCAGAGTGGCCTTGCCGGTGGAGAGGTCGGTCCCCAGGGTTTTACCGATTTTCTTTTCGTCTCCAATAAAATCCGCCAAGTCATCATAGGCCTGATAGGCGATACCCAAATGGGACCCGAATCGTCTCAGCACCTCGCATTGTTGGCGGGAATAGCCCGATAGCAATCCGCCCAGGTAGGTGGACATGGAAAACAGTTCCCCCGTTTTCATGTCCAGCAGTTCCAGGTAGTGGTCCAGTGGTAGATTCCATTCTCCGCGACGAAAGGTTTGGGCAATTTCTCCCGAACAGACCCGTCGGGTTGATCGGGAAACCAGTCGGCAAACCTCCACCGTATCGAACTGGGCGGCCAGGTGCAGGGCGTGAGAAAACAAGGCGTCTCCCAGCAGCACGGCGATGTGGGCGCCAAACTTGGCACTTACCGTGGGTTGTCCACGCCGTTTTTCGGCCCGATCGAGGATATCGTCATGCACCAGAGTGGCGATGTGGACTATTTCCACCACTGCCGCCACCCGAACCAGCTTTTGCAAGGTCTCCGGTTCGTCGCGGTTTCCGGTGAGAAACACCAGCGAGGGCCGGATCCGTTTCCCGCGGTTCTGCAGGCATTGATCGACCAGAAAACGAATGGGGGGTTCGAAGTCCTGGACTTGCCTTTCCAGAAATTTGCTGAGTTCCGCCATGGCCGGGGCCAACTGATTTTGCAGATCATCCAGCGACTGTTGTTGAGCCGGGTTATCGGAAACGGTAAACATCATCGGGCTATACCATGCGGAGGTCCCTCCACTAATTCAAGAAGCGAAAATCGATGGGTGCGAACGGGGTCAAAATTTGTCTTTGCCCTCGGTTGGAAAATTGAAGAATAATTTGGAGCATGCCTGAAAGCGTGGTACAAGGTCTTGGAAGGGATCCGGTCATTCAATACTCCGTTTTTATTGAAAATAAGGTCGGGCGATTGAACGACTGTACCCGCTTGTTGGCCAGGAACAATATTCACATCCTGGCCCTGACCATTTTGGATACGACCGACAGTAGTATTGTCAGAATGGTGGTAGATGATCCCGATAACGCCAGATCGGTGCTCTACTTGCAAGGCTACTCTTTCAATGAAAGCGTGATACTGGTAGTGGAATTGGAGGCCGTGATCGATGTGACCAAATTATTGTCCGCCATTCTTTCCGCGGAGATCAACGTGGATTACATCTATCCCTTTATTGCGAGACCGGGAGGAAAGTCTGCCTTGGCCATTCACCTGGAGGACATGGATTTGGCGGCCGATGTGCTGCGGCACCAGCATTTCAGAGTTCTCGGTCAAAACGATATTTCGCGGTAAGGCTGGAGCCAATTTTTGTCGGACCGGGATTTTTTACGGGACCGATTGGGGATGACACCTACTCCGACTCGGTGAAACTGATGAGGTTCATTACCTTCAGGCCGTTGGCGCGAAGAAGGGAAGAACCTTTGAGTTGGGGAAGGTCGATAACGGCGCTGACTTCCACCACCTCGGCTCCAATCCGCTGAAATAATTTGCTGGCCGCCAATAGGGTGCCTCCAGTGGCGATCAAATCGTCCGCGATAGCTATGCGGTCTCCCTGGCGGGCCGAGTCGACGTGAATCTCGATAGTGGCAGTTCCATATTCCAGAGAGTAACTTTCGGAGATGGTGTGGTAGGGAAGCTTTCCTTTTTTCCGGACCAGTATGAAGGGCAAACCCAGTTGATTTGCCACGGCGCCCGCGAATGCGAAACCGCGCGCTTCGACCCCTGCGATACCGTCGATACCGAGATGCTCGTAGTGCTGAGAGAAGGAATCCACGATGAAGCGGAGGCACTCGGGTGTTCGAAAAAGTGGCGTCACATCCCTGAATCGCACCCCTTTTTCAGGCCAATCGGAGACCGTCCGGACGTGAGATTTTAGTTCTGCAAGGTTCACGAGTGGTTATTTCACCCCGTTAACCCACCCATCGTTTCAACGACCCGAATTGCCGGTTTCGCTTATCCGGTCATTGGTTGGGATTAGCCTTCATCTTGGCCTGTACGGAGATATGGGCGGCCCGCTTGAAATGCTCGGGCAGGACCGGGTAGCTGTAGTCCCAATTCTCTATTCTCCTGTACTTTTCGAGCTCGGCCCGTAACTCGGCTTCGATTCGTTCCTGCTCGGCCAACGCCATCAACCTCTTTCGCTCCAGCTCTTCCTGCTGACGCTTCAGCTCATCCTTCTCCTTTTGAGCCGCTTCGATGGCGGCGGCCATCTCGGCTTTTTGGATTTGAGAATTTTCAGCGCTCTCAGAAGACAATTTTTCAAAACTTGCCTTAGCCGCCTCCAGCATTTCGGACAAGTCATCCAACCTGGCTCGCGTTTGTAGGGCTTTTTCCTCCGCCGCCGCCCGGGCTGCTTCCTCTTTGGCCAGGCGGGCCTGAACTTCTGCAATCTTGCGTTCCTGATCGGCTTTGGCCTGCTCCATTTGCAGCTTGGCCATGCGAAGGGCTTCTTCTTTTTCCCGCTCTAATCGGGCCAGTTCCTCCGCGCTGATTTGCCCGTTCCCATCCTCTTCCTGGATGACGGATGAGGCGGCCAAGTCATTGGCAGGATTATCGGAATCGGAGCCTTCTTTCATGTATTTCTGCAAAAACAGCGCCCATCCGGCCACGGCAATTATCACGGCAGCGGTCAGGGCATTGGCGGATTTTTTCTTACTCATGAGGCAGTTGGGTTGGGATAATGGATTTCAGGGTTGATAGCTGCCTGGAATCGACATACGGCATATTTTCTATTTTGTGGTTTAACTGAATATGACATTCTATTGGATTCCAAGTTTCTTCAATAGTTTGTTTAACCTTTTCCCTAGCCCGCATGTCTCACAAATCTTCTACTGCGCTCCGGTATATCGGCGCTGGTGCGGATTTCGTTGGATTCGGGACTTTGCAGGGTGTCGACCCAGCTTCACCCCCTCATCGGCTCGAAACCCGCACCAGCACTCGATCTCCGTTCGCTCGCGACGAATTTTGTGATACATGCGGGCTAGGAATGGAACCCGGCGCTTGACGCTACGCCTTCCTTGGTGCAATGCCTGTTCAAACCTCTGCTAACAAGCCGATTTAAAAAATATGTTGGATTTTATCAAAAACACCTTCAGTAGCGTTCTCGGAACCCTCATAGCCTTTTTCCTCTTTGGAGTGATGGCTATCCTGTTCCTGGTCCTGGTTGCCCAGGTTCTGCAGGACCCGGAACCCCAGGTCCCGGAGAACGCCATGCTGGTGGTCGATCTCAGCCTCAGTATCAATGACAAACCGCCCACCGCGAGTATCGACCGGATCATCGAGGAAGCGCTTTTGGCTTCCCACATGAAGAGTGTGGGCCTGAGAGACCTGCTCAACACCATCGAATTCGCCAAAACCGACGATAGGATCGAGGGCATATTCCTCCACGGTAACCTGCAGTCGGTCAACTTCGGTTCCGGTTACGCCGCCATCAGGGAGGTGCGGGCAGCCCTGGAGGATTTTAAAAAGAGCGGCAAGCGCATTTATGCCTATGTGCTCAATGCCCTGACTCGGGACTACTACCTGATGAGCGTGGCGGACGAGGTGGTCATGAATCCCTTTGGGGAGATTTACTTCAATGGAATGGGTGTCGAAATGACGTTCTACGCCAACGCTTTGGAAAAGTGGGGAATCGGCGTCCAACCCGTCCGGGCCGGTAAATTCAAGTCGGGGATCGAGCCCTTTGTGCGGGATAGCATGAGTGAGGAACATCGCCTGCAGGTAACCGAAATGATTCAGGGACTTTGGGATTCCATGGCCGAGGCGGCGGCCGAATCGAGGGAAATCCCGCTCGACCGATTGAATGCGGCGGCAAATCGGGACCGCTCCTTCCGGGCGGAACAGGCTCTCGATACCGGTTTGGTGGACGAATTGATCTATTTCGATGAAGTTCTCGATCAACTGAAGGAGATAACGGGAGACGACCCGGATGAACGCACCGTTACCCAGGTCGACCTGGCCGACTACATGAAGGCCAACCCCGTGAACGGATCATCCAAGAGCGAGAACAAAGTCGCAGTGGTATATATCGAGGGGGTTATCGTGGGTGGCGAAGGCGATTACGACCAGGTCGGCGGCAAGAAGATCGCCCGCCGATTGCGGGACGTGCGATTGGACGATTCGGTCAAAGCGGTGGTTTTACGCGTCAACAGCCCGGGTGGAGGCGCCCAGGCATCGGAAATCATTCAGCGCGAAGTTCGTTTGCTGAGGGGATCCAAACCAGTGGTTGCATCCATGGGTTACGTCGCCGCCAGCGGCGGGTACTGGGTGTCCACCTATGCCGACAGGATATTTGCCCAACCCAATACCATTACCGGGTCCATCGGGGTGTTCGGCATCATTTTCAACGTCCAGGAAATTGCGGAGGATTTCGGCCTGAATTGGGATTATGCCTCCACCCACGATTACGCGGGCAGTTGGACCATCACGCGCCCCCAAACGGAGGGGGAAATGGCCCAACTGCGGGAAACCACGGAATGGTACTATGATAAATTCCTGCAAAAAGTTGCCGAGTCGCGGGATATGGAAATCGAATACACCGATTCCGTGGCCCAGGGCCGGGTCTGGATGGGCCAGGAAGCGCTCGAGGTGGGCCTGGTCGATGAAATCGGCGGCCTGGAGGACGCCATTGCCGAGGCGGTTGAAATGGCCGGTCTCGAATCCGATTACCGCGTAGTGGATTACCCCCGCGCCCACAATCTGGAGGAAGTGATTCAAGCCATGCTGGAAGACCGCGATTTGGATGTTTCCTTGGATCCCACCCGGCGCATTGCCCGGCGCATCGAGAATGAACTTGAATGGCTCAAAGCGTTTGACGATCCTCGGGGCGTATATCTGCTTCCCGATATCAATTTCCAACTCTTCTAAGGACCGAGCATGGCCCAGACAAATTTCATTCTCACACGGGATTGCCGGGTCACATTGATCCCGTCCGGAGACGTTTTGGAGCTTGGTGCGGGCACCAAGGCAATGCTCGTCCAGGCTTTGGGAGGAACGGTTACGGTGCAGGCCCGCGGAGGACTTTACCGGATAGGCTCCGGCGATCTGGATGCCTTGGGGGAAGGGGCCGAAGCCGCCTATGGAGTGGAAGAGAAGACGCAAACGGGGGCGGCGGGAGCATTTTCCGACGCTGGGGTTTGGGATGCGCTGAGAACCTGCTTCGATCCGGAAATTCCCGTCAATATAGTCGACCTTGGGCTTATCTACGACTTGCACAGCGAGAAGGAGGCAAACGGCCAATACCAGGTCTTTGTTAAAATGACCCTCACCGCCCAGGGGTGTGGAATGGGTCCGGCCATCGCGGCGGATGCCCGAGAGAAGATCGAATCCCTGCCCGAGGTCGGTTCAGCCCAGGTGGATATCGTCTGGGATCCCGTCTGGAATCCTCATATGATCAGTCCGGAGGGACGGAAGATCCTGGGCCTGGATTGAGACTGGGGACCTCCCTGATAGTTCTGGACAGGTTGGGAGCCGGGCTGTTGTCTGAATCCCCTTGTCGGGAAGAACTGGCTTATGACATGGATCGAAAAATTGGAAAGGCGATTCAGCCACTTGGCCATTGCCAACCTGGCCCTCTATCTGGTGGCGGGACAAGTCATTGTATGGACGGCCAATTGGTTTAAGATTCTGCCGGTGGAATGGTTCTACCTGAACCCGATTCTAGTACTGAACGGTCAGGTTTGGCGCCTTGTAACCTTTCTCTTTATTCCGCCCGTAACCTGGCATCCCGTTTTTCTGGTGTTCGCCTGGTACATTTTTTGGATGATTTCCTCAGCTTTGGAGGGACAGTGGGGAACCTTCAAATTCAACCTGTTTATCTTTTTGGGAGCGGCGTTCACCTTTTTGGCCTCCCTGGTGTTTCCCTACTATTATTATACCAATTATTACATTGCGCTGACGGTGTTCTTTGCCTTTGCCACCCTCTACCCGAATTTTGAGTTCATGCTGTTCTTCATCCTTCCGGTAAAGGTAAAGTGGCTGGCTTTGATCTCCCTGGCCCTCCTGATTTTGGCCTTTTTTACGGGTGGCTGGCCCTCACGCTTCATCATCTGCGCCTCCATGGCCAACTACCTTCTGTTTTTCGGCAAGGATCTTTACCGGACCCTTCACTACCGAAAACGGCGTCAGGCCCACACCCGGAAAATGCAGGAGATGCAGGACCAACCATTCCATACCTGTTCCGTATGCGGCTCCACCGACAAATCCAACCCGGAAAGGGAATTCCGTTATAGGAAGGGAAAAGGGGTGTGCAACGTCTGCCTTGAAAAAGAGGCTCGGGCCGGTAGTTGAGCCGGCCATCAACTTCCCAATTCGGCGCTGAGCCTGTCCAGCACGGCCTTGGTCAGGGCAATGCCTTCCATTGAAGGATGCTTGTGACCTTCGTATTCGATGCCGACATAACTGTGATACCCGTGCTTGAGGACGATTTCCATGGTGCGTTTGAAATCCACCTGGGTCTCCCGCCCCTTTCGCTGACTTACCGTGACGTTGGGGTCGCTGCTCACCCCCCAGTCGTAAGACTTGGCGCTGACGGCTTTGGCGTAGGGCATCAGATCCTCCATGCCCTGATAAATGTCGTACCATTCCCCCTTCTCCGGATCGATCAGGAAATTCCCAAAGTCCGGAAGGGTGCCGCACCTGGGGTGATCGACCAGATCCATTACCCCGGACAGCCACTTGCCGTTTGAGGAAAGGCCCCCGTGGTTTTCCACAATTACGTTGAGGCCGAATTCATCCCCCTTTTCGCTGAGTCTTCTCAGGCCGTCGGCGGCCAACTTTTGCTGTTCTTCGTAGGTTCCCCGGCTCGCCGCGTTGACCCGAAGGGAGTGACATCCCAAAGTGGCGGCGGCTTCCAACCATTTGACGTGATTTTCCACCGTTTGCATGCGCTCGGCGCTATCGGGATGACCCAATTGTCCTTCCCGGTCCACCATGATGAGAAGGTTGACCGCGCCTTCCCCCGATGCTCGACGATTCATTTCCTTGAGGTACTCCCCATTCCGGGCCTTATCCATAAAGAATTGGTTCACGTATTCGATACCCTCGATTCCCAGTTCCCGGGCCGTTTTGGCAAAATCCAGATTGTCCATTGGTTCCTCCCCGTCCCTGCCAAACAGCCTCCGGTGCAGCGACCATTGGGCGAGGGAAATTTTGAAGGGGCGCTGGCTGCCGCTGGCCGATTCCAGGCCAAGGTTCCAGGGGATGGTCGAAGCGGCCATAGTCAGACTGGTGGATTTGAGGAAATTTCGTCTATTCATGGCGTCACCATAGTGGAACTCGGGTAGGGGAAAAGGGTAAAATGAGGACCGGCCCCTGGTGCTGCAGCGCCTGTTTGGTCTTGTCTATGGTTTGGTGATGGCCCTTTACTGAGAAATCCATTTATGCTCGAACCAGCAAACTCAGCCCAGGCTCCATTACTGGAAATCCAGGGCATTTCCAAAACCTTTCCCGGGGTGCGGGCCCTGGATGATGTATCCCTCCGCCTCGAAGCGGGTGAGGTTTTGGCTCTGATAGGAGAGAACGGCGCAGGTAAAAGCACTTTGATCAAAATTCTGGGAGGGGCTCATCGGGCCGATTCGGGTGCGATGTTCATGCAGGGCAAGCAGGTATCCGTCGATTCGCCCTCCCTGGCCCAAACCCTGGGGGTCTCCATTATTTATCAGGAGTTCAACCTGATACCTGATTTGAATGTCCGGGAGAACATCTACCTTGGTCGGGAGAGGAAAAAGGTTTGGTTTCTGGACGAAAAACGGGAAGCAGAAGGGGTAAACAAGCTCTTTCAACGCCTCGGGTTGAAGCTCGATTCCGAAACCTTGTGCCGGGATCTGACCATTGCTGAACAGCAATTGGTTGAGATTGCCAAGGCGCTTTCGCTGGAGGCAAGGATCCTGGTCATGGATGAGCCCTCCGCCACCCTGACCCAACAGGAAGTCGATCGGCTCTTTTCCATAATCAGGGATTTGAAAGAAGAGGGAATCGGAATCATCTACATTAGCCATCGCTTGGAAGAAGTGTTTGAAATAGCCGACCGGGTGATGGTTTTGCGGGATGGCAGACAAGTCGCGACCAAACCGGTGTCGAGGGTAAACCGGTCCCGTTTAATCGAGTGGATGGTTGGCCGGTCGCTGGAGTCGGAGTTTCCCGGGCGCCAATCTCAGCCGGGCAAAGAATGTTTGCGGGTGGAAAATTTGTCCCGCGGGGAGGTGGTCAGGGATGTGAGTTTTTCCCTGCGGGCCGGGGAGATTTTGGGTTTTGCCGGTTTGGTGGGCGCAGGAAGGACGGAAACCGTCCGGTTGATCTTTGGGGCCGACAGGAAAGATACAGGGACCGTATTCCTCGGTGGTGAGGCGCTGAATATTGAAAACCCGCGCCAAGCCATCGCCAAGGGCATCTGTCTCCTCACCGAAGACAGGAAAAACCAGGGCCTGGTGTTGATTCACAGCGTCTTGGAAAATTTCGGATTGCCCAATTTAAGGGAATATTCGGGCCCGGTCTTCCTGGATGAGAAACGGGAACTGGGGCAATACGAAATGCTTGCCCGGGAGTTGAAAATCAAAGCCTCGGGCCCCCGTCAGGATGCGGCCCATCTTTCCGGCGGCAATCAGCAGAAGGTTGTCCTGGCCAAATGGCTGGCACGCCGTTCGGACATCATCATTTTTGACGAGCCGACGCGTGGAATCGACGTGGGGGCAAAGTTCGAAATCTATCAATTGATGAATGCCTTGGCTGAGGCCGGGAAGGGCATCATCATGATCAGCAGCGAGCTTCCGGAAATTTTGGGGATGAGCGACCGCGTAATCGTCATGCGGGGCGGCCGCATTCAGGGAGAAATTGAAGAAGTAAACGAGGCGAGTCAGGAGGAGCTCATGCACCTGGCCGTGGAATAGGGGGAGTTGGTAGAGCTGCGGAGATGGATTCATGATTAAATTTCTAGACGAATACAGAATTCTTTGGGCCCTCATCGGGTTGTGCGTGTTCTTCAGTTTATTGACCTTGAAGGAGCAAACACCCAGTGGGGAAGCCGCCGTCGATGAGGTGACGGAGGTCATTGAAAGCCAGTACGGTAAAAATGCCGTAATCATTGCCGTCGGGGCCCGCAACAAGGGATCGGCCGATTTTGCAAATGCCCTTGCCCCCGCCCTTGAATCCAGGGGATTTACCGAGGTCTTCACGAGTATCGGTTCACCGCAGGACTTCCGAAAGCTGGTAGATGATTTGAAAAAAGAGGGGAAATCCCTCCAGGTCATCGCGGCGACCGAGGACATTCTCAAATGGACCATCGTCGGCTCTTTGGGAGACTACTTTCCGGAATATTCCGATGCCCGGTTCATTGCCCCGGAATCCTACCTTTGGCCGGATTTCCTGAAGCGATCCAATCTGTTGGCAATCGTGGACCGCATCGTGGTCATTGCTATCATTGCCATTGGGATGACCATGGTGATCATCACCGGCGGCATCGATTTGTCGGTGGGCAGTCTGATTGCCCTTTCCGCCGTCGTGGCCACGGTATTGATGAAGGCAATGGGCGGGCTTGAGGCTCCCGCCTGGGTCATTCCCATAGGGTTTTTGGCCGGCATTCTGTGCTGCGGTGTGGTCGGTGGATTTGGCGGTTTCCTCGTGCATCGCTTCCGGGTAGCGCCCTTCATAACCACCCTCGGCGTGATGATGATGGCCCGGGGCATGGCCTTCATGATTACGGGGGGCTTTTCCATTTATCAGGTGCCCGACGGGCTGACTTGGCTGGGGCAGGGTAGGACCCTGGCCGTGCCCAATACGGTGATATTGCTCATGGTTCTCTACCTGGCGGCCCATATCTTCATGAGCCGGACGCGTTATGGGCGCTACATTTACGCGGTGGGTGGCAATGAGGAAGCGGCCCGGCTATCGGGTGTGCCCATCCGATTCGTCCTGATTCTGGTCTATGTGGTCAGCGGTTTGGCGGCGGGACTGGGCGGATGTATTCAGGCCTCACAACTGAATACCGGTACGCCAAATCTGGGGTTGATGTACGAATTGTATGTCATTGCCGCAGTCGTGGTGGGCGGAACCAGCCTGTCCGGTGGCAAGGGTCGGATTCTCGGCACCCTCATCGGCGCTTTTATCATCTCGGTATTGCAAAACGGCATGAACCTGCTGGGGGTGGAAAGCTATACCCAACAGGTTATTCTGGGCGGGGTGATACTGGCCGCAGTTCTGGTCGACAAGCTGCGGGGTCGATCGGCCGCAGCCACTTCCTCCACCTCCCCCTCGGCCTTCCCGAGGTGGGGTTGGATCGCGGTCGCCGCGGTCGTGCTTCTGGCCGCCTCGGTGTTTTTTATCCAGAGGGAACGATCCTCGGCAGTGGGGAAAATAGGAATGACCTGCATGGACTTGACCAACCCGTTTTTCAAGCTCATTGCCAATACGATGGAGGCGGAAGCGGCCAAACATGGTTATGAACTGGTGGCCTTGAGCGGAGAAATGGATGCAGCCAAGCAAAACAACCAATTGGCCGATTTTGCCGCGCAGGGCTACGATGCCATCTTTCTGAATCCTACCGATTCCCAGGCGGTGGGGGAGGGGGTTATCAATGCCTGGGAAGCTGGGATTCCGGTGTTTTCCTTCGATGTTCAGGTTACCGACGAACAGGCCAATGCCCTGCTCGTTTCCCACATCGGAAGCGATAATTATCAGGGAGGCAGACTGGCTGCGGCGACCATGATGGAAGTGACTGGCAATAGGGGCGACATTGCCATTTTGAGTTTTCCCGAGGCCTCCTCCTGCATTTTCCGAGTCGCTGGTTTCAGGGACTATCTGAAGGAAAACAATAGTCGTCTCCGAATTGTCACTGAGTTGAGTGCCAAGGGCAGCCGCTCGGAGGGATTCACCGTAGCCACGGATATACTGCAGGCGCATCCGGACATCGTCGGTCTCTTTGCCATCAACGACCCATCCGCGCTGGGCGCCTATGCGGCAATCGTAAGGGCCAACAAGCAGGATCAGATCAAGCTTGTCGGATTCGATGCTTCGCCGGCAGGGAAACAGGCTGTATTCGAGAAGAAACTGCTCGATACCCCTCAACAATTTCCGTCCAAGATGGCCGTTGGAACGGTAGAGGCCTTTGCCAAATACCTGGCCGGAGAAGCATTGCCCAAGGACATCTTTATCCCCTGCGAACACTATTATTACGAAGACTCGGTTAATGATGAAAGCCGGATCAGGGAGCAGTGGTAACAGCCCCCCTTCCTTCTCCGCGTGGTTGGATGGATAAACCACAGAGGACACAGAGAACACAGAGATTTGGAAATAAGAAGAGTTTGCTTTTGCGTCTTTTGCGTTCTTTTTCGGCTATTTCCCCATACAGCAACTCTTAAACCTTTATGCCTTTGTGCCTTTGTGCCATCTCGCCTTGGCGAGATCCCATTCCTGATTGGCGCTCCCGGGCGCCTTTCCCTCTGTGTCCTCTGTGTTCTCTGTGGTGATTTATTTATGAGACGGCATACAATGCTGGTGTCCGTCGAGACCTGGCTGACAGATTTATTGGTTCGAGTGTTGTAATTTGGGCCGGAGTTTGCCCCAATGGTAGTCCATTATACGTTTCCCACATCACACCGCCTCGTCCTTTTGGGTTAATACCGGAATTGCCCGTTCGCCGCACTCCGTCAGACCTGTCATGATTCAGGCCGAAGTTCCTTGTGGACGCCTGGGTGGAAACGCAGGTCGATAACATATTTTGCTCCATGAAAATCCATAATTGGGAAAATTTCCTTTTCATAACCGGTTATCACATTGCCCTTGCCGCCTTGATACCGGCCTACATCACACATTTTCACTGGTCTTCGCTGGTTTTGTTTGTCGCGGCTTACCTTTTGGCCGGGATTTCCATTACCGCCGGTTACCACCGCCTTTTTTCTCACAGGTCTTATCGGGCCAGACCGGTAATTGAGTGGCTGACCTTATTTTTTGGAACTTTGGCATTTGAATCATCCGCCCTCACCTGGTCCAGCGATCATCGCATGCATCACCGTCACGTGGATACCGATATGGATCCTTACAACATCAAACGCGGATTCTGGTATGCCCATGTCTGGTGGGTCTTTGAAAACGAAATGAAGGTGAATCCCGCCATTGTCAGGGATTTGATGAAAAATAACCGGGTCCTGTTTCAGCACAGGCACCTCCTGGCGATGACCGTTGCTTCCAATGCCCTGGTTTTTGGCGTGGGCTGCCTGTTCATGCATCCGGTCGCCGCCTTGTTTGCCGGGGTGTTGTTGAGGGCTTTTGCTATCCACCACTGTACCTGGTTTGTAAATTCGCTCTGCCACATGTTCGGATCCAAGACTTATGCAAAGGAGTTGAGCGCAGTGGATAACAGCCTCCTGGCCCTGGTCACGTTGGGCGAGGGGTATCACAACTATCACCACGCTTCCCAAAATGATTATCGCAACGGGGTCGGCTGGTGGCATTTCGATCCTACCAAGTGGCTGCTCTGGACTTGCGCGAGGGTGGGATTGGTCTCCAACCTCCGTCGCGTCGATAAGGTCAGGCTACAGAAACTCCTAGTCGGAAAGGATAGGGATTTACTGCTCCAGCGGTTTAAACATGAAGTGGACGGCGCAGCATTTGAATTGCGCAGACGGGCCGAGCAAAAGGCGCATTCCTTCGAAGTAACCGCCTCTCAGCTATTGAAGAAAATCAGAGAAATGAGGAAGGCGACGAATGCGCGTCGCAAAATGCTGAAGTTGGAAGTCCGCGCGTTGAGAAAGCAATTGAAGGAGATGTGGAAGGAGTGGATTGCTCTCACTCGACAAGGTATGCGGCAGAATCCGATCGACCTGTGATCCCGGCCATCCCTCAGTCGGTCAGGAATGGCGTTAAAATCTCTTTCCAGACGCGGTAGCCGGCGTCACTCATGTGCAGGTTGTCCTGGTGGAAAAGTTCCGTTCGGTATTGTCCCTCGTTATTGAAAAAACGGTCGCTGCTGCCTTTCAGCAACGTGATACGCGGATCCCGGGAAGCTTCGATCTGGAGCAGGTAATTGTAGGCGAGTTCTCTTTCGACTCCGGAGTGTCGTTTGGGACTTGGCCGGGAGGCCAGCACGATCAATTCACTTTCGGGCACGCGGTCAAAAAGCCGGGTTTTGAATTCGAGAAAGTCCTCCAAAACCTGAAAGGCGGATTTCCCGCTCCACAAATCGTTGCTGCCGCAATACAGGACGGTCAATCGGGGTTCGTATTTCAGGACGGTATCCTCAATGTAGTAATTTACATCCGAGATATGGGAACCTCCGAAACCCCGGTTCAGCGCCGCCAATCCGGGGAAGTAAGTTTGGATATCCAACATGCGAATGCTGGAGCTGCCGACAAATACGATGCCTCCTTTCCCAGGTGGGTTTACCTGATCGGCCTGGGCGAATTTTGCGATGGATTCCGCGAATCGGGAGGGTTTCGGGTCGGGAGTTTGCTCACCTCTTATAGCCGTTATGGCCGATAAGAGAACCAGTGTAATAAGGAAACTAAGCCGTTGCATCATGAATTAGATTGTTGAAAATTTATTTTTGGCGTCCAGGCCATTTCCGGCCTTGCCGAAGCTCGCCCAAGCAAAATTTTTATTGCTTGTAACCAAAAGGAGGTTGAAGTCGTTTCGAAAACAGGAGCTAACCCGCATGTCTCACAAATTTTCTACTGCGCGCCCGAATCCCGGCACTGGAGCGGGAATCGCTGGATTCGCGACTTTGCAGGGTGTCGACCCAGCTTCACCCGCGAATCGGCACGAAACCCGCACCAGCACTCGGTCTTCGCTCGCTCGCAACGAATTTTGTGAGAAATGCGGGCTAAAGAAGGTTATACCAACCATCTATTTTTTCATATTTTGATTACTTGCCCAATTTTTCGTGTGTGGGGTCTGGTTCGGACCTCCCTTTCTGGCGCTATTGCTGCCAACCCATTTTTTCCGGCCGCGTGCTTCATTACGGTATTTTTTGCCGGATGCGTGACCCAGGCCCCGCCCAGTCAGGTCGATAAGCTCGATCTCCCGATCCCGGCCCGGTATACCGCTGAAAACGATTCCGCCCCATTCTGGAACGGTGGCTGGATGGAAGACTTTGGCGATCCCTTGTTGGAAGGTATCGTTCTTGAAGCTCTCCAACATAATAACGATTTGATGGTCGCTGAAGGTCGTCTGGTGGCGGCCCAGGCCACCTCGGTTATCCAGGGGTCCGGAAAATTTCCCAGTATAAACGTCAGTCACACTGGAAATCGCGCTCAGAGAACTCAAACCCAGGGCTTTGTCATTTCCAGTCGGCTATCGGAAAACTTCGGAATTAACAGTCGCGTATCCTGGGAATTGGACATTTGGGGAACCGTACGGGATCAGGCCAACGCAGGACTGGCCGATTACCAGGCGGCATTCGAGAATTACCGCGCAGCCCGGTTTTCCATCGCCGCCCGCACGGCCCGGGCCTGGTACGGCGCCATTGCCGCCCAGCTCCAACTGAAAGTCGCCTTGCAAAGCCTGGAGACCTTCGAGTCCAACCTGGAAATCATAGAGGAAAATTTTAAGCGAGGTCTCGCCCGAGCCCTGGATTTGCGCCTCATGCGGGCCAGTGTGGCCAGTTCCCGAAGCGCATACGAACAAAGGCTCCGCACCCGGGATGGCGCCATTCGATCCCTGGAAATCCTCCTGGGACGCTACCCGGGGGATGAGATTGAGATTGCCCAGGAATTTCCCACCATAAAAAACTCCATTCCGGTCGGGTTGCCCGATGAGTTGCTCATGCGCCGTCCGGATTTGATTGCGGCGGAAAGGCGGTTGGCGGCCGATGCGACTTTAATCAAAGCCACCAAGAAAGCGAGGCTGCCCGGGATCTTCCTCACGGGTAGCGGCGGCACCAGCACCCGTGATTTGGGAGACGTATTGGATGACGATTTCAAGGTATGGAGCCTCAACTATAACATTGGCATGCCCATCTTTCAGGGAGGCCGCCTTCTCGCTCTGGAAAAGAGGATTATCGCCATCTACGAGCAATCGCTGGCCAACTTCGCCCAAACCGCCTTGATCGCCTATTCCGAAGTGGAATCGGCCCTGATCGACCAGGAATCCCTCCGGCGCGACGAGGAGGCACAACAGTTGGCCGTGATCGAATATACCGCGGCGGAGGAATTGGCTTGGGAACAATACAACCGCGGTCTGGTGGATATCATCACAGTTCTGGAATCGCAGCGCCGCCTGTTCAATGCGCAACGCGCCCTGATCCAGGTGGCCAATCAACGCATCCAAAGCCGAATCGATCTCTATTTGGCGCTTGGAGGGGGTTTTGCCCAGGATATAGAATTGGACATCGAATAGAAATTTCTCATGAAAGTATTACGAATATTATTGCCCTTAGTCATTCTCGGCGTTTCCGGCGGCATCGCCTGGTGGATTTACATCACCAAACCGGAACCCCGCGAGCGCAGTTTCAATCCCGGCGCCACTGAAGTAGAGGTGTTTGCCATTCAACCCGGCAATTTCCGGGTCGAATTGGAAACCCAAGGCACCGTGCAGGCCAGAACCGAAAGCACGCTGATACCCGAAGTGAGGGGACGTATTCTGGAGATTTCCCCCAATTTTCGCGACGGTTCCTTCTTTGAAGAAGGGGACATGCTTTTGAAGATCGATCCCCGTGATTACGAAACCGAACTCGTAGTAGCGGAAGCCAATTTGTCCCAGGCGGAGTTGGTTCTGGCCGAGGAACAGGCCCGTTCCGATCAGGCTTATCAGGACTGGGAGCGGTTGAACCTGGACGAGGTCCCCAGCGACCTGGTTTTGCGCACGCCCCAATTGAATCGAGCCAAGGCAAATGTGGCCTCCGCCCAGGCTCGTTTGGAAAACGCCCGCCGCAATCTGGTGAAAACCGAAATCGTGGCCCCCTTCGCCGGCCGGGTTTTGAACCAGAACGTGGACGTGGGACAAGTCGTTTCCCCCGGCAACCAATTGGCCCGTATTTACGCGGTGGATTTTGCCGAAGTGCGCCTTCCCCTAACCGAGACCCAACTGTCCTTTCTGGAACTTCCCGAAATCTACAGGGGGGAGCAACCCTCTTTCAGTGATGGGCCAAATGTGACCCTCACTTCCTCCGTGGCGGGAAATACGCACCAATGGCGCGGTCGCATCGTTCGTGCCGAAGGCAGTTTCGACGTCCGGACCCGGCAGTTATTCGTTATTGCCCAGGTCCGTAATCCTTACGGCAGAACTGCCGATGATCGCCCCCCCTTGAAAGTGGGCACTTTTGTGCAGGCCACCATCCTTGGCTCCGTCCTGGAAAATGTATACGTCGTTCCCCGAAGGCTGCTACGGGAGAACTCCTTTGTGTTGGCCGTGGACGACGATAATCGATTGCGCCGGAAGCCGGTCAACATCGTTTGGCAGAATGACGATTCCATAGTGGTGGACCAAGGCCTGGAACCGGGTGATCGCATCTGCCTGACGGACGTGCCCTTTGCCCTGGAAGCCTTGCAGGTGTCGGCAACCGAGGTGGATGAGCTGCCCTTTGAAGTCGAGAAAGTCGATTTGGAGGAAGTCATTGCCCGCCGCGCCCCGCGTCCTACCGGCGGTGGGGGTCCCGGCAGTGGAGGTCCTGGCGGCGGGGGAGGCCCCGGTGGGTTCCTCACCCAAATCCTGGCCAGCATTCCCGAGGATAATCCGCTTCCCGATGACCTGAGGACGAAAGTGGATGCCGCCGTGGCCAGTGGAGACCGCAACCTGATTCGCCCACTGGTGCAGGAGGTGCGGGCCTGGGCCGAATCACAGGGAATCGAACTTCCCGCCGGTCGAGGACCTCCTCGCGGATAGTCCAAGGGGATACCTTGCAAATGATTAAGCATTGGATCGAGTAAGATGAACCGAATCATTGACTGGTTTGCCAGAAATGGAGTGGCCGCCAATTTGCTTATGGTAGCCATTATCGCCGGCGGATTCTGGTCCGCCCAGGAGCGGATCATCCTACAGGAATTTCCCGAATTCCCCAATCGCGACATCGAAGTCTCCATGTCTTACAGGGGGTCGACTCCTGGAGAAATAGAACAGGCCATTGTAACCCGTTTGGAGGAGGCGCTTTACGACATAGAGGGGGTCGAGGAAATCGATGCCAGAGCCAGCTCCAGTAGCGGGATGGTTTCCCTCGAGATCGAGGAAGGCTATGACCTGAATGAGAAATTGGATGAAGTGACCAATCGCGTTTCCACCATCCGCACCTTCCCGCCCGAAGCTGAACGGCCTCAAATCAGCCTCGACACCCGATCCGAAAGGGTCATCACCATGGTGTTATCGGGTGATTTGAGCGAAAGAGAGGTCAAGCAACTGGGCGAGCACATCCGGGACGAAGTGGCCAATATTCCCGGCATCACCATGGCCACTCTCAAGGCGGTTCGCCCCTACGAGATCGCCATTGAAATCTCCGAGGACACCATGCGTCAGTACGGTCTTACCTTCGCCCAGGTAACCCAGGCCATTCGGGCTTCCTCGGTCGATCTGTCGGCCGGAATGGTAAAATCGGAAACGGGGCGGATTTTGCTGCGCACCAACGAACAAGCCTATAATCAGGAAGACTATTCCTCTATCCGGCTGTTGACGCGAGACGATGGCACGAAAATCACCGTGGGCGATATCGCCACCGTAATCGATGGTTTCGATGAAATTCCCATAATCGCCAAATACAACGGCAAACGGGCCATTGCCATCGATGTTTATAGAACGGGTTTACAAAATATCATCGAGATCGGAGACGACGTTAAGGCATTCATCGCCAACAAGCAGCAACAATTGCCCGAGGGGATCGAACTGACTTATTGGGATGACGATTCCGAAAGGATCAAAATCCGCCTGACCACTTTGCAGGACAGCGCCATCCTGGGGTTCATCCTGGTGGTCGGCATCCTTTCCCTCTTCCTGCGTCCCACTTTGGCTTTCTGGGTGGCTTTGGGCATACCCATAGCTTTCGCCGGGACCTTTTTTATTCTCCCCTTCATGAATGTGACCCTCAATCTGATCACGCTCATGGCATTCATCACCACCCTGGGAATCGTGGTGGATGACGCAATTGTGACGGGGGAAAACGTCTTTCAGCACATGCAGCGGGGAGCCAGTCCACTAATGGCTTCGATCAAGGGGACCCAGGAAGTAGCTACACCGGTCATCTTCGGGGTCATCACCACCATGGTTGCGTTTTACCCCCTCATGATGCAGACGGGTTCCAGGGGCAGTTTTTTCAAGAATATTCCCATGGTGGTCGTGCCGGTGCTGTTGTTTTCCCTGGTGGAATCGAAATTGATTCTTCCGGCCCACCTGAAGCACTGCACCCATTTGGGGGATAAAAAGGATAAGCTGGGAAGGTTCACTCGCTTTCAACGGCTCTTTGCCGATGGCCTGGAAAACTTCATACTGAAGTACTATCGGCCCTCTTTGAATTGGGCCTTGGCCAACCGCTATGTTTCGCTCTCCCTGTTCATAGGGTTCCTGCTGGTGTTTATTGCTCTGGTCATGGGTGACCGGATCGGCTACCGCCCCCGTCCCAACATCCCTCGGGACACCACTACCATTACCTTGCAAATGCCCGCCGGCACCACCTTTGAAACGACTCAGGAAAAGGTGGATATGATAGAGGCTGTCGCCTTGCAGTTGAAAAAGGAGGTAAATGAGCGATACGGCGCCACTGTCATACAGAACGTCTTTGCCACGGCCGGAGGTCAACCTTTCGGGAGCGGCCGGGGGCGCGGCGGAGGCGGTCCCCGGGCGGGAGTGGCCGAGTTGGGGGAAATACTGATCGAACTCACTCCATCCGAAACGCGGGATGTCGACTACAGCAGCCGCAATCTGGTAATGGATATGCGGAATCTGGTGCCTCCCATACCCGAGGCGGAACAATTGAACTTTTCCTTTGCCCGCGGCGGCGGTGGGGCAGCCCTTACTTTCGAACTCATACACCCGGATATCGATACCCTCAAGGCGGCGTCTCACGACCTCCAGGTCAAGCTGGCTTCGTTTGAGGGGCTTTATGATATCGAGGACTCCTACGAGCGAGCCAATGAGGAATTCGAGTTGGACCTGAAGCCGGAAGCGAAATTCCTCGGGGTAACCGCTTCCAATCTGGCCCAGCAAGTCAGAACGGCCTTTTTCGGTTCAGAGGCCCAGCGCATACAGCGGGGACGAGACGAGGTGCGGGTAATGGTTCGTTATCCGGAGGAACAACGCCGGTCCCTGGCCGCTTTGCATACCATGATGATTCGCACCGCCAATGGCACGGAAGTTCCCTTTGAAAACGTCGCGGAAATCGTGCCCGGAAAAAGCCTGCCGTCCATTCGCCGGGTGGACCGCAAGCGCATTATTCAGGTGAGTGCGGATGGAGATACCGAGGAGTTGGACCTCGAGACCATCGAGAACGAAGTCCTGGATGGTTTTCTGCAGGAATTGGAGGCAACCACCTATCCCGGGCTGGAGTTCGGAGTGCGGGGAAGGTCCCAGGAAGTCCGCGATAACAACAGGGAGATGATAATGGGCATCTACGTCATACTGGCGGTCATCTATGCCCTTTTGGCCATACCCTTCAGGAGTTATTTTCAGCCCATTATCGTCATGTCGGCCATTCCCTTTGGTGTCGTAGGGGCGATTCTCGGTCACTTTTTGATGGCCAAGATCTTCGGGTATAACAACGGCGACCCCATCATCACCCAGACATCCATTTTTGGAATGATGGCCCTCTCCGGGGTAGTGGTGAACGACAGTCTGGTCATGGTCCACTATATGAACACCCGGATCAAAGGAGGGATGCCCTTGGGCGAGGCGGTCCGTTTGGCCGGGGTGCGTCGTTTTCGTCCCATTATCCTGACGTCGCTCACCACCTTTTTCGGCCTGACGCCCCTCATGTTCGAAGACAGCCCTCAAGCTGCCTTCCTCGTTCCCATGGCTATTTCACTGGGTTGGGGCATCATATTCGCCACTGCCATTACGCTCATCCTGGTACCGGTCCTGGTCCTGGTTTATAACGACCTGCAGCGAGGCTTTTTCAAGCTCTACAACATTAACCCCCGCATCTCCGAGGAGGAGGATGAAGAGGACGGGGCGCTGAGCCCGGCTTAGCTCGCATGTCTCACATATCTTCTACTGCGCTCCGGAACACCAGCACTGGTGCGGGCTTCCTTGGGCAGAGGAAGGGGTCAAGCCTTGAATCAGTTGACTCCGCAAGCTGCGTCAAGATTACAAGGCATGACCCCGGCGCCTCTCCCTCTGTGTTTAATCCCTCCAACCTTCCTCCCCCTACTCTTTAAGATAATTTACCCACTGAAATGCACGGATTAATTGCCTGGTTCACCCGAAACGGAGTGGCCGCCAATCTCTTGATGACCACCCTCATAGTGGGGGGAATCTGGTCCTTGAGCAATCGGATGATCCTGCAGGATTTTCCCGATATGCCCCTGCGCACCATTTCCGTTTCGGTCCTCTACCGCGGCTCCACCCCGGGAGAAATGGAGCAGGCCATTGTCAGCAGGTTGGAGGAAGCCCTTTACGACATAGAGGGTATCAAGCAAATGGATTCTGTGGCCACCGCCAATATGGGCACGGTAAATCTGGAAATCGAAGAGGGCTTCAACATGAGCGAGAAACTCGATGAGGTGGCCAATCGAGTTTCCGCCATCCGCACTTTTCCCCCCGAGGCGGAGCGGCCCCAGATCCACTTGAGACGTCTTTCCGAGAAGGTGATCACCATAATTCTCTCGGGTGATTTGAGCGAAAAGGAAATGAAGGAACTGGGGGAACGGTTGCGGGATGAGGTTTCGACCCTTCCCGGCATAACCCTGGCTGCCGTGGTAGCGGACCGGCTCTATGAAATAGCCATCGAAATCCCCGAAGCCACCCTGAGAGAGTACGGATTGACCTTTGACCAGATAGCGCGGGCCATTCGCACTTATTCGGTCGATTTATCCGCCGGCAGCATTAAGACCGAAACCGGACGCGTCATGTTGCGCACCAATGAGCGGGCTTACACTCAGGAGGACTATGCGGCCATCCCCCTCATGAACCGTCCCGACGGGACCGAGTTGACCCTTGGGGAAATCGCTGACGTCATCGATGGCTTCGAAGAAACCCCCATCGTGGCGCGCTTCAATGGAGAGCGGGCCCTGGGCATCGATATCTTCCGGACGGGCGACCAGAGCTTTATCGAGATCGGGGATACGGTTAAGGACTTCATCGCCCTAAAACAGGAGCAATTGCCGGAAGGGATCCACTTGAGCTATTGGCGCGACCGTTCCCATTCCATCAAGGTTCGGTTGTCCATCCTGATGGATAGCGCCATTGTGGGATTTTGTCTGGTGGTTGGGGTTCTTTCCCTCTTTTTGCGTCCCACCCTGGCTTTTTGGGTCGCCTGCGGCATTCCCATCGCCTTTGCCGGATCTTTTCTCCTGCTCCCCTACCTGGGTGTAACCATTAACCTTCCGGTCATTTTAGCCTTTATCACCACCTTGGGAATCGTGGTGGACGACGCCATCGTGACGGGGGAAAACGTCTTTCAGCACATGCAACGGGGTTCCAAACCGTTGAGCGCCGCTATCAAGGGAACCCAGGAGGTGGCGATTCCGGTATTTTTTGGCGTTATCACCACCATGGCGGCCTTTTACCCTCTATTCCTCATGACGGGTAGACAGGGGGCCAATTTCCGCAACATTCCCCTGGTGGTCATACCCGTCCTGCTCTTCTCCCTGATCGAGTCCAAGCTCGTATTGCCGGCCCATTTGAAGCATTGCACGCATTTGGGAGACAAGGGACCGAGCCGGAACCCCTTCACCCGTTTTCAGCGGTTCTTTTCCGATGGAATGGAAGGGGCCGTCCTGAAGTACTACCGTCCCTCGCTCAATTGGGCTTTGCAAAACCGCTACACGTCCATCTCCATCTTTGTGGCCATCCTGCTCCTCTTCGTCGCTCTGGTCCTGGGAGACCGCATCGGTTACCGCGGGAGACCGGTCAATCCGCGGGATACGGCCACGGTTTCCCTGCAGATGCCCGCCGGCAGCAATTTCGAAACCACTCTGGAAAAAGTGGACCTCATCGAATCCGCTGCCATGCAGTTGAAAAAAGAGGTGAACGAAAGGTTTGGAACCACCGTCATTCAAAACGTGGTGGCCTCTGCCGGCGGTCAGCCCTTCAGCGGCAGCCCCATCGGGGGCTACGGACCG
Source organism: Opitutales bacterium (assembly GCA_965204545.1). Lineage (GTDB taxonomy): Bacteria > Verrucomicrobiota > Verrucomicrobiia > Opitutales > UBA2995 > JAABVD01. The sequence continues at coordinate 15,584 of CBDBFA010000003.1, read as the reverse complement.
GCCTCCGGGGTGGATGAACTGGGGGAAGTCATCATCGAACTGACGCCCTCCGAGACCCGGGAAGCCGACTACGGCACTCGGGAATTGGTCGCGGAGATGCGCGAGTTGGTTCCTCCCATTCCCGAAGCCGAGCAGTTGAGTTTTTCCTTCGCGGGCGGCGGTTCCGATGCGGTCCTGAATTTCGAACTCATCCACCCCGATGTCAAAGTGCTCAAAGCTGCCTCGGTCGACCTGCAAGGAAAGCTGAATACCTTCGAAGGTTTATTTGACATCGGCGATTCCTACGAGCAAGCCACAGAGGAGTATGGGTTGGACCTGAAGCCCGAGGCCGAGTATCTGGGGATCAGCGCCAGCAATTTGGCCCAACAGGTCAGGGCGGCCTTCTTCGGGGCGGAAGCGCAGCGCATTCAGCGGGGCCGGGATGAGGTTCGCGTCATGGTGCGGTATCCCATTGAGGAGAGGCGTTCCCTGGGGGCTCTGCAAACCATGATGATTCGCACCGCCGATGGAACGGAGGTTCCCTTTGAAACGGTGGCCGAGATCGTCCCCGGGGAAAGCGTTCCATCCATACGACGGGTTGATCGCAAGCGCATCATTCAGGTTACGGCGGACGGCGATTCGGAAAAATACGATATCGAAGCCATGGAGGTGGAGGTCCTGGAGGAATTCCTTCCCAAATTGGTGGCCACCAAGTACCCGGGCCTGGAATTCGACGTGCGCGGACGGGCGGCCGAGACCCGCGACAACAACAAGGAAATCATCTGGGGGGTATACTTTATCCTGGCCGTCGTCTATGCCCTGCTGGCCATTCCCTTCCGCAGTTACTTCCAGCCCCTCATCGTGATGTCCGCCATCCCCTTTGGGGTGGTTGGAGCGATTATCGGACACTGGGTCATGGCGGTTGTTTTCGGGTGGAACGGCGGCGATCCCAAGTTATTCCAGTCTTCCATGTTCGGGATGATGGCCCTTTGCGGTGTGGTGGTGAACGACAGTCTGGTCATGGTCCACTTCATGAATGGCAAGGTGAAAGAGGGCATGCCCTTGGGCGAGGCGATTCGCCTGGCCGGGGTTCGCCGCTTTCGTCCCATCCTTCTGACGTCCCTGACCACCTTTTGCGGCTTGGCCCCCCTCATGTTGGAAGACAGCCCCACCGCTTCGTTTCTCATACCCATGGCCATTTCCCTGGGATGGGGTATCCTTTTCGCCACCACCATCACCCTGATCCTGGTGCCGGTCCTGGTTTTGATTTACGATGATCTGAAACGCGCATTTTATAAGGTCTATGACATCGCGCCTCACGCATCGGAAGGCGCGGTCGAAAAAGAGGCTCCAGGCTGACCCGAACTCCAATGTTACGAGAAAAATGCACCGAATAATCGCCTGGTTTGCCAGAAACGGAGTGGCCGCCAATTTGCTCATGGTCGCTATTCTGGCGGGGGGAATCTGGTCCGGATTTTCCCGGATCGTGCTGCAACAGTTCCCCGATTTTCCCCTGCGTTTCATCACCGTCTCCATGCTCTATCGCGGGGCAACCCCCGGAGAGGTCGAACAGAGTATCATCACCCGTTTGGAGGAGAACCTCTACGATATCGAGGGGTTGAAGGAAATGACGGCTACCGCCACGGCCAATATGGGGACCGTGATGCTCGAGATCGAGGAAGGCTATAGCCTGAGCGAAAAACTGGACGAGGTGACAAATCGGGTTTCCACCATTCGGGCCCTTCCTCCCGAAGCGGAACGACCCCAAATCAGTCTGGCCTCCCGATCGGAACGGGCCATAACCCTTGTTTTATCGGGGGACCTGAGCGAGAAGGAAGCGAAAAAGCTGGCCGAGCAGATCCGCGACGAGGTGGCGAGCCTTCCCGACGTGACCTTGACATCCCTCAAAGCGGTCCGTCCCTATGAAATAGCCATTGAAGTTTCCGAGGCGGCGCTGCGTCAGTATGGGCTGACCTTCGAGCAAATCGCCCGCGCCATCCGCAGGTCCTCGGTCGATTTGTCAGCCGGCAGCGTGAAGACGGAAACGGGCCGCATTTTGCTTCGCACCGACCACCAAGCCTACGATTTCGAGGATTATTCCTCCATCACCGTTTTGACGCGAGCCGATGGTACCAAATTGAAAGTGGGAGATATTGCCACCGTCATAGACGGTTTCGATGAAACGCCGATCATCGCCCAGTTCAATGGCGAACGAGCCATTGCCATCGACGTGTTCAGGGCAGGGGAGCAGAACGTCCTCGAGATTGGCCGCCAGGTAAAGGAATATATCGCAAACAAACAGCAACAGTTGCCCGAGGGGATTCGCCTCAGTTTTTGGGATGACGATACCGAGCGGATAAAGGTGCGCCTGGCCACCTTGCAGGATAGCGCCATTTTGGGCTTTTTGCTGGTTGTCGTTATTTTGTCTCTGTTTCTTCGGCCCAGCCTGGCCTTCTGGGTGGCCTGGGGGATTCCCATCGCCTTTGCCGGAGCGTTTCTGGTTCTGCCCTACTTGGGGGTGACCCTGAATGTCGTCACCCTGATGGCATTCATCATGACCCTGGGAATCGTGGTAGACGATGCCATTGTCACCGGGGAAAATGTCTTTCAACACATGCAACGGGGGGAGAAGCCATTAGCCGCTTCCATCAAGGGCACCAACGAGGTTGCCGTCCCTGTCATCTTCGGGGTCATTACCACCATGGTGGCATTTTACCCCCTCATGATGCAGTCCGGGCGCATGGGCAGCATATTCGCCAACATCCCCATCGTGGTGATTCCGATTCTTTTATTTTCACTGATCGAGTCCAAATTGGTCCTGCCCGCTCACCTGAAGCATTGTACCTATTTGATGGATGCGCGGAAAAAGCGGAATCCCGTTACCCGATTCCAGCGGTTTTTTGCCGACGGCCTGGAGCGGTCTATCCTGAAGTACTACCGACCGGCTTTGAATTGGGCTCTGATCAACCGTTACGCCTCGTTGTCGATTTTTGTGGGATTTCTCCTCGTGTTCGTAGCGCTCGTGTTCGGTGAGCGCATTGGTTTCCGAAGCTTTCCCAACGTTCCATCCGACACTACCACCATTACCCTGCAGATGCCGGCCGGAACCACTTTCGAAACCACCCGGGAAAAGGTCGCCATGATAGAGGGTTCGGCCCTGCAATTGAAAAAGGACGTCAATGAGCGTTCGGGGGAGACCGTTATCCGAAATGTTTTCGCCACCGCGGGGGGACAACCCTTTGGAAGAACCCGCCGCCGCAGCTCCGCTCCGGCTGCCGGCGTGGCCGAGATTGGCGAAATCCTCATCGAATTGAGCCCTGCCGAAACACTCGATGTATCCTATACGAGCCGGGAACTGATCACGGAATTGAGGCAGCGCGTTCCTCCTATCCCCGAAGCCGAACAGTTGAACTTTTCCTATTCCCGTTTCGATTCGGGCGCCGCCATGACGTTTGAACTCATCCATCCCGACGTCGACCTTCTCAAGGAAGCGTCGGCGGAATTGCAGCGAAAGTTGGCTACTTATGACGGGGTATACGACATAGAGGACTCCTACGAACGCGCCGCCGAAGAGTATGAACTGGATCTGAAACCCGAGGCTGAATACCTCGGCGTGACCGCCGCCAACCTCGCCCAGCAGGTCAGGTCCGCATTTTTCGGAACCGAGGCCCAGCGCATACAGCGGGGACGGGATGAAGTCAGGGTGATGGTGCGGTACCCGGAAGCAGAGCGCCGCTCGCTCGGTTCCCTGCAAACGATGATGATCCGCACCGCCACCGGCACCGAGGTCCCCTTCGAAACAGTGGCGGCAATCGTTCCCGGAAAAAGCCTGCCCTCCATTCGCCGGGTGGACCGGAAACGCATCATCCAGGTCAGCGCGGATGCGGACAGCCTGGTAACGGACACCGATGCCATTCAGTTCGAAATTCTCGACGAGTATTTGCCTCAAATCGTCGCCACCAAGTATCACGGCATGGAATACCAATTGAGGGGATTTGCCGCCGATGCGCGGGAAAACCAAAGGGAATTGTTCCTGGGCATTTATTTCATTCTCGGGGTCATCTATGCCTTGTTGGCCATCCCCTTCAGGAGTTACGTGCAGCCGCTGGTGGTCATGTCGGCCATACCCTTCGGGGTGGTGGGCGCTCTGATCGGCCATTGGATCATGGCCACCGTCTTTGGGTGGAATAATGGCGCCCCCATCATCACTTTGCAGTCCATTTTCGGGATGATGGCATTGTCGGGAGTTGTGGTGAACGACAGCCTGGTCATGGTCCATTTCATGAATAGAAAGGTCAAGGGGGGCATGCCGCTCGGGGAGGCGGTCCGTTTGGCCGGGGTGCGTCGTTTTCGTCCCATCATGCTGACCTCCGCCACCACCTTCTTCGGTCTGGGACCTTTGATGTTTGAAGACAGCCCGCAAGCGGCCTTTCTGGTGCCCATGGCCATCTCATTGGCCTGGGGAATCGTCTTCGCCACCGCAATTACCCTCGTGCTCGTCCCCGTCCTGGTGCTGATTCACAACGACCTCAAGCAATTCTTTTGCAGACTGTACAACATCGATCCCAATGCCCACCGGGATGAAGAGGAGGTTGTAGCACAGAGCCCTGTCTAGCCCGCATGTCTCACTTACCGGGCGAATGCGACATCTCCCAATTTTCTACTGCGCGTCCGAATGCGGGCTAGTGGCGGAAAAACGTGTCGTCCTCAGCCCCCATTCCGCTGCCCTTACCGAAGAGGCGCTTATCGGGATGGGAGTTTCCAACGGCAGAGCAAGGATGCTCTTGCCCTACCTGGGGCCTTGCCGCGCCGAAAACGTGGGTAGGGCGATGGCATCCTTGCCGCGCCGAAAACGTGGGTAGGGCGATGGCATCCTTGCCGCGCCGATAACGTGGGTAGGGCAATCGCGTCCCCGCGATGCCGTAACCTCTTCCATATCCGGGTTTTTTGTGATGGATTATTTAAGAGACACCACACTAGCCCGCATATCTCGCAAACTTTCTACTGCACTCCGGTATGTCGGCGCTGGCGGGGATTTCCCTGGATTCGGGACTTTGCAGGGTGTCGACCCGGCTTCACCCCCGAATCTGCACGAAACCCTCGCCAGCACTCGACCTCCGTTCGCTCGCCACGAATTTTGTGAGATATGCGGGCTAGCCTGGTGGTTGAACCAAAGGAAGCCACAATTTCATGGTGGTCCCGCCGGGCCCCGTTTTCTTTACTTTGATGTCGCCGAGGTGGCTTTTGAGGATGCGCTTTACGATGGATAACCCCAAACCGGTCCCTTCGGGCCGGCTGGTCAGGAAGGAATCGAAGATCCTGTGCTTCCATTCTTCGTCAATACCCGTGCCGGTATCCGTAATCTCGATACAGGCGTACTTGTTTTGGTCCTTCTCTTCCTCATAGCAATCAAAGGTAATGGTCCCGCCTTTTTCCATAGCCTGGATGGCATTGAGAATGAGATTGAGGAGAACTTGTTCGAGATGGCCCCTGTTTCCTTCGATCATCAGGGAGTTTCCTCCAGTGTTCAAATGGGTGATGATCTTTTGTTGGTTGAGCTTGGGTCGAACCAACCGCAGGCTATCTTCAAGTAATTCTCGCAGGTCCCAGTCAGAATAATGGTTCCCGGAAGATTTTCCAATATTGAGAACCCGTTCCACGATCTCTTCCATTTGGCGGATCTTATCATCGATTACGGACAGGTCCTTCCTCCTCTCATCCCCGGTGGGAAACTGAAGGTTCAGGCTGCCGCAAAGCAGCTTTATGACCGTGAGCGGGTTGCGAATTTCGTGGGCGATTTCGGCCGCGATTAATCCCAGGGCGATCAGTTTTTCGTTGTTTTTCAATTGCTCTTCATTGGTGAGCATCAATGCATACAACCTCAGGTTTTGAATCGCCACTCTGCTGAAGCCGGCCAGCATGTCGAAGATGCGCTTTTCCTCGTTGCTGGCCCGGTGAGGCTTATCCGAATAGGCGGCCAGCACTCCGACGACCTCATTCTCCCAGAGGATGGGCGTGCAGACCATGGAAACCAGGTTCTCCCCTCTAACGATGTTCCAAAAATGCTCGTCCTCGGATTTGTGAATATCTAAAACTTCCAATTGACGCTTCAATTGGATAGCGGCGCCGAAGGAAGACCCTTCCGGGCTGATTTCCGGGAGTGGGTGGTAGGTATTTCGGGCTCCGCAAATGGTATGGATTTTCAGGGTATCCCTGTCCTTGTCCAGGATGAGCATCATGGCCAGACGGCATTGCACGATCTTGTGAGCCTCCCTGGTAATGGTTTGAAGTAGATCGTCCAGATCCAATTTGGATACAAAGTCCTGTCCCATGGAGAGAAGGGCCTCCAGTTGTTCCGACTTGGTCTCGAGCTTTTCGATGAGCCACATTTGCCCGAGTATTTGCGTGGTTTCATCAGCTAACCGTTGCAAGGTCGCGACCGATTCCTCATTAAAGGCGGCCTTCCCATCGGACCCCACTGAGATTACCCCGATGACATGGTCGTTTTCGCGCAAAGGACAGGCCATCTGGCTTTTTATGGATTGGGCAAGTTGGTAACGGCGGGGGTCCTTCTCAACATCGCCCACAACCAGAGGTTTGGCGTGGAGAGCCACCCATCCCATGATTCCTCTTCCCACGGGCAGGAAGACCTCCCTGCCGCAGTCCAGAAGCCCGTGGTTGACTTCGATTTCCAATTGCCTGGTGTCCGGATGAATTAATGTGACGGCAATGCCGTTGGCCCCGAAATAGCGTTGCACGACCTCCGCGATCGCCTCCATTGCTTGCCCCGGATCACCCGCTTCATGTCCGATCACCCGGATGCGGTAAAGGAAATGAATGAGTGAATCGCTCGCCTTTTTATCGCTTATTCCGTAATCCATCTTTGGAGGGCCAAGGAAAAAGTGATCAAACGTGAATTGCGCTTGGTTGAGCGGGTTTTGGAATGCTCAATCATCTCGGAGAAGGAAGGGTCTGACACCGACTGGCGTCCATATTATATTCCTCAACAATCGCGTTTTACCAAGCGCCATTCACGTTTGACCCCTTTTTGCGCCAGGGTCGATAACCTCGGCCAAACTTTCTTTAAGGGCCAGCAAATTGGTGGTGTTATCGTAACCGGCCCGGTCGCGCGAATTTTCGATATAAAAGGTATCCACCGCTACGTTGCGCTCGGTTGAGATCCGGGCGAAGGTGATGTCATAACCGTTTTCGAAAATGCATTTGGCCAGAAAATACAATAATCCGATTTTATCGACGGCATGAATTTCGATGATGTTTTTGTTGAGTTCGACTTCATGGTAAACGTCAACTGATGGGGGGTAGGGGGTGCGGACACCCCGTTCGGAGTTAAAAAGGGAGAATTTCGTCTCCCGGGATGCGGCCAGTATACGTTGGGTGAGATCTTTATTTTGTACGACCGACAGTTCGATACTCTGCTCGAAAACCTTGCGAGCGGAAGGTCTCTCCACCACTCCTCCTTTGGCATCGCTGACGTAAAAGGTATCGATGGTGATGTGGTCCATTCGGTTAATGGCCTTGGCGCTTATTATATTGAGCTTTGCCAGACTGAACGAACCGGCCAGCCGATAAAATAGTCCTGAACGATCCCAGGTGACCAGGGTTACGGTGGTGAGACCACGATTGATATCGTCCTTCCAATGGATGACCGGGGACAGGGCCGCCATGGAGTCGGCCCGGTTGATTTTGCGCAGGAGTTGGTTCACCATCCGGGCATGGAGAATAATTTCTTCTTCGCTGTTATTTACGAAATAACGCTCCGGTAGCAGGTTGCAGTGGGCATGGATTTCCTCGGGCTCCACCCCCGAAATGGGCTGACTGAGCAGTTTTCGATACATGAGTTCCTTCTGTTCTCTCAATTCCAATTCGAGGCTTCTGTCGGAGGAGAGTTGGGCTCTGGCGGCGGAAAACAACCTGCGGTGCAACATGTCCTTATACCCGTTCCATAAAAAGGAAGAAGTTCCACGGGCATCGCAATAGGTGTGGAGGAAAAGCAACCTGAGATGGGCCAGGTTTTCCACCAACCGGGTGAATTTCCGAACGGTCTGCGGGTCATCGATATCGTGACGCTGCCAGAATCGTGCCATTTCCAGGTGATTTCCTATGGTAAACAAAATTTGATCCATCAACCTGGGATTCAGCCCCATCCTCTTTAGAATGGGACGCGATATTTCCACCCCGATCTTATCGTGACCCTTTAAGCTCACCCCTTTTCCGATATCGTGCAGCAGTAGAATGATGTAGAGGATGGAAGGTTCTGCCAGCTTGCGAAATTCGTGCCGGTAGGGCTTGCCCGATTCCTGCCCTTCGGCGAGAAGGGCATCGAGTTCCTTGATGGTGTTGAGGGTATGTATATCAGCGGTGTAGCGATGAAAGTATTCGTGCTGAACCAGGCAGGTGAGGCTGTCGAATTCCGGTAGGAACTTCCCCAACACACCGAGTTCGTGCATATTGGACAAGACGGGGAACACATTGCCTAGTTCCCCTAGAATGGACAGGAAGGTTTCATTGGCTTCAGGCGCCTCGATCACGGATTGGTCGATCAAAGCGATCGAATTGGCGATCAGGTTGGTCAGGTCGAAGTCGGGCCGCACCTCCAATTGCTGGCAGTGTCGGAACACGCGTAATAGCCGCAGGGGATCTTCTTTGAAAATGCGTCGATTCACCTGGGTCAGTTCCTTGCCGCGAACCACAAATCCATCGATGATCCTGGGCCTTTCCTTGCGGCGTGAGCTGATTACCTCCCTGAAGGTTATGGAGTTGGGACTCTTTCTAATGAGGGCAAGGCGATGTTCCAACAAGCCCGAGAGGCGGTAAATATTTTGCAGGTTGCGGTAGTAATCCCGCATGAAAGCCTCCACCTGTTTTAAAGGATCCTCAGGCTGGTATTGGAAGGCCTTGGCTATGGCTGCCTGGTGATCGAACGTCATGAGGTCCGTCGGCCTGGGGCTTTGAAAGTGCAACTGGTTGCGAGTGCGCAGCAGAAAGTCGTAGGCCTTGCGCAATTTTGTTCGTTCCTCTTTGGACAAGTAACCATGATCGACCAGGTCGCTCAAGGACGCTGTATTGAGTTTGATCATCGATATCCAAAGCAGGTTCTGATAATCGCGCAAACCTCCGGGGCCATTTTTAATATCCGGTTCCTGAATAAAAACGACGCCCCCATGCTTTTCGCGGCGCTTTTGTTGCTCCAATAACCGTTGCTCAACGTATTGTTGGCCATTCTTCTTGCAAAAATTCAGATAGGCTTGTTGCCACACCCGAAACAATTCTTTCGAACCCGCCACCAAACGGGATTCCAGCATGGCGTTCTTGGATTGAACGTCGGCTTTGGCCTCCTCCATGGTCTGCTTGATCGTCCGCGTGGAATGGCCCACCTTCAATTTCAAATCCCAAAGAATGTAAAGCACCCGTTCGGCAAACACCTTCTGAAACTGTGTAAATAGCTTGGAGTTGATCTTCTCCGGGTAGAGGAACATGATGTCCACATCACTTCCCGGGCACATTTCAGCTCGACCATATCCTCCCAAGGCGACGATTCCTGTGGGAAAGGGCAGAGCAGCGTGCTCCTTCTCAAATCGCTTCAGGTTATAATGATAGAGGTGCTGGAGCAGTTGGTCTATGGTATTGGACCGGGCTTTGACCACCTTGAGGCCCGATGTTGTGGATTGGTGCTGTTTGAGCAGGCGCCGGTCTTCCTGGGCTATCCAGTTCTTGTATAGTTCCAGGCGGATGTTGCGGCTGGCCCCCTCCGGCACGTAGAGCCGGATGGACTTGGGTTGGGTTTGGACGGCTTTAATGGTATTGGGCATAAAAGTAACCTACTTGATTTACCTAGCTGCTTCCGAACTGCAAGGTTTCTTGCAAGGCAAACCGCTTGACATGGATAGACCCATGGGAAACCGTCTCGATGAACCCATCTTTGAAGGGCCAGAGTTTGTTTTACCTGGCGGAGAGGAATGACGCCGTCTTTTAATGATTTGCTCAAGCAATTGAAAAAATTGCCCGGCCTGGGGTACCGGTCGGCCGAACGCATAGCCCTCCATCTACTGGTTGAAAAACCCGACAGGCTCCCCGCTCTGCAAGATTCGCTCGTCCGCGCCGCTGCGCGGGTCAAGCGGTGCCGTCGATGTGGAAATCTGGCCGAGGAGGATTTTTGCGGCATCTGTCTGGACGAGCGGAGGGATAGTTCGCGGATATGCCTGGTCGAACATGTTCCCGACCTTGTCGCCATCGAGAACTCGGGAGCGTTCCGAGGGTTCTACCACGTGCTTCACGGAAAGCTTTCCCCCATGAGAGGAGTGGGGGCCGAAGATCTGAATTTGAACTCCTTGCAAAAGCGGTTGGACGAAGGGAATTGTGCGGAGCTCATTTTGGCCCTCTCCAATGATATCGAGGGGGAGGCCACCTGCCATTACATCGCGGAAACGATCGTAGGTGATCGTCCCATTACCGTTTCGCGCATTGGATTTGGCCTGCCCAGCGGCGGAGGGGTTGTATACGCCAACCAGGTCACTTTGAAGAGCGCCCTCGATGGCCGGCGGGCCTTTGAAGGCTAATACATGTATTAAACATGGATGGGAGGCGCCGTTGGCGCCAATTGGGAATGGGAAATGGAAAGGTACAGAGGCACTGAAAACTAAAACTGAAAACTGAACCCTGAATAATTTGACTCTCGCAAAGGGCGCAAAGCAACTCCAAGGTCACGAAACAGAATCCGGATATCGACCCCAATGAGAAACCTGCTTCTTTACACATTTATTCTGGCTTGCGCCCTTCCTCTCAGTGGCGCCTACAAGTTGATTCGAGGTCCCCTCCCGGGGGATCCCATGAAGGCCCATATCTACGAGCTGGACAACGGGCTGAGGGTATACCTGAGCGAAAACCGGGAGGAACCGAAATTTTTTGCCGAAGTTTCCGTGCGCGTCGGGGGGGTCAATGACCCGGCTGCCAATACGGGGTTGGCCCACTATTTGGAGCACCTCATGTTCAAGGGTAATACCAGATTAGGAAGCAAGGATTGGGAAAAAGAAAAGCCCCATATCGACCGGATTACCCAACTTTACGAGCAGCGTTTCAAGGAAACGGATCCGGAAAAAAGAGCGGCTCTTTTTGAAGAAATCAATGCCGAGTCCCGCAAAGCGGCGGAGTTTGCCATTCCCAACGAACTCGACCGCATCGTCAAGGAACTTGGTGCCACCAGCACCAACGCGGGGACGAGCAATGATTACACCATTTACTTTTTCGAGTTTCCATCCAACCGGATGGAACAATGGGCCATGTTGGAATCCAACCGTTTTATTGAACCGGTGTTTCGGTTATTCCTGCCCGAACTCGAAGTCGTTTATGAAGAAAAGAACCGCTCCCTGGACAACAAGGACCGTCTCGTCTTTGAAAAGTTGTTCGCCACCCAATACCCGGACCATCCCTACGGAACGCAATCCGTTCTGGGCCGGGTAGAGCACTTGAAGAATCCTTCCATTCGGGCCATCCACGATTTCTTCAACACCTATTACGTGGCTAACAACATGGCCCTTTGCCTGTCGGGAGATTTCGATATTGAGGAGACCATAGCCGTGATCGATCGATATTTCTCCAGATGGAAGTCAGGGGAAATCCCTCCATCTCCCCCCCATGCGAAACCCTTGACCGAAAACCGGAGCGCGGAGCTCTTTTATCCGGGAATGGAAGTGGTTTATATCGGCTTTTCCACCCAGCCGCTGGCCCATGAAGACGTGGAAGCGCTCAAGCTAGTCGACATGATCCTCGACAATGCTCAGGCCGGCCTGATCAACCTCAACCTCAACCAGAAGCAACGCGTTTTGCGGGCCGGGTCCTTTCCACTCTTTCGAAAATATGCCGGGGCCCAGTATCTCTTCGGTTCTCCCAAGGAGGGCCAAACCCTGGAAGAGGTTGAAAAGTTGCTGCTGGAGCAAATGGACATTCTAAAGCGCGGTGATTTTGGCGATTGGTTGATCCCGGCCATTCTGGCTGACTTTAAAAAGAATGAAAAACGTGCTCTTGAATCCAACCGGGCCCGGGTGGCCAAGCTTTCCGATGCCTTCCGCTCCGAGTTGGAATGGCCTTACGTCATCGGCGAAATATCCCCGTATGGAAGCTTTGACCCGGGAGGATATAATTCGAGTAGCCAACAAATATTTCGATGGGCCCTATTTGGCCGTATACCGCCGGGATGGGGAATTCGAGCCACCCAAAGTTCCCAAACCCATATTTGATCAGCCCGATGTCAAAGCCTTCCATACCTCCGCCTTCGGCAGGGAGGTCCTTTCCAAAAAAGTAAGCCCCATAGCGCCGGACTTTGTCAAAGCGGGGAAGGATTTCCAGGTTGTGACCATCAGGGATGGTATCCGTTTGTTCTACAGCAAAAATCCAGTGAACGATTTGTTTTCCCTTTCTATGGGTTTTGATATGGGGCGCCTTGAAAACCGTGAGTTGGCCTTGGCCGGTTCACTGATGGATAAGGCCGGCACCAAGGATCTTTCTCCCGAGGCTTTGAAGGGAGCCTGGTATGCCCAGGGATCCGAATTCAGTTTTTCCGTGGAGGACCATAATACTACCATTTCCATCAATGGTTTGGATGAAAATTTCCGGGAGGCACTTCAACTCATGCAAAAGTTTGTGCGTGAGCCCGTGTCCAGTCCGGAAGTTTTGGATGAACTGAAAGCTATTATCCTCAAGCAGAGGGACGATGCCAAAAAAGATATTCGTTCAATTTACCTGGCCTTGAGAAATTTCCAGCGTTTCCAGGAAGCTTCCCCCTTCCTCACCCGCCTGACCCAGGATGAGATTTTAACCCTGCAACTGGACGATCTCTTGGACCTGGTCGCTTCACTTCCCGCCTACGAACACGATTATTTTTACACCGGTGCGCTTCCATTGGAAAAGGTAAAGAAGTTGATAGCCGGTTACTACCCGCCTGAGTCCAGGCTGAAAAGTCCGCCATCTCGCAAGATCCAGGATATCCGCGAACCCGGGCAAACCGAGATCGCCTTTTTCCACAAGGAGTCTGCCCAGGCACGCATCCGCATTGAATTTGCCGATGGTCGTTATTCCGAGGACGATCGCCTGGAAGTGGAACTCTTCAATGACTACTTTTCCGGAGGAATGTCCGGAATCGTGTTTCAGGAACTTCGCGAATCGCGCGCCCTGGCTTATTCAGTGGGGGCATTTTACCTTCAGCCCTCTAACCTTTGGGATGAAAACCTGGTCATAGGGGACATCGCGACCCAGCCGGACAAAGCAGCCGAAGCCTTGGCCGCTTTCCTGGATTTATTCGATAACATGCCGCAATCCGAGGACCGATTTCAAAACACCCTTCGATCGCTCGAAAATCAGTACCGGGTCTCCAAAATCAATTTCCGCAGAGTTTTGGGCGCCGCAAGGAACTGGGAGCGACTCGGATTGGAGGCCGACCCGCGTCGTAAGCGGTTTGAGGACATCCTGACGGCCGAATTCCCCACCTTGCTCGATTTTCAACGAAAACGCATCGCCGAGCGCCCCAGGCTGATTTCCATCGTGGGACCGCGCGACCGGATCGACCTGGCTCGCATAGAGCAGTTCGGTCAGATTCGGGAGGTCACCGTAGAGGATATCTTCCTGGATTAGTCCGATTGAGGTAGTGAGTTCCTGGATGCGGGCTAGATACTCGCTACTGGAGCGCCTTGATCTATTCGTGCCTTAGGGCTTCAATCGGATCCAACTCCGCTGCCTGCGAGGCCGGGTAAATTCCGAAGGCGATCCCTATGATGCCCGATATGCTGAAGGCGAGTCCTATCGACCAGGGCGTGATAATTGTTTCCATATCGGTAGTTAAGGAAACCAGGAGCGGCACCAGAATACCGAGCAGTACGCCGATAAGACCTCCACCGATTGAAAGCACGACGGTTTCGATTAAGAACTGGGTTACGATGTCTTTCTTTTTTGCTCCCAGAGCTCGGCGAACCCCAATTTCGCGGGTACGCTCCGTCACGGTAGCCAACATAATATTCATGATACCAATGCCGCCAACCAGCAGTGAAATGGCGGCAATCGAACCAAGGACGATGTTAAACATGCGCTTGGTGGCTTCGGCTTCGCGCAGCAATTGCAGGGGAACTATGATCTCAAAATCGTTATCCTCATGGAATCGCCGCAGCAGTGCGTGGATCTGTCTTTCAGCCGCAATAACCGATTGAGTGTTTAGCATCTTGACAATGATTTGGTGCAACTGAACCGTTTCCGCTGTGAAGCTTCCGGCATTGCGGCGGATCAAGGTTTCGCCAAAACGGGACTTGGCCGTTGAAAGTGGAATGTAGACATTGTTATCCAATGGCTCGCCTTCCATTTCATCTTTTTGTGGTCGTTGCTCCGAAGTACCTGTTTCATTGATCATTCCCACGACCTGGTAATAGACGTTTTGGATCCGAATGGTGGATTGAAGAGGAGACTGGTAGGGAAATAAGCGATAAGCCAGACCGGAGGTGATGACGCATACGTTGCGCTGATGTTTTTGGTCGATCATGCTGAGAAATCTACCTCCAACCAGGTCGATTCCCTTGGCGCCAGGGTAGGAGGGAAGGGTCCCAATAATCTGGCAGGGCTCCATGTTCCGATCGAAGCGCACATTCTCACGAATAATCCGCATGGGAAGGACAATTTCTACATTTGGAATAGTAAACTGAATTCTGGCCGCGTCATCGTAGGTCAGGCCGTAATGGATACCAAAGCTTTTGAAGGAGGAGTTGTCGTTTTCTTGTTCCGGTGGTTTGACGCTGTTGATAATGATATTGGTGGATCCCAAGCGCTTGATCCGCTCTTGGGCTTCGTAAGAAGCGCCTTCACCGATGGCCAGCATGGCGATAACTGAACACACCCCAAAGATCATGCCGAGCATGGTCAGACCGGAACGCAGCTTATGTAACAGGAGACTCTTTACACCGAGTTTTACGGTGTTAAACAACTGGTGGCGGGTGATGAATGTGATCATTAACCGGGGCAATAGTAATAAACCGCAGGTCGGGGCCTGGGCTAGTACTATTTGCGAATTTCGTCGCTATCAATGCGTCCATCCATCATATGAATCACTCGGTCGGCCCGGTAAGCGATTTCATAATCGTGGGTAACCATAACGATGGTTTTTCCCTGTCGATGCAGTTTTTCAATGAGTTCCAAAACTTCTTTTCCCGTTTTGGAATCGAGATTTCCGGTTGGTTCATCGGCCAGTATCATTAGTGGATCGTTGATCAGCGAGCGAGCGATAGCGACCCTTTGCTGCTGACCCCCGGATAACTGGGAGGGGCGGTGTTCCAGGCGGTCTTCCAATCCCACCAATGCAGCCAGTTCGATACATTTTTGTTCGTAGTCTTGCAGATTCACGCCTTGGTAGATGAGGGGCACCTTGATGTTTTCAATGACCGTGAGCTGGGCAATCAGGTTGTAAGACTGGAAAATGAACCCCAGACGTTTCCCGCGAATGGACGATAAGGTGTCGTCATCCATTTGGGCTACGTTTTTTCCGCCGAGATAGTAATAGCCCGAAGTGGGCCGATCCAGGCAGCCCAGAATGTTGAGCAAGGTTGATTTTCCGG
>CBDBFA010000002.1:0-409100 GCA_965204545.1 Opitutales bacterium | reverse complement strand
ACGTGTCGGGCAACAACTTCTCCGTCTCGGTCAGCCCGGAGAGCCGAGAGGAGGCCAACAGGATCTTCGGTGCGCTGTCCGAGGGAGGCAACGTCACGATGGAGCTCCAGGACATGTTCTGGGGGTCCTACTTCGGGTCGTGCACGGACAGGTTCGGGGTCAACTGGCAGGTCAACTGCGAGCAGGCGCAGGACTGAATAGCCAGGAGCGCCGACCGGACGGACGAGCTTGAGCCCGCGTCCAGCGCGGTGCTATGCTAACTGAGCGGCCTCTTCGGGCCGTTTCCCTTCGGCGCTCCGCAGTAGCTCAGTGGTAGAGCAGCCGGCTGTTAACCGGCGGGTCGCAGGTTCGAATCCTGCCTGCGGAGCCAACGCCTCTGACAGAAAGATCCATGGCGCGCAGCCAGCAACCGTCTTCTGCACGTTACGCAGTTGACCAACTTCACAAGTTGAAC
Source organism: Opitutales bacterium (assembly GCA_965204545.1). Classification (GTDB taxonomy): domain Bacteria; phylum Verrucomicrobiota; class Verrucomicrobiia; order Opitutales; family UBA2995; genus JAABVD01. The sequence goes on along the minus strand of CBDBFA010000002.1, from coordinate 408,646 downwards.
TTACCATCCGGAGCGAGGTGTACTTGTACAGCCTTGCGCGAGGAACATAGCCCCATGTCCGAGAAACACGTGGCGCTCGTCCACCGATGGTTCGAGGAGCTCGACCGGCAGAAGGGCCCCGCGCCGGAACTCTGCACGATCGACTATACCGGACACCACCCCGGTGTCCCACCCATGGACCTGGCGGCCCACAGAGAGTACTCACGGGCGTTCTTTGCCGCTATTCCCGATCTCGAGCATGTCATCCTCGACTCCGTAGTCGGTGGCGACAAAGTGGCCTGCCGAGTGGCTAACCGCGGGACGCACCGAGGTAACATGATGGGAGTTCCCGCTACTGGAAAAGCGATCGATGCGCTGGCGATCGTCATCTTTCGCATAGAGGGGGACAGGGTGGCAGAGTTCTGGGGGGTCTTCGACAGGCTGGGAATGCTGCAGCAGGTCGGTGCCGACCCGACCTCAGAATAGTTGGCCTGTCGGTATTCAGTCAGGCAGAAGCCCCAGCTGGCTGAGCATCGACATGGTGTCCCAGTAGGACATTATCGAACGAATCTTTCCATTGGAGAAATCCATCCTGAAGACGCTCTGCACCCGATAACTCTTGCCCGTCGGCCCCCTGTCCTTGAGCTGAGAGAACGGGTAGTGCGTAGCCTCCCAGTCCTCCGATGTTCCCTTCATTGCCCCCATCATCGTGCCGCCGTGCTCGATCTCGGCCAGCACCCTCTCATCCACTGCCGTGGCCTCGATCACATCCATCCTGAAATCCGGGAAGGTCGTGTACATCGACCTCCAGTGTGCCGCAGCTTCCTCTTTGCCCCTGAAGGGTGGCTTGTCGCGGCCCGCGGCACTTCGGATGGTGATGTCGTCGGCTAGAAGAGTCACCATCCTAGGGATATCGTGCGCGCGATGGGCTGCCACAAACTCATGACAGATACGGCTGTTCTCTTCCGTCCCCATGTCTCACCTCGGCTCTGTTGATTCCGGTAATCCAATCTAGACAAACGGTCTACAGTGGTACATGACGTGGGGAATCGTCAATACTCGGCTGTACGGACGCTTAGGCGGCCTTTATCGGGCCCGCGAAGAGGTTCGCAGGAAGGAAGCTCTCTCTAGCGGTTGCGAAAGGGTGGTCCGGCCCCCGTGTTGAGATGCTGGCCATAGCGGTGTAATACAGGCTCTCCCCGCAGACGCCGCTGCCGTTTCCACCGCTATGTCCGCGGAGCCACTGTGGATCGATGAGCTGTTCACCCTTCCAGTTCCCTCGCGTCGCGATCAGGTGTCCAAAGCGGGCTAGATCTGACGCGCTTATAGTCGCCCACCCGGGTCCGCTTCGCACTGGGTGACCATCGATCTCGTAAGGGGGATCGACATAGGCGGCGTGCGTCGGCCATTGCGGGTAGAAGTTCTCGTCCTCTCGCATGACCCTGCCAGGCGGCCATTCCCAGCTGTCAGCTTGGATTCCGATCTTGGAGAACAGCTTTTCGTCCAGCACTTCCTTGATGTCCCTACTCCACAAAACCGTGAGCAACTGGGTGAGACGCCACATGCCACTGCTCGCATACTGGCCGATCGTCCCCGGTTCCGCATGTGCATAGTTATCCCGAAATGGGTCTCCTGTCCACTCGGCCCACTGCGGAACGGCCCAGACGCGGGCCCGCCAGTCCTCAGTGCTAGCCGCCTCCTCTTCGGCCCGGCTCAGACCCGAGGACCCCTTCTCCCAGTAGTAGCCGTGGTTGATCGGAAAGCCCCCGTGGTGAAGGTGATCGAACTTCCCGCCGAGCAGGTGGCGCCAAGTGAGTGTCTGGTGGTGGCCACGGTCCAGGTACTTGTGTGGGTGCGAGAGCTCTCCTTCACCGGTCCATGTGTCGCTGACCAGATCGTCCGGCTCAACCATACCCTCCCGTACGGCCAGACCGAAGGCCGCCCTCACAAACGCCTTGGCCATTGAGGCGGTCTGAAATCTGTAGTCTGGGTCTCCCCAGGTGTGCAACAGATAGCCGCCACGAGTGATCACGGTGCCCCAGTCGTTGCCTTCGTGGAACTCGCCGCCGATAGCGGCACCTCTCGCATCGATGCCGGAGAGGAAGCGGCGCAGTCTCTCCGGGTCAAGGCCCGCCTCCTCGGGCGCTACAGTCTCCCAATCGTCCTCTGGATATGTCACCCAGTCCGGGACTTCGATGGTTCTCATGACTCGGCTCCCCTCTGACACAAAGTAGGCCCCGCCCAGTTCGAGGACGCCTGCCGGTAGGCCCCGCTAGACGTCAGTTGTCCAAAAGGGAGGAGCCCTGTGAATGAGACACATTGCAAGCACAGGGCTCCTCGGAGACCGCGGTCCATCGGCTACTCGTCCGTTCGTGTCGTGATTCCCTGGTCCAGGATCTCCTTCACTTCGGTGGCGAACTCGACGAGTTCCTGCTCCGAGGGCACGCCCTCCTGGCTCAGTCTCTCCTTGAACTGCGTGAAGAGCCAGTCCTCTCTTGTCCCGCGAGGGAAGTCGAATGTCTTCCGATCAAATTGGGGCAGCTCACCGGGCCCGAAATACCCCTTATCGCCGATGGTGTAGCCCTCCAGGTTGTCGGTGCCCTTGCCGAGCACTTTCCCGGTCTCCACGTAGTGCTCCATGACGGGCTTCATGCCGTACCGCTGGATAGGACAGACCTTCATGCAGACGGCGCAGCCATCGTAGCGGACCACCATCGGCCGGCATCGGTCGTAGGTGAGCTTGGTCTTCTCGACACCACGGTACCAGACCTTCTCTTTCGAGAGAGCCCGTCCTGGACAGCGGTCCACGCAGACCTGACACTGCTGGCAGAACCTATGTATCCCATAGTCGACAGGCTCGTCGTACGTCACGGGGGCGTCTGTAGTGATGATCATCAGCCTGGCTCGTGACCCGAAGTTGGGTGCGAGAAGCTGACCGTTGTGGCCCATTTGGCCCAGGCCGGCGGCGACGAACATCGGATGATACAAAGCGCTGTTGTCTTGCGGGCTGTGAATCTGAGCGTGATAGCCAAAGGATCGGATGTAGTCGGCTAGCTCCAAGACCACAGGTCCCGACTCCTCGTAGGCGTCGAAGTGGGCACGCTCAGACTCTAGGCTGGGGAGGGTCTGGGTCGGACCGTAAGCCTGCTCCCAGGCCAGACATATCGCGTGGTCGAACTTAGCCCACCGCTTCTTGGCGGCGAACACGTAGCGTCGATCGTAACGGGTGAAGCCGACCTCACCGAAGCCAAGCTCGCGGGCCTTCGTCCGAATCTCCTCGGTTACGTCTCGGCCAACAGGTGGAGCAGTGGGCTCGATCTCACCGCTAACGGCCGCAGAATCTACAAAAGGCCTGTTCCGTTCCTGGTGCTCTTGTCTATGCTCTCTGACATCTTCGGCGAAGACATCCCATATCCACCTGCGGTCCGCCGACTTCGTAACATCCTGGGATTCTAAGGGCTCGGCTCGGCTATAGAAGGAGACGTCGACCTCCCGCCGGGGTATGCCCGGCGTGGAGACGAGGTCCTCCGCAACGGGGATCTCCACGTCAGGGCTTCCGTGCCTTCTCCCCGGCCGCTTGACCACGTGGTTGACGGTTCTGGGCATTTCGCACCGTCCTTTTGTAGCGGTGGCACTGCCTCGGCAGTCTAAACCCTCAAAAATGGGAACGTCAAGGCGAATTCGGCCAGCGGAGGGTACCACGGCATGCCACATAGCCCTCCGCCTACGCTCAGTCTGAGGGGTAGACAGTGACAACGCAACGGCGTACGCTTGCCGTCGAAGCTTCAGGGTGTTCTATCGAACGCGAGGCGGGCACCCTAGCACGGTTAGACTGATAGCAGGTCATGAACGTCATCTGGATAGTCTCCGACACCTTCCGACAAGACCACCTAGGCGCCTACGGCAAAAGGCCGGACATTCGCACACCCTCTCTGGACTCCTTAGCGTCGAAGTCGGTACGGTTCGATCGTCACTACGTATCGGCCTTCCCGACGATGCCGGCGCGCGCAGACTTCGCAACGGGCCGCTGGATAATGTCATTCATGGGCTGGGAACCCATCCCCGACGACGCTGAGACCCTGGCAGAGCTGCTCTCTGACAAGGGCGTCCACACGGCGGCGATGGTAGATACGCCGTTCTACATGCGTCGTGGGATGAACTACGATCGAGGCTTCCGTACCTTCTCGATGTACACAGGCCAGCAGACCTCGTTCGTGCGCGTCGGCAATCAGGCTTTGAGAGACCAAGGGGAAGCGAAAGACACTCGCGACGATTGGCGCTATGAGTCGGACACGAACGTTGCACAGACAGCAATCAAGGCCATGCGATGGCTGGAGCGTCACTATGAGGAGGACTTCTTCCTCCTTGTCGACGTTTGGGACCCTCACGAGCCGTGGGAGGCGCCGCCCTACTATACGAAGCTGTACATGCCGGACTACGACGGGGAGGAGGTTCCGGCGGCCTACGGCTACTGGCGAGACGTCCCCGGCATGACTGAGGAGAAGGTACGCAAGGCACACGCAGCCTACTGCGGAGAGGTCACCCTGGTGGACACCTGGCTGGGGTACTTGCTTGGGATGGTAGATAGGATGGGGTTGATGGACAATACGGCCATCATCTTCACCTCCGACCACGGCTTCTACTACGGCGAGCATGGTTTCCTGGGTAAAATGAATCTGGCAAAGCGGCCCGACGCGACTCCGGAGCAGTTCATCCAGGAAACTGCCCCCTGGGACAGATCCCCTCTATACGAAGAGGTGACCCTCATTCCGCTACTCATATACGTGCCCGGAGCGGCGCCTGGAGCTTATGGTGGACTGACAGCAGCTGTCGACCTGATGCCCACCGTTCTCGACCTTATGGGCCAAGAGGTGCCTCCGTGGGTGGAGGGAAGGTCGCTTCTCCCAGCGATCCGGGACCGTTCGACGCAAGGCCGGGAGTTCACCGTAAGTACCGTACCGTTCGCCAATCCGGGAGACCCGGTGCGCTCCGTTGACCACGTACGCCGGAATCTACTGGTCTCTCCGGTCACCACTATCACGGCTGACGATTGGGCGCTGCTCTACGCACCGGACACTAGCTCCGAGCTTTATAATCTGGCTCTCGATCCCCAGCAGCAGCACAATGTCATCAACGATTTGCCGGATGTGGCTAGGGAGCTCCACACGTACTTGGTCAAGTTCATGAAGGACACCAACCTACCCGAGCATCTGGCTAGGCCTAGGGCCGAGCTACGTCTCTAGAAAAGGGTCCGTACACATTGTCAGGCGTCCAGCCGAAGGCAGTAGTACACCCGAAACCAACTAGCTGTGAAGCTATCCAGGCATGACACCCTATATAGTAAATAGGCTACTGCAGGCCATCCCGGTCTTCTTCATCATAGGGATCGTTACGTTTGGACTGATGCGCGTACCCGCCGGCGACCCTGTAACGTTCATGTCGGCCGAAAACCCCGAGATGACCAACGAGATGATCGACGCTCTGCGGGAGGACCTCGGTCTGCAGCGACCACTGATAGTCCAGTACCTCGATTGGCAGTGGGGGGTTCTTCAAGGGGATCTCGGATACTCCTATCTGAACAATTTCCCAGTACTTACCCTTATCGGTCAGCGGCTGCCGAAGTCGATCGAGCTCGCACTGGTCGCTCTTGCCCTGGGGCTTCCCATCGCCCTGGCGGGCGGCATTCTCGCTGCGGTCTATCGCGGGTCCTGGATTGACAACATTGCCACGGGGTTTGTTACAGCCGGCATCTCAGTTCCATCCTTCTGGCTCGCCATCATGCTCATTATCGTCTTCGCCGTGAACCTTGGCTGGGTGCCTGCTACCGGCTACGTATCGATATTTGATGACCCGGTCAAGCATATTGAGCTGATCTCCCTGCCAGCGGTTACCTTGGCCGTCGTGGTGGCGGCGCCCGCCATGCGGTTTTTGAGAGCGAATCTGATTGAGGTGTTTGAGCAGGACTACGTCAGGACGGCCCGTGCCAAGGGACTCACCGAACGGGTGGTCATCTCTCGACACTCCTTGAAAAACGCACTGATCCCTACTGTGACTTTTTTGGGGGTCCAGTCCGGACACCTTCTCGCAGGCACAGTGGTGATCGAGTTCGTGTTCGGGTGGACTGGCCTAGGGTGGTTCACGGTAGAGGCGGTACAGAGCAGCGACTTCCTGATCGTTCAAGGAACGGTCCTAGTCTATGCCGCCTTGTTCATGGGGATCAATATTGCAGTGGACATCCTGTATGCCTATCTCGACCCTAGGATTCGGTATTAGCTCAGTTAAGGAGACCAAATCATGTCAGAACGCAACAAGGCTCTCGTCCGCCGCTGGTTTGAAGAATGTGACCGGGCGAAGGGTCCGGCAGAGGAGGTGTGCACTCCCGACTTCACGGCTTACCATCCCGACGGCCCTCCGATGGATCTGACCACCTTCCGGCGGTTGACCCGCACGATGTTCGCCGCCATCCCCGATCTCCGGCACACCATTGAGGACCTCATAGCTGAGGGCGACAAGGTAGGAGGTCTGGTGTCGATACGTGGAACCCACCAGGGCGAGCTGATGGGCGTCGCTCCTACCGGTAAGCAGATAGAGGTTTCGGGCATCGTGTTTGCCAGGATCGAAGGGGACAGGGTGGCGGAGTATTGGGGAGGCGCTCACAAACTGGGCGTAATGAGGCAGATTGGCGCGAGTCCGGTGGCGCCGCCGGGATCCTAAGCCGGCGTCCCAGAACGACCGGACCGTGGATTCTACGCTTTGAGAGGACCGAACATAGTGACGCGGCCAAGAGAGCAACCAGAGACAGCCCGAGCCTGGGCCGGTGGCGACCGGGGCTACCTTCATCTAACCGTAGATAGAGCTGCCAAAGTCCTGACGTTCGCTCGGCGCGTAGTCGGCAAGCCCGTTGCGATGATCGCGTTCATGGTTCTTGTGACCCTCGCCTTCGTATCTGCCTTTGCTCCCTGGGTCTCGCCCTATGACCGCCTTAAGATCGACGTCGAGAACATCGACGCAGGGCCCAGTCTAAGACACCCGTTCGGAACGGATGAGGTCGGGCGCGATCTGTTGAGCCGTCTGATGCATGCGGGGCGCGTCTCGCTCTCGGTAGCCTTGGGCTCTGAGGCTGTTGCCCTAGCGATCGGCGTGCCCATCGGGCTCATCGCCGGCTTTCTTCGCGGCCCGGTAGATGCTGTGTTGATGCGTCTTATGGACGGCATCCTGGCCTTCCCTTCCATCTTGCTGGCCCTCGTCATCGCGTCGATCTCTAGCGGTCGGTACCTACCGGTGCTGCTCGCCATAGGGATTATTCTCCTGCCAGCCGTAGCTCGGATCGTGAGAGCCGGAACGCTGAGGGAAAAGGAGAGGGAGTACGTGATGGCCTCCTACGCGATGGGGGCTTCGACGCCCAGAATAGCGTTGAGGCACATTCTGCCCAACGCTTTCCCCGAACTCATGATTCAGATAACGCTGGGATTGGCAATCGCAATCCTAATAGAGGCGACTCTCAGTTTCCTTGGTCTGGGCGTGCAGCCACCGAACTCCTCCTGGGGGACCCAGCTTCAACTGGGATATCGACAGATCTGGGTGACCCCCTGGCCGGTAACCTTTTCAGGACTGTTCATCTTCGCCGCCGTCTGGGCCTTCAATGTGATCGGGGATGCTCTCCGAGACGTACTTGACCCCCGCCTAAAAGGAACATAGACTACGCCGACGGAACTCCGCATGAGCAAGAGGAGGCAAAGCATGAAGAACAGATACCTGCCTATGCTGTTAATGGCAGCACTGACATCTGTCATCGTAGTTGGAATAGCCTGCGGTTCCGAAGACGGAGAGGATGACGAGGCAGCAGCTCCTACGGCGGCGGCGGCAGCCCCTACGGCGGCCGCGGCAGCAGCAACTGCGCCGCCAGTTCCTGAGACCTCCGGCATCCAGCGCGGCGGAACGTTCGTCCTCGGGACGACCCAGCAGATCACCACGATTGATGGCCACTCCGTTGGTCCGCTTAACAACAGGAACGCATGGGACGGCTTCCTTGCCCCCTATGTCAAGTTCAAGCCCAACGGTCTGGTGGGTCCGCATCTGCTCAAGTCTTGGGAGACTTCGGATGACCTGACGGCCTATACCTTCGCCGTCCAGGAGGGAGTGAAGTTCCACACCGGACGGTCTCTCGAGGCGGAGGACCTCCGGTTCAGCACTCAGCGCGCGCTCGACTTGGAGTCGAGTTGGAGTACGGGGCTGTTCGGCATCCAGAGCATAGAGGTGCTCGGCCCGCTTTCGATCAAGATCACCAACAATGTCTCAAGCTCAGTGTTCCCCGACCAGTTCGAGCGTCACTACCTAGTCGCCAAGGACAACGTCAGCAATGCACAGGGTGGCACGGCCGGGGCGGAGGATGACTTTAGCAACCCCATCGGGACGGGTCCGTTCACGTTTGGGGAGTATGTGCCAGGCGAAAAGGTCACGATGACACGGTTCGACGACTACTGGAAGATGGGTGAGGACGGCGAAGCTCTTCCCTACCTAGACGGCGTAGTTGTAAGGACCATTCCGGACTCGACTGCGCTGTTGGCGGCCCTCAAGACCGGAGAGGTCCACGCCTACTGGCAGCTTCCCGCCAAGCTGGCCGACACTATCAAGGACGACCCAAACGTGGAACCGGTACCGACAGCGTTTAGCACGCAGCACTTCTACATGGTGCTTGAACACCAACGGACCACCGGAGACAACGTCTTTGCTGACATCAGGGCCAGGAGGGCCTTGCTGCTTGCTCTCGACAAGGACGAGCTGGCCGCCGTCGGCTTCGGCGACTCAGGGACTCCCCTCTGGACCAATCAGATGCTTCCCTCGGACCTCCCATTCGGTCCTTCGGGTTTCCCGGATATCAGGCAGGACAAGGAGGAGTCCAGGCGACTGTTTGCGGAGTTGGGCATAACGGAACTCCACTTCGTCTTCTGGGACTCCGGGTTTGCGGACGCAGTCCTAGCTGTCATTGAGCGGCAGATGAAGGACGTCGGAATCACCGCGATCCTCCACAAGGAGAGGGTAGCCGACTGGTCATGTGCCATGGGGCGAGGAGGATGCGGTCCCGACTGGAAATGGCCCAATATGATCGGCACCAACGGTGCCGCAAACCCGCCTGAGCCGAGCCTCCACATCGCCCAGAGATGGCTATGTCCCGGGGTAGACACGATGGGCAAGTACTGCAATGAGGAGATGGACAAGCTTGCCATAGCAGCAACACAGACTACTGACAACGAAGAGCGGGCAAGGCTCTACAGAGAGTGGAATGAGATCTTCATCAGGGAGATCCCGGCCATCTCCTGGGTGCAGGTTCAGGACTGGCATGGGGAACATAAGAGCGTGAACAACCTTGAGGACCTTTATCTCGTGCTTTGGTACGAGTCCGTCTGGCTATCGCAGTAGAGAACACGTCACCTGACGTGAAAGGGCCGGGTGTTCCGTCAAGAACACCCGGCCCTTCGCATCCCACCTCGAACTTGATATCTGGCTCGCTCACGGGAGGTGTCTGCGATGGAGTTGGGACTCAACGGTAAAGTCGCGATCGTTGGTGGTGCCAGCAAGGGCTTGGGACGCGCATGCGCCCTCGGTCTGGCTCGCGAAGGGACGCAAGTGGTCATATGCAGCAGGGACGCGGAGATGCTGGCCCGGACCGCGGCCGAGATCGCGGAGGAGACTGGGAGTGAGATTGTCCCAATACCCGGGGACCTTTCAAAACCGTCAGACATCAAGGGTCTGTTCCGGACGACGGTCGGGCAATTTGGCGGTCTTGATGTAGTCGTCAACAACTCGGGTGGGCCGTCCCCAGGTTCGGCTCTGGAGACTGACGAGGAGACGTGGGACCGAGCCATCCAGCTTTCACTCCTCTTCTTCGCGCGGATGAGCCGCGAGGCGGTGCCCTACATGCGCAGGCGAGGTGGTGGACGGATAGTCAACATCCTCACAAGCACCGTGAAGCAGCCTCTTCCGAATCTGATGCTATCGGCGGCGACCCGCTTGGCGGCGCTCGGCTTCGCCAAGACGTTGGCAGAGGAGGTAGCGGCTGACAACATCCTCGTCAACAGCGTGGCACCGGGCTACTGCCTTACGGACAGGATGAAAGAGGTCGTTGAGGACCAAGCCACGGTCCGTGGTATCACCGAGACCGAGGTGTTGCGGTCGCTGGAGAGCAGCATCCCGATGGGCCGCGTCGGCCTCCCCGATGAAGTGGCCACCTTGGTGGTATTCCTAGCGTCGGACGCCGCCAGCTACATCACCGGCACCACTATCCAGGTAGACGGAGGCCTCATCCGCTCGATCCTCTAGGGTTTTGTTCAAACTACGAACCCGCTGAGCCTGATTCCGTTCCATTTGCGTCGAAGACTTCTCCACGCTTAGTTCAGACTGGGTGCTCTAGCAACGTCTTGATCGTGTATTGCTCTGGTGCGATCGCAACCGTGTGTGGCTTCGGCAGCCTGCGGACAGACCGGAGCGCATCGACTCTGCCCGCCTCACCGCGGCTCCAACGAGGTCTTCCTCTGCCTTAGCTGCGGAATCTGTGGAGTAAGAGGGTTCGTTGACGTAATCAGGGTCATCAGCCATAATACTGCCCATCCGTTGTCAAGCTATCAATACCGCTGCTTCCGTTAGCGCAGGGAGTATTGGGGCTTCGTATGATACCCTGGCTCCTATCCCCAGTCGGGTGTGACTTCAATCGACCGCTCGCCCCAACTGCCGGTGTTGAAGAGCGCATACGCGCGTCCCAGTTCCTTCTAGTCTGCCGCTGTTGAGAGCGTACTCGGTCTGATGTTGAACTGGCTTATTCCATTCGACACTGTCACCAAGAAGAAGCGGGCAGCAGGGCTCGTTATCTTCGCTGTTCTGCTCACGCTGTTCCTGCTGTTTAACCGCATCCCGAAGTTCGGCATCGTCGAGGGCGATCTCGAGGCGGTCAGCGGCTCTGAGATCCAATGCTTCCAAGGGTTCTGTATAGAGGCCGGGGCGGACACCACCTTCTGGTCCAGATGGTGGGAGTTCTCGATAACCTACTTGGAGCTCGTCGCCTTCGGTATGACCTTCGCCTTTCTGGTAGCCGGAGTGGCGGAGGCTTTCCTGTTCGGCGGCGGCGACGGCCGCGCCTTTTCGGGCCGAGGTCTGAAAGGGACGCTGAAGGGCCTGATCGTCGGCCCGGCCATGACTCTCTGCTCTGCGTGCATAGTTCCGATATCGAGCGCTTTTCGCAGAGGCGGCGCCAGTGTGGAGGCCACCATCTCCATCGTTCAGGGCTCGGCTACCCTGAACCTACCCGCTCTGATAATGGCTGCGCTAGTTTTCGCTCCCATGCTGTCCGGGTCCCGTATTGCGTTGAGTGTTCTCGGCGCGTTGGTGATCGGCCCCTTGGTGGCTATGGCTGCGGGCCGTCTGCAGCGGGATGGACAGCCGGTCGAATCGCCGGTCGTCGTAGATCCAGACGCCTCCTGGCGAGACGCGACACTCGAAGGATGTCTCATGTGGTTCAGGGCGAGCGCTGGATATCTGATCCGGCTGGGGCCCATCATGGTTGTTGCGGGATTCGCCAGCGGACTAGTCGTTCAGTGGATCAGTCCTGCCACGGTGGACACCTTCCTCGGCAACAACGTGACGGGGGTCGTAGTCGCCGCCACAATAGGAGTACTCATAAACGTCCCTTTGATGTTCGAGATTCCTCTCGTGGCCGCACTGCTACTCGTCGGCATGGGAACGGCGCCGGCGGCCACACTGCTGTTCGCCGCGGCTGCCGGAGGCCCGATCACCTTCTGGGGCTTGGCCAAGGTCCTGCCCAGAAAGGCCACGGCAACCTTCGTCGGGGCGACGTGGGGACTTGGGTTGATCGGCGGCTTGGTAGTCGTCATGGTCGACCCGCTGTTCGACACGGATGAGATAGGACTCCGAGAATCCGTTCTGGCGGCCCGTGCGTCCTCATCGGACGGCTCCAACGGCATGGAGAGCGATCCGCTACTAGGATATGACAACGGCGACAACGGTATGGCCCGTGAGAGCGATAGTGATCGGGAGTTCTATCAGAGATTGGGACGCCTCTCCTGTCACTCCGTTCACGAACGTCGCTCCTACAGCGCTCAAGAACGGGTCCGATGTTTGGCCTGACCAAGTGTGGAACTTGCGCTCAGGGGTAGTCGTTTTCGACTATGACCGGGATGGCGATCACGATTTCTACGTCACCGCCGGTCATGGACACCCTAACTTACTGTATCGGAATGAAGGTGACGCGACCTTCGTCAACGTCTCCGAGAGTGCCGGCGTAGCCGCTACGGAGAGCCACGGCTCTGGTGCCGTCGCCTGTGACCTCGACAACGACGGTTACCTGGATCTGTACGTCCGGCGCCAGAGGGGTAACGGGGAGGAGAGTAGACTACAGGTCTGCTCAGGGCGACGGCGACACCGCCAAAGAACTCAGAGAAGTCATTAAGGACCGTCTATTTGTCAACGCTCGGGACGGCACATTCAGGGAGATCACCGATTCTGCCTTCGGCAATGATGTCAACCTGCGTTCCGCGTCCACTGTTGCCTGCGCCGACGTGGACGGCGACGGGTGGCTGGACATCTACGTGGGGAACCTGATCACCGAGGACTTCTTCTCCTTTGATCAGGCCTCCCACCCGGGCCACTACAATGTCCTGTACCGCAACAACGGAGACCTTACGTTCCAAGAGATCTCAGAGTCAGCAGGTGTTAGGGGGCCCCCAGATATTCATGCGGGATCCGCAGGGACAGACTGTACTGTTCGAGGACCCCGAAACGGGGGAAACATACGTGGGGTACGACCCAACGGCTAAAGACGTGAACGGCAAGCGCATCGGAGACCCAACGGGTCGGACACACGCAGTCCTCTTTTTTGACTACGATGACGACGGAGACCCCGACCTATGGGTGGCCAATGACGGCGACCTCATGCACGTCTTCCGCAACGACTCAACCCCGGGAGAGGTCCGATTCACAACCGTCACCCAAGCCATGGGAGTAGCCATGGTTGGAAACTGGATGGGCTTTGCCGTGGGTGACTACGATGGGGACGCCGATCTCGATCTCTTCGTAACCAACCTAGGGTATCACCCGCTTACAAGACCCGTATGGGAGGAACCCGGCGGTGATTGCGCATACCACGGTCGCTTCGCGTGGGGCCAGTGCGCCAATTATCTACTGCGCAACAACGGGACGCGTGGTTCGCCCCCGCTTGACGTACTGGGCCTGTTTGAAGATGTGGCCCGATCCACGGTCGTAACACCCAGCCTCCTGATGCCTCCCGATTCCCTCGAACCTAACAACATACTGGACCCGTGGGAAGTTCCAACCGGTCTGGCGGCCTACGATTTCGGATATGGAGCGACCTTCTTCGACTTCGATAACGACGGGGACCAAGATTTGTATTGGCTAGGGTCAGAGATCGATAGAGGTCTGGGGCCTTTCGGCCACCTCTTTCCCAGCGCAGGACGCATGCTCAGGGCGATAGTCGGGGTTCCTTCGAAGACATCACCGTTCGAGCGCGTTTGCTGGACATACAGGATTTCGACTACTCCTCCTTAGACCCTCGGGACCCTGGAGTACCCGCCAGGCTGAGAGAACTCCGGATCAAGCTCCATGAGAATGGAAAAGGACTGGCCCACGGAGACTTCAACGGCGATGGCTACGTTGACCTGATTGCCACTAACAGCTCCGGCCCTATAGTGATCGAGCTGTTCGAAACGCATAACCTCAGAGGGCCCATATTCCTCTGGCTCAATGGAGGCGGAGAGAACCACTGGATCACTCTCCGCCTCAAGGGTCGCATGGCAATAGATGGCACAGGCAGTAACGCCGACGGCATCGGAGCGCGGGTTTACGTGAAGACGACCCCCAGGGGTGAAGCGGAGCCACTTATCCAGGTGCAGGAGGTACGGGCGGGATCAAGCTACCTCTCGATGGACAGCATCGACCTGGAATTCGGTGTTGGTGCGGCGAGAGTGATAGAGGAGATCACCATACTCTGGCCGAGCGGTAGAAGACAGGTGCTGAACGACATCTCAGTCGACCAGGTGATCGGCATAACAGAGCCTGTTCGGTGATCCGGGATGTACGTCGACTCCAGCCGGTTCAACTTCGGGTGGAGGTCTTCCAGACTCCTCCAGCTCAGCCCTACTCCAGCGACATCACAAGGTTCAGATGCTTGTCTATAGTGCATCGGGCGTCCGGTCCGACGAAGACCGTCGATTCCCGCTCCTCGACGATGGCAGGGCCGCTGACCGCCGCACCCGGCTCCAGCTCGTAGCGGTCGAAAACCGGGCAGTCGGCGAACCGGCCCTCGTCGGTGAGGAACACCGGCCGCTTGCCCTTGACAGCCCCCGTGTGGGACTGCGACTTGATCGCGCTGAATCGGATATCTGGCCGGGGAGGCGGCTCGGACGCCGACAGCCGCCATGTGATCATCTCCACCGGGACGTCCGCCAGCTTGCGGCCGAACAGCGACTCGTACGTCTCGCCGAAGGTCGCAGCCAGCGCGTCCTGAACGTGCGGCCCCAGCTTCCCGCCGGGCACCGGGACCACGATCTCGAACCCCTGGCCCACGTACCGCATGTCGGCGCTCCGCTCCATCCTGATGTCCCCGGTCTCGACTCCGGCCGCCGTCAGCAGTTCAATCGCGCTCGACTCCATGACCTCGTAGATGGAGCTCACGTGGGCCCAGTCGACAGCGTCCAGTCGGCTGACGTAACTCTGCACCGAGTCGAAGGACTTGGGCGCGACCAGCATCCCGATCGACGACATCACGCCCGCTCCGAGGGGACACACCACCCTGGTCAGCCCCAGCAGCTTGGCCACCCGGTAGGCATGGACCGGCCCAGCGCCACCGAATGCCACGAGGGCACTCCCACGGATATCCACGCCCTGCTCGGCGGCATGCATGCGGGCCGCCGTTGCCATGTTCTCGTTGACAACCTCGTGGATCCCCTGCGCCGCGCGGGTCACGCTCATCCCAATGGGGTCCGCCAGTCGGGTCTCTATAGCCCTCCTCGCCGAGTCCGCGTCAAGGGCCATCTCGCCTCCTAGGAAGTAGTCGGGATTGAGCAGCCCAGCACGAGGTCGGCATCGCTGACGGTCGGCTCCGTCCCTCCGAGTCCGTAGCACGCGGGCCCTGGGTCCACTCCAGCACTCTGCGGTCCCACCTTCATCAGCCCCATCGGGTCGACGTAGGCTATGCTACCGCCACCCGCGCCGATCTCAATCATGTCGATCGCCGGGACCTTGAGGACAAGCCCGCTCCCCTTCTTGAAGCGGTGCTCCCGCGCTACCTCGAACTCGGTCGTCCGCGACGGTGTCCCTCCGGTGATGAGGCAGAGCTTCGCCGTGGTGCCGCCCATGTCGAACGAGAGCAGGTCGCCGTACCCGAGGTCTCTCCATAGTAGACGGCCGCCATCGCTCCGGCCGCGGGGCCCGACTCGACGAGACGCACCGGGAACGACCGGGCCGCCTCCATCGTCGTTATTCCGCCCTCCGACAGCATCATGTAGACGACGCCCCCGAAGCCCAGGGATCTCAGCCCGTCCTCCATCTCCGCCAAGTGCCTGCTCAGCGGCGGTTGCACGTAGGCGTTGGCGACCGTCGTCGACGTCCGGGGGTACTCGCGCACTTCAGGGGCGACCTCGGATGAGAGCGATACGCCATACTGTGGATATCGGTCCTGCAGCCACTCGCGGACCATCCGCTCGTGAGATGGGTTCCGGTAGGAGTGCAGCAGGGCGACAGCGATCGTCTCCACCCCGTACTCCTGGAACCCCGACAGTACGGTGTCGAGCGACGAAGGATCCAGCGGGACCAGCACACTACCGTCCCAGCCGACTCGCTCGCGGACGGTCCGCCGCAGGTTCCTGGGCACCAGAGGCTCGGCGCGCTTCGCGGTAAGGTCGTACATGTCGTACCGCTGCTCGGTGCCGGTCTCCAGGATGTCCCGGAACCCCTCCGTGGTAATCAGGCCGACCCTCGCGCCCTTCCTCTCCAGCAGCAGGTTGGCAACCAGCGTCGTCCCGTAGGTCACCTGGGAGATGTCCATGACCTCGAAACCCGCTCGTTCGGCGGCTTCGCGGGTCCCTCGGATGATCCCAAGCGCGAGGTCCTGCGGGGTCGTCAGGGTCTTGCCGACCGAGAAGGAGCCCGACTCAGGGTCGAAGACCACGAAGTCCGTGAAGGTGCCCCCTACGTCGACTCCGAGCCGGGCGTCCGACATCTACCTCCCGTCCCGCCGACCGAGGCCGTAGACCTCTGTGGCCGCGTTCTCAGATATCAGCTCGTTGCGGAGATCCTCCGCGACTTGGTCCGGGTCCCGCTCCTCGGGCCTCCCGAAGCCTCCGCCGCCCGCGGTGACAAGATGGATTACGTCCCCTGGATCGAGGACAGTGCGTCCCTTCTCCGGCAGCACCCGGTCGCTGGGCGCGGTTCTCGTGGCCCCGGCGCGTCCTCCGGCGTGCCCCCCACGAAGCCCCTCCGCGGGGAAGTCCCACCTCTCCGAGATCACCGACAGCTCGGAGCGCCTGGGAGACTTGACCTCGATGACGATGTCCTGCCCGCATCCTCCGCGGTAGCGCCCCGCCCCGCCCGAATCGGGCCGCAGCTCCTTCTTCCAGACGACGAGAGGCGCGAACGACTCGGACACCTCCACGGAGCCCGGTATCGGGTTGCTCGGGAACGGACTGCAGTGGACGCCGTCTTCGCTGCTGCTCGCGCCCATGCCCCCGCTCAGGAACAGCATCAGCGAGAACGGCCGCATAGACGCGTCCACACCCGAAAAGAACGATATGTATTGCGGCGTCGAGCCCGAGTCGGCAATCACCGTGTCGGGCAGAATCGGCGCCAGAGCGCCGAACACGGCTGCCGTTATGCAGTGGCCCGTGAGATGACGCGAGGACACCGGGCTCGGATAGGTCGCGTTGAGGATGCTCCCCTCCGGCGCCTTTATCGTGAACGGCCGGTACGATCCCTCGTTCCGGTACGTGAGGGGGTCCAGAACGCACTTGAGCGGATAGGTCGTGAAGGCCCAGGTGTAGGCGTAGACGACGTTTACGCCGCCCTGGTCCACCTGCTCGGACGTTCCTGTGAAGTCGACCTCCAACTCGTCCCCGTCGATCGTTATCGCGCAGACGATCTCGATCGGCTCGTCGAAGCCGTCCAGCGACACGGTGTGGCTGTACCGCCCATCCGGCAGCCTTCGGATCGCCCTCCGCATCACCTCTTCGGCCCGAGACTGGATATTCCGGCTCAGCGTCTCCAGCATCCCAACCCCGTACTCCTTCATGAAGCTCACCAGCTGCCGGCCCGCGACCTCGCATCCGGCTACCATGGCCATGAAGTCCCCGATGACGAGCTCAGGAAGGCGAACGTTGTATCGGACCATCTCGAACAGGTCCTCGTTCGGGACCCCTTCGGAGAAGAGCTTCATGGGGGGGACTCCGATCCCCTCTTCGAATACAGACCTGTTGTCGGCGGAGAAGATGGCACCCCCGACGTCGGAGGCGTGGGCGATGATGCCGGTGAAGGCGACCAGCTCGTCATCGAGGAACACAGGCGTCGCCATCGAGAAGTCGGGCCGGTGGCCGGTGCCCATCCACGGGTCGTTCGTGATTACCACGTCGCCCGGTCTCCACGTTTCGGGCGGGAAGCGGCGGAGAAAGTGCTTCACTGTTCGCGACATCGTGCCCACGAACGACGGGACCGATCCCCTGTTTTCAGCGAGAGTGTCGCCGTTGCGGTCCATCAGAACGCAGGCGTAGTCGTTGCACTCGCGGACTACAGTGGAGAAGGAGGTCCTCACCAGGGTCTTCGCAGACTGGTCCGCGATGGAGATCAGCCGGTTCCACAGGACTTCCAGCGTAACGGGATCGAACTCCGTTCCCGGCTCTCTAGACATGACCCCGACTCCAGTCTCCCGCGCATGCCCGCAGCGGAGGGCGGCCAATTCTAGCACATCGGCTTCCAGCTTGCGGCCCCATTGTGCCTTGTGCGGAGTACGCTAAATTGGGCATAGAGGCATGTCCGCAGTTATCAGCCATGAGTTCGGGGGCACCTGCTCGCTCTATAGGACGAACAGGGAGCATGCCCCACGCCGAGCTGAGTTGCCGCCTACGTCCTCGTACTTGCTGCGGCAGGTATCGCCAGATCAGGGTGCGGGAGCGGAGGGCGCTGGGCGGCGACGGCGGCCTCCTGCTCGGCTTCTGTCAACGGGGTGAAGCGCTCGGCGGCGTCGAGAACCCTAGGCAGCAGGCTGACCTCGCCCGAGCTCGGCGCCGTATGCACCGGCTGGGAGAGCACCCACCACAGCGACCGGTCGATCTCCTCCTGCTCACGGTGCGGGTCGTACCAGGTGTGGCAGTCCATCGGATTGTCGCCCCAGCCACCACGGGCGATCATCTTGATCGCCTGAACGCCGATGTCCCGGTCGGCGCACACCGCCATCAGCTTCTCAGAGTCTCGCCGGTAGTCCGCGTTGCGGGCCATCGCGGGGCTCAGAGGAAACATCACCGTGTCGAAGTCAAATCGTCCCAGGCCCGCCAGGATGGTGCGCGGCACGGACGGCCCGTGGCCGGTAATGCCCAGCCATCTGGTAACGCTCTGCTCACGCATCTCTACAAGGGCCTCGAGTGCCCCTCCCGGAGCGGTGGTCATGTCGAGCTCCTCCAAGGTGACCACTGAGTGGAGCTGGAACAGGTCGAACCGCTCGACGTTCATGCGCCGCAAGATGCTCTCGGCGTCCCGCCACGCCTCGTCGCGTGTGCGAAACCGCGTCTTGGAGCCCAGAAACACCCGGTCCCGAATCTCGGGCATCCACGGGGCGATGCGCTCCATCGACTGGGCGTAGGTCGGCGCGATGTCTACGTGGTTCACACCGTGATCCAGCACAAGCCGGACAGCCCTGTCGGCCTCGTCCTGGTCGAGGTATCCGATCGAGTACGCGCCGAAGGTGACCACCGTGCTCCAGTGTCCCGTTCGTCCGAGTCTGCGCTTCTCCATAGGCTGTCCTCTCTTCATGACCTTGCGGGCAGGGGCATGCGTGATCTCTTAAGTGATAAACTTCCGTTTCGAATCCTGTGAGCGAAGTGAGCATACAAGATATGTCCGAGATATTCGAGATAGCCGATCGGTACGTGGAGCGGGTGGCCGAGTGCTGAGCCCGCTCAGCGCCACATACATGGGCGTGCCGGGACACGACCACGAGATGGACGACTTCTCCCCCGAGGCCAGCGAGGCGGAGGCCGCCCTGAACCGGGCGACGCTGTCCGAGCTGGCGACGGCCCCGGTCCAGAGCGACAGGGACCGGATCGCGCGGGACGCGATGGTCGACAGCCTCGGCCTGAACCTGGAGAGGCACGACGCCGACGAGCACCTGCGCAGCCTGAGTATGATCCACAGCCCGGTCCACAGCGTGCGGCAGATATTCGACATGATGCCACGCGACACCGAGGAGCACTGGGCGAACATCGTCTCCCGCATGGCGCTGGTCACCCGTGGGCTGGACAGCTACCGCCGAACACTGGACGAGGGCCTGCGGCGCGGGCTGGTCGTTGCCAAGCGCCAGGCGGCGGAGACTGCCGACCAGTGCGACGTGTGGAACGGGACGGCACAGGGGCATACCTCCTTCTTCCAGGGGCTTGCGGAGGCGTTTGACGAGACGGAGCTGCAGTCCGCCGGGCTGCGGACCGACCTGGCGGCGGCGGCGCAGACGGCCGACAGAGCCGTCGCGGACATGGGTCTCTACCTCAGAGAGACGTACGCTCCGAGAGCAGCCGAGCGTGATGCGGTAGGGGAGGAGCGGTACTCCCTGGCGGCCCGCGTGTACAACGGGGTCGAGCTCGACCTGCGGGAGACGTACCGGTGGGGCTGGGAGCAACTCGCATGGGTCGATTCTGAGATGGCGGAGACGGCAGAGCGGATCGCGCCGGGACGCGGGATCGAGGGGGCGACGGAGCTGCTCGACACCGATACGGCGCGGGCGATCGAGGGCGACGAGCCGTTCAGGCGTTGGATGCAGGAGCTGCAGGAGAGCACGATAAGCGACCTGGACGGCTCGCACTTCGACATAGCGGAGCCGGTGAAGAGGATCGAGGCGCTGATCGCGCCGCCGGGCGGCGCTCTGGCGATGTACTACACGCCGCCGTCGGAGGACTTCTCACGGCCGGGCCGAACGTGGTACCCGACGGGCGGGCAAGACGCGCTTCCCGCTGTGGAGCGAGGTCTCGATCGCGTACCACGAGGGTGTGCCGGGGCACCACTTCCACCTTGGGACCACTGTCTACCTCTCGGAGCAGCTGTCGAGGTTCCAGCGGCTGCTGGGCGGCACGGCGGGCCAAATCGAGGGCTGGGCGCTGTACGCCGAGCGCCTGATGGGGGAGCTCGGCTACCTGGAGAATCCGGACTACTACCTGGGCATGCTGGCCGGGCAGTCGCTCAGATCGATCCGTGTCATCATCGACATCGGAATGCACCTGGAGCTGGAGGTACCCGGCGGCCAGGGATTCCACCCCGGCGAAACGTGGACGCCTGAGCTTGGGCTGGAGCTGCTCCGTCAGAAGAGCCTCTTCCCCCCGGACTTTCTGGCGAGCGAGGTGAGCCGCTACCTGGGGATTCCCGGACAGGCGATCAGCTACAAGGTGGGCGAGCGCGAGTGGCTCGCTGCCAGGGAGGAGTCGAAGCGCCGACTGGGGTCGGCGTTCGACCTGAAGCAGTGGCACACCCGCGCGCTTGAGCTGGGACCGATGGGCCTGGAGCAGATGCGGAGAGAGATGGCAGGCGGGTAGCGTCGAGGAGGTGGATCTGCGGTCGAGGCGAAGACCCGTCGGAAATCCCGGAACTCCTCCAGCCCGGCCCTGCTACTCCAGCGACATCACAAGGTTCAGATGCTCGTCGATATCGCACCGGGCGTCCGGTCCGACGAAGACCGTCGATTCCCGCTCCTCTACGATGGCCGGCCCGTCGATCGCCGCCCCCGGCTCCAGCCCGTAGCGGTCGAAGACCGGGCAGTCGGCGAACCGGCCCTCCTCGGTGAGGAACACCGGCCGCCTGCCCTTGACCGCTCCCGGGTGGGACCTGGACTCGACCGCGCTGAACCGGATATCCGGCCGGGGAGGCGGCTCGGACGCCGACAGCCGCCATGTGATCGTCTCCACCGGGACGTCCGTCAGCGTGCGGCCGAACAGCGACTCGTACGTCTCGCCGAAGGTCGCCGCCAGCGCGTCCTGAACGTGCGGCCCCAGCCTCCCGCCGGGCACCGGGACCACGATCTCGAACCCCTGGCCCATGTACCGCATGTCGGCGCTCCGCTCCATCCTGATGTCGCCGGTCTCGACTCCGGCCGCCGTCAGCAGCTCAATCGCGCTCGACTCCATCACCTGGTAGATGGAGCTCACGTGGTCCCAGTCGACGCCGTCCAGCCGGCTGATGTAGCTCTGCACCGAGTCGAAGGACCTGGGCGCGACCAGCATCCCGATCGACGACATCACACCGGCTCCGAGGGGGCACACCACCCTGGTCACCCCCAGGAGCTTCGCCACCCGGTAGGCATGGACCGGCCCGGCGCCGCCGAACGCCACGAGGGCGCTCCCACGTATGTCCACGCCCTGCTCGGCGGCATGCATGCGGGCAGCCGTTGCCATGTTCTCGTTGACGACCTCGTGGATTCCCTGGGCCGCACGGGTCACGCTCATCCCAATGGGATCCGCCAGCCGGGTCTCGATGGCCCTCCGCGCCGACTCCGCGTCGAGGGCCATCTCGCCTCCCAGGAAGTAGCCGGGATTGAGCAGGCCCAGCACGAGGTCGGCATCGCTGACTGTCGGCTCCGTCCCTCCGAGTCCGTAGCAGGCGGGCCCCGGGTCCACTCCCGCACTCTGCGGCCCCACCTTCATCAGCCCCATCGGGTCGACGTAGGCAATGCTGCCGCCGCCCGCGCCGATCTCGATCATGTCGATCGCCGGGACCTTGAGGACGAGCCCGCTCCCCTTCTTGAAGCGATGCTCCCTCGCCACCTCGAACTCGGTCGTCCGCGACGGTCTCCCGCCGGTGATGAGGCAGAGCTTCGCCGTCGTGCCGCCCATGTCGAACGAGAGCAGGTCGTCGTACCCGAGGGTCTCCCCATAGTAGGCGGCCGCCATCGCTCCGGCCGCGGGGCCGGACTCGACGAGACGCACCGGGAACGACCGTGCCGCCTCCATCGTCGTTATCCCGCCCTCCGACAGCATCATGTAGACGACGCCCCCGAAGCCCAGGGACCTGAGCCCATCCTCCATCTCCGCCAGGTGCCTGCTCAGCGGAGGCTCCACGTAGGCGTTGGCGACCGTCGTCGACGTCCGGGGGTACTCGCGCACCTCGGGCGCGACCTCGGATGAGAGCGATACGCCGTACTGCGGATACCGGGCCTTCAGGTACTCGCGGACCATCAGCTCGTGAGATGGGTTCCGGTAGGAGTGGAGCAGGGCGACGGCGATCGTCTCCACGCCGCAGTCCTCGAACCGCGACAGTATCGTGTCGAGCGACGAAGGGTCCAGCGGGACCAGCACCCCTCCGTCCCAGCCGACGCGCTCGCGGACGGTCCGCCGCAGGTTCCTGGGCACCAGGGGCTCGGCGCGCCTCGCGGTCAGGTCGTACATGTCGTACCGCTGCTCGGTGCCGGTCTCCAGGATGTCCCGGAACCCCTCCGTGGCGATCAGGCCGACCCTCACGCCCTTCCTCTCCAGCAGCAGGTTGGCAACCAGCGTCGTCCCGTAGGTCACCTGGGAGATGTCCCCGACCTCGAAACCCGACCGTTCGGCGGCTTCACGGGTCCCCCGGATGATCCCAAGCGCGAGGTTCTGCGGGGTCGTCAGCGTCTTGCCGACCGAGAAGGAGCTCGACCCGGGGTCGAAGACCACGAAGTCCGTGAAGGTGCCCCCTACGTCGACCCCGAGCCGCGCGTCCGGCATCTACCTCCCGTCCCGCCGACCAAGGCCGTAGACCTTCGCGGCCGCCTCCTCGGATATCAGCTCGTTGCGGAGGTCCTCCGCGATCCGGTCCGTGTCGCGCTCCTCGGGCTTCCCGAAGCCTCCGCCGCCCGCGGTGACAAGATGGATCACGTCCCCTGGATCTAGGACAGTGCGTCCCTTCTCCGGCAGCACCCGGCCGCTGGGCGCCGTTCTCGCGGCCCCGGCGCGTCCTCCGGCGTGCCCTCCGCGAAGCCCCTCCGCGGGGAAGTCCCACCTCTCCGAGATCACCGACAGCTCGGAGCGCCTGGGCGACTTGACCTCGATGACGATGTCCTGCCCGCATCCTCCGCGGTAGCGCCCCGCCCCGCCCGAGTCGGGCCGCAGCTCCTTCTTCCAGACGACGAGAGGCGCGAACGACTCGGACACCTCCACGGAGCCGGGTATTGGGTTGCTCGGGAACGGACTGCAGTGGACACCGTCTTCGCTGCTGCTAGCGCCCATGCCCCCGCTCAGGAACAGCATCAACGAGAATGGCCGCATAGACGCGTCCACACCCGAAAAGAACGATATGTACTGCGGCGTCGAGCCCGAGTCGGCAATCACCGTGTCGGGCAGAATCGGCGCCAACGCGCCGAACACGGCCGCCGTTATGCAGTGGCCCGTGAGATGACGCGAGGACACCGGGCTCGGATAGGTCGCGTTGAGGATGCTCCCCTCCGGCGCCTTTATCGTGAACGGCCGGTACGATCCCTCGTTCCGGTAGGTGAGCGGATCCAGAACGCACTTGAGCGGATAGGTCGTGAAGGCCCAGGTGTAGGCGTAGACGACGTTTACTCCCCCCTGGTCCACCTGCTCGGACGTTCCTGCGAAGTCGACCTCCAACTCGTCCCCGTCTATCGTTATCTCGCAGGCGATCTCGATCGGCTTGTCGAAGCCGTCCAGCGAGACGGTGTGGCTGTATCGCCCGTCCGGCAGCCTTCGGATCGCCCTCCGCATCACCTCTTCGGCCCGGGACTGGATACTCCGGCTCAGCGTCTCCAGCATCCCCACCCCGTATTCCTCCATGAAGCTCACCAGCTGCCGGCCCGCGACCTCGCATCCGGCTACCATGGCCATGAAGTCCCCGGTGACGAGCTCGGGAAGGCGGACGTTGTATCGGATCATCTCGAACAGGTCCTCGTTCGGGACCCCTTCGGAGAAGAGCTTCATGGGGGGGACTCCGATACCCTCTTCGAAAACAGACCTGTTGTCGGCGGAGAAGATGGAGCCCCCGACGTCGGAGGCGTGGGCGATGATGCCGGTGAAGGCGACCAACTCGCCGTGGAGGAACACAGGCGTCGCCATCGAGAAATCGGGCCGGTGCCCGGTGCCCATCCACGGGTCGTTCGTGATTACCACGTCGCCCGGTCTCCACGTCTCGGGCGGGAAGCGGCGGAGGAAGTGCTTCACTGTTCGCGACATCGTGCCCACGAACGACGGGACCGATCCCCTGTTTTCGGCGAGAGTGTCGCCGTTGCGGTCCATCAGGACGCAGGCGTAGTCATTGCACTCGCGGACTACAGTGGAGAAGGAGGTCCTCACGAGGGTCTTCGCAGACTGGTCCGCGATGGAGATCAGCCGGTTCCACAGGATCTCCAGCGTAACGGAATCGAACTCCGTTCCCGGCTCTCTCGACATGACCCGGACTCCAGTCTCCGCGCATGCCCGCAGCGGAGGGCGGCCAATTCTAGCACATCGGCTTCCAGCTCGCGTTCACAGGACCGATGAGGCGATTTTGTCGAGCTCGGAGAGACTTTCCGGCCTGTTGGCCGTGGGCAGATTCACGACGACCCGGTCGGCCCCCGCCCGCTCATACTGCATGACCACCTGCCGGTCAGCCGGAACGCCAAACGCGGTGATCTCGATGGAGCATGGGTCCCGTCCCGCCTCCTCCGCCAGGGCGTCAAGCCGCTTCCGGGCTGCGGCAACACCCTGCGGAGTGATGTTAATGGGCACCCAGCCGTCAGCGTAGTCAACGATCCGTCTGAACACCTGGGATACATGGCTACCCAATAAGATGGGTGGATGTGGTTTCTGTTCCGGTTTCGGGTAACAGTAGACGGGCGGAAAATCGACGTACTTCCCGTGAAACTCGCTCTTGTCCTGTGTCCACAGCTCCTTCATCGCCGCAACGATCTCTCGGGCCTGCGTCCACCTGTGGTCAAAGTCCGCTCCGAAGATCGCGGCCTCCTCCCGGTGTACGCCGGTACCTATGCCGAAGAGGAAACGTCCGGAGCTATACATGTCGAGAGTCGCCACCTCCTTCGCCAGCGTTATCGGATGGCGCTCAGTGACTACACAGACTCCCGTCCCCAGTCTGAGCGTGGACGTGACGGCTGCAGCCCGACTCAGGAGCAGGAAGGGGTCCGGGATGTCGCCCCACTCTCGCGGCACCGGAGTTTCGGTCGCGACGGGAAGAACAGGCTGCTCACCGGTCCAGATCGACTCGAAACCGAGCTCTTCCGCCCGAGGGGCCAGGTCGGCGATATCTACTGAATACGCGTTCAGAATCGTCCCCAGGCCGATGCGCATTACGTCCTCCCAGCCCGATCCAAGGGTGTCCTCAGTCAGCCAATTATACGAGCAGGTTACTCTAGGTGTACACAATTGAACCAATGGACTAGATGAGGATATCTGAGGCTGCGGGCTTCTCTTTCCGGCTCACGTGTGGGAACATGCAGCAACCCAGACCTTGCGGCAGGGCTGGGAGAGCGTGATGATCCGTAGAAGGCGCTGCCCGGGATAGCATGGAAGTAATAGGCTCCGACCTGCGAACCACCGACCGGGATTTTCTGGACAACCAAGCCCGCATAGAAGCCCTGGTGCGGGACCTGAAAGAGCGGTTGGGACGGGTGCGAGCCGGCGGAGGACAGCGTACGGTGGACCTACACCGCAGCCGGGGCAAGCTGCTGGCCCGGGAGAGGATCGAGCGGCTGGTAGACGTGAACACCCCCTTCCTCGAGCTGAGTCCCCTGGCCGCATGGGACATGTACGACGGGGAAGAAGCGTCTGCCGGCATAGTGACCGGCATTGGCGTGGTCCAAGGGAAAGAGGTGATGATTCTCGCCAATGACGCCACCGTCAAGGGCGGAACCTACTACCCGATCACCGTCAAGAAGCACCTGCGCGCCCAAGAGATTGCCCTCGAAAACCACCTGCCCTGCATCTACCTGGTGGATTCCGGCGGAGCATTCCTGCCATTGCAGGCAGAGGTATTCCCCGACCGGGACCACTTCGGACGCATCTTCTACAACCAGGCCCAGATGTCGGCCCTGGGCATTCCCCAGGTGGCAGTGGTGATGGGGTCGTGCACAGCGGGGGGCGCGTACATTCCGGCCATGAGCGACGAGGTGGTGATCGTGCGGCAGCGAGGGACCATCTTCCTCGGCGGGCCGCCGCTCGTACGTGCGGCCACCGGAGAAGAGGTGGACCCCGAGACCCTGGGGGGCGCGGAGGTGCATACCAGGGTGTCCGGGGTGGCCGACCATCAGGCCTCCGATGATGAGGATGCCCTGACCATAACGCGGAACATCGTCGAGAATTTCGTGCACAGACGTGACCCGCCTTTCCAAGTCTCCCAACCGGAGCCTCCGGCCCACGACCCTTCTGAGCTGTACGGCATAGTGTCCCCCGATAACCGGCGGCAGTACGACGTCCGGGAGGTCATTGCCCGAGTCGTGGATGGGAGCCGCTTCCACGAGTTCAAGGCCGAGTACGGGGGAACCCTGGTCTGCGGCTTCTCTCGCATCTGGGGATATCCGGTGGGAGTGGTCGCCAACAACGGGATCCTCTTCTCCGAGAGCGCGCTGAAGGGGAGCCACTTCATAGAGCTGTGCAGCCAGCGTGGGATCCCCCTGTTGTTTCTGCAGAACATCACCGGCTTCATGGTGGGCCGCCAGTACGAGGCCGGCGGCATTGCCAAGGACGGGGCCAAGATGGTCATGGCCGTGTCGAACGCCGCCGTCCCCAAGTTCACCGTAATCATCGGCAGCTCCTTCGGGGCTGGAAACTATGGCATGTGCGGTCGGGCCTACCAGCCGCGTTTCCTGTGGACCTGGCCCAACGCGCGCATTTCGGTGATGGGAGGGCAGCAAGCGGCGGAGGTCCTGCTCACCGTAAGGCTGCAGCAACTGGAACGGCAGGGCCAGACCCTGGAACAGGAGGAGCGGGACGCCCTGCAGAGGCCCATTCTGGAGAAGTACGAGATGGAGAGCGATCCCTACTACAGTACCGCCCGCGTGTGGGACGATGGCATCATCGATCCGGTGGACACGCGTACCGTGGTAGGCCTGGGAATCGCCGCCTCCATCAACGCTCCCTTCCCGGAGCAGAGGCGGGGCGTCTTTCGAATGTGAAGTTTTTCCAGCTCCAGACACCGGGTTCGCCGGCATGACGGCATTTGTCAACGCGTCCTAGGAATCTCTGCGGATGTTCTCCAAAGTTCTGGTAGCCAATCGAGGCGAAATCGCGGTCCGGATCAGCCAGACTCTCCACGCGATGGGAATTTCCCCCGTAGCGGTACACTCCGACCCGGACGCGAACGCTCGTCATGTGCACGCGGCGGACCAGTCCGTGTCCCTGCCAGGCGAGACCGCCGAAGAGACCTATCTGAGCATCCCCAAAATAGTTCAAGCCGCCCGAGATTGCGGCGCCGGTGCGATACACCCCGGCTACGGTTTTCTGTCAGAGAATCCAGAGTTCGCCCGGGCCTGCCGCGAAGCGCAGATAACCTTCGTCGGGCCAACCGCGGATAGCATGGAGGCCCTGGGAGACAAGCTCCGTTCCAAGGACATCGCCAGGCAGGCCGAGGTTCCCGTGATTCCCAGCTCTCCCGTATGCCTCCCAGGGGACGTTGCCGCCGGGGAGTTCGCGGAGCGGTGGGGTTTTCCCCTGCTGGTCAAGGCTGCCGCCGGAGGCGGCGGCCGGGGCATGCGCCTCGTCTCCCGGCGACAAGAGCTGGAAGCGGATATGAAGCTAGCCAGCCGGGAGGCCCACGCTGCCTTCGGGGACGGCCGGGTGTTCCTGGAGCGTTGGATTGCCAACCCCCGCCACGTCGAGGTACAGGTGCTGGCCGACTCTTTCGGGCATACCATCCATCTCGGCGAGCGTGAATGCAGCATACAGAGACGCCACCAGAAGATAATCGAAGAAGCTCCCTCCCCGGCCCTGACGCCTGAGCTACGCCAGCGCATGGGCGCGGCCGCCATCGCTGTGGCCCGCAGAGCTGGATACGTCAACGCCGGGACAGTGGAGTTCCTGCTGGACCAGCAAGACGGCAAGTTCTATTTCCTCGAAATGAATGCCCGGATTCAGGTCGAGCACCCGATCACCGAGGCCGTGTTGGGGTTGGACATGGTGGAATGGCAGGTCCGAATCGCCAGTGGGGAACGCATGGCGTTGCAACAGGAGGAGATCCAGCCGCGGGGCCACGCTATAGAGTCCCGCATCTACGCAGAGGACCCTTACCGCGACTTTATCCCATCCACCGGCACGCTGCTGCGCTGGCGGCCCCCCAGCGGCCCGGGGCTGCGACTGGACAGCGGTGTTTTCCAGAACCAGGAAGTGTCCATCTACTACGATCCCCTGCTGGCGAAGCTGATAGCGTGGGCGCCGCGACGCGACCTCAGCCTGCGCCGAATGGAAGTCGCCCTGTCCCAGTTCCTGGTTCTGGGCGTGGTGACCAACATTCCCCTGCTGCGGACGGTGGTGGCGCATCCCCAGTTTCAAAGGGGTGAATACGATACCGGCTTCCTGGAGGAGAACTCGGTAGTGGTCAGGCCGACAATTCCGGGCGAATCCCGGATGATGGCCCGTGCGCTGGCGGCGTGGGCGGCGCGTCAGCCGGTCGGACAGGTCGCCACGACGGTCGGGGTAGATGGCAGGGCCAGCGCCAACCCCTGGGAGTCCGCAGGGGATCAGAGGCTGCCATGACCCAGAGCCGGGGCGAGATGCGCGAGATGTATCCGGGGGTGGGAGAAGCCTATCACTACCGGACAGAAGAGCGTGAAGGCCATTTCAGCTTCGACTTGGAGGGAGAGACAGGGGCGGGACTGATACCCGCGGCCACACTCAGCATCGAGTCCCAGGAGCCCGGAGAAGGGTTATGTCGAACCGAATCGGGCCGGACTCACGCCTTCGCCTGGACCTGGATCGGCCCGGAGTTGCACCTGTGGCTGGATGGCGCCCTGTTCGTATTCCAGCGGGAGGAGACCAGGTGTCGGGGGAAGGCTTCCGCGGAAGGGTCCGGAGATGTCCTGACCCCCATGCCCGGCGTGGTGTTGGAGGTACTGGCCGGCGAAGGGGAGCGGGTGGAGCGAAGCCAGACTGTGGCGATATTGGAGTCCATGAAGACGGAGCTGGTAATAACGGCATCCCTCAGCGGCGTCGTGAGACGGGTTGAGGTACATCCGGGGCAGCGCGTGGGCCGGGGCATGCGCCTACTGGAGCTGGCGCCATCGAGCGATGTCGAGGAGTGACGATGGGCGGCAGCGTCATCGCTAATGCAGAACGAACAGCCCTCTGACGGGCTGTAAAGCGCTCACCGGTGTAACATAGCGAGTGGCACAAGGGTTGATGGTCGGCTAAAGACAGGCCGGAGGCTGTCGGAGCAACAGTCGGGAGGTAGCTCCTTGGTAAGCGAAGACGTTCTTTATCCGGACCTGGACACGCCGGCGATCCTGGTAGATCTCGACAAGCTCCAGACAAACATCGACGCCATGGCCAGCATGGCGGCCGAGGCGGGGATAAAGCTTCGACCCCATACGAAGGTGCACAAGGGGACGTACATCTCGGAACTGCAGATAGCCGCCGGGGCGATCGGCGTCTCTGTCTCCAAGCTGGGAGAGGCGGCCGTCTACGCAGACGCCGGACAGTCGGACATAATGGTCGTCCATCCCTTCTATGGTCACCACAAGCTAAAGGCACTGCATGCCCTTCACGCGAGGGCGAACATCAGCTGCGTCGTCGACAGCGTCGACGGCGCCAAAGCCATCGGCGGGGTAGGGGAGGCTTCCAACAGGAAGGTCCCCGTGCTGCTCAAGATCAACGTCAACTGCAATCGCTTCGGAGTATCTCCAGGCGAGCCCACGCTCAGAATTGCTCAAGAGATTGACCGGGTCCCGGGCATCGAGCTGGTCGGCATCATCACGCACGAGTCCGCAATGAGCGTGCCGTCGGCCGAGGCGGTCAAGGAGATAGCGTACGAGAGCGCTTCAATCATGTCAGAGAGCGCTCGAACGCTCAGAGAGGCCGGGATTGCCATAGAGCACGTGGTCGCAGGCTCCACCCCAACTGCCTCAGCACTCTGCGAGTACGCCTCGGACTTTCCTGAGATAACGGAAATCCATCCCGGCGCTTATGTCTTTGGCGACCGAGGATATGTGAGCGCTTTTGGGATAGAAGAGGAGGCATGCTCCGCGACCATCCTGGTGACGGTGGTCAGCACGCCGGCCGATGACCGCGCGTGCGTCGACGGAGGATACAAGACCTTCGGCGCCGATCCAATGTTGTTCACGGCCGCCAAGGTCGGCGGGCTGGGGTCATGGACTCCCAGCTTCGGGTCAGTGACAGGTCATCCCGGAGTCAGCGTCAGCCGCCTCACCGAGGAGATCGGAGTCTTGACCCTGAGCAGTGATAGCAGCGTGTCGATTGGAGAACGCCTGGAGATTCTGCCCAACCACATATCTCTAGCGGTCAATCTGCACGACACGATCTACGGAATACGAAACGGCGAGATGGAGCAAGAGATCCCGGTCTCGTGCAGGGGCATGGACTATTAGCGCCCCAGCCCAAGTGGTCTACCTGGAGGTCACGATGGGCAAGACCACGTGAGACGGCCGGCGGCGGGACATGTGGATGGTGTTGCGCGCGACAATTGTGTGGGTGTGCCGTCCTACCGGCTCTCCAGTGTTGGGATTGACGTCGAAGCGCGGAAAGTTCGAGCTGGATATGTCCACTCTGATCCGGTGACCTGACTTGAAGAGATTGCTCACAGGCGTAAGGCTGAACTCTACCTCGTAGATCTCTCCCGGCTCCATAAGCTCGGCCTTCTCGAATCCGCCCCTATAGCGGGCCCTGATGATCGAGTCGGTGAGGTTCAGGTGATATCCGGAAGGGTAGTCCTCACTCGGCGAGTATACGTCCACCAGCCGTGCCGTGAAGTCGGTGTCCACGGCTGTAGACGACACCCATAGAGTGACCGTGACAGACCCGGTGACCTCCACTTCATCTTGCAGTACCGACGTCTGGAAGACGAGCACATCCGGCCTCTCAGACAGTGTGGGATAGGGAGGCCTTGCACCGATGATGCCGGGCTCCTCCTTCTGATGGGCGCCGCCGCTGGTGACGATGCTGCGCATTCTGGCACGGGTCGGTACGTAACTCTCGTCGATCCCTTCGGGGAGCTGCACCAACTCGTAGAACCCGGTCACGCTTCCGGCGACGGTGGGCACTGGATGCTGTGGATCGAAGGTGAAGCTCGCCCGCGCATCGTCGTCTCCGGGCTGCGCGGACGTCAGGTCCCCATCCGAGCGAAGGTAGTACCTGGTCATCCGCGCACGACCAAGTGGCCATTCGCCCTCTTCCCGCCATCGGCCTCCGTGATTTAGACGGCCGTCGCTGTTGCGGCGCCCATCGCCTCCTCCCATGACGAAGATCCGTACCGGGGGTTCCTCCTCCACCCCAGTAGGAATACCTTTCAACCAGCGGTCGAACCACCGGAGCCTCTCTTCGTTGTAGACAGCGTCTCCCCAGACGGTGTCGGTGCCGAAGTCGATGTCACCGGCATAGCTCGCGCCCTGACCCCTCATCGAAGTATGGGTCCAGGGCCCCATAATGAGGCGAGTGCAGACGTTCCTCCTCTTCAGCATGGCCGTTGCGTAGACATCGGTCGACCTCAGCACCGCGTCGTACCAGCCGCCGCTGATCGTCAGCGGGATTTCCGAGTGTCTGTCGAAGTGAGGCACGTAGTTGTTGCACTCCATCGCCCAGAATCTGTCGTACTCTCCCCGGTAGTAGTAGTCGAAGAAGACACCTTCCAGGTTGGGAACCACAGACAGCGCCGAATGCCCAGGTTTGAATGGAGTCTTGAAGACCCACTCCCGCATCTGTTCCATCGCGCCCATGACCGTCTGACGGGCAGAGGGATCGTCTCTGATCTCCTGTGCGTCGTGGGCGTGGAGGTGCACGGCGCCGAACATGTGGAGGGCCATAGCTCCACCGACGCGGGCCGTGCCATCGTAGAAATTCACCGTGCTCACGTCTGTCCACATCGCAGTAAGGTGAGGCGGTCGCTCCAGGGCCATCGCCGTCTGGACCTTGCCTCCGTGAGAGGAACCCACCGTACCTACTTTCCCGTTTGACCACGGCTGGGCCGCGATCCACTCGACCGTGTCATAGCCGTCCTGGCCCTCCCTCACATTGGCGGTGTGGTAGTACTGCCCAGCACCTTCCGAATGGCCCCTGCCCCTGAGATCCTGGAGCACTACGATATACCCTCTGGGCGTGAAGAAGTTAGCGACCGGGTCAACCCACATTACCGGGTTGGCCTTGTCATACGAAGTGCGTCCCAGGATAGTGGGGAATCGCCCCCGGGCAATCTCGCCATCGATGGTGGGGCGGTATATGTCCGCTGCCAGCCTGACGCCGTCTCGCATAGGGACCATCACGTCTTGTGTGACATTCATGGCGGGGTCAAATCCGCGACGAAATTCTTCGGTACTCTTGGGTGGTTGCCATGGACGTGTAGCTGCCTGCCGCTCGGCACATCGTCGACTCCCGAGTTGATCTCATATAAGACGGACCTGGCCTAAGAAGGGAACCCGACGAGCTCAATAGCCTCTCCGTCTTCCGGAAGACGCTCAAATTCCCGGCACTATCCGTTGCTATGGGCGCTCTGCGGGCGTTGTCCCACCCTGCGGGCAGCAGTCCACGGTTGGGGAGTGAAGCGGCCTCTGACGCTCCCGCTAATCTCACGCCACTTCTGCTCTTCATCCGGCGTGATGAACGTCACGGCCTCGCCGGCGCGGCCCATGCGGCCTGTCCGTCCGACCCTGTGGGTGAAGAGCAGGTCAGAGTCTGGCAGGTCATAGTTGATGACCTGCGCAATAGCCTCAACATCCAACCCACGGGCGGCTACATTGGTTGCCACCAATATAGGGGTGGCGCCGGAACGGAAGGCCGCCATCACGCGCTCGCGTGCATTCTGGCTGAGATTCCCTTGCAATGCCCCTGCCGGATAACCCATCTCTCCCAGCTGTGCTGCGAGCCTCTTCACGCCGCGCTTAGTCCTGCCAAAGACTATGACTGCCGAGCTATCCCGCCGATCCAACAGTGTCCGGAGCGCGCCCATCTTGTCTCGCTTCTTCATGGTATAGATCCGATGTTTTACGGTGGGCAGCGCTTGCAAGTCTGCGTCAACTTGCACAGTTACCGGGCTCCGCATGTGCTTTGTGGCTGTCTTCGCCACCCAATCGGGCATTGTCGCTGACATAAGGGCCGTCTGTCGGCTGGAAGGCGTCCGGTTGAGGATAGCCTCAACGTCGTGGGCAAACCCCCTGTCCAGCATTTCGTCCGCCTCATCCAACACCAAGAAACGGACTGACTGCAGGACCAGAGTGCCCTGCCGGACGTGGTCCAGCGTGCGGCCAGGGGTGCCGATAATGATCTGGGGACCCTGTTGCAATGCAGTGTATTCCGGCCGCAACGACCGGCCACCGTAAAGCAAGGTGCAGCGTAGCCGCTGTGGTGACGCCACGGCCTCCATCACATCGGCCACCTGTATGGCCAGCTCGCGAGTGGGTACCAGCACTAATCCCTGGACCCGCCGAATCGAAAGATCGCACTGTTCAGCCATGGGGACGGCGAACGCCAGAGTCTTGCCTGACCCGGTACGAGCCTGCCCTATCACGTCCATCCCCGCCAAGAGCAGAGGGATGGCCTTTTCTTGGATTGGCGTGGGCTCCGATATGTTCATGCGGGAAAGAGCTGCTCTGATGGCGGGTTTCAAGGCCATCCCAGCGAAAACCGGAGCGCCGTCGGCGCGATTAGCGGAGGATCGAGGGAATCGAATTGTGGTGAATGGCTCCCCGGCGGATGCGCTTGTCGAGGAGGAAGAGTCGTTGCGCCGGACTCTGAAACACGGGGAGCAGTACACAGGACGATCTTGGCTTGGCCGGAAAGGGACGGTTGTGGACGTGCCGCACTCAGCGCAGACGGCTGGGTGCCGGCGTGTGCGGGTGGACAAACGCGGGCGAACGGACTCAAAAGGCATGTGGACACGGACTCCTTAACCCAAAGGTACAAATGGTGATTGGCGCAGGGCACAAGACGGAAGACGGGACAGACCCGTATGCGAGACCTTGGTGCGGTGACCAAGCGTGTTTCACTAATCTTAACAGATGGCGTGTTGATGTCCAGCGGTCCTGTCTTGGCCGCTGGTAAGCCCAAGAAGCCGGCCCTCACAGCTTGCATGCGCAAGCTACTGGTTATTCTCAACTACATGCTGAAGCATCGCCACCCTGGCGAGACCTGACTCAGAGGGTCGCCGGTCATTCCTCTTGACGTTTAGGACAGTTACTGTCGCGCTCACGTCGCAGAACCAACCTGGAAGGCCCTTGTTACGAGGGAATCGGTGCTATAATTGAGAAAATTCCAGACCTGTTAGCAATGTCGTTCCGCTTCCTGCGTTACTGCCACAGCACAAACCGCATGCGACGCTTGCCACGGATCGGGAGAATTGAAGAAGGAGCGTTGCATGAACATCTATGTAGGGAACCTATCGTTCGAGACTACCGAGGATCAGTTGCACGTCGCCTTCACCCAGCACGGTGAGGTTACGAGCGCCAGGGTCATTACCGACCGGATGACGGGTCGCTCCCGGGGCTTCGGCTTCGTGGAGATGCCCAACAAGAGCGAGGGCGAGTCCGCCATAAAGGCTCTGAACGGCCAGGACCTCCATGGCCGTTCCCTAACGGTCAACGAGGCGCGACCCCGTGAGAACGGTGGACGTCGCCACGACAGCGGCGGATACCGTCCCCGCTACTAGAAGCTGACTGCCGATCTCTTCCCCGCGCCCTGTTAAGAAGCGGCAGGGCGCGGGGAGAGACGGCTAGAAGAGCGCGATCGGGTTCACGGGAAGCCGATACTCTGAAGGCCTTTGAATCCATTGCCGCGTCCCGTGTTGGCAACTCCATGGTATAGGGCCGATGGCGGGGTCTAGAACCGGTACAGCGCATCCCCAGTCGAGGTCCTGGCCGAACCTCCGCTGAACCCGGCGGGAGCGCCGTCAGCTCGCCAGCAGGCCGCGCCGTGAATCACTCCTCGCCGATGATCGAACATCACGCCGTTCATCCCTCCAGCGACCTTCGGAACATCTTGGACATCGTGCCCTATAGTCTGCAGCAGCTTCCGCACGTCTGGCCGGATGCCGCCCTCGACCTCCAGCGACTGCCCTTGTGTCCACACTCGAGGCGCTTCCACTGCCTCCTGGAGACTCATGCCGTGGTCGATGACGTTCACGATCGCCTGCAACACCGACGGGAAGATTCGCGTGGCGCCCGGTGTGCCAAGCGCCATGAACGGTTTACCGTCCTTCATCACCACAGTTGGCGCCATGCTGCTGACCATTCTCTTGCCGGGCGCGATCGAGTTCGCGTTGCCCGGGTGTGGATCGAAGATGTTCATGGTGTTGTTCAGAAGCATACCCGTGCCCGGAGTCGTCACCTTGGAACCGAACGCCGAGTGTATGGTCTGTGTCGTAGACACGACATTGCCGTCGCCGTCCGCGACGGTCAGGTGTGTGGTGTCCGCGCTCTCACCCACGTACGCTGAGGGATTGCCGTAGCTGTAGGTGCGCGCCGAGCCAGTGTCGATCTCGCGGCGCCGGGAAGCCGCATATGCCTTGGCCGTAAGCGCATCCACGGGCACCTCGACGAAGCTGGGGTCCCCCAGGTACTCGAATCTGTCCGCGAATGCGATCTTCATCGACTCCGCCAGCAGGTGTATGCCCTCCGCCGTGCCGAATCCCGCTCCAGCCACATCGAACCCTTCGAGGATGTTCAACATTTCCACGATAGCCGTCCCGCCTGAACTGGTGGGCGCCACGGAGACAATCTCGTATCCCCGATAGGTGCCTCGGACAGGCTCCCGCAGGTGTAGACGGTAGTCGCGAAGGTCATCGGAAGTGATGATCCCGCCGTTCGCGGCCATGTCATCGACCACCATCTCGCCGATACGGCCCGTGTAGAGCACGGCCGGTCCGCTCTTCGCGATAGATTCCAGTGTCTTCCCGTAGTCCTCCCTGAAGATCAAGTCGCCCACGGACGGCGGCGACCCGCCGGGAAGGAACACATCCGCACTCGCCGGGAACATCGCCAGATCCTCCCGGCTCTGCCGGATGATGTCCACGAGGTATTGACTGGCCCGAAATCCACGCCTCGCGTATCGAATCGCCGGCTGGACCGCCGTTTCCAGCCCAAGCCTCCCATACCGCTCCTCGGCATAGCACCAACTCCTCAGCGATCCGGGCACCCCAACCGCCCTGTAGCCCACCAGGTTGGCGCGGTCTGCGGTCTCCATGTAGTCCGGCCAGGCGTCAGAGATCGTCTCGTACATGTCCGGGGTCGCCGCTTGAGGCGCGACCGAGTAGTTGTCGATATTCACGAACTCGTTGTCCGATGCGTTGTAGAAGTTGATGAACCCGGCTCCGAAGATGCCGATCATCATCGGCTCCACGACAGTCAGCGCGAACGCGGACGCCACAGCCGCGTCCATCGCGTTCCCGCCCATCGCGAGCATCTCCAGGCCCGCGGCAGACCCCAACGGATGATTGGTGGAAACCATGCCGTTGGTCGCCACCGCGTCGTGCTTGAAGGTCTCAAACGGGTATGAAGAGTTCTTCTTCCAGGTCATGGACATGGATCATCTCACCTCGGGATCTCCCGATACTACTACACCATGATTCATTCCCCACAACAAGGACAAACTGGATGCTGTGTCGTACCGATGCATATGTCTCCGTGGCGCAAAAGACGAACATTAGAGTCGCCGAGCCTAGTAGTCGTCAGCGCCGCAGCCGGGTAGTCGGTAGAAGGTTCCGTGCGACGGATGACTTGTAGGGCTGATCACCTATCACGTTCTCCGCATGAATATTGGGAGTTGCTTCAGCATAGCGTGGCGTCCCTACGGGTGGAACCCACCTGGAGCCTTCAAATTGGTGCAGCCTACTCCTCTGCTTGACGATCCTGTAGTATTCTACGCTTCATTGTGCATTCATTGGCATCTATTCCTCGCTTTGGCGCATTGGATTGAAAGGACAGCGGGATTGAGAATCGGCATAGACGTTGGCGGGACATTTACTGATTTGATAGCGTTGCGGGAAGGTGACCCCGTTCCTATTGTCTTCAAGACCCCGACTACGCCCAGCGACCCCTCGGACGGAGTGCTCGAAGGTATCGAGGGACTTGCTTCATCCATGCGTATGGACGCCCGCGCTCTGTTAAGAGAGGCTGAGGTACTAATCCACGGCACCACGGTCGCGACGAATACGCTTGTGGAAAGAAAGGGGGCGAACGTAGGCTTAATCACAACGGAGGGATTTCGCGACCTGCTAGAGATTCGCGAAGGTCTCAAGGAGGACAGGTACAACCTGCGTATGGACCAGGTTGCCCCCCTAGTTCCAAGGTATCTCAGAGTAGGTGTGGCAGAGCGAGTCGACTCCAGCGGCGCGGTCCGGCGCGCACTGGACACAGAAGAGCTTAGGCGTCAAGTCGAGTATCTGAGGTCTGAAGCCGTGGACTCGGTGGCCATCTGCTTCTTGTTTTCGTTCCTAAGTCCCGAACACGAAAAGAAGGCCGAGAGTATTGTCAGGGAGATGTTACCTGATGCATACGTGTCCTCCTCGCACGTCATATTGCCGCAGATCAAGGAGTTCGACAGACTGTCGACTACATCTCTGAATGCATATGTGGGACCTTCCCTGGCGAGCTATCTCGAGCGTCTCGAAACTCGCCTAAAGGAAACAGGAGGCACGGTGCCTCTGTTCGTAATGCAGTCCAACGGTGGCCTAGCGTCAGTCTCGGATAGCTCGGAGCAGGCAGTGAGATCCATACTGTCAGGGCCGGCAGGAGGCGCAGCAGGTGCGGCCCACTTAGCCAGACAACTGGGAGAAGGGCGTGTCATTGCGCTGGACATGGGAGGAACGAGCACAGACATCACACTGCTGGAAGACGGCTACCCTCACATCGCCAGCGAGAAGTTCGAGTCGGGTTGGAAGGTCGCCGTTCCCACCGTGGACATACACACTATCGGCGCTGGAGGTGGCAGCATCGCATGGGTCGACGAAGGCGGCGTGCTCCGGGTCGGCCCCACCAGCGCAGGAGCTGATCCTGGTCCGGCTTGCTATGGGAAGGGTGGAAAGCTTCCGACTGTAACGGATGCCGCCTTAGTCCTTGGTCTGCTCGACGCGGATAGATTCTTGGGCGGGACCGTTGAACTTGACGCCGACCTTGCGACGGAAGCCATTCACAGCGGGATCGCAGTTCACCTGGGACTGGATGTCCATGCGACGGCCGAAGGCATCCTCAGCGTCGTAGCGAGCTCCATTGCCGAAGGAATCCGACTTGCATCCGTGAGTCGCGGTCTCGACCCCCGAGAGTTCGTGCTGATGGGATTCGGTGGTGCCTCCGGTCTCGTTGCAACGCGAGTGGCTCAGGAGATCGGCATAGGTCGCGTTCTGATTCCCCCGACTAGTCCCGTACAGTCCGCGTTTGGGATGACAGTGTCCGACCTGAAATGCGACCTCGCGTTGTCTCACCCGTTCAGTCTTAGCGAGGTGGACCTGGACGGGCTACGTGCGGCATTCGAGTGTCTGATAGCTGAAGGACGGGAACGGATTCTTGCGGCCGGCTCCCTAGATTCAGAGATCGGTGTCCAGCTGTCGGCTGATATGCGCTACCTTGACCAGATCTACGAGGTAACGGTTGACGTACCAGACCTTTCCCTGCCGGATGACGAGCTGCGCAAACTCTGGGCGGAAAACATGCACCAGCAGTTCCAGCGTCTGTACGCCTATCGCCAGCAGGAGCAGGACATTAGGATAGTGACGCTGAGAGCGAGCGCAGTTGGACGTCTTATGACATCAGACGTCACAACAGGAGAGAGCCAAGTCCAAGGTGCGCAAAAGGAGCTGCCATCCAACTCTCCCGTGCTTGGTCCGACTGTGATCAACTCCGACTACAACACTGTGGTGGTTGGTGAAGGTTGCTCGGCTAGCCTAGATTCAACCGGTATTTTGCACATAGAAGTAGAGGTGACATCCCAGGCTCGCGACCAAGTCGGGGCTGACTCGGTCACTCTGTCCGTAGTAGGGAACCGCCTGGAGTCTATCGCCATAGAGATGATGGATGTGATGCTCCGCACAGCGCTTTCCCAGATCCTGAACGCGAGCAGGGACTTCTCGACGGCAATCCTGGACAGCCAGTGCAGGCTTGTTGCTCAGGGTGAGGGCATTCCGGTGCACGTTAGCGCGCTGCCGGTAGCTGGGCGTGCCGTTCTGGATTACTTCGGAGATAACATCGCCCCTGGTGACGTCTTTCTGCTCAACGACCCCTACTTCGGCGGGTCGCACCTGCCAGACCTAACTGTGATCCGCCCGGTATTCGTGGACGACGCCCTAGCCTTTATGACGGTGAACAGGGCTCATCACACAGACGTCGGCGGAGGCACGCACGGAGGCTACAACCCATCAGCCAGCGAGATATTCCACGAGGGCCTGCGGATCCCACCGCTTAGGATCCACGATCGTGACGTTCCCAGGGACGACCTACTTCAGATGATGGCTGCCAATGTCAGATATCCCAAGAACTTCCTGGGAGACCTGAACGCCCAGATAGGCTCTGTGCTGACTGCTGAGCGGCGCATCCGCGAGCTTGTCCATCACTACGGCGCAGACAGACTGACTAGCATTGTAGATGGAATCCTGGATGCCACAGAGGCGCAGGTCAGGAGCTTCATTTCGGAGTGGCCTGATGGCGAATACAACGGTGAGTCGCACGTAGACGATGACGGCTTCGACTCCGAGCTCATTCCCATAAGGGCCAAGGTGAAGGTTGATGGCGACACTCTGACCCTTGATCTTAGTGCGTCTGCTCCACAGGTTACGGGATTCATCAACAGCGCTTACGCGAATACGAGATCCCTAGCCCATGCCGCCATCATGTATATAGCTCCCATTGACGTTCCTAAGAATGAAGGCTCAATGGCTCCGCTCAAGGTGATTGCCCCCAGTGGCCTGATAGTCAACGCTGACTCCCCGGCGCCAGTTTGCATGAGCACCAACCACTGCGCGGAGGAGATCGTCGAGGCTATCTTTAAGGCTCTGGCTCAGGCTGTGCCGGAGTCAGTGAACGCCGGATTCTCCCGCCGGCTGCGCTATGCGATCACGGGGATAGATCCCCGTACTGGTGAGTCCTTCCTGTGGCACTTCTTCATGGCGAGAGGAGGAGGCGGCGCTTCTCTTGGGCATGACGGCTGGAGTTGTGTTGGAGAGGTCAACGTGGCTGGAGGTATCCGAGCCAACAGCGTCGAGGTTACAGAGGAGCGCTTCCCCCTCTTTGTCGTGAACCACGAGCTGAGACCTGGGTCCGCCGGAGACGGAAAATGGAGGGGTGGACTCGGCGCCGTGTGCGAGATCATCTACGAAGGTGAAGGCGACGCTTTGTTGAATACGGCCGGAGACGGGGCCGTGGTGCCTCCGTTCGGCGTGCTGGGTGGAGGTCCCGGTCTCCCGCACAGGTACTCTATGGTTTCGAACGGCGTTGAGACAGTGCTTCGGACCAAGCAGACTGGCGTGGTAGTGAAGCCCGGCGATCGAATCGTCGCATTGTCATCTGGTGGGGGTGGGTACGGCGACCCTGTGGAGAGATCCCGGGACTCTGAGGCCTGGGACCGGCTAAACGGCTACCTCTAACATAGCCCGGAGTCTCAGGGAATCTAATCTGCTCCTAGGCGCATGACAGCCAGCCGCCGCATGTTAAGACTACAGATATACCCTGGTACTATGGGTACTCTATGATTGGCACGAAAGGTCGGATCGCCGCATACGCGCTGCTGTTCGTTCTTGCGGTAGTCGTGTTCTACCTCGGTCTGGGCGTGGGACTGGCGTTCAACCCTGCCTTGGGCACGCTTCTGTGGGTGGCCGCCGCGGGCTTGGTCGCAGTGAACCTTCTTTGGATCTTCCGGTCGCACCGCTGACGGGTTGCCAGGTTGACTACGTCGGCCGGAGCTCCAGCGTAAGCACTCGCCTGGGAAGTCCTCGAAGGCTCGTCTGACCACCACGACGTTTCACGCAACAACGCGGGCAATAAGCTTTAGCCCGACGACGGAGCCCACCATACCGACTCACAGACGTCTAATGAATCATACTCCGAAAAACGTCGGACAGAATGGGAGCTGAGGATGCTTACAGACATCGTCGAAGTTACTACACCTGACGGCATTGTGCTGACTGGCGCCTATTTCGCTCCGGCCAACGTGGGCCGATCCCATCCGGTGGACGCCGTACTCTTCTTTCACGGCGATAGCGGCAACTTCTACAGCGGCCTGTATCTCGAGCTGGGCCGACGGATGGCGGAGAAGGGCATTGCCTTTCTGACTGGCAACCGCCGGGGACACGACCACGTCGCCAACGGAGTCAGAGGAGGTCCGCTCGCCGGCTACGCCTTCGAGTCCGTCGACGACTCGCGAGCGGACTTCGGCGCTTGGCTGAAGCTGCTGCGGGAGAGAGGACATCACCGGATAGCCATCGGCGGACACAGCGGCGGGGCAGTCCGGGCCACCTACGCGCAGGCAAGAGAGAAGTTCGACAACGTGGTGGCAGTCATCCCGGTGTCGCCAGGGGAGTACAACCACGAGGGGGTCATCGCGCTGCACGGAGAGGACTTCGCGGAACCGTTCAGGGAGTCTGAGCGAAACCTCACGGAAGGCCGCCCGGACGTGTTGCTTCGCCCGGGGGTTCCATGGGGGTCAACGTGGAGCGCGCGTACCTATGTAGATTGCTTCAATCGGGACAATCGATACAGTGTGACCAGGCACGCGCCGAA
Organism: Opitutales bacterium; assembly: GCA_965204545.1. GTDB lineage: Bacteria > Verrucomicrobiota > Verrucomicrobiia > Opitutales > UBA2995 > JAABVD01. The sequence goes on along the minus strand of CBDBFA010000002.1, from coordinate 366,567 downwards.
CACGGGCTGTTCCACGCTCTTCATATTCGGCTCGGAGGAGTGCGCCGTCGGTGGGCCGCAGGAGCTCCCGGTGTGCGGCGCAGCCCGGCGCGGCCTGGAGGCCGTTGGCTGTCCGCACGTCCAGGTCAGGGAGATCGACGGAGCCAACCATGGCTACATGGGATGCGAGGGAGTGCTGTTCGAGACGATGTTCTCTTGGCTCAGGGGGCTTTAGAGAGCTAAGTGCGGCCCAAGACTGAACGTTGCAGATGGTACAGAAGGGCGGGTCATCTCCGCGACCTTCCCGGCAGCGCCATATCGTGGTCTAGTCCTTGTCCTTGCCGCCGTACACTTCAATAACCATTTCCCAATAGGCGTTCAGTCGATCTCCCTTCTTTCGACGTTGCTCTTCCAGTTGCCTCTGCCTCTCTTCTGCCACACGCTTCTCCTTGACGAATGCCTCGTCGGCCCAGCTGATAACGTCGGTCAAGGCAGATGACTGAGAACGCTCCCATGTCCACTGTTCTCTAGAATCGTCAAACTGTATCGACGCAAAGGTCTCTCCCTGTGGCCTATCCAATTGAACGATGAATCCACCGTCCGGCTGATCAATTTTCCTAATTATCAACCCGTTCTCAGTTGTCATGTCTACCATCGGTCAACCTCCACCCCTGCTTGAGTCCTTGCGCGCAATCATGCCACATCGTATAGGATCGAACCAACACCGCGCATCGCAGAACTGGTAGAGCGGCATGTTGCGTCGTGTTGGATAGAACGCGATTCAACACCCGCAGGAGGGTCAACGAAGGATGAAGGTAGAGGTCATCGACTTCGAGAGAGATGTGATCGAGCGCAGTCGGACGATTCCCGTACTGGTCGATTTCTGGGCGGAGTGGTGCGGGCCATGCAAGATCCTGGGACCCGTCCTGGAGAAGCTGGCTGGCGAGCACTCGGACGAGTGGGCACTCGTGAAGCTGGACACGGAGGCCTTCCCCCACATCTCGGCCCGGTACGGAATCCGCAGCATCCCCAACGTGAAGTTGTTCGTCGACGGAGAAGTCGTTGACGAGTTCATCGGCGCCCTGCCTGAGCGGAGAATCGAAGAGTGGCTTCGCAAGGCGATACCGAGCCGCTACCGTTTGCAGCTGACGGACGCCAGGCGCATGCTGGCCGAGAACGACACCGGCCCCGCGCTGGAAACACTGCGGCCGATCACAGAGGCAGAGCCGGACAACGATGAAGCCCTGGCTCTGACTGCCAGAGCCCTCCTGCACACAGACTCTGATCAGGCGGCGATGATCGCCGGTCGAGTCGGGCTCGGGTCTTCGCATTACGACGAGGCCGAGGCCGTGAGGACGCTGGCCTCCATGTTTGCCAGAGTCGACGATCCGGGGCCGCTGCCGAACAGCCCTGTGAAGGAGGACTACCTACAGGCACTTCGCAGCGCCCGGTCCGGCAACTTCGAGGCGGCCCTGGATGGACTCATCGACGTGGTTCGGAAGGACCGTCGTTACGACGACGACGGCGCCAGGAGGGGCTGTGTCGCCATCTTCTATCTGCTCGGGAATGACCACGAACTCACCAGGAGGTCCCGCGCCGCCCTCAGCAGCGCCCTGTATTGAGCTTCTGCCCACGTGCGCCCAGGATGGTCGGGAGAGGTCCCGAGGGAGCCTCGTCGTCGATGGCGGGCCCTTATATCTCCGTCGCGCATCGGCCACCATCACGTCCTCTTCGACGACGTCTCGTACTCCGGCTTCGACAGTTTGATGTCGCGGACTCTGTTGGAACCAGCCGGGACTAGACTATGCTCAGCCGTTCCAGGAATCTCAGCATCGTCGCCACGCACTCCTCAGGTTTATCGAGCTGTAGGAAGTGCGACGTACCGGGGAGCAGCTCGTGTTCTACACCCGCAGCGTCGGCATCAGCAAAGTCGAACCTCGGACGGTCCGGGTCGAGGGCGGGGTCGGACCCAATGATCTTGGTGGGACATCGGAGTGAGCCGAAGTCGACCGACACAGCCGGCATGGGGGCTTGATCCCAGATCTGCGCTTCGTACTCGCGCGGACATCGAAGCTCGTAGCCCTGCCGGGCCTCCCGTAGGGTTGTCCTTGCCACGAGCTCCAGCACGCCCGGGACGGCCCGCTGGAAGTAAGGCAGGTAGGTGTGGAGCTCCGAAAGCTCCTCCCTGGTCTGGAACCGCGTCGCGCGGTTCCTCAGCATGGCACCCGTACGCCTGAACAGCAGATCGAACTCCCTGTAGCCGTGGCCGCGGTTGCACAGCGGCGGAGTGAACAGCACCAGCGCGGAGTAGTTGCTGCCCCTGGAGGGGAGGTGCAGTCCGGCCAGGGCTGAGATCGAGTGGAATACCCCCACCGTGGGCTTCCGGCCGTAGAGAGTGTCGACGGCCTCGGCGATGCGGTCATGGTCTTGGGCGAACGCCCGCACGCTGTGGTCCTCCAGGGCTCCGACTTCGTTCCAGCCGTGGTTCCTGAGGTCGTGTACCACGAGTTCGAAGTCGCCGGCCAGGAGCGACCAGAACGGGTAATACAGGTCGATAGCCAAGCCGTTTCCATGACTCAGGACGAGCCGTGGACCCCCCGGGTTCCCGTGTCGCCTCAGGACTATGACGGTGTCATCGTCCACTCGAACCCTGTGAGATGAGAGAGGCTCGGGTATCTGCCAGACGGCTGCTGAAGGTAAGGTCACTTTTGCTCTCTCCGAGAGCCGCTTAAGCGGACGCGGCCAAGGCTGGGGAGAAGCATAAGGTGCAGGTCGCACTACTACAATGCTAACAGACCAAGCGACCGCTCTGGCGCTTCTGGCCTCCTTGCTCCTAATTGTGGTGATGGTCTGCCACAGAGTAGTCTAATCTATCTGACGCGCCGTAGCGATTCCATTACTGTGATCCCTCTTGTGGGCCATCCCATCCCGCTGTTGAAGCCTCCTGGATAATCTTGTATCGTCTGCGTCGAATGACGTCGTCAGGCCAGAGAACGCCGTCCGAGAGCCGACATGCACCCACTGAAGATGAGTGTGGCCAGGATGCTCGCGTCCCTCCGAGAGTCCGGATCGCGCGCCAGCCTTGCACCGGCTGCGGCGGCGTTTGGGATCGTCCTGGTTGCGCTCGGCTGGATCCTGGAGGAGGAATCCGTCGGCGTAGGTGCGCCAATCAGGACGCTGGGCGGCATACTCTTCCTGGCTGGGCTGGCGACGGTCGTCTTTGGGGACTCCCGTCGTCGCGCCGTTGCGCTCGACATGTCGAAGCGCACCCTTGCCAGGTATCTGTCAAGGACTGCGCACTGGGGCTGGCCGGACAGATGGGGACTGGCCGGAGTTGCGATCGGGGTTGCTTTGATCGTTCCCGCCGTGGTGCTCCAGATCATCTTCCGAAACGGCGCGGTGGTCGCAGGGCCGGCAGTCCTGCTCTTCTGGGTTGGGATTTTCCTTCTCATCTACGGTCGATTTCACGGTCGGGGCGAGATGCGGACCCGAGAACGATCCTCGTCACCTTCAAACAGAGGATGGGGACGTGGCAGAGGACGCCTATAGCGCCGACCTCTACCGAACTTGCCCCGTGAGCCCAGCGAAAGTCAGAAGCAAATAATCATGACGACGCAGGGGACCGGAACGTCAGGGGCAGGCATCGGTCAATAGGACAGGCCTGGCCTACAAGGTGGGGCTTGGCGTCTTCGTGGCCGGCGTAGTCATGTTCGCCTCGAGTTGGCTTCTTGGTGGCATCGTCTTTGCGGCAGTCATGGACCTCCTGACGCTCTTAGGCGCTCCGGAAGACCGGCAGTTCCTGCCCCCCAACGAGCCCGAAGCCGGAGGACAGATCGTTCGGCACCTCGGCGGTGTTCTCCTTGCGTGCGGCGTCTGCATTGTCACCATCCGCCTCGTCGTTGAACTCCTGGGACTCACCGGCAAGCCGAGATTTACCGCCAACCTGAGGAGACTGGAGAAGCTGGGATTGGGCGCGGCGGGGATCGGAACTCTCATCATCATCTCGACTGGACTCTCCCAGGGCATACTCCACGAGATTTTCCGCCGCAACGAATACGGCACGGCGATGTCCACGCTGGAAGCGGCTGGATTTGCAGGAGCAGTGGTCCTGTTCGGCGGGCTTGCCGTTCTCATTCTCGGGGAACCGAGCCGTCGAAGGCTGCTGTTCGGTTGGGCCGACAGGGTGGGATGGGGCAAGATCGGTTGCGGCTGGATCAACAAGCTGGGGCTCGGTTTGATCGTACTTGCGCTGGTTGGAGGGGCTCTGGGGTTCGAGGACCCGATCACCATAGTCGCCGCGGCCGGGATAGGCATCCTCCTTGTGGGAATTGTCCCGCATATTCTTGCGGGAAGGCGGCCTTAAAGGATAAGCCGACCCTCTCCAAGCCGTCACGCGAGAGCATGGGGCACAACACCGGTGAGCGGTTACCACCCCTGTTGCGCAACCGCCAAGGCTAGGAGCGCCACCAAAGCCGCGATAATCGCGAGAATCGTGGCCACAGCTCCCACCACCACTCTCGTGAGCTCCCCGGACGCGGCGGCGCGCTTCAACGCGGAGACGCAGATGCCCACCATGAGCACCGTGGTGCTGGCGGTTCTGCCAAAGGCTCCCCTATGGGTCACGATGCCGGCGGCGGTTCCAACTATGGCTGCGGCCAACCCGACGATGACGAGCCACATCCACACCGCATTCACGGCCCAGTCGAGCAGATGCATGAATCGGACTACGAGCGCAATTGCCCCACCCAAGAGATACGCCGGGTTCTTCGTCCCGATGAAGACAAGGACCGCGACAATGCCCGTGATGAGCAATAGCAAGTTCACCAGGCTCAAGAACGTGTCCGTATGTATCATCCATCCAACGAACATCGTGCCCAGGCCGCCGAATAGCAGCTGGGGCCAGAACGAGGCGCCCCTCAATGCAAGGGTCGAGAATGACCGCGACGACGATTGCGGGAATGTTGCCGGGGACGCTGCTGCGGGCTGGCTCGCCTGCGTCGGCACAGCAGCTCGCGGTGGCTTGGGTTGCCGTCCGGCTGGCCGCGGAGCAGACGGCGCCGGTGTTGGTTGGCTTGCTCGGAGCGTCTGCCGGTATGAACTGCCGGTGGCGGCTGGAGCCGTTGATCGCGTTGGCGTTGGTGGAGCGGCTGTAGACGCCACTGTCGACGGTGGCGTCGCCGTACTAGGTGGAATGTCCTGCAGGACAGACTCCAGATCGGGGACCTTCTCCAGAGGCAGGGCGCAGTACTCCTCGAGACGCTCCGCCAGCCTGGCCACGGCCTTGTCGGGAGAGCTCTTCAGCCGGCCGAAGACTTCGGAGCTCTGTGGATCGGCGTAGTCGCTCCTGGTGAATATCAGATTGTCCTCGTCGTGAAAGTCCCAAAGGCCGGGATCGGAGGCGATGGCGAGCAGACTGATGATAGATGACCAGGGAGGGGAAGTTGTCCACGCTTCTCGTCATAGTGCTCCGCCGATCTCTGTGGGTGCTGGTAGTTCTTGTGTCCCAGCTCCGGGCTTCGCTCGCCGTGAAACTTCGGCAGAAACATGCCGTCGTAGTCGACCAGGCGGATGCTCCCGTCTCTCTGCACCATGACATTGCCGTGCTGCAGATCGTTGTGGGCGATGCGCAGCCCCCTCAGGCTCGCCGTCGGGCCACCACGCCACTGGGCGGCTACGCGCCTGAAGCCTGTCAGGCTGGTTGAGCCTGGCGCCGACGAACCTGCTCAGCAGCTCACCGTCCACCCACTCCATCTTCACCATGGGGTAGCCAATCTCCACGCAGGCTGATTCCTTGCTCCAGGTACTCGAAGTGGACGAAGGACGGCGGGAGGACGTTGAGGAGGTAGCTACTCAACTCGCCGTAGCGTGCCTGCTGATCACTGACCTCACGGGTGAAGCATCGCACGGCGAAGGTTCGGTTTCCCACGGATACGGGATAGACGCAGGCGAAGGCCCCGGAGAAAACTAGGGGCATGCCACGCTGGTTGAGGGACACTTTCCCGGGTTCGAGCTCGGTGCCCTTGAAGCACAGTCGAGGGTTCTGGACCGCGTCGCTGAAGTCGGTTATACCTGGCCATGGCATGGCCTTCGCCTCATCTCACGCGGGTCTAAGGGATCCTTATGATGACCAATGTCGTATCGTCGTTTCGCATCAACCCCGAGTGGCGCTGCTCCTCCACCCAGTCAGCCCACCCCGACGCGTCCAACGCGAGGAGTGGCTTCCAGGGCTTCTCCCCTTCGGCACTCCTGTCCAAGGAACCAACACGCCAGGGCATCGGAAGCCAGGATGAATGAGTCACCAGTCACGCATTCACCGCCGGTCCGGTGTACGTTTTCCCAGAGCTCCCGCACCTCTGTCCGGGTTGCTGCAGACTAGGGCCGGGCTGTTATCAAACTGAGCGGCGTCTTCCAAAGGGAAGGACAGCAACAGACGAATCATCACGGACCACGAAGAGACAGCTATCTCCCACGGCGACTGCTCGCCAGTACAGACGCCGTGAACTGCCCTCCCTGAGACCCGACTGTCAGGCCTACCAAGGTTGCGAAGGCACCAGCCCGGGCTTTCGCCTCTCCGTGCCAGGGTATGAGGTCCCAGGGAACGGCGGCGCACCACTTCTCCTGCGCCGAGGCCAACCAGTCGCACATCGAGTCCTGGGTGAGCCCACGTATGTCGGGAGGCCGGGAGACGAAGGCGTCCGACAAGGACGTTCGCCCACTCCCGGGCGAATGCAGACTCGCTGGCGCCGTCGGCGACCGCGACCCTGGCGGTACGACGCCCGGACGCGCCTATACGCTGGGGGTAAACCACCCGTGAGGCGTCTTCATACTCCTCAGGGGAGTTGCCCGCCTTTGGCAGCCAGAAACTCCTGGGAGGACGAAGGACCACCTTCACCTCCTGATGGATCAGCGCAGGTCTGACGCAGCGCGCGTCCCAATGTCCAGGAACTGCACCAGGGTCACCATGTCGGCGTTGTAGACGTACCCGCGAGAGCCTTGAGTGACCGACAGACCCATGCTTGCGGCCAAATCTACCACTTGAGCGGGAAACTCCGAAGACATGCGGAACATTCGCGCCGCATACTCGTCGGGCGGCACTTCGCTCTCTTCGGACGGGTACTGGACCGGCCTAGCGGACATCTCTGAAAGATGCGCGTTGTAGATCAGTACGTTGCCATCGCTGGTCCCCAGGGCCATGATCTCCTGGGCGATCGACTCCGGGTTGCCATCGGTTGCGTCGCCATCGGTGACGTTGACCACCATCGGGGGATAGGAATCCGGGTGCTGGGCCGTCCAGTCTTGGAGGGCCTTCGACCCGGCGGACAGTGCCTCACACATGGGCGTTCCGTATCCGGCCGTGGGCCGGAGCCACACCGGAAACTTCCTGGTGACTTCCACCACCCCGCCAGCGCCATCGGTCTCTTTGACCTGTCTTTTCTCCACCTCCGCGGCGTCGACCACCTGGCTGACAGACAAAAAGGGCTGCTCCGGCGATGTACCGGGCAGGGCAGACTCCAATTTCGTGCGCTACCTGCTACACGTCAGTGTCCGTACGCGATGACGCCGATGTCGAAGTAGTCGCGAATATCCATGCCCTGGGAGCAGCGTTGAGATATGGCATCGAGAATGCGGTTCACGGCATCGGCGGCGCCGTCCATCTTTCGGAGGTCGGGCTGTCCGCCCAGCGCCCCCGACATGGAGCCTGATTGGTCGATCAGGAAGAGGAAGCAACCGGGGTTGTTTCGGCTGATATCGGCCGTGTAAGACATAAGGGATCACCTCCTTGTTCGGTTCGGTTCGCCGACGGGTCGGCGGGCTCCATTGTATGCCTCTCGTAGAGGAAAGGCTACCACTGACAGAGTCCTGTCTGAGAGCTGGGCGACCGGCTCGGGATGTCCATGTGAGAGAGATTCCTCCAAGCCTTGCAACACTATACACCCGAGGCACGGTACTGGTGGAAGGACAACCGCTCCAAACCCTCAGCCGGATGCCCTTGATGGACTCGGGGGATCTCGCTCTGCTGCGGGAATTCACCCATGGCAAGACCCTTGAGGACTATGAAAGCAACTCCATGCTGAGATCAGCCGTGGAGCGTCAATTCGAGGTTATCGGCGAGGCAGTGGTCCATCTTGCTAGGACCGATCAGCCGGTGGCTGACCGAATCATCTAATATCAACAGATCATCGCTTTCCGCAACGTGCTGTTCCACGGATACGCCGATGTAGACGACCGGCTGGTATGGGACGTGATCAACAACAACCTCCCGACACTCATCCGTGAGGTTGACACCCTCTTGGTGAAGTTTCTTGACTAGCCCGGCATCTTTCGAGAGCATCTGCCTACGGGCGTCAAAGTCTGGGTGTCAATGGCGGCGGGATCTTAAGCCACGGGGCGGAGCAAAAACGTACCAGTCGGGCATAGGTGTTCAGCGATTCTGTCCTCCCCAACATAGATGTCACCCGTCGATGGGTGTCAGCAGGAGCCGTCGATGGGAGCGGAGCGTTGCGGCCTAGGCGTCGGCAGAGCGGACCGCGGCAGCCTTCCTGCTCTGCCTGAGGCGATAGCTCTCCCCGTTCATCTCCAGGATGTGAACTCGGTGAGTGAGCCGGTCCAGCAGGGCTCCGGTCAGCCTCTCGGAGCCGAACACCTCCGTCCACTCGTCGAAGGGCAGGTTGGTGGTGACCAGGACGGACCCTCTCTCGTAGCGCTGGCTGAAGACCTCGAAGAGGAGCTCGGCTCCTGTCTTGGAGAGCGGGACGAAGCCCAGCTCGTCGATGATCAGCAGCTTGAGCCGGGCGAGCCTCTTCTGGAGGTTGAGCAGCCGCCGCTCGTCCCTGGCCTCGATCAGCTCGTGGACCAGCGAGGCGGCGGTGGTGAAGCCGACCGACAGCCCCCTCTGGCAGGCGGCGAGCCCCAGGCCGAGGGCGACGTGGGTCTTGCCGGTGCCGCTGTTGCCGACGGCGATGACGTTCTCACGCCGGTCGACGTACTCGCATCGCGCCAGTTGCATGACCAGGTGCTTGTTAACAGACGGCATGGCCAGGAAGTCGAAGGTGTCGAGGCTCTTGACTGCGGGGAAGCGCGCCGCCTTGATCCTGCGCTCCACCATGCGGTGATGTCGGTCTATCAGCTCGAGCTCAGCCAGCCTCAGCAGGTAGCCCGTATGGTCGACGTCCTCGGCGGCGCACTGTCCGGCCACCTTGCCGTACTCCCTCAGGAAGGTCGGCAGCTTCAGCTCCTTCAGGTGATGCTCCAGCAGCACCGTCGACCTGTCGCTCACCGCACGCTCCCCGACATGAGCGCCATGTAGTCGCCGGCCGATGTCGTTGTCACGTTGACCTTCGGCAGGTAGGGGTACAGCTCCAGGTCGAGTCTCCGAGGTCGTCCCTCCACCCTGCACAGCACCAGGTGCTTGACGGCGTCGAAGCTCACGGCGCCGAGCCTGAGGGCATCGCGCACACCCCCGTGCACCTCGTCCCTGCGGAAGCTCTCCATCAACCGCAGCACCTGCACGAACTCCCTCTTGCCGCGCCTGCCCATCCGGGACTCCAGCAGCCGCCGCAGCACGCCGAACTCCTCCGGCAGCTCCCACCCGGCCAGCGGTGCCGCCTGGTCAAGGGCTCCCGTCTTGCGCTCCAGCAGCGGCAGGTAGTGGATGGGGTCGAAGACGAAGTCGTCGCGTCCGTAGGATCTCCTGTGCCTGGCTATCACATCCGCCCCGCAGCTGATCACGACCTCTCCCACATAGCCTCGCACCACCACCTCCATGTGACCGTAGGCCACCGGCACCGAGTAGTCGTTGGTCCGGTACCGCACCAGCGACAGGGAGCTGACGCGGCTCACATGCTTGTCGCTGGCGTCGTAGGGTGTGGCCGGGAGAGGCAGCAGGGCCTCCAGGTCGCGCTCCATCCGACGGCCTATCGTCTCATCGTGCCCTCGCAGCCGTCTTCCCAGACGCTCCAGGCACCTCTCCTCCAGATAAGCGTTGAGAGCGTCGAAGCTCTCGAACGACGGTATGGGCACCAGGAAGTTCCGGCGAGCATATCCCACCAGTCCCTCCACCTTGCCCTTGTCGTTGCCCCTGCCGGGACGGCCGTACCGGTCCTCGAACAGGTAGTGGGAGACAAGCTCCGAGAAGACGCGGGTGCGCTTCCTCCGGCCGTCTCCCAGGATCTTCGCCACTGCCAGCCTCGTGTTGTCGTAGACGATGCTGCGGGGCACGCCGCCCAGGAACGAGAAGGCCGAGACGTGACCGTCGCAGAACGCCTCCGTCGTCTCGGCGGGGTAGGCCTTGACGAAGCATGCGTCGCTGTGGGGGAGGTACATGACCAGGTAGTGGACGGTCTGCTCCACTCCGCCGATCACCGCCTTGGCCTGGCCGAAGTCGCACTGGGCGTCTCCGGGAGGATGGGTGAGCGGGACGTACATCTCCCGTGTCCGGCGGCGGCGCTCCCGCACGTAGTCCTTGACTATCGTGTATCTGCCGTCGAAGCCGTGCTCAGCTCTCAGCCGGTCGTAGATCCGCTTCGCAGTGTGGCGCTGCTTCTTCGGGAGACTGCGGTCCTCCTCGAGGATCCGGTCGATCACGCCGCGGTACGGGTCCAGCTTCGGCCGACGTGGCGGCGACTGCCGGCGGTAGCCCGGAGGCACGGAGTACTTCAGCATCTTGCGCACCGTGTCCCGGTGCAGCCCGAACACCCGCGCCGCCTCCCGGGTGCTCATCCCCTCCACCATGCAGGCCCGGCGCACCCGTGCGTACAACTCCACCCTGTACATCCTCTTCACCTTCCATCGTGTTGGCTGTAACACGATGGAAGACGGCGGGTGGTCCAGTATTCAAGCGCCCCCGATCAGCACTCGCCCCCGCCGGCATGGTCTATTATCTCTCCGCCGTTCACACTCAGAACTGGCACACTCGATCTCACTCCGTCTGAAACATACGGACTTGACGCACGAGTGTTGGATCGACTGCTCGCGGACAAGCCGGTCAGCCTAAGCGAACTCTTCCCCGTCCGTCCTGACGATTCGGATGGCTCCACGGATTTCGATGACGCCCGCCGTCGCCTGGCAGCCATCCACAAGATGGCTCTCACGAACCTTGAGGAGAAGGGCATTGAGACGTTCTTCGCTGCTGTTGGACTGGCGACTTGGGCAGTTGATTCTGGGACTCCTCCTAACGCGCCTGTGATTCTATTGCCTCTTGATGTCGAACCTACAGGTGCCGCCGCCCGGGACTTCAAGATTGAAGTTGCGGGTGATGCTCACCTCAATCCGGTGTTGGTCCACATCCTGCGCTCCGAATACGACATAGAGACGGATGACGAAGAGGCAGACGTGGCTGAGGACCCGCCAACCAGCCTCGATGGAATCGTGGACCTGCTCAACCGGTTCGAGGAGTCGTGGAAGGACCTTCACAATCTGGCCATCGAGCCTCGTGCCGTCGCGGCCAACTTCTCTTACTCCACGATGCCGCTGGTCACTGATCTGGAGCAGAATGGAGAACTGTTTGCCACCAGTGACATCGTCGCAGCCATCGCTGGTGACGGGGAGGCGCGAGAGGCCCTTGCTTCCCGCATCTGCGATCCTGAGCCGAACCAACCTGACTTCGATTCACCCTCGAAGGAATTCCTCGTACTCGACGCTGACTCCAGCCAGCACGTGGCGATCAATCGCGTGCTCGGAGGGGAGTCCCTCGTCATCCAGGGTCCACCCGGAACGGGCAAATCCCAGACCATTGCGAATCTAATCACAGCGCTCATCGCGGGAGGTAAACGCGTGCTGTTCGTTGCGGAGAAGAGAGCTGCCATCGAAGCCGTGACGAAGCGGCTTGACCAAGTCGGGCTCAGCGACCTTGTCATGGACATGCACGGTGGCGTCACCTCCCGGCGTGATTTCGCACGCACTCTCAACGACTCGCTCAAACACGTTGCGACGATACCCGCGCACGATTACTCTCAGCTCCACCGTCGTCTCCGGAGACATCGCAATGCCCTAATCGCGAATGATGCTGCGCTGCATGAACCACGTGATCCCTGGAAGCTCCGTGTCTTCGACATGCGGGAGCGAATCCTTACCATCCCCGAAGGTGCTCGCACTCAGATGCGCCTTTCCACGAAGGCTGCACTCTCTCTTGACAGGGAAGGCTTCGAGCAGCTTGCAGCCGAGATTGAAGAGTGGGTAGGACTGGGCGGCCATGAACTGGCAGAGCGCCATCCCGAGTGGTCACGCACCACGGTAACCACCCAAAAGGGCGCGCGCCAAGCCTTTGATATGGTTAGCGATCTCGTGGAGAATCGTCTGCCCGCGGCGCGAGATGCAATCTTCGCTACGCTCGATGATATCCAACTACCCCGGCCTGACACGGTTAGGGAGTGGAGTATGACGGCGCGCTTTCTGGTAGTGGCGAGCGGTTCGCGATGGACTCGGATGAAGACTCAGATCGTCTCCAGAGAGTACCGAGCGGCGAAGCAGGCGCTGGGCGCTCCCAGCTCACTATCTCTCAAAGCGGACATTGTGAGTAATCTGGAGGAGTGCATCAGTGCTCTCGTAGCAGCACTTACTGACTTTTCGGCGGTGACCGGCATCAACAGTCTGGATGGTATACCGCACACGGATCTTGCCCTGATCCTGGAACGGATGGCATCCAGCCGGACTGTCGCCGCGAATCTGCCTCGTATACGCAGGCTGGAGGCGCGCTTTCGCAAAGCTGGGGCCTGGGATGTCATTGAGCGTGTTGGCGGGGACATATTACTCGAAGACGCTGTGTGCGCTGTGGAGCACGCCTGGCTGGGACGGGTTCTTGAAGATCTTGAGTTTGAGGACCAACGGATCGCTGCTTTCGACAGCAACACACACTCCCGCCATCGAGACGGATATGGCGAAACCGACCGCCAGCACCGCGACTCTACAGCCCAACGCGTCCATCGCCTCACCGCCGAGGCCATCATTGCGACGATGAACAACTACCCCGAGGAGACTGCGCTCATCCGGAGAGAGGCCGCGAAGAAGCGCCGCCATCTCAGCGTCCGGCAGCTCCTGGGTAGAGCTCCCCATGTTCTCTCCGCGCTCCGCCCCTGCTGGACAATGTCACCCATCCTGGCAGCCGAAATGATCCCGGCGGGCCAGAGTCTCTTCGACACAGTCATCTTTGATGAGGCTTCCCAGATTCCTCCCGCCGAGGCGATAGGTAGTCTTGCTCGCGCTCCCCAGGCTGTGATCGCGGGCGACAGCCGTCAGCTCCCGCCGACTTCGTTCTTCGGCCGCAGTCCGGGCGATGATGACGAGGGTGACGATGAGGACGACCTCTCCCTGACCAGCGATATCGAATCCCTTCTTGACGCCGCCGGCGCTCTTCTCCGCGACAACATGTTGCAGTGGCACTATCGGAGCCGCGACGATCGCCTCATCGCATTTTCCAACAACCACATTTATGGGGGCTCGTTGACTGCCTTCCCGGGCGCCATTGTCAGCACACCGATCACTCACCACCTCGTCCCTTTCCGCCCTATCACCAGCGCCTGCGGCACACGCTCGAACCCGGACGAGGTAGGAAGGGTCGTCGAGCTGGTACTAGAACACGCCCGCAACACCGCACAGGAGACGCTGGGCGTCATTGCCTTCGGCCAGCATCACGCCGACAACATCGAGAACGCACTCATGCTCTGTCTCAGTGAGCTGAACGACCCTTCGCTCGACGATTTCTTCTCCGAGAGGAAAGAGGAGCGGTTCTTCGTCAAGAACATTGAGCGAGTCCAGGGAGATGAGCGCGACGCTATCATCCTCAGTGTCGGCTACCATAAGGACGTCAGCGGAAGTCTGCCCTACCGCTTCGGGCCTATTCTCCAGGAAGGCGGCGAACGCCGTCTCAACGTCGCTGTCACGCGCGCCCGCTCGCGTATCACGCTCGTCTCTTCCTTCAGCCATCGCGACATGGACCCGGGCCGCTCCGCCGCGAAGGGTGTCGACCTGCTTCGGCGCTATCTCGAATATGCTGCTTCCGGTGGAGAGAGCTTCGGTGGAGACGTACAGGATGTACCACTCAATCCATTTGAACTTTCCATCAAGGACGGGCTTGAGAGACGCGGAATACCGGTTACTCCCCAATATGGGGTCTCCGGCTATCGCATAGATTTCGCATGCGCGCATCCTGACGAGCCCGGACGGATGATACTCGCTATCGAAGCCGACGGTGCCAGCTATCACTCCGCCCCTACCGCTCGCGACCGCGACCGTCTGCGGCAGCAAGTGCTGGAGAGCAAGGGTTGGCGCTTCCATCGTGTCTGGTCGACTGCATGGTTCCGCGATAGAGAGGCGGAACTCGACAGGGCTGAAGAAGCGTGGAGACAGGCGGTTGAGGCTTCAGACGGCGACGAGCCGCCCCCAGCTCCCGAAGCATCCGCCGACATTACGCCGAGTAACTCGTCACCGCAACGCGGGCCGCGCCCTCGTGTCCCTCGCAAGGGGGCATATGGCTATGACAGCATCACAGATTTTGACCACTGGCAACTTGTGGATATTGTCCGCTGGATCGAGTCCGACACGCTCCTACGGACCGACGACGACCTGATTCGGGAGATGATGAACGAGCTTGGCTTCAAGAGATCGGGGAAGCGAATCAGAGATGCGCTCATGACGGCCATAGGAGATGCTCGTCGCTATAAGTAGCAGCCTCACAGCGAACGAGGGTCGCTATGTCAGTGCGGCGTACGAACCCCAGGTAGATTGCCCATGACCAGCCCGGCACCATCACAACGCCCACATCCTACGCCTGCGGCCGTCTGAATCAGTAGTGGATCGTGCCTGATGATGTGAGATGTCCTAGCGGAAAGCACACACACCCAAAGCAAACGGAACCGTCGATTGAAAGTCCTATGACTTTGGGGGGCGATACACCCAGATACACCCAAGGAAATGGAACCCTCCAGATCGGCCCTTAGCCCACTGCTCCCCCCGGTGCCTGCGAGCGTTAGCGATGGCCATGGTCGCCTGGGGACGGCGAACAGCACCAGCGTCTCCTCGTCCTCCTGCGTGAACTCCTGCTCGCCTTCCTTTCCGCCCAGCAGGATGTTCCCCACCCGCTCACCCCGATGCGTGACGGGAGACAGGAGGAAGGTCATCCCTTCTCCCACGCCCGTGGTCGGGCCGAACTCCGGCAGGCCCATGGACCTGAGGTGGGCGTTCACGTCGGCGACGCGGAGCTCGCTGAAGTAGCGCAGCAGCTCCATCCCGCCCGGCATCTCCCGGAACTGCCGACCCTCCTCCTCGGTGATGCCGGAGAAGAGGACGTCCAGGAGGCCGAAGGAATCGTCGACGAGGTTTATCGTGCCGTAGCGGGCGCCGGTGAGGGAACGGGCGGAGTCGAGCACGCCCTGGAGCACGGTGTAGAAATCGAGGTCTTCCGTGATGCGGAGGCTGGCTTCGCTCAGGCGCGATTTTCCATAAATGAGGTAATCTGGACTAGTCCAGATTGGTTTGGGGGTCTTTTCCGCACACTCGTTCTGTTCGGCCTGATTTTGCTGATTTCGGCGGTTGGGATCCCCCCGAGCGGGTCGAGGCGACCCACAACGCGGCGATGTATGCTGTCACCTCCACCTCCATTTCGTTCTGGGAGGTCAACCCGTCCACCGGTTCTCGCACATCTTCTGACGCCTGCGTTATCAACAGTCCTCCCGGTCGCTCCGACGTCTATGCGTCGTCCAGCGACACCCTGTATGCCTACCTGGACGACAACGACAAGTTCTACGAGATCGACATCGACGCCTGCACCATGTCCGAGTTGTTCACGACCGAGCCACGGGCTGGGGGACCGGCGCAGGGACACGGCCAGGTGCTCTGGAGATGTCGCCATCGTACCCCGGCAGATGTGAGTCCCGGCACCCGTGCGACGAGTGACAGCGAGGGTCATTGGTCCGCTCCGTCGGGTCCCGACGACGGCGACCACAGGATACGTTCTCGCTCACCGCCACCGGGGTGACCAGCTCCAGTAGGCCCGGCTACCTGACGTGGCCGGGCAGGTCCGGGGGATGCGCAGGGGTCCTGCAATTCCGCCCAAGTACTCGAAGTGGCTGGGGCCACCCCGGCGGCGTCCACAGCCTATCAAGTCTCGTCAGGGGTCATCCCCGAGCGCCGAAGCGGACGAAGGACACCGCGCGTTGGACGCCCACGTCGGCCAGATGCCCAGCGCCTTGGACGACTGGGCACCGGATACGGAACGCCCAGCAGACCTTCAGGAGACCATAGCCCTTCTGGCACCAGGCGCTCCTGGCAACATCGCGTGGAGGGCATTGAACCGATTGAAGCGGGCGGATGACCGGGCCACCGAGATTGGCAGGTGGAGGGCCGCTGCCATCCTGGCATCCGGGCTGCGCCGTTTGTTTGTCCGACCAGAGGCAGTGCTGCGACTGGACGGCATCTACGGTGGGTCGGACCGAGATGCGGAGGGCGCTGGCACATATTGGCGGAAAGTCGCCCAGTATTGCATCGATGGCGGGCTCCAGGCTGTTCTCGACGAGTACATTCACCATCTTGCCGGAGACTCAGGGTCCAACCCAACGACTGATGAGGGGCTGATCTCCCTTGCGCTAACCGCATGGCGCGCCATCACACTGAGGGAGTCGGTGTACAGAGCCACCGACATCGATCACTTCGACGATCAGGGCATCGCGTTTCCCAGTCGGTACGCCCTGCGGTTCGGCAGCACCCAGCGCAGCCACGAGGAAGCCAGGTTTCGCGAGGTCAGGGCGGCGTTCAACTCGCCGTTCTGGCCGTTCGTTCTTGCGACGACTTCCATCGGACAGGAAGGGGTAGACTTCCATTGGTGGTGCCACTCCATCGTCCATTGGAACCTTCCCGGCAACCCCGTCGATTTCGAGCAGCGTGAGGGCAGAGTGGACCGCTACAAGGGACACGCGATCCGCAAGAACGTGGCAGCCGCCCACCGGACGGCGACACTGGCTCCCGCCGTCACAGACCCCTGGACTGCCGTTTTTGAAGCCGCAGCAGCGGAAGAAGATCGAGCGTTGGGCGGCCTCGCGCCCTTCTGGATTTATCCGGGTAATGCCCGGATACAACGGAGAATCATGACTCTCCCGCTGAGCCGCGATCAAGACCGGTGGAATCAGTTGCAGGATTCGCTGGCGCTCTACCGGTTGGCGTTCGGTCAGCCCAGGCAGGAGGATATGCTAGCCGCACTGCAACGTCGCGGTATCGACAGTCGCCCCGAGGAGGTTGATGCTCTCCGCATCGACCTTCGCCCGCCCCTGGCGACCAGCGTCAGGGTTGGAAGAATCCAAACTTAATGCTCTTCTCATCGTCTCCTTCTTCCGATAGCCGTGCCCGAAGCATGGTGTTGCGCTCGCCCTCACGGTCGTTTCGAGCGGCAATCGCCAACGCCCTGCGACTTCCCACGACGACGACCAGCCTCCTCCCACGGGTGATGGCGGTGTACAGCAGGTTCCGCTGAAGCATGGGGTAATGCTGGGTCAGAACGGGGATCACCACCGCGGGAAACTCGCTTCCCTGCGCCCTGTGCACGGTCATGGAGTAAGAGGGCTGCAACTCGTCGAGCTCGGAGGCTTCGTAGTCGATGCGAGTCTCGTCGAAGACCACGGCGACGCGGCCGGTGGCGACCTCGACCTCGGTGACCCAGCCCAGGTCGCCGTTGAATATGTCCTTGTCGTAGTTGTTGACCGTCTGGAGCACCCGGTCACCCACGCGAAAGGTCCGCCCGAAGCGAGTGACCTCGGTCCCGTCCGGGTTCAGGGCCTCGCGCAGTCTGTCGTTGAGCTGACGGGCGCCGATGGCTCCTCGGTTCATCGGGCACAGCACCTGCACGTCCCTCAGGGGGTGCAGTCCGAACCGGTCCGGGATTCGTTTGGCGCAGACCCGAACGACGGTCTCGGCGGCAGTATCGGGCTCGTCGACTTCGATCAAGTAGAAGTCGCCACGGGAGCCGGGCGCGCTTGAGAACGGCAGGAGGCCCCTGTTGATCCGGTGGGCCGCCTCGACGATACCGCTCCGGTCGCCCTGTCGGAATATCCGCTCAAGATGGGCGAACGGCACCGTTCCCGATCCGAGAACGTCTCCGAGGAACTTGCCTGGCCCGACGGACGGCAGCTGGTCCGCATCTCCCACGAAGAGAACCGAGGCGTGGCGTGGCACGGCACGCAGGAGGTGATGGCATAGCACTATATCCAGCATCGACGTCTCGTCGACGACGACGGCATCGGAATCGAGAGGGTGCTCTGCGTTCCGTCCGAATCGACCCTCTCCGGGCTTGAACTCCAGGAGTCGATGCACCGTCCGAGCCTCATGACCCGTGGCCTCGCTGAGCCGCTTGGCCGCCCTCCCGGTGGGCGCTGCCAGGACCACCCGCTGTCCGAGAGCATTGAGGATGGATAGCACTGCGCGAAGGATGGTCGTCTTCCCCGTTCCAGGCCCGCCCGTCAGTACGAAGACCTTCCCGGTCACGGCCCCGTGGACGGCCTGCTTCTGTTCCTCGGTCAGCTCCACTCCCATCCGACCGCTGGCCCACTCGACGGCGGCCGTAGCGTCGAACTCGCGCCGGCGCATGGGGCCTGCCGCAAGGACCCTGATCGCGTCGGCGACGGCCCGCTCGGCAATATAGAGCCCTCGGAGGAAGACCGACTCACCTTCCCGCATGATCCGTCCCGCCTTGTGCAGACTCTCCACCGCCTCTTGCAGCAGCGCCTCGGGTAGGTCGAAGCGATCTCGGCACACATCGACCAGTTCGGCAGTCGGCATGAAGACGTGGCCCCGGTCGGCCTGCTCCTGTAGAAGGTGGTCAAGGAAAGCGGCCTGCAAATTGAGATGTTGTCGGAGGGATACGGCCGTTTTCCCACCATTGAGGATACGGTAGTGGTTCATTACCAGGGTTGGATGATTGATGGAACGCTGTTCGACAGCTCGATAAAGCGGGGAAAACCGGCCATGTTCAGGCTTACCGGGGTTGTGCAAGGATTTCGTGAAGGGTTGATGAATATCCGTATGGGCGGGAAAGCCCGGTTATTTTTACCCAGCGACCTCGGTTATGGAACGCGGGGGTCAGGTAATGATATTCCCCCAAATACGGTTTTGATTTTTGAAGTCGAACTTCTGGACGTGTTCTGAATTCCCCGGGGAGCGAAATTTAAAGGAAGAAGGAAGAAGGAAGAAAGCAGAAGGCTGAATAAAGAAGCCACTTTCGAGCTTCCGGCATCCAGGAACCTGTTGCTGTTGGCAAACATGTCCTGACGCTGTGGCGGAGTGAAGCAGTCTTGCCAGGATCGGCATTTTAACCGAATTTAGGAAATCTCCTTTCTCCCCACCGAATTATGAAAATGAAAACAGCTAACTCATCTCTCCAATCCATGATCTACGGCAGCCTGGGTTTCGGGCTCGTCAGCCTCCTCGCCTTTTCCATTTGGGCATTCCGATTAGTGCCTGGGGCCGGACCCATGTTTGCGACTATCGCCCTTACCTTCATTGTGCTTTCCGGTCCGGTCCTGAGCCGGCTGGTTGCCAAAAGAGGCGCTACCTTTCGGTTTTCCATAATCTTTGCTTTGGCCTTTTTCGCATACGCCATTATCTGGTGTATTTTCTGGTTTGGCTTGAAGGGAAAATACAATGCGGACTTGTTTGGATCAGCTTTAGGAATCGCCGCCCTTACCTGGATCCTTCAACGCGTTGTGGGGAGGGGAACCCCCCAGGTATTTATTTCCAATTGCGGTGTGGTTTTCATGTTGCATACCTTGGGCTATTATCTTGGAGGTGAAGGCTATTCCCTGGTGGGGGGATCCGGTGGCCGCCTGTTGTGGGGAGCCGGTTACGGGCTCGGTTTTGGAGCCGGCCTGGGATACCTGCTTTATCAATGCCAAACCCGCTAGAGCCCGCATGTCTCACAAAATTCGTAGCTTACATAATTTTGTTACCATGATACTCATAAACTCCCGAAACTTCGTCCTGCTTGCAGGAGCCATACTATTGCCTATTTCTACCGGCTTCGGTCAGGATAGCCCTCGACCGAGTCCGCCACCGGCCACAAGGGCCGATGTCCCCTATGGGGAGCATCCCAACCAAGTGCTCGATTTCTGGCGGGCAGATACCGGAGTCAGGGCTCCGTTGGCCGTTTACATCCACGGAGGAGGTTTTCGAGGGGGCAGCAATAAGAGGATCAATGCCAACACCGTTAACCGTCTCTTGGCCTCCGGTATCAACGTCGCATCGGTAGAATACCGGTTTCTGAAACACGCAAAGTTACCCGCTGCCCACCAGGATGTGGCCAGAGCCATTCAGTTTCTCCGTTCCAAATCCGGGGAGTGGGGCATCGATGAGCGCTATATCGGCGCCTGGGGAGGATCGGCCGGGGCCCAGTTGTCCGCTTATTTGGCCTGGCGCGACGACATGGCCGATCCCAGTAGCGAGGATCCCCTGGCGCGGGAGTCGACCCGGCTTACCTGTGTTGCCCTCCAAGGCTGCCAAAGCACCATGGATCTGGATTGGTGGGTGGCCAATATTCCCGGTTACGAAAAACCGCACCGGGACGTATCCGAATACATGGATGGGGTAGAGGAGGAACGGAAGCAATTGATTGAGGAAATTTCGGTTATAAACCATATCAGTTCGGATGACCCTCCCGTCTACATGCGCTACAACATGAAGCCGGATGATCCCATTCCAGATGACAATCCATCGGGCTGGAAAGTTCACCACGTCAATTTCGGCATTGCCATGAAATACAAGCTCCTGGAGGCCGGGGTGGAGGTGACGCTGGATTATCCCGGACCCCAGACCCGTTTTTCCTCGCCAGAAGAATTCCTCATCGAGCATCTGGCTTGGAGATCCGGGAGCGGTCTCTACCGCGACTTCCAGCCGGGCACCTATACGGGTGAATCGGGCGAGAACCTGCATTACCAAATTTTAGAACCGGCCAATTTCGACCCGGAAAAATCTTATCCCCTGGTCTTGTTTTTACACGGCAGTGGCGGACGCGGGTCGTCCAACATACGCAACCTCGTCGACGCCGAGGTTCCGGCGCATCTGGCCTCGGAAGCGGTCCGAGGTCAATACCCCGCTTTTTACCTCGTTCCTCAATGCCCAGGACCCAATACATGGGCTCGCAGCAAGTCGCTCGCGAGATCGAACCGTAATCGACCGCCCGTGGATCATCTCGTCCTCGGTCTGGTCGAGGAAGTAATGGAAGCTTATCCGGTTGACCGGAGCAGGCTTTATGTGACGGGCTTGTCCATGGGTGGATTTGGCAGTTTTGGAGTTGTCTATGCCCGACCTGAAATGTGGGCGGCGGCTGTTCCAGTGTGTGGTGGATGGGCCACGCAGGAGGCGGACCGCTTTACCCGAGTCCCCTTGTGGTTGTTTCACGGCGCCCTGGATAACGCTGTTCCGGTGGACTTTTCCCGTGGAATGTATCGGGCCATCAAGGAGTCGGGAGGCAATATAAAGTACACCGAGTATCCCGATGTGAAACACAACGCCTGGGTGAATGCCTACCGCGATCCCGAATTGTGGAAATGGATGTTTTCCCAGAGACGGTGAATAGTTGAGATTAGGCGCCTTCGGCGCATCCTGATCGTGATCGTTACCGAGGGAAGCGACATCTTCCAAATTAACCGCGGATTACACGGATTAAATTTTCAATTGGGATTTAACGGAGGGCGGGTTTTCCAACCCGCCTATTCGTAGGGGCGAGGCATGCCTCGCCCACATTCCTGCCTCAAAATCATGATCGTGATCGTGATCGAAAATTTCTGAGGAACCAACCACGGATTCCACGGATTACCACTTATTTTTTTTAACAACGCTTCGCTTGATCCGGCTTCGCCGTCACTTACAGCGGCAGAGCAAGGATGCTCTCGCCCTACCGTTATTGATGATTGGTAGGGCTACTGCGTCCTCGCAGTGCCGATGCTACCCCCCAAGAGGCTCTCCACTCTCCACTCTCCACTCTCCACTAACTATACCGTTACGGCAAACCTCTCCAGGATTTCCAGGTCGATGAATTCGATTACTGAAGCGTGGGTAGATTCGAGTTTCACCCGGGGGGCAAGGCCCGCGTTGTAGGCTTCCACCCAACGGGCCAGGCACAGGCACCAGAAATCACCCGGTTGCAATCCGGGGAATTGAAACGCCGGATGAGGGGTCGAGAGATCGTTCCCACGCTGCTGGCTGAACTGGAGAAATTCCTCCGTTACCTGGACGCAAATGGTATGCATGCCGGAATCATCGGCACAGGTATCGCATTTCCCGTTGCGGAAGAATCCGGTCATGGGAGATGTGCTGCACGGAACCAAATCGTCTCCATAAATATTTTTGGCCATGTTCCAAGGATTATGAAATCCTGGACGGTGTCAATGGCTGCGCCACCCTCCTGCTGAATCAGGAAGGAAGAAGGAGGAGTGATGGAGTAATGGAACGATGGAATGGGGGAGTGAAATTTAAAGGAAGAAGGAGGAGTGATGGAATAATGGAATGATGGAATGGGGGAGTGGAGAAAAAGGCACAAAGTGCGCTGTGGCGCTTACTGACCACTGATTCCTGAACACTGACCACTGGCGGCAACGGCGCCTTATTTCCCCGGTTGCATTTTACCGGTACCTTTTTCAGATTTGTCCTATGAAATCGCTTTTCAGGTTATGGATTCTCGGTTTGTCCCTCTGTGGTAACTTCTCCGCCATGGGGGATGACCGCCCCAACATCGTTTTCATTTTTACGGACGATCACGCTCCTCATGCCATAGGTGCTTACGATGGTTGGTTGAAATCGATAAATCCCACTCCCGCTATCGACAAGTTGGCGGCGGAAGGAATGGTGTTCGTCAACAGCTTTTGCACCAATTCCATTTGCGGGCCCAGCCGCGCGGTCATCCAAACCGGGAAACACAGCCATAAAAACGGCTTCATGAACAATGGGAACACCTTTGACTGGAATCAGCAGACCTTTCCCAAATTGTTGCAGAAAGCGGGTTACCAGACTGCCATCTATGGGAAATCCCACCTGAGGGGGCACCCCCAAGGTTACCATTCCTGGGCCGTGCTCCCGGGGCAGGGTCTTTATTACAATCCGGATTTTATCACCCCGGAAGGAAACGTAACCATCGAGGGATACTGCACGGATATCGTGACGGATATGGCTGTGGAATTTCTGCGTGAAAAACGAGTTGCCGACAAACCGTTCATGCTGATGGTCCAACACAAGGCTCCCCATCGAAATTGGATGCCCGCTTTGCGACACCTTAACCTCTACGACGACATCGAAATACCCGAACCGGCTACCTTGTTCGACAATTGGGAAGACAACGCCCCTCCGGCCCGCTATCAGGAATTGGAAATCGATCGGCATATGCACCTCAATTTCGACCTGTTTGTGGACTTGACCCCTCAATTTGAAGATCCGGACCCGGCGCTTAGAACCGATCGCTCGGCCTGGAATAACCTGAAACGCATGAACCCGGAACAACTGAGGGCTTGGCGCGACGCCTACGGACCAAAAGACCGGGCCTTTCATGAGAGCAGGTTGAGCGGGAGGGAATTGGTGCGGTGGAAATTTCAGCGTTATGCCAAAAACTACCTTCGATCCGTCAAGGGTGTGGACGAGAGTGTCGAACGACTGGGCAAAACCATATCGGAGCTCGGACTGGCCGATAATACCATCGTTATTTATTCCTCCGACCAGGGGTTTTACATTGGGGATCACGGTTGGTACGACAAGCGTTGGATGTATGAGGAATCCCTGAAAATGCCGTTCATCGTAAAATGGCCCGGGGTGGTAAAAGCGGGATCACGCAACCGCGACCTGATCCAGAACCTCGATTACGCCTCGACCTTCCTGGACATGGCGGGAGCGCCGATTCCAGGGGATTTACAAGGGCTTTCCCTTCTTCCGCTGCTGAAAGGGGAGAAACCGGAGAATTGGCGTAACAGCATCTACTACCACTATTATGAATACCCCAGCGTGCACATGGTGCCACGGCATTACGGCATTCGCACCCACCGGTATAAACTGATCCACTTCTATCAGTTTGACGAATGGGAGTTCTACGATCTAAGGCAGGACCCGGACGAATTGACCAATGTTTATGGCCAACCCCAATACGCGGAAGTCATAAGACGCCAGAAAGGTCAATTGGAACAATTACGCGCGACCTACCAGGACGACAGCGATGTGAGCGTAAAGCCGGAGGAATGGCAGCGAGAGGTTCGCGGTATCTGAGGTTCCGGGTTAACCTCTCCCCACGAGCGCAAAAATCCGAGAGATTTGAATAACGGCGAATTCGCCTTTTCAATTATGGGAAAATCCTGCGAACAGGTTGATAACGAAGGGATCAGGGTGGCTGAGACAGGCGGCGATGGCGCGCTGTATTTCCGCCTGGGATAATTCTCCGGACTGGATCCTGTGGTAGAGAGCGAGGGCTTCTTCCACGTTTTTCGGCGTCATTGAAGCCTCAGCGATGGGGGTTGTTATGGAGTCGAGGCCACGGATCCAGTCATGTATCAGGCGCATCCCTTCCCGGTCGAGGGTTTTGGCTCCGACCATGGGCATATGCCCGGCGCCTCTTGTGGCCATTCGGTAATACAAAACCGACTGATAGGGATCTCCGGGATCGATCAAGGGGGCTTTTCCCAAGCCAAAATAACCTTTGGCGGGGAGAGTGTCGATCAGGGCCATCAGGTGATCAGGAGCCGAGATGTTCATTTGGGTGGTGGTACTGGATCCGCCTGAACGTCGGTGACAGTGGGAACAGTTGGCATGTAACCAGGAACGGGATCTCAGAGCCAAGTCGGCCATTTCATCGTAGGGATTTTCCAGCGGATACTTTCGGCCCATTTCCACAAACCTTTCGTCAACCACTCCGAGTTCATAGAATCGGTCCAATTGGCCCTCCCGATTGAGTTGGGACGGAAAAAACGCCAGGTTCCAATTGAAGTTGCTACCGTGGCAGCGGGTGCATTCATCCCGGCTTGGAAAACGGTAGGGTTTGTCGGCAATTATGGTATCCAAACCCTCTTTGGGGACCAGGGTTGCGTCGGTTTGGTCATCGTTCCACCGATAGGTGTAACCGTTCCAAGAGCCATCGAAGTGAAGGATTTGGGTTTCGATGCGCGTATGACCTGAATGTATGGTTTTGACCACCACGGTCCCGGGCGAGGTTTCCCAACGGATGAGGGGTATACCCCGGTTCTGAATCCATTGCGATTCGAACCGGCTTTTTCCCGGAATGCCGATCCAGTAACGAGACTTGTAACCGTCCTGCCACATGGGCGCCTGGATGGAGAAGGCGTAAACTCCGGGATTGGTTTCTTCTCTGGTCAAGTTTTTGAAGATACCGGTTTGGCCGAGCCGCTTGGGGAAGTGGTTCACCGCACCGGTTTTTGGATTGGGCACCAACCGGTAAAGGCGGGACTCATTCGGGTGGTTCATGAAGATCAGATCTCCCTCCAGGGTTTTCCCGAAGGTTACGATCTTTTTTCGGGTATCTGCTATGAACTCATTGGTTACCACCCGTTTCCCATTCCATTCCAGCGCCCAAATCTTTCCCGTCATATAATCGCCGTAGATATATTTCCCTTTCAGGGCGGGGAGCCGGGAGCTGGAGGGAAAAAAGCCGCCGGTAACCGATGCCCCTTCCGTATGCGGATAATACAACGCGGGTGGAGAAATCGATACCGGCCCCATCGGCTGGTCGGGCTTGGTGGGCGTTGGTCCTTCCATAATCGACCAACCGTAGTTGCCCCCCTTTTCCACCCGAAATACCATTTCCCACAATTCCCAACCCACGTCACCAGTCCAAATGTCGCCGTAAACAGGGTCGAAACACATCTTCCAGGGATTGCGAAATCCGAAGGCCCAAATTTCCGGCCGAACTCCCTCGTGATCCACAAACGGGTTATCCTCGGGAATGCGGTAGGCCAGGCCGGGGTCCTTTCGGTCGATATCGATGCGCACAATAGTGGATGCCAGCGTGCGCAAATTCTGCCCCTCGTTGTAAGGGTCGGGCGGGGAGGGGGGCGACAGGTCTCCAACGGTAAAATAAAGCATTCCATCGGCCCCAAATTGAACATCGCCTCCGTTGTGACCACCCCCGCCAAAAGTGACGATAAGTTCCTCACTGGAGGGAATTATCTTAAGCCGGTCATCCATTCGGAATCGACTGACCCTGGTCGCCAATTCGTCCTCGGAAAAATTAACCCTATAGAATACAAACAGTTCCCGGTTTTTCCGGAATTCCGGGTGAAAGGTCAAACCATAGACAAAGCGGAATTCCGGTATGAACTGCTGGAGATCGGCCGCCAATTCCGCCTTTTCCGGATGAGCATTCAGGTCGGCCGGCAACATCCAAATTTTTCCTGATTGCTCGGTGACAAACAAGCGTTCTTCCGATTTCAGGAAAGTCAGGTCCAATCCCTCATCAAAGGTAATATGCGGCCAAATGACCTCGGCGGCGTAGGGCGGCGGTGGTTCGGGAGAGCCTTCGATTTGCGAAGTGGTCCAAGCCACCCGCTCCTCCGCCTCTGTAACGAGTGCCGGCATGAGAAACAGAAGGGTGGCGCGAAGGAGATGCATCGGGAATGGGATTATTTTTTGTAACTACTCAGGTCTCCGTAGCCTAGTGTGGTGTCTCTTAAATAATCCATCACAAAAAACCCGGATATAGAAGAGGTTACGGCATCGCGGGGACGCGATTGCCCTACCATTTCAAAACGTAAGCGGTAGGGCGACGGGTTCCGTAAAAAGGGGTCAAACGCAAAATGTTAACATCGTTCTCTAGTTTCACCTGAAAGTCTGAATCGAACCAATCAGATGTTAACATTTTGCGTTTGACCCCTTTTTACTTCGATACGTGAACGGTAGGGCGGCGGCATCCTTGCCGCGCCTGAAAATTTCTCATGCCGCGCCTGAATTTCTCCCGGCCGGGCTATTGATTCCCCTTTTACCGACACACCGGAGCGCAGTAGAAAATCGGGGGATAAACCCCCTCCTACAGCTTAATCTGCCTGGTAACCTGCGGCGCGTCAAAGCCCAAGGTGATGGCATGCAGGGTACATTCCAAGTCAGTTTCTGAAGAGAATGCAGATCGGTCCGGGAACGTTTATGACCGCTCCGGTCTGAAAGGTCAGGTCGCCGCTTTTTTGATCGATGGCGAAAACGGCCACCGTGTTGGAATGCTGTCCGGCGGCCAGGAGCCACTTCCCCGTCGGATCCAGGTTGATATTGCGGGGAAAAGAACCACGGACATTTTCCACCTCCCGCACCATTAGCCTGCCCGTTTCCGGATTGGCGTGATACACCGTTACGGTGTCGTCCCCGCGGTTGGCCGAATAGACGAAACGGCCGTTCGGATGGACCAGTATTTCAGAGGCGGAATTAAACGCTTCAGCGCTCTTCGTCTCTTGGGTAAGGGCCGGGGTTGTAGTCTTGCGCTCCACCTTGCCATTTTCCGCATCGTAAGCAAAGGTGGTTACCGAAAGGGTCAACTCGTTAAGGAGATAGATAAATTTGCCGTCCGCGGAAAAACGCATATGGCGCGGTCCTCCTCCGGGGACGGATTGGGCAACCCCATGCTGCTTAAGGGTCGAACGCCTTTCATTGATCCGGTAAATTATGATCTGATCCAGTCCGAGATCCGGAACGAAGGCGAATTGGCCATCGGGGGAGTACCCGGTCCAATGGGGATGGGGCGCATTCTGACGGCTTTCCACCACCCCGGAGCCGCCCTTGTGCTCGATCAATTGACGCCGCTTTCCCAGGGCGCCGCTCCGCATAACCGGGAAGACCGCCACGGACCCACCGCCGTATTGGGCCGTGATCAGAAATTTTTTCGAGGGGTGAACCGCGAGGTGCGCTCCGCCCCCATCGCCGATGGGTTCGGTATTTATCAGGCTCAGGCCTCCGTCACGGCCAATTTTATACGATGCCACACAAGGTTGCCCGTCGTCCGCCACGGCGTAGAGCTTATCTCCGTCGGGATGCAAAGCCAGAAACCCGGGGGAGCCGATTTCCGCCGCCACGGTGGATTGACTCAACTTCCCCGAGGCGGAGTCGAAGGTAGCGTGGTAGATTCCTTTGCTTCCCTGGCCCCTGGTGCCAAAGTAAACATCGGTTGATTGAGCTTGTATCCAGGTTGTAAGGGAGAGGAACGAACAGGCAAAAATTATTCTTTTCATGCCAACTCCTTATCAGGGGAAATGAGAAGGGGTCAAACGTGAATGGCGCTTAGTTAACAGTTCGCGCCGGGTGTGGTCGGTAGGGCGGCGGGTTCCGTAAAAAGGGGTCAAACGCAAAATGTTAACATCGTTCTCTAGTTTCACCTGAAAGTCTGAATCGAACCAATCAGATGTTAACATTTTGCGTTTGACCCCTTTTTACTTCGAAACGTGAACGGTAGGGCAGCGGCATCCTTGCCGCGCCGGGTCAGTTGCCTTGCAAAAGTGTATGAATTGCAACGGAATACAGTTTTCCAGGCCTGACCCTTTTTCTCCAACATTTGAATCATGCGCCGGCTGACAAGGGGTAGGCTTGGGCCAGTGGTTTGACCGGGCTTTCGCGGTTTGGGCGGGCTAGTAGTCCGGGGTAGGGCTCTGTGGAAAAGGGTCGCTCCGGGTCCCTCAACAGGTGTCTGTCCAGGACATCATTCATTGCCCTGATCGATTTCACCCGCCTGATTTCATAGAGGAACGCTCCTTTGGGGTCGACGCTCAATCCAATAAAGTTGAAGAATTTCTTTAATCGATTTACCCAGGCGCGCTCGGGCACCGCGGGGTTGGCGAAAGTCTCCTGCAGTAATCGTGCGTAGGCGTGAACGTCGCCCAACGTCGGGTTGAATACCGCTTTGCCGCTCAGATGCTGACGAATTTGCCTGAAAATCCAGGGGTTGCGAATGGCCGAGCGGCCGATCATCAGGCCGTGACAGCCGGTTTCCCTGAGTACCTGGGCCGCTTTCCTGTAGCTCGTTATGTTTCCGTTGGCCAATACCGGACAAGGGAGGGCGGAGACGGCGTGTCTTATGTAGTCGTAGTGAACCTCCGACCAGTAGAGTTCCCTTACCGTTCTTCCGTGAAGGCTGAGCAAATCCACTTTGTGTTTCCTGAGGAGTTCCAACAGACCTTCGAACGGTGCCGTATCGTCAAAGCCGATGCGGGCCTTTACCGTGAAGCGGCGGGGAGAATACTCGCGCAACAATTCGAATACCTTGTCGACGTGGTCCAGAGACCTCAGGAGCCCTCCCCCGACGTTCTTCTTGTAAACCTTGGGTGCGGGACACCCCAGGTTGAGGTCGATGCCGGCGATGGGATGGGGCCGGAGCGCTTCCACCGTGCGCTTGAGGTATTCGAGGTTTTCTCCGAGGAGCTGAGCGAATACGGGGCGTGGAGTCGGATTATGGGTGATGGAGTAGAGAATGTGCTTGTCCGGAACACTGGTCGCGTGCACCCGGAAGTACTCGGTGAAATAGTAGTCCGGGGATCCGAAATGGTCCACCACCTTCATGAATTCCCAGGTCGTGACATCCTGCATGGGAGCCAAGGCCGTGGGCGCCTGGCCCTCGATTATGGGATCCGGCAAAGCCTTTCGCTTACAGGTAGGGGCGGGCTTCAAGTAGGAGATCCTTTGCCTTCGCTTTCCCCCGATTGATCCTTGATGTCGTTGAACACCTCCGTCACGTCATCGACGGAGTCGAGAACCTTGTCCGCGACGTAAATGGGCCGTTTGTGCTGGATCGCAATCACCAGGGAATCGCTGGGCCGGGAATCGATTTCGATGATCTTCTTGCCCAGTTCGTTTTCCATGGTGATAATCATTCGGGCGAAAAACTTGTCCCAATCGACATCGTTGATGATGACCCGGTCCAGTTTTGCATCCAGACCCATGAGAAGGTGTGAGATGAGGTCGTGAGTGAGGGGACGGTTCTTCTTCACTCCATTGATGGCCAGGGAAAGCGCATGGCCCACGTTGGGGTCGATATAGATGACGAAAGTCTTGAACTCGGTTCCCAAAAATACCGCCATGCCGGTACTGGTAGGCACCAAGCCCTTGATGGTGACGGGTGTTATCCCCTTGTCCATAGCCTTGACTAAAGATCACTCGAACCGGGTGGGCAAGATCGTATGTGCGGGTGGGTGAGGGAAAATTGGGAAATCCGCAAGGAGCCCTGTCCGTTCAAACCCCTTGTTTTTGCAGGGCAGGGGAGTGGGCTTCGATGTAGGCCGCAATAGCCTGATGGTCATCCCAATGGGTCCAGACCAATTGCAGGAACTCGGCAAGATGGAGGTTGTGGGTCTTGCAGAATTGCCGGTCTCCACCGCATCCGTACATGATATCGGGATTGAGTTCCCCCCGCAGCTTGCGTTTGGCTTTTTCGATTATCCTGGGGAGCCAGGGGATGCCGTTGATCTCCGCGTTCTTGGGCGAATAAGCCTCCATCGGCGCGGTGTAATCGCCCTGCCGGTTTTTCATGATCATCCTGAAATAGTTGAAACGCATGGACTGTACCGCCCAGAACATCTCGAAGTCGGGTTCCCCGTAGCGGATGCTGTCATCGGTATAGTCGTACAGGTCCTGCTCATTGGCCCCGATTTCACTCAGGAACGCCTGTTCCTCCTCCGTCAGGTAGGCGCCGGGCACTCGCCCTCCATTATGGTAATCCTCCACCCCTTTATCCCAAAGGGCCTTTAGTCGAGTATGGTAATCGTAGTGATTCATGCCGCTTGCTGTTCCATTTAAGTATTCGGCTCTTTCCTTAACGGGCCACAGGTTTCTCAAGTTTAGCCGTTTTGGCCAGATCAAAATCGATATGCCGTTTGAATCGATCGACTTTGGCCACCACCACCTGGATGGTATCGCCCGCCATCATCGACTTTCCGGTGCGGCGCCCGATGAGCCGGCTGCCGTCTGGCGATTTCCGGTAAAGATCGTCGTTCAAACCGGCCATGGGAAGCAGCCCGAATACGAGGGATTCCTTCAATTCCACGAAGAGCCCATGGTTCCGGATTTCCAGAATGGCGGCGTCATGGACGGTTTTTTCGGGTTTCGCCAATTCGCGTTCAAAATACTCGAGTTGTTTGATTTTGACCGATTCCCGTTCCGCCTCGGTGCTGTTTTGTTCGGTCGAGCTGACCCGTTGGGCGATTTCCTCCAGTCGGTTCTGTTTATAGAAAGCCGGTTTTCCCGGTAGGGGTTTCCGGTTTTTTACCTGAACCAGGAAGTTGTCGAAGACGCGGTGGATGATCAGATCGGCGTAACGGCGGATGGGGGAGGTAAAATGGGTGTAGTTGGCTTTGTGCAGTCCGTAATGTCCCTGTGGTTTCGCCATGTAGCAGGCCTGACGCAGGGCCTTGAGAAACTGTATGCGCAAGGTGTAGCCGCTGAGGTGGGATTTGATGGCCTCCAGCAATTTGACGACTTCGCCCTTGTTGTTCAGGTCGCCGGTCCGGATGCCGTAAGTGAGCAAGGTTTCACGCAGTTCGAAGAGCTTCTTTTCATCCGGTTTTTGGTGTACCCGGTAGATGGCCGGAAAGTTTTGCTTCCTCAACTGGCGGGCCACTGCCTCATTGGCCGCCAGCATGAATTCCTCGATCAGGTGATGGCTTTCATTGCTTTCCACGGCCTTGATCTCGGAGGCGTAACCCTCCTCATCCACGTGAATCTTCACCTCGGGCATGTCGAGGTCCAGGCTCCCCTTGGCGAAACGCTTTCGCCTCAAAATGCCGCCGATTCGCCAGCAAGTGCGGATTCCGCTTTGCAGCTCGGCCAGCTCTCCAAGGCTCAAATTGCGCAGGGGACGGCCCGTGGCGGCGGTCTGGTGTTTGGGGGGCAAGGGCATATTCCTTGCCACGGCCAGGTCGTCTTCCTTCAGCAAGGTCTGGGCCTGTCCATAGGTCAGCCTCTTGCGGCTTTTAATGAAGGTGTTGGCGTAATCCACCTTTCGTATCTTGCCTTCGGAGGAAAAGGTGAAGATGACGGACTTGGTGAGCCGGATTTCGTTTTCCTTCAGGCTGCACAGACCGTTGCTCAACCCTTCGGGGAGCATGGGAATGACGGTTCCGACCAGGTAAGTGGAATTTCCGCGCTTTTCCGCTTCCCTGTCCAGGGCGCTTCCCACTTTGACGAAGGCTGCCACGTCGGCAATATGGACCCCGATCCGGATGTTTCCATTGCCCAGGTGTTCCACCGACAAGGCGTCGTCGAAGTCTTTTGCGTCCTCGGGATCGATGGTAAAGGTCAATACCTTGGTCAGGTTCCTCCGACCCTTCAAGGCTCTCCCGGGGATCGAATCCGGCAATTGGGCCATCTCCTTCATTACCGCCGGGGGAAATTGGGGCTCCAAGCCGAATTTTCGCAGCAACCCCTTGTATTCCGCTCTCGGGGTGAAGGTCTTGCCCAAGGCCTCGACGATTCGGCCTTCGGGGTTCAGGTGTCGCTGCTTCCACTCCTCCATTTCGACCACTACCTTGTCCCCGACTCGGGGCAGGGGATCCAGGCCGCTCCTTTCCGGGGGCAGGACCACCACGTCCACGTGGATGGACGGGTTATCGGGTACGACGAAGTAATGGAAACTCTTTTTTTTCAAAGTGCCGATGATCCGCGCGTTCTTGCGTTCGAGAATACGAATTACGCGTCCGAAGGTGTCGCCGCGTTTGGAGGAGCGGGGCCCGCTCCTTTCCCGGCCGTAGAGCCGGCGCCCATGCCTTCCCCTCCCGTAGGCCTGTCGCCGCCGGGTAATCCGCCTTGCCAACACCTTATCCTGATGAAGCGCCGTTCCCGTGTCGTTAGCACGGATGGGGAGGGGATCGGGCATCGTTCCGTCGGTGTAAGGTTCGGCCAGCAGAACGGCGCTTCCACTTTGGCGAAAGCGAATGGTGCCCCTCACCATATCCGCGTTCTTGGGGATGACATAGCGGCCCTTCCCGATGGTTGAGATCAGGCCCCGGACTACCAACAGCTTCAACTCCCGGTTCAATGCTTCTTGCTCGGAATTACCGGTTATGCCAAAGGCTCTTCCAATCCCGCGGGCTCCCAAGGGAACGTATCGCTTGGATCCGAGGAGTTTCAAAACAGCTTTTCTAAATTTCATAATGGTGCGGATAAATCGGCCTTTTTTTGCGCTTTTTCTTTGCTCGACAGGGTTTTTTACCCATTTTGACCGGGATGAAAATCGTTCACGTAAGCAGTGAGCAGCATCCCTTCATCAAGACGGGGGGACTGGCCGACGTGGTGGAATCATTGTCCAGGCATACGGCTAAACAGGGACATGAGGTTATCAGTTTCCTGCCCCTTTACCGCACGATTCGCGAATCGGAATGGTTCGCCAAAGCGCAAAGGCGGCATTCGACTTTCATACAGTTGGGAGATGAGGCTTACGAGGGAGAAGTTTATCGGTTGAAACTGGGCAGGCGGCTTGATTTATACCTGATAGGCCGCGATGAGTTCTTCGATCGCAGCTATCCTTATGGCACCAAGCACAGGGATTACAGCGACAACGATGCCCGGTTCATTTTCTATTGCAAGGCCGTAGTGGATACCCTTCTCCGGGAAAATGTCCATGCCGATATCCTGCATTGCCACGACTGGCAGAGCGCCCTGGTTCCCATTTTTGCCCGGGTGGAGGAAGCGTATAAGGGCTTGCAGGCGGGAACGCGAAGTTTGCTCACCATCCATAACCTGGCCTTTCAGGGTGTCTTCCCCGACCGGGCCTTCGATTTGACCAATCTCCCCTCCGCCTTCTTCGGCATCGATGGGTTGGAGTATTACGGACAGGTCAATTTCCTTAAAAGTGGAATACTCTTCGCCGATGGCATAACCACGGTGAGTCCCAACTATGCCAAGGAAATCCTGCTTCCCGAATTCGGCTGCGGGTTGGAAGGTGTGCTTCAACAACGCCAAGGGGAACTCCACGCCATTTTGAACGGAATCGATACCCGTGCCTGGAATCCCAGGACCGATATTCACCTTCCGGCACACTATTCCGTCAGAGGCCTCGATCGAAAGCGGGAAAACAAGG
This sequence comes from Opitutales bacterium, assembly GCA_965204545.1. Taxonomy (GTDB): domain Bacteria; phylum Verrucomicrobiota; class Verrucomicrobiia; order Opitutales; family UBA2995; genus JAABVD01. Next base: position 332,585 of record CBDBFA010000002.1, on the reverse strand, counting down.
AGGCCCTGTTGAATAAGGTGAATTTACCGGTATTGCCCGACGCTCCCCTGTATGGGTTGGTGTCGCGGTTGACCGACCAGAAAGGCATCGATTTCATCCTTAAACAGAAAAATTTTTGGGCGAAGAACAACGTGCAACTGGTAGCCTTGGGGAAAGGGGATCCCAAGTTGGAACGGGGTTTGAAAAGACTTGGAAAAAAATTGCCCCAAAAAGTACATGCCTGCTTCGACCACGATGAAGCCCTGAGTCATCTCATCCAGGCCGGAGCCGATTTTTTCCTCATACCGTCGCGGTTCGAGCCCTGCGGCCTCAATCAGATGTACAGCCAACGTTACGGAACCTTGCCCATGGTCAGCCGCGTGGGTGGCTTGGTCGATACCGTCGTCGATGCCGTGGCCGATCCGGAATCGGGCACCGGAATCGTGTTCAGCCCCAATGAAACCGGGCTCAGAAAAGGGTTGGAGCAGTCTCTCAAGTTATACGCCAATGCAAAGCGCTTTCGCAAAATCCAGCGCAACGCCATGGCCCGCGACTTTTCCTGGAAACTCTCCGCTCGGGATTATGAAAACCTCTACACCGAATTGTTGTTCGGCGATTCCCAATCCTTCAGTCCATAGGAGAAAGGCTGAAGGCTGAATAATCGTGATCATGATCGTGATCTTGATCGAAAGGAAAGGAGTGGTGGAGTCTTGAAGTGATGGAGTGGTGAAGTGGAGAGAAGAGGAACCACGGATTGCACGGATGAGCACAGATTTAAAAACGGAGGGGGGACATTCCTGCCTGCCACGCCGTAGACCCTTGGCGAAGGCGGGCATGTCACGCCGGGAGGCGGGTCCCCCAATTTCCTGTTGGAGCGGAGCTCCATCCTGTTGCCGCAGGCATCCAGTCACGAAGTGACGATGTTAAATGAATTTCAAACAACGCTCCTTCCAGTCGCTTGATCCGGCTTTGCCGGAACAGGATCGCTTCGCGAGCAGGATGTGGAGGGAGGGGGAGAGGCGCCGATGGCGCCAATTAAGAATGAGGAATGAGGAATTAGGAATTAGGAATTTTGTGTTTTTTGCGCTCTTTTGTGGCTATTTACCCTAACTCTCCTCTCTCTGTGTCCTCTGTGGTTTTTACCTCAGAATCTTGGCGAGAGGTAATGGCGGAAAATACTTAAATACTAGGGCTGACCCCATGCCCCCACTTTCCGGGTCAAATCGGGGCAATAAAAAACGCGCCCATTATGTGCATCAACCCGAGGGTTGAGAGGCACAGCGCGTATGTTACCCTTAAAAATGAAGAAAAAATGGATTTTTCAAGCAGTTTCGATTCTCGGTAGGTTCACGGTTTTTCAGGGCATAATACCCAGTTTCAATGCAACCTGCCTTATTGCACCGAAATAGATGGGGCCGGATGTTTCCGGTTCGTTTCGATCCCATCACGTTCACGATTTCGCGCCAGGGTCCTACTGTAGTCTGCTTCAAGCTGGCTCCAAAAATGCGCCTCGATCCCCAAGGCCTTTTCCAACTCAATTGCGGTATCTGCAGTGATCGCCTTCTTTCCCTTAATGATTTCGTGTATGGCTTTGGTCGGTCTCTTAAGCTTGGTGGCGAGTTCCTTTTGAGTCATACCCCGAGCTTCGATCTCCTCCCCGAGAATTTCGCCAGGAGGGATCGCCAGATCTGAAAATAAGCGCGATTTCCTAGTCGTCATAATGGTTGCTTACCTCCCTTATGGTTACAAGTTGTTCTGTTTCGTCCCTAGTTACGATAAGGCGCCACTTTCCTGTCAAGTAGATAGAAAGCTCCCCTTGCTTCGATCCTTTCAGAGGATGTAGCCGCATTGATCGAATCTTGTACAGCTCCTCGAAACTCCGAACCGCATAGATCTCGTTGATGCGGGTGACGTACTTTCGGCCGACGGCAGTTCCCCAATCCCGAATCGCCCTGGCTGATTCTACGTAGTTCCGCTGAAGCCGATTGGTCCTGAAGGCAACTTCCACCGTTCTCTATTGATTCATTCATTTCCAAGGTTACTCACCCTATAACTGATGAGAAACGATGCTAGACTAGCTCTTGATGCAAGAAAAGTACCAATAGTGGTCCGAACCCATTAATCGACCGGAAGAAACCATGCGGATTCTGGATTCGCTGACGTTGGGCGTATTTATCCACCTCAGCTTGTTCCCTTTCATATTGCCTGCCCTCTTCCGCCATTATTTATACCAAACTTCGAGGCCTGACCCTTTTGGCCCCCCTACTTTCAAATTGCGCAAAGGCTTTGGTCCGGACAATTTCGAAAATGCTTGAGGTTATAACATCCGTAATTACAGGTAAGCCATGGTTTTAAAACTCAAACTTCGCAAGATTGGTAATTCTTTGGGTGTGTTGATTCCAAAGGAGGCCCTCCATAAAATGGACACCAAGCAAGGGGATACCCTGATTTTGTCGGAAACTCCCGATGGCGGTTTTCGGGTCACACCGGACAAAGAGTCCTTTGCTGAACAGATGGCCATGGCTGAAGATATAGCCAATCGTTACCGGAATACCCTTAACGAGTTGGCCAAGTGAAGGAACCCACTTGGGTGAGGCGGGATGTGGTTCTCTGTTATCACGATATGCTATTGGCCCGTCATGGCGGGAAGACCGGCATGCGCGATGAAGGGATGCTGGACTCGGCCTTGAGCCGGCCGGTGAATCTGTTTAACTACCAGAACCCCAGCTTGTACGAGCTGGCTGCCAGCTATGGCTTTGGCCTTATAAAAAACCATCCCTTTGTCGATGGGAACAAGCGGATCGGCTTTGCCACTGCTGTTTTGTTTTTGGAACTGAACGGAAACAATTTTGTGGCTTCGGAAGTGGACGCGGTCTTGAAAACCCTCGCAGTTGCGGCCGGAGAAATGGATGAAACCGCCCTTGCCAACTGGTTGGAGGCGAACACCGACAAATAAACCTCGGATTGGCAGAAATGAGAAATTGACTCTCGCCAAGCACGCCAAGGAATCCGGCTATTACGCCAACGGCGTTACACTCCAAAGCCCAGTGTCGCGCAGCGCACGCTGGGTTACCGATCATCCCTATGACCGAACCCCAACGGGGTTCCACAAAAGGCGGTTCCTCCTTCGCCCGTTGGGACTACGGCGTGACAGGAAGGGTGCCAATTGAATATGGAACATGGATAAACAGGATGGACGGGATTGGGACGGGACTCTCGCAAAGCTCGCAGAGGACGCGAAGAGGGGGAGCGGGGTGGAATGATGGAGTGGGGGAGTTATGGAGTGGAGAAAAGAGAAACCACGGATTACACGGATGAGCACAGATTTAAAAACGGAGGGGCACATTCCTGCATGCCACGCCGTAGACCCTTGGCGAAGGCGGGCATGCCACGCCGGGAGGCGGAAGGCATCCAGTCACGAAGTGACGATGTTAAATGAATTTCAAACAACGCTCCTTCCAGTCGCTTGATCCGGCTTCGCCGGAACAGGATCGCTTCGCGAGCAGGATGTGGAGGGAGGGGGAGAGGCGCCGATGGCGCCAATTAAGAATGAGGAATTAGGAATTAGGAATTTTGTGTTTTTCCTGTCACGCCGTAGGCCTTCGGCGAAGGCGGATGTGCCTTTTGTGGCCATTTACCCTAACTCTCCTCTCTCTGTGTCCTCTGTGTCCTCTGTGGTTTTTACCTCAGAATCTTGGCGTTCTTGGCGAGAGGTAATGGCGGAAAATACTTAAATACTAGCCCGCATATCTCACAAAATTCGTGACGAGCGAACGGAGGTCGAGTGCTGGCGGGGGTTTCGTGCAGATGTCAGCTACAGTATAATGACATAAGGCGGGGGTTAAAACCGCAGGTCATTGAGAAGCCAATAGGCCTCGGTATCTTTTAGAGCCTCGTTATCTTTGGCAAAATCCCAAGGCGTCTTGTTGTTTTTATCCTTTCTACTGGCGTTGGAGCCGGCTTTCAAAAAGGCCGCGATGACGGCGGGACTCTCGGAGCTTTTGTTCCACTCGGCCGTCAAATGCAAAGGGGTCGATCCGTTCTTGTTAATTGCGTCGGGGTTGCTTCCTGCCTCCAATAAGGCGGTAATGACGGAGGGGTTCCTGTTAAATTTGGCCGCGGCATGAAGAGGAGTCCAGCCGTCCGTATCCCTTGCCATGGGATTGCCTCCGGCCAGAAACAAGGTCTTGATGACTCCAGGGTTATTGTTACTTGCGGCCGCCTCATGCAGGGGGATCTGGCCGTATACGGTGCGCGGATTCGGGTCCGCTCCACCTTCAAACAAAGCAGTGATGACAGCAGGATTTTGGTTATTCCGGGCCGCCTTATGTAAGGGGGTCCAACCGTGCTCGTCTCTTGCGTTTGGGTCGGCTCCGGCCTCCAACAGGATGGTGATGACGGCGGGGTTCTCGTTCACGCCGGCGGCTATGTGCAAGGGGGTAAAGCCGTTCTCGTTTCGCGCTTCAATGTCGGCTCCGGCCTCCAACAGGGCGGCTACGGCGGCGGCGGTACCGCTTCCGGCGGCGTCATGCAACGGGGAGGGGTGGTTTTCCGTCATTTGTATTTGGGTTGAGGGTGATTTCTGGCTTAAAACCGCAGGTCATTCAACCGCCAATAGGCATCGTTTCCTTTGAGGGCTTCGTTGGCCTTCGCGTGATCCAAAGGGGGTTTGCTGGGAACGAAGGGAGAAGCTTTTTTGCGACGTCGAACACAAGAAAATCTAGGGTTGTCCTAATAGAACAAACCTCGACGCCGCAAAATCACCTAAAAGAAAATGAGTCTAAGGGTCATTTTTTTTGTTTAAAAGGGGCAAAAGGAGTCCAAAAGCCTCCATTTCCGGGAACCAAAGGAACGGAGGGAAACCGATGTTAATGTTTTGCGTTTGACCCCTTCGACCTGTTTCTTCGCATGCTTGGGGAGAGGTGATGGCGGAGACTCCCTAGCCCTAACTAAAATTTAGATATTATTGGCTCCAGGGCAGCTTTGAGAGCCTGGATATTGTTCTCGTACCATTGGAATAATTCAGGCCAAGTATCCTTGTCGCGGATGTCCCATGTCCTGCTGAGGAATATTTTCCGTGCCTTCCGGCCTTCTACTTCATCCCAATTGAGTGGTTCTCCGAAAGATCTCTCTACCTCGTCTTGGTGCTCTTGAAGTTTTCTGAATAGTTCCGGGGCGGATCGCCTTTGCATGTAGAGTTCGACACGCACTTCCGGGTCCTTAAAGAAAGACGCTCTGGTAACGAAGTGCCCAACATCTGGACGGTATGGGACATCATAATAGCTTCTTGAGCTGGGAGAGTAATAGTTTTTGTCCGATTTGCTCTCCAGGTGATCTTTGAATTTTGTCCATAATTCGAGCCGGAGCTTTTGGTCCTCACTAAGTTCACGATTACCTCCAGTTGCTTTCCTCACCTCCCGGACCCAATCGTTTGGTTTTGCGACGATATTGAATCGTGGCGCTGCCGGGGAGTTCCCTATTTTCCATAGCTGGATCTCGATGCCGAAAAATTGAAGTTCATCGCCAGAGATATGGTTCAGCCAGTCCACTGCCGCCCGGTGCTCTTCGGTAAATTGCTTGGCAATCCAAATTATAGTGACCGCATCGACCCCAGCCGCATAGGTGAAAATCTGGCCAAGGTGGGAATGATCCGTCTTTTCGAGCTGGTTTTCGATCAAGACTTTCCGGTCGGTGCGAACATCATCGCAAACGATGTCCGCACTGTAGCTGCCCACCGTTTGTTCGGTTTCAATCAATTCGAGCTCCAGGCCCAGAGCTTCTCCCAAAATACTGAGGTTCTCATCTTCAGCTAACCAAGGGGTGAAGTCTCTTGCTTCGTCTTTCCAGATATTCCGGAGTTCAACTCGTTCCAGACGGCTGAGATTGTTCGGTTCTGTCATATTTCTTCTGAAGAAGTGAAAGCGGTGTAATCTCTCGGGACAAACTGCACTTGGGGATCATATCCAGCAAGCCCTATTGCAGGGATTGGGGGATCAGGATTACCATCAATAACTCGCAGGTTCTTTCCTCAGAATCTCTGTGTTCTCAGCGATCTGTGCGAGAGGCTATTTCATTCCTCCTCTGTGCTCTCGGTGTTCTCTGTGGTTTTTTTCCTCAAAATCTTCGCGAACTTGGCGATCTTTGCGAGAGGCCATTCTGGAAATAGCCACAAAAGGCACAAAAGGGTAGGGGAGACGACCCCACAGTTCCTGCATACCAAACATCAAGGGCTGACCCTTTTGAACCTCACTATTGGCTCATAAACGAAAGCCCAGGCTTACCCAGCTCATACACCTGAAGATTCTGTACTTAATTGCTTCAAATACATTAGTAAACCGACCTGATCGTTATGAACCCAGGGTGGTAAAGAAGCGTCCCAAAGGCTATCAACTTATGACCTGTCCCAGAGCTGTTATGACTGTCTCACCAACCAGAAAATTGAAAGGAAAAACCTACACTGTTAATGCTTAACTTAGTGCCATTCAGGGCTGACCCCTTCGCCCGTCCTCTGAGTAATTACTAATGTCCTTAAATCGGTAACGAGGTGTTCGCTACATGGTGTCCAATGTCATGAAGTCCCTGCATTTTCTCATACTCAAGGTTCAAAATAATCTGGGTTCCGTTTTCCCTGGCAACAAAGGGAATAAAGGCTATTGGAATTGGTGGAGCCCCCACGATAAGACTAACGGCATATCCTCTCAAAACGTTCGTAAACATCCGATGCGTTGTACCAATCTTACCGGATAAATGGTCTGTTATGAAGTCTGGTTGATACTCACCATTCATAGTTATTCGGCCAATTATTAACCCAAAACGATCCTCATCGGGAACTCTGGATTCAAGAATATGGCTTCGAAGCTTCTCCCGATATGGTCCAAGCGGGATTTGTGTAAAAAAACAGACCTCCAAAGAAAGCCTCCAGAAAATAGACAAAAACAACAACTTGAACTTTTTATAATCTATACCGATTAGCTGCCGTACTTGATCACAGGTTCTTCCGTCCGCATACCTAAGTAACTCGGCATTTTCCCAAAGTCCATTGTCAAACAACCGGGCGACATAAACCTCATTTTTTTGCAAAATAGCTTCACAATTCTCACAAAAAAGGGGCTGCCAAAAGCCTGTTTGGTACATTCCTACATATTTAGACCCCTCTTGAAATGAAAAAAACCTTCCTTTCTCCTCACCCTTAAACATCGGCTTATAGAGAAAATTAGGGATAATGTGGGATCTGCAAAGTTGTGTTTCCACTCCGCATAATCGACAAATTCCTTTGGTGCGTCTTCCCATGAAAATAGTGTACTGCCCCCACTTAAATCAAGATTCAATTAGAGAGTATTTGTTGCTGGTTGATGGGTTAAATTGGTCTTAAAACTGCTGAGGTGTCCTGTTGTTAACTTCTGAGTGAGGATAATCATTGTTAAAGTGATTGATCCAATTTGCGAGGGCCTGCAGGAGCTGTTCAAAGCTGAACCACTCATTGAGCCAGATCAGGATGATCGGACCCAAACTTCGGAGCAAGTCAAATAAGACTCTTGTCGGACTGAATTCATGGGAGTTGCAGGGTTGGTTCTGGTAAGGGTTCTGAATGCTGGGAAGGTGTAGCCTTACCTGAACCGACGGCTGTTTGTTTAGCTTTTTTCCGGTATCTGGAAAACCAATTTGGGGAAAGAAATCTGGGGTCGCTGTAATGGTGCCAACAAGGGCGATACGGCCTGGGTCATTAATCTGGGTGGGGTGGATGACCTCTCCAAAGGTCGAAATGTCGCTTGCGTGCAGCGGACAGGCAGGCGGGTTTCCGTCGTCCGCTTGTAGGTCTTTTCGTTAGGGAATTACCGGTTATTGAGCGCTTCCGATAGGGGGTCCCAATCACTCCTTTGCAAGAAATCAAGGAAACCGATGTTAATGTTTTGCGTTTGACCTCTTCCCCCTAGCCTCAAGTCTTGGTCAAGATCTTCACTGCCAGGAAGATTAACGCTACGATGGCAAGCAATGAAAGAGAACTAATCCATTTGATGGGTATCAAAGCCTTGGTCTGTAAACGTATTTTCTCGTTGGTTGCTTCGTAACCGGCAAAGATCGATTGGTGAATGGCTCCTAATTGGTCAGAGAGTTCCTTTACCGGAATTTGGATTGTTTCTGTGATGGATTCATTAGCATCACTTTTCCAATATGCTTCTTCACCCAAACGAAGATACTCCATAAACATCTGTGGTCCATCTCCTGTAGGATTAAAAGGATTTAGTCGGCTTGTAGCATCTTGATAGTGGGACGATATGATGTTAAAGAAATTTTCTAGTTCTTTTAGTACACTGTCGATACTCCCGTTTTTGATGACTTTGTGGAGACCCTTCAATTGTGTATTTAGATCATTATGAGCGATTCGCTTATTTCGGATATTACGCAGTTCAGGTAAAAATGAATATATCTTCTTATATGAATCCTCAAGTTGAGCAATAATCGGAGAATCTTCGTCTTTAAGTAGTTGAATAAGGTGATCGATTGATAAGTTTTGGAAACGTCCAATTTTTGCAGGATCAGTAATTTTTGCGAGTTTGAGAATCACGGCATCATACAAAGAATTATGGAAATGGAGAAAGACGGTTGGTGTTGAACGATTTATTAGATCAATGTTTCTAGAATTCCCGAAGAGATTTAGGATCAACTCAAAGATCCCTGAAATTTCAACGCCCTGTTGGTATATTTTCTGATAGACTTTTTCTGTGGTAGGGTTCATTTGCTTGACGTTGGGATCACTCAAGGATAATGAACGGCGTAGGAGCCCTTTACAATAATTGGCAGGCTAAAAGCTATCAACTTCGGGTAGTCCTAGGAATTTCCAATTCTCCCGGTATTGATCCACCCAACCGGGTGGATACTGTTCAATGAAGGTCTTGGCGTCCTCTGTAATCAGCTTGATGTTGGAAGAGTCTGGCCGAAACTGTCGCACGTCGCTGTCTTTGTGGGGGCGTCCACCTCTACCGGGAGTAGCTAGCCAGATTTGGTGGCCACGCCGAATGTAGTCCGCAACAACCCTTGAAGGTAAGATGTAAGAGTTTATCGGATCTGTCGATTGCTCTCCAAGATCGACAAAGACATAGAACAGGGCGTCGGCGATTATAGTCTCGTGCTTGGGCTTCATTGGCCAGCCACTACTCTTTGTGAAGCGACCTCGGTGGGTCTTCACTTGGATGTTAAAACGTGTCTTGCTGTTTTTGTCCGTGACCAGAATGTCCACATTCTGTGCCCCATATGGAGCTAGCGACGCAATCCAACCACGCCGAAGTAGTTGGGTGATAACATGATGCTCGCCGGCCGCACCGATAATGCTTTTGTTTTTCATGGTTGATTCTCCCTGGTATTGCTTGACACACCAATATTGAAGCAAATCCCTTCCGTTTGATGAGTGCAAGGCCGTTAATAAAAATAGGCGGTTTAATACTGACCCTCCATAGAGGAACAAGCAGGAGGGTGGGGGAAGCGGCAGGCCGTAAGTGGGGAGAAAAGTCCCTTTGCTAAGTGTCCGACCACTCGGGGATCCCTATTGAGTTGAACAATTAATTAGCTTGAATCATCATGAGTACAGACCTGACTTTTTCTACTTTGTCTTTTCTTCAACACCAAAATTTACGGATTCGATTTCATATACAGAACCTACATCCGTAACTCTAACCTTTTCGGGGTCAAAAATAACAACGTTTGTACCGTTCTTGATTAGACAACTCTGGAAACACATCCCATCAAACCCAGCGTCTAAAATTGCTTCCGACAAGTACTGAGTTGGTATGTATTCAATATTTCCTTCATCGGGATGTATTGGTTTGGAGAGTTCTTTATTTAGCTGTCTAAGCAATCTGTTGTGTTTGCAAAGGTTTCCTAGATTCTTACGGCCAAGTGGTTCCTTTATGGCACTAATTGTACTGAGATCTGCCAACCGTAATTCTTCTAATGGCTGTACTTCGCGAACTGTTACAATTGCTCCCGGATTGCGACCAGCTTCCACAATTGAAGTCATAATCTCTGTTGCGGCATAGAAGACGGGAATTCCCTCACTGTTTGCCCTTGAGGCTCTGGAAATTTTTGGAGGAGGCGCACCCATTTCCTCAATCGGGAATGGCTCCGGGTTGATTAAGTTTGGATAATTTTTCCATCCCACACGCGCGCGATATATTTTCTCCTCCGGAGATAAAATACGAATAGCATTCACATCTTTAATCGCCTGTTTAATCCAATACTCAGGTCGGATAATTTCATGTTTATCAATCTCTGGAATTATAAATCTCCTTGTAAATTTTATGTGATTAGCGAACCAATGCCATGTATTTTCAGCAGATGTTTCCCAGGGCCCGTCTTCTTTTTTAATCCAGCCTTCGTCGACAGGTTGTGGGTTTGAAACATCTACAGGATCAGTTCCTCCATAAATAATCTCAGAAATCAGGTTGTTTAAAGTATCTAGTTCGAAGTTTTCATTAAAAATTTTCCAATCATAGGAAATTAATTCTCCAAGGGAGTCGGTAGGTGTTGTTCCGTCTAGTCCTAGGCAATGGTCCCAGTAGATACGTTCCTCGGCAGGAATGTATAAATCTAATAATGGAAGAAAAAGGTCTTCCAATTCCATTGCCGCAATAACATTTGTATTTTTCGTGGAACAAAAGCTGCAGTTTCCAATTTCAGTTGATTTCTTCTCAATGAAATCCCTGGCGACCTGGCTTTTGAAACACTCTGGGCAACATTTATCCATTACAAAGCTTGAAATTGATCGAACCCCAAACTTCGTCCCAAGTCAAATGGGACTTTGGCCGCTCTCTGTCAATCCACCTCAAGAATTAGCCCTTCGCATCGGTCGGCTTAAATCGTATTTGCAGCTAAGGCGATCTTGAAACGTTGCATTGATCAAAAACCGCAGGGCGTCCGGGTTATGCTTGATTCTGTCCCAATTGGTAACCGAAACCTTAGCTTTGAGATTAATTATGTTGTCGATTATCCTAGAAGGCAAATAAGGGTCGTCCCTCTCATTCTCTGCCTTACTACCAATGGGTGACCAATTCTTAATATCGGGATAGACAGATGCCTTTTCATTGTCATGCGCTGTGAAGATCAAACCATTAGATCCAATAGATGGAAGCCTCACGACAAGAATGCCAGACTTCTTATTTACTTTGCCGTCAATCATGCTAGAATAAATTTCCCAGTCTACATGCTTCCGCTTTTTTGTCTCCAGACCCACCAATACGATAGTGACCGTGGAATCACGTAGGTACTCGTCTCGGATCTTCCGTCTAATTTGTTCACCACTGAGATGGTCAGATATGCCACCGGTATTGACTGATTTATCGATGAATATCCTGTGTTGCTTACCCATACTAACAAGGTAGTTCTTATAGTATTGGTCCAGGAGGTGGTGATAGCTGATGAAGACTTTATGCATTGGTTCGTAGTTGATCGTTATTCATATCGTAACGCAGCGAAGACGATGCAGAGGAGCCCGACACCAATCAATGTGAAAGAAATCCAGAACGAAACGCACTTACAACATTTCGGACCAGACGGTATATCCGAGTCGCCAACTTCTTTTGCGGTTTTGCGCAGAACTTGATTATTCCTGTTTACTCCTTGTCCTATGCGGAGCATCGCGACTCCTAAAATCGCAAGAACTGGACCAACCGCTGCAAGTATCCACCAATCAGACTCTGGAAAACTTCTTGCAAATGCCAGAATTCCCAACGAGCAAACTCCAACCCCAATCTGCAACATTTGCCAACGTAGGCGATCAAGGTGTCGAAAGGTCTCGTATCGCTGTCTATAAATTTCTAACTTTTCTTTTGTTTGCATAACGATTCGGTTCACACCCGAAACACCTTCATCATCTCATCCCCGAGGTGATTGATGACTTTCACGGCTATTCGGCCGGAATTTGGTTTGTCGATAGGCCGGGAGGTGTCGCTGTTTTAGGTTTCCCAGGTTTCGCGATTGATTTTGGTTTTGAGGGTGGTCGTGATGGCGGTGGATAGTCCAAACACTTATGCGGAACGGTCAAGTCCAGATTTTTCTTCAAGAATGATTATAGTGTAATTTCTTGGGTTGGAACCGATTTGCCGGTAGTTGAAGGTTTTAAATGACGTGTCTTTGGCTACCTCAGCTTGTTCCCTTTCATACTACCTAATCCTTTTTGCTGTATGTGGATCATCCATACCAAAGATTAAGGGCTGGCCCTTTTGCCCCTTCCCATAGTCCGTTTACCGACGCAAAAATATATTGTCAGATTAACCGTTTTCCGCAACACGTAGTTGAGCTAATACATGATGAGTCATTCTAAAAATCCCTCCAATCCCTGTCCTAGGAACGATACTGACGACCTTTGCCATCTATTTGAATGGACAGCATGGAAAACATGGAGGGATCTCTACGACTCACAGCGATTAGGTCTTAGTATCTCAGAGGAATCAATTACGGACATGCTGTTGCTTGAAATGCTTCGTCGAACGAAGCGAATTGCCTGCAAAAAGTTTACGCGAGCAGGGGAAAGGAAGTCAGGCGCAGATTGGCAATGGTGGTTTATTTCTGGGTATCGGGGCTTTCCCATCCGAATTCAAGCCAAACGTCTATACTCAGGTGGCAGATACGAGGCTCTAAAATACAAGAAAGGTAGCAAACACGACCAAACGAATACGCTTTTGAGAATCGCGCGTATTGACGGATTTTTGCCCTTATTTTGTTTTTACAACTATTGGGGTTCAAAAACATTTCCGCAAAATTCGAATTATGGTTGTGCATTAGCATCAGCCCGATTGGTAAAGGAGCATCTGCTTAAATATGGTTCAAAAGAAAATATTATTGCCTCCATCAAACCGCTATCGGTTCCCTGGTCGGATTTAGTTTGCTCAAATGATCATTCTGGAATGGAATTCCCGGAGGCCGTCCGGAATAGGGTTATGCAAATTCCAGGTATCTGGGCGGATTATGTTCCTGAAATCTGTGCCCTTCCGCTGGAGGTCCAAGAACTTATTGGCAAAGTGCCCGGGGAAAGTGATTTGAGCAGATCGGAACCTCTGATACCTTTTGGCGATCACTTATATCCAACCAAGGACCGAAATTCCGTAGCGGGAATAGTTGCGGTTTCTGACCAGCCTATTGAGAGGATGAACTGACCGAAGTCCCTTTAGCCCATTTGTGCCTTTAAATTGACAAACTTCCCTTACCCAAAGCCTACAAGTCCTGCCGCAACGAAGAGGATGCGCTCTAATCGAAGGTCTGATACGAAACCGGAAGTCTTGCTCCGGTCTATGTTGCATCGGAGCGGACTTAGATTCAGGAAGAACTATGCTATTCGGTTGCCCATCGGCAAGGTAGTCCATTCCGACATCGCCTTCACTCGGCGGAAAGTAGCGGTGTTCGTTGATGGTTGCTTTTGGCATTGCTGCCCCGACCACGGGACAATCCCCAAGTCCAATCAGGCCTATTGGATTCCAAAATTGAAGCAAAACGTGGCCCGGGATAGGATGATAGACAAAGAACTAAAAGCGGCGGGTTGGCACGTGTTGCGGTTTTGGGAGCACGTCAGTCCTGATAAGGCTGTGCAGGAAATATTACGTGTATTGCACCAAGTTTAGCCAATTGCCGGGCTAATCGCGCTGACATCTTGCTCCGAAATCTCTTGGATTAGCCGATAGACTCTCCCTGCCTCTTGCCCACTGTTCACATAGTCCTGGTAAGCCTGTAACGCATTTTCAATGAGTTCATCGTAGCTCACCAACCTCGCGTTAAGGGCACGTAGCGATTCCCGAGATCTCACTTCTCCCGTTGGAGAGTCGTCCCAATCCCTGAGTCTCTTGCCTAACACACACACAAACTCCAGAGGTTCGGTACCCTTGCCCATCTCAACTAAGACTTTCTCAGCAGCGCTATAGTACAGCGAAATTTGGCTGTGAAGATCAGAGGTACTAAGCACTCTTCCGGCGCGTTTCAGCTCAATGATGACGTGCTTGTTCCCGGTAGTACTATAGTAGATATCTAACCTGGCTTTCTGCTGTTCGTGGGTAAGGGAAACGTAGACTCCTTGAAGTGCATTATAGATACGCTTCTCCATGAGTTCGGTATGGGTGGCGCGTTCCCAGGACGGGTCCAACAACCACAAATGTTTGTAGAGATGATCCTGCAAAGCCCTCTCCTTTGCGTTCTCATCCACTAGACCGGTAAGCTTGCGAATGACTTCCAAGCGCTCTTTGGCGATCTGATAGTAGGCACTTGCCTCAAGGTCGTCCAATTGAATGAACACTTGGTTTAACATTTCCAAGTTCTCAGGTGAAACCTCATCCAACCTGTGGAGCATGTTTCGGAGCTTTAGGCTCTCAAATGCCAGGATGCTACTCATGAAGAGTTGCCTCTTGTGATCTGGGTTGTCTATCGGTAACTGGTTGATTCTACCGAACAACCTCTCTGCAGCCTTCTTCTGGTCCGAGTCTAGATCGCCAAACCAATCCTTGATCTGAGGAAAGGCAAACGCCTGCTGGGTCCCTTGCTCGTTTCTCAACTCCGTCCATTTGCCTTGGACATGTTTCAATTCAACAAGCAGTTTGGCCTTGAGTCCTTGGTAGCGAGGGTCCTCTTCGATTAGTTTCTGCCGGCTGGTCGTAGCTATGTCCTCTTGATTATCCAAGTCTAGGAAATCAGCATGAATCTCGCCAAAGATGTACTTAGTATATAGCCCTCCCTCGCCAAACTCTTCAAGGATGTCTTCTTGGGCCAGCTTCCCCCGTACCATGACCACTATCTTGTTGATGCTTTCCTTGGTGTCGGAATCCTTAAGCAGTCCAGCGTTGGAAGCGGTTCCAATCCAACCATCAATTGCAAGGCCATAATGTCCTTCTATTTCTATATCGCCAGAACGTTCTTCCGAATGCTCTAGGTTCTTCGCAGCATCTTTGCTTTCAATGCCTCTATGGCCAAATGTCCAGATGTACTGAAGTTTGTCCTGATATTCACGGTCCTGAACGGTAATTGGCTGACCATCCAATTCAATCTCGAACTTCTGTTGGGATCCAATGATGCTGAACCTCCGGGCCAGACGTCGTCTCAGCGGCTTGCCGGTCCATTGGAGTTGGCGCTTCATATTAGTCAAGGTGATGCTAGTTCCAAGGGCAATGTGGACTGCATTTGGTTCTACAACACGGGGATGGTATTGGGCTTCATGCCCATCCCGTATTTTTTCCTCGATTTCATCGGAGTCCATGATGAACCCGTGCTTCTCTCCGTTCCTGACGCTATGCACTTCCACCGTACGGGCGATGGAGAAGAGCGATAGCTTTCCGATGCCCTTGCGCCCCATGACTGGGCGATTCAGAGCCGGTGACCGACCTTCGGTCTTGCGACGCTCGTATCCGACAACCAAATACTTTTGGTTGGCGTCTTCAATTGTCATTCCGTGACCATCATCTTTGATGGTGACTCTGCCTCCCTTAGGGTCAATGGCGATCCTTACGTGTTCGGCGTCGGCATCCCAGGCATTTGCCACGACCTCGGAGAGGACTGCGGCGATGTTGCTATATAGGCCAAATCCTAGATGCCTCAAGACGTTGAGACTCAAGGTCATTTGGTACTGGGGGTTATCGGTTGTTATGACGAAGCCTCCAAGTGGGTTACTATGGACCTGCCAATTGCCTCCCCAAGACTTACAGGGACAGCGTTCCCTATCAGGCGGGCAACTGATGCTGTGCAAACAGGGTCGCCGTCGGGAACAAATGAATAATCTTTCGGGAACGTTTGGAGTAACGCCCCCTCCCGTAGAGAAATAGCCCGGTCCTGAGCTGGATGGCCGAAGCGTCCATTGCCGAACCCATGGAATTGTGTCGTTATCGTCGGCGCAGGTCTGTCCCATTCCATTCGACCATAGACGCTTGGATAAGTGCGGCCACTTTCCCGAGAATGGCAAGCCGCCCTAAGGGAATCATCCCAGTCTCGCCAAGTGCCTCCCGGCGTGGAATTGCGGATGCGAGCCAGATTCATTTGAGATAGTCCGCTGGACTTGTGCATGGGGTCGGAGTACGAAGCGCTACCAGCTTCTATCGCGTCCAAACCCTGAATCGCATCTCTGACTGTCACGAACTGTCCGTATACATGAGTAGGTGGCACCAACTCGATTTCGCCCAGCCTTGAAGCCAATAGTACCAGGCGTACCCTCGTTTGTGGTACGCCGTAATCGGCACATCGAGCGTTATAATACTTGTAGTTATAGCCTCCATCTTCGAGAACGGAAAGGAAGTCATCGAAGACAGAATGTCTGGCAAGACGGGGGACATTCTCCATTGTGACGATTTCCGGCTGTAACTCTCTTACGAGTTTCCCAAACTTATCGAGCAATTGCCATTTGCGTTTCCGAGCACTGCTTCCCTGTGTATAGGTTGAGAAGGGTTGGCATGGCGCGCAGCCCGCGAGGACCCTTGCATGGCCTTCGGGGAACAGGGACGCCACGAACTCTGTCATAAGGTTGGAGACATCGCACTTGTGGAAGTCTGCCTTGACGTTTTCCTCGAAGGGGTGCTTGCAGGCGGTGTCTATATCGATTCCTCCGCAGATCTTTATACCTGCTTTCTGCATGCCATAGGAGAGGCCCCCAGCACCGCAGAATAGATCGACGGCGACGGGAGGAGAGATGGCAAGGTCGGTGAGTGGCATAAGGGGCAATTGTCAAGATTATGGAGAATATGCCCCAGAAATTTAACGGATGTCAAGTGGCCTACCTAAGCTCGTTCTCTTTCATACTACCTGACCCTGTTAGCACTTCCCGAATCAGCCAATAATCATGAATCATTGGACTATCCCTTTTTGTCTCGCCTCGGAAACCTGGACTTGGCTGGCGAACAAATTGGCCTGAATTGTCAGGAGTCAAGACCTGATGTTTTATATTTTGCACTCCAAAAAGATTGGCCAGAAATAGGATTATATTTAATCCGATATGGCCGATATAAGGAGGGCAGCTAAAAGGATCACGCCTAGAATGCCTATGAAAATCAGTCCCGCAAGATCGTATGGAGATAGCTTGTCAATAATTTGTTCCGGGAGGGACTTTTTAGGCCCAATCGATATTAATGGTTCAAATGAGAAAAGTATTTTATTCATATTTATGGCAGGTTAAAAAATATAGTAATTAAATTGTAACCTCTTTATATCATAGAATAATAACTAAGTCAAGCAAACAGTACAAAAAGTGACCAAGAAAAACAAATCCAAAAGTCTTACGCGCAAGCCCATGCCGGAACAAATGGACGCAACCCCTAATCAGCTTCTAATGGCTGTTCTCAAGACTTCGCCTAAGAAGGCAAGCGAGTGACAGTATCTCAAGGTGAAAGGGTGAGACACTTGGTTACTCATGTTTAAAAACTCCCAAAAGAAATGCCTTGGGGTTTAACACCTTTGCCGGCGTCTATTAATCTGGCTCCTGGATATCAATCGAGCGGCCGGCCCAAACCAACGGTTCATTCGTCATACAATCTAGTACGCCGTCCAAGACGGGCGGCTTGCTTGGATTGGCGATCGCCTGATCTAGTTGCTTTTGCCTCAACCCGGTCGCGGGGGCTGGGTCTCTAGATTGATAATCCCAAGCGAAATCAGCGCCGCTTAGATTTGTTTCCTCAATAATCGCGCCGTTCAGATTCGCTCTCCCCAAATTGGCGCCGGATAAATTGGCGCCGGTCAGATCGGCATCGGACAGGTTAGTGCCTACACCACCAAGGTTGGCGTTTCTCAACTTGGCGCCGCTCAGATTCGTTCCAACCAAACTCGTGGCTCTCAAATCGGCTGCTTTCAAGTCCGTGCCGCTCAAATCCGCGCCGTCAAGTTTGGAACCGCCGAGCATCGCACCGCGCAGATCCGCGTTGAACAAGTTCGAGCAACTTAGATCGGCGCCTAATAGGATTGCATTGACCAGTTTTGTTGGGAACAGCTGCCCTTTCCAGAGGTTCTCGGACGCCAGATCGACAAGACCGAGATCGGCGTCCCTCAGATTCGCTTTGACGAGATTCGCCGCCGTCAAGTTCACCCGCCTCATGTCGGTGTTTTGGAGATCGGTGAATTTCAAGTCCGCAGCCGTCAAGTCAGCGCCCGGCAACACTCCGTTCGAAAAACGGGCCCCCCATAATTTTACACGACGCAGATTCGCCTGGGTGAAATTGACATTCGAGAAATTCGCTGCTCTAAGCGTCATTCCAGCTAGGCAGGTATTGGCCAGATTCAACCTGAAACCCTCTCTAGTTTCCAGGGCGATCTGTCGGTCACTACGTTCGGCGATGAACCTCACGGCTTCTTTCACGTCTTTCGCCAATGCTGGAGGATTCGGAACCTTGCCAGACGCCACGAGATGCGCCATCATAGCCTCCCCGGTACCGGGAACCGAATTCGACTCGACGGTTTGGAATAAATCGTTTTGCACATCTTGAGTCGATTCGTGGCCGTTTTCATCGGCACGACCGGTTCTTGGGACTTGAGAATCCGCCGATTCCCCGGCGCAGCCAATCGTCTCATCCGTGGTAGTTTGGCTGACAACAAAGGCTGCAAATAGTTGCATGACCTGCAGATGAAACGATTCGGGGTGTTCGCTGGCAAGCCTCGCCAACGCGTAAATTCCCCCAAGGCGAACTGAGCGGAGTTGGGGATGACCAAGCATTTCAGCTCCTTTATGGAAGCGCTCGTTAAGTAGGTTATGCTGCGCAGTTTCAGCTTGACGCTCCGCGATGAGGCTGCGCCAGACCGCGAGCGGGAGCCCCACCATCGCGGCAATAATCAGACCGAGATTGCGGATCGTCGTACTAGCCGACTCTCCGCCGGTTAGCCATTCCGGAAATATGATCCAGACGAGGGTTACCACGACGAGAAGAAGGAACGTCCATGCAGGGATCCACAACTTTGGGAAAAGTGGTTTGATGAGACGAAGTAGACGTTTTAATTTCTTCATATACCTTCTTCACCGGAACCCTTTTCAAATGGTTTGGGCAGATCCCCAACAATGCGGGTGGACTCCACGCTGACGTGGACGATGCGGCGAAATGCTGTTATCAGGTCCCGCGGAGCGTCGAACCAGCCGTTGGGATCGTTGAGGATGCCGCTTCGACGGTCTGTTTTGATCCGGTAGCGGTCGATGAACCATTCTAACGGGGTGCGCCCATTGACCATGTATTGGTGTGCCTCGGTAGGAATGTTCTCCAGCCGAATATGTTCATTGACGATTAGATTGGACTTCTCGGCGTCGGCAAACTTCATCTTCTTCGTACCGATCCTGAAATGCTTAGCCTTCGGTTCTCCATTGCCTGAGAATACCGTTTCAATTGGATATTCGTCGCACGTCTCGTAACCGAGATGAAGCTCTGCTAGCTTGTGTCCAGCCTTTGCGAAGGCCCAAAAATCAGGAGCGAATGGGGTTCGGGGCAGTTCCTTGCTCAGATCATTGGCAAATCGCTTGCGGTAATCGGGGGCATGAAGAATGCCATAAATGTAATCGAAGATATCGTCTTTGGTAATCGAACTGTCTTTGTAGCGGACTCGGAATGCACGCAGGGCCGTATCGGAGATATTGTCAATCCGCTCAAGCCGCTGCTCGTATCCGGGAAGGAGATATTGCGCCTTGGGTGGCTTCTGAAATCTGTATCGGGGAAGGCACTGGCCAAATGCAACGAAGTGAAGATCTGGCATTGAATCAACTATCAACACGGAGAACGGTTTAGTTGACCCCACTCCTGGTACGCAGATCGCACGGTTCTCGCAATCCGGTTCCGGGAAGACGCTATCCATCTGGTACTTCCTATTTGCCAATACATAGTCAACGTAACAGTGCTGTTTTACGAACGGCCGATATTGAGTCGTCCAAATGTTGTCGGGCGAATAGGCTACATTCTTGCCTCGCCCTAAATTGTCCTTGAGGGCTTGATCCCAGCGAACATTGGAGGAATAGCGTTTGGCGGCTTCCTCAATCGAGTATGCGGGATGTTCTTCTCGAACCTGTATGGCGCCCATGTAGTCACCCACTACCCCCTGCGCATTCTTGGCGCATGCGTCCTTGGAGAAGTTGTAGATGTAGGCGTCCCGGCTTGTCGCAAACCCTCTCGAATACAACTTGAAAATGGTGTCGTCGGCCTTCCCTGCCTTGGCCATTTTCGAGCCAATGGGATAGAAAGTTTGAAACGCCGCGTCGCGCTGACCGATCCAATCGTGGTGTTTGTCGGGGGTGATCAATCGCCAATCGTCAATGCCATTGATCGATCCCGCTTCTTTCAGAATGGCGAGCTTCTCCTCCCGCTTGAGGTAATCGCCGATGTCGCGGTAAAGAATCCGGCAACTACTGTGGTCCGCTTCGGGGTTACGAACCAGAATCGTGATTGCGACGGGAGCTCGGGATCCCTGGCCGAATATATTGTCGCCCTCGGCGCGACGCTTCTCTCCGGATGTCCTGGCATTGCCCCGCAAATTCATCACGTAGATGGAGCTGAACTCCTCATCCAAACAGGCGCGCACCCCGGAATCCACGTTTCCGTCGATATACGAGCCGTTGGTGACCAGCGCCACTATTCCTTGATCGCCAATACGATCTGAGGCCCAGCGGATGGCCATCTTGTAGGTGTCGTAGAGGCTGTTCTTCAGGGTGGCGGTAGAGCGGAGCGCATAGGTTTCAGACACTCGTTGTTCTAATTCGGGATAATTGACATTCGGATTTTCGTCTGCCGAGCTTCTTTGTCCCACAGACCACGGAGGATTCCCAACAATCACCTGTATTGGTGTCTTTTGTTGACGCTCCACACGTTTGCTGTTGTCCGGTAGCCAGACTCTTGGGAATCCGGTCCGGTCGGTGTGGAGGTTAAAAGTGTCGGTCAGAACAATGCCATCGAATGGTTCGTAGTTGCTCTTGTCACCTCGGCGTCCGTGAAACGCTTCTTCGATATGTATAGCCCCGATGTAGTAGGCGAGAAGTACGATTTCGTTAGCGTGTAGCTCATTTCTGAACTTCCTTTGGAGGTCTGAGTTTCGGATAAGTGCTGACTGGATCAGCCGGACAAGAAAGATACCCGTCCCCGTGAAGGGATCGAGAATATGCACTCCCTCGTCGCTCAGGCTCCGGCCAAACTCCTTTTGCAATGCGTGGTTAGCGCTGTGGAGGATAAAGTCGACGACCTCGACGGGGGTATAGACGATCCCGAGCCGGTCGGCTTCCTTTTTCAGGGCAGTAGAAAAAAACGTCTCGTAGAGTTCCATCAACACCCGCTGACGGGCTTGGCTGTTGTCCAATCCACGGGCCCGCATCCGCACGGTCTCGTAAAAGCGTTCCAAATCCCGCGTTTCGTTTTCCAGGCCGAATTCCCCAAAGTCCTTTCGCAGGGCATCCAAGGCTTGAGAGACGGGATTGCTTGCCGCAAAATCGTAATGCTCGAACATGGCCTCGAAGACGGGGCGCGTGAGAATGTGCTGCCCCATCATTTCGATGGCGTGATCGCGGGTAATCGAATCGTTGATCGAGAGCCTTAGTTCCTCGTGAAACGCCTTGAACCAATTGCGTAGAAAATCGTTATCGGGATTATCGAGAAGTCCTTCGATTCGCGTTACGAGGCGAGTGAAGATAGCGGCCACGTCCTTGGCCCAAGTCTCCCAATATTTGCGATCGCCACATTTCTCGACGATCTTGGCGTAGATGGCTCCAGGAGGCAGATCCAGTGGCGGAAAAGGTAAATCAGTCTGCCATGGGGCGTCCCCGCTAAAAATAATCCGAGTGGTGGGGGTTTTGTTGAGATCGATTTTGTTGATCTCAGCGTCCAACCGGTCGTCGTGAGAACGAAGGGCACGAAGCACGCTCCAGACGACTTCGAACCTTTTGTGGTCGTCCAATGCCTTTTTTGGATCAGTTCCGGCCGGCACAGTCACAGGCAGCACGATGTAGCCGTACTTCTTGCCCTCCGATTTGCGCATGGCGCGGCCCACTGCCTGGACGATATCGACATGACTGTTGCGGGGGCTCATGAAGAGCACGGCGTCCAGCGCTGGAACGTCGATGCCTTCGGAAAGGCAACGGGCATTGGAAAGAATCCGGCAGCTTCCATTAGAAGAACCTTTCAGCCATTCGATGCGGGCCTTGCGTTCGAGAGCATGATGCTGTCCATCGACGTGTTGCGTCTCACAATTGAGCGCCCCTGATTGTTCTGCTGGAGGCATCCGCTCTACGGCTTGTTCAACAATGCTTCCCCAATACTTGGCCAAACGTTCGGAGGACTTGATTTTGTTGGTAAAGGCAATAGCACGTCTCAGGGGACGAACTGGTCCTTCGTCGAGGGACTTTCTCTCAGGATTCTGCAGCGCTTTCCAGCAGCCGACGATTTTCGCTGCGTCCGAAATGTTGATTGTACCCCTGTCTTTTGCCAGATGGGCTTGAAGTGTCTCGTCCAAAAATTGCTCATATAAACTAAACACAACCACCTTGTAATCCGCCAAGAGATCTTGCTCAACCGCTCGGGAGAACGGTAATATGTGGAATTCCGGGCCGTAAGTGGCAGGGTTATCCATTGAAAACACTTCGATGTCGTGCCTGGCCGCTTTCGTCTTGGCGCTCCGGGTGTAAAGACGTGGCGTTGCGGTCATGTATAGCCGCTTTGAAGCCCGAATCCTTTCCCCGTTGTGAACCAGCACGAATGGCGACGTTTTGTCCCCGGGGCGTTCGATGCCAGTCGTCCTGTGCGCTTCGTCACAAAGAACGATGTCAAAGGGAGGTGCGCCTTCGTCCTGGGCCCTTTCGATGATGGGAAGAGAGTGGTAAGTACAGAACACTACCGTCATGACACTTTTCCCGGTATGCCGCAACGCCTTGGAAATGGCCTTTGGGTCGGTGGTTACTGGAATCTCAAGTTCCTGAATTGAGGCATCCTCATCGGTGCGCCCGGCGCGTGTATCCGAACAGATCCCGATATAACGGTGGTCAATCTTCTGTTGCTCGGCCCATTCCCGCATAGACTGTTGAAACAGCGATATCGAGGGCACCAGATAAAGTGCCCTACCTCCTATGCCGGCGACAGCCTCCGCAATCCGCAGGGCCGTAAACGTTTTCCCAGTTCCACATGCCATGATCAGTTTCCCCCGATCATGATCCTTGAATCCGCTTGAAACATCGTCGAATGCGGCTTGCTGGTGAGCGCGCAAGCTATAGGGTTCGCGTCGGTAAGCCAAGTCTTCCGGTTTGCCCTTGACCAAATCGGGCCAGTCGAGTGGCCGGTTGGCCAAATCCCCGAAGCGGAGCACTTGGCACTCTGGTTTGAGGCCCTTGATTGCTCGGAGTGCGGTCGGTCCCCACGAGTCACCAGTGTCTACAAAGATTCGGTGCGTAAAGGGTTCCCGTGCGGAAGCGGAAATGAACGAATCAAGATGCTTCTTGGAAATGCGTGTGCCAGGTGCATAGCACTTGCACTGGATGGCACAGTAGCCACCGTCACCTTCCTCGGCGACCAGATCTATCCCGAAGTCTCGACCATTAAATTCGTCCCGTTGCAACGCCCATTCCGCCCAAAGCCATACGTGCGAAAACCGTTCCCGGTAGAGCGGGTCCTCCATGAAATAGGTTTTCATCAAACGCTCGAATAGGCGGCCCTTCCGAGCTTCGGAATCGGAAATGGACCGAATGTGATCCAGAACGGCCTGAAAGCTATTATTCATTTACTGATCGGTTTCTAGTGAATGCATGTGCAATACACATTGCTGTTTCTTACGAAATTAATCCCTAGTGGGCGCCAACTTTGGATGCAACCGCTATTAACCTGCACAAGGCTGGGAGGCCGATTGAAACTGCAATGGGTTTGCAAGGGCGCTGCAGTGTCCTTGCAGGCGGGCTGCAATGGTATTGCAAAAGGGGGAAATTGATTGGGAGCTATTCCAGAAAGATGAATTTCCAGGGGTGGTAGTTGAGCAGGGTGGGGTAGAAGCCTTTTACGCTGGGGTGTTTCAGGTAGACGCTGGTATAGAAATAGAGGGGTATGATGGGTTGATCCCGCATGAGAAGTTCTTCGGCTTGACCGAATATATCGAAGCGTTGGGCGGCGGCATGGGAGTGGCGGGCCTGGGAAAGAAGATCGTCATAAGCGGATGATTTCCAACCGGTAAAGTTGTTTCCCGATTGGGAGGTCCACACGTCGAGAAAGGAGGTGGCGTCCAAATAATCGCCGATCCAGGAACTTCTCATGATGTCGAACTGGCCGGTTTCGCGGGAATGGGTGTAAACTTTCCATTCCTGGTTGATGAGTTCCACCCGGAGGCCCAGGTTCTGACGCCACATCTGCTGCAGGGCTTCCGCGATGGCTTTGTTGTTTTCCGAGGTGTTGTAGAGATAGGTCAATTCGGGAATGCCTTCGCCCCCGGGATATCCGGCCTGGGCCAATAATTCCCGGGCCAGTTCGATGTCTTTGTCGCCGTCAATGGCAGCGGTGTAACCCCCGGTTCCGGGAGGGGTAAAATGCCAGGCGGGTTGCTGGCCGCCCTTGGTTATGGATTCGACGATGAGTTCGCGGTCGATGGCCAGTCCCAGGGCCCGGCGCACCCGGGCGTCGGACAGGGGCGGTTTGCGGGTGTTAAGTTGGAGGTAATAGGTCCCCAGATAGGGTTCGATTTGCAGGGAGGGATGATCCTGATCGCGGTAGAATCCCACTTTGGAAACGGGCATGGCCTCGGTGAGGTGCAATTGGCCGGCGCGAAAGGCGCGTTCCTCCGCTTCGCGGCTCTCGGTGGGATAGAAGAAGATCTGGTTGAGCCGGGTCTGGTCCGTATCCCAATAGTATGGGTTTTTCACGACGTGGACGTAGCCGTTGACTTTCCAGTCGCTCAACTGGAAGGGGCCGTTGGACACCAATTTCCCTGGACGGGTCCAGCCGGGGGACCGGCCCAGGGCCTCTCCCTCCGAAGCCACGGTTTCCCGCTGCACGGGAAAACAGATGGGGTGGGCCAGCAGGCTGAGCAGGTAGGGGGCGGGATGGCTCAATTGCAATTCCAGGGTGCGGTCGTCCAGGGCCTTTACGCCCACGTCCTCGAAGGGGACTTCGCCCCGGTAACAGGCGGCGGCGTTTTTCAGGACGTAGAGGAGATAGGCATTGGGCGCGGCCACCTCGGGGGTGAGCGCTCTTTGAAAGCTGTAGGCGAAATCCGTTGCCTTGAGGGGTTGCCCATCGCTCCATTTCAGGTCGGGTCTCAGGTGGAAGGTATAGGACAGGCCGTCGGGGGAGATGTCCCAGGATTCCGCCGCTCCGGGGATGGGGTCGAGGTTGGTCGGGTCCTGTCCGACGAGGCCTTCGAACAGGGCGGACAGGATTTTGATTTCACTGACCCCGGTAATGATATGGGGATCGAGTTCCTGCGGTTCCTGGCCGTTGCCGGCGTGGAAAACCTGGTTGGCTTTGGCCTGTTCTACGATGGATTGGCCCGGTTTGCAGGCGGAGTGGGGGAGGAGGAGCAGGGCGACCGAGATGACCGGAAGGATGAAAAATCGGGAATTGGAGAGAAGATTAACCACAGAGGACACGGAGAACACAGAGAGAGGAGTGATGGAATGGTGGAGTGATGGAATGATGGAATGGGGGAGAGGCGCCAATTAGGAATAAGATCTCGCTAGGGCGAGATGGCACATCCGCCTTCGCCGAAGGTCTACGGCGTGACAGGGAAGGCACAGAGGCACAGAGGCACAAAGTGGAGAATGAGAGAAGGAATAGTGGAGTGATGGAGTGATGGAGTGGCGGAAGGGGTATGAACCATGGGTTACATGGATTAGGAATTATTGCGTTGCAACCCCCATCCTGGCCTTCCCCCAAAGGGAGAAGGTAGGGAATTGGGGAGGAAAATGCACAAAGTGGGAAGAAGATGAACCATGGGTTATACGGATGGACAGGATAGACAGGATATGAGGCGCCCAGGGGCGCCAATTAGGAATGAGGGAAAATCATCGTGATCTTGATCGTGATCGTGATCGTGATCGACCAAAAAAACATGGATGGAAGGCGCCCATCCGCCTTCGCCGAAGGTCTACGGCGTGACAGGGAGTGCGCCAACTAGGAATGAGGAAGGAGGAATTTTTCTAACAACGCTACGCTTGATCCGGCTGCACCGGAACAGGATCGCTTTGCGAGCAGGAGATTAATAGCCGCAAAAGAACGCAAAAAGCGCATAAAGGGATAAGAGTTGCCGAGATGCTTGGATCTGGGTTCTGGGTTCTGGGTTCTGGGTTCTGGGTTCTGGGTTCTGGGTTCTGGGTTCTGGGTTCTGGGTTCTGGGTTCTGGGTTCTGGGTTCTGGGTTCTGGGTTCTGGGTTCTGCGCAGGTTGGCGATCCTTCCGAGAGTCAAATAAATTAGTTGTCAGAGAAAAGAGATCAGAGTTCAGTGACGCGAAGCGCCTCGCTTTGTGCCTATTCTTTTCTCTTTCCTCTTCCCTCTTTCCCCTCGGCGCGAAGCGCCGTGTGCTGGGTGCTGGGTGGAAAAAGACCATGGATCTGATGTCGTAACTACTCAGATGGTTTTTTGGCTGACAACGACGAACGGCAGAGCAGGGATGCTCTTGCCCTACCACGCTTGAATTTATTGGTAGGGGGACTGCGTCTTCGCAACGCCGCTTTTGAATCTTTATCATTCAATAGGTAAGAACTCCCATTTTTTGAGGACTTAAGAACAGCGTTCCGAAAAAATACCCGCCGACCGTGGGTATTCAAAAGTCATCGCAACCAACTGGGCGCAGGTAGACGCCGGATACGAATCCTCAATGAGGTCCTGAGTAGTTACCTGATGTCTAACTAATTTTCAATACGGCGGCGCCGCGAAGGCGGGCTCGTTTGAGGTCCATGATGGCGCGGTTGGCCGCTTCCAGGGGATAGATGGAAACTTTGGTTCTGATGGGGATTTCCGCCGCCAGGGGCAGGAACGCGGCGATATCGTGGCGGGTGATATTTGCCACCGATTTGATTTCACGCTCCATCCAGAGGTGTCGGTGGTAACTGAGTTGGAGCAATTCAGGCTTGTCGGCATCTTCCTTGCGAATGGCGTTTACTACAAGTCGGCCCCCGGGAAGCAGGTTGGCCAGGCTTTTCAAGACGGGCCGCCAGGCCGGGGTGGTATCGATTACGGCGTTTAAGGCCGCGGGGGGCCGATCGTTCACGTCTCCGGTCCAGTGGGCGCCCAGGTCCTCGGCAAAGGCGCGGATTCGAGGTTTCCGGGCGAAGACGCAGATTTGCGAATGCGGATAGAGGTAGCGGGCCAACTGGATGACAACGTGGGCGGATCCGCCGAATCCCATCAGGCCGAGGATGTCTCCATCGGACAAGTTGCACAGGCGGAGGGCGCGGTAGCCGATAGCGCCGGCGCAGAGCAGGGGAGCGGCTTCGGCATCTCCGAAAACTTCCGGGAGGGGATAAGCGTAATGCTCTCCCACGGTCATATATTCGGCATATCCGCCGTTGGCATGGCAACCGGTGGCGCGAAAGCGTTCGCTCAAATTTTCGTCTTTTTCTCCCGTGGAGGAATGGATCCAGCCAACGCCTACCCGGTCTCCCGGTTGGTGGCGGGAAACGCCTCTTCCGGTTTCAGCCACGCGACCTACCACCTGATGACCTGGAACGACGGGGAGTTGCGGCGGTGTCAACCGCCCTTCGATTTCGTCCAACTCGGTATGGCAAACCCCGCAGGTTGAAACATGGATGAGGATTTCCCCCGCCCGGGGAACGGGCCTCGGCAGGTCTACCAGGCGCAAGGGTTCTTCGGTTTCCTTCAGGGAGACGATCTTGGGCAGGATCATCGCTCTCATGACTTATTAAGGCTAAAGGCTAAAGGGAATTAAAGGAAGAAGGAAGAAGGAAGAAGGGAGAAGGGAAAGAGATGCTGGGTGCTGGATGCTGGATGCTGAGATTCCGAGGTACTGAGATGCTGAGAAGGAGAGGAAGAAAGGCTGAAGGTTCTGAGATTAATCGTGATCGTGATCTTAATCATGATCGTGATCGAAAGGAAAGAAGTGGTGGAGTGAGAAGGGGCTTGACCCCGACTTGTTACCTTGCAGGTTGTCCGGTGAATTTTGTATCTTTGGTTCCATGAGAGAGTGGTTCCGGACCTGGGTTTGGCGTTTTGCCTGTCTGGCTTTTCTGCCATGTGGCTCCGCCTATGGGGAAGCTCTTTTCCTGGAGCGTTTTGATTACGACAACGGGGAGTTGACCCAGGCCTCCTCACGGCGCTGGACTCCCACGACCACGGATTCGGCCAACCCGAATTTGCAGGTGGTGGACGGGCAACTGGCCTGGGATTTCACCGGTCAGGTAGCCGACCCGGTGAACAACGGCTATTATGGCGCCGCATTCGCTACATCGGCAATCAGTTCCGGATCCTTGTACACCTATTTCGATCTGGAGGTTACGGAAGCGCCCATCGGCACGGAAAATACGGCGGGCATTTTTCTGGCCTTGTGGAACGGCGGCAATGGCTATCGGTCAAGGGTATTCATTGCGGCGGTGCCGGACGGGGAAGGGGGTATTGTTCCCGACCGCTTCAGATTGGGGATCACCAAACAATCGGGCAGTCGGTTCGACGCCGTTTACTATCCTGCGGAATGGGCTGAGGGGACAAAATTGATCGTGTTGGTCCAGAGTGATTTCGAGGCCGAGACGGTGAAATTGTACATCGATCCGAAAACGGAGAGCGACACGCATGTCGTAGCGAACGATGGCGCCTTTCTCGGCATGCGGGGGATCGCGGTTCGCCACCGGGATGAATCGCGGGAAGGGAATAACATCGGCGTATTCCGGGTGGACAACATCGCGGTGACGCAAACCTTTGGCGACGTGGAGGCGCCTCCCGATCTCCCGCCCAGCAGGGTTGCGGTTTACGGTGTTCCAGGCGGGGGAATCTCGGTAAATTGGAGCGATAACTCGAATAACGAATCCGGTTTCCGGGTGGACAGGCGGGTGGTAGGGGATGCGGATTTTGCGACGATCGCGGTGGTCGAGGCCAACCGTACGCATTATTTGGATGTGAGTCCCTTCCGGGAGCTGGAAATGGAATACCGGATCGTGGCGCTCGGCGACACGGAACTCGTTTCGGGTTGGGGCCAAAGGGTTCAACGCTACGACGATCCACCGCCATTGACGGCGCCCGACCTGACGACGAAGCAGGAAGACGGCGGGCTGTTATTGGGATTTCCAGCCATCCCGCAGGTAACCTACGAATTGCAGGAATCGTTCGATTTGGAGAACTGGGATTTTTTCAAGTACCTTCAAGCCGATTCAGCAGTTGAGTTGAGCGCTTTATTGGAGGCCGGTGAATCGGGCAGAAGGTTTGCGCGCGTAGCAGGGACCCGGTTGTCCCTACCGCCCCTGAAAATCGGTCTTACCGAGGTATTTAAGATGCCTGAAAACGGGACGGGCAGGGTCTTTAGCCTCTCGGATTTCGGAGCGACGCCCGGCGTTCCGGATGATGACGACGCCATTGCAATTCGGTCTGCGTTTGCCGCCATGGCCTTCGGCGATGTCTTGGAGGTGGAAGGCGGGAACTATCACCTGAAGACGACGGTGACGCTGCCCAGCGGGATGACCCTCCGCGCTTCATCCGACAGGGAGGCGGTGTTTTACACCGTTGGGGTTTCTTCGGCCTTCAGGATTTCTCCCTCCAGCCACGACGTTACAATGGCTGGATTTGCCATAATGGGCACGGATGGATTGCTCAGCTACGGAGTGGACGTGGGCCAGCCAAATCAACGCGGCCCGGAACGGGTATGGCTGAAGGATTTGCGCATCGAAGGCTTTGCCCGTCATGGCATCCGCTTGCGGTCGACCAAGCACGCGAAAGTGGAAAACTGCCGCATATTGAACGCCACCAACCTGGGCGGGGGAGGACACGGTTATGGGGTCGAAGTCGACGGAGCCGGCTCGAACAACAACTGGATTACGGGTTGCCGGATCGGCCCGGTAATCCGGCATGGAGTGCTCCTGCAATATTCCACCCATAACAACCTGGTCGAAAACAACACCTGTTTCGAGACCACGGAGGACGCTTACGATCTGCATGGCGAAGATGAATACGCCAATGAACTCAGGTTCAACCTGGCCTATTGGGAGGGCGATTCGTCCGAAGTCGGGACCCCGGCCGGGTTCGGGGTGGGCAACACCGGGTCGACGCACGACAATTCCGGTCCGGGAAACTGGATCCACCACAATGAGGTTCGGGGTTACCAGATCGGGGTGGAGGTGATTCAGGGGTCCCACGTTCAGTTCATCGATTCCAACGATTTGCAGGACAACGCGATAGCGGGAATAATGATACACAACGGCGGGGGGAACAGCCTTTACTTGAGGGGGAATTCCATTTCCGGCAGTGGAGTGGGGGTGCGGGCCACCCGTTCGGCCGGTTTTGTGGCAGAGGGAAACACCATAGGCGGGAACGATATCGGGATAATGACCACCAGCGACATGACCGACTATCGGATTATCGGCAACAATCTGCGCGGGAACGGCACGGCCAAGGATTTGGGCAGCGATCTGGGAGAGTTTGCCGATAATCCGGGATCCGAGGATCCGTTTGCCCGTTGGAACGATCTGGAGCCCGAGTCGTGGTGGATGGAGTCGACGCCCTACACTTGCCAACAGAAATGGAATGAGTCCTCTCCGTGGCTCGATGCGGGACTGATCGATCTGGGCGGCTCCGATTCCCTTTCGCTGATCCGCTACTATGGAAACGGGAGCTATTTGCGGTATGGGCACATGGGATTTTCCGGGTGCACGGAGGTGGATAAATACCCGGACATATTCCACCTGGATCCGCCGGCCGATCCGACCTACTATTCCCTGGGCGATCTGGACATCTACGTCGACATATCGCGGGTGCCGAAGGACGCGACCGGATGGTTTGAGGATGACGGCGCCCGGGTGGACATGAGCATGGTCGAGGCGGTCGATCTCCTCAACACCTACGTTGCGGCCTGGTTCAGGCGGGTTTCGCAGGACCGGTTCCGCATCACTTTTCAGGCGGGCAACGAATTCGTTGTGCCCGGGGACGGTTCGCCGACGGCGGCGAACGATGAACAGTATCGGCTGGCAGGAGCTTACCGGGAGGGTCTCCCCTATGGCGCCCCCGGCGGGTTGCACCGCATCCGGGTCAGCGACGTCGAGGCCGATACGGGGGGTAGCGCTTATAACGGTTGGGCCCAGTTTGGCCTGGGCAGTTTTCGAGACGGGAACATGGAAGTCATCGTCCACGAGATCGGCCACGGCTGGATGTTCTGGCCGCATTCGTTTGCGGAGGTCCCTTGGCGGGCGTATGCCGACGAGGAGCTGCAATTACCAGAACAATACAGCAACTTCTACGACGTGATGGCGAGCCTGATGGTGTCTCCCGATATTGGATGGAGTCACGATCTGCCCTCGACGTTGGCGATCAACCGCTACACGGCCGGCTGGATCGACCCCGAGGACGTGGCGCTGCACCTGGAGGACAGCGGCACCTACACCCTGAGCAAACCATTCGAGGACGGATACCAGTTTCTCGTCATACATTCGGGTCGCCGCTATGCATTTACGACTTTGGAAGTTCTGGAGGAGCGAACCGAAGAATTCAAGATTCCCGCGAAGGTCGTCTACGACCCGTCCGCATCTGGAGGGCGGCGGTCGCGCCGCTACGAAGGCGTGCTGGTGAGCCGCTACGACCAGACGGTGGGCACTGGATTATACGCGCGATTCGGCCCGGCCTTCTACAACAAGGACAACCCGAAATTCCTTGAGGACGTGGGCTGGGGCAGGGATGATTACTCCCTCATTGCGGACGGCGGCAGCCGGGAGATCGGCGGGGGCGTCAGCGTAAGCGTGGCCAAGAACCCCGACGGGAGCTACGAGGTGACCGTGAGCGGCGGAAAGGT
This sequence comes from Opitutales bacterium, assembly GCA_965204545.1. Lineage (GTDB taxonomy): Bacteria > Verrucomicrobiota > Verrucomicrobiia > Opitutales > UBA2995 > JAABVD01. Next base: position 300,727 of record CBDBFA010000002.1, on the reverse strand, counting down.
GGCTTCATTCGAGCGTTGGTGCAACAAGTTCTCGTTTTCCGCAGACGAATACGATACCGGCTGTTTCCTGGACGAAGCGGTTTGGGAATAAGCGGGGTGAAGTGCCATCCGCCTTCGCCGAAGGTCTACGGCGTGACAGGGAAGGCACAGAGGGAGAGCGGAGGAGGGGGTATGGCCCCGACTTGTAACCTTGCAGGCTGCCGGTTGCATTTTGTATCTTTCGTTCCATGCGAGAGCGGTTTCGGACCTGGGTTTGGCGTTTTGCCTGCCTGGTTTTCCTGCCTTGTGGCTCCGCCTATGGGGAAGCACTTTTCCTGGAGCGTTTTGATTACGACAACGGGGAGTTGACCCAGGCCTCCTCACGGCGCTGGACTCCCACGACAACGGATTCGGCCAACCCGAATTTACAGGTGGTGGACGGGCAACTGGCCTGGGATTTCACGGGCCAGGTAGCCGACCCGGTGAATAACGGCTATTATGGCGCCGCATTCGCTACATCGGCAATCAGTTCCGGATCCTTGTACACCTATTTCGATCTGGAGGTTACGGAAGCGCCCATCGGCACGGAAAATACGGCGGGCATTTTTCTGGCCTTGTGGAACGGCGGCAATGGCTATCGGTCCAGGGTATTCATTGCGGCGGTGCCGGACGGGCAAGGGGGTATTGTTCCCGACCGCTTCAGATTGGGGATCACCAAACAATCGGGCAGTCGGTTCGACGCCGTTTACTATCCTGCGGATTGGGCTGAGGGGACAAAACTGACCGTGTTGGCGCAGAGTGACTTCGAGGCCGAGACGGTGAAATTGTACATCGATCCGCAAGCGGAGAGCGACGCGCATGTCGTAGCGAACGATGGCGCCTTTCTCGGCATGCGGGGGATCGCGGTTCGCCACCGGGATGAATCGCGGGAAGGGAATAACATCGGCGTATTCCGGGTGGACAACATTGCGGTGACCCGAACTTTCGGCGACGTTGAGGCGCCTCCTGAACTCCCCCCTGGCAAGGTTGCGGTTTACGGAATTCCAGGTGGGGGAATTTCGGTCAATTGGAGCGATTACTCGAATAACGAATCGGGATTCCGGGTGGAGAGGCGGGCGGTGGGCGCTACGGATTTTGAAGCGCTGGCGGTGGTTGAGGCCAACCGCACGCACTATTTGGATTCCAGCGCCGATGCGGGGACTGAATGGGAATACCGGATCGTGGCTCTCGGTGAAACGGAACTCGCTTCGGGTTGGGGCCGGGGGGTTCGACGCTACGGTGATCTCCCGCCTTTGACTGTTCCCGTCTTGAAGGGGAGGAAGGAAAGGGATGGCCTGTTAGTGAGGTTTCCAGCCATCCCGCAGGTAACCTACGAAGTGCAGGAATCGACTGATTTGGAGAACTGGAGCTTTTACAAGTATCTTCAATCCGATTGGGAAGGTGAGTTGAGCCTCGTTTTGCAAGCGAATGAATATGGCAGAAGGTTTGCGCGCATAGCGCCGACCCGGTTTTCCATACCACCTCGGGAAATTGGCCTCACCGAGGTTTTCAGAATGCCTGAAAACGGGACGGGCAGCGTCTTCAGCTTGTCGGATTTCGGAGCGACGCCCGGGGCTCAGGAAGATGATGATGCCATTGCCATTCGATCGGCCCTCGCCGCCATGGCCTTCGGCGATATCCTGGAGGTTGAAGGCGGGAACTATCATCTGAAGACCACGGTGGTAGTTCCCAGCGGTGCGACCATTCGAGCCGCCTCCGAGGCAGAGCCGGTGTTTCATACTTCCGGAATTGCTTCGGCCTTCAAGCTTTCTCCCGCCACCGATGACGTTACCTTGGCCGGGTTTGCGGTATTGGGTACGGATGAAATGCTCTGGTACGGAGTGGAAGTCGGATTGTCGTATCAACCCGGACCCGAACGGATATGGCTGAAGGATTTGCGCATCGAAGGATTTGCTCGTCAGGGCATTCGATTGCGGTCGACCAAGCACGTGAAGGTGGAAAACTGCCGTATTCTGAATGCCACCGAGTTGGGCGGGGGAGGACGTGGTTATGGCGTCGAACTCCACGGACCCGGTTGTCACAACAACTGGATCACCGGTTGCAGGATCGGCCCGGTAATCCGGCATGGAGTGCTCCTGCAATATTCCGCCCACAACAACCTGGTGGAAAACAACGCCTGTTTCGAGACCACCGAGGACGCTTACGATCTGCATGGCGAGGATGAATACGCCAATGAACTCCGTTTCAATCTGGCCTATTGGGATAGTGATTCGTCCGAAGTCGGGACCCCGGCCGGGTTCGGAATCGGCAACACCGGATCGACCCACGACAATTCCGGTCCGGGAAACTGGATCCACCACAATGAGGTCCGAGGTTACCAGATCGGGGTAGAGGTGATTCAAGGATCCCACGTTCAGTTTATCGATGCCAACGATTTGAGGGATAACGCGGATGCGGGAATCAAGATACACAACGGCGGGGGGAACAGCCTTTACCTTAGAAAGAACTACATTACCGGCAGCAGGGTGGGCGTTCAGGCCACGCGCAGCGCTGGATTCGTGGTAGAGGAAAACACCATTGGCGGGAACCTTACCGGGATAATGACCACCAGCGACATGACCGACTACCGCATTATCGGCAATGACCTGCGGGGGAACGACAGGGCCAGCGATCTGGGCAGCGACGCGGGCGAGTACATCGATAATATGGAATCCGGGAATCCTTTTGCCCGCTGGAACGAGCTGGAATCCGAGCCGTGGTGGAAGGAGTCGGAGCCTTATTCCTGCTATCAGGAAGAGAAAAAGACCTCTCCATGGCTGAGCGCCGGGTTGATGGATCCGGGCGGTTCCGATTCCCTTTCGCTGATCCGCTACTTTGGAAACGGGAGCTATTTGCGGTATGGGCACATGGGGTTCACCGGGTGCACTGCGCTGGATAAATACCCTGACTCCTTCCATTTGGACCCGCCGGCCGATCCGACCTGGTACTCCCTGGGAGATCTGGACATCTACGTCGACATCGGGCGCGTGCCGGAGGACGCTACCGGATGGTCCATGGATGACGGCGCCCGGGTCGACTTCAGCATGGCTGAAGCGGTTTCGCTCCTGAACACCTACGTTGCGGCCTGGTACAGACGGGTGTCGCAGGATCGTTTCCGCATCACTTTCCACGCCGGCAACGAATTCGACGTGCCCGGAGATGGCTCGCCCACGGCGTTGAACGATGAACAGTTCCGGCTGGCAGGGGCATGCCTCGAAGGCTGCGAACACGGGGCGCCTGGCGGGTTGAACCGCATCCGTCTCAGCGACGTCGCCGCCAATACGGGGGGCGGCGCGTATAACGGCTGGGCTTTCTTTGGCTTGGCAAGTTTTCGAGACGGGAACATGGAACTGATCGTGCACGAGATCGGCCACGGCTGGATGTTCTGGCCGCATTCGTTTGCGGAGGTCCCGTGGCGGCCGCTTCCCGGGGATGAGCTTCAAGGACCCAACCCATACAGCAACTTCTACGACGTGATGGCGCGCCTCTACGTGTCTCCCGATATTGGATGGAGTCACGACCTGCCCTCGACCCTGGCGATCAACCGCTACACGGCCGGCTGGATCGACCCCGAGGACGTAGCCCTGCACCTCGAGGACAGCGCCACCTACACGCTGAGCGAACCTTTCGAGGAAGGGTACCAATTCCTCGTCATCCATTCGGGGCGCCGCTATGCTTTTACCACGCTGGAAGTTCTGGAGGAGCGAACCGAAGAATTCAAGATCTCCTCGAAGGTGGTCTACGATCCGTCCGCGCAGGGAGGGTGGCGGCCGCGCAGGTACGAAGGGGTGCTGGTTAGCCGCTACGACCAGACGGTGGGCACCGGTATTAACGCGCGGTTCGGCCCGGCCCTCTACAACAGGGACAACCCGAATTTCCTCGGGGACGTGGGCCGGGGCAGGGACGATTACTCCCTCATTGCGGACGGCGGCAGCCGGGAGATCGGCGGGGGTGTCAGCGTGAGCGTAGCCAAGAACCCCGACGGGAGCTACGAGGTGACGGTGAGCGGCGGAAGGGTGGCTTCATTTCCGCGGTGGTGCGGGAAGATCTCGTTTACGGCTGACGAATACGACACCGGCTGTTTCCTGGACGAAGCGGTATGGGACTAGCCCGCTGCCGGAAGCGGAGGAAGGGGTCTAACCACAGAGGGCACATCCGCCTTCGCCCGCTGGGGCTACGGCGTGACGGGGAGGGCGCCAATTAGGAATTAAATTTAAGATGCTGAGATTCCGAGGTACTGAGATGCTGAGAAGGAGAGGAAGAAAGGCTGAAGGTTCTGAGATTAATCGTGATCGTGATCGTGATCATGATCGTGATCGAAAGGAAAGAAGTGGTGGAGTGGGGAGAGGGCACATCCGCCTTCGCCGAAGGTCTACGGCGTGACTTGGAAGACACAGAGGGAGAGCGGAGGACGGGATCAAGGCCGGTCCCGTTGAATCGGTATAACAGCTCCCACTCTTATCTGGAGGCAGACCCCGACTCCAGTTCCGATATGATTCTTTCGCCCAATTGGGCAAACTGGTTCCCAAACTTGATGAGAATCCTTAACGGCTGCATCTTGGGATGGGAGGTCTTGCTGGGTCCCTTTTGAGTAATTGCCAGGATACATTCATCCGTTATTCCGTCGATGCTATCCTGTGTTTCGGCAACGATTTTCTTGACCTGGTCTATTACGGTTTGATCGGTTTGGTTATTCATGCGGGTTTATTCAAGTCAGGGTTTTCAATAGAATAAGTTTCCAGGTGCAGCACTCAAAAGGATTTTTGGTATTACGTCAACCATCATGAAAACGTAGCGCCGAAGGTTTTCGAAATTGTTTGCCCTCAACTGCCCGATCCTATTCGATTCCCTGTATCTGAAAATTCAACCATCGGTGTATGTATAAGTATTCTTCAAGGGAGAACGGCCTATGAACGCGATCAGACCAGTCGTCGGCTTATTTCTCGTGGCTGTTGGGATCGTGGTGGCAGTTCACACCATAATCGAGCCTTTGTATCATGTCTCAAGCGAAGCCAATCCGTATAGTCCGGTATGGAGCTTCATCAACCCCTTGACCGCGTTGGCAGTCATATTGGGCGTGATCTTCAGCTGCCTGCGCACCAGAGCCATTGCACGCAAGGGCAGCGGTGCGCCAATCAGCCGCGCCTACCTGGCTGCCAATGTGCAACTCTATGGATTCCTCTTTGTTGGCATTCTGTTCTTCTGGAACTGGTTCAACCTCCTAAGTCCCGGGTTTACGGCCATCGGAGCCGATACCGCCTCTTTATTGTGGGCGTTCATCGACGTGGCGCTGCCGCTGCTGTCGGTTCCCATGGGCCTGGGTTTGGCGCGGGGCGACAGGTAATAGAGGCGGGCCGGAGACGAATCTCGCTGCTTGTCACGCCGTAATGCATGAAGGCGGAAGCACGAGAAGGGGCGCTATGGGCGCCGTTGGCGCCAATGGACAATTAGAATTTTCCCGGACATCCACTTCAAAGGAAACCGGCGAATGCGCCAACTGACCGACTACCGCGTCCTGACCTTCGACTGCTATGGTACCCTGATCGACTGGGAGAGCGGAATCTGGGATGCATTCCAGCCGCTTTTGATGCAGAGCTCAGCCACGGATCTCAGGCGAGAGGCCGTGCTCCGCGTTTTCGCTCAATGTGAGAGTCGACAGGAGCAAACCACCCCCGGCCTTTGCTATCCGGACCTTCTCGCCCTGGTGCACGCGCGCATGGCCAAGCGTCTCGGCCTGAAGACCAACGGCCGATTGGACGCAGCGTTTGGCGCCTCTTTGCCGCACTGGCCCGCCTTCCCGGACACCGCCGATGCGCTGCGAATCCTTAAGCAATACTACAAACTCGTTATCATTTCCAACGTTCACCGCGACGGCATCGCCGTCTCGATCCGCAAGATGGGCGTCGAATTTGACGCCGTTTACACGGCGGAGGACATTGGTTCCTTCAAGCCGGCCGACGCCAACTTCGAGTACCTGCTCGCCCACCTGAAGTCGGATCTGGGGCTGGAACGAACAGAGGTCCTGCACACCGCCCAGAGCCTCTATCACGACCATATACCGGCAAAGAAGTTCGGATTGGCTAACGCTTGGATTGACCGACAGCGACTGTCCGAGGGCGGAAATTGGGGCGCAACCGAGCAGGTGGAAGTTATGCCGGCCATCGACTACATTTTCTTTTCCTTGGGTGAAATGGCCGAAGCAGTGGCGGGCAGTTCGCAAGGCTCGGGAAGGAGGAATTGACCACGGAAAACACGGATAAGCACGGATTTGGACAAATAGCCGCAAAAGAACGCAAAAAGCGCAAAGGATCAGAGAAGCTGAGTTGCTGAGAGGAGGGGCGCCGGTGGCGCCAAGTGGAAAGAGTAAATGGAAAGTAGGTGTAAGTTAGCGCTTCGCCCAAACCGTGCTCCGCAATGCTACGCACGGCACAGCGTCAGGACATGTTTGCCTACATCAACAGATTCCTGGATACTGGAAGCTCAAAAGTGGCTTCTTTATTCAGCCTTCTTCCTTCTGTCTTCATTTTTCATCCTTGAAGGAAAGCCCTATTTCATTCCTATACTTTCCGACGGGCTAGGCTACGGAGGCCTGAGTTGTTACATAAATATTTGTTTATAAACATTTTGCTACGCCGAGTAATAATGACGTTTGGGGCTCTTATGGACTGGGTGAGCGGTTTCCGGATCGGATGGGTCCGGTCCGTCGCGGTTTACGCCCTCCTTTTTGCTAATTGTCTGCCGGGCCAGCGTGTCATCAACAATACCCTGACGCTGCCGACCCGCTTGCCCACGGGGATCTACGAGTTGGAAATTGCCTGGAATCAATTCAATGCCCCCATAGCGCTGGCGCACCCCCCGGGGGAGACCAACCAGCTTTTCATAGCGGAACGAGCGGGCAGGATTCGGGTGATCACCGATTTGTCCCAAAATACCATTCAAACCGAATACGTGCTGGACCTGTCGAGCATTCGCTCGGTCACCACAAACGGGGAAAACGGTTTGTTGGGTCTGGCTTTTCATCCGCGTTATACCGAGACCAAGCGGATTTTCGTCTTTTATACTCACAATTTGCAGGGCATCCGGCGCAATCGGGTATCCAGTTTTTTGGTAACGGGGGAAAATCCGATAACGGCGGACCCGACTACCGAGATCATCTATTTCGATCAAATCGACCAAGCCAACAACCACAACGGCGGGGATATTCATTTTGGTCCCGACGGCTATTTGTATGTGGCGCTCGGGGACGAAGGTGGAGCCAACGATCGATGGGGCAACAGCCAACATGTGACCAAGGACTTTTTTGCCGGCATCGTCCGATTGGACGTCGATAAGCTTCCGGGCAACATCGAGCCCACCAATCATCCTGCCGTTCCCCGCGATAGCCGAGGTGAGGCCTTTTACCGCGTTCCCATCGACAATCCACTTGTGGCGGAGTGGCAGTTGGCGGGAGCAAATCCGGACTCGGATCTTCGCCTCGAGTTCTATGCCATTGGTCTGCGCAACCCCTGGCGGATGGCTTTCGACAATCCCACCGGGCGGTTATTTACCGGGGACGTGGGGCAGGTAACCCGCGAAGAGGTCGATATCATCGTAAAAGGCGGCAACTACGGCTGGGCCATTCGGGAAGGGTTCATCGCCTTCCGCAATGGGCCGGGGAATCTGGTTCCGCCTCCGGCCTTCGGCGAATTGCTGGATCCGATTCATGATTATCCCCGAAGCGATGGCCAATCCGTCACGGGCGGCGTCGTTTACCGCGGGACTCGGTTTCCCGAGCTGGAGGGGGCCTATATTTTTGGTGATTACGAATTTGGTCACGTCTGGGCTCTGATCGAAAGAGACGGAGGGTATGACCGCATACCGATAACGAACTATCCCAGGCATTACGAGTACGGTCTGGATCCTTCCAACGGGGACGTGCTCATTTCCGGGGGGGATGGGAATATTCGGCGATTGGTGCGCGGAGACGGAGGGCCGGAACCTGCATTTCCCGCCACCTTATCGAAAACCGGGGCCTTCAAATCGCTCGTCAGTCTGGAGCCGGAAGATGGGATTTTGGCCTATGAACCCAACCTGTCGTTTTGGTCCGACTATGGCATCAAGTCCCGCTGGGTGGCCGTTCCGAATGCCACTATTGGCTACGACCGGAATCAACCCTGGGTCTTTCCGACGGAGACGGTTTGGATAAAGCATTTCGATTTGCCATTGGAGCGGAATAATCCGGAATCCGCCGTGCGGGTGGAGACCCGCTTTCTGGTCAAAACGGAAAATGGGGTTTATGGTCTAAGTTATCGTTGGAATGAAGCCGGTACGGAAGCGACCCTGGTGGATGAGGAAGGGGTCGACATCGATTATTCGGTGCAGACGGAAGGGGGCGAGGTGAGGCAGACCTGGCGTATTCCCGGTCGAACGGAATGTCTGCAATGCCATACCCCGGGCGCCGGATACGCTTTGAGTTTCAATACCAGGCAACTGAACCGGGCACAGGTGATCGATGGTCAACAACGTAATCTTTTACAGTATCTGAGCGAGATTGGAATTCTGGATGCGGCTATGGACGACACCGAGGACCTGCCAAGGTTTTATTCGGCAGGTGATGCGAAAGCCTCCCTATTGGCCCGCGTTCGCTCCTACTTGGCAGTGAATTGTGTTTCCTGCCATCAGCCCGGCGCCATTGCTTCGACCACTTGGGATGCGCGGCCGCACGTCGGGTTATTGGAAACGGGCTTGATAGGGGGAATTCCTCTCAACGACGGGGGCCAACCCAATCGCAGACTCGTGATCCCGGGGGATCCCGAGTCCTCGGTTCTATTGAGCCGCATTAGTGAAACGCACGGTTTTTCACGAATGCCCAACGTGGCCACCAACGAGTTGGATCCCCAGGCAATCGCACTGATTGAGGAATGGATTTCATCGATTTCGGAGGGATTCGTCCTTTGGCAGGATGACGCTTTCCCCAATCCCGAATCCATGGAAGCAGACCCTGGGGCCGATCCCGATTCGGATGGCGCAACAAACCGCTTCGAGTATTTGACTTCGACGGATGCTCTCGACTCCGGGAGCATCTGGAAGCCTGAGGCCGGGCTCGTTCATGGAGCGTTCTCCATGGAGTTTCCGGTTTCGCAGAATCGTATCTACACCATGGAAATGAGTCGGGACCTCGAAACCTGGGAGGAGTGGCGGGTGCCGGGTAATCCGATTCAAGTTGGAGACGAGTCGATCGCCTCCGCGAAGGTTTCGGGGCCCTATTCGGCGGACGCTTTTTTCCGCGTTCGGATCAGCGAACCCTGATATCCCCGGTTGCCGAAAACCACCTTTTTCGAAATGCACGCGGCAGAGCAAGGATGCTCTTGCCCTACCAAGGCCCGAATAAATGGTAGGGCGACGGCATCCCTGCCGCGCCGCGTGGGTAGGGCGATGGCATCCCTGCCGCGCCGATAACTTGGACAACTTCGCGATGATGCCATGGCGCAGTTCCACTTCGCGCAGGGCACGCTGGGTAGGAAAAGGTAAACTCGGTCTTCGATCGCTCGCTACGAATTTGGGAGAAATGCGCGCTAGTGTAGTGTCCCGTTAATTCATTCCCACCATGGAAAGACTTTTTCCTATGAATTAGCCTTCAGGATTTTCCCCATTACGATCACCAATTTTGTGGAACCCCGTTGGGGTTCGTAATTTTTTCCTTTTCCTACCCAGCGTGCGCTACGCGACACTGGGCTTTGGAGTTCAACGCCGTTGGCGTTAAAATTTCTATCCGTGCCCATCCGTGTAATCCGTGGTTTCTCCCTCTCTGTGGTGGTTTATTTCAGGGACACCACGCTAGTCCCTTTCAGCCCCGAATTCTTCGGCGAGCAGGTATCGATACAGCTCGATTGTCAGCCCTTGTTCGTGTTCCTCCAACCAGCGTCGGGCTCCGGGGGTAAGCAGCATCGCAGTGCAGGATTTTTCCGCAACAACCGTGGTCTTCGTGTCGGCGGCCGGCCAGATCGCGTCGCCAGGGCTGCACTGGCGGAGTCGCTGGCCCTCGGAATCCTGGACGGAAGCCTGGCCCGATACCAGTAACTGCAGACCTTCGCGTGGGGCATCCGGTCCCGCCAGGACATCCCCGGCGGCATATCGTCTGGGGGTCAGCCACGGCTGAAGGGCTTCCATGAGGTCCTCGAAGCGAACCTGCTGCTCCAGATAGCGTTCCAGGTCGTCGACGGTGTGCTCCAGCAAGGAGTCGCGTCGTTGCTCAATCTTGCCCGCATCTTCCCTCCACCCCGCGATGATAATTTCCTCGCAGCGTTCCAGGCCCAGGTCGGCGTTCAGTTCCAATCGCAAGTCCGCAAATACGGAAGGAGCAATGTTTCGCTGCAAACTGATTCGCAGTTTCTCAGACAGACCGCTCAGGACCAGTCGCACCCTCGCAGTTTGCGCTTTCTGCACAAACCTGGCCATTACGCTCACGGCCGAATAGTCGAACCCGGAGACTTCGGTGAAGTCGATCATCAGACAGGAAGGGCGCGAAGATCCGTCCAGGGAATCCCTGAGACGGTCGGCCAGAACACCGATGCTGCCGAAGAAGATGTATCCCTGAAGCCGGTAGGCGTGCCCCCTGTCGCCCTGTGCCTGGAGGATGGCGCGATCGGGGATGGAGCGGGTTTTGTTGCTCCGACGCTCGCGTGCGGTATAATGCGATGCAATCGGATTTACCCGACTGAGACGTACGGCGAAGAAAAGGAGAGTGGCCACCGCGCCGATTCCCACACCCTCGAGCAGACCGAAGAAGATGATGACGACAAAGATCAGCAGTATGATAGCGTATTCCGATCCAGGCAGGCGTTTGCGGGTCCTCACCAGCCCTTGGTCCAGCATCCCGAGACCGGCGAAGATCAGCATGCCGCCGACAAATGCGGTCGGAATAAATTCCAACATCCCGTCACCAAGCAACAGGGCAACCCCGATGACGCAGGCCGCGATCACCCCGGTCAGCCGGGTGGTGGCGCGGAAGAGCTTGCTGCGGAGGGATGCGGGAACGATTACGGTGGCCACGGTCCCGCCGCCAAATCCGGCCACGATGCTGGCAAGGCCCGTGGCCTGGAACTCGCGGTCCCAGTCCAGGTCCTCGTCCACGGCTACCTCCAGCCCGGCCACATTCAGGATGACGCAGATGAGGGCGATCAGGATCAAGGTCAGCATGTTCGGTATCTGACCGAGGATGGCGGACCAATCCACGTGTGCCAAATCAGACGGAAACACTGCCGGCCAAAGACTGCCTTGTGCCGTCCTGACAAGCAGCAATCCCGCCTCCCGGGCTTCCTCGCCGGAAATGCCGAGGCTGGAAAGTGCAAGGTGGTAGGCGCTTATGCCGAGCAACACGCTAACGGGCAGGATGAAGGGATTTTTCCAACGCTTCATGGCGCTGTATAAGGCCATCCCGAAAGCGAGGCCCGGGAACCACGTCCACAATACCTTGGGTTCCAACAGCGCGCCCATCGGCCAACCCGGATCCGCCCCCATGAGGGACATGGCAGCAAGGCAAACGGCTCCCCCTATTCCGGCAACGAATCCTCCCGCCACGGGAAAGGGGATGAAACGCAGCAGGTTGGCGAGGCGAAACCGTCCGACCAGGAGACAGCATATCCCCGAGGCCGCGGCGCTGACGATCAGCGCGAAGGCCGTGGTGGAGAAGAGTTGCCGACCATCCCCCGGCATGGTGGCCGCAATGGTGGCCATGGCCAGCACGAGGACGGGAGACAGCCCGGCGATGGCGCCGCGAAATCCGCCCCCGAGGGCGAGGAGAAGACAGGCGGCGAAGTTGCCGAACAGCACCAGGCCGATTCCCTGGGAGGAATACGGGGCCAGCGCTCCCGAGAATATGAAGGTCCCGAAGGCCACTTGAGCGACCAGCAAAGAGAGACCGGAAGTTATCCCGGCCGATAGCGCCGGAAGCGTCAATGAGGACGGGAATTCGGCCCGAAGTCCGCCAGCAGGATGCTTGGGAGAGGCTTTCACCCTACATTTCCCGAGAACTGTCGCGCAAAACAGGCTTTATAGCCCAAACAAAAGTGATATCAAAATTGGCTTCCACAACACGCGATCTGTTCATATCCAAGATTTCCCGAGTAAGCCTGTCCGTATAGGAGGAGGGGGCCTCGATCGTTTCCAGATATTTTGAAACATACGAAGTTGAAGACAAGAAACCAACATAATCTTCTACGTCCATGGCAATTCGGTTTTCAAAGACCTCAAAACCGGAATCGATAAAATGATCTGAGGATTGGACTATGGCATAAGAAGGATCGCTTAACTTAAGCACGGGGTCTCGATAGAAATCCCAATTTTCGTTCATATGCCTCATAACTACGTCGCCGCCGCTCGAATCCAAATGAGGAAATCCATAGCGATAGATACTCAGGATTCCCCCAGGCTTCAGTATCCGGGAAAACTCTGAAAGAGCCCGCGGCATATCCATCCAATAGAACGCGGTTGCTACGGTGACCAGATCCAATGAGGAATCCTCGATTCCAGTACTTTCCCCACTTCCTTTCTTGAATAGAATTGAAGGATACCTCTCTACGGCGAGTTTCCGTAGTGAATCACCCGGCTCGACCCCAATTACTGAATCGGCTATTCTCAATAAACCATAGGAAGACTGACCCGAACCGCAGCCAACATCAGCCACCCTTGCGAAACGCCTGCCGCCGTTAAGTTGAAGCAACTTCGCATACAGCTCATCGGGGTAACCCGGCCTATTTTTCGAATATGCATTCGCTACTTTATTGAATTGCTTCAAAATAATCAGTTGCCCCTGACTAAGTCATAATTTTTCTGCCCTTTGTGCCTTTGTGCCTTTGTGCCTTTGCACCTTATCATTCCTCATCAAGCCAAGTTACTTTTCCGGGTTGGGCGTTTATGGGTTTGCCGTCGAGAGGGTGATCGGCAACCCGTAGCTGGTAGTTGCCGGGTGGTAGGGCGTAAAAGGCAAAAAATCCGGAACCATCGCTTTTCACTTTGTACTTGGTTTTCCGCAGGGCTACCTCCATGCCGGCCAGGGGTTTTCCGGAGGCGTCCTTCAAATAACCTGCGATGTAGGATTGTCGACCGCGCCAGTCCGGCGGGGGAGGAGACGCCGAGTCGGGGTAGACATCTTCTCCGATAATGGCCCATATGGGCGATTGGTGGCCTCCAAGTTGGCCTGGGGCTTCGGCGGCTTCCTGGGTGGGCCGGTCGTAACTGAAAAGGCATGCGTCCAAACCCCTCCCCACTGTTTCGCGGTATTGGACGAGCACGTCATCCTGAGGATTGAAGTAACCTCCGATCCCCACCATCAGCCTGCCTCCCGGATTCTTCATCATCAGGCCTAGAGTGTAATCGGCCCAATTGCGAAAATCGAGGGCCTGGATTTCAATCCATTCCCGTTTATAATCCATGAGCATGGCGGCATCTACCAAGCCCTGCTCCCACCAGCCCCTCCAATCCTGCAAGGCATCGGTATAGGGACGGGTCTCGGAAAAATCGATTATCGGGGCCGGGCCCCAGCCGACCACATTTACACTGAAGATGGCGCCGGGCCGATGCGTCCAAACCGAAATGGCGCAACGCCGGACGAAATCAGTCACCCGGTCGCGTCGATAGGCCTTCCATGCTTCATCCTCCGGATCGGGGATATCCTCCCGGTCGGTCTCGCGAAGAAATCGCTCCAATGCCAACAGGTTATAACCGCGGTCGTGGCCGAAATACCGGATATAATCCAGGTTGATGCCGTCCACGTCGTAGTTTTTCAGGCATTCCTCGATCACGCCCACCAAGTGGTCCTGCACGGCGGGGAGCCCTGGGTCGAGTTCGAATTGGAGTTTGCCGGCGCGGTTCCGGGTATACCAGTCGGGATGAGCCACAGCTATCGGTTTGGGGGTAGATTTCAGATAATTGTCTTGCGGGCCGATTCTGAAAACGTTGAACCAGGCGTGGACAGCCAGGCGGGCTTTCCCATCTGAGGTATCCCGCGCCTCCTTCAGCAAGGCGGCCAAAGGATCGAAGCGGGGCCGTTTGGCTATTGAAGCGTGCCGCGGGGCCAAGCGGGAAGAAAACATGACTGCTCCCTCTCGGTGAACTTGGGCGACGATGGTATTGAGGTTGGCGAGACGGGCGGCTTGGCACACCTGACGGATTTCTTCCGGGGATCGCAGGCCCGATCCCAACAGGGAAACCCACGCGGCCCGGAATTCAGGTCTCGATTCCGCTTCCGCTTCCGGCTCAGGGGAGACTACACCTTCCGCCTTTTGGGAGGGTGGGACCTCTTTTTCCTTCTTGGCGCAACCCCAGATGACAAAAAGGGTCAGACAAAATACACAAAAACCACGGGTAACACGGATATGCACAGAGGAAAAGACGCCGTTGGCGCCAATTAGGAATGAGGAATTAGGAATTAAAATTGAGATGCTGAGATTCCGAGGTACTGAGATGCTGAGAAGGGGAGGAAGAAAGGCTGAAGATTCTGAGATTGATCATGATCGTGATCGAGCGAAGCGATATCTTCCAATTGAAGCATGGATGAACAGGATGAGGTTCTGGGCGCCCCGGCGCCAAAACACACCATTTTTTTGTATAAATCTCTGTGTCCTCTGTGTCCTCTGTGGTTAATCTGGGCTAAAACGGTTTGGCCACGACGAGGTAGACAATGGCGATGAGGGCGACGAGGGGAACCTCGTTGAACCAGCGTAGCGCCGTGGAAGACCAGGTCAACTTGCCCCGTTCGGCTTTCTTGACCAGTCCGAAGGTCAGGTGGTTGTAGCCAAAGAACAGGAACACCAGGGTCAGCTTTGCGTGCAGCCAACCCTGACCTGATAAGTAGCCCAATGCTATTGCCACCCAAAGGCCGGATGCGAGGGCTATGACGAACATTATGTTTCCGAACCGAAACAATTTGCGGGCCATGATGAAGAGTCGGTCCACCGATTGACCCTCTGCCCTGCCCTCGGCTATGTGGACGAGAATTCTCGGCAGGTAAAAGAGACTGACGGAGAAGGCGATGACCGAAATGAAATGGATGACGGTTAACCAGAGGTATAGTTGTGGATGCATAAGTCTTCTTTGCTAGTGTGGCGTCCCTGAAATAAACCACCACAGAGAGGGAAGAGAGGGAGAAACCACGGATTGCACGGATGGGTACGGATAGAAATTCTAACGCCAACGGCGTTGAACTCCAAAGCCCAGTGTCGCGTAGCGCACGCTGGGTAGGAAAAGGAAAAAATTACGAACCCCAACGGGGTTCCACAAAAATGGTGATCGTGATGGGGAATATCGAGAAGGCAAATTCATAGGAAAAAGTCCGTCCATGGTGGGAACTAATTAACGGGACATAACACTAGGAAGCCTCGCTTTAGCCGGATAAATTTTCTCCCAAAGCGCCGCCGTATACGCCATTCCTTCCCAATTGCTCCTCGATGCGCAGCAGTTGATTGTATTTGGCGATGCGATCACTGCGGGAGAGGGAACCGGTTTTGATTTGACCGGCATTGGTAGCAACTGCGATATCCGCGATGGTGGTGTCCTCGGTCTCACCTGAGCGGTGGGAAATTACCGCGGTGTATTTGTTTTTGTGGGCCATTTCCACGGCGTCGAAAGTTTCGGTCAGGGATCCAATCTGGTTCACTTTTACCAGGATGGAATTGGCCACCCCCATATCGATGCCTTTTTTGAGGAAGGTTGTGTTGGTTACAAAGAGATCGTCCCCTACCAGTTGGGTGGTGTCTCCCATCTCATCGGTCATGTGCTTCCATCCCGTCCAGTCGTTTTCATCGCAGCCGTCTTCGATGGAAATGATGGGATACCTGGATTGCAGGTCTTGCAAGAAGGCGACCATTTCCCGGTAGTCTTTCCTGGATCCATCGGATTTGGAGAAGACGTATCGCTTTGTCTGGCCGTCGTAAAATTCGGAGGATGCGACGTCGAGGGCCAGGAAGATCTCTTTCCCCAGTTTGTAACCCGCTTTCTTCACGCTGGCGGCGATGACTTCCAGGGCAGCCTCGTTGGAGGCGAGATTTGGGGCGAAACCGCCTTCATCACCCACCGCTGTGGACAGATTTTTTGCCTTCAGAACGCCTTTGAGGGCGAGGAAGATTTCCGCTCCCATACGCAAGGCCTCCCGGAACGAGGTCGCGCCACTGGGAACGATCATGAATTCCTGGATATCGATGGGCGCATCGGAGTGGGCTCCGCCGTTGAGGATGTTCATCATGGGAACGGGCAGAACCTTGGCATTGACGCCTCCCAGGTAACGGTAGAGGGGCAGATCGAGAGCCTGGGCCGCGGCTTTTGCCGTGGCCATGGATACGCCAAGAATGGCATTGGCTCCCAATTTACTTTTGTTGGCGGTGCCATCCAGGGCGAGTAAAGCCTTGTCGATTCCGGTCTGGTCGACGGCATCGTGCCCCAGCAGTTCATGGGCAATTGCCGAATTGACGTTTTCGATGGCCTTGAGCACCCCTTTCCCGAGGTAGCGTTTCCCGTCCTCGAGCCCGGCCGGCAGGTCCTCTTTGGCCAATTTGCCGTCCCGCAACTCGATGGCCTCGTTTACACCGGTACTGGCCCCCGAGGGAACGGCGGCGCGACCGATGACGGCGCATTCCAATTCGACATCGACTTCCACCGTAGGGTTGCCCCGGGAATCGATAATTTCACGGCCACGAATATCAGTGATATGGGTCATAATCTTTTTTTTGCTAGGGGCATTCAAATAAAGGTCCCAAGGGGGTCAAACGCCGATTTTTTGCTTTTGTGTAAAAAATCGGCGTTTGACCCTTTTCACCGGCTGGCCATTGAATCAGGGATGCTGGCGATGGTCTGACCTGGCTCCCCGTCCAATGAAATATTACCTCGCAAAATTTACCCTGGCCTGGCCTGGGATAGTCCTTTGCCTGTTTTTGCAGAGGACGCCCTTGCTAAAATCTCTGGTCGAGGCGGAATTTGCCCTGGCGCCCCGGGTGTTGCACGTGGCCAAAGTGTTTATCGCCTCTGCCGTCTCGGTGGGCGCTTATCATACCGTAACGGGGGCAACCGGGGATTTTCAGAGGACGGGAAGTCTCCAGGGAGTGGTCGGCGAACGCATGGCGGTGGCCATTCAGGCGGAACGAGCTACTCCCAGAAGAGTGGAAATTATCGGCGACCTTCCGCCCGGAATAGAGACCAATCAGGACAGCGATGGAGAAGTGCCCAATGGGACGGTGTTATTTTCCGGAATTCCCAACCAGGCGGGCGCCTATCCGGTCACGCTCAGGGTACTGACCTGGGGAGTGCCAAGGGCGCCTGTCCGGGAATTGGATCTGAGGTTCGTCATTTCTCTGGCTGGTCCGGTTATTACTCAGACACCGGTAAGTCAGCGGGTAGTGGCTGGTTGTACGCTGAGGTTGGAGGTGCAATTGGCCGATGCAACCGGCGCTACTTTTCAGTGGCAACTACGCGCGAATGACAGGACGGGGTTTGCGGACATCCCCGGGGCAACTTCCCGAGTCTACTACGTGTCCAATGCGACGTCGGAAGATGAAGGTAGTTACCGGGTTATAGTAAGAAAAAATAACAATGTGGCAATCGCTCCCGGAGGAAACGATGCGCCTGCTTTCGTCACGCTCCGGTCGGGATCCGGGCTGCAAATCTGGACTGAAAACCATTTCGACGATCCATCCGCGGAAGCAGCTGGCGCCTTGAGTAATCCGGATGGTGACGCGCTTCCGAATTTACTGGAATTTGTTTTTGATCTGGACCCTCAGATGCCGGATACGGGTCGAATTCCAGCAATTTCCACTGAAACCATCCAGGAAATCCCCTATCGCGTGTTAACTTTCCCCGCCCTCTGGACCTGCGCCGAGTTCCAGGTCCTGGCCGAAACTTCCAATGACCTGAGTTCGTCCCAATGGGATCAATTGGTCGATGGGGAAGATGGAGTAATTATCGAGCAGAACCCGGACAATTTCGTGGTCAAGTTGCCGATTTCCACCCGCGTGTTCAGCCGCCTTCGGGTGATGCTTAACACGCCGTAAGGGCTAATTAGGAAATAAAAAACCACGGATTACACGGATTATCACGGATAAGACGCCGGGAGCGCTTATTGAACTCTGATTACTGAACACTGGCGCGAAGCGCCCAACTTTGCGGTTCTTTGCGAGCTTGGCGAGAGGCTATCTTAAAAACTGAACTCTTTCCTCTTTCCCCTTTCCTCCTGGCGCGAAGCGCCTTCCTTCATCCTTTTATTAAGATAGGGTCTGGTCGGGCTGTTTTTGCATTTGAGGAGGCCTTCTACGGGTCCCTGATAGAGAATGTAGCCGCCTTTGTCTCCGCCTTCGGGCCCGATTTCGACCAGGTAGTCGGCTTCAGCCAGAAGGTCCAGGTGGTGTTCGATGACGATTACGGTATGGCCCTGGTCCACCAGTTGGTGCAGGAGGTGAATGAGTCTTTCACAATCACTCAGGTGCAGGCCGATGGTGGGTTCTTCCAGGATGTATAGATTCTGAAATGTTTGGCCGCGGCTTTTATCCCGGAAGCTGGGCAGGCCTTTGGCCAGTTCCCGGACCAGTTTCAGGCGCTGCGCTTCTCCTCCGGAAAGGGTGGGGCTGCTTTGACCCAAAGTCAGGTAGCCCAGACCGGTTTGCACCATGAGGGAGAGCACGTCGCCCAGTTGGCTGTGGGTTTTGAAGAAATCCGCCGCTTCCTCGAAGGTCATTTTCAAAACATCGGCAATGGTTTTTCCTTTCCAACGGATGTCGTCCAACTCCGGCCCGTAGCGCGACCCTCCACAATCCTCGCAAGTCATGTAGGCGTTGGGCATGAAATTCATCTCCAGTTTTATTTTTCCCAGTCCCTTGCAGGTTTCACAGCGGCCTTTAGGGGTGTTGAAGGAAAAGGCGCCGGCATCCAAGCCGCGGGCTTTGGCGGCGGGAATAGCGGCAAAAAATTGACGTATGTTATCCATGGCCCCCATGTAGGTGGCGGGAGTCGATCGCGGTGTCTTGCCGATGGGATTCTGGTCGACTTCGATGACGGAACGGAACACGGCTCCGTTGATCAATTGCTGGAACGGCTTTCCTCCGTGGGTGTTGGGCAATGCCTCCGTTTTGGAAAAATCCGATTCGTTCAGTTTGTCGGTGTTTCTTCGTCGGGCGAAGTCCGCCACCGGACGCAGGAGGTCCCGAATCAGGGTGGATTTACCCGCCCCGGAGATACCGCCGACCATGATCAGTTTATTGAGTGGAAGGTGTAGATCGTCCCCTTTGAGGTTTCTGAGCCGGGCCTTTTTCAGGACCAGCCAGTCCTGTGGTTTGCGGCCCCGAAGACGGTAGGGCTTCGGTAATTGGCGGTAATGCCCCCGGATGGGGTGGGGGATGCCGCGCTTGAGATACCGCCCGGTTAACGATTCGGGCGTGTTGAGGATTTCCGACAAAGAACCGTTGGCTAGAACTTCTCCGCCATGGACTCCCGCGCCCGGACCCAGGTCGATGATACGGTCCGCCTGTTCCATGGTTTCGTCGTCGTGTTCGACCACCAACAAGGTATTGCCGCGCG
Organism: Opitutales bacterium; assembly: GCA_965204545.1. Lineage (GTDB taxonomy): Bacteria > Verrucomicrobiota > Verrucomicrobiia > Opitutales > UBA2995 > JAABVD01. Next base: position 281,173 of record CBDBFA010000002.1, on the reverse strand, counting down.
ATTTGAGGTCTTTCAGGGACTCGATCAGGCGGGAGTTGTCGTGGGCGTGCAAGCCGATGGAAGGCTCGTCCAGAACATAGAGAACGCCCGATAAATTGGAACCGAGTTGGGCGGCCAGGCGAATGCGCTGGGACTCACCGCTGGACAGGGTGGCGGTGGGACGATCCATGGTTAGATAATCGAGGCCGACTTGCCCCATGAAATTTAACCTTTCCCGAATCTGCGGGAGGATATCCACAACCACTGCCTTTCCCCTATCGTCCAGTTTCAGATCGCTTAGTTTATCCAGCAAGTTCCTTGGGGGAAGTTTGAGCAGTTGGGGGAGAGTGAGAGAAGGACCGCTTGCAAAATTCAAATACACGTTGCGGGACAATTCATTCAATCGGTCTCCTCCGCAGGCTTGGCACGGTTTCGGAAACCATTTCCGATGGGCCAACCGATCTTCATCCTGGCGCCGGATATAGCCGTTTCCATTGCACTCCGGACACCATCCTTTGGAGCTGTTCCAGGAAAAATGTTTGGGATCCAGTTCCGGATAGGCTTGCCCGGTGATCGGGTCTACTCGTTCGGTTGAAAGCCAAGTGAGTATCTCGCCACGGGAATCTAAAACCATGGCCGACCCTTTTCCGAGTTGAAGAGCCCGTTTCAGGAGTTGTGACAAGTCTGCCTCGGGACTGGATTCGTTCGGCTGATGGGAGCGGGGCGGGCCGGACGGGCTCTTATTACCCAGGTCGCTTAAAACAACCTCTATATCGTGCTCCTGGTAGCGCGACAGTTTTTTAAATGCGCCAACTTCGATGAATCGTCCATCCACCCGCATGAGGTCAAAGCCCTGGTTGGCAATCCATTTGGCAATGGGCTCATGATGACCCTTGCGGCCGCGGACCAGCGGGGCGGCCAGGTATAGGTGTCCGGCTCTTTTCCATTTCGGTTGTTGTAACAGCTTCCCCAGATGCCTTGACAGAGCCGAGTGGCTCATCGATACGACGGGAAGTCCCGAAACAGGGGAATGCTGGACACCCAAACGCGCATAGAGCAACCGCAGGTATTGAGCCACTTCGGTGATGGTCGCAACGGTCGATTTTCGGCTGCCGCGGGTGACCCGTTGCTCGATCGCTACCGTTGGCGCTATTCCCCGCAGGTCATCCACGTCCGGCCTGGGCAACTGTTCGACGAACTGCCGGGCATAGGCCGAGGTCGATTCCAGGAAACGGCGCTGGCCTTCCGCGAACACGATATCGAAAGCCAAGCTGGATTTGCCGGACCCTGAAACGCCCGTGACCACGGAGATTTCATTGTGGGGGATGGTCAGGGATACGTTCTTCAGATTGTGCTGCCTAGCTCCGATAATTTGCAGGGCCTTGGCGGAGGGACCAGCGGCGGGTAGGGATGGACCGGAGGAAGCGGCGTAGTGGGTCCTCGCTTCCGCAGCGAGCAACCCCGAGCGATCGACCGCGTTACGACCGTTGTTGCCCCGATTCAATTCTCGAATCAAAAAAGGTTGGGAGGGGATGTTTTTCCGGATGACCTGTTCCGGGATTCCCTGGGCGATGACTTTTCCCCCCAGGGCGCCGGCCTCGGGGCCCAGTTCGATAATCCAATCGGCGCTTTTGACCACGTCCATATTGTGCTCGATCACGATGACGCTGTGCCCTTGGTCCACCAGTTGGTGGAGAACGTGGATCAAACGCTTCACGTCGTGCTTGTGCAACCCGGTGGTCGGTTCATCCAGAAGCAGAAGGGTTGACCTGCTGGTGTCTTCGACCTTGGAAAAATATTTAACCAGTTTGAGGCGTTGCGATTCACCCCCGGACAAAGTGTTGAGGGGTTGCCCCAGGGTGAGGTAGCCCAGTCCCACCGCATCCAGAGCCTCCAGGCGGGTTCTCAGGCGTGGTTGTCCGGCAAAGAACTCCAATCCTTCAGCTACGGTTAATTGAAGAATTTCCGAGATGGATCGTCCCCGCCATTTGATCCGGAGGATTTCCGGTTTGAACCGCTGCCCGTCGCAGATGGGGCAGGTGACAAAAACATCGGACAGGAACTGCATTTCCACACGTTCGTAACCGAGCCCGGAGCAATGATCGCACCGGCCGTCTCCGCTGTTGAAGGAAAAGTGGGCCGCGGTAAAGCCCTGGGAAAAGGCTTCATCGGTCCTGGCAAACAATTGACGAACATCATTCCAGCCGTTGACGAAGAGCAGGGGGTTGGAGCGTGGCGTTTTACTGACAGGGCCCTGGTCCACCAGGACGATGCCGGCAAATTTCTCCGGACAATCGAGAGAGGCAATGGCGGCCGGGTCATCCACCATGACCCCGCCTTGCTGACGCAGGTTTTGATAGATGACGTTATCCAACAAAGTGGATTTGCCCGAACCGCTAACCCCGGTGAGGCATACCAGACACTTCAGGGGAATCTGAAAATCCTGCCGGTCGATATTGTGCTTGGATACGTTCCGGAAACGGAGCTGCGGATGGGCGTCAAGGGATTTGCCAGGGGGCGTGGAAAGGGTTCGCCGGGTTTTCGGCAGGGGAATGGAGCGCCGGTCCGACAGGTATTGTCCGGTAATGGATGCCGGATCTTGCAATAGTTTTTCAAGTGGGCCTTGGAAAACCAGTCGACCACCCCCGGTTCCGGGTTTGGGACCAATTTCCAGGACGTGATCGGCGGCGCGGATAATGGATTCATCATGTTCGACCACCACTACCGTGTTTCCCAGATCGGTCAGGCGACGCATGATGGCGATCAACCGGTCGATGTCGCGGGAGTGAAGCCCAATGGATGGTTCATCCAGGACAAAAAGGGTATCGATCAGGGAGGCGCCGAGGCACGAAGTAAGGTTTACCCGTTCGATTTCGCCTCCGGAAAGGGTTCGGGACGTGCGGTCGAGGGTCAGGTAACCCAGGCCGACCCGGTCGAGGTAGGACAACCGAACAATTATGGACTCAAAGGCCAGGTCAACACGTAGATCGCCGGTTTTTTTGAAGTTTTCCCTTAACAGAGTCCGCAACTCATGAATGGGAAGGGCGTAAAGTCCTGGAAGAGTGTGGCCGCGCCACCGCCAATTGAGAGCCTCGGGTTGGAGGCGGGCGCCCCCGCAACCGGGGCATTGGGTGTAGGACCTGAAACGGGACAGGAATACCCGGACGTGCATGCGGTAGGCTTTCGATTCCAACCACCGGAAGAAACCCTTCAAACCATACCATGCCTGGGGCCATTTGTGGCCCGTTTTCCCGTAGTCCGGATCTCCGTTTATGACGAAATCGCGCTGTTCCCGGGTCAGGTCCTCAAAGGGCAGGTCGGTGGGGATATTCTTCTTTTTGCAGAAGACGAGAAGGTCCTTCTTGCTTTCCCCGTAGACCGCCCCCTGCCATGCCTTGATGGCGCCTTGGTCGATGCTGAGTTTTCCATTGGGAATGGCCTTTGCGTAATCCACCTGGATTATGCGTCCGAACCCCCGGCATTGCGGACATGCCCCGATGGGCGAATTGAAGGAAAACAGGGGGGGAGTGGCGGGCCGGAAAGCCTTGCCGCTGACCGGTGAACGCAGGCCCGAGGCATAGCGCCCAACTTCTTTCCCCGAGGGTTCGAATAACCAAACCTTTCCCTGTCCGTAGTGAAGGGCGGTTTGCACGGAATCGATAAACCGGTGACGGTTGGGGCAAGCAATTTTCAGGCGGTCCTGAATAACAAAAATCCGGGTCAGGTCCAGTTGGGTGGGGTCGATGGATTGGACGCGTCTGATCCTGCCTTGAACCAGGACTCGGGTATAACCCTGGGCCATGATGGGTTGGAGAATCTCTTCCCAACTGAGGGACTTGGGCCTATCCACCGGGAAAGCGATGAGAAGGGTTTGGCTTTGGTGGGTTCTTTCAGTTTTTTTCCAAATGCCGTGGGCATTGTCATCTTCCACGAGTTGACCCGACTCGGGATCAAATAGCTGAGCCACGTGGCAGAACCAGACTTTGAAAAAGTCGGTCAACTCCGTCATGGTGCCTACGGTGGAACGGGAGGTTTTGACCCGGTTGCTTTGCTGGATGGCTATGGAAGGGCGAATATTGGAGACCCCATCCAGCTTGGGGCGGTCGAGCAATTCGAGAAACTGCCGGGTGTATGGGCTGAAGGTTTCCACGTAGCGCCGTTGACCTTCCGCGTGCAGGGTTTCGAATACCAGGGAGGATTTCCCGGCCCCGCTCAAACCGGTTACGACAATCAATTGTCCCAAAGGTAAATCGAGGTCGAAACCCTTCAGATTGTTTTGGCGGAGCCCTCGCAGGCGGATGAACTCATTTTCCGCTGGCTTACCCATAGTTTGAGGAAACTATCGGTAGCCCCGCCTCAGGCAATTGATTCCCGAAAAAAACTATTACCCCGCATTTCTCACAAATTTTCTACTGCGCGCCCGAATCCCGGCACTGGAGCGGGAATCGCTGGATTCGCGACTTTGCAGGGTGTCGACCCAGCTTCACCCGCGAATCTGCACGAAACCCGCACCAGCACTCGGTCTTCGATCGCTCGCTACGAATTTTGTGAGAATTGCGGGTTAGGATTTATTCCTTTTTTTTGGGGTTCAGAATGGTTTTCTTGGTCTCCTCCGGAAGGTTGGAGGATTCAACCCATTCCGCGGCCGCTTCCGGCCGGCGTTGCGTCCAGGAATTATAGACGGACTGAGCGGTTTGTGCTTGAAGTTCGGGGTCGGTGATCGATTCGGCCCAGAGCGCGGCCATTTCCGGATCCTGTCTCGACAATCCCCGCGAAAGTGTTGCCGCCGCTGAATTCCTCGTTTCACCGGTTTCCATTTCGATGACGTACTCTCCCGCCGCATAGGGGTCCATGCGCACCCAGGTATTCAGAGCGGATCGAACCACTTGGCCCGAGGTCTCCTGGTTATCGAGATTCATGGCCCACTCCACGGCTTCGACCGGGGTTTCCCTTGCCCAACCAGATACGGCACCCTGCAATGCCTCGGCCTGAGAGGCGGGATCAGGAAGGCTTTGGGCCCAGAAAACCGCCTCCTGCGGATCATCACCGGCCAGTGAGCGGGCTACGGATGAGACGGCTTCACCTCTAACTTCGGGGTCGGATTGAGACAGGGCCCATTGGGTGGCAGCCTGCCTGTCTTCGCCGACAAAACGATTGATGAGGGATCCCTCAATTCCCCCTCCTCGGCCATTATCCTCCCCGCTAGTTTGCGTGACGGCAAAATCGAGAGCGCCGCGAATGTCCTGATTGGCCCATCCCTGCATTGCGGCAAACATGAGCGCGTTGCGTCCGCGTTCTTGCCTACCGTTCTCCTCGGCCCAGAGAACGGCGGATTGCGGGTCGGTTTCCGCCCAGCCCGAAAGAACGGTTGCGGCATCCCGCGTTATCCCCCCGCCAAACGGGCCGTCAGGACCGCCGCGCCCCCCCCGGCCTCGTCCTCCATCCTGTTCACTGTTGGCGAGGACGTATTCCATGGCGGCGGGTCCATCGAGCTTGCCCCAGGTGTTTAGCAACATGTTGTACATTTGCCGTTTTGCGTTGCTGTCCGGCAGCATATCATGAATGGCCAGCGCTTCTTCGATGTCGTCCGCGTCCATTCGGGAGAGAGCGTCAGCCAAAAAGGCCAGACGCTTTAGAGCATCTGTTTCGGCAATAGCTTGGCGCATCTGATCGAGGGGGTGGATATCACTCTCCTCAGGCAGGGGGGAATCCTCGGTTGGAGTGTCCGCTCCGCCCCTATCGACCGGATCGGTCCCGATCGCACGGGGAGCTTTTTCGACCGATTCCGAAGTGGGGAAGGCGTATCGTTCGGGGGATCCTAACTGGAGGGTGAACCGGCCTAAAAAGAACGCTAGCAGCAGGCTTGCGGGCCAGAGAAGGAGGAGAATAGTGCTTCTGCGCTTCAGGGATGACATGGGGTGGGGTGAATCGCTTGGGGGAAATTCCCGAAGGTGTTGATTATCTTAGCCGATAACGTCACCCCTCGATCCGCAGTTACATAGTTTTGACAGATTAAAAGGCACAAAGGCTAATCGTGATCATGATCGTGATCTTGATCGTGATCGATGGAAGGGAAGAAACGGCACAATAATTTGTAAGAGCGGCATTACGCCGCGATTGCCGGGGCTAACAACGCTCCTTACAGTCGCTTGATCCGACTTCGCCGGAACAGGATCGCTTCGCGAGCAGGATTTTTTGGGAGGTACTCAGATTCCGAGATCCTGAGGTACAAAGGTTTCGATATATCCTTAAATCGCTTCGCGTCTTTTCTCAGAAACTCAGTGCCTTGGCATCTATGCAACTCTTCATTTTTCCTGTTGGAGCGCAGCTCCATCCTGTTGCCGACCTGTCACGCCGTAGACCTGCAAGGCGAAAGCGGAAGGCATCCAGCCGCGTAGCGGCGATGTTTAAGAATTTTTTTAGCAACGCCGATCCCGACAGTATCACTTTTCCACGGCACGACTCCGGTTAACGTCCTGATAATAGTGGATCTACCATCTGGATCTTGTTGAAAAACTCGGCCGATTTTTCTTTGAAATCGAAATGGCTCTTCCCGAACAGGCGGGCGTTTTCCCCCATTTCGGTTCGCAAATCGGGATCATTCGCCAAGCTGATGAGGGCGGATTGAAAAGCCGATTGATCCCCCGGGGGAATTCCGAATCCGGATTTCCCTTCGGCAAAGCATTCACCCACTCCGTTGACCAGATAGGCAATGGCGGGTAATCCGAAACACTGTGCTTCCACCAGGAAATTAGGCAGCGATTCCTTGCCGGAGGAAGTGAGCAGGGCCAAGTCGTGTTCCGGATAAAGCGATTCCGGAGGGACGTTTTTCCGGAAACGCACCCGGTCTTCCAGGTTGTTTGCCCGGGCAAATCGGCGGCACGCTCCCAGCCTTTTCCCGGTGCCCAGGAAGGTGCAATTCCAGGGAATGCTTTGGGGGAGGGAGGAGAGTATGGAAAGCAACTCCCTTTGGTTTTTGGAGGGCCGAAACATGGCTACGCAGAGGAATCGGAGAGGGGATCCATGGTGCGGAAGGGTAGGATGTTGGGGCGGTTTGAGCAGGCAGCCATTGTGAATGACCTCGATTTTTTCCGGAGAATGATTCTGGACCTGCAACAGCCATTTTCGGGCGTAATGGCTGTTACAGAAAATGGCGTCGGCTCGTTGGAAGGCTTTGAAGTTGTAGGTGAAGAGGGAGCGGCTGGAACGAAAAGTGGCAATGTGGCGGACGCTGGGGAACTTTTTTTTGAGGAACGGAAGGTAGAGATGGGCTACTTTTCCCATGAAGATGATGGCGTCGGGGGAAAATGCCGATACAGCCTTCCTCAGCCCTGGAGCCCACTCATCGATGCGCGAATTGAAGGGCTGCAATTCCCTGAAGTAAAATGGCGTTGGTTCACCCGGGGTGAGAACTCCTCCGGGCCTGAAAACCAGTATACCGGTATCCTTTCCATGCTCCTTCCCGTACCGGGCCAGAGCCATGGTATTTTTTTCAGTCCCTCCCATTCTGAGGTGATCCTGCAGAAAAAGGACGCGCATGCTTCAATAAGTTCATGGCTTGACGGTATGGGCAAGAAACAAAGAAAGGCGCCCGGGGGCGCCAATTAGGAATTAGGAATTGGGAGAGAAAAACCACAGAGCACACAGAGAGCACAGAGAAGGGGAGAATTGGGAATGTAAACTAACAACGCTCCTTTCAGTCGCTTGATCCGGCTTCGCCGGAACAGGATCGCTTCGCGAACAGGAGTTTTTGGGAGGTACTCAGATTCCGAGATGCTGAGTTACTAAGGTACCGATATATCCTTAAGTCGGTTCGCGGCTTTTTCTCAGAAACTCAGTACCTTGGCATCTATGCAACTCTTCATTTTTCCTGTTGGAGCGTAGCTCCATCCTGTTGCCGACCTGTCACGCCGTAGACCTGCAAGGCGAAGGCGGAAGGCATCCAGCCGCGCAGCGGCGATGTTAGATAGAAACCACGGATTACACGGATGAGTACGGATAAAAAAATAGCCACAAAATGCACAAAAGACTCAAATAGATGGCATTCAAAGATTTTAACGGAAACTCTCCTCTCTCTGTGGTCTCTGTGCCCTCTGTGGTTTCTGTCCCCCCAGCATCGAGCATCAAGCATCGAGAATAGCTGCGACGGAGGCCGAAAAGTTATTGGCCTCCACCTTTTTTTGGGGCAGAATTTTAGCCCAATCATTTGAGTAGCATAGCATGAAAACGTTGCAGATTTGTTTTTGGGTTGTTCTTTGCCACCCGTTCTTCCTATTGGCCAAACCCAACATCGTGCTCATATTGGCGGACGATGCCACCTGCCGGGACCTCGAGGTATACGGCGGGCAGGCAAGGACGCCTTACCTTAATGCCCTGGCGGGAGAGGGATTAAAATTCAACCACTGTTTTCAAGCTGCCGCCATGTGTTCCCCGACGCGGCACAACCTCTATACCGGTATTTATCCGGTAAAGTCGGGCGCCTACCCCAACCATACCTATGTCAAGGACGGGGTTAAATCACTCCCGCACTACCTGAAGCCGCTCGGTTATCGGGTGGCGTTATCGGGAAAGACGCACATCGCTCCCCGGGAAGCATTTCCCTTCGAATATTCTTCAGCTCCTTCTTCGGATGGAAAAAATTCCAGGGGGGATATCGATTTTGAGGCCATGGAAAAGCTTTTCCGGGAATGCAGCCGGGATGGAACGCCTTTTTGTCTCGTCGTGGGTTCGAAGGAACCCCATACCCCTTACAACCGCGGTAATCCGGCTGAATATCCCCCGGAATCCCTGAAGTTGAGGCCCTTCCACATCGATACCCCCGAAGTGCGGGAGGAGTTTTCCAAATACCTGGCGGAAATTACCGTGTTCGACCAACAGGTGGGGCAAACCATGCGATTGTTGGAGAAATTCGGCCTGAAAGATGAAACGCTCTTCATTGCCCTGGGTGAGCAGGGCAATGGATTTCTCCATGCCAAGTGGACCTGTTATGAAGATGGGTTGAAGAGCGCCTGTATCATTCGCTGGCCGGGGAAGATCGAGCCGGGCAGTGTAACCGATGCGATTATTGAATACGTCGACGTTGTTCCCACTCTGTTGGAAATTGTCGGAGCGGCATTGCCGGATGAACTGGAGGGACGATCCTTCCTGCCGGTTTTACTCGGACAGGCCAACCTGCACAAAACCTACGTCTATGGCCAGCACACCACCCTCGGCATCCAAAATAACTTGGGCCCATTTGGGATTCGCACCGTCCGTTCACCCAAGTACCGCTATATCCTGAACCTGCATCCCGGGGCCCCCTTCCAGTGTGCTGTGGAGAAGAGCGATTGGTTTAAATCTTGGGTATCCAAAGCGGAGGCCGGAGACCAGCATGCCAAGGATCTTCTGGGTCGTCACACCTTTCGGCCAGCCGAGGAACTATACGACGTGGTGAACGATCCGGACAACCTGGTAAACCTGGCTGGAAAAGAGGCGTATTCCGGCATCCAGGCGGCCCTGCACACCCGGTTGAAAGCATGGATGAGGGATCAGGGGGATTTGGGACAGGAAACCGAGTTGAAGGCACCGCAGCGGTTGGCCAGGAACCGGGACAAATAGAAGCGTCAGGTAATCTTTCCTCAAAACGAATTTCAGGACCGATGCGGGTCAGCGCCTTTGTCATTTTTGGTCTGCTGATCTGGGCCGGTCTCTTTCTGCGGTTCTTTCAACTGGAGGAGAAGCCCATGCATGCGGATGAAGCGGTGAACGGAGTGATGGTTCACCGGATGTTGGAGGGAGACCCAGTCCCCTTTGATCCGACTCATTACCATGGCCCATCCCTTCGTTATCTGGCCCTGCTTTCCACCGGACTCTACAAGTTGGTCACGGGTGATGGTCTCAGTGAAATGAGTTTGCGGTGGTTGACTGCGCTTGCCGGGGTCTTGGGAGTTTTCTCGGTGAGCCTGTTCAAACGCTGGATCGGATTCCGCGCCAGTATGGCGGCGCTGGCGCTGATGGCGGTTTCCCCCGGTTTCATCTATTTCAGCCGGTACTTCATCCATGAGATTCTGTTTCTACTCTTCACCCTGGTATTTCTTAATTTCCTATGGCGGTTTTTGGAGAAGCGGGACCTGAGGTGGGCGTTGTGGATGGGCGCACTCTTGGGTTTGCTGCACGCCACTCGCGAGACGGCGCTTATCGTTTTGGCCGCGGCCGGCTTGGCTCTGATTGCCGTATTGGGAAAGAATTTAAAGAAGGAGGCACGGTGGATCTTTTCCGGAAGCGGTTTAAAAACGTTAGGGGCAACCGTCCTTTGCGCCATGGGTGTATCGGTTCTTTTTTACTCGGCTTTTTTTACTCATCTGCGGGGTCCGTTTGATTCCGTTCTCACTTATTTTACCTACGAATTTGAGCCGGGCCATGAGAAACCCTTCTATTATTATATAGGCCTGATCCTGGGCCGAAGGACCGCTTTGGGTTACTTGGGTGAGGGTTGGGCGCTATTGTTGGGATGGGCCGGGTTATGGGTAGCCTTCAAACAGGGGAAAAAAGGGGAATCCGGTTATTCGTTTCACACCTTTTTGGCCGTTTACGTTCTGTCGACCACCGCCGTCTATTCTATCATCGGCTACAAAACTCCCTGGTTGGTGCTCAATATTCTGGCCGGTTGGATTCTTCTGGCCGGGGTTGGATGGGCCTTCGCCTTTGAGAAGCTATCCGCTCCCTGGATGCGCTTCTCCTGGGGCGCCCTGTTGATTCTATGCCTGGGTCAATCCCTCTACCAATCCCATCTATTGGCTTTTCGTTATTCCACCCATTCGCGCAACCCCTACGCATACAGCCATACTTCCCCCGATCTCCTGCAATTGGTGGATCGGATCGAGACTCTGGCAAGTCACCATCCCGATGGCTTGGGGATGCGCATCGATATCATGGCAAACGAGTATTGGCCGCTTCCCTGGTATCTACGCCACTTCAGTGCAGTCGGCTATTGGGAAATACCGCCGCCGCAATCGGATGCTCCCATTCGGATCTATTCCCTGAGCGATGCCGAGGGAATCGCCCGGATCGACGAAGCATTGTATATAACCGAAATGCGCGGCCTGCGTGATGGTGTCCTGCTCCTGGTAGCGGTTGAAAGAAACCTTTGGGAGCGGCAATTTCCAACCGATTGAATGGGATGGGAGAGGTGCATTCATTTCGGCATGAGGCCATGAATACATGGTTCGAAATTCATATCCGGGATGCGGATGAGCAATACGCCCAACAAGCGGCAACCGAAGCCTTCAGGGAAATTGACCGGTTGGAAACCCTTCTGAGCAAATTCCGCGAAGGCAGCGACATCGATATTTTGAACAAACGGGCTGCCCAGGAAGCGGTGCGGGTCAGCGCGGAATGCTGGGATTGTCTCCTGCATTCCATGGACTTGGAAATCCTGACCCGGGGAGTGTTTTCAATCGCCTTTGCCTCCTTTATGGATTTGGAGCGCTTTGGCGGTAAGCTCCCCGTCGGTTCATGGATGGAGATGGATCCGGAGTATGGCACCGTCCGCTTCAGGTATCCCGATATGGAGGTGGACCTGGGAGGAATCGGAAAGGGGCATGCTTTGGACTTGGTGGTGAACATGCTGGCGGATTGGGAAATCGCCGGGGTTCTAATCCATTCGGGGACCAGCACTGTGGTAGCGAAGGGAGACGATGGAGTCGGCCGGGGATGGCCCGTGACCATTGGGACAGACAGGGACCCATGGGAGATTCGGTTGGAAAACCGCTCCTTGAGCGGCTCAAGTCTGTACGTGCAGGGTTCTCACATTCTCAACCTGGACACGCAGACGGCTCTGGAGACTTCCCGCCGGGCCTGGGCCATTGCCGGGATCGGTGCCCACTCCGATGCCCTTTCCACGAGTTTCATGATGATGGACCTGCCGGAAGTGGATAGGCTTTGTTCAACCGATTCAACCATCGGCGCCTACATAATCGATCCTGAAGGGGGGAACGAACTCAGGGATGGTTACAAATCGGGCAGTCTGGCGCGCCTCAGGGCCCGAGAAACATTTGGAGAGTGAATAGGGGAACAAACTTGGCGCGCGAGGTATAACAGAGAAAAGTGGAGGAAGGTTTCTGCCTTTACTTTCCACTTTCCACTAACTACTCTCCACTTATATGAAGGTAGCCATTTCCACCCTTCTGGCCGAAAAAGAGTTTTCAGAGATATTCTCCATTAATCCGGAGGCTTCCGTGCTCGATGCTGTTAAGGAAATGAACCGCCGTCAGGTCGGATGCATGCTGATCCTGGATGGAGGCAAAATCGTGGGAATATTTACCGAACGCGATGTGCTCAGAAGAGTGGTGGTGCCAGGTCTTGCCCCGGCCACCACTCCGGTTTCGGAAGTGATGACCAAGGAGGTGGATACATTCCCACCCGACTTATCGGTGGATGAAGCCATGGCCCACATGACCGCGAAGCGCCACCGCCATATCCCTGTGGTGGAAGACGATCGCATTTTGGGAATGGTTTCCATTGGGGACGTCACACGTTGGTTGTCGAAAACCTTCGAAAACGAAGCGCAAAACCTGCTCAATTATTTTACCGGCACCTACCTGGAATAAAGTAAGAAGTAAGAAGGCAAAAGTAAGAAGTAAGAAGGGGTGCTGGATTCCGGAATTGACTCTCGCAGAGCACGCAGAGCATGCAGAGATCGCTAAGAGACGCCGTTGGCGTTACAGCCAGATGCTGGATGCTGTGTCCCTTTCATGGATAGGGAGATCCCGAGCAATCGCAGGATAAACCCGCTCCTACAATTTATTATGCCATTTCATCCCATCTTCGTGCGCCCGGGCGCCTCTCATGCCTTGGCCGGAGGTCTCAGGTGTGGTGGGGGACTGGAAAGTCCCCCCTCCGTTAGTAAATCCTCTCCAACCTTTGTGCCTTTGTGCCTCTGTGCCTTTGTGCCATCTCGCCTTGGCGAGATCCCATTCCTAATTCCTAATTGGCGCCGCAGGCGCCTCATATTTGTCCTTTATCCCGGGACCTTTAGCTATAAGTTGTCTCTCCATGAATTGGATATATTTCGCATTAATCACCGTGGTTTGCTGGGGGCTTTATGGAGTTTTTCTGCACAGTGGAAATCTCGCCATGGGAGATCCCGTGTTCGGCCGTTACAAAGCCTTTCTGGTGGTGGGAATTGCCTATTTTATCGTGGCGGTATTGGCTCCCTTCGTCCTGCTGAAAGTTCAGGGGGGTAATTTCGTCCTATCCCCCAGGGGGTTCTGGTTGTCCTTGATCGCCGGGACGCTGGGAGCGGTGGGGGCGCTGGGAACCTTGTTGGCTTTTGGCGCAAAAGGATCTCCCGCCGCAGTCATGTCCATCGTATTTGCCGGGGCGCCTATGGTGAATGCCATAGTGGCCATTTCGCTGCACCCGCCCCGAGGTGGGGTTACAGCGGTGCCCTGGCAGTTTGTTCTCGGAATTCTGCTGGCTGCCACCGGAGGTTGCCTGATCATGCTTTTCAAGCCGCCCCCAGCCGAAAAAATAGCCACGGTTCCCTCCCAACAGGTTCAGTCAATCGATTCAGATTTGGAGTAAACGTGGCAACGGAGCTCCAGAAGCGGCAACTGGAATCCTTAAACGATGTAATTGCGCAGATCGTTCCGGGAAACCGGTTTTATCATCGGAAGTTATTGGAGGCAGGAGGATTGGAGGGATTTTCCTCCTGGCAGGATTATTGCGACTGCATGCCCTTTACCACCAAAGAGGAGTTGGTGGAGGATCAGGCCCTGCATCCACCCTATGGTTCGGTTTTGACCTACCCGCTATGGCGTTACAACCGGTATCATCAAACCAGTGGCACCAGCGGGAAACCCTTGGTCTGGCTCGACACCCGGGAAAGCTGGCAATGGGTCGTCAACGGATGGAAACCGACTTGGCGGGCCGCCGGCGCCAGGGAGGGGGACGCCGCTTTGTTCACCTTTTCCTTTGGGCCTTTTTTGGGGTTCTGGTCGGCTTTTGACGCGGCGACCCAACTGGGTATTCGCGCCATTCCGGCCGGGGGAATGGGAAGCCTCGACCGCCTGCGATTCCTAATGGCCCACAAACCGCGATTCCTGTGTTGTACTCCAACCTATGCCTTGAGGTTGCTGGAAATTGCTCATGGGGAGGGGCTGAATTTGGCAAAATCCGGTGTGGAATGGATTATCGTGGGGGGTGAACCGGGTGGCAGTGTTGCGGAAATCCGCCATAGAATCGAAGAGGGTTGGCGACCGGCGCGTGTGCTCGACCACCATGGAATGACCGAGACCGGTCCGGTGACCTACGGGGATGTGGAACGGCCCAACGTGCTGCGGATCGTGCACGAGGCGTTTTATTGCGAAGTGATGAAGCTTGGCGCCGATGAACCGGCCCAAGCGGGGGAGGAGGGGGAATTGATCCTGACCACTTTGGGCCGGGAAGCGTGCCCCTTGCTTCGCTACCGCACAGGGGACATCGTTAATAGGATGAGCTTACCCGGAGAAGATCCGGCAGCCTTTGCCTTGGACGGAGGTATCATCAGTCGAGCCGATGATATGGTTTGCGTGAGGGGCGTGAATCTCTACCCCAGCGCAGTTGAGGCCGTGGTTCGCTCGGTATCCGGTATTGGCGAATACAGGATTGAGGTCGATCAGCGAAAAACCATGGCTGAAGTTTCCATCAAATTCGAATCCTCCAATGGAACGGATGATCCCACCGAGGAACTGCGGGAAAAATTGCGCCATGCCTTTCAGTTGCGGTTCAATTTGTGTAAATTGGAAGCAGGCGCCTTGCCGGTTTTCGAAATGAAAGCCCGCCGCTGGAAAGTAATTCACCCCTAGAATTCCTCTCGCCAAGCTCGCCAAGAGGAAACCACAAAAGGCACAAAACCACAAAAGGCACAAAGGCACAAAGGCACAAAGGCACAAAGGCACAAAATGAGCGGGACAAGAACATATCGAGATTTGATCGTTTGGCAAATGGGAATCGATTCGGTGTGGCGCCCCTTTGCGCTCTTTGCCTCCTCTGTGTTTAATCAGCCCTAAAAAATTCAATCCTCGAAAAAGTCCACCATTTGTGTGAGCAAATTAACGACATGACACTACCATGATAAGGGCGAAAAAAGTCTGTAAAACCTACCAAAGTCCGGCGGGGCCGCTGCCGGTGCTACGGGATTTGGACCTCGAGGTGGGAGCATCGGAATCGGCCTCTATCGTCGGACCGTCCGGCAGCGGAAAGACCACCTTGCTGAATTTGCTGGGCGCTCTGGACCGGCCTTCCAGCGGGTCCATTGAAGTTGATGGGAAAGTCGTCAGCCAGTTGGATGAAAAGGCCGCCGCCCATTTTCGAAACCGCTCCATCGGGTTTATCTTTCAACTCCACTATTTGCTTCCGCAATGTTCAGCATTGGATAACGTGCTGGTTCCTCGATTGACCGGGGATTGGGAGGAGCCTGCCGCCCAGACGCGGCAGCGGGCGGAGAAGCTGTTGGAAGAGGTGGGCCTGCGGGATCGTATGGAATACCGTCCCTATCAACTCTCCGGCGGCGAACAACTGCGAGTGGCCATTGCCCGATCCCTGATCAATCAGCCAAAGATCATTTTGGCGGACGAGCCGACCGGATCGCTGGATCCCACCACGGGTGAGCGCATAGCGGAACTGCTCATCCGCAGCAACAGGGGGAGGAACGTCGCCTTGGTAGTCGTCACTCACAATCTGGGATTGGCCGGTCGCATGCAGAAGAGTTATCGGTTGGATGAAGGACGCCTGATCCTCGGACAGCGGTCGTAGCTATGCGAATTCGCCGCTTCATTTTTCAGAGCGTTCTGTATTATCGCTGGTCTTACCTGGGGGTATTTCTGGGCGCGATACTGGGGGCCATGGTTCTGCTCGGAGCCCTGTTTGCCGGGGATTCGGTGACGGCTTCGCTTAAACGCATCAGCGCCATGAGAACGGGCCAAGCCACTCATCTCATGACGGCCGGAGATAGGTTCTTTCGCCAAGCCTTGGCCAACGACCTTGTCGAAGCGACACGAGGCGAGGCCGCCCCGGTGTTGTTGGTGAAAGGAAGTTCGGTAAATCCTTCCAACCAGCAGCGGGTGAATCAGGTTCAATTAGTGGGTGTGACCGAGGCTTTCTGGGGGATGGCTCTGGAGCCGATCGAACTTTCACTCTCGGCTGAAAAATCGGAAGTGGCGGTCAATGCATTGGTGGCGGTCCGGCTGGGTCTCGGTGAAGGGGACACCTTGATTGTTCGGTTGCAGAAACCGGGCATTCTGGCCGGAAATGCCCCGGTTGCGGGCGCCGCCAGTAGATTGGTCAGCATGAGGTGCACGGTCAAAGCGGTGGTTGGAGACGGCTCCTTTGGCCGGTTCAGCCTGGAGACGACCCAAGTGCAACGGCCTTCGGTATTCTTTCCCATAGAACTATTGCAGGAGGAGATTGGATACGAGGACCGGGCCAACCTCATTTTATGGCGGTCTTCGAGTCTTGAGGAGGCACCCGAAGCGGCTTTGCAAGAGGCGGTTACTTTGGCTGATTATGAATTGAGTCTGGAATGGTTGGAAAGGGCGGGTGTCTTCGAACTGAAGTCCAACCGCGTGTTTATCGATCCGGAGATTGCGGCCGCCATTCAGTCTGAAATTTCCGGGACACAACCGTTTACGACGTATCTGGTCAATGAGTTCAAGGTGGGTGACCGGACTACACCTTATTCGACCGCTACCGCGGTGGGATCTCACTTGGCGCCGTTTTTACCCGAGGATATGGGGGATGGAGAAATCGCCTTCAACCAATGGCTCGCCCAGGATCTGAAGGCGGAACTCGGGGATGAGGTGGAGATTACCTATTTCCAAACGGGAGATGGAGGATCCATTAGCGAAGTGAGGGAAAGGTTTATCCTGGGGTCGGTTGTCCCGATGTCGGGATTGGCGGCCGATCCGGCCTGGATGCCGGATTTTCCGGGAATCAGCGAGTCGGAAAGCCCCGCGGATTGGGATCCCGGATTGCCCCTCGATCTGGGCAGGATTCGCTCCAAGGATGAGGATTACTGGGACGCCTATCGAGGTACTCCCAAAGCTTACCTCACCCAGGCGGCGGGCAAACGGTTGTGGTCAACCCAGTGGGGTGATTTTACTGCCATGCGCTTTTCAGCTCCCTGGGATAACGGAGCGGAACTCACCGAAGCGATTCTCCAGGTATTGCGACCACAAATGAATCAGATGATGTGGCAGGATTTCGGGGCCGCGGGCCTACAGGCTGCACAATCCCCGGTGGATTTCGGCGGTCTGTTTGCGGGAATGAGTTTTTTCCTCATTTTGGCTTCCCTTGGTTTGGTGGCGATGCTGTTTCAGTTCAGCTTGCTGCAACGTAACCGGGAAAGCGCCTTGCTGGGTTCCGTGGGGTTACCGGGGAGAAAATTATTGGGTTGGAGGCTTTCGGAAGGCCTGGTTATCCTGATGGCAGGATGTCTCATCGGATTACCCCTGGCCATGTACTATAGTTCCCGGATCTTGAAATTTCTGGAGACCATTTGGGCCGGTGAAGCCACCGCCCCCACCTTCGTGTTTCATGCCAAAACCGCGACCATCCTGGGCGGAGGGATGACCTTTCTGATCCTTTCCCTGCTGTCTCTTTGGCTGGCTGTCCGGAAACAGGCCCGGCCGGTGTTATCGCAACGCTTGGGAGCCAGGGCCGAGGAAAGAATAGCTTCCGGAAGAACCGGGCGGGTCAAGTGGACCGCCGGGATGGCAGGGGTAATTGGTTTGGGTGCGGTATTCTCCTCCGGGTCAATTTTGCCGGCTCAGGGTGCCTTTTACCTGGCCGGATTTGCCTTGTTGGTGGCGGGATTGGCGGTTTGTCGCATGTGGATAGGTAGAAAGCCCAAACTGGATGGGACTGCTGAAATGGATCCAAACTACCTGGCCCGACTCAATCTGTCGGCCCGGCCAACCCGCAGCCTTACGGTGGTGGGATTGATCGCCTCCGCCGTATTCATGGTGTTGTCGGTGGCGTCATTCAGGAAGCACGTGGGGGCTGAATGGCGCGAACCGGGCAGCGGAACGGGAGGATATGCCTTTCTGGTGGAAACCACGGTTCCGCTTCACCCTCCTCGGGATTGGGACACGGCAGATTTTGAAATTTTTTCCGGGATGCAAAGTCAACTGGGTTCGATAATTCCCATGCGCCAGGGAGTGGGAGACAATGCCAATTGTTTCAACCTCAACACCGCTACTTTGCCTCAACTGCTAGGCGTAAAACCGGAGGCCTTTGCCCAAAGAAACGCCTTTCACCTGAGCCAACCCGATCCGGATTTGACCGGGTCCGGATGGTCAATATTAAGGACCCTTACCCCGGAAGGCCGGATCCCGGCCCTGGTCGACGAAACGACCTTGCTGTGGGCCATCAAACGGAAGGTCGGGGATGTGTTGGTTTACCGTGACGAAAACGGTCGGGATTTCGAGGTCCGGATCGTGGGCACGGTAAGGGACTCGATCTTTCAGGGATACGTTCTGGTCGATGAACGATTGTTATTGCAGCGGTTTCCTTACCATCCCGGGTATTCGCTCTTTCTGCTGGATGCGGTTGGGGACGTCGAATTGGAGGTTTTGAGAAACCGGATCGAAGCGGCCGGAGCCGATGCGGGAGCCAGCGTCGGTCTTTCCCGTGATATTCTTAAATCTTTTCACGAAATCGAGAATACTTACATCGCCATCTTCAACGTGTTGGGCGCCCTCGGTGTGATTTTGGGCAGCCTGGGATTGACCATCGTGGTGGCTAGAAGCATCCAGGAGAGATCCGGTGAATTTTCCGTCATGTCTGCCATCGGGATTGAAAGGCGATTGTTGGCCAAACTGGTATTTTCCGAATACAGCCGATTGGTGGCTTGGGGACTGGTCATCGGTGTTTTGGCCTCACTCCTCTCCATCGTGCCGAACCTTTCGGCCCTCCCCGTCGGGCCAACCCTCCTACTGGTGGCCAGTCTGCTCGTGGGTATCGTCCTTCTGAACCTTATCTGTGGCCGTTTCGCCTTCAACTGGGCCTCCCGGCACATCGGCTCCAATCCGGCCAAGTTGGATGCCTAGCCCCGCGCGCCACAGCACAGGTCAGGTTACACAAAAGGGTCCACCAAGGACACCAAGAAGATTAACCACAGAGAACACAGAGGGGGAGGCGCCAAGGGCGCCAATGAGGAATTAAGAATGAGGAATGAAGAATTAGGGAAGAATAGCCATGATATGTTCTAGGAGCAGCTTTACGCCGCGATTGCTCAGGATCTCCCTATCCATGAAAAGGGTCACACCGTATCCAGCATCGAGTATCCAGCATCCAGCATCGAGTAAAAGGCTCTCGCCAAGCTCGCCAAGAACGCGAAGGCAGCTTCTTGACATTTATACGGAAATACCGTAATTATGGTAAAATGAAGACAACCTTGATTCTGCGCGATGAACTGGTTCGTCGCGCAAAAGCCCGTGCCGCTTTGCGTGGTCAACCACTGAGTCGATATGTCGAGGAAAGCCTGGAGCGGTCCTTGAACGAGGATGAAGATTCCCCTTCGAGTATTGAGGAATGGGTGAACAAGCTTCCCCGTTTATCCAATCAAGCATGCGAGGAGTTAAACTCTGTATTGGAAAGTGACGACTTTCGATCCATCGATCCTGCCATGTGGAAATGATTTTGGACACCAACGCCCTTTCAGCCCTCGCTGCCAAGGACCCTGAATTGATCGGGAAGATTCGCCACGCTCCCCGACTTTCGGTGACGTTGGTCAGCCTGGGCGAATATTATTGCGGCGTTTCCGCATCCCGGAAGCAAGGCGAACTCATGAGCTGGTTGAATTTGTTTCTTGAGAGAACTCAAGTGCTTTCACCCAGCCTGGAAACGCTTCCGTTTTATGCCGAGATTCGCATTGAATTAAAACGGGCCGGAACTCCCATACCTGCGAACGATTGTTGGATAGCGGCCTTGGTTCGACAATATAAGATGCAGTTGGTCAGCCGGGACCGTCACTTCGATAGGGTCAAGGGAGTGAAACGTCTGGACTGGTGAAGAGGCGGGAATAGGAGGACAACCGAACGAAATAAGGGCTAATAATGCAGGTATAGGTTTTCGGTTTTACTTTCCGGATGAGGGGTGTTTACAGGAATTGGCGGAATTTATATGAGTGCAGGTCCATCAATTTATGAAACTTCAAAGAACCTTATTGAGTATTGGCGCTTTGGCAGGGATGTGCGGTATGGCCCAGGCGGCACATCACGAATTGCCGGAGATGGCCCGGGTGGGGAAGGATGGAATTGTAGGAGTGGGACTCATTTATCCCTTGGAAGGCCGGCAGACTCCGGAATGCCATGCCTCCACCCTTGCTGAAACTCCTGCGGGCCTGGTTGCTGCCTGGTTCGGGGGTTCCCATGAAAAAAATCCTGATGTGGGTATTTGGGTGTCTCACCTTGAAAATGGGAAATGGAGTAGGCCGGTTGAGGTGGTTAATGGGGTGCAATCCATGAACCTCCGCTATCCCTGCTGGAATCCTGTTTTGTTCCAACCCACGGAAGGTCCGTTAATGCTCTTTTACAAGGTCGGGCCCAATCCTCGGGAGTGGTGGGGCATGTTGACCACCTCGGAGGATGGTGGCAGGTCCTGGTCCTGGCCGAGGAAGCTGGGTGAACACTTTGCCGTGGGGCACTTGCTGGGTCCGGTAAAGAACAAGCCAATTCAGTTGCCGGACGGCGGAATTCTTTGCCCCACCAGCACCGAGATCGAGATGGATGATGGCACCGACAACTGGAAGGTTCATTTCGAGGCGACCTATGATTTTGGCAAGACCTGGGAGGTCATTGGCCCCGTTCACGACGGTATCCGATTCGACGCCATTCAACCCAGTATTTTGACCCATTCCAACGGAGTCCTGCAAATCCTCTGCCGCACCCAACAGAAAGTGGTGGCCCAGAGCTGGTCCAGGGACGGCGGTCGCAGTTGGAGCGAATTGGAGGCAACCCATCTTCCCAATCCCAACGCCGGCACCGATGCGGTCACCCTGCGGGATGGACGGCATCTGCTGGTCTATAATCATTCCGTCCGCACGGGCAGCCGGGAAGACGGCACCTACAAGAACGGCCGTCAGGTTCTCAATGTGGCCCTTTCCGAGGATGGTCGGAAATGGAAAACGGTATACACCCTGGAAAACCACGACAATCCGGCGGGTTACAGTTATCCTGCCGTGATCCAGACCAAGGATGGCATGATCCAAATTTCCTACACCTGGCGCCGCCAATCCATCAAGCACGTAACCATCGACCCAGCCGGAATTCCATGGAAATGAAATAATTGAAGCCTTTGCCGTGTGGGGAAGCATGGGGTAGCATCGGCACTGCGAGGACGCAGTAGCCCTACCAATCATCAAAAACGGTAGGGCGAGAGCATCCTTGCTCTGCCGCTGTAAGCTACCAATCATCAATAATGGTAGGGCAAGAGCATCCTTGCTCTGCCGCTGTAAGTGACGGTATGTCGGCGCTGGCGGGGATTTCCCTGGATTCGGGACTTTGCAGGGTGTCGACCCGGCTTCACCCCCGAATCTGCACGAAACCCCCGCCAGCACTCGACCTCCGTTCGCTCGCCACGAAATTGGGGGATGTCGCTACGCTCGGTAAGTGAGACATGCGGGTTAGCTCACAAATTCTCGCTACTGTAAGAATTCGGCGCTATCGAACTGCAGCCTAATTATGTCCGGTGAATTTCCCTGCAGGGCCCGGTAGTCAAAAATGTTAAGAAGGGTTTGTTCACCTGATTCGACCAGCATGGGAAAGGGATAGTAACCGTCGGTGACCTGGTCCTGTTCGATGTTGTCGAGGACGAATTGCTTTTCAACGGTCAGGCTATCGGGATCGATGCGGATGAGTCCAAGCTCCATGCGAATTCCCGGCTGCGAGGATCTCCTGTTGCGCCCAACGAGAAAATGTTTTTCCCCGATAGTGAACAGCCGGGGTCTGCCGATATAGCTGGCTATGGTTGGGGTGATCTCGGTGAGATTGGTTTGGTGAATCAAATTGAATTCCCGGTCGACCCGGTGGAGCCGCGCCATCGAGTCATAGCCGCGCGTAACCACGATGAATCCCTCCTCGTAGGCGATGAGGCCGCTCTCATTGATCGGAATATTGCCGAACTCCTGGCTCAGATTTCGGATAAAATGCCAGTTCTTCCCGTTGTCGTCCGTGTAAAGCGCGTCCACGGACCGCCTGCCTCCGGCCAGGTATTCAAACGTCATGATCAAAGCGTAGAGGCGCTTTCCTATGGTGACGCTGTCGAAAAGATAACCGTATTCGACGCCGTCCACCACGCCCAGGCGTTGGAGGGGACCGAAGGTTTTACCATTGTCGTGACTGAGGGAATACAATAGCCCGATCCGGATGTGCTGGTTGTCATCGTTAATCAGGTGAGCGTCGATGAAAGTGCCCAATGTGCTGTTGGGAAAGCGAATCCATTCTCCCATCTGCATGACCCGGTCTGCCATGCCAATTCGAATGGGTTCCCCGATCCTGCGGCCTTTTTCCAGATCGAAGCGGCTGAATTCCAGTACCGCTCCCGGGTCCCAGGCATGGGCATAGCCTCGCTTGTAGGAGAGCAGCGCCTCATTTTTTCCAATGCGCAACAAGGCCGGAAAACCGACGTAGTCATTAACGAGTTTGCCCCGGTAGGAAACAATCGTTTCTTCGATTTTGAACTTGGGCGCGGGAGGAATCGGGGTTGTTGGTTCTGCTCCAAACAACTCCAATGCCAATAATGGGAAGATGAGCCAAGGGAGATTCCTGATATGCATGGGTTTGAGGTTAGGAAGTTAGCCTAAAGAGTGAATGCTGCTCATTTTAGCCATTTTCCGAAACAATGACTACTTCGGCGCCAACCTTGATCGTGATCATGATGGAGTTCGGGATCGGAAATGGAATTAATTCTCGCAAAGCTCGCAAAGGGTGCCAAGAAAATCTGGATTTCGCCAGCGGGTCCCATTATTTTTTTCCTTCGGCCAGGAGTGCGCTTCATGACACTGGGCTTTGGAGTAGAATTGTTTTACAGTTCATTTTAAACCGGAATGGAGGATGGACAGGATGTTTGATTCTGATAATTGAACACTGAACTCTGGCGCCTCATAAGTGACTCTATGGTTTTCACGGCTCGATTAAAATTCTCATCCTTCAAGGCTCTTTGTATCCCGATTTGGGTTTTTCTGGTTCCCTTTTCCGGGATCGCAGGCGAAGGCGATCCGGTTGCTGCTGCACAGGGTAACGGCCTTTTGACGATTGATTGGATCATTATCGCGGCCTACGCAAGCTCCACGATTCTGTTGGGCTGGTGGTTCGCCCGCAGACAGAAGGACACCAGGGAATATTTTATTGGTTCCGGCAACATGAATCCCTTGCTGATCGGTGTTTCCCTTTTCGCTACGCTATTAAGCACTATTTCCTACATGGGATATCCGGGCGAGGCCTTGGGGAAGGGTCCGGTCTATTTGTCCAACATTCTTTCGTATCCTTTTGTTTTTCTTTTTGTCGGGTTTGTGCTGTTGCCGGTTTACATGAAGCATAAGGTCACCAGCGCCTACGAACTTCTGGAATCCAAATTAGGTGTAAGCATACGCCTCCTCGGGGCTTCCCTTTTTATTATCCTGCGTCTGTTTTGGATGTCGTTGCTTGTCTATCTGACCTCCCTGGCTGTTTCCATAATGATTGGGGTGGATGAAAGCTACATACCATTAATTGTCATCATTACCGGTGCGGTTGCCATCACCTATACATCCTTGGGGGGACTTCGTGCTGTCGTTATCACCGATCTAATGCAGACCATCCTGCTCTATGGCGGCGCCGTGCTGGTCATCGGGACTATTACGGTGAGGATGGGAGGATTTTTCTGGTTTCCGACCGAGTGGCAAACGGATATTTGGGATACTCAGCCTCTATTCAGCCTCGATCCCTCCACCCGGGTTACGGTTTTCGGATCCATTTTATCCATACTGGTCTGGCACAGTTGCACCGCCGGTGGGGATCAGGTATCCATTCAGCGGTTTATGGCTACCAAAGATGCAAGAGCGGCGCGCAAGGCGATAGCGATGCAGCTCAGTGTAGCGGTTATAGTCGCCATCACCCTTGCCATCGCTGGATTTGCCTTGTTGGGTTACTTTCAGGCGAATCCTCAACTCCTTCCTGCGGGGATGACGCTCCAGGAAAACGCGGACAAGGTTTTTCCGCACTTTATTGCCTACCACCTTCCGCCGGTTATTTCCGGACTGGTCATGGCCGGGTTATTTGCGGCGGCCATGTCCAGCGTGGATTCCGGTGTGAATTCGATTACCGCGGTTGTAATGACCGACTTTCTCGATCGTTTCGGGTTGAAACCCCAATCAGAAAGAAAACATGTGCTGTTTGCGAGAGGGCTTGCGGTTGGAATTGGTATTATCATTGTCCTGGCCAGCGCAGTCGTGGAGCATGTTCCCGGTAACATAATGGCTATGGCTCACAAAACGGTGAACCTGCTTACTGTGCCGATCTTTCTTTTGTTTTTCTTTGCCTTGTTTATTCCCTTTGCCAAGCCGGCCGGGGTGTGGATCGGAGTGCTCTGCAGTATTGCAACAGCCAGTCTGATTGCGTTTTCCGGTACTGTATTTGGAATGACGGCAGAGGGACTGGATCCGGTTTCCTTCCAATGGATATCTCCTGCAGCGCTGGTCGTTGGCATATCGGTCGGTACGGTGGCCTGCAAAGTTCTATCCAGGGGTCAAAAGCAAAATATTAACATCGTCCTCTAGTTCACCTGAATGGCTGAAGCGAACCAATCAGATGTTAACCTGCATGTCTCCCAATCTTCTACTGCGCTCCGGTATACCGGCACTGGTGCGGACTTCGTTGGATTCGGGATTTTGCAGGGTGTTGACCCAGCTTCACCCCCTCATCGGCTCGAAACCCGCACCAGCACTCGATCTCCGTTCGCTCGCGACGAATTTTGTGAGACATGCGGGTTAATATTTTGCGTTTGACCCCTTTTTCTTCCTCAATTTTGTAACATGAGAAAAAGCAAGACACTCTCCCGAATACGCCAGGGTGAGCCGGTACGCATCTGTGCTTTGGGCCATTACATGCCGTTCTACATTAAATACGCGGCGCATTTTGGATTCGATTGCATCTGGCTCGATCTTGAACACCGGGCCATGAACGATCGGGAGGTTCAGGCGCTCATGGCGTTCTTTCACCAATACGATATCGACTGTATGCTCCGTCCTGCAACCCTCGAGAAATCGAAGCTTTACCGTTATCTGGAAGACGGCGTCTCAGGGCTCATGATACCGCATGTTTCGACCCCCGAGAAAGCCAAAGCCCTGGTGGATGCCTGCAAATTTCCACCCATGGGTGACCGTGGGCTGGATGGCGCCGGAATGGACAACGATTTTATGCTGTTTGACGATAATTACCCGGCCAGGGCCAACGCAGAAACTTTTCTGGTGGTGCAAATCGAAACGCCCGAGGCGGTCAAAAATGTGGATGCAATCGCGGAAACGGAAGGCGTTGATGGTCTGTTTATCGGGCCCGGAGATCTGGGTTTCCGCTTAAAACAATCACCCGATCATCCAAGCCTCGAGGAAGCTATCGAGCTGATAGCAGCGGCAGCAAGAAAACATGACAAGGCCTGGGGTTGCCCCATGGGGTCGGAAGAAGCGATCCGCCAACGGCTTTCCCAAGGGGCTCAACTTGTCGCCCGGGGTGGAGAGGTGGTAGCCTTGATGGAGGCCCTGCGCTATTGGCAGGAAGAAATGGACGCGATTCTGTAAACGCTGGTCGATGTGCCATATCGGCGGATTGAACGGGTTTCAATTCGCTCTGCGGGCTAACTCGTGGCTTTCAGAGTCTTGACATGTCCATAATTCAAGATCCTTTCATCTGCAGTTACCAAAGTTAGTTGGTGTTCCCGGGCAATGGCGACCAAAACTCTATCTGCGGGATCTTTGTGAAAGCTTCCAGGCAATTGGTAAGCACCGATGGCTGCCTGGTGCGACAGCCCAATTGAACTGCCCTGCAATGCCTCAAGCGAATCCTTGATCCATGCCTCCAGTTCCCCGTTTATCTCCAACAACCCAACCTGAACGAGCCGGGCAATTTCCAAAGATGAAATGGTGGCTACAAACAACCGTTCCCCCGCTTTTTCTAAACGCCGCATCGCCTTCCTGCCGATCCGATGCGGCTCCACCTGGGACCATATCCAAACATGTGTATCCAGCAAAAGGCTCATTGGGAAGATTCCCATTCGTGGTCAAAATCAGCGTGGACGATATCGCCTTTAATGCGCATGCGCTGCTTTAAAGTGCCAAATTTGCGTGGGGGAGGATCGTCGTAAACCGGCTCGATCCGGGCCAGGGGATGACCTCGCCGCGTGATGAGGACCGGTTCATGCTTCCGCTGAGCTTCCTTCAGGATGGCAATGCAACGAGCCTTGAAATCTGAGATCATAATCGTCTTCATTCACGCACCTTACCTAGTCATCTGACCTAGTCAATTCTAAAACGCCCCATGGTGTGAAAGCGACACCTCGGCAAGTTTGTAGCGAGTTTCTAATCCCCCTTGGCTCTTAATCGTACTCGAGCACCGCCTTAATGACCTTCCTTCCCTCAATAGCGGCAAATGCCTCTGAAATGTCATCGATAGAAAAACGGTGGGAAATGAATTCCTCACTCTTTAGATCACCACTGCGTAACCAGTTGCAGACGGGGCCTTGCGCTTCTTTTTCGAAGAACCGGGTGGGCCACTGGTGCACGTAGAGGTTAAAATTATAATCCGCCTTGGCTTGGTCGAGGTGAATGGGTTGACCGCGCAGGAAACCGTAAATACAAAGTGAACCGCCTCGCCTCACCAAATGAAGGGCTTGGGCTACGATTTCCGGCTTACCCACAGCGTCGATCACGACGTCCAGCTTTTCTAGGCAATCATTCTCCAAATCCACAATGTCCGGATGGCCCGGTGAAAAGACCGCATCGACTCCGAATTCGAGGGCCTTTTCCCGTTTTTCCGGGTGCGGATCGACCAACCCAACCCAGCCCAGGCCGAACAGTTTGCCGAATTTGGCAAAACTCAATCCAACCGGCCCGCCTCCAAAAATCAAAACACTGTCTTCCGGGTGAAGTCGGAAATCTCGAAAAGCTCCGAACACTTCACGCCAAGTGCAGAGCATGACGGCCTGGTCGGGTGAGATATCCGGATCCACTTTAGTCTGGATTTCGTAAACCTCCAGCCAGCCGTGCTCTTCGTCCGTAACCCCATCCGCCATCATGGCCTCGTGGTCGTTGGCCAGGGTAAATTCGCAGAATCCGCCCCATCCGCTTTCCAGTCCCTCGACTCCCAAATCAAAGACCAATCCTCCCACGGTCCGGTCGCCCGGTTTGAAGTTTCTTACCTTAGGGCCGACCTCCTGAACGATTCCGGTTCCTTCATGGCCCAAGGCGAAGGGAAAGGCCTCTTCCATGCCCGGAAATTGACCCCGCAAAAGCTCGGAGTCGGTCAGGTTGCAGACGCAGGCACGGTCATTCCTGACCAGCGCCTGATAGGGACCGGGCTTTGGAACGGGGACATCCACGATCTCCAACTGCCCGGGTCTGGTGGCGATAACGGCTTTCATTCGGATGGCATGGATAATGGGGGGTCTAGAATGGTGGAGTGATGGAGTAATGGAATGATGGGGCAAAGGTTGAAGAGTTGGACCATGGATCCTGCCTCGCCTAAACCGTGCTTTGCAAGGCTACCATGCTTCGCCTCAAGAGGCTAAGCATGGCACAGCGCAGGTCAAGTTGCACAGGATGAACAGGATAATGGAATAAGGTGGGATAATAGCCACAAAATGCACAAAAAACTCAAAAAGGGTAGGGGAGAGGGAGAATTTTGAATAAGGAATAGCCTCTCGCGAAGCTCGCAGAGACAGGGAGCAGCAAGGTCAACTGTCGACCTTTCTGCCTATTGTCATTCTCTCCGCGGATTGTTAGCTTGACAAGTTTGGGGAATGAAGCCCCCATTGAACTGAAGAGGCTGGATTTTAACTGAATCAAAACTTAAGGAGTAGCTTGATATGAACACACACGAATTAAAACGAAACATTTGCGCGCTGGTTACCGGGTTGATGCTGGTATTCTCGGCTGGAGTTTCTCAAGTCTTGGCGCAAGAAGCGGAAGAGGAAGATATCTTCCAATTGTCTCCTTTCACCATCACGGCCGAGGAAGATACGGGCTACGCGGCTACCAACACATTGGCTGGAACGCGTATCAAATCCGATCTGAAGGACTTGGCGGGAGCCGTTCAGATTATCACGGAGGATTTTCTGGAAGACACGTCCTCCACAGGTATTGAGGACCTCTTTCTTTTCACCACGAACACCGAGGTATCCGGTCCGGATGGAAACTTTGGAGCCGGGGGCGGTGACAGGCGTGATCCCAATGGGCGTGCTCGCGTACGGGGTCTGGCAGAGCCCGACCGAACTCGCGGTTACTTTCTTTCGGATATAGGATTCGATACCTACAACACCGACCGCGTCACTATTGCCAAAGGTCCGAACGCGATTCTCTTTGGATTGGGGAGTCCCGCCGGCCTCGTTAACAATAACCTGAAGCAGGCCATCTTCGAGGAAAGAAATGAGATCAAACTGCGTTACGGCAGTTGGGGCGCTCATCGCCAAATCCTCGATATCAACCGGGTCATCTTCGATGATTTCATGGCCGTGAGAATTATCGGCTTGAACAACCAGAACCGGTTTAAGCAAAAGCCCTCTTTTGAGGATGAAAAACGTCTCTACGCCGCCTTTCTGATCACCCCAACCGAAACAACGACCATTCGCGCCAATATGGAAATCGGCAGCAGAGACGCGAGCCGTCCGCCTATTATCACGCCCTCCTCGAATATCCCTGATTGGGTAAAGAATGGAATGCAAACCAATCCCGATCCAGGCGCCGGCAGCGGCTGGAGTCAATTTCCAGGCAATCGTGGTCCTTTGTTTATTTTTGAAAACCCCGACGACAGGCATGCCACCTTGGGTTTTGATGCGGGACCCGCTACCCCGGGTCCTGACGGTATCAGGCGTAGGCATTTCACCTGGCAGAACCGGGAAGACCTAAATGCCTCCATTAGCAATGCAGTGTTGTCTGACGAGGACGATTGGGTGTTCGATTTCAGGAACAATACGGTGACCGGTACCGAAAACACCTCCTATAATTCGTTCGACGCGGCTAATATAACGCTCGAACAACAGTTTTCCCAGAATTCGGCTATCGAAATCGTTTATGATAAACAGAATTCAAAAGACGGATGGTTGGAGCGAGCGAGCAACCAGGTCAACGTCGATGTGAGCGAATATTTCGGCTACTTCTTCGAGGTAGAAGAGGATGGTACGCCTATACTCATTCCAAATCCAAGAGTGGGTAGACCATATAGGGCCGGCAACGAATCTTTTGCAAACGGCAATTCCGCGCGCGAAGCATTGAGAATTACCGCGTTTTACGATCTGGATCTGAGAGACCACGATAAATTGAGCTGGCTGGGCCGCCACGTGTTTACCGGGCTTTTTTCCAATCAGTCTCGTGAGGTCTACGAACAATCGGATTCCTACGGTATCGTGTCCGCTGGAGAAATCGAACGGATTCTGGAGGCGAATCGGAACCGGGGTTACTCAACGGCTTCCTATGACCGGTTAGCGCGGAACGTTCGTTACCTCGGTCCCAGGATCACCGGCATGCCGTCCAGTGGGACGCTTGCCACTCGTGGGCCCTCAAAACCAAATCCCAGGATACAGGAGATCTCAGCCGTTCTCTATGATAGCACGGCTGATCCTATTTTTGAAGGACACAGGGGAGCCTACGTGCAGGTTGACGGTGCGCCTCTGATTCTCAATCCGGTTAACAACGCATCGATCGATCTGCAGGAGATCGAATCGATCGCGTTAGTGGCCCAGAGTTATTTCCTGGACGACAATATTGTTGCCACCTACGGCTGGCGCGAAGATAAGGCGGAATCCTGGCGGGATGATAGTCCTGAATTTACGTCTGAAGCGATTGCGCTTCCGGAAACGTTGGAATATCCTTCGGATCCCGATGACTCGGTCAAAGGCGACGTCTTTACTTGGGGTGTGGTGGGACACCTTCCTGAAAATTGGCGGCCTTTCGGTATTGGATTGAGCGCTCACTACGGCGAGTCCGAGAACTTTGTACCGTCACCGGGCCGAATTACTATTTTGAACGAGCCACACCCAAGCCCTGCCGGAACAACTGAGGAATACGGTTTCTCTATCGACTTGCCGGACCAAAACTTCTACGTCCGTGTCAATTGGTATGAGACGGTTTCGAAAAACCAGACCGATCGTGCCCTGGGGACCTCAGGCATCCCGAATTTTGAGCGTCTGTGGTACAACGGTGTTCGCAGTTCGCTGCAGGAGAAGGAACCCAGGGATCCTTCGGTGCCACGAGAAGAATATGAAACCTGGGAACCGGATGATCCGAGGTTGTGGCCCAATAACATCAAGTGGGCGGAAGTCTACACGGTGCCTCCTCTGGGTATGCGTCAAGCATTATGGACTCCGGTCGATCCAGGTCCGGATCCAGGGACTGTCGTTTCGGTTTCCGATCGCGGGAATCCGAACGTGACGGGTGTATCCGACTTTTCATCGGAAGGTGTGGAATTTGAGGGTGTCTGGAACCCGACGAGCAATTGGACTATGGTTTTTAATGTAGCGCAACAGAAGGCCATCAAAACGAATGTATTGAAATCATTTAAAAAGTATTTTGAGATTCGTGAGCCGCAATGGCTGAAAATGGGGGATCTGCTGTCGCGACCGAACACGTATAAGAATTATGACGATCTGAATGGTAACGGCATGCCGGATCCGGGAGAGCCCTCTACGGCTAATACGATTTTCAATCAGACTCGTCGTACGCAGTGGTCACTCCTTCTCAGGCAAACCTTAAGAGAAGGGGCCCTATTGGATGAAGTCCGCGAGTGGCGTTACAATTTCGCTACCAGTTACCGCTTCGACGAAGATAGCAGATTGAAAGGTTGGGCCGTCGGTGGCGCCTATCGCTGGCAGGATGAAGTGGGTGTCGGTTTCCGGGACGGGATATTAACCCCATCCGATGCCGATTTGCCGGTGGGTCTCGATGAAATAGCTGTCGCCGATGTTACACAGCCACTCTTTGGTCCGTCCGAAACCAACGTCGATTTCTGGATTAACCACACGCGCAAGATTTTTGACGGTAAAGTAAATTGGAGAATACAGCTCAATATCCGTAATGCCTTGAATAACGATGATCTGATCATCACGCGAAAGTCCGGCGACGATGTTCCATCTCGAATACGGATTATGAATCCAACCAATTTCCGTTTAACCAGCACGTTTACCTTTTGATCTGTCGGGTCTTCTTTTCCTTCAGTTCCGGGACAACCATACCTTGGTCGCAAGAGCGGACTGTCCTTCCGATTGCGGAGGCAGCCCGAATGAGGGATTATAACCATAGAGAGGAAAGTAGACTCCGGCAAAGGCGCAAAGAGCGCAAAGGACGAAATTCCGGATTCTGGATGCTGGTAGTGCACGGAGAAAGGTGAGAATGGAGAATGAGCTTCACTGTGAGAACCCGCCGGGAAATCCTTAAATGGGGGAGCCTGTTGGCCGTATCTTCATTCATGCCAATTTCGAGGATGGACGCCCAGCAAGTTGAAAAGAGCAAGCGTGGCTCCGGCCCGCTGAAAATCACCAAGGTCGAACCCGTCATCACGAGTTCGCCCATGATCGACGGGCCCTTGAGTGAAGCGGTGGAGATGCCGCCCTTGGGTAGCATGACCGACCATGTGGGACTTCGTAATCGGTTGAACCACAATTTCCCATCCCGGTCGAAAGGGCATTCTCTGACCACATTGGTAAAAATCACTACCGATCAGGGGATAATCGGTTGGGGTGAAGCCCATGCTCCTTTGGCCCCCGCTGTCCATGCCAAGTTGATCACCGACCTGTTTGCTCCCATAATCCTGGGAGAGGACGCCCGGAGAATCGGGCCCATTTGGGATAAGCTGTATTCCAGTCAGCGGATGCGGGGTTATTCCACCGGTTTCTACACCGATTCAATTGCCGCTATCGATATTGCCTTGTGGGATATACTGGGAAAATTTGCAGGTATCCCCGTTTATCAACTACTGGGCGGAAAATACCGGGATAAAATACCGACCTACCGGGGTGCGGGCACTCCCGAGGATGCCCGGCGAGCCATCGAGGAAGGTTTTACGGCGGTAAAGATGGGGTTCAACAAATCCACTTCCCAGGGTTTTGATGTGGTCGCCGATGTATCGGAAGCGATCGGGGACAAGGGTCAGTTGTTGATCGATTCCTTGGGCGCCTTCAAATTGCATGAGGCCATCAGCGTGGGAAGAAAACTGGACGATCTCGGAAACATAGGCTGGTTTGAAGACGCCCTTATGCCGGAAGATACCTCGGGCTATGCGAAACTGGCTGAGGCTTTGGATACGGCCGTGTGTGTAGGCGAAACGTATGCCAATCGCTTCCAGTTCCGCGAACTCTTCTTAAAGCAGGGAGCCGATATAATTAATCCCGATGTGGGTCGTGCGGGTGGAATCACGGAGTGTAAGAGGATTGCCGATATGGCCGATACCTTTGGCGTCCTGTGGTCTCCCCATGTCAGTAGCGGCATGCCGCCTTACGTGGCCGCGTCCCTTCATCTGGCGGTGGCGACACCTAATGCCGTCATCATGGAAGCCGGAAACATCCATAATGCCACCGAGGTCCGTTCGTCTCGGGGAAACGTGCTTCTCAAGGAACCGCTGAAGTTTGAACCCGGTTTTGCCACGGTTCCGGAAAAACCCGGCCTGGGAATAGAATTTGATGAAAAGGAATTGAAGAAGATAACCGTCAACTGAGATTCATGAGTTCACCCCAACTTCAGGGCATTCTTCCGGTTCTCCCGACCCCCTTCAGTGAGGATGGGAGAGTGGATGGGGCGGCCATGGAAAGGATGGCGCGGTTTTGCCTGGATGCCGGAGCGAGTGGATTGGTCTTTCCCGGGGTGGCCAGTGAATACGAGCACATCTCCAGGGAAGAACAATATTTCCTTTTAGGGACGGTTTGCCGGGTGGCGGGAAATCGAGTTCCCATCATATGCGGAGGGGGTAATGGTAGCCCCGAAGAGATCGGATCCAAGATCATGAAAGCTCGCGAGTTGGGTGTAGCGGCCGCCATGGTGTTGATACCAGCCATGTTTGAGAAGGATGCGGACGGGGCGCTGCGTTTTATCAAAGCGGTTATAGAGAACGCGCCCGGAGTTGAAATCATATTGCAAAACGCTCCAGCGCCGGTGGGAGCAGGCCTCAGTGCGGCAGAGTTGGTTCGCATTGTGGAAGCATCCCCCGCCATTCATTACGTCAAGGAGGAGGTTTTGCCATCCGGTCCGAGGATCACCGCATTGAGACGGTCTGCCCCCGATCACCTTACCGGGGTCATTGGAGGCGGCGGGGCACGGTATTTGATCGACGAAATGAACCGGGGCGCCATCGCGGCAATGCCCGCGTCCGAGATAGCGGACATCCACGTAAGAATGTGGAACGCTTATCAGTCCGCAGATGAGGCGGAAGCTCGGCTTCTTTATATGCGAGCGTTGCCGTTGCTCATAATTCAATTGCTTTACCGAATGCGCCTGACCAAGTATGTACTAACCAGACGCGGCGTCCTGGATAACGCTTATGTCCGTGCCCCACTGGAAGAATTCGATTCCTATGATGAAGCCGAGATCAATGCCCAGTTGGCCTCTCTATCGAATCTATTTGAAATAGCACCTCTGAATCGAGCCGAGGAAGCAATGAGGTGCAAGGCGTAGATTACATCGTTATCGTTCTCTATATCCTTGGAATCATCGGTGCCGGCATGGTGTTTGTCGGCCGGATGAAGAACTCCAAGGAGATGTTTTCGGCGGGCGGCCAGTCCCCCTGGTGGGTTTCGGGTCTTTCCGGGTTCATGACCGTGTTCTCGGCAGGCACTTTCGTTATTTGGGGCGGAATCGCCTATAAATTTGGGGTAGTTGCCATTGTTATTAATTTGGCTTACGGTGTAGCGGCGATGCTAGTCGGGTGGTTCATCGCCGGTATTTGGCGAAAGTTGGGGGTCGAATCCGCTTCCGAATTCCTTCACCTCCGATTTGGTGGTTCTATCGTGCAATTCTATACTTGGTTCAAGGGAACGGTAGGGCTTTTCACCATGGGTGGGGCGGTTTATGCCCTCTCCAAGATTGTCTGCGCTTTGATACCGTTGCCCGAGGGTCACCTCTTGGCCGATCCTGCCACCGGACATCTTTCCGTTCCTTTCACCTCCATAGCTTTGTGTGTCATCGTCATCATTATTACATTTGTGGGTGGACTTTGGGCGGTGCTAATGACGGATGTCCTGCAATTCATAATCCTCACGGTATCGGTGATTTTTGTCGTCCCCTTGATATTAATCGAGGTTGGTGGGTGGAGTTCATTCCTTGCTCAGGCTCCCGAAGGTTTTACGGCTCCGGTGGCGGCGGATTTTTCCTGGTGGTTCATTGTGGGTTGGATGACGGTAAACTTTTGCGCCTTTGGCGCGGAGTGGACCTTCGTGCAGCGCTACCTCTGTGTGCCAACGGCAAAAGATGCCAAAAAATCCGCTTACCTGATTGGGGTATTGTACCTGGTATGTCCGGTTTTTTGGATGCTTCCGCCCCTTATTTTCCGGGTCCTGAATCCGAATGTCGATACGGAGCAGGCATACATACTGGCCTGTCAATTGGTATTGCCGGCCGGGATGATGGGTCTGATGGTTGCGGCCATGGCTTCTGCCACGGCAAGTATGGCTACGACTCGCCTGAACGTTTTTGCCGGCGCCTTTACCACGGAAGTTTACCATCGGGTCATCAACAGGGAGGCCTCTGAAAGGCAGTTGGTCTTCATTGGCCGGGTGGTGACGGTGATTCTCGGCTCCATCGTTATTGCCGGGGCCTTGCTAATTCCCAAATATGGTTACACAAGTTTTATCATCGATATTAATATCCTGCTCTACGGGCCCATGTTGATGCCCACCATTTGGGGCCTGTTTTCCCGCAAAATTGGATTAAAGGCGGTTTGGGGCACCGTCCTGATCGGCTTCGTTGCCGCCTACATTATCAAATTCGGCCTGTCGGTTTCCAGGGATGGATTTCTTACGGAAGTCGCCCTGCTTCGGCCTCTGGTTGAGTGGATTGCGGCTCATTCCCGCATCGTAGACCTCACTGCGGGTCTCGTATTTCCTTTTATCATCTTGTTATGCCTCGAGCTGTTCGAAAAGCACGAGCATAGGGGATGGCAGCGGGTCCTGGAAACCAGGAAGGCCTTTGCCGAATTGCCGGCGCTAAAATCTTCTACTTTGCCCGGCAGAATGGTGGCCATATGCCTGACCATGCTTGCGGTGGTGATGGGGGTCTTGTCGGTGATTAATCGCGAAGAGACGGGTATAATGGTTACCCTTTCCATCGTGTTGTTGGCCATCGCAGGTACGATGTATGTATTTTTACGACGAGCTGATATTCGCCGATGACGGTATCCTCCGCGCCGGTACCTGTCCACCTTGTCTTCATCGAAGTGGACGCCGAGACCCGGCTTGGTCGGCACTTCGTAATGCCCGTCCATTATTTTGCTTTACCCTTTTTCGAAAACGATATTTTATAACTGTTTAAGGAGATAAGATATATGATCACTAGAAGAGCGATGCTTAAAGGGATGGTTCTCAGCGGCGCAGGCGCGGCTTTAGATCCATCCTTTGTTCCTTCAGTGCTGGGGTCAGCGATGGGGGCCAGCGAAAAAAAATCAGTCCTGAGCGGCATACCCAGGCGTGTCATCTTTTTCTTGCAGAACAATGGCTTCCATACAGATACCTGTATCCCAATAGGCATGAAGCAAAGCGCTTCATTGTCCGGCGCGAAATTACCCGAATCGATAAGGCCACTGGAACCCTATTTGGACAAAATCAACATCGTCAATGGCCTGCATGGACTGCATACCACTCCCACTCATAGTGCGTATTACGGTGCCCTCGGGGGTTACCCCGGCGGCGAGCATAGGCCTCCCAGCGCAGAAACAATTGACTACACCGTAAGCAATTTGCTGCCAGAGACGATACTGCCTCATCTTCGCATCGGCATGGGGGACCTCTCCAGCATGAGAAGTCAGCCCGCGGTAGCGGCTTTATCCGCTTCCGGACCGGGGAAGCCACTTTACATGCATTGCAACCCCAACCATCTCTATCAAACGCTGTTTGGCAGCATTGCAGAGGGGGAAATGAAGAAGAGATACGAAGCCAAATCCCGTATTTTCAGAGAGGTGGAATCAATTGCGGCAATGGGAAAAAGCGAATTGCTTGAAAGCGATTTAGTGCGCTATGGGTCCTATGTTGATGGCTTCAGTGATATCAATGATTTGCGTGGAAAACTCAGCGCTTTTTCCGAGCCGCTTAAAAAGTTCAAACCGGAATATAGCGAAAAGTATCTCTCTCCGCAGTATGAAACAGATTGGCATGACGCCCTTCTGGACATTGGTATTGCCTCCTTAAGATCGGGTCTGACTAATACGCTTACCATCGCCTCGGGACGGGGAGACGTCTGGGGTTCATGGGAAGGCCTGGGAGTGAAAACCACTGGCCACTTCCTGGGTCACATGGAACAGGAAGGAAATCCCATCTGGCATAAAATCCGCCAGTATAACTGCCGCATGCTGGTGAAACTGATGAAATCCCTCGAATCCGTGCCTGAAGGGGATGGGACGATGATGGACAATACCCTCATTGTCTACACCAGTAATAACGCTGACAAACAACATACCGATGGCTCTACCTGGCCCTTCATCCTTCTGGGGGATTGCAGCGGGCGGTTCAAAACCGGTCGTTTTACCCAGCTCGATGGATCACGACCGATCAATGCCCTCTACGCAACTTTACTGGATGCCGTTGGAACTCCTTGCGATCGTTACAATATGGATAAAACCAATGCCGTTTTGTATGATTCCCACTTTGGTCCTCTGAGAGAGCTTTTGGTATAAACGTAAGGAAGTTTGATGGCGTTGCGAAAGTCGCTTGGCGTTCTATTTATTTTCGTGGCGCATTTCTCGCTTTTGGCGGCGACATGCGAGGCAGGCGATTCAACGACGTATGAGTCCCGGTTTGAACCCTTTTTAGGGAACTACTGCCTGGACTGTCATGATGACGTCGAGCAAAAAGGCGATATTTCCTTTGAGCATTTGAATGGGATCAATGCGGACAACGCCCGGTTGTGGAAAAGCATATTGGAACAGGTTGCTCTGAAACAAATGCCTCCCAAGAAGAAAAAGACCCAACCGCAACTCGAGGAGCGCCATCAATTGGCCGAAGATATTGTGGAAGAACTACAGCGAGTCCTCAAAGACAAGGGTGGTTATCATGAGCACCTTCACCCATCCAAAGGCAATCTTTTGGATCATGACTTACTGTTTGGAAATTTACCGGAGAACCTGGAACCGACATCTTCTCCGGCTCGCATCTGGCGCCTGCATCCACAGGAGCACTTCACCAGACTCAACGAACTCGTGACCATTGAGCCTCCCTACAACCCGGAAAAACCCGGAGTCAGGGCCCGTGGTGACCATATCC
The DNA here is from genome assembly GCA_965204545.1 of Opitutales bacterium. Lineage (GTDB taxonomy): Bacteria > Verrucomicrobiota > Verrucomicrobiia > Opitutales > UBA2995 > JAABVD01. Next base: position 243,535 of record CBDBFA010000002.1, on the reverse strand, counting down.
CCGCACAAATGAGATTCGGAACCAATATTTACCTTGGCCTTCAAGACACGATTGACTGGGTAGGCACATCTTTCTCTCTTCATTCCGGCCTCAAAAAAATCACTCCCGTATTAAGTACAAAGGTAAAGCGGGGGCTGCAAAACTACCCCTATCTATATTCAGTCAACAGCTCTGAGACCTTGCGCATAGCCAACGATGCGGAAGCCATCATTCGCTTCATGGCCTTCGGCCCTAAAGGCAAACCTTTTCAATTTGTAGATTATGTGGGGGATATAGATGAAAAACACAAAGGGAAAGCGCTCTACAAAGGCCGAACGATTCTAACCAAGCATGGCACTCCTGAGGGTGTCTTTTACTACAAAACATCAAACCGGCCCATCACCCCGGTCTATGAATTGATGGCGAAACCCGGCGTCAGTGATGGGCGACTTAAGGCAGCCGTTAGTTTTCTATTCGAAGCTTTGACGCTGCGACCACCTACTTCGGAGGAAACCGCCGCCTATCTCAAAATTGTCAAGGAGTCCATCGAGGACCTTGGAAAGGAGGAGGGGGCAATCCTGGGGCTGACACCGATCTTCCTCGACCGCGCCGCACTCTTTCGCCCGGAACTGGGTAAGGCCGGTCAACCCGACAAGTATGGACGCGTCATGTTACAGGGGCAGGAATTGGTTTTGGCCATCAATGCAGCCTTTTCTTATCTCGCCCCAGACAGGAAACTTAATCAGGCGCTTGAGGGTGGGCGCTTGACGACCAGGGAGGATGTGAAAAGAGAAGTCACTCGCATACTCAACGATGACAGCATTCGCAAACCTGCAATTCTGCGTTTCTTTAGAGAGTATTTTGATTACGACCTCGCCAGTAAAGTTGATAAGGATGACATCCTCCTGTTAAAGGCCGGTGGCCTGGACAAGAGCAAATCGCACCGCTACCTCATGGTCGATCTGACGACCAACACAGACCGTTTGGTTGAATTGATTTTGGAGGAAGACAAGAATGTCCTTGCCGAATTATTGACCACGGACCGGGCTATTCTGCCAGAAGATCCCAGGGGTGAGGCATATTTCAGGGAAATGAGTAAAAGCGGCAGCATAGTGGATGAAAACGGCAAACCGCTTTTTGTGCCAAAGGACAATAAGCTGGTAAGCGTAAAAGAAGAGAAGAAAAACGCCCTGCCCCCTTTACAAGCCAAAGACTTACCGGGGATTGTCGTGGACAATACGGATGCAAAAGTCATTGGCCGGTGGTCTGAATCCAACCGTATGACAAACCATGTGGGTTCTGAGTACCTCTATACCAGAACTCCAAGTAATAAAGTTGTTTATCCCGTGAATTTTCCTGAGGGAGGTAGGTACGAGGTACGTATTTCAATTGCCCAGCACGCGAACCGGTCGTCCAAAACGCTCGTGGCCGTTCGCCATAATGACGGAGAACTATCAACCTTTCGTATCGACCAAAGATTGACACCGGGTAGTTTTAATAAGCGTCGGTCGGACGGTTATTTTCAGTCTTTGGGTTCTTTTGAATTTCAATCCGGCCAATGGGATGCGGTCGAAATTTCTGCCGAGGGCAGCGATGGTATGGTCGTTGCCGATGCCGTTCAATTTTTAGCTAAAGGCACTCCCATCGTTTTCAATACGGAAGCGAAATCCACCAAGGCACCTGGTGAGACCATCAATGTACGGCTTCAATTATTAGACGAAATCGCCAACCCGAAAGGTGGCGACAAAACGGTTTCGTCGACGAGCGAAAGGCGTCTCACTACACTTCCTGATGACCAGCGCATGGGAATCCTTACTCACCCCAACTGGCTGGTAGCCCACTCTGATGCCATGGACAATCACGCCATCTTGCGCGGCAAATGGATTCGCGAGCGCCTTTTGGGCGGAGCCATTGCAGATGTGCCAATTACCGTAGATGCGATGTTGCCGGATGAGCCTGAAAATTCACTGCGTCATCGCATGCGGGTTACTCGAGAAAAATATTGTTGGAAATGCCACCAGAAAATGGATCCGCTGGGTTTGCCCTTTGAAATGTATAACCACGCTGGTCTCTACCGTACCACTGAACTTGGAAAACCCGTCAATACTGAAGGTGAAATCATCGATAGTGGTGATGCTGCCTTGGATGGGCCGGTCAACAATGCCTTGGAGATGATCGAAAAGCTCTCCCGCAGTGAGCGTGTGAAGCAGGTGTTTGTGCGCCATGCATTCCGTTACTGGATGGGACGAAATGAAACCATCAACGATGCTCCTGTTCTCCAGAATGCCTATAAGGCTTATGATGAAAGTGACGGTAGCATGAAGGCATTGTTGATATCATTGCTTACTTCCGACGCATTTCTTTATCGCAAAGTCGAAAAATCTCAAAGGAAAATAACCGATCATTAGACCGGAATAACCCCTTAGGCGAAGCTTAACTAGACACTCTGCAAAGACGTGAATCAAGCGAAGCCCCCAGCAGTGTCGACATACCGGAGCACAGTAGAAGATTGGGTGATGTCGCTACGCTCGGTAAGTGAGACATGCGGGCTAATACCTGATTCGTGCCCTTGGCACTCTTCCCCCTCCTTCTTGGCGGCCTTCGCGAGCTTTGCGAGATTTTATCCCTAATCCATGAAGGCGGAACCCCCTCCAGCCCTGCTTACCTTCAGCAGGTTGGAGCAACTATGGCTCGTTCATAGGCGGCTGAACAGCATGGTCAACTGTCGACCTTTCTATTTCTAGTCTTTTTCCCCGTTGTTTGGCTACCTTTTCGACCATTGGCAAACGGGCCCCATGCTGCAATGGGGCTCGGATGTTCTACTGAAACAAAACGAATGGAATAGCTTGATATGAACACACAGGAATTAAAACGAAACATTTGCGCGCTGGTTACCGGGTTGATGCTGGTATTGCCGGCTGGTCTTACCCAAGTCTTGGCGCAAGAAGAGGAAGAGGAAGATATCTTCCAATTGTCTCCTTTCACCATCACGGCCGAGGAAGATACGGGCTACGCGGCTACCAACACATTGGCTGGAACGCGTATCAAATCCGATCTGAAGGACTTGGCGGGAGCCGTTCAGATTATCACGGAGGATTTTCTGGAAGACACGTCCTCCACAGGTATTGAGGACCTCTTTCTTTTCACCACGAACACCGAGGTATCCGGTCCGGATGGAAACTTTGGAGCCGGGGGCGGTGACAGGCGTGATCCCAATGGGCGTGCTCGCGTACGCGGTCTGGCAGAGCCCGACCGAACTCGCGGTTACTTTCTTTCGGATATAGGATTCGATACCTACAACACCGACCGCGTCACTATTGCCAAAGGTCCGAATGCGATTCTCTTTGGATTGGGGAGTCCCGCCGGCCTCGTTAACAATAACCTGAAGCAGGCCATCTTCGAGGAAAGAAATGAGATCAAACTGCGTTACGGCAGTTGGGGCGCTCATCGCCAAATCCTCGATATCAACCGGGTCATCTTCGATGATTTCATGGCCGTGAGAATTATCGGCTTGAACAACCAGAACCGGTTTAAGCAAAAGCCCTCTTTTGAGGATGAAAAACGTCTCTACGCCGCCTTTCTGATCACCCCAACCGAAACAACGACCATTCGCGCCAATATGGAAATCGGTAGCAGAGACGCGAGCCGTCCGCCTATTATCACGCCCTCCTCGAATATCCCTGATTGGGTAAAGAATGGAATGCCAACCAATCCCGATCCAGGCGCCGCTAGTGGCTGGAGTAATTTTCCAGGCAATCGTGGTCCTCTGTTTATTTTTGAAAACCCCGACGACAGGCATGCCACCTTGGGTTTTGATGCGTTTCCCGCTACCCCTGGTCCTGACGGTATCAGGCGTCGTCATTACACCTGGAGAAACCGGGAAGACGTAAATGCCTCCATTAGCAATGCCGTGTTGTCTGACGAGGACGATTGGGTGTTCGATTTCAGGAACAATACGGTGACCGGTACCGAAAACACGTCTTTCAATGCATTCGACGCGGCTAATATAACGCTGGAACAACAGTTTTCCCAGAATTCGGCTATCGAAATCGCTTATGATAAACAGCATGCGAAGGACGGATGGCTGGAGCGAGCGAGCAACCAGGTCAACGTCGATGTGAGCGAATATTTCGGCTACTTCTTCGAGGTAGAAGAGGATGGTACGCCTATACTCATTCCAAATCCAAGAGTGGGTAGACCATATAGGGCCGGCAACGAATCTTTTGCAAACGGCAATTCCGCGCGCGAAGCATTGAGAATTACCGCGTATTACGATCTGGATCTGAGAGACCACGATAAATTGAGCTGGCTGGGCCGCCACGTGTTTACCGGCCTTTTTTCCAATCAGTCTCGTGAAGTCTACGAACAATCGGATTCCTATGGTATCGTGTCCGCTGGAGAAATCGAACGGATTCTGGAGGCGAATCGGAACCGGGGTTACTCAACGGCTTCCTATGACCGGTTAGCGCGGAACATTCGTTACCTAGGTCCCAGGATCACCGGCATGCCGTCCAGTGGTACGCTTGCCACTCGTGGGCCCTCAAGACCAAATCCCAGGATACAGGAGATCTCAGCCGTTCTCTACGATAGCACGGCTGATCCTATTTTCGAAGGACACAGGGGAGCCTACCGGCAGGTTGACGGTGCGCCTCTGATTCTCAATCCGGTTAACAACGCATCGATCGATCTGCAGGAGATCGAATCGATCGCGTTAGTGGCCCAGAGTTATTTCCTGGACGACAATATTGTTGCCACCTACGGCTGGCGCGAAGATAAGGCGGAATCCTGGCGGGATGATAGTCCTGAATTTACGTCTGAAGCGATTGCGCTTCCGGAAACTTTGGAATATCCTTCGGATCCGGATGACTCGGTCAAAGGCGACGTCTTTACCTGGGGTGTGGTGGGACACCTTCCTGAAAATTGGCGTCCTTTCGGTATTGGATTGAGCGCTCACTACGGCGAGTCCGAGAACTTTGTACCGTCACCGGGCCGAATTACTATTTTGAACGAGCCACACCCAAGCCCTGCCGGAACAACTGAGGAATACGGTTTCTCTATCGACTTGCCGGACCAAAACTTCTACGTCCGTGTCAATTGGTATGAGACGGTTTCGAAAAACCAGACCGATCGTGCCCTGGGTACCTCAGGCATCCCGAATTTTGAGCGTCTGTGGTACAACGGTGTTCGCAGTTCGCTGCAGGAGAAGGAACCCAGGGATCCTTCGGTGCCACGAGAAGAATATGAAACCTGGGAACCGGATGATCCGAGGTTGTGGCCCAATAACATCAAGTGGGCGGAAGTCTACACGGTGCCTCCTCTGGGTATGCGTCAAGCTTTATGGACTCCGGTCGATCCAGGTCCGGATCCAGGGACTGTCGTTTCGGTTTCCGATCGCGGGAATCCTAACGTGACGGGTGTATCCGACTTTTCCTCGGAAGGTGTGGAATATGAGGGTGTCTGGAACCCGACGAAGAATTGGACTATGGTTTTTAATGTAGCGCAACAGAAGGCCATCAAAACGAATGTATTGAAATCATTTAAAAAGTATTTTGAGATTCGTGAGCCGCAATGGCTGAAAATGGGGGATCTGCTGTCGCGACCGAACACGTATAAGGATTATGACGATCTGAATGGTAACGGCATGCCGGATCCGGGAGAGCCCTCTACGGCTAATACGATTTTCAATCAGACTCGTCGTACGCAGTGGTCACTCCTTCTCAGGCAAACCTTAAGAGAAGGGGCCCTATTGGATGAAGTCCGCGAGTGGCGTTACAATTTCGCTACCAGTTACCGCTTCGACGAAGATAGCAGATTGAAAGGTTGGGCCGTCGGTGGCGCCTATCGCTGGCAGGATGAAGTGGGTGTCGGTTTCCGGGACGGGATATTAACCCCATCCGATGCCGATTTGCCGGTGGGTCTCGATGAAATAGCTGTCGCCGATGTTACACAGCCACTCTTTGGTCCGTCCGAAACCAACGTCGATTTCTGGATTAACCACACGCGCAAGATTTTTGACGGTAAAGTAAATTGGAGAATACAGCTCAATATCCGTAATGCCTTGAATAACGATGATCTGATCATCACGCGAAAGTCCGGCGACGATGTTCCATCTCGAATACGGATTATGAATCCAACCAATTTCCGTTTAACCAGCACGTTTCAATTCTAAGCGAAAATTTTTCATAGTAGTTAATTCTTGGGGATATTGTTTGTTTGTTGTTTGGGCAGGCTGTCCTTCTTAGATGGGCAGCCTGCTTTTTCTAGCCATCCAAGACAATGGGTTCTTCCGCTAACACGAATGAGGGAACGTCTCTTCAACGGAAATTCATATAGTGGTGAGAACCCGCCGGGAAATCCTTAAATGGGGGAGCCTGTTGGCCGTATCTTCATTCATGCCAATTTCGAGGATGGGCGCCCAGCAAGTTGAAAGAAGTAAGGCTTCGCCACCCCCAACCCGGCCTTCCCCCATGGGGAGAAGGGAGATGGAACTCGGCACCAGTCCGCTGAAGATCACCAAGGTCGAACCCGTCATCACGAGTTCGCCCATGATCGACGGGCCTCTGAGTGAAGCGGTGGAGATGCCGCCCTTGGGTAGCATGACCGACCAGGTGGGACTTCGTAATCGGTTGAACCACAATTTCCCATCCCGGTCGAAAGGGCATTCTCTGACCACATTGGTCAAAATCACTACCGATCAGGGGATTATCGGTTGGGGTGAAGCCCATGCTCCTTTGGCCCCCGCTGTCCATGCCAAGTTGATCACCGACCTGTTTGCTCCCATAATCCTGGGAGAGGACGCCCGGAGAATCGGGCCCATTTGGGATAAGTTGTATTCCAGTCAGCGGATGAGGGGTTATTCCACCGGCTTCTACACCGATTCAATTGCTGCTATCGATATTGCCTTGTGGGATATACTGGGAAAATTTGCAGGTGTACCCGTTTATCAACTACTGGGCGGAAAATACCGGGATAAAATACCGACCTACCGGGGTGCGGGGACTCCCGAGGATGCCCGGCGAGCCATCGAGGAAGGTTTTACGGCGGTAAAGATGGGGTTCAACAAATCCACTTCCCAGGGTTTTGATGTGGTCGCCGATGTATCGGAAGCGATCGGGGACAAGGGTCAACTGATGATTGATTCACTGGGAGCGTTCAAATTGCATGAGGCCATCAGCGTGGGAAGAAAACTGGACGATCTCGGAAACATAGGCTGGTTTGAAGACGCCCTTATGCCGGAAGATACCTCGGGCTATGCGAAACTGGCTGAGGCTTTGGATACGGCCGTGTGTGTAGGCGAAACGTATGCCAATCGCTTCCAGTTCCGCGAACTCTTCTTAAAGCAGGGGGCCGATATAATTAATCCCGATGTGGGTCGTGCGGGTGGAATCACGGAGTGTAAGAGGATTGCCGATATGGCCGATACCTTTGGCGTCCTTTGGTCGCCCCACGTCAGTAGCGGCATGCCGCCTTACGTGGCCGCGTCCCTTCATCTGGCGGTGGCGACACCTAATGCCGTCATCATGGAAGCCGGAAATATTCATAATGCCACCGATGTCCGTTCGTCCCGGGGAAACGTGCTTCTCAAGGAACCGCTGAAGTTTGAACCCGGTTTTGCCACGGTTCCGGAAAAACCCGGCCTGGGAATAGAATTTGATGAAAAGGAATTGAAGAAGGTAACCGTCAACTGAGATTCATGAGTTCACCCCAACTTCAGGGCATTCTTCCGGTTCTCCCGACCCCCTTCAGTGAGGATGGGAGAGTGGATGGGGCGGCCATGGAAAGGGTGGCGCGGTTTTGCCTGGATGCCGGGGCGAGTGGATTGGTCTTTCCCGGGGTGGCCAGTGAATACGAGCACATCTCCAGGGAAGAACAATACTGCCTGTTGGGGACGGTTTGCCGGGTAGCGGGAAATCGAGTTCCCATCATATGCGGAGGTGGTAATGGTAGCCCCGAAGAGATCGGGTCCAAGATAATGAAAGCTCGCGAGTTGGGTGTAGCGGCCGCCATGGTGTTGATACCAGCCATGTTTGAGAAGGATGCGGACGGGGCGCTGCGTTTTATCAAATCGGTAATAGAGAACGCGCCCGGAGTGGAAATCATATTGCAAAACGCTCCAGCGCCGGTGGGAGCAGGCCTCGGTGCGGCAGAGTTGGTTCGCATTGTGGAAGCATCCCCCGCCATTCATTACGTCAAGGAGGAGGTTTTGCCATCCGGTCCGAGGATCACCGCATTGAGACAGACTGCCCCCGATCACCTTACCGGGGTCATTGGAGGCGGCGGGGCACGGTATTTGATCGACGAAATGAACCGGGGCGCCATCGCGGCAATGCCCGCGTCCGAGATAGCGGACATCCACGTAAGAATGTGGAACGCTTATCAGTCCGCAGATGAGGCGGAAGCTCGGCTTCTTTATATGCGAGCGTTGCCGTTGCTCATAATTCAATTGCTTTACCGAATGCGCCTGACCAAGTATGTACTAACCAAACGAGGCGTCCTGGATAACGCTTATGTTCGTGCCCCACTGGAAGAATTCGATTCCTATGATGAAGCCGAAATCAATGCCCAGTTGGCGTCTCTATCGAATCTATTTGAAATAGCACCTCTGAATCGAACCGTCGCATGAGCCGCGTGGCCAAAGTCGAGGCCTTCATTCTGACCGTTACACGGGACGAACCCTATCTGGGAGCCTTGCGAAGCGGAGAAGAGGTCAATGACAAGGGCTACTTTGTTCGCAAGGGAAACAAGACGGTGTATCTGGACAGGGACCGAACGGTTCTGGTGCGGGTGGAAACCGATTCAGGTGCGGTGGGTTGGGGTGAAACCTACGGATTGGCGGCTCCCCGTGCCACCACTGAAATCATCAACGACCTCCTGGTCGATTTTGTGGTAGATCGCTATCCGTCCCAGGCCTCTGAGATCCATGACGATTTGTATGATTTGATGCGGGTACGCGGCTATTCGGGTGGATTTTATCTGGATGCCTTGGCCGCGGTGGATATGGCTCTTTGGGATGTTTCTGCCCGGGAAGCTGGTAGATCCCTGGCCGAGCAATTGGGGGGCCGTTTGCGCAAAACTTTACCCTGCTACGTATCCGGGTTGCCAAAGCCAACCCTGGAGGAGCGGGTGGAATACGCCAGGGGATGGCAGAAGGAGGGTTTCAACACCTTCAAGATTGCCGGGGCGGTGGCAGACGACGGGAATGTTGAGGAAGTTTCCGCGCTGCGAACGGCATTGGGGCCGGATGCCGGGATCGCCTGTGACCTGCATTGGGCATTTACCCCTGAAGGCGCGATCGCCGAGATCAAGGCAATGGAGGAACACGGATTGTGGTTTGCCGAGGCTCCCGTCAAACCGGAAGACATCAAGGGGTTGGCCAAGGTGGCCCAATCCGTTAGGACTCCGGTTGGGGCGGGAGAGGAGTGGCGCACCCTTTACGAAGCTCAGCTTCGTTTCGATGCCGATGCCTTGCAGATCGTCCAACCGGAAATGGGGCATACCGGCATAACCGAATTTGTGCGCATCTGCCAAGCAGCTCATGCCCAGGGTATAGCGATAATTCCCCATGCCACCATTGGCGCAGGCATATTTCTGGCGGCCAGTCTTCAGGCCAGTTTGGCTCTCGAGGGGGTCATCGGGCATGAATATCAACCTTCCATATTCAATCGAAACACCGGATTGATTACCCGGGGTATTGCATGTCGGAAAGGTGTGTATCGTGTTGCGGACGGTCCTGGAATTGGAGTCGAACCCACCGAAACGACTATTTCTCAGATGGAGAAAATCGGATGAATCCGGAATTTGGCCGATATGTGCAGTCCAATCCAAGGAGTTGAGGAAGCAATGACATGCAAGGCGTAGATTACATCGTCATCGTTCTGTATATCCTCGGTATCGTTGGGGCTGGAATGGTGTTTGTCGGCCGGATGAAGAACTCCAAGGAGATGTTTTCGGCGGGGGGCCAATCGCCCTGGTGGGTATCGGGTCTCTCCGGGTTCATGACCATGTTCTCGGCCGGCACCTTCGTAGTTTGGGGAGGTATCGCCTATAAATTCGGGGTAGTAGCCATTTTCATCAATCTGGCCTACGGGGTAGCGGCAATGCTCGTCGGGTGGTTTATTGCCGGTCTTTGGCGAAAGCTCGGCGTCGATTCCGCTTCAGAATTCCTTCATCTGCGTTTTGGCGGTTCCATCGTACAATTTTACACTTGGTTCAAGGGGACGGTAGGTCTCTTTACCATGGGTGGGGCGGTCTACGCCCTTTCCAAGATCGTCTGCGCTTTGATCCCGTTGCCCGATGGCCATCTTCTGGTCGATCCGGCCACGGGACACCTTTCCGTTGCCTTAACCTCCGTGGCTTTATGTGTCATCGTCATCCTCATTACCTTTGTGGGAGGACTTTGGGCGGTATTGATGACCGACGTATTGCAATTCATCATTCTCACGGTCTCGGTGGTTTTTGTCGTACCGTTGATCTTGATCGAGGTTGGCGGATGGAGTTCATTTCTGGCCCAAGCGCCGGAGGGATTTACCGCCCCGGTGGCGGCGGATTTTTCGTGGTGGTTTATTGTGGGTTGGATGACGGTAAACTTCTGCGTCATTGGGGCGGAGTGGACCTTCGTGCAGCGCTATCTCTGTGTGCCGACGGTAAGAGATGCCAAGAAGTCCGCCTACCTGTTCGGAGCGATGTACCTGGTATGCCCGGTATTCTGGATGCTTCCACCCCTGGTGTTCCGGGTCTTGAATCCGAATGTGGATACGGAGCAGGCCTACATCCTGGCCTGCCAATTGGTCTTACCGGCCGGGATGATGGGTCTGATGGTGGCCGCCATGGCTTCGGCCACGGCCAGTATGGCTACGACCCGTCTCAACGTATTCGCCGGCGCCTTTACCACGGAAGTGTATCACCGAGTAATGAACACGGCGGCATCTGAAAAACAACTGGTGTTTGTCGGCCGGGTTATGACGGTGATTCTTGGCTGCGTTGTCATGGCGGGGGCATTGCTCATTCCCAGGTACGGGTACACGAATTTCATCATAGACATCAACACGCTGTTGTACGGACCCATGCTGATGCCGACGATCTGGGGTTTGTTTTCCCGCAAAATCGGATTGAAGGCAGTGTGGAGCACCGTCCTGATCGGTTTTGTCGCCGCTTACATCATCAAATTCGGCCTCTCGATTTCCAGGGATGGATTCCTTACTGAAGTCGTCCTGCTCCGACCATTGGTTGAGTGGATTGCCGCCCATTCCCGCATCGTGGACCTCACGGCAGGCCTCATTTTTCCGTTCATTATCCTGGTATTCCTCGAGCTTTTCGAAAAGCACGAACATAAGGGATGGCAGCGGGTCATGGAAACCAGGAAGGCCTTCGCCGAATTGCCTGCCCTGAAATCTTCTACTTTGCCCGGCAAAATGGTCGCCATATGTCTGGCCATGCTGGCCATTGTAATGGGGGTCTTGGCCGTGATTAATCGCGAAGAGGCCGGCATTCTGATCACCCTTGCCATCGTTTTGTTGGCTATCGCCGGAGGCATGGCCATGTTTTTGCGAAGGGCCGACGCCAGGGCCAATCAGGAATAAACCACAGAGGACACAGAGAGCACAGAGTTGGGCGCTTCGCGCCAGAGTTCAGTTATCAGAGTTCAGTGGGCGCCGGAGGAGCCCTTCTTAGCGATCTTCCGCCTTCATGGATTACGGCGTGACAAGTTGCGAGAGGCAAATTCTGGGTTTTCAAGGCTGGATTCTGATCGGGGCGTAAAGCCCCTCCTACAGTTTTTCCCTCAAGCATCGCTCATCTGCGAAATCTGTGGTAAACCCAAAAAATTTTTTTGCGCCTCTTGTGGTTCCTCTTCTTTCTTGGCCCTAACGGCGCTCAGGGCAACGGTTGACCAAAAAAATATTGGAACCTGGTTTTGTTTGGCCTATTTCATCAAATTACAATTTGAAATGAAGGAGATGGATTTCTGTTTGAACCCCTCGATTTTCCGGAAAATCTCACCAAAGCAGAGGATAGAAATATGAGCCAAACACGCAGGGAATTTATCCACAGGATGAGTGTGGCTTCGGCTGCTCTATTAGCTTCGCACCCTCTATTTGGAAAGACGGCCAAATCCGGAGACGGCAAGTCGGTTCTGGTGGAAACGGCCCACTTCAAGAACTTGGGCGGTTGGATGCTTGACAACCAGTTTGAGCTGCACCTTGGCTTCAGTTACCTGCTGGCCCATGGCTTGGGGAAGCCGGTGGACAACGCCAGCGGCAGGATTCAGTTTCCATCGGCTGGAACCTACCATGTCTGGGCGCTGACCAAGGATTGGTGTCCCGGGGATTGGGATTCGCCGGGACAGTTTCAGGTGTTGGTGGGCGGCGAGCCTTTGCCGGAAACCTTTGGAACGAAGGCCGAATGGGGCTGGCAGCCCGGTGGTTCGATGGATATACCGGAAGGCCAACTTTCAACTACGGTAGATCTGAAAGATCTCACGGGATTCGAGGGACGTTGTTCTGCCATCTATTTTTCCCGGGATGCCGACGACATTCCCCCCATCGATAAGAATGTGTTGCCAAAGTGGAGACGTGAAAAAGTCGGTTTGCCATCCTCCGCAGTCGATCAGGGGCACTATGATCTCGTCATCGTCGGTGGAGGTATCGCCGGCTGTGCTGCAGCCATCGCGGCGGATTCCCAGGGGCTGAAAGTTGCCCTCATTCAAAATCGGCCCGTCTTGGGTGGCAATGCCAGCGGAGAGATTCGCGTGCATACGGAGGGTATTCACGGACGGGCAAGCGCTATCCTCGATCTGATTGATACCCCTCATTATCCCAATTCGGATCCGCTGGCGCTGGAAGCGGACAAAAAGCGTATGGCCAACATGAAGGCTTTGAGCAACGTCGATATTTTTCTTAGTCATATCATGATGTCCTGTGAAATGAAGGATGGCCGGATTCATGCCGTCAAGGCGGTGGAAACGGCCAATGGGACTTTCAAACGATTTACCGGCACCCAGTTCCTGGATAGCACGGGGGATGGATGGCTGGGTTACATGGCGGGTTGCCAATACCGTTATGGTCGAGAATCCAAACATGAGTTCGGGGAAGAGTGGCAAGAGCACGGGGAACTCTGGTCACCGGAAAAGCCTGATAACCGCGTAATGGGTTCTAGCGTCATGTGGTATACCGGTGAAAGGAACCAACGGGTAAAATTTCCTGCTGTTCCCTGGGCTAAACCGGTTGCGAAAAACCACGTGGCCACAGCCGGGGAGTGGCAATGGGAGTATTCCCACAACGATCTTCACCAAATCCACGATGCGGAAACGATCCGCGACCATATGTTCCGGGCTATCTATGGTTCCTATGCCAATGCCATAAAGAGGCGGGAGAATGCGAATTTGGAACTGGACTGGATTTCATTCCTGGTGGGAAAGCGCGAGTCCCGCAGGATAATGGGGGATCACATCTATACCGGGGTGGATGCCAGGGATTCGGTGCAATTTTTCGACGCGGTGGTCACGGAAAAGCGCAAGATCGACGTGCATTACCAGGAAAAATTGCTGGGCTTGCCGGTAGACTTTCTATCTGAGGCCTTATTCCAGAGGATAAAGCATACCTACTACTACATTCCCTATCGGTCACTCTATTCGAAGGATGTTCCCAATCTGCAAATGGCGGGCCGCTGCTTCAGTTGCTCCCATATCGGGCTGGGTGGTCCTCGTGTGATGAATACCTGCGGGCAAATGGGTGTGGCCACCGGCTTTGCAGCTTCCCTTTGCATAAAGTACAAGGCCGACCCCAGGCAGGTAGGCAAGCAGCACATCGTAGAACTGCGCAGGCTGTGTGGTTATGAAGGTGAGAAGAATGCCTTGGTCGATCGCGATGGGTCTACTTTGGCTGAACCATCCTAGTGTCATGTCTCAGAAATTTCCTCACACTTCCGTCGGGATCATGCCGTGGGAAAGTCATGCCTTCTCGGGTTAGTGGAGAGTGGAGAGTGGAGAGTGAAGAGTGGCGATGGCGAAAGGAGCGGGGACATTCCTGTCCCCAAATTCTTCGAAAATACGGCCTTCCCAATATTCAGCCTTCAGCCTTTGGCGCTCTTGCCCCTCTGTGTTCTCTGTGTGCTCTGTGGTTATTTATTAAAGGGATGCCACACTAGCCCTGCAGAATGAAGCATTACGTTAACTTTGCTTTGTTTTTCGCTTTTGGCGTTCTTGTTACCAGTGGATTACTGCGTTTCTTTGAGCCGTTCAGCCTGGCCACAACCCAGGTTCATATCGTGTTTGGATGGTTGGTCTTGTTGCTCGTTGCCCTTCACCTTTCCTCGCGACTTTCCTATTTTTCCCGGAGGTTAAGGCCCCGAAAGACAAGTGCGGCTAGCCAGCCTCACCGCCTGATCCTGGTTCCCGTTCTTGCCTGTACCTTTTTACTATCAGCCAGTCTTCTCGACTGGTGGCCGGTTCCACAGTTGCTCTCCCTTGGACACGAAGTCAAAAACAGCAGGATCATATTTCGTCCCGAGGATGGCGCCGCCACTCGCACTTTCGACGGAGGTATGCAGGTGAAGCGTCAGTCTTCCGGGGAAGCCTCGGTCTTTGTGGAAATCGAATGGGGCCCCGCTTTCGATCCCGTGGCCGAATTCCCTGCGCCCTTCACGGGATCCCGCCCCCAAATTGCCGTTTGGGCGGAATCGTCCGTGGGTTCCCTCATTGAGACATTTTTCGTTTCTGAAAAAAGCGCTTTTACCGAATCCATCGAGTGGGCCGGCAATGAGAGGCGAAGGGTGGACATACTGCCCATTTGGCGACATCAGTTTACCTTGGCCTCCGGGGTAGCGCCGGATGGGGATATCGACACGTTTTCAGGCGCCACTCCCGAGCATAGTTTTTCCATTGAACGGTATATCGATGAAGATCCGGAAGGCTTCTACCTGAGCGTGGAAGTAAATGCCCCCAACGATCCGAACGATTTCTACCATACGGACCAACCGGAGGCCAATGAAGGCTACACCTTTCCTGGGGTGGGGCAGCCTTCCGTCTATTACAGCGCCTACATCGATCCGACCGAACCCAAGAAATATTATCTGATGGAATTTGTCGGCCATGGGGGAAGCAGCAGCCAGCAAAGCGGCAATATCTTCTACGACTCAAGTCACCTTACCACGGCAGGTGAACTCATTGAAAAAATTCTGGTGCGAATCGAAAGGCTTTAACCTTCTCCTCGGGTTCTCCTTTTTTTTTCTGGTCGTCGCTTGCGGCCCTCGGCCCGAGGCGGGGTATTTAAAGGGCGATGCCATGGGGACTTTCTATACGATTGAATTCCGGAGTGAGGAAAAGGTTCCCGTCCGGAATTTGAGGAAAGAAATTGAGGATTTACTGGACGCGTTCGAACAGCAGCTTTCCAATTGGCGCAAGGACAGTTGGGTCAATCTTTTCAACGCGGCTCCGGCCGATGAGGTCATCCCGGTTCCCGACTATGCCTTTGAGGTCTTGAACCTGTGCCTCGAGCTGTTCGAACGATCGGGAGGAATGCTCGACCCAACCCTGTCTCCACTGATCGAACTTTGGGGATTCGGGACCAAACCCGGCACTACCGTGCCCGAACAGGCTGCCATAGATGAATCTTTAAAGGAGGTCGGATTCGATAAGCTTGTTTTCAGTTCGGAAAGGCGTTCCATAATGAAGCGACAGGCAGATCTCCAAATCAATTGCTCCGCCGTGGCCAAGGGTTATGCGGTCGATTTGATTTCCGAGCTGTTGCGGAATCGGGGTATTGATAATTTTATCATTAACTTGGGCGGCGAAATTGCCGCCAGAGGATCCCACAAGGATGGAGTTCCCTGGACGGTTGGCGTCATTCGCCCGGATTCAAAGGGCCGAGAAAAGGACTTGGCCATGGTATTAGAACTGAAAGATCGCAGTTTGGCCACCAGCGGCCATTCGCAAAAAACCTTTATTTCCGGGGGGCAACGCTACTCCCATATTTTAAATGCAAAAACGGGTCGGCCCGTTAAGGCAGACATTGCCAGCGCCACCGTGCTGGCTTCCAGTTGCGCCTTGGCGGACGGCTTGGCTACCCTCGCCCTGATCCTCGATGAAGACCGGATGGCGGAGCTTCTCAAGTTCTATGACGGGGTGGATGTCTTCCGAACGGAATGGTAGACTCTCGCTAAGCATGCCAAGAATTAACCACAGAGAGCACAGAGGTTCATTAATCTTGATCGTGATCTTGATCGACTTTTAACCGCAGATTTCGCAGATTAACACAGAATACCTCTCGCCAAGCACGCCAAGCTCGCAAAGAAGTTAAACTAACATGGATGAACAGTATGGCGACCGTGCGAAGCGCCTTATCTGCGTTAATTTGTGAAATCTGTGTTTCTCTCTTCTTTTTTTCCTCCTTTGCGGTCTTTGCGTGCTTGGCGAGAGTCTCCTTTTTGTGTTTTTTGTGCCTTTTGTGGTTTCCTATTCTATTCAGCCTTTACTATTTGCCCTGTGCCTTTTTTCAGGACAGCTTTTCGGGCAAGACGCCCTGTCCTCGTTCACCGGACAACAAGGCCGCACCGAGAGAAGTCGGCCCAATATCCTTTGGGTGGTAATCGATGACATGGGCTGCGAGTTTTCCTGCTATGGAGAGAAGGTCATTGAAACCCCCAATATCGATCGCCTGGCCAGAGAAGGTATTCGCTTTACCAACGCCTTTTTGACCTCCCCGGTTTGTTCCACGGCTCGGTCCTCCCTGATTACGGGAATGTATCAAACCACTATTGGCGCCCATAACCACCAAAGCGGACGCGGAAAAAGAAAAATTCACCTTCAGGAAAGGGTAATTCCCATCCCCCATCTGTTTCAGGAAGCGGGTTATTACACCGCCAATGGAAACTATCCCAAAAGGAGTAAAGGCCTGGGTAAAACGGATTACAATTTCCAATGGGATGAATCGATGTATGACGCGCCCTATTACTTTGCAAGGGGCGTTGATCAACCCTTCTTCGCTCAGCTTCAACTATTGGGGGGCAAGCATCGACATCCGGAATCCTGGGGGAATGGAGGAGCCAAAAGGCTTCTCGGATCAGTGGTCGATGCCGGGAAAGTAAAGCTTCCGCCTTATTACCCCAGAGATCCCATCATCCTGGACGATTGGGCCCAGTACCTGGATACGGTCCGTTATACGGATCAATTGGTGGGTGAGATCCTCCACAATCTGGAGACTGAAGGCCTGCTCGATGAGACGATCATCATTCTGTTTGCCGATAACGGTATCAGCCATGCCCGCGGCAAGCAGTTCGTTTACGATGAGGGCATACGTACACCTTTGATAATCCGCGGACCGGGAATTATAAGAGGTCTCGTTCGCGATGATCTGGTGGAACATATCGACTTGGCCGCAACTTCCTTGGCCCTGGCCGGTCTGCCCGTTCCCGATTGGATGCAGGGGGATGACATTTTGGCCAAGGATTACAGACCCAAGGAAGCGGTATTTGCGGCCAGAGACCGGTGTGGGGAAACCGTGGACATGACGCGTGCGGTCCGCACCAACAGGTATAAATACATCCGCAACTTTTTCCCGGATCGTCCGCACCTTCAACCGACCAATTACAAGGACTCAAAACCCATATTGATTCGCTTGCGCGAATTGCACGCAGAAAGAAAGTTAACTGATCTGCAAGAGAAACTGCTGTTTTCGCCAAGTCGGCCGGTCGAGGAACTCTATGATGTTCGGACGGACCCCTACGAAACATTGAATCTGGCCGGGCGCACGGATTACGAAGGGGTTTTA
Organism: Opitutales bacterium; assembly: GCA_965204545.1. GTDB lineage: Bacteria > Verrucomicrobiota > Verrucomicrobiia > Opitutales > UBA2995 > JAABVD01. The sequence continues at coordinate 225,794 of CBDBFA010000002.1, read as the reverse complement.
AAGTCCATGCGACAGCGCCTTAAATCCTGGATGAAGCATACGGATGATCCCGGTCCCGAATCTCCCGAAGTTTACGCTGTGGAGATGGAATACCAGATCGGCAGAAACAAACGAAATCCCCAAGCTCACGCAGCGGTCAAAAGAAACGTGGAAATGTATAACCGTTGGGCCTCGGAGCGGCCCTTTGTGCAATTGGAGGAGTAAAGGCGCCTTCGGATTTACCACAGAGGTAGGGGCGGGAACCACAATAGGCACTTTTCGAGCGATTGCGGCATCTTCCAAAAACACAAAAAATTTTCTTGGACGAACCACGGATTACACGGATGGGCACGGATTTAATATAAACAACGCTCCCTATGTTCGCTTGATCTGCTTTCAGCAGAACAGGATCGCTTCGCGAACAGGAAAGTTATATTGAATTTCCTTTTGGAGCGTAGCTCCATCCTATTGCCGAAGGCATCAAGCGAAGCGTTGTTAGAAAAAACTTTGCGCCTCTTTGCGAGCTTGGCGAGAGGAAATCAGGGGATAGCCAGTGCTACGGTAGTTTCCCCAAAAAGCGGATCAGGTTTTGGATGTGTTCATTGATTTGAATTCCCAGGTGCTCGCAACCCAGGTAGATGGTCGAGCGGTCAACCTTGGCCGCGAAGGACTTGTCCTTGATTTTTTTGCGGATCGATTTCACCTTCATTTGGCCGTAAGGCACGGGATTCATCTTCTGGTAAGCATAAAAGATCCCGCAGATTTCGTCGCAGGAGAGGAGGCCGGCGGCAAGTGTGCTACGAGGCAGTGTGCTGAATCCGTTGTATCCATAGGCGTGTGCTTCCACTGCATGGATCAGTTCTTCCGGAAAACCCCATTGGGCAAACCAGCGGAGTGACTCGGCCGGGTGAGTATCCGGATGTCGTTCAAAGTCGATGTCGTGCAAGTAACCGGTGGTCCACCACAGGGAGGCATTCTTGCCCAAGAGGTCCGCATAGCCCTCCATGGCCCTGGCCACCATCGCGGCGTGGCGCCGTTGGTAGCCATCCCGAACGTATTGGCGAAGAAGGGTTTCAGCTTCTGGGACAGTCGGAAGGTTCATCCTGTCATTACATTCGGCCGTTAATTTTACAGGTTCAAGACAACATTTAAAGGAAGAAGGCAGAAGGAGGAAGGCTGAATAAAGAAGCCACTTTCGAGCTTCCAGAATTCAGGAACCTCTTGCTGTAGGCAAACATGTCCTGACATAGCTCTTGGGCGAAGCGCTAGCTTGCCCCTACCTTCCACTTGGCGCCAGCGGTGCCTGAATAGGGGGATATACCCCCTCCTACAGTTTCGTAATAGGTTATCACAAAGACATCCGTGCATTTACCATCCTGATTCAAAATTAAACCTTCCTTCTCCCCCGAGATTCCCAATCCTTCTTCTCATGGATAAGATAAACGAAACTGAAGTTATGGCTCAACACAGGCTATCCCCAAAGGGTTCATTTGAGTTGACCCGCAAACACATTTCCATGGCGATGCGCGGGGATGAAAGTTATTGGACCGGACCCTGGGAGGGGGGCCCGCCCTTCGATGTCGAGTTGACCCGTATACCGCCGGGAAAAAAGAACTTCCCTTACCATTCCCATGCCTGTCAGTGGGAATACTATATTTTTCTCTCCGGGTCGGGGAAATTCAGAGACGAGAACGACGAATGGCATGCTATCCGGGCTGGGGATCATTTCCAATTTGCCGCCGGTCAGGCCCACCAAGTCTTGAACGACGGGGAAAGCGATCTTGTATTTTATGTAATTGCCGACAACACCCCGGTGGAAGTGTATACTGCCCCCACTTAAGGAAATGATGGAAATAAGAGAGTGATCAATCAAGGATTACTCGACAATGAAAAGACGTAAATGGACGGCTCAACAGAAGCTTCAAATCGTAATACAAGGACTGAAAGGAAACGTGACGGTAGGCGAGTTATGCAACCGCCATCAGATCAGTCAGACCCAGTATTACCAGTGGAAAGATCGTTTGCTCAAAGACGGATCGAAGATTTTCAATTATGGAGGTCCGGACCGCGAAGCTGATCGTTTAAGGAGGGAAATCTCGAAACTCAAAGGCATCATTGGGGATCTGACCGTAGAGTTAAAAAAAAACGACGACGAGTGGCTATGAGGCGGCGTAAACGCAGTCAAGCGGTGATGGAGCGAGACAAGCAACTGCTTGAGTTGATCGAGCCCATCAAAGCCGATCACCCGGCCTGGGGCTATCGTCGGGTGTGGGCCTATCTGCGATACCGCAAGGGCCTGGCGGTGGGCAAGAACCGGATCTACCGCATCCTGAAGGAAAACCGGTTACTGGCGCAAAATGTGCGCAAATTAAAGGCAAAACGCTGCTCTAAGGGCAGCAAACCAACCACGGACAAGCCCAATGAGCTGTGGGGCATCGACATGACCAAAATCAAGGTCGAGTCCTGGGGCTGGCTGTATCTGGTGGTGGTTAAAGACTGGGGCAGTAAAAAGATCGTAGGCTGGTCCTTGTCGGTCACGAGCAAGACCAGGGACTGGCTCGATGCATTGGAAATGGCCGTGCAGCGCCAGTTTCGCGAAGGCATCCGCGAGCATGGCGCCGTCAGGTTGGTCAACGACAACGGCTGTCAACCCACCTCGGCAAACTTTATGGCGGCCTGTCGGGTGCTGGGCATCGCCCAAATCTTTACTTCCTACAACAACCCCCAAGGCAATGCCGATACCGAAAGGTTTTTTCGCACCCTCAAGGAGGACCTGATCTGGCTCCATGAGTGGTTTAGCTTCGAGCAACTCCTGCAGGCGCTCAAAAATTGGATCGAAAAGTATAATGAAGATTTTCCTCACTCAGAAATAAACCACCGGACACCTCAACAGTTTGAGGACCATTTTAACCCATCAATCAGTAACAAATACTCTCTAATTGAATCTTGAATTAAGTGGGGGCAGTACAAGTGGTCACCTACCCGGACACGGGAAAGACCCTCATTGTGCCCGACATGAAACTTGGTTACCTGAAGAAGGCGGGTTACTACGACAACGAGGAATAGTTGTCAGGTTCCTGCGGGGGGCTTACTTAGTGTCATGTCCCTTAAATAATTCACCACAGAGGACTCAGAGGACACAGAGGGGCAAAAGCGCCAAAGGCTCTATCTTGATCCTGATCGTTAACGAGCGAAGCGGCATCTTCCAATTGAAACATGGATGAACAGGATGGACAGGATGTTTGGTAAATGGAGGGTGCCCTCCAAGAATTCAAATTTTTCAAAGGCCAATTCAATCCTCTAAATCATCCGCCGGTTGAGTGAATAAATTTACAGGACATGAAGCTAGGTATCTTTCCCTTGCGTCATCGAAAGACCTGCTGAGGCTGCCTCGGGGACGGGGTCTGCTGCGTAGAGTCGGTAGACCCATCCGGCGAAGCGTTTTGTGATCCTGACCAGATCTTCCAGAATGAGGTAGAGGGAAGGGACCAGCAGCAAGGTGATGAAAGTGGCGAACAAAACTCCGAATGAGAGGGAGGTGGCCATGGGGATGAGGAACCTGGCCTGGATGCTTTTCTCCAGCAGGATGGGGAACACCCCGACGAAGGTAGTGACGGAGGTGAGCAGGATGGGTCGAAACCGGACCATTCCTCCCCGTATGACGGCCTCCCTAAGGGGGACCCCCTTCAAACGCAGGTTGTTGATGTAGTGCACGAGGACGAGGGAGTCGTTTACCACCACCCCGGAAAGGGCGATGATACCCAGGAATGAGAGGGTGCTGAGATCCTGGAAGGTGCCCAGATTCTGAAAATCGACCATGTGGCCCAGAATCGCTCCGGCGATTCCGAACGGGATCACCGATATGACCACGAGGGGCTGGACGTAGCTCTTGAAGGGAATGGCCAGCAGCGTGTAGATGGCGATAATGACGAAGAGCATCCCGGCGTAGAGGACGGGTTGGAGTTCTTCCCAGTCCTTGGCTTCACCGCTCTTGACCGGGACGACCCCCGGGTATTTGGCCAATACCTCCTCGGTCATGGAGGGTTTAACCTCCTGACCCATCAGTTGATACATCCTTTTTTGGTATGAGTTCATCGGATAAATGGCCTTATTGATCTCGGTGGACTGGCGATGTCCTTGTCCGCAGTGGCCTGAACGTTGACGGACCTCTGGCGGTCGATGCGGGAGATGCCGGCGTGACCAATCCCGAAGGCGATGTCGGCGACCTCCGAAATGGGCACGGCGCGACCGGATTTGGTGCGGATGTACATGTTCTCCAGATTGCCAATGGATTCCCGCTCTGCCTTGGGATAGCGCACCATTACCCGCACGTCGTCCTGGCCCCGTTGTATGCGCTGGGCCTCGCCGCCGTAGAAGGCCCGTCGAACCTGCCGGGCCAGATCGGAGGCGTTCAGCCCGAGGGTGTGGGCATTGTCTTTCAACTTGATCTTAATTTCGTGTTTGCCCTCGGAATAGGTGTTCCGGATGTCGTAAATGCCCTCGAATTCGGCAAGTCGTTCCTGGATTTCCAAGGCGGCGGCCTGGAGTTGCACAAAGTCAGGACCGGTCAGGCGGATGTCCACGGGCAGGCCGACCGGTCCACCCGCGCTGGCGGTGAAGGTCAACCGGCGGGCGCCGGGCAGTTCCCCCACTTTTTCCCGCCATGCTTCAGCCACCTCGAAGGAATTGGAGTCCCGTATCTCGCTCTTGGCCAGTTCCACGATCATGGAACCGATATTGCTGCCGAAAGAAGTACTCTCCGGATTGGGTCCGCCGGTAATGGTGAAAAACCCGACAAACAAACCCCTGTGGGCCACGGGATCGAGCTCCCCGCGGTCCAGGGCTTCCTGGGAAATCTCATTCAGGGCCTCGTCGATTCTTCGCATGGCCCGAGCCGTTTCCTCGGCCGGGGTTCCCTCCGGCATTTGCAACTCCAACTGAATGAAATCGCTGGGCACGTCGGGAAATTGCACGAACCGTATCCATCCTCCGACGACCAAGCCGATGGAGATGGCCAGGATGGAGAGGAAGGCGGCCCAGGTGGCGTACCGGTACTCCAGGGCAATTTTCAGATTCGGTCGATAGATATGAATCACGAGCCATTCCAGACCGTCGGAAATCTTCCGTTGCAGCCGGGAAAAGGGATTGAGCTCGGAACGGTTCCTCTTCGCCCCTACCTTGCAGAGGGACAGGTGGTAAGGAAGGACCAGTTTGCTCTGCACCAGGGAGAAGGCCAGGGTGGGTATGACCACGAGGGGAATGGTGAAGAGGAACTTTCCCATGAGCCCCGGGAAGAAAAACACCGGGCAAAACGCCACAATGGTGGTGAGCACGGCAAAAGTAACCGGGGTAGCCACTTTATGAGTTCCGCGTATGGCGCTTTCCACGCCCGGGCCGTTTTCCTGATACTCTGAAAATACGCTTTCACCCACCACGATGGCGTCGTCCACCACGATCCCCAGAACGAGGATGAAGGCGAACATGGAGATCAGGTTGATGGTGAGGCCGAAAAACGGACCGATGAGGAAGGTGCCGAGAAAACTGACCGGGATGCCTACGGCCACGAATACGGCCAGGGTGGGCCGTAGAAAAAGGGACAGGGAAAGCAGGACCAGCCCGAAACCGATGGCTCCGTTTTCCAGGAGCAGGTTCAAGCGGCCTTCCAGATAGTAGGATGAATCAGCCCAGCTTTCCACCTGTATCCCTTGGGGAATCCAGGTATTCCTCGCCTCCTCCAGATAGCGGGAAACGGCGGCGGAAATCTTGAGAGGATTCTCGCGGCCCACTTCCCTGACCAATACCAGGGAGGCCGGTTTTCCGTTGAATTCCGAAGTTACGGACACGTCTTCGAAGCCGTCCACGATTTCGGCCACGTCCCCCAGGCGAATCTGGGTGCCGTCAACCCGGCTGATCAGTATGAGATCGGAAAACTCTTCCCCCCGGTAGGCCTGCTCCTTTGTTCGCAGCAGAATCTCACCGCCGCGGGCCCTGATCTGACCGGCGGGGAGGTCGAGGGAATTCCCCCTCACCACCTCCATCACGTCGTCAAAGGTGAGTCCGTATTGCCGCAAGGCGTTTTCGGATACCTCTATGGAGATTTCATAATTCCGAACTCCCCGGACAAAAGCCTGACTGATTTCCGGCAGTTGAACCAGGTCGTCCCGGATTTTCTGGGCCAACCCTTTCATAGCCAATTCATCGGCATCCCCGTAGATTCCGATCCAGACTATGTCGCGCTGGATCAGAAACTCCTCGATGATGGGTCTTTCCGTTTCCTCGGGAAACGTGGTGATGGCGTCGATGCGGGTTTTGACCTCATCCTTTACATCGCCGATATCGTATCCCCTGCTCACCAGTACGGATACCGAGCCGGAATTTTCCTTTGCCTGGGATCGCAGTTCCTCGATTCCATCCAACCCTTGCAGGGCTTCTTCGATGCGGAAAATAACCCCCTCTTCAACCTCTTCCGGGGATGCGCCCAGATAGGGAACGCGGACGGTTATGGTATCGAGAGAGAACAAGGGGAACAGCTCCTTCTTGATGCCGACCAGAGAGCCCAGTCCCCCCACTATCAACAGCAGCATGAGGAGGTTGGCCGCGACCCCGTTTCTGGTAAACCAGGCAATCATATGCTGTTATTTTCCTCCTCGCCTTCGCCTTCGCTTTCCACCATCACTTCCATTCCATCGACCACGATGCTGAGCGGGGTCAGGCAAATCCTGTCGCCATCTTTCAAGCCTTCCGTGGTATACACTTTTTCCACCCCTGCCTGGGCCACGGTTACCGGGGTAATGAAGAGCCGGTCCTCTGGCGAGACGACGTAAACCACGTCCCCCGGTTTCAGGGCCGCCCTCGGAATAATAAATCCCTTCCCGAGGTGCCGGCCCGAAATGGCGGCCTCGACAAATTGTCCGATTTTGAGGGGAGGCCGGTCCATTTCCATCATGCGTCCGTAGGGATCCTCCACCATCGCCACCAGAAATATCTGGCGGGTGGACGGATCGATCACCCCTTCGGTCCGGTCGATGTAGCCCTCCCAGGACCAATTGCGATGGCCCGTGCGGGAGGACAGGACCACTTTGGGTTTGGCTTGCGAAACGGATCCGTTCCGGTAGGTCTCGGGCAGGGTCAGATAACCGGCTTGTTTGGCTGAAACGGGCAGCCGGACCTCCACCAGATCGACCGAGAAAATCCGGGCCAATTCCGTCATGCGGGCGCTGACGGTTTGCCCGACGTCGACCGACTTTTCCTGAACCCCTCCCGCGTAGGGGGCCCGTACGGAAGTCTTGGATAAATTGCGCTCGGCCAGTTTGATGGCGGCCTTGGCCGATTCCAGGTCCGCGGCGGCTTTTTCCAGTTGGGGAATGCGCAGTACCAGATCGCCGGCCGGCCCCTTTCCCATTTCCTCCCAATCCAGCCGGGCCTGTTCCCCCAGAGCCGTTTCCTGGGCATAGGCCAGCCGCGCATTGGCCAACTGGCCGTGGGCGTTTGCCAGATCCGCCTCGTATTGGGTCGGATCGATTTTCAGCAAAACGTCCCCTTCATCGAAAAAATTGCCGGGAAACAACTTGGGCGAGACGTATTCGACTACACCCGAAACTTCCGCCGTCAGGAGCGTGCGGGTCCTGGGTTGCACGGTTCCCTGGGAGTTGACCGAAAGGGAGATGGGCTGGGATTCGACCCGAAGGACTTCCACCCGGGGAAGAACCTTGGCCCTTTCCTTGGTGTCGGGGTCCTTGCCTAAAAGGATCAACACCGCAATGAGACAAGCCGCGACGGCTACGAACATTAGGGGCAACAGAATTTTCAGCGCCGTTTTTCCGAATTTCACTTTCATAAATTGATTCCCTCTCCGTTGAATCCGCCTCCGAGGGCGACGTAGAGATCGATGCGGTTTTGCACGATACGGTTTATGGCCAATATGTGGTCGCTACGCGTGGTAAAGGAGCGCCTCTCGGCCTCGAGCACCGCGATGATGTCAATCAGTCCGCGCTCGTAGAGGTCCCAGGCCTGGTCCAGGGCTTTTGCATTCTGTTCCGCCGCTGCCCCGACCTCCGATTCCAGTTCGCTGAAGAACTCATGGTTGGCCAAGGCCGACTCCACTTCCCGGAAGGCATTGAGGATAGCCGATTCGTATTGGGCCAACTGTTCCCGGTATTGGGCTTCGGCCAGATTCTGCTCCCCTTCCAGGCTTCCCCCTTGAAAGATGGATGCGGCCAGGTTTCCCGCCAGAGACCATACGGTAAAGTCATCGCTGATCAGGTCCCTCAGGTCTTCCGAGGCAGTGCCTAAGCTGCCGGTCAGGGAAATGGCTGGCAGTCGGTTTTTTCGAGCCGCGTCCAAATTCGAGCTCAAAGCGGCCAATCGCCGTTCCACCGCCTTGAGGTCGGGACGCTGTTCCAGCAAAGAGGACGGAAGATGGGCGGGGATCGGCTTCATGGTCGAGGGAAGCGTTTCCGGTATTTCCATTCCGGCTCCGGGGTATTCCCCTAACAGTGTTTCCAGAAGCCGCACCGTGCCATCGAATGCGGTTTTGCGGGATTGTACCACGGCGCGGGCGCTCGCCGCCTGCGCTCGCGAAAGCCGGAGGTCGAAAGCGTCGGTCAAACCGCGCTCGTAGCGTTTTTCCAGAGTCTTTAAATTGGCCGCAAAACTATCGGCCGTATCCACTGCCAACCGATACTGATTCAACGCTTCCTTTGCGTTGTACCAGGCCTTGCAAACTTGAGAAACGAGGGATAAGCGGACTGCCTCCAAATCGTATCCGGCAGCTTCCAGGTTACCAAGGGCAACGCGGTGCCGGTCCCTGATTTTTCCCCACACGTCGATTTCCCACCGTGAACTGAGCGCCAGATTGTAATTTGAGGCCTGGAACCGACCGATTCCACTAAATAGAAATTTCTGCTTATTGCCGGCAAGGGCCAGTTGAAGGGTAGGGTAGCGCACCGCGCCGACGATCTGGGCGTTGGCTTCCGCTTGCTGCAAGCGATATACCGCCGCCTGAAGGGAGGGATTCTTTTCAAATGCGGACTCGATCAGTTCCAGCACCTGTTCGTCCCCCAGGTCTTCCAGCCAATTGGTGGAGAACGTCCCGGAAAGAACCGGTTGACTCCAATTGTCCGGAATCAATTCCCGGACCTCCGGCAATTCATTTTGGGAGGATGGAGGGGAAGTCTGGCAGCCGGTTGCCAGGGCAAATACCAGGACGGACAATAGAATATGTTTAACGCTCTTCATGCCGGGAATTAACCGCCACACAACCGCTTATCCCACTGGTGATAAAGGTAATGAATTGTTGAAGGATTTCGTCTTTTTGCCGGCGGAACAGGTTGGCGCCAACCAACTGTTCGATGCGCGAAAAATGGGTTAGCATTCCCACCATGGAGGAAACGGCGAAATTCAGTTGAAGCTGGACTTGTTCTGCATCCGCTTGAGGAAGCGCATCTCGAATTGCCGCAAAAAATTTTTCGTAAACCTCCTGAAAGACTTCGCGGCCCAGGCGCGTGAACAACTCGAGCGGTTCGGACATGCAGCGGGCTATGGCCAGGACAAAACGCGGGGGCGGTTGATCGGCTTCGCTCAGCAAAAGCTCGAATACCGGAGCCACCAGTATGCGAATGACCAACTCGAGCGGTACCGGGGCGCCTCCCCTCAGCTCCTGTTCTTCCCGCAGACGGGAAAGGCGGATCTCGTTGATCGGGGCGAACCTGAAGTGAAACATTTCCCGGAAGAGGAATTCCTTGGACCCGAAGTGATAATTGATCGAGGCTATATTGACCCCGGCGCGCTGTGTGATGTTGCGTATGGATGCGCCATTGAATCCATTGTCGGCAAATTCCACCTCGGCCGCTTCCAGGATCTTGATCTTGGTCTCAGTCATACAAACGTTTGTTTGAAACGATCGTTTGAACCTAGCCGCGTTTTCCTCGAAAACAAGTTCAAAAACTGAATTTTTTCCTTAAAATGATTTACCACAGAGGGAGAGCGCCAAAGGCGCGAATTAGGAATTACCTCTGAGTCCTCTGTGGTTAATCCCTCCAAGAATTCAAATATCCCCAAGGCCAATTCAATCCTCGAAAAGTCCGCCGTTTGTGTGAATATATCTACAGGAAATGACTCTCGCAAAGCTCGCCAAGGGCGCAAAGAAGGGGGGAGTGATGGAATAGGGAAGTTGACAAAACGCACGCAATAACGCACGCTTTTCCTCATGACGACCATTAGTGCAACCCAGGCCAGAAACAAGCTGTATTCACTCATTGATCAAGCCAATGAGTCGCATATTCCTATCCAGATTACTGGAAAACGCGGAAATGCAGTTCTGATATCTGAGGACGATTGGAGAGCTATTTCTGAAACGATTCACCTCAGTATGATTCCGGGAATGATCGATTCCATCAAAGAAGGAATGAATGAAGGCATTGAGGAGTGCAGCGATAAACTCGAATGGTAAACTACAAGCTGGTCTACACCAAGCAGGCCCAAAAAGATGCAAAGAAGATCAGCAGAAGTAATTTAAAGGATAAGGCCTCGGCTTTACTTGAAATCCTGCAGAATGATCCTTTTCAAAACCCTCCCAGGTTTGAACCGCTTGTGGGTAATCTGGTTGGCACCTATTCGCGACGAATCAATATCCAGCACCGATTGATTTACCAAGTCTTTGAAGAGGAGAAGACAGTGAAGGTAATCAGAATGTGGACCCACTATGGAGAATAGTAGCTGACATCACCTCAATTCCGTTCTGGTCAGCCGCCGGCAATGGCGCCGAGAATTATGAGGGGTTCGGCTCCTTTGGCCACGGCTTCGGGTAAGGGCTTATCCGGTGAAAGGTGAGTCAGGTCCCGGTTACAGGCAAAGAATCGCAAAAGGGGTCGCCGCACATTACTTCCGGAATCCCGAATAGTCCCAACCAGTACCGGAAATCGCGCTTCCAGGGAGTCCAGGGCAGCAGTCAGGGTTACGGGGCCATCGACCTCGAGTTCCACTTCCCAGCCCACTGAAGCCAGGGTTTGCAGGTGAAAGGGAAGGATCACCCGTATCATGGCAGGATTTGGGCCTCCACCGAGTAGACGGCTGGAAGATTCTCAACCAGGGTTATCCAATGATCTCCACCATCGGGTGAACCATAAACCTGCCCGGCCGTAGTGCCGAAATAGATACCGCATGGATCCATGGTATCGATGGAAGTAGCGTCGCGCAGCACGTTGACATAACAGTTTTTTTGGGGGAGTCCATTGGTCAAGGGCTCCCAGTCGTTTCCTCCGGTGCGGCTCCGGTATACGCGGAGCTTGCCCCGAGGGGGAAATCGCTCGGAATCGCTCTTTAAGGGAATGACGTATACCGTTTCCGGTTCATGGGCATGAACTTCGATGGGAAACCCGAAATCGCTCGGAAGGTTGCCGCTGATTTCATACCAGGATTCACCGGCGTCGTCGCTTCGCATGACGTCCCAATGCTTTTGCATGAAAAGGACGTCCGGTTTGGAAGGGTGGAAGGCGATTCGATGCACGCAATGTCCAACCGAGGCAGTGGGGTTGGGAATATGTTCCGAGTGCAGTCCCCGGTTGATAGGTTTCCAGGTTTCACCCGCATCGTCCGTTCGAAAAACACCCGCCGCTGAGATGGCGACATAGATTCGCCCGGGATGTTTGGGATCCTCCAGAATGGTGTGAAGACACATGCCCCCCGCCCCCGGTTGCCACTTCGCACCGGTCCCATGTCGGCGCAGTCCGGGTAGTTCGGTCCAGGATTGTCCGCCATCGGTCGACTTGAACAGAGCGGCATCCTCCACCCCGGCCAATAAGGTGTCGGGATCGGTAAGAGAGGGTTCCAGGTGCCAGACCCGTTTGAAGGCCCAATTTCGCATCGTTCCATCGTACCATTGGTGCCGGCTTGGTGCACCCAGGCAGTCGAACTCCTTGCCCACCGGTTGCCAGGTTTTTCCGCCGTCATCCGAACGATTTATGACCTGTCCAAACCACTCCAGAACCTTTGCTGCGTAAATGCGGTCGGGGTCCACCGGAGACCCTTTGACATGGAAGACCTCCCATCCTGCGAAATGGGGCCCCTCCACTTCCCAATCCTGGCGGGCTTCATCGGATGTCAGGATAAAGGCCCCTTTGCGGGTGCCGACTAAAACTCTAACTTTGCTCATTATTCTTCTTTCATCTATCCTCAATCCTCCGGCCGTTCGCCGGCGGGAGCCATTTTCACCAGTTGCGGATCGAACCGTCCCTTTACTTCGACCAGATCCTTTTGGGCAGCCATGACCCTGTGGATATCCTTGTAAACCATGGGAGCCTCATCCAGGCCGGCCGAGATCAGGGAAACCCCGCTGTCGGCCAGAACCCGATTCATATGCTTCCAACTCAAGGTTCGTTTGGCCTGTCTGCGGCTCATCACCCGGCCCGCTCCGTGTGCGGCCGATTTGAGGGATTGGGCCTTGCCCTTTCCCTCTACCACAAATCCCGGGGAAGCCATGGAACCGGGAATAATGCCCAGGACTCCTTCGCCCGCCGGCGTGGCTCCTTTGCGATGGACGATGACTTCCCGCTCCCTGCCCTCGATGAAGTGTCGTTCCTTCCAGGCAAAATTGTGATGGTTTTCCAAATCCAGCAACACCTCATACCCAAGATGATCCGCCATGTGCCGATGGATCACGGCATGATTGGCCGAGGCATAGCGCCCCATCAACTCCATGGCGGCCCAATATTCCTGGCCGTCGGCTTCATCGAGGGAAAGCCAGGCCAGTTGCTTCAGCTTCCCCGTTAAATTCCGGTGTTGGGAAGCGGCCAACCGACTGTAATGTCTGCAGACGGCGGCGCCCGTGCCGCGGCTGCCGCTGTGACTCAACAAGGCAACGTAGCGGCCTGGGGGTAATCCTTCCAGCTCATGGGCGACGCTGAAGACGCCGAATTCCACAAAATGATTACCGCTGCCACTGGTTCCCAACTGTGCCCAGGCCCGGTCTTTACAGGACCTGGTAACCGGGCTGACCGACCAGTCCCGGTCCAGGACGTCATGTTGTCGCCGTTTCCGAAATTTCGCGCCGATACCGAATCGGGTTTCCGCCTTGATCGCTTTGGTCAGGCGTTGCCTTTTGCTTTCCAAATTGTCCACGGGAATATCCGTTACGGTCATTTTCACGCGGCAGGCAATATCGACCCCGACGGCATAGGGAATGACGGCATTTTCCGTGGCCAGAACCCCTCCGATGGGAAGCCCGTAACCGGGATGAGCATCGGGCATGAGCGCTCCGGCAACCGATATCGGCAATTTGCAGGCATTATCCATTTGATTGACAGCCGTTGGCTCGAGGTCCTTCCCCCATTGACGGTAGCTGACGGATTGGGCTCGGCGACGGGGCGCTTGCATGAGGGATTTGGCCAAACCCGTGCGCAAGGGGTCTCCCAGAAACGCTTCGGGACGGGCCAGCACGGCTCGAATTTCCTCCTCGAGACGCGATGATTCGCCGCCGCCTTTCATATACCCGGCAATGAAGTTGGCGGTTTGCCGAATAGGGTTGCCTGGAGGCACGCCCAGACGGATCAATTGTTTACGGGTCATTTTTCTGCCCGGTAGTGTGAATCGACCCGAGGTGAACTACAAGGAATCTCGGGGAAGGTAAAACGAGGGAAGGACCACCATGGCGGATGTAGGAACGCTTGTGGAGGAAAAGGGGAAAGCGCCCAAGGGCGCGAATTAGGAATTAGGAATTGGGTGCTGGATGCTGGAATAGGTTACCGATTTGAATGGCGCGATGTCCGACCCTTTAAGGCATAACTTTTTCAAGGCATGACTCCGACAAATGTGGATTATTGTGCCTTCTCGGACCTTACCATTTCCTTTAACCAGGCTGCGTGAAGTTGGAACAGTTCCTTTGCCTTGGCGGGGTTTTTTGAGGCCAGGTCTTTTTTTTCGGAGGGGTCGTTGGCCAGATTGTAGAGCTCGAAGGATTCCTTGAAACCGTGAGCTTTCCAATCGCCCTGACGGACGGCCCATTCCCCTTTGGGTTCTCCGCTGTTGAAGTAAAGTTCGGAATGATGCTCGGAGGATTGGCCGTCCAGCAACGGCAGGAGGCTCTTGCCGTCGAAGGGGGTTTTCTCAGGCGCTTTTATCCCGAGGGCGTCCAATACGGTGGGAAGAATGTCCAGGGAGATGACGGGGGTATGCAGGGTGCGTCCTCCTTTGAATCTGGCGGGCCAGGTCACTACCCAGGGCGTGCGAACTCCCCCTTCGTAGAGACTGCCTTTGAATCCTCGCAGTATGCCATTGTCGGCTTCCATGGCCCTGGCGCCTCCATTGTCGGTGAGGAAAAACAGGAGGGTGTTTTCCCATAACCCCTCGTCCTTCAGCTTATCGATAATCGAACCCACCCCCAAATCGAGGTGGTAGAGCATGGCCATGAGGATGGCCCTCTTCTCAGTGAGGTTGGGAAATTTCTTTCGGTAGCGTTCGATATCCTCCTGGGGGGCTTGGGCCGGCGCATGCACCGCGTTGTAGGCCAGGTAGAGAAAGAAAGGGTTGTCCTTTTGGCGATCGATGAAATCGACCGCTTCTTCGGTTAAACGGGTGGTCAGATAACCTCGATACTCCTCGGGCTTCAATCGGGTTTTGTCACGGTAGATCGGGGCATAGTCGGTGTTATTAACCCCTTGTAATTTGAAGTAATCGTGTCCACCTCTTCCCATGAATTTATAACATTCGTCGAAACCGCGGTTCAAGGCATGCCATTTGAGCTTTGGATAATCTTTGTCCAATCCCAGGTGCCATTTGCCAATTGCCATGCTGGTGTATTGGCGGGGCAGGAAGCCGGGAAAGATGGGCAGCTTCGGATCGAATCCTCTACCTCCGTCACCGGCTGTATAGACTCCGACCCGTTGTTGGTAGCGTCCCAGCATCAGACCGGCTCTGGTGGGCGAACAGACGTGGCCGCTGGTATAGGCCTGAGAGAAAAACACTCCTTCCCGCGCCAACTTGTCCAGGTTGGGTGTCGACACCTCTTCGGGGTGATTCGGATTGAAGCTGATGTCGGCGTATCCCTGGTCGTCCGTGAGTATCACCACGATATTGGGTTGCTCGGCTGAGGCCGCGAAAAGGAATGCCGGAGCAATGGTCAGCATCCCGACCATGGTCAGGAATTGGGTAAGGTTCCCGGTAAGTATTTTCATAATTTTCATCTGGTTGATACTTAATTCCTAATTGGTGCCCTCGGCGCCTTCTCCCCCTCCTACAGTTTCGTAACGGGTTATCAATAAAAATTCCATGCGGACGAGCGTTTAAGGTATCTGAGTGGTTACTTTTGAATTACATCACACTATCCCAAGTTCGCACTTTCCTTCAAAATGGTAAGGAGATTCTGGCGAGTCAGAAGAGCTACGTCTTCCGGTCTTTCCAGAAAGGCCTCTACGTCTTCGATAAGCGCCTTCGTATCCAGGGTTTCAAGTTTCCCCAGAAGTAGTTCAATCCAGTTATCGGCATTTAATTGAAAATCGAGGTGGGTTTGATTCAAGGCGTTCTGAAGAAGTGCAAGATTTGGGAGTATTGGCGGTCGATGGGAAAGGTACCACACGAGATCATACCAGTCGCGGCCCTTTGTATAGGTTCGTGAAATGAGGGCATGCAACTTGCCCGCAAATAGCGAAGGCAAATCGTAGTGGCATAGGGCGATGGTCAGGTGACGCGTAACAAGCGATCGTTCCCGGGATTCTCCTTCAGGAGGTCGTGTGTCGATCTCCAATTTGATGGAGAGCTTCTGATTCTCAATGGCTGACAATCCGGCCTCTTTTAGGATCTCGCTGATTCGGACCCATCCGTTGTGGACGTTTTTCCGGTCATTCCATCGGATCTCAGTCCGAAACCCCGCGTAAGTCAGATCGCGCTTGGCTTTCCGCATCCATTTTATGGGCTCGTACAATTCATTTTGATATACCGAGAAATCCAAATCTTCAGAGAATCGGGAATGTCCGTGCAAAAAGCGCAATGCGGTGCCTCCCACAAATGCGATAGACGCGAATGCCTCGCTTTCATGTAAAGAGCGAAGCAGGAAGGCCTGAAGATACTCACGGAGGCGATTCAATTTTTCCGTCGGATCCGAGAGGTCTTGTGTCAAGGCAAGGGCGGCTTCTTTCATATTTCGATTCCTTCGTCTTCCTCTGAACCCAGTTGCAGAAAGTTGTTTAAAGCTCTATTCAGGCGGGGGGATTTGAACCTGTCAGCATGGGAACGCAATCGCCGGGTATCGAGCAAATCGAAGCGCTGATAACGCATTTCTCCAAGTCGGTCGAAGTTCCATTCACCTGAATTCAGGTGCCAATGGTCGAATAGCGCTTTCTCAGGATTTGCCATCATGATCGGCTGCCCGTCGATCATCCTCGATTCGTAGCCAAAAAAGAAATCCTGTTTAACGCTGAAGAAATGGAATGACCCAATCTGATTTGAGAATCGTCGTGTTACACGAGTCGATACGCTGGTGTAGGTAGCGACCTTTTCCGGAATGAGGCCGTAGAATCCGAGAGCCCACAGTGTGGAGAGGTAGGATGGGGTGTAGAGAGCATTGGCCAAGGCTGCGGGGGAAAGCGTTTTACGGCGATAACGTTCAGCCAATGTGTACATGCTCCGCCGCAAATGAATTACCTTTTCAGCTTTGATCCAGCGGTGCAGTTGACCGGTGATGGAACGTTTTTCTTCTCCGGTCAATTGGGTGAGCATGGCGAGATCAAACCAGGGAAGCTGCCCTGTCAGCGAAACCAACGCGTCAAAATTCATTTAAGAAAAACAGCATAAATGCCAAGTAATGTAAACAAAAAAGAATGTGTCGACAAGGGGAGGTCGGTAATCTCAATCTACAGGAATTCCTGAGGGGAGGTTCACTCCTTCCTTTCATCAACCATGTCCATCCCATTGAAATGATAGAAATCAAAGAAAATTCCCTGGAACCTCCGGTATGCCCCCATTGCGAAAAAGTGATCACAACCATTCATGCGCAGAAAATCAAAACTCTGTTGGGAGTTCGCTTTCTTTACTACTGCGGCGAGTGTAAAAAGGTACTGGGCGTATCCCACCGCAAAGGCTTCCTGATGGGTTGATTTTTGGTAGTGGTTTTTGCGTGTTGCGCTGAAACGGTAAGCAGTTTTGACGCCAGTCGGGGTCAAGCGGTGAGAATATAGCTAGTGTCATGTCCCTTTAATTCGTTCACACAAACTGTGGACTTTTTCCATGCTACCGGTTACCTTTCGAAATGGTAGGGCAATCGCGTCCCCGCGATGCCGTAACCGTTTACGTTTCGAAATGGCAGGGCTATCGTAAGTGGCCGGCGGGTCGCTGGTCGGCGCGGCAAGGATGCCGCTGCCCTACCGTTTACGTTTCGGAATGGTAGTGATGGATTATTTAAGGGACACCACACTAGCCCGCATTTCTCACTCGGATTCGAATAAAAGGCCCATGAAACGATTAATCTCCAATCTTTGCTTGGTTATCATCCCCGCTGCTGGGGCACTTTCCCTCAGTGCGGATAAACGGCCCAACGTCATGTTCATCGTATGCGATGATCTGAATACGCATGTTTCAACTTCCGATTATCCGAATATCCATACCCCGGCCTTTGAAAAATTGGCCTCCAGCGGGATGACCTTCAAGCGGGCCTACTGTCAATACCCCGTTTGCGGTCCCTCCCGGGCCTCTTTCCTCAGCGGACTGTATCCGGAATCGACCGGTGTGACAGACAATAATACCGATATGCGGGATGCCAGGCCGGGTACCGTGACCATGCCGCAAGCGTTCATGGAACAGGGTTACTGGACGGCTGCGACCGGGAAGGTATTTCACAATCCCAAATTGGATCCCGGGGAGCTGGTTTGGAATGAGAAAACCTTTTTTCGGAACGACGAAATGCCCATTGAAGCGGAGGCGCGTAAAGCCTTTGAGGCTGAGCATGGGTCGGTCAGTGGACGGAGTAACCGAACACTTTGGAAAGAATTCCAATTAACCTATTCCACCCAGACGCGGGGTCAGGCTCCGGGATATGGCCCATCCGGGCTGGAGGACCATCAGCATAAGGACGGGAAAAATGTGGCGCAGGTTCTTGCCTGGCTGGACCAGCGAAGTTTCGGCGCCAAACCGTTTTTCATTGCGGTGGGGATTCACAAGCCCCACGTCCCTTTCCTGGCGCCGGAGGCCTATTTCGAAAGGTATCCGCGCGAGGAGCTGAGCTATGTCTCCCCGCCTGTCGACTTCTGGGACCATGCGCCTAAAACATCCATGGTAAAACGCTATGAAGGTTTCGGGTTTGAACTGGGCGTGGAAAACGACGGATTGCGGCGTGAGTACATGCAGGCTTACCACGCCTGCATTTCATTTATCGATGCCCAAATCGGCGCTATTTTTCAGAAGCTTCAGGCCACGGGTCTGTGGGACGACACCATCATCGTTCTGACCTCAGATCACGGATATCAACTGGGAGAACACTTCATGTGGGGCAAGGTGACCTTGTTTGAAATATGCAACCGGGTTCCGCTGATAATTCGGGTACCGGGCAAAACCAAGCCAAACTCGGTCAGTCTGGGCCTCACTGAACTGGTCGATCTCTTTCCCACCCTGGCTGAACTCTGTGGCATTACCACTCCCGGGGATCTCCAAGGCAGGAGTCTGGTCCCCCGGCTGACGGATGCCGATGCTCCCGGGAAGAAGGCCGTTTACACCGTGGTTACCCGAGGCCAAAAATTCGGGAAAGCGATCCGGACCAGACGCTGGCGCTATGCCCGTTGGCCGGATGGGGAAGAACTTTACGATCTGGCCACCGACCCGGAGGAACATGTCAATCTGGCTGGAAAGGAATCCCATGGCGACCAGCTCAAAACCATGCGGGGCCTTCTGCATGAAGCGGAAAACAAGGCTCGGTCGGCGGCCTCACCGGGTTGATAGTCTTCTTGTTTCAGGCCATTCCCATCAACCGACTTTTTTGACTGCTCCGTTTTCTTCCACCTCGGGCTTGAATGCTCCCTTGCAGGCCGAGCAATCGAAAACCTGCTTTCCCAATGGAATCGGCACGCTAAAAAGGGCCAACCCCAGGGCTTGCCAAAAGTTCAAATCCCTCATGCGGGTATCGAGGGAGTCGCAATTTGGGCAGGCAACAATGCCAGGTTCACTCTTGCCTAAGTTCAAAATGGCCTTGGCCCTCTCCATCACCTCTTCGGGAACAGCCAATTTAACACCACCTACAGCATTTGAATAGAACCAATTCAGGTTGATAATTTTATCATCCCTGACCTCCGCATCGATCCCGTTTGCTTCCAGCACTGAAGAGGCAAGATATGCTTCTTCCGGTTTTGAATATTGGGCAATGACCTTCATTATGCTGCGGCAAGTCTTACCAGAGTGAGGGTGGGTTAACAAGGGCCCTCTTTCAAAGGTCTGAGCATAGCAAATGTTATTGATGAATGTCATTTATGCTCAAAGCGTGATTCCATGATGGAGAAAAACCGGGCTGCATTGATGGAGGACCATTTGGTCAAAGTTGTAGGAAAAGAGCTTTATTGAGAATTTGATTTTATTCTGCGCAGGAACTCTGAAGGAGTCATCGCTTTGACGGGGGAACCGCGGAAATCCCTCTTGTTTCGGGTAATAATAAGGTCTGTTCCGGCAGCAAGTGCGGCAGCGGCTTGCATGGCATCCTCAAAATCGGGCAGAGATAAGCTACGAGCGATTTTTGCAGACCGGCTGTCGGTCGGGCAAATCTTAAAGACTTCCAGGATGGCATCCAAGTAACTTATGGCTTCGACTTTGCCTACGGTTTTAGCGCCGATGTAGTAAAGGTTGGCCAAAGTGTGCCACGCTATCCTTACATCGCCAGGATGCTCCCCGCACCAATCCAGAACGGTTTGGCTGTCGTTCACGAGTCCCTCCCGCTCAAACAAAACGTCTAAAAAAAGGTTGGTATCAACCAGAACTTTCACTTGCCGTGCTTATCCGAAAGAAAATCGAGCCGAATGTCTCCCTCAGCAGGAGAACCCGTTGTCCATTGTCCCCGCAAGCGGGAACCAAGAGGCGGCCTTTTCTCTGTAGAGGCCATTCTAAGAGACCATTGCTCAAAGAGCGAGGAAACCGATACGCCCTTTTGTTTGGCAAACCGTTTAACTTTGGCAACCACCTCATCCTCTACGGTCAAAGTAAGTTTCGTTTTCATTTACACGTATTGAGTGATTTCAACACGTGTTTTGTCAATTCCAAAGGTTGCAGGAGAATGGGCACTGAAGGGAATTCAGCCAATAACTCGTAAATCAGGAGTGTCAGAATTTGGCAGGACCGACCTCAGCACTCTTTTTTCGCATCAGCTATTTGACGGGAAAGTGGATATGGGTTACCAACTCATTTTCAGGCGTCTGCTCGGGGTCATTATCGTAAGTTTCAAAGGGATGGACCTTTTTGCTCTGCTTAAAAAGCTTGGCCCGGCCCCGCATTAAACCGGACGACCAGGCATTTCCCAAATGACGATAGGGGCCGGTATGAACCACCTTGTAAACTTTACAGCTTGGGAACTCTCCCACTACAAAACCTTCCGGTAAATTATCCTGTATGCTTGTCACCGGACATCCAGCCGAATATTCGGCGCTACCTTTAACCAGGTTCCATTTGTGGTAAATGGAGAAGCAGCGCTCCATCGATGCCGCGTCCCCGTCCAAAAAGTCCACTAATCGCGCAAAGTCCTTTTCCATGGCTTCTCCTAAACCTGCAATCGTGCATCGGGTTTTTATAGCTACATAATTAAAGCCCTTGAAGGTCTCAATACCCGGGAATTCAAGCTTCGATGGCACTGAACCGGTTTCCAAATAATCCTTCAGCATCATAAGGCCCCGTTCGTAATCCATACCCACCAACGCGCGCATCGTCCTGACCATAAAAAACAGTGGGATGGGTAAGGAGCCCACCATCGACCAGGTAATTTCAACACCACCCTCTTTTGCTTCGAACAAAAACCTTACCGGGGAAACGGCCTTCCATGGTTTTAGGAAGGTCAATCGGTATTGGATCGCTTTATTCCGCTCATCACTTTGGACCTCCATCTGCCCGGTTCCAACGATCCTGCCATCCCAGGCGTTTTTCCTCCCATCCTCCGACAAGCTTTGCCGACAATCCGGCTCCGCGATTATCCAGGGAGACCAAATGGCCCATTGATTGAAATCCCTTATAACCGCATAGGCCTTCTGAATGGGAACACGCGCAAATACTGATTTTTCAACTTTGAATTTAGGCATGGTTCGACACGGTAGCAACAACATCGTCCGAGTCGAGATTGGAGAATCCGCAACTTTGGACTCAATTCTCACTGGCGATGTGCCGTTTCCCTATAAATTCCGAGCTTCACTCGACATTAACGATTTCCTATTGACCGATCTCAAGCAACGTGGACTGATGGAAGACACCTTGGTGCTTTGGACGACTGAATTTGGCCGCATGCCCACGCGACAAATCGGGACCGTGGGCCGGGACCATAATCCCGACGGGTTTGCCCTTTGGATGATGGGTGGAGGAGTAAAGGGAGGAACCAGCTACGGGGCGACGGATGATTTTGGCCGCCGGGCTGTGGAAAACCTCACCACTATCTGGGAGTTCTATTCAACCGTCCTCCACATTCTGGGCCTCGATTATGAGCAACTGTCCTATTACCACAATGGTTTGGACCGACGACTGACAGATGTTCACGGACATGTAATCAAAGAGGTGCTGGCTTAGGTATCGGTATTAGCCGCATCGCAGCGCTGTCCACTTGAACAAGGAGCCATTGATTAGTTGCCGCTTGAATTTCCAAACCTCTGCTGTTGTTCAAACGTTATGTCATGTCAAATGATATTGACGAATGTCATTTGTGCTCGCAGCGTGATTTCATGATGGCGAAATATTCGAAGATTTGGTTGATATTTTTAACGGTGTCCCGGTTTCCGAGGTTCCTCCTCTTATCTCTCCTGGTTCTTATGGCTTGGGCTGGTTTACCGGGCGCCCCTGCCGGGACGGTTGAAGGTAAGGGCGATGTCGACCCCATATGGTTGGGCACGCATTACGAGTATCCTTTCGGAGGGATGGCTACGCGTCCGGAATGGATGCCGCAGGGGGAGGAAGATTGGCGCCGGGACCTGGCCAAGATTGCCGAGACCGGCCTCAACAGCATACGGATCAGGATAGGCATGGATTCGGACCTGGACGAGGTTGGCACGCTTTTGGATATCGCGCATGAAAACGGGCTGACCGTGCTCTTCGGCACGGCCACGTTTTACGTCAATGACGACTTTGTGGAAAAGTATCCGGATTCAAAAATCATAGGAGGCGATGGATCGGTTCTGCCCATCGACAGGAACGACGTGCGTTGGCAGCGGGCCTGTATCGATCACCCGGTCTACCGGCAGGATCGGAATAGAATCCTGGAGGAATGCGTTTCCCGCTTCAAGGATCATCCGGCGGTGATCGTCTGGGACGTGCACAACGAGCCCTGGATCGCTCCGATACCCAACGCATGCTTTTGCCCGTATACCCTGGCCAATTACCGGGCTGCATTGAAGGAGGAATTCAGCGACGTGGAGACCTTTAACGATACATTCGCGACCGGCTTTGCCGACTTCGATTCCGTCCGTCCGCCTGCTGAAAGGACCGATGTCAATGAGGAGTTTTACATTCATTGGCGTGAGTTCATCGCGTCGGATCTGAACGATTTTCTCTTGGAGGGCCGCGAGATTTTCCGGAAGCATGTTCCCGATGCCCTGATCACTCACAACGTGACCCATTTCATAAGTCTACCGACCCGAGGCCAGGACTGGTGGTTGTTCAAGGAAAAGGATTATAATCTCCTGACCATGAGCCGCTATCTGGGCACCACTGAAAAAACCGTTGGAACCAGCATGGGCTTTGAAGTGCTCAAGGCCATGAATCCCGCTATGCCGTCATGGGTTACCGAGTTTCAGGGAGGTCCGTTTCCCTCTCCCGGCCCCAATATCCTGTACAGTGGGAAGGAGATCGAAATTGAGTTGAACAACCTCCTGGGACACGGGTTGAAGGGCCTGTATTTTTACCGTTGGGATCCGTTGTTGAATGGCGCCGAACCTATGGTCAACGGCATGATCGAGCCCGACGGTTACGATACGAATCGTCGGCTTGGCCTGCAAAAAGCGATCAAAGCGTTGCAGCCGGATCTTCCCTTCATTGCCCGGGCGCATTCGCTGACTCCCTCGGTGGGAATTTACTTTACCAGGGATCAGGTCATGCGCTCACGGCCGGACGAGGCCGGTGATTTTGTGGGTGGAGGTTTAACCCTGTTAAAGGCAACTCGGGGCGCGTATCAGTTGCTCAGCGATATCGGATACGAAGCCGCCTGTATCGTCCATGGGCCGGATGATCTCCCAAAATACGAAGTAGTCGTATTTCCTCATGTCTCCGATCTGACGAACGCCGAGGTGAAAGCCATTGAGAGCTATATTGTCGATGGCGGGTCGGCCATAATCGACCTGCCCCCGCAAGACCCGGTTGCGGTGGCACGTTTCGCGGAAACTTTCGGCATCCAGACCAGCCAGTCTGAAAAACTGCGCTACCTGCTTTATTCCGGCTGGAGTGTGAGGGGCACGGGAGAGGGATTGAACATGGCCGACAATGCTTTTGCCGGCTATTGCTACAACGGCCGGGTGCTTCTGGATGGAGACAAGGCCGTTCTGAAGTTTGATGACAACGGGGTCCCGGCGGCCCTGATACCTCCTCGATATGGGGGGCGGTTGATGATCACGGGGTGCCAGTTGTTCTACACCTATCATGTAACCCTGCATAAACGGACCCGGCAGGCGGTTAAGTCCTTCCTCAACGATATTATTGAACCGGACTTTGTCCTGGAGGGCGCCGATGAAGAGTTCCGGCCCTATCTGGAGGCCCGAGCGCTCGAAGACAAAGACTCGGGAGAGGGGTTGCTCTTCATCATGAACCGCTCGCCGGAAAAATCCTATTCGTTGAAGGTCGGCGTTAAAGGATACAAACCCGTTGAAGTGGAAGCTCCATCCTATGATGTAGTGCGAGTTAAGCTCACGAGAATATAGTAAGCATAACATGAGACCTTGTATTGGAAAATGGACTAACCTCTCGTTATCGATCCTCTTCATTGCCTGCGGGGTGGATGGGGCAGACCCACCATCGCCCGATAACTCTGATGACCCCGTCCGACCCAACATTCTCTGGATATCGCTCGAGGATATCACGCCGATGATGGGCTGTTATGGAGACGAGTATGCCCGCACTCCGGTATTCGACAGCCTGGCTGCGCAAGGCATCCGCTACACCAAAGCTCACGCAATAGCTCCGGTGTGTTCAACATCGCGTTCCAGCATCATCACGGGAATGTATCCCAACTCGTTGGGAACCTTGCATCATCGCAGTAACACGCGACCGCCTCAATTTGCCAAGTTGTTCCCGAGCCTTCTCATCGAGGCCGGTTATTACACCAGCAATAATTTCAAGGAAGACTATAACATGGGGGCCGTTACCGGCGAGGATGCCGGGAAGAAACAAAAGGATGATCCAATTTGGCACGAGAGCAGCAGGCAGGCCCATTGGCGAAACCGGTCCCAAAAGGATCAGCCGTTCTTCGCCGTCTTCAATTTTTCGGAGTGCCATTCCAGCATCACCAAGTATACGGAAGACGAGATCGTGGAAGAGCGGCTAAACCGACTCCAACCGGGGGACTTTCACGATCCGGAGAAAGCTCCCGTTCCTGCCTTCAACCCGAATGTGCCCGAGTTCCGCAAGGTATGGTCCCGCTACTACGACGCGGTCACGCAGGTGGACTACCGGGCGGGAGAAGTGATCGATAAGTTGAAGGAGGACGGCCTTTGGGAAGATACCATTATCTTTGTTTGGGCCGATCACGGAGTGGGCATGCCCCGTGGGAAACATACCCTATGGGAACAGGGAACCCACGTCCCCCTGATCGCGCGGTTCCCGGAGAAGTACCGGCATCTGGCTCCCGCCAAACCAGGCGCCGTCATTGATGGGCTGGTAACGCTGATGGATCTCGGTCCATCCGTACTGACTTTAGCAGGTCTCGATGTCCCCGAACACATGGAAGGTCGCCCGCTGTTTTGCAAAAACGGACCGGGCGAAATCGAGTACCGGGACGCCGTATTCAGCATGCGCGACCGTCTCGATTCGCGTTTTGAAATGGTCCGTGCCGTGCGCGACGCCCGGTATCGCTACCAGCGCAATTTTTACCCGCACCTTCCCTTCAAACCTTACGAGGATTACGAATTTGGGGCAGCGGTCGTGCAAGAATGGGTAGAACTGGCTCGGGAGGGGAAACTTACCGGTCCTCTGGAAATGCTCGCTATGCGTTTCAAGCCGGTTGAAGAACTCTACGACTCGGAGAATGACCCTCTCCTGATCGACAATGTAATCGATGATCCGAAATACGCGGAGGTCGTAAAACGGATGCGCGACCGACTCCACCAGTGGATGTTGGATACACGGGACATTGCCATTCTCGAGGAAACGGAAATGTTGGGACGTCTTAAGGAAGGAGAATCGCCTTGGGACCTCGGCCAGTCGCTCGACAACTACGAACGGATCCTCGAAACGGCCAACCTCCAGGTCCGGGGCGAAGCGGCGATTCCTGAGTTGCTGGTCCGGGCCGAAGATCCCGATTCGGCCATTCGCTTCTGGGCTGTGCTCGGTTTGGTGTCCACTCGATCCGATGATGCCGAAGTCATTGCCTGTTTGCAATCGGCCTTAGCCGACGAGTCGGTCAGCGTGCGTTTGACTGCGGCCGAGGGCCTGTTCAACAGCGGGCGTTATGAGAAAGCTCTGCCGGTTGTCATCGAGGCATTGAACCATCCCGTTATTTCCGCCCAGGTCCGGGCTGCGGGAATTCTCGATACTCAACCACCGGAAGCCGTCGCTGAACTCGGGCCCGCAATTGAGCCATTGAGAGAGGCGGTGGAAAAGTCGCAAGTGGTCGAGATGCCCGGAATTCCCTACGGAATCAATTACCCTTTCCAGCGAGCGCTCAAAGTCGCAAGCGGTGAAGAAAATTTTTACCGCTGGGGTTCCGGCGCCTCGGGGTCGCCTTAGCTGACCGCGGGTTAAAACGCAAAGTAACCAAAAACCGGATAGGAGCATGAAATTCATACCCTCGGCATGCCTTACCTTGGTGGGCTGTATTTCGTTCAATTTGTCCGGACAAGAAGCGGCAATAAGCATCGAAGCCAATCGGGTCGTTGAAATTTCTTTCCAGGCGGAAAAGAGCCGGGGCAATCCGTTCCTGGAAATTGAGATGGACGTCGTATTTACCGACCCGCAGGGAACTCAAAAGACCGTGCCCGCTTTCTGGGCGGGGGGAGACCGGTGGAAAGCGCGCTACGCATCACCCATTTTGGGCGCTCATCGTTACCGTACCCAGTGTAGTGATACGCGAGACAAAGGCCTTCACGGAATCGAAGGCCGAGTTGAGACAAAGCCCTACGGGGGAAGTAACCCTTTTTATCGTCATGGCCCCGTTCAAGTGTCACAAAACAGACGTTACTTCGAGCACGCGGACGGCACGCCCTTCTTTTGGTTGGGCGATACCTGGTGGAAGGGGATGGCCAAGCGATTGCCTTGGGAGGGCTATCAGGAGCTGACTTTGGACCGAAGGAAGAAAGGGTTCAGTGTGGTCCAAATCATCATCGGTCCCTATCCCGATGAACCGGAGTTCGATCCGCGCTGGGAGAACGAGGGTGGGATGCCCTATGACAGAACCTACCGGCGCATCAACCCGAAGTATTTCAAATTTGCCGACCGCCGGATTGAACACTTGGTGAAACAAGGAATTGCGCCCGCCATATTCGGAGGGTGGGGCTATCACATGAAGTCGCTCGGCGCCGAGAACATGAGTCGATACTGGCGCTACTTGGTCGCACGGTATGGCGCTTATCCGGTGATTTGGTCGATCGGTGGAGAAGTTTTCAAAGGGCCGAGAGATCAGTGGATAAAAACCGGGGATTATGTGCGAAGCATAGACCCGTATCGTCGTCCGACAACCCTGCATTCTCGTTGGGCAAAGGGATTTATACCGTCTGAATATTTGGATTTTGATATGTTAATGCCGGGGCAGGGAGGCGCGTTTGGCGAAATGCCTCATCTTGGCCAGTGGGACCATACGCCTAAACGAACAACCGCATTCGTGCAGGCATCCTATGCGCTCGAGCCGACGATGCCAGTGGTGATCGGCGAAATTTGCTACGAAGATCACATGATGACAAACGAAGCGGTTCTTCAGCGTCAGGTGTTCTGGTCGTCGATACTATTGGGAGCCCGTGGCTTCACTTACGGCGCTGAGGGACTTTGGCAGATGACTTCAGAAACGGCGCGGGGTTCGGAGTATGCCTTCACTCCCTGGTCGGAGGCGATGCACTACAGGGGCTCGACGCAACTGGGACAGGGAAAGAAATTTCTCCAAGGCTATCCCTGGTGGAAACTCGAACCGCATCCGGAGTGGGTGGAACCACACGCCACCATATATGAAGCGGCCCCGGACAGTACTTGGAATCACAAAATCGCAGAGGAAAAATTCGAGAAGCAGAGTGGTCGTTGGGATCTTCCTTACGCCGCTGGCATCCCAGGGGAGCTTCGTATCATTTATCTCCCCGGCCATTACTATGACTGGACGGCCCCAACGGTTAAGGGACTCGAACGCGATGTGCCTTACCATGCCTTTCTTTTCGATCCGGCTCGAGCCAAGCGCTATGAGCTGGGGCTCGTTGTCAATACGGGTAGTGCGGAGGTGACCGATGACCAGATGGAGAAGTTGAGAAAGCTCTATGCCTCAGTCGACAAGGGGCAGGCATTTGTAATGCACGATGACCCTTTTAATAGCCGAGTATGGGCGGTGAAGCTTCCGGAGATTCATCTGCTGGAGGACGGCAATTTCAAGTTAGAGCGTTTACCAGCCCCACAGGACTGGGTGATGGTTCTGGAACGAGTTAATGGTCGGAACGAGAAGTAAGAGGTATTTTCATGAAACCATATGTATTAATTGTTTTAGCCATTTTCATTATTACGGATCAGGCGATTTCAGAGGCTTCTTCGGATCGCCCCAACTTCCTTTACATTGCGCTGGAAGACATCACACCATTGATGGGTTGTTATGGCGACGCGTATGCGAAAACGCCGAACTTCGATAAGCTGGCAGAAGAGGGGATTCGTTACACGCGCGCCCATTCGGTCGGCCCGGTCTGCTCTGTGTCGCGGTCCAGCATCGTGACCGGAATGTATCCGACCACGATTGGGACCATGCATCATCGCAGCGGAGGCATCCGGGCGCCGGAGTTCCTGGAATTCATTCCCAACCTGATGAGCGAGGCCGGCTATTACACCACGAACCAGAAGAGAGACTTCAATATTGTCGGGATGCAGTATGACAAACGGGGCAAAATTGGGGATGACACCCCCTGGCGCAGCCGTCCGGACAAGTATCAGCCGTTCTTCTCCAAAGTCGACTTCGGCGAATGTCACTCCAGCATCACGAAGTTTTCGGAAGAAGACATAGTCGAGAAGCGATTGAATCGACTTAAGCCGAAGGACTTCCACGATCCAGCCGAGGTGCCGATCCCGCCCTACCACCCTGACGACCCCGTCTTTCGCAAGGCCTGGTCGCGCTACTACGATGCGGTCACTCAGGTCGACTACCGGACCGGAGAAATCATCGCCCAGCTCAAGGAAGACGGGCTGTGGGACGATACGATCGTCATAGTTTGGGCCGATCACGGCGTGGGCATGCCACGGGGTAAACACACGGCTTGGGAACAGGGCACCCATGTGCCCTTGATCGTGCGGTTCCCGGAGAAGTACCAGCATCTGGCGCCTACCAAACCGGGCTCGGTGGTGGATGATCTGGTCTGCCTGATGGACTTAGGACCATCGGTCCTGAAGATGGTCGGAATCGAACCGCCGGACTACATGCACGGTCGGGCGCTGCTGTGCAAGAGCGATGCGGAAAAGCGCGAGTTCCTGGTGGCTGTCCGCAACCGCCTCGATACGCGTTCCGAGTTCGTCCGCGCCATTCGCGACAAGCGCTTCCGCTACCAGCGCAACTTCTACCCGCACCTTCCTTTCAAACCCTACGAGACCTACGAATTCACCGCGCCATTGCTCGAACATTGGGTGAAGCTGGCACGATCAGGCAAGCTGACCGGCGACCAGGAATTGCTCGCCAACCGCTTCAAGCCATTGGAGGAACTGTATGATTCCGAAACCGATCCACACATGGTCAAAAACCTTGTGGGTGATCCAAAGTATGCCAAGGTTTTGAATCAGATGCGCAAACGCCTGCGCGATTGGATGGTCGAGACCCGCGACCTCGCCCTCGTCGAAGAGCGCGAACTATACGAAAGGGCGCAGGGACGCTCCCTCTGGGCGGTCGGTCAGGAACTGGACAATTACCAACGGATTCTCGAAACCGCCAATCTGCAGCTCCTGGGTCAGGACGCCGTGCCGGAACTGAATACCCGCAGCAAGGATTCCGATCCCCTGGTCCGCTACTGGGCCGTGTTGGGTTTGGCGGTGGTCACCCAGACCGCCGGGCCCGAAGTGGTCGAAGGGATCCTGCCTAACCTGAAGGAGGCTCTGATGGATGAATCCATCGACGTGCGCCTGCTGGCTGCCGAGGGATTATTCAACCTGGGTCATTACGAGGAAGCCCTGCCGGTGCTGATCGCCGAGATGGGGCATCCCAATACCGACGTCCAGGTTCGGGTGGGCAACATTCTCGATTCGCAGCCGCCGGATGCGAACGAGCAACTCCAGGCAGCGATTGAACCGCTCGCGATCGCAAAGGAGAAGTTCAACCCAAATCATCGCTATGGAAGCCAGAATAAACCCTTTGATCGCGCTTATCGTGCCATCACCGGGCAACAACTCTACTACCGCTGGGGCAGGGGAGCTTCCGGTTCTCCGGAAAGCCCGTTGATGGCAGTGCAGAAGAAACCCTTCGTTCCGAAAGAAATTCCATCACAAACTGTAAAGTAGGCCAAAAGAAAAGCAGAATGGAATGATCCGGATTTGTCGAAAAAACTACAAGCCAAGCAATAAATTGTATCCACATATGAATACTCTTATGAAACTCACAAGATCAACCTTTCTTGCCGTGATTTGCTGCTTTTGGTGGAGCCTGTCCGCGCAGACAGCGGATATAAACTCCCAGGCCAATCGGGTCGTTGAAATTTCCTTTAAGGCGGAAAAGAGCCGGGGCAATCCGTTCCTGGAAATTGAGATGAACGTCGTGTTTACCGATCCGCAGGGAACTCAAAAGACCGTGCCCGCTTTTTGGGCGGGCGGCAATGATTGGAAAGTCCGCTACGCCTCTCCTATTCTTGGTACTCATCAATACCGTACCCAGTGTAGCGATACGCGAGACAAGGGCCTGCATGGGGTCGAGGGGCGAGTTGAAATCATACCCTTTTACGGTGAAAACAAATTGTACCGCCATGGACCTGTCCAGGTGGGATCGAATCGCCGAACTTTCGAGCACGCTGACGGTACCCCGTTTTTGTGGCTTGGCGATACCTGGTGGAAAGGCCTGTGCAAGCGACTGACCTGGGAAGGCTTTCAGGAATTGACCGCCGACCGAAAAGAAAAGGGCTTCAATGTGGTGCAGATCGTGTGCGGAACCTACCCGGACGAACTCGGGCTGCTACAGCCGAGCTGGGAAAACGAAGGAGGGATGCCGTATCTGAAGTCCGATTTCAGCGCGATGAATCCGGAATATTTCAAGTACGCGGATCGCCGCTTCGAGCATTTGATCAACGCCGGAATCGTGCCCGCGATCGTTGGCGGTTGGGGGCGTGCAGTAAACTTGAATGCAGTCGGGCTTGATGGTTACAAACGTCATTTTCGCAACTTGGTTGCGCGTTATGGCGCCTATCCGGTGGTTTGGATCATGGGGGGTGAAACGCAGGCGAAGCAGGGGCCGTGGTATGCGGCTGCTGAATACCTGAACACCATCGATTCTTATGGGCGTCTGCTAACGAATCATAGTGCGCACCGGCGAGATGCGCTGGAAGATCATGACGTTTTCGATTTCGATATGGACGCGACCGGGCACCGAGGATGGGACACGGTGAACAATGCCATCCGAAAAATTATCGACTACCGAGATGTCTCGCCCATCAAACCGGTATTAACCGGTGAAGCCTGCTACGAGCAGCACATGCAGGGCAACTTCGCCGATCTTCAGCGCTATCTGTTCTGGGGTTGCATTCTATCCGGCGCGGCGGGGCACACCTATGGCGCGGCCGGAATCTGGCACATGGGGGTACCCGGGGAACATGGGAACTGGGGCGGTTGGGATCATCAGCCCTACGATTTGACAACCTGGCGTGAGGGCATGCATTTCGCCGGGGCAGCACAACTCGGCCGGGCCAAGTCCCTACTCGAAGAGTATCCGTGGCAACGATTTGAACCGCACCCGGAATGGGTTGGGAAAGGAAACCCGAAGAAGCGTCCGGATGAGTACGACGGGTTTGCCTCGGAAGCCCGATTCGCCGCCGGGATTCCAGGCGAGGTGATGGTTATCTATCAGCCGAAACGCAACAATTACGTGTGGGACGGCATCACGGTGCAAAACATTGAACCCGGTCATTATTCCATGTTTTACTTCGATCCGGTCTCAGGCCGGCGATTCGATCACGGGGTCGTCAACATCTCCGGCGCCTGGACTTCACCAAATGTGCCGACCCCACAGGATTGGGTGATGGTACTTGAGAGAGTAGGGGAGTAAGGATGAAATTTATACTGCCCCAACAAAATATGCTGAAGAGTCTGCTGTCTCGCCTGACCTCAGGCGATTTCAATCCCGTGCATCAACTCTCCACCGAACAATTGGAAAGCTTCTTCCATTAGTCCGATAAAAACTTCTCGATAAAAGAAACATTCCTTCCTATCATCACCCAGCCCACATTATAAAAACCATGAATTCGCCCATCAATCGGCGCCACTTTCTTTGCGGCGCGGGAGCGCTGATCGCGTTGCCTGCGTTGGCATCCAGAAGAGTAAAGTTACGGCAGATTTTCGAGTTTCCAGAAGGGTTGAGAAAACTCATTTAACTTTCAGTGTATAAAAGTATTGGATACGGTAGGTTAACCTTGTTCAGGCGAATTGAACGGGTCGCTATTGGCATCGGATTCGGTTTGGGGCTCTTCACGTCGTCCACCGCGTCCGAAAGCTTGCCGCGAACTTTGGATGCGCTCCTGGAGAACCATTGTCTGAAATGTCACGATGATGTGGAGATGAAAGGAGAACTGGACCTCTCTTCCCTGGATTGGAATCTTGCGGATCCACATTTAACGGACATTTGGGTGAAGGTATACGACCGTCTGGCTTCCGGTGAAATGCCCCCCAAAAAGAAAAGCCGATTGAATCCGGAGGAGCGTGGAAAAGCGATCTCGGAACTCGCAGGGAGCATCGTCAGTTTCCAGGATGCGGAAGCGGTTAAGCACGGCCGGTCTGTATCTCGCCGCGTCAATCGATTCGAGTACGAAAACATCCTTCGCGATATCCTGTATGATCCCCACCTCAAGATAGCCGATCAATTGCCGTTGGATGGTGAGGTCCAAGGTTTTCCAAAGATCGGCCAGGCTCTTGATGTGTCGCATGTGCAAGTGGACGCTTTTTTAAATGTTGCGGAGGTAGCCTTGCGTCGGGCACTCGAATTCCCTGCTCAGCGGCCGACTTCGACGATCCATCGGTACCATGCTCGCGAACAGCGAGCGATGTGGGCAGGCTCTGGAAACCTGGGGTGGGGGCGGCAGTCTCTGAGTCTGGATGGATTGCAGGTTAACGATGAAGATTCCTTTACGACAGATCGATTCCAGCGGGCCAAAGAAGGCGAAGCTTATCCCGACTGGTCCGAAGACGCGTCAGTAGCGATTTTTAGAGGAGCTTATACGCCATACTACTACGGGTTTAACAACTTCAAGGCACCGCTTCGTGGCCAATACCGATTTCGGCTTAAGGCTCGGTCTGTGCTGCGGCAGACTGATTACGTCGATTGGGAAGGGGAGGAGAAACCGCGCTTCTATCCGAGTCTCGTCCTTGACGCTAGCCGGCGCTACCCGACGCCGGTAAATGACCGCATCTTTCCGGGAAAGAGGAGCGAGCCGGTCAAACTCTATACCTCGACATTGGCGGAGCCCAATACCGAGAGTACCCTTCCTGTCGGTGTATTCGAAGCGCCGCCCAACGCTCCGGAAGTATTCGAGTTCGATGCCTTTGTTGAAGAAGGTGCGATGATCCAATTGGATATCATGCGCATCCCGACACCTATGCTCCCTGCATTGCCGCATACGATCCAGAAAAGCGACCCGGACGGATATCCCGGCGTCGCCTTTCACTGGCTGGAAGTTGAAGGCCCGATTATCGAGGAGTGGCCGCCTGCGTCGTATGGCGTCCTTTTCGGTGAACTGGGATTCGTCGAAAATGGCCGACAGGTGGAAGCGGTATCAGAAAACCCGATACAGGATGCGAAGGCTCTATTGGCACGTTTTATGGACCAGGCCTATCGGCGGCCCGTCACCAACGAGGAGTTTGAGCGATTTTACGCATACGCGAAACGCCTCTTAGCGGATGGTCTCAGCTTCACAGAGTCGATGATCGCCACCTACTCAGCGGTATTGGCCTCGCCGGAGTTCCTGTTTCATTGTGGCGAACCTGGCGATCTCGATGATTTCGCCCTTGCTGAGCGACTCGCATTTTTTCTGGGCGAGTCGATGCCGGATGAGCGTCTCAGGCAACTTGCGGAGCAAGGAAGTTTGCAGGATTCGGAAATGCTCCGGAATGAAGTTGACCGCTTGCTTGGCAAACCTGAGTCAGAACGATTCGTTCACAAGTTCCTGGATTCCTGGCTGGAACTCGACGAGATCAACATCACCGATCCGGACCGCGAGCTCTATCCGGAATATGCGGGAGACTGGTGGCTTGTTTCTTCGATCGTGGAGGAGTCGCGACTTTATTTCACTGACCTCATTGCTCATGACCGGCCGGCCCGCCACGTTGTCGATGCGGATCACACTTTTGTAGACGAGCGTTTGGCGCGGCATTACGGCATTTCGGGTATATTCGGTCCTTCATTCAGGCGTATGCCGCTTCCAGAGGGTAGTCCTTATGGCGGCTTCCTGACCCAAGCGTCGGTGCTCAAGGTGACGGCGAATGGAACCGTCACGTCGCCTGTGTTGAGAGGCGTTTACGTAATGGAACGCTTTTTGGGCGATCCACCGTCACCGCCTCCGCCGTCCGTTCCCGCAGTGGAGCCGGATATCCGCGGAGTCACTACCATTCGAGAGCTGCTGGCGAAACACCGGGAAGATGCGTCCTGCGCTTCCTGCCATCGAAAGATCGATCCGCCTGGATTCGCTCTCGAGAGTTTTGACGTTATGGGACGCTGGCGAACGAATTACCGGTCGCTTACCCAAGGTTCGCGCCGTATAGAAGGCGTTGGACGCAGCGGTAATGAGTTTGTCCATTATATCGCTCAGGACGTCGATGCCTCGGGGCAGACCTCCGACGGCGATACCTTCAACGATATCGTCGAATTTAAGAAACTCCTGCTAAAAGATGAGGAAGTCATCGCCCGCAATCTAGCTGAGCAGCTTATCGTGTACGCCACCGGCGCTCCACTTCGCTTTGCAGATCGCGACGATGTGGAGGATATTCTTGAAGCCTGTCGGTCGTCTCATTACGGTGTCCGCTCGCTCATCCATGAGATTGTCCAAAGCCCGATATTTAGAAGAAAGTAGCCGGCTTTCAGTATTCAGTAATCAGTAGACAGAAATTTGTTATGAACAGTTATGTGAAACGCTTTAGGGATCTGGAAGTCCCAAGCGGCGGAGCGAGACGCTCCTGCCCTACCAGTAACGAATGTCTGCGAAGGGTAGGGCAATTGCGTCCCCGCAATGCCGATGGTGAAACACGGACAATGATTACCGATTACTGAATACCGATTACTGATGACCTCGCGAACAATACATCGCCGAACCTTCTTACGCGCCGCCGGTATAACTTTGGGCCTTCCACTCCTGGAATCATTCGGAGCTACACGACCTGAATCATCGCCAAAGCGGGTTATCGCTATTTGCCAGGACCTTGGCTTTATCCCCAGGCTCTTTTTCCCCGAGACCGCGGGTAAGCAATACGGCCTGACGCCCTATCTCGAGAAGATCGCTCCCTATCGAGATCATTTCACCGTCTTCAGCGGATTATCCCATCCGGGCGTCGATGGTGGCCACCGAGCTGACAAAGCTTTTCTGACCGCGGCTCCGCATCCAGGTAGGGCCAGTTTCCGGAACAGTATCTCCCTGGATCAGGTGATGGCTAATGAAATCGGCCACCTGACCCGGTTTCGATCTCTGTCTTTGTCGGTCAATGAAGTCAGGAGCTTGTCCTACACTCAGGCTGGTGTCGAGATTCCCAGCATTAAGAGCGCGGCCGATCTCTATAAGAAGATGTTCTTGCAGGGCGATCAAAAGGCCGTGGAAGCGCAGCTTGAACGATTGCGCCGAAAGGAGAGCATCCTGGATGTCGTTCTTGGACAGACATTGAGCTTGAGCAAGCGGGTTTCCGGGTTGGACCGGGATCGTATCGACCAATACCAGACAGCCGTGCGAAGTCTGGAACAACGCTTGTCGGAGGTCCAAGCGTGGGAAACACGCCCTCGGCCAACGGTTGATGAGACTTTGCCGGATTACCCTAGTGATAAGAAGCAGTTCTTTGAAATGGTCCGCATGATGTACGACATGTCGCGGCTCGCCTTTCAGACCGATTCGACGCGGGTGATCACCTTGTTCCTGGGAGGTCAACGCACCCCCGGGGTCATTTTCGATGACGGCCGTTCGTTTGGCGGATATCACAACATCTCCCATCATGGCAAAGATGAGGCCAAACTCGCTCAGTTGGAGGAAATCGAATACGTGCAGATGCAGATGCTTGGCGAATTGCTGGGCGATTTGCAGGGCGTCGAGGAATCCAACGGAACTCTGCTGGACAACACGATGGTGCTCTACGGAAGCAACCTGGGCGACGCCAATATCCACAACAATACGAACTTGCCGGTGATCCTGGCTGGAGGCGGTTTTCGACACGGGCAGCATCTTGCCTACAACCGCGACTTCAACACCCCGCTTTCAAATCTATACGTAAGCATGCTTCACAATCTCGGTATCGAACGGGAGCGGTTCGCCAGTAGCACAGGCCCGTTGTCTGGATTGGCTAGAGCCTAACCCGCATGTCTCACTTACCGAGCGAATGCGACATCTCCCAATTTTCTACTGCGCGCCCGCATCCCGGCACTGGAGCGGGAATCGCTGGATTTCATGCCCGTGCTTCGCACAGATGCATGCCGACTTTGCAGGGTGTCGACCCAGCTTCACCTGCGAATCTGCACGAAACCCGCACCAGCACTCGGTCTTCGATCGCTCGCTACGAATTTTGTGAGAAATGCGGGCTAATGATGCCTGCCCTCGACCCTTGCTCCAAGAATCTGACTACAACCCTATGAACTCTAAAATCAATCGTCGCCACTTTCTTCGCGCCGCGGGAACACTGATCGCATTGCCCGCGCTGGAATCCATCGGTTTCCGCCGTTTCGCATCAGCGGCCTCAACCGCGCCCATTGCGCCTCCGAAACGCATGGCATTTTTGGGAATCGGGTTTGGCGTGACCAAGGAGACGTGGTTTCCCGATGTAAGCCAAACGGGCGCTGATTATGTCTTGCCTCAAGGCCTGGCTCCCTTGGCTAGGCACAAAGCCGACTTTACCGTAGTGCAGGGCTGCTCGAACAAGTTCAGCAACGAAGCCCACTGGGGCAGCACTTTCTGGCTGACGGGCGCCAATCGCTACGCCATCCCAGGGCAGAGCATGGCCAACAGCGTCTCCGCCGATCAGGTCGCTGCCAAACACCTCGGTCAGGACACCCGATTTTCCTCAATCCAGCTCGATACCTCTGACGGCAGTGGCTCCGGTCACGGTCCCGGACTCTCGTTGGCCTGGGATCAGCGAGGTAAACCCATCGCGGGATTCCCCGATCCTGTGCAATTATTCCACAAACTATTTTCAGCCGACGAGCTGCCTCTCGACCAACGGCAAGCGGCCATCGCTAAAAACCGTAGCGTGTTGGATGCCGTTCTCACTGAGGCCAAACGCGTCCAGCGTGGTTTGACGAAAACAGATACCGACAAGATCGATGAGTATTTCCAAAGTATCCGGGATATTGAAACGCGACTCAACAAGGATGAGGATTGGCTGAATGTTCCGAAGGTTGAGTCGCCGATGGATGAGCCTGAACCGGGACTCAAAGGGCGCGACGAGATCAAGTTGATGTACGACCTTATCGTCGCTGCCTTGCAAACCGACAGCACTCGCGTCATGACTTACCGAATGCCTGGGCAGGCGCTCTTGACGAGTATGGGTATCGACCCCACCGCCCACAACGTTAGCCACTACTCCCAGGGCGAACGCCTGGAGGCCTCCAAGGCGCGCGACAAGGCGCACGCCGACATGCTCGCGGGCTTGATCGACAAGCTCAAGGCGACCAAAGAAGCCGACGGATCGAGCTTGTTCGATCATGTTTCGCTAGCCTTTGGTTCGAACATCAGCAGTATTCACTATCTCGATAATTGTCCGACCATCCTAGCCGGAGGTGGCGCGAACCTGAAGCTGGGCCAGCACATGGTTCTGCCGAAGGACACCCCGCTGTGCAACGTCTGGCTCACCATGCTGAACGGCATGGGTATTGATGTCGAACGACACGGCGACAGCACCGGTGTAGTGAAGGAGTTGCAGGCGTGAGGAGGGCTGTAATCGGTCGTCAGTTTTCAGCGATCAGTCTAGTCCTTTGGTTTTGTAACCACTTGGATGCCTCTCTGCCGGAGGCCCGTCTGCTGGAGAGTCATCGTTCGCTCTTCAAAACCTATTGCTACGAATGCCACGATTCGGTGATCGAAGAGGGGGAGGTCAACCTGGAGACGATCTCGTTCAACATCAGCGAGGACGTGGAAACGGCGGAGACCTGGCAGAAGGTACTCAATGCCCTCAATTCCGGCGAGATGCCTCCCGACGATGAGCCGCAGATACCTAAAGCCGATAAAACTGGATTCCTCGACGATCTTTCAAATCAGCTTGCCGCGGCCCGGAAGATTCTGAGCGACTCGGGGGGCAAGATCACCATGCGCCGTCTCAATCGTCGGGAATACCAAAATACGATGCGCGAATTGCTGGGGGTCGAAGTCGATGTGAATGCACTCCCCGAGGATGCAACGGGCAGAGGTTTCGATACCGATGGTTCATCCCAGTTTATTTCAAGCGATCAGATTGAGCAGTATCTGAAAATTGGTCGCAAGGCGGTGATCGAAGCGTTCCAACGCCGGGCCAACGCGGGCTTTTCCAGGCCCATGGTCTTCCGTATTGAACCAGAGGATACGGTTAATCCTGTTCTCAGGAACGAAATCAAAGAGCTGGATGATCAGCGTGCGAGATACCTTGCCTGGAAAGCGGGAGTCGACCGAGCCGCTGCTGCGCCGGAAAACAAGGCGGTAATGGCGGAGCTTCTCAGGAAGAATCCCAAGAATGTCCCACCGAATGTTGAGTTTTATAGAAATGCTGAATTATTGAAAGGGGCTCCAAAACCCAAGGACTATGGGTTCCGCGATGCGAACAGGGCCGCGTTTGCGAATAGTTCAGGGAATCGAGTTTATACTTATTATCAGCACTACGTAGACCTCCCGCATAATGATCGTGGGACCTACCTGAAGACCACCTGGGGAACGGGGCGTATTCTGATTAAGCCGCCAGCGGGAACCTTACTGCCGGGAAACTACAAATTGCGCATCAATGCAGGGATTGCCGAAGGCGCGCCTGAGTTCCGTCACTTTATCCAGCTGGGTCA
Organism: Opitutales bacterium; assembly: GCA_965204545.1. Classification (GTDB taxonomy): domain Bacteria; phylum Verrucomicrobiota; class Verrucomicrobiia; order Opitutales; family UBA2995; genus JAABVD01. Next base: position 186,892 of record CBDBFA010000002.1, on the reverse strand, counting down.
CCCACAAAGGGATAATCATGTGAAGGCAGGCATCACTGGTGTGATCAGCACACATCGCATCACCGGGACCATTAAAGAACCGGAGATGCTTGAAACAGAAATTGTTGTCGGTGCCGATACCATCCGTGAGTTCGCCATCCAGGAACGACAGCCCGCAAAGGGGACTGCGCTGCGCAAAATCTATAACGCCGATAAGGCCAAAAATGGCTACGGTCACAGCCCCGCTATCTGGATTGACTGGATTGAACTTGAAGGACCGATCAAGCAAAGTGAAACGTTACTGGACCAGGCGCTTAAGCAACATCCGGTCATAAACTCTACCTCCAGTCATACGGTGCTCACAGAGTTGGATGCGGTCCGCGAGTTTCTTACTGCCTTTGCCCGAGTGGCCATGCGCCAAACCGAGCCCGCGGAAGCATTCATTGATCAGCTCGTGGCTATTTATGAAAAAGAACGGACCGGCGGAGAGCTGTTGAGGATAAATTGGAATTTGCTCGAAGACGCCATTGCCACACCACTCAGCATCATTCTCGCTTCGCCGGGTTTTCTCTATCTCAATGAACCGGGAGATGAAGAGGCTCCACGCCCGCTGAACGATCGCGAACTGGCGGTTCGTCTCGCTTATTTCCTTTGGAGCGCTCCGCCCGATGCGACCTTGTTCGAGCTAGCGGAGAGGAACCAGCTAAGCAAACCCAGGATACTGCGCCAACAAATCGACCGCATGATCGCCGATCCGCGGTCGGATGAATTCGTGTCCGGTTTCGTCCACCAATGGTTGGATATGGAGCGGCTCGATTTCTTCCAGTTCGATGTGAAGCTCCACCGCGAATTCGATGAGAGCACGCGGGCCTCCGCTCGACAGGAGGTGTATCAATCCTTCGCCCACTTGCTTCGTGACCCTGTAAACGGCCGGCTCGGTAATCTCCTCAAGGCCGACTACGTTCTCATCGACGGCCTGCTCGCCACTTACTACGGCATCGAAGGCGTCACCGGCGACGAATTTCACAAGGTCGCCTTGCCGGCTGATTCGCCCCGTGGCGGATTGCTGGGCATGGTTGCTATCCATGCCATGGGCAGCGATGGCGTCCACAGCAGTCCTGTCGAGCGCGGAGCCTGGGTGCTTCGCCATTTGCTGAACAATCCGCCACCGCCCGCGCCTCCAAACGTGCCTCAGATTTCGCGACTGAACGATCAAGTTCTTACCACCCGTGAACGCCTAGCCGCTCACATGGAAGAAGCCCAGTGTGCCAGTTGCCACCGCAAGATCGATCCGATCGGGTTCGGACTGGAGAATTTTGATGCGGCTGGAAAGTGGCGGACCCAAGAATCGCATGGGGTTGGCAAACGGAAGAAGGTCTGGGACATCGATGCCTCCGGAGCGTTTCACAAGGGACCCGCGTTTGGCGACTATCATGAACTGCGGGACCTGGTCGCTCAGCGAGAGGATGATTTCGCCCGTGGCTTCGTCGAACACTTGATCGGGTATGCTCTGGGTCGCCCCTTTGGATTTACCGATGAAGATCTGGCTAACCAAATCGTCGGTTCCGCCAAGCAGGAAGAATATGCGGTAAGCTCGTTCGTCCATGCTCTAATCCGGAGCGAAGGCTTTCAGAAAAAGTAGTACCCGAAACTGAATCTTGAACGACCGGTTGGTGAAACCGTTGTGGAAGTAATTTGGTTTAAAACTTCGTCGGATTCTTTAGGGCTAGCCCGCATATCTCACAAAATTCGTGGCGAGCGAACGGAGGTCGAGTGCTGGCGGGGGTTTCGTGCAGATTCGGGGGTGAAGCCGGGTCGACACCCTGCAAAGTCCCGAATCCAGGGAAATCCCCGCCAGCGCCGACATACCGGAGCGCAGTAGAAAGTTTGTGAGATATGCGGGCTAGCATTGCTCAAGGTCGTCGAGGTGACTTGGCAAATCCATTTGTTGATGCAAGATACGGAAAACAATCACCTGCGCATCAGAATATCCGTATACCAGGTAATGTCGACCAACGGGGTAAAGCCATATCCCACGGCCAAGGTCTTCACGGACTTTACTCGGAATTCTCCCAGGATCTGCGGTTATCGCCGCTAATGCCTGGAGCAGGAGGTCTCGATACTTTTTGTACTGGAACTCACTCCAGGTAATGAGAGTGTATTCAAGTATACCTTCGAAATCTTCAACGGCCGGTAGCGTGAGCTTGAGGTCACGAGACATCGTGCCTGTTCTCCAGGTCACGAATAATTTCCTGCGGTGTCCTTTCTGAGAATTCACCACGCTCGGCCGCTTCCACACCTAGAATGACTTCCCGTTTAAAATGCTCGTAACGGGCCTCTTGCGCTTTGTCCTTTTCGTGCATCATGCGCAACGCTTCACGAACCACTTCGCTCGCATTGTTGTAGAGGCCTGACTTCACCTTGGATTTCACCAGGTTGTCCAAGTTCTTAGTTAATGAAATATGCATGATCGATCCTTACTTCTTAAATTTCTACTGTACAGACATTGTCAATCTTTGTATATTTTTTTGCTTCAGCAAGCCAATTGTGAGGGCAGCATGTGATGTGGAAAATCTCAAAGACCACTCGCCTCTCCAGTTACCCGAAGTATTTTAAGATGAAGGTGGCGGCACCCTTGTTTCGGAGGGATTTTTTGAGCGAATGCGCTCTGCCGGACAGTTTAGCCGGAATGCGCCGTTATGCGGAACGACTGGAACTGCAGGAAGAAGCCGATCCGAAGAAAAAGGATGCCCTGCAGAAAAAGTATGTGAAGGGATGGGCCATTGCCGGGAAGGTGTATAAAAAGAAGCTGCACGCGGATTTTAAGAAGATGGATTTGGCCAAAGACTGGGGAGGGCGTGAACTCCAGGAGCTGAACGAAATGAGTTACGAAGACTTGGTGGTCCGTTGGCTGAGAAAACGCCGCAAAACGCAAAAACACATCGACCAGGACAAGAAATCTGCGAATTGGAAAATCACCCTGGCCCGGGAACTCAGAAAGCAAACCAGCGCCACCAATCCCTGGATAGCTCAACGTCTAAATATGGGAGACCCGAGCAACGTAAGTCGTCACATTCATGCAACACCAAACTTCAAGGGCTGACCCTTTTTGCCTCCCCCTACACGACATGAATAAATACCTTCGCTTTACCATGGCTCTGATCATGAGTCAGACTCTCTGCTGCCTGTCCCTAGTCGCCGCAGACAAGCCTGGACAAGCCTACACGATCTACCCTCCGAATCCACCGAATGATGGGATCCTCTTTGTGGACCACTCGCCGGCTGGTAGGAGCGGACATTTGGGGCACGCGCTCGTCGAGTATGCGGACGGCAAGATCCTGGCCTTCTATCCGAATTGTTCTAATGACAATAAGGGTCACTCAGCCGTGGGTTGGATGGAATATAAACGCTCCAAAGACGGGGGCAAAACCTGGAGCGATCCGGAAGTCCTCACCTATTCGAAACAACTCTTCGAGTCGGGACAAAACGGTGGACCCGAAAGCGAAAAGTTTTCCGCGTTTGCTGAAAAAGCCATTCTGACGGATGACGGGGACATGGTTCTTTTCTTTCTCGTCACAAATATCACCACGAATACGGTCTGGAGGCGTTTCCAAATCCCGACTTACATCATCAGCAAGGACCGAGGTCATACCTGGAGCGAACCGCTCACCGTGGTGAACGAACGGGGCAGAGTCTATGACGCACGTTACGTCGATGGAGAAATCCTCGCACTGTTTTTTGCCAACGATAACGAGATCAACTTCCTGGGCAACAAGCCGGAACATGTCTACGAGCTGTATGCCAGCAATGATGGCGGACGGTCCTTCACGAAGCGCAGCCAACTTCCTTTCGATACGGAAGGCAAATCCTACGGAACCATGGAGCAACTGGAATCCGGAAGCCTGGTCGCCTACATCTACAACCGTAACGACGAGTTCAACATGGATTATGTGCTGAGCGACGATGGAGGCCGTACCTGGTCCGAGGTAGAGACCTCCCACTTTGCCAAAAAGATTCGGAATCCCCAGTTAACCAGGATGAACGGCTCCTATTTCCTCTATGGGCGGAGCGGAAGTCTGGGCAAAGAAAAGGGGCACATGGTTCTCTATTCATCGAGTGATGGCCTTAACTGGGACGAAGGTGTTTTTTTGCGGATGCGTGAGCACGGTCTCGGGGCCTATTCCAATGGACTCGTGGTCGGAGCTTTGAATCCCAACCGCAAGAACCAGCTCCTGATCCAGGCCTCGCACGCCTATGAGTTGAGCAAAACCAACGTATTACATTGGTGGATCGACACCCCATAGAAGGGAAGGTATCATAAGTAAAGCAATGTCCCGGATGACAGAAACCCGTCTCCAGATGCGGGAACACCTGGAGACGGGCATCCTTCGTTTCTGGCTGGAAAACGGGATCGATCGCGAGCACGGAGGCTATCTGACCTCCTTCGATGCTGAAGGCAAGCCGACGGACGACACCGACAAGATGCTCGTTACCCAGACCCGGATGGTCTGGGGCATGGCGGCGGCCTTCACGATGTATCCGGAAAGGGAGGATTTCAAAGACGCCGCCCGGCAGGGCTTCGAGTTCCTGCTGGATCATTTCTGGGATTCGGAACAGGGCGGATGGTTCTGGAAAGTCAGACGCGACGGTCACCTGATCGACGGGGCCAAACTAGTCTATGGACAAAGCTTCGCCATTTATTCCCTGGCCCAGTACACCTTGTCCACGGGCGATCCACGGGGTCTGGACTTTGCCCAGAAGACCTTCGATCTCCTCCAGACCTTTGCCGCCGATACCTATCGGGGCGGCTATTACGAAAACCTGGAAGCTGACTGGAGCGTTTGCGCCCCGGGCTTTGCTGGCGGGGACCGAAAGTCTTTGGATATCCACATGCACCTGATGGAAGCGTTTACGACGCTCTCCAAGGCCAGCGGAAAGGAGATCCATCGCAGAAAGCTGGAAGAAGTGATCGAGGTCATCCTGTCCAGAATGGTCGATAAGAAGGCCGGATGCGGCCTGAACCACTTCAGTCTCGATTTCACACCGATCCCTCCGATCGACATCCAAAGGACCTGGAATGCAGAGCGGGCAACCGGGGAAGTTATAGAAGGTCCGGTCGACAGTACCTCCTACGGTCACAACGTTGAACTCGCCTGGCTTCTCCATCGGGCCATCGAGACGCTGGGCATGCCGAAAGATCCTTACGCGAAACTGACCCGAAGCCTGGTGGATCATTCCTTGAAATATGGCTTCGACCACACCCTGGGCGGAGTTTTTCGAGATGGATCTCACGAAGGCGAAGCTATTGTGAAAGATAAGGAATGGTGGCAAAATAGCGAAGCGCTCGTGGGCTATCTCGATGCGTATGAGAATTTCAGCGACGAACAGTACCTAACCGCTTTTCAAAAGACCTGGGACTTTGCCAATCGCCACATGATCAACCACCGGATTGGGGAATGGCGGCAACTGCTCAACAGGGAGGGCAAGGTCCGGGTCGGAGATATCGGCAATCCCTGGAAAGCCTTCTATCACAGTGGGCGGTCGATCATGGAATGCCTGGTCAGGCTCAAGCAGCTCGCGGAGAGCAGTCCCTCTAATCAGAATCCCGATTAATATGGCTGAAGGAATTTTTTTACACAAAGGCGTTAGATCCGACATCGAATACGATCAAGCCGCCGGAACTCGACACAATATCAAAAGAAATAGCAACATATGCCAATGAATCCTCAAGAATTGAAAAAACGGATACGGGGTCCCGTGCACCTCTCCATGACGCCCTTCGATGAAAATGAAGCGCTTGATGAAAAGGCGCTGCGACACAACGTTCGCCACGCCGTTGAGAATATGCAGGGTGAAGGTGTTTTTCTTGTAAACGGAAGCACTGGCGAATTCTACGCAATGAATGATGACGAATGCAGAAGAACAACTGAAATTGTCATCGAAGAAGTGAATGGCCGCCTTCCCGTTATAGTCGGAACAGCCCGTGCCGGAACCAGATACACGATCGAAATGAGCAAACACGCGGAGGCAGCCGGTGCAGACGGCATCATGGTGGTTTCTCCGTATTATCATATTTGCAGCGGCGAAGAATTGTGTCGGCACTTCGAACAAATCGCCGCCAGTATCGATATCGGTATCATGGTCTACAACAACCCGACGACGAGCAAACTGTGGATACCTCCTGCTCTCATGGCGCGCCTCTCCAAGGTCGACAACATCATTGCCAACAAGGAAAACACCACCAACGCATTGGCGTTCTATGCCATGCAGAAGGCGCTCGATCCGGAAGACATGATCATGGTTTGCGGCCCAGGACAGATGCTCTTCCCGTTTGAGGTAATCTTCGATTGCCCGGCATTCGTGACTGAGCTTTGCAACTTTGCTCCAGAGATTCCATTGAAATTCTCACGGGCAGCCGAGGCGAAAGACTTTGAAGAATTGAGAAGGCTCATGGACATGACAGCGCCTTATCATGAATTGATTTCAGAACTCGGTCAGGAAAAAGGACCATGCCCACACGTCCTCTCAGACTACGTTGCTTCGAATGATACGTTCACTTATCAGGCAGTATGCAAGGAAGCAATGAATGCCATTGGCCTTCCGGGCGGACGGATGAGATCTCCGATGTGCAACCTCAACGAGGCTGACAAAGAGCAGGTCAAGGATGTCCTTAAGAACTGGGGTGTTCTCTAGTTCGCAAGATTACTTTTTGAATTTAAATAACCAAGTAAGTATCGGAAGACCAATATTTTATGGCCTTTATAGACTGGTGTGTTGTCCTTGCGTATGCGCTGGGAATGCTAGCCGTAGGCTGGTATTATGCAAGACGCACCAGTACCACCGATGACTACCTCCTGGGCGGCCGAAACATGTCGCCCTGGAAGGTAGGGCTCTCGCTCTTTGCCTCGCTTCTGAGCACGGTTACGTACCTGGGAATCCCGGGCGAGATGATCAAATACGGGCCGATGGCCCTGGCGCAGTTGGTCGCCCTTCCTTTTATCGCGTTGGTCGTCGGATGGTTCTTGATTCCCTACATCATGCGCCTGCGCGTCACCAGCGCCTACGAAATCCTGGAAACCAGACTCGGGCTGAGCGTTCGCATGATGGGGTCCTGCTTCTTCCTGATCCTGCGGCTGTTCTGGATGTCGCTGGTGATATTCGCCACGGCGGACGTCGTGCTGGCGCCGGTTATGGGGCTGGATTCGTCCTCAGTGCCCTGGATTTGTGTTGTCCTTGGTGTGGTGACCGTGCTCTACACCTCGATGGGCGGTCTCCGGGCGGTCGTGCTGACCGATGTGATTCAAACGGTCATTCTTCTGGGTGGCGCCATCCTGATAGTGATTCTCATATCGGTTGAGTTGGGAGGCGTGGACCCGTGGTGGCCAAACGAGTGGCCCGAGCACTGGCAGAAACCAGTGTTCTGGTACGACCCTGCCGTGCGGTTCACTTTTGTTGGGGCGGCCCTTTCCTATTTTACCTGGTTTGTCTGCACCGCCGGATCCGATCAAATGGCCATTCAAAGATACCTGGCTACACGGGACGCCAAGGCAGCGCGCCGAACCTTTATCACGGCTTTGTTGGGCAACCTGTTGCTCTGGCCCTTCCTGGCAGCTGTGGGCCTGACCATTCTGGCCTATTTCCAATTAAGGCCGGAAATGCTGGCTGCCGGACAGTCACCTCTGAATGACGCCGATAAGTTGCTCTCGATCTACATCGTAAAAGGATTGCCAAGGGGCATTAGCGGCATCGTCATCGCCGGCCTGCTGGCTGCCGCCATGTCCAGTCTCTCGTCGGGTTTGAATTCAGCCTGCTCAGTCATCACCTCCGACTTCTTTGACCGCTTGTCATCCAAGCAGAAAGGTTCCGAGGAAAGCCGCGTCCGGTTGGCCAAATACGTCTCCCTCGTTATTGGCGCAGTTGTGGTTTTGCTCGGCTCTTTGATAGGCCAGATCGAAGGCAACATTCTGGAGCTCTGCTACAAGATCGGCACTCTTTTGGTAGCACCCTTATTTCTTCTATTCTTTCTGGCAATGTTCGTGTCCTGGGCTACCCCCCTCGGTACTCACGTGGCTATCCTGTGCAGTGTCGCCATGGCGGTCGGCGTAGCCTATTTCAATATTTTCGGCCTGACTTTTCAGTGGATGATGCCTGCCTCCTTCCTCACTGGAGCTATAGTCGGTGCTCTCGCCAGTCTGCTACCGGTAGGCGGCCAACAGAACATGGACACCGTCTAAAATCTGCCTAACATGTAATTTAACTGGAAGCTATGAGCATCAAGCGGATACCAACACTCACAATGATTGCTTTCGCGGCTATTCTGTCGCTTGTCAAAGCGGCTGCTGCTGATAATCATCCCAATGTGGTTCTGATCCTCACCGATGACCAAGGTTATGGCGACCTGAGCTGCCACGGCAATCCCGTCCTGAAGACACCCCACCTAGATGAGCTTTACCAGGAATCAATCCGCCTAATCGACTACCATGTGGCCCCAACCTGCACGCCCACTCGCGCGGCGCTGATGACCGGCCATTGGGCAAACCGCACGGGTGCCTGGCACACCACCTTCGGCCGCTCACTGCTCCGGGAGGACGCGGTCACCTTGGCCGAGGTCTTTCGGGAGGCCGGCTACGCCACCGGCATGTTCGGCAAATGGCACCTGGGCGATAACTATCCTTACCGCCCGGAAGATCGCGGCTTCGAGGAGGTGCTGCGCCATGGCGGTGGCACCATTGCCGAAACGTCCGATTACTGGAACAACGCCTACTTTGACGATACTTACTTTCACAATGGTAAACCCGAATCTACTGAGGGTTACTGCACCGACGTCTGGTTCGACTACGCCCAGCGCTTTATCAAAGGCCAGAAAAAAACCGGCAAACCCTTCCTCGCTTATATCTCCACCAACGCCCCGCATTGGCCCATGCATGCCCCTCAGGAATTCGCGGATCCTTACGAAAAGGATTACGGTGTCTATGTCGGTCACTTCCTCGGCATGATCGCCAACATCGATTACAACGTCGGCCGATTCCGCAGCTTTCTCGAGGAAGAAGGACTGACGGACAATACGATCTTCATTTTTACCACCGACAACGGCACCAAGACAGGGGACAAAATCTTCAACGCCGGCATGCGTGGCCGAAAGACCAGCGAGTATGACGGAGGGCATCGAGTCCCATTCTTCATCCATTGGCCTGAAGGAGGACTCACCGGCGGCCGGGATGTTGAACCAATCACCGCGCACGTCGACCTGTTTCCCACCCTGATCGATTTATGCGAGATCGCTCCACCCAAAGGCGTTAACTTCGACGGCCGCAGCATTCGCCCCTTACTGGAGGGTAAGGCCCGTTTGGCCGACGGCACCTGGCCAGACCGGATCCTGATCACCGACTCTCAACGGGTAATCGATCCGGTCAAATGGCAGAAGAGTTCCGTCATGACCAACCGATGGCGACTGGTAAACGGCAAGGAACTCTACGACATGAAGCAGGACCCGGGACAGACGAACAACGTGGCGGATGCGCATCCCAAAGTTATGGCCCGGCTCAGAGCTTTCTACGATGACTGGTGGGCCGAACTGAAACCCACTTTCAAAAATATTCCTGCGATCCACCTGGGTCACCCAGACGAAAATCCAACCCTGCTGACCAGCCATGATTGGATGGTCGAGGACACCAGGGTCAAGATCCCCTGGAACCAGGCCTTCGTACGTGAGGCCATGGACAATCCGGCGGTGATCGGCGACTGGAATGTCAAAGTGGTCGAGGCCGGCGACTACGAAATCCGTTTGCGCCGTTGGCCCGTGGAAGCCGATACAGCGATCGACGCCCCGCTTCCTCCCGGAAATGATGTACCCGGTGAGATTCCCTTCCGTGCAAGTCCCGGGAACGCCGTTCCAGCCGTCAAGGCCACGGTCCGGATTGGCGACCACGTCGTGGAGGCTCCGGTCGAACCCGGCGCCAAAGAGGTCGTATTCAGATTGTCATTACCAGCCGGAATGACCTGCATGTCTTCGTTTTTTACCACCAGGGAAGGCGTTGAAGTCGGAGCCTTTTATGCCTATGTCAGGAAGAAGTGAGAGCCGGATTGTATTGGAAAGGAACTACACATGAGATTAATCGCGAAGTTGGCTTTCAACTTCCTGGTGCTTTTAGGCAGTACGGGCACCCTCATGGCTCAATCAACTCCGAATATTGTTATTCTGCGCACGTAGAAAAGGTGTAGCGCTAGTCATTATGAGTTCTAGCCCGCATATCTCACAAATTTTCTACTGCGCTCCGGTATGTCGGCACTGGCGGGGATTTCCCTGGATTCGGGACTTTGCAGGGTGTCGACCCGGCTTCACCCCCGAATCTGCACGAATCCCCCGCCAGCACTCGACCTCCGTTCGCTCGTCACGAATTTTGTGAGATATGCGGGCTAGTTCAGTTTTCCTCTTTCTCGTCCTGATCGTTTGCGAGTACCTCGATCTCGCCAATTTCGACGCGTGAATCATCGGTTGCGCGTTTTTGGGTGATGCCGGCGAGGTTCTTTCCAAAGTAATCGGAGGCAACGACATTCATATCTTTGATTGCTTCTGCGAAGGTTTGACCAAGGGTTCGAATGCTGTAGCGAGTGGACCACATGAGTTTCGCTTCTCCTTTCTTGAACGCCGGGTAATCGTAGGCCATCAGCACAATGAAGTAACGTTCTTCATCCAGCATGGATCTCAGGTCGTACGCTTCCTGATTCGATATCTTGTCACTGTAGGCTCTTTCCAAGCCCAATAGTTGCGCTTTGTAGGCTTGAGATTGGCGGTTGGCTGAACCGGTTGTTCCGGATGAGCTCAGGTTAAAGTTGAGTTGATTCATCGCATCGATCGTTGCGAAGTCTATCGCTTCACCTCCGGCACCTGCATTGAGGATTTCGTCTGTGAGCCCCATGTCCTCCTCTGAGGTATATCCCATAAATTCTTCGTAGGAAATCTCTACGTCGGTCACTCCACTGTGAACTACGATTAACAGGTCTCCTTCACTCCTGTCTCTATGCATATAGAAACCCTGTTTTCTCAGGTTCATGGCAAGGTCGTACAATATGCCCTCGAACGTGACTTCTTTCATGCTGGGGTCTCTGGTGAATCCCATGTGGAAATTCCCCTTCATGAATTGGTAGGTCTGAATTTTCTTAGTCGGGTCCTCGGCTTTGCCTTTTATGAATTCTTCTGAGGCCTGGGTCTTCAACGCAACTCGATTGGCTGCTTCAAGGTGCAGGCACAAGGGGGCTATGGAGATGAATGAAATGAGGATGTTCTGAATGATAGCTTTCATCAGTAGAATAGGGGGTTGTTTAAAGGAAACGTTCTGTTCTCAGAGTTAGTTACGGGGAATGTCGTCAAAGAAGCTAGTATAACCTTTCTGACTCGTATGACTAGCCCGCATGTCCCACAAAATTCGTGGCGAGCGAACGGAGGTCGAGTGCTGGTGCGGGTTTCGAGCAGATGAGCGGGTGAAGCTGGGTCGACACCCTGCAAAGTAGCGAATCCAACGAAGTCCGCACCAGTGCCGACATACCGGAGCGCAGTAGAAAATTTGTGAGACATGCGGGCTAGAGAGGGAGGAACATTCTTGTCGATTTTTGTACTGCCCCCACTTAATTCAAGATTCAATTAGAGAGTATTTGTTACTGATTGATGGGTTAAAATGGTCCTCAAACTGTTGAGGTGTCCGGTGGTTTATTTCTGAGTGAGGAAAATCTTCATTATACTTTTCGATCCAATTTTTGAGCGCCTGCAGGAGTTGCTCGAAGCTAAACCACTCATGGAGCCAGATCAGGTCCTCCTTGAGGGTGCGAAAAAACCTTTCGGTATCGGCATTGCCTTGGGGGTTGTTGTAGGAAGTAAAGATTTGGGCGATGCCCAGCACCCGACAGGCCGCCATAAAGTTTGCCGAGGTGGGTTGACAGCCGTTGTCGTTGACCAACCTGACGGCGCCATGCTCGCGGATGCCTTCGCGAAACTGGCGCTGCACGGCCATTTCCAATGCATCGAGCCAGTCCCTGGTCTTGCTCGTGACCGACAAGGACCAGCCTACGATCTTTTTACTGCCCCAGTCTTTAACCACCACCAGATACAGCCAGCCCCAGGACTCGACCTTGATTTTGGTCATGTCGATGCCCCACAGCTCATTGGGCTTGTCCGTGGTTGGTTTGCTGCCCTTAGAGCAGCGTTTTGCCTTTAATTTGCGCACATTTTGCGCCAGTAACCGGTTTTCCTTCAGGATGCGGTAGATCCGGTTCTTGCCCACCGCCAGGCCCTTGCGGTATCGCAGATAGGCCCACACCCGACGATAGCCCCAGGCCGGGTGATCGGCTTTGATGGGCTCGATCAACTCAAGCAGTTGCTTGTCTCGCTCCATCACCGCTTGACTGCGTTTACGCCGCCTCATAGCCACTCGTCGTCGTTTTTTTTTAACTCTACGGTCAGATCCCCAATGATGCCTTTGAGTTTCGAGATTTCCCTCCTTAAACGATCAGCTTCGCGGTCCGGACCTCCATAATTGAAAATCTTCGATCCGTCTTTGAGCAAACGATCTTTCCACTGGTAATACTGGGTCTGACTGATCTGATGGCGGTTGCATAACTCGCCTACCGTCACGTTTCCTTTCAGTCCTTGTATTACGATTTGAAGCTTCTGTTGAGCCGTCCATTTACGTCTTTTCATTGTCGAGTAATCCTTGATTGATCACTCTCTTATTTCCATCATTTCCTTAAGTGGGGGCAGTATATTTTGACCTTTATGGTGTTGAAAAAGGCCCGGTGGTTACACCGGGCCTTTAATTATAAAAGTTGGTTTCCGATTAGAATCGGAACGTATTTGTCAGTAGAAACTGCGAAGGGGGATTGTAACGAACGCGAGCGATAGATCCATCTGGCTGGCGACGAATCGTGCTGATTTCGTCGTTCTGCAAGTTTTGCAGATTCCGGATGTTCAGCTGAATCGTCCAATTGATGTTGCGCCCGATTCGAGTGCGATAGGAGAAGGTGAGGTCGTAGTTTTGCACGTCCTCGTTTAACCACGGATTCTCAATATCGGGTTGAACGATACCGTCTTCCCGTGGAATAAGCGGAAAGCCTACCGAGTTGTTACTTTGCCAACGAGCCGCTCCACCCACGGAGAAACCTTGCAGCCAGCCTTCCTGGAAGCGGTAGTTGGTTACAAAATTGATACGGTATTGGCGTTGTTCGAGCGTGGGTCTGCCTTCTTGAGCTTTCTGTTCCAGGTATTCCAGAACGTCGGCGTTCACTTGTTCACTCAGCGAATTTCCTGTTACAGGCCCGGCAGGATTGTTCCAGTCTATGTGGCCGAAATCGTCAAGAATAGGAAGCCAGAAATTGTTGAACAGGTCTGTCATTCTTGGGCCAATATTGGTCAAAATAGTATCCGTATCTGCAAAATTGAAAGATACTCTCCACGCGTTCGTGGGGTTCATGACCAATTCCCACTCAAAGCCCTTCGCTTGTATATCCTGAGTGTCTTGGATGGCACCTGCGCCCTGAACATTAACTGTGCCGTCGACATCCACACGGAAATTACGTGCCGCTTTCAGGTCATCGGTCAGGTAAGGTGTAATTGCTGCCCTGACTCCGATGGCATCCTGGAAGTTGGGCGCCACCCGAGCGATGACTTCCTCATCTGTTTCTTGAGAAATGATGATTGTCTCCTCCGGATCTTCAAACTCGATCATTCTGTTTTCATCAATGTACTCCTGATCGATAACGCCGTCACCATTAGCGTCGGCTGCTAATATGTCTCTGTTTGCGAAACCCCAATGGTTAAAAACCCGATTGAGCGATCCGTTAAACACGCCCCCTAGGGCGGCCGTCGCATCCTTGAGATCTGCATCGTACCAGTTGAAGCGGGAGATCACTCTATTATCAAAGAGGAAGAAGGTCACTCCCCAGTCTTTGCTTAAACCTGCGGGGGACGGCAATGGCTGGCGGAACTGGTCGACCCGCGTTGCGGCTGGGACAAAGTTCTCTGTTTCGTTGTAGTGAAAGGCCACATCCGTGCCGTTGGGCAATTTAATTAATTGATGCGGCCAATTCAAGACACCGCCGTAGCCAAAGATTTCTGAATCAATTTCCCGGTTGGTGGCAAATCCGTCGACAAGATTCCAGGCGGCAGGGTTGTCGATATCGGGAATCTCATGAAAGCCCATGGGCAATGCTTCCGTATTCAGGGCATTTTTTACCTTATCGCTACGCCACCCCATGTTTACAACCAACAGGTTGTCGAAGAGGAACGATTGTGAGTTGAAAGCAACCGATTCCACCTCGGTGTGTTGCAGGCGGTGATTCTTGTTTGGCGTGCTAAGAGGAATAAAGGTTCCTTTCTTAAATCCTTCGTTACCGGTATCATTTCGACCCTGGCCGAAATTGTCCGGAGTGGCATCGTCACCGAGGTCCCAATAGATAATATCGAATTCCCTTCCTTCAATCCCTCTGAGATCGTATTTTGCGGGTTCAATAATGAAATCATTGAGTGTGAAGTTCGGGTCGGTGAACGCCTCCAGTTGTTGAGGTCCCAAGTAAACGATATTACGTACGTTTCTGGCTCCATTGAAGGCTTGTTTTGCGTTGGCGGGTCCAAGGTGAAGGGCCGGATCCGGCGTTCCGTAGGATGCCAGTTTATACGGGACGAACCTCTCATCTTCGGTATAGTGATCGAGAAGAGAGGTGATGGTGTGGCTTCCCAGGATCTTGCCTAAGGTGTTGTCCAGTTGGTCTACGAAATTGTGCTTAACAAAGCCAGTAAAACGGTAAGTCTCCCGGTCGAAGGTGGATTTGCGATCGTTGGCATTCGTTTCAATCCATACCCGCCCAAAGTTGGGGTTCATCGGGTAACTGAGATCTCCTGATTCGGCGTAGTTCAGATCATTGGGAATGGGAATATCGCGATTGATATCAAATGTGAGACGCGCTGCACCGTTGCTGAACGCATTGTAGTCCGAGCGGAAAAGGGTCTGGAAATCGTAACCCAGCTCAAATCCTGCATTGCCGTTAAAGAGCACCTGTTCGAGGGCGATATTGAAGTTATCAAAATCGCGGGTGTAGAAGTCATTGTCCCAACCCAGGTTATACTTGGAAAAGTCGAATGTTTCCAAGTCGGTCAGTCCTTTGAAGGCCCAACCTTCTCCCATGATTTGAGAAAGGTTACCATGGCCGATTATGTGGGAATGATTCGTTCTTCCAAAAAAGGTATTGGGTTTCCAGAAAGGATTCGGACCTTGATTCGCGCGGCCGTTCGTCTGGTCTGCGCCGCGGATCCGGCCATTAAAGGTGCCTGAAGCATCCGTGCCGTTGGTGCCATCCCAGATAAACCCCCAACCGACACCGATGGACTGCTCGATTTCTTGCGGGGCGCCGATGTCCCTGAGGGGTAAGCCATCCGGATTTCTGTCCTCCCTGGCGTTCCGTGCATTGTTGGGCCCTTCCTCATGATTAAAATTACGTGCATTGCGCACTTTATCGAAGGCCATCCGGGGATAATTGGGTGCGTTGAGAAAGGTATCCAGATTGGATACGGGGCCAACCGTGTCGGCCGCGTTACCGGTTACTTTACCGGTTTCAAAGTAGGAGCGGATGACGGTGTTGAAATTTCTGAATGGTTGGATAGAAACCGTGGTATAGAAGCGCTGATCGTCCTTATAGGTAGGCTGTTGACGGTATTGGGTGGCATCATTCAGGTAGGCAAATCGGAAAGCCACCATGTCTTCAATCAGGACCCTGTTGACATTTCCTGATACACGGAAAGAGGGGCGATCGCCACCGCTGCCGACGCGAAACTCCAACTGGCCTGAATCTTGGAAACGGGCGCGAGCCATGCCGTTGTTGATCAGTCCGGCCGGTGAACCTAGTCCAAAGAGGAAAGAATTGGCGCCACGGTTGATATCAATCCGATCGGTATTGTAGCGGTCAAATGGGATGTCCGTTTTATAAAAATTTCGTGTGCGGTCGGGGGCAGCCAAACCACGAATGCGGGAGGTGCCGTCCGGATTTCCGCGTGCGCCGCCGGTGTTGACCTGTCCGTCGAGGCCTTCGGTCACTCCGGTAAAGTTTCCTAAGTTACCGGCGACTTCCGTGCTGGTGGTGTATTGCAGAAGTTCCTCAATACCGGTAGCTCCAATGTCTTCCATAAATTCCTGGGTAACCACTTGAATAGAGGAACCAACGTTACGGAGTTCACTGGAAATCCGACCACCTGCCATGGATTGAGAGGCGATGTAACCGACGTCGGAGTCTTCAGCGATTACGAATGGAGAGATTTCGTAGATTTCTTCTTCGTCTTCATCCTCTTGCGCCTGAGTGGTGAGAGGGAGAAGGAGTAAGCCGAAAACTAAAAAGAATGCGACGTGGAAGGCGGCTAATAGCCAGTGTGTGGATGTAGTTGTTTGTTTCATAAAAATGGATTTATAGTGGATTAGAGATGTGTGACGTTCTGTTTGATTGGTACACGATCAGGCCGGCCTGATACCAGGAGTTGTAAGGGATGGAATCGGGGGGATTCCTTCATTGTCTGAGGTTTGTAGGGATGAGAAAGGGGGAGTTTGTAGAGTTTGCTAGTAGTTGTTTACAGAAAAATCAGATCCGTAGTGGATGTGCCCATTCGTTTTGGCAACTTCTGAATTCATCGAATTAGGAAAGTTCTGGGTAGTGTCAAGAATCTTTCACACCAGACATCTCGACGTTGACAAAGGAAACCCACGCATGGACAAACTAAGCAAACGCGAATTCCTCAAGTTAACATGAACCACCGCATCACCCGCAGATCGTTTGTCAAAACCACCGGAGTAGCCGCCGGCCTTGCGCCATTCGCGTCCTTGATGAGGGCCAATGCAGGATACCCGGATGCGGGAACCGATCTCAGGATTTCTCAGATCCCTTATGGAGCGGTTTATTTCAGGAAGTCCAATCCGCCCCGCGAGGACTGGGAACAGGATTACAAAACTGCTTCGGAAGATGGGATCAACACTGAGTATTTCAGGGAGATATTCAGGTTCACCAAACGCGAGCAATTGGTATCGGCTTCCAATCCGGCTATTCAGGCACGGTTGCACAGGAAGGATAAGCACTACTTCCTCTGGATCGTAAATCCCACCAGGGAAGCGCGGGAAACCGGCATCAAGATCTCAGATGCTTTGGGTAAGATGAAATTCACTGCGTCCCACTGGAATGAATACCGCATGGAAATGGCCGACAATCGGTTCCCTGCGCAGGTCCCTGCCAGGGACGCGCTCATTCTGGAATTTGAATCATGAACAAACAGTTGAGTGAAAATAGCGTGATGAAGAAATTTATGAAGGTTTGGAAATTATTCATTCCAATAGCAATTTGGCTCACGCAGTATTCTTACGGGAAAGACTACGACATTGTCGTATATGGCGGCACTCCGGGAGGTATTGCATCTGCGGTTTCAGCGGCCCGAGAAGGCGCTTCAGTAATTCTGCTGGAACAAACGAATCACGTGGGCGGCTTGAGTACCAGTGGGCTGAATCGGGATGAAGGGAACCACATGATCCGGTGGACTTTGGGGGGATTTTCGGATCGATTCACCAGTGAAGCCGCCAAACGAAGCGGAACGGACCCGAATGCGGAGCGAGTCCGAATATGGGTATCCCGGATAGCAGAAGAGCTGTTTCTGGAGATGCTTTCGGAGCAGAACATTCCAATTGTATACGGGCAATTAATCGAAGGCGTAGAAATGGATGGATCAAAGATTCAAGCTTTGTATACGCGTGACGGAAACCGCTATCGGGCCAAGGTCTTTATTGATGCCACTTACGAAGGCGACCTTATGGCAACTGCGGGAGTCTCCTATACCGTAGGACGCGAATCTCGCGACACCTACAACGAGTCCATGGCAGGCGTCCGGTATATGGACGAGAAGATCAAGGTTTCGCCTTACGACGAGAATGGCAAACTCCTGCCGGGCATTATGCCGGGCAAACCGCCAGAAGAGTTCTCGGCCAGCCCAGTTCCGCTTTGCTACAACGTTCGCCTCAACCTTTCCCTTAATCCCGCCAACCAGGTTGCTATCGAGAAACCGGAAGGATATGATCCCCGGCAATACGAGTTGCTCGTAGGAAGTTTTAAATCGGGTGAAATCGACAGTATAAATAAAGTCCTTGGTTTGTATCCGATGCCCGACGACAAGCGCGAACTCAACAACCGGCAATACTCTATCGTTTCGCTGAGCATGCCGGGGGAGCAAACGCCTTGGGCGGAAGCATCTTTCGAGGAGCGAGAAGCGATCCACAAGAAATACCGCGCATACACGCATGGACTGCTTTGGTTTTTGAAATCCGACCCCCGGGTGCCAGCGGCGATGCGCGAAGACATGGCTCAATACGGCTTTTGCAAGGACGAGTGGAAGGATAACAACCATTGGCCGTGGTAT
The DNA here is from genome assembly GCA_965204545.1 of Opitutales bacterium. Lineage (GTDB taxonomy): Bacteria > Verrucomicrobiota > Verrucomicrobiia > Opitutales > UBA2995 > JAABVD01. The sequence continues at coordinate 168,483 of CBDBFA010000002.1, read as the reverse complement.
CTCTACATCCGGGCGGCACGACGCATGCAAGGTGAATACATCCTTACCCAAGCGGATGTCACAACGACGACGGACAAGGAAGATGTGATCCATATCGGATCCCATTACATCGATGCCCACCACGTCACCCGGTACGCGGTGGACCAGGATCACTACATCAACGAAGGCCGTATCTGGCAGGAAGGCGTGCCTTTCGATGTCCCATACAGAGTGATCACGCCGAAGTCCGAGGAATGCGAGAACCTCCTCGTTCCCGTCTGCGCCTCGGCAAGTGCGGTAGCCTTTTGTACCATCCGCCTCGAACCAACCTGGATGCATCTGGGCGAGGTTTCGGGAATCGCGGCCGCCATGGCTATCGATAACAATTCCAGTGTCCAAAACATCGACGTCGCCGAACTTCAAAAACGAATCAAGGCGGTGGGCATTCCTCTCGATTCTCCAGAATAGGGACCGTTAAATTGGCGTATCCTTGAGGCCCCTACGAGATCTCGCGAAGGCAACTAGATGCAACCTGTAGATTACATCGTCATCGTTCTTTACGTCCTCGGCATCGTTGTCGCGGGCATGGTTTTCATGGGGAAAATGAATTCCTCGAAGGAGATGTTTGCAGCTGGAGGACAATCGCCTTGGTGGGTCTCTGGATTATCCGCATTCATGACACAGTTCTCGGCAGGTATGTTTGTCGTATGGGGAGGCATTGCTTACAAATATGGTGTAGTGGCAATCGCGATTAACCTGTGCTATGGCGTGTCTGCCCTTTTTGTAGGCTGGTTTATTGCGGGCGTTTGGAGAAAGGCTGGCGTGGATTCAGCCTCGGTGGAAAAAAGGGGTCAAACGTAGAAAATAGAATTTCCCTTATTATCCGATGCCTGAACGGCCAACAACCAGAGCCATTCCAATCAATTCACGATGACTATAGTGAAGGGAAATTCTATTTTCTACGTTTGACCCCTTTGGGTAACCCCAACGAAGTCCGCACCAGTGCCGACATACCGGAGCGCAGTAGAAAATTTGTGAGACATGCGGGCTAGATGCTAAAATCTTAAGGGTCCTGCCTCCGCCATTCGTTTTTAATTTGTTGAGCTAAACTGGAATGACGCTGATTCTCTGTTTAGCATCGAAAGCTTCCCGCTCAAGCAAGCCCACCATCTCATGAAGTTACTCAACCGCATCCTTCTAACCGTTCGGCTGGCTATTACGGTGCTACCTGCACTTTTGATCCTAAACCTACAGGAAGCCCGGGCAGCGTCAGAATCGGACGAGATCGTGGCGATGGACCTGCTGACTGTAGAGGAACCGAGATCGCAAGCTGAGTCACGCTTGCGGGTCATCCGCTTGACGACCCGCAGCGGCGCTATGGGCTATGGGGATTATCTTGATTACGGTTTACCCGCCAAGGAAGCGGAGGAGATACTTGCGCGGTTGGTGAACCGTTATGCCGAACAGGATCATAAGATAGATATCTTCCTGACCGACCCTTCAATGCGGCCCGTTGGGGGCGGTCATACTGTGCTGGGGCAGACGGCTGAGCAGTTGCTCGATGCCAACCCCGTCACCGATGAAGCCCCAAATGCGCTGTTTCTCTGGGGAGGCTTTGGCCCGATGTGGCAGGGCCCGGGGAAAGCAGGACTGCTCATCGCCCTGCAGACAGCCTTGCTCGACCTTACAGGGGAAAAGGGTCCCAGCCGGGTGCGGCTCTGTCCGTCGATTACGGTAGACCGGGAGATAGACGGCAAGCTACGGCTGAATACGCCTGACGAAATGCAGCAGACGGTAGCGTCGCTCAAGGAAGCTGGCTTTACCGCAGTCCGGCTTGAACTGGCCGGCGCCCTCGAGGATGAGATGAGGTCACGCGGCGAACTCGCCCCCTACCGCTACCCGCAGGAGGTGCTGGGCATGATCGACAGACTGGTGTTGGCATCGAAAAAGGCAGTCGGCACGGAAATGGATCTGGTTGTCGCTGCCAGCATGAATTTAAGCACGGATGGCATGACCTATCTAGCGCTGCATTGTGAAAGGAACGGGGTGACCCTGCTCGAAAATCCCATGGCGGTCCTACACCTGCCCGAGCAGGTTGCGGCGCGCAAAGAGTTCAGCCTGCCTCTGGGATTTGGCGGAGATTATCATGTGCTCGAAGACTTCGCCCAGGGCATCAAGCATCAGGCCGGTACGGTCCTGGTTCCGGATGCCGGTCGCATTGGAGGAGTGGCCATGCTCGCTCGGACGGCGGACCTGGCAAAGGAAGCCAGGTTAAAGGTGGCTCCAATGGTGCAGGGCGGTCCTCTTTCATTGCTGACTGTCGCACGGTCACTTTCCGGACGCGATGAAGTGCTGTGGGTGACGTCACCCTACCAGGAGCAATGGTTGAAGGATGACAGTGTGCTGAAGACCCCCTTGCGGATGACGCAAGGTTCCCTGGTTTCGGATTCGTGTGAGATCGATGAATCAAAATTTCAAGTAAAACGTATCGCCCAAGTCGATACACAGACCCAGGAAAAGTGATGGACCACCAAGGAATGCCCCATAGTTTCAAACACCTTCGCAATCGCCGAGAATTTCTTAAGCAATCTACATTGGGGGTCGGTGCGCTTGCAGGCATGTCGTCGATCGGCCATTCGCCATTGGCAGCTGCCTCGGGCAATGCCAGCCGCATCGAATCGCTGGAAGCGCTCGTGTTGGAACGCAATGGCGAGCAGCGGCGCGTGCTGAAAGTCATCTCTAGCTCAGGCGCCGCTGGATTTGCGGATTTTCCGGACATCGACTACACGCCGTCACTGGGCGGTGTCGCCAAGAACCATCTGATCGGGGCCAATCCCTATGCCGTGGAAGCTATCTGGTCAAAGATGCGGCAGGCCGGTGTCCTCATTTCGCATCGCACAGCCGTGGATTATGCGCTATGGGACCTAATCGGCCGGGAAACCGGTAAGCCTGTCTACGAACTGCTCGGCGGTCCAGTGCGCGACCGGATCAGAATATACTACTATGGCAGACCGGGCCGTACAAAGAACGAGTTTGATGAGGACCTGTGGCGCGACCTCGGTCGAAAACTGGCCAAACAGCCCGGCGCGGCCGTCAAGACCGATCCGTTTGCGGTTTTCGAACATCTTGTCGGCGAGAAAGCCTGGGAGCCTGGTGTCTGCGAAGGCGACGGGAGAATGCCGACCGAAGAGAACATTGCCTTTAACGAAATGGTTTTTCGCTGCCTTCGTGAAGGGGCTGGCGACAAAGTGGACCTGATTCATGGCGGCCACGGTCAGGCCTGCGCCGAAGGGGCAATCGCGACCTGCAAACAGCTCGAACCGTATGACCCTCTCTGGATGGAAGAACCAGTGCCGGCAACCAGTAGCATGGATGAAATGGCCAAAGTGGCGGCTGCCACCACGGTCCCTCTTGCGACCGGAGAAAACCTTCAGGGTCTGGAAGACTTTACTCGTCTGATCGATAAGCGTGCGGCGTCGATTCTCAATCTGCCGCCGCCCAACGTCGGCGGACTGACGGAAGCGCGTAAGATCGCAACCCTGGCCGAAATACGGGGCCTGCAGATTGCGCCGCATTTCTTTTCGTATGGCCCTTTGACCTGGGTGGCAATGGCCAACCTATGCATGGCCGTACCCAATGTGTTGATTCTTGAAGCAAATGCTATGAGAGAAGTGAATCCGTTCCGGCCCGTAAATAGAAGGAGGAACCAGAATCAGTTCTTTAAGGAAAAGATCAAAATCGACGGTTACTACTTCACGCCTAATGGCAAGCCGGGATTGGGTTATGAATACGATGAGAAGTTCGTTGTGAGCCGGAAAAGATTGGCATGAACAATAAATAATAGATCTCCCTTGTGAATATAAACAGTATATTAATTAGTAACCGATTTTTGGATACACCTATCTATGGGTAAATTACTCTCGTTTCTATTTCTATTGAGTCTGAGTTCGAATCTCTGTGCCAAAGCTGAGCGTCCCAGTGTGCTTTTTCTGAATATCGATGATTGGAACGACTGGAACAGTGTATTGGAAGGTCACCCACAGGCGATCACGCCCAATCTCGAACGCTTTGCTGCTCGCAGCGTCACCTTCACCCGCGCGATCTGTTCCTCGCCCGTCTGCTTTCCCTCCCGGACGGCAATCTTCTCGGGTCTGCATCCCGTGCGAACGGGAGCGAAGTCCAATTGGAATTGGGGCAGACCTTGGCGAAGCTATGTTCCCGACGCGATCACCCTGCCCAAATTATTAAGTGCCCGCGGATGGAAGACTGTTGGGATTGGAAAGAACTTTCACAACGGCGACCAAGCCGAATTCGACGAATACACGTGCCGCGGCAAAGAGCCAAAACCGATCCCCGAAACGTACCGAAACATCAATCCATCCGGCAGATGGGGCGTAGCATCCGTTCCGACTCACGAGATGCACGACTACCTATCGGTCAGCCAAGGGATCGAGGCTCTTGAATCGAATCGCTCCGGGCTCTTTCTCGCCCTTGGAATCTATCGTCCCCATGTGCCTTGGGTCGTGCCTCAGGAATACTTCGATCGCCATCCGCTCGAAAGCCTGCTCATGCCCGAACGCCAGGAGGACGATTTGGCCGATCTGCCCGAACGTTTCAAAACCATCGCTCGCGCCCCCGCCAAGTTCGGTCCTGGTTATCACAAAGAGCTCGAAGCCAAGGGCTATGACCGGGAAAAGGTCCGGGCCTACCTCGCTTGCGTCAGCTTTGCCGACGAACAGGTTGGCCGCATCCTCGACGCCTGGTACGCAAGCCCCCACGCTGAAAGCGGCTATGTCATCCTTTGGAGCGACCACGGCTATCAATTGAGCGAGAAAGAAGGCTGGTCGAAAATGAAGCCTTGGTACGACTCCGCGCGAGTAAACCTTATGATCGCTGGTCCGGGTCTTGCCGAAGGGGCATTCTGCAACAAGGCCGTATCCTTGTTGGATCTCTATCCCACCTTGGTCGACCTTCTGGGTCTTGCCGCGCCCCCTCAAGGGCTCGACGGCAATAGTTTGGTTCCTTTGCTCCAGAATCCCCAGGCCGATTGGGACAAGCCCGTCCTCATGTCGAGCGAAGAGGAGGGGATCCGCTACGACGTGGTTTTGAGCAATGACTATCGCATGACTCGATTCGCCACCGGGGAGACCGAACTCTACCATCTCGACAGCGACCCTCACGAGTTCACCAACTTAGCCGACAAACCTGAATACGAAGGCGTCATCGCGAAACTGAGCGAACGCCTTAGCCTAAGACAGTCTGAACCCGACGCGGAGGGCTGGTTGGAAGCGGAGAACCTGCCTCATCAAACCTCGTCCGACTTCGGGCAGCGCGGCAACTTTCACTACCCCCAAGATCACTCCGAAGCATCCCAGGGGGAAGCCGTCTGCGCCGATCTGAACAAGGGTGCCGGCAGCTATATCGAGTTCGCGTTTAAGATAGACCGTCCGGGACATTACAATCTGTCCATCTCGCTCAATGCGGAAGGCTCCTGCACGCTTTCGACTGCTCCCGTTGTCGATGATGCCAAGCAGGCCGATGCGGGATATCCAATGAAGAAGCTAATGAGCATAGAGAAAACCCAGTCCGAAACTTTCGATCTTGTTTCGGCGGGCATGGTCCGCTTTGATCAAGCCGGCTTGCACCTGCTTCGATTCAGCTCTCAAGTCCTCAAGCAGCAGTTAACGATCGATCGCATACGACTTCTGCATCGTAACTAATGTTTGAATACATAAAGAATCATGAATCGTCGTCAGTTTATTAAACGCCAACAATACCAGTAACACTAATGTTTGTCGCGCTTTGGATTTCCATCTTCATCGGCAGGGCATCTGGCACAAGTCCGCTTCGCTCAACACCTATGAATATAAGTCAACACAGAACTTTGATTGCATTTGTTTCGCTGCTCGTCGTAGCCAGCGGCATCATCCAGACGATCGCCGATGAAACAGCCGTCGCTCTTCCCAACGACGTCGCCTCACTCACGACCAGCCGTGAATCCCTCGCCAACGACCCGCATCGTCCGCGCTATCATCTTTCCTCTCCAATCGGCACTTTGCACGACCCGGGTGGTTTTGCCTTCTGGAAGGGTAAGTATCATCTATTCTATATATCCCCGGGGGGCAAAGGGCACGCGGTAAGCGAGGCACTACTCAGTTTCGCGCGAGGCCGCAATGGCGTCTACCTGGCCCGCTCGAGTGATACGGAACTGGAATCCTGGACGACTTGGAAAACTCTGACCAAAGATGAACTGAAGGCAGATCACTCGACTCCTATCGACTCCTTCTTTTGGCAGGAGGATGATCAATGGTGGATGATCCTTCGCCAAGCCAAAGAACGCACCGGACTCTACCATTGGGACAACAAATTTCCGCGTCTGAGCCTTTTCCACTCGCGGGATCTGCGCACATGGACCCGGCATCCCGAGCCGTTTTTCGAAAAGCGATACGGAATCGAGCGCGGGCACGACCTCGCCTGCGCCAGCCTGATGCCAATCGGTAAAGACCGTCATCTACTCTACTACTTTGTCCACGCACGCGGACCTGCCTGCACCATAGGAAGATACAATCCTCAGTCGCGGACTTTCGAAGAAGAACACAGTCAACCTTTCAGCTTCGGCCCTGTTCTTTCCGGTGCTCTTCACGCGCCGTCGGGATTAATCACGCCGGATGGACGACTGGTCACCATTTTCAATATCACTGAAAACATGGGACCAAAGCGTGAAGCGATCACCAAGGGCTGGCAGGGAATGATGTCTTTGCCGCGGGTGCTTTCACTACATAACGACTATGGCAAACCACCCGTGCTCCAGGAGAAACCGTTTATCATCGAGTCGAACCTGCGAGACTTCTTCAACCCGCTACGGATAGAGCCCGTCGCGGAGTTGAATAGCCTGAGAGGTGAGTCAATCTCGATCGAGAACCTGACGGTGGAGTCCGGCAAAGAGGTAGTCCTGCCTAATGTCAGGGGACGAGCCCTTGAGATCGAGGCCGAAATCAACTTTCGCGAAGCCAGAGATGTATCCCTCGATATTCTCCGCTCACCCAAGGGAGAAGAACGCACCCGGATCCGTTTATTTCGAGAGGCATGGCATGGCCGATCGCAGAATGCTCACACCCTCAGTATCGATGTGGACGAAAGCAGTCTCGATCCGCATATCCCCGCGCGGACGCCCGAGTCAGGTCCGCTTTGGTTAGAGGAAGATGAGCCGCTGCGGCTGCGTGTATTCATTGATCACAGCGTGGTCGAAGTCTTTGCCAATGACAGGCAGTGCCTGACCATTCGAACCTATCCGAGCAGGGAAGACAGCCAGCAAGTCTCTCTCCGGGCGAGGGGTGGGAGCGCAACACTGAAAAAACTGACCGCCTGGAAAATGAAGTCGATCTGGCCGGAATTACATGACGGATCAGAAAAAGAAGGATAAGCCCTTTTTTATTATATCCGGGCCAACACTATAAATTATTTTTTTACTTCATGAAAACACAGGCACTGAAACGCTTTCGAAGCAAACTCGCCAACGACCAACCTGTCTACGGGCTTTGGGTAACTTTGGAATCCGCATCGATCACGGAAATGGCCGTTGCCCTCGAACTCGACTGGGTGGTTGTCGATGCCGAGCATGGGCACCTCGATTGGAAGGAGATCAACGAACACGTCCGTGCCGGACTTCGCAGCGACACCGTGGTGTTGGTCCGGTTGGCTGAAAGCAGCACCTCACTCACCAAACGAGCGCTCGACATCGGAGCAGACGGAGTGGTGATTCCTCAGGTCGAAACGGTCGAGCAACTTGAAGGGGCGATTCGCGACAGTCGTTATCCTCCCGAGGGTCGGCGAGGAATTGGGGCCGAACGTGCGACCGCCTGGGGACTGCGTGTTGCCCAACACACCGCGGAAGCCAATGAACACGTTCTGGTCGTACCCATTATCGAAAACATTTCAGCAATCTCCCACGTCCCCCGCATGTGTGAACTAGACGGCGTGGATGTGCTCTTCTTTGGCCCCAACGACTTCTCGGCCTCGGCTGGTTACCGCGGCCAATGGGAAGGGCCTGGGGTTGCCGAACAAATCCTCCAATTGAAGGATTTGATTCATGCCAAGGGCAAACGCTGTGGCCTCATGACCACCAGTAGGGAAAATCTCGTCGAGCGACGTGACCAGGGATTCCGGATGCTCGGCCTGGGCTCTGACAGCGGACTGCTGTTGCGATCGATTCACCAGGCGCTACGGGCCGTCGACCGAATGCCGCAGTAGCCATGAGCATCCTCGAACGAGAACGTTAGCACATGAAAAAATAGCGACTGTGGAAACCCCTTGGCACCCTCCCTTCCGCATCACACTGACCGCCGACTTCTATGACGAATCCGGCATGCCCCGCTATTCAGATTTCGGACTCGGCACGTTCGAAGGACACGAACACATCGTCGTTTCCAAACTGTCCGAGTATCGCGATGAGATTGCCTCGGACCAGTTGGCAGGGCATCATGCCGCACTCGTATTGTCGCCGAAAGTAACAGCCAACTCCTTGGCTGAGTGTGAGGAATTGCTGGTGATCAGTCGGTTCGGAGTCGGCTATGATACCGTTGACGTGGAGGCTTGCAGCGCCAAGGACGTGTTGGTGACGATTACTCCCGGAGCGGTAGATCGACCAGTGGCGGAAGCGGCGATTGGATGGATGCTGGCCCTGTCCCACCGAATGCTCCAGAAAGATCGGCTCGTACGCACCGGTCGTTGGGATGATCGAAGCCAATTCTTGGGATGCGAACTTCGGGATCGGACCCTTGGGGTGGTTGGGCTCGGCCGCATTGGCAGGAAGCTCGTTGCCCTGTTGCAAGGATTCGGCATGAATCAACCGATTGCCTATGATCCATACGTTTCAGCCCAGGACATGACGGATCTCGGGGTGCGTGCAGTGGGGCTGGAAGAACTCCTGTCGAAGGCTGATTTTGTTTCGCTTCATTGTCCATTACATCCCGAAACCCAAGGATTGATTGGCGCGGAACAATTGAGGCTGATGAAATCGGATGCGTTTTTATTGAACTTGGCGCGAGGTGGTATCGTTGACGAGGAGGTGCTCTATCATGCGCTTCGCAACGGACAAATCGCCGGGGCAGCCCTGGATTGTTTCGACTGCGAACCGGTAACCGAACCGAATCTATTTTGTGAACTCGAAAACGTTATACTTGCGCCACATTCCATTGCCTGGAGCGAGGAACTGTTTCGAGACATCGGCCGGACCGCCTGCCAAAGCATTCTCGATCTGTCTCTCGGAAAGATTCCCCGCGGCGTCGTCAACCCCGAGGTCCTGGATCGACCGTCCTTCCAAAGAAAATGGGAAGCGGTGTGCGGGGGGAGGTGGAGTGATGGAGTTGACTCTCGCAAAGATCGCAGAGGTCGCAAAGACGGGGAGGAGGCGCCAGGGGCGCGAATCAGGAATTAGGAATTGGATCATGCCAAGGCGAGATCGCACAGAGGCACAAAGGGACCGAGATTCTGACGTTTTGAGATTAATCGTGATCGTGATCTTGATCGAAAGGAAAGGGGACGATGGAGCGATGGAGTGAGGCCTCCACCATTCCACGAATACCAAATGTTATTGAAATATGTTACATTATGCGCGAGCTTCTCAAGGTGGCCGTAGGAATGCTAATACGCAATTGGGAGCGTGTCATGAAGATCTTCAGGACCGTATGGCTCATCCTATTGGGACCGAGCGTGATCGGTTTGGCAGCCGCTGATTCGGATACGGCCTTTTTCGAGAACAAAATTGCCCCGATCCTCGAACAACGCTGCTACGAGTGTCACAGCCACGAATCCGATGAGATAAAAGGCGGACTGGTGTTGGATTCGCGGAGCGGTTGGGAGAGGGGAGGTGATTCCGGCCCCGCCATCGTTCGGGGAGAACCCGATAAAAGCTTACTGATTCAAGCAGTGAGGTATCAGGACGAGGAATTGCAGATGCCGCCCGAGGAGAATAAACTTCCGGAGGGCGAGATCAGTCTATTGGAGAAATGGGTCGCCATGGGAGCGCCGGACCCGCGCCAAGCGAAGCAACGGGAGTACGATCCGGCCAAGCTCTGGGCCCTCCAGCCGATTCGTAAATACGATCCACCAATCACTTCGAAACGGGAATGGCCTCGGGACGATATCGACCGCTTTATCCTCGCCGGGCTGGAGAAAGCAGGCCTCGAACCTGCCGCCGATGCGGATCCTCACACGTTGTTGCGGAGAGTCACCTTCGATCTCACGGGGCTGCCGCCGACTTTGCAGGAAATTGAGGCATTCGTGACCGACCCTTCGCAGGACGCCTATAAAAAAGTCGTCGATCGGTTATTGGCTTCTCCCGCCTTTGGCGATCATTGGGCCCGGCACTGGTTCGATCTTTCCTGTTATGCCGACCTTGCCGACATTCAGGGCAACGTGATCATTCGCGATGCCTGGCGCTACCGCGACTACGTCATCGCGTCGCTCAACGCGGACAAACCGCTCGATCGATTCATCCATGAGCAGATCGCCGGAGATTTGCTGCCGTGGCAAACCGATGAACAGCGACGCGAACAGATCATCGCCACTGGTTACTTGGCGATCGGGCCCTGGACCTTGCAGAACTACATCAAGGGTCAACTCGACGCGGACGTGGTCGATCACCAGATCGACCGGATCGGGCGCACTTTCCTCGGGCAGACATTGGCCTGTGCGCGCTGTCACGATCACAAGTTCGATCCCGTCCCCACGGCCGATTACTACAGTTTGGCGGGAATCTTTCACAGCACGCTGACGACCAGTTACGATGGTCCGGGTGTATGGAGTGCGATCAATGAGGTAGCGCTTCCGGATCTGAAAAGCTCGCCGGAGGAACGGGCTCGCCGGGAAGCGGCCCTTGCGGACCACCGCTCCCAACGGCAAACCCTTCAGGCCGAACTGACAACCTTGGTCTTGCAGATTCCCGGAGGCTCCGAGGCGAATGTTCTGACCCTTGAAAACGCAGTCGCTGCCAACGAAAAGGGCACGCGGTATGAATTGAGTTTTAAGGCAGGGCCGAGCGTGTGGGCCGCCGCGTTCCAACGGACTACCGCTGCAGACGGCTTGCAGATCGATCTGCTTCGTGGAGACGGAAGCGTGCTCACCGGATTTCGTCACAATCCCGGGCCATGGTCGGGAACGAGAGATTCCCAATACCTGAAAACCGCCAGGTTTTCCTACACCGGCGACGGCTCGGGCGGGATCCGGATTCGTATTACCACCGCCAGTCCCGGCAGCGGACGCTTTGGCGGAGCCATCGACGACCTGGCTATCGCCTCCGACAAAACCACTATTTTTTCGGAGGATTTCGACGTTCTCAATACGAGTCCGACCGAAGGCATACAGGCAGACACCCGGCTGAAGGTCCTCGCCAATGTTACTTTGCCGGGCTGGATAGGCGCAGGGCTCCACCACTCTCACGCTGTGGATTTGGGAAACGGTGATTTTGCCATTCAGTTTTTCGGCGGCGGGGCCAAGGCCCTGGCCCAAGCCAAGCCCGTTACCGAGCCGGAGAAAACAGCCCATGCCAGAGCGCTGGAACTCGAGATACAATTGAGTGAGTTGGACTCGCAAATCGTCATTCTGGAAGAGAAAGACGCTCCGGATAAAGCCCTCGCGGTTCGCGACATCGATAAACCCGATGACAGCCCGATCTACCGGCGCGGGAATTTTCAAAGTCTCGGAGATATCGTTCCCCGCGGATTTCTCTCGGCCGTTGCCGTATCCAGGAAATACGATATTCCGGCCGGCGAAAGCGGTCGCCTGCAACTGGCTCAATGGTTGACCGATTCGGAAAACCCGCTGCCAACACGTGTCCTGGTCAATCGCGTCTGGCACCATCTCTTCGGACAAGGCCTCGTGCGCTCGGTCGATTACTTCGGCGTCCATGGCGAAAGGCCGAGTCATCCTGAGTTGCTGGATTTTCTCGCCCAGAGTTTCCGCGAGAGGGAGAAATGGTCCCTCAAAAAGACTATCCGCCGCATGGCGCTGTCGCGGACTTACCGGATGGCCTCCACTTACAACCCCGGCGCTGTTGCGGTCGATCCGGAAAACCGTTTACTTTGGCAGATGCCGCGCCGCCGCCTCCCTGCCGAATCGATTCGGGACGCCATGCTTGCGGTCAGTGGCGAACTCGATTCGGCTCGCGGCGGACCCTCTCTGGGTCTGGATTTGAAAGACAACATCAAGGAAGGGCAAGAAAACGTGAACCCTCCTACCTGGGGAGACATGATTCCGGATTACGTAAAGAATCGTCGAACGATCTACTTGCCGTTGAAACGCGAACGCCCCGTCGGTGAACTCGAAATCCTTAGCACATTCGATTTTCCGCACCCGAGTGAAATTACAGGCGCACGACCCAACACGACCGTGGCCACGCAGGCCCTGTTCCTGATGAACGCGCCGTTTGTAAAGCAACAGGCCAACAAGCTGGCCGCACGCCTGGCGGAGGACGAGCCCGACGACGAGCGCGCCCGTATAAGTCGACTTTACCTTCTAACCACTGCTCGACCGGCCGCGTCGGAAGAAGTCGATACAGCTATGGCGTTTCTGGAATCGTTTGAGGACGATTTGAACAGGGACAACCCAGGAGTCGAGGCGTGGACGCAGCTTTGTCACGCAGTTTTGGGATCGAACCAATTTTTATTTCGAGAATAAGATGCGCAATCTACCACAATGAAACCTTATCATTTATCAATGGCCCTATCTCGGAGAAATTTCCTTCGCACCTCAGCCTGTGGATTCGGTTCGCTTGCCCTGAACGCTATTCTCAACCGACAGGCCGTGGCTTCCTCTCCTCAGAGCGAGAGCGTGTCTGCCCTCGTCGCGAAGGAAACACACTTCCCGGCGCGGGCCAAACGAATCATTTTTCTTTTCATGTCGGGAGGCCCCTCGCAGGTGGATCTTTTCGACTACAAGCCGTGGTTGGCGAAAGCTTCCGGAGACAAGTTGCCTTACCAGCTTCCCTCCACTGAAGCGACGGTAGGACTGGAAAACACGCGCCTGCTCGGACCGGTTTCAGGCTTCCAATACGCGGGTGAAAGCGGACTCCACATGAGCGATCTCCTGCCCAACACCGCCCGCCACGCCGATGACCTCTGCGTTCTGCGCGCTGTGCAAGGCGACAGTCCGAACCACCCGGTGGCAATTCGCCAAATGCATACGGGCAACCTTTTTGACGTGGTTCCCTCGATGGGTTCCTGGATTTCCTACGGTCTGGGCACGGAGAACCAGCAATTGCCGAGCTATATCACCATTCTTCCAAGTGAAGGGGAGCGCAATTACGGCAGCGCCTTTCTTCCCGCCATCCACCAGGGCACTGCGATTCAACACGTTAGCGCCTCTCCGGACAAAGCCCCTATCCGCAATCTGACCGATGCCTCCCTTCCCAAAGAGACACAGCGTCGTCGCGTCGACTTCATCCAGACCATGAACCGCCGTCAACTGGAACGACTCGAGACTGACCGTCAAATGGAGGGCGTCATCGAATCGTTCGAACTGGCCTTCCGCATGCAGACCGAAACGCCGCGCCTGGTCGATTTTTCCTCGGAATCCAAAGCCACGCTCGATCTCTACGGTATCGGAGAGGAGCCGACCGACACCTTTGGGCGCCAGTGCCTTCTGGCCCGGCGCTTCGCCGAAGCGGGGGTGCGTTTTGTCCAGGTATCCCTTCACGGGTGGGATCATCACGGCAAAATCGCCGAAGGTCATAAAGAGCTTTGTGCGACCTGCGACAAACCGATTGACGGTCTGCTTACCGATTTGAAAGTCCGAGGCCTGCTCCATGACACCCTGGTCTTGTGGGGCGGCGAGTTCGGCCGCACTCCGCACACCCAGCAAAACAACGGCCAAGGGGAGGCGCCCGGCCGGGAGCACAATCCGCACGGCTTCACCATGTGGATGGCCGGCGGCGGCGTGAGAGGCGGTATCACCCATGGCGTCACCGACGATTTTGGCTACCATGCGGTGGACGGCAAAGTGCACATCAATGATCTGCACGCTACCATCCTTCATCTGATGGGTCTCGACCACGAACGGCTCACCTACCAGCATCATGGGCGGCCTTTCCGGCTGACGGACGTGGCGGGGAACGTGGTGAAGGAGATTCTCGCATGAAGTAACTCCAATCGAGAATGGTGGAATGGTGGAATGATGGAGTGATGGAGCAATGGAATGCTGGAGTGATGGAATGGTGGAAGAACCTACGAAAGGTGCGAAGGAACACGAAAATGTATTTGAAATTGACCACGTGTTACACGGATAGGAAAGGCACAAAGGTGGAGGTTTTAAACTGAACACTAACCACTCCATCCTCGGCCTCTCGTTGCTTCTCGCCCTGACCTTGCCGATCCTTTCGGCAAGCGCAACCGAGCCTATCCCGCTACGGGCCGGGCCGGTCACGTTGAGTTTTGACGTCGACAACGTCTTTCTGCGCTACCTTCGCGTGGGTGAGCATGAAATCCTTCGGGGGATCAACGCCCCGGTTCGCGACCAGAACTGGGCGACTGTCGACCCCCTGGTTTCCAACCTTAAGATCGAGGACAGGGGTGACCACTTCCGGATCGCCTTCGAAGCCCGGTGCGCCCAGGCTGACATCGACTTCCGATGGAAGGGTACGATCACTGGAACGGCTGAGGGAGTCGTCGAGTTCACATTCGATGGCCGGGCTCATTCGGCCTTCAAGCGTAACCGCATCGGGTTTTGCGTGCTTCACGGGCCTTCCGTGGCAGGACAGCCGTGGGTCATTGAAACAGCGGACGGGAAGACATCCAAAGGACAATTCCCGAAGTCGATCTCGCCGCACCAACCTGCCAAGAACCTGCGCGCCATCACGCACGAAGTGGCTCCGGGGATTCGGGCCCGTGTGGAATTCGAGGGCGAGATTTTCGAGATGGAAGACCAGCGCAACTGGACCGACGCCTCCTTCAAGACTTACTGCACGCCTCTGGAAATTCCCTACCCGGTGCAAGTCGCCAAGGGCGCGACGGTATCGCAGAAGATCCGGATCAGTCTGGAAGGGGATATTCCGGATCTACCGCCCGCAACGGTAGACCGTACAACGCTCACGCTAAGCGAGACGGAATCTCCACTCCCGTTGCTCGGATTGCAGGTTTCGGGGGAGGTCGACGGCCTGACAGCAACCCAGATCGAGCGACTCAAGCCGCTGAATCTCGATCATCTCCGCGTCGACCTGGCCTTGTCCGATCCATCGTTTCCCACTGAACTGCGACGTGCCGCCAAACAGGCAGAGGCTCTCGGCGTGTCGCTGCAAGTCGGCCTGAACCTCGGCGAATCGCCGGATTTCGAAACGCTGCTCGGCGAACTTGAATCACTTCGGCCGCCGGTAACCCACTGGCTGGTCACCGGCGGAGATACCGCTCACTTCCGGATGGCTCACAAGAAGTTGGAACCCTTTGCGGGCGGCGCCAGGATCGGGGTGACGCGAATCACCAATTTCGTCGACCTGAACCGCTCAAGGCCCCAAGACTCCGCCATCGAGGCGGTCGGATTTGCCATCAACCCCCAGATTCACGCCTTCGACAACGCCTCGATGGTCGAGACACTCGCGATCCACGCAGATGTCGTCAATAGCACGCGGGAGTTCGTCGGAGATCGTCCCCTGGTTATCGGTCCGGTGACGCTGAGTCCTCAATTCGTCAACGGCGAAGACCCGCCCGGGGGTCCGCCTCCCGGCCCGTTCCCGTCCTATGTCGATACACGGCAGGGAACGGATTTTGCCGCGGCCTGGACGCTCGGCAGTATCAAGTATCTCGCCGAGGCCGGAGCCCACAGCGCGACCTTTTACGAAACCGTCGGCTGGAATGGCGTCATGGACGCCGATAATGTGGGAAGGCGGCCGGCCGGATATCCTTCCCAACCCGGAAAATTGTTTCCGGTCTACCATCTGCTAAAATCGATCGGGGAGTTCGCCGGTGGGACGATTAGGCGTATCCATTCCTCCAACCCGCTCTCCACCGAGGCGATCGCTCTGTTTAGGGATACCCAACTGCGCGTGCTTGTAGCCAACCTGACCGGCAAACCTCAATCCGTGACCCTTCGGGGGCTCGGCGGGCCAATCGCCGTTGGACAACTACTGGATGACAAGGCAACCGAGGTCGCGCCCGAGATTCCCATCACCCTGTCTCCCCATGGCATCGTCAGGATCGACCAAGTGATCGACTGATCGGATAATGCCATCGTTTCCAAAACGGCTGAGTCAACCGCTCCTAGGGTTGAGCGCGTTGTTCGGGATCGCCTTCGCCTCGGCTCTGGCAAACTGGTGGCGCGCGCATCCGGCTGAGTCTCAGACCAGCCAACTCAACCATTGAACGATCTGGGAACGATATAATAACATTTGTCATTGACATATGGCATTTATCCTTATGAGCTTCAAAATGTGCCAGTTAAAATTATTATCAACCGTTGAAAGACGCCCATGCCGCGATTGTTCGATCAGGATGCTTCATCAGTGAAAGAGAGATAATTTGAAACGGATTGCTTCACTTGTTGTATTCCTTGCCCTGATCCTCAATTCAGGCCTACCCGTCCACGCTGCAGAACAGGTGGATCCGATCCCCCTCGTAGAGGTCGAGTTGAAATCGACAAAGACTTACGATAATCCCTTCACCGAGGTAGATCTCGATGCGGTCATTAACGGGCCCGATGGCAAGACCTTACGGGTTCCCGCATTTTGGGCGGGAGGAGATCGATGGCGATTTCGCTACGCTTCAAACCAGGGTGGGGCGCATAATTGGCGGACGGAGTGTTCCGATACAGACAATGCTTCACTTCACGGAGTATCCGGAACAGTGGTTCTTGCAGACTACGTTGGAAACAATCCGCTCTTCAGGCATGGGCAGCTCAGGTTGAGCGAAAACGGGCGCCACTTTGAACATGCCGATGGAACGCCGTTTTTCTGGTTGGGCGACACTTGGTGGAAATGTCTCTCCAAGCGCATGACCTGGGAAGGCTTTCAGGAATTGACCGCCGACCGAAAAAAGAAGGGGTTCAACGTCGTGCAGATCGTGTGCGGAGCTTATCCCGATGAAAACCATTTCCAAGAACGGTGGAAAAACGAAGCCGGTTTTCCCTATAATAGCAGGGACTTCAGCGTAATTAATCCTCAATACTTCGATTACGCGGACCGGCGGATCCGTCATCTTGTAGAAAATGGGATCGTTCCCGCAATTGTGGGAGGATGGGGACGCGAGGATTGCAATATCATGGAATTAGTGGGAATCGACGGGATGAAACGCCACTGGCGTTACTTGATTGCGCGTTACGGAGCCTATCCAACCATTTGGATTACTGGAGGTGAATCGAGGGGGACGGAGTGGACTGATACGGCCAAATATGTTCGGGCCACCGATTATTTCGATCGTCCGATTACCATGCATCCTCAGGGAGGCGCTTCCGGACGGGGTTCCGTGACCGATGAGTCGGCGGTTAATTTCGATATGCTACAAACCGGGCATGGTGGTTGGCCTCTGGCTGAGAGAGTAATTCCCCTGCTCAGGCAGGCCTACGACCGTGAACCCGCCATGCCCGTGATTATCGGTGAGCATAGTTATGAGCAACATATGCAGACTGGTTTTGCAGACGTGCAACGCTATGTTTTCTGGTCCAGCACCTTGAGCGGTTCGGCTGGTCTTACCTACGGCGCCGCCGGCATCTGGCACGCCGGCGTCGAGGGCGATCCGGGCTTGACCCATCTCTATGATCGAACCACCTGGAAGCAGGGCATGCGGTTTGCCGGTTCGACTCAACTTGGGTACAGTAAGAAACTGTTATTGGAGCTTCCATGGGAGAAGTTTGAAAGCCATCCGGAGTGGACGGATTCCGAGTCTTTTTCGGCGGGAATTCCCGGTCAAATACGCCTGATTTACACCTTTCGTGGTCGATATACCTGGCGAGGGTTGGAAGTCAACGGATTGGAACCCGGCGTTTTATACCGTGGATTTTATTTCGATCCCGTTCGGGGGACGCGGGAAGACGTTGGCACTGTCATTAATGAGGGACTATCCAGTCCTCGTTTTACCCATGCCCAGCCGCTCCTATTTGTAGATGGATTCGATTCAAAAGATTCGTCGCGCTGGCAGGATCATGGTTCGGCGACCAAACGGGAAAATGGATATCTGGTTGGAGGAAAAGACATGCTTACTACGGTTAAAGGTATCGATGAAGAGAATGTTATGGTTAGCGTGGATGCGGAAAAAGACGCCGAGGCCGGTATTATTCTCCGTTTCCAGGATTTGGATAATTATGTGGTGGCGGTTTACCATCCAGCTCTCAAGAATGTCCTCATCCAGGAACGTTACGAGGGAGAGTGGGGGCCATGGTTGGGAAAAGTGTGGTTACCCGGAGCTTTTACCAGGGGGGTGAAAACCCTTCGCCTCACTGCCGGGGTCTCCGGGTCCCATGCGGTCCTTCATGTGTCGAATGGCCAAGAAGACTACCAAACGCCAGCGGTACCCATAAAAAATGCTCATTCAGGTCGCGTCGGAGTACGGTTACATGAGGTCGGTAATCGACAGCAATTCGATAACTTTTCGGTTTCGCCTACCCTTTTGGAAAACCCGCGCCCCGTGCTTGAAGATGAAGGCGAGTTCATCCGTAAGGGAGGTGGAGATTTTATTGCTCCGGAGGTTCCAACTCCACAGGACTGGGTCCTGGTTCTCGAGAGGGTAGGGGGGAAGTCATGAATCCGCCTTCATTCGCCCGTTACGATTTTCATGCAATATCCGGTTTAGTCATTATTGCGATGGCCCTGCTTTTCGGAGCATTTTCCAAGGCGAAGGGCCAGGACCTTCCCAATATCATCCTATTTCTGGTCGATGACATGGGGCTGATGGACACCTCGGTTCCCATGTTGACCGATGAAGACGGTCCGTCCTCGCCCGATGGCCACGCCAGGTCAGGGAACCCTCAGCGCCATCCTCTCAACGACTGGTACCGCACTCCGAACATGGAAAGGCTCGCCGCGATGGGCGTTCGCTTCAGCAACTTCTACTCGCACAATGTTTGTTCTCCGACTCGCGTCTCCATCATGAACGGCCAGAACTCGGCCAGCCACCGAACCACCGACTATATTTTTCCCTGGAAGAACAATCGATTGATAGATACCGGACAATACCCCCTGGCAGTGTGTCAGCAGGTTCCACCTGAGTGGAATTGGGTGGGGCTCGGAAAAAAGGACGTCACCTTGCCGCGCCTATTAAAGCAGGCGGGGTATGCGACCCTACACGTCGGTAAGGCCCATTTTGCTCCCTTCGATAGCGAAGGAAGGGATCCTTTGAACCTTGGGTTCGATGTAAATGTGGCTGGAGACGCTATCGGAGCGCCGGGATCCTACTACGGCCAGGATGGCTATGGCATAGGTTCAGAGAATCCGCATGCCCGACCGGTACCCGGTCTGGATAAATATCACGACACCGAAACTTTTCTGACGGAAGCCCTGACTCTGGAAGCGAAGATCGAGGTTGATAAGGCGCTAGCGGCGGAAAAACCGTTCTTCCTCCATATGTCCCACTACGCGGTGCACTCGCCCTTCCAATCGGATCCACGCTTTGCCGCACACTACGCCGAGAGTCCGGAAATTCCGGCTTTCAAGGCTTACGCTACCATGATCGAGGGCATGGACAAATCACTCGGCGACTTGATGGATCATCTTGAAGAAAATGGCGCAGCGGAAAACACGCTAATTATCTTTCTGGGAGACAATGGCGGGGACGCTCCTGTCCCGGACGTGGATGCCATAGATGCCAGCGCTCCTCTTCGCGGCCGCAAGGGTGGCAAGTGGGAGGGCGGCATGCGTGTGCCCTTCATCGCCGCCTGGGGCAAAGCCGATGCGACCAACCCTTGGCAGAAAAAACTGCCCATCCTCGCCGGGAGCCTGCGTCAGGAAGTCGGAACCTGTTACGACTTGTTTCCGACGATTTTGGATTTTGTCGGGGCCTCCGTTCCATCGGACCATCCCGTAGACGGACAAAATCTCTCACGACTGCTGACCGGGCAACCGGATCCGGAACACCGCAATGAATTTTTAAACCATTATCCGCACCCCCGCCGTGGCGTGAGCAACTTCTTCACCACTTGGCGCCAGGGTGACTGGAAAGTGATTTATGAATACCTGGAAGAGGGCGAAGGCCGCTACTCGCTCTACAACCTCGAGAATGATCCCAGCGAATCGCATAACCTCGCGGCGGATCGACCTGAACGGCTCAAAGCCATGATGCAGGGCATGGTCCGGGAACTGGAATCGAGAGGTGCGGTATATCCGCTGAAAGACGGGCACACTCTGGAACCCGTTATCCCCCAAGGGAAGCCATGAAACGGTTCATGAATAAATCCCCAAACTTGGGAGTGATGGAATGGTGGAATTCAGGAGTAATGGGTCCCTGGAAGACTTAGGCGAAGTTCTCCGACACTCCAATTCTCCGATACCTCATTTTTCGCGCATCGGTCTTCTCAATACTTGCCTTCCTTTCCACGCTCACCGTATCCGCTGTCGACCGCCCGAATATACTGTGTACTGCCCCCACTTAATTCAAGATTCAATTAGAGAGTATTTGTTACTGATTGATGGGTTAAAATGGTCCTCAAACTGTTGAGGTGTCCGGTGGTTTATTTCTGAGTGAGGAAAATCTTCATTATACTTTTCGATCCAATTTTTGAGCGCCTGCAGGAGTTGCTCGAAGCTAAACCACTCATGGAGCCAGATCAGGTCCTCCTTGAGGGTGCGAAAAAACCTTTCGGTATCGGCATTGCCTTGGGGGTTGTTGTAGGAAGTAAAGATTTGGGCGATGCCCAGCACCCGACAGGCCGCCATAAAGTTTGCCGAGGTGGGTTGACAGCCGTTGTCGTTGACCAACCTGACGGCGCCATGCTCGCGGATGCCTTCGCGAAACTGGCGCTGCACGGCCATTTCCAATGCATCGAGCCAGTCCCTGGTCTTGCTCGTGACCGACAAGGACCAGCCTACGATCTTTTTACTGCCCCAGTCTTTAACCACCACCAGATACAGCCAGCCCCAGGACTCGACCTTGATTTTGGTCATGTCGATGCCCCACAGCTCATTGGGCTTGTCCGTGGTTGGTTTGCTGCCCTTAGAGCAGCGTTTTGCCTTTAATTTGCGCACATTTTGCGCCAGTAACCGGTTTTCCTTCAGGATGCGGTAGATCCGGTTCTTGCCCACCGCCAGGCCCTTGCGGTATCGCAGATAGGCCCACACCCGACGATAGCCCCAGGCCGGGTGATCGGCTTTGATGGGCTCGATCAACTCAAGCAGTTGCTTGTCTCGCTCCATCACCGCTTGACTGCGTTTACGCCGCCTCATAGCCACTCGTCGTCGTTTTTTTTTAACTCTACGGTCAGATCCCCAATGATGCCTTTGAGTTTCGAGATTTCCCTCCTTAAACGATCAGCTTCGCGGTCCGGACCTCCATAATTGAAAATCTTCGATCCGTCTTTGAGCAAACGATCTTTCCACTGGTAATACTGGGTCTGACTGATCTGATGGCGGTTGCATAACTCGCCTACCGTCACGTTTCCTTTCAGTCCTTGTATTACGATTTGAAGCTTCTGTTGAGCCGTCCATTTACGTCTTTTCATTGTCGAGTAATCCTTGATTGATCACTCTCTTATTTCCATCATTTCCTTAAGTGGGGGCAGTATAACTGTTCATCCTGGTCGATGACCTGGGGTGGCGCGACCTGGCTTGTTACGGGCATGAACTCTACGAGACCCCGAATATCGACAAGCTCGCCAGTCAGAGCATGCGATTTACCGATTCTATGTCTTTGATTCCTCAGAGAAGGATCTTAACTTTCATTATTTTTTTCTAAGTCTTTTCTTCCCTTCCTCCCAATCCATCATCTCCTCCTGGCCACTGTCGACTCGCTTCTTTGTTTCTTCAAGAACTTCACGGTGCCATGCTGGGGACTTATACTTATCGGGGGACTGACAGAGATCATCCCAAATCACTTCCATAACTCGAAGCTTTTCGTTTAACGGCAACGCTTGGATTTCTTGATTTGTAATCATGCCATAAAATTGAACCATAGGTCGCTAGCCGCAATCGAAATATGGCATCTCCAGTTAGTTCATTAGATGCCGAACCTAATTCGATTTTTTTATGAAGAAGATAGCCCTAACCATTTCTGCAATAGCGCTTCTATTCCCGGCTTTTACAAAAGGGAAAGCGCAAGAGCTTCCCAATATCCTGTTCATCATGGCGGATGACCTGGGCTACGCGGACCTGAGTAGTTACGGCGCCGAGAAAATCAAAACGCCGAATATCGACAAGTTGGCCGAGGAAGGCATCCTCTTCACCGATGCCCACACGGAGTGCTCAACCTGCACGCCGACGCGATACGGACTACTCACCGGCCGCTACAGTTGGCGGACCTGGTTGAAATACAGCGCGCTCAGCACCAGCGCGCCCATGCTGGTCGAGGAGGACCGGATGACGGTGGCTTCCATGCTGAAGTCAGCGGGCTACGGGACATCGATGGTCGGCAAGTGGCATCTCGGCTATGGACGGGAAGAAGGTTTTGGGGACGATCGGGGCGATGCGCCGCCGAATTACTGGGAGACCCGTGGTAGCGGCCCGAACTGGAACGGCGAACTCAAGCCGGGGCCGCCCGAGGTTGGCTTCGATTACTCCTACGTGATTCCCGTGGCCAACAGTTTTCCGCCCTACGTGTTTGTCGAAAACCACCATGTGGCCGGTCTCCGCAAGGACAGCCCCATCGGCAAGATGGAATCGAAGAACCACGGAAAAATGGAAGGCGGCGAGGGGGCGCGTTGGAAGGACGAAGAACTCGTCGACATGTTTACCGACAAAATTATTGCTCAATTGGAGGAGTTTGCAAAGGACGACAAGCCGTTCATTTTATTCTACACGCCAAGTCATCCGCATATTCCTCACTTGCCAAACGAACGCTTTAAAGGAACCAGCCAGGCAGGGGCGCTGGGTGACGTGATTCAGGAATTGGACTGGTCGGTCGGCGAGGCCCTCAAAACGCTGGATCGCCTGGGGCTTAGCGGGAATACCCTGGTCATCTTCACCAGTGACAACGGAGGCTATACCGTCAATCAGTCGGATTTGGAAGAATCCCTCCGTTTCAACGGCCACGTGCCCAATGGCCCGTTGCGTGGCGGTAAAGGGGATCTCACTGAAGGGGGGCACCGCGTTCCCTTCCTGGCGCGATGGCCGGGCAAGATAAAATCGGGCACACGATCCACGGAAACGATTTCGCTGACCGACATGATGGCGACCTTCGCGGCGGTCATCGGCAAGAAATTGCCGACGGGCGCCGGTCCGGACAGCGCCAACGTATTGCCGGCTCTGCTTGGCCAAAAGCTGCCGGATCACGAACGCCCCATGATAATGCATAGCGGTGGGACGGGCGCCCTCTCCATCCGTGTCGGAAAATGGAAGCTCCTCGAAGGGCAAGGGAATCGCGGGTACGCGGAATTCTTCGGCGGCGGTCCCTGGCCGGAACCCAATCCGGGAGATCCTCCAATGCAGCTATACAACCTGGAGGAGGATCTCGGGGAAACAAACAACCTCTATAATGAGCATCCGGAAATCGTGGAAATGCTGAAACGGAAACTGGAGGAAATAAAAAGCGCCGAACATTGAGGTGCTGGGTGCTGGGTTCTGGATGCTTGATGCTGGATGCTGGAGGCTGGATGCTGGATGCTGGATGCTGGAGGCTGGATACTCGGTGTTGAGGGACTGAGGTTCTGGATGCTGGAGGCTGGATACTCGGTGTTGAGGGACTGAGGTTCTGGGTGCTGGATCCGAGCTTCGCAACGCTACGCAGGTCAAGAGTCTTCCGTGTTATCGCGGGATAAACCCGCTCCTACGGCTCGTAGGTTCGATTTTCAAATCTCTGTACTTAGTCGGCTCTTGAAACGACATAATAGGCTGTTTATTAACAGTTTATAATTAATTTATTCCAGAACATCCGACATGTTGGGTTCAATCCGACTCAAAACCCGGCTAAACGGGCGACAGAGACTGTAGAATGCGTGTTCTGATCGTCGGCGGCACTGGCAACATCAGCACCAGCATTGTTCAGGTGTTGATGGATCAGGAACATGACGTGACGTGCTTTAACCGAGGTGAGCGGGGGACGTTACCGGAAAGGGTGCGCCACATTCAAGGAGACCGGAATGACCGTGAAGCTTTTGAACAATCGATGCAGAGGGAACAGTTCGATGCGGCAATCGATATGATCTGTTTCAACGCGGAGGATGCCGCGAGCAGTGTTCGAGCATTTCGCGGGGTCAAGCACTTCCTTCAATGTTCGACGGTTTGCACCTACGGGGTCGACTACGACTGGTTGCCCGTTACCGAAGATCACCCCATGCGGCCTATGACGGATTATGGCCGCAATAAAATGGCCGCCGATGATGTTTACCTCAGGGCTTACAACGAACAAGGCTTTCCCGTCACAATAGTGAAGCCCTCGACCACCTATGGTCCGCAATTGGGCCTGAATCGCCAAATTGCTCGAGAGTTCAGTTGGCTGGATCGAATCCGAAAGGGCAAACCCATTCTGGTCTGTGGAGACGGTAAGGCGATTCACCAATTTATGCACGTCGACGACGCTGCCAAAGGATTTGTCGGTTTGCTAGGGAAGGAGGCTGCGTTGGGCCAGACCTATAATCTGGTAAATAGGGGATTCATCAGTTGGGAAGACCATCACCGCACTGTGATGAAGGTCCTTGGCCGAGAGGTCGAACTGATCGGCATCCCCTTGCGTGACCTGATGGCATCGGATGTTCCCCATACGGAAAATTGTCAATCGATCTTCGCGCACAACACCATCTATAGTGCAGAGAAACTGTTTCGTGACGTTCCGGAGTTTCAGCCAACGGTTTCTCTGGATGCCGGTGTGCGACAGGTAATTGAGGCGATGGATGCCGACGGACGGATTCCGGATTCGGATCGGTTGACCTGGGAAGATCGCCTCATTGAAGCTCAGCGAGCCGTAGGGAAGACAAATCTTGGGTTAGAACCAACTTAGCCTTGGAGCGCCAGGGGTCAAAGTCCGAACAATTGGCGCACGTGTTGTCGAGACCTCATCACAACCGGAGTCTCGGGCCAATCCGGGCGTTCTCTGGTGCGCTCCTCTTCGATGACAAGCCATCCTTTCCAGTCAGCTTTTCGGATTTCTGCAAGGAGAGCTTCACCGTCAAAGGGATGTCCGCTTGTCGTATTATCGAGAATATTGGTGAGATGAATCCCGGGTATCGATTGGGGATGATTAGCAAAATATTCAACTACCTTGGCTCCTGCGCGATCCGCATTATGTGGGCAATACCAAATTCCGATCAAGTCACTCTTGCTCGTCGAAAGAAGTGCGTCGATTTCAGCGCCGTTCCGGAGAAAATCGTCAGCATGGTTGTGGTAGGTCAAAGTCAGCCCCAAATCATGGCAGTACTGAGCGACCTCAAGCAACGCAGCGATTTTTTGTTTTAGAATGTCCCGGTTTAGTTGTCCGTTAACCTCGCCGACTCCCCGGCCGCTCAAGATCAAATATTCCGCGCCGAGGGCGCTCGACCCGTCCGCTATTTTTCGCAGGAAGGGCAAAGGTGGAATACAAGTTTCCGGCTCATATAGATTGGGCGCTGCCACGTGGATACCCGCGCATGTCAGGCCAGTCTCTTCAAGCTGAGCTCTTGCCGGCTTCGGATCCGAGAAAGCCTCTTGCACATTTCGATAGGAAGTTTCGTAGCCTTGAAAACCGAGCGACTTGATCGTCCCTAACACGGGAATCAATCCTTGAAGCCCGCTAACAAAAGGCCAGGCGTTGGTTTGGCAAGCCAAGCGCATCTGTGTAGCAGGCGGAGCCGCATTTGCCGAACGCGAAAGGGCTGGCACAAAAAGGCCGGCTGCGGCTAGTTGGGCGATAAACCGGCGCCTCGAAAGTCGACCATGGTCCTGATCGGAAGAATACCCGCCCATATCAGGAGAAAACATAACGCATTCCTCAGGTGGACCGAACCGGTGACCAAGAAATGGGCCTTTTCCCATCAGGCCAGAATATCATGGATAACCTCTGCGGGCTCCACCCCGGTGAGGCTCTCATCCCGGCCCTCAAATTCAAAGGTCAAGCGGCTGTGGTCGAGACCCATCAAATGCATGACCGTTGCATGGAAGTCAGCCACCGTCACCGGGTTTTGAACCGCTGCATAGCCGAAATCATCGGTAGCGCCATAGACGGTGCCGCCGCGGATTCCACCTCCTGCCATCCAAAAACTAAAGCCAAATGGATTGTGATCGCGGCCGTCGGGCCCTTGCGCGACGGGCAGTCGTCCAAATTCACCCGCCCAGATCACCAGGGTTGAATCCAGCAATCCACGGAGTTTCAAATCCTGAACCAGCGCGGCTACGGGTTGATCGGTTTCCTGGGTCGATTGTGTCAGACGTTCGTTCAGCCTGCTGTGGTGATCCCAGTCATTTCGAATAAGATGAACAAAACGGACACCCGATTCGAGGAGTCGACGGGCAATCAGGCACTGATTGCCAAACTTTTTGGTAATTTCGTTATCGAGACCATAGAGTCTTCTGGTGGCCTCGGATTCATTTGAGAGATCGACCTTTTGCATCGCCTCCACCTGCATACGGGCGGCCAATTCGAAGTTCTGGATTCGGGCATCCAGCTCCGCAAGGTTTTTCCGGGTCTCCTGATGCTGGCGGTTCAACGTTTGAGTCAAGGAAAGATAATGTTCCTGCTCTTGGGCAGAAATCGAATCGGGCGGTTGGAGATCATGAATCGGGCTGCCGCTGATGTGGAACGGAGTACCTTGATACAACGGCGGCAACCAACCCGAAGAGGTCGTGCTTCGAATTTTGGCTGGGGTGGTGTCCGGAATGGCGATGTAGGCGGGCAAGTCTTCATTTTCGGATCCCAAAGCATAGGAGATCCAAGCCCCCATGGTTGGGAAACCCGAGAGTGGACGACCGGTGTGTGTCATCAGAATCGCTTCTCCATGATCAATTCGGGTAGTCACCCCGGACCGAATCACCGCGATGTCATCCACTACCTTGGAGAGACCGGGCAACAATTCCGAGACTTCAATGCCGGACTGGCCATATTTCTGAAACTTGAACGGACTGGCCATCAATTTAGTGGATCCGGTAATGGCACGTTGGCTGACGGAAAACGGAATCGGTTGTCCTTGATACTTATTCAGCAATGGTTTCGGGTCCAATAGATCCATCTGGCTTGGGCCGCCACCCAGGAAAATGAAGACGACTCGCTTGGCTTTGGGGACAAAGTGAGGCGGTTTGGCCAAGAGATTGCCCATGGGCGAAGCGCTGTTCGCGGTAGCTGTCAATGGCTGTGTGTTGAGCCAGTTCAGGGCAAGGGCTCCCAATCCTCCAGCGCAGTTTTTTAGCATCTCTCGACGAGAGATCGAGCTCCGGATCAACCGATCCGTAAGTGAATTGGAAAGGGGTTTCATCAGTCGATATATATAAATTCGTTGGAGCTCAATACTGCGTGACACACGGTTTTCCAGGCATCTAGTGATTCACCGATGCTTGAGATATTAACATTCATCGTGGTTCCCAGCCAAGCCTTGATTTTATTGATTTCCTTGCCGGCAGGATATCTCGAGTAGGCAAGCATCCAAATCCGGTTCAATCGCTCTTCGAGCGATTCGAGGCCTTCACTCACGATGCGATCTCGAAATGCCTTGGCGCTGTCGTGCATAAACGGATTATTCATGGCCGCCAGCGCCTGCTGGGGGATCGCCGAAGTCGGGCGTTTGGGCGCATTGGTGTCTAAAATCGGGGCATCGAAGGTAGTAAGAAAGCCCGGGATTCCGGTTCGTTGGCTGTTGACATACACTGATCGGCGCCCTCGATCGGGATGATCCGGCGGCACTTGAACGCGCCCATCCTCGTCGAGGCGTTCCGTCGGAACGGATTCCCCGTACATACGCAAGTCCAGTTGGCCGCTCACAGCCAGCATGGCATCGCGGATCGCCTCCGCTTCGAGCCGGCGCTTTGGAAATCGACTCCACAATTGATTCGAAGGATCCGTCACTTCCAAAGCCTTGTCCACGTGCGAGTTTTGTCGATACACCGTCGAGCGAAGGATAAGGCGATGAATGTGCTTGATGCTCCAACCTGACTCCATGAACTCTACTGCAAGCCAATCGAGGAGTTCAGGATGGGTTGGCCGGCTTCCTCGTATGCCAAAGTCGTCGGGAGTCCGAACCAGTCCTTCCCCGAAATGATATTGCCAGATGCGATTCACCATGACGCGTGCGGTGAGGGGATGGTTGGGATTAGTGATCCACTCGGCCAAAGCGAGCCTTCTTCCGGTAGTTGATGGAGGAGATTTCGAGGCCGCTGCCTCCCAGTTGAAGGGTTGTTCCGGATCATCCAGTACGGTGAGCACCCCGGGGGGTACCGGCTCTCCCGGGGTCTCGAAGTTCCCCCGGCGCAAGAGCGGGGTGGGAGAGGGCGAGGTCGAAACATCGAATGTCCCCCAAACCAGCGGGGGCAACTCTTTGGTCTCCTCTACCAATTCTTCGATGCGGTCCCGGGCTGCCGTATCTTGTTGCTCATATTCGGGGTAAAGCGCCTTGAGTTGGTCTGTCGTTATCCCCAACACCTCGAAGACCTGCGTAAGCAGATCCTCCTCACCCGGAAGCCGATTGCCCGGTCCCCGGCCAAGGATCTCAGTTACCTGGTTGCGGTGACCCTCATCTTCGATCTTCTCGCCATGATCTTTCAGGTAACGATCCCGCCACTTTCGCGGCAATTCGTAACTTATCTGGTCTCTTAAGGCGAAATTTTCCTCCCTCCATTTGAAGGATTCCGCGAAGTAGGCCTCGCGTTCTGATCGAGGTTTCAATGGGATTGCACGAATGGGACCCGGCACCGTATCTGTCCAGATCCCCGACAACCACTGCTCCGGATCGAAGGCTGGCTGGAAGAACGCCGTGAGATTGTAGTACTCTTCGTGCGAAACCGGATTGTACTTGCCCGAGTGACAGCGGAAACAGTTGAAGGCCAGTCCCATCAGTGCCTTCATCGACACTTCCACCACAGCCTGTTGTGCGGCAAAGATCTTCTCTTCCTGGGTAATCGGCTGGTTGTCGGTGGCATCGGGCGTGCAGCGAAGAAATCCAGTGGCCACCAACTTTTCTACCTGATCCTCGGAGAAGACATCGGTGTTTCTCCAGTCGAACATTTCATCGCCGGCCAGTTGCTCGCGAACAAACAAATCGTATGGCTTGTCATCGTTAAACGACCGGATGACATAGTCACGGTAACGCCAGAATTCCGGTCGAATCTGATCGCCGATGAAAAAGCTCGATTCTGCGTAACCGGCCACATCCAGCCAATGCTTGCCCCATCGTTCCCCGTAGCGCGGAGAGGAAAGCAATCGATCGACCAAACGTTCGTAGGCCTTTGCATCGGGATTGCTTACGAACGCCTCCACTGCCTCGGGTTCGGGAGGCAAACCGGTCAGATTATAGGTCACTCGTCGGATCAAGGTTCGTTTGCCCGCATCTTCATTATAACCAAGGTCCTCTTTTTCGAGCTTACCCAGTATGAAATGATCAATCGGGGTCCGCGCCCTGGTTTCATCTTTGACCGCGGGGGTCTCAGAACGCACCGGTTTCCTGAACGACCAGAATTCACGGTCTTCCGCTGTTACCTCATCGGAGCGGCGAAGCTCGCTGGTGCTGGCGGACGCCTGCGGCGTATATCCAAATAGACACACCATGGCCATGATGATAAAGCGGCCAAAATGGAGCACAATCCGTTGCCCTGAGCAGCTTCGGTTACCCCCAAAAAAATTTGACCTTATGGATAGATGGGGCGCCATGGGTATACGTTTATCGCTTGGATCCTCAATTCCTACAGAATTTCCAAGGATAATGCCTTGGAATTCGGAAAGTCAATATCCATTTTTGGACATATTTTGATTTTGGTGAATAATTTCATCCAGATCCATTTTACTATGGTTGTGCTGGCTGCCGCTGGGTTAAACATAACCAAAGTAGCCATAAGTCAAGGCATAGAGCCCGAAGATCAGGCGAAGGTGTTGGCGAGATTTATTCACGCCAGGGGTTGCGTCCTATTCCGGGTGTTGGGGTGTGCGCTCCCCCTCAAAGAACAGCCGGCTCTTCCGCTCTTCCTTTTCGATTTCCGCAAGAAGCGGCTGACCATCAAATGGACGATGCCCAGGCTACCTGTCGGGGAGGTTGGTTAAATGAAGGCCCGGCTTTAATCGCCCCACCAGGTTTCTTCCGGACGGAGGTTTTCCTTGAGGTATTCCTGGTTCATTCGCATGAGACCGGGATCCCTGGGAACATCGATATAACTGTCGGTTACCACAACCGGTTCCTCGCCCATCAGCTCTGTGCCCTGGCCCTTATCGATGGCATTTTCCAAAATCACGAAGTTCTGGGTCGATGCGGCGAACTGGACACTGCCCATCAGGAGTGGATAGGCGCCCAAATTGTGCAAAGCGATGGGAATCCGGAAGAGCGCTGCCAATTCGGCTATTTTCTTGGCGCCCGTAATGCCACCGCAAAATGCTATATCCGGATGGAGAATGTCGATGGCCTGATTCTGGAGGAAGGGCAGAAAACCTTTCGGCATCTCCAATTTCTCACCGTTCATGATAGGCACCGGTGATTGTTCCTTCAAAGCCTTCCAGCTCGAACTGTATTCCGGAGGTAGGGGATCTTCCAGCCAGAGAACCTCAGAAGGTGCGACCGCTTTTGCGATCCCTACTGAACTAGGCAGGTCAAATTCGCTGTGAGCGTGGGCGATGAGGTCGTAATCAGGGCCCATCGCTTCCCGCACGTTGTCAAAACCTTCACGAAGCCGATTCAACTCACGGGGTGTCAGGGTGGGTAAATAATGCGGGCTGTATGGACTTTCATTGCCCAAGGCGTGGTTGAAAGACATCTTGATGGTGGTCCAGCCGCGGGGGTTGGCCTTAATTTTGGCGGCCCAGTCCCGGCAATTCTTCTTGTCCAACATGTCGGTTGGTTGATCGTCGTGATAGAGCTTGATCTTATCCCTGAAAGGTCCTCCGAGCAGTTCGCATACAGGTCGGTTCAAAACCTTGCCGGCAATATCCCACAAGGCCATGTCGATACCGCTGAAAACGTTGCCTTGAGCCATGAGGTTGTGCACCTGGGTGCTCATAGTGAAATAGTGTTTTTCAATGGCCAATGGATTTTGGCCAATGAGGTGATTTCGGATTGGCTTATTTCCCGTGTTCACCCAGGATCGAAAGATATCGCCCGTGGCGCCCGATTCGCCATAGCCGGAAATTCCGGCATCCGTTTCTACTTTCACCAGGGTCTTCCATTGGTTCTTTAAGACGATCCCCTTGATGTCGGTAATTTTAATCTCGTTGCGAAGCGGGTGCGCCAGAAGGTTGTACCTTGTCATCCAAGCCCCCGCCGGGAGGGCCAAAGCCGTTTTCAAAAATTGCCTGCGATTCATAGTATCCATTTTGCAGAATGTTTTTGGGCGAAGGCAAGCTCGATGTCTGACGAACGCTCGGCAACGCTAGTGTGGCGTCCCTGAAATAAGCCACCACAAAAGGCGCCTTCGGCGCCAATTAGGAATTAGGAATTAGAAATGAGGATTTGGGAGAAGAGAAACCAAAAACCAGAAGGCAAATGCTTACGAAAAAGTCCGTTCATGGTGAGAACAAATTAACGGGCTAGGCTCCGGCCTTGACCGGCGTTTAAAGGTGAGGCTATGGTCCCATCTACCATGTTATTGCATTCAAAAGAACGTTGTTGGGGAACAAGCGATAATATTTCCCATAGGCTGAACCGCGGTTTTTACTTGGGGGCCGTTTTAGTATTTGCCCTCGTTTTGGATGGGTTTGCCCAGTTGAATATGTACACGCGTGAACAACGGATCTTGTTCACGGGCGCCTGGGAAGGGGAACGATTTGAGGATGGCCGCCCCAAAGTGCCCGAGGCGATTCTCGAGCGGATGAAACAGGTGACTGCTGAGGAGGCTTGGAGCGTGGTGGCGCGCACGGAAGGCTTTAAGGACCAATTCGAAGGAGAATGGAAGGAATTCAATCCGTCCCCGGATCGGTTGGTAGGGCGTGTGGTCACGGCGTTATTCCTCCCCACCCGTCCCGATGTGAGAGCCGTGGTCGACGCCCAGGGGAAATCTGAAAAACGGAGCGGGACCGGACACAATTCGTGGGTAATAGACACACTACAACCGGGGGATGTACTCGTGGTCGACATGTCCGGGTACAATTTTTTGGGTGACCGCCTGGCCACAGCTATTTTTGCGAAGTCTCAAAACGGAATCGTAATTGAAGGGGGGTTGCGCGACCTTTCCGGCATCCAGGAAATCGAGGGCTTCAAGGGCTATGTCCGGAGCTTTCATCCCTCGGCCATCACACGCGGAGGTGTGCGAAACACCATGTTGATGGGGATGAACGTGCCGATTCGGATTGGCGATACGACGGTGATGCCTGGAGACATTGTCCTCGGGGACCCCGAAGGGCTAATGTTCATTCCGCCACAGCTTGCCGAAAAAGTAGTGGAATCTTCGGAGAATATTCGGCGTCGCGACCACTGGAGTCACCTGATGCTGGAAGAGGGAAAATACACTCCCGGGCAACTGGATACCGTCTGGACGGACGAAATAGAGGCGGATTTTGCTCGCTGGGCCGAGGAACAAATCAGGACCACAGAGTGAGGGAAAGGAAGAAGGAGAAATGGAATGGTGGGATGGTGGAGTAATGGAATGATGGAATGGTGGAAAAATGGAATGGTGGGATGATGGAGTGGTGGATCAGGATCATGATCGCGATCAGGATCACGATTAACCTTAGAACCCAAGTTGCTAAGAGCCCCTCTTTGCCTTCTTACCAGGTAATACCCCTTACTCCGCTAATCGAGGAACAATAGTTCGTTGGAGGAAAGAAGGGCTTGTGCATAAAGCTCCCAAGGTTCCAACGGCTTTTGGGCTTTGGGATCGGTTTTGGTTCTGGCGGCCATCGATCTCGGGGAAGCTTCCGTTTTGGCGATATACTCCATTCCGGTTTGAATTTCCACATCCGTTGCCTCGCGCTGAAAAACGACCTTATAGTATTGGCGAATCCGGGCCTCTGCATCGGTTCCTGCTTCCATACCTATGCGGTTGGCCAGAAATTTCGCCTGTCTGATTGTGAAAGGACTGTTCAGCATGAATAACGCTTGTTGGGGTACAATCGTTTCAAACCGATCCGGTGCGGTAGCACTAGGGCTGGGGTGATCGAAAGTTTGAAATACCCCTGCCGGTTCCGATCTGTCGAAGAAACTGTAGACGGTTCGGCGATTGCTCACCGGGTCCAAGATATCCTCTTGCACGCCGCCCATCTTTGGATCCAGGTTTCCCGACACTTTTAGCAAGGTGTCCCGCATGGATTCAAAATCCAAACGCGCTTTTGGAAAATGGTGCCAAAGGACATTTTCGGGATCAGCAGTCACCGATTCCGGATTGGGTTTGCTCGATTGCCGATAAGTGTTGGAAAAGACTATCCACTTGTGCAGTGTCTTGATCGACCACCCGGATTCGATGAAGGAGGCGGCCAGCCAATTGAGAAGATCGATTTGCTCGGGCTCCGGCGTCCTTACTCCAAAGTCACTGGGTGTATTCACAAAAGGGGTACCCATATGCCAACCCCAGACTCGATTTACAAAAACACGGGCCGTTAACGGGTTGGTCGGGTTGGCGATTTCCTGGGCCAATTCCAGTCGGCCGCTTCCATTCGTGTATTGCTTCCGGTTTCCTCGGGAGAGTACTTCCAGGTACTGCCTTGGAACAATTTCACCAGGGCTGGCCGCGTTGCCACGCATATAAATCGGAGAATCCTTCGGCTCGGCCACATCCGCTACTACATGGGCTCGATAGGGTGTTCCCGGATGGGTCCATTCCAGCTCATCGCGCTCCTTCATGATGTCCCCCGCATGATCGGGCTCTCTTATTTTGCGAGCCAACCAATCCTCCCGCATTACTTCACGATCCGGGTTCAGCGGGCTTCTGGGATCTGCCAGGAAGGCCCTCACATCTTCATACCCTTCCAACTCGTCATTCAGAGCGTTTTCGAACAACTCGTTGTAGTGCCGCACACCCGCTTCACGGTCTGATCCGGCGTACTTTTCGAACCAATCTTTCAGGACTGGGTGAGAGCGGCCTTCCTCGGTATCCAGGTAATCGATCCAAAGGCGTAAAGTATGCGGACTGACGTCGTTGGTTTGGGCAAAAACCGTGAAATCGCCAGTGACGCTCAAATCATCTTCAATGGTTTTGGCTTCTTCGTAAATATTCAGAAAAACGCCTGCCCTGAGTCGTTCCTTCAATAACCAATCGTCAATGATCTGGTTGGCGATGATATCGATTCGTTTTTGGATTTTCGCAGCTACCGCCAGGTACGATTCGTAGTCAGCTTTTTTTTCCGGGTAGCGAATAATGGGCAAATCCTCCTCTTCCGGAGTATCAATTGAGTTAAAAATACCGTGCAGCGAATAATAGTCGCTGGTGGGAATGGGATCAAACTTGTGGTCGTGGCAGCGAGCGCAGGTGACCGTTAGTGCCTGGAGGCCGCGGGTGATCACATCGATCTGATCATCAATCAGTTCATCCTTGGCCAGTAATTTTCCCAGGGTCAGAAACCCCAAAGCTGCCAGTTCGCCGTTGTCCTCTCCGTAATCCAACTGGTCAGCCGCAATTTGCTCCAAAATGAATCGGTCGTATGGTTTGTCCTCGTTGAAAGCTTCTATCACGTAGTCTCGATACGTGTGAGCATAGGAATAGCGGTTTCCATCCCTGAAATTGGGCCTCCCTTTTGTATCGGCATAACGCGCCACGTCGAGCCAGTGTCTGGCCCAGCGCTCGCCGTAAGCTGGCGATGTAAGGAGGCGATCGACCACTTTCTCATATGCTTCCGGTGATTCATCGGCCAAAAAGGAATGTACCTCCGCAAAGGTCGGGGGCAGGCCGGTCAGATCGTAAGTTACTCGACGCAAAAGGCTTCGCTTGTCGGTAGGATCATTGGGAGCAAGTCCGTGGATTTGAAGGTTATTTAAAATAAAAGCATCCACTTCATTGCCCATTTCCTCATCGATGGAGGGAACCTCGGGCTTTACCAAAGGAGCAAAAGCCCAGTGGGTGTCCGCAGCCGCCATATTGAATGCGGGATTCAACGGTTCAGTTGACGAGGAATAGGCGGACAGGCCAAAAGCCATCCAACCGAGGGCCACCAGCCAGGATTTGGTTCTCCTCCTCATTTAACTAGACGATCAGATTATGAACGACATCACCGTGTACATCCGTCAGTCGGAAATCCCGTCCCGCGTAACGGTAAGTAAACTTTTCATGATCGAATCCCATCAGGTGGAGGATCGTTGCCTGCAGGTCATGCACATGGACGCGGTTTTCGACCGCGGCAAATCCGAATTCATCGGTAGCGCCGTGAACGTAACCTCCGCGAACGCCACCTCCGGCCATCCACATGCTGAAGCCATAGTTGTTGTGGTCACGACCGTTCACTTTGCCCTCGTTGGCGCCGGGAACAGAGAGTTCAACCACCGGTGTCCGTCCGAACTCGCCACCCCAAATCACCAGCGTGTCCTCGAGGAGACCGCGCATTTTCAGATCTTTCAGCAGAGCGGCGATCGGTTTGTCGCACTCTTGGCACAATTTGCGGTGATTTAGTTCCAAATCATCGTGATTGTCCCAAGGTTGGCGGAATCCGGTCCAGACCTGCACGAAACGTACGCCTCGTTCGGCCAGGCGCCGGGCAATTAATATCTGCCGGGCCTGGAGCCCTTCTCCGTACATCTCGCGGATGTACTTGGGCTCTTTGGAAATATCGAAGGCATCGGTTGCTTCCATTTGCATCCGATAGGCCAATTCAAAAGACTGAACGCGCGCACTGAAGCGATCGTCATCCGAACGTTGTGCGGAATGGAAACGGTTTATCTTATTGATGAGATCGAGTTGCTGTCGCTGAGCACCGTAGTCCGTATGATGATTTTGGATATTTTCCAGAAGCCTGTCGATTTCCTCGTGTCTGGTGTCGATGTAGGTGCCTTGGAAGGCGCCGGGTAGAAAGGCATTTTGCCAGTTGGCTGCATCCCCCACCGGATATCCGTTGGGACACAAGACCACGAAACCCGGAAGATTCTGGTTCTCATTTCCCAGTCCGTAGGTCAACCACGAGCCCATGCTGGGCCTTGGCAAGCGGGAATCCCCGCAATTAAGGAGTAACAGAGACGGTTCGTGGTTGGGGACGTTGGTATACATCGAGCGAATCAAACAGATGTCGTCGATGCATTCGCCCACGTGAGGAAATAGTTCGCTGACCTCGGTGCCGCTTTCTCCATAAGGTTTGAATTTGAAGGGAGAACCAAAAGCTGCTCCGGTCGTCCGTTCGGTTTTCAGGGTTACCGGTAAAGGTTTGCCGTGCCATTTGTTCAGCAAGGGCTTGGGGTCAAAAGTGTCGACTTGGGAAGGTCCTCCATTGGCAAAGATATGGATGATGCGCTTGGCCTTGGCCGGGAAGTGGGGAGCTCTCGTATCGAGAGTCGTAATCAGGCCCGAATCCCCGGCGGCAGCTCTCGTTCCGAATAGGGACCCCAGGCTCAAGGCGCCAAATCCCATACCGCAACGGTTCAGGAATTCTCGTCGCGTATAGGCAAAATCCCGGTCAGGATGGTAATTCACCGTTAATCCTCCAATTCAGGTGTGTTTTAAAAGAAATTTTACCTTGGTACATTTTTACAGGTTTGACAAGCCCTCTTTCTTCTGCTCGTAATTTAAGTCTCCGAAAATGGATATTTATTCCTTGACTCCGCTCATTCTCTCGCATAACCGTCATAACCGATTCTATTGCCACCCCATTGCTTTACTCCAATTTCTCATCTGACGCCGTCATTTGAGAATAGGACTGATCAAATGAGCGTTACCTCCAGACTCTTCGGCTTGAAACGTTATTTTTGCAATGATGAAGACCGCGAGCGGGAAAAAGCCTGCGGTTGGCGTAGGGAGCGCCTGATCCAAAGTGGCATGCCCCTTGCACATTTTTCATCTTTCTCGGATAGGCCGAACGTTTTCTAAGGCCTATTTTCTCCAAACCCAAAACGACAAGGCACTGAAATGAGACATCAAAAAGATAGACTAACCTACCTCTTATTCGCTGGACTGGCCCTTGGTATAGCTGGCTCGGTATCTCCGGTATTCGCTCAGGATTCCGAAGACGAGGAGGACATATACACCATTTCTCCGTTCACGGTAATCGAAGAGGAGGGGGTTGGCTATCTGGCGCGGTCCTCCCTGGCCGGAACACGCTTGAACACTCCCTTGAGAGATATCGCTGCCACCGTCAGCGTAATCACGCAAGAGTTCCTGGAGGATACCGGTTCCTCGGACCTGCAGGAGTTGCTCGTATACACGACAGGCACGGAAATCGTAGGAATTGGGGGCAACTTTGCCAACCCGGACAGCACCAACGTGGTCTCGGGTATTCAGGAGCAAAATTACAGGGATCCGATTCGCAGTACCCGTGTGCGGGGTCTCGCTGCGGCTGACTTGACCCGTAATTACTTCTCGACCATTATCGCCATGGATTCCTACAACACCAGTCGTGTCGTCATCAACCGTGGTGCGAATGCGACCCTCTTTGGTTTGGGAAGCCCGGCTGGCATTATCAACAATCAGACGGTTAATCCGCTATTTTCAGATCACGGAGAAGTTTCCTTTCAAGTCGGGAGTTATGGCTCGCATCGTTCGGAACTGGATGTTGAAAGGGTGCTCATCGAAGACAAACTGTCCCTCCGGGTTGCAATCCTGAACGAGGAAAAATTCTACCAGCAGGACCCTGCATTCGAGCACGATAAGAGGATTTATGGTGTAACGGAATGGCGTCCCTTTGAGAACACCACTCTCCGAGCATCATTCGAGTCCGGTTCCATAACGGCAAACCGGCCTCGCACGCTACCTCCGCAGGATTTGGTGAGTAACTGGTTCCTGCCAGGTCCGGAGGGCACTCCCAAGCCGACGCATAATCCTTGGCATGGAAACGGCACCAACTACAAACGCCCGGGCTCTTACATCCCGGATAATCCTGATACTCCCTTTGAATTTGATGCGGGTGGTTTGAGAATCGTAGGTGGTAACGAATGGCGCAATCCTTCTCTCCCAAATTACTTTGGTTTTGGAGGTTATACTTTTGAACCCGTTGTCGTTTATTCCAGCCCGCATCTTGCCGTCCCCGATGGATCGGGTCTCGGCGTCCAGGGCACGGTATTTATTCAACCGGGAGGCAACCGGGGCGCTGACTTTTCCAACGGAGCAATCGCCCAGTCTTTTGCCACCATGCGGGGAACGGCGGAGAACCTGGGAACTATTACAGAATTCAAGCCGGATGTCCTGGACCCGAACGGTAATTCCAAAGCGGCTACGAGAGGTTTCTATACCAACGCCGTCGTCCAGGATACGACTTTCTTTGATTTCCAAAATCTACTCATAGACGGGCCCAACAAGAGTGAGCTGGAGTGGTTCGATTCCTTCAATCTCTCCCTGGAGCAAACCTGGTTGGACGGCGATGCCGGTGTATCCTATCAAATGAACAAGGAAGATTACCGAAGCGACTTCGACGCGAAGTTGTCTATCGGATCCCGATTCCAGGGTTTGGGCATCGACCTGAATACCCATACCAGGTGGGGGGCTCCCAATCCCAATTTCGGGCGCGTATGGATTTCCGGAAGCCGGGGTTTCATCAATACCAAGGACCAATCATTGGAAAACCACCGCCTCACCGGTTTCTACAAGTTTGATTTCGAGGATGTTGGTGATAGTGACGGCTGGCTGGGCAAAATTCTGGGCAGTCACACCATCACCGGTCTCTGGGAAGATGCAAATGACAATTCCACGTCGATTGCCTACTATCAGCCGATTTTCGATGCCAGGTTTCGAACCATTGGCGATGGTGTCCGGGCAAATTTGTCTCCACCTGTGGACCGTGGGGTAGGTTCCTATGGAATGGCCAATCTCGTTTACGTGTCCGATAGCCTGGCCAATGCCACCAGTTCCGCCGGTGCCAATGTATCCAATTGGAAAACCAAATTTGACATTCAGGACGAGTACACGCTCCGTTATCTCGATTACCCTTCCGGGTCCTATAAAGACGGTACTTTCAGAGTGGAAGAACGCGTTGCCGGGTCGCCATCTCAGAATAACAATACGGTCAAGCAGGATATCAACATCGACAGTAAGGCCCTCATTTTACAGAGCCGGTTTCTCGACGATCACATTGTAGCCAACTACGGCTACCGCGAGGATGACGTGGAGGTATTTACCAACGATGCTGCACCTCGCAATACGGATGGCAGCAGAAATGTAACCGATAGCGCCTGGAAGTTGCCGACTTCACCCACTTTCGCATCCTCGACCGATGCGACCAATTGGGGTGTCGTGCTACACGTGCCGGACGCATGGATGGAAAGCCTTGGAGGATTGGGGTTGAGTTTTCACTACGCTCAATCCGAAAACGGGCAGATTGGTGTAGAGCGGATCAACCTGAGAGGGGAGAATCTTCCGCCTGTAAGTGGAGAAACTACCGAGTACGGCATTACCATCGAGGTCAATGACTGGCTAAGCCTCCGGTATAACGAGTACGAGACCCTGCAGCTTAGTGAGACCAGCATAGGCTTGACCCAAAGTTTCAGGCCCCTGATCCAGCTTTACGCCGACTACACCAGCCCAAGGCACAGGGAAGAGATTGTTGAATTAGTGAAAGCGCAACCGGAATCATGGCCATTGGCTGCCGGTGACCCGGACGATTTTCTCAACTTCATGCCGTTTGATTCACCCTTGGGACAAGAGGTAAAGACCACGGTTAACTCCCGTTTGGATTCAGCTGGTTATAACATCGATAACATCCCCGCCGGTTTTGCCGTAACCAGCGACTTGTTGTCGGAAGGTAAGGAAATCGAGGCGGTAGCCAATATAACCAACAATTGGCGGGTTATGGTCAATATTGCGCAACAGGAGGTTGCTTCCACAAATTCAGGTCCCCTTTTCAAGCAGTGGATCGATGGTGAAGTGAATCCCAACTTGCAACGCTTTGGTGATTTCCCAACGAGCGGGACCGGGACTGAGACGATCAATAATTGGCTTACCCGAAATGCTATCGTAGCCATCAACCGGGAGCTTGCCCAGGATGGCGCGAAAAGGACCAACGAAATTCGCGAGTGGCGCTGGAACCTGGTGACCAATTACACATTCGATCAGAATTCCGCCATGGCCGGTTGGAATGTCGGGGGCGCCTACCGCTGGCAGGATGAAGTCGGCATCGGACGGCCAATTATCGTTGTCGACGGCGCCTTTTCTCCCGACTTGGCCAATCCCTGGTTTGGTCCCACCGAAGACAGGCTTGACGCCTGGATTGGTTGGGAGACCGAGATGAGCACATTCCTGGGTGACCGTAACATATTCAGGGTTCAGCTCAATGTGCGCAACCTGCTGGACAAAACGGATCCGATTCCGGTGGTCGCCGACCCCGATGGAGGCATTCCGGTTATCCGCATTCCGGATGAACGCACCTTCGAATTGCGTGCATCGCTCCGGTTTTAATTGATCCAGGATTTTAATTCACAAGCCGGGGAGTCAGAAATGATTCCTCGGCTTTTTTCACACCAGGTAAGCGAACCAGAAAATGGCAGGGAACGATTTAGTCATAACATTGCTTAGCTGTGTGGTTTTTATGGCATTGGTTGCCTGGATTTCCTATCTGAAAACACGGGGTGAAGTGAGTACCCGTGATGGCTATTTCCTTGCGGGCAGGGGATTGGGCGCCGTATTTATTGCCGGTTCCATGTTGCTTACCAACCTGTCCGCCGAGCAGCTCATCGGACTAAACGGCTCGGCCTACGGATTCAATCTCAGCAGTATGGGTTGGGAGGTGACTGCCGCAGTTGCCACCATTGCCATGGCATTCATTTTTCTGCCGCGATACGTTGCCGGCGCCTTCAGCACGCTGCCTCAATTTCTCAATGACCGGTTCGATGGAAGTGTGCGGCGCATGTCCGTAATTTTGTTTATGGTCGGCTATGGACTCGTGACCATTCCCTCGGTTCTTTACTCGGGGTCCATTGCCGTCCTGCGTTTATTTGATGTGCCAGAACTGTTCAACATCAGTTACAGCCAGGGGTTGATCCTGACTATTGTCGGAGTCGGAAGCATTGGCGCTGTTTACGCTATATTCGGAGGGCTCAAGGCGGTGGCGGTTTCGGATACCCTGAATGGCGTGGGTCTCTTAATCGTAGGTATTACCGTTCCCATTCTGGGATTGGCTACCCTCGGTCAGGGAAGCATAGCGGAAGGTCTTTCCATCATCACCTCCACCGAAACCCAAAAGCTGAACGCCATCGGCAGCGCCACGGATCCTACGCCTTTCGCGACCTTGTTCACCGGAATGGTTTTTGCCAACCTGTTCTATTGGTGTACGAACCAGTACCTGATTCAACGCACGCTGGGGGCCAAGAACCTGGCAGAGGGTCAAAAAGGGGTATTGTTTTCCGGTTTCTTTAAAGTGTTGGTGCCCTTCCTGATGATGATTCCCGGGGTAATCGCCTTTCATCTCTATGGCCCGGGCTTGACAACGATCGATCTGGCTTACCCGCAATTGATCCGCGATGTCCTGCCCGTGTATGCCACAGGATTTTTCCTGGCCGTATTGCTGGGCGCAGTGTTCAGCTCGTTTAACTCCTTGTTGAACAGCGCGGCAACTCTCTTCTGCCTCGATGTCTATGGACCGATGAAAAAGGAAGCAGTGAGCGATGCGCAGATGTTGCGAGTCGCGAAGATTGCCAGTGTGGTCATCGCCCTTTTTTCCTTTACCGTGGCCCCTCTGTTACAGTTCGCCCCGGACGGACTCTGGCAGATTATCCGCATCTTCACCGGCTTCTATAACATACCGGTCGTTACCATAGTTCTGGTGGGGCTGTTTACCAAGCGAGTCCCTCCACTTGGAGCCAAGATAGTAATTATATTCCATGTCATCGCTTACGGTCTGGCCAAGTTTGTGCTGTTCGACGTGGTCACGATTCATTTCCTGCACCTTTATGCCATCCTGTTCTTTATTGAAGTGGGCATCATGCTGGTGACCGGGTATTTGCGGCCGACAAAGGATGTCTGGACTTACCAAGCAAAAAATGTCGTGGATATGACTCCCTGGCGCTTTGCCATTCCTTGCGCGACAACCCTGTTCTCATCGATCGTAGCAACGTATCTGCTGTTTTCAAAA
The DNA here is from genome assembly GCA_965204545.1 of Opitutales bacterium. Lineage (GTDB taxonomy): Bacteria > Verrucomicrobiota > Verrucomicrobiia > Opitutales > UBA2995 > JAABVD01. The sequence continues at coordinate 126,163 of CBDBFA010000002.1, read as the reverse complement.
ATCGGACTGGTTAACGGAATTTCGCCCCTGTTTTGGCCCCTGATCGTAATGCTTGCGATTATCAACGCGGCGCTGTGGATTTGGTTCAGCCGACGAAAGAGTGCGCCTTCGTTGGTAATCGGGTCCTCGGAGTCGTAGAACTGTAAGATGTAGGGACTACCAACCGTGACTTCCATGCCGGAAAAAGGACTGCCCTTTCAGTTCGCGCGATGTTGTCAAATTTTCCTTTGGAGGAACCCTCATAGGGACTACCCTTTAGGATCCCATTCAGCCTCATGATAGATTTTTTAATGGTGTGTCTCTACTTTCTCACCGTTTTTGCGGTGGCAATCCGGGGCAAAGCATCCAAAGATGCCACGGTCGAGGAATACTATCTGAATTCCAGGAAATTGGGTTGGTTTTCCATCGCTTTTTCCACGATTGCCACGAATATCCACGGCTTTCAGTGGATAGGATACATCGGGTCCGCCTACCTCTACGGTCTTGCTCAGGCCAACTTCGAAATCAATGCGATTCAAGGCCTGTTCCTGGCCGCTTTTATTTTTATCCCCATGTACTTCCGGGAGCGGGTAGTGACCATTACCCAGTTCATCAAAACCCGGCTTGGCAACACGGTAGCGCTAATTTATTCCCTTACCTATATTTCTCTTTTCGCAACCCTGGGCCTGGGGGCCGGTCTGTTCTGGGGGGCCTATGCTGCCGACCTGGTATTTGCCGATTTCTTGTCCTTTATCCACCCAGACCGGTTTACCCGCATTTCCATTCTAGTCGTGGGGTTGGGGCTCTTGTCGGCTACTTATACTTACCTGGGCGGTTTGGGAGCCGTGGTCAGGACTGATATCGTTCAATTTTCCATCCTGCTTTCGGGTGGTATCGCCTTGATGTTTATTACCGTTCATGAACTGGGTGGTTGGTCCCAACTGTACGCCAAGACCGGGGATAAAATGCACCTGCACTTACCTGCGGATCATAAGACGCTCCCCTGGATCCATATCTTTGGGGCCTTTCTATTGAACATCAACTTTTGGTGTGCCAACCAAAGTATCGTGCAACGCTCCCTTGCCGCCAGAAGTCTGAAGGATGTTCAAATAGGTTTGATGGTGGGAGGGGCCATGAAGTATTTAATGGCCGCGGTTGTCATAATTCCAGGTATCGCGTTGTTTGGAATTTTGGGGGAAAATGGTCTGGAAGATCCCGATTCCGGCTTTCCTTATCTGGTCAACACTTACCTTCCGGTTGGATTGAGGGGTCTCATATTGTGTGCTCTCTTCGCTTCCATGATGAGTACCGTGGATTCAACGTTCAATTCCCTGGCTACCCTCTGGTCTATCGATATCTATAAACCCTATATAAATAAGTCTGCCACGGATCACCAAGTGGTTCAGGCCGGAAAAAACGCCATTCTGATTTCCTTCCTTACCGGAGCTATAATGGGGATCATTCTCCTCTACATCAAACTCAATAATACCGGGGCCGCATTCACCCATATTCTCAATGAACTCAGGTATTATATTAATACCGGGATTGTTGTCCTGATCTGTGCGACAGTTTTCCTCATGGCGCCCAAACGGCGTCTGACCCTTTTCGTATTCGTAGCCACCGTTCCACTGAATCTGATCTTCAAGGCCATCTGGCCCGACATGAATTACTTTGTTCGCCCCATGTGGATCATCCTGATCAGTTTTACCATCATCTATCTGGGTTCCGGAGGAGGTTTTATCAGGGACAAGATCACCTACCAACCGGCAACGCCTTTGGTAAACAAGGCCGGAATCGGTCTGCTGCTATCCCTGGTTACGGTGCACATTCTCTTTCATTAGTCAATAAGCCCGCGCCATGCCTGAAAGCTACAAACCCAGACTCCGTCACTATGAACGAAAAAGCTCTCAGCAGCATGTTGGTGAGGAAGATCATTACCTCTACCATCCGGTGACTCCCACCCATCGGTTTGCCATCATCGGTGTTGGAACCATGGGCAAGGAGCACATGCGAGTGGCCACCCTGTTGGGGCGAGCCCTCATTCACGGAATTTATGATCCTCAGGAAAGGAGCCTGGAGGTAGCGGAAAGTGAATTTGCCAAAATTTCTTCTGAAAAACTGATCCGTTACCCGAGTTTGGAATCAGCCTGTGCCGATTCCGAGGTGGATGCCTACTTCATTTGCACTCCCAATCATACTCACTACGAGGTGCTGCGGACGGTAATCAAAACAGGTAAGCCCATCTTCGTCGAAAAACCGATGGCAACCACCGTGGGCGATGCGGCCAGAATGGTCCGGATGGCCAATTCCTACGGTTCAATTATCCGGATCGGATTACAATACCGCTACAAGAGTCAGTATGTGGAAGCCTTTCACGAAGCTCTGGTTCGCAAATCTCTGGGCGATATCAAAACCATCAGCATGAGCGAGCATCGTCCGCCCTTTCTCGATAAGGTCGGCCAGTGGAACAAATTCAACGCGTTTTCCGGAGGTACCCTGGTGGAAAAATGCTGCCATTATTTTGACCTGATCAACCTGATGGCTGAGTCCTTGCCGGAAAGAGTTTTCGCCAGTGGAGGACAAGCGGTCAGCTTTAAGGATTTCGAAAAGGACGGCAAAGCTTCAGACATCGACGACCATGCATTTGTCCTGATTGAGTACCAAAATGGCATTCGGGCCAATTTTGCTTTGAATATGTTTTCTCCTGATTTCGACGAGGAAATGATTGTGGTGGGGAACCGGGGTCGCCTTGTGGCCCGGGAAAAAGACAATTATCAACAGCAACAGCCAGCCATTGAAACCCTTGAGGTAGAGTTGGGAGAAAACGGAGTTTCAAAGGTTTCAGAAGTCATTTACCCCAAAGCCATCCATGAAAGCGGGCACTGCGGCTCCACTTTTTATGAGCACCAAGCCTTCGTGGACCAGCTCGAAGGCAAACAAGTCGCTGGTGCCACCGTAGAGCAAGGCTTTTGGGCAGTTGTGGTGGCTAGCGCGGCTCAGGAATCGATTGCCAGAGCAGAACCGGTTCGCATCGGGGAATTCCTCAAAGATAATAACTTGGGCGATCCTCCACCATTTTTAACTATTTCAGAACGGGCCAGGTAATGGGAACTTCCATGTATCGTCGCACCTTCGTCAAGTCAGCAGCGGTTGGCGCTTTAGCATGCGTTATGGGAAACCGCCGAATCTCCGCCCAAACTGAAAATCGTTTTCCTGAACCCGGACGATTGCCTTTCCTGGATGAGAAAAGCGGACTTAGAATCACGCGAATCCGCGCTGCCAGGCTCGTTCCGAAACGTCCATTGCCCCAGTACGAACCGACGCCAGGTTCGTGGAATACGTCGCAAGTCGAAATCGCCAATCCTTTATCCATCTATTCCCGATTCAAACCTCGCCGTTCAACCTTTTTTGCCGACGATCTCGGGCCGCCATCGGTTGTGGTCGAGACCAACAAGGGAATTACGGGCTTCGGCTATGGAGGGCCCGGCGCTTCATTCGTTGTCGAGCGGCATCTGCCCAAGCTTCTGCTCGGCGAGGATCCGTTTCAGGTGGAACGTTTGTGGGACATCATGTGGCGCGGCACCGTTTATTACGGGAGAAAAGGTTTGGTCGTGCATGCCATCAGCGCTGTCGACAACGCGCTCTGGGACATCGTCGGCAAAGCACTAAAACTCCCCGTTTACGAGTTATTGGGTGGTTCAGCCAAAAAACGCGTGCCCGGATATTGTACCGGCAACAACATCGAGCAGGCCGTCGAGTTCGGATTCAAAAAGATTAAACTCGCGCTTCCCCATGGTCCCGCCGATGGAGAGGAAGGCTTGGACAAAAACGAAGCGCTCGTGCAACGTGCCCGCCAACTCCTCGGATCCGACGGTCAGATCATGCTCGATTGTTGGATGGCCTTGACGGTTTCCTACGCGGAGAAGTTGGCAGCAAGATTGAAACCCTTTCGCGTGTATTGGATGGAGGAATGCCTTATGCCGGACGACTATGCCGGAATGGGCCAACTGAATGCACGCGTCGATTCCACCCACATGGCGACGGGCGAACACGAATCGACGCGATACGGCTTTGAGTTGCTGGCCAACCACAAGGCCGCCAATATTTGGCAACCGGATATGAATTGGTGCGGCGGTCTGACTGAGCTGCGTTGGATCGATGCGCTCGCTCGGGCTCATAACACACCCGTGATTCCTCATGGCGGTTGGCGGGGTGGGGCAGCTCACTTCGTTTTCGCCAATGAAAACACGCCGTGGTGTGAAATGTTCCTTCCATGGCCCGGTGGTCCAAAGGAGATTTACCGGCGTTTCGAGGAAGAAAATGGGATTACGCGCGGCCCCGAAGGGATATACATGCGACCGGGTGACCTGCCCGGGTTCGGATTTGAACTGGTTCCGTCGTGATCCGACGCGGGCTAATACGTTGAAAGCTTGACCACGGATGAGCACGGATGAGGAACAGATTTTTAGAAAGGAATAGCCACAAGAGGCACATAATACACAAGATGAAGCCACAGAGGGCGCAGAGGTTAAAAAGGCTGAAGGGGTAGGGAGAATTGGGAATTAGGAATTAATTATGGGGGCTGGGGGTTAAAGTGGTGACAGGAGCTTCTGCCATTGATTGGCGAGCGCATAGGTTCGGTTTCTTTTTGCGGGATTGCGGACCTCGATAAATTGGGTTTCGATCCACTTCTGGCAAATGACGCGTGCGGTACGTGGTTTTATTCCGAAGAGGGAAGCGATGTCGTTTGCCGTGATAAGCTCGCTTTCCTCAAAGAGTTCCAGCGCCTTTCTTTGACGTGCGTCCAGTTTGCGGAGTAGCGAGGACCTGTCACCTGCTCCTTTTAGCGCTTCCTTTTTGGCATTGCGTTTGACCGCTTCAAAACTCTCGGCGACTCCGGTGCAGAAATACGTTATCCATGGCGTAATATCCGTTTTCGCCCGGCCCAGATAGTAATTGTGTGACGGACCGAGCGACAATGCTTGGTAGTAGGCGGGCAGGTTTCGCGCATAGTATTCCTCCAATGAATATAGTCCCTTCAGGTCGTAGCCGTTCTGGTGCAGAATCAGTGTGGTTAACAGACGGGCGGTACGACCGTTACCGTCATAATAAGGATGAATCGTCGCATATTGATAGTGAGCGATTGCCGCTTTTAACGGGACTGGAAGTTCTCCTTGATCAGAAATCCATTCAACTAGTTCTTCCATGAGAATAGGAACGTCTTTCGGTTCAGGTGGCATATAGACAATGGAGTTTGTCAAGCTGTCCCGGATCACATTTTGCCCTTTGCGGTATGGCGACGGCTTCACTTTTATATTCCTGCCTCGCATTAGGAGGGTATGGATGCGCTTGATGTCCGTTTCTGTAATTTCCGTGCCCTTAGTAGCGAGGTTCTCAACGTGGTGGAGAGCCGCGTAGTATCCCAGGACTTCCTTTTCATCCCGCTCCCGCCCTGTAAAATGTCCTATTCGGTGGATAACTTCTTCGACTTCTTTCCTGGTGAGGAGGTTGCCTTCTATCATCGTCGAAAAATGGGTGGTGAGGAGACGGGCCGTTTCTCGCAAGCTGACCAGTAGCGCAGGTGTGATGGGGAGATGGGATACGGCTTCTTTAGCCGCTTCAATCCTCATCAAGGAAAGGGCGATTTCAGCCGTGATTTTGTATTTTGGTTTGAATGACACTTTAACGGTAATTTGTCGGCGATTGGATATTACCGATAAATTGCCGACAAATTGCCGTAAAGCAATCGTTTTTTGGGATGCTGGGTGCCGGGTACTGGAGGCTGAGGGTAAATAAAGGCTAACCCGCATGTCTCACAAAATTCGTGGCGAGCGAACGGAGGTCGAGTGCTGGTGCGGGTTTCGAGCAGATGAGCGGGTGAAGCTGGGTCGACACCCTGCAAAGTAGCGAATCCAACGAAGTCCGCACCAGTGCCGACATACCGGAGCGCAGTAGAAAATTGGGAGATGTCGCATTCGCTCGGTAAGTGAGACATGCGGGCTAAAGGTTGAAGGAATGACCCCGACGGGCCTTGCGGGGTTTCGAACCAGCTTCGTTGGGGCAGCCGCCGGTAATGGGGGAGTCCGACTCAAATATTTTCCGGAGAAAAGTAACATTTGTTATTGACATATGTTACCACCTCTCCCAATCTATTGGTATGAATGCCGAAAAGCACTGTCCAAGGGCCCTGTCCGGAAACCAATGGATGGCCGGTAGGGGGATGCGCTTTGGCATTTAGCCATTTCAACAGAAACCAAATTGAAACCACTCAACCCGATTCTCCCATGAAGCAAATATATCGCTGGCCCCAATTGATTTTATACGGATGTCTGACTGCGGCGCTGCCGCTCGCCCTTGTAGCGCAAGAAGAGGAGGATGAAGACATTTACGAACTGAGTCCCTTCACCATAGATGAAGAGGAGGATGTAGGCTACCTGGCGACCACTACGCTTGCCGGCACCCGGCTCAATACTCCGTTGCGGGATGTGGCCTCAGCCATCTCCGTTTTGACTCAAGAACTATTTGAGGACACTGGAGCAACGGATGCGGAGACGATTCTCTCGTATGCTTCCAATGCAGAGGTTGGCGGTGTGCAGGGCAATTTCGCAGGATTTGGGGATACCCGCACCTTTCAAAGAGCCAACACCTCTGGAATAAGGATAACTCCTCAGGGAAACCAACGGATCCGTGGCTTGGCGAGAGCATCTTTGACCAGGGGCTATTTTCTTACGAACATACCGTTTGATGCATACAACACCTCCCGTACGACCTTGAATCGGGGGCCGAATTCGCTGCTGTTTGGTATTGGGGAACCCGGAGGGGTTATCAACAACGATGTGAAAAGAGCCCAGTTGGGACGAAGTTTCGGTCAATTAAGCGTGCGCTTTGGCGAGCGCAGCAGTCATCGCGAAACTTTCGATTACAATGAAGAGTTGATCGAGGGACGCTTGGCAGTCCGAGTCATGGGACTCTATGAGGACACCCAACATCAACAGCGTCCGGCATTCGAAATAGACAAGCGCTTAACGATTGCCAGTGAGGCTATATTATTTAAAAATGAAAACAGTGAGAATGTAGGACCGTTAACACTGCGTGCCAGTTTTGAATCGGGCAGTATTCAGGGGACGCCCCCTAATGTTATTCCGCCGGCAAACGCGTTGCGTGACTGGTTTGCTCCTCCCAATCCTGCCTTGGCGGACTTACAGGGTACTACCTTTCCCAATTGGGTGACCGATGGGAGTTTCCAGTCTAAATTCATTCTGGATAATTCTTCCACGAATTACAATCGATTCAATGCCCCAGCCTCAGTCATTGAACCCTTCTTTGTTCATCTTGCACCCGTCTATAACCAACCTGATGCCCAGACTGCGACGATTGGTTTGCCCTCAGATTCCAGCATCCAGGCAATGATGGGGCGTATCCAGTTCGATGCGTTCGGCCAGGGGCCGAATGAAGGAAGGGCGCAGAGGAATATTCATGGAACGAGAAGTTTTGTTGGAAATGAGCAGACGCCAAGCTTTACCGTCCCCACCATCAATGACCGCAGAGTTTTCGATAATGAGAATCACTTGCTGTCGGGAAAAACAAGTAGAGTGGAGCATGATTTCGAAGCCGCCAATGTCACGCTTGAGCAATTGTTTTTGGAAGGTAAGGCCGGTATTGAATTGGCTTTCGACCAGCAAAATTACGAGCGTTATTCCCATTTGCCATGGGATACTGGAAATGTGGGTGGAGGTTCGAGCACTACGGACGTAAAAATTGATGTAACCCGGTATCTTGCCAATGATGAGTTGAATCCGAACGCGGGTCGGCCCTACATTGTCTCTCGAAACTTTGGTAACAGTAACACTGAAATCGATCGGGAGTCGATTCGCGCTACCGGCTTTTACGAACTCGACTTTACCAAAAGGGAGGATGGGCTAAGCTGGCTTGGTCGGCATGTGTTTTCAGGCCTTTACAATGAGCAAACGATTGAAACCGTAAGCATAAGTAAAGGGCTTTATTGGAACAATGATACTCTTGATTTGCGGGAGGAGGGTTTTCCTGGACCGCTTGTTTCCTGGCCAAGAACCGTTTTCCAGATGGTTTATCTTGCAGGGCCGCAGTTTGACGCTCAGTCATGGACTGACATACGCCTACCCGATAGCATTTCAGCTCCGGTACCTGAAGACGGAGACTATTTCAAAGGAATCTATTTTAATCCTGAGACCGGTTTTGTGGAGACTAATGGTGCTTTCCGGGTCACTGAAACTGACACCGGGGCAAATATTGACCGGCAAGAGATAGATTCGGAGGTTTTTGGTTGGCAGAGTTATTTCCTGGATAACCTTTTGGTCGGAATGGTTGGCTGGCGGGAAGATACAATCAAAATTTTCTCGCGCGAAAGGCTTATTCGAAATCCGGACAACTCAATTGATGTCGAGAATTCGTTGGTCTTGACCGATGAGCCAACCTTCGAACATACCGAGGAAACGTTTACCTGGAGCCTGGTAGGACATGTCCCCTTCGAGTTTCCCTACGACACTCAACTGAGTGTCCATTACGGTGAATCGGAAAACGTTCAGCCAGCTGGAGTAAGGCGAAATGTACTGGGCGAGGTATTTGCTCCTCCCAGTGGAGAAACCACCGAATATGGTTTTACCTTGAGCATGCTGGATAATCGGCTTTCCGCCAGGTTCAATTGGTTTGAGACCAAGATCAATGGCGCCAATGCAGGATTGGGTGGAATAGCCGGTACGGCCGTCTACACGCCGGGCCGTTGGTGGAATGGTTGGAATTTGTATCGAAATTCCGGAGGAACGATTGAAGGCGCTTTGGAGTTTTCCGGAGGTCCGGAGGCCGTTGGGCAATATGCTTCCTACGAGGAATTTTTTGATGCCATGATCGCCGATTTGGTACCGCCGGAATTTCAGCAGGTTGTCAATTACCGCCTGGAAGATGGGCAATTAAGGATTGATGGCATTCCCGGGCTTACCGGTACCACCGACTTTGTCTCCGAAGGATTCGAATTCGAATTGGCAGGCAACGTAACTCCTTCCTGGCGTGCCTTCCTGAATATTTCCCAACAGGAAACCATTCAAGACAATACCGCGCCTGTTCTTAAACAAATTGTAGCCGCTTATAATAATCTTCTAGATACTGACCCTAAGGGACAATGGCGAGATGATCCAGGAAGGAATGCGCCGTTTACGTTCAAGTCTCGCTTTGATTTGCGAGCGAACACGCCTCTTGCTGCCATCCTTGCCAAGGATGGGCAGCTTAACCCCGAATTGCGTGAGTGGCGCGTGAATCTGGCTACTACTTATGATTTCGATAGCGGATTCCTTAAAGGTTCTTTCGCCGGAGTGGGCATTCGTTGGCAGGATGAGGTTGCAACGGGCTATCCGCTCATTTCGAATTCCGACGGAGCCCGTGTCCCGGATATTGGCAATCCTTGGTTCGGTTCCGATAAATTAAATGGAGACATCTGGATTGGTCATACGCGGAAACTCACCGACAAAATCGATTGGAAAATTCAGCTGAACGTTAGAAATGCCATTGGGGATTCCGTTCCGATAGTAGTGGTTACTAATCCGGATGGCCAAGTTGCGGTTTACCGCAATCCCCTTCCGCAAGAGTTTTTCCTGACCAACACTTTCAGGTTCTAGATTGTTGTAGTTTGTAGTCTATACCATGAAAGCCCCTGGCCATGGGGTTTGGCCGGGGGCTTTCCCTTTGTCAAAGGTAGTCATGAGCCTTGAATGGAAACCGGGAACATGCATACCCCCATTCACAACCTTACAAATTCTTCAACTGCATTATGACAAAACAACCCGAATCCCTGGCCATCCTTGCCCTAGTCCTGCTCTTGGCAGCTTGGGCGAAAGGGACAGAGCAAGGCCTTCCCAACATCCTCATTATCGTTACGGACGATCAGGGATACGCTGATCTGAGCGCCTTCAGGCACCATGCGACGGATGTCCACACGCCGAACATGGACCGGTTGGCGGCTCGCGGAGTGCTCTTTACGGAGGCTTACGTTACGGCTCCCGTGTGCAGTCCTTCACGCGCCGGATGGCATACCGGGCGGTATCAGCATCGCTGGGACCCGGAATCCAGTTGGAGTCCCGGATTGCCTGAAGATGTCCCAAACATAGCTGAAATCATGAATGCCAAAGGCTACACCACAGCCCGTTTCGGCAAAAGCGATTTTGGCCTGGGTTACCACGATCGGGATGTCCCCGAGTATCCGTTGAACCATGGCTACGACGAGTTTCTTGGATTTTCGGCGCATGGCCACGATTACTTCCTCTTGTCCAAGGATATAGAGGATCGCACCCCAGACCCCAGGGGGCACAGCGCCGTGGTGGGTCCGCTCATGCACAATCGTGGCCGCAAGGAATTCGAGGATGGCTACCTGACGGAAATCTTCACTGATGCGACGATCGAATTCCTCAAGCGCCACGACAAGGACCCTTTCTTTGTCACTCTGTCTTACAACTCGGTGCACCATTCAATCCATCAGGTTCCCAAGCGCTATCTCGACAAGTTTGGTGTCAGGGAGATCCCCAGGTACGATCCGGAAACCGACGGCAGCTATGAAACATGGTTCAAGCGATTCATCACGCTCGGCGAAATAACCGATGAAGAGATGCGCCAATTCTACCTGGCCAACCTCAATTGTATGGACGACAACATCGGACGCGTTCTGGACGCCCTGGAGGAATTTTCGCTGGCCTATAACACCATCGTTATCCTGTTCTCGGACAACGGCGGGCCCCCCACGACCGGGGCCTGGAATCTGCCGCTCGCCGGAAGCAAGTTCACGTTGTGGGAGGGGGGCATTCGGGTTCCGTTTATCCTGTCCCGGCCGGGTGATCCACACGGTGGCGAGACCTGGGACGGGCCGATCTCAACTCTGGATGTTTTACCCACCTGCCTGCAGGCGGCAGGTATCGAACTGCCACTGGGTCTCGACGGAGAGCCCATCCCGAAAATCGTCGAGGATCTCGATGAGGATCGCGCCCTGTATTGGCGCTGGCGGGGCAGCGGGCAGGACAGTTACGCCGTGAGATCCGGCGATTGGAAATTGCTCCATCAAGGCGGTCGTAGTCCCAGGGAGCCCACCCGAGGCATCGTCAACCGGACAAAACTCCTGCAAGGCACCCGCCTGTTCAACTTGCGAGAGGACCCTTCCGAGAGCCGTGATCTTGCCAAAGAGCATCCGGAGATTTTCCAGCGTCTGCAAAAACTTTATGCGTCCTGGCAGGAAAGGATGGTTGGATCCCATGCGGGAGGTCGGTAGGCTATGAGACCCTTTCCCCTAGCCCGCATGTCTCACAAAATTCGTGGCGAGCGAACGGAGGTCGAGTGCTGGTGCGGGTTTCGAGCAGATGAGCGGGTGAAGCTGGGTCGACACCCTGCAAAGTAGCGAATCCAACGAAGTCCGCACCAGTGCCGACATACCGGAGCGCAGTAGAAAATTGGGAGATGTCGCATTCGCTCGGTAAGTGAGACATGCGGGCTAGGCGGCCTGAAGCGGATTGGCGATTAACTTTTCGAGCTTCGCGGACCGGGATTTGGAACTAAAATTCTATCCCATTTCCTCCAGAAGGGTTTTGTCGAAAGTTCTCAATTCAAGAGCCTTGGACCAAGCGGTTTCGGCAATCAGGTAGTCGGCAAAACCTGCTCTTCCTTGTCGATACATCTTGATAGTTTTGCGCAAGCGACCCGGATCATCAAAACTGAATGCAGAATCGTCCAATAATTCCTCGAGGACTTGAGCCCAAGCTACCCGATCAAATCCATAGACCGTTTCGAGAACCCATGAAGTTTCCATCAAGACGAGATCGAAAATTCTTATCGACCGCTCCTTTTTGATTTCATTGGCCAATTCGGTGGCAACGATGGCGCATTGTTCTTCATCGTCCTGGACGATGTGGCGAACAAGGTAATTGGTATCGAAAGCTATCACTTCCCGGGATGAAGAGATCCGTGCTTGCGGCTAATGGCTTGCCGGATTCCTTCATCCATATCTTCGATGGTGACCGCTTTCGGTTGCCTTTTAAGGAATGGCTTGCCACAACCTGCCGAAGAACCCGGGGCCCGCTTTTTGCGCAGGGAAATTCGGTCTGGCCTTTCCAAGGTAAACTCCAGCCGGTCACCGCTCCGGATAGCCAGTTTTGTCCGAAGCTGCTTAGGAAGGGTTATTTGACCCTTAGAAGTGACTTTTGCCTGCAAAGTCTTCATTCCTTACAAATCACACAATTTTGTAGGAAATCAATCCAAATCGTTTGATTTTATCCTTCACCGCAGAACAGAATCTTCCTTAAAAAAATACCGAAGGGATATTTCAGCCTCGTCAAGGCGGTGCAAGTCGCTTGGACTTTTGACCCTGGCGAGGTGCGTCGACCCCTATAGATCGAAAAAGGGGAGGGATCATAGGGTGAGGCGGCACCTAATGATAACAAATGTTATTGACAATTGTTATCATTAGTTGAATGATGATTACATGATTGAGAATAAACCTCCTCGGCGACCGATGCTCCATGGCGTCCCGCCCGAGGAATTCGATCGACAAAGCCTTACCCGGATTCCGTTGAGCATGGTCCAAAAAACGGCGGCCCGGCGCATGGTGCAAAGCGCTCGTGAGATACCTCAGTTTTCGGTCGGCATGGAGTTGTGCGCGGATGAACTGGCCGCACTGCGGAACCGGATCAATTCGGATATAAGGGATGCGGAATACGGGGTCAGTTTTACCGCATTGCTGATCTGGTTGGCCGCGCGCGCTTTGGTGGAGCATCCCCGCCTGAATGGACGGTACGAAGAGGACGCGGTCGTCCTGCACGATTCTGTCAATATGGCCGTAGCCATGGATACCCCTCAGGGACTTACAGCACCGGTAATTCATTGGGCGGAGACCCTCACTGTTTACGAGACGGCGGCCGCTTTAGAGGATCTCGTGACGAGGGCTTCCCGAAAACGCCTGAGGATGAAAGACTTCACCGATGGCACCTTTACCATCAGCAACTTGGGTATGTTTGGGGTTACTCGTTTCACACCGCTGATCAATCCACCCCAGGCTGCTATTCTGGGTGTGGGGACGCCCAAAGAGTCGGTGCGGAAGGATGCCGACGGTACGCTGGTGGCGGCCCGTACGATGGAACTCACCGTGACCGCCGACCATAGGATGCTGGACGGTGCGGAAGTAGCCCGCTATTTGCAAACCCTGCAGGACAGTGTGAAGGTTATGATTGAAGTGGAAGCCTGGAAGCCCCCTGGAAGGAAAGCCGGCGAAATCGGAGGAAACAACAAAGGACAGGAAAAAGCAGATGGTTGAGAGTCTCCAGGCCGCATGCGGGTTGCCCGTAAGCTTCAATGTTGATTCGTGTGAGCTGATATTGGGCGAAGGTTTGAACGAGCCGTCCTACCGCATTCGAAAGTTGCACGACCTCAAGGGGGTTTGGGCAAACCCGATCGATGAAGAAGATCGTGTGATATACCGCTACACTTCAGCCCTTTATTTCCAGGAAGATGGGCCTGTGTGGAGGGAAGCGAACGTGGCCTACGGCATCGTGATCTTCACTCCCGGAGTATTCGGCGGCGAATTCGTAAAGAGTTCCGGTCAGTATCATCCGCCCGTCCAGCCGTGTAATATGGGCACACCTGAAATTTATTCGGTGCTGTTCGGCAAGGGACATTTTCTTCTGCAGAAGGCGAGACCCCCGTTTGAAAAGGTCGAAGATGCAGCCTTGGTCGAGGTGAAGGCGGGAGAAACCTTTGTAGTGCCGCCCGACTTCGGACATCTGCAGATCAATCCTTCCAGCCAACCCCTGGTTTTTTCCTACGCCGTAATGGACGGGATGAAGGGATGTTACGATCCCTTCAGGGAACGGAAAGGAGCGATCTACTACGAAATGGCGGATGGAAAGAAGCGCTATGTATTCAATTCCAACTACCCCGATCGGCTGCCCTTGCGCCTGCTCAAGGCGTCAGAACTCTGCCAACTCCCGGATCTGAACGAAAACGTGACTTACCAAGCCATTCGCGACCGCTTGCCGGGGTTGCCTTTTTTGACCGATCCAACCTTGTTTCCCGGCTCGGCGGGGCTATAAATTTTGCCGCATCCAAGCTATATAAGCGGACCATGTTGAAATCGGGACGAATTGTTGAATTGAGCCACCGAATGGTGCCGGGGCAGGAGGAGTTTCCGCTCGAAATTGAAACCTTCAATGCCGATGAGGCCATGGCGAAGACCGCACGCGTGAGCTCCCATACCATCGAGCGCCGGGAAGATATCTGGTATATCATTCAGGAGGTGAGGATGAGCTCCCACGTGGGAACCCATGTCGAGTTTCCCTACCATCACGTCAAGAATGGCAAGAACGCGGCGGATTATCCCCTGGATCGGCTCATAGGGGAGGCCGTATTGCTGGATTTTTCCCACAAGAAGAAGGATGAGGAGATCACCCTGCGGGAGATTCTCGATTGCGGGGTGGAAGTTCGGAATGGGGACATTGTGCTTATCCGAACCGACATGCACAAGCTCTGGAAGACACCTCAAGGGCATGATCGCCCAGTTCTTTCCATTGCAGCCACCCGCTATCTGGTGAAGGAAGCCGGCATCCACTGTATCGGCACGGATGCCACAGGCCTGGAGGTCCGCGGGCGCGACGACCAGCCCGTACATGTTCTTCTCTTCGAAAACGATGTGGCCATGGTGGAATCGCTGACCAACCTTGACAAATTGCGGTCGAACCGGTTCGAAATTCTAATTCTGCCCCTGCCGATCGAAGGCCTGGATTCCTGTCCGGTTCGCGTGCTGGCCCTGGAAAGGGAGGGAGGCTGAAGCTCAATGAAGGAACTCAAACAATTTTACGCTGAGATGTTCCTGCTACGACGGTTCGATGAGCTATGCCGAATCCTCAAGATGAAGGACATCATCTATTCGGGCTATCATCCTTATGAAGGCCAGGAGGGGGTAGCGGTGGGATTTTGTGGCGCTTTGAAACCGGAAGATGTCCTTCTCTCCACTCACCGGCCGCACTGCCATGCCGTGGCGAAGGGTTGTTCGCTCGAAGCGGTCCTGACCGAGATGATGGGGAGGCGTACCGGCTGCAGCGGCGGCCTGGGCGGGGCGATGCAGTTTCTGGCGCCTGAGAACCACTTTTACTGTGGTTCGGTGGTGGGAAGCAACCTGGGCCTGGCCACCGGTTTCGCCTTGGCCATGAAACAGAAGGAACTCGACCGGATCTGCATGTGTATTTTCGGCGATGGCGCCTCCAACCATGGAACCTTCCACGAGGGTCTGAACCTGGCTGCCATCTGGAACCTGCCTGTAGTGTTCGTGTGCGAAAACAACCAGTTTGCCGAAGCGATGCCAGTCAAGGAGTTCGTATCCTGTGAGCGAATCTCCATGCGGGCCCGCGGGTATGGGCTGGAGGAGATCACGGTGGACGCTAACGATGTGGAAGAATCCCGCCGAGCAGCTAACGAAGCGATTGACCGATGCCGCAGGGGTAAGGGCCCGGTGATGATTGAAGCGGTGACTTACCGGATCCGGGGCCACTACGTGGGAGATCCGGAAGGGACCTACCGGGACCGGAAGGAGGTTGCAGCAGCCCGGGAAAATGAACCGCTGAAGCGTGCCAGGGAAAAGCTTTTGCAGGGCGGTGTGGAGGCCGTTGAACTGGACTCTATGGAGCAGAAGATGGAAAAGAAGCTTGAGACGCTACAGGAATGGGCTCTCAGACAGGAATTTCCCTCCCTGGAAGAAGCCGTCGATCATGTAGGCATACCGCTGGAAAACGCTTGGGAGGTAAGAGGTCCGCAATCCCTCACCCTTTAAACACGCGAGAACAGATGCAAAAAATCACTTTCGGAGAAGCGATTCGGCAAGCCTACGAGGAGGAAATGGTCCGGGACAAAAACGTCTTTTTGATCGGCGAAGACGTCGGGCGTTGGGGAAGCCTCTACCGCTCTTCAACGGGCTTGCTGGAGAAGTTTGGTCCGGACCAGATCAAGGATACTCCCATTTCGGAAGCGGCAATTGCCGGTTGCGGGGTAGGTGCCGCGGCGATGGGAATGCGACCCATCGTGGAAATCATGTATATTGACTTTATCACGATCGCCATGGACCAGATCGTGAACCACGCTGCCAAGTGGCACCAACTCTCGAATGGTAAGGTAAAGTTGCCCATGGTTTTTAAAACCCAGGGTGGGGCAGGGCGCCGCAATTCCTCGCAGCACTCGCAGAGTCTCGAGAACTGGTTTGTCAATGTGCCCGGCTTGATCACCGTAATGCCCTCGTCGCCCTATGACGTAAAGGGACTGCTCAAGTCGGCTATTCGCGATGACAACCCGGTGGTGTTCATCGAGCACAAAGCGCTCTACTTCGACAAAGGCGAAGTGCCGGAGGAGGAATACCTGATTCCCCTTGGTCAGGCCGAAGTCAAACGGACCGGTGAGGACGTCACTATCATTGCCACCTCGTGGATGGTTTCCTTTGCGCTCGAAGCGGCCGAGCACCTTCAGGAGGAAGGAATTTCCTGTGAAGTTATCGACCCGCGCACCTTGTGGCCCCTGGACAAGGAAACGATCACCCATTCAGTGAGAAAAACCGGGCTCTGCCTGGTTGTTACGGAAGCATCGGCTGAAGGGGGTTGGAGCGGCGAAGCTTCCTCGGTGGTTCATGAACACTGTTTTGCAGACCTCAAGCGGCCCGTAAAACGTCACTGCGGCATGCGTACGGGCATTCCCTACGGACCGACTCTCGAGCGGCAGTGTATTCCTGGCGCGGAATCGATCGCAGGGGCGGTAGTTGAGTTGTTGCGTGGAACGCGCGGAAAGCACACTGTTTTACATTAACCCATCAAATCGAAAACATCCATGTCGACAGAATTAACCATGCCCATGTTGGGGGAAGTAATGGAAGAGGGGGTTGTGACCTCCTGGATGGTGGAAGAGGGCCAAACGGTCAAAAAGGGACAGATAGTTCTGGAAATCGAAACCGACAAGGCTGTTTTCGAAATTGATTCCCCAGCTTCCGGGGTGGTAACTAAGATCTTGGTACCCGAGGGCGAAACGGTTCCCATCAATACGCCCCTGGCTTTGATAGAGTGAGGCCGAACCCGACACCAACCCTGAATTATTTTAAAGATGGTTAAAAAGAAAGTGGATGAAACCCTGATCCGAAGGACCCTGGTCCAAGTCGCTCGTTTGTACTTTGAAGAGAACATGTCCCAGCGGGAGATTGCCGGCCGGCTCGGGGTTTCACGCTCGTTAATTGCCCAATACCTTCAACGCGCCAGGGATGCAGGGATCGTTCACATTCAAATAATCGATCAGGATAACGCCTGCACCGATTTGGCCGCCGAATTGAAAAATGAGACAGGTGTCGGTCAAGCGATGGTGGTTCCGAATCCACATGTTTCACGGGAACTGGCCAATCGTGCCGTGGCCTCCGCCGCTGCTGACTTCCTCACCGGGTATCTCAGGGAAGGCGATCGGTTCGGCCTGGGCTGGGGGCGAACGACCAACCTGATAGTGGACTTGTTGAAGCCTCCGCACTTGCTGGGGATCGATGTGCTCCCCCTCATGGGCGAGTCCGGCCACTCGGGTATGCACAGCCAGATGAATCAACTCGTGGTACGTGCTGCTGAACACCTGCACGCTACTCCTCATTTTCTGTCGCTTCCCATGGTGGTGAGCACGCCGGAACTGCGCAATTCCCTGATGCTTGAAGTCGGCATAAGCGACGTCATCGGTCTTTGGGACCAAGTGAGTCTAGGCTGCATCGGGATCGGGGTGGTACCCCCTGTTACGGGAATGGTCGTCTACGTGGGAGAGGAGCATCTGCCACGATTGATCGATGCCGGAGCGGTAGGCGATATGTGCGGGATTTACTTCGATCGCCAAGGGCGGATTATTGAAAATGGACTTGAGGATCGAATTATTTCGGCCAGTTACGATCAGCTTAAACGGATCGATTGTCTGACAGCGGTAGCCTACGGGGTCGACAAAGCCGAAGCCGTTCTGGGGGCCTTGCGGACCGGCTTGATAACCACGCTTATTATCGATCAAAAAATGGCCGAGAAAATCCTGGCCCTACTTTCGGCAGCAAATTCGCGGAAGGCCAGATAGGGACAAGGACGATGCCATGAGGGGATGCTATATCGGAATCGATTTCGGTAAAACCAATGTGCGGTTTGCCGTCGCCGAAGAGCAGCCTGAACTCAAGTATTATACCAAGCGACCCTACCTGCGCAGTTCGCCCGACCGGATGCTGCGGCAAATATTTGAGGGCACCGATAGGGCCCTGGAAGAAGCGGGATACAACCGCCGGGAACTTCTCGGAATCGGGATCGACGTGCCCGCCGTGGTGAACCGTCAGAACGGCGTCATTTTCTGGGGTCCCGATTGGGATTTTATGGCGGGTTCCTCGCTGACCCAGCCTATAGCGGAACGTTACCGAGTCCCGGTGGTGGCCGACGTCGATACCGTTACCGCCACTTGGGGTGAGCAGTGGGCCGGGATGGGAAAGACCTGCCAACGATTTGCCGTACTGACCTGGGGTACGGGTCTTGGGGCAGGATTGGTGATCGACGGGGAGGTGCAAGAATACCCCAATCATCTTTTCCCCGAATTCGGTCATTCACGGGTCAGCGATGACGATTGGCCCTGTATTTGCGGTGCAAGAGGATGTGTGAATACCATGGTCTGCGGCAGCGGCATCGCCAAGCACGGTCGCTTGGCCGTCGAGGACGGCAAGCAAACCCTCCTACGGGAGTTTTGTGGCCGGGACCCTGCGAAGGTGACCTCGCCCATGGTCTTCCAAGCGGCCGAACGGGGGGACGCGGTGGCGATGGACATCCTGAAACGGGTCTCGGTTTTGCTCGGACGGCTTTGTGCCAATGTGGTATTAACGGTGCAACCTGAGAAAATCGTGATTGTGGGCGGTCTTGCTGAACGATGCCATTGGGTTTTGCCAACGATTAACCAGACCATGCGTGACAACTGCTGGTTGCTTTTTAAAGAGCTGACGCAGTGTGAAGTCATCGCCTCCCGTCTCGGCGACACGGTGGGGGTGATTGGGGCCATCCGCAAGGTTCGAGGAACTATTGGAAAACCGGAAGGAAAGGAGGTGACCCGGTGCGTATGAAGATAACACTTGCGGCCTTGGTCCTGGCCGTGGGGATGATTACCGGTTGTGGAAGCAAGGACCGGGACGAGTCAAAGGGAGCCAAGTCTATTACCCTTGGTTTGTCCTACGATTCTTTGGAATCAGCCTGGCTGGTTGTGAACCACTCAGCCGTGATAGAAGAGGCCAAAAAACGGGGAGCGGAACTTATTTCGGTTATGGCGGAAGGTGATGCGGCCAAACAAAACGTCCAAATTGAAAACCTGATCGCTCGGCAAGTAGATGCCATACTTTGCTTTCCCAAGGACAGCTCGGCCATCGTTAAATCCATAAGGAAGTGTAGAGCGGCGGGGGTCCCGATCGTAATGATTAATCGATCTGTTTCCGGCGCCATTCTTCCGGATGTTCAGATCGTCGCCAATAACAAGGCCATGGCCAGAGAGGTTCTCAACGCCTTTGCCGATATTGCGCGGCGCCAAGGTAAAACCTACAAGGTAGTGCTGTTGGTCGGTAACCTGAGCGATGAAAATGCGGTGCTCCGCAAAGCAGGCCATCGTGAAGCGATTGCCCAAAATCCGGATGTGTTCAACCTCCTGGCGGAAGTCCCGACGGAATGGAATCTGGATACGGCATTGAAAGGGCTTCAGAATGCATTGCAGGCCAATCCCGATGCGAATCTCATCGTTACGCCTTCAGATTACCTGTGGCCACCTATCAGGTCCGTTCTGGAGCAGCACGGCCGTTGGGCGAAGATAGGCGAGCCCAATCATTTTCCCGTGGTCAGTTTTGACGGCGATGAATTGGGAATGCAGTATTTGAAAGATGGCTACAACTGGGCGGATGCCGCGCAAGATGCAATTCTCGAAGCCCGACTCGCGGTGGAATGGGCCCTTAAACTTATCGAAGGTCAATCCCCGCCCGAGAACATCATTTACGATGAGGGACAAATCGTAACCATTGACAACTTTGCAGAGGCTGCGCCGGCGGTCTGGAGTTACCCGCTTTTAAAATAGCCCGGTAATCTAATTTCCTCTCGTGTAACCGCACGATTCACAATCCGGATAATCGGAATGAGATATATGGCCAAAAACATGAAGGACATTATCTTGGGCGTATTGCGGGAAATGCCCATATTGCCACTCCTGATCGTGTCCTTTCTTCTGGCGATCTTCTTTGTGCCTCATTTTTTTACGGTCTATAACCTGAAGAATTATCTGCTGCAATCGGCGGATCTGTTAATCATCTCCTGCGGGCTGACCTTTGTGGTGCTCAATGGCGGGATAGATTTTTCGGTCACATCCGTTCTGGCCCTGGGGAGTGTGGTTGGCGCTTATATCATGGCATTATCTCCCCTGGCTGCGGAGCCGGCCTTGTCCATTCCCGTTGCCATCCTAGCCATGATGGGCATCGGGGTTCTGGTGGGTTTGGCAAACGGCCTTTCCGTTGTGAAGTTAAAAATGCCCTCCTTTGTGGCCACTTTGGCCACGCAACTGATCGTCCTGGGGGTCGCGGTTCAATTTGCCAGCATGGTCAGCGAAACCTCATCCATCTCCGGCTTGCCGGAGGCATTTTTTGTGCTTGGAGGTGAGGGAAAGTATTTTCTCGTGCCCGTTCTGATCGCTTTCTCAATCTGGCTCTTTTCGAACTGGCTGTTGAATCGCACCATTTTCGGAAAGCGGGTATATGCGACCGGCGTTAATCCAATAGCTTCCTTTATCTCGGGTGTCCCGGTGAAGAAAACAATTGTGTGGTTGATGGTTATTTGCGGGCTTCTCGCCGGGGTCGCAAGCATCATAGCAACCGCACGCAATCAGGTGGGTATGGCATCTCTCGGCGATAAGATGTTTCTCACCACCATAGCCAGTGTCATCGTTGGTGGAACCAGTACCGCGGGAGGATTTGGCGGCGTAAATAAAACTCTTCTCGGGGTTTTGTTTATTACCCTGCTGAACAATTCCATGAATCTTCTCGGGGTAGGCTGGTACACCATCATGATCGTCTTGGGCCTGCTGGTAGTAGTGTCCGCCATGTCAACCTATGTGTTCAATCGCCGTCGAAGAGGGGGTTGAGTCGAGAGGAATAGAAATGTCGGACGCCATACTCGAAATCAGGAATGTCAGAAAGAGTTTCACCGGCGTGCAAGTACTGCATGGCCTCAATTTTGAATTGAGGAAAGGAGAGATCCTGGGGTTGGTTGGAGAAAACGGAGCGGGGAAGACTACCTTGATGAATATAATTGGGGGTGTGCTTCCCATGGATTCCGGGAGCATGGAACTGGAATGTGAACCCTATTCCCCTCGGAGCCCCTTGAGCGCCACAGAAAAGAGAATCGCGTTTATCCACCAGGAGTTGAACCTTTTTACCAACTTGACCGTAGCGGAGAATCTGTTCATCGATGGATTTCCCAAAAATCGTTTCGGAGCCATCGATCGGAAAAAGATCCGACGAATAACCCAGGAGTGTATAGACCGGTTTTCCCTTCCGGTGAAGCCCGGCTCAATAGTTGAAGACCTGCCGGCAGGAATACGCCAAATGGTGGAAATTTCAAAGGGCCTGATGAAAAAGGCCCGAATCATGATTTTCGATGAGCCGACGACTTCGCTTTCAAAAAGAGAAAAGGAAGATCTCTTCAAAACCATCGAAGAGCTGAAATCGAGGAGGATCTCCATCATCTATATTTCGCATATCCTGGAAGATGTCCGCCGGTTGTGCGATCGAATTACGGTAATTCGGGATGGTCGAATAATTGAGACCAAAGATGCTTCCGGTTTTTCCGAGAACGAACTCATAAAAAGCATGGTGGGCCGGGAGATGACCCAGGTATTCCCGTCCATCGAAAAGGACATTCAGGACTCCGTGCTGTTAGAGGTAAAAAACATAAAATGGGCCGATAAGGTAAGGGGTGTTTCACTCGAGCTGAAAGCCGGGGAGATTGTGGGCATGTACGGGTTAATGGGGGCAGGAAGAACTGATCTTGCCAAGGTTTTGTTTGGCGTGGAGCAAATGGATGAGGGTGAGGTCGTGTTCCATTCCCGGGAGCCTTCTTCCTTGAATCCCGAAGCCTGTATCCAACAGGACGTAGCGTTTATCACCGAGGACCGGCGTCATGAGGGCCTGCTGATGACCAAATCCGTGGACGAGAACTTAAGCCTGGTGAAGATTTCCCGTCTGGTGAATCGATTCGGGGTGGTCGACCTCAAGGAAAAAGAAAAACATAATCTAAAGGCAATCGAAGACCTGAAGATAATAGTATCGGACTATGAACATCAGTTAGCCAACACCCTGTCAGGCGGCAATCAGCAAAAAGTCGTTTTAGGTAAATGGGTAATGAATGATCCGAAAATATTTTTACTGGATGAGCCAACCCGGGGTGTGGATGTCGGAGCCAAGTTCGAGATCTATTCCATTATTGTCGACCTGGCGAAAAGCGGGTCCGCCGTGTTGTTTATTTCCTCTGAAATCGAGGAACTCATCGGAACATGCGATCGTATACTGGTAATGAAAGACGGATGTATCACCGGCAACATTACAAAACCGGATTACGATCAGGAAAAAATCTTGGAGTTAGCCTTGGTGGAAAGAGGTTAGGATAATGGCATCAGAACGCAGGCAACCCGGTGTGGAATACCTTTCCTTACTTACCCGGTACGGCATTTATGTCGTGTTTGTGCTTTTGGTGGTCGCTTTTTCGATGGCAAACAGCCGGTTTTTAACGGTCCAGAATCTTTTATTGATCTTGCAACAGGCTTCCCCTTTGGGAATCGCCGTAGTCGGAATGGTGTTCGTGCTGATGGTTGTGGGAATCGATATATCCGTGGGGCGCAGCATGTTCTTCATTTCCACAATGGTCGGCTACCTGGTTACGACCTCACAAATAATTCCTGAAGCCTATTTTGCCGATGCCAGGGGACCCTGTTTAGTGCTTGCTCTGGTATTGACCCTGGGTTGTGCGGTGGGATGTATCAATGGAGTATTGGTGACGCGGTTTTGCATTCTGCCCTTCATCGTGACCCTGGCTACGGGAAGCATCCTGAGGGGACTGGGGTTAAAGATTTCCGGCTCGGCTTCCATCAATGTTTCCGTGCTTGGAGGACTGTCCAATGGCCGCTTGGGACCCATTCCCAATGTGCTGATCTTTTTCATTCTGGTCCTTATAGGATTTCATTTTGTGTTGCACCACACGGCTTATGGCCGCCACCTGATGGCCATAGGAAATTCCACCCGGAATGCGCAACGTGCCGGCATTAAAGTAAAGCGCAATATCATTATCGCCTACATGATATGCGGTGGTTTGGGGGCTCTGGGCGGAATACTGTCGGCTGGCCAGATAGGAAGTGTGGCCGCCGGGTTCGGTGAAGGGAATGAATTCCTGGTGATCTCTGCCGCAGTTCTGGGTGGGGCAAGTCTTTTCGGGGGAAAAGGGAATATATTCCCCGGCGCCGTAATTGGTATTATTCTCATAACCACCATTATGAATGGATTGGCCATGATGAATGCGTCGCCGTTCATCTATACCATAGTAAGAGGCCTCATCATCTTTTTCGCTATAGCGCTGGACTCGATAAAGCATAAGGGAGAGCTGCGTTAGGGATTTGGTTTCAGTAGGATTTACTAAGCCGGGATGTCTAACTAGAGCCTATCCCGGAAACCGGGATTTAAAACTCAATTTCGTGTAGGAGCGGCTTTACGCCGCGATCCCCCGAAAAGGCCCCGAAGCAATCGCGGCGTAAAGCCGCTCCTACAACTTGAAACCAATACTCTGGAGCCTATCCCAAGAACCGGAGGCTTTAACCTGGTGCCATTCAGGTTTGACCCCTGCTGAGTTAGCCCGCATTTCTCACAAAATTCGTAGCGAGCGAACGGAGGTCGAGTGCTGGTGGGGGTTTCGTGCAGATTCGGGGGTGAAGCCGGGTCGACACCCTGCAAAGTCCCGAATCCAGGGAAATCCCCGCCAGCGCCGACATACCGGAGCGCAGTAGAAAGTTTGTGAGATATGCGGGCTAGGATGCTGCGGAATGTGTCGACAAGGAGGAGTATGTAATCTCAAATCCCTTCCCGAATTGCAGCGAAATCATTGGCGACATTAATCGACCTCACACATGAAACGAACCTTACTGCCAGCGCTATTGATTCCGTTATGGCTTTTTGCCGACACGGGACCTTACTTCGGCAATGCGCTCAAAATCGGCGAAGTGACCCGGGATTCCGCCATCATCTGGACCCGTCTTACCCAAACCCGGTTTTTCAACACCCAGGGCAGGAGTTGGGTCGAGTACCCCGTGGACTCCGGGCAAAAGAAGTCAGATGGCACTCCGAAAATGGAATACCACAGCAAAATGCCGGATGGAGCCACACTGGCTGACATGGAATTCAGCTTGATGGGGGCGCCGGGGCAAGTGCGCCTGACCTATTGGCCCAGACAGGACCGGAAGGGAACTGTATCCCAAGACTGGATGCCGGTTGGGAATGACCGGGATCATACAGCCCAGATCGTTCTGGAAAATCTCCAGCCGGGCACCCACTACGATCTGGTCATGGAAGCGCGCTCCCAGGAAGGTAAAATATCCGACAGGGTGGAAGGTCAATTCAGCACTGCCTGGCCAGAGGATGCGGAGGAAGAAGTCAACTTTACCGTAGTGACATGCCACGACTTCAATCGCCGGGATGATTTGATCCATGGCCACCTGATCTACCCATCCATGGCCCGGGTCATAAAACCCCATTTTCTCGTTCACGCAGGGGATATCGTATACTACGACAAGGCCAATCCCTGGGCTCGCAACGCGGAATTTGCCCGTTACAAGTGGAATCGCATTTTTTCTCTGCCCTACCAGGTCGATTTTTACCGGCAATTCCCCGCTTATTTTATCAAGGACGATCACGAAACCCTGAAGAACGACTCTTGGCCGGGACAGACCTATGGCGACCTCACCTGGGAAATGGGGTTGGCCTTGTACCGCGAGCAGGTTCCCATGGGGGAGAAGACCTATCGCACTGTGCGTTGGGGTAAAGACCTGCAGATCTGGATGGTGGAAGGCCGGGATTTCAGGAGCCCCAACAAAATTCCCGATGGCCCTGGAAAAACCATCTGGGGGGAAGAGCAGAAGAAATGGCTGTTTGACAGTTTCTCCCGATCGGATGCCACCTTCCGCATCCTGATAAGTCCCACTCCCATCGTGGGTCCCGACCGGGAAAGCAAAAACGATAATCATTCCAACAAAAGCTTTACCTGGGAGGGCGACCAGGTGCGCGATTTTCTGGGTGGCGAGGAAGACGCCTTCGTCATTTGCGGGGACCGCCATTGGCAATATGCCACGGTGGACCCAAGAACCGGCGTCCGCGAGTTTTCCGTCGGGGCGGGTTCCGATGTGCATGCCGGGGGTTTTCAATATTCCAAACGCACAGAGGCCCATAAATTTCTTCGCATCGCCGGTGGATTCCTGGGGGTTCGCGTCTACCGGGACCAGGGTACGCCTACGATAATTTTTACCCACTATAATGTCGATGGCGGCCCGGAGCACCGGGAAACCTTTACACCGGAGTAATCGAACCGCTTAACTCAGTACCATTCCGGTTTGACCCGAATGGCGTTTAGTTAAGCAAGTTTGTAGAGGAATATAGTATGGACGCCAGTCGGGGTCATGCCGTAGAAAAGTGATGCCTTACGGAAGAAAAGGGTCAGGTCTTAAAAACTGTATTCCGTTGCACTCCATACACTTTTACAAGACAACTGACCCTGTAAGGCATAACTTTTTACGTCTTGACCCCTTCCTTTCAGAGATGATTGAAAATTTACTAGCATGACCAAACCCGAATTTTCTTATGTCGATCCTTTCCCCTTGGGTGAGGATAAGACCGAGTACGCCCTTCTGTCCTCCGACTACGTCGAAACAACTGAATTCGAGGGCAGACCCATCCTTAAAATTCAACCTGAAGCGCTCACCATGCTGGCCCAGGCCGGAATGCGCGATATTGCGTTTTTCCTTAGGGCCGAGCACCTGGATATGGTGGCCGCGATTTTGGACGATCCCGAAGCCTCGGCCAATGATCGCAATGTTGCCATGACCCTGTTGAAAAACGCCGAGGTTTCCTCCCACGGCATCCTTCCGTTTTGCCAGGATACCGGTACGGCCATAATCGTCGCCTATAAGGGCCAGCAGGTTTGGACCGGAGTAAACGATGCCGAGCGCCTGTCCGAAGGGGTTTACAATACCTATACCAAGGAAAACCTGCGTTATTCCCAGAACCTTCCCCTCGACATGTACCAGGAGATCAATTCCGGTACCAACCTTCCCGCTCAGATCGATATCTATTCCAAGGAGGGGATGGAATACCAATTCCTCTTCATCGCAAAGGGGGGAGGCTCGGCCAACAAAACCTTTTTCTACCAGAAAACCCGCGCCACTCTCCGACCCGTAGCGCTGGAAAAATTTTTGCTGGAACAGATGAGTACTTTGGGCACCGCGGCTTGCCCTCCCTATCACGTGGCCTTTGTGGTCGGCGGCACCAGCGCCGAGGCCAATCTGAAACACGTCAAGATTGCCACCACCAAGTATTACGACACCCTTCCCACCGAAGGCAATGAGCACGGCCAGGCCTTCCGCGATGTGGCAATGGAAGACAAGCTGCTGGAAGCCTCGCGAAAACTGGGCTACGGGGCACAGTTCGGCGGCAAATATTTTGCCTTGGACCTTCGGGTCATTCGCCTGCCCCGCCACGGGGCCTCCTGTCCGATCGGCATGGGAGTGTCCTGTTCAGCCGACCGGCAAATGAAGGCCAAGATCAATGCGGACGGCATTTGGATGGAGAAACTGGAAACCAATCCGGGCCGGTTCATACCCGACCACCTTCGCGAGGCGGATTACCAGGGCGTGGTCCATGTCGACCTCAACCGTCCCATGAAGGAAATCCTGGCCCAGTTGAGCGCCCTGAAGGTGGAGACGCAGCTCAGTCTGACCGGCACCATTATCGTGGCGCGCGACATCGCCCACGCCAAATTAATGGAGAGGCTGGAAGAGGAAGGAGACCTTCCGGACTACTTTAAAAACCATCCCATTTACTATGCCGGGCCCGCCAAAACCCCCGAGGGAATGCCATCCGGTTCATTTGGCCCCACCACGGCCGGTCGCATGGATAGTTACGTTGAGCCCTTCCAGGCGGTAGGTGGGTCCATGGTCATGCTGGCCAAAGGTAATCGCAGTCGACAGGTTGCGGATGCCTGCCAAAAATACGGCGGTTTTTATCTGGGTTCCATTGGCGGGCCAGCCGCTATTTTGGCCCAGGAAAACATCAGGAAAGTCGAACTTATCGAATATGAGGAACTCGGAATGGAGGCCATATATAAGATTGAAGTGGAAAATTTTCCGGCCTTCATGCTGATAGATGACAAAGGCAACGATTTCTTTCGGGGCATCCGCAAGAATTGCGAAGCCTGTGTGGCGGCCGTGGGGGCAACGGCCCCTGCGGGGCCAGAGTAAAGAGGAAAGGGGAAAGAGTTCAGTTCTCAGATTCTATTCGCGATTGAATGGGCTTCATTAAACCAACCAGCATAGATGAGATTTATTTCGCATGGAGGGCCGAGAGGGAACCACGGATTAACACGGATAAGGCGCCGTAGGCGCCACTTTAATCGTGATCTTGATTCTGATTTAACCGCAGATTTCGCAGATGAAAGCAGATTTAATTTAAACCACGCTTCGCTTGATCCGGCTGCGCCGGAACAGGAACGCTTCGCGAACTAGAAACTAATAAAATTTTCCAGTTGGAGCGTAGCTCCATCCTGTTGCCGAAGGCATCAAGCGGAGCGTTGTTAGAAAAAACTTTGCGGTCTTGGCGTGTTCTGCGAGACATAATCCAATTAATCCTGTCTATCCTGTGCATCCATGTTTCTAACTCCAATTCCCAATGGGCGCCGTAGGCGCCTACTGAACTCTGCACACTGATAACTGAACACTGGCGCGAAGCACCCACCCCTTTCAGCATCCCATTATGGAATATAGAAATCTCGGCCGTAGCGGCCTTAAAGTCTCCGAAATCTGCCTGGGCACCATGACCTTCGGGCTTTATACCGACAAAGCGGAAGCCGATCGCATGGTCGGTCTTTCCATGGATGCCGGCATCAATTTCATCGATACAGCCGACGCTTACGTTGGGGGGAAATCGGAGACCATACTCGGCCAAGTGCTGAACAAGCGCCGTGATGACCTGGTGGTCGCCACCAAATTTTTTAATCCCATGGGTCCCGGACCCAATGATTCGGGTTGGTCGAGATCCCATCTCATGAAAGCGGTGGAGGACAGTCTCAAACGGCTTAAAACCGACTACATCGATATCTATTATCTTCACCACGTCGATATCCAGACGCCCATGGAAGAACCCTTGCGGGCACTCAACGATTTGGTCCAACAGGGTAAGATTCGCTATCTCGCCTGCAGTAATTTCGAGGCTTGGCGGCTGATGGACGCCTTGTGGATAAGCGACCATCACGATTGGGTACGGATCGAAGCTTATCAACCCCAGTACAGCTTGGTCGTCC
Source organism: Opitutales bacterium (assembly GCA_965204545.1). Classification (GTDB taxonomy): domain Bacteria; phylum Verrucomicrobiota; class Verrucomicrobiia; order Opitutales; family UBA2995; genus JAABVD01. Next base: position 97,532 of record CBDBFA010000002.1, on the reverse strand, counting down.
GGGACATAGAGGACGAACTAGTTCCACTTTGCCAATACAAAGGGGTGGGGATTGTGGTCTGGGCGCCGATTGCCGGAGGGTATTTGACCGGCAAGTACCGACCGGGGGCCAAGCCTTCGATTGCAGGCACTCGCTCGGCCGATGAATGGTGTTTTCCACAAACCTATTTTGCGCGCAATTCGGAGGAGATACTCGAGACACTCCTGGAGGTTGCGGAAGATCTCGGGCGCAGTCCGTCCCAGGTTGCCATCCGGTGGGTTGTCGAACGGCCGGGCATCACCTCGGCTATTGTGGGAGCGCGCGACAGTCGGCAACTCCGTGACAATTTACTGGCCGGTTCCTGGAAGTTGGATGAGGTCTCGAAAAAATCGCTGAGCGAGGTATCCCAACCGCGCATGCGTTATCCAAAATCCATGGAACAAGCCATGCCAGAACGCAGGGAAGCCGGTTTGAATATGCCCTCCCTTCCACCATTCCATTCCTGATATCCTCTCGCATAGCTCGCCAAGTTCGCCAAGAAAAGAGGGAACCGCAAAAAAGCTGTTGATAACGGTTTGCCCGCTACGAACTTTGTGAGATTCGATGTGGAACCCCGTTGGGGTTCTTGATTTGTTGCCCATTCCTACCCAGCGTGCGCAGTGCGACACTGGGCTTTGGAGTGGAACTGCTTTGCAGTTCATTTCAGCCTTTTCGCGTTCTTTGCGTTCTTTTGCGGTTATTCTTTCCATTTCCTCCCTGTCACGCCGTAGCCTTGGCCAAGGCGGACCCGCGCCGCAGGCGCTCCATTCCTGATTCGTAATTGGCGCCAACGGCGCCTTTATTCGTGAAATCCGTGGTTTCCCTCTTCAACTATCACTCCACCATTCCCCATCCTTTTGTGTCTTTTGTGCCTTTTGTGGTTTCCCCCTCCCCATTTTTATTCCGTGGCGTTCCAGGTATCGACCACCTTCCTTCTTTCCCATAAAGCGCAGGATCATTCGAGGATCGGTCCTTTTGAGATCGATCACCACCAAACCGTCCAGGACATCTGAAAATTCCTTGTCCACGTTGAAGCTGAGCAGTTGGGCATTCAGCTTCAAGTAGTGGCGCAAGAGAATGGGGATTTTTTTCCCGTCATGCTCGATCTCGGCAATGAGGGCGGAAACATCGTCGATACTGTGCAATGTTCTGCGCAGGTCTTTCTTGCCAACGCCATTAATCCGTTTACCGCGATGGGGTTTCCGGGGTTTTACCAATTTGGCGAGATCCCGATACCGGTTGTGTTCCCTGAGAAACTGAACAATCAGGTTTTTGGATACGGTGTGATAGTCCCGGCTTATGCTGACCGGACCAAATAAAACGTGGTAGTGAGGATTGCTGATTATAAACCTTCCGATTCCTTTCCAGAGCAGGGTGAGGCAACCATATTTGCGTTGATACTCGGGGCGAATAAAAGAACGACCCAGTTCCAATGCAGGGCCGAGCTGTTCCAAAAATCCCGGCTTAAACTTGAACAAGGTGTTGGTATAAAGACCTTTTTCTCCGGTTGATTGGAGAAGTAGATCCATTTGTCCTAAACGATAGGCGCCAACCAATTGTTGATCCTGGCGATTCCAAAGAAACAACTGCAAGTAGGTCTGGTCGAACACATCCAGGTCATAAGCCTTGCCAGTTCCTTCATTGACCGAACGAAAGGCCGTTTCCCGCAAACGGCCAATCTCCAGCATCAGGCGGGGAATCTGAGAGGCCTTGGCATAGAAGACGTCAAATCCCTTTTCCGATAAGAGTAACTGTTTTGGGGGAAGAGAGGCCAATTCTCCCAACAAGCCAGGCTTCGGCACAGGAGGTATGATCTCCTGGAGAGGTGGAGATTTTTTGCCAGGGAACTTCAGGAAAATGCCCTTCTTTTCCGAAGGCCTGCGGTTCTTGAGAATATACGTGTTTACCCGCAAGTAGCGGGTCACTTCCTGGTGGGACCCCAACTTGAGCAACTTTCGGTGCGAAATGGGATGACCGATTTGAACCGGAACGGTATTCCCCCTTCTCCTGAATAGCTCGTGAGCCAGGAGGGCGGTCCGCAACCGCGGGTGAACCATGCCCATGACCTGGAAGAAAGAGCTGTTTCGGCCCTCGAAGAATACGGGCAGAACATTGGCCCCGGAATGCCTCACCAATGAGGCAATATGAGGCGTCCATTCAGGGTCCGTCACCCTGCGCTGGTCCAAGCGCAGAGAGGAAACTTCCCCGGCTGGAAACGTGATCAGGGCGCCTCCCGATTGCAGGAGTTTTATGGCTTCCCTCAGGGCTCCGAAATTGGCCCGAGAAGCATCTTTCCCTCCGAAGGGATTCAAAGAAATGAGGTTGGGTCTGATTTCCGGAATAATATGGAGCAAATGATTGCCCAAGACCTTCACATCGTTGCGGACGGAATTGAGAAGGGAACCGAGGATAATTCCCTCCAGGCCGCCGAAAGGATGGTTAGCCACCACCAACAAGGGGCCTTCCCGTGGAATCCTTGCCAAATCGGCCTCCGATACCGCGTATTGCACCCTCAGTTCATCAAGGGTGGCATCGAAGAAATGCTTATGGCGGACCCTTTGCCGAACCCCCCGATAGACCTCATTCAAAATATCCAGCCTGAATGCCCTCTCAATGGGCGATTTGACAAAGGAAAAAAGACGTTCCGGGATAACCTTGGGCGCTTGAAGATCCACCAATTTCACATCTTTCTCAACAAATGTGTCGGGCATATTAACCATAATGGAGTTGGGAGCGGCAGGTGAGGTATTTTAATTTGGCAATGTAACTGCCAAGTGGCGCAACGGTTACGATAGCATAACAAAAAACTGAATTGAAGGATTGAATGTTATGTTGGGCCATCCGACACTGGACTTATGGAATTGCTCACTTCCGTCATCTGCGACTCCGCCTCGGATTACAACGGAAAACTATGTGTTTTGGGCGCCTTCGATACCATCTGGAGCCATAAATATCCCAGTCAACATGCCCAATGCACCCTGGCATTCCGATTCCTCTTCGACAACTCCGATATCGGAAGGCAGGAATTCGAAGTGGAATTTCTCAATGCCGATGGACAACCCCTGTTGCCCAAGGGACCCATCAAGTTTGGTCTCACCATGGGAGCCATTCCCAACCAACAGTATTTTCTCTCCCGCAATCTCGTCGTAAACTTGCAGAATTTGCCCCTTCCCGAGCCGGGACAATACGCTTTCTATATCCGTTGCAATAACGAGGTGCTCTCGCGCATTCCTCTTCAGGCCGTTCAAGGCAAACCGCCACCCCCCAGTCGTCCACCGGGCCCTAAGGCCTGAAGGTCCCTCCGGGGCTCGAAACATAAACGGTTACGGCATCGCGGGGACGCGATTGCCCTACCATTCCGAAAGGTAAACGGTAGGGTAGCGGCATCCTTGCCGCGCCGACCAGCGACCCGCCGGGCCACTTACGAACGAATTAACGGTTACGGCATCGCGGGGACGCGATTGCCCTACCATTCCGAAACGTAAACGGTTACGGCATCGTGGGGACGCGATTGCCCTACCATTCCGAAACGTAAACGGTAGGGCAGCGGCATCCTTGCCGCGCCGACCAGCGACCCACTAGGACCTGCTAGTAAAATACTTCCCGGTCGAGGCTGCGGTATTGGATGGCTTCGAGCAAATGCTGGGGCTCAATACCTTGCCTGTTATCCAAATCAGCTATGGTTCGGGAAACCTTGAGGATGCGGTGGTAGGCTCTCGCGCTCAGTCTCAGTTGTTCCATGGCCCGCTGTAGAAGGTCTCCCATTTCGGAGGAGATGCGGCAATACTTGCGAAGGTGCTGTTGTCCCATGCGGGCATTGCAGGGGATGGCCTCATGGGCGAACCTTTCCCGTTGAACCTGACGGGCCTCATTTATTCTGCCTCGAATAGAAGCGGAATCTTCTCCCGGTTTGCCTTTGCGCAAATCTTCAATGGAAAGAGCAGGGGCTTCGATGTGCAGGTCGATTCTATCCAATAAGGGACCGCTTATTCTGGAACGATAACGCTGAATCTGGGCCGGGGTGTCGGTACATTCCTCACCGATGTAACCACAAGGGGTAGGGTTCATGGCGGCAACCAGCATGAACCGACAAGGCAAGGTTATGACTCCGGCGCTTCGGGATATGGTGACGTCCCCGTCCTCCAGGGGTTGGCGGAGCACCTTGAGGGCGGAGCGCTTGAATTCGGGTAATTCATCTAAAAACAGAACTCCATTGTGAGCCAATGATACTTCTCCCGGACCCGGTATGGTCCCACCGCCAAGCAGACCGACATCACTTATGGTGTGATGAGGGGATCGATAAGGTCTCTGGAAACGGTGAACCGGTCCTTTCAAGGTGTTTCCAGCCACGGAGTGAACGCTGAGGATTTCCAGAAATTCTTCCAGGGTGGGTTTCGGCATGATGGTGGGAATCCGTTTTGCCATCATTGATTTACCCGATCCAGGTGGACCGATGAGCAGAATATTGTGACCTCCCGCCACGGCCACCTCTATGGCGCGGCGAACAGCATGCTGGCCCTTGACTTCGGAAAAGTCGCCTCTTCCGTTTTCCTGCTGTTCCAAGGTGTCCAACACCCCGCTGGTTTGCTTTGGCGCTATCTGGATTTGACCCTGAAGAAATCGGATGGATTCATCCAAGGACCCGACTTCGATGACATTGATCCCCCGTACCAGAGCGGCTTCCTGACTGGAGGGGTGGGGCAGGATAACCCCTTTTTTCCCCAGCGCTTTTGCCAGCAAGGCGGAGGCGAGTCCCCCTTTGACCGGACGCAAGGCGCCAGACAGGCTCAATTCCCCGGCCAGGAGGTAGTCCTGGGCGGAGGGAGTTTGGATCTGGCGGGTAGCCAGCAGTACTCCCAAGGCGATGGGCAGGTCGTAAATGGGCCCTTCCTTGCGCAGATCCCCCGGCGCCAGATTGATGGTGGTGCGGGTGCGGGGCATTTTGAATCCGGAATTGGTCAGGGCGGAAAAAACCCGGTTTTGCGATTCCTTTACCGCAGCATCGGGAAGGCCGACCATGAACAATTTCGGCTCTCCTTCTTCCTCCGTGTTCACTTCCACCTGAACGTGCTTGGCTTCGATACCTGCAATAGCGGAAGAACTGACGGTGGCTAGCATGGGTGGAGTCGGGGATTGGGGTTAGCCGACGAATGGAGATGGTTGGGAGCAAGCGCGCATCGATTAATTAATAGCAAGTTTCGGGCCGGGGTTCGTGCCGATGAAACGCCCTACCGATGGTAAGCTACTGCCAGAAGTAGCTGGACCCGGAATGATCCCTGCTACAGGATTTTGCCATGGTTGTTGGATTGACCGGCAATTTTGGCAGCGGGAAATCGACCGTTTTGGAAATTTTCCGCCAACTCGGGGCAAGGACCATTGATTCGGATCAATCCGTGGCAAAAATTTATGCTTCTGATGATGGGTTCAAGGAGGCCTTGCGGCTGAGATTTGGTTCGGAAGTCTTCGACGCGAAAGGCGGAGTGATGCGCAAAAAACTGGGAAAAATAGCTTTTGCCAGCCCCGAGAACCTGGCTTGGCTGGAGCGGGAACTCCACCCCAGGGTAAAAAAAATCCGTCAAAACCTCATAAGAAAAGCCCCTCAGGCCTTGTGGGTGGTGGAAATTCCACTTCTTTTTGAAAAAAACCTTGAAAAGGAGGTGGATTATTCAATATCCGTAGTCTCCAGTTTCTCATTGAGAGTCGATCGGCTGAAAAATCGAGGATTTAGTCCGGACGCCGTGGCAGCGCGAAATTCAAAGCAGCTTCCACAAGCAAACAAAGCCTCCAGGGCAAATTTCGTAATTTTAAACGACGGTTCTCTCGAGTTTCTCAAGAAGCAGGTGATGCACCTCTATTGGCAACTCCAATCCGCCCAAGCCTGATTCCGGGCATTTATCCGAATACTGATTTTTGGATATCGGTCCGAAAAGCCGCCTATAATTTTCCAATTCAAAAAACCTGATCATACCTTAGCCCGCATGTTTCAGAAAATTCGTAACGAGCGAACGAGGATCGAGTGCTGGTTTGGGCTTCGCGCCGATGAGCGGGTGAAGCTGGGTCGACACCCTGCAAAGTCGCGAATCCAACGAAGTCCGCACCAGTGCCGATATACCGGAGCGCAGTAGAAGATTTGTGAAACATGCGGGTCAGGTTCAAATGAACCCATACGGGTCAACTGCCATGTCCAACGAAAGCCCTTCCATTCAAGACACGCTTCCCCTTGCGGAAGCGGGGACCGAACCGATTCATCTCACACCCAGGCCTTCCCAAAAACGACCGGATTCCCGGGCGCAATCCGCATCCGTGGAAACGGCTCGGAAGGAACCTGTGGACAAAAGGGACGCGGAGACGGGACAAGTCCCCGGTGAAAAGGGCAGGGCGGTTGCAGGCCCCGATGGAAAACCCCGGTCCAAGCAATCGGGTGGAATTTCTCATAAACACCCGCACCAACGCCGGAGCGACGGGCCGAAGGGAACCTATAAAAAGCGGCCTAAAAAGCCGCATCCCGGTCCGAAATTTCAGCGAAGGAAGCCGCACCCGCACCAGGGGAAAAAGAAGAGACCGCCCAGAAAGAAGAAGAAAGTGGTCGATTCCATCGTTCTGCCTTCGTTGGGGAGATTATTGGAAGATCCCGTCCTTCGGGACATCGATCAATTGAAAGCCCGAGCCCGGGAAACAGGTAGCGGAGGAAACCCCATAAGACTCAACGGATATTACCGCATGCCGCTCCTCGAACTGGTGGAGGAAGTCGAGGCCATGGGGGCCAAGTTTGTCACGGCTCCCAATCGGCGCATCCTTCTACAAAAACTCATCCGGACTGCGGCAGAGCAAAACCGGCCGGTTCTTGATCGCGGACTGCTTTGGGTTACCGAAGATGATGGGGCCTGGGTCGTGCACGAACACAACAACTACGTTCCCCGGGCGGAAGATTTTTACGTGCCGCGGAGTCTTATCGAAAAATTTGGTCTTCAGTCCGGTCATATGGTGGAAACCCAGGTGCTTCCTCAAATTGGGGAAGGTTGTGCCTATGTGGTCGATATGACTACCGCTTCCGGTTTGCCCTTGGAGGAGGTGCAAAACGTCACCCCCTTCGAGGATCTCATACCCTACTATCCAACGGAACGGATTCTCCTGGAAACACCCGTGCATAACTTCAGGAATCAAGATGTCTCGATGCGCGTGATCGACGCGCTTACCCCGATTGGATTCGGCCAGCGCGGATTGATTGTGGCGCCACCGCGAACGGGTAAGACGGTGCTGCTCCAAGGTATTGCCAATTCTCTGGAGGAAAACAGTCCGGAAGCGGATCTTATCGTTTTACTCATCGACGAACGTCCGGAAGAAGTTACGGATTTCCGTCGAATGGTGAAGGGCGAGGTCATTGCATCGACCTTCGATGAAGCGGCCGATAACCACGTTCACGTGGCCGAGATGGTGATTGAAAAGGCCAGACGCATGGTTGAAGTGGGCAAGGACGTCATCATACTGCTCGATTCCATTACCCGCTTGGCCCGTGGTTACAACACCACCATGCCCAACAGCGGCAAGATACTATCCGGTGGGGTTGAGGCTGGCGCCTTGCAAAAACCGAAACGATTTTTCGGTTCAGCCCGGAATATCGAAGGCGGGGGCAGCCTCACCATCATGGGAACGGCTCTCATCGAAACGGGAAGCAAGATGGACGAGGTGGTGTTTGAAGAATTCAAAGGCACTGGAAACATGGAATTGCACCTCGATCGCGCCCTTTCCGATAAGCGCATTTTCCCCTCCATCAACCTGGAAAGGAGCGGGACTCGAAAGGAGGAATTGCTTTACCACCGGGATGAGATGCCCCGAATTTACGCATTGCGCAGGGCTATGAAGGGCGTGCCAGGACCGGAAGCCATGGAAATGTTGATTGCCCGCATGAAAAAGACTGCCTCTAATGCGGAGTTTCTCATGCAGGTCAACCGGTGAGGTGGGAATAAAGAATTAGGAATTAGGAATTGCCACAGATTACTCACCTTATGGTTCTCTGGGGTCTCTGCGGTGAATCCCTCCAAGAATTCAAATACCTCAAAGGCCAATTCATTCCTCTAAAATGTCTACCGTTTGTGTGAACAAATTAACGGGACATGATACTCGAAATTATCGGTTGGCCGGGGCGTTTACGCTGGTTGAATTGCTGGTGGTGATCGCCCTGCTGGGGATTCTCGGCGGGATGATTCTCGCCATTTCACCCGGGATCTTCCGAAGGGGAGAATCGAGCCGCGCCCAATCTGAAATCGAAGCTATTTCTGTGGCTCTGGAAGCTTACCGGCTGCATTTCGGAGATTATCCCCAAGCCCGGACGCCACGCCAATTGTTCGACGCATTGGATGGAAAACTGGGACCGGGTGTTACCCTCTCCATCCTCGAACCACCGGTACGACCGTTTTTTCAAGTGGAACAATTTTCCTCCGGAAGTGATACTGATACCTTGCCGGAACTCCTTGATCCATGGGGCAATTCCTATGAATACCGCTACATTTCCCAGGATCCCCCCGCTACGACCGTTTCGGGTTATATCCTGTTTTCAAAGGGGCCGGATGGCAAAGCCAGTATCGATGGGGCGGATGATTTCCCCATGGATGAAGACAATTTACGGTACCGTCGTTGACCGCCGGGTATTCCTTCCAGTGTGTTGTCTCAGAAATTTCCTTGCACGCACGTTGGGGTCATACCTTGAATCGTGCATGCGGGCTAATGCAGGACGACTCGCCATCATGAAACGGACATTCCGGCAATTGCCCCGGGATCTGCCTGGTGGGGGCAGGGGTGGGTTCACCCTGATCGAAGTCATTACCGTTATTGCTATTTTGACTATTTTGGCCGGCATATTGATTCCATCGATCCTCAGTGTGCAAAACCGGGCCAAGCGGGCTCAAACCGAAGCTTTGTTTGGCAAAATCGTAAATTCCTTGACCCTGTACTACCAGGACCACGGAGGTTATCCCGATTTTTCGGGTAACCTGAGCAACGGGGATGTCATTGTGGAGCTGAACAACAGCGAACACTGGCGGGCCTTCACCGGGATTCTGGCCCTGAGCAGGCCGGATGGTTCCGCTTTTGAAAACCCGCAAAATGATCCGCTGATCAAAAAATTCAACCCCAAGCGAAAGCGGTATTTTGATCTGCAGTTGAAGGAGTTGGCATCTCTGCAGGGAACCTGGGGTTTGGTCGATGGTTTTGGAAATCCCAACATCGTGGTGGTGGTCGATGCCGACCTGGATTTGCGCATTCGGGAGGAAAACCTGCCTGGTTCGGTAGGAAGAGACCTTCGGCAACCCGTCGCTGTGTATACGCGAAACACGGCTCGCAGCAATTTTCCGGAAATTACCAGTTGGGATTCATTTTAGCGTGTGGGATTTCAGGATCGATACGGGAGGAACCTTCACCGACTGCTTGGGCCGCAGCCCGACCGGCCAATGGCATCGGGTCAAGGTCCTGAGCAATGGTTCCATGAGGGCCAGGGTTCGAGGGGTTGCCGATGGTTGCCGGATCCGAATTTCACTCCGCGGGCAATGCCCTGACGGGTTTTTCAAAGGGTTTGCTCTGGAGGCGCCGGGTCTGGAACACGCATACGAGGTAAGGAATTATGATTCCAGCACGGGAGAAATCGTTTTGGGGAAACCCTTGGCCCGGCAACTCCAGCCGGGGGAGTTGCTCATTCTCCAATTCCCTGGCGAGGCTTCGGAATTGGGGGCGCGGCTCATTACCGCTACCGGGGCATGCGACCCTCTTCCGCCCGCCCGCTTGCGACTGGCCACTACCAGGGGAACCAATGCCCTCCTGGAAGGCAAAGGGGCCCCCACCGCTTTGTTTATCAATCGCGGATTGGCCGATCTTTTGACTATCAATACTCAGCAACGGCCCGATCTGTTTGCATTGGAAATCAAGCGGCCCCACCCCCTGCACGAACGAGTCGTCGAAGTGGACGTGGATGATGGGAGCGGAGATCTCGGGGGGTCTGAACTCAGGGAGAAAGTTGCCCGATTATTGGAGGACGGCATCCAACATGCGGGAGTAGCCCTGATGCACAGTTACGCCGACGGTTCCAGGGAGTATCAATTGGCGGAGGTTTTGAGGGACGCCGGAATGGAATCTGTAGTTGTTTCTCATGACTGTGCCCCTTTTATCAGGATTTTGCCCCGTGCCGAAACGACCCTGGTGGAGGCTTATTTGTCACCCGTGCTGGACTGTTATCTCGATCGAATTGCCGCTGCATTCGGATCGGAAGGCTTTTCGGTGATGACCAGTTCCGGAGGATTGGTTCCCCGGGGAGCATTCAAGGCAATAGACAGCTTGTTCAGCGGACCGGCCGGTGGGGTAGTCGGCGCTGTTTCAGTGGGGAAAAGAGCCGGCTATTCCAAGGTAATCGGTTTTGATATGGGCGGTACCAGCACCGATGTGACCCGCTTCGACGGAGCCTATGAATATCAGTTTGAGACCAGGGTGGGCCATGCCCATTTGATGGCGCCCAGTTTGAAAATTGAAACAGTGGCAGCCGGAGGGGGTTCCATTTGTCAGTTTGACGGGGACCGTCTTCGGGTGGGTCCCGAAAGCGCGGGAGCTGAACCAGGGCCCGCCTGTTACGGAACGGGTGGACCCCTCACCGTAACGGATGTAAACCTTCTTATGGGAAGAATGGATCCGGACCAATTCGGGATTCCGGTTTCCACTGCCCATAGCCTGTCCCGCTTTCATCAGTTGGCCGAGCAGTTGGAGTTGAGGGAAGAGAGCGGCCGGGACTTGGACCGGTTGCTTACGGGATTGCTGGAAATTGCCGATGAAAACATGACCGATGCCATCCGAAAAATTTCTACCGCGGAAGGGTATGATCCCTCCGAATACACACTGGTGGCGTTTGGCGGAGCTGGTGGCCAGCATGCCTGCGCCATCGCCGAAAACCTCGGAATAGAAACGATACTCTTTCCCGGGGATGCCGGTTTGCTCAGCGCAGTCGGATTGGAGCAAGCGGTGCTGGAAGGCTTCGCAGAAAAACAGATACTCGAAGGCTATGCCGAATTTTCCGTAACCGCGGGGGATCTGCTCACGACATTGACCACCGCAGCGATGGAGAAGTTGCCGCCGGGGCATGGCCGGGATGCGGTGGAACGAAGGTGTATCTTGAGTATGCGCATACGGGGCCAAGCCGTAGCCATGGATATCGATTGGAGGGAAAACCGGTCCGCCTTGCATGATTTTGCCCGGCAATACGAGGTCATCTTTGGTTACAGGCCTCCCCTGGACGATGTGGAAGTCGTATCCCTGCGGGTGATCGTTTCCATTCCGGCTCCGAGCTTGGGTCGAGAGGAATTTCTGGAGGGGAAGGGAAAAGTTCCACCCTTGAAAAGGCAGAGGGTCTTCTGTCGGATGGGGTGGGTCAGCGCGCCCGTTTACGGCAGGGCGGATTTACCCATTGGCTGCCCCGTTGACGGACCTGCCATTATCCAGGATTCGTTCAGCACCCTTTTTGTCGACGCGGGCTGGAGAGGCTTGGTCGGCTCGCATCATACCCTGCGCCTCCGGCTTCGAGAAAAGAACGTGGGGAATAGAACGAATTTGGAGGCAGTCGAATTGGAGTTGTTCACAAACCGATTTCACACCCTGGTGGAGGATATGGGATACCGCCTCCAACGCACGGCGCTTTCCACCAACGTGAAGGAACGCCTCGATTTTTCCTGTGCCCTGTTGGATGCCGAAGGAGGGTTGGTGGTCAATGCCCCCCACATTCCCGTTCATCTCGGAGCCATGGGTCTGTGCATTCGGACGGTTTCCCAAAGTCATTGTTGGGAACCGGGCCAAATGGTCGCCACCAATCATCCCGGATTTGGCGGATCCCATTTACCGGATATCACCGTTATTTGTCCCGTTTTCGGTGGCGATGGGGGGTTGACCGGATTTTTGGCCAACCGCGCCCATCATGCCGAACTGGGTGGCATCAGCCCGGGTTCCATGCCTCCTTTTGCCAGGAATCTGGCCGAGGAGGGCGTAGTGATTCCTCCCACCTTGGTAATGCGTGACGGGCAGGTTGATCTGGATGAAGTTGAGCGATTGTTGCGGTTGAAACCCGGCCCGAGTCGGGCGGTTGAGGAAAATATGGCCGACCTGAGAGCACAGATTGCCGCCAATCTGAAGGGGATGCGCGATTTGGCCGCCTTGGCCGATTCTTTCGGAAACATGACCATTCTCCGGTTCATGCGTGCCATTCAGAGCCGGGCGGAGCTCAGTCTTCGCCGCAAACTGAATAAGCTGGCCGATGGCAGTTACCAGGCTGAGCAAAAACTCGACGATGGAACCCGGCTCCACGTGGCGGCGCGGGTAGATGGTGATTCCTTGAGCCTGGATTTTTCCGGCGCCGATAAGGCCCATGATGGCAACTTCCATGCTCCCCCGGGCGTTGTTTACAGCGCTATCATGTATTTCCTGCGCGTCTGGGTGAATGAACCTATGCCGTTGAACGAAGGTTTGCTGAAACCGGTCAAAATCGTTTTGCCGGAAGGATTGCTCAATCCTCCCTTTCCCCCGGACCCCAAAAAGTGTCCTCCCGTGGTGGCGGGAAATGTCGAGACCAGTCAACGCTTGGTCGATACCTTGTTTCTGGCCTTCGCCGTAGGGGCCTGCGGTCAGGGAACGATGAACAATTTGATCTTTGGAAACGACCGTATCAGTTACTATGAGACCATTGCGGGGGGATCGGGAGCGGGAGAAGGATTTGACGGGGAAAGCGGAGTGCACGTCAACATGACCAATACGGGGATTACCGATCCGGAAATCCTCGAGTACAGGTATCCCGTCCGCCTGAAAACGTTTTGTATCCGGAAGGGGTCGGGAGGATCGGGTCAGTTCACCGGGGGCGATGGGGTTGTGCGCGAGTTGGAGTTCAGGGAAGCTTTGACGGTTTCCCTGATAACCCAGCACAGAAACGAAGGTCCATACGGCCTGCTGGGAGGACAATCCGGAAAGCCCGGGGAGCAGTGGTTGATTCGAAAAGATGGAACTCGGCAACGCTTGAAGGCATCCGACCAGTTGGAGGTTCGACCCGGGGACATCCTCCGCATCCTCACTCCCGGAGGCGGAGGATGGGGGAAGGCGCGCCAATTAGGAATTAGGAATTAGGAATTAGGAATTAGGAATTGGGGGGGATTAACCACCGAGGGTTATCGTGATCGTGATCGTGATCGTGATCGTGATCGAAAGGAAAGGAGTAATGGAGTAATGGAGTGATGGAATGGTGGAGTGGAAGCGCCGAGGACACGAACCAGCATCTGGCTATTACGCCAAAGGCGTTACACTCCAAAGCCCAGCGTCGCGCAGCGCACGCTGGGTTTAGGACCACCCATAAGACCGAACCCCAACGGGGTTCCACAAAAGGCGCCGGGGCGCGGAAATAGCCACAAAAGACTCAAAAGGGCCGGTTGATTCACCTTCCGATTCAGGGTTCAATCACGATTGCTTGACCTGATGCAGGAAATTCTTGGGAGAAATAGCGGGAATCGGCGACTTTCGATAATCAACAAGGTTTCGCGTAACGATACAATCCGACTCCCAAGCCAAGGCGGCAGCAGCTTGCATGGCATCTTTCAGGTCCTTCATCGGCAAATCAAGGGCTCGACGGGCGTCCTTAGCTGCTACAGCAGCGACATCTACAATAGAAAGAAGCATATTCAAAAAATCTCGCCCGTCGTCCTTCAATAGGTAGGCACAGTTCGAAAGTGAATGCCATGCAATCGCCGCTTTTCCTCCTTCCTCAGCCCATCGTAAAACGTCCGCGCTCTTGGAGAAGAACTTCGGGCGGCACAGCGCCACATCAAGCAATATATCCGTATCGATGAGGACCTTCATCGGGAAAGGTATTTCCTTTCCAGAGCCGCTTGCTTCAGATCTCCAGGTCTGGATGGCTTGAGGGAAGCGCTGCCGATCATTGAATCCACAATGGAGCCTTCCGGAGCTTTTTGTTCGGAAAGAAGTTTCTCGATGAGCCCGGATACGCTGGACCTTCGCATCCGTGCCAGACGCTTGGCTCGTTTATGAACCTTCGGATCAAGGGTTATGGTTACCCTGGTCTTCATGAGTATGCATTAGAATATTTTTATGCATACCGTCAAGGCATTTTCTCGATGCTTGATTCTTGATGCTGGATGCTGGATGCTGGATGCTGGTTCGCGCTCCCGGCGCTTCCCCTCCAACAGTTTCATAATAGGTTATCGATAGACGCCGGGGAATGGAATCTCCTTCTTTTTTCGATCACGATCACGATTAATCTCAGCACCTTCAGCCTTCCTCCTTCAGCCTTCTTCCTTTCTCCCTCTCCCCCTTTGTGCCATCTCGCCTTGGCGAGATCCAATTCCTAATTCGCGCGCCTTGGCGCGCTTCCTCCTCTGTGTTCTCTGTGTCCTCTGTGGTTATTCTTCTTCTCTCCTTTGCGATCTTGGCGAGAGGCTCAATCGAAATCAAAGCCTGAAATGGCTTCGGCGGCCAGGGTGCCCAACTGACGCCGCAGTTCGAGGACATCCCCATTGCCATCCGGATGAGTGCGGTTGCTCATGAAAATAACGAACGTGTTGGAGTAGGGATCGATCCACAAGCTCGGTCCGGTGAATCCGGTATGGCCGAAGCCGCCGACCGGGAAAAGGTTCCCCCGTTGCTGGGAATAGCCGGTATCGATGTCCCAACCCAATCCCCGCAAAGCCTCTACCCGGTCGGGTGATTGGGTAGAGGTCATAAGTTCCACCGATTCTCGCTGGAATAGGCGGAAACCGTTCAGTTCCCCCTTGTTCAGGATCATACGGGAAAACCGGGCCAAGTCTGCTGCTGTGGTGAAGATTCCGGCATGTCCAAGCACCCCGCCTGCCCTTCGGCAAACCGGATCGTGGACGGCGCCCCTGAGCATTTGCCCGTCCGCCCTATTGGTTGGCGCAATACGCGATTTCAAATCGGGGGAGGGCAGGTAACCCGTGTCGACCATTCCCAATGGTTCGAATACTTCCTCCCGCGTAAATGCCTCCAGCGTACGGCCCGTTACGCCCTGAATAATTTCGCCAAGTAGAATGAAATTGATATCGCTGTAGACAAATTGAGTTCCCGGCTTTGTCCGGGGGCGCTCCGCCATGGCCAAAGCCAAAGCGGTTTCGTAACCCTCCCATTGTTTGGAACCCCCTTCTACTTCAATGAAGAGCGGAATCCCCGGGGGAAGCCCCGAGGTGTGGGTCATCAAGTGCCGGATGGTGAGGTCCTTTCCTCCCACATCGGAGTAATCTTCCAGATAACGATGGACCGGGGCATCCAGTCCTATTCGACCGCGTTCCATCAGCAACATGATGGCGGGAGTTGTTGCAACCACTTTGGTTAAAGAAGCGGCATCGTAAATGGCACCAATACGGGTTGGTATGATTTCCGGCTCCACCGACATATGACCGTAGGCATTGGCATAAATCTCCCCGTCATGCTCCAGCCAGAAGACCCCTCCCGGTATTTTTCCCACTGCCACCGCGCGTTCCACAGCGGCGTCAATTTCCGCTAATTTTCCGGTATCGAATCTCGCCGAGGCGAGATGGCACAAAGGCACAGAGGCACAAAGGCACAAAGAGGCGCCGATGGCGCCAATGAGGAATGAGGAATTAGGAATGAGGAATTGGGGAAAGTCTGAAGGCTGAAGGCTGAATAATCGTGATCGTGATCTTGATCATGATCGTGATCGAAAGCAATGGAGTGATGGAATGGCATTATATTTTGTAGGAGCGGCTTTACGCCGCGATTGCTTTGGAGCGACCTATCCAACATCCAGCATCGAGAAAAAGACTCTCGCAAAGATCGCAAAGGGCGCAAAGATTTCAAATTGCTGACGATTCTGAGATGCTGAGATAGAAAGGCACATTAGATAACATGAAGCGGCCTTCCACACAGATTTATTATCATCCGCTTTCATTGGAACACGACACCGGCTACGGGCACCCCGAGCGGGCAGACCGAGTGCGTGCCATTCGGCATCGCCTACGGTCCATCAAACTCAAGGGATTGGATTGGGTGACCCCCCGGCTTGCCACCTCTGCCTCCATTGCGGCAAACCACGATCCGGACTACATTGCCTTGGTGGAGGAGATGGCCCGTAAAGGAGGCGGGCAGTTGGATGTGGACACCTCCTTGTCCAAAGAGTCATACCGGGCTGCCCTGGCTTCTGCCGGGGCGGGGATTCAGGCCGTGGATGCCGTGCTGAACGGTGAAGCAAAAAATGCCTTCAGCATCAACCGTCCACCCGGACACCACGCCCTCACTTCAATGGCGATGGGCTTTTGCATATTTAACAATATTGCCATAGCCGCCCGTCATGCCATAGCCACCCACGAGGTAAATCGGGTCTTTATTTTCGATTGGGATGTCCATCATGGCAATGGAACCCAGGATAGCTTTTACGACGATCCTTCCGTCTATTTTTGCAGCATCCATCAGAGTCCCTTATATCCGGGAACCGGATCCGTCACGGAAACCGGCCGGGGCCCGGGAAAAGGTTATACGCTTAATTTGCCCGTCCCCGCAGGAACGCGGGGTGACGTTTACCATCGACTCCTGAGAGAAAAAGTGATCCCGGCCCTGCATGCTTTCGAACCGGAAATTATTCTGATTTCGGCCGGTTTCGATGCTCACGAACGCGATCCCCTGGCCGGGGTTCTCCTGACGGATGAGGATTTTGCCATGATGAGCCGATTGGTGCTGGAAGCCGCCGATCAATTGTGCGAAGGCAAAGTGATAGCGTTGTTGGAAGGCGGATACGATCTCGAGGGTTTAGCCGGCGGGTCCGAACAAATGGTCCGCACCTTTTTCGGTCAACCGAGGTAAGGCGCCCAGGGGCGCCAATGAGGAATAAGGAATTGGGGAGAAGGGGAAAAACCACAGAGATTAAAAAGGCTGAAGGTGCTGAGATTGATCGTGATCGTGATCGAAAGGAATGGGATGAAGAAATGACTCTCGCAAAGATCCCAAAGGACGCAAAGATAGGCGCCATCGGCGCCTTCCCCCTTTGTGCCTTTGTGCCTCTGTGCCTTTGTGCCATCTCGCCTCGGCGAGAGTCCTTCCCTTTCTTTTGCTTGGACAACTGACGCGATTTGGAAAATATCCCACCTTCGCATGTCCTTTCCCCTGTCCCAATTTCTGCCCCATGACTTCAGGCCCGAAGACGGTATTGGCCTGATAGCGGGCAAGGAACTGTATCCGGAAATGGTCGCCCGCCGCATGCTGGAGGCCGGGGTGCGGGTAGGCCTGATCGCTTTTGAAGGAGAAACGAGGGAAAGCCTTTTCCAAATGTTTCCGGAAAAGGACCGCATTCGCCTCAAGGTTGGAAAAATGGGGAAATTGCTCAAGGCGCTACGAGATTTTCGTGTCAAATGGGCCATGATGGCGGGACAAATTACCCCCGGCCGCTTATTCAAGGACCTTCACCCGGACCTGAAAGCAATTGCCCTGTTGGCGAGGCTCCGGGAAAAAAATGCCGAAAGTATTTTCGGGGCGGTCTCGGAGGAGATTGCCAAACTCGGCATCCAGTTAATCGATGCGCGGGGATTTCTGGACGACCAGATGGCCGATAAAGGGCCCATGACCAGAATTCGGGAAAGGGTGCGCCCGGATTTCATCCAGCACGGAATCGGGATGGCCAAAGAGATCGCCCGATTGGACATCGGGCAGGGGGTGGTCATTCGCAAGGGAGTCGTCGTCGCGGTGGAGGCATTTGAAGGAACGGACCGTATGCTGCGACGCGCCGGTAGCTTCGATACGGATCAGCTCGTATTTATCAAGGCGGTTAAACCTGGGCAGGATTTCCGTTTCGATGTTCCTGTATTTGGCATGCGTACCTTGGAAGTGATGAAACAGGCGAAAATTCACCACGGCTACCTGGAAGCCGATAAAACCATTATCCTGGAAAAGGAGGAAGTTCTGCGGCGGGCCGAAGCGTGGAGAATCCAGTTGGTTGGTTTTTCAACCGGTTAACTTTTTCTTGTCCCGGATGCGCCATCTTTCTCAAAATGCCGCGCATTGGGGTGCCTTTTCCGCTTTGAGAAGTGATCAAACTAATCCAGTTGGCCGGTTGGATTTTGGCGGTATTACCCGTCTTCCTGTTGCGTATTATTGCGGCGGTCGGCGGCGACATCCTCTACTTTCTCCATTGGTCCGTTCGCCGCGTCCTTTTCTCAAATCTCCAGCACGTATTTCCCGATAAACCCCTTTCCTGGAGACGCCGAAAGGCGCGGGAAAGTTGCCGCCGGTTGATTGAAAAGGTTCTGTTTATTTTGGCTCGTCCTTATTTGGTGCAGGATCGTCTCAACGGAACAATCCCTCTCACCAATGCCACGGTTGAGTTGCTGCACCAATACCTTGAGCCCAAGCGACCCCTCATTCTCTTATCCCTGCACACCTGCCTGGCTGAGGCTTTCACTCTACTTCGTCGGGTCTACCCAGGTAAATCTCCCGATATTTGTCTCTACTACAAGCACTCGAAGCAGGCCATCCTGGACCAGTATGCAGCGGCCAGCCGAAGTGCGCACGGTTGCACCGTTCTTTCCCCGGAGAATGGTTTGGACCAGGTACGCGCTCAACTGAAGAAGAACAACTGGGTTGTCCTCAACTTCAGTCGGGCGGACCTCGAAGAAGGCCAACTGGGGTTTTTCCTGGAAAGGGTCGCTACGACAAACCCCTTGCACCAGACCCTGGCGCGGGCTTGTAAATCGGACGTCGCCATCATCTACGTCGAGCGAACCGGCTTCTGGGAGGGAAACCTGCACATTGAAAGAGTCGCCCGCGGCCATCGGGACGAACCCATTCTGTTCAAGACAAATGAATGGCTGGAGAATCGACTGAGGACCGATGAAAAATTGGTGGACGACTGGATGTGGATGCACGATCGGTGGAAAACCGACAAAGACCATGGAGGAATCCTGAACCTGGAACACCCGAGAAGCATCATCGAGGAATCCCGATCCTATTACCGCTGGCCATCCATCCCGAAAAAAACCCATTACTGGTTCCGCATGCCCGACAACTTGGGCAACTTGGTCAAGGTGCTGCCCTTTATCAAGCAGATCGGGGATTCACGGCCCGATGCCGAGGTCACCGTCCTGGTAAAGCGGCGCTTTTCCGGCTTGATAAAGAGTCTCTCCGTGGCCCAAAGGGTAGTGGCGATTCCTCGGAGAAATACCGCTTACTTCAAACGGTTTTACCGGATGCGTATGGCCCATCCGGATTGTTATTTCCCCTTAACGGGTACTTTCCTTGGGGATATCGAGGGGCTTCTAACGGGCGCCCCCAGGCGAATCGGCCTAAGGATGCCCGGTTCAACACGTCCGCTTCTGACCGACAAATTCCCACTCGACCCCGGTTACGATGAAGAAAAAAATCATCAAACCCATCTCTGGGAGATGTTTTTCAGACACTTCGGCCTCAGGGGGGACCTCGACTGGTCGCCCCTGCAACTGGCGGCGGACAACCAGGTTATAAATCCTTTGCGCTGCCTTCAAATCGAATCACGGGAAGCCCCTTATCTGGGGCTCATTTGTGGCGCCGGGAATCAGATGGAAAAGTGTTGGAGTATCGATTACTGGATCGAATGCGTGGCGGGCCTGATGGATCTCTATCCTCAAAGTAATGTATGCCTTTTCGGCTGTCCTCCCGATCTCCTGGTGAGCCGAAAAATTATTGAGGAATTCGAGCCTGGCTCAATCCACGACTTTACGGGGTCCACCGACCTGGTGCAGTTTGCCATGGCCTTGAGGTCTTGCTCCATCGTCATTTCCAACGATTGTGGCGGCCTTCACCTGGCCAACGCCCTGGGCATCCCCGTGGTGGGGCTGTACGGCGAGACCAACCCCGTGCGAACCGGGCCGATATTTCAAGCCCCCAAGAAGGTTATTCAGCCTACGGGTTGCCCGATCACCGGCGGAATAAGTGTTACACGCATCAATTTGTCCCAAGTGTTTGAAGCGATCACGGAACTGAGCACCTGATCCGTGGTCAAGTATTTCGGGATTGCAGGAAGAGTTGAAACTGAGCAAGGTGATTTAACTGGTCGGTATGACCGGACAATGCGATTTTTTCCCGGGGTTATATCCATGGTCCGTTTTTTAAGCGCCATTCTACTGTTTGGTTGGAGCCAAGGACTCAATGCCATTCGAGATGTCCAATACGGCGAGCCCTCTCCTGAGATCGTCGAGTTGGCGAGGGCGCCCTGGCTGCCCCTTGCCGTGGTCGATCCGACCAGGCAATTCCTCCTCCAATTAAGGGTGAAAGGGCTCGTCCCGATGGAACGCTTGGCCAGGAATGAGATTCGACTTGCCGGACGAATTCTTCATCCGGAAACCTTGGCACCGAATCGATCGCTATACCTGGATCGCTTGACCCTGGTCCGGATCGAAGGAGGTTCGCCCATGCCGGTTAACGGTTTGCCGGCCGATCCGGTAATTCTCAATGTGAAGTGGTCGCCCGATGGTTCCTGGATTGCCCTATTGGTGGAAGAAGAAGAAGGTGTCGGCTTATGGAAGGTGAATACCCGAACTGCGGAAGCTGAACGGTGGACGCAACTCCGAATTCACTCCGGGCTGGGTGCGACCATACATTGGGGATCGTCCAGCCAGTCGGTCTGGTTGAAATCCGTGCCGGAGAATTTAGAGGGTCCGCCCCGAATAAGTCCGGTTTCCGAGGGGCCTGTCGTTCGCATGACCCGGGAACGAGCCCTTCCTGCTAATACTTTTCAGGACCTGCTCGAGACAGTTGGGGATGTAAAACAGTTTGAGTACTATTTTTCTTCCCAAATTACCCGTGTGACGTTGAGCGGGGACACCGGCCAAGTAGGGAATGCGGGGCTGTTTCGGTCCTTTCAACCCAGTCCGGACGGAAAATACCTGCTGGTGGAAAGGCTGGTTGAACCCTGGTCGGACATGGTTACCGAAGAACGGTTTGGGTACCATTGGGAAGTTTGGACGGTCGAGGAGGGATTTCTCAAAACGGTGGCTTCCGCGCCTTTGGGAGAAGCTATGCCCTCCATTAAAAGCGCTGTTCACCCGGGAGCCCGGGAGGCCGAGTGGAGGCCTGATGCCCCCGCAACACTGGTCTGGATTGAAGCCCTGGATGGAGGGGATTTGCGCCGCAATGCGAGGATTCGCGATATACTATACAGCTTGGAAGCACCCTTTCTCGGGCCACCGAAAATCCTGGCCCGATTGCGCCATCGCTTGGCCGATGTGATCTGGCATAGCGGTGATCTCGCCTTGTTGGTCTTGCTGAACGGGCAAGCGAGGGAAGTTACCTTTCATCGCCTGTTTCCCGATTTGGGGGAAAGAAGGTCCCCGCGCAGATTGATAACCAACAAGATAGGGGATCGTTACAAATATTCGGGATACCCATTGATAGCCTATAATGAAAAGGGATTGCCCATTTTGCAGACTGACAATGGAGCAAACCATATGTACCTGGTCGGGGACGGGGGAACGCGTGAAGGCGACCGACCCTTTTTGGTGAAATTCAACCTGCAGACGAAAAAAAAGGAGGAAATATTCCGTTCCCATCCACCCTTCTACGAAAGACCTCATACGTTACTGGACACGAAACGAAACCAGGTGCTGGTTCAACGCGAGTCGACTAGGATGCCCCCCAATCACTTTGTGTGGAACCCAGAGGATAAATTCGAGCGACCGGTCACCCGGGTTTCCAACCCCTACCTTCTTCTCGATGAAATGCAACATAGGATCCTGAGGTACAGGCGATCCGATAATTTACAGCTTACGGCCAATCTTTACCTTCCGGCCGGATACGACCCTGACAGGGACGGGCCTTTACCCACCTTGATCTGGGCCTACCCGAAATCCTACAATGATTCATCCTATGCATCTCAGACCACATTCTCCCCCTATGAATTTTACGAGGCGCGCTGGTACCGGCCCGCTATTTGGGTAACGCAGGGCTATGCCGTGGTGGACAGTCCGCCCATGCCCATTATCGCCCGGGACAATGCCAGCCCAAATGATGACTTCATCCGGCAAATCAAGTTGTCTGCTAATGCCCTGGTGAGCAGGTTGCTGCGTTTGGGAATCAGTGAGAAGGGTCGGATCGGCATCGGCGGCAATTCCTATGGAGCATTTTTGGCGGTTAACCTTTTGGCCAATACCGATTTTTTCAGCGCGGGCATCGCCCGCAGCGGGGCCTATAATCGCACCCTGACGCCATTTGGATTTCAAAATGAAGAACGATTTCTTTGGCAAGCGCCGGATGTCTACCTGCAGATGTCTCCCATTTTCCGGGTCCGGAATATCCAAGAACCCCTACTGTTGTTTCATGGTCGCAAGGACAATAATTCAGGCACTATTCCCATCCAAAGCGAAAGGATGTTTCATGCTATCCGGGGTTTTGGCGGGACCGCGCGCCTGGTTTTATTCCCCCATGAGGGTCACACCTTTCGCGGGGAGAAATCGATCCTTCACATGCTTTGGGAAATGGAAAACTGGCTCGATCTCTACGTGAAGAAAGATGCGCACAATCCCAACCAACGACAATGGACCCAGGACGATTTTCCCGCCGTTGGGGAGGTGTGGCACATCGAAGACAATGAGGGGAGAGGCGCCCAAGGGCGCCAATGAGGAATTAGGAATTAGGAATTAGGAATTTAGAAAAGACTGAAGGCTGAAGGAGGAAGGCTAAAGGTACTGAGATTAATCGTGATCGTGATCGTGATCTTGATCATGATCGATGGAAGAGGAGGAATGATGGAGTGATGGAATTGACATTGGGGAAGAGCGCCGAGGACACGAACCAGCATCCAGCATCCAGCATCCAGCATCCAGAACGTCTTTGGGCCTATTGACTTTGGTTGTCGGGACGGCAGGGTAGGGAATTATGCTCCCTTGGTTCGAACTCGGGAAATTTCCCCTTTATCTTGCGCCAATGGCCGGATTTACCGATATGGGCTTCCGCACCCTGTGCAAGGAAATGGGAGCGGATGTGTTGGTTTCGGAATTCGTATTGGCCGACGCCGTGGTGAGGGGGGATTTCAAAGTTTGGAATCAAATTGAGTTTTCCGTGAGCCAACGTCCCATGGGGATCCAGATTTTTGGTTCGGAACCCGAGGTAATGGCCCGGGCCGCTGAACAGATTGTCAGGCGTTTGCAGCCGGATTTTATCGACCTGAACTTCGGTTGTCCGGCCCGCAAGGTGACTTGTAAAAATGCCGGTTCCTCCCTATTGAGGGATTTGCCTTTACTGGCGGCCATCTGTAAATCGGTGGTGGAAGCGGTTCCCGGTTTTCCCGTCACCGCGAAAATCCGCATCGGCTGGGATGACACATCCGTGGTCGCGGTGGAAGCGGGACAATGGATTGAATCGGTCGGCATCCAGGCCCTGGCCATTCATGGCCGCACCAGGATGCAGGGCTATCGGGGGGACGCCAATTGGGAGATCATCCACCGAACAGCCAAGGCCGTTTCAATTCCGGTAATTGGCAACGGCAGCAGGGATAATGGCTATGACGTGCGGGCCATACGGTCGGAATTCGGAGTGTCCGGTTTGATGATTGGACGCGCCGCTTTGGGCAACCCCTGGATTTTCAGCCGGATCAAGGAGGAAATCCGGGGTGGGTTCCCATCGGCTCTCCCCACCTTGGAGGACCGCTGGGAGGCAGTCCTGCGTTACGTCGGGATCATGAGCCGGCATTATGCCCATTTGCCCCCCCGCGCCTTACTGGGCAAGTTGAAACCCCGCATCGTCGTTTATTTCAAGGAATTCAAGGGGGCGCGAAAGGTCCGGGACCGCTTGAGCCGGTTGGACCGGTTGGAGGGTTTGTTGGAGTTGAGGAACCGGAGCCTGAAGGCGCGAAGAAGTGCGCCAATTAGGAATTAAGAATTAGGAATTTTGTGTTTTTCCTGTCACGCCGGAGGCTTTCGGCGAAGGCGGATGTGCGTTTTGCGGCTATTTTCTAATTTCCTGTTGGCACGGAGTGCCATCCTGTTGCCGCAGGCATCAAGCGAAGCGTTGTTTAAAAAAATCCGTTTCATCCGTGTAATCCGTGGTTTCTCTTCTCTTCACTCCAACATTCCCTCTTCCTCCTCTGTGCTCTCTGTGTCCTCTGTGGTTTTTTCCCTTCTCTCCCATTCCGAATTGGCGCCCCTTCAATCGATCTGGTTGATGTCGTAGGGGGTGTTCTGGTAAACGTAGTAATTGAGCCAGTTACTGTAGAGGAGGTTTGAATGGGCTCTCCAACACAGGATGGGTTTTTGACTGGGGTCGTCATTTGGAAAATAGTTCCGGGGTTTGGAAATAGGCAGGTTTTTCTGCAGGTCGCGTTCGTATTCGCGTTTAAGGGTATCGGCCTCGTATTCCGAATGATTGAAGACGTAGAGCCTGCGGGTGGATTTGTCGCGAACGACATAGAGCCCCGAATCATCGGATTCGGACAAGATATCCAGGTCGTCCACCTTTTCGATGTCGTGGCGGCGCACTTCCGTGTGGCGGCTCACGGGAACCGTAAACGCCTCGTCAAAACCCCTCAGCAGGATCGAATCCCGTTTAATTTTCTTGTGGGTGAATAAACCGAACAATTTTTCGGACAACAAGTATTTGGGGATGCCGTAGAAATGCTGAAGGGCTGCTTGCGCGCCCCAACAAATAAAAAAGCAGGACCATACGTTGGTTCGACTCCAATCGAGGATTTCAGTCAGTTCCTTCCAGTAGACGACGTCTTTCCAATCGAGTCGTTCGACCGGGGCGCCGGTAATGATAAGGCCATCGAATTTCCTGACCTTTACCTCATTCCAGGTCTGATAAAAGGCCGACAGGTGATCCTGGCTCGTATTCTTGGATTTATAGGTGTCGGTCGTCAGAAAAGTGATGTTGACCTGGAGTGGGGTGTTCCCCAGTAGCCGCAACAATTGCGTTTCCGTCTCGATTTTATTGGGCATCAGGTTGAGCACCGCCACCTCGAGGGCGCGGATATCCTGATGAAGGGCCCTGTCCTCGGTCATAACGAAGACGTTTTCGGCTTCCAGGGCGCTCTTTGCCGGAAGATTATCGGGAATCTTTATGGGCATGGTGGGAAATTAATGGAAAAAGGTAGAAGGAAGAAGGAAGAAAAAGGGAATAAAAGGCAAGATGAGGCAGGAAAAGGCAATCAATGGAAACCCAACATGGATGATTTCATAAACGCTCCAACACCTTCAAAACTATGGGGTCATCGGAGCCCAAGGTTTCCCTCACTTCAAACAAGCGGCGGGCGACCTCCCGGTAACCCGGGGGCTCGATATTCCGATGCTTCGCCAGCAACCTTACGTAGCGGATGCTTCGGTCGATGAGCTTGAAATTGCTGGGTTTTACGTAGGTCATGAGGTTGCTTTTAAATCGTCCGAGCTTTCCCATGACCAAGGTTGAATGGATATTCAAGAGCATTTTGAGGATCAGGTTTTTTTCCAAAACGCCCAAATTCCCGGTTGCAAAGTCCCAAGCGGTCGAACTCAGGTTCCAACCTATCCCCCCATCGATCGATTCAATTATAAACCGGTGGTGTTTGGGCGACCCCGTCTTTTGCCTGCGGCGTTTCTCGCAATCCGAGTCCAGGTTGAAGCCATAAAAGAATTTTTCTCCCGTGAAAGCTGCTATATCAGGCCATTCCAGGCATCGTGGAGAACGTTTCAGGACTTCCCGCCAAGCTGAGGCCGGATCATGGGCTTGAGGAAGGGTCAAGTAACAGAGAGAAGCATTGTCCTCGGGCAGGAGATAGTTTTCGAAGGGACTCAAGCTGAAGGTGGGGGATCGTTCCGTGGTATCGGTGAGAACGGTTACGCCGCAGGATTTGGTTTGGTAGAGAACGTATCCATTGTCCTCGTAATGCCGGGTTTCCAAAGCGGTAAAGTCGGCCAAAGGAGCGATGTCCAGCTCATCCCAGAATTGCCTGAGCCGAACGAGACTGGATAAAATCCTTTCCTTGTCCGGTCCGTGCATGAGGGCCCAGCCGACCGCCGCCATTTGCACGGTGCTGGCCTGCATTCGGGTGCTGCCGGAAAGCGCCATGGGACCAACGTGCAGGTTCAGTTTGGCAATCCTGTTATTCCTGAGAATGGTGGCGGACCTCTCCACCAACCGGGTGAGTTGGTCGTCGGGATTGCAATATAGAAACCAGGGATTGTGATTGGAATGCCTTGCCGCCGCCTCCGTCGCCCCAATGACATAGGGCGTTTCTCCACCCTCCGTGATACCGATGAACAAATCATCTTCCGAAAACCCCAGTTCAAACAATTGCCTCTTTCCGAAGGAAGGCCGGTCCTCAAAATTCTCGATCGACTTGATCAGGGCGGCATCGCCTCCCGCCATGAATCCAATTACCCGATCCTGGAAGGTGTCCCCAATCATCCCTTCGCGGCAAAATACTTCCAAGGCGATGGCCAGCCTTCCGGTCGCTCCGCAACCACCGAGAAAAACACGGTTTCCCCGCTTCAGGACGGAATTGATATCGGAACCCATTTGGGCAATTTTGTCGGCGTAGCTTTGCAGTTGGGACAGGGCTTTGCCGTCCACCGCTTTCAGGCAGGCAATCGCTCCCGGCAAATTGTCCCTCGCCAGAGTGGATAGGTTTATGGTGCCCGGGTGGGGTCGTTCGGTATCCAATCTCCCGAGTTTGAACTGGGGGGCGATTTTGAGAAACTCCTCGCAAGCGTCTCCCACCATTTCATCCGGAGATGGCATGAGTCTGTCAGGTGTTGAATAATCGGTCCCCGAAATCTCCCACCCCGGGAAGAAGAAATTTACGGGCGTTCAATTCGCGGTCCAGCACAGCCGCATAGATGGGGATGGCAGGGTATTTCTTTTCCAGCGCTTCAATACCTTCCGGAGCCGCGAACATGTTGATCAGGGAGATGTCGGTTGCCCCTCGTTGACGACACAGTTCAATGGCCTGAAGGGCGGATCCGCCCGTGCCCAGCATGGGGTCCACAATCAATACGTAACGATTTTCGAGGTTAGGCAACTTGCAATAGTAACGGCGGGCTATCGCGGTCGCTTCGTCTCGCTCCAGGCCAATGTAGCCGACGGCGGCATTGGGGAAGAATTTGTGGATGGGGCCCACCATGCCGAGACCGGCTCGCAAGACGGCAACGATGGTCATTTCCCGTTCCCAGGTAACCCCGTCGGTGACCTCCAACGGGGTGGTAACCGGAATGGTTTTCGTGGCGAGGGATCGCGTGGCCTCAATGATCAACAGACAGGTGAGTTGCTCGCAGCAATTGCGAAAGGAGGCTTGTGGGGTGTCCTTATTTCTCAACTGGGTTATCAGAACACCGGCCAGGGGGTGGTCGACCAAG
This sequence comes from Opitutales bacterium, assembly GCA_965204545.1. Classification (GTDB taxonomy): domain Bacteria; phylum Verrucomicrobiota; class Verrucomicrobiia; order Opitutales; family UBA2995; genus JAABVD01. The sequence continues at coordinate 70,173 of CBDBFA010000002.1, read as the reverse complement.
GTTAACGGCATGACTTAGAGGAGACCCTTGGCCTTTTTTCTCCGGAGAGCGCTCTCGATTATAGGGACGACTTCTTCAGGGTTTCTCCGAAATCCCGGCATTTTGGCCAGATAGCGGTAAATGGCATCGACATCCGAACCTTCCAGCACCGGAGCCTGCCGCAAAACCCTTTCCATGGCGGCTATGGTTTTGCGAGCGATTTTTTTGAGAGCCGTTTCCTGGGCTTTCACATTGAATCCGGTGTCCAGCACATTGGAATGATCGTATAACACATTTTGGAAGGAGCCGCCTTTGGCCAGAGGCATCGAGGGTGTAACCACAACCTCAGTCCGTGGGTAAAAGCTGCTCATCAGATTCCAGGGATCGCCCTTCTGGTCTCCCCCATAGCGGAAATCCGTCCTCAATAAAACGGCCGGTATGTCGGCAAACTTGGCAAACATGAACTCGACCACGGTTCCCGAATCGAGCTCCGGTCCGTCGTAATTGAATAGCCCCAGATCACAGCGCAGCAACCCGAGGATATCCTGATCCCGTATGCTTTGGGGATGCCGGTCGCGCAATTCCAGGTCCTGCGGAAGAATCGGGACAAATCTACCCTGGGATTCACGGAATATTTCCCGGGCAAGACATGCATTGCCCAACAGGTGCTTGTGGCTGAACAGTTCTCCGGCGAAATAAAAGGTGAAGGTCTGATTATCCGACATCATGAAAGCGCTCGGAATCGGCGTCATAGATGACCACTTTTTCCCAAAGGCGCTTATTTTTTTGGATGAATTCCTGGTGTATGGTGTGTTTCTGGTAAATGTCGTGATCTTCCATGGATTGAAACAGGATGGTCATGGCAATGGCGTATCCCTTTTCGATTATGGGTCTGTCGGGGGTTGCGGCAGGGGTTCCCAGATAAAAGGTGTGGACCGTATCAATTTTCGCCAATGATTCTACGGAACTGCGAAATTCAGCTTTTTCGGAGTCCGAAACCGTTTCTTTCAGGAAAAAATAGACGGAATGTACCAACATGGCACCCGTTTTGATAGATTTTTTTGCCCCTAACAAGGATTAACGGCGATCTTTTGGGATCTTACCGGGCTGCAAGGTTTCGGTTAACCCGCATTTCTCACAAAATTCGTAGCGAGCGAACGGAGGTCGAGTGCTGGTGCGGGTTTCGGGCAGATTCGCGGATGAAGCTGGGTCGACACCCTGCGAAGTCGGGAATCCAACGAAGTCCGCTCCAGTGCCGACATACCGGAGCGCAGTAGAAAATTTGTGAGAAATGCGGGTTAAGGACAGGTAAGGGTACTTTCATTGTAGGCTTGAGGGTTCATTGCTGTTTCCCCATATTGCTAAGCGCCCTCAATAAGACCCGAATATCATAGTTTTGGCCCAAGTCACATCCAGTCGTGTTCAAAATGAATTTTGGAGCGATGAAGCGCCCCGGTGGCCGGTAGTCATATGGGGCGTACTCGGGACGATTCTTTCACACATCCTGCTGTTTCTCCTCATTCCCGAAACGCTAATGGTGACGGCTGCGGCCGAATCGGATGTCCGTTGGCAGGAATTCGATATCATCCTCGATGGGGAAGAAGAAACGGATGACAGGAAGCAGTATGTCCCGGTCAATAGGGAGGATTTCGACAATAAACCGGATGAGACCGATTTTTTTGGATCCCAGAATACTCAGGCTGCCAATGAGGAATTGAGGGAAGATCTCAATGAAACCACCCCGTTTGTGGATGGGGAATCGGAGGAATTCAACAATGTGGTTCGAGGTGATCCCATCCAGGTTCCTCCTTCACCTCCGGTGCCCCCATCCGTGGCCAGCAATGCGGACCCGCGCCGGCAACAGGATCCGTCTCAACCGAGAATTCAGATAATCCGTCCCATGACGCGCGATGAGTTGGACCAGCAAAAGTCCACTGCGCCGGTGGCATTTGAGGAAGAAGCCTTGGAGGAGGAAGGTCCCCGCTCCCTCCTGGAAGTTCCGGAGGAAATGAAGGATGAAGATGAAGATGAATTGGTTCAAAGCGAAAGAGAGGACGAGGAAGATACGACCCGGAACCGTAATGAGGTGGTGCAACAGGAAACCCCTTTCAGCCCGCTCGTAACGCCCAGTCCCCAGCCCAATCCGGAGGACAGGCCGGAAAGGCTTCCCCAGCCAAGGGTAAAGTATTCCCATTCCGGGCCATTGAAGCGGCACTTGTCGGGAGTCTCGCGTCTGGCGAATTTTGCCAATTATTCGGCCGAATTCAGCGAGTTTGGCGAATACCTGGATCGCATGTTCGAAACGATTGAACTGGAATGGCACAACCTGATTTTCCAACAACGTTTGACCGAGAGACGATCCCGGGTCTCGGTGTCGTATTGGCTGAATGCCGACGGTGAAATTGTGGACTATGAAATCGTCGGAGCCACTTCATCGCTTCAAGCCCAGGTGATTTGCGCCGCCGCCGTCAACAACCGCGCCCCCTATGGTGAATGGTCGGCGGAAATGAGAAGCATTCTGACTGACCCGGAGCGTATAGTGGTAAATTTCATCTTCTTTTAATTTGAGGTGGCTGGCCCGGATTTCTCCGACAGGTAAATGGACATTCCACGGTGATAGACCCGGTCAGGATGATGGAACACATTCCGTTGGGGCGCGGGGTTTCGGTAATCGAGGCTCACCCCGAAGGTTTGGTCGCCTTGGAAAAGCCTTTTCGCATTCTGTCTCACCCCAATTCCAGGGAAGAACGGACCAGGAGTTTGCTGACTTGCCATTGGAACAGCCAACGGGAACGTTACCTTTGGAAGCGGGGGGAGGAGACATTTCAGTTTGATTTGCTGCATAGGCTCGATTCACCTACATCCGGGGTCATCCTGGGTTGCGTAAATCCCGCCATGACTGAAAACCTGAGGAACCAGTTTTCCCGCCGCAGGGTGTCCAAATCCTACCTGGCCGTTGTGGCAGGTTTATCCCGCGAGAAACATTATCACTGGAAAGATTTTATGCGTCGGAGAAGGATGGGATTAAACATTCGCGTCGATATCTCCAGTGCGGGTGGCCGCCTGGCCGAATCCCAAGTGGAAACCATTATGAGAAAAAATTCTCCTCCCCAACTGAGTCTTTTGAAACTCAGACCGCTGACAGGCCGCACCCATCAATTGCGCGTGCAATGCGCCCGGCGAAAACTCCCCATCGTCGGAGACAGGACCTACGGTGATTTCCATTTGAACCGCAGGATTTGGAAGAACTTCAAGCCCGCGCGCCTATATCTGCATGCCTCCTCTATTCACATCCATTGGACTTGGAAGGGCAGAGAAGAACATTTCCGGGCACGATCTGCCACCCCGCCGGAATTCGAGGCCATAATGAAGGCGGTCTTCTAGCCCGCATTTCTCAGGATGCCGCCGCCCTACCGTATACGTTTTGAAATGGTAGGGCAATCGCGTCCCCGCGATGCCGCAACATACGCCTTCAGACCCGGCGCGGCAAGGATGCCGCCGCCCTACCGCATACGTTTTGAAATGGTAGGGCAATCGCGTCCCCGCGATGCCGTAACCTCTTCTATATGCGGGCTAGTTGCCCGGGATTCCCGCCTTATTGTCGAGGAGACTTTTTTGAGGATCGCCAAAAAATTTGGCTCCTTGGGAAATGGCCTGGAGGATATTTTCGACCGGTTGCCGCGTCTTCGGGTTGGTCAATTTATCATTCACATTTTCGTACCATTCCACGTGGCCATCCAGGAAGGCGATATGTCCGCCTTCCGCCCCGAAGGGCGACACGGTTTCATCGTCATCCCAATTCCCCGTTTCCGGATTCAATCCCCTGGTTATGGCCACCGGGGTGGAGGGAGGGGCATTGGAGGAAAGTCCCGCTACCAGATCGAAACTGATGGGGGCATTGATAAACGAATTGGAAAGGACCCAAGGGGAGTCTGCCGAATTGCGAACCGCCACAGACTGGGGAAAGATACCTTGTTGCTCCACGTGCAAGTCGGTGGGTATCTGGTAGATGGCGCCCTCATTGAGGTATTCGCGCCAGGCAAATGCATAAGCGATATGATAGGGGCTGGTGATCTCGAAAACGGCATCCTGTCCCGTGGATGGATTCTTGCTTAGCCTCAGGGGGAGATTCCTGCCCATATTATCCGAGCGGTATTGGATGTAGGCATTGGCAATTTGCCGGATATTATTGAGGGATTGGGCCCGTTGGCCCCTTTTCAAGAACCCGGTAACGGTGGGAAACAACAGGGCGCCGAGCAATAGAATGATGGCGATTACCGTGATCATTTCGATAAGGGTAAAGCCTTCGCGGTTGCGGCCGGGGCGTCGAAACTTGGAAGTCATGGAAAGGAAAAAGTACAGCATGAATCATACCGCATGCTCGAAGGGGTCCCGGTTTTCAATGGGAACCGGCCAATTCGGATTTTAGGAAATAAACGATGCCGGGAATGGCCTCGACCATGGAGTCGCGAGCATTTTCGTAATGGAAAAATCCAAGTCCATAGGGGTCCGGAATCTCAGCTTCGTCGGTATCTTCGAGAAATTCCCGCATCAGGAACAGGCTGTCTTCCTTTCCTTTCCCCACCAGGTTGCGCAGGGAGGCCAGATGCCCGTAGGTCATGACAAAGACATAATCGGCAGCCAGGAGATCGTCCATGGTGACTTTTTTCGAGACATGGTCCTCCAGGTCTATGCCCACTTTTTTCATAGCTGTTACCGAATTGGAGGAGGGTGGGTAACCATCTCCCGCGGCTATTCCGGCCGAGCGGACCTCGATCCGATTGTAGGGTTCTTCCTCCCCTTGCAAGGCATGCCGTAACAAGCCTTCCGCCATAGGGCTACGGCAGATGTTGCCTGTGCAGATAAATAGAACTCTTTTCGGCATCGCTTTCGGTCAATTCCTCTAAAGGGGGGGATATATTCCAAGTATGCTCATTGCATCTGTCAGCCCCAAAATCAACGTTTCCAAAAGGGATAGATGAGGCGTTTCAGAACATTCTTTGGGTACCGGCTCATACCCTCGAAACCCAATTGACGGGGTTGATCGTTTTCTTTCGGCCAGTAGACGGTTCCGAACAACCAGTCCCAGATGCTCAGGACCTGGCCGAAATTCTGGCCGCCCTTGCCGTGCAGTTCCTTGTCGTGGTGCCAGACGTGCATGGCGGAAGAATTGAGAACGTAACGCAGCGGACCCCAACTGAACCGAAAGTTGGAATGGTTCAAATCGAGCAGAACCGTCCAGACGACAGCTATCAACAGGAGAACGGTTTCGTCGATGCCCAATATGACCAGAGGCAGGTAGGTAATGGCTTTGTAGATGAGGATTTCTCCCCAGTGAAACCGGAAATTTCCGATCCAGTCCAATTCTTCGATGCTGTGGTGCAATTTGTGAAACTCCCAGAGCCAGGGCACGTTGTGCAACATTCGGTGGATATTCCATTCCAGAAAATCCTTCAAGAGCAGGAATACGATAAATTGCACCCATAGAGGGGAATCGGACAGCAGGGCGATATCCTGCGGGACCGGCCATGCGTTCTGGTGCAGGAAGGTGTTGGTCATGTGAATCAGGTTGCCGGTGACCAGGGCCAGTAATAATCCGAAGTAGTGCCCGTTGAAGAGAAGCCAGAACAGATCCTGCCAGATACCCTTGCGCAAAACAGGCTGCTTCTTCCGCCATGGATGAATCCTCTCCAGTAAAAAACAGAAAAGCGAAGCGGCGATGAGCCAAAAATAATACTGCAGGTAAACGGGCATGGAAGGGGAATTGTCGAGATCGGCAGGGGGACTTTATGGCAGTTGTTCCCGTCCTGTCACCATCGAATTCCCTTGCCTGGATGGGATCGACGCCATACTTTTCAGGCCCAAATGAGGCTCTATTTCATCGGCATTTGTGGAACCGCCATGGGAAATGTCGCCTCATTGATGAAGGGTCTGGGTCATACCGTAGCGGGGTCCGATCGCGGGATTTACCCACCCATGAGCGATGTTCTGGCCGGGGCGGGCATCGAGGTTTATCCCGGTTGGCACCCGGAAAACATTACTTCCTTTCGACCCGATCTTGTGGTGGTGGGCAACGCCGTAACCAGGGGAAATGCGGAAGTGGAATTTCTCCTCGCAGCCCGCCCCTGCCGGTTTACCAGTTTGCCTGCATTAATCGACCGGCAATTACTGGGAAGCCGCAAGCGGATCGTGGTCACCGGGACACACGGCAAAACCACGACCACGGCCATTACGGCGTGGCTTCTCCAGGAGGCGGGCGTTCAGCCCGGCTGGTTGATCGGAGGGGTCCCCGGTTGTCTATCCTCCGGCACCGAACTGGGCCATTCCCAAAGCCCGTTTATCATCGAGGGTGACGAATACGATTCCGCCTTCTTCGACAAACGCAGCAAATTTATTCACTACTGGCCCGATGTGCTGGCCATCAACAACCTCGAGTTCGATCACGTCGATATCTTCCGCGACCTGACCGATGTGAAACGGACGTTTCAACACCTCATTCGCATCGTGCCTTCTCACGGGTTGATCCTGGCCAATGGAGATGATCCGGCCCTGCGGGAGTTGCTGCCTGTCGACTGGGCTCCCACCCGTTTTGTCGGAATTGGCGAATCGAGCGACTATGTGATCGGGGATTTCTCAGAGGGTCCGGCGGGTAGCTCCTTTACCCTGACCGGTCCGGTCGGATTCCATCGGGAATTTACATGGAAAACGACCGGGTTATTCAACGCCAGGAACGCGGCCATGGCTTTCTTGTCGGCAGCCCACTCGCTCCCGGGGGAGAGGAGAACCGCTTTTCTGCAGAATGCGACTCTGCAAGGGTTTCAGGGGGTTCGCCGCCGCCAGGATGTCCTATGGGAGTCGGACCATGTAATGGTGGTGGAAGATTTTGCCCATCACCCCACCGCTATCGCGGCCTGCATCGAATCCTTCCGCAACTGTTACCCTGAATCTGAAATTACCTCCGTTTTCGAGCCCCGCAGCAATACTTCAGCCACTAACCTGCTGGAGGCCAAATTTACCGACAGCCTCTCTTTGGCCGACTCGGTACTCATTGCTCCGGTCCATCGCCCTGAAGTTTATCCAAAGGAAAAGCGTATCGATCCTTTCCAGATGGCAAAGTGTATCAGCGAGGAGGGGAAGCGCGCCGCCGCCTACGCCTCCAAGGAGCATTTATTCCGGGATCTGGCCGATTCGGTCAACGGCCAACCCAAGGTCATTCTCCTGTTCACCAACGGGTCCTTCGGCCAACCCTTGCAAGATTTTCTCAAAGGTCTTTGACCAGCACTTTTGAATTACGTCTGCTGGACACCAGGATCTCGGCCCGTTCCTCCGGCAGGTCGGCGATTGAACCCTCTCTGAACCCGCACTTTTGGATGAAGAACGGGAAGGTTTGGGTGGAGAGGGCGACCAGACGCTTGCCACCCCTCTTCGCCGCGGTTTCCCCGGCAAATTTTACCAGCTTCGTGCCCAAACCCTTGCCGGCCTGGCTGGATTTTACAGCCAAGGATGCCACCTCGAAAGTATTGCTGCCCGGATAACCGACCAGACAACAGCATGCCAGGATATAGCCGTCGATCTCATACAGGAAATACGTGTCGATCCTTTCTTCGATCTCGCCTAGCGATCTCTGGGTCAACTCCTCCGATTCGGTTGCCCTGCGGGTGAGGTCGAAAAGCGCCTGGGCATCGGCCGGGCGGGCCCAGCGAATTTTCTGGTATTCATTGTTATAGAACAAGGTTCCCACCCCCACCGAGGAAAATACTTCCTTAAGGAGGCACTCGGATTCGAGTCCATTCAGAATATGAACCCTGGCGGTGCCGTTTTTGAGCGCGCGCAACGCGTAACGGCATTTGCGTTCCAGGGCCGGATCCAGAGCCTCCTTCCAGTCGCGGTAGAGGCGGTCCAACGCTTCGGTTTCCAGTGCCCGGTAAAAACGGCCGCCTGCCCGGAGCCCCGAGTGGGAAGTAAGGAAGAGGATCTTCGAGGCAGCGCTGGCAATCGCTACCTCCGCGGCCAGGTGGTCCGCATCCAACCTCAGGCTTTCCCCCTCCCTGTCGAACGCGACCGGGCCGATAACCGGAACCATGTGGTTGTCCAACAGTTGTTTTAATTGTCCGCTGTCTACCCGGTCGACCTTGCCCCGAAATTGCTGGTCTTCACCATCGATCACACCGACCCGAGTGGCCCGGATTGAATTGGTAGTGGCGCACTTTATGGCTAGTCTGCTCAATCCCTGCATGATGAGGTGCGACACCTTGGAGGCCGCCTCGGTAGCCATGGACAGCGTTTTCGCATCCACCACCCCGGTCCCGTACAGGTCGCAATGGCCGACCTCCGGTTCCTTGGCCGAATTGCGCAATTGGCGGCCGATTCCGAATACCAGGATTACCCGGATTTGCAGGTTTCTCAACACCGCAATATCCATCAGAATGCCGTTGAATACCTGGTCTTCAATAACCCTGCCGTCCACAGCTATGACAAAGAGGTGGTTCTGAAATTTGGGAACGTATTTCAGAATGCCCCGCAAATCTGTCGGTTTAATTTCCGAAATGTGCTGTGAATCGGAGGACATGGACAATCATTTCAGTCTCCAATAGGTGTATACGACGATGTAAACCAGGATAAAAAGTGCAATCCATCGCAGGGGCCAGCCCTTCCTGCGTACTTGGGGGCGCTTGATTTCTTCCTGTTGATCAGTGGGTTGAGGTTTTGCCTTCACCGTGGGCGCAATTAAGAACCGGCCGCAAAACAGATCAATACCATTTTCTCGATGCTGGATGCTGGATGCTGGATGCTGAAAGGCGCCGATGGCGCCAATTAAGAATTAGGAATGAGGAAGAAGGAGAGAATAACCACAAATGTATATCGTGATCGTGATCGAAAATAACCGAGGAGGGAGAAGAGAAACCACGGATTACACGGATGGGCACAGATAGAAATTTCTACGCCAACGGCGTTAAACTCCAAAGCCCAGTGTCGCGTAGCGCACGCTGGGTAGGAATCGGTAAAAAATAACGAACCCCAACGGGGTTCCACAAAAGGCCCCCCAAGGCGCGCTTGGCGCTTCTCCATCCTTTTTCCGTAATTTTTGGGGGACAGGAATGTCCCCCCTCCGTTAACTTCTGTTCCGGCGAAGCCGGACCCCTCTGCGTTTCTTTGCGATCTTTGCGAGAGTCAATTCTCTCCTCCATCCAAAGAAAAATTATGTTCACGGTTGACGACCCAACCCCGCAACTTATGATGCCCTACTCAAAGCCTGCTGTGTTCGAGGTGTTACTAATCGTTCTTTTACTTTAATCCTATCTTAAGGGAGCTTGACCCTCACGAACGGCTGTCAGGCCGTAAATCGGAAGGCAAAAGTTCGTAGGAAAGCACCCACTTCGCCTTTAAAGGTGGAGAACAAAGGAGCATACGGCACAATAGCGGGTCCTTTATTGCCCCTTCGGGGGCATTTTTTTTACCCCTCGCGCTGCCGGATATGCCGTGTTGAGAGTGGAGAGTGGTTAGTGACGAGTGGTGAGTGGAGAGTAACGTCCTCTAAAAATATCTGCCTGATTAGGATTGCCTTCTTGTTTTAGCGGGCTATGGATAGCTTCCTGCAAACTGAAAGAACTCTATGTTCCTTTGTCAGAAGTCGGTTTAATGCGCCATTTATCGGTTCTGTTTTTTAAAATATGGCGCGCACCCCAATGAAATGGAAATATATGTAGGAAATCTGCCTTGGTCTGCGGAAGACCAGGACCTGTTCGATGCTTTTGCCGCCCATGGTAATGTGGCATCCGCTAAAATTATCAAAGATCGTGAAACGGGAAGGTCCCGTGGTTTCGGATTTGTGACCATGAACGACGATGGCGAAGCCAGAGCAGCCATCGAAGCCTTGAATGATCGTGACTTTATGGGTCGCCCTATGAACGCGCGTGTGGCGACTCCCCGCCAGGAAAGACCACGCTATCGTCGTCCAAGGGAAAACTACGGCCGAGATAGGGGTAGGGGAGGAAGATCCTGGAACCGCGGGCGCTGATTCTCCCCTGCTAACCCGCATTTCTCACAAAATTCGTCGCGAGCGAATGGAGGTCGAGTGTTGGTTCGGGTTTCGGGCAGATTCGCGGATGAAGCTGGGTCGACACCCTGCGAAGTCGGGAATCCAACGAAGTCCGCTCCAGTGCCGACATACCGGAGCGCAGTAGAAAATTTGTGAGACATGCGGGCTAACCTCCCCCTTCCTCCCGCAGCCTTATAAGCGCCTTGTCTACGCATCCCTTGTCCGCTTGGGCAACCCGGTTGGTGAATTCGCGAAGGTAAACCCTGCCTCCGGCATATGGTTTGAAGTCGCCCCCATGGGATTTTCCTCCGGGCGACTCCCAATCGATTTCGCCTTTCAGCAAATCGATTGTTATCCAATCCCCGTCCCGCACGCGCCCTATTGGGCCGCCCACTGCCGCTTCCGGCGCGCAGTGCACCCCAATAGCGCCGTGGGATACGCCGGATACGCGGGTGTCCGAGACAAACGTAACTTTGCCATCCAGATCCGGAGTGGACAAGGCCGAGGTTGCCACCGCGACCTCCGGCATGCCCATTGCCACCGGGCCCATTCCACGAAGCACCACTACGTGCCCGGCCCTTATCCGTCCCTTGGTCACTGCCCCTATCACGGAGTCTACATCGTTGAAGCAGATCGCCCGACCCCGAAAAGTCGGGTCTTGACGGCTGGATACTTTGAATACGATTCCGTCCGGAGCCAGGTTGCCGAAACATATCTGCATATCGGCAAAGGCTTTGTAAGGCTGGCCTGAAGGGGCTATCAGGTCGTTGCCGGGCGGAATGGGCGGCGCATGGGAAACCTGATCGGCCAGGGAATCGGCAAACAGGGTCGGTTGCGATCCATCCAATACCCCCACTGCAATCAAGTGCTTGATCAACATCGGCGTGCCTCCCATTTGGTACAGGTCGATCATGGTTCCGCTCCCTCTGGGAGCAAAGTTGCAGTAGACGGGAACTTTCCTCAAAAGGGTTTGAACATCCCGTAGTCCGAAGTCCACCTCCGCCTCGGAAGCCACCGCCAACAAATGCAGGATACCGTTGGTCGAACCTCCGCAGGCTCCAATCATCGCGGTTGCGTTGCTGAGGGATTCCACCGTAACGACGTCGCGCGGGCGACGGCCGGATTGCAAAATTTCCCGCATCCACCGACCGGCCTGCCTGCATTCGGCCAGCTTCGCCTTCCCTTCAGCCGGATTGGACGAACTGTACGGCGGCATGAGGCCGATGGCCTCCATGGCCAGCCCCCAGGTGTTGAAGGAAGCGGCGATTCCGCAACCTCCCGCTCCCGGACAGGCATTTTTCGCTACTTCGAGGAGTTTCTCGGGAGAGGACTTTCCAACCTCCACCTTAGCCTGCACATCATAAATATCCTGGATGGTCAGGTCCTTCCCATCAAGGCGTCCCGGACGAATCGTCCCTCCGCTCATAATAAATCCGGGCACATTGCTCCGCATCAGCGCCAGGGCAAATCCGGGACCATTCTTGTCGCAATGGTGCAAGCCTATCATCCCATCGAACCGGTGCGACGTGATCACCATTTCGGCGCTGTCGGCGATGAGGTTACGGGAGGGGAGAGAGGCATTCCCACCGCTATGCGCCTGGGTGATGTTGTCGCTGACCGAAGGCACCCCGAATCGATAACCCAACATGTCGACTTCATTCAAACCCGCTTTGATCGACTCTCCAATAGCGTGGCTGTGCATATTGCACAAGTTTATCTCGTGCAAGGGTGTCCCGATTCCAATCTGGGGCTTCTTAAAATCCTCCCCATTCCAGCCCAGGCCATAATAGAAGGCGCGAATGGCCGCGTTGTCGCCTTCTGTCAACTCTCGACTTTTCCAATTGAGTCTTTCCTCGGTCATAGCATGGGAATAAGAACGGAAGGATAGGGGAGTGTCGAGTCCCGCCATGAGGAACCCTGAAGGGAAAAACAAGCCGGATTTGGAGAAACTGCAAACCGATGAAACCTGTTCGTCCTTGGCGGCGTTATTCTGGAGATCCGGTTTTTCTCCGCGGCTTAATACCATGCTTAGAATCCTCACCTTTTTCATAGCACATTTTTGTGCAGCCCTTCCGCTCTCCGCCCAGGAAAAGGAGATGCCTCTCAACCGCACGCTCTCCCTGCCCGAAGTCATCTCCCTGGCCCTGGAACGCAACTTGGCCCTGCAGCGCTCCCAGGTGCTGGTGGAACTCAGGGAAAACGACGCCCGCTTCCGGGAAGCCGATTCCCAGGCCAATCTCAACGCCTCCATGGGTGCCCAGTTGCGCTACACGGGTGACGGTCGGGAGGCCTTTTGGAACAGCGGCGAGGTGATCGACACCGCCTCCGGAAATCTGAGTTCCTCCCTGGTGCTTTATAACGGAGGGGAACGTGCCGCAGCCATTGAACAGGCGCGGTCCAGCCTCGAGGCCAGTATCAGGGAATACGACCGGTCCAAACAATTTATCCTGTTCCAGTCCGTGTTTCGCTATTTGGAGGCCGTGCTTCGATTGAAGGAAATCGACATCCAATCCGAAGAATTGGCTATCCGGAAGGAGAACCTGGAGAGGATTGAGGTGGGCTACGAAAACGAGATACGGATTCTGGCCGATGTGTTGCGACAGAGGGCCCTGGTAGCTGACAGCGAACGGCGTCTGGTCCAGGCCCAGCAGGCCCATGAAACCAGTCTTTACATTCTGAAAGATCTGCTACTCCTGCCCCCTCAGACCCAAATCGCCTTTAATTTGGAAAATATCCGCTGGGGAGATCCGGACAGTTTGCCGGAACCCCTCATGGAAGATTCCCTGAACCGCATTTTGCAACGACCCGACCTCATAGCCCAGCAATACCGCCTGGAAGCGGCCGATCAAGGCATTCGCGTAGCCAGGGCGGGCGGGTTGCCCACCTTGACGGCATCGGCCAGTCTCCGCACCAGCTATACGAGCGTAAATCCCAATGCTTCCTTCGCCACTCAGTATTTCAGAAATCAGCCCGACCTTTCCGGGGGTGTCGCATTTTCCTTGCCCATCTTCGATCGCCGGCGCACCAAGACCAATGTGGCGCGGGCGGTGCTGCAGCGCAGGCAGGAAGAAATCGACCTGATCGATTTGCAACAGGCTGCTCAAACCGATCTCCGCAGGGCATTGCTCGACTTCCGCACCGCCATGGCCCAGTTGTCTTTCTCCCAGGATCAACTCCGATCCTCGGACGAAGCGCTTCAGGCGGAACAGGCCCGCTACGATGCGGGGGCGGCAACCTTGCTGGATGTGAACAGTCTGCGCTCTACCCGTCTCGACGCCGCAGTTGCGGTGGAAGAAGCCTGGTTCAGCCTGTTCGCCAGTCGCATGGACATTGCCTACCAGGATGGAACCATCGAATATTTCCTCCTCTCACAATTGGAAACAAGCATTCCTGAATTGGAGTAATAAAAAAGTGAAAGCAAAACTGACGATTCTCTTCTTCCTGTTGGCCGGGTTGGGCTGGTGGGGCTACAATCATTTCATGGCCGCTGAAGAAACTTCCGCGACCGGCCCGCAATACAATTTTGCCAAAATCGAGCAAAAGGACATATTGAATATGGTATCCGCTACGGGAACTTTGAGCGCCCGCGAGTTGGTAGAAGTCGGCACTCAGGTGTCCGGCGTCATCGCCGAAGTTTACAAGGACTTCAATCATCCGGTAGAGGCGGGTGAACTGGTTGCCCTTATCGATACTTCCGTCCTAGACGCGCAAGTCAAAAGCTCCGAGGCCGATCTCCTCCGCCAGAAGGCCAACTTCAAACGGGCAGAGATCGAATACGAGCGGTTTAAACCCTTGCACGAAAAAGGATTTTTGTCGGGAAACGATTTTCTGCCCTATGAAATCTCCAAGCAAACCGCCCAAGCCAACGTGCTCAGTGCGGAAGCCTCCCTGGAGAGGGTAAGGCGCAACCGCGCCTTCGCCGAAATCAGAGCCCCCATAAGCGGGGTGATCATCAACCGTAATGTGGAGCGCGGCCAGACTGTGGCGGCAAGTTTCAATACCCCCAGGCTGTTCATTATCGCCGAAGATCTGGCCCTGATGGAGATTCTGGCCAATGTGGACGAGAGCGACATCGGCCAGATAAAGAAAGATCAGGAAGCCCGGTTCACCGTAGCGGCCTTTCCCGACCGGAATTTTGTGGGGAAGGTAGTGGAAATCCGGTTACAGCCGACCGTAATTCAGAACGTGGTAAACTACACCGTGGTCGTTGAAACGGAAAATCCCCGCAACTTGCTCCTGCCCGGTATGACCGCGACCCTGGATTTTGTCGTCGACGAAGTGAAAGACGCTTTTGCTGTTCCGGCCTCCGCCCTGAACCTGAAAATGAGTGACGAAATGTTGGCGGTCATGCAGGTCCGGCGCGAAGAAATGAGGCAGCGTCGTCAAGGCGCCGGTGGGGGAAGGAGCCCGCGCGGAGAAAGCCTCGCGGAAGGGGCTGCCGGGCCTCAACCCGGTCAGGGAGGCCCCGGTGGAGGGGGACGATTCGCCCGGGGAGTGCCTTCCGGGGGTGATGCTGGCGGCCGAGGACCTCTGGCCGAGGGCCGAGGCGTCCCATCCGGCGGATTTGGAGGCATGGGAGGCCGTGGCGGCCTCCGAAACATGGCCACCCTTTGGTATAAGGACGAAGGGGGACAACTGCAACTCCTCCCCGTAAGGACCGGAGTCAGTGACGGCATTACCACCGAGATAATGCCCCTTCGCGACGAAGAATTGCCCCTTGAATTGGAAATTATCTCACAGGTCCTTTCCCCCTCCACGACTCAGGACACCAGCGCTCCTCGGGGTGGCCCCGGGGGTGACAGAGGACGAGGCAGAGGGGGACTGGGACGCCTTGGATTCTAATCCGGATTTCTTTCCCAAATGGAAAATGTCATCCAGACGTTTGATCTGACAAAAACCTATGAATTGGCCCAACCGGTCCATGCCCTGCGTGGGGTGGACCTTACCATCGAACCGGGGGAATTTGTCAGTATCATGGGCGCGTCAGGTTCGGGAAAATCGACTTTCATGAACATCCTCGGCTGTCTCGACCGGCCCACCTCCGGGGCTTACCGATTGGACGGAGTGCCGGTCGGCAAACTGTCCCGCAATGAATTGGCCGATATCCGCAATGAAAAAATCGGGTTCGTTTTTCAGGGGTTCAATCTGCTTCCGCGCACTACGGCCTTGGAAAACGTGGAATTGCCCTTGGTCTACCGACGCCGGAAATCCACCGTTAAACCCAAAACCAAGGCGGCCGAGTGTCTGGACCGGGTAGGTCTGTCCGATCGCTCCCATCACCAGACGCAACAACTTTCCGGCGGCCAACAACAACGCGTGGCCATTGCCCGAGCCCTGGTCAATGATCCATCACTCATCCTGGCCGACGAACCGACCGGCAACCTCGATTCGGGCACCTCTCGCGACCTGATGGGACTTTTTCAGGACCTGAACGATCAAGGTATAACCATCGTCGTGGTAACCCACGAAATGGAAATCGCCCGCCATACCAACCGCCGCATCCACATGAGTGACGGCCTTATCATCCAGGACGAACCGATCGAGGACAGAATCGACACCCGCATGGACTCCCCAAACTCACCCGAACAGGAAATCTGATGTCTCAATGAAAATTCTGAAGCTTGTCGACGTCGCCCGCAGCAGTCTCCTGAAAAACCGGTTGCGCAGTCTGTTGACCATGTTGGGGATCGTCATAGGAGTGGGGGCGGTCATCGTGATGAGAGCCATCGGTGACGGGGCGCAAAAGAATATCGAAGACCGTATCATGAGCCTGGGAACGAATCTCATCATGGTCCGATCTACCTCCAATTCTTTTGGGGGTGTGCGCCGTGGGGCGGGGAGTTCGCGAACGTTGACCCTGAAGGATCCCGGTATTCTCAAGGAGCAGTGCAGGTTGATCTCGGCCGTATCGGGGATTGTCAGTACAAACGACCAGGTCATCGGCGGCGGCACCAATTGGTTTACCCAGATCCAGGGGGTTTCTCCGGAATTTCTCACCATAAAAAGTTGGGATCTGGAAGAGGGAACTTTTTTTACCGAGCGCGATATCCGCGCCAGAACCAAGGTGGCCGTCCTGGGATCCTCCGTGGTTGAAAACATGTATTCAGGCCAGGTGCCCATTGGGCAATCGATCCGCATCCGGCAAACCCCCTTCAAGGTGATCGGGGTACTGAAAGCCAAAGGCCAAAGTTCCTTTGGTCAGGATCAGGATGATACAATACTCGTTCCCCTTACCACCGCTGCCTTCCGATTGCGGGGCGATTCCCAATTCGTCAGCCAGATTTACGTCAGCGCTTTGACCGCCGATGTCATGGAAGCTGCCCAGGAGGAGGTCGCTCAAACCCTTCGCCTGGCCCACAAACTGATCGATGGCCAGGAAGACGACTTCACCGTGCGCACCCAAACCGAAATTACGGAGGCGTTTTCGGCTACCACCCAACAACTGACGGTACTGCTCATGTTCATTGCCGCCGTTTCGCTGGTAGTGGGAGGGGTCGGCATCATGAACATCATGCTGGTATCCGTAACCGAACGAACCCGCGAAATCGGCATACGAGTGGCTGTAGGGGCCCGGAGCTTGGACGTGTTGACCCAGTTCCTCATCGAGGCCATAGTCCTGAGCGTCGTGGGCGGAGTGCTGGGAATTGCCAGCGCCTACGGCATATGCTATTTCCTGCAGGAATACCGGGGTATGACCACGATCATTAAACCGGAGATTGTCGCTATATCGCTTGGGGTATCCGTGGTAATCGGGATTGTTTTCGGCCTCTTCCCCGCCCGAAAAGCTTCCCAGCTCGACCCCATCGATGCCTTGAGGCACGAATAGGAACGGGGTTGACTCCCTCCTTCAATTTTGCTCCCTTCCTTTACCTTTCTATCAGTACAATGGTCCGAACTCTTTTGGTCTCCGTTCTTCTGTTGTCCGCCGGTATGCTCGAAGCGGATATTTCCTGGCAAAAGTACGAGGCGGCCTTGGGTGAACGAACCCGGGGAATCGATGCCGCCGACTTCGATGGAGATGGAAACCTCGACATCCTGGCAACTGGTGATGTCAACGTTTTCATCGTATTGAACCCCATGGAAAATCAACAGGCCCAGGTACTTTGGGATACCGGGGGAGGGGCCCTGCTCTATGCGGTTTCCGGGGACATGGACAAGGATGGTGACCTCGATTTCGTTGTGGCCCGTGGAATCTCCCCCTGGACAGATTACCGCGAAAAGCGGGCCCGCCGCGAAAAGGCCAGGAAACCCAAAGGAGTTGAAGACTTCTCCATAGCCTGGATTGAAAACAGCGGTGAATTGGACCGGAAGTTGAATTGGCATCCCGTCGATCTGGATCTGCACGGTTGCCACGGTCTGGCCATCGGCGACCTGAATCGCGATGGCTTGCTGGATGTGGTGGGCAACAGTTTTCAGGGAAACTTCAAGGACTCAGTGGCCTGGTTCGAAAATTTTGAGGGAAAATTCGTTCGCCATATGATTGCCAGCGGCACCGCTGCAGTTCGCCCCCACTACATGGATATTGGTGATCTCGACTACGATGGCAAACCCGACGTGGTGGTCGGGCACTCGCGGGGAAACGAGCTTTCCTGGTACAAGAATCCACCATCCCTCTACCGCAAATGGACTGAAAACCTCATCGCAGAGCAGGAGGGTGTGACCAATGCCAAGATCGCTGATATAGATGGCGATGGCAGATGGGATGTGGTGAGCAGTAATGGGCACGGAACCGGTTTGCATTGGTTTAAAGGACCCTATTGGAACCTGAACACTATCGATGGCGCCATTTCCGACTGTCATGCCCTGGATGTGGGAGACTTCGATTCCGACGGGGACCTTGACGTCGCCACGGCCTCTTTTTCGGAGAAATTAGTCCGTTGGTACGAGAATCGTGGGGAAGGCAGATTTCGGGGTTACGATATCGACGTGGGCACGGGGCAGGAAGCGTATGACCTGAAAGCGGTGGACCTGAATAAGGATGGCCGCCTCGACATTCTTCTTGCCGGCCGCCAATCCGACAACGCCGTCTGGTACATCAACCGGGAAGGTTGAAGTAACCCCATGGGGGTGCCAACCTAAGGGACTCCAAGGTTTTTTCTTCCGCAAGCATCAGAGTTACCTCACCGTTTGATGCAACGGGCTATTCCCGGACGTACCGGGTTCGGACGGTGAACACACTGTCGCCGCTGAGGATGGAACCGCGCCCGAACAATCTGCCGTTCTGCCAGTTGGACAGGCCGAGTTCGGGCTTTCTCAAGGCATATTGTCCATCTACCCAACGGGTAAAGGAGTCGCCCACGAACGGCGCGTTCAGGGCCTCGTAAAAACGCTTCTGTTCCGTTGGATCCTCGCTGATGAGCGAACCCACGAACTGAGGGCTGTATCGATTGCACAGGGATACCGCCTCATTCACCGAATCAACGAGGGCCAGTGAGATCTCGGGAGAACCTTCCCATTCCCACTCCTTCCCGAAATCCTCCAGGTCGATGAGTTCAATTTGGTGTTCCTGAACGATTCCCTCGGCCCGGGCGATCCCGACAACGCGGTCCAGGTCATCAGGATCTATAAGACCTCGGTCATGCCTGGAGAGGTGCATTTTCCAGGGATGCCCGCGCCGGTCGGCCGCCTTCTGCAAGCTCTTACACAATACCGGAAACAAATCCCCCGCAACGGAACGGGTCAGGCATACCGTGTTCAAGGTGTTGCAGACCTTTCGGTCGAGGGAGCGGTAAACAGCCTCTCCAAAGGTGTTCGCATCGGCCATTTCCGAGGCGATGATCCAGGCTCCGCCGGTGCCGTGCAGACTGGTGGCCACCCCGGCCCGGCGGGCTAGAGACCCGAGAGTTTCCACCGCGTGGCCCGATCCGCGCGCTACCGCCAGAGACAGGCGCCCATCGCAAAACATGGCCCAACCCGAGGCGTGCGAGGAACTCTCCACCAGCGTGGCTGCGCCCAAGGGAAGCCCGGCTTTCTCCAAGGCGGGGTTCAAGGCCAGGTCCATGATGGCTTTGGCCGTTTTCAGGGCATCCCTCCCGATGCGGAAGACCACCGTATTGCCCCCCCGGATCACTCCACAGGCATCCGCCAATACATTGGGCCTCCCTTCAAATACGAAAGCCACCACTCCAAGAGCGGCTCCGATCAACTCAACTCGAAATCCGTCATGTTTCACCGTCTCGAGGATCTGGCCCCGGCGGGAGGGCGCTTCAATCCAACCCCTCAGGCCATCGATCATGCCGAGGCGCATTTTTTCATTGGCCACCAGCCGTCCGGTTGAGCGGCCCCGGGCCTTGGCATCGGCTACGTCGGCCCGATTGATCCGGGATACCTGTTCCCATATTGCGTCATCGGCCAGCGCCTCGGCAAAAGCGCCGAAGAACTGCCCGATGGCTTCGTCTGAAACGGACCCCATCCTTTCAAATGCTTCCAAGGCCTGGGTCACCGCCCCTCGCGCAATGGCTTTTTCCCGGGCTGGAATATACAGAAGTTCGCCCGTCTTAGGGGCGATTTCCAGACTGTCCCCGGGTTGGAAATTGGCTGCCAGTTCGGCGTCGATGCGGACGCGTTTGTCTCCGCCGAAAAGGACGCTCGTCCCCGCTTCCAAATGGTTTACTGGTTCAATCTTACTCATGGGATTCAGTAATCGGCCCCGGTCAGGCTGTTGAGGGTTGAGCGTTGCCAATCGAGAAGCTGGCTTTCCATAGTACTGACAAGCGCTGGCAAATCCCCGGAGAGATCACGCTCCTCTGCCGGGTCGAGAATCACATCGAACAGCTCCCGAAGCATTTCACCATCCTTCTTTTCATGGATGACCAGCTTGTATCGATTGCCCAAGGCCGCGCGCGGACCTTCGAAATCTTTCTCTTCGATTTCCCGGTAATGGAAATTGCGAAAGACCCGCGTGTAGATTCCATTCATCTGTTTTACCAATGGTGTGGTGCCCTTCTGAAGTTCCGGATCGATGTAGGGCTCCGCGTTTTCCTCAAAATTTTTTGTAAAATTCCAAAAGAAGATCGGGTCGGGACGCTCGGACCACTCACCCTCGATCAACGGAAGTAAACTGAGACCATCGATGGGACGGTTGGGAAGGGGTTGCCCCACCAATTGGCAAATGGTGGGAAATATATCGCTGGTCACCGCGATCAGGTTGCTCTGGCGGGCCGTTTCGATGGCCCGGGGCCATTCCATGATGCCGGGCACGCGAATGCCGCCATCATAAACATTCCCCTTTTGCCCGCGAAAGGGAGTGTCAATGTTGCCACTGGTCGGAATCCCATTGTCTCCGCAATACCAGACCAGGGTATTTTCCCGCAAACCCTCTTCCGCCAAATAATCGCGCAACTGCCCAATGGCTCGATCCATTGCCGTAATCTCGGCATAGCGTTCCTGCAAGACCTCGTCGAAGGGTCTCTGGGTCGAACGCCCCGTTTCCAGGCTGGTCAACTTGACCGACCTTTCCCCGTAATGGGCGGGCAAATTGGTGTAGAGGTTCAAATCTTTTTTTAATCCTATGTAGGGTTCGTGAGGAGAACCAAACCAGACCACCGCTAAAAAGGGGGTGTCATTTCGTTTGGCTTTTCCGATAAACCGAATGGTTTCCTCAATCAAAATCTCCGAACTTTCCCCTTTGAATCGCTCCGGGGGTCCGCCATTCCGCGAGAGATAGGGATCCATTTCGAAAAAGTTGTCGTGGGAGAGCCATTCGTCGAACCCCATGGCTCCGGGATTGGTCGGTGAATCAGCTTTTACCGGACCTACATGCCATTTCCCAAAATGCCCGGACCTATAACCGGCCGCTTTGGTAATTTTGGCGATGCCTATCTCCTCCGGGCGTATCGACCAGTTCGGGGTGAAGGTCCCATAGCGGTTGGGGTGTCTCCCGGTAAGGACGCTTCCCCGGGTGGGCGAACAAACGGGTGATGCGGAAAAAAAGCGATCGAGACGCAGGCCGGTGGCCGCCATCTCGTCCAGGACCGGAGTATGCAAATAGGGGTGGCCGTTATAGGCCGTCTCCTCCCAACCGTGATCGTCCCCCATGAGGAGAACGATGTTGGGCGAGGCGCTGCCTGCCAACCAGAGAGGGAGGGCGAACAGGCAAACGATCGCGAAAATACTTACTTTCTTTGGCATGGTTTATAGTTGAACGAATCGGAATGAGCTGTCCAGCGCTCCCTTAATCTTGATCGTGATCGTGATCGAGACCTTGATCTCTCCTTCATAATCCCGATCATGATCTTCGCTCGATCTCAATCCCGATCCAAGGCCCCTCTGGCATGAAAAACTCAAAGTTTATCAGGTCTCCGTTCAATTCATCCCTTGGACTCAACCTTCGATAGGAATTTTGGAGGAGGAAATGCTTCATTACGGCAATAACACCGATCAGGATAGTTAGGGTTCCACGGACTCAAGTTACTGGTTTGTCATGCCAAAGTTGGAAATAAAGGGCCTCTTCTTCCTCGATTACGGTCCCTTTGATCTGTGTCTGAAGTCGGGTGAGGTGTTCGGTATCCGGGGAGAATCCGGTTCCGGTAAAACCCTCTTTTTGAAGGCGGTGGCGGATTTGATCGAATCCTCCGGCCAGGTTCTTCTGAATGGCGTTTCCCGCGACCGACACTCGGGACCCGACTGGAGAAAACAAGTCATGCTGGTCCCGTCCGAAGCCCAATGGTGGCACGAAACGGTCGGGCAACATTTCACGGTGGAGGCGAATGCCGTGGAATGGGCCAAATACGGTCTGAAGGAGGAAGTTGCCTCGTGGTCCGTTTCCCAATTGTCCTCCGGTGAGAAACAGCGCCTTTGTCTGGCCAGGGCCATAGCCCGAAAACCGGTTGTATTGTTGCTGGACGAACCGACTGCCAACCTGGACCGGGATAACGCGTTACGATTGGAGGGTGTCGTTTTGCAATACCTGAAGGAGATGGAGGGAGCGGCCATTTGGGTTTCCCATAGCGGGGAACAGTTGAGGCGTGTGGCGAACCGTATGGCGGTCATGGAGCGGAAACAACTAGGGAAGGAAAGGACACCGTAATGACCACCATTCCCCTGTCCTATATCGACGTGGCCATCGCCCTGATTCCGGTGGCTCTGCTGGCCGTCGTCATATACCTGCAACGACTCCAACTGACAAAGTCCCTGGTAATTTCAGTGGTTCGGCTCGTGCTTCAACTAAGTCTGGTCGGATTGGTCCTCAAGTTTGTTTTCGGCCAAGCCAGTCCCTGGCTGATCGCCATGATCAGTTTCATCATGTTGGGGGTTGCCAGTTATGAAATCATGGCCCGGCAAAAATACCGTTTGAAAGGGTGGGGAACCTTGCGGGTGGGGACCGCAACTTTGATGATTTCTTCCTTCGCCCTCACTCTTTTTGGCCTGACCTTGGTCATTCGACCGGATCCCTGGTACGTTCCCCAGTACGCTATTCCCTTATTCGGCATGGTTTTGAGCAACACCATGACCGGCATCAGCGTAGGCATGGATCGACTGACCACCAGCCTGTTTCAAAACCGCCAAATCGTAGAACAGCGTCTCATGCTCGGCGAGACGGTTTGGGAGAGCTTGGGAGGGCTCATTCGCGATGCCTTGCGGGGTGGCATGATTCCCGTTATCAACGCCATGGCCACGGCGGGTATCGTAAGCCTTCCCGGTATGATGACCGGACAAATCCTGGCGGGGGCTCCTCCAACCGAGGCGGTAAAATACCAGATCATGATCTGGGTGATGATTGCCGCCGGAACCGGTTTTGGAATGATTGCCGCCATCTACCTAACCGCATCCAGTCTATTCGATAAACGAGCCCGCCCTCACTTCGAGAGATTTGAAAAGAGGTAACTACTCAGGACCTCATTGAGGATTCGTATCCGGCGTCTACCTGCGCCGAGCTGGTTGCGATGACTTTTGAATACCCACGGTCGGCGGGTATTTTTTCGGAATGCGGGTTAAGTCCTCAAAAAATGGGAGTTCTTACCTATTGAATGATAAAGATTCAAAAGCGTGGTAGGGCAAGAGCATCCCTGTTCTGCCGTTCGTCGTGGTAGGGCAAGAGCATCCCTGCTCTGCCGTTCGTCGTTGTCAGCCAAAAAACCATCTGAGTAGTTACGAAAAGAGATAGAATATGAGCGCAGGAACAATTGATTAAAATTATTGTCTTTTGGCATATCATGGCTAAATTTTTTTGATGGATTTCGTGGTGGTTGAGAAATGAACAGGTTCAGAAAAGCGATGGCCGGAATTCTAGCCATGTTAATTGGCTGGACCGGGATGCTTGGAAGTAGCGGGGTCGTTATTCTCTGCGTCCATACGGGCCACACCGCTCATTTACTGAACCACGCTCACCAGAATCATTCTGGCGATATCCTGTACAAGCAAATAGCGAATGACGATGCTTGCCTCTCGCTGTCCGGTGTCAGCGCCGACTGCTTTGATTTCGAACTCAAAGGTGTGGACGATCAATGGACCGTGCCTGCCGACAAAATTGCTTTCACCGGGCCTGCCTTAGCCGGTTCACCAACAGCCTTTTCCGATCTGCCCTCGTTTTCCTTCGAGGTATCCAAAAGAATTTTGCCGTTTTTGCGTGCTCCCCCATCCGTGGATATGATGACGGAGCAATGCATCAAAAAGACAGTACTTAGGATCTGATATTCCTGATTAGTCGGTTGTCGCTGGCATTCAACTGACCGCTATTTGCAGCCTGGGCTGCAAAAGACCGAACTAAATCAGGAATTCTTATGTACTTAATGCAAAACCTTTTAAATAAACTATTTTTTCTACAATTCTTTGTTTTCCTCAATCTCCCGGTTGTTTCCAAAGCAATAGTCTTTTCGGAACCGGTAACCTTTGAACAGGCTTTTCAATTGGCTGTGGAGCACAGCCCGCGCGGCTTTTTGCTGGAAGCCCTTCAGGATTTCGCCGATGGACAGATCGAAGAAGCCGGATACATACCCAATCCCTCGGTTGGGGTTGAGATTGAAAATGTTCTTGGAACGGGGAAATTCGAGGAATTCGACGGGTCCGAAGTTACGCTCGGAATTTATCAACTGATAGAGCGGCGGGAAAAACGCAAACGGCGTTCCGAACTCGCCATCCGCACTAAAGGACTCTTTCGCTGGGACTACGAAGAAGCCATGGCGAATCTTCGTTATGCCGTAATGCAGGCTTATTCAAATGCGCTTGTGGCCCAGAAGAATGTGGAATTGCAGGAAGAGCTGCTCGAGCTGGAAAAGGCAAGTGAGGCTGAAGTGGCGCGACGTGCCGATGCTGCCATAGCATCATCTATCGAAGTCTCCCGGGCCAAGCTGGCCACAAAGCAACAAGCGTTCAAGCTTGGCAGCTCCCGGCGACAGCTGAGGGAGGCAAAAATCATCCTGTCCTCTCTCTGGAACCGACAAAATTTTGTCGATTTCACATTGGCAGGCCGGTTGGAGATCGAGACTCCGCTTCCCGGTCTGTCCGCCCTGATCGAATTGGTTGATACGGTTCCTTCCATTGCGCGGTTTGAAGCTGAACGGGAAGCTCAGGAAATTGCGGTGGATCTGGAAAAAGCGAAATCAAAGGCAGATTACAAGATTTTTGGAGGAGCCAGGTATCTGAGGGAAGGACGGGGCGACGCCGCCTTTGTGCTCGGCATTGAGATGCCGTGGAAAATACGAAATGAAAATGAAGGAAATATTCGATCGGCGCTGTCGAGACTTCGTGTATTGGATTCTCAAAAACGGGTCGTCCGTCAGCAAGCGATCGCTGAGATTTCGGTTAACTACAGTGAGTTGGCAAGTTCGATCGAAGAATGGAAAAGCCTGAGTGAAAATCTACTTCCAAGCGCTCAAGCCGCCCTTGCCGAAACCGAAATTGGTTATCAGCGAGGGATCGTCCCGCTTCTCAATGTATTAGACGCGCGTAAATCACTGTTTGAAATCCGGACCGCAATGCTCGAATCGACCGGTCGCTACCTCAATGCTCAAGCCGAAATCGAGCGGCTTACCCGACCTGTAAATACCTATGGCGATACAACTCCCCAAGCCCGTTTGGAATTAAACCGACCTAACGTAAAATGAAAATTTTAAAAAGACCATCTCTCCATTTACAATGGGACAAACTGCTCACTTCACTGCTAGCTTCAGTGGTCGCGCTGGAGCTACAAGCGGTTTCGTTCCCGCAAACCCATGATGATCCAGGCGCCCATGATGGTGAAGAAATTGAATATCATCCAAAGAACGACCATGAAGACCACGACCATCCTTCGGAAGGTACGGATCATGGTGAAGATGAGGAGTCCAACCTTATCAGACTCACTTCAAAACAGCTGGAAGACTTTGGGGTCGTTCTGGAAGAAGCCACCTCGGGAGAGTTGTCCGCGGAAGCCATTCTGCCGGGTGAAGTTAAACTGAACCAGGAGAACATGGCCCATGTTGGACCACGCTACGAAGGAATCGTTACCAAGATTTGCGCCCGACTCGGTGACAAAGTCGTCGTCGGTCAAATTCTTGTAGAGCTTGAAAGCAACGATACCCTGGCCCCATTCAAGCTGATAGCGCCAATAGATGGAACCATTGTCGATTTTCACGTTACCTTGGGCGAATCGGTAGAAGCGGGACGTTACCTTTTCATAGTGGCAAACCTGGATAGTGTCTGGGTGGATCTCGATATTTTTCAAAAAGATCTCGTTCGCATCGAAAAAGGACAAACGGTTCTGGTTACGACAATACGCCAAACCCATGCGGCCAGGGGAATTATCGACTATGTCGGGCCAGTTGTGGATGAGGATTCCCGCACTGGATTGGCTCGAATCGTATTGCCCAACTCAGATGGCAGGTGGAAACCGGGAATGTTTGTTACGGGCTATGTGACGACGGCCACAAGTTTCGTTTCGGTTGCCGTCAGGAAATCCGCACTGCATATGATCGACGGTCAAACCGTCGTGTTTGTCAAAGTAGCGGATGGCTTCGAATTGCGACCCGTCACAATCGGCCGGCAGGACGCCCTTTTTGCTGAAATCCTTGAAGGAGTCGAATCAGACGAGTCCTACGCTTCGAAACGTTCATTCGTGGTAAAAGCGCAAATGGAAAAAGCCAGCATCGATCCGGAAGCGGGCCACAGCCACTAGCCGGGATGCCTCTCTAATCAATTTTCAATACGGATTGCCATGCGAAATTTAATCGAATGGGTTCTCAAGAGCCGCCTGCTCGTCCTCGTCCTGATGTCAGGTATCATGGGGGCCGGTTACTATAGCTACCGCAAATTACCGGTCGACGCCTTTCCCGACGTTTCTCCCGCATTGGTGCAGGTCTTTGTGGAAACGGAAGGTCTCGCACCCGAGGAAGTTGAAAAATATGTCACCTACCCGGTGGAAACCGCTATGAATGGTTTACCAGACCTGGATCGCATTCGTTCCATTTCCAATTTCGGTCTTTGTATCGTCAATGTTTATTTCAAGGAAGGAACCGACATCTATTTCGCCCGGCAGTTGGTTAACGAACGACTCCAACTTGCCAGAGAACAAATCCCCGAAGGATTCGGTGAACCCGTAATGGGGCCCATTACCACTGGACTTGGGCAAATTCTCTTTTATGCCCTGGAAGACGACACCGGCAGGCGCACGCCCGAGGAAATGCGGGAGATCCAGGACTGGATAGTGAAATTCAACCTGCAAACGGTGCCAGGGGTAACCGAGGTACTTTCCATCGGGGGGGAAGTGAAACAGTTCCAGGTGCTTATTCGACCTACCGATCTGCTCCGTTACGATTTATCGGTCCAGGAGGTCAAGGAAATCATCGAGACCAATAACAGCAACACTGGCGCACAGTTCCTGGTGAAGAATGACGAGGAGTACATAATCCGGTCCGTCGGCTTGGCCACCAGGATTGAGGACCTCGAAAGGATAGTGGTCAAAACAGTAGATGGAGCCCCGGTTTACCTCGAAGATTTATCGGATGTAATTATCGGAGGCGAAATCCGCCGTGGTCTCGTTACAATGAATGGTAAGGGTGAAGCGGTTGTGGGCATGGTTCTCAAGCTGACCGGAACCAATACAAACGAGGTTATCAGCGCGGTAAAATCAGAAATGAAGGCCATTCAAAAGGTCCTTCCGGAGGGAGTTTCCATCAATCCTTATTATGATCAGGCCACCCTGGTAGATGCTGTCGTTTCAACGGTCACCAATGCATTAATACAGGGAATTGGTCTGGTGCTCATCGTTCTGCTGATTTTTCTGGGCGGCTTCCGAGGCAGCGTTGTCGTGGCATTTTCCATACCGTTTTCTGTCCTCTTCGCCTTTATTCTCATGAAGCAGTTTGGCATTTCAGCCAATCTCATGTCCCTCGGCGGTTTGGCAATCGCCATTGGCATGATGGTGGATGGAGCTATCGTCATTGTGGAGAATGTCGACCGTCTGCTCAGAAAACGAGGTCGGAGCGAGTCCCGTATGGCAGTGGTTTCGGAAGCATGCGCCGAGGTGGGAAGACCGATTGTTTTCGCGATTTCCATCATTGTCATCGTTTTCCTGCCACTCTTCACCCTTCAAGGTGTAGAGGGCATTACGTTCCGTCCGCTCGCCTATGCCGTTGCCTTGGCCATGTTAGGTTCTTTGGTCTTTGCGCTGTTAACAGCTCCTGTGTTCGCCCATTTGCTCATGCGCGCACCCAAAAAAGCTCCTGAAAACGCGGATGTTGGAAAAGAGCATATGATCGTAAGGATCCTGTTGATTCCCTATAAGCCCATGATCCGATTTTTTGTGCGTTGCCGGGTTGCAGCCATTGCTCTATCCGCCGTATTGCTTGCTATCGGGCTTTTGGTCTATCCCAGGCTTGGCTCTGAGTTTGTGCCCAGATTGAATGAAGGCGACCTTCTCATTCGAGCCACCATGTCGCCGTCCATTTCCTTGGAGATGGCCCGCGATACCATGCTTGTGTTCGAACGCGAACTTCTGAAGCGGTTTCCCGAAGTAACCGAAACCGTGACCCGTGTCGGGCGTGGCGAAGTAGGCGCTCATGCCGACCCTGTCAACAATGCGGAAATCTTCGTTTCTCTTAAGCCTCTAAGCGAATGGACCAGCGCGGGATCCCTGGACGAACTCTATGCAAAAATGGGCGAGGAATTCGCCGACTTTCCCGGAGCACAATTCAATTTCACGCAACCGATTGCGGCAGCCGTCGATGAACTTCTGACCGGGACCAAAGCGGAACTGGCGGTCAAACTGTTTGGAGACGATCTGAATATACTGGAGGTCAAGGCCACCGAAATAGACCGCGTGCTTCGGGGCATACCGGGCGCTTCCGATGTGCAAAAAGACCAAAGCTCCGGGACGCCACAGCTTCTAATAACCATAAACCGCGAGGCCATCGCCCGTTACGGTATCAATGTCACGGACGTACAGGAAGTCATTAGTGCAGCCGTTGGTGGGACTGAAGCAGGTCAGATTTTTGAAGGCGTACGCCGGTTTGACATCTTTATACGGTTCGCAGAGGAGACGCGTAACAGCTCTGATGACATTCGCCATATCCTGGTGGATTCTCCTTCCGGAATCAAAGTGCCCCTTGATGAACTCGTAGACATCAAGGAAATTGTCGGAGCGCGTCAAATTACGCGAGAGCTGAATCAGCGGTTCATAACCGTTCAGTGCAACGTCCGCGGTCGCGATATTGGTAGCTTTGTTGCCGAAGCGGAAAAACGAATTGCCGAGGAAGTCGATTTGCCACCGGGTTACCGTCTGCGTTGGGGAGGCCAATTCGAACTCCAACAGGCTGCGAATAAACGTCTGGCAGTGGTAATCCCAATTACATTGGGCATCGTCTTTCTATTGCTCTATAGCAGCTTCAACTCGTTGCGCAACGCGCTGCTCATCCTGCTCAACATTCCCCTTGCTCTGGTCGGGGGTGTTGTTGCGCTTTACTTGTCGGGTGAAAACCTTTCCGTCCCCGCCTCGGTAGGCTTCATCGCACTTATTGGCATAGCTTTGGAAAACAGCCTGGTTCTGGTCACCTACCTGAACCAACTTCTGAAGGAAGGTAAAGACGTAGACGAAGCATCGGTCCAAGCTGCCTGTTTGCGCCTAAGGCCAGTCCTGATGACCGCAATAACTACCGCACTCGGACTGTTTCCGCTTCTAGTCGCTTCCGGTACGGGTAGCGAGGTCCAGAGACCTTTAGCCTTGGTTGTTACCGGTGGTCTGATCAGTTCCACCGTCCTGACCCTCCTGGTCCTGCCAGCCATTTATAAATGGTTCACGCCGATCTCTGCCCTACGGCTCTGGGCGCCCTCATCTCCAGGTTCTGCCAAGTAATTTCTATTGGGTCACGGCTAACCTGGTCTGGCGTCCCTGAAATAAACTACCACAGAGAGGGGGAAAAGGATGAAGGATGAAGGATGAAGGATGAAGGAAGAAGGTTAAAGGTGCTGAAATTAATCGTGATCATGATCGTGATATTGATCGTGATCGATTGAGTATGAAGAAGAAGGGATCTCGCAAATCATGCTTGGAACGCAAATATATGGATACAAAAAACCACGGATTACACGGATGGGGACGGATGGAAATCCCAACGCCAACGGCGTTGAACTCCAAAGCCCAGTGTCGCGTAGCGCACGCTGGGTAAGAAAAGGTAAAAATTACGAACCCCAACGGGGTTCCACAAAAGGCGTGCCCTCGGCCCGCCACTTAGCGCTTAGCGCTCTTTGCGAGATCCCTCTCTGCCTTTTCGATCACGATCACGATCACGATCATGATCACGACTAATTTTCAGCCTTCTTCCTTTTTCCTTCTTCCTTTGCGCCCTTGGGCGCCTCTCCCCCATTCCTAATTCCTAATTCCTAATTGGCGCCAAAGGCGCCTTTAATCCCGTCCATCCTGTGCATCCATGTTCCATTCCGTTTTCCCCTTTTCAGCCTTTAGCCTTCATCCTTCATCCTTTCCCTTTATTCTTCCAACAACCGAGGCCAGTTGGCATCCGCTTTTTCAATATTGGCGGGGATCTCTTCTTCCCACCTCGACTGAACCGCTTTGCTGTAATTCAGGTATAACCTGCCCTCGACTATTTTCCAGGCCTCCGGGTCTATGTTTGCGGTATAGCCTCGCGATACGGCCCAAGCGCAATAACCGCCATATTGCGGAGCATATTTACCCGGGTCCGCTTGAAAAAGGTCCAGATTCTCCTGGCTGGAAAACCTCCATTTGGCGCCGAGGTGTTCCAACGTGAACTGCCTGTCCCCTTTGACCGGTTTTCCCGAGGTAAAATAGGCAACCGGGTCATAGCCCTTGACGGCGACCTTGCTCAGGACGGACTTGTTAACGGGAGAAACGCCGCCGTAAGCGTTACCAGCCAAAAACAAGGCAAAGACGAAAAGGGGAATGATTTGATTCAGGAAAATCGTTTTACGCAAAACCATGCTGAGATCTTCAATCATCCCCGCTTCGCCGCAAGCAAGGAACCGGAAAAATTACCCATCCCGGATTCAGGGGACGCCCGTCGGGGACCCTTCTTCCGCCTCTTTTTTTTCAGATCCTCTTGCTCATCGCAGCCCTCGACTTACCTCTCGCAAAGCACGCCAAGACCGCCAAGGCATGGAGAAAACTAACCACAGAGAGCACAGAGAGCACAGAGAAAGACAAAATAAGTTGTAGGAGCCGGTTTATCCCGCGATTGCACCGAGGAAGAGACTCTCGCCAAGATCGCCAAGAACGCTGAGACAGGAAGAAGTTGAACCACGGAATTTAAAAAAACAACGCTTCGCTTGATGCCTACGGCAACAGGATGGCACTGCGTGCCAACAGGAAAAATCAAAAAAATCCTGTTCGCGTCAGCGATCCTGTTCCGGCAAAGCCGGATCAAGCGACCATAGGAAGCGTTGTTAATTTCCATTCCTAATTGGCGCGCCTCAGCGCGCCTTTGCGTCCCTTCGCGCTCTCCGCGAGATTCAATTCTTCTTCTCCCTTTTTGTGTTTTTCCTGTCACGCCGTAGGCCTTCGGCGAAAGCGGATGCGCTTTTTTGTGGCTATTCATCCTGTCCATCCTGTGTATCCATGCTCAATTCCCCATTCTTCCTTTGGCGGTTAAACCGTTAACTGCGAAAGAAACGTTCGGGCCGGAACCACGACGGGCTCGTTTCTTTCAAAACAGTCCGCGTCGACGTAGTCCAAAGCGGTGACCACTTGGAAGGCGTGCTTGCATCGGATGGACTTTTGAAAGTACTCCAATTGCGGAGACAGCCTCCGACTCGAGCGTTTGACTTCTAACAAAAACCAGGGCTCCTCATCCCTGATCACCACAAAATCAACCTCTCTCTTGTCCTTATCCCGGATGTATCTCAGTTCAAAATTCCCAAGTCCCAAATCCGTCCAGCCTTCGACCGCTTTAAGCAAATGACAGGCAACGAAGGTTTCGGCCCTCTTCCCCTCATCCCTCACGTCCGACCAATCTCTCAAATACCATTTGGGCTCTTTTCTCAGCGACCGCGAGATGTTCCGATACCACGGCAACACCAGAAAACCGTAGTGAAAGGAAACCAGATTGGCCACCCAGTTCCTCGCGGTCTTGTCATTGATCCGTATGTCTCGGGCCAAACCGCTATACCTGATAGGCTCGCCCGACCGAGCGCCTAAAAGCTTTCCCAGCATTTCCAATTGGGAAAGTTCCTGAATCCGGGTCAGTTCCCTCACATCCTCCTTGAACAGTTGCTGGCTCCGCAGTCGCTTCCATCGACGATGAAAACGATCGTCCCTGCGGGCAAAGGGCTCGGGAAAACCGCCATAGTTCCAGAGAGCGTCGAAATCCTCCTTGGCGATGGGAGCCGGGTCGCGCAGTAATTCATCCCAATTATGGATACCGACCAATTCTGAAACACCCAGCGGATGCATGCGGTAGAGGAAGTACCGTCCCATCAGGCTATCCCCGCCCTTTCGATACACATCCAGCCGGGACGAACCCGTTACGATTGTGCGGACCTCGCGACCGTAAGTATCGAAAAAACCTTTCAAAAGGTCCTTCCATTTCGAGTACTTATGTACTTCGTCAAAGGAGATGATCGGTTTTTTCCCCGTCAGAACATCCAATCCACATTCCCTGGCAATCGATTTTGGACCCGCCAGCATCACCTCGCGGTGATTCACATTATCCCAATCATAATAGAACTCCGACAGATCCATTGATACCGTCGTCTTGCCCACTTGCCGGGGCCCCGATACGAACGCCATTTGCCGGTTCGATTTCAAGTGATCTTCCAATATCCGGGTATACAGCCTCTCAATATACGGATCCTTCATTGTCCAACTTTTTCGGATAACATTCCGAAAAGGTCAAGACCATTCCGGAGCCATATCCATTCTGGTCGGAGGAAGAGGCATGATTAAGATAAAACCACAGAGGACACAGAGATCACAGAGATAGGCAAAATAAACTGTAGGAGCGGGTTTATCCCGCGATTGCACCGAGGAAGAGACTCTCGCAAAGCACGCCAAGAACGCCAAGGCAGGAGAAGATGAACCACGGATTTTAAAAAAACAACGCTTCGCTTGATGCCTACGGCAACAGGATGGCACTGCGTGCCAACAGGAAAAACGAAGAGTTGCTTAGATGCCAAGGTACTGAGTTTCTGAGAAAAAGCCACGAAGCGATATAAGAATATCTCGGAACCTTAGCCTCTCAGTATCTCAGAATCTAAGTACTTCACAAAAAAAATCCTGTTCGCGTCAGCGATCCTGTTCCGGCGAAGCCGGATCAAGCGACTGAAAGGAGCGTTGTTAATTTCCATTCCTCATTCTTCATTCCTAATTCTTAATTCGCGCGCCTCAGCGCGCCTCTCCCTGTCACGCCGTAGACCTTCGGCGAAGGCGGATGCGTCCCTTGGCGATCTTTGCGAGAGTCAATTCGCCATCCCCCTGTTGAGACATCCGGGTTTGCCCGCAACATCATGGGGTTGGATAGGGCCGCGGGGGTGAGGAATTAATCATCGCCTTCCACCCCGGTAACCAACTTGAGGGTCGCCGTCTGAAGAGGTGCTGTAAAGGCGTTTAATACTTCGAAATCGAGTTCTGCTCGGCCGATTTTAGTACCCGTCTTCACCATGATCTTTTCGGTGGAGTGTTGGCCGATTGTTATCACGGAGGTGTGACGGTAGAAATTGTACTTACTTTTGTTGCGGAGGTGAAAATCCGCGTCGGAAGTGTTGGTTATGGAAACATTCAGGATTTCTCCACCGCCGTAGCTGGCATCGTGTAACGACAACGAAGCCTCGAGTAACGGCCCCAGGTGTTGCGGTCGGCCCATCAGGCTATTCTTGAACCAGACTACCGTACGCCGGTCGAAAAGGGCCTCTTTGATGGATTCGGAGGTTCTTTCCTTGGCCAGGACCAGGGTCACCGGGCGATGCCCTCCCTTGTGCGGTTCGTAATCCCAATCAATCAAGTTGTGAACGTCCGATACACCAAGGAGAGTGAGATTGTAGTCCAAGGCTATTTGAAAGGCCTCCTCGGAATAATTCCTGCCATTGGCAATTTCAATACCGTGGAGTAGGCCCGCTTTGGCGTTTTTCTGGTGAAATTCCGGGATGCGGGGTATGCCTTCAGGAAAATCACTGGTCCAAAAAGGGTGATTCCAGAAGACGAATGCGCCCTGTTCATTTGCGGCTTCGACGGCCAACTGGGGGGGCCATTCTTCCGCTTTTCTAGTGTAAACCCTTGAGCTAAAAGGTTCCGGTGGGACTGGAGCTCTGAATAAGAGGTTGGCATCTTTGATGAAAATAGCGTTCATGTGACTGGCCGGGGCTTTCCGTGTGATTTCCACCCCGGGAATAACCAGGAGGGACTTTCCCTCAGCCGCGCTTTTGGCGTCGAGGTAGGCCCTGTTTCGATCCGGGTGTGGGATATCCTCAAGATGTGGTTGAAACTCGAGGTGATCGGTAATCGCCAGACCGTCCAGACCGTCCCTCAGGGCCTCGCCAACCCGGATGCGCGGCCATACGTGGCCATCGGAAAAAACCGTGTGGGTATGCAGATCGAGGACCAGGGTTTTGTATTCTGCGGTGTCGGGAAACGTGATTTTCCGATCTCTATCGGCCGGTGGATCCGAGGCGGTGCCATGCCCGAAGGAAATGCTGGTGAATAGGGATAGGAAGAAAACGGTGATGCTCGAATTTTTCATCTGCTTGATTGGCTTTGGATGGATCACCCACCTTGACCGGTATTGGCACAAAGACAAGACAACTACCCCCATTCGCATCGTTCCTGCCTTTCCTCTCCTCGCGCGGCTGAAGGGAAACTAACCACAGAGGACACAGAGAGCACAGAGGGGGAGAGGAATGATGGAGTGGGGGAGTAATGGAATAATGGAGAGATTGGCGGAGGAATATCGTGATCGTGATCGAAAATAGAAGGAGAGTATTTCCTCTCGCAACCCACGTCAAGAACGCTGAGGCATAATAAACTGTAGGAGCGGGTTTATCCCGCGATTGCTCAGGAACGCCATATCCAGGAAAAGGACACGCTTCATCAATCATCTGGCTATTACGCCAACGGCGTTAAACTCCACAGCCCAGTGTCGCGTAGCGCACGCTGGGTTACCGATCACCCATTTAAACGAACCCCAACGGGGTTCCACAAAAAGCGCCCCCGGCGCCTCAGCGCGCCTCTCCATGTCACGCCGTAAACCTTCGGCGAAGGCGGATGCGACCTCTTCGCGCTCTCTGCGAGAGTCTATTCTTCTCCTTCTCCCTTTTTGCGTATTTTGCGCTCTTTTGTGGCTATCCATCCTGTTCGCGAAGCGATCCTGTTCTGCTGAAAGCAGATCAAGCGACTGAAAGGAGCGTTGTTTAATACCTCTGTGCCCTTTGAGTCCTCTGTGGTTATTCTCTCTTTAATGTTTTGCGTTTGACCCCTCTTCCTAGCCAAAAGGAATCTCATCGAGCCGACTGGACATGCATGCGCTCATGCACCTGCTCTCCTGCCATGGAGCGGTGGGCAAAGACCAGGCAGGCCTGAATGTCCTCTGGCTCAAGGACCGGATATTCATCAAGAATCTCTTGCGAAGTATCTCCGGCAGCCATCATTCCCAGGACATGCTCGACGGCGATTCGCATGTCGCGGACTATCGGCTTCCCGCCTAAGACATCCGGTCGGGCGGTGATGCGCTTAAGTAGTTCGCTTTCTGAGGTCATTTTTTCTTATGAGATTTTTGTTCCGAATAGGAGAATTTGTCGTATTACCTTGGCACTGCCAATAAAATAGCGTCAAGCAGGTGTTTCTAGTTAATGCCCAGCATCGAGGAGGAGGCTCTCGCAAAGCACGCCAAGGGATCTCGCTAAGGCGAGATGGCACAAAGGCACAGAGGCACAAAGGCACAAAGGGGTAGAAAAGGCACTATAAGTTGTAGGAGCGGGTTTATCCCGCGATTGCACCGAGGAAGAGACTCTCGCCAAGATCGCCAAGAACGCTGAGACAGGAAGAAGTTGAACCACGGAATTTAAAAAAACAACGCTTCGCTTGATGCCTACGGCAACAGGATGGCACTGTGTGCCAACAGGAAAAAATCAAAAAAAATCCTGTTCGCGTCAGCGATCCTGTTCCGGCGAAGCCGGATCAAGCGACTGAAAGGAGCGTTGTTCATTTCCATTCCTAATTGGCGCCTCCCCCCAATCGCGCACCTATCTCGCACCTATCGCGCACCTATCGCGCACCTATCGCGCACCTATCGCGCACCTATCGCGCACCTATCGCGCACCTATCGCGCACCTATCGCGCACCTATCGCGCACCTATCGCGCACCTATCGCGCACCTATCGCGCACCTATCGCGCACCTATCGCGCACCTATCGCGCACCTATCGCGCACCTATCGCGCACCTATCGCGCACCTATCGCGCACCTATCGCGCACCTATCGCGCACCTATCGCGCACCTATCGCGCACCTATCGCGCACCTATCGCGCACCTATCGCGCACCTATCGCGCACCTATCGCGCACCTATCGCGCACCTATCGCGCACCTATCGCGCACCTATCGCGCACCTATCGCGCACCTATCGCGCACCTATCGCGCACCTATCGCGCACCTATCGCGCACCTATCGCGCACCTATCGCGCACCTATCGCGCACCTATCGCGCACCTATCGCGCACCTATCGCGCACCTATCGCGCACCTATCGCGCACCTATCGCGCACCTATCGCGCACCTATCGCGCACCTATCGCGCACCTATCGCGCACCTATCGCGCACCTATCGCGCACCTATCGCGCACCTATCGCGCACCTATCGCGCACCTATCGCGCACCTATCGCGCACCTATCGCGCACCTATCGCGCACCTATCGCGCACCTATCGCGCACCTATCGCGCACCTATCGCGCACCTATCGCGCACCTATCGCGCACCTATCGCGCACCTATCGCGCACCTATCGCGCACCTATCGCGCACCTATCGCGCACCTATCGCGCACCTATCGCGCACCTATCGCGCACCTATCGCGCACCTATCGCGCACCTATCGCGCACCTATCGCGCACCTATCGCGCACCTATCGCGCACCTATCGCGCACCTATCGCGCACCTATCGCGCACCTATCGCGCACCTATCGCGCACCTATCGCGCACCTATCGCGCACCTATCGCGCCGCAACGTACTTCCAGCGCGTCCACGGCCCGCGAGCCGTGGATTCGACCATTCCGCTGTCTCTCAATTCCTCAAGCACCCTTCCTACCTGACGCTCGAACCCGGCCAATACTTAAATACTAGGGCTGACCCCATGCCCTCCCTCCTCAGCGCGCCTCTCTGTGCCCTCTGAGCCCTCTGCCGTGCGGAGCCTTTACCTTTAGGCAGAGCATGGTGGTTTATTTTCCCCCTCTCCCTTTTTGCGTATTTTGCGCTCTTTTGTGGCTATCCATCCTGTTCGCGAAGCGATCCTGTTCTGCTGAAAGCAGATCAAGCGACTAAAAGGAGCGTTGTTTAATACCTCTGTGCCCTCTGAGTCCTCTGTGGTTTTTTCTCTTCATCCCTTCCATCCTGTTTATCCATGTTCAATTCCCCATTCACCCTCTTTGTGCCTCGGGGCCTTCTCCAAGGACGGCAAGGATGCGGGTTTTCAATTTCTCCCGTAATTCCTCTGGGGTAGTCCAGACAATGTGATTATAGTGTGCGGTGTCGAAGTGCAACGCTTCCACCTTATCCTTCCTGCAAGTGAAGATAACATCCAGGTCGAGTCCATGAGCGAACCCTGCCTCGTAGTATACACCTCCTCTGGCCCCGTCATCTCCCTGAGTAAAATCAGCCACCAAAAATCGTGAGCGACGAATTTCCGCTATGATTTCATCGTCAATCTTATTGACGTGTTCTTTGCGGTCGATTCTCAAAGGTTTATAGCCCGCATCCTTGATAGCTGGCACGATGCCAACCTCGTAAGCTTGGATCATGCTATCGTCAAACCACATGGCAACGAACGCTTGAGATGAATCCAGGTTAACTTTTTGTTCTTCGATTCGTGCGTGGCCAGCGACTGTAAGCATTGCTTCGAGCCACCAACTAACGCGGTCACCGGTGCGCTTGCCTCGTACCCATCTCCTCTCCTCCAAATAGCTGAGAAAATAGGTAACTTCTTTCCATTCGATTGATTCAGACCACGCATAGGCCTCCCAGGTGTCTTCACTGATTTTGACCCTGCTTACCACAGACTCTGCTTGGCTTGAGATAAACTGGAGAAGTCTCTCGGCGCGCTGGTCAACCGGAATTGGTTGCCTTGTTTTAACTTTTTCTAACAAATCAGGAGTAACCAGTGGCAACTCGATTCCCTGTTCTCGTTGGTCAACAAGCATGGTAGTTAAAAGCATTCGTTCATTATTGCTAGCGAGTTTGAGTGAAAGAATTGCATTACGCGTAATTTCGTAGGGACCTCCGGCACGGGGAGAATCTTCCACGGTATCTACGTATGGTCTATGAGATCTCACCGTAGCCTTGTAGCCAGGCCAGATTCGACATTCATTAATTTTGTTTGGGTAGCTCATGATGGTTTCTTACTTCTAATGTTATGACGATGCGGCCGGCTCAGCTTGCGGAAACCGCCGCTCTAGCACCACCTTTACGTAATCAACCCGGTCCGCGCCTAGCGTATCGGAAGGGATGTCAAAGCCATGAGCCACCGGCCAGTTGAGAGCGACCTCCTTAAACTTGGCTTTGGTGATGGTGGTCATGGCGGGGGTACTCCGAGTATCTAGAGAATCAGGCTCTGCGCCGAACCCCGCTGTCAACCTCCACCATTTGTAATTGGTGGCCGCTAAAGAACTGCTGAAGTTCATTGGCAAAAGCCGTATCTGGTCTTTGTTCTACCACCATCGATAGCTCTTGACCTGACTTTGTTAGCGATACTCCATGCAACCTAAACTCTTGATCCGCACTGCGTTTAATCATTGGTGTCAAAAGCCAGTACCTGCCTTGAAAGGAAAACGGAACTACCCACATTCCTTCCTCGAATTCACTTGGCCAAGCTGTGATGCAGACATTGTAGTCTCGCCAAGAGTTGTATTCTGAAATAATAAGTCCGTGTTCGTTTAGGAGGTTTAGACTCCCGTAGTCGAAACCATAATCTCGGAGTTCATTACCTTCTGAGTAATTTCCGAGAAAAGGAACTCTAGCATCTTCGAGATTAATTCCGTCGGGCCTGATTGAAACACAGATGGAGCAAAGGTTCCGAAACAGATTGGCGGTGGCCTTATCTAGGTTCTTCAATATCCCGAGGGTCCGAATCGAGGTACTCCCAGTCCGCTCTACTTCTCCTGCGAGGACCTTTGCCCACAATGCCTGCATCTCTTCCGAAGACACGTCTTGAACATCGTTGAAGAAACGGGCAGTCCAGTCGTGATCCGGTTCATGGTTTGAAACCTCCTTGTCGCCGAGTTGGTAGGCCGCTTGGGTCACCACGGATTCGATATTAGCCTGTCTTTTACGTTCTTGAAATAGAATCCTCTGATTTACCGTGGATGCAATGTCCAGTTCTCCAGTCACGTCAGTATCCTGGGAAACCAGAATCTCACGCGCTTTGGCCTGAGCATCGGCTTGGATTAGCAGGACATTCGCATCTCCCTTGGCAGCTATCTGCTTTGCTTCGACTTCTCTCTGGGCTCTCCAAGGCGCCAACATTGATCCGGCAATGCTGCCTATTCCACTTGCCGTATAATCGACGAGTTTCTCGAACCCGGGAACCTTTACATTCACTTCCATAGAGTTAACTTTCCCCCTTTTCTAGTACCATGTACGGCACTTCTACCAGATATATTTCTGGTATTTTCAGGGTTTTTTTGGTGTGAATTTATCCGCTTTTGAGCACTTCCGTGAATGAATCCAAACCACCCTATTCTTGGAAGCAAGGCAAGGGAAGCCGATGTTGATGTTTTGCGTTTGGCCCCATCTGCCTGAACCAAATTGATTTGAGAGAGGAGGAACCTTGAGGCCCGGAGGGGATACTTCAACCTCAGATGAGAAGAGATATGACCGGGTTGGAGGGGCAGTGATTGGTCTTTCAATCTTCGGAATGGCGATCAAATTTTTGCACGGGAAGTGGTTTTGAGAATATATCCTCCTCTAATTCCTTCAGAACCATTGGAGTGCTCCTGAGTGCAGGTACCAAATGATGCAGTGCGAATTGGTCCCGGAAATTACCCAGATTTTGGATCCGGGTAACACTTTTGATGGAGACAAAAAATTCACGGGTAATGGACTTAATGTCACTGAATTCTGAACTGAAATCAGGGAGGAGTTCCCGTAACTTGCCTAATAACTGAAAATAAAGTCTTTTTTTGCCGTTTTCTATCAGAAAGGTCTTCAACACTTTGGGATCATAAAGGTAATTCTCCAATTCTCGCCGTCTTAAAACATGGACGCCCTCCTTAATCTTTTCTTCGCGGGCCTCCTCGGTCATTTCATCTCGATCAATAACCCTCCACACATCAGCACCTTTCGCCACAGCATTGAGGATAGCAATTAAATCATTGCTTCGTTCTACTTCCGAAGCTCCACCACATGAGAGAAACAGAGTATCCGGATGGATATCAGAAAAGATTGCATTGTAGCATTTCGCATCAAATCCTTGGTGGGCTTTCGATTTACTTCCTTCGCAAATAATTATGGTGGCCGGTGCTATCAAGTCTGCAAGATCATCCAAGGCGACTCGATAAGTTAAATTCCAGAATGAGCGGTTTGGAATGCTCGGCCGAATTTCCGCGGGTTGGTCAAAATCATGATTCGAGAAATCCAAAAAAACTACGTCATCCTCTCGTTTCATCGTTTCATATGCTTTGCGGACAAAACCAATTGA
The DNA here is from genome assembly GCA_965204545.1 of Opitutales bacterium. Taxonomy (GTDB): domain Bacteria; phylum Verrucomicrobiota; class Verrucomicrobiia; order Opitutales; family UBA2995; genus JAABVD01. The sequence continues at coordinate 29,882 of CBDBFA010000002.1, read as the reverse complement.
ATGAGTGGCAATCCACAACTGCGATTCGCTGGGTAGCAGTTCTAGCATGGTTTCAAGGAGCGGCCCATGAAGAGCTGTTGAAAGGTGCGCCTCGGGCTCGTCGATGCAGAAAATTGCATCCTGATATTCTTGCTGCATCACAAACATGTCCAACAACAAGTCAAATGCTGCCTTTTCTCCCCCCGACAAATTCTTGTAATGGAATCCAGAGGCAGTTCCCTTGCGGAAGCGAAAAACGCCGGAATGACGCATCCCCCCAAAATCTTGCAACTCAAGATCCGGGTCCCTAAATAGCTTTTTCATACCAGTTCGAAGCGGGCCAAAGAACTCTTTTCTATATTGTTCGAATGTTGTGTCGCCAGGTACATCACCATCCAGGTCCATTTGACGCCGCCATGCTAATCTATAATAGTTGTCTGATACTGCTTTGTCTTGGTCAATGATACGAGAGAAGCGTATCGTTTGCGATGCTGGAGAGACAAGACCAAGCTTATCCAATTGAAAGTCTGCTTCGTTCCTATAGGAAGACCGAATGTGAAAAATCTCCGACCAGTCTCCTTTTTCTGGGGTTTTGGAATGGAATTTTATTTGAATTTTGTCCCACATTTCGTAGGTCGTAGTTGGATTTCCAGATTTGAATCTTTTTTTGAGGTAATATTCGCCTTTGCCACCTCCAAGACCCTCAATAGTGAGGAGTCCTTGTCTCTTTAGGAGAAACGCATCGAAGAGTGAAGACTTGCCTGAACCATTAGGCCCAATAAGCATTACAAGCCGGGCGGTTTTAGGAATATTCGCGACTGTTAGGTCAGTGAACCTTTTATAGTTTGACAGATGAATACTTTTGATTCGCATGCTCTGATTATTTAGAAGGTTTTGCTTTATAAAATTAGAAGACGAAGCCTATTTCACCATTGTTAGCTTTGGAGTCTGTAGGGTCTCCGAATACGTTGTCGTAATTGTAAGTCTGGCACTGGTATTGGGACCCATCATTGGTACCCTTTACATTTGGCTGCCTTTATGGTTACTGTGGGGGCACAAGCCAAGATTAAGGCAAATGCAATTTTGGGTGCTTTGTTCATGGCTTTCATATTTGTTTCAGGGTTAATTGAAATTTTGGGCAAGTGGCGGTTAAAACCGAAGCTCATTCAATCGCCAAAAGGCATCTTTTCCTTTGAGGGCTTCGTTTTCCTTGGCGTAATTCCAGGGGATTTTGCTGTCAAAGTCCAGCGCGTTGGGGTCGGATCACTGGGTTCTCATCATCATTTCATAATGCCCCATGTTGTCCGTTTTCACGAAAATATCTTTGAATACACCCATGTAACGCTCTACCATTGAATCATCTATTGTAATATAGAGTGAATCGTATGCGGAGTGTGACCCGTCATGGATCCAAGAAAACAATGATTGGCAGATTAGTTTATCCTTCCCCTCGAAGCGGGCACAGATTTTATCAGGATCAACGTTGCCAAGGATCGTAAAATAGTTCTCAAGAATTCGCCGCATTGTGTTTTGGATCCCGAGATTGTCTCGATCATGATTCCTTAATTCAGACCAGAGCAGTTCGTAGGAAGTCTTAATCGGATTTGATTCGTAGCTCTGCAACTTGGATTCTCGGTTTGCCTTTCTGACAATCCAAAAGGTTTCGTCATTCATTTTTTTGTCGTCGGGCCGTTTCGGGTGAAACGAGACTTCCTTGTGGAAATATACGTTGTGAGTCAGTACAAATACCTGCTTGCTCGTTCCGCTCTCCCCTCGCACTTTATTGAAAATCTCCTTTATCAAGCTGCTTACGACGAACAAAATATCACTGTCCAAACTGGAAACCGGGTCATCGAAGACCACGACCCTGTCAGTCGTTATTCCAGACTCGGTCTCGCTGCCTTTGAGAAGGTGGTAGAAATACAGGAACGCTATAAAACTCTGCTCTCCTTCGCTAAGAGTTTGCTTAGCATCTGTTCCGTCTGGTCGCTGAATTTTGTAAAAACGATTTAGATCCGATTTTGCCAGTAAAAATCCGTTGAAACCAAACGATTTTAAGAGCCCGTTTATGCTATCAATTGTCGGTTGGATACTTGTCGTATTTTTTTCTAGGGCCCTTATCTCTCGCTCTTTCTCCCTCTCCTTCTTAGACTTTTCCTCGATTTTTGCCGTGAGGCCGCCTATTGCTTTTTCAATACCTGCCTTCTCTTTTTTAAAAGCTGTCAACTCATCCTTGATTTCTTGGTCGAGCAAATAGCGCCAGACTTGCCCAGTTAGTTTAGCCTTCTCAGCTTGAAGATTTGAAACCTTCTCGTTGTGATCTCTAATGTTAGAATTCGCTTTTCCGACGAGAGTTTTTATTCCTTCAAGAATACTCTTCAGAGATTCAAGCTCAATTGGTCTGCTCGACTCCCGACGCTTCTTTTCAATGCGCTGGATGTTGATACGGATATTCGAGTCAAGGAGATCACTCTCTGATTGAATTTTCTCCGTATCAATGAATGTCGACGGATCATCAAGTAGTGATTGAACGCATTGCTGAAGTTGCTCCGCATCGCGTTGGTAATCCAAATAAAGTTTTTCGAGTTCGGCGGTGTCCGTCACGAATGTTTCGTCAAAATATTCGTTCAAGCTTTCTTGCAAAGAAGGTGGAGTTTTTTGTTGGCAAAATGGGCAAACACCTTCGTTTGGATCATAATAATTTCGTCCCTGCTTTACCCAATCACTGTTCCCGAGCTTTTTGACCAATCTAGCGATGTCGACGTCAGCCCTCCCAATGATCTTTTTCTCCAAAATTGGAGCTGTCTCGTGGGCCAACAGATCGGCCATCTTTGGCACCGGAAGAAGGGAGGCAACCTGAGGTGTTTCTCCAAACACCGTTTCAGCTTTCATTTCTAGTTCTGCTAGCGGAATAGCAATCGATAAATTTGAGGATGATTCGGCCAAAAGCCTTGCCATGAATTTTTTCTTGTCTCCCCTGACCCCTTTGAATGCACCTTTCAGTTTCTGGTCATGCTTCAGCTTTAGATTCCAACTCTTTGTTCTAAAAGCATTTTCAAGTTTTGCGAGCGCTGCAATCTTTCCACCTTCCCCGTCTTCCCCTTCCAAGGTAGTCCTTAGCTTCGTGATCTTCGTCTTAATTGAGTCCAACTCAGTTTTGCCTGCTTCAATCTTTTCGAGAGTCTTCTTGTCTTCCTCGCCAAGGGTGAAGATTCCTTTGAGCTCCGCTGGTTGGTTGAAGTTCATTTCGACGAAATCGCGGTTATAAACTAAAGTTTCGAGGGGAAGTTCGCTTGTCCATTTTACTGTGCAATCATCGTAATTCGATTCATCTGCAATAATGCGGGAGATCGTGGTTTTCCCTGTTGCGTTGGAGCCGTATACGAAATTGATCTTCTTCAGATCAGCCAGCATTTCCTCAGTCGGGCCGTAGCTCGCAACATTTTTGATTTCAATTTTTTCAATCATGCAGATTTAAATTCTGTTCGAATTTTGAGTTAGTGAACTCGAACCATCCCGGACATCCTTCCGTTTAGGAAAGAAGGATTCAATTTAGAACGACCAATCAGAAATGGGGATTTGGGCTCATCCGTCAATGGACATCTGGTTGCTGGTTTTTTTCTCATTCGCTGATAGCTTTCAGCGTTTCCCGCCTGCAGCCGCATTGCAGCGCTGTTGCAAACCCGTTGCAAATGAGATTCTGGTGGACCAGTAACCGACCAGAACCAACTCTACAAACCCCTTGAACGCAGTCCGGCAAAGTCTAAATTGACTTGGTTCGAAGTCTGGGGTCCGATCACGATCCATGAAAGCTGAAACCAAAACACTTCAAAAGATGCTTCACGGCCACTGGCGTTTCGTCGTTCCGGTGTACCAACGCCCTTATGTTTGGAGCCGCGAGAAGCAGTGGAGGCCTCTTTGGACCGATGTGGAGTCGACCGCTGTGCGCCTAGCAGATACGCGAAAGCAGTCACATAAGGTCGGCAAGCCCGCGTCGGAGGCAGATACCAAGGCAGCACCTCACTTTCTGGGTGCCATCGTCGTCGAGCCGTACCCCATGCGCCCCTTGGAAATCCCAACGCTGCTGGTAGTGGACGGTCAGCAACGCCTAATTACATTGCAACTTCTTTTGTTGGGGACACTTGATGCTCTGCGGAAGATAGGCACTGCAAAGCTTCAACAGCCGAAATTACGCATACTGACACGAAATAATGCAGAGATCTGGTCGGGCGACGATTTGCACAAAGTTTGGCCACGGCAAGTGGAGTCCGAAAGCTATCGGAGGGCAGTGACCGAGAAGCCGTGCTCTCCACGCGATTCGGCGTTCGCTGCCGCGCGCGCCTTCTTCTTCAATCAAGCGATCGACTTTCTGGAGGACGAGAGAGTGCCCGAGGACCCGTATGGGGACGGGGATTCAGTCCATCGCCGCGCATCGCTTCTTGTGGCTACACTCTTGACGCTCGTCAAGTTGGTATTGATCGATTTGGAAGATGTTGACGACGCTCAGGTCATTTTCGAGGCACTGAACGCCCGCAACACTCCGCTATCAGCGACCGACCTGATCAAAAACCTGCTCTTCATGCGCGCCAAAGCCAAAGGCAACGATCCCCAACAACTCTACGATAAAGTCTGGTCTCGCTTCGACAATGCCGATGATTGGTGGCGGAAACCTATCGGAGCTGGTCATGCCCGCAGGGCGAGACAGGACTGGCTGATGGGAGACTGGCTGATCACCCAACTCGGTCGCGTCATCAACGTTGGTCGCCTGTATGGTGAGTTCCGTAGTTGGCTGCACTCTAGTGGCACAACCGCCTATAATGCACTGTACGAATTGAACCAGTACGCCGATGCCTACGAGATGCTCCACAGCCGTATGGAAGGTGCGACTGAAAAGGAACGTTTGTCTTTCCAACACATCAATCATCTCAATGTTACAGTGGCGACTCCCGTGCTCCTGTGGCTTCTGACTCGATCAGAAGGGAAACTGCCTCCCGGAGAGAGGGAGATGGCCTTCCAAGCCATAGAGTCTTTCGTCATTCGGCGTATGGCCATCAAGGCTCAAACACGCGCCTATGGCCAAGCCTTTGCAGAAGTGCTTCGGGCCGCGCAAGAGGCCGACGCGCATCCTGGGTTGGCTGTCGTCGAGGCACTTCGCCAAGAGCCGCATGGATACCCTTGGCCAACGGATGAGGAGTTAATCTGGCACTTTCGAACCTCCCCATACTACGGATACGGTGGAATCGCCCAGTATCGGCTTCGACTCATGTTAGGCGCAGTCGACGCCCGGCTTCAGTGCGACGATTATTACAAGGGAGAGCCAATCAAAACTATCGAGTATGACAGGTTGCAAGTCGAGCATGTGCTCCCGAGAAGTTGGCGGGAACATTGGCCGGTTGAGGCTTCGAATCAAGGTAGGAAGATCGTTCTGGAACAGGAGCGCTCTGACCATGTTCACCGGATCGGGAACCTCACACTAGTCAGCAAACGCTTGAATCCGGCAATGAGCAACGCACCCTGGAAGAAGAAGTGCCTCGAACTGAAAAAACACTCACATTTGTGTTTAAACGCGCGACTGTGTCAGGAGGCCGACTGGAATGAAAAATCGATACAAGCGCGAGGAGAATGGCTGGCAAAGATGGTTTCGCGTATCTGGCCAGGGCCCAAATCGGATAGGTGGGATTGATGTCGCCGGACCATCCTGGGTTGAGCTAAGTTACTTGGAACATGTAAGCTGGGGGTTGAGGCTATGCTGCTGGAATTAACAGGCTGGGACGGACATTACCGGAATTAGGAGGCCGATAATTGCAGGAAATTATAGACGATCTATCGAGTAATCCTTTTGCTTCCTTTCTTGAGGATGGTTGGATTCTCTACCATGGGACTTCTGAGTCGTATTCCGCTTCAATTGAGTCTTACGGACTGGGACATAAGGAAGGGGTGCCACCCTACTGGGAAGACGTACAATCCTTCATAATGTACTGGAAGATCTTCAACCTGAAATCCCGCGATTTTGGAGACCTAGTGAGTTTCAGTCGAGATGACGAAGGTATCCGCGCCATTTCTTGTGGGGAGACATTCGAGAGCGCAGCACGTTATGCTGTAGTTGAACCTGGCGGTGAGACAATTGGGCTCATGCGTCGAGCCATTTGCCAGATTGCTGAAGAATTAAGGAACATAGAGTTGATTAAGGAAGGACTGCACGAGAAGCACGGGTGTCTATATCGAGAAAATATTCTCAGTGGATTATTCGAAAGCGAAGAATCTTGGGATGCAGCGAACGGCGCTTTCGGCGATTCATTTCAACATATCAAACACGCGCTAAGTATCCTTGAATCTCCAGAGATTCTTTTCACAGAACTCGATAAGTTCAAATCCTATAGTAGCCCCGAGAAGCATCCTCCCATTGTCTACGCAGTTCGCATTCTCAGATCGGACATCAGTCATCTTTCGATTGATGGAGCAGGAATCAACTACCGTGGGGTATTTCGACCAGAACGTCTTCTGGCTCGCGTTCGGATTTCTGAAGACAGAGTTATCCCTCGGCCTCCTTTTGACTACAAAAGCTCCGACTCGTACTTGGAAGACCGGAGGATGTGGGGTGAAAGACTGGGCTAATAACGTGGCCAAGCGTCATGTAGAGCCTCGCCACCGCCTGTTCTCTGTGGTGCTGATCGCCGCTTCTCCCCTGACTGCTCAGGACGATTTCGAGGAGGTTGTGCGACTGGACCCGCCTGCTGAAGGACTTCCAAACTTTACTAGGTGGACGCCCTCCAAAGGTTTGGGATCTCTCCACGGCTAAGTTGGTCATATGCCTGGAGAACATGGCGTTGTGTGCGGTACTCGCCGAACTCCTTCATTTCGTTTCGGTTGAGGACAGGGAACGAGGAGCTTGGAGAAGGCGCGTCAAGAATCCATGCCAGTTCGGACCGCTTCGACCTGTTCTGGCCCGTTTTTGCCACTTCATGTGGCCCAGCCAGCGGACAAAACTTCCGCCTGTTCCAGGACGGTGCGGGTGGCTTTTTCCTGTTTGTCGGGCGGGTAGCCGTGTTTGCGGAGGATGCGTTTGACCAGGACGCGGAGGTGGGCGCGGACGTTCTCTCGGAGGGTCCAGTCGATAGTGACGTTATTGCGGACAGTCTTGACCAATTCGCGGGCGATGCCGCGAAGAGTTTCGTCGCCGAGTACCTGAACGGCGCTGTCAATTGTCTCAAGTGCGTCATAAAAGGCTAGTTCGTCTTCCGAAAGTCCGAGTTCTTCGCCACGGGCGTTGGCTGCGCGCATGTCGCGGGCCAGTTCGATCAACTCCTCGATCACCTGGGCGGCTTCGATTGCGCGGTTCTGGTAGCGCCGGAGGGTCTGTTCCAGCATCTCGGCAAAGGATCGGGCTTGGACTACGTTCTTCTTACGGCGTGTGGCGAGTTCGCCCTTCAGCAGTTTCTGCAACAACTCAACCGCGAGGTTGCGGTGCCGCAAGTCTTTTACCTCGGCAAGGAATTCCTCGGAAAGGATCGAAATGTCGGGCTTCTCCAATCCGGCGGCGGCGAAGATGTCGATCACCCCCTCGGATGTGACGGCCCGGGAGATGATCTGGCGCACGGCGTGATCCAATTCTTCTTTAGACCGCTTATCGACGGTTGAGCGTTTCACCAGCCCTGCCTGAACGGTTTGAAAGAACGCCACGTCGTCGCGGATACGGAGCGCGTCGTCATGAGGTACTGCAAGGGCGAAGGCTTTGGAAAGATCTCTAACTGCATTAATGCAGCGTTCCTTTCCGTTTTCCTGGGCCAGGATGTGCTCCTGCGCAGCCGGCAGCAGGCCAAGCCGCTCCGCTGGGGTGCCGTCAATCCATTTGGATCGATCAAAGCCGTGGAATAAGCCGCAGCAGATTTCGTATTTTTCGAGCATCACAGCCACTGCATCTTCCTGTTTAACCGCCGTGTTCCCGGTGCCGCCGCTCTCAGTGTAGGTGGCCAGGGCTCGCTTCAGCTCGTTAGCCAGCCCCAAATAATCCACAATCAGGCCGCCCGGTTTGTCCTTGAACACGCGATTCACCCGAGCGATGGCCTGCATCAGGCCGTGGCCGCGCATCGGTTTGTCGACATACATGGTGTGCAGACTCGGGGCGTCGAACCCGGTGAGCCACATATCCCGCACCAGCACAATTCGGAATGGATCTTTGGGATCACGGAAACGAATTGCCAACTCTTCGCGCCTGGACTTGTTACGGATATGGGGCTGCCAGTCGGGCGGGTCGGAGGCTGAACCGGTCATTACGACTTTAAGGCTCCCCTTGGCGTCATCCTGGCCATGCCAATCGGGACGCAGGCGAGCCAACTCACGGTAGAGGTCGATGCAGATGCGCCGACTCATGCAGACGATCATGGCCTTTCCCTCCAGCGCTTCGAGGCGCTGCTCGAAATGCTGGACGATATCTTGGGCAACCAGCTTCAGCCGGTTCTCGGTCCCAACCAGGGCCTCCAATTGAGCCCATTTGGTTTTGAGTTTCTCCTTGCGGTCAATCTCCTCGCCCTCGGTCGCATCCTCGAAGTCCGGGTCAATAGTCGGTTTCTCGGTTTCATCGAGGGATAGCTTGGCCAGTCGGCTCTCGTAGTAGATCGGCACGGTTGCTCGGTCTTCGACGGAGCGATGGATGTCGTAGATGCTGATATAGTCGCCGAACACGGCTCGTGTATTGGCGTCCTGCAGTTCGATGGGAGTGCCGGTAAAGCCCACAAATGAGGCATTGGGAAGCGCGTCGCGCATGTGGGCAGCGTAGCCGTCGATAAAATCGTACTGGCTACGATGGGCTTCGTCGGCAATGACAACGATGTTGCGCCGGTGCGATAGGGTGGGGTGGGTGTCGCCCTTTGCTTCCGGGAAGAATTTTTGGATAGTGGTGAACACCACCCCTCCGGACTCCACCGAAAGCTTGTTGCGCAAATCGGCTCTGTTCACCGCCTGGGTTGGCGGCTGGCGTAGCAGATCCTGACAGCGTGAGAAGGTGCCGAAGAGTTGGTCGTCCAGGTCGTTGCGATCGGTCAATACAACTACAGTGGGATTGGCCATGGCTTGCTCGCGGATGATACGTCCTGCATAAAAGGCCATGGATAGGCTCTTGCCGGAGCCCTGAGTGTGCCAGACGACACCGATGCGGCGGTCGCCTGGGTTACCTCCCGGACGTTGGCCGGACTCGTAGCGTCCCTTCACTTCATCAGTTCTTGTGGATGCATGTTGCAACTCGGCTGCGCGAAGCGTCTCGGTAACCGCTACCTGGACGGCGTGGAACTGGTGGTATCCCGCAATCTTCTTTGCCAGAATGCCACTGCCATCATCATCGAATACGGTGAAGTCGCGGAGGAGGGCGAGAAAACGGTGTTTATCCAATACACCTTCCATCAATACCTGGAGATCTGGCAGAAAGACCGGCGCCAACTCCTGACCGCCAATGGTGCGCCAAGGCTTGAACCACTCCTTCCCGGCGGTGAGCGAACCAATACGCGCACTCACTCCGTCGGAGACTATGAGGACAGCGTTGAATGAAAACAAAGTGGGCAACTCGGTTTTGTAGGTCTGGAGTTGCTGCCAGGCGGTCCAAATCGTCGCGTCCTCGTCCGCCGGGTTCTTGAGCTCGATCACTCCGAGCGGCAGACCGTTGACAAATAGTACCAGGTCGGGGCGGCGATTGTTCTTGTTTTCAACGACGGTGAACTGGTTAACCGCAATCCAGGTATTCCTTTCCGGATTGTCGAAGTCGATCACCTTAGCTTGGGCGCCCTTTATCATGCCTTCCGGGATACGATACTCAACTGTCACGCCATCAACGAGCATGCGGTGGAAGGCCCGGTTGCGGGTCTCCGGGGTGGAACCTTCCAAGCGGGTCAGCTTGCGGAAGGCGTCGTCCAGGGCTTGGGCTGGAAGACTCGGGTTGAGCCGTTCCAAAGCGCCACGCAAGGAGGAGCCGAAAACCACATCCGCATAACTTTCCCGCAGAGCATGAGGTTCGGGAGGCATGTCCGGTCCAGCGATAACGTTGTATCCCAACTCTCGAAGCCAATCGAGAGCGGCGTCTTCCACTACGGACTCCGAAACAAAGCTCATCTCTCCGGTTCCACGAGCAGGTTGACGATCAGGCGGATCCCTTGCCCCCGCCTTCCTGTCGAATCTGTGCAAAATTTGCACCGGTTGGCGTGTGTTCCAGTTTAGGCATGTGTCTTCTGGATCTCCAAAATTTTTATTTCAATCATCTCTTCAACAAAACTCGATGATTAGAGGTGGAGGGAATCAAACGCAAAACATTAACATCGGTCTCCTGTCGGCGGTCCGTCTCGGCACGCTCCTCTTTGTGCCCTCTGAGCCCTCTGTGGTTAATCTCTCCGGTTCAAGCCAGTATCTGGCGTTCACCCTTGGGTTCCGGAATGGAGTCCCCAAACTCCCGTGCCGTTTCGAGCCACAGGTCGATGGCTTCATTGACGTGCTGCAAGGCTGTCTCCTGCGTGTCGCCGTGGGCGGCGCATCCCGGCAACTCGGGCACCTCCGCCACAAAGACCCCGCCATCGTTGCTCCAATAGATGATAATCTCAAATTTGTGCATCAATTTCCTTCCTCCAGTCGACAATCGTCCATCCTAAGCTATTGAGCCAAGCGAGGGCCGGGCCTTCAACACCGGATTCGGTGATAGATGGTCAAGGGTTTTAGTGGGCTTCGGGGCCTTCTCCGATGACGGCAAGGATGCGCTTTTTTAGCTTCTCGCCTAATTCCTCCGGGGTTGTCCAGACAATGTGATTATAGTGTGCGGTGTCGAAGTGCAACGTTTCCACCGCATCCTCTATGCAAGTGAAAATAACGGGTAGGTCGAGTCCATGCGCAAACCCTGCCTCGTAGTATACGCCTCCTCTGGCCCCGTCATCCCCATGAGTAAAGTCGGCCACCAAAAATCGTGAGCGACGAATTTCCGCAATGATTTCATCGACAATCTTATTGACGTGTTCCTTTTGGTCGATTCTCAAAGGCTTATAGCCTGCTTCCGTGATGGCTGGCTCGATGCCGGCCTTGAAAGCTCCGTTCATACATTCGTCCGACCAACCTCGCTCTTAAGTCCTTTTGATGCTCAAGAGGAAATCGTTCGAACCATGAATTGAACTTATTCATCACCAGTAGGGAATTAAATTACCTGATCCAATCGAAATTCGAGATGGAGGAATTCTAGAAAGTTGTTTGACAAACCCAGTCAATGCGCGACATTCAAGGCACAATCACGCAACACTATGGAAGCAAATAGACCCGTCACGCTAGCGGACATCCAAGAACTTAAAACTGATCTTAAGTCCCACATGGACAATAGGTTTACCCAGCAAGACTTAAGGTTTGATGCGCTTCTTGAGATACTTGAAGTCCAAAAGGCTAAAGTGGATTCTGTGACTAAGAAAAAGTCCAATTCGCAACCAGAAGTATACCTTTTCGATTCATGAAACCCATGCTAGCCCCCAAGCGCGACCTCAAGGGCGCGACACTCCCTTAGCCGGGCAGCCAGGCCAGATTGGACATTCATTAAATTGGTTTGAGAAGGTCATGATGGTTTCTTACTTCTAATGTTGTGACGATGTTTCCCGCTTACCTTCCCCTGACACCAGCTTCGGCCGTAGTGCATCCCGCTAGCAAACTTGGATTCAGTGATGCAAGCCGTCATCAAGTATCGCCCCTATCGAGGTCTTCAAGGTTACGTCTAGATTTTTCTTTCATTTCTGCATTACCTGTCGATTGGGCTAAATCGAGCGCCTTTTCAAAGTCCTTCCGAGCTTCGTCTATGCGGTCTAGTTGACGCTCTACCATGCCGCGGTTGTAGTATGATTGGACATCGTCTGGCTTCAGACTGAGGGCCTGATTGTAGTCGGCAATAGCCGCTTCATGTTGGCCAAGAGAGGATTTTGCGACCCCTCGGTTGTTGTAGGCTTGGACAATGTCTGGCTTCAGACAGATCGCCTCATCGTAGTCGGCAATAGCCACCTCATATTGGCCGAGATTAGTTTTTACGTTTCCTCGATTGGTGTATGCTTGGGCAAAGTCTGGCTTCAAACGGATGGCCTCATCGAAGTCAGCAATAGCCGCCTCATATCGGCTGAGATTGGCTAGCGTGATCCCTCGGTTGTTGTAGGCCTGCGCATAGTCTGGCTTCAGACGGATGGCTTCGTCGTAGTCGGCAATAGCCGCCTCATGTTGGCCAAGATTAGTTTTTGCGACCCCTCGGTTATAGTATGCTTGGGCATAGTCTGGCTTCCGATGGATGGCCTCGTCGTAGTCGGCAACAGCCTTCTCATATTGGCTAATTTTGCCTAGCGCGATCCCCCGGTTGTTGTAGGTTTGGGCATAGTCTGGTTTGAGACGGACGGCCTCGTCATAGTCGGCAATAGCCTTCTCATATTGGCCAAGTTTGGTTAGCGAGTTTCCACGGTTGAGGTAGGCTTCGGTAAAGTCCGGTTTTATACGCAGGACCTCGTTGTAATCAGCGATTGCCTTCTCATATTGGCCAAGATCGGTTTTTGCATTCCCCCGGTTGTAGTAGGCTTCGGCAAAGTCCGGCTTCAGACGCAGAGCCTCATTGAGGTCGGCAATCCCCGCCTCATGGTTGCCAAAAATATTTTTTGCCTTCCCTCGATTGTTGTAGGCTTCGGCATAGTCTGGTTTCAGACGCAAGGCCTCGTTGAAGTCGACAAGTGCCGCCTCATGTTGGCCAAGGATGCCCTGTGCACTCCCTCGGTTGTTGTAGGCTTCGGCATGGTCTGGCTTCAGACGGAGAACCTCATCGAAGTCGGCAAATGCTTTCTCATATTGGCCAATTTTGGTGTACACCTCTCCACGGTTGAGGTAGGCTTCGGTAAAGTCCGGTTTTATACGCAAGGCCTCGTTGTAATCAGCAAATGCTTTCTTATATTGGGCAAGCTTGCCTTGTGCTACCCCCCGGTTGTAGTAGGCTTCGGCATAGTCTGGTTTCAGACGCAAGGCCTCGTTGAAATCGGCAAGTGCCTTCTCATATTGGGCAAGCTTGCCTTGTGCTGCCCCTCGGTTGTAGTAGGCTTCAGGAAAGTTTGGCTTCAAACGAAGTGCCTTTCCATAAGAACTTATTACTGCATTTAAATCGGGTTCATTTTTGCTTCCAAGAAGATAGCCGACGGAAAACCAAGCCCCCGCGGCGAGATCGTTATCGCTTTCTTCCGCAATGTGGGCAACGGCGCGCCATTTCTCAATGGCTTCGTCAATTCTGTTTTCCTGCTGAAGCGAGAGGGCAGCGGCAACAGCCCATTCTATTGAGGACGAGTCGGGGTCCTGCTGAACATTTTCCACTACCTCACTCGCTTTCTGTGGGTTGGTCCCGGCGTCCTCAGCAGTCATACCTTTTACATGTGAATCAGCTTCGTCCCGGCGTGCCCTTATCTGTTCGAGGTAGCGATTAGCTTCCTTTGCATGTTTCTCAGACAATTCCATGTTCTCACGTGCTTCGCTCTCAATCCTATCGAGTCGTTTGAAACCAAAGTAGCCGAGAATTGCAGCAGAAACACCAAGCAAAGTAAGAAATATCGCTGTAGCGGCGAGCCACCAATCGATCGTTTTAGCTCGGTCGTCGAGAAGCTCATGCCGCAGTTCATATAGAATCTCGGTTTTAACCTTAGCGGCAGTGTCTCTATTCGATGCAACCGTTGGTAGCGTTTGTTTGGGTTCGTCGCTTCTCGACTGGATTTCTTTGCTTTCTGATTGGATCTCGGAATTGTTAGGAACATTGACGGTGGAAGATTCTTCTGTTTGCGCGGCGAAAAAGCTCACCGTCGCTGCGAACGCAAACAGAAAGACTACTATTACCAACCATTTTTGCGAATATTTCATTGGTGATTTCCCATAGCTTAGCTCTCTTCGTTCCACAAGTTCATTTGGATTTCACCTGAAAGGAGTTTCGTTAGTAACCCTGGAGGCGATGTCTGGTCCATGGGTAATCTTTTAACCTTTTATTAGGTTACGAGCATGATCTATCGTGCTCATTCTTTTGATGATGACCTTAATAGGGACTGTCTTCTTGAACGGTTTGGATAAGTTTTCAGCGTGAATATCACATTCGATCGCACCCCGTACCTCGTCAGGAAAATGGTCAAGGAAGATTTGCCCTTCAAAGTATTTCTCATCAATTCCATGACGCCACTGTTTACATTCAAGTCCAAACGATTTTTTTGGAATCCCCGGGTCACCTGATGTGTAAAAAAAGTCATCAGGATCACGTAGAATATCTATAGCAGAGATATCGGGATCTAAAGTCTGTAAGTTAAATAATGGACGATCGGGACCAAGAAGAGGGTTTCTTTCTAGAATATCTTGTACAGCTGATAGCGAGAATGGGACGGTATCCCATTTACCTCGCGGCGGCCGTGGAGGACCCGTCAGGCCTGGATCTTCTTCTCTCTTTTCAGAATCTTTCTTCTCCCCTTGAGGTGGACATATTTTGAAATTGCCCTTTGCAGTAAAGATCACCAAGACATTCTTGCCTGGCCGAACTCCTTTATTTGCTGCAGCAAATCGAAAGGATGGCTGAATAATATTACGTTGCAATGTCACGTGTAGGTTAGAAAATTCTCTCTTACAACTCTCTATCCAGTCTGGGTAATCTTGATCTTTATATTTTGCTATCTCCTCATCCGAGGCAGGAGTATAGATTTCCTTTATGCCAAAAATATGACTTCCGATTGTGGTTAGCTTTTGCTCGGAAGGTTCACGGGGACCGAAATCAGTGATAAGTGGGAACTTTTTTCTTATTAAGTCCATTAATTCTGATTGTTCAATGTCAGTCAATGGTTCATAAGAATGGTATTCGAGTTCAAGTTTTTCAATTTCTGCTTCGTGTTGGTCAATACACCTAATTTTAAATTGAGGCTCGGTATTCTTAAGTTGGTCGATCTCATTCTTCAGTCGTGCATTCTCACGCTCAATATCGTTGCGTTCGGGAGGCAAAATCCAGCTTTGTTTGATTGGGACGAATGGCAGGTCAAGGGACTTTGCTGTCATAATAGGTCCAGCATCGTGAGTAAGTAGCTGGGCATCCTTATCTGGATGTTCTTGTCTGAACCTATGCAAGCAGCCGACAAGCTCATCATCAGGTTTTCTATAGTCGAGGTGATTTTCCAACTCAGAACTTGGTAAACTCGGTGATTCTAAGAATATCTTTACTTGAGGGGTAGTTCCTTGGATCAGTTCGTAGTCATCTGTACCGAGAGCGATCCTTCGAAACAATGTGTAGATCTTACGTGCTCGTCTGCCAACTCGATCATTCCCACGGTTCTTTTGATTATCAATCTCCCGTTGAATAGGACGACAAACAATCAGGTGAATTTCTACAAAACTTACCCACCCTGACCAGTCGATATCTTGTAGAGGCCGACACTGAATAAACAGGTTCGTATCAGGAAATAGATAGAGAATCTTTTTTGCCATTTGTCCTCTTCAGAGAAATTTTCGATAGATTTTCCGTATCGATTGCCCTTATTTCTCCTAACACCACCTATGGCAACACCGCATCACGTACGTGGAGTTGATTTGCCGGCAGACACAGTGAGTTGCACGCTTATGGACCATTCTCTTCCCTGACCGAAGGCGAGCCGATGCTAATCGTTCCATTTTCATATGTTGTCTGATGGGAAAGCCAGTGTACCATTCGCTTCGCAACCTCATCAGCCTTTTTGGGTTCGGTCTCAAACTGAACCAAGACACGTTTACAAGCGACCTTGAGCCTTGCCCGGATCGGTTCTCGATTTTTCCAGTCTAAGGCCATATTCTGCTCCACCGTAGCGAATAATGAGTCGATTAGTTGCTCTTTGCCTACTGTGCCCGTTGGCCTAACGCCTTCTAATTCAAGAAATGTTTTCAATCCTGAGCGAAGAATATCGAAAGCACCACTATAAACGGACATGACTGCTGTGACAGGCTCTACCGCTTCCACGGGCGTGGCAGACAACGTATCGTCGAATTCTGAACCTTTTTCTTCTTCCTTGTCTTCGTCTCCCTCTATCGACGAAACCACTTTAGCTGTCTCCAGTAGCGTAGCGTAGGCCTGTCGGTCAGTTCCATAGAGTAGTCGGCTAGGTTCGACGCGCAGTTTGATAGCATCTTCAGACGATCCCGTGGTGACTGAGAAAACAATAATTGGCGTGTCACCCTCCTCATCAATTTGGACCTGTACGTTTGCGTACCGGTCAATGCAATCATTGTAGTCCTTGAAGGTCTCGTAGGGTTCGTGGGTTACAACCAAGTCGGGCTCCTTCCCTTCCAATGCGTTCAATAAGACACTTAGAATCGCATCCCCCACATGCAAGAAGGCCCGGGTGTGGTCAATCGTCACGGAATCCACGAAACCATTCTTTCCATGAGCAACAGGGCCAGTCTCGTTGCGCATCTCGCTCAAAGCATCTGACAGCCTGTTGAATCCTGATAGCACCGCGTCAAGTTTTGTTGCGCCTCTCTTGTTACTTAACCCGAGGGCTTTGAGGGCTTCCACGAGTAGTTTGGTTGAGCTAGGGGTATTGGATGGCTTTGATTGACCAAACTCGCTCAAAATAGTAAGGCATACGCTCTCAATGAATGACTTCACATGCTCTACCAATCCGTGTGCGTTACCATGGAAGCAATCAGCCAACGCCTCGTAGCCATCCACCAATGTCGGAGCACTAGGCCATCGCTGTTGTGCAAGACGATAGTTAGGTGCTAGTTTTTCGAGAATATCCATTATGTTCCCTCTCAGGGATCATGTTCTACTCTACTCGCAGTTCACCGGAAATTAGCTTTGGAAGCAGCGCATCACGCTGCGCAGCCAGTGTTCGAATTTCTGCCAAAAGATGCTTTGACCGCAACGTTAGTATATCCACAAGGTCATATAGCTTCTGCTGGATGGTGATGTTTGGTAAAACTACTTTGAGTTCACGTAAAGCATCTTGAGAAATTGATTGCCCCTCTCTACTGCTTGCAGAGACGGCGAGATAGTAATACTCTGAGCGGAGACGCATAATCTCTTCTAGCAGCACAGGTATAACCATGTGCCCATTTGTTGAGTATGTTCGATATGCAGGACTTACGCAACCAATGTGGCCCTGCATCAATCCGAAATTCAGCACCCTTCGACTCAAACCAAACACGAAATCACCGTTGTGAATGATCTTATTTTTAGAATTGGATACAGATAGTTTCTTCTTGAACCGTTTAGATCGCAGAACAAGCCCGTGGTTTGTACATGAATAAGCGGGGACATCAATTTTGCCTACCCTAGCATTTGTGGCGACTAGAAGCTCTCCTAGCGGTTTCACCTCCCACCCCTCTGGGATCTCACCAAGCTCTGAGGGTATTAAGCGGTCAGGGAAAAGGCCGGTAATATGCGATGGGAGCCCAGTATCCCGGCCTTCCATCTTGGCGCGGACGGGGTCGAAATCGACGAACCAGGATTTGAACAACGCCCGGGCTATCTCCTCCAGGGTTTGGTTCATGCGCCGGTTCAGTTCGATCTTGTCGTCCAGGGTGCCCAGGATGTGGGCGATGACGCGTTGTTCAGATAGGGGAGGAATCATCACTGGAAGGCTATAGAACTCATCCCGGCTCGTTGAAGGAATGGCAGAACCGCTGTCCAACCCGTTGATGTCTTGTGTCAGTAGTTCGTAATAGGCCCATCGGGTATCTATCTCGGATTTGGGCTTCAGATAAAAGGCCGTATCTATCACGAAAAAAGGTTTCGCCGAGTAGTGGACACCTCGATAGGCTCCCTTGCGTCCAATGACCACACTTGAATGTGAGCAGAGTGCCTCATTGTGCCAGCCTATTGGTCCATTTGTGCCGAAAACGCGGAACTGTCCCTTACCCACACGATAACCCCTAAGGGCTTTCCCGTATTCAAGGGTTGCCAAATCGCCCCAAAGTCCTTCACGCCACTCATCCAAAATTTTCCGCTCTTCCTTCTCCACCAACACCACATGATCAGCCTCAATCTGCTCGTGGAACTGTTCCGGCACCGTATCCCAAACGAATAAATCCACTCGAAAGGGTAGGTTACTTTCCTCGAAAGCCTCTCGGAGATTGGAGACCTGTCTATCCTGTTCAGGCGCAGCAAAAACCACCATGTCCAGATCGGATTGCGGGCGAGAGGTCCATTTTACTCGTGAGCCATAGACCCAGGCGGTAGTGTTCGGTAAATACTTCCTCAGCAATTCCAGAATGGTCTTGCGCTGGTTGGTGCTGATGTCGATGGCCTGGTTCAATCCCATGTTTCTTCGGTCATGGTCTGATAGAGGCCGATAGCGTCGTCGATAAAGTCTCCCATGATTTCCAAGCAGGCATTCGCTTTCTCGCCGCTGTAATCGTGAGCTGTACCAATGCGGGCATCGACGTAACCCAACCATTCCTCCAGCGAGGTGGCGAACAGGCCATTCTCAAAGGCCAGTCTGAAGACTGGCTTGGGGCTGTTGGGTGGGTCCGCAATGCCCAACTTCTCGATCAGGAATCTTTTCAGAACCTTCCACAAGCAGTTGAAGCAGGTCTGGAAACGCCGAACAACCGATTCGGCAATGGCTTCCTGGGTCAATAGATGTAGGGAGGCGTCAAGGGTCCGGTAGTTTTCGTACTGTTCCTCCAGCCGCTTGAGGGATTGCTGAAATTTGTCATAATCAATCACGGTATCGCCTCCGATCCTTTTCTCTTGGATTCGTCTTCTTCGAAACCGAGCGCCGCGAGGTTCGCCTCTATGGCCGCGTCCAGCTTGCGGGCCTCGGCTTGCTGCTCGCGCCATTGGGCGGTGAGCCGTTTCATCTTGTCCTCGAATGGCTCAAGATCTTCTTCCTGGGGCTCCACACCGACATAGCGGCCGGGAGTGAGGATGTGGCCGTGTCTGCGAACCTCTTCCAATGACGCACTCTTGCAAAAACCAGGAACGCCTTCGTCGTCATCGCTACCATCCTCACCTCTCCAAGCGTGATATGTGTCGGCGATGCGGGCAATTTCCTCATCGGTCAGTTCACGGTGAGTGCGATCAACCATCTTACCCATCTTTCGAGCATCAATGAACAGGATTTTGCTGTGGCGGTTGCGGTATTTGCCATTGCGCCGATTGCGAGACAGGAACCAGAGGCAGGCGGGAATCTGGGTCGAGTAGAAGAGTTGTCCAGGCAATGCGACCATACAATCCACCAAGTCCGCTTCGATAAGGCTTTTGCGGATTTTTCCCTCGCCGGATTGATTGGAAGACATGGAACCGTTGGCGAGCACGAAGCCGGCCGTGCCCTTCGGTGACAAGTGGTGGACGATGTGCTGCACCCAAGCAAAATTGGCGTTGCGCAGTGGGGGAGCACCGAACTGCCAGCGCTTGTCGTCTGAGAGCCGGTTACCGCCCCAGTCCGAGACGTTGAAAGGCGGATTGGCCAGAATAAAGTCAGCCTTGAGGTCGGGGTGTCGGTCATTGTGAAAACTGTCCCCAGGCTCGATCTGCCCTTCGATACCGCGGATGGCGAGGTTCATCTTGGCGAGCCGCCAAGTTGTGTGGTTCGACTCCTGGCCGTAAATGGAGATGTTTCCCCTGGCCCTTCCTCCATTGCCGTTGCCCGAGGTGTGGGCTTCAATGAATTTAACTGACTGCACAAACATCCCGGAGGAGCCACAGCAAGGATCGTAAACCCGGCCTTGGTAGGGCTCCAGCATCTCGACAAGGAGCTTAACCACACAGCGCGGGGTGTAGAACTCACCGCCCTTCTTACCCTCGGCGCTGGCGAACTGGGAAAGGAAATATTCGTAGACACGGCCGAGCACGTCCTTGGAGCGAGCGTCTTCGTCGCCGACTTTGATATTACTGATCATGTCGATGAGCCGACCGAGCCGCAGTTTATCGAGGGAGGGGCGGGCGTAGTCCTTTGGCAGCACGCCTTTGAGTACAGGGTTGTCGCGCTCGATAGCGGTCATGGCGTCGTCGACAATCTGTCCGATGGTGGGTTGCCTCGCCTGGGCCTTCAGTTTTGTCCAGCGGGCTTTGGTCGGCACCCAGAAGATATTCTGGGCACGGTATTCGTCGGGGTCCTCGGGGTCGGCCCCCTCACTGACTTCGGCTACCAGCCAATCATGGGTTTCTTCGAAGGCGTCGGAGATATACTTGAGAAAAATGAGGCCGAGAACGACGTGCTTGTATTCGGCTGCGTCCATCGAACCGCGCAGGGCGTCGGCCATGGCCCACAGTTGAGCTTCATAGCCGGTAGTGGCGCCGGATTTACTCGGTGTCTTTCCAGCTTTGCCACGTCTCTTCTTTGGTCGTCCTCTGGGCATGTTCTTTCTTCTGATTATTGCAGCAGTCTCAATTGTTTCCGGCTATCGATTTGGGTCGGATAACCGACGTTTAAAGGCACTAGGGGAGGAGGCGTGGAATTTCAAGAGGGAAAGGGATCTCGCCGAGGCGAGATGGCACAAAGGCACAGAGGCACAAGGGCACAAAGGGGGAGGGACTCTCGCAAAGCACGCAGAGAGCGCTAAGGGGAGAAGGGATTAACCACAGAGATCACAGAGGACACAGAGGGGGGAAGCGCGCCGAGGCGCCCGAATTAAGAATTAAGAATTAGGAATTAAGAATTAGGAATGGGGTTCTGGATGCTGGGAAGAAACCACAGAGGCCACAAAGAGGGGGAGTATTAATGAGTTTGCAACTGCTGCAAAGGGATTGCAGGAGCGCGTTTATCCCGAAACCGAGGTGATACTCGGAGGTGCCTTAGATTTCCGCCGTCCAAGAGGAATCTTTTTAAAAAATGGCGATAAAGTGAAGAAGCAGTCCCAAGATCAATATGGGAAAGCGGGTGAATATCTACCTTAAGCGGTTGTCGCTAAAGCAAACCTCCTCAAGCCCACTGGGGCTATGTGAAGACCTGAAATTTCTTACCGAACTCTTTGGAAACAAGGACTTGGGACCGGAGGAGGAAGTCGAAACCCTAGAGGAGATCAAAGCCGATTTGAAAGATCTCGGTTATGACCTCAGTGAACTGGGCCAGCAAATGGACGCGCTCAGGAGAAAGCTGGCCGGCAAACTGGAAAAAAATAAACCACAGAGGACACAGAGAGCACAGAGGGGGGGAGGGCGCCAAAGGGCGCGCGTTAAGAATTAAGAATTAGGAATTGGATTTCGCCGAGGCGAGATGGCACATCCGCCTTCGCCTTGCAGGTCTACGGCGTGACAGGGAAGGCACAGAGGTATTTAACAACGCTCCTTGCAGTCGCTTGATCCGGCTTTGCCGGAACAGGATCGCTGACGCGAACAGGATTTTTTTGATTTGTTTTCGTGTTGGCACGCCGTGCCATCCTGTTGCCGTCCTGTCACGCCGAAGCCTTTGGCGTAGGCGGAAGGCATCAAGCGAAGCGTTGTTTTTTTAATTCCAAGAAGTGTCTGGGCCATGCCCAGTGGTATCCGGCGTGGCGGGGGACAGGAATGTCCCCCCTCCGTTATTAATCCTGTGCATCCTGTTTATCCATGTTTTTACCTAAAAATCTCTGCGTTGCTTGGGGATCTTGGCGAGAAGCTAATCCAGAGGCAGAGGGGCCTAAGGCGCCGTTGCCGCGAATTAAGAATTAGGAATTAAGAATTAGGAATTAAGAATGGGGTTCTGGACGCTGGGTTCTGGATGCTGGATGCTGGATGCTCGATGCTGGATGGTGGATGCTGGGAGGAAGGAAACCACGGAGAGCACAGAGAGGGAGATTGATGCACAAGTACGAGATTATCATCTATTGGAGCAACGAAGACGGGGCCTTTGTAGCGGAAGTGCCCAACGGCCGGTAATTCCATAACGATAAGCCCCACAATTTGTCGATGACAACCCGCCTGCCTCTCTGATGCAGGTGGCTGGTGAGAGGCAGAAAATACCCGATCCCAAAGGGTTTTCCTTTGCCATTGACCCCGACTTTTCTAATTTCACGAGTCCGTGCTCTCTATCGTGGAACATGGGCGTCCGACACAGCGCCGCCTAGCCTCCCTGGCCAGTGAATCGGCGGCCATGTTGCTGGTCCTGGCTGGGCTGTTGGGGGTCTCGCATCCGATTTCGGCGGCCGATGGCAAGTTCGTCAATCTCTCCACCCGTGCCTTGGTGGAAGCAGGGGACAAGGCCATGATAGGGGGGTTCATCATCGAGAATGGCATTCAGCAGGTGCTGATCCAGGCTGTTGGCCCGGAACTGGCCAATGCCGGTATTGCCAATGCCTTGGCTGATCCGGTTCTCACGGTCACCAACACCACCGATCCGGGAAATCCCGTTGAGCTCATGGTCAACGACAACTGGGAGGACAGCCAAGGACAGATGGTGTCCGATCTTTGGGGAGGAAATCCAAACCTGACGGCTGGCAGCCTGAGCGCGGCGGCTGTTCTCACTCTCGAACCCGGAAACTATACCGCAAAGGTCGAGGGAAAGGATGGAACCACCGGAGTCGCCATCGTCGAGGTGTACAGGATCGATTCTTCTGTCACGGACATTTCGAACCAGGCGGCCCTCACGGCCTTGTACAATGCAACCGACGGCGCGAACTGGACAAAATCCGATAATTGGAACACCAATGCCCCGCTCGACCAGTGGTACGGCGTAAAGGTTGACGAAGATGACCGGGTGATCGGGCTGGATCTTTCAAATAACGGGTTAAGGGGGCCTATCCCGGTTGAGTTGGGCAATTTGGCCAACCTGATAGGCCTGGATCTTGCTGGAAACGTGTTGTCGGGCTCAATCCCGGCGCAATTGGGCGACCTTGCCAACCTCACAGTGCTGGGGCTCCACGACAACTTTTTAAGCGGACCGATACCGCCCGAATTGGGCAACCTCCCGAACTTGGAAGTGTTGGATCTCTCCAATAACAAGTTGAGCGGGCCGATTCCGGCTGAGTTAGGCAATTTGGCCAACCTGATAGGCCTGGATCTTGTTGGAAACGAATTGTCAGGCTCGATCCCGCCGAAACTGGGCGACCTGGCCAATTTAGCAATGCTCGATCTTGGTGAAAACGCGTTGTCGGGCTCAATCCCGGGAGAATTGGGCGATCTGGCCAACCTCACAGTGCTGCGGCTTAACGAAAATCAGTTGAACGGGCCATTGCCGCCCGAATTGGGCAACCTTAGCAACTTGGCTTGGCTGGAGCTTTTCGGTAACGAATTGAGCGGACTGATACCACCCGAACTGGGCGACCTGACCAATCTCACAGTGCTGAGGCTCTACGACAACTTTTTAAGCGGACTGATACCACCCGAACTGGGCGACCTGACCAACCTGACAAGCCTGGACCTTGGTGAAAACGCATTGTCTGGTTCGATCCCTCCGGAACTTGGCAACCTGAGTAAACTGAGATGGCTCCGGCTTGGCGGTAACCAACTGTCGAGCGGAATCCCGCCGGAATTGGGGCAACTGGGCAACCTGCGACGCCTCGATCTTGACAACAACGAGTTATCGGGTGGCCTACCCGGGTCGCTGGGTAACTTGGCCAACTTGCAGGGTTTGGACCTTAGCATTAACCGATTGTCGGGCTCGATCCCTCCGGAACTGGGCAAACTGACCGACATGCGTTGGTGGATGTTGCTTTCCGGTAACCAGTTATCGGGCAACATTCCGGCGCAATTGGGCGACCTGGCCAACCTCACAGTTCTGAGGCTTAACGAAAATCAGTTGAACGGGCCGATTCCTGTCGAGTTAGGCGATCTCTCCAACTTGCAATACCTGTTTCTCTACAATAACCAGCTGAGCGGGTCGATTCCACCTCAACTCGGCAACCTGGCCAATTTGCAATTCCTGAAGCTCGACAACAACCCCCAGCTCTCGGGTCCATTGCCGCTGAGCTTGGCCAACCTTTCGCTTGATACGTTCTGGTACAGTGAAACGGGTTTGTGTGAGCCGCCGGACGCAACGCTGCGGACATGGCTGGCTGGTATTTTGTACTACCAAGGCACCGGCGAGGATTGTCCCTAGCCCGCATATCTCACTTACCGAGCGAATGCGACATCTCCCAATTTTCTACTGCGCTCCGGTATGTCGGCACTGGCGGGGATTTCCCTGGATTCGGGACTTTGCAGGGTGTCGACCCGGCTTCACCCCCGAATCTGCACGAAACCCCCGCCAGCACTCGACCTCCGTTCGCTCGTCACGAATTTTGTGAGACATGCGGGTTAAGTATCCACCAGGTTCAATTTGAGAATCGTGTTTCTGAAATGGCCCTACCGCAAAGTCAGTAATTCCAGATTTTGACGGTTGTTCAGGGCAGAGTAATTAATTGGGAATGAGGAATGGGGTTCTGGATGCTGGATGCTTGATGGCGGATGGAAGATAAAACCACAGAGGCCACAGAGAACACAGAGAGGAGAGAAAAGGAAGAGGTTGAACAACGCTCCTTGCAGTCGCTTGATCCGGCTTCGCCGGAACAGGATCGCTTTGCGAACAGGATTTTTTTTGTGAAGTACTTAAATTCTGAGGTACTGAGATGCTAAGGTTCCTAGATATTCTTATATCGCTTCGTGGCTTTTTCTCAGAAACTCAGTACCTTGGTGTCTAAGCAACTCTTCGTTTTTCCTGTTGGCACGCCGTGCCATCCTGTTGCCTTCCTGTCACTCCGTAGCCGTTGGCGTAGGCGGAAGGCATCAAGCGAAGCGTTGTTTTATTGTAACTACTCAGATGGTTTTTTGGCTGACAACGACGAACGGCAGAGCAGGGATGCTCTTGCCCTACCACGCTTGAATTTATTGGTAGGGGGATTGCGTCTTCGCAACGCCGCTTTTGAATCTTTATCATTCAATAGGTAAGAACTCCCATTTTTTGAGGACTTAAGAACAGCGTTCCGAAAAAATACCCGCCGACCGTGGGTATTCAAAAGTCATCGCAACCAACTCGGCGCAGGTAGACGCCGGATACGAATCCTCAATGAGGTCCTGAGTAGTTACGTTTTATTTTAAATCCGTTCCCATCCGTGAAATCTGTGGTTTTTGCGCCTTTTGTGGCTATTTATCCCAACTCTCTCCCTCTCTATGGTCTCTGTGCCCTCTGTGGTTATTTGTGATAATAATTGGGGGACCCGCCTCCCGGCGTGGCACGCAGGAATGTCCCCCTCCTTTCTTTCTTTGCGTCCTTGGCGATCTTGGCGAGAGGCCATTTCTCGATGCTCGATGCTGGATGCTCGATACTGGATGGGGGATGTCGCATTCGCTCGGTAAGTGAGAAATGCGGGTTAAGCGGAGGATGGGGAAATCTGACTGGACAGTTCACTTGTTTGAACTAGCATAACGCTTTGTGAAGAAGCGAAGACACCTCATGCCGAATTGGCTTTGGTTGTGGCCGGGTCTGTTCCTATCGAGTGTTTCGGCGGGAATAGATTTCGAGCGCGACGTGGCTCCGGTATTTGAGGCGAAGTGCCTGTTCTGTCATAACCGGGCCGACGCGGAAGGTGACTTCAACATGGAAACGCGGGACGCGGCCTTTGGCCATCCGGATGCGATTGTACCGGGTGATGCTTCTGAGAGTTACCTGGTCCAAATGATCAGTGGGACGCTTCCGGAAATGCCGGAAGAAGGGGATCCCCTGACTCAAAACGAAGTTTCCATGATCCGACAATGGATCGATGCCGGGGCCGACTGGCCAGCGGATCGCGTTCTCGTCGACAAGCGCCCTCGCGATCTCGATTGGTGGTCGCTCAAACCTTTGCTTGGAGCCCCTGTTCCTGAGAACGATGGCCTTCATCCGGTCGATGCCTTTATCCATGCGAACCTGCGGCGGAAAAAGCTGAAAACCAGGGAAGGAGGCTGATCCTCGGATTCTGATCCGTCGTTTGAGTTACGATCTGACCGGTCTGCCACCCACCCCTGAGCAGGCGGAAGGCTTTGTCGATGCCTACGATCCAACCTCTTCCATGACCAAGCGGGCAGCCGTTTGGGAAGAATGGGTCGACCGCTACCTGGATGCTCCGGAGTTTGGGGAAAAGTGGGCTCAACACTGGCTCGACCTGGCTCGGTTCGCTGAGACTCATGGTTACGACAAGGACAAGTTGCGCCCCAATGCCTGGCCTTACCGGGATTATGTCATTCGCAGTTTCAACGAGGACAAACTCTATGCCCGATTCGTGCGGGAACAAGTCGCTGGCGATGTCCTCTATCCCGGTCAAACGGATGGCATCCTTGGACTGGGTTTTCTGGCCGCCGGGCCCTGGGACTACGTCGGTCATTGGGAAGTGGGCGAGGACAAGCTCGATGGTCGTATTGCCAAGCACCTCGACCGCGACGAAATGATCTCAGCCGTATTCAACGTCTTTCAAAGCACTACGGTGCAGTGCGCCCAATGCCACCACCACAAGTTCGACCCCATCCTGATGGAGGATTACTACCGCCTGCACGCCGTCTTTGCCGCGGTGGACCGCGCCGACCGCATTTACCAAGGTCTTACCAATGAGCAACGGGAGCGCCGCAAGGTCATCGTTCGTCAACTCAATGAACTGAGTGTGGAACAGGATAAAATTCTGGTTCAACTGAACCGGGAGGTGGAGGCCAGGATTTCCGGTATCGAGCGCCGCATTGCCGAGATCAAGGAAACCTATGGGACCAGTGAGGAACCGCGGTATGGATATCACTCCCAAATGGCATCCATTCCCGATACGGAGAAATGGGTGCAAGTCGACTTGGGCGAATCGATTGAACCCACCCAGGTTTTCCTCATTTCCGCCTACCATCCCCGGAACGGCAATGGGGAGGGCTATGGCTTCCCGCTGCGCTACCGGGTGGAAGGATCCAACGATCCGGAGTTCAGGAAAGACGTCCGCCTGATCTGGGACGCCACTTCAGAGGATCAACCGAATCCCGGATCGAAAACGGTATCGATGGATGTAGGGGAACCTGCCATTCGTTATATCCGGGTTACTGCCACCCGGCTTGCCCGTTATGATACCAAGTACCTGTTTGCCCTGGGTGAACTCCAAGCCATCGATGCTAGAGGTCGAACAAACTACGCCTTCAACAAAGCAGTTACAGCCTTGGATAGTTTTGAGCAGGAAAACCATTGGCAGGCCTCCCAGCTCGTCGACGGAATTTACTTCAGGGCGATTTCGGACGGGGCTCCTTTTGAAGAATTAAAAACCCTTGAAGCCGAGATGGAGCGGATTCAGGCTGAGATACGCTCTCCTGAAGTTCTGGCTCGGCAGGAGGAGATTATTGCCCAACAGGAAACGCTTCGAGAGCAACTGAAGCCATACCAGTCCGAGTTCCTGGTCTATGCGGCCAATGCCAACTGGGTTAACGGAAGCCGCTTCATGTCTACCAACGGGGATCCAAGACCCATTCATCTGCTCCATCGGGGCGACCTGCGTTCACCTGGAACAGCCATGAGTCCGGGCGCACTGCCGCTTTGGGATGGCGTAGCGGAAACTTTTTTCGAAACCGATAATTGGAAAGAGGGGGAAGCTCGCGCGGAGCTGGCCCGTTACCTGACCCGAAAGGACAATCCGCTCATCTGGCGCTCGATTGCCAACCGGCTCTGGCAATGGACCTTTGGCAAACCCCTGGCTGGGACCCCCAACGACTTCGGCCGTATGGGAATGATCCCCACCAACCCTGAATTACTTGAATACTTGGCCGCCCAACTGCGGGATGACCCGCAACAATCCATCAAGAGGATGGTCCGTCTGCTGGTGACCAGTCAAACCTACCGACGTTCCAGCCGTCACGATGCAGCCAATGCCAGGATCGATTTCGGTAACCAGTACTGGTGGCGGGCCGATCGCCGTAGGCTCACGGCGGAAGAATTTCGGGATTCGCTCCTGGCCGTCAGCGGCGCCCTCAATCCGGACGAGCGGGGTGGCCCGAGCTTTTACGATTTCGTCATACAGAAGCCCCGGCACTCACCGCACTACGAATACCATCTGCACGACCCGGACGATCCCGAGTCACATCGCCGCACGATCTACCGTTTTGTCGTCCGTTCCCAGCCCCAACCCATGTTGACCACGCTGGATTGCGCCGACCCTTCCATAAGTGTGCCCATTCGGGACGAATCCACTTCCCCTCTGCAAGCGCTGACTCAGTGGAATCACGTTTTGGTCGAGGCCATGGCGCGTAGATTCAGTCAACGGCTTTCCGAGGAAGCTCCGGATAACCTTGTGGACAGAGCTTTTCTTCTGGCCCTGGGTCGCCCTCCCAATGCACGGGAACGTGAATTACTCGGCTCTCACTCTCAGAAATACGGTTCCGCCAGTATGGCCCGGGTCCTGTTCAACCTCAATGATTTCATCTACCTCGATTGAAATGAATCGAAGATCCTTCATAAGCACAATGGGTGGCATGGCTCTCGGAAGCCTGTTCAGCCGCGATGGGTTGCTGGGCGCTCCAGGCATCGTTCAGCCCCTGCACCACAAACCCCGAGCCAAACGGGTTGTCCAGTTGTTCATGGCCGGAGCAGCAAGCCAGGTGGACACCTTCGATTACAAACCGCTCCTGCAAAAGAAAGACGGTCAACCTTGGGATCCGGGCGAGCAGGTCGAGTTGTTTCAAAGCAGGCCCGGCGCTACATTTGCCAGTCCGTGGGCTTTCAATCCCTATGGTCGGAGCGGAAAAATGATGAGCGACATCGTTGCGCCCCTCGGAGATGTAGTGGATGACCTGGCTTTCCTTCATAATGTGGTGGGTAAGACTGGCGTGCATAGCCAGGCCACCTTGTTACAAACCACCGGATTTAATTTTCCCGGGTTTCCCAGCGCCGGATCCTGGGTGTCCTATGCCCTCGGAAGTGAAAACGACGATCTCCCCACCTTTGTGGTTTTACCCGACCACCGCGGTTTCGCATCAAATGGAGCCAAGAACTGGGGAACTGCCTTTCTCCCCGCCCTGCACCAAGGTACGATCATTCGTCCAGGCAAGGAAAACCCCATCGCCGATTTGCACCCGCCGGATAGCAGTTTTATTACCCCCCATAGCGATAAGGCCGGACTCGATCTGCTGAATCGTTTGAATGCATCTCATGCGGCGGAGCGAGAAGGGGACAACCGATTGACGGCCCGGGTCCGTGCTTATGAATTGGCCGGGGCCATGCAACTCAGCGCCACCGATGCACTGGACCTTTCCAATGAGCCGCAGTATATCAAGGACATGTACGGGCTCGCTCCTGAAGGCCCGGGCGTGGATGACAGTGTGATGAACATCAAGGCGGAGACGGAGTTCTTTGGCCGCAAATGCCTGGTGGCTCGTCGCTTGCTTGAGCGAGGTGTACGCTTTGTCCAGATCTGGAGCGGCAATGACAATGGCTTCCCCCGTCGCAATTGGGACAGCCATGAAAACGTCAAGCGTGATCACGAGCCGCTGTCGCTCGGTATGGCCCATGGATCAGCCGCCTTGATCCAAGACCTGAAACAACGCGGTATGCTGGATGACACCATCATTTTATGGACCACGGAGTTCGGTCGTATGCCCTGTTCTCAAGGTAGTTCAGGCCGGGACCACAATCCCTTTGCCTTCACAAACTGGATGGGCGGCGGCGGCTTGAAGCCGGGCACCTATGGTGAAAGCGATGAGTGGGGATTCAAGCCCCAGGATCGCAGCAACTATACGACCGTATACGATATTCATGCCACCATCCTCCATCAATTGGGCATCGATCACAAACAACTCACCGTGAGACACAATGGCATCGATCGCCGTCTGACCGACGTGCATGGACGCATTCTCAATGCCATGATCGGGTAAAACGTCTCTTAATTTCCCAACCTGTCCCGCAAGTCCAGGACTTTGCTTTTCTCCCCGGGAAATAGAACGTTCAAGGATTGCCGCTCCCCCTCGACCACATTGATGACTTGCACGCTGAAGGGCATTACCTTCAAGGATGCAACTTGATAGTCCTCCCAATGCGAAGCGTCGATTTTGCATTCTCCTG
>CBDBFA010000001.1:0-266360 GCA_965204545.1 Opitutales bacterium | reverse complement strand
GACGGAATGTTCGGGGCGGGGATTCCCAAACGCGTCACTTTATTTCCTGCCTGCACGTATTGTCTGCCCCAGGTGGCCTCCATTGGCCGGACGGAGCAAGCACTCAAGGAATCCGGCCTGCCCTATAAGGTGGGAAAGTTTCCCTTTACCGCCTCGGGGAAAGCCGTGGCATCCAATGCCTCGGAGGGCTTCGTAAAAGTCATTTCCGCAGAGGCCGATGGAGAAATTTTAGGGGTCCACATCATCGGCGCAGAGGCCACCGAGTTGATCGGGGAATACGCCCTGGCCATGAATTTGGAGGCAACCCCTCGGGAGGTTCAGGAAACCATTCACGCTCACCCGACCCTGAGCGAGGCCCTGATGGAGGCAGCGGCTGCAATCGAGGGAGCGGCCATACATATCTGACACCCAAATCTATTGCAGGACGACAGAGGATGACTACGAGGCTCAAAGTGGGGGAGGGAGTGATGGAGTGTTGGTGCTTAATCGTGATCGTGATCTTGATCTTGATCGAAAAACGGCGGGAATGGACTCTCGCCAAGGCGAGATGGCACAAAGTGGGGAAGGGAATGAAGGAGTGGGGGAGTAATGGAATGGCATGCAGGACGACAAGGGATGTGACTAGGAGGCGCATTGGCATTGACCCAAGTTTTTTTGGCCCTTACTGAATTGCACCAGACTCATTTGTATATTCGATCGTCCCGGAAAACCGGTTCGATCCCTTTTTCACCCATCACAACCCCGATTTCCCATGTCAGTTGAAGTAACATCAGAACCAATCACCACCCACCCCATACCACAGGAGGCCTTTGATTGGTATGACGAATACGCCCACGGCTTTATCGACCGGCGCACCTTCCTGGCGCGTTTGTCCACCATTACGACTGCGACTTTGACCATGGGCGTCCTCCTGTCGGTTTTGACGCCCGATTACGTGGCAGCGGAGCAGGTTTCTTTCAACGACCCCGATATCAAGGCCAGTTACGTGACCTTTCCCTCGCCTCAGGGGCACGGAGAGGGCCGGGGATACTTGGTGACGCCCTCCGGTTTATCCGGTAAAGCTCCCGTCGTTCTGGTGGTTCACGAAAACCGGGGACTCAATCCCTACATCAAGGACGTGGCCCGGCGACTGGCCAAAGCGGGCTTTGTGGCGTTGGCGCCGGATGCGCTTCACCCGGCAGGCGGTTATCCCGGCAACGACGATGAGGGACGCAGCCTGCAACGATCCCTGGACCGGGTTAAAATTGAACAGGACTTCATCGCGGCGGCGAAATATTTGAAATCCCATGAATTGAGCACTGGGAAATTAGGGGCGGTTGGATTCTGTTTTGGCGGCTACGTGGTCAATATGCTGGCAGCGGCTATCCCCGATACCCTGAATGCTGGAGTTCCCTTCTACGGAACGCCGGCGGCCAAAGAGATCCGCAAAAACATCGAGGCGCCTCTGCTGATTCAACTGGCGGAATTGGATAGGCGGGTCAATAGCGCCTGGCCCGAATACGAAGCCGATTTGAAAGCCAATGGAAACGATTACACCATGCATATGTATGCTGGCGCCAATCACGGGTTCCACAACGACTCGACCGGCCGATACGACGAGGAAAAGGCAGAACTGGCCTGGCAACGCACCGTGGCGTTTTTCAGGAAGCACCTCACGTAGAAAGCCCCGATTTTAAATAGCCCAAACAGGGCGCAAACCTCAACCTCATTGAACCATGGACAACACGAGACGAAAATTACTGCAAGCGGGTAGCTTGGCATTGCTGGGATTGCCGGGTCTGGCGGCGGCCGCGCATCACGAAGGGATGTTCGTTCACGTCTTCTTATTTAAATTCAAGCCGGAGGTTTCCGAAGATGAAATTGCCGGCCTCATGAAAGAACTGGCCGGCCTGAAAGAGAAAATCCCGGTGTTGAAGGAGTATCTCATAGGTAAAGACACCTCCGGGAGGAATAGAGGCTATCATTATGCCCAGGTTTCCATTTTCGAGAAGGAGGAGGATTTACAGGTCTACGAAGACCATCCCGAACATCGAAAGCTGGTCCGACAAATCGGGCCCAAGATGGTGGGCGGTCTGGCCATGGATTTCGTGCCCCTGTGATTGCGGGTCGGCTTCCGCTCTGAGCGACAGCTGACTTTCAGCGCAGTTTTTTGCTGTAGGCATGCAATGAGCCGATTAATTCATTTAATCGGCTCATAATAATCTTTTAATTGAGCCGTTTATAGCATTTAATCGGCTCATGCTCTACAATTGGCAACTATCGGATTGGCCCAATTTTACTTACGACTTGGCGGGTTTCGAAGGAGAACTCATCGCATTTGCCGACAAAGCGGGGCAAATTACCGGATTGCTTAAAGGTTTATCAGAAACCGACCAGATCGAAGCGATGGTTCAAAGCATGTTGGCAGAGGCAATCAAGACATCTCAGATCGAGGGGGAATATCTCAGACGACAGGACGTATTGTCCTCGATAAGAAACCAGTTAGGCCTGAACGATCCGCTCCAACGGGTGCGGGATCGTGCCTCGGAAGGAGCGGCGGAACTCATGTTCGCAGTGCGGGATACTTGGAAAGAGCCTCTCACCGAAGCCATGTTGTTTTCATGGCATAAGAAGTTATTAAAGGGTTCGCATGGTATAGCACTGGGAAGATGGAGGACTCACAAAGAACCCATGCAAGTCGTTTCAAACCCTTACGGTAGAGCCAAGGTGCATTTCGAAGCACCACCCTCGGATCGAGTCTCCGGAGAAATGAAGCAGTTTGTGAATTGGTTTAATCGAAGCGAATCGGAAATAAGGCATGCTCCCGTTCGCTCGGCTATTGCCCATTTATATTTCGAATCGGTCCATCCATTTTGAAGATGGAAACGGAAGAATCGGTAGAGCGTTATCGGAAAAGGCAATTTTCCAAGGATTGGGTCGTCCAGCCATTCTAAGCATGTCGCATTCCCTTGAGAGGAACAAAAAGCAATATTACGATGCTTTGCAAAGAGCGCAGGGCTCGAATGAGAATATCGGACTGGATAAGCTATTTCGTTAGCATGCTCCTGCTCGCCCAAGAGCACACTGAGAAACAGATTGATTTTGTCCTGCGTAAAGCGCGGTTTTTCGACCGTTTTACCAGCATGCTCA
Organism: Opitutales bacterium; assembly: GCA_965204545.1. GTDB lineage: Bacteria > Verrucomicrobiota > Verrucomicrobiia > Opitutales > UBA2995 > JAABVD01. The sequence goes on along the minus strand of CBDBFA010000001.1, from coordinate 263,231 downwards.
GCGAACGTCAGCTCCGGGTAATTCGCCGCATGCTAGAGGAAGGCCCCGATGGATTCGAAGGAGGAATAAACGCTCGGAAGTACCGGGCCCTGACCAGGGTTTCAAAAGCAACGGCGACTCGGGATCTCCAGGATTTGGCTACGAAAGAGGTACTTCGGCCCATCGGAGCCGGTCGTAGTGCACGTTACGATTTGCGGTTGTGATGGGCTTCCGGAAGCCGAGGAAGGGGTCAAGCCTTGAATCGGTTGACTCCTCAAGCTACGTCAAGATTACAAAGCATGACCCCGACGCCAGCGCTCGGACTTCATTTGTTCGCTACGAATTTTATGAGAAATGCGGGCTAACTGCCAACTGACTCTAATTCGCACCCAGAGCAGTGGACGCCGCTTTCCGGATGTGCTCGGGTAGGACGGCTGCCTGGACGGACTCCAACAACTTCTGTGCTGCCGGTTCGTTTCCGTCTTTGGCCATCCTTTCCGCCGCGGCCAGGGCGGCGTGGGCGGCTGAAACGCGCAGGTCGGCGGGTCCCTGGTTGAGGGCCTGGACGACGGTGGCTAAAGCTTCCTCGCTCCCTATGGCGGCCAGGGCCACCAAAGCGGATTCGGCCACTTCTCTTTCCGAATGGGAGGCGAGTTCCTGAAGGGTGGGAACCGCGGTTTCATCCCCTCGCACTCCAATCGAGGTCACCACGCCGGCCAGCAAGCGGCCTTCGAGTGTCGTTACAGCTGCACGGAGCGCTTCGCCGGCGGAGGGATCCTCTATCACCTCAAGGGCGGTCCGGGCGTAGGAGGCGAGATGATTGTCGTCCAAGAGTTCAGCCAGGGCCGGCACTGCCTCGGGTCCTCCCACTACTGCCAGGACTTGGCAGGCGCGTGCTTTCTGTTCGGTATCGGAGGCGAGGACCGCCAGGGCCGTCGCTTCATCCCATGCGGGAGAGGCCTGGGTGATGCTCGTGAAGAAAGCCAATAATGGGATCAATGAAAAACGAAGCGGATTCATGGATCAAAGGAGCTGAGTTTCATGCGTACCACGGATCGCGGCGCGACCGGCTGCACATGCGGTTAGCTTCCTCGTCGCCAATAAAGGTCTCGGTCACGGGATCGAACTGCACCTTCCGGCCGAGTTGCCAACCGATGGCGGCGACGTGACTGGCGATGTGCCCGCGACGGGTGACGTCGGCGTTCGCGGCTGGTTTCTCCCGTGTTTTCACGCAGTCGAGGAAATCGCGGACGTGTTTTATCGGATCGGTTCCGTAAAGGGAGTTGGCGGGCTGTTCCTGGTCGAGCGATTTGGAACTGGTCACGACGGTGCCATGGTCGGCTGATTCCACCCAGCCCTCGTCGCCTTCAAAGCGAACCGGGCAGGTTCCGGGAACTTTCCAATCGCCTTCCCCTTTGAATCCAGATAGCCGCATGACCAGTTTGATGCCGTTTTGATAGCGCCCGATAATATTGTCGCCGACGTATTCGTACTCGATGGGCATGGTGTCATCGGCGCTGGCTGCCCATTGGCAAAGGTCGATGGTGTGGGATCCCCATTCGGGAAGTCCCGCTCCACCATGGAAATCGTAGTGGCCACGCCACCGTCCCCGTACGTAATCCTTGTTATAGGGGCGCCACGGAGCGGGTCCCAACCAACGGTCCCAGTCGCAGATCTCAGGATCCGGCTCGGGTTGTCCCGGCAACCAGGCCAGGTCGGGGACCAGTTTGAGAATACCCGCATGAACGGATTGGATGTTGCCCAATTTGCCGCTACGGGCCAAGTGGGCCGCATATTGAAAATTATCCACATTGCGCCGCTGGGTGCCGGCTTGGAATACGCGTCCATAACGATTAACCGCATCGGCCAGTTCCTGGCTTTCTTTGACTGTCATGCTGCAGGGCTTTTCGCAGTAAATGTCCTTACCCGCCTGAGCGGCCAGAATGGTGCCAAGGGCGTGCCAGCGGTCACCCGTGGTGATCTGGACCACGTCGATGTCGTCCCACTGGAGGATTTCGAACATGTCGCGGCACTTGTAGCAGTCCTCGTTGCCGTATTCCCGATTGACCAGGCGGCGGACGATTTCGCGTCGCTCCTCCTGGACGTCGGCGATAGCGACAAACTGCACCTCGGGTTGCTTGAGGAAGCAGTCAAGTACCTTACGGCCACGCGGGCCGATACCGATGCCTCCCATAACGATCCGGTTGCTCGGAGCCACCGCACCATCCCTACCCAGGACACTGGCCGGAATGATGGTGGGCATCCCGATGGCCGCGGCGGTTGCTTTGAGAAAATTTCTTCGGGTGGTTTTTGTGCTCATATGAAAAAGGGTATGCGAATGGTTATAAGAACAACCGGGTTAATGAGAAGTGGAATCGGAAAAAATTCTTTTTGTAGTTTTTACCTAAGAAAGCGCCTGGGCAAGAATTACCCGAAATTTTTGTGGTGCTCCCGCCGGGAGTCGAACCCAGATCTCAGGCTCCGGAGGCCAGCATTCTATCCATTGAACTACAGGAGCGCGGAAAGGGTAGGGAACCTTTAGCGGAGGGGATGCAATGTCAATGAGTAATTAATTAACCACAGAGGCCGCAGAGAACACAGAGGAGGGAAAGGAAATAGGAAGAAGGGGAATTGGGAAAGAGGCGAATAACGCCAAATGGGTTTGTAGGGGCGACGCATGCGTCGCCCAAAAGGAGTTCGCGTTTATCCTTCTTCCTTTTTCAAGGTTGGACTTCGGTTATGGCAGATACCAGACCATCTTCGAATTCGATTTCCGCCACCACTTTCATATGCTCGGAATAAAGGTTCACATATTCGGGGATGTAAAATACGCGATAGACTCGGAAGAAGCGGTCGTAATAGATGCGGCTCCGATAACCGGCCAGATCAGTCCCCTCATAACGCGTGAAAACGCGCGTATAGACCCAAACTTCTTTCCGCTGTTCTCCCTCTGTCTCGGTTCTCATTTGATCGGGGTTGCCCAAAATGAAAAAAACAACATCGGTGGAGTGGCCGATATCGATGGTTCTCTTTTCCACAGCGAGTTTCTCACTTGGGGCAAGCGAATTCCATAATTGCGGATTCTTCTGAATGCGATGCTCCACGCTTTCGCAACCGGCGAGAAGGACCAGGCCGAGGAGGCTGCAAAGAAAACGGGGGAACCTAACCAGAGAGAACACGGAGGGAAATTAAAGGAAGAAGGAAGAAGGAGAAAGAAAAAAGGATTTGGGATTAACCACAGAGGGCACAGAGGACACAGAGGCGCCGGGGGCGCCAATTAGGAATTAAGAATTAGGAATTAGGAATGGGGGAGAAGATGAACCGCAGATGACACAGATTAGCGCAGAGGCAGTAAGATGATTAACCGCGGATTACACGGATGAGCACGGATGAGGGAGGGATTCTCGCCAAGAGCGCTGAGAAACGCAAAGGGGTCCGGCTTTGCCGGAACAGGAGCTTTTAATGATTGCTTGTTGGAGCGTAGCTCCATCCTGTTGCCACAGGCATCCAGCCGCGTAGCGGCGATGTTAAATGAATTTTAATCAACGCTCCTTCCAGTCGCTTGATCCGGCTTTGCCGGAACAGGATCGCTTCGCGAACAGGATTTGGCAATTTACCCTAACTCTCCCTTCCTCTATGCTCTCGGTGTCCTCTGTGGTTTTTTTATCCATGTTTTTACCTCAGAATCTTCGCGACCTTGGCGATCTTTGCAAGAGTCAATCTCTGGATGCTGGATGCTGGATGCTGGATGCTGGATGCTGGATGCTGGATGCTGGATGCTGGATGCTGGATGCTGGATCGTAATCTTTGTGCTCTTTGCGAGAGTCAATTCCCTATTCCCTCGATCACGATCACGATTAATCTCAGCGCAAATCAGAATTGATCCCTTTGTGCCGCTTCGAGTTAAAGTGGCGACTAATCGACCAGCCCGATCCTTTGGAATTCCTGGAATAACAGGAGGCTCACCCAGGCGTCCGTAGCGGCGTAGGTCATTTGTTGGGAGGAAAGGACTGGCTTGGCCCAGTTACTCAATTGAGCTCTTTTGGAAAGACGACCCCCCAAGATCAATCCCGTCATGTTTCTCAGTCCCCTTTTTTGGATTCCGGCCTTGTCGGCGATGGTGGCGAGATCGAGGAAGCCACGGGGTTTGAACGGTTTCAACCTCTGAAGGTGTTTGATATCGTCGTGAAGGGCCAAGCCAACCTTCACAGTATCGGGATCCTGAAACAGGTCGAGTAAGCCGGTAAGAATACCAATGCTCCTAAGTCGGAACAACCACGCCTCTGTCTGGGTGGCAATTTGAGCCAAGGCCGGTGGGTGCAACACTCCTTTCCTGAAGGATGGCCTTGTTTCCGTATCGAAGCCCACAAAGTCCTCCTGTTTTAATCGCTCAATCACCCTGTAGGCGCTTCGATTCGACTTGATAAGGTGAATGGGGCCTTTGAATTTTATAATGGGCAGTCGATTGATTTCATCCTTGGAAATGGTCGAATTTTCCAACCGGGGTTTTTCGTCCTCCATGGGATGAGCAGACATTTCATTTCTTGTCTTCGTCGACCACCTCAAAATCGGCATCGACCACATCGGAATCTGAAGCAGTGCTGGAAGTAGTGTCCGATGCCCCGCCACCCGTGTCGCCGGTTGCCTCCGGGGGAGGTGCTCCGGCTGCCCCGGCCTGACCATAGAGGTCCTGGGCGAGGCTGGCGAAGAGATTTTGGATTTTTGTGGTAGCCGCCTTCATTTGATCCGCCTGGTTGCTTTCGAGGGCTGACTTTCCTTCGGCCAGGGCGGTGTCCAATTCAGATTTCTTGTCGGAAGGCAATTTATCTCCCAATTCCTCGATTTGCTTTTCAGTTTGGTAAATCAGGTTGTCGAGGTTGTTCTTTGTTTCAACCGCATCGCGTTGTTTTTTATCGGCCTCGGCGTTCAATTCGGCCTCTTTCTTCATCTTATCGATTTCGTCCTTGGAGAGACCGGATGAATTGGTGATGGTGATTTTCTGGTCTTTTCCGGTGCCTTTATCCTTGGCAGAGACGTGAAGGATGCCGTTGGCGTCGATATCGAATGTCACTTCGATCTGGGGCATCCCTCGCGGAGCGGGGGGGATACCGTCCAGGCGGAAATTGCCCAGGAGCTTATTGTCGTTGGCCATGGGCCGTTCACCTTGGAGGATTTTAATATCCACGGCGGTCTGGTTATCCGAATAAGTGGAAAACACCTCCATTTTCTTGGCCGGGATGGTGGTGTTGCGTTCGATCATGGCGGTGCTGATGGCGCCGGCAGTTTCTATTCCCAGGGTCAATGGGGTGACGTCGAGGAGCAGGACATCCTTCATTTCCCCACCCAGAACGGCGCCTTGGATAGCCGCTCCGATTGCTACGACCTCGTCAGGGTTTACTCCCTTGTGAGGGTCCTTGCCGGCGAGGCGCAAGGCCACCTCCGAAACCTTGGGGGCCCGGGTCATCCCGCCCACCAATACCAAGTCGTCGATTTCGGATGCGCTCAGCCCCGAATCCTGCAGGCACTTCCGGAAAGGCCCTACCGTGCGCTCGAAAAGTCCATCGGTCAACTGTTCGAATTTTGCCCGGTTGAGTTGAATATTGAGGTGCTTGGGGCCGGTTGCATCCGCAGTGATAAAGGGCAAATTTATTTCGGTCGACTGAGCCGAGGAGAGGGCAATTTTTGCCTTTTCCGCCTCCTCCTTCAGGCGTTGCAGCGCCATGGGATCATTGCGCAGGTTTATGCCATTCTCCTTTTTAAATTCATCGATCATCCAATCTATGAGGGCCGCATCCCAATTATCCCCCCCGAGATGGGTGTCACCATTGGTTGCCTTGACTTCGAAGACCCCGTCACCGATTTCCAGGATGGATACGTCGAAAGTTCCACCTCCCAGGTCGTAGACGGCGATCTTGGACTCGTTCCTTTTATCCAGTCCGTAAGCCAAAGAAGCAGCGGTGGGCTCATTGATGATGCGGAGGACCTCGAGACCAGCGATAGTCCCGGCATCTTTGGTAGCCTGTTTCTGGGAGTTGTTGAAGTAGGCCGGAACGGTAATGACGGCCTGAGTCACCGGTTGACCGAGGTAGGCCTCGGCATCGGCCTTCAATTTTTGCAACACGTAGGCCTGGATTTGTTCGGGGGCGAAGATTTCCTCTTTTCCATTCACGGTGGCCTTGATGTAAGCATCCCCATTTTTACCTTCAACCATCTCGTAGGGAAGACTGGCTGCCTCTTCAGTGACTTCAAAGAACTTCCGCCCGATAAGCCGTTTTGCCGAAAAAATGGTGTTTCTCGGATTGGTCACGGCCTGACGCTTGGCTGCCTGACCCACCAGGCGCTCGCCATTTTTGGAAAATGCCACCACGGATGGCGTGGTGCGGGCTCCCTCGGAATTGGCGATTACCGAAGGCTCTCCGCCTTCCAACACGGCCATACAGGAATTGGTTGTGCCTAAATCGATCCCTAGAATTTTACTCATTTCACCAGCCTTCTTGCAGGATTGATACCACCTTCGCTAATTCCTGCCTGGTATACACTTATAAAAAACAGAATATCCTGAATTTACCGCATCTAGGGACAGCCTGTCCCAACCATTTGTTATGGCAAATAGGGCTGTCACACTGCGGCCATTCCTATTGATCAATACCCCCAGCTTCCGGAAAAAGAATGGCGGGATAGACGAGACTCGAACTCGCGGCCTCCGGCGTGACAGGCCGGCGCTCTAACCAACTGAGCTACTACCCCTGGAATTTGGAAAAGTGAAACCTATGATCTGGAAATAATTCCTAGTCAAGAGGGTTTATTTGCGGAAAGGAAAATTTTGGCGCTTTCGCCATTCTTCAATTGAGTAACATCGGCATCGGGCCCAACTTTTCGGGAATGGAATCACCTGCGGAAGGCAAAATGGGCGGATACCGCTACGAGATAAGGCGATCCTTCAAGATGAGCGCGTTATTTTGGGCGGTAGGTCTACAAATTATCCTCTTGGTAGCCGCGGTTTTCGTCGTGGTAGTCGTTCCCAACATGCGGAAGGATCCCGAATTCGTGGCCAAAAAGACGATATATCTGCCACAGAGGGAGTTGGATCATTCCATGGCCCTGTCGGAATATCACCGGGTGAGCAGCAAACCGGCGCTCATGGAGCGGTTCACCACCGAATCCATGCTCAGCAGCGATCTGCCCCCTCTTCCGGCTCTTCCCACCACTGCTTTCGATCCTTTCCAATCCACCTTTAATCCCATGAATGACGCGGCTGCGCTGTTGCGGGAGGCCGGTCTGACGGGGTCCCTGCAAGGATTGGTCTCGGAATCTTCCACCTTCAGTTTCTTTGGCATCGAGGACCAGGCCCAACGGATCGTCATAGCCTTCGATATTTCCCAAAGTGTGGTTACAAAAGCCAGGAAAAGCGGTGTTTCCATCGAGCGTTTGCAGAGTGAAACCCTGAAATTGATCGAGAGTCTCGATGCCAATACCTTGTTTGGATTGATCCAGTTCAGCCGCAGTTATGATCTTTTCGAAAATTACCTGGTTTCCGGAACTCAGGCAAATAAAGCTGCGGCCGGAGAATGGTTGAAGAGGGAGTTTCGCACCGATGGAAAGTCGGGACGCAATTGGGTGAGAGACCCCGTCAATGGCATTCAATCGGTCATCAAAGCCGCATTTCAAATGCAGCCCGATGTGCTCTTTATCCTCTCAGACGGCGATTTCCAGCGCACAACCCCGGGTGGGGGAAGCCAGAATGTGCCCTTTGAGGAATTGACCGGGGATATACGTAAGCATCAACAACAGGCTGGAGAAAACGCCCGCATTCATTTTATCGGGTTCCAGGTAAAACCACAGCACACCAGGCCGCTTCAAACGATTACCAGGAGATACAACGGTAAATTTCGCCAGCTATAGGGGCGGAAAGGCGCCGATGGCGCCAATTAGGAATTAGGAATGGGATCTCGCCAAGGCGAGATGGCACAAAGGCACAGAGGCGCAAAGGCACAAAGGGACCGAGATTAATCGTGATCGTGATCGTGATCGAAAGGAAAGGAGTAATGGAGTGATGGAATGGGGGAATGGAGAGTAGATGAACCACGGATTACACGGATGGGCAGGGATAAATAGTCACAAACAGGACAAAGGCGCCATTGCGAGAGTCAATTCCCCTGTCCGCAAACCCACTCTCGATAGGAAATTAAATCTGTAACCTAGCGGGTTTCCCATTCGTTATCCAGACAGAACCAACCATTGGCTTAATCAATTTTAATCTGTTAATTATCAACTACATAAAAAAATGAAAACCCTTAAGTGGACCCTGTGTTTAACCACTTTAGCCCTTGTCTTTTCCTTTGCCTTCCGAAGCTTGGCCCAGGAAGAACCCATACCTGATTTCGGACCGTCCGGACCGTCCGGAACAGATAAACCTGTTTTGAGAGGCGGAGGAGCTCCATCAGCCGATAATAAGCGGGACCAAGGCAGGAGGATGGAACTCCAAATGCCCAACATGCGGCAAGCCTTGCAGCGCATGGACCTTACCGATGAACAACGAAATGAGATAAGGTCGATATTCGCCCGATACGCCCAAGACGGGAAGGTCGTGCGGGATAACCTGTCAGGTGCCCGCGAATCATTGAAAGCGGCCCAGGAAGCAGACCCAAGAGATCCGACAGCGGTTAAAGCGGCCAAAGGCGCCGTCGATTCGCAGATGAAAAAAATGGGTGCCCTTCAGGCCGAAGTCAGATCCTCCGTCCTCAACGTGCTCACTCTCGAACAGGAGGATAACCTTTATAAGCGCGTGGAAATCATGCGAAAGCGGGATGAAGGCCGAACTTCCGGCAAAGCGAACCCCTAATCCGCATGTCTCACAAATTTTAACCCTTAAAGCCCGGGAATCGTGTGGAGTCCGGGGGTAGAGCTAAAAAAACCAAAGTGTTGAATTGTTATTCCAGTCCAATTGTCCTAGCAGTTTTTGACCGGAAGATGGAGACGGAAGCCGACAGGGATCAAAAACTGGTCGATCGGGCGCGGGAGGGAGACCTCCGGGCCTTCGATCAGATCGTGATCCGCCATCAAGGAATGATTTCCCGCTGCCTCTTCCGCTTTTGTCCCCACCAGGCGGATTTGGAAGACTTGGTGCAGGAGACCTTTATCAAGGCCTACCGCAAGCTGCACTTGTGGAAACCGACCGCTCCCTTTGAAAACTGGCTGCGCCGCATCGCCTACAATACGGGGCACGATTACTTCAGGCGTTGCAAGCGCACTCCCGTGACCTTGGCCTCACGCGCCAGGAGGGCCAACGCCTACGAACAAGAGCTGCCGGAGGACAGGCATGACCTCCGTTACCAGTACCAGATTACGGAGCAGGTCCAGTTTCTCCTGTCTCATTTGCCGGGAGATGACAGACTTTTATTAACTCTCCAATATTTGGAAGACAGGTCTCTGGCCGAAGTGGCCGAGATCACTGGTTGGAGCCTCTCCAAAACCAAAGTAAAAAGCTTTCGAGCCAAGAAAAAATTACGAAAATATTTAACCCGTTATGAAATCTCCGGATAAAAATCCCGGTCCATCCTGGTCCCGATTGGTTTCGGCCAGCAGGAAGGAATCGCCTGCCCCGGTCGACGTTCGTTATGGGGTTCGGGTGGAATTAGAGAAACTTTTGCGTGTTCCACGGAAGGATGAAGTGGACTGGGTGGAAGTGCTTATCAATCTGTTCAGTCCCAACCTGGTCAAGGTTGGGGTGGCCGCGGCATTGGTCTCCCTGCTGTTGATTACGGCGGCCGTCACTCCGGTGGAAATTGAAGCGGTTGCTGAGTCTGACGACCCATTGATCATTCTCTTTTCTGGTGAGGGGGAGTGGTCCGACTGGTTATGAATTCGAAATTAAAGGCCGGCCTGATCCTCTCCGTGGTATTTGCCCTCGGAATACTCGTCGGTTACTCGGCGGACCGTCTGCTTTTGAATCAGTCCCCCCTTCGCTTTCAACGTGCGGGACTGGATCCATTCCGCATGGAGAAGGGGGTGGTGGAACACATCGAACAACGCGTAACCAATCGCTACGGCCTGACGGAAGAACAGGCTGTCCGGCTGCGGGAAATCCTGGAGGACACTCAACTCAAGTACAACGCGTTTTTCCAGGAGACGCGTCCCACCTTTGATCGGATTCGCAGAGGACAACGGGAGGCTATCAGAAAGATCATGACTCCCGAACAAATCCAGGCTTTCGACGAATGGTTGGGAGAAAGGCGGGGCCGCCACGGGGAACGGAATGGGGACCGCCGGGGTTCCAACCGGCATGGTGTTCCAGGGCCGGACGAGCCTCCGCCACCGGATGCGCCCAACCCGCCGGAAAATTGAGTTGAGACTGGGTTAGGAGTATGGAAAAACACCCCCGGGTCCGTACAAGATCTGAGGGACATGAATTATACCATACGAACTCATCCTGCAACTAAACGGCTTTTCCACATCACAATCGAAGGAGAGGCGGTTAGACGCTTTCTCCGGGAAACCAAGGATTTATCGGAACAGCGGCTGACATATGTGCCTTATTTGCGCTCCATCGCGGCCGATGCCTTGCAACAGGCCGTTGGAAATGATTTGGCCGAACGCATCAATACCATCATTCGGGACCGCCGCACAGGCGGTTTTACCCTTTCCTTTGCCCATGAGCTTGGATCCCTGGATCAACGTGTCGCGATTGGGACGGCCGTTTCCCACCTGATCGGGATCCCCAATTTCGATGACATGACGGGAAACTACTACGCCTGTTTTACGGTAAAGGATACTGACGAAAGCGACTCTTATCTTCGCCAAGCCTATCGCCTGTTCACCTTGCACACAGACGGCACCTACTTGAAGGAAACGACCGATTGGATCCTGATGATGAAGATGGAGGAACGCTCTGCAGTCGGAGGCAACTCCCGGTTGCTGCATCTCGACGACTGGTCGGACCTGGCAAGGTTCACCAATGATCCCCATGCTTCCCAGCCCATTAAATATAAATCGCCTCCGAGTAAAAATTATCCGGTAACCTTGGAAAAGACCACTTTCTATAAAAAATTCGATGGGCCGGCAGTTTGTTTCATCGATCAATTCGCTTATCCTGAAACCATTGGGGAAGCCCGCTACCTGAGGGATTTGTCAGAGTCCATGGAGGCTTCCCCAGCCGTCGTGTCCTTAAAATTGCCCGTCGACCACCTCATCCTTCTCAACAACCATTTTTGGCTGCATGGCCGGGAGGCCTTTGAAAAAAATTCGGATCTGCATCGCGTCCTCATGCGCCAGCGCGGCTATTTCAGGAAGAACCGCTGAAGTCGTCGTCCCAGAAAAAATCACATAAATCCTAAAGGTTCTCCAAAAGCCCAAATTAGCGATGGTCAACTGTTGATCCATCTGCATTTTGTCTTTCTCTCCGCCGTTTGGCTACCATTGCGACATTTGGCGAACGGGCCTCATACTGTACTGGAGATCAATTCCTTTTCAATAAAGGTATTCCATGGGCTTTTAGCGAAATGCTTGGATTCAAACGTTGTATGGAGCACGATAGGAGCTCCAATGCCAATAAATGATACATTCCGTTCGGTGCTTCTCCGGATTTCGGGGCTTTGGCAGGATCTGTCATCGGTAATTCTCATCCGCAGTTAACAACAGATATCCGGGCTAGACTCCGAAAAAAAAATGGTTAGACTGTTGAATCGAGATTCAGTGAGGAGCTTCATAGTAATGTTAATCGCTTGCCATTGTGCAGGTTTGGGGGCCGTCATCAGCCTGTCGGCCGAGATATCCTTCAATCGGGATATCCGGCCCATCCTTTCCGATTCCTGCTTTCTTTGTCATGGGAACGATGCGGGAAACCGGGAGGCTGATTTGCGATTGGACAGACCGGAGGATGCTTACGCCGATCGCGATGGAGCCCATGCCATCATACCGGGCGATCCGGACAACAGTTTGATGATCTGGATGATCAATGCGGAAGATGTTGAGGACCGGATGCCTCCTTCGAAACATGCCAGGAGTCTCAGTAAGGCTGAAAAGGATTTGCTCTACCGGTGGATCGAGGAGGGAGCCCAATACGACCGACACTGGTCCTTCATCCCTCTATCCCGGGAAGTGGAAGTACCTGCGTATTCAGGACATTGGGCAAAAAATGAAATCGACCGCTTTATTGCAGTGGGAATGGCGGAAAAAAATTTGCAACCCGCTCCGGAATCATCCCGCGAAAAATGGCTTCGTCGGGTTTCCTTCGATCTGACCGGGTTGCCGCCCACTCTCGATGAAATCGACCGGTTCCTTTCCGATGAATCCGATGAGGCTTATGAAAAAGTGGTCGATCGCTTACTGTCATCCCCGGCCTACGCGGAACGAATGACCAGTGAATGGCTCGACGTGGCCCGCTATTCCGATTCCTACGGTTACCAGCGGGACCATGATCGCTACGTCTGGCCCTGGCGCGATTGGGTTATCGATGCTTTTCGGGCCAACATGCCATACGACGAGTTCATTAAACTGCAATTGGCGGGCGATTTGCTCCCCGACCCCGAGCCGCAGGACATTATTCCCACCGCCTTTAATCGCCTGCACGCCCATAAAATGGAAGGCGGCATTGTCCTCGAGGAATACCGGGTCGAATACGTGGCCGATCGAACGCAAACTTTCAGTACCGCCTTTCTCGGCCTCACCATGGAGTGTGCTCGCTGTCACGACCACAAATACGATCCCGTTTCCATTAAGGAATATTATGCCTTAAGTTCATTTTTCGCCAATGTCGATGAAGCCGGTCTCATCTCCTTTTTTACCAAGGGTGTTCCCACGCCGGCCATGCCGATTTCTCATCCGGAAGCCGATGAAGTCCTGGCCGCTGCGGAAGAAGAGATAACCGAGCTCGAAGGCCAACTGGAGAAGGCTGGGATGGCAGTTGGACGGTCAAAGGAATTCGAGTCCTGGCTGGCTCAGTGGCCCAAACTGACTTGGCCCGGTTTGGTGGCCAGCATCTCCTTCGACGACAGGGAGGGAGAAACCTTGGTCAATTCAGCCGCTCCGGACCATCCAGCCACCACTTCCGATTTGAATTTCCTGGTTCCAGGAATTGTCAATAAGGCAATTGAGTTTACGGGAGACGATCCATTCGAGGTTCCGGAAGTGGGGCACTTCAGGCGTGAGCAGCCCTTTTCCGCCGCCCTTTGGATACGGGCCAGGCAACTGTCGGCCCGGGAAACCCTTTTCAGCCGAGGGGGAGGCGCCGACGACGCGGCCAGCCTCGGTTACGAGTTCCTGTTGATGGATGGAAAACCGACTGCATCCGTCATTCACTATTGGCCGGGGAATGCAATTCGGGCGCAAGCCAATGAGCCAATCGAGCCCGGTCGATGGTATCACCTTGCCGTCACTTACGATGGTTCCAGCCGGGCGGATGGATTTCGCATTTTCGTCGATGGCCGGTCGGTTGAGACGACTATTGTTCGAGATAATTTGACCCGGCAGATTACGGAGTGGTCCGGGGACCGGCAGAATCTGGTTCTCGGTCAACGCTATCGCGACCGTGGATTTGTCGGGGGGCAGATGGATGAATTTCGCATGTTCGACCGGGAACTTGCGGCAGCAGAAGTGAAAGAACTCTACGATGGATCGCATTTGCAAGGGCTTTTGCAAAAGGAGGTCGATTTACTGGAGGAGCGGGAACGGACCGAACTGCTGGAATATTTTGTCGCTACCGGCCATGAATCGGTGGCGGAGCTTCGTCGGGAACTGCAAACGGCTCGCGCAAAATGGAACCGGCAAATGGACGAATTGCCCGATTTGACCATCATGCGAGAACTCCCTGAATCCAGGCCTGCCTATGTTCTGGAACGAGGCGCCTACAACGCGCGCGGCGAACAAATAGCGGCTGACACTCCTAAAGTTCTTCCTTCCTATCCCCAGGATAAGCCGCGCAACCGCCTCGGCTTGGCCCAGTGGCTGACTTCTCCCGATCATCCACTGACCGCCCGTGTCGCGGTCAATCGGTATTGGCAGATGATTTTTAGCCAGGGGTTGGTTCGAACCCCGGAGGATTACGGTTTTCAAGGAGATCCTCCGACTCACCCCGAACTCCTGGATTGGCTGGCCCGGGACTTTGTCGATAATGGCTGGAACCTACACCGCTTATTTAAACAGATGGTGTGTTCCGCAACCTATCGGCAGAGCGCCCAGGCGGACGAAAGGACCCGGAGGATGGATCCCAAAAACGAGACCTATTCCCGGAGCAATCCCGACAGGCTGAGTGGAGAAATGATTCGGGACAATGCGCTTGCCGTAAGCGGCCTACTGGTGGACAAATTGGGCGGTCCTCCCGTTAAGCCCTACGAATTGGCGGTGGGCTTCAAGCCGGTTGAACCCGATGAAGGGGAGGGTTTATACCGCCGGAGTTTGTACACTTTGTGGAAGCGGAATTCGCCGGCCCCCACCATGGTGACATTCGATGCGCCCAAGCGGGATGTATGCACGGTAAAGCGGGAACCCACCGCCTCTCCCCTTCAACCACTCATTATTTTAAATGGTCCCCAGTTTATCGAAGCCTCCCGTGTGCTGGCTGAAAAACTCATGAGAGAGCATCCCGGGGACGAGGAAGCGCAAATCGAAAAGGCCTTCCGTCTCCTCACCAGTCGTCGTCCAGAGAAAGAGGAAGTCTCTCTATTGGGAAATTTCCTGGACGGACAGTTAAGTGTATTCCGATCCGATCCGGCCGGGGCAGAACAATTGCTGGAGGTTGGCCACACGCGGTTTTCAGGGGAGGTCGATCCAATCGATCTCGCCGCCAAGACGGTGGTTATCAATACCTTGATGAATTTTAACGAAAGTATTTTTCAACGATGAATACACCATTGTGCACCGGACATGAAAACGGGTTTGGATTGAGCCGCCGCGACTTCCTCAACAAATGCGCCATGGGTTTTGGGGCTATTGCTCTGAGCGATCTCTTCAATCCGGTCAAGGCTTCCGCTTCCGGCGGGGTTTTAGAGAATACGCATATTGCGCCCAAGGCCAAGCGAGTGATCTTCCTCTACCAGTCCGGCGCGCCGCCCCAAATGGATCTGTTCGACCACAAACCGGTTCTCAATGCCATGCATGGGGAGGAACTTCCCGACTCGGTTCGAAGAGGACAGCGCCTAACTGGAATGTCCACCCATCAGGCCAGTTTCCCTCTGGCGGGTTCTCCGTACGCCTTCGAGCGGCACGGGGAGAGTGGGGCAACATTGAGCGAACTTCTTCCCCATACCGCAACCATCGCGGACGAGCTTTGCTTTATAAAATCCATGTACACCGAGGCCATCAATCACGGTCCGGGAGTTACCTTCATGCAGACGGGCTCCCAGTTTCCGGGTCGCCCCACCTTCGGGTCCTGGATGTCCTACGGACTCGGGTCCATGAATGAGAATCTTCCCGTCTACGTGGTGCTGACCCCCAAAGAAAGCACAGGCCAACCCCTGACCTCCCGCTACTGGGATAGCGGATTCCTGCCCGGTCGTCATGATGGCGTTCGCTTTCGCCCGGAAAAAGACGCCGTGCTCTACCTGAATAACCCACCCGGTGTGAGCCGGGAGAGCCGCCGTTCCGCCATAAAATATTTGCGGGAGCTTCATGAGCGTAAACTGGCCGACTCCAAGGATCCCCAACTGGAAAATCAGATCCTCCAATACGAGATGGCTTTTCGCATGCAAACATCCGTACCGGAAGTGACCGACTTGAGCGGCGAGTCGGAAGCCACTCTGAAGCTATATGGCGACGACGTGGGCCAACCGGGCACCTTTGCCGCGAATTGTCTTTTGGCTCGCCGATTAGCCGAACGCGGCGTCCGGTTTATCCAAGTGTTTCAAAAGGGCTGGGATTTTCATGCCAATCTCCCAGGGCGCATTCATCAAAAGTGTAAGGAGACCGATCAAGCCTCAGCCGCCCTGGTAAAGGATCTGAAATCCAGGGGCATGCTGGAGGATACCCTGGTCATCTGGGGCAGTGAATTCGGACGCACAAATTACTGCCAGGGAAAGATGACCAAGGATGATTTCGGCCGGGATCATCATCCCCGCTGTTTTACCATCTGGCTGGCCGGAGGGGGTTCCAAGGCCGGCTACACTCATGGAAAAACGGATGATTTCAGCTACAATATCGACGAGGACCCGGTGCATATTCACGACTTGCATGCCACCCTCCTCCATTTGCTGGGGATCGACCACAAACGCCTGACCTACCGCTTTCAAGGCAGGGACTATCGCCTCACCGATGTCCATGGGAAAGTGGTAAAACCTCTGCTTGCCTGACCCTTATTGGCACTCCGGCAATTTCTTTGTTCTAAAGGCGCCGTGAAATGGCTCGATCAACGCTTTGAGGTCAGCCCTCGAGGCAGCACTATTCGCAAGGAAGTCCTTGCCGGGATAACCACGTTTGCCGCCATGGCCTACATTCTGGCGGTCAATCCTTCCATCCTGGCCGAAGCAGGCATGCCTCGGGAGGCCATGGTCACCGTAACCGCCCTGGCCGCGGCGCTGGGCTGCTTCCTCATGGCCTGGTTGACCAATTTCCCTATCGCCCTGGCCCCGGGCATGGGAACCAACAGTTACTTCGCCTTTGTAGTCTGTCTCGGGATGGGCCTGCCCTGGCAAGCCGCTTTGAGCCTGACCTTCTGGAACGGCGTTGTTTTTTTCCTCCTTTCCGTTACCGGACTTCGCCGAAGGATCGCCGAATCTTTGCCCAATGGTCTGAAAGTCGGCATTCAAGTCGGGATTGGATTCTTCATTGCCTTCATCGGACTGAAAAATGTGGGAATAATAGTCGGTAACGACGCGACCCTCGTGACCATGGGCTCCCTCAGGAATACCGCCGCCGTCCTTGTGGTGTTGGGAGTGGTTGCCATGACAATCCTCTCCATCCGCAAGGTTCCGGGCGCCATCCTCCTGTCCATTCTATTCATCGCGGCCCTGGGACTTTTCATACCATCCGGAGGGGAGAAAATAACTGCCATGCCCTCCGGAATCGTCTCGGCCCCAACCGGAATAGGAGAAACATTTCTGGCCCTGGATGTGCTTTACCCATTCAAAAATCTGGGTTCCGCCCTGCCGGTAATTCTGACCCTGTTGGTGTTGGATTTGTTCGACAGCATAGGAACCCTGGTAGGTTTGGCCCGCCGGGCCAAGCTCATGGATAAAAAGGGGAAAATGCCCAAAATGGGCCAAGCCCTCACGGCGGATTCCATCGCCACCATCGGGGGCGCCCTTTTGGGAACTTCGACTACCACGTCCTATATCGAGTCTTCGGCCGGAATCGAATCGGGGGGTAAAACGGGATTAACCTCCGTAATAACCGGGATATGCTTTCTCCTCGCTCTTATCTTTACCCCCATCCTTACCGCCATTCCCAATGTGGCCACTGCTCCCGCTCTGGTCATGGTGGGAGTATTCATGGCCCAGGGACTGAAGGAACTGAACTTCACCGACCTGTCGGAAGTCACACCGGCCTTTCTAACCATGCTCATGATTCCCCTGACCTTCAGCATTACCGAGGGGATCGGAATTGGGCTGGTCGCCTTTGTAGCCATCATGCTGCTGCAGGGAAGATTTCGGGAAGTCCCCTTGTTCAGTTACCTGGTGGCGGTCCTGTTCCTGATCTACTATGGACTCAGGTAACTGGAATACCGCCTGTCTGATGGAGTGATGGAATGAGGAATTGGGGAGAAGGGAATGATGGAGTGGGGGAGTAAAGGAATGATGGAAGGGGGCGCCCTTTTATGCTTCCCTATCCATTTACCGTAATTGTTGGGGCCCCCGCCTTCCGGCGTGGCACGCAGGAATGTCCCCCCTCCGTTAACTCATGTTCCGGCGAAGCCGGATACCTTTGCGATCTTTGCGAGAGGCAGAGGCGCCGGGGACGCCAATTAGGAATGGGCCACGGATAAAGAGGTCAGGTCAAAAAAACCGTATTGCGCTGCGCTCCATACAATTTTCGTAACTACTCAGATGGTTTTTTGGCTGACAACGACGAACGGCAGAGCAGGGATGCTCTTGCCCTACCACGACGAACGGCAGAGCAGGGATGCTCTTGCCCTACCACGCTTGAATTTATTGGTAGGGGGACTGCGTCTTCGCAACGCCGCTTTTGAATCTTTATCATTCAAAAGGTAAGAACTCCCATTTTTTGAGGACTTAAGAACAGCGTTCCGAAAAAATACCCGCCGACCGTGGGTATTCAAAAGTCATCGCAACCAGCTCGGCGCAGGTAGACGCCGGATACGAATCCTCAATGAGGTCCTGAGTAGTTACCAATTTTCTAAGACGACTGACACCGGCGGGTGGTATTCCGTTACGGTCTGGGGGATTTTTCTTTGGCAAGGAGTTTGGAATGGGTTTGGGTACAACCGCAATTTTCCAGCCCACAGGATTTGGGGGACTTCCATTTTTTATAGTAGCGCCTCCCAAGGTAGGCCAATGCACCGAGGACGATGAGGATGACAATGATGGAATCCAGGGCGATCATGTTAAAACCAATGGGTGCCGACTTGATAACATAATACGGCGCCAAGCCAAGCTAAAGCAGTCATGTAGAGGAAAGACCAGACGGCCCATTTTACGCCTGTCTCCTTGATGATGATGGAGGTGGTAGCGCCACATTGGGAGCACAGGGCGAAGAATACCATGAGTCCGATTACCACGGGAATGGTGTAGATGGGGGCGCCGGCCCGGTGGCCCTCCTGCCATTTGCTGTTCTTCAAGGCGGCGCGCAGGTTCCCGTCCTCCTCGTCGACGTCGCCTCCCAGACTGTAGATGATGCCCAGGGTGGAAATGATGACTTCCCTGGCCGGGTAGCTGGCCAGCACACCGATGGATATGCGCCAATCGAACCCGGCCGGTTCAAAGATGGGTTGCACGACTTGGCCGAAGCGGCCCATGTAACTTTGGTTGATTTGGGCCCCGCCCAAGGCGAGGTTGAATTCGTGCGCGATTTCCGAATCGGGATCGGCCAGGAGGGATTCGATTTGGGCGGGGGCGCCGAGGCCTGCCTCGACTTTTTCGGCGATAAACTGTTGCCGAACTTCCTCTTCCAGTCCCTCGGGATTGGGAAAATACAGCAAAGCCCAGATAACGATGGTTATGAAGAATATGATGGTTCCCGCCTTCTGAACGAAATCCCAGCCTGCTTGCCACATGCGGTAACTCACATCGCGCAAGCGCGGGGCGCGATACTTGGGCAGTTCCATGACGAATGGTTGGGATTTTGTCTTGAGCACAAATCGCGTTACCACCCAGGCAGTGGGCACGGCCACGGCCAAACCGACGAAGTGCATGAGAAAAAGGGTGAATCCCGCCCACCAGGGGCCATAGACGGGTTCGATGAAAGCGCCGATGCAAAGGACGTAAACGGGAAGCCGGGCCGAGCAACTCATAAAGGGGGCTACGAATATGGTGGCAATGCGCGATTTCGGGTCCTCGATGGTGCGGGTAGCCATGATACCCGGAATGGCGCAGGCATAGCTGGATAACAGGGGGACGAAACTTTTGCCGTTCAGGCCGCACCAACTGAACAATTTGTCCATGATAAAGGCGGCGCGGGCCATGTAACCGCTATCCTCGAGCAGGGAGATGAAGGCAAAGAGGATGAGAATTTGGGGAAGAAACACCAGGAAGGCTCCCACTCCTTCAATGACTCCGTCCAAGACCAGGCTCTGCAGCATGGGCGTGGCATCCAAACCCGGCCCTATGAGTTTCTGAACCCAGACTTTTCCGGTCTCGATGGCGTCCATCATGGGCCCGGCCCAACTGTAGACGGCTTGGAAGACCACGTACATCATGGCCACGAAGGCGGCCAACCCCCATCCCCGGTGCAGGAGAAGGCGGTCGATGGATTCGGTTTTTCCCTGGGCCAATTCCGCATCTTTCAAGATGATCCCGCCGATGAGCCCATCGATATGGCGGTAGTGAAGCATGGCCTCCGCCACCAGGGGATTCATGCCGTCCTGTCGCAAGAATTCGCGGGCTTGGACAACTTCTCTTTGCGCTTCCTCCGGTGAAACCTTCAAGCGCTGGATCTCGGCAGAATGGGTATCGAAGAGCAGCCGGTGAGTTTCGCTCTCGCTCAACCTCTCCTCGTCGATGCAGGGAAGGGAAGATCTGAGGCGCTCCATGGCTTTGTTCATGGATTCAGGCCATTTGATTTCGGGAAGAAAACGGGGTTGCTCCGTCTGACTCTCGATGGCTTTGATTATTTCATCGGTGCCCTGGCCCTTGGTCCCTACGGTGGGAATGACCGGTATGGTCAACCGTCCCTTGAGTAGATTCAAATCGATCCTCTGGCCCGAAGGTTCCACCGCGTCCCATTGATTGAGGATGAGCACCATGGGGATTTTCAAGGTGGCTACCTGTGAAGCCAGAAAAAGATTCCTCCGCAGGTTGGTGGCATCGGCGACAAATAGGACGACGTCGGGTTTACCCATCCCCTGGAATCGTCCATTGAGCACGTCGATGACTACGCGCTCGTCGGGAGAGTGGGCGGACAGGCTGTAAGTTCCGGGAAGGTCGATCAGTTCGGCGGTGGCGCGCTTCAACCTGAGCTGGCCGATCTTACTGGAAACGGTAACTCCAGGATAGTTCCCGGTGCGTTGCCGCATCCCGGTCAGGTTATTGAATATAGTAGTTTTCCCCGTATTGGGATTTCCAATCAGGGCGACGTGGAGATTGCCTTGGGCAACGGGAGGGGGAGACGTCTCCATGCAGAATAATTAGAGCGGTTCGACCTGGATTCCCCTCGCTTCCGATTTTCGCAGCACGATCTGGGCGCCATCCACCTCCACCGCAATCGGATCGCCCAAGGGCGCCACCTTACAGACCTTTAATACCGCATCGGCGGCAATTCCCAGGGAAAGGATGCGCTGGTCGATAGAATTTTCGGCGCGTATGGCCGTCACGCGGACGGACTGGCCTTTTTTTATGGTCAACAGATTTGGCACGTTTCCATTTGAGAATGGCTCTCAATAATAGTTAAATTTTTTAAATGTCCACCCAAAAAGGAAACAGAAATGGAGGGAGGCGCTGAGGAGCGCCAATTAGGGATGTGGGAATGGTGGAGTGATGGAGTAATGGAGTGATAGAATGGGGGGGGACAGGTTCTTCGTGATCTTGCCAAGAGTTGATCCGGATGGCCTTGCAAGCACGCGGGGGGAATCTGCGGTGGGAAGGGGTCAGGTCAAAAAAACCGTATTGCGCTGCGCTTCATACAATTTTCTAAGACAACTGACCCCGACGGGCGGAAAAAGGGGCCGGTCGGTCAATCCTGCTTGAAAGGATCCCGTTCTGATTGATGATGGGTCAGGTTTTTTTGAAGTTTCTTTTTCCCGGCTAAAACTTCCGTTTATCCTGTTATATAAAAGGAGTCTGTAATTTATGAAAAACCTGAAAACATGGTTAATTGGCGTTGGTTTTTTCTCAATGCTTCTCACTGGATGGTGTGGTAAAACTACCGCATCCGATTCCTTGGCCGGCAGCCGGCCTGACATTATCCTGGTCATGACGGATGATCAGGGCATGGGGGATCTTTCCTGTATGGGAAATCCGGTTTTGCGGACACCTCATCTGGACCGTTTTTATGAGCTTTCGACTCGCTTTACCGAGTTTCACGTAAGCCCAACCTGCTCTCCGACCCGGGCGGCGTTGATGAGCGGCCGCCATGAGTTCAGGAATGGCGTTACTCATACCATACGGGAACGGGAACGCATGGCGCTTTCGACCACCACTTTCGTGGAACTCCTTCGCCAATCCGGTTACGAAACGGGGATATTTGGCAAGTGGCACTTGGGCGATGAAGACGAGTACCAACCCTACAACCGCGGTTTTACCGAAACTTTCATCCATGGGGCGGGTGGCATCGGTCAATCCTATGAAAGTAGTTGTGCTGATTTCCCGCCTAACCGGGTTCGCGAAGGACGCTACTTCGATAATGTCATCCTCCACAACGATACCATCGTGCAGACCAGGGGATTTTGTACCGATGTCTTTTTTCAAGCTGCACTGGGATGGATCAGGAAGCAGCACGAATCCGACACTCCATTTTTTGCCTTTATTACCCCCAATGCCCCTCATGGTCCCATGATCGCCCCGGAGAAGTACAAGGCTCGTTTCATTGAACTCGGCTATGATGATAATTCGGCCGGACGATACGGAATGATTGAAAACATAGATGACAACTTTGGCTTGCTCATGGATAAACTCGATGAGTGGAAGGCCTGGGATAATACGCTGGTTATTTTTATGACTGACAATGGCCAGGCCGGCAGGAGCGGGAAAGTGAAGGGAAACCCCATCAGGTTTTTCACTGCTGGTTTTAAGACGGGAAAAGGCTCACCTTTTGAGGGCGGCACCCATATTCCTGCCTTTTGGCGCTGGAAGGGAGTCTTGGGTGAAGGAAGGGATGTTTCGGCTCTTTCGGCTCATATCGATATTTTTAAGACGTTTTTGGAACTGGCGGGGATCCCCGTTCCCGAAAACATTCAACCGATCGATGGAAGGTCCTTGGTTCCGTTGCTCCGGAATGCGCAAGCGCCTTGGGAGGATCGATACTTGTTTGTTCACCAGGGTCGTTGGAACAAAGGTGAAGATCCGAATCTCAGTAAATTCAAATCTTGTGCTGTGCGGACGCAGCGTTGGAGGTTCGTGAACAATGAGGAACTCTACGATATTTCGGTGGATCCTTATGAAACCTCGGACGTCGCTGGAGAACACCCCGAGGTAGTGGCCGATTTGCGCAAGGCCTTCGACCGCTGGTGGGAAGAAACCCTTCCGTTTATGGTCAATGAGGATGTTCCCTATTCCCCCTTTCAACCTCAGGCGGTGCGGTATGAGAAGCAATTGAAGGAACGCGGCATACCTGAGTGGAAGCCTGATTTTTAGGAATTGGGGAGAGAAAAACCACAGAGATCACAGAGGACACAGAGGCGCCAGGGGCGCCAATTAAGAATTAGGAATAGAGTGATGGAGTGGTGGAATTGAGAAAACATGCGCTATGGGGTCAGTCCTGGATTTTCAACATGGGGACATGTCAAAAATCAAGGAGCTGACCCCGACTGGGATTATGACTTTTTCCGGGTCGATGAAGTGCGATTATCTGAGCCGTTCAGACGGAAATTTTGCACATGTTTGCGCAGGTCCGGAGGAATGTGGCCGGCGATAAAAACGCCTTCGTCTCTGGTTTTTTCTTCCTTTACGCAACCGGCCTGGTGCAGTTGAGCGACCAGGTCGTAACGCTCAAAGGGAAAGATGAATTCGCCGTAAACCGTTTTGGATTCGAGGAGGTCGTCCATCCCTTGGACCAGCTTCCCGATGCCCCTGTTTTCCCGAACGCTGACGAAGGCGGCTCCAGGGAATTGGAGTTGGAGTCGTTGCAGGAAAAGTTCATCTCGGCAGGTATCCACCTTGTTGAAGACGGTGAGGATTGGTTTTTCATCGGCTTCCAATTCCTTGAGAACCCTCATGGTAGTTTGGATGTGCCGTTCCACCTCGGGGCTGGAAACATCGAGGACGTGTATGAGGAAGTCAGCTACTACGGCTTCCTCCAAGGTGGCCTTGAAAGCCTCGATCAGGTTATGGGGGAGTTTGCGTACGAAACCGACCGTGTCGGTGAGGAGTAGTTTCTGCCCCGAAGGCAAGAGGAATTGGCGCGTAGTCGGGTCGAGGGTGGCGAACAGTTTATTTTCGGCCTTAATATTGGCTCCTGTAAGGCAGTTGAGGAGGGTAGATTTCCCCGCGTTGGTATAACCGACGATAGCGGCGGAAGGTAAGGGTTTCTTCATCCGTCGTTTCCGCTGGGTCTTGCGTTGGTTCCGGATAACTTCGAGGCGCTTTTTGAGGGAGGCGATCCGATCACGCACTATGCGTTGATCGGCCTCCAATTGTGTTTCTCCCTGACCGCGCATTTTGCTTCCGCCCCCTCTTTGCCGGCTCAAGTGTGTCCAGGCCCGGGTCAGGCGAGGGAGGCTGTAGACCATGCGGGCCAATCCCACCTGTACGACAGCTTCTCGGGTTTGGGCGCGGCGGGAAAAAATATCGAGAATGACTTCCTGTCGGTCGATGACGCAGAGTCGGGATTCCCTTTCCCAGTTTCGTTGTTGGGCCGGGGTCAGGGCATCGTCGAAAACGATGCAGTCGTAGTTTTCCGCCCTGGCGTGATTGATGATGGAGTGAGCTTTTCCCCGGCCGATGAAAAAGTGTGGATGAGGTTTACGGATGGAAATGGCCATGGATTCCATCACTGCGATGTCCAAGGTCTCGACCAGGGCGGCGAGTTCCAGAAGCATATCGGATACGTCGTCTCCGCTTCGAGAGGGTTGGCGGACACCTACCAAAAGGGCCCGCTGGACCATCCTCGGTCTATCCCTTACCTCAAACATCTGGCTCCCTTACCATAATTGATTTCTTTCCCAGGTCAAAGCAATCGGGTATTTTCCCGTAGGAGTCACGCTGGGAAGGGGTCAGGTCAAAAAAACCGTATTGCGCTGCGCTCCATACAATTTTCTAAGACGACTGACCCCGACAGGCATCTCTTTTTCAAGACCTGACCCCAACGGACCGACTCTGTAAGGCATCATTTTTTACGTCTTGCGCCTGTAAGAAGGGGTCAATTCTTAAATCCTGCATTAAAATGCACGATTACAAGAAATGACCCCGACGGACCGGCGCCCTTCATGGGTGGGCCAGGGCGGCCTGGGCGGCAGCCAGACGGGCCACGGGAACTCTGGGAGGAGAGCAACTGACGTAGTCCAACCCGGTTTTATGGAAAAAGACTATGGAGGTTGGGTCACCCCCGTGTTCCCCGCATATACCCAGCTTGAAGTCCTTGCTCTTGGCTCGACCTTTTTCCGAAGCCAATTCCACCAGCTTACCGACCCCGGCTTGATCGATGCTGGCGAATGGATTCTGGTTGATAATTTCCAGGTCTTTGTATTCGGGAAGGAATGAACCGGAGTCATCGCGGCTCATTCCAAGGGTGGTTTGGGTCAGATCGTTGGTGCCGAAACTGAAAAATTCGGCAGTTTCGGCAATTTCCTGGGCTCTAAGGGCCGCGCGCGGCACTTCAATCATGGTTCCAACCAGGTAATCAAAGGTCACATTGGTCCTGGCCATGACATCGGCCGCCACCTCATGAATGATTTTAACCTGATTTTTCAATTCGTCGGCGAATCCCACCAGGGGAACCATTACCTCCGGAAGGACCTTTGCATTTTCTTCCTCTTGGGTCACCTGAGCGACCGCTTCGAAAATCGCCCGCGCCTGCATTTCGGTGATCTCCGGATAGGATATGCCGAGCCGGCATCCCCGGTGGCCCAGCATGGGGTTTTGTTCGTGCAGGTTCTTGACGCGGTCGATGATGACCTCGGGGGAAACATTCAGGGTATCGGCCAAGGCGCGACGACTTGCGTCGTCCTGGGGAAGAAACTCATGCAGAGGCGGGTCCAATAGCCGAATGGTAACGGCATAGCCATTCATGGCCTTGAAGAGGCCGACGAAGTCATTTCGTTGAAAGGGGAGGAGTTTTTTCAGGGCTGCCTTGCGTTCATCTCCATCCCCCGCCAAAATCATTTGACGCATATAGTTGATGCGGTCCCCTTCAAAAAACATGTGTTCGGTTCTACAGAGGCCGATGCCTTCCGCCCCCAATGACACCGCCATTCTGGCTTGTTCGGGTGTATCCGCATTGGTGCGCACCCGGAGCTTTCGATAGCGGTCCGCCCAATTCATGACGGTTTCAAACAGGGAATATGTGTAGCTTTTTTCTGGGCTCAAATTCCCTGATAGGACCTGGGTGACTTCCGAGGGAGCCGTATCCAGGTGTCCGGCGAATATCTCCCCGGTAGTGCCATCGATGGAGATGAAGTCGCCTTCCTTCACAATGATATTACCAGTTTTGAAGCTACGATTTTCGTAGTTGATTTGCACCTCCTGGGCTCCGCATACACAAACCTTGCCCATCTGGCGGGCCACCAGGGCGGCGTGGGAGGAAACCCCGCCGCGCGAAGTCAGGATTCCTTCCGAGGCGATCATTCCACGAAGATCGTCCGGGGTTGTTTCCACGCGGCACAGCACCACCTTGGTTCCGTGCTTGGTCAATCGTTCCGCCGTTCTGGAGGAGAAGACAACCTTGCCGGAGGCCGCTCCCGGACCCGCCGGCAAACCGGAAGCGATCTTTCTGGCCGACTGGCGGCTCTCTTCATCGAAAATGGGCACCAGCAGGCTGGATACGGAATCGGCCGGGATCTTGGTAACGGCCGATTCGATGGTCATCAAGTCTTCCTTCTCCATTTCAACCGCGATCCGCACCGCGGCCAAGCCGGTGCGTTTGCCATTGCGGGTTTGCAGCATATAGAGTGTGCCTTCCTCGATGGTGAATTCGAAGTCCTGCATGTCCCGGAAATGTTCTTCCAGTTTGGTCCGGACTTCCTCCAGTTCGGCGTGTGATTGGGGCATTTCCCGGGCAAGTTGTGCGATGGGTTTGGGGGTGCGCACCCCGGCGACGACATCTTCCCCCTGGGCATTGATAAGGTATTCCCCGTAAAACACTTTTTCACCGTTGGCCGGATCGCGGGTAAATGCTACCCCGGTGCCCGAGGTGTCGCCCAGATTGCCGAAAACCATGGTCTGCACATTGACCGCCGTTCCCCATTCGGCCGGGATATGGTATTGCTGGCGGTAGACCAGGGCGCGGTCGTTATTCCAGGAGAGGAATACAGCTCCCACCGCTCCCCAAAGTTGCTGCCAAACGTCCTGGGGAAACTCCGAATTGGTGCGCTTCTTGATCAGGTCCTTATAAAGTTGGATCAGCTCGATGAGGTGTTCCTCGGTAAGGTCGTAGTCCTTCTCGACCCCGACTCTTTTTTTCAGCCTGTCCATGACTTCGTCGAAGGGTTCGTGCACGTGCTCGGATTCCGGTTGTACCCCCATGACCACGTCACCATACATTTGAATAAACCGGCGGTAGCAGTCGTAAGCGAAACGAGGATTGTTCGATTTGGCGACCAAACCCTTTACGGTCTCATCGTTCAGCCCCAGATTGAGGATGGTGTCCATCATTCCAGGCATGGACTCGCGAGCGCCCGAACGCACTGAAAACAGCAGGGGATCACTGGCATCACCGAACTTTTTTCCCTGCTGCCGTTCAATCAGACGAACCGAAGCCCGCATATCACTTGCCAGAGCAGCCGGGTATTGATGATTGTTTTGATTGAAATAGGTGCAAACCTCGGTGGTGATGGTAAACCCGGGCGGCACGGGCAAACCGATGCGGCTCATCTCGGCCAAGTTGGCTCCCTTTCCTCCGAGAAGGTTCTTTTGCGTACCATTTCCGTCGGTTTTAATGCCGAAGTCGTAAATGTATTTTACCGGGTTGGATGTCTCCGTCTTGTGCCCCTCTGGTTTTGGCGGGCTGGCGGGTTGATTACTGACGGTATTTGCCATGATTTGATCGATTTTGGGTTAACAGGCACTTTTCGTGGGTAGCCCGATTGAGAGAAAAGGCGCAATTGAACAAAATGAATTTTTTCTGTCAATGGTTAAGAATCTGTCGGAAACTCCGCCCGGATCCGGTAAAATTCCGGGTTGCCGTTGTTGGCGCAACATGTTTGTGAATCAGGATACGAATGGAAGAAGTTACGGAAATGACACCGGGCGATAACGAGGATCTGGAGAAGTCGAGCGAGCTTCAAATGACGTTTCTGGAGCACCTGGAGGAGCTTCGGCACGTTTTGTTCAAATCGGTAGTGTCCTTTATTCTGGCTGTCCTCGTGGTGGCCGTTCTCTTCATAAAATTCAACCAATTCCTGCGTGCGCCCCTGGAAAAGGCTATGGCCAACCATGGGGTTACCGAAGCTCTGGTCACGACGGGTCCCTTTGGGGTGTTTTCCTTCATTCTTCAGATTGGGTTCATGGGCGGGATTTCCTTGGCATCCCCCTTCATCCTTTATTTTGTCTCCTCCTTTGTGGCGCCCGGCCTCAATGTAAAAGAGAAGCGGGTGCTTTTGCCCGGTTGTTTCGTCGGCCTAATTTTATTTTGCTTGGGCTGCCTATTCAGCTTTTATGTCCTCATTCCCGCCGCCCTCAACGTTTCCATTTACCTGAATAAACTGCTGGGTCTGGAACTCATCTGGCGGGCCGACCGTTATATCAGTTTATTGCTGTGGATGGTTTTGGGCATTGGCCTGAGTTTCGAATTTCCCTTGGCCATTACCCTCCTGGTATACGTGGGAATTCTCCGTCAGCAACAGCTCAAGAATGTAAGGCGCTACGCAGTGGTTGGATTTTTTGTCCTGGCCGCAATCATCACCCCAACCGGCGATCCTTTTACCCAACTGCTCATGGCGGTGCCCATGTGGGTGCTCTACGAAGGGTCCGTTATCGTAGCCGGTTTCATTGAGCGGAAGAGAAAGCGCGAATACGAAGCCGAATTCGGCAAGTGGGAAAAGGATGATTACTATGATTTCGATGCCGATCACAAGGACCTGGACGCCGGATTGGAGGAATCGGCCGAGAATGAATCCACCGATGAACCGGATAACGGCGCTGGTGAAACGGATAGTGATCCCAAGGAGGAGAAGGAGGAGAATTAGGAATTTGGGAGAGACCACGGATAACACGGATGACCACGGATATGGCGCCGCAGGCGCCCACTGAACACTGAACACTGAACACCGAATATGCGCCTCCGGGGCCTAGCTATTCAGCCTTTAGCCTTCTTCCTTCAGCCTTTCTTTGTGCCTCTTCTTATGGTCGTTGACCGTCACCCGGTACATGGCCAGGCAGAGGTAAAAGGTGAGGGTCAATGCGGTGGCCGGCAAAGTTGCGAAAATCCAGCGGTTGATCTCACTTTGGGCCGGAACATGGGGTCGAAGGATCCAGAGAAAAAACAGGAAGGCCAAGGCGGTGAGAATAAGGTTTACCACCGGGTTGCCAAAGTGGAATGGATTCTTATCGGGTTTTCCCATGGCCAAGAAAGGGAACCGTTTCAGGAAATTTGTCCACTAAAAATTGAACCATTGCAAAACTTGGTGGAGATTGCCCGCCACTTCATTGTGGTGGGCTCTCAATCGGCCTTCCGAGTTGTGCCCGGTGACCAGCAGGATGCACCTCACCCCCATGGCCTGTGCTACCTGCAAATCGTGAAGGGTATCGCCGATATAGAGAATCTTTTCCTTTTCCAGGTGATTATTCCTTATCCACCTGTTCCCGAGGTGAAATTTCCCATCGGCGTAATGATGGTCCAAACCGAGAATGGATTTAAAGAAGGAGGTTATGCCGTGTTGGCAAAGATTGGAGAGGAGCGACTCTATATTGGCCGCCGACAGCATACATTGAGCAATTCGGTTGCCCTGAAATACCTGCAGGGCTTCTTTGGCTCCGGAATGGAGTTTCAGGGACCGACGCTTGCATTCGTAGGCGCCGATAAACTCTTCGGTAAGGGCCTCGAAGCTGTCCTCTTTCAGGTTGAAACCCAATTTGCGGTAGTAATCGATGACGGGGAAATCGAAGGTTTCCCGGTACTGCCGGACCGTGACCCTGGGAAGGTCACGCTGATCAAGTATTCGGTTGATCACGTCGACGCACAATTGGACGTCGTCTACCAGGGTTCCGTTCCAATCCCAGATGACGTGTTCGATGGAGTTGAAGGATTGCATGGACAATCAATGCCGATAACGGGTATTTCAGGAAATATTGGTTGAGCATCCCTTCGCTAACAATAAAATTGCCTTAAGCGGGAAATTCGTCATCAAGTCATCGAGTTTGCATGGAACTCAGGCCCATTATCACCTTGATCGCCATGGCGAGCCCCTGTTTCCAATGGGGAATATTCGCTCAGGGGGAAGATTCCGAATTGCCATTGGTCCAATTGGCTCCGCATGAAACCTCCGGTCAGCGCATTGCATTGGAGGAGTCCCTTTCCACTTTCAGCATGCCGGTTTCCGCCCTGAAATTCGAGCCCTTGGTCGACGTGCAGTCTCGAAATTCCGTAGAGAGCCAGGGCGATGTGACCATACGAGGCGGTATCTTTGAAAATACCGGTTTTATGCTGGGAGCCGCTACTCTGTTCGACCCGCAGACCGGGCATTACTTCGCCGAGATCCCCGTGGCGCCCAACATGATTTCTTCTCCAGGCATCCTCACCGGATCGGAGAATGCCTTTGCCGGATTCAACTCCGGGGTCGGTTCGGTGCAATTCGGTTGGCGACCGATTCGGCCGTTTGAGGAATTGGCTCTGGGCTCGGGTGAGGATGGTCTGTTAATTGGGCGGGCCTACGCCGCCCACACGGTTGGAAACGGAGATCGAAACTACGGATTTGACGTGGAGGTTGCCCACTCCGAATCGGATGGCGCCATTGCCAATGGAGATCATCTTTTCGACCGTATCAGCGGAAGGTTTCAGGTGTCCAATGACCGGTCCCAGACCGATTTCTTTTACGGTTATCAAACAAAATTTTTTGGATGGCCCAATATGTACACTCCTTTTGGCGTGCCGGAAACCGAGGATCTGGAAACAAACCTGCTTTTCCTCAACCATTCCATTGAAGGCGAGGACTTCGGGTTGCAATTCAGCAGTTATTACCGACGGCATAAGGACGATTACGAATTTGATCGCCGCAATCCGGGCGCGTTCAATCCCTTCGAGCATGAGAGCAGGGTAGGGGACATTGCGGCGGAAGGATTTTGGCTTGTTGATGATTGGGTCCTGAAAGGGAAAATGGAGTGGGTGGACGACGATATTGAATCGACCTCGCTCACCTATGGAGACTTCACCAGTCGTGCCTATTTGAAATATGGAGCATTGGCCGAGACCTCTTTCGATGCCACGGGAGGCGGGGAGTGGACGGTTTCAGGTGGAGTGGTTCGCGATGACAACAACCGGGGAACCGGTAATACTTCCCCTGTCTTTAAATTAACTTATCAGGCTCCTCCCTCCAGGGATCGTTCATGGCAATTTTACCTTGATATTTCCGAGGCGACTCAGGTGCCGGGCTACACTGCCATTGCCTCCAATCCCAGTGGCGGACTCTTCAGGGGCAATCAGAACCTTGGACGGGAGACATCCCGGAATATGGAGGTGGGTTACCGGACCCAAGGGGAGCGCTATGTATTTCAAGGCGCGGCATTTGTGCGGGATGACGGGGATCTGGTCGACTGGACCTATACCGAAGGGGTATTCGGGCGCACGGCAAACCACGTGGACATTGAAACCTCCGGGGTGGAACTGTTGGGCCAATTCTCCTTTGATCGGGGCCGAGTGGTGGCCGGTTACACCATGCTCTCCAAGTCCGAGGATTATGGTGACGCCGTGGTCGATGCCAGTTTCTATGCCCTCAATTTCGCCCGGCATCGCCTGACTATTGCAATGGTTTACCAGTGGACGCCCGGACTTGAAATCCGTTCCGACAATGAACTGCGCATGCAGGAGGAAAACTCCCTTCGTTCCAACGGAGTGGACGATGCGGTGATATCCTCTTTGGGCCTTTTCTATTTTCCCGAGTCAATAGAAGGACTGGAACTCAGCCTGGCCGTGGAAAACTTATGGGACAGTCGCTTTGAAGAAATTCCTTCCGTGCCGGCCAGTCCCCGGCAGGTTTCCGCCAGCGCGGTTTATCGGTTTTAGCCCGCATATCTCACAAATTTTCTACTGCGCTCCGGTATGTCGGCACTGGCGGGGATTTCCCTGGATTCGGGACTTTGCAGGGTGTCGACCCGGCTTCACCCCCGAATCTGTACGAAACCCACGCCAGCACTCGACCTCCGTTCGCTCGTCACGAATTTTGTGAGATATGCGGGCTAGGATTCTGATAGCGGATCGCCTAGTGTGGTGTCTCTTAAATAATCCATCACAAAAAACCCGGATATAGAAGAGGTTACGGCATCGCGGGGACGCGATTACCCTGCCATTTCGAAACGTAAGCGGTAGGGCGGCGGCATCCTTGCCGCGCCTGAAAATTTCTCATGCCACGATCTGGTTTTCTCACGGCCGGGCTATTGATTCCCCTTTTACCGGGATTCGGGCGCGCAGTGGAAAATTGGGAGATGTCGCATTCGCTCGGTAAGTGAGACATGCGGGCCAGGGTGAAGCGCTTCCGAGAATTTAGGCTATGATATCGTGAACGACGTTGCCGAATACATCTGTCAGGCGGAAATTGCGGCCTTCGTGCCGGAAGGTCAGCCGTTCGTGATCCAATCCGAGCAAATGCAGGATGGTGGCGTGGAGGTCATGCATGTGAACTCTCTTATCCACCGCGTACTGACCGAATTCGTCGGTTTGCCCATAGATGAGCCCGGGTCTCACACCTCCACCCGACAACCAAACGGTAAAGCCGGTGGGGTTGTGATCGCGGCCGTTGCCGTTTTTCTGGGCGTAGGGGGTGCGGCCGAATTCCCCTCCCCACCAGACCAGGGTTTCTTCCAGTAGTCCGCGCTGCTTGAGATCGGTCAACAGTCCGGCGATGGGTTTATCCACGGCCAAAGCATGTTCCTTGTGCTTGGGCATGTCGTTGTGTTGGTCCCATGCCGGGTTGTTGGAATTGTCGGAGTAGTTGACCTGGATGAAGCGCACACCCGCCTCGGCCATGCGACGGGCCATGAGGCATTGCCGTCCGTAGTTGTCGGTGGGCTCCTCGTCGATGCCATAAAGTTTTTTAGTGGCGGCCGATTCGTTCGAAATATCCATCACTTCCGGGGCATTGGCCTGCATGCGCCAAGCCAGTTCGTAGGAGTTGATGACCGCTTCCAGTTCGGAATTGTGGGGCAAGCTTTGACACTGCTCGTGGTTCATGGCCTGGAGCAGGTCGAACTGGCGCTTTTTCCGTTGAGGAGAGCGCTCCGGGTTCTGCAAATTATTGATTTTGATCTCGGTGGCCTTCATGCCGGCACGGCCGACGGGGGTGCCTTGGTAAGTGGGGGGCAGAAAGGCGTTGCCGTAGTTGCGAGGGCCACCGTTGCTCATGGACGGGCTCAAGCTTACAAACCCGGGCAGATCCCGGTTTTCCGTGCCCAGGCCGTAATTGACCCAGGCCCCCATGGAAGGGCGAATGAGGTTGGTGGAACCGGTGTGGAGAAAGAGGGTGGCAGGACCATGGGCAACCCCTTCCGTGGCCATGGAACGGATAATGCAATAATCGTCGGTATGTTTGGCCATGTGGGGAAACAGCTCGGAAACCCAGGCGCCGTTTTGTCCCCGCTGTTTGAACTCCCAGAGGGGTTTCATAACCCGCTGGTTGGAGCCCATGCCCGTTTTGGCCAGAATGCGCTGATCGGTAAAGTCCAGCATCTCGCCGTTGCGTCTGTAGAGCAGCGGCTTGTAGTCGTAACTGTCGACCTGGCTCACCCCGCCAGCCATGAAAAGGAATATGACCCGTTTGGCCCGGGGCACGATATGGGGGACTTGAAGTGACCGTTGGTTGGTTATGGAATTTGCCATGGCCTCTCGCGAGGCCATCCCGGCCGCTGCCATGTAACCAAAGCCGCAGGCGATATTGCGCAGAGCATCCCTACGGGAAATGGCACATGCTGGCGGGGCTTCCTTCATGGTCAGTTAATATACCTGAAATCGATCGAGCCAAAGAGCGATTGGAATAGCAGAGCCCATTCATCCACAACATCGGCCGATTGTCCATCCTTAAAAAAGCCATCGATCAGGGAGCGCTCCTCTCCGGAGGGAAGCCGTCCCAAGGTTCTGCGAAAAGCGAGGTCGATGCGTTCCTCCGGGTCTTTCACCTCTGCAAGGAGCCGTTCAGCAGCGCGTTGCGATTGTTCGAGCAGGAAGGGATTATTCAGCATGTATAGCGCCTGTAGCGCCACAGTGCTGACGTTGCGCTGGCCCATGGTGAAATTGACATTGCCGAAATCAAAGAGCTCGAACAGTTCATGGCGTTTAACCCGGAAGGCGGGGGTGTAAACGCTGCGTCGCTTGTCTTTGAAAACATAATTGTACTCGATCTGTTGGGCGCCGGTGCTATTGGCGTCGATGGCGTCGGCTCCTTCGATGTTGGGTCCGTAGAGCGTCAGATCGAGTTCGCCGTTCACGGCCAGGATGGCGTCGCGTAATTGCTCGGCATCCAGCCTGCGAAGGGGGTAATTAGTAAGCAGGCGGTTATCCGGATCCGAAATTTCCGCCTTGGGACCGACTTGGGAGGACAGTTGCCAAGTGCGGGAAAGCAGGATTTCCTTGACCATGGCCTTGATGGACCAGTCGAGCTCTTGCAATCGAATGGCGAGGTAATCCAGTAACTCGGGATGTGAGGGCAGTTCGCCGGTGGTCCCCAGATTGTCCACACTGCGCACGATGCCGGTTCCGAACAGCCAGTTCCAAATCCGGTTGGCCATTACCCTGGAGGCCAATGGATTGTCCGGGCTGACGATCCATTCCGCTAATTGCAGGCGGCCGCTTTCATCTTCCGGAATGGTTGGGGTATCACCCAAAGTCGCAACCTGGATGAATCCCCTGGGAACGATCTCCCCTTTGCGGCTTTCCATTCCGCGAATGCGGACGGCTGAGTCGCTCGGTTCGGGGTCTTCCTTTACCGTCATGGCCAAGGGGCGGGATTCGAGTTTGGCAGTCAAAGGTTTCAGCTTTTTTTCCAAACCCTTGATTTCCTTTTTCAAGGCGGCGACATAAGCCACGCGTTCGGGGCTGGTAGCGGTTTCCTCGTCCTCGACCAGCAACCATTGCACCGCATCTGCTACGACGTGACCATCGGTATTCCCGGTGGAAATTCGTAGGAAATATTCACCATTCCTTGCGAAGTTGAACGTGCCAAGTGAGTAAAACCTTCCTTCGAGGGGAGGCGCCTTTTGCTGGTTCACCAGCACTACGGTTTCGCCATCAAGATGACCGATGGTCACCGGTGTGCGGGTGGAACGGTTTTTGGCCTCGGCGTAGGCCAGGCGCACTTCGTAGCGTCCATTCAGAGGAAGGGTGGTTTTGAAAGTGAGGGACTTTTCCCCCTTAAGTTCATTTCCATCGTGGTAATAACCGTCGTTAAGGTAGTTTTGCGAGTATTGGGAAAACATCCATTGGCCCTTTGTTGCGGCGGCTCGTTCATCTACGAGAAGACCGGGAAATTTCGAAATCGAGCTGGGTAGTCCCGATTGAGGGGGCTTGACGTCCTTTTGCGTTAGCAGGCTCAGTTCCGCTTTTTTTAATTGTAATCGGGGTTTGAGCGCCGCCGACCTGGTTTCGACCTTGGCCATTTCCTCCGCCTCCGAACCTTCGAGAGGTAAGGGAGTATCCACCCAGCGAGCTACGTTGGCGGTATAGTCCAAAAGGGTGCGGGTGCTTTTGAAAATTCCCGCCATGGCATAATAATCGGCGGTTGGAACTGGATCGAACTTGTGGTCGTGACAGCGGGCGCAACCAAGGGGCATTCCTAGAAACGCTTTACCCAAGGTGTCGATCTGCTCGTCGATTACGTCGTAGCGCAGGAGTTGCTTGTCCTGCAGTTCGTAGTTGGTGGGCCCAAGGGCCAGGAAAGCGGTTGCGGTCAATTGCCGGCCACGTTGAGCCGGGGAATCGTAAGGAAGCAGGTCGCCTGCAATTTGTTCGCGCACCATCCGGTCGTAGGGCACGTCGGCGTTGAAGGCTTCGATTACATAGTCGCGGTATCGCCAGGCGTCCTTGAAAAGCAGGGTGCGCCCACCCCCGCTGGACTCGGCGAAACGGGCCACGTCCAACCAATGCCGGCCCCAGCGTTCCCCGTAGTGGGGCGAAGCCAGCAGTTCATCGACCAGGCGCTCGAAGGCATCGGGGCGAGTGTCGTCCACGAAGGCGTCAATTTGATCCGGGGTGGGGGGCAGGCCGATCAAGGCAAAATAGGCGCGTCGAACCAACTGGGTTCTGGTCGCATCGCTCACCGGGGTCAGTCCTCTTGCTTCCTGAGCGGCCCGTACGAATTGATCAATGGCCCCGTAGGCCCATTCATGGTCCTTGGCCCGGGGAACATCCGGCTTGACGATGGGTTGGAAAGACCAGAAGTCCTTGCCTTTTTCGTAGTTGGGGAGCGCTTGCCGTTTGGTTGCTCCCGACCGCGGATCGGGCGCTCCGGATTGGATCCAGTATTCCAAGTCGATGATCCGGTCCTCGGAAAGGTCGTGTTCGGGATGTCCGTGATAGGGTTCCTGAAAGCGCAAGGCCCGGACCAGGGGACTGTCCTTGGCGTTGCCCGGGATGATGGCCGGACCCGCATCACCTCCGGTCATCCAACCCATTTTTGTATCCAAACGAAGACCGCCATCCTTTCGTTCCGGCCCATGGCAGGAAAGGCAATGATCCATCAGCAGCGGCCTGATCTTCTTTTCAAAATGTTCCAGTCCGTCCGAAGCCGGAAGTACCAAATCGGTGTTGACCAACCCGGCCAGGGCGACAGACAGGTAGCCGAATAAATATTTCTTGGCCAGCGGGAACATGGAAAACCTCTTAAATATAAATCCGGCCAGCCGCAAATTGTCGAGGATTATTGAATTTCAGAAATTCCCTACTCAAATCATGTCGTAGTCCCAGGGTTTGCGCATCTCGCGGGTCATAGCAGCGGCGGCTTGGGGATCGCCGATAATCTGTTCCCGGTCGGGGTCCCACTTGATCTTGCGGCCCAACCGCGCCGCGATCACTCCCAGATGGCACACTGTAACCGAGCGATGACCGATCTCGGCCGGGCAAACCGGCGCTTTCCTTGAACGCACGCTGTCGATGAAATTTCCCATATGATCGTTGCTGGTATAGAGCCGTTCAGCGCTCGATGGAAGAGGGGTTGTGAGGATTTCGGGAATACTGGATTCTATCTGACCCCGGGTAACCCAGATCCAGCCGGATGATCCTTGAAAACGAATGCCGTGTCTTTGGTCGAATCGATTTTCCACTCTCCCATTCCAGGCGTTAGCCGTGGTGCTGCGACAGCGGTGCACCAATCCGTTGGAATAACGGTATTCCAGAGCGTACTGGCTGGCGGCAGTGAAACCACCGGGGATCATGTCTATGAGGGGTTTCCCCTTGGCTGAAATGGGTCCGCTACGCTCGAAGCCGGCAGCCCAGAGCGCGATATCGTTATGGTGCGCGCCCCAATCGGTCATGGTTCCTCCCGAGTACTCCCACCAGTAGCGGAAAGTCTGATGAGTGCGTTCCGGCACATAATCCACGTAGGGGGTTTGTCCTTGCCACATGTCCCAGTCAAATCCGGCTGGAACGGGGGTAGTCTGGAAGGGTCCCTTGCGTTGGCCGGACGGCAAAAAGACGTCGATTTCCCTAAGCTCGCCGATCCGGTTATTGCGCACCAATTCACAGGCCAGGCGAAAACGTGGGTCGCTTCGTTGCTGGCTGCCCGTTTGCAGAATACGTCCCGTCTCTTTTTCGGCGGCCACGAGACGTTTCCCTTCATCGATACACAATGTGAGAGGCTTTTCACAGTAGATGTCCTTTCCCGCCCGCATGGCGGCCAATGCAACGAGGGTATGCCAGTGATCGACCGTCCCGCAGATGATTGCGTCGACCTCATCCAATTCCATCACCTTGCGAAAATCCTTGATGGTCCTGGCCGCGGGCCAGAATTCTTTGGCCCTGGCCATCCGGGCGTCGTCCACGTCGCACACTGCCACGACGTCACCGTAAGAAGCGGCGCCGCGCGTCACACCGATACCGCGCCCGCCACATCCCACGAGGGCGATTCCCAGGCGATCATTGGCGGACCTGGATGGGTCCGATTGGGGTTGAGCCCGGCATTCCTCGACAAACCAGGCGGGTAGGGTAGAGGCGGCGGCGCCGAGCCCGGCAACCTTGAGGAAATTTCTTCGGGAAGTAATAAACATGGCCTTGTTTTGATGTGGGGAGATTGGTTATCAGGGGAATGGTCGGAAATTACAAGCCTGCAAGTTGCTTGAAACCGATAGGATAGGCTCTGAAAAATTTTGAAGTTTTTTGCTGTTTACTCGATGAAATCTGAACTGCTGCCGGGTTCCTGGGGTGTCGCATAAGTGCCACTCGAAACTTTGGCCGGATGGAGAAAGTAATCCCTCAAGTGCGGTATATGTTCAAGAAAGAGGGCTTCGTGACCCATTGCCATATGGTTGAACAGCGCCAGATGCTGATGAATCTGTCCCATATCTCCGACATGCGGAACCACCGGTAATTTGAATTTCCGAGCCAGCAGGCTTACCGTAATGAATTCACTGATTCCCCCGACTCGGGTACAGTCAACCTGCACGTAACGCACCGCATTTGCCTGCATGAAATTTTTGAATAAAACCCGATTTGAAACGTGTTCTCCCAAAGCGATATGGATAGGGGCAATCTCCTTTGCCAAGGCCTGGTGTCCCAAGACGTCGTCGGGTTGAGTCGGTTCCTCAATCCAGAAAGGAGACATTCCGGACAACGCTTTCACCCTATGGATTGCTTCTGGCAGGGACCAGTTTTGGTTGACGTCCAGCATCACCCGGGCTTCGTCTCCGGCAGCTTCGCGCACCAGGTAGGCTCGTCGAACATCACGCTCGGTTTCAGGGGATCCAACTTTTAATTTCATGGCATCAAATCCTGATTCGACCGCTTTCCTTACCTTGGCCTTAACCTGGTCGTCTGAATAGTTGAGCCAGCCGATGGAGGTGTCGTAACCAGGATAACCCGTCTGGAGAATTCCGCTGCGCTTCGCTCTGCTGGACTGATTTTCGGATAAAATGCCAATAGCCTGTTCCCGGGTAAGTACCTCTTCAAGGTAACTCAGATCCAGCGTATCGACCACTTCCTCGGGCGTTAAATCGATCAATAGTTTCCACAATGGAACCTCTCGCGCCTTTGCCCACAAGTCGTAGCAAGCGTTGGTGATGCTGGCCAGGGCCAGGTGAATCATCCCTTTGTGAGGACCCAGCCAACGGTAGCGGGGATGGTCGGCAAGGTGCCTGAATACTTCCCCGAAACGCGACATGAGTTCTTCAATTTCGCAGCCTAACAGGGGGCTGGCCAAGCCTTCGATCAACGAGCTGATTTCCCGATTTCCGGCCCCTATGGTAAACACTATGCCGGTTCCGCTGGTCGATTTATCTGTGTGAAGATGCGTGACTACATAGGAGTAAACGGGGTCTGTGTGGATCGCGTCCGTTCCGTCACCCCCCTGGAGGGGAAATTCCTTTATGGAGGTGGTGATTTCGGATATGAAATTATGGGGCATGGTCAATCGCTGCTGGTCCCGTATCGAAATCGCTTATACAGTGGAATTGCAAGAAGCGCTATGGAGGTTATTACGAAAATCAGGGATACGGGACTCTGGATCATCGGCAGAAAACTCCCGTTCGATGCCATTAACCCCATCTGCAGGTTTTCTTCAGCTACCGGAGCCAAGATGAATCCGATTATAAACGGAGCCAGGGGGATTTTCATTTTTTCCATTCCGAAGCCTATCAAGCCGAATAGTATCATGGTCCACACGTCAAACATGCGGGTGGAAAGGGCAAAGGATCCGATGATGCAAAAGACGAGAATTACGGGCATCAGAAGGTTTCGCGGCAGCAAGGCCAATCGGGCGATGTAGCGCACAGCCAGCAACATGACTAGAAACATGAACACATTGGAAACAAACATGGTCCCCATGATGGTGTAGACAATGTCCGGATTCTGCTCGAACAACAATGGACCGGGCTGTAGCCCGTGGATGAGCAATCCACCCAGCAGGATGGCATCTATGACACTACCGGGAATACCCAGGGAGATGAGCGGGATTAATGCCCCGCCGACAGTGGCATTATTGGCCGATTCGGATGCCACTATGGCCACTTCGGATCCCTTACCAAACTTCTTTTTCTCCTCGGGGCTGGCAAAGGACTTTGCCGCACTGTAGGCGGTTATGGATCCGATATTGGCGCCAATTCCAGGTAAAATTCCAACCCAGGTTCCTATGGCAGATGAGCGCAGCAAATTCACGGCCTGGATGCCCCAGTCCTTAAGGCTGAACAACATTTGCCGGGTCCGCTTAAAAGGGATAACGGTAATCTTTTCATTGAGCCTGGTCAGATCGGTAATTACCTGGCTTATGGCGAACATGCCGATGAGTACCGGCAGTAATTTCAAACCAGCGTTCAGTTCCTCGAATCCGAAAGTCATTCGGAGGTTGCCGGTGGCCTTGTCGATGCCCGGCAGGGAAGCGAGAACTCCAAGCGAGGCCGATAGAAAAGCGCGGCTCATGGATTTGCCGCCGATTGAGGCTATAAGCACCAAGGCCAGCAGGACCAGAGAGAAGAAATCAAATGGGCCCAGCTTGGTAGAGTAATGTGCTAAGGGTCCGGAAAGGGAGATGAGAAACACCCAGGAAATGCATCCCCCGACGAAGGAGGCCGTTATACCGAGTCCCAACGCCCGATCCGGACGGCCACTTTTGGCCATTGGGTAACCATCCAGCGTGGTCATGATCGAAGCGGGCGTGCCCGGCATGCGCAGAAGAGTTGCCGTAATCAATCCCCCGCTGATTGCTCCCACATACATGCTGATGAGCAGGATGAATGCGTTGATGGGATCCATATTGAAGGTCAGGGGCAACGTAAGCGCGATGAGCATTGCTCCGGTCAGTCCGGGAATCGCACCCATGGTAATGCCCAACACGGTGCCCAAAACGACTAACAAGAGTCCTTGTAGACTGAAAAGATAGGCGGAAGCTGTTTGAATGGCCTCCATGAATCAGGGCAAATCGATGGTAAAAAGTTGGGTGAATATGAAATGCAGACCGAACGACATCAGAAGCGCTACTTCCAGAACAGAACGGCATTTGCGGATTTTGAATTTCCTCAAAAAGAGTCCGACAACCAGCACATAGATGATGGTCGCCCAAACGAAGGAAAGCAGACCCAGTCCCATCAACAACAAATAGGCCACAGTCATTGCCAAGGTTGCAAATGCCAAATCGTAACGGAGGCCTTCCCCCTCGGATTTTTGCATGACCGACTTGCGGTAGAAGGTGTATTTCACCAGTAGCGCCACGCTGAATACCAGAACGAAAAAGAGCGTCCAGGATTCGAAGTCAGGCAACTCTACCTGGCTTTCGGGTTTGATGCGGTCATAGGCCTTCATGCGGACCTGAATGCGGTCTGCCAACTCGTCTCCGCGGATGATTCGAGGTAGAATCTGCAACTCCCGAGTCCGCTCTACCAGGTAATCCGTTTGCATGACCTTTTCGAGCATCTCCGCAAAATAATTTACCATGGTCGTATCCGTTCCTTCCGGAAACCACCAGTAATGGAGGTTGCCGCCGTAGACCGGAAAACCCAGTTCTTCACCGGTTGGAATATTCGCTATGGCTTCTAGGCGTTCTTTGCCGAGGTAGGCGATCGCCTTCAATCCATGTTGATGAAAACGCAGGTATTCTCCAACCGACAGGATGATGACATCCAGATGACCGCCCATTACACCTGCCAAACGATGGGCTCCGCCTCCGGTTGCGACAAAACGGAAAGCAGCTCCTGGAACCGTCTTTTCAAGCATGATCGCGGCAAAATGAGCCGGTGTGTTCAGATTCGCGCCAAATATTATGCTCCCAGGCTGCTCCTTGGCCGCTTGCATGAGTTTTCCCAGCGATTGGTAGGGGGAGTCTTCCGACACCAGGACGACTATTCCGAACTCTCCGGTAGCTGCAATCGGCTCAAAGTCATCCGGACCATTGGGGGACTGTCCCGTTGACTTCGCCACCATCAGGGCTTCATGCAAACAGAGAATGGTGTAACCGTCGGCTCGCGCATTTTTGACAAAACCGCTGCCAATGGAAGTTCCTCCTCCAGGCTTGTTGACTACCACCAAGGACTGAGGCATCAGTTCGTTGTCGTTTATCGCTTTTTGGACAATCCTGACGAATGTATCTGACGCTCCCCCCGGTTGAAAGGGAACCACGACCCTTATTGGCTTTCGGGGGTATTCATTTCCCAGATACGAACCTGCTTTGAAATACTGATAGGCCGAGAGAGCGATCAGGATCCAGATTGTAGCCGTTCTTACCACTGGAAAAACCAGGTTCTATTTTTTTGACCGGATATCCTACTGCCTCACCGGACCCGTCACTTCCCACTGAAAACCCTGGGTTGTCGTTTTCAAAACGCCGCCGACGCCACCATAGTAAAGTATCGGAGGATCCGTCTTGGGATCGAAAACCAAGGTCCAGGCATGATTTGACCAGCGAAGCCCGGCCGAAGTAAACGTATCTGCTTTGTCGAGGCTTACGAATACACCGGCTTTAGTTCCCACGTATACGTGAGAAGGGTTGGCTGGGTCGATAGCCATGGATTCGATAAACTCAGTGAGGGGTTGAGCGCCCTTTACCCAGGTTTTACCCGCGTCCTCACTCCGGAAAACACCCCGTGGCTGAGTACCCGCGTAAATGATATTCGGATTGGTCGGGTCCAAAGCAAGGATCCGTACATCCACATCGTAAAGGCCTTGGGGATCGGCAGACCAGTTTTCGGCCCCATCGATGGTTTTGTATACCCCGTGCCAGGTTCCGGCATACAGGGTGTCCGGATGCATGGGGTCGATGACCAGGCTGCGAACCACTTTGTCGATAAGACCGTGGTTCACTTCCATCCAGGACTTTCCGCCGTTTACGGTTTTGAAAACCCCCGTGCCTTCGGTTCCCGCATATACGACCTGGCCGTTCTCCGGATGAATGACCATGGTCCGGATTCGCAGATCGGTAATGCCGTTATTCACTGCTTCCCAATTAAGCGCACCATCTTCGGATTTGAATACGCCGACCTCGTATGTTCCGGCGTAGAGCAGATCGGGGTTGGCATTACTGATGACAATGGCTCTCGGTGAATAGGAATCCAGTCCGTGGGTGGGCCAGTTGTCCTTTCCACCGTTCAGCGTTTTACAAAGTCCCTTGGCGGCGCCGGCGTAAATAATATCAGGATTAGTCGGATGGAGAGCGATAGCCTGAGTTTCACCATGACCGGGGGACCCCATTTGCGACCAGGCAAGGTGGCAAAATGAGGCCGAAAGAAGTAAGACTGCTGATTGCTTAAACAAGACTATCGGTTCCAAGGAAAGGTGTAGCTCGCCATATTGGCATAACGGTCCAGATGGAGTTTGAAGGTAGAACCTGAACCGGGTGTCAATTCAACCATGAAGGCCAGGGCATCAATTGATATCCTGTTCCGAGACGCTACTTGATCCGGCGCCGAATCGATGGTGAACCTGTCGTTTTGAAGATTGAGCAATGAGTCGAATTCGACAGCCTCGATTTGATGTTCTCCATAGGTGCCTCCCTGGATTATCAACTTTCGTGAATCCAATTGATTCAGGTTTACAATTTCGATCTGCACCCAATCCCGTTCGATGCGCGTAACCAAAGCGGCTACGTCGGGAGGAAGGCCCGGTCGTCTACTATTTCCGTCGAAATACCGTACCTGTGCATGGAGCATCTCCCCGCGTTTGTGAATGGGCATGGCCCCGACGGTCAGCCGCACGAGGT
The DNA here is from genome assembly GCA_965204545.1 of Opitutales bacterium. GTDB lineage: Bacteria > Verrucomicrobiota > Verrucomicrobiia > Opitutales > UBA2995 > JAABVD01. The sequence continues at coordinate 219,808 of CBDBFA010000001.1, read as the reverse complement.
TATCCATGCGAACCGGATCGGAGATGATCCACTTGTTATCGACCCAGGTTTCCGGGTCCCCGTGTTCGTTGCGGATGTAGTCGAGCTTTCTGGCTACGAATTCAAAATCCGCCTGGAATGCCTGAAGAGGAAATTCAGGGTTTCGACCCCTTACGAAATAGGCCCAGGCAAGGTCGGGATCCCTTATCGTATTGGATTCCGCCAACTGGGCTTCCGCCAGACGTTCGATGTGTTTCCAGTCCTCTTCGTTGTGGTAGAGGTACCATAAATTGACATGAGGGTAGGCGATTTCCGGAACGTAATGATACCAACCCCGGTGATCGTGGCGGACAGGTACCAGATGCCGGCCATTTTGGACCCGGCCCTGATTTCTCATGACGGTCATCTGGCTTCGGGGAAACTCCGCATAGCGAAGATCCCCGGTCATGAGGGTTGCTACCTTGGCCGCCGTGAGCCCCGCATAAACAATATCGTTTCCTCCCCTCGGCCAGACCCATCCATAATAACCGCCCCACCAGTGACCGGTGTATTCTCCAATCTTTCCTGAGAGACCGACGTTATCGGGTGTGATGCCGTTGTTGCGGCGGGTCAGTTCCTCCCAGGATCCGATGTAATCCTTAACCCATTGCACGTATTTGGCATCACCCGTGTATAACCAGGCGTTTGCTATGAGCGCTGTAGCAGTCAGGTTGATGGGCACATCTCCCTTGGCCATGCGGTCGCTCATTCCCTTAACCAGCTTGGCGAATTGGTCGTTGTCCGGGTGGTCGTTTATCCAGGCGGTAGTCGCCTCCACTCCGGGTATATCCAAAAAGGGCAGGGGGTAGTATACGAGATTGGCGTTGGTAGGAATCCAGTCTCGTTTGGTCCATTCCATTTTGGGACCGCGGCTGCCGTTCATGACCGCGCGCATGAGATTCAACTCGGGATCCCAATTGGGCGCTTCCGGATCTTCACCGGTATACATGGCGGCAAAACGGATTGAAAGATCGCGAAATTTGTCATCGTTCGGTTCGACCATACCCATCGGGTAAAGGGTAATGTAGCCTTCCCCATGATGCATCCAGTCCCAGTTGGAATCGAATCCCCGGTAGATCTGACCGTAGCGTGTGAATTGTCGTGTAATTCCATCCCAGACCCGGCGATTCAGTTTATCGAGTTCGTCGGAGCCTCCCATGGCGGTATGAACGGAGAATCCCCGGAAGGCCTCATAGGCGTCGTCCGAGGAATTCATCCCTCCCTCATAACGTTCTTTCCATTCCAGGGTGTCGTCAGGCAATACGTAGGTGTTGTAGAACTCAACCCCGGCCCGATTTATGGTATCGATAAGGTGGCGTTCGGCCAGCGCCCACGCGGGAGGTTTCCGCAAGGAGTCGCAAATGACGACTTTCAGGGCCAGTTCATTCTGCCAGCTCTGGTTGGAACGGTTACCATGGATTACAACCGCCGCCATCAGCGTGACGGCGGTGAAGTAGCCTGAACAAATTATCTGCCTGAATTTCAATAGGCTAGAAATTAAATGTATTCGACCAATAGATGGTGCGAGGATTGGGAATGCGAATTACGGCTACCTGTCCATCGGGATTGGTTTTGACCGGAATGTTTCCGGTTTCACCTACCAGGTTCCGGACATTCAGCCGACTTCGCCAAATGACTTTATCCTGCCATATGGGCTTGGAGTAAGTAATCCAAGCGTCTCCGCTGAATAGCCCATCGTCAAAAAATGGCCTGTTTACATCGGGAATTACTCCTATATCCGGATCGACGATCTGAAAGTAACCGGTTGCGGCTTCATCTTCCCAACGAATTGCCGCTCCAACTCCAAAGCCATCAAGAGCGCCTTCCTGAAACTCGTAGGTAGTAGCTCCAGTGAACCGCCACTCTCTTTGTTCATTCGAAACAGTGCCATCCAGAGCTTGGGCCGCTACAATGGGAAGAGGTAGCAGTCCCAGGCCTTCGCTGTGGAATTCCTCATCTGCCTGGAAGGTCGGATCATCCTGGAGTTCATCCAATCGAGCGGCTCTGGTTGCGGCAACAAAGTCGTTGATTATTTTGCCCATCAACGGAGCGGTGTTGGAAAACGAAGTTTCCTGTTGGCTGAGATTTGCCAATATCCGCCAGGATGATGTTGGATTGGCCACAAACTCCAGCTCGAATCCTTCGGCTAGCTGACTGCGGGTAGCTTGAAGGTTTTGAATGGCGTCAATCTGATAATCATCCCAAAGGCCATCTCCGGTTATATCCACACGCATTGGATTTACCACGTCCAAAAGCTCTGACGGAATCGCGTTAAGCATTGCAGTGTAATAGTCCTCATAGGTTTGAATCGGGTGGGTGGCCCCTCCATTATTGGGAATAAGGTCTAATTGGTCTTTAATCGGTATTCCCGACAATTCCGCATCCCGGTGTCTATTTATTCGTCCAAACGCATAATTGGCCAGGTTGGTACCGACTCCGGCACTGATGTTTCCCAGTTCCGTTTCGTACCAATTGAATTTGAGGGAATACCTGTTATCCTCCGTGGAAACCGTAAATCCGTATTCTTCGGTCGAGCCGGAAGGCTGGCCAATCGGAGATCCCAAGGCGTTGCTTCTCAAACCAATCGGATTAAAGTTCTCGGCCGAGGCCCAATGTACCTGCAAACTTAAAGGGAAGTTCCCAAGAAAGGTTTCGGGGACGCGCCCTACGACACTCCAAGATTGGGTTGTTCCTGATTCTTCATAAGTTGGAGAGGAAGATAGCCTGGTAAAAGCAGGATTGTACACCCTGTCCGGAAAGAATTGTGGCTCACTGGTTTCCGATGCTACGTTTCTGCCGAAGTTTGAAGTGTCATCTTCCCGACGGCCATAAAGGGCTACAATATGGTCATTCAAAAAGTAGCTTTGCCAAGTAAAAGCTTGGGCTTCGATATTCGTTTGGCTGATCCCTCCGGCAGTCTGGACGCTTTTAACGAACACATTATTGACGTGAACCGCCCGGTCGCCGGCTACTCCGTCGTTAAGGCTCCCTGCAGGAGTTGTATCGACCCAAGCGAAAGCGAAACTATCGCCATCTTTTGGCCGAATGAAATCAAGTGGGTGAAGTCGCACGTCGTCTAAGGAGTTGACGCCAAACAAGGGATCACTCGTGTAAACGATCAGGTTAACTGCGCGACGGCCTACGCCTAAGGTGTGTTGCTGAGCCGAATCCATGTTGAATTCGTTACTGTCCGTCATATCACTAGTGGTCACGTTGAACGTGTCCTTGGTGTAATCGTTGTACAATCCCGTTAAACGGTGCCGTCCAAGCCATCCCAGGAAGCCATCGTTTTCCGTAAAGTCGAATTCGTAGAAAGCCGTAGCGCGCATGGTTTCGCGATCCGTAGTATCATCGCGTACCTTGGGTTGCCTTACCCAAGTCATGGCACGACCCACGTTCGGATTCAGGGCGCCGGTACTGATATACTTGTTCAGGTGGATGGAAACCTCGTAGGGCCCCGCCAAGTTGGTGCCTTGCCCTCCGGAAAATGGAAAATCCTGGAATGTTTTGTAAGTCTGCGAGTCGTAAGCAAATTCAAATCCCAGATCGCCATCGAAGAAGGTTTGCTCCAAGGCAATGTTTAAGGCGTTGAAATCGCGCATAACGGTTTCATGCCCATTGCTGTACAAGTGGTTGTAAAAGTCGAATACGTTGCGGTTTTGCAAGGTATTCGCAGCGAATCCGATGCCAAAGCTCTCGCCCGCCGGACTGGTTGATCTCAAATCGCGGTATTGGTTAATAGGGGTGTTAGGATCGATTCCTGCGGCCACGGGGGTGCCGACCAGTCCAGCGCTTTGATACGTGTCTCTACTGGCACTCCAAGGTATTAAACCGTTGTAGGCTCCCAATCCAGTTCCTCCTCCAACACTAGGGCCCTTGCCTCTTTCAGAGAAAAATACGCCTACATGTCGAAAAGCCAAAGCACGCGCATCGGTGTTTACATTGGCTCTGTTTCCGGGCCTCTCGTGGAAACGAGTGTCCTCGATGTCCTGAAATTCCCAAGTTCCTCCCTCACTTGGAGAAACCACCCTGCCAGGGGCATTGACTCCGGTGTACTGCGAATTGCTTGCCGGCCAAGGCTCGAACCAGTTGTCGTAGGCAACGGTAACCGGGATTACTTCTACCGGAGAACCATCCTGCCTTCCGTCCTCCAAATTCGCCCGCAAGGTAGTTCTATGGCCATTGCCCTCGAAAAGCACTGCATTGAGAGCCGCATAAAAACGAGTTTGGTCCTGGAAAGCCGGCTGTTGCTTATACTCCGTACTTTCTTCCAGAAAGGCTATGCGCAGGGCAACCCGATCCTCAACCAGGGATTTGTTGTAGTCTATTTCGGTGCGCCAACTGCCATAGTTGTCAAATCGAAAGCCGAACTCGCCAAAGTTGCTACCTTGGATGGCCTGCTTGGTTCCGTTATTGATAACCCCTCCTGGACTCCCAATTCCGAAAAGAACCGAATTGGGTCCGCGGCTTACGGTGACCCGCTCAGTATTATAGGTATCAAAGGGGATATCCGTTAGAAAATAACCACGTGTCAAGTCCGCTTGCAGCAATCCTCTGACTCTTTGATTATTCTGAGGATTAGTTCTCGCCGCGACTTGATGGTAGCGTCCGAATCCCACATCCGTCGCCCCGGAGAAATTTCCCTGAATGCCCCCCACTTCGACGTTGGAAACATAGGATAGCAAAGTTTGGGCATCCGTCGCGGCCACATCCTCCATGAATTCCTCGGTTACCACGGAAATTGAGGCCCCCAGGTCTTTCAAGTCGGTTTTAATACGCGTGCCGGCCAGGGTACTGGAAGCTGCGTAACCGACCACATCGGATTCATCTACGGTGAACAGGCTCAGTTCATAAATCTCGTCATCGCTTTCAAGGTCCTGAGCCTGCAGGCCGGAGGTCAGGCTCAAGGAGAAGATAGCGAGAACTGTGATCAGAGACGGGTTGAATTCAGGGCGTATTTTGTTCATGTTCGGGAGGGTTAGTTAATTCCGTTGAAATAGTGAAACTGGAAGGTTCCAATCCGTTCACTACTTTGTAGTTCTATCGTTTCAAACGGAGTTTTTGACTAGGTAGTGGAAAGGGTCAAATGTAAAATCCGGGGCTGACCCGTCACCGGAGAAAACCCTTGAAAAGGCCAGGTAAATGGTTTTATTAATAGAGTAATTCTCCTTATGGTGGTAAACGCGTTGAAACTCTTCAGTGACAATAATCCAAAATTTTGAATGATTCGTCTCCCTAGGTGTCTGGCATTGCCGGTGATGCCATGGATACGAACGCTCTCCTTGAATTTTTTGCCCATCCTAAATGTACGGTTGAGCTTTTTGGTAATTCGGTGATTCGTGGGGTTACATGTTCGGTTGCTTTCCTGGTATTTTTCGTTTCGGGGTGGGGTGAGGAACGCCACGAGGGGTTGCCCGAAGCGGTCAGTTATTACGAACACGTTCGCCCGATTTTCCAGGCCAAATGCCACGGCTGCCACCAGCCGGCAAAGTCCAAGGGAGATTATATCCTGACCGATGTGGCCAGGATGATTGCTGGCGGGGAAGGGGGGGAACCCGTGGTGGTGGCGCATAAACCGGAGGAAAGTTGGCTCATCGATCTGGTCACATTGCAGGAAGGAGCCGACCGTCCTGAGATGCCGGAAAAGGACGAGCCCCTCACTCCCTACGAGCTGGCCCTCGTCACCAAATGGATCGAGCAGGGAGCCCGGGATGATACTCCCGAGAATGCACGCCAACGTTTTGACGCGGACCATCCGCCCCAGTACGCGGTAGCTCCGGTATTGACCTCGCTGGACTATTCGCCCGACGGCGAGTTGATCGCGGTAGCAGGGTTTCACGAAGTCCTTCTCCATAAAGCGAATGGTTCCGGACTGGTGGCGCGATTGATCGGGCTTTCCGAGCGCATCGAAACAGCCCGTTTTTCCCCCGATGGGAAATGGTTGGCCGTGGCCGGGGGCCTGCCTGGGCGCATGGGGGAAATCCAGATCTGGGATGTGGAAAAGCGTTCCTTGGCGCTCTCCAAACCGGTCGGGTACGACACGGCCTATGGGGCCAGTTGGTCCCCCGGTGGGAAATACGTGGCTTACGGGCTGCCGGATCACACTTTGCGGGCCTTCGAGGTCTCGAGCGGGGACGAAGTATTCTTCATGGGCGGTCACAACGACTGGGTCCTCGACACGGCCTGGTCGGTCGAAGGGGATCATCTGGTATCGGTGAGCCGCGACATGTCGGCCAAGTTGACGGAGGTGGAGACGGAACGCTTTATCGACAACATCACCTCCATTACTCCGGGAGCGCTCAAGGGCGGGATCAATGCCATCGACAGCCATCCCCATGAGGACCACGTGTTGATGGGGGGTTCCGACGGCGTGCCCCAAATTTACCGCATGCACCGCGAGACGGAACGGAAGATAGGCGACAACGCCAATCTGATACGGAAGTATCCCCCCATGAAAGGACGCATCTGGAGCGTGGCCTTTGCGCCGGATGGAAAGACCTTCGCCGCGGTATCCAGTCTGAATGGTAAGGGTCAGATCAACCTCTACGCCTCGGATTACGATGCCACTATCACCCCCGAATTGAAGAAGCTTTTTGAAACGGCGCGGAGAAATCCGGACGGCAGCAAGAACATCGAGCCCGAGATCGAGGCCTTCCATACGCGGGGAGCCAAACTGCTGCATTCCACTGACGTGGACTCACCGGTTTTTTCCGTGGCCTTCGCTCCGGATGGAAAATCCTACGTTGCCGGGACCTCGGATGGACGTATTTTTATTATCGATGCGGCCAGCGGAAAACTTGGCAAAACCTTTATCCCGGTGGAGGTGACCGATTCCGACTTGCTGGCCAAGGCCGAACCCAAGCGCCCGGAAAATCCGGTCAATTTTAAGAAGGGGAGAGCCCAGGTTATGGAGGAGCGTCCCGAGGAGTTTGAGCGCTTGACCCGTCTAACCATTTCACCTTCGACCATCTCGCTTGAGGGCCCCAATGCCTACAACCAACTTCTCGTAGCCGGGACACTGGACTCGGGCGAGGTTGTGGACCTTACCCGATTGGTTCGATGGGAGGTCACCCGTCCCATTGCCAAAGTGGAGGAACGCGGCATTATTCGCCCTCTCTCCGGGGGCAGGACCGCCGTAACGGCTCATTTTCTCGGGTTGCGGGACACCGCCAGTGTGGAGGTCAAGGATTTGAGGGATAGCTACGAACCGGACTTCGTGGTGGATGTAAATCCCATATTGTCCCGGTTGGGCTGCAATGCGGGAACCTGCCATGGCTCTCAGGAGGGTAAAAACGGATTCAAGCTCAGCCTGCGCGGGTATGACGCCTTCAACGACGTGCGCGCTTTCAGTGACGACCATGCGGCTCGCCGGGTCAATTTCGCTTCTCCGGACGATTCGCTCATGCTCCTCAAAGCTACGGCGGCGGTTCCCCATGAGGGAGGAATGGTGACCGACATCGGGTCGGATTATTACGAGACCATTCGCCAGTGGATTTCCCATGGGGCGGGCATGAAGGAAGATTCCGAAAAGGTGAGCAGCATCGAGCTGGAGCCGCAAAACCCGGTAATTGAGAACATCGGGGCCAATCGGCAAATGCGAGTTATGGCCCGTTACCCGGATGGCTCTCGGCGCGACGTCACCCGCGAGGCCATCATCGAAAGCGGCAATACCGAAGTGGCTGAAAATGACGACTTCGGACTCATCACCACCATTCGGCGGGGCGAAGCGCCCATTCTGGCCCGTTACGAAGGCGCCTACGCGGCCACCACCCTCACCGTGATGGGCGACCGCACCGGGTTCGCCTGGAAAGAACCCGAAACCTGGAACCGGATTGACGAGTTGGTCGCGTCAAAGTGGATGCGGATGAAGATCCTGCCCTCCGGACTCACCCGGGACGAAGAATTCCTGCGCCGGATTCACTTGGACCTGACCGGTCTTCCGCCGAAAGTGGAAACCCTGATCTCCTTCCTGGAGGATGATCGCCCGACCCGCCAGAAACGGGCCGACATGATCGACCGTCTCATCGGTTCCCCCGAATTTGTCGACCATTGGGCCAATAAATGGGCCGACATGTTACAGGTAAATTCGAAGTTTCTCGGCAAGGAGGGGTCCGAATTGTTCCGGAATTGGATCCGCGGACAGCTGGAGGAAAATGTGCCCTACGACGAGTTCGTTTACTCCATTCTCACGGCGGAGGGGTCCAATAAGAAGAATCCACCCGCTTCCTACTACAAGATCCTGCGAACGCCGGAAGAACTGATGGAGAATACCACCCACCTCTTCCTGGCCACGCGGTTCAACTGCAATAAGTGCCATGACCACCCCTTCGAAAGGTGGAACGTGGATAACTACTACCAAATGGCGGCCTTTTTCTCCCAGGTCGACTTGAAGCGCGACAAGGCCAATGCGCCCAAAGCAACCATCGGCGGGACGGCGGTAGAGAACCCCAAGCCGCTCTACGAGATCGTTTGGGATACGAACGAGGGCGAGGTGACGAACATCCTGACGGGTGACGTGGCCCGGCCCGCCTTTCCTTATCCGGCAACAGCGAGGGAAATCGCTTCCGGAGAGGATGACGCTGAGGCGCCCTCTCGGCCGACCCGCCGGCAGAGATTGGCCGCGTGGATAACGGCGGAGGACAACCAGTATTTCGCCAAAAGCTATGCCAACCGCATTTGGGGATACCTTACAGGAACCGGCATCATTGAGCCGATTGACGATATTCGTGCGGGAAATCCGCCCACCAACCCCGAATTGCTCGATTACCTGACCGAATTCTTCATCGATTCGGGTTTCAATGTGCGGGGGCTGATACGTGAAATCTGCAATTCCCGCACTTACCAGTTGTCCATCCGCACCCATCCCTTCAACGAGGACGACGCCATCAATTACTCGCACGGCAACGCCCGGCGTCTTCCGGCCGAGGTATTGTTCGACTCGGTCTACGCCGTAACCGGCGCCCAGCCCCATTTTCCCGGGGCCAAGCCGGGCATGCGAGCGGCTCAACTGGCCGATGCTCAAGTGGATACCAAGGGCGGGTTCCTGGCCAATCTGGGGCGTCCGCCCCGTGAATCGGCTTGTGAATGCGACCGGCAGAACGACGTGCAACTCGGCGCGGTCATGTCCTTATTGAGCGGTGCTCCCATTGCCGAAGCGGTGGGGGATCCGGACAACGGCATTGCCGAACTCGTTACGCGGGAATCCGACGATCGGTCCATGATCGAGAATCTGTACCTGCGGGTGCTCAATCGTTTTCCAACGCAGGAGGAGATCGACCTGGTTCAGGACAATTGGTCCCTCATCGAGCGTGATCACGAAAATTTGATTGCCCGGTTGGCCGAAATGGAGAGCGACTGGGTATGGAGAAAGGCCGAACTGGAGACAGAGCGCTTCAGGGCCATAGCCCGGGCCAAAGCGGATATCAAGGCTTATACGCCCGAGTTCGAAGCCAAAAAAGAGGCGGCTGAGAAGGAGCGAAAGGAACGCATTGCCGCCACCAAAAAAGCGTTGTGGGAATTCGAATGGGATGAATTGCCCGCCTTGCAGGAGGCGGGAATACAGGCTATTACCCTGGATCGCTTCTGGACCCTTTGGAAACCGCAATTTCCTGAAGAAGCCGAGGGCGATGGCAAAGTAGACCTTATTGTCAATGATGATGGCTCCCTCCAGGGCTCGGGTGAGCTTGGAAACTCGGTAGTCTATAAAATGACCTTTCCGGTGGAGGCGACTACCATCAGCGGATTCATGCTGGAAGCCTTGACGGACGATTCGCTGCCCGGTTTCGGTCCCGGCTTCAATGAAACGGGTAACTTTGTAGTGTCGGAGGTCGAGTTCAGTTATTCAGATTCCGCCGAGACTGATCAGGAAGATCGAATCGAAGTCCCTTTGTCCGAGGCGGCGGCGGATTACACGGAAGACGGTTTCAGCGTCGAAAAGATCATCAATGGCAACCCCGACCGCAATGACAAGGCGTGGGCCGTGGGAGGACAAGAGAGACGCCCCCACTGGGCGCGCGTCAAACTGGAAGAGCCCCTCAGCTTAGATGAAAAAGGCGGCTATGTCCACATCTCGGTCATTTGCAGGTACTCCAACGGTGATTTCCCGTTGGGCAAGTTCCGCATTTATTTCACCGACGCGGAGGACCCGCTCAATCTCGGTTTGCCCGCAGCCATCGCCGCCATTCTGAGCAAGGCGCCCTCGTCGCGCGAGCCCGAGGAGAAAGCCGCCCTTTACACTTGGTTCAAGCACCAACATCCGGAATACCTGTCCAAGCGGTTCGATTGGGTAAAAGCCAAGCGGCCCCTCCCCAAGGACGGAAAAATGGAAAGCCTCAAGGCGGCCTTGGCCAAGGCGGAGCGACCCGTCCCGGAAGACTCGGCCCTGGTTCAACTTCGGATCGACGTGCAACACTCCACCGAACAAGCTGCCAACCGCCGGCTCACCGCGGCGCAGGATCTCGCCTGGGCCTTGATCAACAACTCTGCATTTCTCTTTAATTATTAATACCTGAAAGGACCCCCCCATGTTCAGATTACCAGGACCCAAAGGAAAAGACCTCTGCGATTCTCACCTCAACTGCAGCCGCCGCGATTTTCTCCGCGTGGGAGGCGCCGGTATGCTGGGAATGACCCTCAACTCGATTCTGCGGGCCCAGACGGCCTCCGCCAGCAGTGGATTTGCCGGAGGACCCGGTTGGGGCAAGGCGAAATCAGTTATCATGGTCTACCTGCAGGGCGGGCCCAGCCATTTGGATCTGTGGGATCCGAAGGAACCCAATTCCGTTCCCGACAACGTTCGCTCCTCCTTCAAGACTATCCCCACCCGGATTCCCGGGGTGCATTTCACCGATATCCTTCCCAACCTGGCCAAGGTGAACGACAAGTTCACCATGATCCGGTCCATGAGCTACACCCCCAATGGTCTCTTCAACCATACGGCCGCGATCTATCAGATTATGACCGGTTATACCACCGACAAGGTCAGTCCTTCCGGTCAGTTGGAACCTCCCAATTCCAAAGACTTTCCCAATTTCGGATCGAACATCGTCCGGTTCAAGCCGACAGACGAGCCCATGCTGCCCTTCGTCATGCTCCCCCGGCCCCTTCAGGAATCGCAGGTCGTCAATAAGGGCGGGACGGCCGGCTTTCTGGGCAAAGCCTTCGATCCCTACTACCTGTTTCCCGAAGGGGACGACATGGATATGACGAAAATGGACAATATCAAAGTGGACGACCTTCAATTGCGTCCGGAAGTGTTTTCTGTTCGTCTGCGTCGCCGGGCCAGCTTGCGGGATGCCATAAACGCCCAGATGCCATTGATCGATAAGGCGGTGGAAGAATACAACATCGACGAATTTTATTCTCAAGCCTTGAACCTCCTGGTGAGCGGACGGGCTCGCGAGGCCTTCAACCTAGGGGCCGAGAGCGAAAAAGTGCGCGATCTCTACGGCCGCAACACCTTTGGTCAGAGCTGTCTGCTGGCCCGCCGTCTGGTTGAAGCCGGCACGCGGGTGGTCGAGGTGGTCTGGCCCAAGGTGGCCAATTCGGACAACCACAGTTGGGACCACCACGTGGGTTTGAGCAAGCGCATGAAAGATCAATCGGGTCCCATGCTCGACCGGGGCCTGAGCGCTCTTTTCCAGGATCTCGATCAGCGGGGCCTGCTCGATGAAACTCTTGTAGTTGCCATAGGCGAATTTGGCCGCAGTCCGGAAAAAGGTGTTTCCACCTCCGGAAATACCAATAGCGCCGACGGCCGCGATCATTGGCCCTATTGCTACACCAGCGTCATCGGTGGAGCGGGAATCAAGCGAGGTTACGTGCACGGAAAATCGGACAAAACGGGATCGGCCCCAGTAGAGGATCCGGTGCACCCCATGGAGATTTTGGCCACCATTTACCATTCCATGGGAATCGATCCGACCACGCTGGTCTACAACCACCTCAACCAACCGCGCGAACTGGTCAAAGCCGAGCGGGTGGAGCAGTTGTTTGCCTAAAGGACAAAAAGGGGTCAAACGCAAAATGTTAATATCTGATTGGTTCACATCAACCTTCACGTGAAATTAGAGGACGATTTTAACATTTTGCGTTTGACCCCTTTTTTGGACCCACGGCCTGGATACTGACAGAACGCTCCGTTTTATCCCATTTTACCCGTACGCGAATCCGAATGGCCTGCGACCGGGACACTACGTAAGCCATGCGTTGGTAAGCTCCCGGAAAGAGGATGATCTCGGCAATTTCCGTCTCGTCCGCAATGGAAACAAACTTCATCGGTTTGCCGTTGACCGCCACAAAGTTCCGCACCGCCACGATAACGCCTGCGATCTCCACCTCCCGGCCCACGTAATCACTCAACCGGTCGATTCGCACCGTGCCCATCCGGTCAATACCCTTCAACCACAGCTCAAATGGCGACACCGTAATGGGGTAACCCAAAAGCTCCACCTCCCAGCGGGCGAATACTTCCGGTTCCCTGGGTTGAAAGGGAAATTTCTCCCCGCTGGGCTCCGGCTGCAGCAGCCGTTCGCTGCGCTCGGCGTAGGCGTCGCGCCGGTAGCGCCCGGCCTGCCAGACGGCTTCGTAACGGTTTTCAAAAAAATCGCGCAGGGCGCCCGTCTTTGCCAACAGGAGCAGGTCCGCCGATTCGGGCAGCGCCCGCACGAGAAAGTCGTCCCAATCCCGAAACGGCCCCTTCCGCAAGGCCGCCTGCCACGCGCCCAGGAATTTCCGGCTCAACCCGGCGATGCGCGACAACGGGTAGTAGACCACTCCATGGCTGAACCGGAAGGACAACGTGAGCCGCGTCACCCTGGGCAACTCGAACCGGTAACCGAGGCGCAGTAATTCCAAAACGTAGACCAGCGGGTTGTAAAAACCCCGGCCGCTTTGCAATACCGCGGTGAGAAAATAACCCGGATAGCGCTTTTTCAGGTAGGCGCCCTGAAACGCCTCCACCGCGTAGGCCGCCCCATGCGCCTTATTGAACATGTAGCCGGAAAACTCCACCAGCAACTTCCACACCGTGGAAATGGCCTCCTCGTCCCGGCCCTTCTCTCGCGCGCAGGCGTAAAATTCCGCCTCCATTTCCCGCAGACCGCGGCCCTTCCGCTTCTTGATCAGGATCCGCCGCAAAAGATCCGCCCGCCCCAGGTCGACCCCTGCCCAGTGATGCGCCACCAGCAGGATGTGCTCTTCATAAACCATCAGCCCGAAACAGTCCCTTAGAATCGGCTCGAGATCCGGGTGCGCATAACGTGGTTTTTCCAATCCCAGGTAGCGGCGGGCAAAAGAGGTCTTTTTGCCTTCGTTGGCGGCTCCGGGCCGGATTACCGATACCGTCCCGACCAGGCAGTCGACGTCAGTGCATCGGCACATCTTCAGCAAACCGGTCATGGCCGGAGATTCGATGTGAAACACCCCGCGCGCCCCTCCGGCCGCAATCATTTCAAAGACTTCCGCGTCATAGTAATCGACGCCTTCGAGCGGTTTGATCACTCCCAGGTCCTGGCGCAGATTCTCGCAGGTGTCGCGAATCACACTCAGCCCGGCCTGCCCCAGCAGATCCAGCTTGAGAAGCCCCAGGTCCTCGATCGGCTCCATGGACATCTGCGTCATCATGAAACCCTTGCGCGAGGGCAGAAGCGGTGTGAAATCCGTGAGCGGCCGGTCCGCCACCACGATGCCGCACGGATGCATCATGGGGTGACGGGGGAGCCCATCCAAACACGAGGCCGTCTTCAGAATGGCATTGAACCGCTCGTCCCGCTCCAGGTGCTTGTTTTCCACCGACAAATTCCGCTCGTGCAGCAGGTCTTCCATTCCATTGCGAGGCAAATAACGGGTCATATGGCGCGCCTCATTCTCCGGAACCCCCATGGTCTTGGCCACTTCCGCAATGGCGGCCCGGCTTTTAAAGGCGCTCGAGCCCCCAATCATGGCCACGTGATGGTCGCCGTATTTGTCGTAGACATAGGCGATGATTTCGTCCCGCCTGTCCCAGGGCAGATCCAAATCGATGTCGGGCAGCTTGGAATGCTTGAGACGTTCCCGGTTGAGAAACCGCTCGAAATTCAGTTCGAACCGGAACGGGCACACGTTGCTCACCCCGAGACTGTAGCAAACCAGGCTGCCCGCCGCGCTCCCTCGAGCCAGCACGGGAATGCCGCGATCCACACAGGCACGCGCTATATCGTAAAAGATCAGAAAGTAACCGGCATAGCCGGTTTCCCGGATGAGGTCCAATTCCCGCCGTATTCGCTCCAGCAAGGCCGACCGCGACGGTTTGTTCTTCCATGGATAGCGTTCCCTCACGTACCGCAAAACAATCCCCCGCAAGCAAAGGTACCTCAGTTGGCGAAAAGCCCGCTCGTTGCGCTTCTCCATTTCCTCCTCTGGCCTTTCACGGTCCGCCGGCGCCGTTTCAACGTCCCCCGTTGGCAGATGCGGCAGCCAGAGCCGGTCATATTCGAAGTCAAAGCGGCAGGCTTCGGTAAACTTTCGGGTTTGCTCCAGCACCTGCCGCGCTTTGCCGAAACGGTGCAGCAACGCCTCCGCCCCGATCAACGAATAATCGCCGGGAATCAATTTGTCCGGATGCGTCTGGCTTACCCGCGTCAGGGTTCCGATAGACTGCAATACCCGCAACACGTCCCATTGCTCGGGTGCGGCGCAACGCGCCCCCCCATTGCCACCCAGCGGTCGGTCAGCGCACGCAACTCCCGAAATACCCTCCGCTGCAGTTCCTGCTCCCGCAAGGTGGCCCATTGCAACTCAATCCAGATCTCCGGACCCAACCGCGCCACCAGTTCATCCCAGACGCGCTTCCAAATCACCCAGTCGCTGGTCCTCCCGGTCGCCCCCCGCCCGGGCGTCGGCCGGACCGACAAATGAAAATGCCCCCCGAACTCCCGCCAGAAATACTGAAACGCCGCCAGCGCCACCACCTCTCTCTCCCCCTTGTCACGCTGCGGCCCCGGCGAAGGCATATGCCAAAGCGACAAGCAACGGGAAAGCGCCCGATAGCCATCGGTATTTTTTACCGTGAGCTGCACTTCGCCCACCAGTTCCAGCTTCAGCCGGCACCCGAAAACCGGGCGAAGCCCCATCCTCCGGCAGGCCTGGGAAAATTTCACCGCGCCCCAAAAGCCGTGCTCGTCGGCCACACCCACCGTGCGGTAGCCCAGGTGATAAGCCAGCTCAGCCAACTCCCGCGGCGACAGCAGCGACCCGTAAAAGGAATAAAAACTGTAATTTCCCAAACTCTCCATCCTATACATATGTTCACTATATCGGAGAAAGGCAAGCCCGTCAAGATTCTGAGTTGCTGAGATGTCGAGGAAGGCATAATTGCTTCGAATAGTTGGAGAGTTCCTCTCTCCTTCGTCAGCGCCCAACTCGAAAAATTCCTAATTCTTAATTGGCGTCCCCCGGGCGCCTTTTAGGCATCATGCGATAAGCCCGCTGCACGGTGTATTGGCCATAGGATTCGTTGACCTGGTCGATGGTGTGGATGAGCTGGCGCAGGCGGCGGCGTTTACCATGGAAAAGCTCCATTTGTTCAAAGGTCTCGTAAATGTTGGAGAAGCGCACCGCCACCAGGCGGAGGTGCACGCGGCGCCGCCAGAGCCGAGCGAGCATGGGGCGGACGAGGGGGTAGAAGTCGTTTTCCAGGCAACTGGGCTCGTAGAGACTGCGAGACGCTTCCACTTCCTCCATATCGGTGTAGCGGATTTTCATGCCGAAGGTGCGGGCTTGTTTCTTGGCCTCGCGCAGGCGGATCATTTCGTCGTCGATCATGGTTTTCAGGTGATGGACGACTCGTTCATCGTCCCCCACGTCCCTCTCGAAGGTATGCTGTTGGGAATACGATTTGGCCGGTTCGCGTTCCAGCACGATCCGGCGATCGTCAATGCCCCGGGCCAACTGCAGGAAAGAATCGGTGGTTTTGCCCAGGAAAGGGTAAAGGCGTTCAGCTCCCAGGGTAATGAGATCGCCGATGCGGCGTGCCCCGATGGCTTGCAACACTTCCTCCGTGCGCGGGCCTATGCCCGGCATGCGACCCAGAGGGAGGGCGCCCATGAAGGCTGCTTCCGAGCCTTGCGGCACCACCAGAAACCCGTCGGGCTTGTGTAGCTTGCTGGCAACGGCCGAAACAATTTTGTTGGTCGCCATCCCCTCGGACAGGGTGATTTTCAACCATTGGCAGATCTCCCGATCGAGGTCATGGACCCGTTTAACCAGCCCGTGCTGATCCAGGTTCCAGGCACCGGAGAAATCCATGTAGCCCTCGTCGATCGAACTGCGTTCGACCAGAGGAGTGAGTTCCTGGCACATGCCGAAGATCCAGTCGGAAAATTGTTCATAGAGCTCGAAATTGCCCGGCACCACCACCAGATCCGGACACACCTGAAAGGCGCGCTGGGTGGGCATAGGGGTGTAGATTCCCAGTGCCCGCGCTTCATAGGAAGCCGATGCAATGATGCCCCGCTTGCGGCCCCCCACCGCCATGGGAATACCGCGCAGGCGGGGGTCGGCCGCTTGCTCGACCGAAGCGAAGAAGGCGTCGGCGTCTATGTGTACCAGCGGAGTCATTTTGCCTCCTTCACCGGGTTGAGTGAAAGGGTGGACAGGATTTCCCTTTATAAAATGAACATTTGTTCACCTATTGCAAGTGCAAATGCGGGTTAACCGCCGGACCTCCCAATGCTCCGGCATGTCGCCGAGTCAGGAGACGCCCGAGGGCTTGTAGGCGGGATAGGGGATGGGCGACGCATGCGTCGCCCCTACGTTTTCGTTGGCGCGGTTTCCGGAAATGTTGTTTTTGGTAGCGCCGTTTGGGGAAAGGTTGTTTTGGTTGGAATTCAATGCGGATTTTCCGGGTCAATCGACCAATTGGCGGGGTTGTCGGCAATGTATTGGCGAATACGGTCCATGGAGGATTCGTTGCGGATAATGTGTTCGTAATAATTGCGTTGCCAGATGGATGGGCCGGAGGCGCCGCGCATGGCATTGGCCTGTTTCGTTACGGCAGATTTGAAGGATCCCACGATGGCGCCAATGGAAGATTTCGATGGTCCGGTTGGGCGGTTGTTTCGTAGGGGCGACGCATGCGTCGCCCCTACGTTTTTGGTAGCACCTTTTTCCTCCAGTGTGCACATCGGCTCGGGCTAGTAGAAGTAGCGACTAAAGCGTCGCGCCGGACTTGATGCAGTAAATCCGGGCGGAAGAGCGGATGAGCAAGCAGTCGCCGGCGATGGCTGGAGTTGCCATGCACATATCGTCTTCAGCCAGGCTGTTTACGTGCAGGAGCTTGAACGATTTTCCGGCTTGGAAAACAAAGGTGTCGCCATCCTCATTCAGGCAGAAGATTTTATCGTCATAGGCCCAAGGGGATGAGGAAAATCCGGCCCATAGGCGGGGGATGGGGATTTTTTCTTCTTCAAAATGGAAGGCGCCGGTTTTTGGATCGAGGGACGAAAGTAGGCCACGATGATCCAAGAGGACGTAGAGTTGGTCGCGGTAGAGCAAGGTATTGGTGATGTAGGGAGCGGATCTCCACTGACACCAAGCGATGAATTCACTGGAGGATTGCGTTTCGTCTATGGAGATATCGCCGGTTGCTCCGGGACGAATGGCGTAAATGGGTCTTTGCCGGCTTCTCCGGGCACCGGAACTTACGTAGAGAAGACCGTCCGCCGCGTAGGGCGTGGCAGTGGTGATACTGGACATGCCGGTTAAGGACCAGAGTTCCCGCCCGTCCAGATCATAGGATCGAACCCTTTTTGTGGCCAGTATGATAATTTCGGTGCGTAGATGATTTTCCCATACATAGGGAGATGACCAGTTGCTCTCCCGTTCCCTTTTCTGGCGCCAGATTTCTTCTCCCGTGTACTTGTCGAGGGCCAGCAGCCAGGAGTCTTCCTCGTTGTCATTGACGATGTAGAGCCGGTCTCGGTGGAGAGCGGGCGATGCGGCGGTTCCCCAGCCATACCTGGTAAAGTGCGGTTTAAACCGCTTCGACCAGAGCTCCTTTCCCTCCGGATCGAATACAAAGAGCCCGACATTGCCGAAGTAAAAATAGACCCGGTCGCCGTCAGTCACGGGTGTTTCCGAGGCAAAGCTGTTTTTGATGTGGATGCCCGTTTCCGGCAGGGCTTCGTGCACGGTGTATTCCCAGTTGATTTTACCCGAAACGAGGTCCAGGCAATACACCTTCCAGGTGTGGAGGGTAGTGGGAGCTTCCGGCCGGTTTCCACTTACGTAAAATCCTTTGCGGGGCTTTTCGGAAACCCCGGAGTTTATGACGGTGGTTAGAAAAACCTTATCTTCCCAAACAATGGGTGAGGACCAGCCGCGGCCTGGAATATCGGTTTTCCAGGCAATATTTTCGGTGCTTGACCACTGATCGGGCAAGATACCGTCCGGGCCGATTCCCCGCGATCCTGCTCCGCGAAATTGGGGCCAATTGGGGAATGCCCAGTTGGCTGAGTTGAGGATGATAAGAATGCCAAGGAGGAGGAAGCGGGATCTACCTTTCATAGGAGGCATGGTCGCGTTGCTTTGCGCTCTTTGCGAGAGTCAATTTCTGGATGCTGGATTCTGGATGATAATTGCAATTGTTTTCCCCTCAGCTAACCCAGCCCGGCTCAATCGAGGTTGATCAGATCTTCCTTACTCAATGGAGGTTTTGTAGTAAACCGGAGCGCAGCGACTTCAAATCATTCAAGAAATTCAAGTTCACCGTCCTTTACTACGACCAGAATTTGGTCGTAAAGAGCATCCCCTTCGGGATTAAAGGAAAAATAGCCTAGCTTACCCAAAATGGTCGGAAAATCCGTCGTCCGGGCGAGCGCATTACGGATGAGGGTTGAATCCGCCGATTGTGCAGTCCTTATCGCATTGGCGAGAACATGGAGTGTCGCATACGACTGTGCCGCCCAAGGTTCAGGATCAATACCGTATTGCGCGCGGTAATTCCGAACAAAGGCTTGGTTTCCAGGAGCGTCAGACTTACTGGACCATCCGATAAATCCTATTGCCCCTTCGGCACCGTAACCTGCCTTTTGGACTTCCATCATGGTCAAATCCGGAGCTATGATTTGAATCGTCTCGGGAAACGTTGGTTCGGCTGTTTGGGAAAGTACCCCGGCAATTTCCTGTGAAAGTGCAGAGACAAATAGCGCGTCCGGGTCCTTCGAAATTATACGCGTCAACTGCCGGGAAAAATCCGTATCACCGGTTTCGAATGATTCTTCAGTCAGAATTTCGACCCTGTTTGACCCAAGTATTGTCCTTAGTACTTCGTTGTTGCTTATGGAGAAGATATCAATGCTGTCGTATATGGTCGCCACCCGTTCATAGCCGAGTCTCCTTTGAGTTGCCACCACACCGCTTGGAATGCTGATATTCGTGGCGAGACTGGTGCGGAAGACATAATCCCCGATCCTGCCCAAGCCCGCAGCCGAGGAGACGGAACTGAAAGCTATGACCTTGTTCTCCTGCGCAATTGGAGCGGCCTCCTTGAGGTGTGTCGAGATGGCAAGCCCGACGATGGCCGGGACTTTCTGATTCACCAGGTGACGCACCGCGGCCTTCGCTCCCTCTGGGGTGCTCTCATCGTCCGCAGTGATAAACGTAAGCCTTACATCACCGAGGTCATTGATCTCTTCTCGTGCCAATTCAAAGCCGCGTTGCATTGGGAGCCCATACGGTTCGGCGTGATGTCCTGTTAGAGCCACGACGACACCGATGGGGATTTCCTCGCTCACAATCCGAGGCGCATCGTCATCGGACGTTGCCGTGAAGGCCTGATTGGATCCGGAAAGCCCCATGGTTACAGCAACAACTGTCAGGAGCAACGCAGATGAAAAGGTTTTTTCTGTTGTCATGTGAAAATCTCCCCAGAAGCCTGCCGGTTTCGGGATCTTGAAGTTGCCTTAAAGGCGACCATGGATTGTATCTCATGTCAATGACGACGAGCGGCGTTATCTCGATTAAGGGAGCCTCGGAGGTATCGCGGTTTCGGGCCATATCCATGGCGTTGATGAAGTAGGCGCGGTGACCAGCCTGAAGGGCTGGTTTTGCCTTGATATTTTGAGCATTCAAGCCTTTATAGCCTTGAATTTTCAATAAATTCAATTAAATAAGCCTTGATATTTCTTAAAGTCCGAGGATATTTGCCTTGATATTCTTTGACTTTTTTTAAATGATTCATCGGAAGGCGATAGATCGCTTGCATGTCTGGAAAAGCTCGGCTCGGCGGAAGCCGCTGCTGCTCCGAGGCGCTCGACAGGTGGGCAAAACGTTTGCAGTCAGGCGCTTTGCCAAAAGTTTTCCTTTATTTCTTGAAGCCAATTTTGAGGAAGCGAGAGATATTCATCAGTTTTTTGAAGGAAGCCTGGATCCCGGGCCGATTTGCGAGAAACTGTCGAATTATTTCAGGGTCGGGATAGTGCCTGGGCAAACGCTCGTATTTTTTGACGAAGTTCAAGCCTGTCCTAATGCTTTGAGCGCATTGAGATTCTTAAGGGAGAAAATGCCTGATTTGCACCTGATCGCGGCAGGTTCTCTCCTGGAATTCGCATTAGAAAGTATTCCTTCTCAGGGGGTGGGGCGTCTCTCGTCACTCTTCATGTATCCTGTAACATTCGAGGAATTTCTCATGGCGGTCGGGGAAAAGGGGTCTTGGGAGATGTTGCAAAAGGCAATACCAGAAAATCCACTCGACGTGGCTTTTCACCGGCGTCTCATCGAAGCCTTGAAAACCTACCTGACTATAGGGGGAATGCCGGAAGTTGTACAAACATATTGCGATACGCGCGATTTGCACGAATGCCAGGAAATCTTAGGTGACTTACTGGTTACGTTGCGCGATGACTTTGCCAAATATAAAGCCAAGGCTCCCCAACTTCTCTTAAACGAAGTATTGGAATCGGTTTGTCACCAAGCTGGAGCAAAGTTCAAATATTCTTCAGTAGATCGAAGGCTGGTTTCAAAAAAGATTAAAAATGCGCTCGAATTGTTGGTTCTGGCGGGACTTGTTCGGAAAGTATATCACAGCGATGCACGAGGGTTCCCGCTAGGGGCTCAGATTAATCCCAAGCGATTCAAGGCCATACTTCTGGATGTGGGATTGCACCAGCACATTCTTGGATTGGATATTCCCAAGATGATGACGGCGACTAGGCTTGACGTAGTCAACAAGGGATCGATTGCGGAAGCATTTGTTGGCCAGGAATTAGTCGCATCGCAATCAAGTCGCCAACCAGCCAGCTTATACTATTGGCACCGGGAGGCTCGTAGCAGCAATGCTGAAGTTGACTACCTGGCTGTGAAAGGTGAACAGGTTATTCCAATCGAAGTGAAAGCAGGAGGAAGGGGCAGCATGCAGAGTATTCGGCTCTTCATGAAGGAGCGTAGACTGTCTAAAGGGGTGCGAACCTCGTTAGAAAACTTTGGCGCATTGCAGGAACTCGATATTGTGCCCCTTTATGCGATTGGCCACTACCTGAATCGAGGGCAGGACTAAAGAGTCGCGCCGGACTTGATGCAATAAATCCGGGCGGAAGAGCGGATGAGTAACCGGTCGCCGGCGATGGCTGGAGTTGCCATGCACATATCGTCTTCAGCCAGACTGTTTACATGCAGGAGATTGATCGATTTACCGGCTTGGAAAACAAAGGTGTCTCCATCCTCATTCAGGCAGAAGATTTTATCGTCATAGGCCCAGGGGGAGGAGGTAAATCCGGAGCGTTGGCGGGGAATTTTTTCTCTTTCAAAATGGAAGGCCCCGGTTTTTGCATCGAGGGACGAAAGCATACCACGATCCAAGAGGACGTAGAGTTGGTCGCGGTAGAGCAGGGTAGTAGGGTTGTAGGGAGCGGACCTCCACTGGCACCATGCAATGAATTCATTGGAGGATTGTGTTTCGTCTATGGAGATATCGCCCGTTGCTCCAGGACGAATGGCGTAAATGGGTTTTTGCCGGCTGCCGACGTAACCGGAACTGATGTAGAGGAGACCGTCCGCCGCGTAGGGCGTGGCAATGGTGATACTGGACATGCCGGTGAAGGACCAGAGTTCGCGTCCGTTCAGATCATAGGATCGAACCCTTTTGGTAGACGGTATGATGATTTCGGTGCGTAGATGATTTTCCCATACATAGGGAGATGACCAGTTGGTCTCCCGTTCCCGCTGTCGGCGCCAGATTTCTTCTCCGGTGAATTTGTCGAGGGCCAGCAGCCAGGCGTCTTCCTCGTTGTCGTTGACGACGTAGAGCCGGTCGCGGTGCAAAACGGGCGATGCGGCGGTTCCCCAGGCGTACCTGGTACGGTGCGGTGTAAACCGCTTCGACCAGAGCGCCTTTCCCTCAAGATCAAATACAAAGAGCCCGACGTTACCGAAGTAAAAATAGACCCGGTCGCCATCAGTCACGGGTGTTTCCGAGGCAAAGCTGTTTTTGATGTGGATGCCCGTTTCCGGTAGGGCTTCGTGTACGGTGTATTCCCAGTTGATGTTACCCGATGCGAGGTCCAGGCAATACACCTTCCAGGTGTGAAGAGTAGTGGGAGCTTCGGGCCGGTTTCCCCCTCGGTAAAGTCCTTTGCGGGGCTCTTCGGAAACCCCGGCGTTGATGACGGTGGTAAGAAAAACCTTATCTTCCCAAACAATGGGTGAGGACCAGCCGCGGCCCGGAATATCGGTTTTCCAGGCGATGTTTTTGGTGCTCGACCACCTATCGGGCAAGTTACCGTCCGGGCCGATTCCGCGCGATCCTGCTCCGCGAAATTGGGGCCAATTCGTCGATGCCCAAATGGTTGAGTTGAGGATGATAAGAAAGCCAAGGATGAGGAAGCGGGAGCTGCTTTTCATAGGACGTATGGTTGCGCTGCTTTGCGCTCTTTGCGAGAGTCAATTTCTGGATGCTGGGTGATAAATCCGGTGGCTTTGCCCTCAACTGAAATAGGTCAACTGAATCTCGGCCGTGGCCACAACCTCCCCCTCGCGCAGGATGACTTTAGCCGGCGGCCTCCTGGTGGCTTTGGGACCTCTTTTCGGGGCGCTCTTCTTTAGAGTCTCCACCGCCTTCAGGTTCAAGGTCAGGGTGTGGTTGCCGGCTTGCGTCATCTGGTTGATATCCTCGGCAATTATGACGGGATCCTTGTCTTTCAATCTTCCTGCGAAAAAACGGGCCGAGGTACGGATACCGGAACGCAAGATGGGGATGGCCCGGGCCGCCAGCAGGCTGCCGGCGGTTTCCACCGTACTGGAGACAATCTCCCCGAGGATAGCGGCAAAGCTGTCCTCGGCGACCGCTTCGCTTAGTTGCAATCCAATGGCAAACGGACCTTCGACGGTTTGCTTGAAAAGGGCCTTCTCATGAAACTCCGCATCGTTGCCGATCAGTTCTCCCCCCTCGGTCGATTCCAGGATGCGGACCTCCTCCCTGCTCGCTACGTTGGGCCGGGGCAGAATGAGGATGGCGCGCAGGAGATAGGTTTGGGTCTCGTCCATATAGTGGGGATGGGTGAAACGCAGGTTTTTCACCTCGATCAACAGGTCACGCCTTTTAAAATCCATAGCGCATAACAAGGGTTAGCGGCGCCTTGGCGTCAATGGGAAAGCAAAATGGTCGGGTAGGGCGGAGGAAGGAGTACCCGATGTCAGCGCTCGGGCTTGGTTCGCTCGCGACGAGGCGGAGCGGTGGACAGAAACCAGAACCAGGAATTACTTCTCTGAGTCTACATTCTCAGAGTCGACGGCTTTGATGAGACGGTAGACGTGGATAGCAATTTTCTGGTGCACCGCCTGAAATTCCTCAAAATCCGGGAATTTTGCATCATCACCGTAGGTCGAACGCAAGGCTCCGCTCAGGGTGGTAAACCCATCCACGGTAATGGCGTTGTAGGGCGCATTCGCTCCTCTGGGCATGACGAGTTCTGCCAAGGTCCAGCTCACCACATTGGTTTTGCCGGAATCCATGCGTTCCATGACAAATGGCAGCCACACGGCTTCTTCCAGTTCGAGGTAGCGTGTCAGGTCACTTGCTTTGGAGAAATTGACGCGAATGTACTGGGCCTGGGCCTTCTTTACGAAGACATAACGGTAATAGAAGAGCACGTCTTTAACGGTGCTCAGACTGAGGGTATCAATTCTGGATGGATTCACTCGCGGAAATACTTTCTTGGGATCCCAGATCTCGGCGGCGTTATCGAGAGTATCTCCATCGGGATAGGTGAAGTTGAAAATAAAATTGTGATTGTTATCGATATCGAATCCGTCCACTTGTTGCCACAGCGACCAACGTTGCAGTTTTCCTTCCCGGATAGCCTGTTTGGCTATTTCACTCCAGTAGGTGGTTTCGCGGTGGATGAAGGCCTCTATGTTTTCCTGGGGGACATACCTTCGTTCTACGACGTCAATTTGTCCTATTAGGGGTTGGGCGACGGCTACGGTCAGGCTGACAAGGAGTGAGCTTTTAAGGTGGGCAATTTTCATGTTTCTAGCGTAAGGGTGTTTCGGATAACGGCTACAAGCTTATCTTCACTATAAGGAATAGTCCGTTTCTGGCAAGTTGACACGCACTTTCGGCCCGCGCTCCACGGAGGAGGCAGAAGAATTGAGCCCGAAGGCGGGAATGCTTTACAAAATCGAAGTAAAATGCGCTAACTAGTGTGGTGTCCCTGAAATAAACCACCACAAAAGGCGCCTTCGGCGCCAATTAGGATTTAGGAATTGGGAGAAGAGAGAAGAGAGAAGAGAAACCAAAAACCAAAAGACAAATTTCACTGACCACTAACCACTCGTCACTGATCACTAATGAAACGGATGGGCACGGATAGAAATTCTAACGCCAACGGCGTTGAACTCCAAAGCCCAGTGTCGCGTAGGGCACGCTGGGTAGGGATAGGTAAAAAATTACGAACCCCAACGGGGTTCCACAAACATGGTGATCGTGATGGGGAATATCTCGAAGGCAAATTCATACGAAAAAGTCCGTCAATGGTGTGAACGAATTAACGGGACAGGACACTAGGGAGCGTTTAACCAATTAAAAACCAATGGCAGTTCTCAATATTCCGATTCTTCGATGGGGCCAACCCTACACCAGTCTCGATACGGATGACGTGGTGCATTTCGGTACGGGGGAAAGGTTGGCCTCAGTGAGCCAAGCCAACACCGGTCTTTTAGGTCGAGACAAGCGCTTGGCGGCCCGGGCCCGGCAGGTGCTGACTGGGATTCCGATCGCGGATCTGATCGAGATGATGAAAAAAGCCGCCGACTTTTATCTCCATGGAACCCTGCCCATGGGCGATGGCGAACAGACCCCGGGTGATTTTGCCCGCCAGCAGTCCGCCAGCACCGGTTTGCCCGAGCATATGTGCAAGGCGAACATGAGCAAAAACCACTTTGTTTTATCGAATATGGAAAGGATCCTCGATGCCTTGACCCGTGGTTTGCCCTTGGACATCCTGACCCGCGGCTACGGAGTGGAAGAGCGGGGTGTGACGGTCAGTTATCAGGCGCAATCTCCCATTCTCGGGTTGGTGCTCCCATCCAATTCCCCCGGTGTGCACACGCTTTGGTTGCCGGTGATACCGATGCAGATCGGGTTGTTGCTCAAACCGGGTCCGCAGGAACCTTGGACCCCATATCGGATGGCGGCCGCATTTACCCAGGCCGGTGTGCCCAAGGAGGCCATCGCCATTTATCCGGGCGGCGCGGACATGGGGGCGGAAGTGGTCATGCGATCGGGCCGAACCATGATTTTTGGAGGCGCTCCGACGGTGGAGCGTTATCGCGGCGACCCGCGCGTTCAGGTGCACGGTCCGGGTTATAGCAAGTTCCTTCTCGGCGACGACGTAGTGGACGATTGGGAGGATTACATCGACCTGATGGCCGACAGCATTTTTTTAAACAGTGGCCGGGGTTGCATAAATTGTTCGGGGATTTGGGCTTCCCGTCATACGGAGGAGATTGCCCAGGCCGTGGCGGAGAAAATCGGGCCGGTGGAGCCGAAACCTCCGGAAGATCCGGAGTCGGCCTTGGCTGCCTTCACGGTTCCGGGCATGGCCCGAGCCATCTGGAACAGTATTGAAGCCGGGTCCCAGGAAAACGGGGTGGAACACGTCACCGCCAAAATGGGCCATCGGCTGGTGGAGCGGAAGCGTTGCGGCTACTTGAGGCCGGTGGTGCTGCACTGCGACTCGCCCGATCGGGCCATGGCCAAAACGGAGTTCATGTTTCCTTTTGTCAGCGTGGTGCGGTGCCCGCAGGAGGAAATGCTCGAACGGATCGGGCCCACCCTTGTAGGCAGCGCCATAACCGAGGATGAGGTATGGAAGCGTCAACTCCTGGACGCGACTCACATTGACCGTTTGAATTTGGGTCCGGTGGGAACGATCCAACTCGATTGGCTGCAACCGCACGAGGGAAACATCGTTGAGTTTCTCTTCCGGCCCCGGGCATTTCAGGCGAAACTGGAGCAATTGGCAAGTTAGGAGGATTTCATGAGATCGGCGCTATTGGCCCTGTCGATTATTCTCGGCGCGACGGTCGGGTTGCGCGGCGAGGTGGCTTTGACATTCGCCGACCCGAAGGCATTTACCGATTTTGAGTATTCTCAAACCCGTAGAACCATTGATCCGGCATTTTTCAGCAGGGAAATCAAACGCTACCTGGAACGCGTAGTCGAGAAAGCGCTTCCGGTGGGTGTGGTGCTGAAGCTGGATTTTCAGGATATCGATCTGGCAGGCGGCTTCGAGCCCTGGCAAAGGGTTCCATGGAACGATGTGCGTTTTTATCGCAGCCGGTATCCTCCCATGGCGGTATTTTCCTACCGGTTGGAGGATGATGAGGGAACCCTCTTGGTTGAAGGCGAAAAGCGGCTCAGAGAGTTGTCTTACCAGGAACGCTATTCGCGTGGGATCAATTCGAGGAGAAGTTTCTACTACGAAAGACGCATGCTGGAGCAATGGATTGAAGGGGAATTGGCCGGCCAACTCGGGGGCGCAAGAAAGGGGTCGAAGGCGAATGGCGCTTAGCTGAGCGATTTTCGTTTTTGACCCTTTCCGCAATCATGGATGCAGCGCCCAAAACTCCCTCTCTCGGCCATGCCCTTATTCCGGTTCTCTTTTTGATAGGGGCATTGTTCGCGGGAATTTTCTTATTGGAGGCTTCGCCTCATTTGCCCCTCATCCTGGCCTGTTGCGTGGCGGGGATAGCGGGGATCAGGTTGGGGTATTCCTGGAAGGATTTACAGGCTTCGATGGTGAGGGGGATCTCCTTGGCCATGGCTGCCGTCCTCATATTAATGGCCATTGGTATACTGATAGGATCCTGGGTAGCCAGCGGCATAGTCCCGTTGATGGTGTATTACGGGCTGATGTTTCTTTCGCCGGAAATATTTCTCATAGCCAGTTGCCTGATCTGTGCGGTGGTATCCTTTGCCACCGGCAGTTCCTGGTCTACGGCGGGAACGGTGGGCGTGGCCCTGATTGGGGCTGGGCAAGGCTTGGAGATGCCCCTGCCCATGGTGGCCGGCGCCATTGTATCGGGAGCCTATTTCGGGGATAAATTATCGCCCTTATCCGACAGCACGAACCTGGCTCCGGCCGTGGCTGGAACGCAATTGTTTGTTCACATCAGGCATATGCTTTACACCACAGTTCCCAGTTTGGCCATCGCGCTGGTCCTTTATGGCCTGTTGGGAATATCGCAGGGATCGAGCGCCGCCAGCATCGAAAATGTGGAGGCCCTGAACGCCGTATTGAGGAGTGAATTCAATTTGAGTCCCTGGTTATGGTTGGCGCCGATTTCGGTTATCCTCATGATAGCCCTGCGGATGCCAGCCTTGCCCGCGCTATTGGGTGGCGCATTTGTCGGGGCTGCATTGGGAATATTCCTGCAGGACATACCGGTCGCCTCCATGTTTGCCATTTTGCAGGAGGGTTACGTTTCGGATACGGGCGACCCTCACATTGACGAGTTGTTGTCCCGAGGAGGGCTGGAGAGCATGTTCTGGACGATTTCGCTAATTCTCTGCGCCATGGCTTTTGGGGGGCTGATGGAAGGCACGGGCATGTTGACCGCCATTTCCAGGGCTGTGCTAAAAACCGCCACTACCACGGGCCGGTTGGTAGGAGCCACCCTCGCCACCTGTATCGGGATGAATATTATGGCCCCGGATCAGTACCTCTCCATTATCCTTCCGGGCCGCATGTACCGGAATTCCTTTGAAGCGGCAGGTCTGCATATGAAGAACCTGTCCCGTTGCCTGGAAGATGCGGGTACCCTCAGCTCACCCCTCATTCCCTGGAACACCTGTGGGGCGACCATGATGGCGGCTCTCATGGTAAATCCTTTCGCCTATCTGCCCTACGCTTTTTTGAACCTGCTCAACCCGATTATCTCCCTGATATACGGCTTTACCGGCTGGACCATGGAGAAGGCGGAGAGGCGCCCAGAGGCGCCACAGGCGCCAATTAGGAATTAGGAATGAAGAATGAGGAATTGGGGAGAAGATGAACTAGTGTGGCGTCCCGTTAATTTGTTCACACCATTGACGGACTTTTTCCTGCGAATTTGCCTTCAGGATATTCGCCATCACGATCACCATGTTTGTGGAACCCCGTTGGGGTTCGTAATTTTTTACCTATTCCTACCCAGTGTGCGCTACGCGACACTGGGCTTTGGAGTTTAACGCCGTTGGCGTTAGAATTTCTATCCGTGCCCTTCCGTGTAATCCGTGGTTTCTCTCTCCTCTCTGAGGTCTCTGAGGTTATTTATTTCAGAGACGCCACACTAACGCCGGAAGCCGTATTCGAGGGTGTAGAAGGTAACTTCCAAATTCGCCAACGGTTCCCGCAGTTTTTCCAGTTCTTCAGCCGGGCCGTGGACCTCGAGTCGTATAAGGTCGGCAATTTCCAAGGCCTTTCCCAGCAGTTCGCCCACGTTGTCGAGGTGGGCGAGCAATCCCTCGGCGTCTTCATAGCCTTCCCGGCAATGGGCTTCGTTGCCGTGGAAGGAAAATCCGTAGTATTGAACCTTGGTTTCGTTGTCGGTGAGATCGACAAACTGTTCACACATAGCTTTGAATTTCGGCAAATTCTCATCGGAGAGTTTGAAATAGGGAGCGATGGTGCAACCGGTGTCTGAAGTAGCCATGGATGAGAATGGTTCGGGTTACGGAGCGCCAGTCGGGACCCCTTGGCGCATGTAGAAAAGGGTCTTCTTACTGGGGAAGGGGTCAATTCTTAAATCCTGCCTTAACCTGCACGATTTCAAGAAATGACCCCGATGGTATTTAAACCATGGATGGAACTTCGAAGGATTGGCGGTAATCGTCTTTGATCATGGAGTTGGCAACCTTGGCCAATTCGCCATTTCCGGCAAAACGTTCCTTGCTGCCGTTGAATCTCAGCTTGCGGCCCATGGTCCACTTATCCGATTTGAAATCGATGTTCCAATCCTGGAGGTGCTTATGGAACCGGTCGTAGGTTTCCTGTAATGTGTCATCCTTGGCTACAAAGTTTTCCACCCGTTTCGGGTTCACCTCCTGACCGGTGCGATAGGAGATGTTGCACATGTGGGCCAAGCAACTGGATTTGAATCCGCTTTCAATGGGGGAGCGGAGGTTGTCGCTTTTCCGGTTTTTCACGGCACGAATAAAATTCGGGAAATGATCGAAACCGGCGTCACCCTTCCAGGATTTCATTTTCTTTCCCTTGTCATCGTAGAGAATTCCGCCCCCACGGCCGCCGTTGAACTCTCCGCCTTCGCAGGTGACAATCACCCCGATGCGGCGGCCCTTGTAACTGGATGGGGCCGGTGTATCCGGACTGATGTAGAGGTCGCGCACCTCAAATAGAACCGGGATGGTTCCCCAACTAAGGGCGGCAATTTGCATGTTGGGGGTCTGGCCGGCATCATTCCAGGCAAACCGTCCTCCAAAACTGACCACTTCCTGGGGATGCTCCGGATCTCCCAGAATCCAACGGATGAGATCGAATTCGTGGGGTCCCTGGTTGCCGATGTCCCCATTGCCGGTGTTCCAGCTCCAGTGCCAGTCGTAATGGAGTCGATCGCGGTAGATGGGCTCGTCCTGGGCCGGCCCCAGCCATAAATTGTAATCGACATTACTCGGCGGCATCAAGGGAGTGGAGCGTTTGCCGATACCGGTCCTGTTTTTATAACAGAGACCGCGAACCATCTGGATTTTCCCGACGTTGCCTTCCAGGATATAGGGAAAGGCTTCCCGCAATCCATCGTCGGAACGGTTTTGGAAACCACTTTGCACGATGCGGTCGTATTTTCTGGCCGCTTCGATAATGCGCCGGCCTTCCCAGATATTATGACAGACCGGTTTTTCGCAATAGACGTCCTTTCCGGCCTGGCAACCCTGGATGGCCATGAGGGCATGCCAGTGGTTGGGAGTCGTTATGATGATGGCGTCGATGTCCTTGCTATCCAATATTTTGCGGTAATCGGTGTAAGTTTTGACCTTGACCCCGTGTTCGGCCTCGATTTCCACGGCACGTTTCTGAAGGATTTCACTGTCTACGTCGCAAATCGCCAGCAGACGCGATCCTTCGGTGCGGAGGACGTCCCTGATGGCCGATTTTCCTTTACCGTTGAGGCCGATAACCGCCATGCCGACATTCTGGTTGGCGGATTGGGCCTTTAAATTCGAGCTGATATAAAAGGAGCCAGCGGCCAGGGCGGTGCCTTTCAGGAAATGTCTACGGGATAAACGTGCCATGAGTTCTTCGGGGTTTAGCGATTAATTAAAAATGGTTGCACACAATTATGATTACTTTCAACCCACAAGTCAATTTCCAAGGAGGGTGAAGGAATTAGTGTGGCGGGATTTTCCAGGTTATGTCCCTTCGATAAAGTCGGCATCGAGGCTGGGGATGCGGCCGGCGAAGGGATATTGCTCGAGTTCGAAGACGGTGCCGCTGAAGGGTTTTGAATCGTCGCTCAACCAGAATACGATGACCTTGGCCACTTCTTCGGGTTTGGTCATTTCTCCTCGGGGAACCATGAGCGGCGGCACCAGATCGGGCCAATCCTTCGACAACCCGTCCTCGATCTTCAACTTGTATTCGTTCTCGGTGAGCACCCAGCCCAGGTTGATGTGATGGAAGCGGACCCGGTCTTTGTCGTAGAGGTTGGCCAGATGCTTGGAAAGGGTGAGAAGGGCGCCTTTGGATACGCTGTAAGCGGCCAGCATGCGTTCTCCTCCCAGGGCATTTATGGAGCCCACATTGACCACGCATCCTTGGGTCGCCTTCAGGTAGGGGATGGCGGCCCGGCAAATCATGAAGGGCGCGCGACAATTGATGGCCATCATGGTGTCGAAGAAATCGACCTCGGTTTCCTCGAAAAACATGCGGGCTGTGCTGGCGGCATTATTGACCACTCCGTTCAGTCGGCCAAATTTATCGATGGTTTGTGCGACCACCTTGGCCGGATCTTCTGCTTTTTCCAGGTTCCCGATCACTCCGTGGGCATTGGGGCCCAGGGAATCGACCACTCGTTGCACGGCGTCCGGTCGGCGGCCGTGCAACGCCACTTTGGCCCCCTGTGCGATGCAAAGGCGGGCCGTGTGTTCACCTATGCCGGTATTGGCCCCGGTTACGAGAATTACTTTATCTTTTAATTGAGCTAAACTCATGTGCTTATGTCTTGGGTATTGGTAGGGGTTATACAATTACTTAAGCGTCGACCACCTCATCTGTCCCGGTAGTCATGCTCCACTTCCGGGAACCATTTTCAACCATTCCTGATCAGGGGTTGAATGTTCCCAGTGTCATGTCCCGTTAATTTGTTCACACCAAGGCCGGACTTTTTCGTATGAATTTGCCTTCAGGATATCCCCCATCACGATCCCCATGTTTGTGGAACCCCGTTGGGGTTCGTAATTTTGTTCCTGTTCCTACCCAGCGTGCGCTACGCGACACTGGGCTTTGGAGTTCAACGCCGTTGGCGTTAAAATTTCTATCCGTGCCCATCCGTGTAATCCGTGGTTTCTCCCTCTCTGTGGTGGTTTATTTTCAGGGACGTCACACTAGATGTGAAACCCTTCCTTGGAGATGGGCATGGTGCGAATCCGATGGCCGGTGGCATCGAAAATGGCATTACAGACCGCGCCGGCAACGGGGGGAAAGGCGGGTTCTCCCAGGCCGGTGGGGGACCAATCGGTGGTGAGCCAATGCATTTCGATTTTCGGAGTCGAGGCCATCCTGCCCAGCGGATAGTCGTCAAAGTTTGTTTCCAGAACCTCTCCGCCCTCGAATGTTATTTCCTGCCCGGCCAGGGTGCTGATGCCATCGACGACGGAACCTTCGACCTGGTTTTCGCCACCACTCTTGTTGAGAAGCATTCCCACGTCGGCAGCGACCACCACCCGGTCGATTTTAACCCGGTTGCTCGCGTCTACCGTGACTTCAGCTACTTGGGCAAAATAGCCGAGGTGGCTGAAATAGAAGGCCAGACCGCGACCCCGTCCTTGGGACATTGGTTTTCCCCAGTCACCTTTTTTTGCGGCCAGTTCAACCACATCTTTGGCTCGTCCGGTATGAAGGGCCCTTCGCTCACCCTCCTCCAGCCAGCGCGGCTCACCAAACTGCTCCAGTAGAAATTCGAGGTGATCGCGACCGGCGGCTACAGCCATTTCGTTGGCAAAGCTCTGGAACACCCAGGCCACGGCACAGGAGCGGGGAGCGCGCCAATAACCGGTTGGAACCCTGGAGGGCAAAAAGGTTTGGTCCAGGCGCAGGTTGGGAATCTCCGGAAACTGGAACAGGTCGGGGCTCAGGTTTCCCCCTCGCACCGGTTGTTTTCCGTCGCCTCCCTCCGGAGTGAAGCTGACAAAGTGATTCAGCAGACCGGTCCATCTGCCTTGGCTGAGAGCGCCCTTCAGGTGGTGAAACCCCCCCGGGCGGTAGAAATCGTGGGCCATGTCCGCTTCCCTGGTCCAGGTAAGCTTGACCGGGGCGTCGATTTGTTTGGCGATGGCGCATACTTCGACCACGAAGTCGTTCATGAGGCGCCGGCCAAAGCCTCCACCGATGCGCAATTGGTGAATGAGAACATCGGATGGATCGATGCCCAATACGCTGCTTATCATCCTGGCTACATTTTGCGGTGTCTGGGAAGGGGCCCAGATTTCCATTTTACCGTCATGATACCAGGCTGTGCAGTTCTGGGGCTCCAAATTGGCATGGGAAAGGAAAGGGTAGGTGTAGAAGCTTTCCACCGTTTGGTCCGCCTGGGCCAAAGCTGCCTCCGCATCACCCATTTGGTCCGTAATTTGGCCCGCTTTGGGGCCGATGGACTGAGCTTCCGCTTTATAGGCTTCCCAGGAGTTGTCGGAGGCGGTGGATTTATCCCAAGTTACACGCAAGGCTTTTTCGGCCTGAAAGGCTTGGTGGGTGGACTTGGCGACAATGGCCACGCCAGACATCAGTTCCAGCTCATTTCCATTCCCTTTGAGGATAAAGGCATCCACTACCCCCGGTCGCTTCCTGATCACATCGAGGTTGGCCTTTTTGGCCACACCCCCGAAGTTGGGGCATTTGACATAGACGGCGTAGAGCATCCCGGGCAATTGCTGGTCGATACCGAACAAGGGCTGTCCCGTTACCAGGGCTCGGTTGTCCACCCCGGGAATGAACTTGCCCAGCAATTTGTATTCGTTCCGGTCTTTGAGTTTGACGGAATCCTTTTCGGGGATGGGTAAGGCCGCCGCCGTCGAGGCCAACTCGGCGTAAGCGAGTCGCTTGCCGGTGGATCGGTTGACCACGTAACCCTGGTCGGCCTTGCATTGGGACTCGCTGACGCCCCAGGTCTGGGCCGCGGCCGTCACAAGCATGGTGCGGGCGACGGCGCCAGTTTGACGGAGCAGGTCCCAATTGCGAGGGGTGGATTGGGAGCCACCAGCGGATTGGCGTCCGAATCGTTTCAGGTCGATTTCGGATTGCTTGACCGTGACGGATTCCCATGGGACTTCCAATTCCTCGGCGATGATCATGGGTAGAAATGTTTTTACTCCCTGGCCCACCTCTGGGTTCTTGGCGGCTATGACAATCGCTCCATTCCTTGCAATCTGAATAAAGGCATTGGGGGCGAATTTATCGCCGGAAGTTTGCTTGTCCGAAGAGGCGGCTGCCTTCGGCCCGCGACCCAGTGAAAAGGCCAGGACGAGTCCGCCCCCGGCCAAGCCGGATAATTTCAAAAATTGGCGGCGGGGAATAAAGGGGCAGGAACTGGAATCGTTGGCGGCTTTTTCGACATCCATCCGGTTTTCCCAATGGACGAATTCGGCCGGCATGTCGATATCCGGAATAAGGTCGGAACGGTAGAATTTATTTTTCATGAGGCGCCTCCTTTCCCGGCTACGGTGTGAATGGCGGCACGGATGCGGGTGTAAGTACCACAGCGGCAAAGATTGCCGGACATGGCATTATCGATATCCTCATCCGATGGATGGGAGTTGGTCTGGAGCAAAGCGGCGGCATTCATGATCTGGCCGGCTTGGCAGTAACCGCATTGGGGAACGTCGAGTTCCATCCAAGCCTCCTGTAATGGGTGCAGGTTTTGGTGATCCGGGGCCAAACCTTCGATGGTGGTAACCGATTGCCCGGCCACCGAGGAAACCGGCATGCTGCAGGAGCGAATGGCCGCACCGTTGATGTGAACGGTGCAGGCGCCGCACAGTCCCTTACCGCAGCCGTATTTTGTGCCGACCAGCCCCAGATGGTCGCGCAAAGCCCAGAGCAACGGGGTGGCGGGATCGATATCGTGAAGTTCTCGCCCTTCCTGATTAACCTTGAGTTGGATTGTAGCCATAACCTTGATTCAGAATATGTTTTTCAAAGACCTTCAAGACCATATTCTCTGAGCCGGTTTTTGGGAAGTAGGAATTTAGGACATGCACGACATTTGGCCACAGCTCAAGCCATGGGTGAAAGCGGGGGAACCCTTCGCATTGGCGACTGTGGTAAAGGCCCGGAATCCTTCTCCCCGCGGTATTGGATCCGTGCTGGCCATCGATGCGAGTGGGGAACGGTTTATCGGCTCTGTCAGCGCCGGGTGCGTGGAGATGGAGGTGATAGAGTTGGCGCGGGCCTGCATGAAGGATGGCATGACCCGCTGGGCCGAATTCGGTCCCAGTCAGGGGTTGCCCTGGGAGGTGGCGTTTTCCTGCGGGGGAAAGATCCGGGTGCGCATAGAGCCCTTTGAATACGATGAAGTGGTTTTACCTGAATTGACAACCCTCCTGAATAATTACGAAGTAGCCACCTGGATGGATGGGGAGGGGAAACAGGCACTTTTGAGGGCGGATGGTTCGCTGGTAGGGGAGGAATCGCAATGGTCTGCCGATACCTTGGAATTGGCCCGAAAACATTTGGCCGAGCGGGCGGAAACCCGGGAAATTGAAACGGCGGACGGAAAGCTCCTCCTGAGGTCGCTGACCAAACCTCACCGTCTCTTTATCGTGGGGGCGGTGCACATTGCGGTGCATTTGGTCAGCATCGCCCGATCCCTTAATTATCGGGCTATTGTCATCGATCCACGGGAATCCTACGCCCAAGCGGAACGCTTCGAGGTGGCGCCCCATCAATTGATAGGCGCTTGGCCGGAGGATGCCCTGGCCGCCTTCGAGTTGGACGAATTGGATTGTGCGGCCATGCTGACGCATGATCCCAAGATCGATGACCAGGCCCTGGCGGTATTCCTGAATAGCGACTGTGGTTACATGGGCGCCCTGGGGAGTCGGCGCAGTCATGCGGCCCGTTTGAAACGGCTAGCAGCGAGGGGATTCGGAGAGGAGGATCTGGGGCGCATTCACGGTCCCATAGGTCTGGACATTGGAAGCAGGACGCCTGCCGAAATTGCCATCAGTATCATGGCGGAAATCGTGCAGGTGAAGAATTCGAGTCCACCACAACGGGGTCCGAAGACCAAGGCAACACAGGCATGAGGGATTTCGGTTCGGGCCTGATCCACGCTGTCATTCTCGCGGCGGGACCATCGCGGCGTTTTGGAGATAGCAATAAACTACTAGTCGAGGTGGATGGCCGGCCCATGCTGCAAAGAGTAGTCGAGGCGGTGATGGCAGGTGGAGTCGACGATGCTGTCGTGGTGACCGGGGCCGATTATGCCTCGATTACATCCTTGCTTCGAGGATACGAGGTCAAACTGGTCCGAAACAAAGGGTGGCCGGAGGGTATGGGAACCTCCCTAGCCAAGGGGATGAAGGCGCTGGAAAGCGATAATTGTGGGGGCATCCTGGTATGCCTGGGTGATTTGCCCTTCCTCTCTTCCCGGATGGTTCGACGGGTGATCGAGGTTTTCCGGCAACACCATGGTGAGCGGATTGTGGTTCCAATGGTGAAAGGCCGCCGCGGGCATCCGGTCATCTTTCCCGTGGCCTACTGGACGGAGTTGGGGAAATTGGCCGGAGATAAAGGGGCCCGATCTATCTTGAACAAAGCCGGACCATCGTTGTTCGAAGTGGAGGTTGACTCCTCTGAAATCGTAAGGGACGTCGATACCCAAACCGATCTGCCAAATTAGGATGTTGAATGAGATGGCATTAGCTATGCTTGCTCATTCATACTCCCATCTTTTCAAGGACTTGCTTACAATAAGAGTTGAGGCTCTGGCCTTTCTGCATGGCTCGAATTGCCAAGGCCTTGTGGACGTTTTCACCCACGCGAAGGACAAACTTTCCGCTGTATCGTTTATCTGCGGTTGCCGCAGGCAACGGAATCCCATCGTTTTCGGATTGTTGCACCCATCCATCCACAACTTGGCACAACTCTTCATATACCTTCTTCTCCGTTGGTCCGTGTACTCCACCG
This sequence comes from Opitutales bacterium, assembly GCA_965204545.1. GTDB lineage: Bacteria > Verrucomicrobiota > Verrucomicrobiia > Opitutales > UBA2995 > JAABVD01. The sequence goes on along the minus strand of CBDBFA010000001.1, from coordinate 182,915 downwards.
AACATGAGACCAGGTGAAGTGCCGATATAACATTGGTCTTCTTCACTCCATTCCACTACCTTGAGATATGCATCACTTCTTTTTATCATTTCTAACTCTCCTTATTGCTTCTTCCACGGCCCGCTCCTGATATCGTTTGGCATCACTTCGGAGGTTCCCGGAAATGGTAATTCTTATGCCTTCTTGGTGAATGAGATTTCGATGACTGCCTTTCCCACCCCGGTCCTTGAACCTATGCTTCTTGAGGGCAGACAGCAATTCCCGAATTTTCTTAGGCACAAAATAGTAGTATCATAGTAATACTATATGTCAACTGCTGAAATATTCCGAAGGAACAGAAGGTGATCTCCTGCAGGAATCGATCTTGTTCCCTTGCTAGAAAATTTGTGAGATACCTATTCTAATGAAAATGACTCGGTTTATACTGCTTGTCCTGGGAACCTTGGGATTCCTGCCACCACTCCAATCGCAAACACCTACGGACTCCATTTTAACGGAAGTTGTCGTGTATATGGGCTCGGCGCGGGTGACACGTTCCGTCGAGATCGATCTGGCGGCGGGCGAAAATTTGCTGCAGTTCTCGGGGCTGCCGACGGACTTGGACATAAATCAGATGCAGTTGGGGCTGGTCGAGGGTGTTCCCATTCGCCTGGATAATTTAAAATTTGAACCTGGGAAGGACAGAGAGGATACGGAGGTAGAAAAACGTCTGAAGGATGAGATTAAAGGGTTGAGAGATCGTATTGGATTGCTCGAGGCGGAGAAGAAGGATGAGCAAGCCCGGATCAATTTTGCCAATAGTTTAAGCGCTTCATTTACCGAGGATTTTGGTGAGGCAGACCATGATATGAATTCTATGATGCGGGCGGAAGAGGTGCTGGAATTTCAACAAAGTGTCAGCCGTGAAACCCAGGCGGCCATTCGGAAAATCGATGAAAAGGTTGCTGGGCTGGATGAGGATTTGGAAGAGTTGCTGGAGGAACTGGCAGAAGAGACCAAAAAGGCGGATAAATTGCAGGGCGAAGTGACGGCACGGATATTTGCTGCCGAAGCCGGGGAGGTAAAATTGGTGTTCAACTACCTGGTGTCCGATGCGAATTGGTTTCCTTCTTACGCGGTGCGGGTCGACTCTTCCGACAATTCCATGGAAATAGCTTACCAAGCCAACCTCTGGCAGGAAACGGGAGAGAGTTGGGACGAAGTCGCAGTGACCATATCCACCAGTCAGCCGAATCTTTCGGGAAATGCCCCGGAATTGCAGCCGATTTATTTGCAGCCGCAACGATCTTACAGGGAAAGGCAAACGGATGCATTTGTTCAAGAGAAGGAAGAAGTTATTGAATTGAGTGTATTCAGCCTGGAAGATCAGGCTTCTCCTGACTATCTGGCAGAGACTCGGATGAGGGCAGAGATTCGGATCAGGGCAGGGATGTCTTCTTTTTCTGCAAGTTTGCCGGCGCGAGTCAGCTTGGCCTCCCAGAGGAAGCCTTCCCGTTTTCCCATTATTACCCGGGGATTTCAGCCTCAATTCTGGAGTGAAGTGGTGCCCCTCCTGCAGGAGAAAGGTTTCTTGAAAACGAAAACGACCAATGCTTTTGATTTGCCGTTGATTCAGGGAGAGGCCCAGGTCTTTATCGATGGGATGTTGACCTCACGGGTAACCATTCCCTACACCATTCCGGGGGATGAGTTGGAGCTTTCGTTGGGAGTGGACGACTTTATTATTGTCAATCGAAAGGAAACCTTGCGGGAAACCCAATACACCGGGCTGATAGACAAGACGACGGTTCTAAAAAGGGCTTTTACCATAGAAGTGCAAAACTTTCATTCCATGGATCATCAAGTGAAAGTGTTCGAGCGGTTCCCGATTTCGCGGAACGAAAAGATCGCGGTTAAACGCTGGGCTCCGGATAAATCTCAGGTGGAGTTCGAGGATGACACGGGTGTTTTCTTTTGGGAAGAGCGTTTGACCCCGAAACAATCGAAGGAATACAAGGTGGAGTACGATGTGGTCCATCCAAGGGAGTGGAATTTGAAAGACCAGATTTAATTTCAGGCCTTCCTATAATGGAAATCCTGATTGGTGTTATTTGCTTAGGCGTCTTGGCGGTCATTTTGATCCGCTTGTTTAAATCCAATGACCGAATTAAAGCCCTGGAGTGGCGACTTGGTCAGTTGGAAAGGAAATTCCAGGAAACGAAGCCGAAGGAGCTATCTAAACCCGTAATTGAACCCGAGCCGACTCCGTCACCGGAGACTGGCATTCCCGTTTCCGAGGCAACGGATTCCCCGGCTCAGGATATTGTAATTTCAGGTCCGACGGCAGCACAGCCTCCACTGTCCCAGGTTCCCGAGGTTGCCGGGACTGTTACACTACCAAAAGAAGAACCCGCCTCCCGGCCGAAAACCGCTACTTGGGGGCCTAAGGCGATAGGTTTTTTGAGAAGTATCGGCTTATGGCCACCCCTACGGGAAGAAGCGTCTTCCGAGCTGGTATTAATGCAATGGTGGGCCCCTCGTCTGGGTGGGGTCCTGGCCATCCTGACCATTATTTTCTTTGCCGTCTATGTCGGTCAAAACCTGGCTCCCTGGGTCAGGTTTTCTGAAATGGTGGCGGCATCCTTTGGCGTGTTTGGCCTGGGGCTGATGGTTGGCAGAAAGTTTCCCGGACTGGGTAATGTGCTCGTGGCGACGGGCTTATCCATGGTTTATGTCAGTAGTGTGGCTGGCTATACCGTGCAACCGGTAAAGGTGGTGGACAGTCCGATCATTGCCGGCCTGATGCAGCTTGCGGCCCTAGTTCTCAATTTCGGCATGGGCAGTTGGAAAAAGGATAGGGGAATCCTTATACTGGCAGTGATATTCGGATATGTCTTCTCGCTGTTTGCGGCTTTGGAAGGATTCAGGGAAGCTGCCTTGGTATCGGCCCTGTTGGTTTACCTGGCTGGTTTGATTTCCTATCGCCGAATTGGAGGATTGACTTTGGTAAGTCTATCCATGGCCGGTGTATATTTGCCATTGGCCGGATTTGTCGGGATGGAATTCATCAAGGATGCCGCTGTCTATCCGGCATTCTGGTCCGTTATCGTTTTTTTGATTTTAACCGTTTCCATACTACCGGCCTGTAAGGCGTTTCTGGCTGAGCCGGCGTTTTTGGACTCCAAGTGGAATCGGTTGTATCAGGCATTGAATACAAGCTTGGCTATCGGATTGGGTTATCTGTTTGTAGCCCATTTTTATCCCCTTGAGAAAACCGCATTCTATGGAGTTCTGGCTCTGGTTTTTGTGGCCTGGTCCCTGGTTTGGCTGTTCCGGAAAAATCAAGGCCTCGAATTTCACTTGTTTTTTCTAAAAGGCTCGGTTCTGGCCTCCCTGTGGTTAATCAATTATTTACATGACGAACTTCGGTGGATGGCATTGGGCCTGCACGTTTTGATCCTCGTTTCATCGGTTCACCGGTTAAAGAGTTTCTGGCTGGAAACTTTGACGGTACTGACTTGGTTAGCCTCCTTCGGAATTTTCCTGGAGACCCGTTTCGACCAACCTGAATTTAGTGTTCTTTGGGTGATACAGGGCCTTTATATCCTGGTTTCGGTGGGGGGATTGGGCTGTTTGATGTCGGCTATGTCCGACCGAAATTTGGGGCGCAAGTTGGTGTATGGGGTTTTTGCATTAATGCTGTTTGGTGCGGCATATGGGTTTGCAACAAGCTCTCAATTGGGCAATTTGGGCACGGCCGCCAGCTTGGCCCTGATGGCCCTCGCTATCCTGCTCATGGCACTGGCGCCCAAGGTGAAGGCCTGGATACCCCTGATTGCGGGCGCCCTCTTGTTTTTGACCTCGAATTTATGGTTTTGGCGCTTCCCATCGGGTGTCCACACCTTGCTGGTCGTTTTATTTGTCGCGGCCGCTTGCTTGCTTGGACTGCTCAAATTCAAGATCCCCCGGCATAATCTGATTGAAACCATCATTCATGGGTTATGGATAATGACGGTTCTGGTTTATTTACGCAATTTTGGGACCCATACCTGGTATCCGTTCGCATTGGGTGTATCTGCCATGTTGTTGTTTTTTGCCGGTTATTCTCCGTTGAAGCGCATAGCCGAGTGGGCTCCACTGCCCCTGTTGTATCTGTTTTTTGACTACCCTCCCACCGATAATTCTGCCACTGCTTTGTACGCCTTTCTTATAGTTGTGGGGGTGCTGGCAAATTTGGGAGTCGTCTATCCGCAGCTCAAATCGTTAACCCATTACCTGAAGCGTCGAGACTTGATGTGGTGGATACTCAACGCACTCTTTTTATTTGCTGCGAATTGGGTTTTCTCCACCACCGTGTCGCTGACTAATCAGCTCTTGCTATGGGTTGCCTTAGGGCTGATATATTACGTTCTCTGGTATGGGCGGTCCATGTGGGTCTCATTTGTCGCCTCGGTCGTTTGTGCGCTGGTTCCGGTCATTCTTATCCTCAATCTGTGGCTCAATCTTTCGCTGGGAGCATGGTTGGACAATGCGCCTCGCTCCGGGCAGGTGCTCCTGGCCGGGCTCAGTACCATGACCTTTTGGTTGGCGGCTGGGGGGTATGCCCAAGTAAAGCCGCACCCCAAACTTTCCGAGCAGACCATCAGGGTTCTCGCTTGGGTTAGCGGATTTGTGGCATTCCTGGTATTTGCCGCGACTTTCGCTTATCCTCTGCTGAACTGGGAACGTTTATATACCCCTTGTCTGACTGCCTTCAGCACCGGTCTGCTCATTCTGGGAATTGTCCTGAAAAGCCGTCCCTATCGGTTAGTGGCATTGATCTCCTTCCTGGTCCCTTTCTTTCGCCTGATTGTTTTCGACATTCGTGAGACACTTTTCCGCATCATTGCATTCGCCGCATTGGCCGTGGTGCTTACCTTGGCAGGTTTTCTCTACCAAAAATTTTCCTCCAGGATCCAATGAAATCACTTGGAATCGAGAAACCCCCAGTCTTCATTTTTCTAACGATTACCGGATAAAATTCATTCAAAGACAATGATACCAAAAATAATGAAACTTTTCATAATACTGACTGCATCTGCGATAATGATGGCGGGCGCAGCCCATGGACAAACGACCCTTGAAATCACCGCTAACGACACCATGCAATTCAACGCCAAAGCCTTCGAAGTTGAGGCAGGTGAGGAAGTGACCCTGACATTGAAGAACGTGGGGCAGCTTCCCAAGGCCGCCATGGGGCATAACCTCATAATACTCAAGCCGGGATCAAACGTCATTGGTTTTGGCACTGCAGCGGTTGGAGCCGTTGCCAACGACTACGTTCCTCAAGATGCTGCCAACCAGGCCCTGATCCTCGCCCAAACCAAATTGCTGGGTCCAGGCGAGGAGGACACTATCACCTTCATTCTGCCCGAAGCCGGCGTCTACCCCTTCCTTTGCAGCTTCCCGGGCCACTTCGCTCTCATGCAGGGAACCATTACGGCCAAGTAGGAGGGCGCTTCGGGTCAGTGGAAAGAGTGAAGAGTGAAGTACAGGTTAGAGGGCAGAGTTCAGTGGGCGCTTTGCGCTATCTCGGTCGAGAAGCGATCCCGGACCGACGGGTTGGAAAACCCGCCCTCCGTCAGGGCGCCTGCGGCACCTGCTGAATACTGATAACTTTCCTCTTTCTTCTGGTGCCGAAAGCGCCCTAGCCCGCATGTCTCACAAATTTTCTACTGCGCTCCGGTATGTCGGCACTGGAGCGGACTTCGTTGGATTCTCGACTTCGCAGGGTGTCGACCCAGCTTCATCCGCGAATCTGCCCGAAACCCGCACCAGCACTCGACCTCCGTTCGCTCGCTACGAATTTTGTGAGAAATGCGGGCTAGAAGTCCAGGTTGACAAATCACATGCGCCAAAATAGCTAGAGATCATGGCGCATTGCAAAGAGGCAGACGTGGTCATCATTGGCGGCGGCCCCGCCGGGTCCACCGCTGGTGCGTTGTTGGCGGAAAAAGGCTGGCAGGTCGTGATTCTCGAGAAGGAAAGATTTCCCCGCTATCACATCGGGGAGTCTCTCATGCCCTATTGTTACTTCACCTTTGAGCGGCTGGGGGTGCTGGATAAAATCCGCCAATTGGGCTACGTCAAAAAACACAGTGTTCAGTTTGTGGGTCGCAATGGAAAAGTTTCCACTCCCTTTTATTTTTTTCAACACCTCGATCATCCGGCAGCAACGACCTGGCAGGTCTGGCGGCAGGATTTCGATGCCATGATGCTGGACCACGCCCGGGAAAAGGGCGCCGAGGTGCGGGAGGCGATGAAGGTTACCGACTTCCTCCAGGATGATAAGGGTTTTGTCATTGGGGTCAGGGCGAAGCCGGCGGACGGAGATTCGATCGACCTGAAGGCCCGTCTGGTCATGGATGCCAGCGGACGGGATGCGCTTTGGCTGCGCAAATCGGGCTGGCGCAAGCGGGATGCGAAATTAAACAAGGTTTCCATCTGGACCCTTTACAAGGGGGCCAAGCGCGATCCGGGCCTGGATGAAGGGGCTACTACGGTGGCCTACCTCGAGGGCAAGGGCTGGTTTTGGAATATTCCCCTGCAAGACGATGTGGTGAGTTCAGGCGTCGTGGCGGAACGGGATTATCTCTTCCGCGACACGCGCGATCCAAAAGCCATATTCGAGCGGGAAATCAGAAACAATCCGTGGGTGGAAGAACACCTCTTGCCAGGGAAGCAGTTCGGCCGGTATTGGGTGACGGGGGATTATTCCTACCGTTCGGAGTATTGCGCCACCAATGGCCTGGTTTTAATCGGTGATGCCTTTGCCTTTCTGGATCCCGTATTCTCTTCAGGGGTATTCCTGGCATTGAAAAGCGCCGAAATGGCTGCTGACGCCGCGGATGTCGCTCTGCGCAGGGATGGCCCCGTTCTGGCGGGGTCCTTTTCCCAATATGGGGAGCGGCTGTGCCGAGCGATCGAAGTTATGCGCAAAGTAGTCTATGCCTTCTATGATGAGCGGTTCAGTTTTTCTGATCTGATCCGTGCCCATGGCGACTTGAGGGGCTCCTTGACCGATTGCCTGATCGGTAACCTGGTGGACGAGGACTACATTGAGTTGCTGGAGGCCATGAAAGGATTTGCCGAAATACCCGCATCCCTGGCCCATGGTCGAGTTCGGGCGGAGGCGTCGACGGCGTGATGGAAAACCTTAATTCTTGCCTGTGAAAATCACCTTCCTGACACCCGGAACCGGCAGCTACTACTGCGGCGCTTGCATGCGCGACAACGTCCTGGCCAAAGAATTGATACACATGGGTGAAGACGCGACCATTCTGCCCATGTACCTTCCTCTGGTGCTGGACGAGGAGGCGCTGCCTGGACTGGAGGACACACCGATATTTTTCGGTGGAATCAACGTCTACCTGCAACAAAAGATCCCGCTGTTTCGGAGGGCCCCCGTCTGGTTGCACCGAGCGCTGAATTCGGCTGGTTTATTGCGATGGGCGGCCAGACACAGTCACATGACGTCCGCCCGGGAACATGGCGAAATGACTTTGCAAATGCTCGACGTGGAGGCCAGCGATTTTCGCGGTGAATTGGATAAGTTGATCGATTGGTTGGAGCGAGAAGAACCGGATGTGATTTGTTTATCCACCGCACTGCAGGCCGGAATGGCAGAAGAATTGAAAGCCAGATCAGGAGTCCCGGTCGTTCTATTTTTTCAAGGTGAGGACACATTTCTGGACAGCCTTTCCGAACCTTACAGAAGCCGGTGCTGGGAATTGTTAGCCCAAAGGCTGAACGCCTCGGATGCTCTTGTGGCGCCGAGTCGGTATTATGCGGACTTCATGTGTGAACGTCTCGGTCTGGCTGCCGGGTCCATTCGGGTGATAGCAAACGGGCTTCATCTGGATAGTTATTCGGCTGCCGATCCGGAGCATCCAAGGGCGGTCGGATACTTGGCTCGGATGTGCCGTGTAAAAGGATTGGAAGGATTGGTGGACGCTTTTATTTTCTTGAAAAAGGAAATAGGCCATGGGGAGACGCGGCTTAAAATTGCCGGAGCCATGACGGAGGGCGATAAACCATTAGTCACCAAATTGCAGGGTCACTTGGCCCGGGCCGGTTTGGGTTCATCGGTGGATTGGAGGCCCAATTTGGACCACCATGAAAAAGTGGATTTTTTGCGGAGCCTTTCCGTCTTTTCGGTGCCGGCAACTTATCCGGAGGCTTTCGGGTTGTATCTGATTGAGGCCATGGCCTGCGGGGTGCCGGTAGTCCAACCGCGGTCGGCGGCTTTTCCGGAAATCATCGGAGCGACGGGTGGGGGCCTTTGCGTGCCGCCAAACAATCCGGAGGCCTTGGCTCGAACTTGGCATGAACTGCTCCAGGACGATGCTCGCCGCGAAAAAATTGGCCGGACAGGTCGGTCCAATACCCTGGAAAAGTACCAGGCCAATGTGATGGGTGGAAAGTTTCTCGCGTTGACCCGGGAACTCATCGGTGCAGGATCGGCAGGCACGGATGGAAGTACCTGACCAATTTCACTTCGAAAGTGAGCGACGGGTCGAATTTGCCGACACCGATATGGCCGGAATCGTGCACTTCGCCAATTTTTTTCGCTTTGTGGAGTCGGCCGAGCACGCCTTTTTCCGAACCCTCGGGTGGTCCGCGCATACCGCCCATGGGGATGAACACACGGGTTGGCCCCGTATCAGCGCGTCCTGTGAATTCTTTCGTCCTGCCCGCTACCAGGATATCTTGAAGATCCGCCTCAGGATCGAGGAAATCGGCCAAAGTACTTTCCGGTATCGCTTCTTCGTATTTGGTCCGGGCGGTTCTGATGCCCGGCCCATTGCAGCGGGCCGTTTTACCACCCTTTACGTCGAGCTGAACCGGCGGACTGGGGAGATGAAAAAATGTCCCATCCCACCTGGGTTGAGGAAGCTGTTGGAGAAAACCTTATGACTGTGAACAAGATCGCGATTCTGACCGCTGGAGGCTTGGCCCCCTGTTTATCTTCCGCCGTCGGCGGGTTGATTGAGGGCTATACCGAATTGGAGCCCGATATTGATATCATCTGTTACCGTAGCGGTTACAAGGGCCTGTTATTGGGAGAAAGCTACAGGGTGAGCCGTACGGTTCGAAAATCCGCCCATATCCTGCACAGATTTGGGGGCAGCCCCATTGGAAACAGCCGGGTGAAGCTCACCAATACCAAAGATTGTTTGCGGCGCGGATTGATTCAACCGGGGCAAAATCCTTTGGGGGTGGCGGCGGACCAGTTGGAAAATGACGGTATCGATGTCCTGCACACGATTGGAGGAGATGATACAAATTTGACTGCGGCTGAACTGGCTGAATTTCTGGCCGGGCACGACTACGACCTGACCGTGGTCGGCCTGCCCAAAACGATTGACAATGACATCATCCCGGTTCGCCAAAGCCTGGGAGCTTGGACCGCGGCAGAGCAGGGGGCCCGGTTTTTTGAAAATGTGGTGGCCGAGCACAGCGCAAACCCACGCATGATGATCATTCATGAAGTCATGGGTCGTCACTGTGGTTGGTTGACCGCGGCCACTGCGGTTGAATACCGGAAACGTCTCAATGGGTTGGAATTCGTTCCCGAGACCGGCTTGTCCAAATCGGCCAGGGACGTTCACGCCGTTTTCGTGCCCGAAATGGAAATCGATCTCGAAGCCGAGGCGCTACGGTTGAGGAGTATTATGGACGAGATAGACAACGTAAATGTATTCATCAGTGAGGGGGCGGGAGTCGAGACCATCATTGCCGAAATGGAAGCTAACGGGCAGAAAGTTCCGCGCGATGCCTTCGGTCATGCCAAGCTCGACGCTGTGAACCCGGGCCAATGGTTTGCCAAGCAGTTTGCGGCCAGAATAGGCGGCGAAAAGGTGTTGGTGCAAAAAAGCGGCTACTACAGTCGGGCGGCTCCGGCAAATGCGGAGGATTTACGTTTGATCAAATCGTGCACCGATCTGGCAGTGAAGTGCGGTTTGGATGGGGTAGAAGGAGTTATCGGGCAGGATGAAGAGAAGGGCGACCGATTGCGGCCGATTGAGTTTTCCCGCATCAGAGGGGGCAAACGGTTCGACATCGATAAGGAGTGGTTCAAAGACCTGCTTTCAGCCATCGGTCAACCCAAGGGCTGAAAGGCGATCGACAATTCCGGATGACCTTCGCGTCCGATTCCTGATGGCGTACTTCAGTATGGGAAGGTTTGCCCAGATATGCACGGTATTGCGGCTGCGTGACAGGGCGGTGTAGAGGAGTTCACGGGTGAGAATGGGGGCTTTCTTCGGGGGCAGGATAAGGTAAACCTTTCGGTATTCGGACCCCTGGGCCTTGTGCACGGTCAAGGCGTAACCGGTTTCGAAGGCGGGCAAGGCCGATAAGGGAAACTTTCTCACTTCAGAACGCGATTCACCATAGAACCAAGCCTGCAAATCAAGAGGCTGATCGGGAGATGCAAGAATCACCCCGATCTCTCCGTTGAACAGGTTGAGTTCATAGCTGTTCTCCGTAATGATGAGGGGTTTTCCGTGATAATACCGTTCCCCTCCGATTGAGGGATGGCGCAAAGTAAGAAGGGATTCCATGGTCTGATTCAACGCTTCAACCCCATAGGGACCTTTTCTCAAGGGGGAAAGGAGGCAGCGCTCTCCCAGAAGTTTCAAGGCAACCTGCGGGTTGTATTCCGAATGAAGTTGGGCGTAATGGGCAAGGAGGCAGTTCCGAAATTTCCTTTTCAACCCTTTGGGAGGAGGGAGAGGAATCGAGCGGACCCCGCCTTTATCAGCTTTGATCAGTTGAACTGCCTCGTCCGCGTCGCCCGTCTTTACCGCCTGACAGAGGCGATGGAGACGGCTATCTTGGGCAAACCGGAAATTTTGTCGCAGGTCGATCGTTCGCCTTTTGAGTTGGTTGTGGAAATTTCCCGCTTCCACGAGATCCCCGAATATGGAACCCGCTTCCACGGAGGAGAGCTGATGCCTGTCCCCGAGGAGAACGAGCCTGGCATCGGGGGCAACCGCCCCAATGAGTTTAGAGAACATGGGCAAATCCAGCATGGAGGCCTCATCGATGATCACCAGGTGGAAGGGTAGGGAATGTTCCCGGTCGTGCCTGAATTGGCTGGAAAATCGTTTGTATCCCAAGAGGCGGTGCACCGTGGTGGCTTGGAGTTTCAGCGGTTTCACTTCCATGGCCAGGAGGCCTTTTTCCAAAGATTGCTGCACGCGTTGGGCCGCCTTTCCGGTCGGGGCAGCCAGGGCAATACCGGATTCCACGTCTTCCATGGCAGGTATACTTTGCGCAATAAGAGACGCAATAGTAGCGGTCTTTCCCGTGCCGGGGCCCCCGGAAATCAGAGTCAACCGTGACCGCATGGCGGTGGCCACAGCCTGTTGCTGCTCATTGCTCAATGCGAATCCCGTTCGCCTGCTATGAGCCGGGCTCGCATCGACTGGTTGTTCTCCGTACAGACCCCTACACCTTTCCATCACCGACTGGAGAAGTTCAGTTTCGTAGTGCCAGTAACGATGGAAGTAGAGCTTTCCCTTTCGGCTCAGAATCATGGGCTGGTCCGGTAAATCTTCATTGGAAACCACGGGACAATCGGACAGGATTTCCGGCAATGAAGCCCAGAGCCCATCGGGGAGAAGGGGTTCAACCTCCGCCGGCGGAGCGGATTTGAGGTCGAGGCAGACGTGTCCCTGTCGTAGCAGATAGCTGGTCAAAGAAACGATCAGCTCCACGGCCTCCGCATTTTTGCCGCAGCGACCGGCCATCAGCCGGGCAACCCGTCTGTCCAGCGCATTGAATACAGGATTTTCAACTTGGTCACCCATGTTCCTTGTTTCCCGCAAAGAAGTGATCGAGCTCGGCGATGATCCGCCCGGGCGGTTTATCGAAAAAGATTCCATTGGACTCCGAATGTTGGCCCACACCTCTGACGAAGAGGTAATAGACGCCACCAAAGTCGCGATCGTAGTCAAAGGACGAGATGCGCCTTTTCAGGTAGCGGATCAAGGCCACCGTATAGAGGTAATACTGGAGGTAGTAGGCGTGCGCCCCCATGGCTTGACCGAGAGAAAAAGGGTCGTAATCGTCCGTGGAAGGGCCCAGCCAATTGGACTTCCAATCGAGAAGAAAGAATTGGCCGCGGTGTTCAAATACCAGATCGATAATTCCCCGCACAAAACCGTCGACTTTCTGTTGTCGCAAATGGGGCAGGGCATGGACAAAAGATGGGGAAAACTTATCGGGATATTTCAGTAGGATCCGAGCCAATTCCTTTGAGAAGCAATTTTTGGCTGGGAAGTGGAACTCGGTTTCTTTCATGGATGAACCCGGGCCGAGTTGGCTTAGGACTACCGGCTTGGAAGTGTTTCTCAAGGGTTTGTGCAGGACCAGGTTCAGTTGGTTATGGAGAATCTCGGTCCACTCGCTTCCGGCATAGTATCGGTCGCAGGATTCTTCGGTGGCGAGGCGAAGCGACTCCTCGTCTTGGAAATCGGTTTTCTCAAGAATCTGATGGATGACATTTCCGGTTATGGCCCCTTTGGGTAAGGAAAAAATATTTCGGCTTTCCGTTTCGTAATCCGGCGCTTCCTGAAGGGGTTCGTCCAATTCTTCCGCTGCCTCGATAAATCCGGTTGAAAGCGATGAAAAGCTGGAGATGCGAAACCCCGGTTCCACCTTTCGGGTCAAGTTCCTGGCCGATAATTCAAAATCGGGCTCGTAACGTCGGTGGGGAGCCGTAACGCGGTCTGCCATGGCCTCGACATCGATTATCTCGATCCCTTCCTGCGCGTCCTTCTTTAACGCCTCCAAGACCGAGGCAGGGGTGGGGTAGCCCTCTTGTCCCGATGACTCCTCCATACCCAAGAGGTAACCGATGGAAGATCGAGCCTGATTCCTGAATTCCCCCCAAAACAAGTAGGTGCGGAATTGGGCCCGGGTCAGCGCTACATAAAGCAGGCGAAGGCGGTCTGAAATTTCTTCGCGGGCCTGTTGTTCCCGGACGGCAGGGGATGGTTCGGGGGAAGCGTCGAACACCATCCTGTTGGTGTCGCTGGGATCGTGATACTTCAGTCCATCCTTTTTCCTATTGGGAGAGGGTGATATCCAGGCGAAGGGGACGAATACGATGGGATATTGCAGACCCTTGCTTTTATGTATGGTCATAACCTGGATGGCTTCCTCATCGGTTTCCAGGCGCATGAGAAAATCGTCTCTTTCCCGGTCAGGCTCCTGCAGTGTGTCTTCGTACCAACTGAGCAATGTTTGCGGAGTGGTTCGGCCTTCGCTTTCCGCCTTTTGCAATAGGTCGATCAAGTGCGTAAGGTTGGTGATTTTTCTTTCCCCCTCGGGTAAACGGAGCAGACGCACGGGAATGTCCAATTGCCAAACCCAGTGATTCAAGGCAGGGTAAATCCCCTGGCTGAGCCAGATTTCATGGCATTGATAAAGGCATTGCTGCAATCGCTCCCAGTGCTCCCACCCATCGTCCATGGAAAAAATGTCATTTGATCTGAAGCCAACCCACTCAGACGTCATGGCGGCTTTGAACCAGTCACTCCGATTGGGTTCGGACAGGGCGTAGAGAAGAATCCGCATGGTTTCCGCTTCCTCCGTTTCAAAAATCGTTTGATCGGAATGAATGACACCGGAAAGGTTGGCTGCGGAAAGGTCGGCTTTCACCTCACGGGCTTCCTCATTGGTTCGGGTCAGTATGGCTATGTCACCCGGTTTTATGGGCTGCCCATTGAGGAGACCGCCTCCTTGAACCAAATGGAGAACTTCCTGGATGACGGCGCTTCGAATCCTTTCCTTGGCCTGCCCGTTGGGTAGGGTCTTTCCTTCCTTTGGCGAGGGGAGGTAACAGAACTTTAATCCGGCCCCATTGCTTCCGAGGAAGTCCTTTAATTGGGCTCCCTCCACGGCGGAATCGGAAGGATTATAAGGTATTTCGGGAAATGCGAATGGGGTGGGGTGTCCATTGAACAGTGCGTTGATCCCCGAGACCAATTTTGGATCGGAACGCCAATTCGTGGTCAAGCCAAATGTTTCCCGCGCCGAATTTCGTGCCTCCAGGTAGCTGAAAATGTCGGCTCCCCGGAAGGTGTAAATGGCCTGTTTGGGGTCACCGATATAATATAGGTGATGTTTTGGAGAGTTGAACAATTGCCTGAATAACCGACATTGTTGGGGATCGGTATCCTGAAATTCATCAATTAATGCCGCCGCAAAATCGGTTTTCAGACGCGATATCAACCTGTTCCCCAATGGACCATCCAGCGCTTGCAGGACGCGGGGCAAGAGGTCGTCGAATGTGACGACATTGAGTTGATTTTTTCGAAGCTCCAGTTGATTGCGAAATTCGGACAGGAAAAAAAAGCGATGTTGGTGGCGGAACATCTCCAGGGCATTTTGCCAATCCTCCACCCGGTCGAAAAAAGGATCCGATGGATCGAATCCATCTTTGGCCGCCTTTTTCATGAGTTGGTCGTTCAGGTAGCCGGCGGTCAAATGCCGGAGGATTTTGGCGGATGGACCGGTGGGCATTTTGGGCCAGGGCCGCTGCAGGAATTGCAAAATTTCGGGCAACCGATCCCTTAGAGGTTTTTTGAAAGCCGCTGTGTTGCTGAGAATCCGAATAACTCGATCATTGTCCTGGATGGCGCCGGACAGGTGCTCCCAGATATCCCTTGATGCGGAAATGGAATGACCATAGCGCGCATTTGATACAGCGGGAATGACCCATGGATTCCCCAACCGGGTTATTTCAAGGAAATCCTCAACCAGGGCCTTGGGGGATAAATCGAGGTAATGGATGAGGGCGGCTAAAAAGGGGTCGCCCCGGTAGAATTGCCTGCGCCAGTAATCGTGGCTGAGTTCGAGGAACATTGGCCTGGGGTCCTTGACCAATTGGGGCTCAAACAGGCCGTTGCTTTCAAATGCGTACTGGTGGAGCACCCGATGGCAAAACCCGTGAATAGTAAAAATGGAGGCTTCATCGAATAATCCCAACGCCTTCTTCAGGCGCCTGATGGCCCGGTCCCGGTGGTTGGCCGGGAACTTGAGGTAGACTTCCGACAGGGCATCCTTGGGTCGATTGGACTGGAGTGAAGCGAGGGTTTGTTGCAGGTATTTTCGAACCCGGTCCTTCAGCTCTTCCGTGGCCGCTTCGGTAAAGGTGACCACCAGGATGTTTGAGATGCCCAATCCTTCCTCCACGACCAAACGGCAAACCAGACCCGAAATCGCGTAGGTTTTACCGGTCCCGGCATTGGCTTCCAGGAGGCGCACTCCCGGACGGAGTGGGGTGCCGGGCAGGTCGAAGGGCTTGGTCTTCATGGCGAATCTCCCGTGTTGTGCTTGAGCATTTCACCATAGACCGACTCTGTCAGGACCTTGAAATCTTGGGAGAGCGCCGCTTCCACGTCGGGGAAACACAACCGGATATGGGGCTCCCATCCATCGCCCCATTCATATTGTCGGAACCCCGGGGTTTTCAGAAAAGCATCCTTAGCCTTATCCAGGGGGCTCTTCCTCGAACGTCTCGAAAGAAAAGAGGCGCTTTTGGCGAAGTGGTAGGATGCCTGGGGGAATATGGGCTGAGGTAAACGGATTCCATTCAGGAAAATCTTTTCCAGGGAGCCGAGGAGTTGGGGCGCCTCCTCTACATGGAAAAAAACTGTCAGTTGTCCCTTACCTTTCAAGTAAGTGGAAATCTCTTCACCCTTGGAGTTGGCGCAGAGGACGAGGTGCTCGAGCCAGGCGGCCAGGAGTTGCTGGGGTTTAAGTTTGGCGTATCGAAATTTCAGGTAACCGGCAGGAGTGAAATTTTGGAGTTGTCCCCGCAGGCGAAGCCGGTCGATTTTCAGATCGATAGCTATGGGTTCACTCTTGCTTCCTGGCCCGATTTGTTTCAGCGAATCGACAAAGTATTCCGCTTGCCCTTTGAGGTCATCCATCACTGCGGAACCGAATTCTCCCACGGGAAGGTACTGGCTGACCGAACCGTCCTTTTCCTCCCCTTTCTCCCATTTGTTCCGGATCATGGACTGCATGGCCATGAATTGATTCAAACCCTTGGTATCGATAGGTTCTGAATCTTCCAGGTGTTTATTTAAGAGGGGGAACTCAAGGCCGAGTTGATGGCGCAACCAGAACCGGCTGGGATTTTGAAAAAATTTAACGAAGGAATCCAGGGGGAGGACTATAGGGGAAGGTTCTGTTTCGGGCAATGGAGATTGCACAAATGAATGCCTGTCCCGGACTTCTGCAATTAGCGCTTTTGCCGCCTGGAGGTTTTCACGGTCGTAAGAGGGATTGGAGCCGGTAAAGTAATGGGGATTAAACGGCTGAAGGCGTTCGCGGATCATAAGGGCTTCGCGGACATCCCATTTCCCTGGGAAGGTGTAATATTCATCCAGGTGATCGAACAATTCCTCCAGGATGGCGGAGGGGGGAACCGAAGTCAGGTCCTTGGCATCGACACCGCAGAAGGATAGGTAGAGTTCTTCCCTGGCCGACAAAACGGATTCGAGGAAAAGGTAGCGGTCATCCTCCCTCAATGAACGATCTCCCGGTCTTCGACCGTCGGAAAAGGTATTGAAGGCATGCCTGAAGTCTCGGCGGGGAAATGATTTTTCGTCCAGGCCGAGTAGGGCGATTTTCCGCGCCGGTATGTTGCGCATGGGTTTCATGGAGCAAAAGGTAATCCCACCGGAAAAGAATCCACCCGATCGGGGATCGACCCGAAATTTTTGCTCCAAATCCCGGATGACGATGTCCAGTCCGATAGGTTGCTTGGAACAATGAATGGAGGTCTCCCGTTCGAAGTCGGCAATGACAGCCCTTAATCTGCCGAAGGCGGCGGCCAATTCCCGGCGATCTCGAAATAAATGGTCGGCCGTTTCTCGCAGGAGGCTGACCCAATTTGCCGAGGGCAGTTCTTTGCGGAAGCGGAAAAACCGCCCTTCCAGGAATTCCCAGAATTCGAGAAACCGATTGAAGAGATCTGCCTGATTGCCTTCCAGATGGGGATAAGGGTTCTCAAAGTCGTCATTCCCGTCGGTTGAGGGATGAAAACAAAATCCGGCCACCAATTTATCCAACCCTCGACTCCAGGAAAAATCCTCAAACGACACCCCGGTAGCTTCCTGGCGATGTTTTGCATCGAGTCCCCAACGAATGGCCGTCGTTTGCAACCAATGCTTGAGCACGGGGAAGTCTTGTTCGGTGAAGCCAAATCGGTTGGCCAGAACCGGAAGGGATAAAAAGCCGTAGATCCCTCCGGCCGTCAGTCGATTTTGCATCAGGCGCAAGAGGGCCAAAAAAGATTCGGTGACCGGGTTGTCGCGGGTGGCTGAATGGTCGGAAATGGCAAAGGGAATGGCCCTTTCACTGGTTGGAGTTTCTGCAAAACAGGCCCTGATGGCATCGGCGTAGACCTCGATGTCGGGCGCCATTACCACGATTTGATCCGGGGTGAGGGAACTGTCTTCTTCGAACCAGGCATGTAGTTGGTTTTTGAGAACTTCGATCTCTCGTTTGGGACTGTGACAAATTCTCACCTGAAGGCCTTTGGCCTTTATTTCCCGTTTGTGCAAGGGGGGAGGCGCGATTTCATACAGGTCCCGTTGCAACTGGTTCAGGAGGTTGGATCCATCCGGTAAAGAAAATCGTTCCGATGCGTCGGAAGTAAACACCTCGTTGTCGATGAGAAGGTTCATGAAGTCCTGCCCCAAACGCCCCAGGTTCCCCAATAACGGGCTTTCCTGTTTAGAGTCGGGAATGCCATCCTGGCGGAGCAGGTGTTTTTTTGCGGAAAAGTCCCCCCAGTATTGGGGCGAGGGTTGAGTCAGATAAATGCGGCAAGGCATCCATTGCGATGCCTTCCGCAAAATGTCCAGATAAACGGGAGGGAGGGAGGAGATCCCGAAAATATGCAGAGAATCGGGCCAACCGGGAGGTCTGCATTCCAACCTGGCCACTCTTTTCCCGAATTCCCTGAGGGTTCCGGAAAAAGGATGTTCACCTCCGATGGTTTCTCGCAGGTATTTCCAGCAGGCGGCTCTCCAGGTCTCCGGGGAAGGGGAGGATTCCCACTGCTCCAACAGATCCGGGCGATAGACTTGATACTGATCGAAGAGGTAGGCCATCTTTTCCGCCAGCAGATAGCGGCGCAAAAGGGGAGAAGCGGTTCCGCTCTTTTCCAGGTAGGAGCGAATCGGCTGAGCCCGTCTCAGTTTTCCCATGGATGGAAGGTTTTCAAAGATTAACCATTTCAGGGCATCGCGGTTAAAGGCCGACTCATCCGCCGCTTTGTGGTCGGGCAAAACGGTGTGGATGAGGCGGTCGATCAAGGCACGGGGAAATACGTATTGAGAGTTGAGCTGTATGCCGCGCCTCCGCGCCCTATGCAGGTTCAACCACCGGGCCATGCCACGACTCTGCACCAGGATCACCTCGGGCTGCATGGGTGGAAGTCGGTCGCCCTCAATATTTTCTATCAAGGCTTCGGCCAGGTTTTCCAGGCGATTGGAAAGAAACAGCTCCACTGAGGAATTTTTTTCACCCATGAATTCAAACGGATAAGATAAGGATTCTGGCGCGTATTATCGTTGAGGATTTCTTTGTTTATTGAACGCAAAAATTACGTTTAATTGACCGATTCCTTCGATTTTATTTTGCTGCTTGTTCGTTCAGGATGACAGCTTTTCATTTGATCTTATTCGACCCTGTTTTTTGGGGAAACCCCCTTGACGTGGTAGCATTTTCATACATCAATTGATGCATGAGAACGACGATAAACATCGATGATGAGCTGCTTTCAAGAGCCGAGACCTACACGGGAGTGCAGGGAAAGACGAGATTGGTCAACATGGGGTTGAAAGCGCTGGTGAGAGAGGCTGCCTCAAAACGTTTGGCCGCTTTGGGGGGTAAGGCGCCAGAGTTTGCAGTACAGGAACGAGGCGCCAGGTTTGGTGTTGAAGATAGCCTTGAACGCGACCGATGAACATTCTCGTGGATACATGCGTGTGGGTGGACTTTTTCAGGAGAGGCGACGAAAAACTGACCTACCTTTTGCAGGAGCAGAGAGTAGTGACACATCCCATCATTATCGGGGAATTGGCTAGCGGCAACCTGATTGACCGCGAGGAAACCCTGAACGCTCTACTCGCCCTGAATCAGGTACCTAGGGCCACGTTCCATGAGACGCTTCATCTTTTGGAGCGGGATCGTCTTTATGGAAAGGGCCTTCACTGGAACGATATTCAAGTTCTGGCCTCGGCCCTGATCGCCAGGTTGCCGCTGTGGACGCGCGACCGGCGCCTTCGCTCCGCCGCCGGGGCCCGAGACAGTGCTTGGGACCAACCCATATGTTAAATTTACATGGACCCGCTACGCCTGAGGGCTACCATGCCTCGCAATGCTGCGCACGGCACGGCGGCAGAACAAGCTGATCAGGATGGGCAATATTTGGAAAGGGAGGGAATCGGGGAAATCGCCCACAATATTGACTTTTCGGAAGCGATGCGGCCAAAAGTAGAGATTTGACTCTCTTTGAGGATTCGAATTTTACCTATGCGCACAGCAGCAACCCTTCTTGCCGCCGCCGTTGTGATTGGCGGATGCGCCCCCGGAGGAGACAGCGGGGTCGACTATCCCGGGTCCCGGCGCTCGGATCAAATCGATGCATATTTCGGTGTGGAGGTGGCCGACCCGTACCGCTGGATGGAAAACCTGGAGTCGAAGGAAACCGCCGACTGGGTGGCTTCGCAGAATGCCCTCGCGGAGCCCTTCCTCGAGGACCTGCCGCTCAGGGAAGCCCTGCGGGCCCGGCTCACCGAGGTCTGGAACTATTCCCGCCGTTCGGCTCCGTGGCGTCGCGGCCCCTGGTATTTCGACTTTCGCAACGACGGCCTGCAGAACCACAACGTGCTATACGCGCGTGCGGGGATCGACGACGATCCACGAGCACTGATCGATCCCAACACCTGGGCCGAGGATGGCACGGTGAGCTTGGCAGGAAATGCGGTCAGCCCTGAAGGGCGCTACATCGCCTACGCCAGGTCAGACGGCGGTTCGGACTGGCGCGACTGGTATGTCCGAGAAGTCGCTACCGGCGCGGACCTGCCGGACCGCATCACATTCACCAAGTTCACCGGCATCTCGTGGGTCCCGGACGAGTCCGGTTTTTATTACAGCCGCTACCCGCTGGATGCGCGGGGCCGCGGCGACGATCAGAAGGCCGTGTCCGTGTACTTTCACGCGCTGGGAACGGACCAGTCCGAGGATCGCCTGATCCTGCGAATGCCCCCGGACGAGGAACGCAACGCGTATGCCTCCGTGACCGAAGACGGCAACTTCCTCGTCGTGACGCTGCAGGAAGGCTACCTGGCCAACGCGGTCCACTACCGGCGCATGGATGAACCGGATTCGGCCATCCGTCCGCTGCTGGATGACTGGGACGCGATCTATCGCTACCTGGCCAACGACGGCGATACGTTCTATTTTTCGACCAACAAGGACGCGCCGCGCCGCAGGATCGTTGCGCTTGACATCAGCCGCCCCGGGGAATTGACCGAGATCATCCCGCAGGGCGAGAACGTGCTGGCGAGCGTCAGCGCGGTGGGAGGGCGCTTTATCGTATCCTACCTGAAGGACGTGCAGCCGCTGGTCCGGGTCCACGGGAGCGACGGATCGGTAGTGGAGGACATTGAACTTCCGGGCATCGGTTCGGTCAGAGGCTTTGGAGGCCGCTGGGACGACCCGGAAACCTTCTACACGTTTTCCGGCTTTACCGATCCCGGCGCCGTGTACCGGTACGACGTCAGCAGCGGTGAAAGCCGTCTGCACCACCGCACCGAGACGGCCATTGACGGCTCGCAGTTCGTTGCCCGGCAGGTCTTCTACGCCAGCAGGGACGGAACCCGCATTCCCATGTTCCTGGTGCGTCGCAAGGACGGGGAGGCGACCGGCGATCAGCCAACGCTGCTCTACGGCTACGGTGGATTCAACATATCGCTGTTGCCGCGCTATGACAGCGCCCGGCTGGTGTGGCTGGAAATGGGCGGGATGGTGGCGATCCCCAACCTGCGCGGCGGAGGCGAGTACGGCCGCGAGTGGCACTTGGCGGGTACCCGCGAGCGAAAGCAGAACGTGTTCGACGACTTTATTGCCGCCGCCGAGTGGCTCATCGAACAAGGCTACACCAAGCCCGGCCGACTGGTCATCCAGGGGCACAGCAACGGCGGCCTGCTGGTGGGCGCGGTCATGACGCAGCGCCCGGACCTGTTTGGAGCGGCGTTGCCGGGCGTGGGAGTGCTCGACATGCTGCGCTACCACACGGCCAGCGCCAACGCGCGGGCCTGGGCCGACGACTATGGCCAGTCCGAGAACGAAGCGGACTTTCGCGCCCAGTATGCCTATTCACCCGTCCATCGCGTGGTCGAGGGCGCCTGCTACCCGCCCACGCTCGTAACCACCGGAGACCATGACGACCGCGTGGCGCCTTGGCACAGCTACAAGTTCGCAGCCGCGCTGCAGCAGGCTCAGGCTTGCGCCAATCCGGTGCTGATCCGCATCGAGACGCGCGCGGGACACGGCGCCGGCACGCCAACCTGGATGCGAATCGAAGAAGTGGCCAACCAGTTCGCCTTCGCGGCGCAGGCCGTAGGGCTGGACGGTGGACCAATTCCCCGGAGTGGGCCGAAAAAAGGGTCAGACCACCAACTTGACTAACTACGACCATGCCGACGGTCAGGCGCCGGGGTGGTCAACTTCGGTCAGTCCCGACCTCACACATGAGGGATTTGGGGTGGTAGGACGCCGGAATATACAGTCAAAGAACGAGGTTCCTGAAATCCTGTTCATCCAGGTTTTGATTTAGTCAGGAAGGTGAGAATGGAATCCATCTCCCGATTGATTTCCCGGTATTTCTCCGGAGCGACCTCGAGGATCGCCGCTTCGGACTGAACATATCTCGCCGGCAATAGCTCCTCACGACAGTTAGAGACCAAGGTTCGGGCCGACTTCGGCGTCATCTCCAGGTGAAACTGCAGCCCAATGACTTTCCTTCCGATCTGAAAGGCCTGATTCTGACACGCCTCGTTTCGAGCCAGAAGGAAGGCGCCGGGGGGCAGATCGAAGGTCTCTCCGTGCCAATGAAAAACGTCCATGGTGGAAGGAAACGAAAAAATCGAGGGCGAATTGGATTGAAAGATCCCATGCACGGGGAACCAGCCTATTTCCTTACAATGATTCCGGTAAACCCGAGCCCCCAGCGACTTGGCGATAAGCTGGGCCCCAAGACAAATTCCCAAAACCGGTTTCCCATCTTCGATGGCGTTACGAATGAAGCGTTTTTCCTCAATGAGCCAAGGAAACTCACCCTCATCGTTAACGCTCATCGGACCGCCGAGAACAATGATCAGGTCCACTGTCCCGAGATCGGGAAAATCGGCTGATCGATAGAGAGGACTACAGGAGATTTCGTAGCCGGCATCCCGAAGCCAAGGCTCCATACTGCCAAGGCCTTCGAAAGGAACGTGCTGGAGGTAGTGCGCGCGCATCCGGGCTCAAGTTGCTACCATTTAAACATAGGGAACGTCCAAGATAAACGTATGGGGTATTGAGATATTGACCTTGCTTCGGTACTTTCGCGACACTTTTTGGAATTCCTTCAATCTCAATCGAAAGTCTCGATACCGAGTTACAGCCATGAACCGAACGTTTCCTCTCTTTGCCGCTGCAATTCTTTTTTGCGGGACCCCGCTTCTCAAAGCTGCCGATAAACCCAACATCCTCTTCATCATGTCGGATGACCACACGGCCCAGGCCATTGGAGCGTACGCGACCTTGCTGAAGAGCCTTGATCCCACTCCCACCATTGATACCCTGACTGAGGAGGGGATACTCTTCGAGAACGCTTTTGTCACCAACTCGATCTGCACGCCGTCCCGGGCCTGTATCATTACCGGGCAATACAACCACGTCAATGGTGTGTTCGATCTCGGTGGGAATATCGCGCCGGAGAGGCAGATGTTGCCCATCGAGATGAAAAAAGCCGGTTACCAGACGGCGGTTATTGGAAAGTGGCACCTGAAGCGGGAACCCAATTTCGATTATTACAAAGTGCTGCCCGGTCAAGGGAAGTACTTCGATACGGAGCTCCGCATCCAGGGGGAGAAGCCATGGCCCGAGAATCTGGAAGTTCATGAAGGAAAGCATTCATCGGATGTGATAACCGACGCCGCCCTGGATTGGCTCAGGAATGAGCGCGATCCGGATAAACCGTTTTTTCTCTGTCATCAGTACAAGGCTCCCCACGATTACTTCGAAAACGCCCCGCGTTACCAGAGTTACCTGGCCAATGTGGATATTCCTGAGCCCCAGACTCTCTACGATGTGCCGGATACCTGGGGCTCGATAGGGACGCGAGGCCATGAGGATGAATTGACCCCTCACATCGGGACTTCGATAGGGAGCCGGAATCCAAGACGGTCCTACGCCACGCATCTCTTTGCCGAATTTCCCGAGGAATACCCGGAGGATTACGATCCCGAAGAACTGAGCGAGGTTGAAACAACCGGCATTTCCTACCAGGCATATCTGAAGAAGTACCTGCGTTGCGTGAAAGGGGTGGACGACAATTTGAAACGGCTTTTCGACTACCTGAAGGAGGAAGATCTCTACGATAAAACCTTGATTATCTACACGGGCGATCAGGGATTCTGGTTGGGTGAAAAGGATTTTCAGGACAAGCGTTGGGCCTACGATGAATCCCAACGCATGCCCCTCATAATCCGTTATCCCCAATCCATCCCAGCTGGAATCCGCACGGACGCCATTGTGGAAAATGTGGATTTCCCAGCGCTCATGTTGGATTACGCGGGGGCGGCGATTCCCGAGGGTATTCAGGGTAAATCCTTTCGCCAGATCTGCGAAACCGGTCGCGAACCGGCCAATTGGAAAGATGCCGCCTACTACCGTTATTGGATGCACATGGCTCACCATGACAATCCCGGCGAAATGGCCATGCGAACCAAGGAATTCAAACTCATCTTCTTTTACGGCTGTAATTACGAAGGTGGTTACCAAACTCCCCCGGGATGGGAACTCTACGACCTGCGGCGCGACCCCCACGAGTTGAACAATGTCTATGACCTTCCCGCCTATGTGGAGGTTCGCGATAAACTCAAAGCCAAGTTTGCCCAACTGCGCCAGAATATAGGTGACGATGGCTCACATTTTCCTTTAGTGGAGCGTGTCGTTCAGGAATTCTGGGACTACGATGCGGCAGACCGACAGAAGGCCATTCAGCTTTCCCGTCAATTTTTGAAAATTCGTGAAGCGGAGTTGAAGAAAGCCGGGAAAGGATAAGCCCCTCTCCGGACCCTTATCATGTCCTGGCACCGCATTACTCCATTTTCCCTTTGCCTGGGATTTGCCTTTCTCGGGCTGATAGCCCATCCACCCTACCTAGGCGGGGTTGATACTCATTCGACTTCGCCCTACCGTGGCCTGGCCCCAGGCGATTCCCCGGAAGAATACGTAATTGGCGGGGAAGATGCTGCTTGGGGAGAATATCCATGGATGGGAGCCCTGGTGCTCAACAACGATTCCAATACTTCGCAGTTTTGCGGATGCACTGCCATTGACCGTTATTGGATCCTAACGGCAGCTCACTGTATGGATGATGGCACGGAACCGGATGACTTTAAAGTGTTGTTTGGGCCGGGCCTTTTGGGCAACGACCCCTCCATCTCATTGTTCAAAGCCGATGCCATCGTTTTGCACCCCGACTATTCTTCCATCCACGGTCTGGAATACGATGTAGCCCTGGTAAAGCTCAAGACACCATTACCCGAATCCTTTCCCATCCTTCCTTTGATAAGCGATCCCAGTTTGGAGCATACGGGAAACACCGCTAGAATAGTGGGCTGGGGGTATACCAATTACGATTTCCGGAATTTTATGGACCCGAGTTTTCTGCAGGAGGGCGATGTGAGAATAATCAGCCGCCAGGTAGCCAACAGCGGCCAATTTTTTGGAGGATATTTCACCAACAACATGTTGGCTGCCGGAAGCCTGGATCCTTACAGAGCGGCAAATTTTGGCGATAGCGGGGGTCCCTTGGTTGTTTTCAATGCCGAGCTGGACCGGTGGGAACAAATCGGAGTTGTCAGCTTTGGTGCCGGATGCACCAAAGCCAGCAACCCCATCGGCGGTTTTACCCGGATTTCCAGATTTCTACCGTGGATAGACGGGATAATTGCCAACGATTTTTTTAGTTGGATGAGAAGCAACGGCATCGACGCATTCGACCAGGATGATGGTGATGACAATGCTCCCCTGATGGAATATATTTTTGGACTGGATCCAACTGAACAGGATGCCGTCAACTGGTATCCCCAACTGAAGGTTAACCGGGAAACGGGAGATCGAGCGATATTGCTGCCGGTCAGGCTGAGGCAAGAAATCCCCAGGCTCGGTTTTCTTTTTGAGAATAGCCTGGATTTGAATGCCTGGAATCGCCTGGAATTATCCTGGGATCAATTCGCCCGGAATCAATTTCCGGAAACAGGGGAAATCCTCTATCAAATCCCACTGGTTTCCAAGGCCAGCCCCGAAGGATTCTATCGGCTGACTCACCAGGATTTTAGCGGTATACTATACGGACCCTATCCCTTGCGGGTTGGGTCAACCGCCTTTGGACAGTTCAACCATGAACTGGAGGCGAGGGGAATTACCCGTTACGATTATCTCATCGATAATCTGGGACTTTTGGAGGAGATCCGATTGGCTGTGGTTTCAGATATCGAATCGCCCCTTCGGTTTCGCGTGGTTGATTTGGAAACCGGGGAGGTGCTATTGGACAGGGAAGGTGATGCGACGACTGAAACCACCCCTTCGCCTGTAGCCGGAAGCTTGGCCCCGGAGCCGGGAAAACAATACTTGGCCCGGGTGGAATCCACACAACATTCACATCCGCAATACTTCAAAATCAACGCCGAAACGGGTGGGGATAAGTTGGTCATTAATCCCGGTGACACCAAGGATGGTTCGCTTTCTCCAACGGATATCCATTACAAAAGACCTAACCATTTCGCCGACACCTACCAGGTTCAATTGCAAGCAGAGACAACCTACCGGATTGTCGTTAGAACCGAGGAGTTTGATCCTATCCTCTTTGTCCGGGACATCACGACCCTCAAACTCATACAAGAGGTGGATGAGCGCCCTCCGGGAAAGCCGGAAGAGGTATTAATCAGGACCGGGGCCGCGCCTGATGTGGAATTAACCGTGAGTTCTTGGAGACCGCAGGAAATGGGTGATTACTCCATTGAAGTCAACGCCCACACAGAACCTGATTTCCTAAAACCGGGTGAGGAGACAATTGGCTTTATCAATTCCAGTGACGCAATGGTTGGGACATTTTTTCTGGATTCCATTGTTTTAAACCTGGGAGACTCACGAACTCCGGTTACGGTGTACGTCGAAGGATTCGGCACCTTCGTCCCTAACTTTGGGGTTTTGAATATAACCGATCAAGAATCCCTTCCCGCTCAACGGGCTTGGTGTGAGGACAAGTTTTTTTCCTTTACTCCCGAAGAGGGAAAAACTTATGCGGTCAGGGTAATCGCCAGACGCTCGAACTTGGGCGATAACTACCGCTTGGCCCTGTATCCGGAAAATTCCACGCCGGTAGACCTGTCGAATGTTTCGACCAAACCGCATTGGGACAGGTTGCCCCCCTCGGCCGGAAGCATCGATTTCGATTGGGAAACCTATCTTTCTTCAAACTAGCGTGACATCCTTTAAATTAATCACCACAGAGAACCCAGAGGACACAGAGGGGGAAATAAAGGAAGAAGGAGTAGGGGCGACGCATGCGTCGCCCATTGGGCATGCCTATCGTGATCATGAACGTGATCGTTACCGAGCGAAGCGCCATCTTCCAATTGAAACATGGATGGGTAGGATGGACAGGATGTTATGGTAAATGGAGGGCGCCCTCCTTTAAGAAAAAGTATTTCCGTATTCTAAAATTTTCACCAGGAACCGGGTGGGATCGATGGCTGGCTCTTCGGCCAGGGCTTGCTGATATATAACGGTTGATGGGGTCAACCCCGGTATGGTGTTGGCTTCAATGATGAGAAGATCGCCTTTTTGGACCTCCATAAAGGCGTCGATCCGGGCGAAACCATTGATACCGAGCTTTTGAGCGACAAATTCGATTTTCTTTTGTGCGTTTTTCCACGCGGCTTCCGCTACCCAGGGCTCGGGGGGCGGGGTGATATTTATACCGGTTCCCCCTTGGAATTTTTCTTCCAGGGAAAGGACTTCGCCTGCGGCAATGGCAATGCTGGGTTTCAGCGCCCTGGTTTCTCCGCGTTTGCCCATTACCCCCACAGTGATTTCCACCCATCCGGACTTGGCCTTCCAGTGGAGTTCCCTGCCGCGAATGGTCGGTTGGTCGCTTTCAACAAAGGTTTCGAACAGGAGAAAATCGGGAATTTGCTGGGGCAATTCCACGGGGGAGGTGACATAGGTCATCGTGCCCCGGGGAATCCTGGCAGCCTCCTCTCCAATCAATCTCAGGTAGCGTGCCAGATCTATCCAGTTGGCCAATCGAACCACCCCGGAAGAACAACCATCAGCCAACGGTTTGACGATGAGGGTATTGGATTTCAAGGCTTCGATGAGGGAGTTCCAAAGCGTTTGAAGTTTGTTTTCTTCCAGGCCAAGCAGGGTCCCAGTATCCAATTTTTTCTTGGGTGCTACGAAGATGCCGTGCTTTCCGTAATTTTCCAGAGCCTTTCCCGTATCGAATTTATCCATGCACAGGCGGGCGCAAGCGCTGAGCGAGCCGGTAAACGGGATCCGGGCCCCGGCCAGGATTTCCTGGAGTTTGCCATTTTCTCCCATACCCCCATGGACGGCCAAAAAAACAATGGATGGATCCTGGATAAATTCGTTCATGTTCATGCGGAGGGGCGCTTCCAAAGGTTCAAGGGGAAGCGAGGAGCCCGGTTGGAGTCGGGATCCGATGGCGGTCTGGTAGGCGGTCAGGCGGTCCATTTCCTTGATGATTTCCCGGCAGGCCGCACTCACTTCCTCCACCGTGTGACGCAGGGCGGCGGGGTAGGGCAGTTTCCATATGCGGCCATCGACATCGAGCAAGTAAGGTTCGGGGGAATAGATCGGAGATTTTCGCAGCTTCAACCACACGTTGGATCCGCTCATAAGGGATACTTGGCGCTCGGAGGAATCCCCGCCAAATAATACCCGAACGGCTCTCTTTTCCCATTTTACACCCGAAGGGGAAATCCGGGGAGGTTGGATTCCCCTTCTGAGGCAGGCGCTGTGCAATACGTAGTGCAGGGCCCGACTGTGGCTCCACCCCAAATAGGCGGCTTGGAGAAAAAAGAAACTATTTTGGTCGAGTCCGCTAGCCAGGTTGAAATCGGAAAACCAGATTTTTCCATCGGCCAACAACCAGCCGTCCACCCTGACGGCATCCCGCAGTCCCATAAGGGAAAAAAGGGTTTCCGCTGTTTCCTGAATTTCGGCCACTTCGCCGCCACTGAACCTCGGGGGCATGTGGTAGAGGACTTGTCTGGTGGGCAGGTATTTGAGCCGGTAATCAAAGAGCGATTGGTCCGCATCGGTAATTTCAATTTCGGTTGGGAGGAGGGAAACCGGCTCTCCCTGCAGGTTTTGCAGGATGATGACGGTGAATTCACGTCCTTCCAGGTATGGTTCCAGCACGAAACGAGTATCCAGCTTTCGGGTATGCAAAGCCTGGAAAACCTCCAAGCCTTCCCGAGGGGAGGTTACCACCGTAACTCCAATGCTCGAACCGGAACGGGCCGGTTTCAGTATGGCTTTCTTCAAGTTATTTTCCCGGAAAAACTTCTCTATCTTACCCAGTACGGGGGAATCGGGGTTTTCCAGCAAAAGACTGGGAGGGGTATGGAATCCCTGGCTTCGCAGGCGCCCGGCGGCCTCGTACTTATCGAAGGCCAGGGCGGACGACGCGCTGTTGCAGCCGATGAACGGAATACGGTTTGCTTCCAGAAAACGGGCCAGTTCACCTCCCTCCCCAAAGGCCCCGTGGATAACTGGAAAACAGATATCGGCCTCCTGAAGGTGGGCCACCAATTCCCCTTCCGTAAGGGGCGTTCCAATGGAATTTATTTTAAAATCAAAGTCCGAGGGCGTATTGGAATACAGGTGCTTGCGATCGATGAAGTGGGGAACTTTGTCCAAATCGAAATAGAGGGGAACAATATCCACCCCATCGAGATGATCATTTACCGATCGGGCTGAATTGAGCGAAATTCCCCGTTCATCCGAGGGACCGCCAAACAAGAGGGCAACTTTGAATGCGCTCATGGGGATCCGAGTTTTCTCAACGCTTCGCCCGTGGCTCGGAACAGTTTCCATTCCTCCAGCATTTCGGCTCCCAAGGAGAAATAAAATTTGTGAGCCGGGGTGTTCCAATCCAGAGCCACCCAATCCATTCGACCGCAATCTTTTATCCTTGCTTCCCGGGCCGCGGACAAAAGCAAGGCCTTTCCAATACCCTTGCCTCGCAACTGGGGTATTACGAACAGGTCTTCCAGGTAGAGACCCGGTTTAGCCAGAAAGGTGGAAAAATTAAAAAAGTAAACAGCGTAACCGGCAAGTTGCCCGGACCAATAAGCCAGGTGACAATAGGCATACGGGATGTCGCCAAACATGTTTTTGCGAATGAGATCCTCCGTGGCCTCTACCTGGTGAGTGAGTTTCTCGTATTCGGCGATGCCTCGAATCAAATCGAGTATGGAGGATGCGTCCTTCGCCGTGGCTTTGCGGATTTCCAAGGACATGAGGGAGATTAATCAGGGCTGCCTCGATTCTGGCAAACCGATTCCAATTATTGCTGCGGCCTTCCCTCGACAGGCCATGCTTCGATAAGTTCGATGAATGCCTGGCCTTCCAAAGGCTGAACCCTTGCTTTAAGGCTTTCGGGGGAATCATTGGTTAACACCGGGATTTCTTTCTGAATGAGAATGGGGCCGGAATCCACCCCTTCATCGATAAAATGGAGGGTGCAGCCGGTCTCCCCGTCGTCGGCATCCAGAACGGCCCGGTGCACCTCGAGATCCATGAGCCCACGGTGCTTGGGCAAGAGGGATGGGTGCACGTTGACGGCTTTGCCGTACCACTCCTCGACAAAAGATTCGGATAGAATTCGCATGTAGCCTATGCAAAGGACAAGATCCGGATTTACTTCCCGCAAGATCTCGGATACCTCGGCGTCGAATTCCGCGCGTTTCTTTCCCACGCTCGAGACAAAAATAGCGTTCAAGCCGTGTGAACGGGCCCGTTGAAGAATAATCGATTTCTTCCTGTTGCTGATAACCGCGACGATTTCCGCATTCAATCGGCCTGATTCGATGGCATCGATTACCGGTTGCAGGGAGGAACCGCGGGTCGATCCAAGGACGGCAACTATTTTGGGCGAAGAGGTCAAAGGTTGAAATTAAAATTTCCCGGCCTGATTTCCATCGAAATCAGGCTAAAAGGGTCGGTATGAAAAAAGTTTTGCCTTACAGGGTCGGTGGCCTTGTAAAAGTGTATGAAGTACAACGGAATACAGTTTTCAAGGCCTGACTCTTTTCTTGAAGAAGGCATCTCTGTTTTACGTCTGGATCCGTTCATTTCCTCAAAGACCGCATGTGAGAGATTCGTTTCTCAATCAAGTCCCGGGTACCGATATCTTGGCGGTGGAACAGGTTGCCCTCAACTTGCGAGACGAGGTTTTCAGCAGTGGCTTCCGCTTGTTCGAGTTCCGCGGCTACTCCCACTACCGCCGCCGTTCTGGAACCGGTAGCGATGAGTCGGCCTTGTCGCAAATCCACTGCTCCGAGAAAGAGGTTCTCCGGTTGCTCCACCTGTCCGATTCCCACGGCAAAACCTTTGGCCGGATTGTCGGGATAACCGGTGGGTACGGCGTATTTGCAGACCGAAGCTTTTTGGGCAAATGAAACCTCAATAGTATGGAGAGCTTCGTTTCCAATGGCCTCAAAAATATCGATGATATCGGTTTCCAGAAGGGTTAACAGGTTCATGGCCTCGGGGTCGCCGAAGCGGGCGTTGAATTCAATGACCCGAACCCCATCAGCCGTAGCCATGTAACCGCCATAGAGAATTCCCTTGTAACCGCGGCCGGTTTTTTTTCGCAGGGCGTCTGCCACCAACTCGTTCGTCGCCTGGGCCGCTTCGATATCGGAACTTTTGAGAAAGGGTAGGCAATGGTCGCGGTCGCTATAGCTTCCCATGCCTCCCGTATTGGGTCCCTTGTCTCCCACGTAGGCACGCTTGTGGTCCTGGACCGGGGGCATGTGCTTCAGGGAGGCGCCATCACAAAAACTG
This sequence comes from Opitutales bacterium, assembly GCA_965204545.1. Classification (GTDB taxonomy): domain Bacteria; phylum Verrucomicrobiota; class Verrucomicrobiia; order Opitutales; family UBA2995; genus JAABVD01. The sequence continues at coordinate 151,487 of CBDBFA010000001.1, read as the reverse complement.
AACATGGAAAATTCTTCCCCCAGGCATTTTTCTTCAATGACGAAGGAAGCGCCTTTGGTGATGAGTTGTTCGCAGTATTCGAGGGCATCACGGTGGGAATGGAGGTGATCCCCCGCAACTTTGACTCCCTTACCTCCCATCAAACCGTCCGCCTTTACCACGAAATTTTCCGATAGACCTTGGAGAAAATCCCCAACCCCTTCCAAGGTCCGAAAGTGCCGGTAATCGGGACATCCGGGGATGGCGAACTCGGTCATCAACCGCCGGGCAAATCCCTTGCTGGTTTCGATCATGGCCAAATCCTTCCTCGGTCCCACTACGGGAATGCCTTCTTCCCAGAGCGCATCTGCCACCCCGGCTTCCAAGGGGGCTTCCGGACCCACCGCGGCAAGGGTGACACCCTGTTCGCGCGCGAACGCCGCAACCGCCTTGGGATCGTTGATATTTCCCCGGGCGAAGGTTTGCGAGAGGTCAGAAATCCCCGGGTTTGTGCTCGAGGCAAAGGTTACCAGGGAATGAGGCCGTTGGGATCGTTTAATGGCCTTGGCCAAAGCGTGTTCCCGCGCGCCCGAGCCAACCAGTAACAGGGTGTGGATGTCATGTCTCATCAGTGTCGCTCCAAGGATTCTTCAATAGCTTCGTCCCAGCCGTTGTTCATAGTAATTGATGTAGGCGGTATTGAGGGCCCGGTACCCTCCATTTGTGGGATATTTGCCAGTAAAATACCAATCTCCGCGATGGTTTGGTAGAACGTGCCGAAGGTTTTCAATGGTTTGATAAATGATGGTTAGCTTACCATTCCAATAAGTCAGCTCGGGCCGAACCATTTCGCAAATTTTGGCCGATATTTCCTCGTCGGAGAAACTTTGGTAAATCTGTTTCACCCGGTTGGTCATCAGCTCGACCGGTTTCCGGGCCTGGTTCAGGCAATCCAGGTATACCTGGCGTATGAGTCCTTCGCGGCCCTGGTCTTTGAGTAATGAAATAGCCGCCTCAAAGGCGATAAATTTATCCAGTCGGGACATGTCTATACCGTAGCAATCCGGATAACGGATCTGGGGGGCGGTTGACACGATGATGATTTCTTTCGGTTGCAGGCGAGCCAGGATTTTGACAATCGATTTTCGCAGGGTAGTGCCCCGAACTATGGAATCGTCCAGACAGATCAGGGTGTCAGTTGGGCGAACACTGCCGTGGGCTATATCGTAGACATGCGAAGCGAGGTCGGCCCGGTCCTTTTCCTGGCTGATGAAAGTTCGCAATTTGATGTCCTTAATGGCGACTTTCTCCGTTCGGGGCCAGTTCCGCATAATAACTTGATCCAGGAATTTTTCATCGATGCCGCCGATTCGCGATTTTCTCAGAATCTCCTTTTTGACTTCGTGCCGCCGCCTCTTGTGCAGGCCGTCAATGAGACCGTAATAAGCCATTTCGGCTGTGTTGGGAATGAAACTGAAGATGGAATTTTCCAAATCGTTGTCGATTGCTTCCATGATCTGTTCGATGAGGGCTTGGCCCAGCGCTTTCCGCTCCCGATAGATATCCACATCGTTACCGCGAGAGAAGTAAATGCGTTCGAAGGAGCACGATACGCGCTCGAAAGGATCGCGAATTCGATGGTGTTGCAGCCGACCGTCAGCCCTTATGACAATAGCTTCCCCGGGTTCGATCTCACGTATATTATCGGTCTGTTTGGCAAAAACGGTCATGAGTGGGGCGCGCTCCGATGCCACTGCAATAACTTCGTCGTCCTCGAAAAAATGGAAGGGGCGGATCCCCCAGGGATCGCGCAGGGCAAAACAATCCCCGGTGCCAATCAGTCCGGCAATGGAATACCCGCCATCCCAATCCCGGCTCGATTTCCGTAGGATGTCGGCAATGTCCAACTTTTCACTGATGGCCCGGGCGTTATCCATTCCGGACAGGCCGTTCACATCGCGGTTTTCGTGGTAGAGGCGGCGGTGTTCCTCGTCCAGGTGGTAACCGATTTCCTCCAGAATCGATTGGGTGTCGGTATCGAAAATGGGATGCTGCCCGCGGCTGATGAGCCGCTCATTCAACTCCGGGGTGTTGGTCATGTTGAAATTCCCTGCTACCATGAGATTCCGTGTGGGCCAATTGTTGCGGCGAAAGTATGGGTGGCAACTGGACTCGGAATAACCTCCGGAAGTCCCATAACGCAGGTGGCCGAGGTAGATTTCTGCTCCGAAATCGAAGTTTTCTTTTACAGTGGCGGCAAATTCGGGGTGAATATCTCCGCGTTCGACCTTGGCCTTATAACCATCGATCAAACCGTTAAAAATCAGATTCAGCGGATTGGGCTGAATACTGCGCTTGCGAAAGATGTAGGGCTTGCCGGGTGGAACATTCAACTTCAACGCGCCTATTCCCGCGCCATCCTGTCCACGGTTGTGCTGTTTTTCCATGAGGAGAAACAACTGATAAAACCCCCACAAGGGGGAGTCGTATTTCTCCTGATAATAAGAGAGCGGCTTTTTCAGGCGAACGAGGGCGATACCGCACTCATGTCTGATGGGATCGCTCACTTAGGCAAACAACGCTTGCAGATTCTTTCGGATCCGTTCCAGGGGTGACAGGTTCAGTTCGGACATGGCAAAGGTTTCTCCCGTGATCATTTCGAAGAGTTGGATGTAGCGGCTGGAGAGTTCCACCACCAAGTCATCCGGGGCCTGGGGCAGCTCCGGATCGTTATAAGGATCGCAGTGATCCACAAACCAGAGCCGCAGGAATTCCTTGTCGATGTTTTCAGGATTTTCCCCGGCGGCAAAGCGCTCCTGATAGGAATCTGCCAACCAGAAACGGCTCGAGTCCGGAGTATGGATCTCATCGATGAGGCGGATGACACCGTCGGCGTCCCGTCCGAATTCGTACTTGGTATCGACCAGGATAAGCCCTCGTTTGGCGGCTTCCGCCTGTCCGAAGGCGAAGAGTTCCATGGCGGCCCGGGAGGCCACCTGCCAATCCTCCTCATTCATCAGCCCCATCTCCAGCACCTCTTCCGGGCTGACCGGTTCGTCGTGGACGTCCGACTTTGTGGTCGGGGTCAAAATGTTCTTTTCCAATTTCTGGCTATTTTTCATGCCATCGGGCAATGGATTGCCACAGTAGTTGCGGCATCCGTTCCGATAGACGGTCCAGAGAGAAGTGCTGGTAGATCCGGTCATATAGCCGCGAACGACGAATTCGACCGGGAACACCTCGCAACGGTGACCGATGGTAACGGATGGATCGGGAATCGCTATCTTATGGTTGGGTATGATGTGCCGGGTGTGGTCGAACCACCAATTGCTGGTCAGGTTCAGGACTTGCCCCTTGAAGGGGATAGCCGCCAGGACGCGGTCAAAAGCGCTTTGCCGGTCGGTGCTGATAAAGATGATGTCGTCCTGGCGCGGGTAGATGTCGCGCACTTTGCCTTGAACCCTTGTTCCGGGTAAGTCGGTGCGTTCAAGGCAGTTGTTTATTTGGGATCGAATGATTTCTTTGCGGTTCATGGGCTGGATATACTCTATCGGTTAAATGAATTAATGAAAAAATGGAGCCGCCTTCCGGGCGCTTTCTCCTGCAATGGGCCAGGGATCAAGGACTATTTACATCGGGGGTTGGGTAGTAGCGGGCGGATTGGTAAAAGGGATTCCACAGGATGTGGGTGTCGAAGATTTTTTGCAGGGTAGCCCCGTTGTCGGAGTGGGGGAGGGTAATTTCCCAAAGGATGGAATGCCGGATATCCGATACGGTGTTGAGGTGAAAGCGGTTCTGCAAGGTTTCCAGTTTTTGCTTCCCTGTAAAATCATCGTGGTCGTGGACGAGAATCCGGATAGTGGAGGGACGTGAGGGCAGATCGCATACATACTCCTTGTTGCTGTTGAAGAGTTCCCCGCATTGGATGATGGAATTGCGTAGAGCGGCTTCCCCACCGGAATGGGAAACCTCCCAGTGAGTCTTGCGTGCGATTCCGGCCTTGATTCCCGCCACCTGCAAAGCCTTTTGCACGGATAGGGCGGTGTTGTCGGTAATGATCAAATCGATGAGCAACTCGAAGGAATGGGGTTGAGGGGCGAAGGTATCGACACCGATTTCGGGACGTTCGTAAGTGCAGAATTTTGTCTCTGAAGGCTGTGGATAGCCCGATTCGATGTAAGCGCGCATGGATGAAAAAATTGGGTTTCCGGCCGGGACGCGTTCCGGATGGGGCATGATGGCCATGACGTTGCCCCGGGGATTGGTCACGGCAGCCAGATTGAGCGCCGAGCCATTGGGATTTGTGGGAAAACTGTCCTCGATTCGGCCTTCTGAGCTGCAGTATTGGAATGGGGTCTGGTCGTTGGCTACCATCTTCCTCAGCAGGGGGTCGGGAAGCACATAGCGCCCTTCGGCGTGGGCGAGCGGAATCCTGATGATTTCTCCGGGCTCCAAATGGCGGGTAAACGCGGTGGAATTCGGATCCACCCCCATTTTCAGGTGTGTGAACTCGTTATAATATCCCGTTCCCAACAAATGGCCGTCCTTTTCCCGCCGGTTCGGGGCCAACGCCATGCCCAGGCGGTAGCCCGGCAACGCGGGAACCATGCCGGTTTCCACCAGAATTTGAGCTCCGTTACAAATGCCTAAAACCGGTTTTCCTTTCTCGCTCTCCTCGCGGATGATTTCCATGACGGGATCGAGGGAAGCAATGACCCCTGCCCTGGAACGGTCTTCATAGGAAAAACCACCCACCATGACATAGCCGTCCAGCGCTTTCAAATGGGAGTAATCCCCATTCCAAAGGAATTCCACCGGCTTCATGCCGGCCCGTTTAACGGCAGCGGACGATTCGATTTCGCAGTTGCTGCCGGGGAATTGCAGGATGGCGATTTTAATCATTTGTGGAGGCGCACATCACAGGGGCCGTCGATAATGCGGCCGATTTCGTAGACGGGGATGTCGGGAAACTGTCTCAATTGCTCCAATGCTTCATCCAGAGCGCTGGGCCGGATGACGACGACAAATCCGATGCCCATGTTGAAAGTGCGGAACATTTCCCGCTCATCGACTCCCCCGATATTCTGAATGGCGTGGAAAACAGGCGGTGTGGGCCAAGCGCCGGTATCGATCTCAGCTCGGCAGTTTTGGGGAAGAATGCGCGGAACATTTTCAAAGAACCCGCCTCCAGTCAGGTGAGCCAGACCGTGGACCTCCACCGGGGAAGCCAGCAGGGCATCCGTAACCCGTTTATAATTGATATGGGGCTGGAGCAAGGCTTCGCCCACCGATGTGCCCAATTCGGGAAGCATGCTTTCCGTGGTATACCCCCCGATTTCAAAAAATACCTTTCGGGCCAGGGAATAGCCGTTGGTATGCAGGCCGTTTGAGGCCAGGCCCAACACGATGTCCCCCGAACGAATGGTAGATCCATTGATGATGCCTTCCTTTTCCACAATGCCCGTCACGCAACCGACAATGTCGTGTTCGTTCAGCCGGTAGGTCCCGGGCATCTCGGCCGTTTCGCCACCAACCAGGGAGATGCCGTTTTCCCGACAGGCATCGGCCATTCCAAAAACGATTTGTTGGACGATTTCGGGAACGAGTTTCTGGTTGGCCACATAATCGAGGAAGGTGAGCGGCCGGGCCCCGTGGACGATGATGTCGTTGCAGGTGGCACTGACCACGTCGATTCCCAAACCATAGTATTTCCCCGCCATTTTGCCGACCGTCGCCTTAGTGCCTACCCCGTCGATGCTTTGAATCAGCACCGGGTGTCGATAGGACGCGATGATTTCACTCAGATCGAACATCGATCCGAAGCTGCCCAATCCGGTCAGCACGTGGGGTGAAAAGGTGCTCCTGACCCTGTCCTTGATGCGTTCGACCGCTTCATTCCCGGCATCGATATCGACTCCGGCCGATTTGTAGTCAACTTTAGTCCGCATAGATCACAAAATTCGTAGCGAGTGAACGAAGATCGAGTGCTGGTGCGGGCATCGAGCAGATTCGCGGGTGAAGCTGGGTCGACACCCTGCGAAGTCGGCATGCATCTGTGCGAAGCACGGGCATGAAATCCAGCGAAGTCCGCACCAGTGCCGATTTTCCGGAACGCAGTAGTAGATTTGGGAGTTATGCGGGCTAATCATAACAGTTTTTCGCGGAGGCCGTTTTCCCAACGCTCCCGGGCCACATTGAGATCGATGTCAACGACGTTTTGCATGGAAAGTCGCGGGGTTGATGTGGTCCTTCCAATCCGCTGGAAGACCAGTTGACGATCCTCCAGTATTTCAAGTACCGCAGCCAATTTTCCCTGCGATACCTCCAGAATGAATCCCCCCGTTTCCGAATACAGGACGCGAGAAGGGGGAAGTTCGGATTCCACCTTCACGGCGCAGCCGATCCGGTTAGGAAAACTCATTTCGGCCAGGGCAACGGCCAGACCCCCATCGGATATATCGTGACATGCCAGGAGCAATCCCTCTCCGATGAGATCGATCACGGTGTGATTTTGTTGTTGGACTTCTCCCAGGTCCGGAATGGGGAGACAGGCGCCCAATTCATCGAAAAGTTCATAATATACCGAGCCTCCCAGTTCGTCTTTTCGCTCTCCCAGGAGCAGAATGGCCGAGCCGGGCTTTTTGAAAGCGATGTCGACGGCCTTGGATGCGTCGGCCATTTTTCCCACACATCCGATAATCGGACTGGCCGGAATACTTCCCGCCCTGGATTCGTTGTAAAAGGAAACATTTCCTGCTACGATGGGTACGGCATGTTGGGGGTGTTCCTTGAGGCAAATGCTCTTGCAGGCGTCGGCCACTCCCTGGACGCCCGCCACAAACAGGCCCATCTGGTTTTCCTTTTCCGGGTTACCGAAGCATAGACAATCGGTCACGGCCTGGGGGGAGGCTCCGACAGCCGAGATATTCCGGAAGGCTTCCACTACGGCGTTGACGGCTCCCTGGTAAACATTGATGGAGCAATGGCGCGGATTGTGGTCCAGTGTGACCGCAACGCCGGTCTGGCGAATCTCTTCGGGGTATTCATCGCCTTGAAACGGCCGGAGTACACCCGCGTCGGCCTGACCGGCCTCGATGACGGTGTGCCCCTGGACTTGCTTGTCGTAGGTCTCAAAGACGGGTTTTCGGGATGCGATATTTTGGTGGGCCAGGAGTTCCAGGAGGATTTGGGAGTAATCTTCCGGTTCGGGCAGATCGGGTTCGCGGAGGACAGGCGGTTCGTAGCGATAAGGGCGGTCGTATACCAATCCACGGGTTATATCCTCCGCCCTGGCGTCTACCAGGACCTCGCCCCGGTAGGTGACCCGGTAACGATCATCCCCCCGAATCTTTCCCACCACCCGAGCGGCGGCTCCTTCCGAGATATTCGGTAAATCGAACCGCTTATTGTAATGCTCGAGGATAAGAGGGGTTACCTCCGGGGGGACGGCCCACATGAATCGCTCCTGTGTCTCCGAGCAAAGCGCCACGGCGGGGTCCAGATTTTCCATACCAAGGTGCACTTCGTCCAAAAATACATCGGCTCCGTATCCGGCTGCATCGGCCAATTCTACGCTGGCACAGGCAATTCCCCCCGCTCCCAGGTCCTTGAAACCGACTTTCCGGAGGATCCCCTTTACCTTGAGAATCCCGAAAAGATCATAGCTGGCCTTGAGAATGTGCCTTTCCAAAAAAGCGTTGGGCTCCTGCACGGCGCCTTTGTTTTTCTCTTTCTCCTCCTCTTCGAGTTCGAGCGAAGCAAAGGAAGCCCCCCCAAATCCACTATTGTCGGTCGGTTTTCCCACCAGAATCAGATCGTGACCTTCCCCATCCGGCGGAACATGGGAATGAATAATGTCATCTTCCGCCAATGCGCCCAGGGTAATGACGGTGACCAGACAATTTTCATTGTAACCGGGGTGGTAATACAGGTCTCCACAGACATTGGGGATGCCTAGCGGATTTCCGTAACCCCCGATTCCGGCCACGACGCCTTCGTGAATCCATTTTGATTTTGGCCGACTGATATTCCCAAACCTCAATGCATCGCCCACTGCGAAGACTGTTGCCCCCATGCAACAGACGTCGCGGACATTTCCTCCCACCCCGGTTGCGGCGCCTTCGTAGGGCACGACCTGGCTGGGATGGTTGTGGGATTCATGGGAGAGGGCGATACCGTAGCGCTTGCCGTGTTTGTCTACGGCCACTTCCACGATGCCGGCATCTTCCTTGGGACCGAGGATTACGTTGGGTCCATCGGTGACGAAGGACTTCAGGTAGGGCCGGCTGCTTCGATAGGAGCAATGTTCCGATCCCTGAATCGACCACAACACGCATTCGGCCAGTGTGGGGGGACGGCCCAGAATATCGTTTTGGATCTTGCGTGCCTCCTCGACTGTGAGGGCCAGGTTGAAGGCTCTTAGAAGCTCCCCGATTTGGTCGTTTGTCTTATTTTTAAAGTCCAGACGCTCGTCTTTGAGTGGCATGTAACAGGCTTTTTGGCGGGCTTGACGAGTAAAAGCAGTTTTATTCCAAAAAGGGTAGGGTAGATCAAGGAATATATTTCCCAGCGCCGCACTTTTTCAAAAAAGGGCAAAGAAGGGGTCAAACGCAAAATGTTAATATCGTCCTCTAGTTTCACCTGAACGGCTGAAGCGAACCAATCAGATATTAACATTTTGCGTTTGACCCCTTCTTCTAGTTCAAGCGATTGTAGGAGCGCAAAATTTCCCGGAGTCGGCCATGGGGCAGGGCGACCACGCGATGATCGTCGCGGCCGACCATGGTTTCGGCCGCGACAAGGACATTGATGACGGCTTCTTCAGTGGCCAGGACGGTGGCGGACATGAGCGCGCTGATGTGTTGGTTGGAAAGAACTTCAATTCGGGCCATACCGCCTTCCGGGTTCGCCGCTCCTGGATTGGCCGTGGAAAAGGCCAGAAACATATCCCCGGAGCTATTCCCGGAGATGCTGCCGGTGCGGGCAATCCCCAAGGCAACGCGCAAGGCCAAGCGCCTCAATTGAACCGGCAGCAAGGGGGCGTCTGTCGCTACCACCGCTATGATGGATCCCTCCTCTTCATAGGGATCGCGGCCTCCGGTGAAGGGTGCGTCTTCCGTTATTTCCTTCCCCACCGGAACCCCCGCTACCAATAGCTGATGGCGTCTTCCGAAATTGGCTTGAACCAGAACACCCAAGGTGAAAGTGGCCTCGGGTCCGGCCACGAGTCGGGACGAAGTCCCCGTACCGCCCTTGAATTCATAGCATACCATTCCCGTTCCTCCACCCACGTTGCCCTCCTCGATGGGTCCCGTTCCGGCACTGTCCATGGCTTGGAAAACGTGTTCCCGTTTGACGTGGAATCCGTTGATATCGTTGAGATAACCATCCCAGGTTTCGCCGATTACGGGGAGCGACCAAGTCGGGGACTTGGGGAATCGCATCTGTTGCCAAGCGATCACGGCTTCATGCACGGCCCCTATGCTGTGCGTATTGGTTATCAGGATGGGGCCATGTAAAAATCCCGATTCTTGCAGCCATGCCATTCCCGTCATTTCGCCATTGCCATTGAGGGAAAACCAACCGGCATAAACCGGGTCGTGGTTCATTTTGCCTCGGGGAAAGACGGCGGTTACACCGGTTCGGACGGGGCCTTCCCCCACAACGATCTTACCTTTCCCTTTTAAGATGGAAGCGTAACCCACCTCGACACCGGCAACATCCGTTATGGCGTTGAAGGGACCAGGATTGCCTTCAAAGGGAATTCCCAAGTCGCGCGCCCGCGGTTTTTCCTGAGCCAGGCCGCATTGCAGCGGGAAGGCCAGGGCCAAAAGAACCATCTTTATTCTGGGGAACGACATCCTGGTCACCAATAGGTGATTCCCAGTGGAATGGCGATGGTATATTTTGCCGGACGCTGTTAACCACGGATTTCACGGATGAGCACGGATTATATAACGGAGGGGGGACATTCCTGTCCCCCACCATTTCCTTCGAAAGGGGTACAGGAATGTCCCCCCCTCCTTTAACTCTTTGCGCTCTTGGCGAGCTTTGCGAGAGTCTCTTCCCAATCTTGTTCATCTTGTGGCTCATGGAGAAAAGGATCCCTGCGGGTATTGACCCGATGGGTTGAAGGGAGGAGGATGGCCAGGTAAAACAGGTTACCTATCATGCGCAAATTCTTCCGTTATCCCGTTGTCAACTTGCTCTTGGCAAGTCTCTTGGTATGGTTCAACTGCCTGCATTCCGCTCCTGAGAAACCAAACATCGTAATGATCGTATCGGACGATCAGGGCTACAATGATTTGGGATTGATCAATCCCGAAATCATTACTCCGAATCTGGACCGATTGGCGCGGGAAGGGACGCGCCTGACCAATTTTTACGTGGCATGGCCGGCCTGCACACCCTCTCGGGGAGCTTTCCTTTCCGGACGGTATCCGCAACGCAATGGTGTTTACGATATGTTCCGCAACGAGGCGCCGGATTACGGGTACCATTATGACGAAGAGGAATACGCCATAACCTGGGAGCGGATAGGGGGCATGGATACGCGGGAGGTTTTACTTCCGGCCATTCTCAAAACAATTGGCTACAAATCCGGCATCTACGGCAAATGGGATTTGGGCATGAGCAAACGTTTTCTTCCCCTGGCTAAGGGATTCGATGACTTTTATGGTCTGGTGAATACCGGTATCGATTACTATACTCACGAGCGATACGGCGTTCACAGCATGTACCGGAACAATACCCAAACAGAGGAGGATCGAGGCACTTACGCAACCTACCTTTTTGAGCGCGAAGCATTGCGATTTTTAGAAGCCTATTCCGGAAAGGAACCGTTTTTTTTGTATGTCCCATTCAACGCTCCTCATGGATCTTCCGCCCTCAGTCCCAAGATTCGCGGTTCGGTTCAGGCGCCACCGGATTTCGAAAAACTATATCCGCCGGTTGAGAAGGAATATACCATGGGGACCCGCTACGGAGAGAGGACCCTTGTCCCCTCAAAGGAGAAAGGTTACCGCGACTACCGGGCAGCGGTGACTTGTATGGACGCCTCCATCGGCAAGATCCTGGATGTGCTCGACCAAAAGGGTTTGACCGACAATACCATCGTCATCTTCTTTGCCGATAATGGGGGTAGCGGTAAGGCCGATAACGGCTCTCTTCGCGGGAGAAAGGGCGATACCTGGGATGGCGGCATCAGGGTGCTTGCCCTGGTGCGTTGGCCAGGAGGCAGTATTCCCGAGGGAATGGTAAACGATGAATTTTTGTCCAGCTTGGAAATTTTCCCCAGTCTGGCTGCGGTAACGGGAGCAGAACTTCCGAAAGGGGTTGTGCTGGATGGTTACAACTGGTGGTCAACCTTGCGCCTTGAATGCCCCAGTCCACGCCGGAATATGTTTTGGAAACGCCGGAACCTTAAAGCTGCCCGGGTGGGTAATTGGAAGTGGGTTGATATGGGCAATAAGGGCGGCGGCCTGTTCGACTTGTCCCAAGATATTGGGGAAACCAAGGATCTTTCCACGAAAAAGCCCGAGGTTCTGGCCATGGTTAAGGACAAATTTGATGCCTGGTACCGCGAAACCATGATTGAAGCCGAACCGCGTGGACCCTTTAAGGATTTTTAGTTAGAGTACTCGGTTACAAGCGCCCAAGGGCGCGAATTAGGAATTAGGAATTAAAGAAGAGACTCTCGCCAAGCGGACAAGTCACGCAATTGGCAAAGCTCGCCAAGGGCGCGGAGATATGGATAAGAAAAAACCACGGATTTCACGGATGGACACGGATTAATGGCGCCGATGGCGCGAATTAAGAATTGGGAATGGGGAATGAGGAATTGGAGAGATGCCGAGGGCGCCGATTAGGAATTGACATCGGGAAAGAGCCCCAAGGTCGAGAACCAGCAACCAGCAACCAGCAACCAGCAACCAGCAACCAGCAACCAGCAACTGGCAACTGGCTTCTACGCCAACGGCGTTGAACTCCAGAGCCCAGCGTCGCGTAGCGCAAGCTGGGTTACCGGTCAAGTATATGATCGAACCCCAAAGGGGTTCAACAAAAGGCGCCAATAAGGAATTGTTGAATTGCGAAGCACGGTTTGGGCGAAGCGTTGACTTACCCAATGGGCGACGCATGCGTCGCCCCTACGAAACCGACGATACATTGCCGAGAACCTCTCCAATTGGTTGATTTATCCGGAAAATCCGTGTAGCCCGCGGTTCCCCCTTTGTGCCTTTGTGCCTTTGTGCCTTTGTGCCTTTGTGCCTTTGTGCCTTTGTGCCTTCGGCAATTAGCGCCATTTTGCCGTTGACCCCGGAGGAGGGCGGCCAATCGTCCCGCTTATGGAAATGGGTGCGATCTTTGATTGGGACGGTGTAGTAATCGATTCGTCCGCAGCGCACGAGGAGAGCTGGGAAATATTGGGACGGGAAGTGGGCAAGCCGATGCCGGAAGACCATTTCGAACGGGGATTCGGGCAAAAGAATCAATTTATCATTCCGGAGATTTTACAATGGACCAGCCAGCCCGCCGAGATCGAGCGGCTAGGGGAGCGCAAGGAAGAACTGTATCGGCAAATCGTGGCCCAAACCGGTGTGACTTGCATTCCGGGAATCGAGGACTTTCTGAAGCGTTTGAACCGGGCTGGAATCCCTTGTGCGGTGGGGTCCTCCACCCCGCGCCAGAACCTGGAAACCATTCTGGAGATGGTTGGATTCCGACGCTACTTTCAGGCCCTCCTATGCGCCGAGGATGTATCCCGGGGCAAACCCGATCCCGAAGTGTTTCTGGCCTGCGCATCCCAACTTGGTCGGGCGCCGGATCGATGCGTTGTTTTCGAAGATGCCCATGTCGGTCTGCAAGCGGCGCGAAATGGAGGAATGAAAGTAATCGCATTGGCCACCACCCATCGGCGGGAGAAACTTGAGCCCTACCACCCCGATATCATCCTGGACAATTTTCTGGGGTTCAGCGCGGAGCATTTCTCCAGGCTTTTTCCTTGATATAGCCACAAAAGGCACAAAGGGGTTAACCACAGAGGACACAGAAGCGCCCAAGGGCGCGAATTAGGAATTAGGAATTAGGAATGAGGAATTAAAAAAAGTCTCTCGCAAAGCTCGCAAAGGACGCAGAGAGGCGCTGGGGCGCCATTGAGGAGTGTATGACCACGGATATTTCAAATCCTGTACATCCTGTGCATCCATGTTTTTTCTCAGAATCTTAGCTAGAGGTAATGTCGGACAGGACGTGGAGGAATAAATAGCCACAAAAGGCACAAAAAACACAAAATTCCTAATTCTTAATTGACTCCTACCATATGCGCCTATCGACGCCATAATCCCTTTGTGCCTTTGTGCCTTTGTGCCTTTTCTTTTCCATTTCCAAAAGAACCATAATGGTATACCCGTAAATGGGTTGAGCGAATCATTCAAATTGGAGGCAGATTATAAGCCGCGCGGCGACCAGCCGGAAGCGATCGAATCGCTTGTTCAATCGATTCGGGAAGGCAACCGGTACCAGACCCTGCTCGGGGTGACGGGGTCGGGGAAGACGTTTACCATGGCCAATATCGTCGAGCAACTGCAGCGGCCGACCCTGGTGATTTCCCATAACAAAACCCTCGCGGCCCAGTTGTATTCCGAGTTCAAAGGGTTTTTTCCGCAAAACGCGGTGGAGTACTTCGTCAGCTACTACGATTACTATCAGCCCGAAGCTTATGTACCGGCCACCGACACCTATATTGAAAAGGACTCCTCCATAAACGATGAAATAGAGCGGTTGCGCATAGCTGCGACGAGTTCATTGATCAGTAGGCGGGACGTTCTCGTGGTAGCCAGTGTTTCCTGCATTTATGGTTTGGGTTCTCCGGAAGATTTCAAGGACCTCATGATTCCCATCCGGATAGGGGAGGAGATGGGCCGCGACACCTTGCTGCACCGGTTAGTGGACAATCAGTACAATCGCAACGACATGAGCCTGACACGGGGCAATTTCCGTGTTCGAGGCGACGTGGTGGATATCTTTCCCGCTTACATGGAATCGGCCATCCGGATAGAGTTCTGGGGGGATGAGGTCGATTCGATTAGGGAGCTGGATCCCTTGACCGGTAATACACAAGGAAGCCTCACCCATTTCGACCTCTATCCGGCCAATCAGTACCTGACAACCACCGACAAATTGGAGGGATCGATCGACGGCATACGGCGCGAGTTGGAAGAGCGGGTTGCTTATTTCGAATCGCGGGGGCTTCTTCTGGAAGCACAGCGCATCCGCATGCGCACCGATTACGATTTGGAACAGTTGCAGGAACTGGGGTTCTGCAGCGGCATTGAAAATTACTCCCGTTGGTTCAGCGGCCGTAAGGCAGGTGAACGTCCCTTTTGCCTGATCGATTTCTTTCCCGATGATTTTTTGATCATACTGGATGAAAGCCATGTGTCCCTGCCGCAGATCGGAGGAATGTATGAAGGAGACCGTTCCCGCAAGACGACGCTGGTCCAGCATGGATTTCGGCTTCCCTCCGCCTTGGACAACCGGCCCATGAGCAGGGCGGAGTTTCTCCGGTTGGCCCGTCAGGTTCTCTTCGTATCGGCCACGCCCCGACCATTCGAATTGGAAAATTCGGCTGTGGTGGCGGAGCAGATCATACGTCCGACCGGGTTGTTGGATCCCGAAATGGAGGTGCGGCCCATCCGGGGGCAGGTGGAGGACCTGATCGGAGAAATTCAAAAGGCTGTGGACGAGGAGGAGCGCGTCCTGGTGACGACATTGACCAAACGCATGTCCGAAGATCTGACGGCGTTTTTGCGCAATGCCAAAGTCCGGGTAGAGTATTTGCACTCGGATATCGATGCCATTGAGCGTGTGGAAATCCTGAGACGGCTTCGGAGTGGCGACTTCGACGCCCTGGTGGGGGTAAACCTGCTGCGTGAGGGACTGGATCTCCCGGAGGTCGCTCTGGTTGCGATCCTGGATGCGGACAAGGAAGGATTTCTACGCAATTTCACCAGCCTGGTTCAGACGGCCGGTCGAGCCGCGCGCCACCAAAGAGGAAGGGTCATCCTCTACGCCGACGCCATCAATGAATCGCTTAGAGCCACCCTCGAGATCACAGAATACCGCCGCAACAAGCAGAAAGCCTACAACGAGGAACACGGAATCATCCCCAAGAGTGTGAAACGGGGGATCCAATCCAGTCTTTACACCACGCCCAGAAAACCCGAATCCGACCTGGTGGCCGAAGCCGTAGGCGCCGACGAAGTGAAACAGGTCATCGCCGAAATGAACCGGGAAATGTTGGAGGCGGCCGAGAAGCTCGAGTTTGAAAGAGCGGCCCTCCTAAGGGATCAGATCGCCCACCTGCGTTCCGGCAAAGCCGCCGTGGCCGGGAAGAAGAAGGGCAAGGGCTATAAAAAGCGTTTCAAGAAAAGTAGAAAATACTGAGTCTTACAATATTTCCAGTCTGCTCTCTTATCTCTGAATTTCCTCTCGCCAAGCACGCCAAGAGGCGCAAAAGGAGAAACTGTAGGAGGGGCTTTATGCCCCGATTTTCTGAATGGCGTCAAAGCAATCGGGGGATAAACCCCTTCCTACAGCTTGGGGACACCCCAATCCCTGTTTCTGTAGGCAAACATGTCCCTGCTCCGTTAGGGCGGCTTCGCCGCTTTTTTTGAGTTTTTTGTGCTTTTTGTGGTTCCCTCTTTCTTGGCGTTCTCTGCGAGCTTTGCGAGAGTCAATCAGTTTCTTCGACCTCAGGGTCGAGGACCTCGATTTCGCCGAACTCGACTATGGATTTGTCGGTGGCTCTTTTGGAAATCAGTCCTTTCATGTTTTTCCCAAAATAATGACTGGCTACGAGGTTCAGTTCTTTAATCGCCTGCTGGTAGGGCTGGCCGATGCTGCGGATACTGTAGCGGGTGGACCACATTACCTTTTTCTCACCTTTTCTGAGCAATGGAAGATCGAAGGCGGTCAATACAAAGAAGTAACGTCCTTCACTGGCCAACCCACTCTGGATATGGGCCTCATAATCGTTGGCTGTAGAGCTGAATACTTCGTACATTCCCAGAATTTTAGCTCTGACATAACTCTCTGTCACATAGCGCCGCTGGCTGGGCAAGACCAAGCCTTTAATCACATAGCGCCGCTCGCTGGGCAAGACCAGGCCATAAAAATTGGGATTAGCCTTCCCGGTAAGGTTGTAATCATAAATTTCTCCCCAAGTGGTGCTGACTGAGGATAAATTATAATCCAGGTCAAATTCATTACCATCCCGAGGATCGTCTATATAGAAGGAGGCACCGTAGTGAACCATGATGAGTAAATCACCCGCGGCGGGATCTTCCTCGGGAAAGTATTTCTGTCGCCTCAGGTTGAGGCTGATGTGGTCAGCGATTTCCGGAAAGGTCGTCTCCTCCAGGCCGGGATCGTCCACATTGCCGCCGAAATAGTTTCCCTTAATCATGTGGTAGGTCTGGACCTTCGCGGATTCATCCAAGGCCCGGGTCAGGATATATTCCTTCCTTGCCTCCGCCCGCACAGCCACACGATTTGCCTTTTTTGGACCCCAGAAAAACCCGGTCCCCAACAGCAGGATCAGGAGGACCAGGATAGATCGTACCAGGGCGACTGAGAGCATTACAACTAATTCTATAATGAAACCATTTACTTATTGAGTCAATTCCTGGCTTCAGATTTTCCTCTCGCCAAGCTCGCCAAGAGACGCAAAGAGAGGGGAACCACAAAAGGCTCAAAAAGCGCAAAGAAGAAGGCCACAGATTTCACGGATAACCACGGATAGAGACGCCCCGGCACCTCTCCCTTTGCGCTCTTAGCGTGCTCTGCGAGATTCCTCTTCTCACAGCAACTCAGCAACTTTTGAGAAGCACAGAGGTTTTAGGATGTCAGGCAACTGTTTCAAAAATTGACTATGTTTAGAATTCTTTAACAACGTTCCCTTCGGTCACTTGATCCGGCTACGCCGGAACAGGATCGCTTCGCGAAAAGGATTTTTTTAATAATTTTCCTGTTGGCACGGAGTGCCATCCTGTTGCCGGAGGCATCCAGTCACGTAGTGACGATGTTTTGATTGATTTTAACTACGCTTCTTTGGCCATCTACTCTACCTATTGGCCGAGGACCTCGATTTCACCGAACTCGACAATGGATTTGTCCGTGGCTCGTTTGGAGATCAACCCCTTGATGTTTTTCCCAAAATAATGTCCAGCCACAAGATTCAATTCTTTAATAGCCTGCGGATAGGACTGGCCGATTCTGCGGATGCTGTAACGGGTGGTCCAGAGAATCTTCTTCTCACCTTGTTTCAGTAATGGAAGATCAAAAGCGGTCAAAACGATGAGGTAACGTCCTTCATTGGTTAATTCCTGCTGCACAGAGGATTCGTAATCGGTCACATCGAGTTTGAATACATCGTCCATTCCCAAAATTTTGGCTCTGACATATTGCGCTTTCATGTAGCCCCGCACCTCGGGCGTAACCAGACCATAAAAATTGGGAATGGCGTTCCTGGAAAGGTTATACTCATAGGTTTCTCCCGAAGTCGTGGTAACGGGAGGGAAATAATCGTCCAGGTCGAAATAACCATAATACCAGTAATCATCATAATTCCCAGGATCTTCATCTTTTCTGGAATCATCATAAAAGTAGGAGGCTCCGTAGTGAACCATGATGAGTAAATCGCCCGCGGCGGAATCTTCCTCGGGAAAATATTTCTGTCGCTTCAGGTTGAATTCGATGTGCTCGGCGATTTCAGGAAAGGTCATCTCCTCCAGACCGGGATCCTCCACATTACCACCGAAATACTTTCCCTCAATAAGGTGGTAGGTCTGGACTTTCGCGGTTTCGTCCTGGGCCCGGAGCAAGGTGTATTCTCTCGTGGCTTCCGCCCGTACCGCCACCCGGTTGGCTTTTTTTGGAATTTGAAACCCGCTCCCCAAAAGAAGGATGAGGAGGGCCAGGATAAATCGTGCCAGGGTAGGGGAGAACATGGAAATAAACCTCATGCTAACAGCTTCAACCTACCCAGTCAAACCTTCCCTTGCTCAGATACCGGGAAAAACCACGGATTACACGGATGGGCACGGATAAGAGTTAGGAATAGGGTGTATTGGGCCAATGAAATTGACTCTCGCCAAGCACGCAGAGATAGGAAGAAGAAGTTGTAGGAGCGGCTTTATTCCGCGATTGCATGAAATAGCCTCGATGCAATCTCGGGATAAACACGCTCCTATAATTTAAAATGCCTTTTCTCCCCAATTCCTAATTGGCGCCTCTCTGTGCTCTCTGTGCTCTCTGTGTCCTCTGTGGTTAATCTCAGCTTTTCAAAGCTTCTTCCGGTCTAGTATGTTTCTTTGTCTTCTTGGTCGAGAACCTCGATTTCGCCAAACTCAACCAGGGAATCGTCCGTGGCTCGCCTGGAGATCAATCCCTTCAGGTTTTTCCCAAAAAAGTAACCAGCCACGATATTCAATTCCTTAATTGCCTGCGCGTAGGACTGGCCGATGGCGCGGATGCTGTAACGGGTGGTCCAGAGAATCTTCTTCTCACCTTGCCTCAGCAACGGAAGATCGAAAGCGGTCAAAATAAAGAGGTAACGTCCTTCGGCGGCTAACCCCCTTTGAATCCAGGCCTCGTAGGAGTGCACACCCTTATTGAATATATCGTCCATTCCCAGCATTTTAGCTCTGACATAGGCCGCTTGCACATAACCCCGTTCGCTAGGCAAAACAAAGCCGTAAAACTCGGGAATGGCGTTCCTGGAAAGGTTATACTCATAGATTTCTCCCAAAGCCGTGTGAACGGGAGGAAAATAATCGTCCAGGTCAAATTTACCATAAAACCAGAAATCATCATAAATCCCGCGGTCTTCATCTCTTCTGGAATTATCAACGAAGATGGATGCTCCGTAGTGAACCATGATGAGTAAATCGCCCGCGGCGGGATCTTCCTCAGGAAAGTATTTCTGCCTTCTCAAGTTGAGGGCGATGTGCTCGGCGGCTTCCTGGAAGGTCGTCTCCTCCAGGCTGGGGTCCGCCACATTGCCGCCGAAAAACCTTCCCTTTATCAGATGGTAGGTCTGGGTCTTGCTGGCTTCGTCATGGGTCCGGAGCAAGGTGTATTCCTTCCTGGCTTCCGCCCGCACCGCCACCCGATTGGCTTTTTTAGGAATTAGAAACCCGCTCCCCAACAGCAGGATGAGGAAGGCGAGGATAAATCGCGTCAAAGTGGCCGGATGCATTGCAACAAACTTCATGATGAAACCTTTACCTGACCTAGTCAAACTTTACCTTGCTCAGGCCCAGAGTCAATTCCTGCTACTGGTTTTCCTCTCGCAAAGCTCGCCAAGAGGCGCAAAGGAAGAAGGTTAAATAAAAAAGCCACTTTCAAGCTACCAGAATCCAGAAACCTGTTTCTGTAGGCAAACATATCCCCGCTCCGTTAGGGCGGCTTCGCCACTTTTTTTGAGTTTTTTGTGCTTTTTGTGGTTCCCTTTTCTTGGCGTTACTTTGCGCTCTTTGCGAGAGTCTCTGTGCCCTTGTGCTTTTTCTCCCGGTCTAATCGGTTTCTTCCTCTTCCTGGCCGAGGACTTCTATTTCCCCGATCCTTACTTCGGAGTCGTCCGTGGCCCGTCTTGAATACAGGCCGTCCAGGTTCTTGCCGAAGAAATTGCCGGCCACGAAATTCAACTCCCCGATGGCCACGTCAAAGGACTGTCCAATGGCTCGCATGCTGTAACGTGTGGTCCACATTACCTTCTTTTCCCCTTTCCTATAGGCGGGAAGATCGAAGGCCACCAGAAAGACGAAATAACGCTCCTCACTGACCATATCTCTGAATTCATAGACATCCTGGTCGGTCGCCCTGTCGTCGAACATCTCTTCCAGGCCGAGCAATTTTGATTTGAAGAGCATGGACATTTGGCCGCCTTCATTGAAAGCCCGCATTGCAGCGAAATCGGCTGCAAAAGCTTCTTCGGCTTCAAATTCGTCCATTTCCGAGGTATCGGTTCCGGAGCCGAATCCCAAATCATCCAGGGAATCTACCCCCATCAATTCCATATAGTCGGCATCGTAATCGGTTGCCCCATAGTGAACCATGATGAGCAGATCACCTTTTTCCGGATCGGTCTCGGTGATAAAATTTTGTCTGCGCAAATTGGCCGCCATATTCTCGGCTATTTCCAAAAAGGTGACCGCTTCCATGCTTGGGTCATCGGTGTTGCCTCCGAAGTACTTCCCTTTTAACACGTGGTAAGTCTGGATTTTCTTGGATGGGTCCCCAGCGCGGTCTTTGATGTATTCTGGCGAAGCTTTGGCCTTCACCGCGACCCGGTTGGGCTTGGCGCCGAAAGCCTCGGTGGCAAAGAACAGGGCGGAGAGAAGGATGAGGAATAACGGAGTCTGAAGTGCTGATTTCATTTGAAATTTATTATTCAGGGTTGGAATACACCGATAACGGATAGGGCAGGGGAGTGGTTACGGGAAAAGTAAAAATGAAGAGACTCTCGCCAAGCTCGCTAAGGACGCTAAGTCGAGGAGAGGGGGAGGAAAGGCTGAAGGCTATATGGGATTGGATCCACGAAAGACACGAAGGGGCTCGAAGAGGATTGACCACAGATCCAGCTACGCCTTGAGGCTACGGCTTAAGCAGTTAACCTAGTGAAATCCAGCCTTGACTCTCCTAACTTCTCCGTCTCCCAGAGCTATAATCCCTTTGTGCCTTTGTGCCTTTGTGCCTTTGTGCCTTTGAAATCAATTAGAAATCGTAAGTGACGGTAAAGCGGAAGGCCCGGGGTGTAGGGAAATCAAAACGGGCATAGGCCGGGCCTCGTCCTCCCGGAACCCGGTAATCCAGATTGCCGTCGATGGCGAGGCGGCTGGGTATGATTTTCCGATTGTCCAGCGCGTTGCTGACATTCATTTGGAAGGTCCAACGGCCGTCGCCGAAGAATTTATCACCCCTGGCCGTGCGGTAGCGTATGTAAAAATCAGCATCCTCACGGGGTTCGCCCTCGAATTCCACGCCATCTTCTTCCCCTATGATGTTGGCGGATTGCCAGCGGTATCCACCGCCTATCGACCATCCTCTGAGGGAGCCGGTGAAATCGTAGCCGGTGAAGACATTTAAGCGGTAAGGGCGCAAACCCCAGCGTTTCTCGGATTGTTCAATGGTGTTATTAGGCGCGTCTACCATTGCCCAGAGGGCTCGGGCAAAACTCACGTCGCCTTCATTGGTAATGGTATCAAAGGTTTGCCCCTCTCCCAACTGGTCTTCATAAGCCAATAGTTTAGCGACAACGCCGTCATCGGTATAGGCTGAAGGATCGATATTGTAGGTAATGATGGTAGATTCGGGATCCTCAGGGTCGGGGATTAAACCGCCCTGGGTGACGCCTTGAACAAGAAAACCGTCATCCCCTTTCGTCAGGCCCAAAAAGGCTATGGCTTTACCATAGCTATTGCTGACGATCCGGTCTGCCTTCCTGGCGTTGAGCCTCAGTCGCCAACGGTCCGTGATATTGGCGTTTAACGTGAATTCGTAGCCACTGCCAACATTATCGCGGAAACGTCCATTGACTTCCGGCCTCAATTCGGCTCTACGGCTTAGGAGATCATTTAATGCCGCGTCATTGCCGCTGTCTTCGAAAGCGTTAAGCAGAGATTCATATAATCTCTCCGCATTCACGGCCGCATTATTTCCGCCGACAACCTCTTGAATCGATTCGGTTTCATAATAGACGATTCGACCGGTTATGCGGTTTTTGAAAGTGGAGAAATCGATCCCAAAATCGCTGCCATCCCCTTGGGGTGGAGGAGAAGTAGCACCTTCGGGATAAACGGTGCGGCGGAAATCGGGTATACCGATATTACTGGCGGTATTGGCAACCAGTGAAAAATTATCGGTAAGGTGGTAAACCGCCCCCACAGTCCGAACCGTGCCATCGAAATCGGTTTGGGGAGGTGGGGGAATAATATCTTCCGTGGAGGTTGTCTCAGGGGTGATATCCAGATCGGGAATCCAACCGATATCAGGATCTCGGTAATGTCCAGCCCGATCGATTACAACCTGATCATTGCGCCAACCGAGGGTGACAACCAGCTTGTTGTCAAAAAAGAAGCTTTGGGAAACGGCCATGTTGGAATCAGTCACTTGTTCGATCAGGTAGTTGATGTTACCGGGAACAGATTCAGCCCAAACAAGCGGATATTCGGTCATGACACCCGGCGTCCAGCGATCGGTACTTACCGTTTCAGGAAGGCTTCTCCAGGTTCCGGCCCTCCAGGTAGAACGGTCCTCCCAATCGAAATAATTGCGAATGGTGACGCGATTATCCGCATGCAGGTAATTGGCCCGGGAGTAAGTATTGCCATAGAAATCCAAATAACTTCCCGCGCCATCTGGGTTTCCCCCCAGGGCCAACCAGGTGTTGCCCCGTCTTTGCGTTTCATCCACCCGGGAGGTGGCCACGGCAAAACGGTGAATTCCGAATTTATCCGTTTCCAGGTTGTAGGAGGTGGATGCCCGGAGTTCGTTGTAGGTGGAGATGTTTTTGTCACGCCGGTAGTCGCCGTCAAAATAGGGACGGCCCACCCAGGGATTGGGAGGAGCATTGCGCTGGACAGCATTCTGCTCGGTGTTGGGATCCCAACGAAGCTCGGGCCGCGAACCCTGGATTTGGGGCACGTCGATATCGGATTCCTGGTTTCCGAATTGAAGGTTTAAAAACCAGTTGTCGGTTATCTGAAAATCCGCGAAAAACGAGTAAAGACTGAAATCGGTCTCCCGGTAAAAATCCGGTCCGCCTGGATTGTAGTGATAGGGGAGGATGCTCTGGTCATTGACGCGATAAGGGCGAGGAGGACTGGGTGTCGAACCTTCTGGAATACCTGGGGAACCGTCGACGGGAACGACTTGCAAATGCCTATAGCCATCAGTGACAAAGTTGCCGGCGAGATTATGAAAGGTCCCGTCATTTTCGATATAGGTGAAGCGATTAGCCCCGGTTCCGGAAAACCCACGGGGATTTCCATCTCGTCCGGTCACACCGACGGCGCGAGTGGCATTGGTAACTCGGGCGCCGGCCCCATTGCCCCTGAAAGGACTGAAGGTAATGTCTTCCAGGGGGGTTACCAGGGAGTAATCGTACCAGGGTAATCCCCTATCTGTAACGGGGCTTTGTTGAACAGAGGTGCGGTGCTCCCAACCATCTTCAAAATTGGCGCGCAGGGTTAATCTATCATTAGGTCTATAGGTCAGGGCGGCATAGACTCGTTCCTTGTCCTGGCTGACCCAATCTCGCCAAAAACTATTGTCCTGGTTCAGACCAGCAAAAACGACGGCCAGTTTATCCTCAATCAGGACTTTATTTAAGCGAAACTCGGCCCGGTCCCGGCTGGAGGTGCCGGTGCTGTAACGGAAACGCCCACTGTCCTGGTAGGTGTTGGCAACCAAAGAACTCTGATTGATGATCCCTCCTGCATTGCTTACGCCAAAGAGTACTCCGTTGGGGCCGCGGGAGTCATCGTAGCGGGCAATTTTATAGGAATCGTCCGGAATGATGGACTTAAAGTAGTCGATGGCTCGAGTGGACTCGATACCCCTGGTGCGAATTCTCTGGGTCACGGCGGTAGCGTTGGTGAATACGTTGAAATTTCCGCCGGCGCCATCCTGATCGTTGGTGTCTAAAACCGTGCTGAGGGAATAGTCGATCAGTTCATCGATTTCGGTCAGACCAGTGTCATCCAGGAATTCCTCGGTCCAAACCGAAACCGAGGCGGCGGTATCCCTGAGGCTGGTGTTGAAACGGGTCCCGGAAAGGGTGTTGGTGGCGGTGTAACCCAAGTCCTCCGATTCATCTACCTCGAAGGGGTTGAGAACGAAAACGTCTTCGTCCTCGTCCTCCGTTTCCGTCTGGGCCGACAGGGAAGCAACGGGGATGCTCAAGATAAGCGACAATGCGAATAGAAATGACCTTTTCATAATTGGATTTGTAGTAGTTTAGATGGAGTGCAAGCCTGCCAGTCGGCGGGGTTAATTCATGCTAGCGAGCCAGAGAATCCACAAAAGTTGGAAAGATAATGCAAACATTTTTTTGACCACGGATGAGGGGCGCCCTTGGGCGCCAATTAGGAATTAGGAATGAGGAATTAGGAATTAGGAATTGAGAGAAAGCGCCCGGGGGCACAAAGGGACAGAGGGACAAAGGGACAAAGGGACAAAGGGACAAAGGGACAAAGGGATTATTAGCTGTGAGAGGCCGAGAAGGTAGCAGAGTCAAGGCTGAATGTCTTAAAGTTAACCGCAGATGTCGCAGATGACCGCAGATTCGAGTCTCCGGCAATCGCGGCGTAAAGCTACTCCTACAGCTTAAAGTCACGCCGTCAGGGGGTGGGGAACTCGCCTTGGCCAGAGGTCTACGTCGCGGTGGGGGACCCGCCTTCCGGCGTGGCAGGCAGGAATGTCCCACCTCCTTAAACTCTTGGCGCCCTTGGCGAGCTTGGCGAGATCCCTTCTTCTTTATACTCAATCGATCACGATCAAGATCACGATCATGATCACGATTAATTTCAGCACCTTTAACCTTTAGCCTTCTTCCTTCTTCCTTCTTCCTTTTCTTCCCTCTCTGTGTCCTCTGTGGTTAACCCGTTTAATTTGATTCTGAAAGCAGGTTTCGGATGCCGGGGTATACGGGGCGATGGGTGGTTTCCACGTTACCCTTACCTGGAACTACCGGGGGGATCAGATCCAACAGGGCGCGCAGTTTGTGCTTGGCTGGCAGGGCTC
Organism: Opitutales bacterium; assembly: GCA_965204545.1. Taxonomy (GTDB): domain Bacteria; phylum Verrucomicrobiota; class Verrucomicrobiia; order Opitutales; family UBA2995; genus JAABVD01. The sequence continues at coordinate 126,704 of CBDBFA010000001.1, read as the reverse complement.
GCTTGTCAGTGGCATGGGCGAGGTCGTTCTTCTCAAACAGGTCCTCGCTCACATCGAAGAACCGACCGTCCCGGTACAATTTATAGCGTTTGGTTCGGGCATACTGGTCCGGTTCGGGGCCCCAATACGGTTGGTAATGGTTCAATTGCCACTCTCGGGGGTTGCCCACCTTCCCATTGAGCTGGGGAAGGAAACTGATTCCGTCAACGGGATCACCCACGTCCAACTCGATCCCCGCCGCTTCCGCCAGGGTAGGGTAGAAGTCGGTAAAGTCGATCAAATCTTCGCACACGGCTCCTCCAGGAGTATGCCCTTTCCAATAGGCGATGAGGGGAACGTGGGTGCCCAGATCAGTGGCGCCTCCCTTGCCCCCTGGAATTTCCAAACCACTCCAATTGGAGGTGATTTTCCTATCGGTTCCATTGTCCGCGGTGAAAAGAATTAACGTGTCCCGGGCCAGACCGAGATCATCCACTTTGTCGGCGATCTTTCCAATGAGTTTGTCCATGTAATTCACCATGGCCACGAAGTGCTTCTTTCTCAGGTGAGGTTCTTTGGGCATGACCTGGGCCTCCTCCAATGACATGTCCCCGATGGAATCCGGAGTAGGGATGAAGACATCGTGCACCAATACCATCGGATAATAGACGAAGAACGGGTTCCGGCGATTGCGCTCCATAAAATCGCAGATAAAATCGGTAAACAAGTCGGGGCCATATTTTCCATGATTGGTCTGGCTGGAAATGGTTACCCCGTTGTGTTCCAAAGGGGCATTCCAATAGCGCTCACCGCCTCCATCCCGTTTCGCCTTGCCCTTGGTCACCTGCCAGAGAAGCGACTCGTGGAATCCCGCTTTGAGCGGCCTGGTCTTGTCCAGATGGCCGGGGTGTTGATCATAGAGACCATTCAGTTGCCACTTTCCGGCAATGGCCGTCCGGTATCCATTTTCCTGCAACAGGTGGCCGAAGGTTTTATCGCGTGGATTCAGGTAGCCGAAATGGGTGTAGTTGCGGAAATTGTATTGCCCGGTCATTATTTTGACCCGGGAAGGGGTGCAGAGCGGGGTAGAGTAACAATGATCGAAACGCAAGCCCTCGGCGGCCAGTTGGTCGAGGCGGGGGGTCTGGTAATCGACGGCGCCGTAACTGCCGAAACATTCCCAACCGGCATCATCGGCCATAATCAAAATGATGTTGGGCTTCCGGTCGGCTCCGTTCAGGGCCAAACTCAGGAAAAAGGCGCAGGCGGGGTAGAGTATCCAGTTTTTAAGTTTCATAACCTCCATTTTTACCCGCCGATGGCTGTGCGCAAATCCATTTTTTGAGGTGAAAACCACGGATTACACGGATGAGCACGGATAAGAGTCGATAAGATGACTCTCGCAAAGCTCGCAAAGAAGCGCAAAGAGGGAGAGAGGCGCGCCAGGGCGCGCGAATTTGGAATAGGGGAGAAACCACGGATTATCCAAATCATGTACATCCTGTGCATCCATGTTTTATAGGTGAAACAGGGTTGAAAAGAAGCCGGTGTACTGAGGTATTATGTGGTTCATATGAAATATTTTATTGCATTGCTTTTCACGGGAATTGGCCTGTCCGCCAAAGTAGACTGGCCGGACTTTCGCGGTCCGGGACAAAACGGCCAGGTGGAGGCCCATCTGCCCAGGACCTGGAGTGAGACAGATAACGTCACCTGGAAAATTGCCCTCCACGATCACGGTATTTCTACGCCGGTTATCTTCGACCAGACGCTCGCCTTAACCGCTGCGACTGAGGACGGTAAAGAAATGTATTTTCTCACCGTCGATTTTGCCTCGGGAAAGATTCTGCAAGATGAACTGGTCTTCACCAACGAGGAGGTGGAACCCATGGGGGGATTCGGCATCAATACCTACGCCACTCCCTCTCCCGTCACGGATGGAGAGTTCGTCTACGCGCATTACGGCACCTACGGTACTGCCTGTATCAACCCGGAGAATGGGGAAGTGGTTTGGGCGCGCCGGGACATCAATTGCCGACACTACCGGGGGGCGGCATCTTCCCCCTTACTTTATCGGGACCTGTTGATCCTGACTTTGGATGGGATCGACCAACAATTCGTGATCGCCCTCCACAAGGCAACCGGGGAAACGGTCTGGAAAACGCCTCGTTCCACCAATTTCCGGGACCTCGAGAACGGTATGCCAAAAGCGGGTGGTGACCATCGCAAAGGTTTCAGTACTCCGATCGTCATCACGGTCGACGGCAAGGACCAATTGATCAGTGCCGGAGCCAAAGCCTGTTTTTCCTATGATCCGGACAGTGGGAAGGAAATATGGTTTGTGGAATTCGAGAGCCATTCCGCGGCGGCGCGGCCGGTATTCGACGGAGAGAAAGTATATATCTCGACCGGATATCCCAAGGCGGACCTCATGGCCGTTCGGCCAGACGGGCACGGGAACGTGACCGACACCCACGTGGAATGGATTTATATAAAAAACGTTTCCCGGCGCAGTTCACCGGTGCTTCGGGGCAATCGCCTCTACATGGTGGATGACGGAGGGGTGGCCACGTGTTTGGATACGGGGAGCGGAGCCATGATTTGGCGCGAGAAAGTGGGGGGCAATCATTCATCCTCCCTCATACTGGCCGATGGGGTCATCTACAGTTTCAACGAGTTCGGTGACAGCAGGCAGTTCAATGCCGATGATACCTTTAAAATTGTTCGGGAAAACAAATTGGACGTGGGCATGTTGGCCTCGCCTGCAGTGAAGGGAAACACTTTGATCCTCCGAACCAAGACCCATCTCTACCGCATCGATTCTTAGAGGAAGGAAATTAACCACAGAGAACACAGAGGGCACAGAGAGGGAAGAAGGATGAAGGTTAAAGGTGCTGAAATTAATCGTGATCATGATCGTGATCTTGATCGTGATCGATGGAATGGGAGAAGTGATAGGATCTCGCTAAGGCGAGATGGCACAAAGAGAGGGGGAAGCGCCCAAAGGCGCCTTTTGTGGAACCCCGTTGGGGTTCGGTCATAGGGGTGATCGGTAACCCAGCGTGCGCTGCGCGACACTGGGCTCTGGAGTTTAACGCCTTTGGCGTAAAAGATAGGGGCGCCCGGAGGCGCTGATTGGCGTGGTGGGGAAAGAAATGTCCCCCCTCCTTTAATCTTTGCGCCCTTTGCGAGCTTGGCGAGATCCCATTCCTAATTCCTAATTGGCGCCCGTGGGCGCCTTACCCTTGACCCTGATTGATTTATTAGGCATTCAAGAAACCCGCCTTTTAATTCAACTATATTTTTCATGAAAAACAGAATCTTCTCCTTTGTTAATGGTCGGTTATTGGCGGCGTTTGCCGCTCTCACTTTTCTCATGCATCCCCTGACTGGCGGCGAATGGCCGCATTGGTTGGGACCCAACGGCGACAACGTCGTGGCGGCGGAGGACAATTTCGATCCGGACCTGAAGAATTGGAAAATCTCCTGGAAAAAAGAGGTGGGCTTGGGCTACTCCACAATTACCACGGCCAATGGGAAAGCTTATACCATGGGTCACGATGGCGGCTCCAAGGAGACCATATATTGTCTGGATGCCGCCACGGGTGAAAAAATCTGGGCTTTTTCCTATGAAGGAGACCTTCTTCCAAGAATGCACGTGGGCGGACCCAATGCATCCGTCACGGTCGGGGGAGGCAAAGCCTTTGCCATAAGCAAGGACGGCCAAGTCTTCTGCCTGGACACTGAAAATGGCAGTGAGATTTGGAGCGTGAAGCTCATAGAATTGCTCCGGATGGAAGTACCCCAGTGGGGATTTGGAAGTTCTCCAGTGGAATATAAGGGCGACCTTCTCATCAGCGCGGGCAGGACGGTGGCTTTGGATAAGGAATCCGGCAAACCGAGCTGGATATCCAATAAGGATCGAAAGGCCGGCTATGGCACCCCGGTTGTATTCACCAGAAGCGGGAAAGACTATATTGCGACCATGGATGCGGAAGGATTATCCATTCTCGATGCTTCGGACGGCGTCGAAATTGCCCGCCACGGCCAAAGGGTGAAATACGACATGAACGCTAGCACTCCCGCCGTATTCGCCAACGGGGAAATGATCCTTTTCTACACCAACTCCAACTCGGCCATGTTGGCCTTTGACGGAGAAACCCTTACCCCAACCTGGGAGGATCGAAAGCTCCAGAACGCATTATCCGGATCGGTTTTGATCGGCAAGGCCTTGTATGGAGTGAATGGAAGTTACAAAAACAAGAAAACCAGTTTGTACTCCCGAAATCTCGGGGACAACAAAGAGAACTGGGTCGTGCCAACCTACGGATATGCCACCCTCATTGCGGTGGGGGACACCCTGGTTATTTTGACAGAGAACGGGGAATTGGTAACGGCCTCTGCCAGCAAAGAGCGGTATAGAGAGCTTTCCCGAAAGAAATTGCTCGAGGCCATCTGTTGGACCCATCCCACCTATGCTGACGGAAGGATCTTTGTTCGCAATGAGCACGGCGTGCTCATCTGCCTGACTCCAGCTTGAGGAGACGCGAAGAGAAGAAACCACTGAGGGGGCAGAGAACACAGGGGCAAGTAATAGACCACGGATTTCACGGATAAGCACGGATGTTGCGACGCATGCACCGCAATGCGGAGGAAGGGGTCAAGGCAAGGGCAGGACAGGTCCCACTTTACCGAAACAGGGTGTTAGCCCGCAAATCTCACAAACTTTCTACTGCGCTCCGGTATGTCGGCGCTGGCGGGGATTTCCCTGGATTCGGGACTTTGCAGGGTGTCGACCCGGCTTCACCCCCGAATCTGCACGAAACCCCCGCCAGCACTCGACCTCCGTTCGCTCGCCACGAATTTTGTGAGATTTGCGGGTTAAGCGGCAAGAGACACAATAAGAGTTATGAGTATTTTGTGCCTCTTGTGGCCATTTTTTCCTGGATGAAATAATCTCTGAGGTAAAGCTAATCAGTAATGAAGGAGTTCCTATGAAAGATAACCTACTCGCTATCCTGCTGTCCGCCGCCGTCTTATTCGTTTGGGGTTACTTCTCATGGGCGGTTTTGCCGTGGCACATGAGCGTGGCTCACCAATTTACCGATGAATCGTCTGTCATCCAGGCCCTAAAGGAGAATGCCCCTGAGGCTGGGATTTACTACCTTCCCTTCGCTGAAGAAGACTACAAGCCTGGGGTGCCAGCCGCATTTGTAAACGTCGTCCCGGATGGTTACGACATGAACATGGGCAAGAAAATGGGTATCGGATTTATCGGCCAGATGGCGGCTGCTTTTCTGGCTCTCATGCTCTTGCGGAGGACCGTAAATCTCCATTACTGGGAGCGCGTTGGTTTCGTCGCCCTGGTAGGCCTGACCGTCGCATTTATCAGTCACTTTCCCTATTGGAATTGGTTCGAATTTTCCGGTTCCTATATCCTGGTAATCCTTCTCGATTCCGTGATCGCCTGGTCCTTGGCAGGGCTCGTATTGGCCAAATTTGTCGCAGGAAAATAAACGACGATCTCCATCACGCGCATGGGCAATGAGTAGATTAGCGCTCTTATCCGTATACGATAAAACCGGACTGGTTGAATTTACCCAGGCTCTCACCGAGAACCATGGCTTTGAAATCCTGTCCACAGGCGGGAGCGCCCGCATTTTGAGAGAAGCCGGAATCCCGGTGACCGAAGTGAGCGACTACACGGGATACCCGGAAATGATGGAAGGGCGGGTAAAAACCCTCCACCCGAAAGTTCACGGCGGTCTTCTATGCCGGAGGGATGAACCTGACCATTTGGCCCAGGCGGAAGAGAATGGTATTGGAATGATCGATCTGGTGGCGGTAAATCTGTATCCTTTTGAAGCCGTGACCTCGGACCCGGCCTGCACCCTCGAAGCGGCCATAGAAAACATCGACATCGGCGGACCTTGCCTGTTGCGAAGCGCGGCTAAAAACCATGCCAGTGTAACGGTGGTTTGCGATCCGGCCGATTATGGGGATGTCTTGAATTCCCTCGCTATGGGGGATGCGGGAAGACTGGGGCAACTGCGCAAGAAGCTGGCCCTCAAGGCTTACCGGCGCACATCCCAATACGATAGGGCCATTTCAAAATACCTGGCCGCCAGGCAAGAGGAACCGGACCTGGAGGCCATAAGGGGTTTCCCGGCCAATTGGAGTGTCGACCTCCCCAAGGCAACCAACCTGCGCTATGGGGAAAATCCGCATCAACAAGCCGCACTCTACGGGAGTTTCTTTGACCATTACGAACAACTCCAGGGCAAGGAACTCAGCTATAACAACCTTCTCGATATCAGCGCTGCCACCACACTGATAGGGGAGTTTGTGGAACCCACAGTAGGTATACTCAAACACACCAATCCTTGTGGTATGGCGAGCGCCGATACGCTCCTCGAAGCCTGGAGGCGCGCTTTCGAAACAGACAAACAAGCGCCTTTTGGAGGAATTATCGTGGTCAACCGCACTGTCGAGGCCGACTTGGCTCAAGCCATCAAGAAGATCTTTTGCGAGGTTGTGATCGCGCCCCGGTTTTCCCAGGAAGCGCGGGCTTTGTTCGGCAAACGCAAAAACCTGCGTCTGATGATGGCGAAAAGCGGGGTAGGGGTAGAGGCCCTTGGAGAAATCAAATCCGTAGTGGGTGGCGCATTGGTCCAAGATGTGGACCGGGAACAAATCGAGGCGGACCGTTATAAGGTAGTTACAGAACGAGCTCCGACCGAGGCCGAGTGGGATGCTTTGATTTTCGGATGGCGTGTGGTCAAACATGTGAAGTCCAATGCCATCGTCTATGCCGGCAACAAGCGCACCCTGGGAATCGGTGCCGGGCAGATGTCCCGGGTTGATAGCTCTCAAATCGCAGTCTGGAAAGCGGGCCAGGCGGGGCTGGACCTCCAGGGATCAATTGTGGCATCGGACGCCTTTTTCCCGTTCGCGGATGGATTGCTGGCTGCGGCCGAGGCCGGCGCCTCAGCGGCTATACAGCCCGGAGGGTCGGTGCGCGACCCGGAGGTCATCGCGGCTGCCAACCAACAGGGAATGGCCATGGTATTCACCGGGGTCCGCCATTTTCGGCATTAGGTGGCGCTTTGCGCCAAGAGGAAAGGGGAAAGTGGAAAGTGGAAAGTAAGAAGGAAGAAGTAGAAAGGCGCCCAAGGGCGCCCATTGTGGAACCCCGTTGGGGTTCGATGGTGTGGGTGATCGGTAACCCAGTGTGCGCTGTGCGACACTGGGCTTTGGAGTTTAACGCCGTTGGCGTAAATCAGGCGGGTTGGAAAACCCGCCCTCCGTTAAATCCTGTGCATCCTGTTCATCCATGTTAGTTTTTGATCACGATGATTTTTCCTTCTTCCTTCTTACTTCTTACTTTAATTCCCTCTGCGGTTAAATCTTTGCGCTCCTTTGCGTGCTTTGCGAGAGTCTCTCTTTTCCTCAGGTGATGAAGATAATTCCTGAATGGCGAATCTGGTTTCTTTGGGGTTGGCTGGCCAGTCTGGCTGGTTGTTATACCGTGCCGGAGACCGGACGGACCGCGATCAATTTCATTGGCACGGATCACGAGGTATCTTTGGGGATCAGCGAGTTCAATAAAATCAAACGACAATCGCCCATCTCCAGCGACCCGGTCATGGTGGGACGGTTGCAACGGGTCGGTTGGCGGATTTCGCAGGTGGTCGGAGGCGATTTGCCGGAGGCGGAGTGGGAATTTGTACTTTTTGACGAACCGGATCTGGTCAATGCCTTTGCCTTGCCCGGCGGTAAGGTAGGCGTTTACAGCGGTATCATGGAGGTTGCTCAAACCGAGGACGAACTGGCTACCGTCGTCGCCCATGAAATCGCCCACGTCACGGCCCGACATGTTTCCGAACGCATGTCCCAACGCGTCCTGGCTACAATGGCAGGCAATATACTGGAGGGGGCCCTGGCAGGGGACCGTGACCGGGATACTTATCTCGCCGCCTATGGCCTCGGAGCTACCTATGGCATAATGCTCCCGTTTTCCAGAAGTCACGAATTGGAAGCCGATCGCATTGGGTTGATTTATGCCGCCAAAGCCGGCTACGACCCAAAGGCTGCATTGGAATTTTGGATGAAAATGAACCTAATTAAGGATCGAGAAGAAGTAAGTGCGTTTTTTTCCACCCACCCATCCGATCTCGAGCGCATCGACAGTTTGGAGGCGCTTTTGCCCCGAGCCATGGAAATATATGAACAAAACCGTATCCGCTACGAATGAGCTTTGATACCCTTTCAATTTTAAAGGAACTGGTAGCTTTTCCCAGTGTTTCGGCCGATTCGCAATTCAAGCGGGGTCTGGCAGGGGCTAGGGATTACTTGGAGGACAAACTGCAATCCATCGGATTCGCCGTGGAAGTCATCGAGACACCGGTTCATCCCCTGCTATTGGCTGAAAGACGGGTAAATCCCCATGCCCCAACAGTCGTCATCTACGGGCACTACGATGTGCAGCCACCCGACCCGTTGGATCTCTGGGATTCCGAACCATTTGTAGCCGAGGTGAGGGGGAACCGCGTGTTCGGCAGGGGAGCGGCCGATAACAAAGGACCCGTCGCGGTCTATCTGGCCGTGCTTTCCGATTTACTGGAAGAAGAACCGGACCTTGACCTCAACCTGGTTGTTCTACTGGAAGGAGAGGAAGAAATCGGGAGTCCGAGTTTTAGACCGGTCCTGACAAAATACGCCGACAGGATTCGAGGCGATTTTGTCCTGGCCTGCGATACGGGAAGCCAACGCAAAGACCAGTTGACCGTAACCACCGGGTTGAGAGGGATAACCTGCCTGGAGGTCCGCCTCAAAGGCCCTGGGAGGGATTTGCACTCAGGAGTTTTCGGGGGCCCCATCCTCAATCCCCTTCAGGCCCTTGCTGAGATTTGCTCCTCCTTGCACCATCCGGATGGCACGGTAAACGTAGCCGGGTTTTACGACGACGTGATTGAACCGGAGGATTGGGAACGACGGGAAATTTCGCGCATCGATCGAAGCTTGGAAGATTTGGGGAAGCTGCTCGGGGTCAACGACTTTCATACCACTCCCGGATTTGACGCCTTTGAGGCCATCCGGCTGGCGCCCACGTTGGAATTTAATGGAATGGGAGGCGGTTACCAGGGAGAAGGTTCCAAAACGGTAATTCCGAGGGAAGCGTTCGTAAAGATCAGTTGCCGGTTGGTGGCCAACCAGGATGCCGGACGGATTCAGCAACAGGTTGTGCAAACCATTCGGGATCGATGTCCTCCCCAAGTGGAACTGGAAATCCTGAAGCAGCACAATGGCAACCCTTACAGGGTGGTTCCCCCCGGCAAACCCCATGCGCCCAAAAACCAGAATAAATTTTTAGCCCGAGCATTTGAAACTACCGAAACCCTGTCTCAATCCCTCTTTGGAAGAACCCCCTTGTTTCTGCGGGAAGGAGGGAGCATCCCGATAATTGCTGATATAAAGGAGGTTCTGGACATGGACACCTTGCTCATAGGCTTGTATCTGCCAGATGACAACGCCCATGCCCCCAATGAAAGCTTCCACCTCGGCATGATGGAGAAAGGAAAGAAGCTGCTGAAGGGTATCCTCAGGTCCTTGCCGGAGGGGAGGCGCTTCGCGCCAGAGGAAAGAGGAAAGAGTGGAGAGTGAAGAGTGGAGAGTGGAAGAGAGATATATCGTGATCTTGATCGTGATCGAAAAAATATGGAAGGACAGGATCGCGTTGCGAACAGGATATAACGGAGGGCGGGTTTTCCAACCCGCATTACAATACCAATGGCGCCAATGAGAAATTATAGGTAACCACAAAATGCACAAAAGACACAAAACCTAGGCGTCCTTGGCGCCCATCTGGCTATTACGCCAACGGCGTTAAACTCCAAAGCCCCGGGTCAGGGTAGTAAAATAATATCGGCCCGGCGGTCGTTTTGCCGACCCATTTCATCGGCGTTTTCGTCAGCCTCGAGGTCTCCTTTGGACAGGATTTCAACGCTCATTGCAGGAACTCCCAATTCAACGAGGTAATCCTTTACAGAGTTGGAGCGGCGGTCACCAAGGGCGAGATTGTACTCGGTGGTGCCTCTCCAATCGCAGTGACCCTCGATCAACACCTTTTGACCCGGATTCCCCAGCAAATACGTGGCTGTTTCCTCCACTGTGGGCCGCTCCGATTCCCGGACGTAGGAGCGATCGAAGTCAAAATATACCGAGGAATAAGCTGGCATGTCTTCGCCCTCGGCAGTTAAGGCCTCATCGCGGGCGGGGAGAACGCCCTCGGCTTCAAAATCACCTGGAAGATCTGCCCCTTCGGCAGTATCGAAGCCAGCTTCGGCAGCGCCTTCGTCGCTGTCGCTCATCAGGGTCATTTCAGGGGTTGGGGGGTTAGTGCTGGCGCAACCGATCCAAAATAGTGAAACGGCAAGCAAGCAAAAGGCTGATAGTATTGTCTTCATTTACACAAGTTGGGCTTTTTGGTATTAGGTAGAGGTGAAAAAGCTAGAATTTATCACCTCAAATTGGTTGGCAAGGATTATTTGGTTGAATTTGATAAATTTCACCGCAATTGATGGGTGGTCGGCGGCTTGTCTGTCAGGAGGCATCCTATAGCTGCTGGTGGGCAATTTCGATCCTGGGTTTCGAAAAATAGTATGGTCTTTCTTGTCGATAACGGATCCGTCAGGCCCGCATCCTATCTTAACCTGAAACGTATAGCTGGGGAGCTATCCCAGAGGATCGGTCAAGCGGTAACGGCTGCACCCCTACTGCACGCCAACAAAATTTCTCCGGACATAGTGGGAGGGGAAAAGGTCGAAATCCTGGAGAACCTTTTGCGCAAAGCCTATTTGGGGGGGGACCGGGAATGGTCCCTGCTTCCCTTGTTTTTTGGTCCCTCCGGAGCCATTCTCGACTACCTTCCCCGGCGCTTGCGCCTACTGGCAAAAACGCACCCGGGGTTTTTCTGCAAGCTGTCGCATCCCCTATACCGGAGCGATTCCAATGGCGGACCGGAATTGGTTCAAATCCTTGGCGAGTTGACGGAATCCGTCATGGAGGAGCATCGATTGCAAAAACCTGCCCTGATCCTGGTGGACCATGGCAGTCCAAGGAGGGAGGTGACATTTGTCCGCAATGTTTTGGCCAAAGGGTTGGCCCGGACCTTGGAAGGAAGGGTCAGGGTCACCATTGCCGCGTCATTGGAGAGAAGGAAAGGTCCCAATTGGGACTTTAACGAACCGCTCTTGGAGCGGGCTCTGGCCAAGGAGTCGGTCAGGCGAGGGGATGTCGTGATTGCTCAAATGTTCATCAGCCCGGGGCGGCATGCCGGTCCAGGAGGCGATATTCCACGGATTTGCGCTGAAGCGGAGCGACAGAACGCAGGTTTGAAAACCTATCGAACCCGGTTAGTAGGTGAACACCCTAAATTAATCGAATTGCTGGAGACCCGTTGGCGGGAATCCGCCTTTGCCATTGACATGAAGTGGTAGAGGTATTTTTTCCCTGCTTTTCCACTTTACACCCCTTTAGGATTCAAACCCTAATCGTAGAAGTCGGATTTTTGGGTCGGTAGCTCAATCGGTAGAGCAGGTGCCTTTTAAGCACTTGGTTCGGGGTTCAAGTCCCCGCCGGCCTACCATCCACCGGCACCGCACGGTCGAAATTTCCTCTCGCAAAGCTCGCAAAGAAGCGCAAAGAGGAAACCACAGAAGGCACAAAAAACACAAAAAATTTCTGTAACTACCAAGGTCTCCATAGCCTAGCCTGCATTTCCAATAAACTTTCCTGTGGGGTTGTGATTGAGAGAACTGTAGGAGGGGCGAAATTTTAAGGAAGAAGGAAGAAGCCACTTTCGAACTTCCCGAATCCAGGAACCTGTTGCTGTAGGCAAATATGCCCTGACGCTGTGCCGTGCGAAGCATGGATTGGGTGAAGCGCTTGCTTACCCAATGGGCGACGCATGCGTCGCCCCTACGAAACCGCCGATACATTGCCGAGAACCTCTCCAATTGGTCGATTGATCCGGAAAATCGGTGTAATCCGTGGTTTCCCCCTTTGCGCCATCTCGCCTTGGCGAGATCACTCTTTCCACTTTCCACTTGCCGCCAACGGCGCCCTTATCCGTGGCTAATTTTGAACGTTATCAACCCGAAATACTCCAACTTCATAGAACCTGTCCAAAGCAAGGGTAACCCCGGCACATTTCGTACCGTTCCCCTCTCTTGGAAGATAATGATGAAATTCAATGCTTGCCCCAAAGGCCCATGGAACAAATCCTAAACACTCATTTCAAAGCATTAAAGCAATGGCCAATAAAGCCCAGCAAGTAGCTATCGACCGCATGCTGGTCGATCGATTCAAAAATGGCGACCCGGACGCATTTACCGAAATCGTGGCGCGCTATTGGGATAAAATATACTCTCGTGTCCTGCAACTTCTGAAAAATAAACAAGATGCGGAAGAGGTTACCCAAGATGCCTTCGTTCGCGCCCACCGTGGATTGGAAAACTTCCGTGGGGACAGCACCTTCTCGACTTGGCTGTATCAAATCGCCACCAATCTGGCTCGCAACAAATACTGGTACTGGTTTCGCAGGAAGCGAAGTGAATCCATCTCGTTGGAGCAAAGTTTTACCGAGGACGGGGATTTCAGCCTGATCGACATCTGTCCGGTGGAAGAGCAGACCCCCAGTGAGGCGACCCTTACCCAGGAATTGGTAGACAAGGTTGCTGAGAACATGAAAAGCCTCACGGAAAAGCATTATGAAGTCCTGGTAATGCGGGCCGGCAAGAACATGTCCTATGAAGACATTGCCGAGGTCCTCGATCTATCCATCGGTACGGTGAAAAGCCGCATAGCCCGTGCCCGAATGAGTTTGCGTAAAAAAATGGGTAAGGACTTTCAATGACAGACGACGTTTTTGAAGACTTGGTAAACCTTTATCTGGACAAGGAAATTACCTCGGCCCAACTCGACATTCTACGACAGGAGTTGGAACGGAATCCTCATCGCCAGAGAGTCTTCCAAAGCTACTGTCGCATGCATCAGGCGACCCATTTTGCAGCTCTGAGCCAATGCCCCGTCATTCCCACCCTGGGCAAATCAATGGCTCCCGGTCCTCATCTTCTGAACCATTTCATCGCCAAACCCGCCTGGATGGGAGCCTTCCTCATCCTCGTGGTTGCCACCACCTCTATTACCCTCTATCTCAACAGCCCGATAGCCGCTCCCGTGGAGGAAGAACCCATTATCGGATCGGTAGGCCAAATCGACTGGTTCAATGCTGAGGTGGCGACCCCGCCCCGTTCAGCTAACCTCGAAGTTTTCAGAACCCTCCAGGTTCAAGGCCAATCCCTTCAGAATTGGGATTTCACTCAAGAGTTGCCTCCCCTGCACGCCGCTCCGGAGGACCTTCAGTCCTTTCGTCCGGAAGACTTTCCCTTCTCCTCCGGCTATGGCGGATTCTTGGCGGAACAGGAACCGGCAAGCGGTTTCGATGTCGAGCACTCAATTTACGAGTTCAAGCGCTGAGGAGAGGCCCTAATGCCGGGCACAAAGGCACAAAGGGATTATAGCAGTGGGAGGCGGATAAGGCAGGAGAGTCAAGGCTGAACGCCTTAAAGTTAACCGCAGATGTCGCAAATGGTTGCAGATTCGAGCCTCGAAGCAATCGCGGCGTAAAGCCGCTCCTACAGCTTAAAGTCAGGCCTTGGCGAGAGTCCCTTCTTTTTTCGATCACGATCACGATCAAGATTATCAGTGGTTCAGCTCTCTCCCTTTTTTAGCCTTCCTCCTTCAGCCTTCAGCCTTTCCCCTTCACTAACCCGACAGAGCCTTCTTGATAATTTCCTCCAAGCTCGCCTTGGAACCTAATTGATCCATAGCGCGGTTTACCGCCTTATCAGCCTCCACGGCCTTGTAACCCAGAACCGCAAGAGCGGAAATGGCGTCCTGAAAGAGGTTCGATTCTACGGGGATATCCCCGTCATCAATGCCGTCGGGCAAAACGACCGGGGTGGGAGAGGGGATGTTTGCTTGCACTTGGTCTCGGAGTTCTACGATGATTCGCTCCGCGGTTTTCTTTCCAATGCCTCGGCATTGGGCCAACAGCTTGGCATCCCCCCGGATAATGGCCCCTCGCAACAAACGAATACTCAATTTACTGAATAGCATGAGCGCCATTTTTGGTCCCACACCCGAGACTTTTTCCACCAGCAATTTGAAGAATTCGCGATCCTCACGATTCAGGAAGCCATAAAGGGTATGGGAATCATCCCGGTAGATCGGATAAATAAACAGTTTGGCTTCGCTTCCCCTTGGAGGCAACTTCTCCGCGGTTTTAATGGGAATATTGACCTCGTAGCCCACGCCCCCGGCTTCAATTACGACCTGAAGCAACCGGCTCTCGACAATACTGCCTTTCAGAGTGGCAATCATCCCTGCTTCAATCCCAGAACGTCTTGCATGTCATACAATCCCGCGGGTTTATCGATCAACCATTCAGCGGCATGGATGGCTCCTCGGGCAAAAATCATTCGGTCAGCCGCACGGTGAATGAGTTCGACCCGCTCACCCTGTCCGGAGAAAACGATGGTGTGATCTCCCACGACATCGCCGCCCCGCAATGCGTGAACGCCGATTTCCCCATCGGTTCTTTCTCCAGTTATTCCCTTTCGGCCATGCACCGGAACATGGTTGCTTCTGTGGGAGGCAGCCCGGATTCGCCTGAATAATTCCTCCGCCGTACCGCTGGGAGCATCCCGCTTGAACCGATGGTGAATTTCGACCAATTCCACATCATAATCGTTGGGCAAAATTCCCGAGGCCCGTTCCGTGAGGTGAAACAACAGGTTGACTCCGAGTGAATAATTGCCCGCCCAAATGACGGGGACCGGCTCGATCAACTCGAGAATGGCCTGTTTTTCCTCCTCGGAATGGCCTGTCGTTCCGATGACCAGCGGAACCCCCTGTTCCGCGGCGCAACGTGCCAATTCCCGAGTGGCGGCATGATCGCTGAAGTCTATGGCCATGTTAATCCCGGAAAAATGGTCGGCCACCCGATTGCCCAAATCCACCTCCGATACAATCCGATGCCCGCGTTCGGCCGCAGCACATTTTATGGCCTTCCCCATGCGCCCGAGAGCGCCCTGCAAAAGGATATCCAGTTTCATGAGGTTAACTTCCGGTTGAGGGATTGCACCGTGGACCTGACCAGATCCCGGTTTTCCTCCAGCATGGAACACAGCGGCCTCCTCACATCATCTGTCGCAATCAGGCCCGCCTCCTTCATGGCCCATTTTACCGGAACGGGATTGGGTTCCACGAACAAGTTTATAAACAAAGGATGGAATATCCGGTTGAGATTCGCGGCAGTGGCGAAGTCATCGCGCAGGGCGGCGGAAACCATTGCGACCACTTCTTTGGGGTAAAGATTGGAGGCTACCGAAATAACACCTCTTCCCCCCAAGGCCATGAAAGGCAAGGTCATGCTGTCATCCCCACTTAAAACCGTCATCTCGTCGCCCAAAGCAGCGCGGATTTGCATTACGCGATCACAAGAACCTCCCGCTTCCTTGATCACATTGATGTGTGGATACTTCTTTCGGAGCCGGATCAAGGTATCGATGGCAATCTCGATCACGCAACGAGAGGGTATGGAATAAAGAACAATTGGTTTGTCCGTTACCTCGGCAACGGCGGAAAAATGTTGGAATAATCCCTCCTGACTCGGCTTGTTGTAATACGGAGTAACCTGCAACATGGCATCGGCCCCGAGCTGGTGAGCCCTTTGGGTCAATCGAACCGCTTCCCGGGTAGAATTTGATCCCGTTCCCGCTACCACGGGCAGGCGACCTGAAACCTTATCCAACACGGCCTCAACAACTTGCATATGTTCTTCATGGTTGAGGGTAGGGGACTCCCCCGTGGTCCCAACCGGCACCAGGCCTTGCACCCCACAATCGATCTGCCATTCCGTAAAGGCCAGAAGGGAGTCCCAGTCTATCCGTCCTCGTCGGAAGGGGGTGACCATCGCCGTGAGGACTCCGGAAAAATTCGGGCTGTTCATGGATGCTTTTTCAGTTTGATTCCGCAGTGGATTTGTTTTCGGGAAAAAATGCAAGCGTAAGGAGTAACCACAAAAGGCACAGAAGGCGCAAAGGAGAGAAGAGTGAAGAGGAAAGAGGAAAGAGTGAAGTGAGAAGTAAATCGGGGGAAGACCAGATCGTTACCGAAGCTAAGCGACATCTTCCGAATAAAACATGGATGGACAGGATATATCGGAGGGCGGGTTTTCCAACCCGCCTATTCGTAGGGGCGAGGCATGCCTCGCCCACATTCCTGCATGCCTCGCCGGGAGGCGGGACCCCAATCAATCGATACGGCCATCTGGGTTTTACGCCAACGACGTTCCACAAAAGGCGCCGTTGGCGCTAGTGTTCAGTGGCCAGTTGGCGCCGGGGGGGCTTTATCTGCGCTCATCTGCGAAATCTGCGGTTAATCCAAAGAAAATTTTTTGTGTTTTTTGTGCCCCCTGTGATTCCCTCTTCGCGTTTCTTCGCGATCTTGCGAGATTCCCCTCCTTCTTCCTTTCTCTCCCCCCTCTGTGCTCTTTGTGTCCTCTGTGGTTTCCTAATTCCTACCACTGACAACTGGGGATTTGTTTCAGGGGCCTACTTTTTTGTTGCCCGAAGGGGGCAATTCTGATGGTGGATGGCCGATATGTCAATTGGGCTACTTTTTTCGGGCCAGGGCGCTCAACGAGTGGGGATGGGACGCTCCCTTAGCCAAGTCAACCCTTCGGCCCGTGGCCTTTACGAAAAGGCCAATGAGGTTTTGGATTATGACTTTGCCAACCTGTGTTTTGGGGGACCCCTTGAAGCGTTGACACCGACGGAGGTCTGTCAACCGGCTCTGTACGTACACGGACTGGCTTCGTTTACCGTGTGGAAAGAGGCGGGAGGAGACGAATGCGCCGCTCTGGCCATGGGATTGAGCCTGGGCGAACTCACTGCATTGGCCGCCACCGAGGTCTATGATTTTGAAGTGGGCTTGAAAATTGTGGCCGAACGGGGTCGACTCATGCAGGTAGCCTGTGATCAGACCAAAGGAACCATGGCCAGTGTGCTGGGAGGGGAGCGCGATAAAGTTGCGGAACTGGCCGCAGAATTCGAGGTCGACCTGGCAAACTTGAACTGTCCCGGCCAAATAGTCATCTCCGGCCCCTGGGCCAATATGGAGCAAGCCATCCGTGTGGGCAGGGAGAGGGGATTCAAGCGCATCCTTCCCCTGGAAGTAGCCGGCGCCTACCACAGCAGGCTGATGGAACCGGCCAGAGCAGCCTTCGAGGAATTCCTGGCCCCTATCGAATTTCGCCCGCCGAAATTGCCTGTTTATTCAAATGTCGACGCTTCAACAACCCGGGATCCGTCCGCTATCAAAGCAAAGTTGGTCAAGCAAATCGTTTCCCCCGTTTATTGGGAAGATTGTATGCTTGCGGCCAAGGAAGCGGGGGTCATGCGGTTTAGAGAGTGTGGGACAGGGGGTGTGCTTAAAGGTCTGGCCAGAAGAATCGATCCGGAATTGGAGGTGATTACCCTAGAGGAATCTGCGGATTTCGAGGTATGAAAATTTACCACAGAGGGGAGGCGCTTCGCGCCAGAGGAAAGAGTGAAGAGTGAAGTAAACATCGAAACCCAACGGGGTTTCACAAAACCCGCCCTCCGTTACTCATCTGCGAAATCTGTGGTTAAATCCTTGCTTAGAATGGAAAATTCCATCCAACTTCCCACTTTTATTTTCAGGTGATTGTGGTTTAGCCGCGGTAGCGGCTTGGCCGAGCCTTCGATGGACATTTTATCTCAGATTCGCAATTTCTGTATCATCGCCCACGTCGATCATGGCAAAACGACCTTGTCGGATCGCCTCTTGGAGAGCACCAAAACAGTCCGAGAAAGGGAAATGAAAGACCAATTGCTCGATTCGATGGATTTGGAACGAGAGCGTGGGATTACTATCAAATCACACCCCGTCACCATGTCATACTGTGCCGAGAATGGATTGGATTATCGCCTCAACCTCATTGATACACCCGGTCACGTGGATTTTTCCTATGAAGTTTCGCGCAGCCTCGCCGCAGCGGAAGGCGCCTTGTTGCTCATAGATGCGGCCCAAGGGGTGGAAGCGCAGACCGTTGCCAATACCCATTTGGCCCTATCCCAGGACCTGGCCATTATACCGGTTATCAATAAAATTGATCTGCCCAGCGCCAACCTGGAACGGTGCTCTCGTCAATTGGAAGACATTTTGGCTATTCCGGCCGAGGAAGCAGTTCTGGCCAGCGGAAAAGATGGCATCGGGGTAGGGGAGATCCTAGAGGCCATCGTGAACCGGGTTCCACCTCCCCGCCTGGCCGATTACCCCGCCACCCGGGTGCTCATCTTCGATTCGGTTTACGACGCCTACAGGGGGGTCATTTGCTACGTCCGGGTTTTTTCGGGATCCCTTAAGCGGGGAGACCGCATTGTTTTCATGAGCGACGAAATCAAAACCGAGGTCAAAGAAGTCGGTATTTTCACCCCCGCCATGAAGGGAGTGGACGGGCTGACAGCTGGGAATTCCGGTTATGTTGTCACCAACATCAAGACCTCGGCCGACATAAAAATTGGAGATACCATCACCCATGTCAAAAAACCTGCTCGGGAAATGCTCCCCGGTTACAAGGAAGTCAGGCCGATGGTTTTCAGCGGTATTTATCCTCTGGATACCTCCGATTATCAGAAATTGAAGACCAGCATGGGAAAGCTCCGCCTCAATGATGCTGCATTTACCTTTCAGGCGGAGAGTTCCGCCGCATTGGGATTTGGGTTTCGTTGCGGCTTCCTTGGGTTGCTGCACATGGAAATAATCCAGGAACGCATTCGCCGCGAATACGATGTCGACATCATCGCCACCTACCCAAGTGTGGTTTACCGGCTGAGAACCGTGGAAGGTAAGTTCCTCCTGGTGGACAATCCGGTAAACATGCCCGATCAGCAAATCATCGAATCCATAGAAGAACCCGTCATCGAAGCCATCCTGCATACCCCCAGTGAGCACATTGGGGATCTGTTGGCACTGATTATGGAAAAAAGAGGCCTTTGTCAAAACACGGAAACATTGGATGAAAACCGGGTCATGCTGACCTGCCGGTTACCCCTCAACGAAGTGCTGGTCGATTTCAACGACAAGCTGAAAAGTATCACCCGAGGTTACGGATCCATGGACTACGAACTGGCCGGTTATCAGAAATCCAAGCTGGTCAAACTGGACATCCTGGTGCACGGCCAACCGGTGGATGCGTTTTCTTCCATCGTCCACCTGGAAAAGGCCGAAAAGAAGGGGAGGGAACTGTGCAAGAAATTAAAGGAAATTCTGCCCCGACAAATGTTCAGGATACCCCTCCAGGCTGCAATCGATGGAAAGGTGATCGCCCGGGAAACCCTCAGCGCCTACCGCAAGGACGTCACGGCAAAGTGTTATGGCGGTGATATTACGAGAAAACGTAAATTGTTGGAGAGACAGAAGGAGGGCAAAAAACGCATGAAACAAATTGGAAAGGTTTCCATTCCTCAGGAAGCTTTCCTGGACATCTTGAAAAGCACAAACTGAACTTAACCCGCATGTCTCAAAAATTTTCTACTGCGCTCCGGTATGTTGGCCCCGGTGCGGACTTCCTTGAATTCACGGGCTAAAAGGAGGGTTGAAGTGAAACCCGACATTTTGGTTTAATCCCGAACACTATTTTTTGCTTTGTTTTCCATTTTAAATAAGAAAAAACACAAGAAACTCCGAGAGCGGGCAGATAACTGGCTGAGATTAGCTGAAAAAATCTACCATTTTCGCCGCGATCAAATGTCGGATGGCGAACTCCGGGAACTCAAGGAAACATCAGTTATTCTGCACAAGGCCCTGCGACCAAAAGGTGAGGTGGATTGGGGAAAAGTGCAGTTGGCTTCGGAACAATTGGAGAACGTTCTGAAGCAAGTTGGAGGGAGTTTTTACCCACAGAAGTTCTGGGCGGAAAACGCGGAAATGTTTCTCGTCGCCTCCATTGTGGCCCTGGCAATCCGGACCTTTTTCCTGCAGCCCTTCAAGATTCCCACCAACTCCATGTACCCCACTTATAACGGGGTGACACACGAGGTTATTTCCAGCGGGGAAGATCAGGGCTTTGGGGCGAAGATCTTTCGCTTTCTGGCCCAGGGAGCGGTCAGGAAGGAAGTGGTGGCTCCGGATACGGGAGAATTGATCATACCTCTGGCCGGCCGCTCCGAGCGCTTGGTGGGACAACGGGTGCCGGGAAGGAAATGGCTCGTTTTTCCCACCACAAATGTTCGATACAGTCTCATCGTTGGCAATGAACCCGTTCATTTCAAGGTCCCGGCGGATTTTAAGCCCAACGACCTCTACAAAGAGGTTTTCTTTCCCGACCAAAAAGGCGACTGGACCGAAATTGTCGGACGGTTCATCAAGGAGGGAAGGATCCACTACGAAGGCCGCTACGGATGGTTTTTAAAAACGGGAAAAACCTTCAAAACCGGAGACCGGGTTATGTCATTTGATATCCTGACAGGGGATGCTCTATTTGTGGATCGGCTGTCCTATCATTTCGTTCGCCCTGAGGTTGGAGAAGCCATCGTGTTCAAGACGGAAAATATTCCAGCTACCAATGATGACAAATACTACATCAAGCGTTTGGTCGGCATACCAGGAGACGAACTTCAAGTAAAAGCTCCAAAGTTGTACCGGAACGGCGCCCTCATTACCGGAGCCAAAGCTTTCGAGAAAAACGCGGAACGGGAAGGAGAATATTTGGGCTATTCCTATAAGAGACTCACCAGCAGGCACTATCTCAATCATCCCGAGGCAAAAGTGACGATTCCGGACAATAAATTTTTTGCCATGGGGGACAATTCCCCACACAGCTCAGATAGCCGTTATTGGGGCTTTGTGCCAAAGGAAGAAATAGTCGGGAAAGCTATCTTCATCTATTATCCCTTCACGCGACGCTGGGGCTTGGCCCGGTAATCCATCCTCCGAATTCCCGGGATATCCAGCAAGACCAAAAAACGCACAAGATATATTATGTCTAATATTTGCCTGGGGCCGATTGGAGACGCCCGAAGACCGGATCTCAGGCACTGCCCTTCTTCCCGTTATTGAAATTTCGTTCAAACCTGTGGAAGTTATGGCGCATCCGAACACCGAACCGTTTTTTGAATCGATTACCATTATATGATTGGCTGACTGACCGGGGATGCGGCGTTTTGTTGCATCCCACCTGTTTTCCAGGCGATCAGGGAATTGGAACCCTCGACCAGGCCGCCCGCAGGTTCATCGATTTTCTGGAACAATGTAACATGGGCTACTGGCAAGTTTGCCCTCTGGGACCGACGGGGTTTGGCGATTCTCCCTATCAGACTTTTTCCGTTTTCGCCGGAAATCCTTACCTGGTCGATTTTCGTCAGTTGATCGACGCAGGGTTGCTACGGAAGCGGGATGTGGAACCCTTGCGCTTATTACCCGGAAGTATAACTGATTTTGGAATGGTCTATGAACAAAAGTGGCCCCTTTTGTACAAGGCTTTCGTTTCGTTCAACGAATCACCGGGACGTTGGAAGGATCTGGAACAATCTTTTCAACAATTTTCCGAATTCAACGAAGCATGGTTGAACCCTTGGGGCCTTTACATGGCTCTGAAGGAAAAGTTTGGAGGTCGGAGTTGGCTGGATTGGCCTGAGGAATTCCGCGACTATGCCGGAATTTCCAGGCGGCTTCTGGATAGAGATACCCTTTTATTGAGCCGGGCCCATCAATTCTATCAGTACCTTTTTTTTCAACAGTGGAAAATTTTAAAGACGTATGCCAACGATAAAGGCATTCGTATTATTGGAGACGTCCCTATCTATACCGCTTTGGACAGCGCGGACGTCTGGTCTTGTCCCGAACGTTTTCAAATTGATCCCAAGACCTTTCAACCCAAAGCCTTTGCCGGCGTTCCGCCCGATTTTTTCGCTGCCGACGGTCAATTCTGGGGCAATCCCCTTTACGATTGGGATCGGTTGGAGAAAACAGGATACCGTTGGTGGATAGAGCGACTCTGCGCGGCATTTTCCCTTTTCGATATCGTTCGAATCGACCACTTCCGAGGTTTCCAAGCCTATTGGTCTATTCCGGCCGGCGCCGAAAAGGCATCGGAAGGCAGGTGGGTAAAGGGCCCCGGACTCCGCTTTTTCGAGGTGGTCAGGGATGCTATTCCCGGGGCCAAAATCATTGCTGAAGACCTGGGTTTTATAACTCCTGGAGTTGCCAAACTGCGGGAGGATGCCGGTTTTCCGGGAATAGCGGTTCTTCAATTTGCCTTTGGAGACCGCAACGACAACTTTTACCTGCCACACAACATGGAACCCAATTCCGTGGTATATTCGGGAACCCACGACAACGATACTTCCACGGGTTGGTATGAGACTGCTTCGGAGTCCACCAGGGACCACGTGCGCCGGTACCTTGAAACACCGGGATACGCCATTAATTGGGATTTGATCCGCGCTGCCTACCGCTCGGTGGCGAAATTAGCTATCTTCCCCTTCCAGGACCTGATGGGACTTGGTAGTGAAGCGCGCATGAATACACCAGGTCAGGCACTGGGCAATTGGCAGTGGCGCTATCAAACCTGGCAATTGGAAAAACTGACCCGGGAGAGTTCCCAATACCTGCAACTTCTGGCCAATCTATACCGGAGAACTCCCGGACAGTAGAAAACTTGGCCGACCCCTATCCGACCCGTTTCCTCTACTCTTCAAACCATACCCTTTTACATCTATCCATGAAAATCCTTGTCGTCGGGGGCGCTGGTTACATTGGTAGTCATTGTGTAAGGCAAATTGTTGCAGCGGGTCACCAACCCGTTGTCTTGGATAACCTCGTTTACGGTCATCAAAAGGCATTAGCTCCGGATATACCATTCTACCACGGGGACACGGGAGACGAATCATTCGTTGTGCCAATTCTACAAAAAGAGCGGATCGAAGTGGTGATGCACTTTGCCGCATTTACCTACGTGGGGGAAAGCGTGGAAGATCCCCTCAAGTATTACCTCAACAACGTTGGCAGCACCCTTCATCTGCTCAATGCCATGAAACGGGCCGGGGTAAATAAACTGGTTTTCTCCTCCAGTTGCACAATATTTGGAGAACCGGAATTTCTGCCTATCAGTGAAACCCATGAACGAATTCCCATCAGCCCCTACGGTCAATCCAAACTGGACATAGAAACCCTCCTGGTCTCTCTGGCCAAAGTGGAAGATTTCCGATTTTCCGGGCTGCGCTATTTCAACGCTGCGGGAGCAGCGGAAGACGGAACCATCGGGGAGGACCACCATCCCGAAACCCATCTCATCCCCCTCGCCATTGCCGCCGCCATGGGAACAGGTAAAGCCTTGAAGGTATTTGGAGTTGACTACCCTACTCCGGATGGAACTTGCCAAAGGGACTACATTCACGTTGATGACCTGGCCCGCGCCCACATTTTGGCCGTCGAAAAACTTCAGCAGCCGGACACCCGATTATTCCTGAACCTCGGGGTGGGAAGACCCCATTCGGTACGGGAGGTGATCGATGTGGTGGAACGGGTCAGCGGCAAAAAGGTACCGGTGGAATTGGCCGAGCGCCGGGAGGGTGACCCCCCTACCCTATTTGCGGATCCCAGCTTGGCCAAAGATATCCTTGGCTGGGAGGCTAAATTCACATATCTGGAAGACATTATCGCCACGGCCTGGAAATGGCACTCCACTCACCCCAATGGATTCGATGATAAGCCAGAGGAAAAAAGGCACATAGGCACAAAGGCATAAAGCGCCGTTGGCGCCTGTGTTCAATTCTCAGTTCCCAGTTATTCCTGGTTCCCGGTTTTTAATCCTTGGTAAAATTCAATAGTCCTTGTTCATCTTTTCAATTCGCTTCCGCAAGGTTGCCCGGGTCATTCCCAGGAACCTGGAGGCCTTGACTTGATTCCCCTTTGATTCAGCGAGGGCTCGCCGGATCATTTCACCTTCGATCACCTTCAAAATTGCTTCCCGATTTTTTTGACGCAACATCTGGTAAAGCTGGTCGAAATAGTCTTTGAAGTCATCCCCTTCCCCGGAAGTGGGAATTTTGTCTTTTTGGCCGATAAACCCCCTCTCTTCCCCATCTCCCTCGCTGACAAGAAGAGGCTTGGCGGGTGCCCCGGAAGAAAATTCAATCCCGTTTTCCGCGGCCCAGTCGGTCATCTCCTGTGGTAGATCCTTAAGCAAAATCGTATCCCCTTGTGCGATTACGCAGGCCCGGTTGATCACGTTTTCCAATTGGCGCACGTTTCCGGGCCAGGGATACCGGATGAGCAAGGTTTTGGCGTCCGAACTCACACGTTTGACCTCGGTATTGCCCTTTTTTCCAAGGCGTTGCAGCATGAAATCCACTAACTCCGGGATATCCTGGTTGCGTTCGAGGAGCTTAGGCAACCGAATGCGGGCCACGTGAAGACGGTAATACAAATCTTCCCGGAATAGCTTTTCCTCAACCAGATTCTCCAAGTCCTTATTGGTGGCCGCAATGAGCCGTACATCAACCTTTATGAGAGAACTCCCGCCAACCCTTTGGATCTCCCCTTCCTGTAATACGCGCAGAATTTTTGTCTGGGTGGCTAGCGCCATGTCTCCGATTTCATCGAGAAAAATCGTTCCCCGGTCGCATATTTCAAAGGTACCCTTCCGGGTTTTGGCCGCTCCGGTAAAGGCCCCTTTTTCGTAGCCGAACAATTCGCTCTCAATCAGGTTCTCCGGAATGGTGGCACAATTGACCGGCACGTAAGGACCGGCCGAGCGCAGACTGTGCCGGTAGATCGCCTTGGCGATCAACTCCTTCCCCGTTCCACTTTCCCCCGTTATCAATACCGTCACATCACTGGCCGCGATCTGGCCGATTTGCTTATAGACCTCCTGCATGGGCTGGGAACTGCCTACAATGCCCTCCGTGTAATCGTCACTATCCAGCAACGGCTCATAAGCTTCGGTTTTATCGCGATCCGCTTTCGCCTCCAATGCGGCGTTGACCAACTGCAGAACCTGTTGTACATCAAAGGGTTTTACGATATAGTCAAAGGCGCCGAATTTCATGGCTTCAATGGCGGTCTTGGTAGTGCCGAATGCAGTCATCATAACGACGAGAAAACGGTCGCTTGCCCCTTTCAAGTGCTGTAGGGCCTCCAGCCCCGACATCCCCTCCATGCGGTTATCCAGGAAAATTACGTCCGGTTCTTCCCGGGAGGCCGCCTCCACGCCCTCTTCTCCACTACCTGCTTCCACCACCGTGAACCGATGGGATCCCAATACCCGTTTCAGGGAATAGCGGACCTGGGAATCGTCATCGATTATGAGTATCTTGGCAGAGGCTTGCTCCATGTCTTTTCAGGTGGCAAATTAAACACTTAGTTGGGACCAGTGGAAGGGCCATTGCATATGGCATCCTTCGGGAGGGTCAATTTCTAATAGACCTCCACCCTTCCCTACGCAGGAAATTTTAAAACCGTAAACCTCAGCCCGTTAATTTGTTCACACAAATGGTAGACATTTTAGAGGAATGAATTGGCCTTTGAGATATTTGAATTCCCAGAGGGATCAACCACAGAGGACTCAGAGAACACAGAGTTAGGCGCCAGAGGCGCCAACGGCGCTTCCATCCATGTTTCAATAGGAAGATGTCGCTTCGCTCGGTAACGATCATGATCATGGTCACGACCAAGATAGAGCCTGTGCCGCTGCCCAACCGGCAACGGCTCTAATCAGGCGCTCCTGGCTTGGGCTATCAAGAACGCTCTTTCTCCATCATTTCGCCAGTTTCCTCGGCTTTGGGCTGAGCACCGCAGCGAAATGAAAGCGAAAGTCTTTGAGAAGAAACGAGAACGGGTCGGAGGGCCCGGATGTCAGTAAGTATAGGCTGCCCTCACGTAGTAGAATCCGCCGTTGAAACTGAATGGGGAAACTTCAGGATAAATTGCGCCATAGGACGCAATTGCCGCAGGATTGGTATTATCCGGATAGGTGTCGAAAAGGTTTTTCACTCCCGCGGCGATAAAAACACCATTGTTAAAGGAGTATTCCGCTTCCACGTCCACCAGCGTCTTGGCGCCAAATTCGCCTTTTAAATGGTTCTCGTTGGCGGTGTATTCAATGAAACTGCCGTAGTAACGCAGGCGGGGCAGCATCAAGCGCCAGGGCCCTATGTTAGTTTCGGCACTGAGGGTGAAACGAGAGCTTGGGAAAGTGTTCTCCAGTTGGTCGACTCGTTTGGGAGTAATGAAGTCCCCCGCTCTATCTACGTTGGTATCGCCGATATTGGCCCCCAGAGTCACCACGGTGGTTCCCGCTTCCCACTCGTAGTCGTAGTCCAACACGATATCCACTCCTTGGGAGGTAGTGTCGAAGTCGTTGGCAAACCAAGTTACAGAGGTGTAATTATTGGGATTTGGAGCGTTATCGGGCCAAAAAGCCGCATCGGTTACCGCTATCCGGTCCTTTACCTTGATGTTGTAGTAATCAACGGAGCCGTGGATATCACCAAATTCGAAGACGGCGCCAAGGCTGAAGTTGGTCGAAGTTTCTTCTTTCAAGGGCTTGGCTCCCAAAGCAGGTGGAAGTTCACTTGCCGGGGCAAGAGCGCGATCGCGCAACCCTGAAGTCCCGTCGGGCAGTAAACCGATCTCCGTGGTGACATTGCGCACGGTGGCCTGTCCGATGGAGGGAACTCGGAACCCCGTATTGACGGAGCCGCGCAAGGCAACATCATGGGACACTTCATAACGGTAGGACACCTTGCCGCCAATGATGGCGTCGAAATTTTCGTAATTCTCATAGCGGATAGCGCCGCTCAGCAATGCATTTTCGGCGACGTCGGCTTGCAGGTCGAGATAAGCCGCGTAGCTAGCTCGACTTTCTGCGCCCGCAATGGAAGGCGGAAAGCCTGAAAATCCATTGGACCCCACGCCAAAACCCTGTTCAGCTAAGCCGCCAGCCCTGTTGTCGATCCACCAAGCGTATTCTTCCCCGGCTACAATTTCAAACTCTTCCACCCGGTATTCCAGGCCGGAGGAGAAACTCAACGGGGCATCGAGAAAATCCACATCGAAGAGGCGGGAAATATCCAGGTTGATGATGTAATCGGTTTCAATGTAATCTCCAGGTCTGAGTGTGGTGGGAATCGAGGCGGGATCGCTACGGAAATCCGGGTGCGCAATCGTCTGTGGATTGATGGTGCGCTGCATGTAGAACTCCGACTGGTGTTGCCCGTAGACTGCGCTCAAATCGTATTTCCACCAGTTCTCCAATTCTCCGCGCACTCCGGATGCCCAACTCATATCGGTGATGTACCCGCCAAACTGCGGAGTAAATCCACCGGGAAACTTCTCATTGAAGGCGAAAAAATCGGGGCTGGCCTCCACCGCGGCAAGATCACCCGGATGGGGAACCAAAACGCCATTGGCGGCTGGAACAAGCCTGACCACCGGAACGGTATCCGGATCGGGGTTGTCCCTTAAATCAGCTACCTTGACAGTCTGTCCGGAAATTCCCTTGTTGACCCCGCCTCGATTGGTGGGATTCCGATAATAAAATCCGCCGTCGACCTTGCGTTTCGCGAAACTGCCGAAGCTGTAGAATTCGGAATTATCACTGATCTCCACTCCCAGGTTGACGAAGGATTTGAAATCGGAATGAACCTCGGGGGAGCCCCATATTTGCGCGTAAGGGGTGCGGATATAGGGGCTGATGTGAGGCTGGTTGGCATCGATCAACCCTTGGGCGTCTGCACGTTGCGCACTGCGAATGGTGGGCCCGGCTTTGATGTATTCAAAGCTGAAATTGGCAAAACCCTTCTCGGTAAGGGGTATTCCCCAGTTGGCGGCGATGGAATTGGACAGCCCATCCCCTTCGTAGTGCTCTCCCCAACTCGTTTCGTACCTGCCCCCTGAGGAATCGTCCTTGAGAACAAAGTTCAGAACCCCGGCTATGGCGTCGGAACCGTATTGGGCCGAAGCGCCGTCGCGGAGGACTTCCACACGTTCCAAGGCGATGGCGGGAATGGCGGTAACGTCAGGACCTTGCGCGCCATCTGCAGTCCCGCCTCCCAGGAAGGAAATGACGGAAGCGCGGTGCCGGCGCTTACCGTTGATCAAAACTAGGGTAGCGTCCGAGGGGAGGCCGCGTAGACTAGCAGGCCGGACCAAGGTCGCGGCGTCGCTGATGGGCTGAGGGTTGATGTTGTAGGATGGGAGAATGTTGGCCAGAAGGTCGTCGATGTCCCGGTATCCCTGAGGGGAAAGATCCGCTCCGCCGATCAAATCCACCGGTAGGGGTGATTCGAGAACAGTGCGTTCTTCATGCCGGGAACCGACCACGACAAATTCCCCTAGTTCGATAATCTCTCCGAGCGCTTCTTCATCGAAGATTTCTTCAGCCTCGCCCTGTTGTGCCAAAACGCCCGCAAAGGGCATAGCAAGCAGGAGTGATGTAATTGCCGTAATGGTAGCATAGATTTTCATGGTATTATTATTGGGATTGGATAATTAATTTTGCGGTTCAGAGGTACTGCAGACCTCAGGTGAAAGGTAGGTTCAGGGAAAATTCAGGCAACACAAAAAAACAAAAAATTCCAGGAACCTGGACCTGGGGCGCATTATTCAGGTTATTTCCAAATTTCCCCATCCCGCTTCATGGATTGAAGTCTTGCCGGTTTACCTCAATCCGCGGATGCGTTTCGAGTCGGATCAGGGGCGGCTCCAGTTTACTTTGAAATAGTAGAAACCGCCGCTAAAGCCATAGGGGGAAGAATCGGGGTATCTGGCGCCGGAAGATCTAGCGTGTGGATTTTCGGTCGGATAGGTGTCGAAGAGGTTTTGCGCTCCAATCACTAAACGGATGCCTCTTTTTATGTTGTATCCCAGTTCCGCATCCATCAAGGCACGGCTTCCAGCTTCAATGGGCCAGCCGACCCAATCCGCATGGTACTCCAAAAATTTGTCATAGTAGCGGACCCGGGCCAGGATTTCCCAGGGGCCCCACCCATGTTGGGCAGTAAGAATGCCGCGGTATTCCGGCAGATTGCGCTCGATTTGGTTGATGCGCTTGGTATCGATGCCGCTTGAGGTGACACTTTCCACGGAGGTGTCGTTCCAAATTGCCGCTAAAGTGAAACTGGTCTCACCCCCAAACCGATCGGTGTTGTAATCAGCCACGAAATCGATCCCCTGGGTGGTAGTGTCGAAGTCGTTGGCAAAGTACCGTACCGTCCTGATGGCAGCGGCGCCGGGTGCGCCTTGAGCAATCAAATCGGCTCTTTGTTCCTCGGTCAAATCAGCCTGCCGGGTCAGCGAGATGCGGTCCTGCATCTCGATGCGGTAATAGTCGATAGTGAAGCCTACGTCGCCAATATTGAACACCGGACCACTGGTAAAGTTGAGGGCCGTTTCCGGTTCGAGAGGCTCAGCCCCCAATGCCGCTGATGCCGGGTGTGTCGGCGGCAAGGTGGCGTTGTTGACCAAGTTGCCATCGTCGTCAAAGGCTGATGTAACGTCGACCAGGTTGGCCTGTCCCACCGTCGGCGCCCGAAACCCGGTGCTGACCGATCCGCGCCAGGCAAAACTGTCAGTCAATTGCCAGAGGGTGGTCAGCTTGCCGTTTAGGGTATCTCCGAAGTCTTCATAATCCTCATACCTGGCCGCCACCCCGACCAGGACCTCTTCGCTCACATCCGTTTCGACGTCAAAGTAGGCGGAGTAGTTGCCGCGGTCGGCTGCGCCGGCAAACTCCCGGTTAAAGCCTGGGAAACCATCGGAACCAATGCCGAATTTTCTCCAATTGACCAGCGGCGGGTTGGGATTGCCGGAGTGGTCAAACCAGGAATTGGGTTCTCCCGCTACGATCTCGTATCGTTCAACGCGGTATTCAAGACCCGTAGCGACATTGAGCGGGGAATACATGCCATCCACATGGACAGACCGTGTGAGATCGAAGTTGAAGATGTAGTCCGTTTCCGTGTAACCGCCGGGCTTGTAGAAGGTGGGGATGTTCTCCTTCAGGTGGATGAGTTGGGGATTCACCGTATTCCAGATGCTGAAATCGGTTTCATGTTGTCCTATCCCACCGCTGAAATCGTAAGACCAACCGTTTTCCCATTCTCCACGAATACCGGAAACCAGGCTCATGTCCGTTGCCACTCCCCCGAAATCCGGGGTAAATCCACCAGGGAAAATATTTCTGGAGTCAAAGACGCTGCCATCGTCCAACATGGCCACGGTAGGGAAAAACCGCCCTCCGGAGGGGTAGCGATACCAGAAACCCTGATACATCTTACGTTGGGCCCAGTTGGTAATGAGGTAGAATTGCCCCTCGCCCAGATCGAAACCGATATTGCCAAAAAATTTGTAATTGTAATGAAGCTGCGGAACCCCCCAGTGCTGGGCGGGCCTTGGCACGTTTTCCCCGGTCAGGATATCCCAATCTTCCTCGGGGGTGAGTTGGGCACCGGAGGCACGTTTTGCTTTCAGTTCTTCCCCCCTGTCGATAAGAGCTTGCGCGCTGGTGTGCTGAACGCTGCGACTGGTCGGATCGACTTTGGTGTATTCGAAACTGAAGTTGGCGAACCCCGATTCGAGCAACGGCATGCCGGCGTTGGCGGCAAAGGTTAAAGTGGCGCCGTCCCCCTGGTAATATTGCCCCCAGCGGGTTTCCCAGAGGCTGCCGGAAGGATCGTCTTTCAAAACGAAATTGATCACCCCCGCAATGGCGTCGGTGCCGTATTGAGCGGAGGCGCCATCGCACAGCACTTCCACTCGCTTCAGCGCTATGGCGGGTATGGCGGCCAGGTCGGAGCTGTGGGAACCGTCCGTGACACCGGCGCCAAAAATATTGATAATCGATGCGCGATGTCGCCGTTTGCCGTTGACCATGACCAGGGTGGAATCACCGGGCAGCCCTCGCATATAGGCCGGACGCACCAAGGATGGGCTCCCGCTGACCGGCTGTTCGTTAACGTTGTAGGCTGGAATTACGAGTGACAGCATCGAGTCCATGTCGGTGTATCCCTGGTTGAGAAAATCATCCTGGGGGACCACCTCCACCGGAACGGGTGATTCGGCTGCGGAGCGGGCATGATGGCGGGAACCCACAATGACCAATTCTTCGAGTTCGTAAATTTCCCCCTCCGACTCCAATTCCTGAGCCGTAACTTCGGCAATGGTCAGTGAGGCAAGGAGAAAATAGCAGGATAGTTGGAACTTCATATTCATCACAATGGAAAGGTTAGTTAATCGATTGACTTAGGAATATCCCAGGATGTGCGGGGTTACAAGCAAACTTTACCGGCAGGGCCGGAACTGGGGGAATGAGATATCCGTAGTGGCTTGACTTCCGGAGGATTACTTCTTTCATCCCCTTTTTCAAAAATGCCAGAGTAGCTCAGTGGTAGAGCAGGAGACTCATAAGCTCTTGGTCGGCAGTTCAACTCTGCCCTCTGGCACCACTCCCCGGTTATCTTCTGCCTTGCGTGGCGGCATAGAACATCCTTGCCGAGAGGGATGCAGACACCTCTGACGCTTAACAGCGAAGCCTCCCCTTTCCCTCATTGGGTTCGAAGGGAAAGTAAAAATTAAAAAAGACAGGCCTGGGCCTCAAGGTCATCGAAGATCGGCCGAAGATCTCCGGCCGGCGTCCGATGCCTTGAGCCAGTCCCTGTTAAACTTTGACTTTAATCCCTCGGGGGTTTTCCACCACCAAGCAACCTCCCCGTTCCCGTTATTTCCGCCTCTGTGCTAATAACCTCGCGAAAAATCGCGAAGGATCCAAACGGAAGATTTGCGAGACCGGATTAGGACTGCCAAGCGATCAATCGGTCCTAACCGAGCGAACAGGGTATTGCTCCGATTCACCCGGCGGAAAAGAACCGATTAAATCCCGTCAATCTAACGCTTGAAAATCGCGTAGATGACAGCGAGGGCTGCCAAACCAACCAGACCTTCAGAACCAAGTTGCCCGATGAGGCTGGTGATTGTGCCAATTACATTACCGGGCACAAAAGCGGCATCCACGCCAAAAATCACTTGGACGACAATTGCCAAAGCGATGAGGGAGATACCTGCTTCTGTCAGTTTTTTGATCCATTTAACGGCTGTTTCGATTATGTTTTCCATGTTATCTCTTTCTGATTAATTAGTTCCTAAACTTAGAAACTAAGGTGTTCGTCGACATTGAAAGTCTTAACCATTAGGAATGCTTAATAACCTGTCAAATTTTTTTTCTCCATATCGGTTCGATTTCCCATACGGCGTACTTCTCATATACCGGCCTGCCGCGGGCTGCCTTTTGCCGCCGTCCCCGTGCCAAACCCGGCCACATAATGCCCGGCAGGGCCGAAAAATTTCCTTCTTGCTGAAATGAAACCCGAGGGTGTACAACCCAGCCACAACTTAGGTGAACGATTTCAGTTCTCATGATCATCAAACCCAAAGTCCGCGGATTTATTTGCATTACGGCCCATCCGGAAGGTTGCGCGGCCCATGTACAGGAACAAATTGATTTTGTAAGGAGCCAGGCTCCACTAGGAAATGGGCCCAGGAAGGTTTTGGTGATTGGCGCTTCCACGGGCTACGGGTTGGCGGCGAGGGTCGCCGCCGCCTTCGGGGGAAGGGCTGCTACCGTGGGCGTTTTTTTCGAGCGTCCCTCCACTAATGGAAGGTGTGCCTCGGCGGGTTGGTATAACACCGCCGCATTTGAGAAAGCGGCTCACCGGGAAGGCCTTTACGCAAAAAGTATAAATGGGGACGCGTTTTCGAATCCGATCAAGGACCAGGTGATTCAGGTCCTCAAAGACGACATTGGCCCGCTCGACCTGGTAATCTACAGTTTGGCCGCTCCGAGGCGGGAACATCCCGAAACGGGGGTTCTCCATAAATCCGTTCTCAAGCCCATTGGAGAATCCTTTTCGGGGCCGACCGTCGATACCGACAGGGGGATCATAAAGGACGTACACCTGCCACCTGCCTCAAAGCGGGAAATTGAGGATACGGTAGCCGTAATGGGTGGAGAGGATTGGGAAATCTGGATGAATCGATTAGGCAAAGCCGGCCTGTTAGGGGAAGGCTGCCGGTCGGTCGCTTTTTCCTACAATGGCCCCAAACAGACTTGGCCCATTTACAAGCGGGGCACCATCGGGCGGGCCAAGAACGATCTGGCCAAGGCCGCCCAACGCATTGACACAGCGTTGAAAACCAATGATGGAGGAGCCTTTATAAGTGTGAATAAAGCCGTCGTCACTCAGGCCAGCGCCGCCATCCCCATCGTTCCCCTATACATTTCCATTCTTTTCAAGGTCATGAAGGAGAAAGGGCTTCACGAGGGCTGCATCGAACAGCTTTACCGCCTTTACGCCACTCAGATGTATAACGATTCGGCACGCAGCCTAGATGAAGCGGGCCAAGTCCGCATCGATGACTGGGAGATGAAGCCGGAAGTCCAGAATTCCGTGGCGGAGTTATGGAAACAGGTAACCAATGAAAATTTACAAGACATTACCGACTATGCCGGCTACAAGAAGGAGTTTTTGAAACTCTTCGGTTTCGGATTTCCCGGGGTCGATTACGGAGCCCCCTGCGACCCGGAAGTCGTCTTTTGAGATCCGGTATTTCCCCAGCTCAACTGAACGAGCGACCACATCCGCAAGTGGTCTTGGCGTTTGGATTGGTAATTTCGAACCCTTTTCCGTGAAGTCCGTCGTCAAAATCCACAATCGATCCGGCCAGGTAAGCCAAGCTAGTTTGGTCGATTAGAAAGGAAACGCCCCCATCCTCGAGAACCTGATCTCCCTCTTTGGTTTGGTCAAAACCCATACCGTACTCCAAACCTGAGCAACCGCCGGGGTCCACGAACAGGCGCAGCATTTTACCGGGATCGTTCACGTTCTCCTGCAAGGCGGCAATCCGTCTGGCGGCCGATTCAGTTATTGAGATCATGCCACTATCCATGAGCCAAACGGCCAAAAAGTCAACTTCGCCGATCGGTTTTCTTTGCCCCACCCTCTTCGGGTTAATTCCGCGATAACTCAACTCTATTAAAATAGGCGCTTGAAAACCTTGAAACAATGCTATCAAGTTTTCAGTCATGGCAATCCCCTGGCAAGGTCTGCAACAATACCAAAAGCAATCCCAAGCGCTGGTCCTGGCTCCCCAACTGAGACAGTCGCTTAAAATCCTTCAGGCCCCCGCCTTGGATTTAAGGAATGAAATACTCGGGGAACTGGAAACCAATCCCGCCCTGGAAGAGTTGCCCATGGAAGGGACCAGCCTCGAGTCTACCTTGGGCAATGATGAGGAAGCCACTGCGCCTGACACTTTCGAGGAAATGTATTTTGAGATCCTGAAACAACTGGATCAGGATTGGCGCGAACAGTTTGCCCGGGAGGGATCCAACCAGGTTTACACCTCGGAGGATTCCAAAAAGAGGCAGCATTATTTCAACAGTCTGGTAAGCGGAATCAGCCTGCAGGAACACCTGATGAGCCAAGCGAAGTTGTCTGACCTGGACGAAGAACAGATTGAAGCCATGCGGTTTTTGATCGGGAGTCTGGATGACCGAGGATATTTGACCTCATCGTTGCCGGAGCTTTCCCTCCTGGCCCGAAAACCTTTGCCGATATTGGAGGAAGCCCATCGCGTATTGAAATCCCTCGATCCCCCGGGAATCGGGGCTGAAGGCCTGCAGGACTGTCTGCTGATTCAACTGCAGCAGAGAGACCGGGAAAACAGTTTGGCGGCACGGGTGGTAAAACACCATTTCAACCTTCTGCCGCGCCGCCGAATTCCCGAAATCGCCAAGCGCACAGGAAGCGGTCTGGGAGAGGTTGAGGAAGCCATTGAAGAAATAGCCACTCTCGACCCATCCCCGGGAAGAAAGTTCAGCGATGATACCAACCACGTCGTAACCCCGGATGTAACGGTGGAAAAGGACAACGGTGATTGGACCGTGTCCCTGAACAAGGAATATATACCGCGATTGCGCATCAGCAATGTGTGCAAGGAAATCATCGCCCGCGGGAACCTGAGCAAAGAAGAGAAGGAATACATCCAGGAAAAAATTCGTTCGGGAAAGTTCCTCATCAATTCTATTGAACAACGCCAACAAACCATCGAAAAAATTGCACGCTGCATCCTCTCTTTTCAAAAGGACTTTTTTGAAGATGGGCTCAGCAAGTTGCGCCCTCTCACCATGATCCAAGTGGCCGAAGCCGTTGGGGTCCACGAAACGACAGTGAGTCGGGCCATAGCCGCAAAATACATCAAAACACCCCATGGGCTCTTCCCCTTGAAGTACTTTTTTACACCGGGGTACCACTCGAATGATGGCGAATCTTTCTCTAATACCACGATCAAGGAAATGGTCGCTCAGGTTATCGACGGCGAAGACCCTTCAAAACCCGTCAGCGATCAGATGGTGGTCAATAGATTAAAAGAAAAAAATATCGAGATTGCCCGGAGAACGGTGGCGAAATACAGGGAGGAACTCGGAATACCGCCTACCTACATGAGGCGACGCTATTCTGACTAGCCTCTGGCCCGCATGTCTCACTTACCGAGCGAAAGCGACATCACCCAATCTCCTACTGTGCTCCGGTATGTCGGCACTGGTGCAAACTTCGTTGGATTTCCTGCCCGCGCTACGCACAGATGCAGGCCATAATTGCAGGGTGTCGACCCAGCTTCACCCACGAATCTACCCGAAACCCGCACCAGCACTCGACCTCCTTTCGCTCGCTACGAATTTTGTGAAACATGCGGGCTGGAAAGGCCGTCGCTTGACCCCTTCCCTAATCGCGCTCATCGAATCAACGCATTGAGCTGCTCTTGAACCCGCAAGACCACGTTGGAGTCAATGTTGCGGTTTGGAACTTCGAAGCCCGCTTTTGATTTCACGTGGAGGTAGCGCAGGCTTGTCCGGTCGGAGGATGTTGCGGCACGGCGCAGGATGCGTTTCCTTTCCAGCATAAGCGAAACGATCTGTTTGAGGGTGTCGGATTCTTCGCTTCCCACCGCATTCTTTGCCTCATAGAAACTGAAGAACAATTCCTCTAGTGTTTTCTGGTGGTTCAGGTTCTCTTGTCGAACATCAGGGTCGGATTTGAAAGTTCGCGTCCACCGACCCAAAATCCGGTCCCCATGAGGCAATTGTTCCAGGTCGTCCCGAAGAAGATCTTTCCGGGATAGATTTCCCTTCCGGTCCTGAATAAGGAAGCAATGAACAGTGTCACCATCGTTAAAGGGATTGCCAGAAACAGAGGATTTCTTACCAAAGGGTTTTATTTCCCATTCCATGAAGTCAGCTTCGTTTGGTGGACCCCGCATTAAAAAGCAGAATGTTTCCCTTTCATCAAGTGCGGGCTTTGGAAAGTTCCGACAACTTGGCCCGACGTTGGATTATCGTGGGTGATGTCCACGGTTGCATACGGGAACTGGAGGACCTGCTGGGCAAAGTCAACCGCGAGAAAAATGACCGGGTTCTATTCCTGGGTGATTTGGTCAATCGCGGTCCCCATTCCAGGGAAGTGGTACGATTGGCCCGAGACTTGGAGGCTTTATCCTTGATGGGGAACCACGAACTTCGCCTGTTGCAGTATCGCTACAGTCAAGATTCGACCCTTTTAGAGACTCATGATTTGAAAACCGTAGAAACCCTGGAAGAGGAAGATTGGGCCTACCTTTCATCCATGGCCTTGACCCAGCACTTGCCCCGTCACAATCACCTTTTTGTACATGGAGGTTTTCTGCCTGAAATTCCCTGGCGGGAACAGGATATTTCCATCGTCACCAGGGTTCGGAATATTTGCCAAGATGGCGGGTCCAGTAAGCGAATGGAACGCCCAACGGACACATTTTGGGCCGAAAAGTGGGAGCAAGAGCCGTTCGTCGTCTACGGACACACTCCGCAACCTGTGGTTGTGGAGAGGGAGAAGTCGCTGGGAATCGACACCGGATGTGTTTGGGGCGGAAAACTGACGGCCTATATTTTGCCCGAAAAACGCCTGGTGCAGGTAGATGCGCGCAAGAACTACATTCAATAGAAATCGGGTTGTTTATCCGGTATGGGGGACCTAATGTCCGCTACCATCTCGAGTTTAATCAAGCCCGCTATGGGGACCCGGGATTGCCTGACTCGGCAGTTCCCATGTAACTCCAGGGCTTTACACCCCAACCTGGCATGAACGCTCCCGACAGATCAACGGACCAACCCTTTGATAAACAGGGCTATACACTGGATTACCTGCTCGGACTATCCCACGGGGAACTGCAAGATTTGGATCCGGACCTATTGCAAGGGATGCCTCCGGTGGAACTTGCACACGTAATCGACCGGCTGGGCATCGATCAGAGGCGGGAAATCCTGCGCATGGTCTCCGACGAAATGGCCACGGAAATCCTGTCGGAAATGGATATCGAGGCCAGCGCCGAAGTGGTCGAGGCCATGCGGGACCGGCGCGCTGTAAAATTTCTGGAGGAATTGGACCCCGATGACGCCACCGATGTGGTCGCTGAATTGGAGGATGATAAGCGGGAGGATCTTCTGAGCAAAATGGAGCCGGAGTCGGCCCAGGAAATTAAAGAACTGCTGGAATACGAACCGGACTCTGCGGGAGGAATCATGACTCCCGACGTGTGTTGCACGCACGATTTTTTCCAGGTGGATGAAGCCATAAGGGCGATTCGCAAACAGACTTTCGAATTGGAAACCATCTATTATGTCTACGTGGTCGACGAATCCAAAAAATTGGTTGGGGTCGTTTCGCTGAGAGATCTCATGATGGCCACTCCTGAAACAGCGGTAGCCTCCATCATGAAAACAAAAATGCTGGGGGTTCTATCTCCGGAAACCGATCGGGAACAAGCGGCCCATCTCATGGGAGAGTACAATTTTATAGCCCTTCCCGTGGTCGATGCCGACAACCGGCTGCTTGGTATCGTCACCCATGACGACGTGATCGACATTCTGCAGGCCGAAGCAACCGAGGACATTCAGAAACTGGTGGGCGCCGGCGCCGATGAAACGGTTCACGATCTCCTGACCTACAGCCTGAAGAAACGCCACATTTGGCTGCAGGTGAATTTGCTCACCGTTTCCCTTGCTGCCGGGGTAGTATCCTTCTTTGAAGAACAAATCGCCAGCGTCACCTTTCTGGCGGTGTTCATGCCGGTCATTGCGGCAACCGGCGGCAATACCGGGGCGCAGACTCTGGCCGTGGTAATCCGGAGCCTCGCCTTGGAGGACATACGGGATGCGGACAAGCTCAAGCTCACCATCAAGGAACTGCTCAAAGGATTTATAAATGGGGTTGGAGTTGGAATGGTCGGGGCAATATTAGCTTATTTCATAAAGCGGGATCTGACCATTTCCTTCGTGGTATGGGTCGCCATGGTTTTGACCATGGCCATTTCGGGATTTTGCGGAGCATTCATACCCCTGATCCTAAAAAAAATGGGGTTGGACCCGGCGCAAAGTTCTTCCATTTTCCTGACTACAATTACCGATATAACGGGCTTTTTTATTTTTCTCAGCCTCGGTTCATGGCTATTGCTCTAAATCCGGTTATGGAGGGGAACTTACAACTACTGACGGTCGGCGAGATCAAACAACTCGATCTCTCCCGAGGCCTCATTTTCCAGGGCATTTTCGTACTCAAAAGGAAAGCTCGGAGAACGGCCAGGAATGGCTCGATTTATTGGTTGTTGGAATTCGGAGACAAGAGTGGCAATTTTCGTTCTACCTGCTTTGGGGACCATCCCCTTCATCCCCGCATTGAAGCCATTGCCGAGGATTCCCCCGTTTTCATCAAGGGCCTTACCGGGGTCTATCAAGGAGACCTTTCGCCCAATCTTTCTGAAATTCGGGCTCTCTCGGAAGAGGAATTGAAGGACCCGTCGCTCCTTAAAAACCTGGCGGAAACCTGCCTGGAAGATCCCGATGAGTTATGGGATGAACTTGAAGAAATCATCGGCAAAATCGGGCACGAGGCCATTCGGAAAACGGTGGAAATGGCCCTGAAAGAGGTGGAAGCAAAATTCCGTAGCGCTCCGGCGGCATTGAAGATGCACCACGCCTACCGACACGGCTTGTTGGAACACACCGTTCACATGGCGCGAGCGGCAATCGCCCTGCTACCGTTATATGAGGAAGTGGACCCGGACCTGGCTTTGGCCGGAGTCATTCTGCACGACATAGGCAAATCCATCGAATACGAAGGGGAATTGAGCCCCAACAAAAGCAAATCCGGCATTTTACAGGGACACGTGGTCTTAGGCTATCGCTTGGCGCGCAAGGCCGGTATTTTGGCCAAACTCTCCCCTGGGCTATTGGAGCGTCTGGAACACATAATCCTTTCGCATCAGGGGGAGCTGGAATGGGGCGCGGCCAGTTTGACGGCAACTCCCGAAGCGGTTTTCGTGTCCATGGTCGACAACCTCGATGCACGCATGGGCATGGTTCAATACGCATTGCGTCACCGGTCGGAGGACAAAATCTTCAGTGAATACATCGGCGGTTTGAAAACCACCCTTCTGACTGAACCCATCTCACAGGAGTACGGAAAAACCCCGGGACGACAAGGGGACCTGGATCTTTGATCCGCCCAAATCCCCCTTGACCTGAGCCATTCGGGTAGAACCATTTATCCCAATCATGTCACGAGAAGATGACAGGGTATTGAGGTTTTATAACGAAGTATTGGGGTTGGATCATCTCCACTACGGAATTTGGAATAAGGAGGATGAGTTGACCCTCTCAAATCTCAAAGAAGCCCAATTACGCTACGAAAATTTCCTCATCGATCGATTGCCCTCTTGCGCCCAAAAGATACTCGACGTGGGTTGCGGGACATCCGCCATGACCCAAAGATTGTTATCCTTGGGGTTGGAGGTGCACGGTTTATCACCCGATGAAACCCAAAAGAATAATTTTATCGAGAACCTGGACGCGCCATTTTACCACTGCCGGTTTGAAGATTTCGAACCCGGGGAAACTTTCGATTGTCTGGTCATGAGCGAATCCGCCCAGTACATTCCCTATGATCAACTCTTCGCTACGGCAAAAAAGAGCCTTTCTTCCGGGGGACATCTCATGATCTGCGATTACTTCGTACTGGATAACGCTAGGGGAATAATGGCGAAAAGCGGGCATAACCTGACCAGATTCAGAGCTGAATCCGCCAAGCGGGGATTCAAGCTATTAGAGGAACGAAACCTTACCGATAAGGTGGCAAAAACGTTGGATCTCGGCAATCTGCTGGCCCACCGGTTACTGACAGGACTGGATATTTTAACTGGTAAAACCCGAAAGAGACACCCTTTGCTCACTCGGCTGGCTTTTCGTTTATTGCGCAAAAAATGGGAGAAACTCAAACGCGAAAGGGAACTGTTGGACTCGGAAAAATTCAAGGCACAGAAACGCTATCTATTTCTCCTTTATGAGCTTTCCGAAGGTTCTATTTCTTGCTAAAATCATGATTTGCCAATAACCCTTTCCAATTCATTGATTTATGGCTATTATTTGTAGTTCGATTTGAAACTTCTCCTACAACGTGCAACCGCCGAAGCTCTCCGCCCCTTGGCTAGAGCCGGCAAGTGCCTGATCCCTATGGTTTTGGCCGGTTGGTTGTCTCCACTCTATGCCGACATTGGAGATGAGGCCCTCGATTATCGGGAGTGGCGGTCCATGATTCCCCATCAGCCATCCGGTTCCGACCCGGACCGGGATGGCGTGCCGAGCTTTCTGGAGTACGCCCTCGGCGCAGCTCCGGAGGATGCCGTCAATGCAGGGGCCTCGGGCCGGCCCATGACTTTTCAGCACAATGGGAAGAACAATGTGGTTTTATTGCCCTTTCCCGGAAGGCGGGATTTGGCTTACTACCTCGAGGGCAAGCCAAGTCTTAACAAAGACGAATGGACGGTTTTGGCCCGAAAACTCGGGGATGCGCCCTGGGAACCGGTAGCGGAAGGATTTGTGGTCGAAAATACCTTGGAGAGCGTGACGTTATCCTATGATGACTGGCCAAAGGTTCAGTTTATGAGGATGCGGATGGAAGATCATCCCACCCTGACGGCCGGATCGCTTGTCGGAAGATTTTTGAAACAAACCACCTTTGGCCCCACCACGGCGGATATCGATGCCCTGATGGAATCAGGGATGGATTTCAAAGGATGGATCGATGATCAAATCGCCTTGGATCCGACCCTTCACCTCCCCCTTTACTACAAATATCCACTTACAGACCATATATATCCCGCTAACAATGAAATTCGGGTGGGCCGCGCTCACCTGAAAGGGGTCGTTTGGTTTGAGGCCGCCTTGTTAGCCCAAGATCAGCTACGCCAGAGAATGGCCTGGGCCCTGTCCCAGATTTTCGTCATCGGGCAGGTGGGCAGTAATAAAAACGGCTACCCTATTCAATGGCTCAATTATTACGACATATTAGTCCGGAATGCCTTCGGAAATTACCGCGACATTCTCCAGGAAGTGACCATGAATGCCAAAATGGGTTACTACCTTACCTATTTGAATAACCAGAAAGCAGCCGGAAGCCGGTTGCCCGATGAAAACTATGCGCGGGAGGTCATGCAACTCTTCACGGTGGGTCTTTGGCACCTCAATATGGACGGAACCCTGAAGCTGGACGCCGATCAGGAGCCCATTCCGACTTACGACAATTTGGATATCACCGAATTGGCCAAAGTATTCACCGGCCTTCAGCACGCTTACAACAAGCCCGAGTACGACACCCCCAACCGGGTGGACCCCATGATCGTGCGCTCCGAAGGCCGGCACGACAGGACCGCCAAAACCATGCTCGATGGCACGGTTCTGCCCGCAGGGGTGGATGCAATTCCGGAAATTACCGCGGCATTGGACGTCCTATTCAACCATCCGAATGTGCCCCCTTTCGTTTCCTTCCGCCTGATTCAACGGCTGGTATCCTCCAATCCCAGCGCCGAATACGTTGAGCGGGTAGCCAGGGTTTTCGCCGATAACGGCGAAGGGGTTCGGGGAGATTTGGAAGCGGTGGTGAAGGCCATCCTACTCGATCCGGAAGCCAGGGATGCCGGTTATATGATCGACCACGGACGGGGCAAGCTGCAGGAACCATTATTGAGGTTCACCCACCTCTGCCGCGCCTTCAAGTTGAGTAGCAATGAGGCCAACAAAAATATCCTCTGGTTCCTCTCATTCGAAGACGAACTCGGTCAGTCCCCCTATCGCTCCCCCAGCGTATTTAATTTTTACTTACCCGATTTCGTTCCCTTTGGAGAACTCGCGGAGACTGGGTCGTATGGACCGGAATTTCAGATTCTGGACGATTCTACCGGAATGAAGACATTTCAGATCTTTTCCATCCTTATCAAGCGAGGCCTGATAAACCCTCTGGCCGGAGGAGCCTATCCCAGGCCAACCCTGGATTTTTCAACTGAAATCGAATTGGCCGGGGACACGGATGCATTCGTCGACCACCTCGACCTGTTGCTTTGCCACAACTCTTTGGGCGAAAACTCCAGGGAAACCATTGTCGAGGCCGTCGAAGCCATCCCGAGTTCATTTCAGCAAGACCGGGTTCAACGGGCCATACTCCTGGTGAGCATCAGCCCCGAATTCGCCATACTCCAATAACAACAGGCCATGAATCCATCGAACAGAATTTCCCGAAGAAGGTTTTTAGGCGAGGCCAGTTGCGCGGCCGTCGGGTCAACAGCGCTGTTTTCCAGCCTTCTATCCCTGCGCATGACCAGCACGGCCGCCGCGGCCGAGGCCGGGCCAGGAGACGATTACAAGGCCTTGGTCTGTCTGTTTTTAGGAGGGGGGAACGACTCCTTCAATATGTTGGTTCCAAGAAATGACGCGGCTTATGCGGAATACCGCACCACCAGGGATGACCTGGCTTTGGAAAAATCCACCCTTTTGGAAATAACGTCCCCCGGACAGCCCTTTACAGAATTCGGATTGCATCCATCCATGCCGGAAACCAAGGAGCTATACGAGGCCGGAAGCCTCGCCCTGATCGCCAACGTCGGCACTCTGATCGAGCCGGTCCCCAACAGGGCGGCTTTCATCAACAACAGCCGCCTTCGTCCCTCAGGTCTGTTTTCCCATTCCGACCAGCAAATTCACTGGCAGACTTCGGTCCCTCAAATAAAAGGGGCAGGTCCCGGAGGATGGGGTGGAAGAACGGCCGATTTGTTGATGTCCATGAACACGGACTCCAAGGTATCCATGAACATCTCCCTGAACGGAGTTAACGTTTTTCAGTCGGGAGATGAGGCTTTTGCTTACATAAGCGGTCTTGAGGGCGGCACCCAAATGGTGGCCTATCAGGACCCTTTTGAAAAGGCCGCCGTGGACAGCTTGTTGGAAGCGCAATACAAAAACCTGTTTACCAGTACTTTCGCTAAAAAAACCCGCCGGTTTATCGATTCCTCGATCGCCTTTAACGAAGCCATAGAGCCGATCGTGATCAATACTCCAGTCCCGCCCACCAGGTTGGCTCAGAGTATGCGGATGGTGGCGCGCACCATAGCAGCCAGGGAGGCTCTCGGCATGAAACGGCAAACCTTCTTTGTCCGTTCAGGTGGTTGGGATCATCACAACGAAGTGATAAATGCCCAACTCGTCATGCTCGCGGAAATCGATCAGGCCGTCAAATATCTGCACGATGCGTTGGTCGAGATCGGTGCCTTGGACAAGGTCGTCCTGTTCACCGCTTCGGATTTTGGCCGAACCCTGACTTCAAACGGCAAAGGGTCCGACCATGCCTGGGGTGGAAATCATTTCGTAATGGGCGGCCCGGTCAATGGAGGTCAGGTATTCGGTCAATATCCATCTCTCGCATTGGGTTCGAGCCTGGACTCCGATCGCCGCAATCGGGGACGCTTGATACCGACTACCTCGGTCGATGAATACGGAAGTGAATTGGCCAGGTGGCTCGGTGTTTCCGGTTCTGAAATGGATACCGTATTTCCCAATATCCGGAACTTCTACGACCCGTCAACGATCACCCATCCGGTGGGTTTTTTGAAATCGGAAAGTTCCTGAGGAACCTCCCTTCCGGCAAACCACGGATCCGGGGTCTGTCAGATACGGGGATCAATAGCTTATGCTGGGCAGCCAGAGAACCAGTTTAGGAAAAAACAGCAGCAGG
This sequence comes from Opitutales bacterium, assembly GCA_965204545.1. Lineage (GTDB taxonomy): Bacteria > Verrucomicrobiota > Verrucomicrobiia > Opitutales > UBA2995 > JAABVD01. The sequence goes on along the minus strand of CBDBFA010000001.1, from coordinate 82,428 downwards.
GCCAGGGCGAGAAGTTGCAGGACGATAAAAGGAACGGCTCCAGCATAGATATGGCCCAGCTCGATTTCTTTCGGGCAAACACCCTTGACGTAAAACAGCGCATATCCAACCGGCGGGGTGAGAAAGGATGTTTGCAGGGTCATGGCAAACAGGATACAGAACCATACCAGAGAGGGTTGAGCGGTCACATCCATACCGGAGTTGTGCACCCACTCAAAATCCATTTGGCCTACGGCAATTCCCACGATGGGAAGGATGATCAAGGTGATTTCTATCCACTCCAGAAAAAAGCCCAGAATAAAAACGACGGCCAGAATGGCGGCAATTTTAGTGTAGTCCCCCACCCCCCAGTTTTGCACGAAATTCGCCACCAGATCGTCTCCCCCCAACAACCTCAAAACGAGGGAAAAGCAAGTCGCTCCGATGAAAATGGCAAAGAGAAATCCCATTGTATGCAGCGTTCCCTCCAAGGATTGGCGAATCACCTTGAAGTTCAACCGACCGTTCAAAGCGGCCAACAACATGGCTCCGAGCGCTCCCAATCCACTGGCCTCGGTAGGGGTGGCAATCCCGAAAAAAATCGAGCCCAAAACCATTAAAATCAGAGCCATGGTTGGAAGGACAGCCTTGACCAGAGGCCATAGGTTATCTGTGGAAGCCTCATCTTCGAGTTCCATTGCCGGGGCAACTTGCGGTTTTATCAGGGCGAAGCCGCAAATGAAAACGGCATAAAGGCCGGTCAAAATCAACCCGGGGACCACCGCGGCCAGAAAGAGATCGCCCACCGATAGCTGTAGCCGATCCGCCATGATGATGAGCATAATGCTGGGCGGGATCAAAATTCCAAGGGTACCGGCTCCACAAACGGTCCCAACTGCGAGAGACTTGTTGTATTTGGCCTGCATCATTACAGGCAATGAGACCATGCCCAACAATACAACCGATGCGCCGATTATCCCTGTCGAGGCAGCCAGAAGAGCCCCTATCAACGTGACGCTCAGGGCCAAACCGCCGGGAAATCTGCGGGTGAGCAATCCTAGGGAACTCATGAGCCTATCCGCCAACCCCGACTTGTCCAGGAAGTAGCCCATGAGAATAAACATGGGCAGCGCCACCAGCACCCAATTGCCCATCAAACTGTAAATGCGGTTGACCACCAGGGAAAAGACCTGGAAATCCAGCCCGGAAAAGGCGCCAAAGACTTGGTCTGAAACCACGGCCAGGGCAGTCGTGATAAAGGCCGCCCCCCCAAGACTGAATCCCACCGGCACTCCCAAAGCGAGCAACCCCAAAAACCCCAAGCAGAGTATCAACAGCAGAATTCCCTCAATCTCCATGAATCAACTCCGTTTCCTCCAACAATTCGGGTTTTGCCCAGATCCGTATGCCCCGGAGGATGGCGGTCAGGATCAACAGCAAACTGGCTATGGGAATGAAGGCTTTTACGACCCAGCGGTAAGGCATTCCTCCCGGGTCGGGACTTCCTTCCCCAATCTTGAAAGACTCCACCATGAAGTCCCAACCATGGACCAAGGTGACCAGGTAAAGGGGAATCAAAGCGACCACTATCCAGATAACTTCCAGCGCTTGCCTGGTCCTAAGAGACAATTTGCGGTGGATTAATTCTACGCGAACATGCCCATTTTTGGTCATGGTGTAGGATAAGGCGACCATGGCCGAGGCCCCGTAAAGGTACCATTGCAACTCCTCCATCCAGGTTATCGAGCTGCTCAGGAGATTGAGAGAAATCTGCAGAACGATTGAGACCAACAACACCAGGAGCATCCAGGCGCTCAATCGGCCCAGATTTTCCATCCAGGCCTCAATCCTATCAACCAGGTCGGACATGTTGTATGCGGAGCGGCCTTCGCCTCAAAGCTTTAATCGAGATAGGCCTGATCTCCCCACTCCTTGAATTCGCGGCGGAATTCTTGCAGATCATCCCAAACTTTTTTAAAGAATGGGTCTTCCGCCGAGCGGTCCCGCGCCACTTCTGCCCATGTCTTACGAAAATTTTCCATGATTTCCGGAGGCCAGGTCCGCTGCTGCACACCTCTCTCCGCGTTTCGTTTCAGGGTGGGCCCCTGGCTGCTTTCCCCTATGGCGATTCCATTGACCACATTTGCCTGGGAAGAGAGTTCAAAAACCGCCCTTTGCCTATCTGTCAAAGTTTCCCACACGTCCTTATTTATAAGCAGTTCGAATGTTGTGGCCTGCTGATGCCACCCTGGAAAGTAGTTGTAGTTCACTATCTTGTAGAAACCCAGCCGTTCATCGATGCTGGGCATGGAAAATTCGGTGGCATCAATCACACCCTTTTCCAGAGCGGGGAAAATTTCCCCGGGGGGAAGAAGACGCACAGCCACTCCGTATTCCTTCATGATATCCCCTCCCAGCCCGAAAAAACGCATTTTCAACCCCTTCAGGTCATCCAGAGACTTGATTTCGTGGGCGAACCAACCACTGGATTCGGGAGGAATCATTCCCGCTAACAGGACTTTTACGTTAAACCCGTGGATGTCGTACATTTCCTGGTATAATTTCAATCCGTTGCCCCCGTAGAACCAAGCCATGTACTCGCTGGCATTGGGCCCAAAAGGAACGGCGGAAAAAAGAGGTGAGGCGGGAATTTTTCCCATCCAGAATCCAGCCGTGCCAAAACCAGCTTCCACTTTTCCTGACGAAACCGCATCCAGAACCTCCATCGCTTCCACCAGTTGACCCGGGTCGAAGTATTTCACCGACAGGTCGCCTCCACCCAGTCGGTTGATGTTGTCTGTCAGGTCAAGGACCATTTCTCCAATGACCGGGGTGTTGGAAATCTGACTGGAAACAAGCCTCAGGGATCGCTGTTGCGCAACTGAGACGGACTGGCCGTCGGGAGAATCTCCCTGTTTCGAACAAGCTGTGAACCATATTGCAAGCGGAAGAAGTATGAAGAATGGAGTTCTCATTGGATTTGATTATGCTATCGAGGTAGGAAGGAAAACAGGTTGGGCTCCTTCCGAGGACTTCAATGCTTGCCTAATAAATGGGACAAAGCCAAGTCCAAGGTTGGGAAATCGAACTGAATTCCGCTTTCTGTCAGACGTTGGGGGAGAACGCGCTGACTGGCCAGCAAGGATTCATTCGCCATCTTACCCAGGAGGAAGTTCAAAACCCCACCCGGCACGGAGCAAACGCCTGGCCGGTTCACCTTTCCGGCCAATATGCTGGAAAATTCATGATTTTGCACGGGCGTGGGGGAAACCGCATTGTAAACACCTCTGAAGTGAGGATTCAACAATGCGACGTGAAATATTCGCAACAGGTCGTCCATGGCGATCCAGCTCCAATACTGCGTTCCCCTACCCTGCCGTCCACCAAGCCCGGCTTTGTACAACGGCAACAGTTTTGCCAGGGCTCCTCCCTTGGGGGTGATGACTATGCCCATGCGGAGAATCACCCGGCGGATTCCCATGTCCTCCATTTCTGCTGATGCGCCTTCCCAATCCTCGCACAAGTCGGCTAAAAATCCACTTCCTTTGGATCCCGTTTCCGTTAGTTCGGCCTCGGCCCCATCCCCATAATACCCTATGCCGGAAGCTCCAATAAACACCTTGGGAGGATTGGACATTTTTTTGAAACCTTCCGCCAGGAATCGAGCGCTTTCCACCCGACTGCTCCGCAAGGATCGCATTTTCTTCGAGGTCCACCGGCCGGAAGCAAGGTTCTCGCCGGCCAAGTGTATCCAACTATCGATACCCTCCAATTTTTCCCAGTCCGCCGCCTTCGACCGAGGATCCCATTGCTCTGCGGGAACCCCCCATATCCGGCTCTTGCCCGACCGCGAAAGGATGGTCACGTGATGCCCCTGGGCCTGAAGATAAACGGCCAGTTCTGAACCGATCAATCCGTTCCCTCCGGTTATGGCAACCTTGGTTTTGGGAAAGGTCTTCATCTGGGTACAATGCCGCATATCGCTTTGGGTAATGGAATGGCGGTAACTAAAAAGGCGTTCCAACCGTTTTCGAGCCAAGTAGTTTCCCAGGCGATTGTTGGAAAAATGTCCAAAGGGAAGGGAAAATTGAATAAGGTCCCGCAGTGAGGATGTGTCATCACCCAGCGAACGGATGGACTGGGTGTGCTTCCAATGACGAAAAGGTCCCCTGCTCTGGCTAAAGACGAACGTTCTATTGTTGGCAAATTCGACGCGCTCCACCTGCCAATTTGTCTTCAAACAACCCAGTCGGATGCGCAGGTCCATGGTAGAACCCGCTTCCATTCCCTCGGTTATATTCAGTATATTGAGCGTCTCCCATGGGGGGGTGAGGCGGAGAATGCTGAGGTTCCTCCCAAAGTAGGAAAAAACATCAGACGCATCGGCCGGAATGACGGATTCATAGGAAAAGCTGGTTGATGCCATTATTTTCGGGAGGAAGGTGATAGAATAAAATCTGAATTATTATAGTGTCGCGAACGCGGTTGACGAGTCTACAGGCAAACCGTTTGATTTTTCAACTTTCCGATTGGATCGAAACAGATGCCAAGCTCCTTCAAATATTGAAAGAATCCTATCCATCATGCTCCAGAAAGGAATCCTGAACCCCCAGATCAACCACCTTCTCTCACGCGTTCGCCACACCAATACCCTGGTCATTGCAGATTGGGCCTTTCCCTCGTGGAAAAAACTGGAAACGGTCGACTTGGCCCTCACCTGTGGTATTCCTTTGATCACGGACCTTCTCGGGCTCCTCCATCTCAACTTCAAAGTGGGGCGCATCTGGCAAGCAGAAGAATTCCTCGCTACTAATCCAAAGGAGGTCATTGACAAATTCCAAGAGGGGTTCGATGGATTCCGAAACCTCTACCCGGAACTCGAAGTCACCCGAATGCCCCACAACGACTTTAAGAAACTCGTTCCCCTTGCCACCGGCCTCATCCGCACCGGCGATGCCACCGCCTACGGCAACGTTATCCTCGAATCCGTTTAGGTAGCGCAACCAACCACCTGCAACCCGTGAAGAGCGCCGTAACCTTGGCCCAAGTGGCCGAAGCCAGAGCCGGGCCTTTCGTCTTCCACGATGCCTTGCCCGAAGGCTTCGCCAAGGCCGAATCTCACGGATTCGACGGGGTTGAACTTTTTCTTCCCGAGCCCGACTTCATATCGTGGGAGGAAACCAAAGCCCTCGCCAACCGGCACGACCTTCTCATCGCTTCCGTTGGGACCGGAGCCGGAATGGTCCGACACGGCCTTTCCCTTACTGATCCCCGTGCCTCCAAGCGCCGGGAGGCCCTTCGCTTCATACTGGGCATGATCGAATTCGGAGGTCGACTCGGGGCACCAGCCATTCTCGGTTCCATGCAGGGAAATTGGGGTGGCGAGGTCCATCGGACCCAAGCCCTCGAGTGGCTGGCCCAGGCCCTCCGCACCGCCGGGAAACATGCCGAGCGACACGGGGTCGGTTTTCTATTCGAACCGCTGAACCGTTATGAAACCAACCTCATCAACCGTCTGACTCAAGGAGCGCGATTCATTGAAGATAATCAATTGGAAAACACCTTTCTCCTGGCGGACCTCTTCCACATGAACATCGAAGAAACCGAACTCGCCCAAGCCATTATCGATGCTGGACGACACATCGGCCATGTCCACTTTGCCGACTCCAATCGCCGGGCCATGGGCTTCGGGCACACCAACCCCGCTCCCATCGTGGCCGCCCTGCAACAAATCGGCTACGACGGCTTCCTTTCCGCGGAAATCTTTCCCCTGCCCGATCCGGAAACCTGCGCCGCTCAGCAAATCGAGGTCATTGACAATTTCCTGGCTCCAAAGGATTGATCTAAGGCAGATACACCATCCCTCCATGCAAACCCGCACTCTTGGCAATACCGGCATCGAACTGCCTATACTCTCGTTTGGCGCCTCCTCACTCGGGGCGGAATTTCGCTCCGTCGGGCTCGAAGAGGTCATGAAGTCTACCACCACTGCCCTTGAATTAGGCATGAACTTCATCGACACATCCCCCTTCTATGGTCGAGGGATGTCTGAAGTTCTCCTCGGCCAAGGTCTTAAAGGCATCCCCCGCGACTCCTACCTGCTCGGTAGCAAATTCGGCCGCTATTCCCTCATCCATTTCGACTTTTCTCCCAAGCGCCTGGAGGAGTCCCTGCACATATCCCTCCACCGTTTGAGAACGGATTACCTCGATGTCTTTCTCATGCACGATGTCGAATTCGTCCCCCTGCCTCAGATATGGGAGGAAACCTTTCCCGCCTTGCTCAAAGCCAAAGAACAGGGGAAGGTCCGGGCCGTCGGATTTTCCTGTTACCCCATGAAAACCTTTCACAACGTTCTCGACCACATCGAGGATGACTGCGATTGCATCATGTCCTACAACCAGTACACCTTACAGAATACCAGATTCTCAGAATCGCTTCTGCCTCGCCTTCGGGAAAAATCCATCGGCGCCATGAACGCCGGGCCCTTTTCAGCGAGGTTGCTCACCAATGCTCCCAATCCCGATTGGCTAAAGGAACCGGTGCAAGTCAAGGCCGCTGCCCGGAATGCGGCCCGGCTCTGTTCGGAACATGGTTTGGATATCGCCAAACTGGCCCTCCAGTTCTCCTGTGCCAACCCGGACATGGCAACCACTGTGGCCGGATCGGCCAATCCCGAAAACATAAGAAAATGGGCCAAATGGATAGCGGAACCCATGGACGAATCGCTTCTCCGAGCAGTACGGAAACTGTTCGCCCCGGTCAAAAATATCGGCCACGTGGAAGGTCTCCCGGAAAATAACTGATTTCAATGCTCGCCATCGAATTCACAGCTCCCAAATCCATCACCGCTATTGACCTCGACCATGCCGGGTCGCCCGGCCCGGGGATGGCCCTCGTCCGTACCCGTCAAATGGGTATTTGCGGTACCGATATATCCTGTTATCTGGGCAAATTTCCCTTTTTTGATTACCCTCGCACTCCCGGCCATGAGTTAGGGCTCGAGGTCCTGGCCGTAGGCCGGGGGGTAACCCACATCAAGCCCGGTGACAAATGCTCGCTCGAACCCTACGTCGACGATCCCCGGACCAGGACTTCCCAAAGGGGCCATTCCAATTGCTGTCCCCGTGTGCAGGTTATCGGAGTGCATACCAGTGGCGGCCTTCGCAAAGCCGACTGGATGGTGCCGGCCCGAAAACTACATCCAGGAAACAACCTGTCCTACGACCAACTCGCCCTGGTCGAAACCCTGGCCATCGGCTACCATGCCGTCCAACGGGCCAATCCCCAGCCGGGGGAAACCGTACTCCTCATAGGAGTCGGTCCAATCGGTCTGGCCTGTCTCGAGTTTCTCAGTCTCAGGAAAGGAGTCGATGTCATCGTTATGGATAGGATCCAATCCCGTCTTGAATTTTGCCGGGACAAACGCGGCATCGCTAAAGGGGTGCTCTTTCAACCCGATGGCTCCCATCTGGCTCAGATCGAAGACCTGACTGAAGGGGAATTGGCCGACGTCGTGCTCGATGCCACGGGTTCCAATAAGTCGATGTCGGCCAGCTTGGCTTACGCCGCTTTTACAGGCCGCATCGTCTTCGTGGGGATAACTACCGACGAGGTCAGTTTCCCGCACGCCCCCGTATTTCATCGCCGCGAGCAAACGCTATTGGCCAGCCGCAATGCCCTGCCCGCCGATTTCGGCAACATCATCAGTATTATGGAAGCCGGGAAAATCGATACCAATGTTTGGATCACTCACCGGTTGACCATTGATGAAGTCCCCGAAAAGTTCGCCCAATTCACCGACCCTTCCCTCGGTGCTATTAAAGCCCTTATCGCCGTAAACCATTAAAATCGAATAAGGTCCCATCAGCCCATGAAACCATGCCCCAAATTTACCTTCGGAGCCGGTGACCGGTTTGCCCAGGCAGCCCACGCCCAACTCCGGGCTTTTATCGCAGCTAAGAATTGTGGTATCGACATAACCCCCGTCTGGAACAAGTCGAACCGCGAACACGACATCATCGGTTCCGAACCCAAGTCTACACGAGACGCTGCGGATAAGGCCGTGGCGGACCTCGGTTGGTCCGGTGAATACTTGGTGGACGCCGATCACATCGGCTTGGAAACGGTCGACCGGTTTATTCCCAACAGCGATTTCTTCACCCTCGATGTGGCCGAGGACATTGGAAAAAGAGCCGATCCTGCCGATGTCGAAACCTTTATTTCCAGGCACCCGGAACTACTGGGCGCCGTGACCATTGAAGGCATCGATAAGCCATTGAACATCGGGAGGGAACTCATGGAAAGGACCGCCCATCAATTTCTCAAAGCCGTCCAGGGCGCCAAGGCCATTTACGATTACATCGCCCTGGAAAAGGGGCCCAACTTCGTAACCGAAGTTTCTATGGACGAAACCGAAAACCCCCAAACGCCACCGGAAATGCTCATCATCCTGGCCGCCATAGCCGATGAGGGAATCCCAATCCAAACCATAGCGCCAAAATTTACCGGACGATTCAATAAGGGGGTCGATTACGTTGGCGACCTGGCTCAGTTCGAAAGAGAATTCAACAACGACCTAGCCGTTATCGCTCACGCCGTCAAAAATTACGGGCTACCCGAATCCCTTAAACTCAGCGTTCACTCCGGGTCCGACAAGTTCTCCATCTACGGGCCCATCAAGAGGGCCCTGGCCCGGACGGGCGCCGGGCTTCATATCAAAACCGCCGGTACAAATTGGTTGGAAGAAGTTATTGGACTGGCCGCCAGCGGTGGTGAAGCCCTCTTCCTGGCCAAGGAAATTTACCTCAAGGCTCTGAGGAAAAAAGATGCGCTTTGCCAACCCTATGCTACTGTAATCGATATAGAAGATGATCGCCTTCCCTCCCCGGAAGCGGTCAACAGGTGGAGCAGCGAACAGTTTGTCGCCGCACTGACTCACGATACCTCAAACCTAGGCTACAACCCACACTTCCGCCAACTTCTTCATGTCGGTTTCAAAATCGCCGCCCAAATGGGTGAGCGTTACCTTAATGCTCTGGGCGCCCACCGGGAGGTCATTTCCCAATGCGTCACCTACAATCTGCTGGAACGCCATATGAAGCCCCTCTTCGCCTGATTCAAATCCTTCTCCCGGCCTGATGATCGATTCCCACCACCACCTCTGGGAATATTCCCCAGGGGATTACCCCTGGATCCCGAAGGATTCTCCGCTGGCCCAATCCTACCTGATACCGGAACTGGAGGCGGTAACCAGGGATGCCGGGGTTTCCGGCACGGTGGTAGTCCAGGCCCGTCAAATCATCGAGGAATCGGACTGGCTTATACTATTGGCCGACTCATGTGATCTCATTCGGGGAATCGTCGGATGGGTTCCGCTTATCCGGGAGGATGTCCGCGAAGCTCTGGAACGCCTTGCCCGGCACCCGAAATTCAAGGGCGTCCGCCATGTCCTTCAGGATGAACCCGGCACATATTTTCTTCGGGACGACCTCCACCGCGGCTTGGCCCAACTACCCTTCTTCGACCTCCGGTTCGACCTGCTCATCCTCCAACGCCAGCTTCATGCCGCCATCCAATTGGTAGACCGTCAACCCGAAGTCGGAATGATCGTCGACCATATCGCCAAACCGGAAGCCAGAAATGGCCGCGTGGAGGAAGATTGGAAAACAGGCATCAGGGAACTCTCCCGACGAGACAATATTTTGGGGGTCAAATTCTCCGGCTTCGTAACCGAATTCCGCCAGGACCCTATCCCCGACCCTGCCACCATCCGCGCCTACTTTTTCGAGACGATGGAAATCTTCGGAACGGACCGCGTCATGATCGGCACTGACTGGCCGGTCTGCCTGCTCCGCTTGGGAGCTTATCGGGATTGGATGGAGACGGTGAGGGATTTGACGGCAGATTTGAGTTCCACAGAACGATTGGCCGTCGAACAAACCAATTGCCAACGCTGCTATCGGCTTTAATTGGCGTTAAGCGCTTGGAGGAAAGGGGAACGAGAAAAGTGGAAAGGGAACCGCAGATTTCGCAGATGAGCGCAGATTATGCTATTGTAGCCTTATCCCGCTGCTTCGATACGGGCCCGGTCGGTTAGGGGTGTGGACAAATACCGCTCTCCGCAACTGGCAGCGATTACCACAATATTCTTTCCTGCCATTTCGGGACGTTTGGCCACTTCCAATGCTGCCCAAATCGTAGCGCCAGAGGAAATCCCAACCAATAGCCCTTCTCGCTTGGACAAGTCGCGCGCGGTTTGAAAGGCGTCTTCGTTGCTGACCAACACGACGTCATCGATGACATCCGTGTTGCAGTTTTTAGGAATGAAACCAGCGCCAATGCCCTGGATTTTATGAGGACCTGGACGGCCACCCGAAATGACAGGGCTGGCCAACGGTTCAACGGCGACGGAGAAAAGTTCTTTTCGGCTCTTGATGACTTCGGAAACCCCGGTGATGGTTCCACCGGTACCGACGCCAGTTACAAAGACGTCAATCTTTCCATCAGTCGCATTCCATATCTCCTCCGCCGTGGTCAAGCGATGGATTTCCGGATTCGCCTCATTCTCAAATTGCTGGGGAATCCAAGCCCGGTCTCCCAGGTCATCGGCCAGTTCATGGGCGCGCGCTATGGCGCCCGGCATGCCTTTGGGCCCTGGGGTCAATTCGAGTTCCGCACCCAACATTTTCAGCAATATGCGACGCTCCAACGACATGGTTTCCGGCATTGTGAGGATCAATCGATATCCTCTGGCCGCCGCTACGAAGGCCAAGGCAATCCCTGTGTTGCCGGAGGTCGGCTCGATGATGACACTGTCCCTTCGCAGGGCCCCATCCCTTTCCCCAGCCGTTATCATGGAGTATCCGATGCGGTCCTTCACACTGGAGAGCGGGTTGAAAAATTCACATTTGACCAATATATTGGCATCAATGCCTTCGGCCATACGGTTCAATTTTATGAGGGGCGTATTGCCGATGGATTGGGTTACATCCTTTGCCGGAAACGACATGGTCAAAGTTGCAACCAGGGACCTAGCGCCTTCTTCTGCGCGGACCAAAACTGCGGATGGGAGCGTTACGTTGCACTTGCCTGTTTCTCAACCGGTAGACGATGCGAGCCTTGTCGATATCATATGGGCTCATTTCCATTTTCACCATATCACCAGTGGTAATCTTGATAAAGTTTTTGCGGAGTTTCCCGGAAATGTGGGCCAGCACTACATGGCCATTGGGGAGCTCGACTCGAAACATGGTTCCCGGCAATACCGCTGCGATCTTTCCTTCGACCTCAACTACTTCCTCATTGGCCATAAATTCCCTGCCTGGCGGATTGCCCTGGTTTCTTCTTGTCTAAAAACATAAAAATGAAGGATGTAGAAAGCGTTAAGGGCCCTGGTAAGTCAAGGTTTAAGAAAATCGATCAAGGAATGCCTGCCTCCGAGCAAAATAAAATCGAATGCCCCTTCGAAAAAAAGTTTCCTTCCCAATTGAATCGGGACGATTCCTTTTTCATGCAAATTGCCTATAATGCCGCCATTGATGCCTACCGAAAAGGTGAAGTTCCCATCGGGTCGGTGATGGTGCGGGAAGGGGAAGTGATCGCATGCGCCCACAATGAGGTCGAATCGACAAAGGACCCAACGGCCCACGCCGAGATCCTGGCCATTACCAAGGCCGCAAACAAAATAAAGGATTGGCGTCTGAGCGATTGCACCCTCTACGTCACCAAGGAACCCTGCCCCATGTGCGCGGGAGCCACCATAATGGCCCGAATCTACCGCCTGGTTTACGCCGTTCCCGATCCAAAAATGGGATTTCTCGGAGGCGCCCTGGACATCACTAAAACCCAATCCCTGAATCACCATCCCAAAATCGCCCGAGGAGTGCTGGAAGGGGATTGCAAATTGCTCCTTTCCTCATTTTTCGAACAAAAACGAATGGTAGCAAAAGAAGGGAGTTGACTTCACTCCCCTCTTGCGAAAGGCCTACTTGTTTTCTACACTTTTAAACCTAAATTGAAATCACTAATCGAAGGATAATTATAATGGCATACGAACTCCCCAGCCTAAGGTACGCTTACGATGCACTGGAGCCGCATATCGATGCGCGAACCATGGAAATCCACCACACCAAGCATCATCAGGCATATATCGGCAACGCCAACGGCGTTCTGGACAATGCGCCCGATCTGGCGGCAAAAAGTGTTAATGAATTGATTGCTGACCTCGATTCCATTCCCGATGCCTCCCGCACTGCTTTGCGCAATAATGCCGGAGGGCACAGCAACCACTCCTTTTTTTGGAAAATTCTTTCCCCCGAGGGCGGGGGAGATCCGGTGGGCGCCTTGGCCGCTGCCATTGATGCTGAATTGGGTGGGCTCGATGCCTTAAAATCTGCCTTTGCCAAGGCTGGGATAACGCGCTTTGGCAGCGGTTGGGCCTGGCTCAGTGTCAAAGATGGAGGCCTGGTCGTTCACTCTACCGCCAACCAGGATTCTCCCCTGATGGAAGGCGCTGTGCCCGTAATCGGGTTGGATGTTTGGGAGCACGCCTATTATTTGAATTATCAGAATCGAAGGCCCGATTATATCGCGGCTTTTTGGAATGTGGTCAACTGGGAACAGGCCGAAGCAAACTACGCCGAGGCTACCGGTTGAGGGATACTTGCTCGGTCTCGGTAAACCCAGCTGTCGGGCTGGGAAATGCGGGTTAATCATTGACCTGTTTCCGGGTCAGGCCGGCAGCCTTTAGTTTTGCATCCAACTTCAGGCGCCACACTTCCAATACCTCGGCATAGTTCGGATCCCCGGCAAGGTTCGTGAACTGCTTCGGATCCCTTATCATGTGGTAGAGCTCTTCCGAATTGTCTCTGTACCGGATATAGGCCCACTCCTCGCTGCGCAGGGCAAAACCCCCACCGTTCCCCAGGCTTAATGCTTCTTGGCGAATCGATGACCGCGACCCTTCCAACAAGGGGACCAGGCTGTTGCCTTGGACCGAGTCGGGGATCGGGACTCCTGTCAATTCCGCCAGCGTTGGATAGACATCCACCAATTCAACCAATGCATCGCTACTGCCTGTTTTGAATCCGGGGGCTGAAATGATGAGGGGAACCCTTGTGACATCTTCGTGCAAATTGCTCTTTTGCCAGAAGGTGTGCTCACCCAAATGGTAACCGTGATCGCTCATAAAGACGATCGCGGTAGACTCTCTCAATCCGAGCCGCTCCAGTTCATTTACGATGCGTCCCAACTGTTCATCCATAAAGGTGATGGTGGCATAGTAGGATCCCCAGAAACGTTTCTGATTATCAGGGTATTTTCCTATGGGATCCTTCCCACTCGTCACCCCAGGGCGACCCAAAGGGGGAATATCATCCAGGTCACCTTCAATCTGTTCGGGAAGGTTTATGTTTTGCCAGGGGTAAAGGTCGAAGTATTTTTGAGGCGCCACGTTCGGGTAGTGCGGCCGCACAAAACCGGCTGCGATGAAAAACGGCTTGTCCCCCTGCCGCCGCAGAAGTTCGATCGTCTTGCTTGCGGTTTTGAAATCCGGTTGATCGGAACCGTCACCCTCGTACTGAACCGAAACGAACCAGCGGTGCCTCATTGCAGTCGAGGCCCGATCGCGCAGATTCGTGGAAAAGACGTTGTGGTTATAGAGGGAATAAAGGCCCGGTGTGTGGGCTTCCAGTCCCGGGGAATTGAAGCGCTCGGTCCAACACTCCGGGTAATCGACTCCATCTGTACCAGCCACAATATCTCCCGGAACCCTCATGTGAAAAATCTTGCCGACGCGGGCGCTGTAATAGCCGTTATCGATAAATTGCTCCCCCAAACTCGAGCCTTCATCCCCCCGGTATCGGCTGAACATGAATGAGCGACGCGACGGACCGCAACTCATGCCCTGGCAATAGGCCCGCTTGAAGGCCATCCCCTCACCGGCCAAGGCATCAATATTGGGCGTCTGCACCATGGTGTCCCCGAAACAGCCCAAAGTCGAGGCCTTCAAATCATCCGCTACGATCAACAATACATTCCGGATGGTCCCGTCCCGGGCTTCCCCTGTGGAAAAGCAGGCCAGGGTAGCGCAACAAAGGAACAGGATTGACAAAACATACCTGCCTTTGGCGCAGAATTTACCCAATCGGTTGAAAAGGTCGGATTTCCCCTCGAACCGGTTAACCGAGGGATAAGGGAATGGTTTGAGGAAAGCGTTCATTGCATCGGCCAGGGATTTTCGTTCAAGATCACTACCATGATCAAGATCAAGATGATGTCCCCTTCAGCCATTTTTCCTTCTTCCTTTAATTCCCTATTGGATTTAACGCCGTTGGCGTTATCAGGAACAAGATTGGCGCCTCCTGAACTCTGAACACTTATACCTGACAACTGGCGCCAACGGCGCCTCCATCCATGTTTATTTGGAAGATGTCGCTTCGCTCGATAACGATCAAGATCACGATTTATCTCTCTCCACTATTCACTATTCACAATCGACTGGGCGTCAGCCAATTCCTCATTCCTAATTGGCGCCCGTGGGCGTCTTAGTGTATGGTAAGGATCTTTATATGGGCAAAAGGACTGATGATACTCCGGGTACAAAGTGGGCCCCCATCGCGAGCGCATCCGAAGCCCGCATCCTGATGGTAGGATTGGGGCTGGCGCTTTTATTTTCCGCGGCCTTGTTGGTCACCTTGTTTCTATCACCGGAGCGGGGTCAGGATTACCTGGCCATGACCTCCATTAATATCATGTTTGGCCGCGCTGCCGGCCTGTCCTACGGCTATGCCGTTAAACTGGACCCCACCTTGGTCTTGTGGGTCAATATTCTGGTCGAGACCATTCTGGTCCTCCTCGTCTATCCCCTCTTTGTCTTCAGTTGGAATCATCTCCTGGAGGTCAAATTCCTGAAGAAATCCATGAATCGCATTGCCGATGCGGCCAAGGCTAACCGTGAGTGGGTGCGCAAATACGGTATGATCGGCCTCATGCTCTTCGTTTTCATTCCCTTCTGGATGACCGGACCGGTCATTGGTTGTATCATAGGATATTTTCTCAATTTCAAACCCTGGCACAATATAGCCCTCGTTCTCTTCGCCACCTACATTGCCATCTATGTTTGGGCAGTACTGCTTGAGGGGATTCACCAACGCTTGGCTGAATACAGTCCGATAGCATCCTTCCTTCTGGTAGCGGCCCTTATCCTCCTGGCCCTGGTTGGACGTTACCTGCGCCGCAAGCGCAAATGAGCCGTTTCACGCGCTTATTGCAGCAATACCCTTTTCACTTGTAAAGAGAACTGAAGGATTGGAAAATTGTTCAGCCTCGTTTGCCTGATGCCATTACCACGTAACAAAACGCCGACCCTGTGGCCGTCCTTCGGAGGTCTGGCCCTGGTGGTCCTGATCTCTGCGGGGGGACTGGTAGCCCAGGAATCTTCCCTTTATGCGGCAAAGCACTGGGCCTATCAACCGGTGCGGCCGATCGCCCCCCCCGCCGTAAACAATCCCGAATGGGCGCAACATCCCATTGACGCCTTCATCTTTGATAATCTGGAAAATGAACACCTCTCACCCAATCCCCAGGCGGAAAAGCTGATCCTCCTGCGCAGGGCCTGCTATGATCTGACCGGTCTGCCTCCATCCCAAAAACAGGTGAATGATTTCCTGGCCGATGAGTCTCCGGACGCTTGGACCCGCCTCATCGACCAACTGCTGGATTCACCGCATTACGGTGAAAAATGGGGACGTCACTGGCTCGATGCGGTGCGATGGGCCGAATCGAACGGTTACGAGCGCGATCAGGACAAACGAAATATGTGGAAATACCGCGACTATGTCATCGACGCCATCAATGCGGACAAACCCTACGATACTTTTATCCTCGAACAAATCGCCGGGGACGTCCTGCCCGATTCGACCCCGGAATCCATCATCGCCACCGGGTTTCTACGTTTGGGTCTCTACGACGACGAACCGGCCGATCTGGAGCTGTTTTATTACGACCACTACGACGATATCATCAACACCGTCAGTCGTTCCACCCTGGCCATGAGCCTTTCCTGTGCCAGGTGCCACGATCACAAGGCCGACCCCATTTCACAAAAAGACTATTACCGTTTCCTGGCTCACCTGCGAAAGCTGGCCGTCCCATCCCGTATTCGCAATGAGGACGCCATGTCCCGAACCGTTTATTCAACCAAGGAGCAGCGGGAGCTGGATGAAAAAATCGAAGCTGTTACGGACCAGATCATTAAAGCGCGGGTAAAGTCCTGGGAGGCAATTAACCGGATATTAAACAGGGAAGGTTCCCGGGGCGCCGAGGCCCGCTTCTTCCCCTCCAACCTGACGTATGGATTCACAACACAGGCCTGGACCGAATCGCTTCCCGATCTGAATCGAATTGAATTCTTGGCCCAGGGAGCCTTGGGAGACGGGACAATCCTTCTGGCCAGGGATCTGACGGCGATTTCGAAGTCTCATATTACGGAAGCCGCTTGGGTCATGCGGGGTCGGATACACATACCGGTGGGCGCCAGGCAAAATTTCAAGGCCACCATATCCAGTGGCGGTTGGATGTATGTGGGAGATAAACTGGTATTCGCCAAAACAGGTTCCAATCAAATCGAGGAAAATTTCAGTATCGATTTAACCGCCGGGGACCACGACCTGACCCTGGTCGCGAGTGGAGCCCGCAACCCCATTTTCAACCTCGTTTGGGTGCGTGAAGACGGGGAAATCCCCTGGGTGAAAACCGCATCTTGGAAAAATATGCAGTCCCGGGTGACAAACAATTCGGATAAGGGCCTGCCGGAAGGGGATGACTTGGCCGCCGCCGAGAAAGCGGAAATTGCCGCTTGGAAACAATACGCGCCACTCCAGCGACAGTTACAGGATGCTCTGGTAACGGCAGCGTTTAACGACGATGAACTGAAACCTACACACGTCCTTTTGAGAGGAAATCCAGGAGCCCATGGAGAACGGGTTTACCCGGATTTTCCGGAAATCCTTACCCAAACGGGATATTTTCACGCTGTAGATACCGAGGAAGATCCCCGTCTCACCCTGGCCCGTTGGATCGCCAGCAAGGAAAACCCGCTCACTTCACGCGTAGCGGTAAACCGCATCTGGCAACATCACTTTGGCCGTGGTCTGGTGCGGAGCAGCGACGAGTTCGGCAAATTGGGCCAGGAACCGACGCATCCCCGACTATTGGACTGGCTGGCCCAGGAATTTGTCCGAAATAACTGGAAAATGAAGCCCTTGCACCGGCTAATCATGACTTCCAAAACCTACCGCATGTCTTCCGCACCAAATGACCGGGCCCTGGCCGTCGATCCGCTCAACGACCTCTTCTGGCGTTACGATATGCGGCGATTGACCGCCGAGGAAATTCGCGATTCGGTATTACAGGTTGCGGGAAACCTGGATCCTCAGATCGGTGGGCCCAGTGTGTTTCCCACACTGCCGGAAGAGGTCCTTCAAACCGCATCCCTGGCGGAAAAGCGATGGAGACTCGATGCCGGGCCCGAACATCAAAACCGACGCAGTATCTACACCTTTGTCCGACGCTCCTTGCTGGATCCCATGATGTCTACCTTTGATGTCGCCGATACCGATGTCTCCTGCCCGGTGCGATTCAACACCACCGTACCGGCCCAGGCTCTGGCCATGATGAATAGCAAATTCACCAATGATCATGCCAGATTGTTGGCCGAGCGCATCGAAAATTCTGCCCCGGGAGATCCCTCTAACTTGGTCCAGCAGGGTTTTCAGTTGGTTTTGGGTCGGCCGCCCCGACCGGTGGAACTGAAAAATTCTGTCGACTTGATCGAATCGATGCGGCAAAATTACGGTCATGATCTTTCCACTGCCCTGGAACGCTTTTCCCTGGTGATGTTGAACCTGAACGAATTCATCTTTCTGGATTAGCCATGCCCCCGACACGCGATTTCTGCCGTCGCATGGCCCGCCGCGAATTTCTCTCCACGGTGGGGGGCGGGTTCAGTTCCCTGGCTCTGACCGGCCTTCTCAGCCATGAAGGGTTCTTTAACGGGCTCAACGCCTCCACCATTGAGGGGCCCCTCGCCACCAAGATCCCACATTTCCCGGCCAAGGCCAAACAGGTCATCTTCCTATTCATGTACGGTGGCCCAAGCCACGTGGACACCTTTGATTACAAACCTGAATTGTTCAAATTCGACGGAAAAACGGTCAAGGTAAACACCTTCGGCCGCGGCGGACGCAAAAGCGCGGGCCGGGTAGTCGGGCCCAAATGGAACTTCAGTCAATACGGTGAGTCCGGGCAATGGGTCTCGGATCTCTTTCCCCACTTGGCCACCTGCGTTGACGACATAACGTTTTTGAAATCCATGCAGGCGGATTCCCCCATTCACGGATCCGCCATGCTCATGATGAACTCGGGGGCCATCGTCAGTGGAAGCCCTTCCCTCGGCTCCTGGGTCAATTATGGACTGGGGACCATCAATCAGGACCTGCCAGGTTACGTCGTCATGCTCGACCAGTCGGGCGGACCCATCAGCGGGGCGAAAAACTGGTCCAGCGGATACATGCCGGCCAGCTATCAGGGAACCACCTTTCGCAGTAGCGGGAATCCTGTTCTCAACCTCAAAAGCGTTCAGAACATGCCTTCAGGTGAGCAGCAGCGCATCATCCGGAGCTTGAACCACCTGAACCGGGAACATTTGAAAAGCCGATACGACAACACCAATTTGGAGGCCCGCATCGCCAGCTACGAGTTGGCCTACAAAATGCAGAGCACCGCCCCGGAAGCAGTGGATTTAGACAAGGAATCGGACGAAACCAAAAGGCTTTACGGCATGGACCGGGAACGCACCCGGGATTTCGGAAGCAAATGCCTCTTGGCAAGACGTTTGGTGGAGCGAGGGGTTCGGTTTATCCAGATTTACTCGGGCGGCGCCCATAACGATTACAACTGGGATGCGCACGGCGACCTCGAAACCAATCACAATAAGCACGCCGGAAACACCGACAAACCAATTGCCGGCCTTCTCAAGGATTTGAAAAGACGCGGCCTGCTCCACGAAACCCTTGTCATCTGGGGCGGTGAATTTGGAAGGCAACCGACCGCGGAATATGCCAAGGGCACGGGACGGGATCACAACTCATTCGGATTTACCATGTGGATGGCCGGCGGCGGGGTGAAAGGCGGCAGAACCATTGGTTCGACCGATGAATTGGGCAACCGGGCCGTAGAACGCCCCCTTCACGTGAAGAACTTGCACGCCACCGTTCTTTACCTCATGGGACTCGATCCCAACAACCTGACTTTTCTCCACGGCGGCCTGGACAAGAGATTGGTCGGCACGGAAGGTGCCGATCCGATTCCGGAACTCGTAGCTTGAGGTAACGCCAACGGCGTTGCAGTTCATTTCAGCCAATAACCCCTCCTCCTGTTAGAGCGCAACTCCATCGTGTTGCCGAAGGTATCAAGCGAAGCGCTGTTTAAATTAAATCCGTGCTTATCTGTGTGATCTGCGGTTAGTTGTAGAATATTATTGGAAGTCGCATTCGCTCGGTAAGAGTTCTTCAGCTTTTTGTGGTTTCCTCTTTGCGCTTCTTTGCGTGCTTTGCGAGAGTCCTCTCTCCCCACTTTCTTATGGCCTCCTGCCCTGCCATATCCTTTATCGTTCCCGTTCACAACCGGTTGGATTGCACCCGGGACTTCATGACCAGTTTTTTTGCCACCGTAGACAAAATCGACTACGAACTCATCCTCGTCGATGACTGCAGCAGCGATGGGACGGCCGAATATCTGGCCGCCTTGGCCCATGGCAAAGTTCGAATTTACACCAATCCTGAGCGGTTGGGCTATGCCAAAAGTATAAATCGCGGCGCCAAACTGGCTCGGGGCCAATTGCTGGGCCTGTTGAATAACGACCTGATTCTTCTGCCCGGTTGGCTTGAGCCCATGCTCGAGGTTTACCGGAAACACCTCAGGGTTGGCGCGGTGGGCAATATTCAAAAAGATATCAGAACCAAGTCCATCGATCACGCCGGGGTTGTTTTCGACCTGGTCGGTCTGCCCGATCATTACGGTAAGAACTACCCCTTCATCTTCCCCTTTCGCTACCGGGAATTTGCCGCCGTTACCGGAGCCTGCATGATGATTCGTCGACGCCTGTTTCTGGAGCAGGGCGGGTTCGATGAACGCTATTACAACGGGTGCGAGGACATCGATCTCTGCCTGCGCTTGGGAAAACAGGGATATCGCCACGTTGTAGCCGGGAAAAGCGCAGTCCTGCATCACGTAAGCGCCTCCCCCGGAAGGCGAGCCCGGGACAAGGAAAACAACCAACTGCTCCTGATAACCTGGGGGCGAGAGTTGCGCAGGCTGGGCCAGAAAGATTGGCCCTTTCAATACCTCATGCGTTATTGGAATATTCCCTGGCGTTACAACGGGCCAAAATTGGTCGACGCCATCCTACGGCTTCTAAAGCTCAAAGGCGGCGACTCGAAGTGGGCCATATCAAAACGGGCAGAATTGCTTGGGGGGGAAAAAGGGGTCAAACGCAAAATATAAAGATTTTTCCAAAATCTTTATATTTTGCGTTTGACCCCTTTTTCCTCTACCTGAAATTCCATCCAGCATATACGGATAATCCCGGCGTGTTGTATTCCCTTACCTCCTGATATTTGCTATCAAACAGGTTGTCGATCCTCAGCCAGATATCCATCCCTTCCCTGAAGGCGTAGGTCACGGCAAAATTGGCCGTCCGATAAGCCGGCATTTTTTCATTGTCGCGTCGCAGGCTGTATTGCGATCCCACCCAATAATGGCTTAAGTGGATCCCCAGCTTTTTCTCTGGAATTTCCCAATTGAGCTGTGCCGAATACAGGTTGCGAGGGACGCGTTCGGCCTCGGTCCCATCTTCATACTCGGCCTGGGCATAGGTATGGGAGACCTGTAAGGAAAGAGAGGGATGGATCTTCACCTTTGCCATGGTTTCCAATCCGGAGCTTTCATAGGTCTCCTGGTTGAAGAAGCTATTCCTGGCGAAGTCATAGGTAATCTTATCCTTCACCTGGTAGTCAAAGTAGGTCAGGGCAACTGAGGCAGACCCGTTCTTGACGGTACCCTCCAAACCGAGGTCCAGACCCCGGCCAGATTCGGGATTCACCAAGGGATTTCCGAAGAAACTGAACAAGTGGAAGAACGTAGGCGCTTGAAATGAGGTTCCGAAAGATCCGCGCGTTCTCAAGGCGAGATTATCGGTATCTTTCAGATCATAACTGAAGGTTCCCCGGTAGGTCGTTTCCTCCCCGTAAGCGCTGTTGTCATCGAAACGCCCACCCAGGGTCAATGCCAAGGCGGAATTAAGGCTCAGGAGGTTTTCAAGAAACAGCGAAGTTTCATCGCGTTTTCCCGAGTCGGACAAATGTTCCTCTTCCTCGTATTCCAATCCAGCAACCAAACGAAAAGTTTCGGAAATTTGAACCGTGTTGAGCCAATCCGCTTCATACCGTTCCCCTTGGCTACCGAAGGGAAAGGAAGACATGCTGAAGGTATCCGTATTGTTGTAACCCACGCTCAGGGTAGATTCCCAGGATTCCCGGGGTTCGAAATTCATCCCCACTTTGCCGAAAAACTGCTCGGTCAGGGTGTAATTGTCGGCAAAGGGTTCTCCAAATATGAAGTCCGGGTTGCCCGGATCATACTCTGCCTTCGAGTCCACGTAATAACCCAGAAAATGAAGGGAAGAGGTATCACTGAGGTCGTAGCCGATATTGATCGAACCATTGACGTTCCGGTAGAGATCATCGTCGGCCCAGGCCTCCCCAAAGTCAGCCGGCTGCGCCGAAAAACCCTCCGAATCATAAGA
Organism: Opitutales bacterium; assembly: GCA_965204545.1. Taxonomy (GTDB): domain Bacteria; phylum Verrucomicrobiota; class Verrucomicrobiia; order Opitutales; family UBA2995; genus JAABVD01. Next base: position 60,584 of record CBDBFA010000001.1, on the reverse strand, counting down.
GGACACGGCGACGCGGTAATTCCAGCCCCCGGATTCACCCCAGTTCGCCGCTCCGACCTGAAGAGTGTCATGCGATCCCACCATTAAATTCAGTGATGATCCGGGCTCTCCCCTGCCATCCTTGCTGGATATGCTAATGACCCCCGCCAGGGAATCGGCTCCATAGATCGTGCTGTTCGATCCCTTTAGAATTTCCACGCGTTCGACCTGGGAAAGGAAAAGCGAGCCAAAATTAATGATCTCGCCCGAAGCTGGATTGCTCACTTCGATTCCATCGATAAGTACAATGGGGCGATTTGCGTTAAGGCCCCGAGTGGTCATACCGAAAACCTGTCCGGGACCTCCATTGTTCCTCAAATAGAAACCCGGAACCAACCTCAAGGCTTCGAGAAGAAAAGACTGCTTGAGGGGTTCGAAATCAACCGAGGTGAGGATTTCAACCGAACTGCCCACTTTTCCAATGGGCACCTCGGTCCGATTGGCCACCACCACATGCTCCTCGAGCAGATGGCTGGAGCTGTCTTCCCCCAGTGTCGTGGATGCGAGTTGCGTTATGAGCCCCACTCCGGCGATAAAGCCGAGTGCCGGCACATAAATTACGGTTCTGGCGCGGAATGTAATTTTCATGTGTTTGGTTTTGTGGCGCCGCTCAACAGAACTGCTCTCCCACAGGTAACCAAACAGGAGACGAAAATCGGGTTCCTAGGTAAAAATACCTCGGCTCAATTCCATTTCTTGCTGACGCGGCAATTTATTGGATATTTCCACCAGAAGTCGGACTCCAAACTCGAAATCGACCTGACCTTGGCCAACTTCTTCACTTTATGAGGTCATTTCTTGTAATCGTGCATGATAATGCAGGAATTAAGAATTGACCCCTTCCTTTTTCAAAGGAGTGAGCGGTTTGATACCGTAGCGCGACTGTAGCCGGTTCTCACGGCTTTTCCTGGCAAATTAAAAGAACGAACTGAAAGTGGTCCCCTTTCAGCAACGGTTCAGTCAGAGTGAAGAAAGTCCCTATGGCAAGTAGTAATAATGCAAAAGGCCGGAAGTTCCGGCCTTTTGCATTATTATCCTCAGGATGACTTTATTGAACCGCATCCTTGAGTCCCTTACCCGCTGAAAACTTGACCAGATTTCGAGCGGGAATCTGAATTTCACCGCCAGTTTGCGGATTGCGTCCTGTCCGAGCCTCTCTGCGCGACACGGAAAAATTGCCAAATCCCACCAGGGAAACACTCTCTCCCTTAGCCAGGGATTCAGACACAGCTTCGAGGACGGCCCCCAATGCCCTTGAGGCATCGGCTTTGGACAGATTAGCCCGTGTAGCTACATCGTTAACAAGCTCAGTTCTATTCACGTAGGTTACCTTTCAATTCTTGGGTTAACGGTTAAAAAGTTGAAATTCCAAAGGAGCAAAGCCCCTTGTTATAGGGATATCAAGCGCCATTTAGGCATTTCTGCTTGTTGGGTTGAAAAAAGTGATAAAAATCTCACTGAAATGGCTCCTCCCATACTGCAAACCAGGAATTTAACCAAGTCTTTCGGCGAGACCTTGGCCGTAGACAACCTCTCCCTGGCGCTGCGGCGAGGAGAGATTTTAGGGCTATTGGGAGCCAATGGAGCCGGAAAAACCACCGCCATGCAAATGATGCTGGGGCTCATCAAGCCGACCTCAGGTTCTATCGAAATCTTTAGCCGAAACTTCGAACAACACCGCATCCACATCCTTTCCCGCATCAACTTTTCCTCTACTTACGCCAACCTGCCCAACAATTTGTCCGTGTGGCAAAACCTGCGTGTTTTTTCCCGACTTTACGGGGTAAAGCAGGTCCGGGAAAAAGCGGAAGAAATGATGGAACTCTTCGATATCCAGCACCTGAGAAACCGTATCAGCGGCCAACTCTCCTCCGGGGAATCCACCAGGTTGAATTTGTGTAAGGCCTTTATTAACGATCCCGAGCTGCTTCTACTCGATGAACCGACCGCCAGCCTCGACCCGGACATTGCCGATAAAGTCCGCACCCTTATCAACCGTCTGAGAAAGGAACGCAATCTGTCCATACTCTACACCTCCCACAACATGCGGGATATCGAGACCATTTGCGATCGCATAATTTTTCTGCACAACGGCTCGATCATCGTGGAAGGTTCCTCGGACGAAATAAAGCGGCATTTCCGGCAGCAATCCCTGGAAGATGTCTTTATCCACATAGCCCGCGATGGGAAAGTGGTCGATCCCCTGTCTCCAAGAAAATCATGAATTTTCGCGTCATACTGGGACTGGTTCAGCGCTACTCTCTACTTTTCCTCAGGAATCCGGTGCGCGGTTTCGAACTGATATTCTGGCCCGCTATGGAACTACTGGTATGGGGTTTTCTCACCATGTTCATTCAAAAACAGACCACGGGGGATTTCGCCTTGTTCATTCGTTTTCTCATAGGGGCAACTATCTTCTGGGATGTCTTGTTTCGGGCTCAGATGGGGGTGGCCTTATCGTTTCTGGAGGACATGTGGACGCGCAATCTCCTCAATTTATTTGCGGCCCCCATTCGCCTCAGGGAGTACCTGGCCGCGACCGCCTGCATGGGGCTGCTCCGCGTGACTGTGGTGGTGGTGGTGATGAGCCTTATGGCCCTGGGTCTTTATGCTTTCAATCTCTTCGACTTGGAATGGAGCCTGGTGCCTTTTTTCGCCCTTCTCATGATATTCGGGTTTTCTTTGGGCATGATTTCCATCTCTCTGATTCTTCGTTGGGGACAGGCCGCCGAGTCCCTTGCTTGGGCCGTTCCCTTTATGATTCAACCGTTTTCCGCCGTTTTTTATTCCGTCGATACCCTACCCAAAGTCATGCAGCATGTGGCTTGGTGCCTTCCCAGTACGTACGTCTTTGAAGGCATGAGGGAAGTCGTCAAAACCGGTTCCATGGACTGGAACTCACTTTGGATCGCGGTCGGGATCAATATCGGGTTCCTCTTTCTTTCCGGCGCCATATTCTACTGGATGTTCTCAAACGCCCGGAAACTGGGACTCCTCACCAAAATCGCCACCCAGTAAATATATGTAAGAGGAGGATGGTTGGGGAACCGTTTTCCGCATCCGCAATGCCCGTTATCGATGCCCATATCCACCTCTTCACCGAGGCAATGGCCTGCGACCCCATCGGTTGGGCCGCAAAGCACAGCGAAAGCATCTGGCGGGAATGTGTCGCCCCACCCCTCCGACCCAGTCTGCAGGGATGGCCAACGATCGAACAAACCTTGCGGGACATGGATGTTGCTCAAGTGGAACGGGTGGTTCTTCAAGGCTGGTACTGGCAAAATCAGGAATCCTGCCAAATCCAGAACCGCTTCTACGCAGATTTGATTCATCGATATCCGGATCGCTTTTCCGCCTTTGTATCCCTTAATCCAACCTCCGGCCCATCCACAATGGAAACCATCGATTGGGCCATGGATCAGGGGTTTTCCGGGGTTGGGGAAATCCATCCCCAGGCGCAAAACTTTTCCTTGAGGGACGCATGCTGGCAGAAAGTGATGGAGAAAATAGCTCCATGGAAAGCGCCGGTAACCTTGCACGTGACCGATCCTCGAACGCCCTATCATCCGGGAAAAATCGCAACTCCCCTGGAGGATTACCTGATGTTGGCCCGGTCCCGGCCAGATCAGGATTTAATTCTGGCACATCTGGGCGGACGCCTTCCCCTGTTACATCCCAACTCATTCAAAGCCGGTGATTTTCCCAACCTCTATTTCGATTGCGCCGCCCTGCCCCTACTCTACGAACCTGAAATCCTAGGGCAAATTGCCCGTATTACCGGTCCGGAAAAAATACTTTTTGGCACCGATTACCCCCTGAGGACATTTCCGAAACAACAGCGAGATCCCGGGTTTGCCCTGGCCATTGACCACCTTGCCAAGTCCGGGTTATCCAGGGAAGGATTGGACCTCGTCCTGGCCGGCAATATTCGGCGACTCCTGGCGGCGCCTACTGTGCCAGAGGAAAGAGTGGAGAGAAGTAAATCCTGATCTCGATCGTGATCGAAAATTAACCTGGATGAACAGGATGGACAGGATTTAACGGAGGGTGGGTTTTCCAATCCGCCTTGTAAAGACAACGGGGAATCTGCCTTCCGGCCTGGCAGGCAGGAATGGCCGCCCTCCTTTCGCCACTTTCCTCTATCCTCTGGCGCAAAGCGCCCACCTCTGTGCCTTTGTGCCTTTTCTTACTCTAATCCCTTGCCTTTACCGGGGACCGGCGTTTTATCCCCCTTTGGAATTTTTTGCCATGAATATACATGAGTATCACGCCAAAGACTTGTTGGCCCAATACAGTGTGGCGGTATCCAAAGGTGTGGCTGCTCAGACGGAAAATGAGGTTGACCAAGCCTTGAGCCACTTTTCCGACGGCGACATCATCGTTGTCAAATCTCAAATCCTTGCCGGCGGCCGGGGCAAGGGTGTCTTCAAGGACGGGTTCAAAGGAGGGGTAAAATTGGCGCGCTCCAAAAGGGAGGCCAAGGAATTGGCCACAATAATGCTGGGCAATACCCTGGTGACGCCTCAAACCGGACCGGACGGCAGAAAGGTCAGAACCCTCTATTTTACCGAAGCGGAAAACATAGCGCACGAGTATTACCTGGCCATTCTCATGGATCGGGAAGCGGCCAAGCCGGTCATCATAGCCTCTACCGAGGGCGGAGTGGATATTGAGGAAGTGGCCGCCAATTCCCCCGAGAAAATTACCAAGGTTCACGTCGATCCCACCTGGGGCCTCCAACCTCATCAAGCTCGTCAAATTGCATTTGGGCTCGGGTTTTCGGGTCCCGCTTTTTCCGGCATGTTGAAATGCCTGGAGGGGTTGTACCAATTGTTCTGGGATAAGGATGCCTCCCTGGTGGAAATCAATCCCCTCGTTCTGACCAGGGAAGGAACCGTGGTGGCCCTCGACGCCAAGATGAGCTTCGATGGCAATGCCCTGTTCCGGCATCCCGGCATCGCAGCCTTGCGGGATCTGGATGAGGAGGACGAAAAGGAAGTCGAAGCTTCCAGATTCAACCTCAGCTACATCGCCCTCGATGGCAACATTGCCTGCCTGGTAAACGGAGCCGGCTTGGCTATGTCGACCATGGATATCATCAAGTATTTCGGAGGAGAACCGGCCAATTTTCTCGACGTAGGTGGTGGAGCCGACACCGAACAAGTTACGGCCGCCTTCAAGATAATTCTCAGCGATCCCAAAGTAAAAGGCATATTGGTCAACATTTTCGGAGGAATAATGAGGTGCGACACCATTGCCCGAGGAATCATCGCGGCAGCCAGGAACGTGGATATCCGCGTGCCCTTGGTGGTGCGACTGGAAGGCACCAATGTGGAACTTGGCAAGGGACTCCTCGATCAGAGCGGCCTGAGCCTGGTCTCAGCCGATTCGCTGGCAGACGCGGCTGAAAAAATCGTCAATCTGGTTCGGGAGTCACCTTCATGAGCGTTTTGGTAAATAAGGACACGCGCCTGTTGGTGCAGGGAATAACGGGAAACTTTGGTGGGTACCATGCCAGGCTCTCATTGGACTACGGCACTACTGTTGCAGCCGGAGTAACGCCCGGCAAGGGGGGGCGGCTGTGGGAAAACCAGGTGCCCGTCTTCAACACCGTGAAGGAAGCCGTGGAGAAGGAAGGCGTTAATGCCACCGCGATCTTTGTGCCCCCCGCCTTTGCCGCCGACTCCATCCTGGAAGCCATCGAGGCCGAAATTCCCCTCATAGTCGTCATAACCGAGGGCATTCCAGTCCGGGATATGGCCCTGGTAAAAGTCGCCCTGGCCAAAAGCCCATGCCGGTTGATCGGCCCCAACTGCCCCGGGGTTATCACACCGGAGCAGTGCAGAATAGGCATCATGCCGGGATATATTCACAAACCGGGCCGAGTGGGGGTTATTTCAAGATCCGGAACCTTGACCTACGAGGCGGTTTGGCAACTCACTGTGCGAGGTCACGGGCAGTCCACTTGTATCGGTATCGGGGGAGACCCCATTAATGGCACCAGCCATACCGAAGCCATAAAATTATTTAACGATGATCCCGACACCGATGCAATCATCATGATTGGAGAAATCGGGGGATCGGCCGAGGAGGAAGCAGCTGCTTATATTCAGGCCAACGTGACCAAGCCAGTGGCGGCGTTCATTGCCGGAACCACCGCCCCTCCCGGGCGCAGAATGGGTCACGCCGGAGCCATTGTCTCGGGCAGTAGCGGTTCAGCCGAGAGCAAAATCGCCGCCCTGAGGGCTGCCGGTATCGCCGTAGCCGAAACGCCATCCCATATTGCGGATGCATTACTCCGGATCTACCGGCCTTGAACTTTAAACTGGAGAGCCGTTTTGAAGTATCTCCACCTCGTAACCGTCCGGATCGGTTAAAAAGGCCATCTTCCTTCCGTTAGGAAAGGTTTCCCGCCAGTCATCGGGCCATACTTCGATGCCTTTATTCTCCAGCCCGTCGCAAAAGGAGATGATGTCATCTACCCCAATGCAGGTGTGCATGAGATCCTCGGGAACGTTGACTTCATAATCGGGTGAATAACAAAGCTCCAGAACGTGGTCATTCCCGGGCAATTCGAGAAAGGCGAGCTTGTTGCCCGCTGGCGACTTGTCATTTCTCCTCCTGCATATGTATCCCAGGTTGTCACAGTACCATGCAATGGTTCGCTCCATATCGCTGACGCGAAATCGTGTATGTAATAATTTTACCATCCATCCTTTTTGAGAAATTTTTCCTTCCGGGCCAAGATCAATCGAGTTTTCTTGGATAGTCAGTTGGATTCTCGTATGGTTCATTGCGTGAGATCCTTTACCCGAAAGCTTGCCTGTTACATGACGGCAGCCGCCTTCCTGATTTGGCTGATCGGCGGGGCGCGAACGGGCTTCTACCATACAACCGAAGATATAAGGAAAATCGAGCCCGTCACCCAAATGGAATACACGGAGACAAGGGCCAAATTTTCCCCGGGTATCGAATTTCCTGCCATCGGAATCTTTATGGGAGCTTCCATATGGCTCACCTCATTTCTACTTCGTAAACCTTCCCCTCCAATGACCCCCGAATGACTATGAAACCCTTAACCATCACCTTCTGTTTTTGCTTTCTCGGCGCCACCCTTGCGGCCGATCCCATATCCTTCGATTTTGCCGATCCCAAAGGTGTCAATACCATCAATTTTAACCTGGATGCTCAACTCGAAGCCATCAACGGGAACGCCAAAGGAGTGTCCGGGCGGATCCAATTCGATCCTGAGGCTCCTCGCAATATTTCCGGAACCCTGGAAGTTGATACCGTCTCCATGCACGTCTCCAATCCGCTAATGAAGGAGCACCTCCATGGAGGTCAATGGATGGAAGTGGACAAGTATCCGAAGATTTCCTTTAAGGTCACCAGCCTGGGCAACCTCAGCACCCATGGGAATATCACTTCAGCGGATGTCACCGGAGAATTGACCATCAAAGGTATTACCCGGGAAATCACCTCCAAGACTACCCTCACCTTCCTGCAAGGGAAACTCAAGGCGAGAATGGGTCCGCGTGGTCCCGATGGGGACCTGCTTATCCTCAGGACAAAGTTTATCGTCAACCGCTCCGACTTCGACATCAACGCCGGGCAAAATACTGATAAGGTAGCGGAAGAAATTGAAATTTCCCTAAGCCTGGCTGGTCAGGCCCCCTATTGGACCGACTAATCTTGGGTATTGTCCCTGAGGGTTAACTTCTTCTACGGCGAACCTTCACGTCTCTGACAGTGGAAAAAATACCCGGAAAAACCCTTGATTTTTTTTCGGGGAAGTAAACCCTTATGCGTTTTTCAACATGAAGGCAACGATACGAACCCAGGGTCGGCAGTTCACCGTGACGGAAGGAGATATCCTCATGGTCAATCGATACCCGGGAAGCCAACCCGGTTCCTCGGTGGAAATAAATGAAATTCTAGCAGTCGGTGAAGGCGACGAATCCATCTTTGGAAATCCGCTGGTTGAAGGAGCCCAGGTTTCAGCAAAGATCCTGGAGAACAAACGCGGGAAGAAAATTATCGTTTATAAGAAGAAAAGGCGCAAGGGCTACGAACGCAAGCGCGGGCATCGCCAGGAAATTTCCGTCATCAAAATCGAATCCATAACCTCTCCCTGACCATGGCTCATAAAAAAGGACAAGGCACCTCCAAGAACGGTCGCGACAGTAACCCTAAAATGCTGGGGGTCAAAAAATACAGCGGAGAATACGTCATTCCGGGAAACATTGTCATGCGCCAGCGAGGCACCAAGTACCGGCCGGGCAAAAATATGGGTATGGGACGGGATTTTACCTTGTTTGCCCTGACCAAGGGCCGTGTGAAATTCGACAAAGCTCACCGCAAAGTCAGTATCATCCGGGATTAAAGCCACACTTTCTTGCTTCCATCGGTCCATGAATTCCAGACCGCCTGGCTGAAGCGCATGTAACGCACCCCGCTCTCGAAATCGGTCAAGGTTACCGGTTTGCCCTCGCGAATGGAGTCGATGAAATCGGCTTCGACCCGCCAACTTCCCCTGTCTTCCGCGGGAATTTCAACCCGGTCATAAGCTTCGGAGTCCCCCACGCTGACATACAATTCCTGCTTTCCCAAATCGAGGTAGAGAGCCCCTTTGGTTCCCGACAGGCGCGCCTCGCTTCTCGTTACCGACGAGGCCAAACCCGAAAACTGATAAGTTGCTTTAAAACCTTGGGGATACCGGGCCAGAATACTGAGCGCCTCGGGGATCAATACGGTGGCGTTTTCCCCGGTTTCCGGATCCTTTCGGGCCCTAGTCCCAATGAATCCATCGGCAATCACCCACTCCGGGTCCGACTGGACCCATCGCAGTACGGCTTCATGCATGATACCTGAAAATAAGGTGTTTACCCCACTTTTTTCGAAATCCTGCCGCCAGGTATAGGGTCCTTGGGGATCGGCAAAGACCCCGTTGCTGAATTCGACGAATATTTCATGGAGATCTCCCAATTCTCCCGCTTCGATCATCCGCCTGATAGTCTTGTCAAACCCCAGGGAAAACGGGGAAGGCACGATTTGGGCCACTAAATGGGGAGAATCCAGGGAAGCGGCCAACATTGCCTTGGCTTCTTCCAGGTTGAGCGCCATTCGAGCCTCCGTGAGCACGTGTTTGCCCGCTTTAAGGCCGGCGATGGTGGCCGAGGCATGCAAATCGGGCCAGGTTCCGATCATGATGGCATCAATTTCCGGGTCCGCGATAACCTCTCGCCAGTTGGATGCGGTGTTGGGTATGCCAAATTCCCGCGCCACTTTGCGCGAGGAGGCTTCCGACCGGTTACAGACGGTTTTGACCTCCACCCCCTCGATTTCCAAAAAACCGGGCAAATGCCTCAGTTTGGTGTTGGCGCCGGCGCCAATCACACCGATGCGAAGAATGTCCGAATTAGTCATGATGTAGAGTATGTCTTATTTGTTAGAGGGTTGACCCCTTCAGCTTGAAGGGAAAAAGGTAGTCGGTGGTTCAGCATCATCCTCAGGACAAATTGGGATAACTGCCGAGCCACTTTACCATGGGGCAAATTTCTTGAAGCTCCCGGTAAACCTCCTGGATCTGCTTATCTTCAATATGACCAATTACATCGACGAAAAACCAGTACTCCCAGGCTTTCATCTTTGATGGCCGCGATTCAATTTTCACCAGGTTGATATTGCGGTCGCTGAAGGGTTGCAGGCATTTCTGCAGTGCTCCCGGCTTGTCCGGAATAGAAAGGACGAAACTGGTCTTGTCGTTTCCTTCCCCAACGGGCCCAGGGCTATGGTCCTTGTGGCCAATCACCAGAAATCGCGTCACATTGTTATTCATGTCCTGAATACTTTCACCTACAATGGGCAAATCAAATTCCTTGGCAGCCTGAGCGCTGGCTATGGCGGCAGAACCTTTCTGTTTCGCGGAAATTCGCACAGCTTCCGAAGTCGAAGACACCTCCACCGTTTCCGCCTGGGATACATGACGCCTCAACCATCCCCTGCACTGGGCAATGGCCTGATCCTTGGAATAAACCCGTTCGATATCTTCCAAGGGCGAATTGGATATCAGGTTGTGGGTAATCGGCAGGTAAATTTGGGATACGATTTTCAGATTCGAACCGACCAGAATATCGAAGGAGTGCAAAGACTGGAAAACAACACCTTCAGCCGAATTTTCAATGGGGATGACCCCGTAATCGACCTCACCTTTGTCTACTTCCGCAAAAACATCGTTAATGGTAGGCATCGGCACGTATAACATGCTGTCCCCAAACTGTTTCAAGGCCGCTTCATGGGAAAAAGTGGCGGTCGGACCCAGGTAAGCGATTCTCACCGTCTGTTGCAGGGCGTAATTCCCCGAAATGATTTCCCTGTAGATGCCTTTGAGGGCTTCATCTTTTAGAGGTCCCTCGTTCAGACTCAGGACCTTGCGGAAAACCTGAGCTTCACGCTTGGGATCAAATACCACCTTTCCAATGGCCGCTTTTTCCTTGCCGATTTCCACCGCTATTGAAGTGCGTTCATTGATGAGCCGGATGATTTCCGCATCCAGTTCGTCGATACGCTTTCTATATTTTTCCAAGTCCACGGGCTACTGGCCGATATCAGTCGGTCGGACCTTCCCTCCGGTCCTCTGTTTGTCCCTTTTCCCGGCGCAACAACTCCTCCATTTTGTATATCGGGCTTTCCTCCGCCTCCAATTCCAGTTCTTCCTGGTCGTCCTCCGTCAAGATTTGAGCCTGTTGATTTTCCAGGTTGAATGCGTCGTTCGATGGAAGCCCCACATCCGCGTCCCCCAACTGTACGGGCTCATTGGCCTTGTTGATCCATTCGTCCAACTGTTCGGGAGAGAGTACATCGGTGCTGGGGAGATCGTCCAGACCCCTCACCCCGGTGAACTCGAGAAACTTGTCCGTCGTCCCGAACTGAACCGGGCGGCCCGGCAATTCCGCACGCCCCATCGCATATACCAATTCGAATTCGATGAGACGTTGCAATACGCTATCCACCTTCACCCCCCGGATGGACTCCATCTCACTTCGGGTAACCGGCTGCCGATAAGCTATAATGGCCAAGGTTTCCAAAGCTGCCTGACTGAGCCGAACCGGCTTGGCATCTTTCCTCAACAATCGCACCCAAAAACCGTAAGCGGGAGCAATCACCACCCTGAAGCCCCGGCTGGTCTCCTGGATCTGATAAGGCGATGACGCTTCCGCCAAGCGACTCTTGATTTTTTCCATTGCCTCCCGGATCCGGGCGCCCGTCACAAGGGCCGGCACCGCGTCGACCAATTCCAGCGGGAACGAGGCCTCCGCAGCAGCCAATCTGCCGGCCTCGAAACCGGAGCTCAAAGGATCGCGCACTTTTTCCGCCCGATCATGAAAGCGAGCAAAAACCGCTTGGATTTCCTTTATGCTGAGCGGCTCCGAAGTGGAAAACAGCAGTGCTTCCAAAACTTTTGTCAGGTCGAATTGGATAGATACTTCTGACATAACACCTCGAACCGTCCCAAGTATCCCCTTTAGGGTTGTAGTATTAAATAAAATTATCGAAAGTGCCCGATTCCTAGCGAGAGGTGTATCGCAGGTCAAAGGCATTTCCTACCAAATTATCAACTCACTTTGAATCCTTCAGAATCCAGTCATAATCCACGCCAATTTTCCGCGGTTGTCGTCGATGGGGATCACCGAGCTCCCAACCGCTCCATGTTGCGAGCCGTAGGATTCGAGGATGAAGATTTCAAAAAGCCCCAGATTGGAATTGCCTCTACCTGGAGCATGGTCACGCCCTGTAACATGCACATCGATGGTTTGGCCAAGAGGACCTGTCGCGGCGCCGATGACGCCGGCGGAAAAGGGGTGGAGTTCAATACCATCACCGTGTCCGACGGCATTTCCATGGGCACCAAGGGCATGCGCTATTCATTGGTATCGAGGGAGGTCATCGCCGATTCAATTGAAACCGTCGTAGCAGCTGAGGGAATGGACGGGTTGGTGGCCATTGGCGGCTGCGATAAGAATATGCCAGCCTGCATGATGGCTATTGCGCGCCTCAACCGGCCCGCCGTATTCGTCTATGGTGGCACCATTCTGCCTGGGATTCACAAAGGGAAACCCATCGATATCGTCAGCATTTTTGAAGCGGTGGGAAGACACGCCCGTGGTGAAATTGACGATGCCGAACTCAAACAGATCGAGACTGGGGCCATACCGGGCCCCGGTTCGTGCGGCGGCATGTACACGGCAAATACCATGGCTTCCGCCATCGAAGCCCTGGGCATGAGCTTGCCCAACAGTTCCGCTCAAACAGCCGTATCCGATGCAAAAAAACTGGATTGTTACGACGCCGGGGTAGCGGTTGTAAATCTGGTTCGCAAGGGGATCAGACCACGCCATATCATGACGCGCAAGGCCTTTGAAAACGCCATTACAACCTGTATAGCCTTGGGCGGTTCCACCAATCTGGTGCTACACCTCCTGGCCATCGCCCACGCCGCCGAAGTCGATTTGAGCATCGATGATTTCAAGGAAATCGGAGCACGCGTGCCCCTGCTTTGCGACGTGAAACCGTTTGGGCGCCATACCATGTCGGAATTGGTGGATATTGGCGGAATCCGTCCCTTGATGAAAACCCTACTCGATCGAGGTCGGTTACACGGCGATTGTTTGACCGTATCGGGCCTCACCTTGGCGGAAACCCTGCGGGACGTCGCCCCCTACCCGGAAGGACAGGACATCGTCCGCGATTGGGACAACCCGATAAAAAGGGAAAGCCATCTACGCATTCTCAAGGGCAATCTCGCCCCCACCGGAGCGGTAGGTAAGATTACAGGCAAGGAAGGTCTCTATTTCAAAGGCCCGGCCAAGGTTTACGAAGGTGAGGAAGAGGCCCTGCAAGGCATATTGAGAGGGGATATTGAAAAGGGAGACATCGTGGTGATACGCAACGAAGGTCCGGTAGGCGGCCCGGGCATGCGGGAAATGCTCTCGCCCACCTCCGCAGTGGCCGGACGTGGCCTCATTATGGACGTGGCTCTCATCACCGACGGTCGCTTCTCCGGTGGAAGCCACGGTTTTGATGTCGGCCATATCACCCCGGAAGCCGCCGTAGGTGGGCCCATCGGGGTGGTCGAAGACGGCGATGAAATCGAGATTGACGCGGTCGAAAATACCATCCAACTCCACATATCGGATGAGGAACTGAATACCCGATTGAGGAAATACAAGCCATCCAGGTGCCCGGAAAAAAGGGGTGTCTTGGCCAAGTATGCAAAAACAGTTACTTCGGCGTCTTTGGGAGCGGTTACCGACAAGGATCTTTAAATCCGGAGGCCCCGCCCCGAAATCATAACCCCGGAATGTCGTGAGTTGGTCCCGCTTTAAGCAATACTACTTTCACAACGCGCCCATGGGGTTCTCCCTGGATATCAGCCGCATGGATTTCGATGATGATTTTTTCATCACAATGGAACCCGAAATCCAGGCTGCTTACCGGGCTATGGCGGATCTGGAAAGGGGCTTCACGGCCAATCCCGACGAAAACCGCATGGTGGGCCACTACTGGCTTCGCGCCCCCGAACTGGCCCCTGCCGGGGATCTCACCCGTGAGATCCGACGAACCGTTCGGCAAATAGGGCTTTTTGCCGGACGGGTCCATGCCGGGGAAATCACGGGCCAATCCGGACCATTCCAACACCTGTTGGTGGTCGGAATAGGCGGCTCAGCCCTGGGCCCTCAATTTGTGGCCGACGCATTGGGCCATCCCAAACGCGATCTTCTCGCCCTACACTTTTTTGACAACACGGATCCGGACGGCATGGACCGGACGTTGTCGAACCTCGATGGGAAACTTGGCCGGACATTATGCGCAATTATTTCCAAGTCCGGCGGAACTGCGGAAACCCGCAATGGCATGCTTGAAGCCAAACGCGCCTACGCCGGGGCCAACCTTGATTTCTCCCGGCATGCCCTGGCCATAACCGAACCCGGATCCGGCCTCGACCGACTGGCCGAGACCGAAGAATGGGTGGGTCGATTCCCCTTATGGGATTGGGTAGGTGGACGAACCAGCCAAACCTCAGCCGTGGGGCTTATTCCCGCCGCGCTTCAGGGAATCGATGTCGAGCGCCTTTTGGCCGGAGCCGCCAGTATGGATGCCGCCACCCGTTCCAGCCGCACCCGGCAAAACCCGGCTGCTCTTCTCGCTCTCATGTGGCATCACGCCACCGAAGGGAAAGGGGCAAAGGACATGGTCATTCTGCCGTACAAAGACCGCTTGCAACTGTTCGCCAAATATTTGCAACAACTCGTTATGGAATCCCTGGGCAAGGAACTCGATTTGGACGACAACACGGTTAACCAGGGAATAACCGTCTATGGCAACAAGGGATCCACCGACCAGCATGCCTACCTGCAGCAATTACGTGAAGGAGTTCACAACTTTTTCGTCACCTTCATCCAGGTTCTCAAGGATCGCCAAGGCCCGGATTTGAAGGTCGAACCCGGTATTACCACCGGTGATTACCTCAACAGTTTTCTGCTGGGCACCCGCTCAGCCCTTTACCGCAAACAGCGGCAATCCATAACCATTACCATTGACGAAGTGAGCCCGTTTTCGATCGGCCTGCTCATTGCCCTCTTCGAACGAGCCGTGGGTTTTTATGCCTCCCTGGTAAATATCAACGCTTACCACCAACCCGGTGTCGAAGCAGGCAAGAAGGCAGCCTCCCAAATACTGGAACTGCAACAGGAAGTGGTTCGGTTTTTGGCTGCCCATGCCAAATCGGCCCACTCGGCTGAAGAGGTGGCCCGAGGATTAGGGCGCCAGGACGATACCGAGACGGTTTTTAAATTGCTCCAACACCTCGCGGGCAATCCTTCCCGGGGCGTTTCCAGTCTGGGAACCGGTCCGGAGACGCGATTCACCGTCTGTTAATCCTTATGCCTCGCAAAATCATCCTTTCTTTTGTCGCCCTGTCAGCAATGACCGGGTTAGGGGCTGTATACCTCACTATGAGGAACCAGATTCGGAATATTGAAAATAACCTCATTCTGTCCCGTAGCGCCTTGCAGGAAAAAATATTGGAGGCAGCGGAATTGGAATCCCAAATCGTCACAGCCCGGGAAGAAAGGTCCCTTCAACAGCGGTTGGCCGAGAATGAAACAGCCAGGGCCTCGGATTTCAAGCGGGAGATCGAATCGTTGTCCCAACAGATTGCGCGAACTGGTTCGGCGCAAAATGCCCAGAGCGAAGAAATCCGGGAATTGGGAGAGATCAACCGCGAACTCAATCAACAAATCGATACCATGCGCGCCAGTGCGGCCCCTGACGGCTGGCAGGAAAGGCTGGCCCGGGTCCAATCACGGGTTCTCGAACTGGAAGCGGAAAATGCTTCCCTGCGAAAAAATATCCCCAAGGTGTCCTTTTCCGGCCAGAACCATTCTCAAGCCCTCCCTTCCGACCCAGCCACAATTCTCCAGACCCGATTTTCCCAACCCATCGGGGAAGTAATCCGGGTTGGCCCGGGCGTTTCTTTCGTAGTTCTGGACTACGGTCGGTCCGAGGGAGCCGTGGAAGGTCGAAACCTGGTCCTCACGCGCAACCAAAAAGTGGTGGGCCTGGTCCATCTCACCCATATCACCGAAGATTTCAGTATTGCCCAAATCCTGACTTCGACCAATACTGGAGATAATCTGAATGTTCCTGACATTCATGCAGGCGATAAGGCTCATATGCATTAACCCAAAAAAACCGATGAAAATTATTCGAATCCTACTCGCACTTTCCATGGTTGCTTCAGGTATTTTGCTCTTCGCCGGTTGCGGGGAACAAAATCCCTACGATACATCCATTCCGTGGAGCAGGCCGGCCAATTGGGAGCAGCAACTCCCAGGTGTGGGCAACCCTGGCACCTGAATTTGCTATTCGACATACTCCCCCGGCATGGACGAACCCACGGAGAGTGGATCACCGTTGTCCAGCGGTCTTTACGTCGTGGCTACTCCCATAGGAAACCTGGCCGATCTATCTTTCCGAGCCCTCGAAGTCCTGAATTCCTGCGACGCTATTGCCTGCGAAGATAAGAGAATCAGTTCCCGCCTGCTCAACCGCTACGGCATCAAGAAAAACCTCATCCCATATCACGAGCACAACGAGCGCAAACAAGCGGGTGTTCTGGCTGAAAAAATCGAGAGGGGACAGGCCATCGCCCTTATATCGGACGCTGGTACACCCACGGTGAGCGACCCGGGGTTTCGCCTCGTCCGGGAGTGCAGAAGGCGCGGTCTTCCCGTATCTCCCATTCCCGGCCCTTCGGCCGCCTTGTCCGCCCTGTGCGCCTCGGGCCTCCCCACAAACGCCTTTACTTTCGTCGGGTTTTTACCCGCCAAAACGGCCGCCCGACGGAGGTTTTTGGAAAACAACCGCGATTCCGAACAAACCCAAATTCTGTTCGAAGCTACCCACCGCATCAAAAAGCTTCTTTCTGAAGTGTGTGAAATCATGGGACCCGATCGCGTGCTCTGCGTGGCGCGGGAATTGACCAAGTTGCACGAAACCATTCTCACTGGCCCGGCCGCACAATTGCAGACACAGGTAGCCCGGGGCTCCCGCAAGGGTGAATTTGTCGTCATCATTGCCCCGGCCAGCTTCGTCTTGTAGCGCCCATGAGCCTTCCTGCCTCCACCCGTGTCGCCGGGGCAATCGACATCGGCAGCAATACGATAAAGATGTTGGTCCTCCGGAACGAGGGGCATGCCCTGCAAGTCTTGGCCGAACAAACCTTTGAGACCAGGATAGGAACGGGTATTGGCAAAGCAAAACCAGTTCTTCGAGAGCACAATATGCGTCGGGCCGCCCAAGCGGTAAAAATTCTCTATCAGAAAATGGTCGCCTACAATCCCGGGCACATCCGCATCGTGGCCACCAGCGCCGTGCGTGAAGCCCACAACCGGAATGAGTTCATCGGGCTCATCCGCGAGATGACCGGATTAACGCTGCAAGTAATTTCCGGGGATAGGGAAGCGGATCTGATAGCCAAAGGCATTTTGACCGATCCCGATCTCAAGGAGCAAAAGGAAATTGTCATTTTCGATATGGGTGGTGGAAGCGTTGAGTGCATTCATATCCTTAAAGGGCGGGTCCGCATGGCCGAGAGCCTTCCCCTTGGAGGGGTTCGGATTATGGAATCCCTCTTAACCGACGCCAATTCTCCCCTACCCGATGCGGAAGCGGATCTGGTGCGAAAGGAAGTATTGCGACGGGTAGCGGCCTTGCCCTTCGCTCCGGGCAATAAGGAAGCGGTCCTCGGGGTGGGCACTGGGGGAACCTTCTCCACGGCGCGGGCGATTTTGGGCGGCCGTATGGGCCGGACACTTGAAGATTCCAGCCCTTACATCACTCTGGAGGGGATGCAGTCGGTCTTTCAGGAAGTGCGCCGATATCACCTTGAACAACGCCTGCGCATCCCCAATCTGCCCCCTAATCGGGCAGACGTTTTTCCCGTATCCCTGCTAATTCTGATTACCTTGGGCCAGTGGGCCGGGGTAAGGCAGTTTTTTCATACCTTTCACAATCTCCGCTTCGGCCTCGCCGCCGAACTCCTGAGCCCGACTTCCCCGGATGTGGTCATAAATGAAGAATGAAAATGCACGAAGAATACACCACGGATAAAAACCCATCGTAACTACTCAGGACCTCATTGAGGATTCGTATCCGGCGTCTACCTGCGCCGAGCTGGTTGCGATGACTTTTGAATACCCACGGTCGGCGGGTATTTTTTCGGAACGCTGTTCTTAAGTCCTCAAAAAATGGAAGTTCTTACCTATTGAATGATAAGGATTCAAAAGCGTGGTAGGGCAAGAGCATCCCTGCTCTGCCGTTCGTCGTGGTAGGGCAAGAGCATCCCTGCTCTGCCGTTCGTCGTTGTCAGCCAAAAAACCATCTGAGTAGTTACAACCCATCATTATTTCTATTAGCCCGTTTCTGGATTCTGGTAGCTGGTTTCCGGATTCCGGACCACGACTTCAGATCTTCTATGCCTTAGCCCGCATTTCTCACAAAATTCGTAGCGAGCGATCGAAGACCGAGTGCTGGTGCGGGTTTCGTGCAGATTCGCGGGTGAAGCTGGGTCGACACCCTGCAAAGTCGCGAATCCAGCGATTCCCGCTCCAGTGCCGGGATTCGGGCGGGTAGTAGAAAATTTGTGAGAAATGCGGGTTAGTGCCATCACGCCTTGGCGTCAGCCAATTCCTCATTCCTAATTGGCGCCAGCGGTGCCTTTTTGCGTTCTTGGGGAACTTCTTGACCTGCGTAGCATTGCGAAGCACGGCTGCGAGAGATAAATCTTTTTTCGATCACGATCATGATCACGATCATGATCACGATCATGATTATTCATCCGTGTCCATCCGTGTGATCCGTGGTTGTTTTTTCACTCTTCCATCTCTGGGTCCTCTGTGGTCTCTGTGGTTAATCTCTCTCTCAATTCCCAATTCCTCATTCCTAATTCCTAATTGGCGCCAACGGTGCCTTTTTATCCTCATTCAGTTGGCAATGCGCTATTGACACGCCTTCCCTTCGCCGCAAGAGTGCGCCTTTCCGAAAAAACTGGAGGGTTGAGCTAATAAATTTCTCAGCCTGGATATCCGATCATTCAGTTCCGGAAATACCGTTCGCTTCCGCCTGGCATTCCTGGACGCGCCGGTCCCGTTTCAAAAACAATTCCCATGGACAAATCTTCCCTCCATGCCTTTGAGGTAGAAGGCATATTGAACCCGATGAAAAACAAGTCGGGTCACCTGCTCGATCCGGCTCGCAATGGAAAACCGCGGCCGACCGATCCCTTTGTTCCCCGGGAGATGCTGAGGCGGTTCAAGCTCAAGAAGGGGACCTATCTCAGAGCAAAGGCCAAGGCGGACCCGAGGTTTCCCAACCCGAAGGTAACTTATATCCTGACCATCGATGGTTTGGAACCGGAGAAGCGGAGGTATTGCTTCGAATTTTCCAGCCTGACCTCGATCACCCCCCTGGAGAAACTGACCCTGGAAACGAAAGACGCCCGGATGACTAACCGGTGCATCGATCTCTTTTGCCCCATCGGCAAAGGGCAGCGCGGTTTGATCGTGGCCCCGCCCCGCACCGGCAAGACCACCCTCCTGCGCGACATCGCGGTGGGGGTTCTGGAAAATCATCCGGAATGCCACGTCATCATGCTCCTGGTGGACGAACGGCCCGAGGAGGTCACCGACATGAAGCGGACCGTGGGGGCCGAAGTGTTTGCCTCTTCCAATGACGAACCGCTAAAAAACCACATCAGGATTTCAGAGCTGTGCATCGAACGTTCCAAACGGCTGGTGGAAGCGGGCCGGGACGTGGTCATTCTCCTGGACTCCCTCACCCGCCTGAGCCGGGCCTACAATTCCGCCATGGGCGGGGGCGGACGAACCATGACCGGGGGTCTGGACATTCGCGCCCTGGAAAAGCCTCGGCAGCTTTTCTCCAGCGCGCGCAACACCGAGGAATCGGGCAGCTTGACCATTATAGCTTCGGCCCTGATCGAAACGGGCAGCCGGATGGATGAGCTGATTTTCCAGGAATTCAAGGGCACCGGAAACATGGAAATGGTCCTCGACCGCAAGGTGGCGGACCTGCGATTGTGGCCGGCTATGAACGTCAACGCCTCCGGCACCCGGAAGGAGGAACTGCTCATTCCACCCGAGAATCTCGACACCATTCATTTCTTCCGGCGGGCCCTGGCCCCGCTCAAAGTGGATGAAGCGGCAGAATCCATGATTACCCGACTTTCCAAAACTACGACCAATCAGGCCTTTTTAACCCTAATAAGTCGTTGACACCGAGAGAGGTATATTTTCCACATATCACGTTTACAAATTATCGGCTGTAAAAACTTCCTGAATGCAACAATTCGCTGAGCAATGCACAGAAATGGCCCGTTCCATTTTAGGCCATAACCTCTCATCGATAAACCAGGATGGCACCATTGTCCCGATCGAGGGGGAAAACGGAAGAATTGATGAACCCGGTCACGCCGTGCTGGCCATTGGCGAGTTCTACCGCGCCACCGGGGAGAGCCAGTTGGACGGCTACGACCTGATCGATCTTTCCGCCCGTTGCGTGACGGCTCAGACATTCGCAAATCCCGTGGCGGAAAACGGAATCGCCTATGCCGCCCTCGGCCTGCTTTCCTTTGGTTCCGTCAAAGCCCGAAATCCGGTCTGGGAACGATTGGTGGACGAAACACGCTCCCGGCTGGACCGCCTGCTTCTGGCCGATTCGGACCATCAGAACCATTGGCAGTCCTTCAACGTGGCTAAAGCGGTGGCCCGCTACAGCATGGGCCTGTCCAGGAAAGATGAAACCGGGAAATTGATCGACCTGTTTCTACGACGGACCAAGGAGAAAAGCTCGGGCAATTTCCACGACGATAGCCCGACCGGCAATGGGGTATACAATATTTACGGGGTGCTCAGCTTGATTTTCATCCGGCAAGCGCTTCAATTGCACGCCAATATCCAACTGCGCCAGCACATACTGCCCAGTTTGAGGACCTTTGCGGAAAAGTATCTGCGCCTGTTGCCCGATCTGGTGAGGGAGGATGGTTTGGGATGGTCCTTCGGCCGCGGGAGCGGAGCCTACGGGCAAATGCACTGCATCGGCCTCATCCTGCAGGCTTTTCGCGACAACTGGATACCGTCGGATAAAAAAGCCCAGTACTTCGACTTGCTCAGGCGCCTGTTCTATTTCTTCTACCTTACCTACCTCGACCAGGAAAACGGCAACATGGTTATCCGCGATTCCGAACGCGAGGCCATGAAAAACCTCACTACCCGCATTGCCGATTTCGATGGAGTGCGTTACCTCAGCCAGTGGGCCCGGTTGGCCCGGAACCTGGAAGCCACCAAACCCGGGGAAGGATTCGTGTCCAAGCAAACCAGTCGTTTCGTCATTTTCGACAGGACCGCCCGCAAGGAACAAGGCCTCTTTATCTATCGGGATACCAAGAGCGGACTCCATTTCAACATCCCTCTCTGCCGGAACGACCAGGAAGACAGCTCCGATTCCCTGGCCTTCCCCCATAGTCCCGGAATCTTCGATTGGCCCATCAACCGGTACCTGCCCGTAATGATTCCGGAACTCCAATTTGGCAAACACACCATCATCCCGTCCTTCTATGGGAAAAGATGCACTTACGGCTACGGCCTCCGCCAGTCCATCTACTTCCGCTACGAACAACCGGAACTGATCGATAAGGAGCAGAATCTGGTATCCGGCCTGGGAAGCTGTAAGGTCAATTGGACTTTCTCCCAGGGAAAAATCACCAGCGATTTCATTTTTATGGTCAAACATCCGGTCACAATGGACCGCATGCGCTACATGCTGGTGATCGGGGCTCCCCACTCCCTGCACCGGGCCGGAAATACTTTCACTCTGGGCGCCGAGGGTTTGCGTCTTTCCGTTCTCAAGGATGATTTTCACGCACAGTGGGCCGAAACCGAGGTGGTGACCAACGAGCCGGGCTACCGCACGCAATATGGAAATATCCATTACCTGCAAACCCTCATCCGCGACCACCCCCTCAACATGCGCCCGAGGCAACAATACCGACTGACCGTGACGTTTGAACCCGACTTGGCCCGGGTTGAGAGTTGAACCGAAATTCCCATGCTCTCCGCCCGCATCATTCCATGTCTGGATGTGACGGATGGCCGAGTGGTAAAGGGAATCAGGTTCAAGCAACTGGTCGACGCGGGGGATCCGGTCGATTGCGCCAAAGCCTACCAGGAACAGGGGGCCGACGAACTGGTGTTTCTCGATATAACCGCCTCCAGCGATGAACGCGGTATCATGCGGGATGTGGTTTCCCAAACCGCCGAAGAGTGTTTTATGCCGCTCACCGTAGGGGGAGGCTTGAGAAATGTGGACGACATCGACGCCATGCTAAGGTCCGGGGCCGATAAAATCAGCCTCAACACCGCCGCCGTTGCCAACGCGGACCTGGTGGACCACGCCTCCAACCGGTTCGGCAATCAATGCATCGTGGTAGCCATCGACGCCAAACGCGTCTCCGGAACGGATAGGTGGGAAGTCTACACGCACGGCGGCCGCAATTCCACCGGCTTGGACGCGGTGGAGTGGTCCCAAAAGGTGGTGAGGCGGGGAGCGGGAGAAATTCTCCTCACCAGTATGGATCAGGATGGCATGCAGACCGGATACGACCTGGAGTTGAACCGCCGCATCAGCGAAGCGGTAGCGGTGCCGGTCATCGCATCCGGGGGAGCCGGCAATCTGCAGCACATGGTGGATGTATTGACCAAGGGTAAGGCATCGGCCGTATTGGCCGCCTCCATATTCCACTTCGGCGCCTATACCATAAGCCAATGCAAGGATTATCTGGCCGAACACGGAGTACCGGTAAGAAAACTGAACTGAATAATTTGACTCTCGCAAAGCACGCCAAGAACACAAAGAAACGAAACATTCCTAATTCCTATTTGGCGCCCCCGGCGCTCCTCCTCTCTTCCCTCTTCACTCTTCACTCTTTCCTCTTTCCTCTGGAGCGAAGCGACTCCACCACTCCATCATTCCACCACTCCACCACTCCATCATTCCATCACTTCCTTCTTCCTTCTTCCTTCTTCCTTCTTTATGACCCCCCATCGGCGTTCACTCAAACCGGATACGGCTGAAGAAGATCCAAAGCTGGATGCCCTTCAGCGCAAGCTGACCGAATTGCAAATCCCGGTGATCGTCCTGTTCGAAGGGATGGAAGCTGCGGGCATAGGATCCCTCATCAATCGTCTCCTGCTATCCCTGGATCCCCGAGGTTTCAAGGTCTACTATGCACACTCTACCACCGAAGAAACCCTCTACCGGCCATTTTTGTGGCGGTTCTGGCTCGAAACTCCGGAAAAGGGCCGCATCGGGATATTTGACCGGTCCTGGTATAGCCCCGTCTTCCAGGACCATGTCGAAGGGAAGCTGACCGGTGAACGACGCAAGCGCCTGTTCCGCGAGATCAACCAGTTCGAAAGGCAATTGACCGACGACGGCATTTTGTTGATCAAGATCTACCTCTCTGTCGGCAAAAAAATTCAAAGGCGGCGTTTTCAACGACTCGTATCCAACCCCGCCACCTCCTGGCGAGTTACCAATATAAACTGGAAGTACCATACGCAATACGACCAGTACGCGGACGCGGCCAAGGATGTGTTGGAACATACCGGCAGCAAGAACGCCCCCTGGAACAGAATCAAATCGAACAAGCTGAAGAAGGCCTTCCGCCATGTAAGGAAACTGGTGTGCCAACGCATGAGCGAAGCCATCAAAGCCAGAAAAAGGGCCCCGGAACCCAATATTTCGCCTCGGCTCGATTGGAGAAAGAACGCTCTCGAATCCGGACGTTTGGACCAGATGGATCTCAGCCTCAGTCTGGACCCCCAGACCTACCGGCTAAAACGCCGGGTATTGCAAAGACGCTTGCACGAACTCGAACACGAAATCCACCTGCGCCGGATTCCCGTCGTTCTGGCTTTCGAGGGTTGGGATGCAGCCGGGAAGGGAGGGGCCATACGAAGGCTGGCCAAGGGTCTCGATCCGCGGGGCTACGAAGTAATTCCGATCGGGGCGCCCACCCGACTCGAATCGAACCATCATTACCTTTGGCGGTTTTGGAAGGTGTTCCCCAAGGGCGGCCACATCGCGGTCTACGACCGATCCTGGTACGGACGGGTGATGGTGGAGAGACTGGAGGGTTTCTGTAGCGAGCAGGAATGGCAGCGCGCTTACCGGGAGATCAACGAAACAGAGGAGCAATGGGCAAATTTCGGGACCGTAATCTTGAAATTCTGGCTGCACATCGATCGCAATGAACAAATGCGACGGTTCCAGGCCCGGGAGATCAACCCGGATAAGAAATGGAAGATAACGGCCGAGGATTGGCGGAATCGCGACAAGTGGCACGATTACAGGATAGCGGTCGAGGATATGATTCAACTGACCGACACCCCGTTTGCCCCTTGGATTCTAGTGGAGGGAAACAATAAGCCCCATGCCAGGATCAAGGTCATGGAATCCGTGGCCGAGGCATTGGAGGCCCGCCTGTGAAAGCGGGCGTCAATTCGGAAGAAACGCGGACAATTTGTCGGCTACCGGTTTCATCCCCTCTTTCCCGGCCAGGTTAGTCCATTCGTTGGGGTCCTCTTTGCGATGGTAGATTTCCTCGCTTCCGTCCTCATACCGTATGTAGCGGTGTTGCTCGGTAGTCACGCTGTGGTTGAATTCAAACAGCGTGGTAATTGACGGGTGATTCCATTTCCGGTCGGGCCTCACAATTAACGGTTTCAGGCTCCGGCCTTCGTTTCTCTTGTTTTCGGGCAATCCGCAGAGGTCCGCCAGGGTCGGATACAGGTCGAGGAGACTGACCACGCGGTCGCACACCTGTCCCTTGGGCAATCCGGGACCGGCAATTATGAGCGGCACCCGGGTGGATCTGTCCCAGAGCGTCACCTTTTTAAACAAACCTTTTTCTCCCAAATGATAACCGTGGTCGGACCAGAGGACGATGAACGTATCCTCGGCATAGGGGGAGGCATCCAGCGCATCCAATACCTTTCCCACCTGGTCATCCACAAAAGAGATACAAGCCAGATAAGCCTGAACGATATTCTCCCACTCCTTGTTATCGATAGCCCATTCCGTGGTCGGGTACTGCGGTTCCCGGGCCACGGTCGAGGCAAAATCCGGAATGTCATCCCAGTCGTCCTTTTCATACGGGGGCATATGCAGGGACTCGACCGGGACCTGTCTATCGAACCACTTCTGCGGGACGAACCAGGGAACGTGCGGCCGCAGAAATCCCACCATCAGCATGAACGGCCCCTCGCGCTGCTCTCGCAGGCGATCGACAGCCCATTGAGCGCTCCGGAAGTCGGCCGTTTGTTCGTCCCCGTCCGGCCAGGCAAACCAATCCGTGCTCGTCTTATCACTCACCCATTTGTAACCGGGTTTGGGCCTCGGCCCAAAGGGTTCGCGCCCTCCCGACAGGTCGACACTTCCCCCCGGGACGTGCCTGTGACAGATCTTGCCCACCGCCATGGTTTCATAACCGTGATCGGCAAAATAGGAATGCAACAGCCTGGTCCCCTTTTCATGGGCCCGTTGCTCCAGGGTCTCGTCATCCATATGGGTCCTGAACCCCAGCGACGTCGGGAGCATTCCCGCCATCAGACTGGCCCGCGATGGTCCGCACAGCGGAAACTGGCAATGGGCATCACGGAAAAGCGTTCCCCGCCCGGCCAGGCGATCAATGTGGGGCGTCCTGGCATCCGGATGGCCCTGCAGGCAAGCCGGCCAGTTGTTCAGGTCATCGATGGAAATAACCAAGACGTTGGGCCTGGAGGCGCCCAGGACGACTTGAGCGATGAAAGGTAACAAAAACAACCCAGCCTGCCATAACCGTTTCATTCCTCCCATTGAACCCACTCTCCGTCGCGAAGCAACCCTTCCCTGGCGCTGATTCATGTCCCGTCGATCGGATCCCACAAATGGCGACCCGTTTCGAGGATGGACCGCTTTAGATCGTGATCGAAAGGGAATATGTATGGAGGCGCCCGGGGCGCCAGTTTTCATTTTTTAACCACAGAAAGCATAAAAGACTCGTAACTACTCAGGACCTCATTGAGGATTCGTATCCAGCGTCTACCTGCGCCGAGTTGGTTGCGATGACTTTTGAATACCCACGGTCGGCGGGTATTTTTTCGGAACGCTGTTCTCAAGTCCTCAAAAAATGGGAGTTCTTACCTATTGAATGATAAAGATTCAAAAGCTGCGCTGCCAAGACGCAGTCCCCCTACCAATAAATTCAAGCGTGGTAGGGCAAGAGCATCCCTGCTCTGCCGTTCGTCGTTGTCAGCCAAAAAACCATCTGAGTAGTTACAAAGACTCAAGGAATTGACCTGGACCTGCCGTTTCCGCAAAGGCCGGGTTGATTTGCGGCCTTTCAGGGTCAGTTGCCTTGCAAAAGTGTATGAAGTGCAACGGAATACAGTTTTTAAGACCTGACCCTTTTCTTGCAGCTCAATAACCCCGCTTTACTTAGTGCCATTCGTTGCCGACCCCTTTTTCCCCAATAGCGATGCCGTGTTCGAGAGACGGATCTGGCTGTTCCAAAGGGCTCTGAACCTACCGTCTTTCTCCATGAGTTCTGAAATGGGCCCGTTTTCAACGACACCGCCATCCTCGAGAACGACAACATTATCGGCGTTGAGAATCGTGCCCAGGCGATGGGCGATTAAGATGATCGTTTTACCCTCTTCTCGAAGCAGTTCCAAAGTATTGTATACCGTCCGCTCCGCCTTTCCATCAAGATGCGATGTCGCTTCATCCAATATGAGGATTTGAGGCTCCTTGTACAGAGCCCGGGCGATTGCTATGCGCTGTTGCTGCCCCCCGGAGAGCGCCGTACCTCGTTCTCCGAGATGAGTATCGAAGCCATCGGGCAAGGCCTCGATAAATTTCAAAATATCGAGGCGCTCGCAAATTCTCGATATTTTCAGGATGTCAGGCGGATCTACACCAAGGGCAATATTCTCTTTCACGGTAACGCTGAATAAATCGCTCTTTTGTGGCACAACCGCAACCATCTCCCTCAGACTTTGGAGGTTCACGTATGATAAGTCATATTTCCCGATGAAGACCTTTCCTTCCATTAAGGGGTACAGGTTTTGCAATATGGATACGAGTGTTGTTTTTCCTGATCCGCTTTCGCCTATTATCGCCGTCGTCTTGCCCACTGGTATGGTAAGATCCAGGTTCTTGAATATCTCAACTCGTGTTCCATAGCGAAAAGCGACGTTCTCGAAACGAATATCCCCCAAACGATCAGGCTCAAGAAGTATAGTTCGATTCTGATCTTCACGACTCAAATCCATAAGCTCGAACAGGCGATCTGCTGCGATCAGGGCTCCTTGGACTGATGCGTTGGCTCCAATCAGGCTTTGTACCGGACCTGTGAACCGCCCGATGACCGCGTTGAATGCAAGCAAAGTACCTACCGTCAATTCATTGTTAAAGACGTACAGACTTCCGAAATACAGAATCGACATCGAAAATATCTGAGTCAGCACTCCGGTTGCAGAGCTTGAGTAAAGGCCAAACTTGATCGATTTCAGTCCAGTCCCCAGTATCTTGATAAAAGCGGTTTCAGTCTTTTGATTCGCGGCTTTCTCCACGCCAAATCGTTTGATTGTTTCGACGCCATTGAGGGATTCGACAAGAATAGACTCCAGGTCCGCCGATTCCTCCATGATCTTTCGAAGATTACGTTTGTTGAAACGGTTCGTAATATAGTAGGAAAGAAGGTAGATCGGAAGAAGGCCCAATAAGATGAGTGTGAGTTTCACCGAGTACAGGAGCATCAAGACGAGTCCAAAGACGAGCGTGAAAACGCTTACAACCAAGTCAGACGCTACTTCATTGATGAACGTTCGTATTTTAATGGCGTCACCAATGCGCGACATGATCTCCCCAACACGCATGGAATCGAAGAATTGTTGCGGGAGGGTTAGCAAGTGCTTATAGTAACCCAGGACTAATCTCGCATCAATTTGTTGAGCTGTGGAGACCATGAAAAGGGACCGGATGACCCCAATGAAGCCCTGTAAAAAGATAAGCAAGAGCATGCCGATACTGAGCAAATTGAGCAGGCCAACATTTCTGGCTGGCAACACATGATCCACGATTTTCTGAATATACACTGCCGATGCCAATCCGAGGATGATTGAGAGAATTGCTCCAACAAGGGATTGAATGAGAACAGATTTGTGCGGCTCTATAAGAAACCAGAATCGCTTCCAATTGGATACCTTGAAATTGCCCGTCTTGAAGTCGGAGCTGGGAGCGATCAATATAAGCGTTCCGGTCCAAATATCCAAAAAAGCCGCCATTGGAGCTTTGATCATTTCTCCTTCACAAGGGTCCATATAGGTAACGGTATGCTTCGCTACTTTGTAGATGACGACATAATGATGCAGAGCGCCGCCAACGATTACGTGGGCGATCGCAGGAGTTGGTATTTTATAAAGGCTCTCTTTTTCTCCCTTTACTCCTTTTGCGGAATATCCGAGTTCTTCCGCTGCCTCGATCATGCCCCGAACATTCGTACCTTTTTGGTCCGTGCAGGCTATTTGCCTGATTTTCGCGACGGGAAGGGCCAGTTTATAGAACCCGGACACCGAGCATAGGCAAGCAGCACCGCAATCTGTGATGTCTCGTTGCTTGATTTTGGTTCTGGACATGAATATCAATCGGATACCGGCGCCTCTGGTGTTCCATAGGGACTGAACCAATCATCGATCTGGTCTCGCAAAAGTAGGAATAAGGTTCGATTCGCAATTTCAAACCGCGCCGTAAATGTCAGACCTTTTTTTAACCTACCAATTGCTCCATTTTTCAAGCTGAGACTTTGCCTGTCCATTTCGCATAGAATTCTGAACCTTGGATCACTGTTTATAAGATAGGCATCTTTGGAAATTTCAGTAATGAAGCAATTTACCTGCCCCCATTCCAGGTGATTAAATGCATCGATTTGAAGGACAACTGGCGTGTTGTAGGTGATCAATCCAACGTCTCGTGTACTTACGTAAATCTCAGCTACAAGATTTTCCCGAGGAGAAATTATAGCGAGGGTTTGACCGGAAGAGACAAAGGCGCCAACTGACAAGTTTTCTATTCTTTGTAATACGCCACCAACTGAAGCATTCAAACGGAATTGTCGTTCATCGTTTTCCAGGTGTAATAAATCGTGATCCAATTGATCAATTTGTTGTTTGACGGAGTGCAATTCGGTCTCCCATCGCTTTCGCCTTTCTTCGATGGAGATTGAAAGTCTGTTTCGTCCCTGATCGTATTCGCGAGCTAGCTTTAGATAATCTACTTCTGAAACAATTCCTTCATTTAGCAGGGATGTGGAGATGTCCAGGAGGCTTTTTTTAAATACGACTTGTTCATCCAACTCCATGAATTCTTGGCGGAACTGTATGTATTCGGCCTGATATAGGTCAGTTTTGAAGTTGTAGTTGTCCAACTCTAATGATAGTCCGGCTTTGAGTAATTGTTGAATATCTCTTTCTTCGTTCTCTAGATCTGATCTCCTATCGGTCAAATAGCTCTCCCGCAGCTCAAGATGCGGGGATTCCAGCAAAGCAATTGCATCCCCTTCGGTTATTATATCGTTTTCCTTTGCAAATAACGCAACGACTTTGCCTGAAACAGGGGATACGATTGCTGCATTTGCTTCCTCTGTCCTGATAAGGCCTTTGCTTTGTAAACTAACTGGGACATGAATAAAAGGAAGCATCACAAAGACTACAATTACAGTGACTAAGATTGTGCTGTAAATCGCCTGACTTCGGATTCTGATTCGGCTCAGGTAGGATTCCGCGGAGAATTCAATAACCTCCTTGGGGAAGAGAGTTGCTTCCAGCTTGCCAGGATTTATTAGTTTTTCGTTCCGAGACATAACGGAAAGACCTTCTGTTTGTAAAATAGTTGTGATCGTACAAGTTTTCGGCATGCATTTTTCATGCATGCTATCAGGCCTCTCATTTGGTATGGATTTGATTCTCAGTCAGCCTGCTCAAACGGTCCTTGCAGATCAAATAAGATAGTTCGGCTTGCTCCAGAAGTGCTTCTGGCAGCTCTATGTCTGAATGCTTACTCGTTTTTTTCACATATCCAGTTCTAATGTTGGGTGAAGGATCCCCGTGCCACGCTTTTCCTGTATTTTTGAATATATTATAGTTTTCGGTCAAAGCCTCTTCGAGCCCTAACCATTTTGTAAGTTGCCTCAAAACGCACTGGATCCTTTCAATCAGGCTATCAGACTCAATAAAAAAATAGTTGCCACGCAGTCGTTCCGCATAACCCTGAAGCCACACCATCGAAGCGTTATAGTAACTGCTGACTGCTTCAGGGTCTCTATGCCAATCTATACTGGTTGAACGCCCCATTTTCAACAAGCTTCGAATTGAATCCCTTGGCTCCCTTAATAATAGAATGACCTTGGGTTTCGATAACTCAAAAATCGCGTCCGATACTTGTCTGCTGAAAAGTAGTTTATCCAACAAGTATTTATTCTCGAGGGAACACTTCTGCTCTTTGCCCAAAGCCGCACGCAGAGCAAATAGGCTCGCCCGGCCAATGTAGTTCTGGTGTAATTCGCTATAACCGCATATGTCAGGGTTGCTGCCAAGAAGATGAGACAGGAGCGATGAGCGGCTTCTCATGTGGGAAAAAATGAACAAATGCCTGACTTTGCAAAAGGCATTCTCGGGCCTGAAAATGAGTGAAGCGATCTGTTTGGCCTTAGCTATCTGATACCTTGTCTGGCTTCTCCGAACCCTGTTTGGATTTTTTTCGAGTCCTTGTTGAATCATGGAAACTCTAATTCAGGTTAATACCGAACTGACAATTTTCATTCCCGCAATCCGCACTCACTGCGAAAAAGATAATATGAATTACAGGTACTATCATGTGTGGATTAAAAAGCATACCGCGTGCCAAAAAAGTAATTTTTGGAAATTAAATTCGAACATTTCCGGATACATAGCAGGTAAAGGCGTATTTGACTCCTTTGTATTTACAAGGCAGCAAGTTGAATCAGGTAAGTCAGGTTGTTGCTGACCTCCCTCCGCACGTTTGGACTTGACCGTTTTGTCAAGAAGGAAATTCAAAACCAAAACTCAAATTTTTCCGCAATACAAATATTTGGCATGTGACATGCTAGAAATATATTTATTATTACTTCCTTGCCGCTAACCTTAGAAATCGAATCGCCTTATATAGCTGAAGTTGAATCTTTAGCTGAGCAATTGCTTAATCGAGCTATTATCACATCGAAAGGCTTGTGTTGGCCCAGTATTACGGCCGCTTATTCAAGAGATCACATCGTCCGTCAACCGAACATGACACTTGCTTCGGGCAATGCTGGAATTTGCATCTTTCTTTCTGATACTTTTCGGCGGACGGGGAAAATGGATTTTCTAGAGGCAGCCACTAAGGCCGCCGATTGGATTGAATCGGAGTGCAACAAAGGAACCGATGGAGCCAGGTCACTTTGGTTCGGCCAGTTGGGAGGAGTCGAGGCTCTTTTAGCACTCTTTGAATCGATTCGAGACGAGGCCATTCTCGAAAAAGCACGACTACTAGCAATTAAGTGTGGTGAAGCCTATTTCATAAAAGATCAATCACCGGGGCCGGTATTTTCAAGCATAGGCAACGGCGCAGCCGGTGCGTTGCTAACCTTGCTGCGGGTTTTCGGGAAAACCCAAGATGAGCAAACTCTGGAGCTCGCACGGAAACTCATCCGGCTTCTCTGCTGGCGGATTCGTGTTGCCCCTAAAGGCATCTATTGGGACCGGGCGGGCGACACGATTCGACCACCTATCGGTTTTATTTCCGGCACATCGGGAGTGCTCCTCGCTCTTGCCGAAGCACATGGAGTCCTCCCCTTTGAGGCCTGCAGTTGGCTGCTGAGCCAGGGGATCCATTACGAGAACTCATTTCTAAAAAACAATGCCACCAACTGGCCTGATCTTTCTCACTCTTCCTGGACTCTTAAAGACTTGGCCAACCTGCCAAAGAATATTCGCAATGCATTGAAAAAAGGGGACGACGCTTTCTTCAAGGAATTCGGGGACAGCGCTTCCTGGTCGAACGGATGCTCCGGGATTGCCCTGGCACGATCCGCGTGCTCCCCCATCTTGGGTGGTGATTCCTGCTGGGAGGATGTCGCAATTGCGAAGAAACGAATTAAACAGGAGATCGATTTGATGCCGGCTTCGAGCGAAGAGGTGAATTTCTCGCTTTCCGAGGGTCTTGGAGGTGTTGGTTTGGTTTGCCTGGGGTTATATTCTAAAACGGGCGATGTCACCTATCGGGACCTTGCGGAAACGATTGGCGCCGCCGCCCTGAAGCAACGCAAGAACCTTGGCTTCTACCAGTCCGGCTTGAAGGCAATTGAAGATGGCGAGGACATGGGCTTCCTCACGGGAAGCGCTGGAATCGGCTATTTCCTCCTCAAGTTGTCCGAGGAGAAAATTAAGCCCTCCCTCCTGGCTCCCTCCTTGGTCAAATATGACCACTCCCACAAGTATGCGCCGGGAGAAGCGCAAGTATCAAAGCAATTTGCTGTAAAACGTTCCATTGCCTCCGTATTCCCCAGGACTTTAAAGCTACTCAAAAATAACTACTCCACCCCTTTAGAGGCAATGGCAGCTGAACTTGGAAGGGACAGCTTGGTTATGGAGGAGTTCCAAATCCTTTGCCAAGCCTACAAGGAATCGGGATTGACGACTGAAGAAAAAGCCGTCTTTGACGATACTTACCGCATTGAGTTAGCACGTCAGGAGTTAGACTTTTGCCCACGAGGAGACCGATACCTCGGACTCAGGCTTGAATACGATTCTTCGAGCAATCAACAAACCCTCGACACTCTCAGCGATAAAAAGCTCCTAACCAGGAAGTTGGTCCTCGTCCCGGAAGCGCGCATCCTGCGAAGCGCCTACAGTTGGAGCCGAAACGAGGCACGCGCGCTCGAGTTCGAAAAGGAAACCACCTATTGCTTGCACCATCAGAGGCCATTTGGAGTATTCGAAGCCGCGCTGCCAGAATACAACTACCTGGTGCTTTCGAGCTTCAGCAAACCGACAAAGGTAAAAATCGTTCTCAAGAAGCTCCTGAACCAGCTTCGCCCCAGGAGTGCGGAAGAACGGCAGAAAGTGATTCTAACATCCTTGGAACAAGTGAAGGAAGCCATGCGCAACGGATTGCTTTGCAGTGTTGGAATCTGGCGATGAATTTTAAAATTTTGTTCAATGATAAACTAACAGAAAAATAAAATAATAAAAAAATAATGAATACAATAGATATAAATAAAATAGGAGTCATAGCCCTATCTCAAACCGAAGAATACGATATTGCCGGAGGTTGGTCTTGGGAAGAATGCCTTGGAGCAGCCGTTGTAACCGGTGTTACCTCAGGCTTTGTCAGTGCCGCTGTGTCGGGGGGAACATTATCGCCCGTTGCATTTGTTGCAGGTGCATTTGGAGGCGCCCTTGGATATACTGGTATGGAGATCTGGAAATATTACTTCGACGAGTAAAATTAGAAAATAAAAACATAGTTCTAAACTACTTGCGGGAACTGTTTAATGATAATCAAATGAATCAATTAGCAAAAATTATTTTGGGAGCAGGCCTTATCGGAGCGGCTATTGGAGTTTTTGGAGGCGCTTTGAATACGCTATTCCCACAAAATGCATATAATATTATACTAGGAGTACTTGGTGGTACATTTATAGGTATTTACATTTCAAATATAAAAAAGAAAAAAGTATAAATTTACACGCTCTTGGGTAAAATTATTCGGGCAGCTCCCTCTTGCTTCATGAGTAGGCCGGTATCAACCGGCCTACTCATGCTTTTATAGTTCAGTATTATTTAAAAGGAACGGACTTCAATAACGCAACGGATAATCAGGTTTAATTGGCCATGGATAGGTTGAGCAACCTCCCTGGAGAAAAGCTAGTGTTGCAGGTTCCTTAACGAATTATTTATGGGAAAAGGATTAGTCCTAATGGCTGTAAAACTATTTGGTGATTATTTCTTTAAAGTTGCCAGGATAAACTTACCTTGTCTCCGGAATTTTGGGGACCTGAGCCTCTTATATTTAACTCAATAGCTGACTGCTACTTTGCATTTCCAATGCATTTCAATACAACGGATATCTCGCCCGGCTTCATAGGAATTGGCACGCAAAAGGCCGGCACGACTTGGCTCTATGCACAACTTTCCAGGCATCCATTTGTCTGGATGCCTCCGATAAAGGAGCTGCATTATTTTGACCGCTCACCTAAGTACCCCTCGCCCAATGGGCTCAATACAGCTTCGCCAATCTCTCGAATTTGGATGCGTGACTCCTATCACAAGAGGCAATGTCGGAGAATTCTTCGATCACTTCCGAGTTGCATCATTTCGAGACGTTTCGATATGATCAGATGGGGCACCCGGTGGGTATTTGGCTATTA
Source organism: Opitutales bacterium (assembly GCA_965204545.1). Lineage (GTDB taxonomy): Bacteria > Verrucomicrobiota > Verrucomicrobiia > Opitutales > UBA2995 > JAABVD01. The sequence continues at coordinate 26,440 of CBDBFA010000001.1, read as the reverse complement.
TAACGACCGTTGGTATAAATCGCTTTTTAGAGATGCCCCTTCGAATTCCATTTCAGGTGAAATCACCCCAGCTTACGCCATATTGAAAAAGGAGGATATTGAATGGATTAGGAGAATCAATCCTTCGATGAAAATAATTCTGTTGGTGAGAAATCCTATCGACCGAGCTTGGTCCGCCTTGCGGTTCTACAAGAAAATCGGCCGATTCAAAAAAGATGTCGAATGCGTAAACGACGTATTGGTTGCGCTTTCTGATGAGGAAATTACAAAGCGAGGCAACTACATGGAAATTATCGGAAACTACCTGAATTTCTTTAATTCCAGGCAAATGCTGATTTGCTTCTATGATTCCATCGAGGAAAAACCTGTAGAACTTCTCAACGAAATATATGCCTTTCTTGGAATCCCATGCATTACTAGAAATCGGGAGCTACTCTCCTCGAGATACAATGTTTCCCCTACCCATGAGATGCCTCTAGAAATCCGCTCTCATCTAGAGGGAATCTATAAACCTTCCATCGAGGAAATGGCCGAGAGATATGGTGGATATTTTAATACTTGGAGGCAGAACCTGGGCCGAGAGAGACCGGTCTCAAACGAATACTGTAATTTCCCAGCCGCGACTAACCCGTAGAGGTTTGGTCTCCTTTTCCAAAAAGGGATAAATTTCACCTTCCATTAGTGCAATGGCTAAAATGCTTTTTCGAGTACTCCCCGAAGCTGGGCATATGAACGCTAGTTTCGGGCTTGCTGGAGAATTGAAAAATCGTGGACACCGCGTGATTTACGCCTCCATAGACGACTACAGAGCTATAATCGAAACCCAAGGTTTCGTGTTTTATCGCCTCGATAAAGAACATGGGTGGAGAAACAATGCCAAGTTTGCGGCGAAAGCTACTCGTTCGCCTCTTCTCTGGCTTAGAATGCAAAAAATGAAATTTGCTTCTCTGAGGAAGATGCGGGAAGAACTCCTCAAATCGACCGCTTTTTTTGCTGAAATTGCTGCACTTGATCCGGACCTCGTCTTTGTCGACAGCAGTTTCGTTCGGTACGCCGTTGGGCTTCATAAATTGAAAGTCTCCTTTGTAGTGATTGAGTCTCAGGTTGCTCCCGACTACGAGACCAATGTGCCGCCGCCAATTTCATGCTATGTGCCCCAGAATTGTCTGATTTCTCGTTTGAATTGCAAACTGTCGTGGTTGCTTTACTTCTCGAAGCGAAGTCTTCTTCAGTTACTTGGACTTGATTCAATGGAGTCAAAATCGTTCATGAAAAGACTCTGTAAATCAACAGGTTTCGATATTGAAGCGATCAATTTCAAGCGATGTTTCAGAATTGGCCTTCGGTCGATTCCTGAGATTATCATCTCGACGCCCGAGGTCGATTTTCCCCGAACCCAAAAAAGGAACCAGATCCATGTTAGAACTGCGATCGCATCATCGCGCTCGGAGATTTCCTATGACTACAGTTTTGATCGTGTTTTTACAAAAACCCTGGCCTGGAAGGAGGAGGACCTTTCTCGCAAGTTGATCTATTGTTCGTTTGGAGGCATGTCATTCCGTTATTTCGGCGTGGAAGATTTTTTTCGTCGACTCATACAAGCATGCAACAGGCTGGACAATGTTACCCTCCTGATCTCAGTGGGAAATGAACTCAATCTCGGATCCTTCGAGCCGATTCCTGCAAGGGTTTTCCTTTTCCGACGAGTCCCCCAGCTAAGGGTTTTGCAAGCAACGGATCTTATGGTTACGCATGGCGGGACGAATTCCATCTCCGAGTGTATGGTAGCCGGTGTGCCGATGCTTGCCTATCCTGGCGCCATGGACCAACCGGGCAACGCAGCACGGATAGTTTACCATGGCATGGGGCTTATGGGAAAATTAACCAAGGAATCGAGCGACCGGATTAAAAGAAAAATCAAAACGATTTTGAACGACGAATCTTTCGCGATCAATGTGCTTAAAAAACGCGAGGAAATATTTCGAAATTCGACCCCGGATGAAATCGACCGGTCAATTAATGCTATGCTAATTCTCGTCACCCAAATGACATGCGCTAAACTGTGAACGACATCGAACGACCGCAGCGCTGCATGGAGTTTTGCCGGATTCTATTGTTCTGCGGAGTGGTTTGGTTGGCCGCGTTGATTGCCTTCGGCAATGGTCAGATGCAGACCACTTTATTATTGACCAAGGAAGAGGCGATGACTCGCGCTCTGGAAAGCAACCTCGGTATAAAAATTGAGCGAGCTCGAGTGGAAATTGCCGAGCAGGGGATCCACCTGGAAAAAGGCGTGTTCGATCCGAAACTTTCTGCCTCCATCACAACAGAATCCGGGATTAACCAAACCAAGGATTCGGTGGCGGTTGATCTGAAGGGCTTGGTGTCAACTGGAGGAAGGTTCAGCCTTGGAGTTGGATCGAATGAAAGTGCTATTATCGACGGTCAATTTAATTCGTTTGCGGGCCTGACTTTCAGGCAGCCATTACTTCGGAATTTTGGTTTCACAACCAATTTGGCTGCCTTGCGTATAGCTCGTTATCAATTCGACCTCAGTGAGTGGGAGTTCAAACAAGCGCTTCTGGATACGATCGCCGCGACTATTTTCGCATTTAATGATCTCTATGAGGCCCAAAAGAATTTGGAGAGCTCTATTCGCATTCGAGATTTAACTCATCAAACCGTTTTGGATAATGATAAGCGGGCGGCATTGGGTATTATCGCCCGGCTGGATGTCCTCGAAGCCCAAGCTCAACTCGCATCGCGGAATGAGCGTGTGCTTGCCGCCACCAATTCTGTAACTCGAGCGCAGAATCGAATCAAGCCATTGATCTTTGATAACGCTCAGGAGGCTTTGTCATACAATCTGGAAGCTCAGGCCTATAGTGAACCCCAGATTCCGGATGATTTCAGTACTTTGCTTGCTACCTTTTTGGAAAACACCCCCAATTATCGAATAGGGGTAATCGCTATCGAAATTGCCCAGCTGCGATTAGTCCGTGACAGGAATCTGACACTGCCGACTTTGGACCTGATCGCCCAAGCAGGTTTTAGAGGAACGGGTGGTTCATTGGGAGACAGTATTGAGTCGGCATTTTCTCGTGATAATAAATTCTATTCCATAGGCGCATCTATTGAATTTCCGGTTTTCAACCGATCGGCACGGGCACGTGAGGTAATCTCGGCTCAAGGGGAGCGGATTGCAGAGGTGGACCTCGAACGCATCAAACAGGCTATTCAGCTCGAGTTCCATACTTCCTTTCAAATCATGCAGACGAACTATAAACGGGTGGATGCCACACGTTCGGCACGGGAGTTAGCCGAACAGAGTTTGAAAGCGGAACAAAGGAAACTCGAGGCTGGTACGAGTTCCACATTCTTTGTACTAAGGTTGCAAAGTGATCTCGCCTTAGCTGAACTGAGAGAGATATCTGCTGTTGCGGATTACAACCGCAGCGTTGCCGACTTCAATCGCTTGCGAGGGGTGTTGGAGTAAAGCAAAGAAAGGCTGAAGGCTGCAAAAATACGGAGAAAGATTTTGTGTTTTTTGTGCCTTCTGTGGTTCCCTATTATATCTCTGTGGTTGATTTTCAATTTCGGACAAAATCCCTTTCACGGATGATGCTTCTGCAGAGATCCAGGAAAAGGTATTTTGTCCTATACCACCGCCTCAGGTTCTCTACGGCTTCATCTTGCAGAGTCTTGTCCAGGCCTGGCAGGTTCGCGTGCGCCTGGATGGGGTCGGTGGGCAGAAGCAGGTTGTCCGGCAGCCCCTGGCTTCGACTTGAAGAATTCAAAGTTCCCTGAAAGATGCTCCTGAAACCCGATAAAGAACAGGACTTCCCGTCTGCACAGGAAGTAATCCTCCCTTTCAGCCATTTCCCGAAAAGAGAATCCGCGCTCATCTGCGCAATCAGCGGTTTATCTTCCTCATTCCTCATTGGCGCCAACGGCGCCTCTCCCTCTGTGCTCTCCGGGTCCTCTGTGGTTAATCCCTTTGCGGGCCATTGCGAAATCCCATTCCAAATGCAATTTCAGTCTATCCGGTTTATCCGTTCCCGAAACGTAGCCGGTTTCTTTGGAAACATTTTGTTCAGGGATTTAGACGCCTGATTTGGAAAAAACCGATTCCAGAATTCCCAACCTCCGCATACCATACAACTGGTACTGATACCCATAAAACCACCGAAAAATGCTCCCTCCCCTACCCCGACCGGCTCGAAGAAAAGACTGGTAACTACACCGGTGGCAACACAGGCGACACCGGAAATGCCAATCAGTCCGAATAGCCGTTTCGTCAAGGAGATCTCTCCAAATGGCTTCTTTCCGAAAACAGGCCTGTTATTTTTCCGATAAAAAAAGTAGAAGGTAATCAGGGTTAAACAAACCCCTGTCACCACAGACATAAGCGCCAATTGGGAAATTTTTTCGTCGGGATCAAAATATTGCCCCAAAACAAAACTGATCCCAATGCCAATCAGACCGGTCAAAAGGATTCTAAAGGGATTCATTTCTTTTTGTCTCATAGGATTTGCGGTTTTCATAACTGCCCATTGACCATGCAGTTGGCAAGGGAGTTCGGCCAACGCATTGCCGAGGAGGTGGTTCCCTATCTGGAGTAACCACAAGGGGAGGGGCGCCATTGGCGCCAATGAGGAATGAGGAATTGGGAGGGAGAAGATAAACCGCAGATTACGCAGATGAGCCAGATTAGGAATTGACATTGGCGAAGAGCACCGTAGTCACGAACCAGCACCCAGCACCCAGCACCCAGCACCCAGCACCCAGCACCCAGCACCCAGCACCCAGCACCCATGTATGTAGTGACAAATCATGTCGGCATTTATTCTCGTTGATATAACCGTAAACCGCCCGGAAGCCTACCGGGAGTATCTGGAACAGGTTCCACCTCTGGTGGCGAAACACGGCGGCAAGTACCGGGTACGGGGTGGAGAGCATCAAATCCTGGAAGGGGATTGGGCCCCAAATCGGCTGGTGATAGTAGAGTTTCCCAACCGCCAGGCGGCGCTGGCATTTTACCACGACCCCGATTATCAGCCGATCAAGGCCATTCGAACCCGAACCACCGACAGCAGGATGATTTTAGTGGATGGTGTGGATGTCACGGATTAACGCGGATTTGAAAATTAACCACGCTTCGCGAACACGAAATCAATAGCCGCAAAAGAACGCAAAAAGCGCAAGATAAGGATTTAACGGAGGGCGGGTTTTCCAACCCGCCAAATTCGAGTGGTAGGAGCGGCTTTACGCCGCGATCCCACGGAACAGCCTCGGAGCAATCGCGGCATAAAGCCGCTCCTACAGTTCAATCAGGATTTGCCTCTACAAATTTCGGAGAACGTTTTCTTGCTCATCAAAATTGGATGGCGTATCGGTTCTGTATGGGAGCGTCTTGGTCTGCCTCAGCTTGTTCCCTTTCATACTACCCGACCCTTTTCGCCGTGCCCTGAATTCCACTAATGAATGAATATGAATAAACTAATGATCAGGTTGATCTGTCTCCTGAGTTTCCTGCCGTATGCTTCCATAAATAAAGCCTTTGGTGCGGATCATCGACCCAATATCATCATCATCATGGTGGATGATATGGGATACGCCGGTCCTGGTATTGCTCCGTATTCAAACCCTCGTTACAAGACACCTGGCATGGATCAGTTGGCCCGGGAAGGATTGCGTTTCACTGATTTTCATTCCTCTTCACCGGTTTGTTCGCCTACCCGGGCAGGATTGGTGACGGGTCGGTATCAGCAACGAGCAGGTATTGAAGCGGTAATCCATCCCAGTCCTACACATCCTGAACATAAAAAGGGTTTGAAGGAAATTGAAGTTACTTTTGCGGAGCTTTTCAAAGCGAGTGGCTATTCGACGGGATTGGTTGGCAAATGGCACTTGGGATATCCGGAAGAAACGCCTGAGTTTCACCCTCACAACCATGGCTTCGACTATTTCAGGGGCTACCACAGCGGCAATATCGACTATATAAACCACTGGGGGGATCACTACGAGCACGATTGGTGGCACGACGATACGGAGGTCGAGGAAGAGGGCTACACCACTCACCTGATCAATAAATATGCATTGGAATTTTTAGAAAATAACAAGGACAAGCCCTTTTGCCTCTATGTAGCCCACGAATCCCCGCATTCCCCGATACAGGGACCGAATGATCCGATTCAGCGCGGACCGGGAAAGGCGCCGCGAATAACTCCCCATGAGGAAGCTATGAAGCAAATGATCCTCGAAATGGACAAAGGCGTGGCGCAGATTCGCGATAAGGTTGTGAACCTGGGCCTGGATAAAAACACCTTCATCCTCTTTTTCTCCGACAATGGCGATGCCCCGGGAACAGCCACCGGTAGCCCTCTTCTTCGTGGGCACAAGGGATCGGTCTACGAAGGAGGACACCGCGTACCTGCAATCGCCTGGTGGCCTGGAAGAATCGAGCCGAACAGCCAAACAGACGTTTTGGGAATCAGCCTCGACGTAATGCCTACCATTCTATCCATAGCCGGTATCAAAAAGCCAAAGGAGCGCCCCCTTGACGGAGTCGATCTTTCACCTGCAATTTTCGAACAAAAGCCATTGCCCAAGCGGGCGCTTTATTGGGGTTACCTATCCAACCGGGGAGGAAGATCGGAAGCCATGCGGGATGGTCCATGGAAATTGGTGGTTTTGCATCCTGGAGCCAGAGAAGGGACCTATGAAAATGAGAAAGTTGAACTCTATCGTCTGGACAACGATCCTGGTGAAACAATCGATCTGGCTGGGCGGGAGCCGGAACAAGCTTCCAAGATGTTGGCGGCCATCAAAGCCTGGCTGAGGGATTGTCAGGAGACAGCGACGCCTCAGCCTGGGGGATGGATCGAATCCGGTCTGACCTCGGAAGAAACTGAAGCATCATTCAGGCAATTCAGAGACGCTCGACAGAATTCTTACTCAAAACTTCCATAAATCGTGATCGTGATCGAAAGGAAAGGAGGGATGGAGAGATGGAATGATGGAGTGATGGAGTGGGGGAAGGAGAAATGTAAACGGTAGGGCGGCGGCATCCTTGCCGCGCCCGGTCTGAAGGCGTATGTTGCGGCATCGCGGGGACGCGATTGCCCTACCATTTGATTCCCCTTTTACCGACATACCGGAGCGCAGTAGAAAATTGGGAGATGTCGCATTCGCTCGGTTAGTGAGAAATGTGGGCTAAAACCGAAGAAGTCCGTAAAGTCTCAGTTGTCGCGGCTCTACGGGATGAAAATGGATATCTTCAATTCCTCCATCTTCCCCAGGCAGCCTGCTTTCGTAATAATATTCGATATCGTTGTCGTCGCGATCGAGAAAGTTAAGCACATCCAAACCTACTTCCCAATTATTTTTTCTGAATCCAACACGTCCATTCAACATGAAGCTGTCTTTTGATTCAATGGATCCACTTTCCTCAAGCGGGCGGGCGCCAAAATAACGCGCTCGCATACTTCCAAACCACCCTGCACCATTGTCAACCGTCACACCTGCGGCAGCTGAATGGTCAATGGAGTTGGGGATTAGGTTAAATCCTGGTTCTACCCCGACAAATTTTGCATCGACATAGGCGTATTCCGCGTCAATGGCCAGCCAGTCTTTTGGACGCCAGTAGGAAGTTATCTCGATTCCCCACCTTTCGGATCCGTCGCTGGGCTCTGTGCCACCACCATCCCCAACAAAAACCAACTCACTGTCATTTTCCAAAAACCAGAGTGTCGCAGTCAAGTCCATGTATTCTGAAGACGAATTCCGCATACCGATTTCGGCACCCATCGTGCGTACTAACGGATCAACCGAGTCAACAGGGGTTACACCATCATTCGGATCCACCGCGATGGTCACTCCACGAGCATCATTGCTGTGGAATCCGTAACCTGCATTCACATAAAATTCCGTTTCCTCATAGGGCCCAAATACAAGGTTCACTTTTGGACTTATGATTCCATCGGATTCATTGCGGGAATTGAGGGAATTATCACTGTTTACATCGAATTCGAAATTATCGGCACGAATTCCAAATCCCGCTTTAAAAGTGTCGTTGAACTGGGTTTCGTTTTCAACAAATGCGCTGAAATTCCCTGAGTTGACATCGTCCTTCCTCACCGTGCTCAACCTTTGGCGATTACTTGAAAGGTAGAGACCCAAATCACTGATCCAGTCATAACGGGTTTGAATCCCGATTGAAGTTTCACTTTCTGCTCCATTCAGCTCATGCTTTGTTTTACGCTTAAAGTTGAATCCGCCGTAGTAACGACCGTCATTTTGCTCGAATTGGTCGCCGTTGACCGGATCGTTCAAATGGTATGTGAAGTTCGAATACAACTGCAGGTCATAGAAACCGAACCAGGCATCCAGAGTGTTTACGGAATTACCAACCTCCTGTCTCCAGTTCAACAACACACTATGGCGTTCCGTTTCTCCGCCGGTAGACTCATCCAGAGTTCCAAATCTATCAACCAATCCGGATTCGACACCCCGTAATGGTATTTGATCGGATGACAACCACTCCCCCTCGTGTATGAGTAAAGTTATATCAACGAAGTTTGTTTTGTCTCCTTGATGGTAGCGACCAAAGAAGTTCAGGCGGTCATAATCATTTTCCCTCAACCAGGGTCCATCCTCATGCGAATATTCAAAACCCAAGGTCAAGGATGCTTTTTCAAGCTCAAATGTATCACCCAACAACACGCGGTGATACCCTTCTTCACCTATACTGAGACTCGCTATTCCAGCAGGCAGCTCATGGAAAAATTTATACTCGGCACCGCCTGCAGTAGAGAGATCTCCATAATCTACAAAGAACGGGCCTTTGAAATACTCCAGGCCTTCTGTGAACTCCGGTATGATGAAATTAATATCCGCATAGCCTTGGCCGTGAGCATGATTTCTGAAATTCACCGGCATACCGTCAACACCGACATGAAAATCTGTTCCATGATCGAGGTTATACCCGCGTATGAAGTACTGGTTCGCTTTGCCCTCACCGGCATGTTGAGTGACAATCATCCCGGGAACAACCTCCAGCAATTCTCCACGCCTTTGAACGGGCCTTTGGCTTAACTCACTGTTGTTAGCGGCTCCAATGCTGCTCGCCATGGTGAGGCCAATCAAATCGTAAGCCTTTCCCCGAATCTCAAACTCCTCGAGGTCTATGATATCATCTCCGAGGACCGGATGGGAAAAGAGTTGTGGATTAGAAAGTAATAGGGCCAGGAAAGCTGTAACAAATGAACACCGCAATTTTTGCTGAAGCATGACAGGAACGAGATAATACCAAACCGACGGGGATATCTTGGAAATAGTTGAAATTAGGCAAGCCCAAAAGGGTCGGCCCAGGGCCAGGGTGAAGAAGGGTTGGGCGCTCCACGCCAGTGTTCAGTGGGCGCCGATTAGGAGGGAGAAGATTAACCACAGAGGACACAGAGAGCACGGAGAAATATCGTGATCGTGATCGAACAATGCAAAACATGGATACAAAGGATAGAAAGGATTTGAGGAAGAGATTAATAGCCGCAAAAGAACGCAAAAAGCGCAAAGAGGGAGAGGCGCCAATTAGCGCGCTCTCCAATTTCTTCTCTCAGCAACTCAGCATCTCTTATCTTTTTGCGGCTAAGATTATCGCGGCGTAAAGCCGCTCCTACAGTTCGATCGGGATTTGCCTCTGCATCTCACCTACAACCGAAAATAATATCAACTAGTGTGGTTTCTCTTAAATAATCCATCACAAAAAACCCGGATATAGAAGAGGTTGCGGCATCGCGGGGACGCGATTGCCCTACCATTTCAAAACGTAAGCGGTAGGGCGGCGGCATCCTTGCCGCGCCAGTGTTCAGTGGGCGCCGGGCGCGCCATTCTTGCCCGTGATATGAGTTGACAATTTTGATGGGCAATTAAAGCCTGCTGGCCTCCTTCCCAAAGGAATTCCGCGCAAATCCGATGCCTGATACGGGTGCATCCCATTCCCGATCCCGCTCTTCATCGGGTGAGGTTGATGAGGCAGAGCTTCCCAGGAGTTTCATTCAATACATACGTTCGTTCGGCCCGGGATTCGTCGTGGTCCTGACCTGGCTAGGAGCAGGCGATATCGTGGCGGCAGGGGTGTCCGGGGGGAACTATGGCTATGCGCTCGCTTGGGCGATCGTTCTCGCCTTGGCTGTTCGTTACGCGTTCGTCTCGTTGATCGCCCGGTACCAGCTTTGCAATCCTCGCGGTGAAGGGGTGCTCGATGGATTGGCGCGATTCAACCGTTTGTATGCACCGTTCCTGTTCATTGCCGTCCTGATTTGGGGGCATTTGAGTGCCACCTTCATGTTGGCGGGGCTTGGGGAGATTTCCGTGGATATCCTGGGGGTCGGAAACCGTTTTCTTTGGCAGCTATTCTGGGTTGCAATCGTAGTATCGATCGTTTTTCGGCCAATCTATAAACGGGCGGAGTGGATATTCAAGGTACTGATGGCGTTATTGGCGGTCTCTTTTCTGGGCTGTGCCCTTTGGGTTGGTTTTGATCCCGGCGCCTTGTTGAAGGGGGTATTTGCTCTAGAGATTCCGGAGCAGCACGGCCCGTTCGGTGCGTCACTGGTAGCTCTGGGAATGATCGGTGCAGTGGGAGGTTCGCTCGTCAATCTGGTGTATCCATACTTCCTGGAGCAGAAGGGCTGGAAGGGACCTCAATACAGACGGCTTCAAAGATACGATTTCATTCTGGCGGTGGTTGTCATGGTGCTCTTCAACCTCGCGGTGTGGACGCTTGGAGCCGAACTGGTCTTCGGCACGGACCTCAGTATCGGTTCGATCGACGACATGGCCGTCCTGCTTGGCGGAATCCTGGGAGATGCGGGCCGCCTGATGTTTCTCATTGGTGTTTTTGCCGCGATTTTTACTTCGATCGTGGGCGCCGGTCTCGGTTTATCCTGTTTGGGAAGCCACGCCTGGTATCGCTGGCGAGCCAAAAACAATGAACCGCTCAAGGTCGAATACAGGTCTTCGAAGGTTTACCGGTACTTGGCGCTTTGGATCGTCGTTTCACCTCTGATATGGAGAGGTCAGGCGGAGTTCGTGTCCCTCACGATTCTAGCCAATACTTTTTCAGTGGTAATGATTCCGGCAATTGCCGGTGGAATTTGGTGGATTACTGCCAAAGGGTCATTCATAGGCGCGCAATACCGCAATCGCTGGTGGGACAATGCGCTGATGGGATTCGTATTTCTCTTGGCACTCTACGGCGCCGTCGAAGCGGTAAGGTCCATCCTTATCCAGCTCGGCTATTTGTAGGGAATTGGATCTCGCCAAGGCGAGATGGCACAAAGGAGGAGGCGTCGTTGGCGCCAATCAGGAATGGCTCCGCACTAGCGGACTTCTTATGGCATCGACAACGGCGTTGGTTACGGAGGAGGTCGTTGCCGTGCCGCCCAGATCGGGGGTATGAAACGAGGGATCGGCGGTGACCCGTTCGATCGCCTGCATGAGAGAGGCTGCCGCCTCCGACTCGCCGAGGTGTTCGAGCATCATGACGGCGCTCCAAAACGTGCCGATGGGGTTGGCCACTCCCTTGCCGGTGATATCAAAAGCCGAGCCGTGGATGGGTTCGAACATGGAAGGAAACCTGCGTTCCGGGTTGATGTTGGCAGTGGGAGCGATACCGATCGATCCCGCCAGCGCGGCGGCCAGGTCTGACAGAATGTCGGCATGCAAATTGGTCGCCACAACCGTATCGATGGTCTCGGGGTGCATGGTCATACGCACCGTCATGGCGTCGACCAACATTTTGTCCCAGGTGACATCCGGAAAGTCGGCCGCGACTTGGGCGGCGATTTCGTCCCACATCACCATACCGTGCCGCTGGGCGTTGGATTTCGTCACCACGGTGAGCAACTTGCGTGGGCGCGACCTGGCCAAGGCAAAGGCGAAGCGCATAATGCGCTCCACACCGCTGCGGGTAAAAACGGAAACTTCAGTGGCGAGTTCTTCGGGTAATCCCCGGTGGGAGCGTCCGCCTTGGCCGGAATATTCACCTTCCGTGTTTTCCCGCACGATGACCCAGTCGAGGTTTTGGGCCGTAGCGTTTCGCAGGGGGCTGGTGATACCCGGCAGGATGCGGGCCGGTCTGACATTGGCGTATTGGTCCAGGGGCTGGCAGATAGCCAATCGCAGCCCCCACAGGGAAAGGTGGTCCGGAACATCGGGAGCGCCCACCGCGCCAAATAAAATGGCATCGAATGATTCGAGTTGTTCCGTTCCGTTCGAGGGCATGAAGGCCCCTCGGCTCCTGTACCGTTCCGACCCCCAATCGAAATGCTCAAAATTGAGTTGGAACTCACCGCTGCCCTCGGCCAGGACAGCCAAGGCCTCCAGGCCGGCAGAGATGACCTCCTTGCCAATACCGTCGCCGGGAATAGCCGCAATATCATAGGCGCGCATAATGTCCTTGATGTCGGAAATGCGTTGGAAATTCAAGCGGCATCTTATCATGAGGGGAGGAGGTTAATAGCCGCAAAAGAACGCAAAAAGCGCAAAAAGGGGGGAGAGATGCTGAGTTGCTGAGTTTTGGAGTTTGATGTGGAACCCCGTTGGGGTTCTTTATTTTTTGCCCATTCCTACCCAGTGTGCGCTTCGCGACACTGGGCTTTGGAGTTTAACGCCCTTGGCGTATCGGGAACAAGATTGGCGCCTCCGGCGCCTACTGACCATTGAACTCTGATAACTGAAGACTGGCGCGAAGTGCCCACCTTTGCGCTCTTTGCGAGCTTTGCGAGAGTCAAAAGGGGATCGCGGCCTAACCCGCATATCTCACTTACCGAGCGAATGCGACATCTCCCAATTTTCTACTGCGCTCCGGTATGTCGGCACTGGCGGGGATTTCCCTGGATTCAGGACTTTGCAGGGTGTCGACCCGGCATCACCCCCGAATCTGTACGAAACCCCCGCCAGCACTCGACCTCCGTTCGCTCGTCACGAATTTTGTGAGATATGCGGGCTAAAACCGCTCCTGCTAGTTGAAGTCAGCCGAATGGAAAATTTGGTTGTGAATAACTCTTGATTCTGTTCCTTTTCAAGGTGTGTCCCAATGACGTTTTGACGGGAACTCCCCCTTATCCTTTTATGATCACTTGCAGGAAGGTCCTTTTGGTTTGCTGTTTAGCCTTTCATACAGCGGCGGCCAAATTTGATATTGGGATATTGGGGCGGTTGTTTCCGGAGGATTTCTTCAAAGCGCCCAACATCGGGAACATTGTAATATCTCCATCGGGAGAACAGTTTATCTACACTTTCAGCAGTTCCGGGCTTCACAATTTCTACGTCGTCGACCTGGAGTCGATGGAAAAGAGAGCCTATGTGGGAAAGGACGTCAAAGAGGACTATATTAATTTCATCGATTGGAAAGATGAAGATCGGATTATTTTTCAAACCCAGTTCGGGGACGTTTACCTGCTCGATCTCCAGGACAACAAGCGGACTTTACTATACGATTCGGAAAAGGTTTTCGTATCCTATTTTGCCATATTTTGGGGCAATTTTTCCCTGCCGCGCGTACTGTCCCTGTTGCCGGAAGACAAAGGTGGGATTCTAATTTCGGCTTTCGATAAATACGGGGTCCGGCAGGTTTACCGAATCGATCTGAAATCGGGTCAACCGAAGACGATTTTCAAAAATCCCAAGCGCTTTGATATTTTCTATGCCGACCTTCAGGGCAGGGTACGCATGGCGTTCAAATTCGGCTCCCGAAAGCTGGAATTCTTCTATCGGCCGGTAAAGTCCAATAAATGGTTGCCCTTCGACAAGGTATTCGATGGGCGGGAGCTGGAAGGATTTGACGTGGACAAGTATAACGTCACTCAGCGCCGTGAATATTTCTTGGGATTCGATTTTAATCCCGATCACTTTTACTTCGCGTCAAACAAACTCAGGGATACCACCGCCTTATACAAATACGACATGGTTTCACAAAGCATACTGGAGGAGGTGGCCCATGATCCGGAATACGATTTTGTGGACGTATTGAAGAGCTGGACGTATGCTTCAATCAGTTATAAGAGGAAAAAATGGGTTGGATTTTTAATTGATCGGGAGTATCCGGCCATGCACTGGGTGGATCCGTTTTTCAGTGATTTGCAGGCCAAGGTAGATGCGCAGTTGCCCGGCTCCAAAAACCTGATAACCGGTTGGAACAAAGGGGAGACGGTGTTTTTGTTAAGTGCCATTCGGAGCAATCGCCCCCTCGAGTATTACCTTTACAAGAACGAATCGGAAGAGTTGATCCGGATCGGTTCGGCCAACGAGGATCTGATGGAGGTAGAAATGCCGGAGTCCAGGCCCATTCGCTTTGCCAGCCGGGACGGATTATCCATTGCAGGCTATTTGACTCAGGCCAAACCGGCTGGCGAGACAGGGCGGAGTCCACTGATCATGCTGGTTCACGGAGGGCCTTGGATGCGGGATTCCTATGGTTTTGATCCCGTGGTGCAGTGGCTGGTTTACAATGGGTTTTCCGTTATGCAGGTCAATTTCCGCGGGTCTACCGGTTATGGTTATGAGCACTTTTATTCGATCAAGCAGGATTATGGCTGGGGGGTGCAAAACGACATCGAGGACGGAGTGAATTGGGCGGTGGAAAACGGTTATGCCGACCCCGATAAGGTTGCCATAATGGGGATCAGTTATGGCGGTTATGCCTCGGCCCTGGCGCTGACATCCCGTCCGGAAAAATTCAGGTGCGGTGTGGCGATTTCCGGGATATACGATTTAATCCTGGCAACGAAGAATGTGAAGAAAGGCTCCAATCGAGGGCTTTCCTATGAGACTTGGAAAGAGATGGTAGGACAGGAGTGGAGGGATCGCAACCGGCTCCGTGAGATTTCTCCCATTAATCAAATCGATGCCTTGAAAAAGCCCATTCTGGTGGTGCATGGAAAACGGGACGAGGTAGCCAGTTTTGAACAAGCCGAGCAATTGGTGGCAGCTTTAAAGAGACAGGGTAAACCCTACGAATGGATGGAGGTGGAGGACGAAGGACACGGGTTCATTATGCCGAGAAACCAAGCCATGGTCTTTGAAGCGGTGGTGGAATTTTTAAAATCAAACCTGATGCCCCCATCATGAAATTCTTTTTTCAGCTTATGGGTCTGCTGATCCTGTTTCTGGTGAGCGGTTGTGCGGAAAAGGATACCCGCGATCCATTGTTGATCCAGGCGGAAACAGGGGAAGCGAACGCGCAATTTCAATGGGCCGAGCGGCTGAGGAATAATAAGGGAGGCTTGGAGGAGGCGGTGGGATGGTATGAAAAAGCCGAGGAGCAGCAGCACCTTCCCGCCCGCATGGCGCTGATGAGTATTTTTTCCAGCGGTCGAATGGGAGAGGACTTGGTGGCGGATGGAATTCGAATGGCCCGTATGCTCAGCCAGGAAGGCATGGACGAGGCCAAGGTCGTTTATGGGAAGGCGCTGGTTTCGGGAAAGGGAGTCGTCCGCGACGTCGAGGCGGCCAATCGGTTATTTCTGGAGTTGGCCCATAGCCGTCATCCCTACGGTTTGTTCAAGGAGGCGGAAAAGACTTTGGAGTCTGCCGATGGTTCGTTGAAATATTCCGAAAAGTGGGATCTCCAACGTCAGGTTGAAAAGGCGGCGGAAGCGGGCTACCCCGAGGCTCAGTATTATTTGGGAATGCTGCTGGAGGAAGAGGAGAATTTGGAGGATTCGGACAAATGGTTCCTGGAAGCGGCCAGGCAGGGTCATGCCCGGGCCATGTATAAAACGGGGATGGCCTACAGAAGGTTGGGAGATCACCCGCGTTTTGCGCCCATTGCTTTCGATTATCTGTTCAAAGCGGTAAAAGTCGGGGTGGAGGAAGCGGTTTATCCCCTGGCCCATTCCTATTACCGCGGAATTGGAACGATAACGAACCAGGAAAGAGGAATTGAGCTACTGGAGGTCGGAGCGGCTCTGGGTCAATTTGAAGCGGTCGAATTCCTGCTGAAATCCGCCTATCTGGATGAAGACTGGGATCGCGTCGAGCAGGTGAGAGCTTCGGCCTTGATGAGGCTGGTGGATGGCCTGGACGAAAAAATGCTGATGGCCCTCCGGTCAAACATCGATTACATCGATTCTCTTTATCTGCAAGAAGTTGATTATCAGTTGGATAAATTCGCATTAACGGCCAGGAAGTACCGGTCTCAATTTGATTCCTCCATTCCGCCTTTGACGGAAGAGGAGATCAAAAAACTGGGAACTCCTTTTTCCGCCCGGTACGGGGATTACGCCCCACTTTACCAGAAGGCTGCGGAAGAGCGGGACGGGGAAAGCAAGTTCGAACTGGGCAAGTTGTGCTTGGACCTCAACCTCAGCTTCAGCAACCCGGAGGAAGCGTTCTATTGGTTGGATGGGGCAGTAAAGGAAGGGTACGGACAGGCCGGGTTTTGGGTCTACCAGCAATACCTCGCCGAAGAAACCGAATTATTTTCGGAAGAACGCGCCATGCGCAGCTTGAGAAATGCCTGCGAAACCGATCATGCGGAAGCCAAGGTGGCCTTTGCCGAAGAATTGATCAGCGGTGAGCGCCTGAGCAAGGACTACGAAGAGGCTATCCGATACCTGTGGGAAGCAAACCGTATGGGGTATGACCGAGCGAGATTGGTGGCCAAGGATCTGATCAGGCAAGGGAAGGGGATTGTCCCCAGAATAAATTTCAATTACAGTGGTCCCAGGAGATTGTCCGTAAATCGGAGAGTAATCTCAGATTTGGGAGAGGCGGTATCGGAATTCATGGGAGACCTTCCACCCGTGTTTGTTTGGGATATCGTTAAGGAACTTGCCGATGAAGGCCTTCCCCGGTTTCAGTTTCTCTGGTGGGAGTCGGAACTGAAACAGTGGGAAAGCCAGAAGGGAATCTCGAGTTTTGTTACTGTCGAAAGCATGATGGGATGGGTCAGTATTCTGTCGCGAAGAGCAAGGCTGAGTGTCTTTAAATATTCACCTAAGCTCGAAGCCATCTTGGAAAAAGCCCGGAAAAGTACTCGAGGCGAGGAGTTGGATGAGGAGGCCCTTTTGGCCGTTAGACAAATTGTTGGTTTGGCCAAATCGCAATTCCCGGAAGCTCAATTGGCGGTATCGGGGTGGAAATTGTTCGGAATTTTTGGACCCCAAGAGGAAAAGCAAGCAGTTGAGATATGGGAAAAAATGGCCACCTCCGAAGAAGGTTTTCCGGAAGGGAAGCTCTTGTGGGGTTATGCCCTGTATGCAGGTTACCAATGTGGGAAGGACGTGATTGAAGGGGTTCGCTTCATGCGGGAAGCCGCGGAAAGCGGTGAAGAATATGCCAGGAAGCTCTTTTCCGATTTGGATGGCAAACCAAATGAAATCACTTTTCCGGAAAAGGTTTATCGGGCCGTAAGCCTGAGGGAAACCGAATACATGGAGGAACTAGCCATGCACTTCCGGAATAACCGCGACTATCCCAATGAGTACGCCGATGAACAATTCTGGTATTGGATCTCGGAGGCAGCCAAAGAGGGTTCCATCCTGGCCTTGCGGGTGATTGGAGCCGCCTACTTTAATGGTGAGGGGCTAGAGCAAAACCACCTTCGTGGTATTCGCTACCTGGAAGAAGCGGCAAGGTTGGGCGACATGGATGCCCAATACGAAGTAGGATTTTTCTACACCTTGGGTAAAGAGGTTCAGAAAGATATCAATAAGGCCAGACGTTACCTGAAAATGGCTGCCGACCAGGGACACGTTAAAGCGGCAACGCTCGTAACGACCCTCGAATCCGTAAGTGAGGAATCGGGGGTGGATGGGTCGGCCTTTCGTAGCGCCGTTCTGTTGAGCGCATTGAATCAGGACTTCTTTCCCTTACGGCCCCTGGTAGTGGTAAACGGCCAAGCCATGCCCGTGATTAATGTGGGCTCAAAGTATCCGGCCTATATGGATTCCAAAGGGCGGAAGACGGCAAACAAAGACGACAAAGTGCTCTATTATGCAGCCGGTTCCTTTGCCGAAGGGAAAATTACCGTTCCAACGTTGAGCTATACCGCTCCCATCGTGAGGACGGAAAATGGATGGATTTTTACGGGACAGGAGCCCTCCATTACGGTTCGCTGCCAATCGGAAAAACCCATAGAAGACGTTTATTTCCTCTTAGTTATAAAAAATTTGGGGGGTTCGATAAATTACCACTGGCGCTCCTTGGGGGACATGCAGGCAAACCGAGAGTATAGGAAGCGGGTCCCCTTGGAAGACAGGTTTTTCGATGGGGATGATTTTGCTTTGTATTTTTTTACAAAAGGGAAGGAGTTGATTACCGACAAAAGGAGACAACTCCAGTATTTTATCGAAGATGGCATCCAGGCCTTCACCAAGGCCAGAAGCGAGTACCTGGAAGGACGTGAAGGAAAAACCTTACCCCCGTTGTTGTACGAAACGATTCCAATCCATCGCTTTGGAGACCTGACTTATCCCAAAGGCTTTGATGCCAACTTCATAATATCGGATTTGGGTTTTGTTTCCGACCTGGAAATTCCGGACCATCTGAATGCAGAGGCCAGGGAGCGATTTTTCGAGGTTTTGGGGAAGTTGCGTTTCTATCCTCATATCAAAGACGGAAAGCCCGCCTGGTCCAGGATCAAAATGGAAATCAATTAGTGCCTGATCTCGCCAAAGCGAGATGGCACAGAGGCACATGAGGCGCCGGGGGCGCCAATTAGGAATTAGGAATTATTCTAACAACGCTGCGCTTGGTCCGGCTATGCCGGAACAGGATCGCTTCGCGAACAGGAGATTAATATCCGCAAAAGAACGCAAAAAGCGCAAAAAGGGGGGAGAGATGCTGAGAGGAGAGGAATCTCGCAGAGCACGCTAAGGGGCGCTAAGGGTGCCGTTGGCGCCAATTATCCTATTCAACCATGAGGCCGGAGTTGTCCGCCTGCAAGGTGTAGCTATCGACCGGTATGCCGTGTTGCTGGAACGGTGAGGACATGGCTTGCAATACCTCGGCGCTCGTTTCCCGATGGGCCACACACAGTACGCTGCTGCCGCTCCCACTTAGCCAGCCGGTCAAGGCTCCCGCATCGATCCCGGCTTCAATGGCCTCCCTGCCCTGGGGAATGTTCTTAAGCCGTTGCGGTTCGTGCAGGCGATCCACGCGATAAACCCCGAGGTTTTCGTATTTGCCCGAGGCAAAGGCCGCCACCAGGTAGGCCAAACCGT
This sequence comes from Opitutales bacterium, assembly GCA_965204545.1. Lineage (GTDB taxonomy): Bacteria > Verrucomicrobiota > Verrucomicrobiia > Opitutales > UBA2995 > JAABVD01. The sequence continues at coordinate 7,211 of CBDBFA010000001.1, read as the reverse complement.
TCAAACTGTCCACCACGTCCTGAAAACCGATTTCCTGGGGCAACTGTTCCCGGGATTCATCGGTCATGATTTCAAGCTCCGGGGCCACCACCACGAAAGTCAATTTATGGGAAACCGGGAAGGATTGGGTTCCCATATAATGTTGCCGTTGCGGACAGAATCGCGCCACGGTGAATCCACCGAGAATCCCGGCCGAGGCATTGTCGGGATGACCCTCAATCCGGGTGACGATATCGACCATCTGGTCTCGCGACAAAGGGGAATGGGCCAATTCGTTCAAGCAACCCAAAGCGCCCGCCCGCAAAATTACACTGGATCCCAATCCCCGGGCGATCGGAACCTCGGAATCAATATCGAAATCGAAACCGGGCACATCACTGCCGATAAACTGGGCAAAGGACTTCCTGACCTCTTCCAACATGCCTATGGCCGCACTGGGAAAGGCCGGGTCGGTTCCGGTGTAGACCACCCGGTCATCATCGCGCTGACTCAACCGTACCCTCCCATACAGATTGAGCGCCAACCCAAGGGTATCGAAACCGGATCCACAATTGGAAGTGCTGCAAGGGACGCGAACGACGACTGACGCTGCCATTTTATTTTAACGGTGGGTAAAGGCGCGTTCAACTTCGCGCATGATCGCCTTCTTTTTCAGATCCTGGCGCTTGTCGTAAAGCTTTTTCCCGGTGCACAGGGCAATTTCCACCTTGATCAAGCCACGCCTGAAGTAGAGCCGCAGGGGAATCAAGGCCTTGCCCTTTACCTCCAAAGCCCCTCTAAGGCGGTTGATTTCCCGGCGATTCAGAAGCAGTTTGCGCGGCCTGCGGGGGGCGTGGTTGTTCAGGTTGCCATGGGAGTATTCCGCAATATGGGCGTGGTAGAGAAAAATTTCGTTATTTTCCACTCGGCAAAATGCGTCGTTGATCTGCGCCTTGTGCTCCCGTATGGATTTCACTTCCGTTCCCCGCAGAGCAATCCCCGCCTCAAATCTTTCCCCAACCACGTAATTCCGAAACGCCTTGGAATTGCGGATTTCGGAAACGCGATTTTTGCCTGTCTTCTTTTTGGCCATGGCAGGGGAACGGTTGCATCAATAAAGGATGAAGGCTGAAATTAATCGTGATCGCGATCGAAAGGACAGGCTGAAAAGTAATTAGCCACAAAAAAGCACAAAAACACAAAATTCCTCATTCCTAATTGGCGCCTCCTGGCGCCTGGTCCCCTCCCTGCAAGGGCCATGCCACCGAAAGTTTATTCGGCCAGTTCGTAGCTGATCTTTCCCTCGATGATCTCTTTCAGGGCGATGTCTTCCGGGTCCAGCCGCTCCAAGGATTCAATCAACGGCTTCTGGCCGAATTTGAGTTGCTTCACGCGGCGGGAAACCAGATTGACCAATATGTTTGGATCGGGGACTATTTCGTGAGCTGCTTTTAGGTAATCGTCTCGCACGGGAGGCCTGGGAAAAAATTGGAGAGCTTACGGGGTTGGCAAGGTGAAATTATGAAAAGCCAGCCAGCCTGCATTCTCTTTTGGGGTTTGGCAATTGGTTTTTTCATCAATAATTTCAACTCTACAAACCCCACTGTAATCACCAAACTGCTTCGCATAATGAACATTGCCTGGACCACTACCGAAACCCGCGAGCAAGCGGAAAAATTGGCCCGGCTTGCCGTGGAAGAGGGTCTGGCCGCCTGTGTGCAGATCGAGGGGCCCATAACTTCATTCTACCGATGGGAAGGCGCGGTGGAAAAAGCCGGCGAATTCCGCCTCACCCTCAAAGTGTTGCGGAAAAATGCCTCGGCGCTCAAGGCGCTGGTCCACCGAAACCATCCCTATGAGACGCCGCAATGGACCGTGGCCGACCTCGCCGATGTAGGCGAAAAGTATCGAAATTGGGCCGAGTCCTCCTCCAGGAAATTAAACATGGATTAACCACAGAGAACCCAGAGAGCACAGAGAAGGCGCGCTAAGGCGCGCCAATTAGGAATTAGGAATTAGGAATTAAAAGGCACAAAGTTTTATCGTGATCGTGATCGTGATCCTGATCCTGATCGAAAGGAAAGGCGCCCTCGGCGCCTCCTCCCTCTCTGTGCTCTCTGTGGCCTCTGTGGTTTTTCTCAAACACGATTTTCCCAGGGATCCGCAAAATTCTACTTGAAAGAAGGGCGCAAAGGACTCACCTTTCCCGCCACAAACCCCATAGCAGGCATGTCCCAGCACAATACCTTTCGCAGCAGCAGAACTACCCGAAAAAAAAATCGAACCGTCCTCAAACGGTTCGAGCGAGTTGAACTCCTCAAGAAAAGGGGAGAGTGGAAAGAAGGCGATCGGGTGACGGGTCTGAAGAAGACAAAGCCCGAATCCTGATAGGCGATCTTGGGAGCCTTTTGTGGAACCCCGTTGGGGTTCGGTCATAGGGGTGACCGGTAACCCAGCGTGCGCTACGCGACACTGGGCTTTGGAGTTTAACGCCTCTGGCGTAATAGCCAGACGCTGGATGCTGGTTGTTGAACTCCTCGCTCTTCCTTGTAATCCGTGGTCACACCATTCCTTATCCCGTCCATCTTTTTAATCCATGTTCACTTCCTGCCCATCATTCCATCATTCCACCACTCCCTTCTCCCTATTTCCTAATTGGCGCCAACGGCGCCTCTCTCTGTGGTTTATTCTTCCTCACTTAGAAACCGGACGATGCTTTCCCAATAACCGGGATATTTCCCGATGGTATTGTGCATGGCGCCATCGATGGTGACCACTTGGCTTTCTCCCTCCCAATGATCGGCCAAATTGATGCCGTGACGTATCGGGATGATCTCATCCATTTCCGCCAGAAGGAAGAGCGCGGGCAATTTAATCCCTCGGCTGGCCGCGATTGAATCGTAGCGGTCCTTGGCCAGGAGCGATACCGGGGCAAAGGGAAACAGCTTTTGTCCAACTGCCACCACACTGTCGAAGGGAGTCACCAGAATGAGCGAGTGGACGGCTCTTCTGCCGGCCACCTGAACCGCTATTCCGGATCCCAGGCTGCGGCCGAACAGGATAATGGTCGGGTAGCTCTTGCTCATATCATCGAAAAGGGCCAGGGCGTCGCCCACCAGATGCTTTTCCGAGGGAGACCCTTGGCTTTCCCCATAGCCTCGATAATTCATCATCAGGATGGCGTGATCCTCAAGCCGCCTGAAGCTTTCAAAATTGTAGGACACTTCCTCGCCGTTTCCACCGTAGTAAATGATTAGTTTTTCCTTTTCCGGATTTATCAGCCAACCGTGCAAGTGGACGCCGTTTCGCTGGAAGGTCTTTTCATACGGCTCCATTCCCAGAAGGTGGGGCGAGGACCGGCTGAGCGGTTGCGGGAAATAGAGCATTTTGCGTTGCTTGATATAGAGCGAGGCGCTCAGTGACAAAAATATCACCGCCAGGGTTCCGAGGATCACCGCCAGGGGTTGCAGAAAATTCATTTCTCTCGCCAAGGATCAAAGATCCCACGGATGAGCACGGATAAAGGGCGCCTCTCCCCCTCCGTTATTTTCGATCACGATCATGATCACGATTAATTTCAGCCTTCATCCTTCAGCCTTCATCCTTTACCCCGACGGGGACCTGTAAGGTTATGATTGACCAGGCTCTCAAATAAGTGGAAAAATATTTCCGCCGTCATGAGTTTGCCAACCTCTAAACTGACCCGTCGCAATTTTCTCCGCGGACTGGGCGTCACTTTGGCCCTTCCCGCTTTTGAAAGCCTTCATACCGGGTATCTGGCGGCGGCTCCGGAAACAAACCCTAGGCGTATGGTATGCGTGGGTAATCATTTGGGTTTCTGGCCGGGAGGATTTTTTCCAAAAACTCCGGGGTTGGATTACGAAACGAGTTCGACCCTGAAGCATATCGATCGTCACCGAAATGATTTCACCGTGTTTTCGAACCTGGATCACGACGTCAAAGGAGGGCATTCGGCGGTTCATTCGTTTTTAAGCGGGGTTCGCAAGAATGAGGCCGCCGGATTTCCGGCCAAGAATATGACCATCGATCAATCGGCGGCCGAATACGCCGGGAGCGTGGCACGGTATCCTTCGATTACCGCGGGCATAGGTGGAGGAACGGATATGTGCTGGAACCGTTCCGGCGTCAACATTCCTCCGATCAGCAATCCCGCTCGTTTGTTTGAGGCGTTGTTTGTGAATGCCGACAAAGCCAGCCTGACCCGGGAACGCGAACGGCTGCTTCATCGAGCCAGCGTGTTGGACGCCCTGCGTGAATCGGCCAAGACCCTCGGAGGAAAACTTAACGCAACCGATCGGGATAAGCTTGACCAGTACCTCACTTCCGTCCGGGAGGTGGAACAGCGCCTCCGCATGTCCAAAGAGTGGCTCGATCGGCCCAAGCCGGATTCCCCTATCGATCCCGTGTTGGACGAAGACCGTATGCAGATCGAAGAGATGCCGCTTATCTACGACCTGCTGGTGCTGGCCCTGCAAACCGATTCAACCCGGGTTGCAACCTTCGAGATTCCCCTTGGCTTCAGGACGACCGATCTGAATGTGGGTTCCTATCATGGTTTGTCCCATCACGGGAAGGCGGAAGATAGGCTGGCTCAACTTCAAGTCGTGGAGACCTACCTGATGACTCAGTTTGCCCGATTCCTCGACCGGCTCAAGGAGGCTCAATTGTTCGATCATACACTGGTCATATTGGGAAGCGGTATGGGAAATGCCCACACCCATAGCAACCGTGACGTTCCGGTAATTTTAGCCGGTGGCGGCATCGATCACCAAGGCCACCTCGTTTGTCCTGAAGAGAAGCACAAGCGCGTGCCGCTGTGTAATCTTTGGTTGTCCTCCCTGCAATGGTTCGGCTTGGAGATAGAAAGTTTCGGAAGAAGCACCTCTACGTTTTCACCGATGCAACTCGTTTAAGGTTTCACCATGAGGAGGGTTCGGATCGCGGCGCTGGCAGTTGTGCTATTGGTGGTTTGGCGGCAGGACGATGCCTCGGCCTACTCACGCGTGGATTTCCTGCAGGAACACTGCATCAAATGTCACGGCCCGGATAAACAGAAAGCCGATCGCCGGTTTGATCATTTGTCTGAGACCGCCCGTAGTACCGATGAGTTGGAACTTTGGCAGGAAATCCTGGATATGCTCAACCTCGGGGATATGCCTCCCGAGGATGAACCGCAGCCTTCCGCGGCCGAGCGAGCTAAAATGGTGGCTTCCACGACCGGGTTCCTAACCGAATCGCTGTCCCATATGTCAGATTCCGGAGGCCATAGCGTGTTGCGCCGGCTCAACGCTTGGGAGTACCGACACACTATCGGCGATCTCCTGGGTTTAAATGTTTCGGTATGGAATCCAGCGGGAGAATTTCCTGCCGAGGTGGAAGTCGATGGTTTCGATAACATCGGGGCTGAACTGGTAACCTCGGGAATGCTGTTGGATAAGTATTTTCTGGCGGCAGAGGAGGCCATTGGTCGAGCCACGCAGTTTGGCAACAAACCGAAACCGAGGCGATGGATGCAGAAATCGCCCTTTTATTTCGATGGGAAAGAAAATGCCGATTTACCGAAGTTGTTTCGGGTCGATCGCTTTCGGTTTATCCCGGAAACCCCTTACACGGATCTCTATGGCCGTCATTACAGGGGCGGCCATATCGGGTTTGAACCCCTCACCAGAGGAGGAGTTTCCCAAAACGGAATGTACACGGTGCGGGTAAAGGCCGCGGCGGTGGATCGATACCATCCTTATGGCAACGCCCTGGATGATTTCCAAAACGGAGATCCGCTGGTCCTGGAACTCGTCGCGGTCGACCGGGAAGGAAGTGTCGAAAGTACGGGCAGTATTTCAAAGGAACGATCGTTGGCTCGGGTGGAATTGACCGATGAAAAGCCCCAATGGTTTGAATGGAACGTTTTTATCGAGGAAGGTTTTGAGCCAGAAGTGCGCTTTGCCAATGGAACCATCGCCACCAAGCGCCTGGTTCGCATCATAACTCAAAAAGCGGGCCAACACCCGGAAGTCGCCCCTTTCGCCGATATGAAAGCCGGGAATGAAAAATCTCACGGATTATTGAAAGTCTACCGGGGACCCAAACTGAGAATCTGGGAAATCCAGGTGGAAGGCCCACGCCTGGACCAATGGCCCAGCCCAGGGCATCTGCTGCTCTACGGAGAGCTGAATCCCGACCAACTGAATCCTGAAACTATTGTGCGACGGCTGCGAAGCTTCGCCACGGCTGCTTTTCGTCGGCCTTTGCAAGACGATGAGCTGGATCCGATAGAATCGCTCGTGACCAAAAAATTAAAGGAAGGCCTGGAACCGCTCGAAGCGCTGCAACTGGGTTTTCAAACCATTTTATGTTCCCCCGCCTTTCTTTACCTTTCCGAAGGCGAGGGACCTTTAAACGATTACACCCTCGCATCGCGCCTCTCCTATTTCCTTTGGTCTTCCATGCCGGATGAGCAGTTACTGGCCGAAGCCGAAGCAGGACGCTTGCGCCATCCGGAAGTATTGCGCCGACAGATCGATCGCATGTTGCGCGATTCCAAATCCGATCGTTTCGTATCCAATTTTATCAGACGCTGGCTCGAGGTTGATAATATAGGAGAAATGCCCGTGTCCGAGGAATTCAGAACTTATCACCGGGATAATATCGAAAAGGCCATGATGGCGGAGACCGAAACCTTTTTTCGCCATGTGCTGGACAACAACCTCAGTCCGGGTGAATTCCTCTCCGCCGATTACTCCTTCCTCAATCGCGAATTGGCCCGGCACTACGGCCTCGAAGGAATGGAAGGGCATGAACTGCGCCGGGTGTCCTTGGCCGGAACTCAACGACGAGGTCTGACGGGCCATGCCCTGGTGCAAGTGGCTTCGGCAAACGGTGTCGATACCTCACCGGTTGTTCGCGGCATCTACGTCTTGGAAAACCTGCTTGGTCGATCCCCTCCTCCTCCTCCGCCGGATGTGCCGCTCATCGAATCCGACGTGAGCGAGGCAAAGACCATTCGGGAGCTGTTGGCCAAACACCGCGAAGTACCTACTTGCACTGAATGTCATCGAAAAATCGATCCTTTGGGTTTCGCCCTGGAGAATTTTGACGCCGCCGGATTGTGGCGAACCCGCTACGGAAACAGAGGCCGGAAAATAGATGCCTCCGGCATTCTCCCAAGTGGAGAACCCTTTTCCGAAGTGTCGGAATTCCAAGAATTGTTGAGT